>NZ_CM145501.1:0-2687500 GCF_055521735.1 Novosphingobium sp. BL-A-41-Hi4A-0G
CCATTGGCGAATGATGGGCCCGTTGCTAGCTTGCGCTGATGCCAAGACCGCGCAAACCTGCGAGCCCGTTCCGCTACTTTAACTCCTCGCCGGAGATCATCCGGCTCGCTGTAATGCTATACGTCCGCTTCCCGTTGTCGCTGCGCAACGTGGAAGATCTGCTGTTCGAGCGTGGGATCGACATTTGCCACGAGACGGTACGGCTGTGGTGGAACCGTTTCGGACCAATGTTCGCAGCCGACATCCGGCGGCAGCGGGTCAACCGCATGCGCGGCTTCCGGCATTGGCGCTGGCACCTTGATGAGATGTACGTGAAACTGAATGGCGAGATGGTCTATTTGTGGCGCGCGGTGGACCAGGAAGGCGAGGTGCTTGAAAGCTTCGTCACTCGGACTCGCGACAAGGCGGCCGCCCTCACCTTCATGCGCAAAGCCCTGAAGCGACACGGATCTCCCGAGCGGATCACGACTGATGGACTGCGCTCTTACCGCGCCGCGATGACCGAGCTCGGCTGCGAGGACAAACAGGAGATCGGGCGCTGGGCGAACAACCGGGTCGAGAACAGCCACCTGCCCTTCCGACGACGAGAGCGAGCCATGCTCCGCTTCAGGCAAATGAAGGCGCTACAGAAGTTTGCCTCGGTCCACGCCTCGCTCCACAATCACTTCTCCCAGGAACGCCACCTCGTCGACCGACAGACCTTCAAGCAGCGACGCTCGGCAGCTCTTGCCGAATGGCAGTCGCTCGCATCCTGAGGTCAGGCTGCCTCTGGGGCCACTTTGTCAGCAGAGAACGTTTCGCTTTAGACTGACAGCTCCCTGGCGGGCTATCAGAATGGACGTAACCGCTTACCCGGATTCGCTGACGAAGCCGACGGTTCTCTTCGACTGTCTTGATCTCAAAAGCCGCTAATCGGCCTCCCGTATGCCGAACTCGACAATGCTTTGGACATGTCCCTGCATTACGAACGCGCCCACACTCGACCTCCCGTAGAAGGAGGCCATCGATGCCCGAAAACCCTCTCAGCGCGCCCAATCGTTGTGCGATTTACACGCGTAAAAGCACCAACAGCCGCCTTGATCACGAAGTCAATTCGCTTACGACACAGCATGAGATCTGTTCGGCTTACATCGCAAGCCAGCGATATCGAGGTTGGACCGCGCTCCCTCGGAGTTATGACGACGGCGGACACTCTGGCAGTGGGCTCGAACGGCCAGCGCTCGCAGCGCTCATGCACGATATTGAAGCGGGCGAGATCGACACAGTTGTCGTATATAAGATCGACCGGCTGACGCGCAGCCTTCTGGATTTCGTGCGCCTGATCGAGATTTTCGACCGGCGGTCGATTGGTCTCGTGTCAGTGTCGCAGGCTTTCGACACCAACGATAGCATGGGTCGCATGATCCTGAACGTACTGCTGACCTTCTCGCAATTTGAACGCGAGTTGATCGCAGAACGCGTGCGCGACAGCATCCGCACTCGTAAACGCCATGGCCGCATCCACGGCGGCTTAGCCCCATTTGGCTACGAATACCGCGACGGAGAGCTCGAAGTCGTAGAGGCCGAAGCCGAGATCGTCGGCTTCATCTACGCCGCGTTCCTCCGGCACGGAACCTATACAGCAGCGATGACCGCGGTGCGCGAGGCGGGGTTTTGTAGCTCGCTCAAGACTGCGCGTAACGGAACCTTAAGGGGCGGAAGGCCGATGAGCCCGGGGTCGGTCTACAACATTTTGCGCAACCCGATCTATGTGGGCGAGATTCGTGGTCACGACCGAACTTGGCCAGGCCGCCACGCGCCGATAATCGAACGTGCGACTTGGGATGCCGCATGTGCGCTGGCTGCCAAACGAACGCGCAAAGGCCCTTCTGCTCTGGGCACTGATCACTTCCTAGCGGGAATTCTATGGGACGATCTCGGACGCCACATGCTGCTCGACGTCAACTGGGTCGACGGGCAACCGTATCATTTTTACGTTTCGAGCAACGCTCAATGGTCGCAGGCTGAGTATCGCCGTGCCTATCGGTCCCGAGCCGACCGGCTCGATGCGGTTACCCTTGCTGCGTTTGGCGCGTTTCTTACCGATCGCAGCCGTCTCCGCGCTGCACTTCGCACGCATGGCCTATTCGGCGCCGAGCTCGATCGGCTGGCTCAGTATGGCGGATTAGCGGCTTCCCGCCTCGCAAGCACCCCGCCTAGTCAGATCGAAGGCCTCATCGCGGCATTGTTGGTGCGGATTGAGGTGGCCCCCGAAGCCCTCACGCTCGAGGTTCGCCCAATCGAGCTCAGGCGGTTTCTCGAATGGGACGGCCAAGGGACCTTCGTTGGACGGCAGGCGGACTGGCCAACGAGTAACGCACGTTATGCAATCGAGGTGCCGGTTAGCGTGATCGCAGCCGAACGATGGCCCTCCTTCACCGTGCAACCCCGCGACCCTGCGGTCGAGGTCAGACCTGACAGGCAGCTCAAGATTCTGATTCGCAATGCCCGTGCAGCACAGGCCCTATTCGACGCACATCGAGACCTTGACCTAGTGGGCTTAGCAAAGCTGTTCGGTCGCTCGCCAGGCTATTTTTCACGCCTGATCCGGTTGAACTACCTCGCTCCCGACATAATAGCGGCGATCGCCGATGGGACACAGCCGCCCGGGCTCAACCGCAAGACCTTGGCATCGGCGCACATTCCTCTCGATTGGACTGTCCAGCGCCGAATGTTCGGATTTCCAGAGCCAAACCGTCCCGCCACTCCCCGTAACTTGTTTGGTCGCGGAATGTGGCCGTCGCGAGGGGATAAAGACGTAGTTGGTGGAGGAACGGCCGATGGTTTTTAACTCTCGTTACGCGCCCTTCGCAAACGCGCCCTTGATGACCTTGCCTCCCTCCCGGATCGTATCGAGGTAGTCGCTCCACCACTGGGCCATACGCACCCGCTCATCCCAGTGCTTGCCGCGGTGATAGACGCCGCGAACGGCATTGCTATCGCCATGGGCCAATCCTCGTTCGATCGCGTCCGGGTTCCAAAGACCGCTTTCGTTCAGCATGGTGGAGGCGGTTGCCCGCAGCCCATGAGCGGTGACCTCATCCTTGGTGAAGCCCATGCGACGAAAGGCGGCATTCAAGGTGTTTTCGCTCATCGGTCGAACAGACGCACGGGCCGAGGGGAACACATACCCTTCGGTACCGACCATCTCGGCGAGCTCTTTCAGGTAGCCAATCACCTGCTTCGAGAGCGGCACGGCATGAGGGCGCCGCGACTTCATCTTGCCTTCAGGGATGCGCCAGACACCTTCTTTGAGGTCGATCTCCTTCCACTCGGCGTGCCGTAACTCGCCAGGCCGGACAAAGACGTGGGGAGCGATCAGAAGGGCATATCGGGTGATGAAGTTGCCAGTGTAGTCTTGGATAGCTCGCAGCAGCCCGCCAAGCTCCTTGGGCTCAAGAATCGCTGCGTAGTGCTTTGCCTTTGGCGTGATCAGCGCCCCGCGGAGCATGGACGTCGGGTCGCCTTTGCAGCGCGTGGTGGCAACGCCATACCGGAATACGCGGCTAGCAAACGACCGGGTCTTCTTCGCGGTCTCGTGCTTACCCTTGGCCTCAAGCCGCTTGAGAGGAGCGAGCACTTCAAACGGCTCGATCTCGTCGATCGGTCGGCTGCCAATCGCGTCCACCAGCTGCTCGAGGAAGAAGTTGGCCTTCACGATGGTGGCATCTGCCCTGCCACTCTGCACCATCATCTGATCGATGTACTCGCGCGCCACAGCTTCAAAGGTCTGGGCTGAGAGGAATTCGGCGCGAATCTTCTGCTTGCGCTTCTCCATCGCCGGGTCACCGCCGGACGCGATCTTGTGCCGCGCCTCATAGGCTGTCTGCCTTGCCTGCTTGAGGCTGATCTCGGGGTAGGCACCGATCGACAGCTTCTTTTCGACCGGGCCGATCCGGTAGCGGAATCGCCAGAGTTTGCCGCCGGCTGGGGAGACCTCGATGTACAATCCGCGGTCGTCAGCAACCTTGTAAGGCTTGTCCTTTGGCTTGAGTGCTCGAAGCCGAGTCTCGGTCAGCGGCATGTGCGGGCCTTTTCCCGATGTGGTTTTCGCAAAGGCCCGCAAAAGGCCCGCAAAAATGTGCGGAACCCCCGAGAAAAGGCGGGACGATCCGGCACGATCCAAGGGCCAATTCCCTTGGATTTCTGCGGGTTTAATACACTTTTTGGGATGTTCCGAGAAGAACAAATGGTGCCCAGAAGAGGACTCGAACCTCCACGCCCTTGCGAGCGCCAGCACCTGAAGCTGGTGCGTCTACCAATTCCGCCATCTGGGCACGGGGCGGGAGGCAAAAGCGCCGTCCGCCGGGTAGGAGGGCGCCACTAAGGGATGGGCGGCGGGGTGTCAACGGGGCAAATCCGCTCGGAGCAGACTCTTTTTGCAACCATGCCCGCTACGGGGTGTTTCGCCATTGAAACCGCGCCCCGTGCTGTGCCAAAGGCGGCGCGACGGGCGGCCTCATGAAGGCTGGATTCCCTTGGTGAACGGGCAGGAAATGCACATGGCAAACGGCAGGACGCGCGATCTGGATGGCATGCTGGTGGCGCTGGTGGGCGGCAGCGGCTTCTTCGGCACGCATCTGGCGCAGGAACTGCTCTCGCGCGGGGCACGGTTGCGCGTGTGCAGCCGCCATCCCGAACGCGCGTTCCGTCTGAAGACGCTGGGCGGCCTGGGCCAGACGCAGTTCGTGGCGACCGACGTGCGCAAGCCGCACACCGTAGCGGCCGCGCTGACCGGCGTGGATGCGGTGGTCAACCTTGTCGGTGCGTTCTCTGGCGATCTTGATTCGCTGCAGGGACAGGGCGTTGGCCGGATTGCACAGGCAGCCCGGGACGCCGGTGCGCGCGCATTCGTCCACGTCTCCGCGCTGGGCGCCGATGCCGGGTCTGACGTGCCCTATGCTCGCACCAAGGCCGAGGGCGAGCAGGCCGCTCTTGCTGCATTCCCCGGTGCCACGGTTGTGCGCCCCTCGATCCTGTTTGCCGAGGACGACAACTTCCTCAACATGTTCGGCGGGTTGATGGCCAAGCTGCCGGTGCTGCCGGTGTTCGGCCCCAATGCGAAGCTTCAGCCCGTGTTCGTGGATGATGCCGCCGAAGCTGTCGGCAATGCGCTGGCCGATCCGCGCGCCCACGGCGGCAAGATCTATGAACTTGCCGGACCCGAAGTGATCACCATGGGCGAACTCAATCGCCGCATCGCCAAGGCAGCGGACCGGACGCCGGTGCTGATCGAACTGCCCGATGCCGTATCGGGCGCATTCGCTGCGCTGACCGGCTGGCTACCGGGCGCGCCCATGAGCACCGACCAGTGGAAGCTGCTCAAGGCCGGCAATGTCGCCTCGGGCACGCTGCCGGGAATCGAAGCGCTGGGCGTCAGCCCGCGTCCGCTTGGCCTGTTCCTGACCCGCTGGATGACCCGCTACCGCAAGTTCGGCCGCTTCGGCGCGCGCGCCAAGTCGGCCTGAGTCACGCGTCGGCGAAGGTTTGCAGGAAGGCAGGCCCCGCCGACACCAGCCGCGCCGGACATTCGAGGTCGCCGAGCATCCGCGCGGTCGACTGGCGATTGGTGACGATCGTCCAGTGCTCGGGCGCTTCCCACAATCCGCACGAGACTTCCTCCAGCGCCGTCAGCAAGGCCGCAGGCGCGATTTCGCATACCGCCATGCCTTCACCCGCAAAAGCGGCCTCGGCAAAACCGAGCGCGGCGGCCAGCCGGCCCTTGACTGCAACATCGTCAATCATCGTCTGCCGGTGCGCGGCAAGTATGGCATTCGCTTCGTCCTGAGCGGGTATGCCATCGCGTTCCAGCAACGGAAGATCATCGTTCCACGCCTCAGGCGGGCACTTGCGCCGTGCAGGTGAGACATCCTCGAACGGACGGCTTTCCAGCGGATATATGCGGCAGATGCGTGGGCGTTCGGCATAGTTCCCGCAACGCATGTCGGGCAGGAGATGCGGGCAGGGGCCCTGATGCCGCGCGACAAGCCGCAGATTGATCCGGAACGGAACGTCTCCGACCAAGACAGGGAAGCTCGTCGCCTTGCGCCATTGCATCTGGGGATCGTCCGGATCGCCGTCATCCGGCCAGGGCCAGCCCTCTGCCAGCAGATCGACCTGATGCCCTCGCCCTGCCCACGCCTGTGCTTCGGCGACGCTGAGTGTCAGCCGCAGGTCATGGCAACAGCGCCCGCATTGCGTGCAATCGAAGTGCAGTTCCATGGCCCGAGTAGAGCCGAGGCAGCGGTGCGCAGGAAGCGCAGAACCGCCGGTAATGGACCATTCGCGCCATGCAAAAAGCCCCGGCCGTTGCAGACCGGGGCTCCATGTGGCGTAGCGGGAGTTGGGAGGATTGAGGGCACCCGCCGCGCCGAAGGTTGCAATCAGATCAGAAGCGTACGCCCACAGTCACGTTCCACGTGCGCGGATCGCCGTAGTACACGGTCTGGATGTTGCCGACCGAGCTGAACTCCTGACCGTCGGTCTTGTAGAGCGTGTTGCCCACGTTCTTGACCGCGCCGCGCAGGTAGAACTTGTCGAAGTCCACCTGGGCATAGAGATTGCCGATCAGATAGCCGTCTTCGGTCAAGCCCGGGCGGTTGTCGACCGAGAGGTACTGCTTGTCGACGAAGCGCACGTCACCGCCCAGCGTGAGCGAGGCCTCGCCCAGCGAGACGCGGTATTCGCCGCCAGTGCGCAGCGTGAGCGGCGGCGCGAAGGCCGGGCGGCAGGTGATCTGCGCCCCTGTCGGGTTGCAGCTGAACGCGGCGCCACCGGCAGGCGGCAGGCGGCGCGGATCGTCGAAGCGCTTGTAGTCTGCATCAAGGTAGCCGACCGAGGCGAACAGCGTCAGCGGCGTGACCGGGCGGACCGAGATGTCGAACTCGAAGCCCTGGATGCGCAGCTTGCCGGCGTTGAGCACGGGGAAGCTGCCACCGAGGCCGACGTTCGTGCCGTTGCCGACACGGGCCTGGAAGTTGTTGTAATCGGTGTAGAACGCCGCTGCCGAAACGTTGACGCGTCCATCGAGGAAGGTGCCCTTGGCGCCCGCTTCATAGGACCAGACCGTCTCCGGGTCGAAGTTCGGCACCACGGTCGTCACGCCATTGCGGGTGACCGAGATGTCGCCGTTCGAGTTGACGCGACCGTTGAAGCCGCCCGCCTTGAAGCCGCGGCTGGCCGAAGCATAGAGCAGGGTGTCCGGCGTCGGCTTGTAGGACAGGCTCACCATCGGCGTCCATGCGTCATAGCTGACGTCGTTGTCGCCGGTGAAGGGCGCGGGCAGGTTGTCCGGGAAGCAGTAGCGGATGTTGTTGAGCAGGCCGAGCGAGGAGGCCGTGACCGTGCAGCGGTTGTAGATCTTCTTCTCGTGCGTGTAGCGCAGGCCCGCGGTCATCGAGAATTGCTCGGTGAAATCGTAGGTCAGCTGCCCGAATGCCGCGTAGCTCTTGGTCACCTGCTTGTCGTCGATCGTGCGCAGGAACGTGATCGGGAAGCCGTTGAAGGCGAACAGGCCGTCGGCGTAGGCTTCCTGGTGCGAGCGCACGTTCTCGTTGAGATAGTAGAGGCCGAACACGCCCTTGAGCTTGTCGGAATCGTACTTGAGCTGCAGTTCCTGGCTGAACTGGTTCTGGCGAACGCCCACGAACACGTCGCCCAGCTCGAACTGCGTGGCGTCGATGTCGATGAAGAAGTCGGTCTTGAGCTTGCGGTAGGCGGTGATCGAGGTCAGCTGGAAGCTGTCGCTGAGATCGACGTTGATCGTGCCAGAAACACCCCAGTGATCGAGCTTCTGCCCCTGATCGGGTGCAAGGCTGGTCGAGGCCTTGTAGTCGTAGGGGCCGTAGGGGTTGGCGGGAGCGAGCACCACGGCACCGCGGGCGAAGTCGGTCTGGACCAGCGGGGCGGTGAGATAGCCGAGTGTGGCTGCGTTGCGCTGGCGAGTGTAGTCGCCCGAGATCAGCACTTCGACGGTGTCGGCAGGCTTGGCGCGCAGGATCGCGCGGCCTGAAAGGTTGTTGCGGTCGTTGTACTTGCGGCCGGTGCGCGGGTCGGTGACGATGCCGTCGCGGTCGTCATAGACCCCGGCGAGCGAGAGCGCGAGCTTGTCGGTCACCAGCGGGGCCGAGACGTAGCCCTTTGCCGTCACTTCGTCGAAGCGGCCATAAGTGAAGGCAGCCTCGCCCTTCACCGTATCGAGGTTGGGCTTTCTCGATACCACGTTGACCGCGCCGCCGATGGTGTTCTTGCCATAGAGCGTGCCTTGCGGTCCGCGCAGCACTTCGACCCGCTCGACATCGAACAGGTTGAGCAGCGCGCCCTGGATGCGGCTGAGGTACACGCCATCGACATAGACGCCGACTGCCGGGTCGAAGGTCTGCAGCGCGTCGGGCTGGCCGATGCCGCGGATGTAGAAGTTGGCGCTGCTCGCCGACCCGCGACCCTGCACGATGTTGACGTTGGGAATCGCACCCTGGATGCCTGACAGGTCCTTGGCGCCCGCCCGTTCGAGCGCGTCGGTGTTGAGCGCCGAGATTGCGATTGGCACGTCGAGCAGGCGCTCCTCGCGGCGGCGCGCGATCACGGTGATCTCGTTGCCGGTAGCAATATCCGACGCATCATCGGCAGCAGGGGTTTCCTGCGCGAAGGCGGGCATTGCGGGCAGGGCGAACAGCGCAGCAGTTGCGGCCAGCGTGGCGCGCATGGAAATTCGGGTCATCAGACAGGCTCCCTCTCGCGGACCGCTTCGTCCGCCTGGGCCTCTAATATTGAAAGTTGAACCACCTTTCAACTTCTCGTTGTGAGATTGCCCGTTTGTCGCTAGGCATCGTGGCGAAACGGCAACAGGCAGGGTTAAGGCTCTTGGGGGGCGGTCTTGTCGTTGGGAGGATCGCAGATGGCGCAGGCGAGCGCAGCCAGTCCCGGAAAAGTGCCGCGCACGGCGCGCGGGCGTGAGACTTTGCGTCGCTTGCTCGATGCCGCAGCCGCCGAGTTTGGCGAGCGCGGATTCCATGAAGCTTCGGTCAGCGGCATCACCCGCCGCGCGGGTACGGCGCTCGGCAGCTTCTATACCTACTTCGATTCCAAGGACGCGATCTTCACCGCGCTGGTGCGCGACATGTCGGCCCGGGTGGCAACCACGGCTGCGGCGGCAGTGAGCGAAGGGGCGACGGGCTTGCGGCGCGAGCGCGAGGCGCTCGTCGGTTTCCTGCACTTCGCGCGCGAGCACAAGGAGATCTACCGGATCATCGACGAAGCCGAATTCGCCGACCCCGAAAGCTACCGTGCCCACTACGAAGGCACCGCGACCCGCATCGCCGCGCGCCTTGCCGAAGGCGTGGCCGCAGGATCGATCCGTGACGGCGAGCAAGACGTGCGCGCCTGGGCCATCATGGGCATGAACGTGTTCCTGGGCCTGCGCTTCGGCGTCTGGGACGACAGCCGCGCCGTGGAAGACATTGCCGAGGTTGCCGCCGACCTGCTGGGTGAGGGGCTGCGGGCGCGGTGAATTGCCTGCGCGCGCGCAGGCATTAAGTGCAGTTTCGTCCTGAAGGGCAAATTGGCTTAGCCGATTTGGCTACATTGCGCAGACCTGCCGGATGATAGCGGCCCAGCGAAGCTGCTCTGGGTGTGCGATGATATACAGACGCGAAATTGATGGCTTGCGGGCCGTCGCGGTTATCCCTGTGATACTCTTCCATGCCGGGTTCACGGTGTTCAGTGGCGGCTTCGTTGGTGTCGATGTGTTTTTCGTCATCAGCGGCTATCTCATCACCACAATTCTGATCGAGGATCTGGCAAACGGAAGATTCTCGATCCTTCGATTCTATGAAAGAAGAGCAAGAAGAATAATTCCGGCTCTTTCGCTGGTCATGCTGTGTAGTGTGCCGCTGGCTTGGATGTGGATGTTGCCAAGCGAGTTGAAGAATTTTTCCAAAAGTATCCTTGCTGTAGTATTCTTCGTTTCAAACATTCTGTTCTGGTTTCAAAGTGGCTATTTCGCGCCATCTGCAGAGATAAAGCCTTTACTGCATACTTGGAGTCTTGCAGTCGAAGAGCAATATTACCTGATTTTTCCGGTGTTTCTATTCCTGATATGGAAGCGCGGCCGTGATCGCGCGTTCTGGGTAACCTGCCTGATTGCTGTGCTAAGCTTCATGGCCAGCGAATGGGGTTGGCGATACAAGCCGAGCGCCAACTTCTATTTCGCCGGAACTCGAGCATGGGAACTGCTGGCCGGCTCCATCTGCGCCTTGTGGCTGGCGGAGCGGAAGCCGCAGGCGCGCAATGTGCCGAGCTTTATCGGGCTGACCCTGATTGTATTTGCCATTCTCTTCTATGATGACACGACGCCTGCCCCAAGTGCTTACCTACTTGTCCCGGTACTTGGGGCTGCACTGATCATCCTGTTCGGGAGAGCAGGTACCTGGGTTGCAAGGCTTCTGGGAACGCGCGGTTTTGTTGGCATTGGCCTGATAAGTTACAGCGCCTACTTGTGGCACCAGCCCTTATTCGCCTTTGCCCGCATCAGGATCATACCCGTGCCTTCAGCCATGCTGATGTCCGCACTGGCGATCCTCTCTCTCGTTCTCGCATATCTCACTTGGCGCTACGTGGAGCGGCCGTTTCGTCACGGCCCTGCATCGGTAATACGGGGTCAGAGGCCTGTCTTCGTCGCGAGCGCGGCCATTGCTGCTGCGTTCGTCGTGATCGGCTCGGCCGGCTATCTTGGAGAGGGTTTCTCGTCACGAGCGAAGGATTCCATGCGGCTAGAAAGCGTCGAGTCGGATCTTTCGGGGAATCATGGACTTGAAGGGTGTCCGGAAGGGGACATTGCTTCCCCGAAATGCCGACTGACAGACCACCCCAAGGTGCTTTTGTGGGGTGACAGCTTTGCGATGCACCTTGCCCAGGGGCTTGTCGCCAGCGATCCTCGGGTTGCTCTTCGGCAGTCAACGATGTCTGCGTGTTCGCCCATTATCGGCATTGCCCCGATCAAGGGCGAAGGCCATGGCGCCAACTGGGCCAGGCAGTGCCTGGCATTCAACGATCGCGTTCTCGATAGCATCCGATCTCAAGGCATTGAAATGGTGATTTTGTCATCACCTTTCAGCATCGCGAATGGCGGGGAATTTGTCGATCGGGCGGGGTCATTCCATAGTTTTGAAGATATTGAGCTTATCAAGGCAAGTCTTCTGGACACGGCGGACAGGGTTCGCAGGGCTGGAGCAAAGCTGCTGATTGTTTCGCCTACTCCTGCAAGTGGACATGACAATGGGTTCTGCGCTGTAAGATCGCAGTTCTTCCAGATCAGATCCGAGATCTGCAATTTCAAAGAAGACCGCAGCCTGATGAGCCTTCTGGTCCTGAAGGAATTGGAAGGTGAAGTGCCAGTATATTGGCTAAGCCACGAAATCTGTCCGGGTGAAGTCTGTCGCGTACAGATGGATGGAGTGCTGATTTATCGTGATGACGGGCATCTCAGCAAAAAGGGCAGTGCCCATCTCGGTAGGAAACATCACTGGACAGAGCGCTTTGAAGCGCTCGCCCGGTAAAACTCCGTTGCCTGGCTAACGCGATGCTTCCCTCCATTCCCCCGGCGCTATCCCCTCAAGCGACCAGTCGCCGATACGCCAGCGGACGAGGCGGAGCGTCGGGTGGCCAACGGCGGCGGTCATGCGCCGGACCTGGCGGTTGCGGCCTTCGCGGATTGTCAGGCTGATCCAGCTGTCGGGGATCGATTTTCGCACGCGGATCGGCGGGTCGCGGGGCCAGAGCGCGGGGTCTTCGATACGCTTGGCCTCGGCGGGCAGGGTGGGTCCGTCCTTGAGGGTGACGCCCTTGCGCAGGGCCTGCAGCGCGGCGTCATCGGGTTCGCCTTCTACTTGAACCAGATAGGTTTTTGGGAGTTTGTGGCGGGGGTCGGCGATGCGGGACTGGAGGGGGCCGTCGTCGGTCAGGAGGAGCAAGCCCTCGCTGTCATGGTCGAGCCGTCCGGCAGGGTAAACGCCGGGAAAGTCGATGAAATCCGCAAGCGTTGGGCGCGGTGGGCCGGTGCGTTCAGGGCTGAACTGGCAGAGTACGCCGAAGGGCTTGTTGAACGCGATAAGGGCCATTGGCAGGACTTAGGCGCTTGAATTCTGGGCCGCAATCGCGCGTTTCCAACTCTCGCGGGCAGAAAGCGAACTCCAGCGGTCGCGGAGCGAACTCGGCACGAACTCTTCGAGGCCAACCGATAGCGCGAGCATGATCGCGTAGCCCACCGAGATGTCGGCCATGGTGAACCGTCCTGCGGCAACGAATTCATCGCCCATCAGCGCTTCGGCATTGCGCAACCGCGAGCCGAACCATTCGGCGTAATCGCGGGCGATTTCCGGACGACGCTCTTCGGGTTTGGCAAAGACCTGATAGCGCAGAGGGATGGTCTGCGGGAAAGTGAGCGTCGCCTCGCCCATGACGAGGAAGTTGAGGTAGGCGGCGTAGCCTTCCTCATGCGGGGCGACAGCGAGGTCGGTCGGGCCATATCTCGTGGCGAGATAGTGAGGAATTGCAACGCTTTCCGTCATCCTCACGTCGCCATCGACGAGGACCGGAATCGTGCCCAGCGGATTGATCTCGTGCATGCCCTCGTGGCGGTGGCGCGGGGGGAAGGGGAGGGTGTGGAGCCGGTAGGGCAGGCCCATTTCCTCGAGCGCCCAGAGGGCGCGGAAGGAGCGGGCGTTCTTGCAGTGGTAGAGCGTGAGCATGGAGCGAGGATTGCGTGCAGGTGCCTGCAGCACAAGCGCAAATGTTCGACACATTGCCGCAAAGCGCGGGTCTTGGAGGCAGTTCATAGCGTGCGGCAGGCCGCTGCTTACATGGAGGAAAATAAGGATGCGCTTGGATCGTGCCGTGCTGGCCTTGGGACTCAGTCTTGCCCTTTCGCATCCGGCCCTCGCGCAAACCGCGCCTGCGCGTCCGGCAGGGCCGCCGCCTGCGCCGCAGGGGTGGACGATGACCGTGGGCGTGGCACCGGTGTTCGGGATGGCGTGGCAAGGGTCGAAAGATACCGCGCTGTCGATCTTCCCGGACCTGCGCGTCAACTACAAGGACACGCTGTTCCTTTCGGTGCAGGATGGCCTGGGGTGGAACGCGGTGAACCGGGACGGTTGGAAGGCCGGGCCGATCGTGCGCTCGCGCTTTGGCCGGAACGAGGACGATGGGGGATCTCCGTTCCTCGTCGCCGGTGGAAGTGATGCCCTGCGCGGGATGGGTGACGTCGATATCGCGGGCGAGGCAGGCGCATTCGTGGAGAAGCGGATAGGTGCGAAGAAGCAGTGGCGGTTGCGGGCCGAAGTGCGCCAAGGGTTCGGCGGGCACGAGGGCGTGGTCGGCGATGTGCTGGCGCAGTATTCGGGGCGTTCGGGCAAGGTGATCTATGCGGTTGGACCGCGTGCGACTTTCGCGAGCGGAGACTTCATGCGGACCTATTACGGGGTCGATGCCGGGCAGGCGGCGCGCACGGGACTTCCGGTCTCCCGGCCCGATGGCGGTCTTGTTTCCTACGGGCTGGGTGCGAACCTGATCCGGCCGCTAGACCGCAAGCGCGCGGTTGCGATCTTTGCCGGGGTGGATCGTCTGGGCAGCGAGCCCGCAGGCAGTTCGCTGATCCGTGAGCGCGGGCAGCGGGCGCAGTTCAGCCTCGGGCTTGGATATTCCTACCGCTTCGGCCTGTAATACCCTTTCCCACCGCATCTGACAGCGTTATCAGGACGTTGCGCGTTTGGGAGAGTGCCTATGTTTGCTGAACACTTGCTTCCTTTTGCCATCGCGACGTTGGTTCTGGCCGCTGTCCCGGCAGGAGCTGCGGCCCAAGCTGCGGGTGGACCACCACCTGTGTTCAACCGGCCACCCGTTGATCAGGCGAAGGCGTCTACGATCATGGTGCCGACGCTAAGCGCCGCCGGTGCGCAGCGGATGATAGACGCGGTGACCGCAGAGGCCGAGCGCACGCGCAATGCGGTTACGATCGTAGTTGTTGATCGTGGCGCGAACCTGCTTGCGCTGAAGCGGATGGATGGGGCGGACCTTGGCAGCCTCCAGGCGGCAACAGCCAAGGCGACAAGCGCGGCCAGGATCCAGATTCCGACCGGCACCTTCCTGGAGAAGGGCACGCCCAATATTCCGGTTGCAACGGCATTCATCTCGGCAGGATTTACGCTGCTGGCAGGAGGCGAGCCGATCTTTGTGGACGGGGCGTTCGTTGGCGCGGTGGCGGTAAGCGGGACCGGTGATGACCAGACCTATATCAAGATCGCTCTGGCAGCACTGAACAAATAGCCCGCTTCCCTGACGCCATGACGGTCAGGGGGCGACCTGCTCGCACTTCGACTTTGCGTCTGACGAGCCGCCGCCGCCGAGCATGGTGGCGGCGATGAATCCGCCGACGACGAGCAGGACGAAGCCGACCGTGACGAGGCCGAGGTACTTGTCGATGAAGCGCTTGATCGGGGCACCGAACAGGCGGAACAGCACGCCGACGATCATGAAGCTGATCGAGCGGCTGACAATGCTGGCGAGGATGAACGGCACCAGCGGCATGGCGATGAAGCCTGCGGTGATCGTCAGCAGCTTGAACGGGATGGGCGTGGCGCCCTTGATCATGATGATCTCGACCCCGAATTCGCGCAGATAGCAGGCCGCCTTGGGGAAGCTTTCGGTGAGGCCCAGTGCTGCGAGCAACTGAGTGCCGACCGTATCGTAGAGCCCGTACCCTATCGCATAGCCGAGCAATCCGCCCAGAACCGAGGCGATGGTGGCCACGGCGGCAAAGCGCACGGCCTTCTTCGGTTCAGCCAGGCACATCAGGCCGAGCAGCGGGTGTGGCGGGATCGGAAAGAAGCTTGCCTCCATGAACGCGAACAGCGCCAGCCACCATTCGGCATGGGGGTGCGCGGCCTTTGCCATGGTCCAGTCGTAGAGGCGACGAAGCATCGGAAACCCTTCTTGTTGCACTGCGGCGAATAGGGGAGGCGGGCGGCAAGTGCCAGAGGTTCTTGCGTCGGTTGTGCGGGGATTGTGCCGGGATTTGAGGGTGGTTGGCTGCGACAGGTTATGGGCCCCGGCCTGCGCCGGGGCGACGCGTGGGGTGAGGTGAGGTTGTCCGGATATCGTCGCCCCGGCGTAGGCCGGGGGGGTTATTACGGTGCGGGTGTTGGTGGCGCGTCCGGTTTGCGATGCGGGTGCGGTTTGAGGTTCTGTCTTCACGTTCTGGCGAGAGGTCGTGGGCCCCGGCCTGCGCCGGGGCGACGCGTGGGGTGAGGTGAGGTTGTCCGGATATCGTCGCCCCGGCGGAGACCGGGGGCCATTACGGTGCGGGTTTAGGGGGCGTTTCTGGTTTGGGATGCAGGTGCGGTTGGCGGTTCTGTCATCGTGTTTTGGTGAGAGGTTGTGGGCCCCGGCCTGCGCCGGAGTGACGGGGTTTTGGTTGGTTTGACAAACTTTTGTAACCTCATTGGCACTTTTTGATTGACTTTTGCCGCCGATTGAGTACATATCAAGAACATCGCGAGGCCGAATCGTTCTTGGAGCGGGAACGGCGGGGCGGTGGCACGCGAACGGGCGATCCGGGACAACGCCGACGTGGATGCGGTGCGCCAGTCGATCCACGCCAAGTTGCTGGAGATCCGCGAGGAAGTGCAGCGGCAGCGGCAGTCTGGTGCCGTGACTGTGAGCGCGCATGGCTGAGCGGGCACTGCTGGACTGGCTGTCCGATGCAAGCCCCGAGAGCATTGCCGCTTTCGTCGATGAACTGGACGAGAAGGAGATAACCGAGTGGCCCTTTGACTGGCAGACCTGGGCGCGGGGCAACCAGCTTGCCCCGGCACGCGACTGGCGGGTGTGGCTGGTCATGGCCGGACGCGGGTTCGGCAAGACGCGGCTGGGCGCTGAATGGGTGCGCAGCGTGGCGGAACGCGATCCCGAAGCGCGGATTGCGCTGGTCGGCGCATCGCTTCACGAAGCGCGCAGCGTGATGGTGGAGGGCGAGAGCGGGCTGCTTTCGATCGGTGCGCCGTGGCGGCGGCCGACCTATGAAAGCTCGGTACGGCGGCTGACCTGGCCGAACGGGGCGCAGGCGTTTCTCTATTCGGCGGGCGAGCCGGAAGCCTTGCGCGGGCCGCAGCACAGCCATGCCTGTCGGTCAGACGCAGAAGGAGACAACCGTCAACGAGGCCTTGGCCATGATCGACATGATCGGCGGCGGCGGAGTGCTTGGCCTGCGCAACGATCCTCCTGTGTCGCCGACGGCAGGGCAGGTGTGGATTGTGGGCACCACCCCTACCGGAGCATTTGCCGGACAGAGCAACTGCATTGCAGGCTGGACCGATGGCGGATGGCGGTTCGTCAAGCCGGTGCAGGGCATGAGGGTGCATGATCTGCAAAGCAATGCGACGAGACTTTTCGACGGGACCTGGAAGGTGGTTGCTGCCCCTGCCGCGCCCACAGGCGGGGCGGTCGTCGACTCGGAGGCTCGTGCATCTCTCGTGCTCGTCATCCAAGCATTGAAAGCAATTGGCATCTTTTCTGACAGTTAAGCGGAACCAATTGGCCCTTTCGGCATTGCAGGAGGACATGAGGGCGCAATCAACAGGAAATTGCACTGCACAATGGAGTCAATCCGTTGTTTTCGTGCAACACTTGGTGTGTTTGTCCGCTTGCATGACCACTTTGGAACCGGTAGACAACCTGCACGACGTGGCATGATGTCGCTAAAAGGGGAAACGATAATGCGGAAACTGGTCCTGGGCCTTGCCCTGGCCTCGAGTGCCTTGGCATCTCCGGCGCTTGCACGAGATGACTCCTGGTACGTCGAAGCCGACGCCGGCGCGATGATTGTTGAAGATGCTGATGCAGTCTTTGGCACCACGCCGGTCACGATCAACACCCACACTGGGTATGACTTCGGCGGTATCGTCGGCTATGACTTCGGCGGTTTCCGTCTGGAAAGCGAAGTTGGTTATCGCCGCGCTTACAATGACTCGGTCGACCTTCCCGCTGGCCTTGCTGACAACCCCCAGGGCCACGCTGATGCGCTCAGCTTCATGGTCAACGGTCTTCTGGATTTCGGTCCTGACGATGGCATTCAGGGCTTTGTCGGCGGTGGTGTCGGCGTTGCCCGCACCAAGTTCTTCACCAATGCTGCCGGCGGTGGCATCAATGGTCGCGGCTTCGGCCTGAACGATTCCGACACTGGTTTTGCATGGCAGGCATTGGCCGGCATCCGCGCGCCAATCAGCAGCAACGTCGACGTTGGTCTGAAGTATCGCTTCTTCAATGCCGACAAGGTCGATCTGGTCGACGTCAACGGCCGTGCAGGGCAGACCCGCTTCCGGTCGCACTCGATCCTCGGCACGCTGAGCTACAACTTCGGTGGCGCTGCACCGGTAGAGGAAGCGGCTCCGCCGCCCCCGCCGCCCCCGCCGCCCCCGCCGCCGCCTCCTCCCCCGCCCCCGCCGCCGGCTCCGGTCTGCAACAAGGGTCCGTACATCGTGTTCTTCGACTGGGATAAGTCGGACATCACGCCGGAAGCAGCGACGATCCTCGACAATGCGGTTACCGCATATGGCAACTGCGCAAGCGTTCCGATCATGCTTGCAGGTTATGCCGACCGTTCGGGTACCGTGAAGTACAACCAGGCTCTCTCGGAACGCCGCAACGTGGCTGTCCGTGGTTACCTGACCACCCACGGCATCCCCGATGGCTCGATCACCAGCCAGGCCTTCGGCGAAAGCAACCCGCGCGTTCCGACCGCGGATGGCGTTCGCGAACTCCAGAACCGTCGCGTGGAAATCACCTACGGTCCGGGTTCGGGCATGTAATCTTCGGCTTTGCCGGAAATCGAACGAGGGGTCGGAGCAATCCGGCCCCTTTTTCGTTATGCTTGCAGCGCGATGACGCTGATGGAGACAATCATGAAATTCCAGGCTGCAAGTAAACTGGCTGCGGCTCTCCCGCTTGCCTGCACTGCCCTTCTCGGTGCGTGTGCGACAACAGAGTCCGCTGATAGTGCCAAGGTTCTGGCCACCGCCAATCTTGCTGATGGAACGGGCAAGTCTGTTGGCACGGCCCGGATCGAGCAAACCGGCACAGTCATGCGACTTGTCGCAGAAGTGACCGGCCTGAGTACTGGCGATCACGGCATCCATCTTCATACGACGGGCAAGTGCGAGGCTCCGGCCTTTGCATCGGCAGGCGGCCATCTCAATCCTGCGTCGCACCAGCACGGTTCGATGAACCCTGCCGGTCCTCACCTCGGCGATCTCCCCAATGTCACGGTCGGTGCCGACGGCAAGGGAACGCTAAGCTTCGTGCTCGCCGGCAACGCGGCAGAAGTTGCCGCCAGCCTGTTCGATGCCGACGGAACGGCCGTAGTCGCCCACGCCAGCGCGGATGACTACAAGACCGACCCGAGCGGCAACAGCGGTGGCCGGATTGCCTGCGGCGTGCTGAACCGCCCGGCCTGACCCGTCAGATCGACTCACCGGCGGAGCGGGCGCGGCTGTCGAGGCTCGCCTGCGCTGCCGGGACGGTCCTGATCGCGATCACCAGCAGGACGAGGCCGATGGGTACCGACACAAGCGTCGACAGGACTCCCATGGCAAGATTGTCTCCGTGGGTCGCTGAAACATAGCCCGCCATGAACGGTCCGAGCGCAAGGCCCACGAGCGTTGTCGCAAGAAAGAACGTGGCCGTTGCAGTTCCGCGCATGCGCGGCAGGACCAGCGCCTGGCTCGTAGCGGCCGCTCCGCCTAGAGCGCTGCTCGACATCGACTGCGCCACGAACAGTAGAGCCACGAATGCCCCGAAACTGTCGGCGCTGAAGGCGAGAACAAGTGGCAGAATCGGTGCCAGCAATCCGAACAGCGTGACCATCACCCGCCCTGCTGCCCAACGGCGATGCAAGTGGTCGGCCATTCTCCCGCCAAGAATGACGCCGAGGAATCCGGCAAGAGCACCGGGAGCACCGATGAACCAGCCGAGCTGTCCCTTGTCGATGTCGAAAACCCGCTCGGCGTAAGGCGCAGCCCAGTAGGACGTCGCGTAGGAGGTGAATGCAACCATGCCGTATCCGAGCGTCGTGCAGAGGAAGGCCGGCGTTGCCCAGATGAGCCGGAAGGTCGGCAGGTCCTGCGCCCGCAGCGCGCTTGCCCAGCTGTAGACGGCGTAGATGCCCACGCCGAGGAATATCCACTGCTGGCGTGTCGATGTGCCGAGAAGAATGGTCAGCACCTGAACCGAGAGGCCAATCATGGCAGCAACCGCCAGGTTGGCGACCAGAGCTTTGGGGCCTCGGCGAACCGCACCGATCAGGGTCAGTGGTGGAATGACATTGAGCAGCTCTGCGAAGAAGCCGCGGAAAGGCCGCTCGCTGCTCGGCGTAGGCAAGCCATCGATCGCTCCCCGGATGGGCTCACGCAACGTGGCTACCCAGAGCGCAAGCGCAACGCCGGGAAGCCCCACCGCCATGAACGCCGCTTGCCAGCCGATTAGCCCGAAAGGGCCACCCATCGGGTACGCAGCGTTCCAGCGCTCCACCACCATTCCGCCGACCAGAAGCGAAAGACCGCCGCCAAGGAAGAGACCCGAAGAGTAGATCGCCAGAGCGGTCGCGCGCAGACGTTGGGGAAAATAGTCCGAGATCAGCGAATAGGCGGCAGGGCTTGCGGTTGCCTCACCAACGCCGACGCCAATGCGGGCGGCCGTCAATTGCGCTCCACTGCGAGAAAGGCCCGACACTGCGGTCATCACCGACCATACGGCAAGGCCCACGCTCATCAGCCGCACGCGATGCCAGCTGTCAGCCAGTCGGCCCAGAGGTATCCCGAACAGCGAATAGAACACCGCAAAGGCGGTTCCGTAAAGGAAGCCCAGATCGGCGTCGGTGAGCGACAGGTCCTTCTTGATATCGTTGGCGAGGATCGAGAGGATCTGCCGGTCAACGAAGTTCAGGATATAGACCAGCACCAGAATGCCGAGCACGTACCAGCTGTAAGCGGTGGCCTCCTGCGCATGGGGGCGAGACGAGTCTCGATCCGGGTCTTCGCTAGTCTTCGCCGTACCGGGTTCCGTCATGCAGGCCTGCCTCTTCAAACCCTGCGCGCCTCAGGCGACAACTGTCGCAGGTGCCGCAGGCTCTCCCGTCCGGAAGGGGATCGTAGCACGACCAGCTCTGGCCGGCCTCGAGCCCCAGTCGCGCTGCTTCCTGCGCGATCTCTGATTTCTTGAGGTGCTGCAGCGGAGCATGCACCTTCACGGTCCCGCCATCGTTGCCGACCCGCGTGGCGACACGGGCAAGACCCTCGAAGCCCTGCACGAACTCGGGCCGACAATCCGGGTAGCCCGAATAATCCAGGGCGTTGACGCCGATGAACAGGTCGTTCGATCCTGCGGCTTCTGCCCAGGCCAACGCGAGCGACAGGAACACGAGATTGCGGGCCGGGACATAGGTGACGGGAATGTCATCCCCCACGCCATCCTTGGGCACCGCGATGTCGGCGGTCAGCGCGGAGCCCCCGAACTGGCGCAAGTCGAGCGGCAGGATCACATGGCGCTCCACGCCAATCCGCTCGGCGATGACCTTGGCCGCATCAAGCTCCACCCGGTGACGCTGGTTATAGTCGATCGTCAAGGCAAGGACGCGAAAGCCCTGCTCCTTTGCAAGGCCCGCGCAGACCATCGAGTCGAGCCCACCCGATAGCAGAACAACGGCGAGCGGGGCTTGGGGTGCTGACTGGCTTTGCAACATTGCCAATGGGCTAGCCGCGTGGCCTGCGCGATGCAATGGTCTCGCGGGTAACTTTATGCTGCTGTCACCAGCGGCCGCTCAGCGTCCGCAGGGGCCAAGCCGACGTGCTTCGGCAACGAAATTGAATGGCAGGCCGTTGTCGATGCCTTGGGTTTCGAGCTGGGCCAGACGCGGATTCTCGAACCTGACCCGCGTGTGCCCATAGCCGCCTGCTGGGCAGGTATACTGCACTGTGACCATCGTCGGCGAATCATCGATGACGAAACGGCGGCAAGCTTCGCCGCGGTGTCGCACCTGAATCAGCTTGCGCCCGTTATCGACGCAGATCTGTACGGTATCGGCCTCGTCTCGGGCGCGCACTTCCCAAAGGCCCGGCTCGAGCCGGTCCAGCATCGCAAGCGCAGGCCCTTGCGCGAGACCGGAACTCGCAAGGAACCCTGCCCCCGCAATCACGGCCAAGACGCAGGCGCGGCCTGTGCCGCGCAGAGGGCGAACTCCTGAAGACATGCCGTTCTCTCGCACCCGGAAGCAGCGGCGTCTGTGCCGTTGCTCACTTGTGTCTGATCATATCACCGGCGGGCCTGCGATGAAACGCCCCATGACAGCGCTGAAGTGTGAAAATTGCTGTCACATTTCACGCCATGGGCCGCAATCAGGGGACGTCGATCTCGAACTTGCGCGAACAGAACGCGCAGTCGACCACGATCAGCCCGTCCTCGTTCTCCATCTCGGCGCGTTCCGCAGCGCCGAATCGCGAGAGCACTTCGCGGTAATAGTCTGCGGTGCAGCGGCATCCGCGCGACAAGCGCAGGCCTGACTCGGCGCGAATTTCGGGTTCTTCGTGGAACAGGCGCCAGACCACGGTTTCGAGGTCGAGCGCAGGATCGACCAGTTCGTCCTGCCTCACAGATCCGCCCAGTATCGAAACGTGCTCCCACTCTGGATGGTCCAGTTGGACATGGAGCCGCTCGCGCCCTTCCTCGCCTTCGGGAAGATGCTGGAGCAGCAGGCCTCCGGCGATGCAGCCCGTGGGCGTCGTCTCAACTGCGACGCGGATCAGCGTGGGCACTTGTTCCGACTGGAAGAAGTAGCTCTCGCAAGCCTCTGCCAGAGATGACCCTTCGAGCGGAACTACGCCCTGATAACGTTGCCCGCTGGTCGCAAGGTCGAAGGTGATCGCAAGATAGCCCTCGCCAAACAGCGAGAACAGAGAAGGCACAGGCCCCAGTTCATCAAGCCGCGCGCGGTCGTGGCGGATATAGCCGCGCAACTCGCCATTGCGATAATCGCAGACCAGCAGGTCGACCACGCCGTCCTGCGTCTGTGCCTGCAAGGTCAGCTGGCCTTCCTGATCCTTGAGCAGCGATCCGAGCAGCGCGGTGATCACCAGCGCCTCGGCGAGCAGGTGGCGGATCGGCGCCGGATAGGCATGGGCGGACAGGATGGTGTCGAGCACCGGCCCCAACCGCACCGCACGCCCGCGCGCGTTCCTGTCGGGCAGGGTAAAGTGCATCACCTGGTCGAAACCAGTGGAGGGTACCATGTCGTTCACGGCTGTCTTGTCCTTCAGATCTGGCCGAATGCCCAGCGCAGGACCGACTTCTGGGCGTGGATGCGGTTCTCCGCCTCGTCCCACACCACCGAGCGCGGCCCGTCGATGACCGCATCGGTCACTTCCTCGCCACGGTGTGCAGGCAGGCAATGGAGGAACAGGGCGTCGGCCTTGGCCTGCGCCATCAGGGCCTCGTTCACCTGGTAGGGCTCCATGGCGGCGAGCTTCGCTTCTGCATGGGCCTGCCCCATCGAGATCCATGTGTCGGTGACGACCACATCGGCACCGCGCACCGCTTCGACCGGGTCGCGGACGATTCTGATATTTGCCCCGGCAAGCTGCGCGGCCTCAATCATTCCGGCATCGCTTTCGTAGCCCTCGGGTACGCCGATACGGACGTTGAACTTCATCAGGCCGGCTGCTTCGACAATCGAGTTGAGCACGTTGTTGCCATCGCCCAGCCATGCAACCTCAAGCCCGGGAAGAGCCTTGCCATGCTCGATCACGGTCAGCAGGTCCGCCATGATCTGGCAGGGGTGTGACAGGTCGGTGAGGCCATTGATCACCGGAACGCTGGCATAGCGGGCCAGTTCCTCGACCTTGGCATGGTCATCGGTGCGCAGCATGATCGCATCGGCCATGCGGCTGAGCACGCGTGCGGTATCGGCAATGGTCTCGCCCCGGCCGAGCTGCGTCGTGCCCGCATCGAGGATCAGGGCCGATCCTCCAAGCTGGCGCATGGCGATGTCGAAAGACACACGGGTGCGAGTCGAGTTCTTCTCGAACACCATGGCGAGCACGCGCCCGGCCAGCGGCGCATCGCTATCCGGCTGGCCCTTCGGCAGGCCAGCGCGCGCTGCCTTGCGGTCGATGGCATCGTTGATCATCGCAGCGACAGCGTTGCCGCCCGCGTCGGTCAGGTTGAGAAAATGCCTCTGGATCACGTAACCGGCACCTCCGGGGCATAGCTTGCGGCAGCAGCCGAGAGCCGCTCCATGAATTCGTCGATGTGGCTGTCGTCGATGACCAGCGGCGGGATCACGCGCACGGTGTTGTCGCCGGCCGAAACGGTCAGCAGCTGGTGGTTGTCGCGCATGTGCGCCACGAAGGGACGCGGCTCGACCTTCATCATCAGGCCGAGCATCAGGCCGCGCCCGCGCACGCCGATGAACAGGTCTGGGTAGTTGCCGATGAACTGCTCGATGCGTCCGCGCAGCCGCTCACCCTTGGCGCGCACTTCGCCGAGGAATTCCTCGTTGGCGACCACGTCGAGCACGGCTTCGCCCGCTGCCATGGCCAGCGGGTTGCCGCCATAAGTGCTGCCATGCGTGCCAGCGACCATGCCGCGCGCCGCCTTCTCGGTGGCAAGGCACGCGCCCATCGGGAAGCCGCCGCCGATGCCCTTGGCGGTTGCCATCACGTCGGGCGTGATGCCGTACTGTTCGTAGGCGTAGAGCGTGCCGGTGCGCGCTACGCCGCACTGCACTTCGTCGAAGATCAGCACGAGGTCATGCTCGTCGCACAGCGCGCGCAGGCCCTGCAGGAATTCGTCCGACGCATCGCGGATGCCGCCTTCGCCCTGGATCGGCTCGACCAGATAGCCCGCCGTGTTCGGCCCCATTGCTGCCTTGGCACCTTCGAGGTCGTCGAAATCGACGTACTTGAAGCCTTCGAGCAGCGGCAGGAAGCCCTTGTGCATCTTCTCCTGGTTGGACGCGCTGATCGTGGCCATCGTGCGGCCGTGGAAGGCGTTCTTGAACGTGATCAGCTCGTACTTGTGGTCGTTGCCCACTGCCGAGTGATAGGCGCGCGCGGTCTTGATCGCGCATTCGACCGCTTCCGCGCCCGAATTGGTGAAGAACACCGTGTCGGCAAAGGTCAGATCGACCAGACGCTGTGCCAGATGCTCGCCCTGCGGGCTGCCGTAGAGGTTCGACACGTGCATCAGCGTCGCCGCCTGGCGTTGAATCGCGCCGATCAGGTGTTCGTTCGAATGGCCGAGAAGGTTCACCGCGATGCCGCTGGCGAAATCGAGGTAGCGGGTGCCGTCCTCGGAGATCAGGTGGCAATGCTCGCCTCGCACCGGACGCACGCCGCACCGGGGGTACACGGGCATCAGCGGGGTGATCGACATAGTGCTCTCCTGTCAGTTTCGAAAGTTACGAGATAGCGCAATAATACTGCGCAGTCCGAATGGGAAAAGGGGAATCGACAAACGACAAATGGCGGCCCCGTTAGTCCGGCGAAGGACTTTGGGGACCGCCATTTGTGCGCGTATTTGGTTGCAGGCCGCCGGTCAGACTACCGGAAGCGATGCAATCGGGATCAACCCTGAATCGGCACCAGGTTGACCGCCGAGTGCTTGCCTCGTCGATCGACCTCAAGGTCGAATTCCAGCTTGTCGCCTTCATTCAGCTCGCGCAGGCCCGAACGTTCGACGGCACTGATGTGCACGAACGCGTCCGGCTGGCCGTCGTCACGCGTGATGAAGCCGAAGCCCTTCATCGCGTTGAAGAACTTGACCGTGCCGGTAGCCTTTTCGCCGGTCAGCTCACGCTGCGGCGCTGCGGGCTTCGAAGCAACGGGAATGACATCGCCGACGACCTGAAGGTCTGCAGCCGAAATCTTGCCGCCGCGATCGACGAGGTTGAATTCAAGCGTCTGACCTTCGGCCAGGCCTTCGAGACCTGCGCGTTCCACGGCGCTGATGTGGACGAACACGTCCTCACCACCGTCTTCGCGCGAGATGAAGCCGAAGCCCTTCTGGCCGTTGAAGAACTTGACGACGCCCTTGCCGGTACCGACAACCTGGGCAGGCATGCCGCCGCCGCCGCCACGACCGCCGCCGAAGCCGCCACGGGCACCGCCGCCGCCGAAGCCGCCGCGATCACCGCCGCCGAAGCCGCCACGATCACCACCGCCGAAGCCACCGCGATCGCCGCCACCAAAGCCGCCACGACCACCGCCACCGCCGAAACGATCACCGCCACCGAAGCCGCCACGGTCACCAAAACCGCCGCCGCCAAAGCCGCCACCGCCGCCGCCGCCGCCGTAGGGATCAAAACCGCCTTCGTCGCCGAATCCGTCGCGCTTGTCTCTGCCGCGACCGCGCCGCCCTCTGTCAAAACCCATAGAAATCAATAGACCTTCAATCCGCCCCAACCTTCACGGCACCGCTGGCCGGACGCGGGAACCGGCGGCGCGACGTAGGAATCGGTTCCGGGCTTCAGGGCGCCGGGCCACTCCTTTGCGGGCAAGACTATAGAGCAAAAAAACGCGACCGCTAACGGAATCGACAAGCGCGCCACAATTCGTCCCGAAAACTGTGGCTTTTGTGCCGATTTGAGCGCTATTGCGCCGCTCTTGCCCATTGGGCAGAACTGGACTGGATAGCTGGCTGGCCCTGCCATCCAGTTCAGGACTCGGTGTTTTTGTGCACCCCGACAATCAGGAGGCGGCCTCATGTTTCGCAAGATCGACGAGAAGACTTTCGCCAGCCCCCAGATCGGCGAGGCCGAAGTGGCCTATGCCAAGGCGCTTGGTATCGGGCTCATCGTGAACAACCGCCCCGAAGGCGAATCGGACGACCAGACCCCGGGGGCTGACATCGAAGCCGCCGCGCGCGCCGCCGGGATCGATTATGTCGCCATTCCAGTCAGTCACGCCGGGTTCTCGATGCCGCAAGTCGAGGCGATGCAGCAGGCGCTGGCGAAAGCGGGCGATAAGCCGGTTCTTGCCTATTGCCGTTCCGGCACCCGCTCGACCCTGCTCTGGGCACTCGCGCAGGCCCGCTCCGGCATCAGCCCCGACGAGATCGCCACCAAGGCTGCCGGAGCCGGCTACGATATCAGCCCGATCCGCGCGACGGTCGACATGCTGGCCGCGCAGGCAGGCTGAGGGCTGCAGGCAGGGGGCAAAGCAGACATGACGGAAAGTTCGGGCTTCGACATGGCCCCGGTTCTGGCGCTTCCGGCAGTCGCCAAGGCCTTGCAGGTGCTCGGTTCGCTGGTGGCGATCCTCGTGCTGGCATGGCTCGCCCGGCGGCTGAATCTCGGCGGCGATCCGCGCATTGCCAGCCCCGAAGAGGCCCGCGCCCTTGCTGAAGATGCGATCTGCGGTTTCGATGCGCAGGCTGTTGTCGTCGACCGTGCGGGCATCGGCGCACTTGTCCGCGATGCCGCAAACCGCGTCCTGCTGATCCGCCAGCACGGCAGCCATTTCGCCGCTCGTGAGCTGACCAGCCATGCTGGCGTAAGGCTGGACGGGCGCTTCCTCACCATCACCACCGACGATCGCCGCTTCGGCACGATCACGCTCGATCTTGGCGAGCAGGCCCAGGTCTGGGCCGCCAGCCTGCGCCGCCTGGGGGCATCGGCATGAAACCCATCGACGTCGTTACTTACGCTGTCCCGTTCTTCGTGATCCTCGTGCTTGCCGAGATGATCTGGGCCGCCCGCCGCGCGCCCGAGAAGTACGAGCCGCGCGATACGCTCACCAGCCTCGCGCTCGGCCTCGGCAGCACCGTAGCGGGCGCGCTGACCGCAAGCGTGGTCTTCGCCGCTGCGATGTGGCTTTACGAACATCGCGTCCTGACCGTGCCGAACGTGTGGTGGGCATGGATCGCCTGCTTTGTGCTCGACGATTTCAACTACTACTGGGCCCACCGCACCGGCCACCGCGTCCGCTGGTTCTGGGCGAGCCACGTGAACCACCACTCAAGCCAGCACTACAACCTCTCGACCGCGTTGCGGCAGACCTGGACCGGCTTTTTCGCGCTGTCCTTCGTCTTCCGCATCTGGCCCGCGTTGATCGGGTTCCACCCGGCGATGCTGGTCACGGTCGGCGGCGCGAACCTGATCTACCAGTTCTGGATCCATACCGAGACTGTCGGGCGCATGCCACGCTGGTTCGAGGCAGTATTCAACACGCCTTCGCACCACCGCGTCCACCACGCGACGAACCCGCTCTATCTCGACCGCAACTATGCCGGAGCGCTGATCGTCTGGGACCGCCTGTTCCGCACCTTCCAGCGCGAGCGCGACGACCTTGCGATCCGCTACGGCATCGTCAAGCAGCTCGGCAGCTTCCATCTGCTGCATGCCGCGTTCCACGAATGGCGCGGGATGCTTGGCGACTTCTGGTGCGCGCCCTTGCGCTACAAGCTGTCCTATCTGGTCCGGGCACCCGGCTGGAGCCACGACGGCAGCCGCGAAGGCTCCGACGTGATCCGCGCACGCTGGCTGGAACGTCAGTCGGCGGAATGAAGCCTCAAGGCTTCTTCGCAGCAAGCTTCTCGGCCTCGGCGATCGCCGCCTTGGCGATGGGCTCCATCACCGCATAGCCCTTGGCGTTGGGGTGGATGCCGTCAGGCGCGATGTCGGGGTTCATCCCGCCTTCGGCATTGGCCAGCGCCGAATGGTAATCTGCAAAGACCGCGCCGCGCGCTTTGGCATAGTCCTTCAGCCAACCGTTCAGCGCCACCACCTGCCTAGCTGGCGAGAGCTTCGGCTTCCACGGGAACTTCGCTGCCGGAAGGATGCTGCCGATCACCACGCCGATGCCGTTCGCCTTGGCCAGGTCGACCATCGCTGCGACATGGTTGGTGTACATCTCGGCGCTGTTTGGCCCGGTGTTTCCGGCCAGATCGTTGGTGCCGATCATGATGTGCACGACCTTGGGGCGCAGGCGTACCACGTCCTGATAGAACCGCACGAGGATCTGCGGGCTGGTCTGCCCGCTGATCCCGCGACCCACCGCGCCGGAAACGAACAGCGAAGGCGCCAGACCCACCCAGTTCTCGGTGATCGAGTCGCCGATGAACACCACGCGCGGCGCCTGTGCGATCTGCTTGTCGGCCTCGGCATAGCGGCACTCCCACGCCCAGTCATACTGACGGACGTAAGGATGCCCGAACCACAGGCCCGGCTCGGTCGGGCAGGGCTTCTCGATCATCCCGTCGCCCGGCGGTTGCACCGGAGGCGATGGTGGCGGGAAAGTGGGCGCTGCGGCCCGGTTCTGGGCCAGTGCCGGCGTCGCCGCCACGGTCAGAAGGATCGCCAGCGCCAACCGCATCAGATGATCCCCACGGCCTTCCCGGCGCGTTCGAACATGCCGATGATCGTCTGCACTTGCTCCGCCGAATGCTCGGCGCACAGCGAGCAGCGCAGCAGCGTCATGCCCGCAGGCGTCGCCGGTGGCCGCGCAAGGTTCACGTAGAGCCCTTCATGCAGGAGCGCTTCCCACATCGCCGCGCCGCGCTCTAGATCGGGCATGATCACCGCGATGATCGCGCTCTGCGCCTCGCTGGTGCCAAGCTGGAAGCCCTTGTCGCGAAGACCCTTGTGCAGGGTCTTGGAATTCTCCCACAGATGCGCGCGCTTGTTGCCTGCATGCATCAGCTTGCGGATCGAAGTTGCCGCGGTGTGCACCACGCTCGGCGGAAGCGAGGCGGTGAACACATAGGGACGGCACACCAGCCGCATGATCTCGAACTTGGGATGGTTGGAAACGCAGAAGCCGCCGACCGTGCCGACCGACTTCGAGAACGTGCCGATCACGAAGTCCACGTCCTCGAGGCAGCCCTGGTCCTCTGCCACGCCGCGCCCGTTGGGGCCGATGAAGCCCATCGAGTGCGCCTCGTCCACCAGCACCATCGCGCCGTTTTCCTTGGCGATGCGGATCATTTCCTTGAGCGGGGCGATATCGCCCAGCATCGAATAGACGCCTTCGAGCACCACCAGCTTGCCTGCGCCTTCGGGCACGCGCTTCAGGCGCTTTCCCATCGCCTCGATGTCGTTGTGCTTGAATGGCACCACCTCGGCATCGCCCATCTTGCAGCCGTCCCAGATCGAGGCGTGGCTGTCGATGTCGAGGATGATGTAGTCACCCTTGCCGGCGATAGTGCTGATGATGCCGAGGTTGGCTTGGTAGCCGGTGGAGAACACCATGGCATGGTCCATGCCATAGAACTCCTTGAGCGCTTCCTCGCAGGCGCGGTGCCCGGCGTAGGTGCCGTTGAGCACGCGGCTGCCCGTGGTGCCCGAGCCGAAATCGTCCAATGCCTGCTTGCCTGACGCGATCACATCGGGGTCGAACGTCATGCCCATGTAGTTGTAGGTGCCGAGCAGGATCGTCTCGCGCCCGTTGCACACCGCCACGGTCGGGCTGATCACCCGCTCCATCACCAGGTTGAACGGGTCTTCCACCCCGCCTGCCAGCAGCGCACGGCGCTGCTCGATCAGCGGGTCGAACTTCGAAAACAGGTCGGTCATCTGCGATCTCTTATCCTGAAATCCATCCCACCCCGCTCATGCCGAGCTTGTCGATGCATGTGACGCAGTGCGAGCGTCTTTCGACAGGCTCAGGACGAGCGGTGGCGGGCGGCTGGTTGCCTCAACCCTGAAGCTTCGTCACCGCGTCGATCAGCTGGCCATAGGTCTCGATCTCGGCCTGCTGGTTCATGCTGATGATGATGTCGAAGTCGTCCTCGATGGCCGCCACGAAGTCCATCACCGTCAGGCTGTCCCATTCGAGGTCGCCGGCAAAAGTGGTCGCTTCGGTGACCGTGATGCCCTTCTTGTTGAAGGGTTCGATCAGTTCGGCGATCTTTTCGGCGGTTTGGGCGCGGTCCATCAATTCTTCTCCAAGGAGCAGGAGAGGCCCCCTGCCAGACGATTAAGGCCGAAAAGCGGCCAATGCCGCCGCTTGTCAAGCACGCTGCCTCTGTGTCATCCCCGGAAATACGGATAACCGGCAAAAACGGGCGAGGGGAAACATGGCACAGATTGAGGGAAACACCGATCAGCCCTTGGCGGCACCCTCGCTGCCCTCGCCATCAGGCTACTCCAACCACGCGATCCATCTGGTGCGCACCTCGCAGCAGATCAACCTGACCTTAAGCCAGATGGCCGACGCCAAGGCCTCGATCCTGATGGGCGCGACGTTCCTCGTGTTCACCATCGCCGTGGGCCAGGCCAAGAGCGGGGCGATGCCCTGGTCGCTGGGCGTGCTGGCGCTGTTCGCCTTCATCTCGGCAATGTGCGCGGTCTTCGCGGTGCTGCCCTCGGTCAGCGGCCCGAAGGCGGCCAAGCTGAACGATGGCAAGCCCAACAAGCTGTTCTTTGGCTACTTCACCCACATGGACGAGGGCGAATGGACCGAGTCCATCCTGTCCGAACTCCACGCCGACGAAACCGTGTTCCGGACCATGCTGCACGACATTTATCAGAACGGGCAGGTGCTCCAGCGCAAGAAGTACAAATACCTCGCCTACGCCTACAAGAGCTTCATGGCGGGCCTCTGCCTGACGGTCGTCACCTTCATCATCGAACACGCGCACAGCGTAGCCGCCGCGATGTAACTTCTACGCCCCTCCCGCAGGCGGGAGGGGCATACTTCAGTCCTCCCCTCCCGCAGGCGGGAGGGGTTGGGGGTGGGCAAGGCACCCCCGACCCTCTCAAACCAAAGCGTTCACCGCCGCCATGAACGGCCCGATCGAAACCGGCTTGGCCAGATAGCCTTCCGCCCCGGCAGCCCTGATCGTCTCTTCATCGCCCTTTCCGGCATAGGCCGTCACGGCAAGGATCGGGATCGCCTTCAGCTCGTCGTCGGCCTTGATCGCCTCGATCAGGTCTATTCCTGAGACGTTCGGCAGCTGGATGTCCATCACCACCAGTTGCGGCATGAACAGGCGGGTTTTCTCGATCGCCTCGCGCCCGTCGGCCACCGGCTCGACCTCGAAGCCCTTGGCGCGCAGCAGGTCGCAGAACAGCTTGCGGTTGAGGTCGTTGTCCTCGACAACCAGAATTCTTTTTGCCACTGACACGCCTGTTTCCGAAAGCTCACCGCGCCACCCTTATTGCCCGTGAAAGGCCCTGACAATCATCCGCGAGCCTTCCTCCCCCGTCGATCCCGCCGCGCTGGCGCTGCAGGCATTGGGCTGGGTCCTGTCCGATGGTGACCGGGCAGAGCGCTTCCTCGCGCTCATCGGCCTGACGCCCGATGAGTTGCGCGAGCGGCTGGGTGATCCGGCCATGCTCGGTGCCGTCCTCGATTTTCTCGCCAACCACGAGGCAGACCTTGTCAACGCAGCCTTCGCGCTCGACATCTCGCCCGAAACCCTGATTGCCGCCCGGAAGGAATTGTCATGAGTAGCCGCCCCCTGATCGTCAGCGATTGCGACGAGGTGCTGCTGCACATGGTCGCCCCCTTCCGTGACTGGCTGGGCGAAAGCCAGGGCGTGACCTTCAAGATGGACAACGCCGATTTCTCGAAGGCCCTGCGCTATACGCAAAGCGGTGAACTGGTGCCGCCCGAACAGATCTGGAGTCTGCTCAACAAGTTCTTCGATACCGAGATGTATCGCCAGCAGGCCATCGCCGGAGCGGTTGCCGGCATCAACGCCATCGGCAAGGACGCCGACGTCGTGATCCTGACCAACCTTAACGACCACCGCCGCGACATGCGCGCGCGCCAGCTGGCCGATGTGGGCATCAATGCCCGCGTCTTCACCAATCAGGGACCGAAGGGCCCCGCGCTCAAGGCGATCCTCGACGAGTACAATCCCTCGCGCGCCCTGTTCATCGACGACCTGCCGCAGCACCACGATTCGGTCTCGCAATTGACGCCGGACGTGATCCGCCTGCACTTGTGCGGCGAGCCGCTGCTCGCTCCGCATATCGATTGTGCCCACCAGGCCGGCCACGCCCACGCCCGCATCGATGACTGGGAAGCGGCGTTGCCTTGGATTCTGGAACAAATTCATGGAGAAGACGCGTGACCGATTCTGTTGAAGCAAAGCTGGCCGCCCTCGGGCACACGCTGCCGCAGGCCGCCGCGCCCGTCGCCGCCTATGTGCCCACGGTCGAGGCGAACGGATTGCTCCACGTCTCGGGCCAGCTCCCCTTCATCGATGGCAAGCTCGTCACCGGCCGCCTTGGTGAAGACGTTTCGACCGAACAGGGCACCGCCGCCGCGCAGGCTTGCGGCCTGATGATCCTTGCACAGGTCAAAGCCGCCCTCGGCTCGCTCGACCGCGTGGAGCGCGTGGTCAAGCTCGGCGCCTTCATCAGCTCGACCGGCACCTTCACAGATCAGCCCAAAGTCGCCAACGGCGCGTCGGAACTGATGGTCGCCGCGTTTGGCGATGCCGGAAAGCACGCCCGCAGCGCGGTCGGCGTTCCGGTCCTGCCGCTGGGTGCTGCGGTGGAAGTCGATGCTGTCCTTGCTGTTCGCCCTGCTTGACCGCTGGCTCGTCCCCGCGCCCGATCAGGCGCGGGTCGGCTGGCTGCGAGGCGTGGCTTACGCCCATCGCGGTCTGCATGGCGGCGGTGTGCCCGAAAACTCCCCCACCGCCTTTGCCCTCGCGATCGAGCGCGGCATGGGTATCGAATGCGATGTCCAGCGCACGGCAGATGGTCACGCGGTCGTCTTCCACGATTGGGAGCTTGACCGCCTGACCGCCGAGACCGGCCCGGTGATCGAACGCCGTGCCGATGCGCTGGCAAGGATCCAGCTCTCCGGCAGCACCGACTGCATCCCCACCTTGCGCGCGTTCCTCGATCAGGTCGCAGGCCGCGCTCCGCTCCTGATCGAGCTGAAATCGAAGCGCGACGTCCGCGCCGCCCCCTTGTGCCTCGCCGTCCGTCGCGCGCTCGAAGGCTATCGCGGACAGGTCGCGGTGATGAGCTTCGATCCCCGCGTCAGCCGCTGGTTCGCCCGCCACTCCCCACACATCGTCCACGGCCTCGTCGTGACCGAAGAGGGCAAGCGGACGATTCCTGCCACGCTGAAGCTGCATCTCGCGTTCTGGCAGGGCAGTCCGCAGTTCCTCGCCTGGGACGTCCGCGACCTGCCGAGCAAGTTCACCGCCGCCCAGCGCAAGCGCGGCTTCCCCGTCCTGACATGGACCGTTCGCTCCGCTGACCTGGCCGCCCGCGCGGCCGACTGTGCCGATGGACCTATTGCCGAGGGCGCAGGCGTCGGGGCATGACCCTCGCGTGACCTACACCGCGCGCATTCACAAGTCCGTCTCGGAAATCGCCGCCGAGGACTGGGACCGGCTGGCAGGCGACTGCAACCCCTTCGTATCCCACGCTTTCCTGCAATTGCTCGAGGACTCCGGCTCTGTCGGCGGTCGCTCCGGCTGGTCCCCGCTGCCCATCGTGATCGAAGGCGACGACGGCAAGCCCGCCGCCGCGCTGCCTGCCTATCTCAAGAGCCACAGCCAGGGCGAATACGTGTTCGACCATTCGTGGGCGGACGCCTGGACGAGGGCAGGGGGCAACTACTACCCCAAGCTCCAGATCGCCGCCCCCTTCACCCCCGCCACCGGCCCCCGCCTGCTGCTGGGAGACCGCCCGGACCTTGCCCTCCCGCTCCTGCGTGCTGCCGAACAACTGTGCGACAACAACGGCCTGTCCTCGGCCCACGCCACCTTCATCGAACCCGAACAACTGCCCCTGTTTGAACAGGCCGGTTGGCTCCCCCGCTCGGACATCCAGTTCCACTGGGAAAACCGCGGCTATTCCAGCTTCGCCGATTTCCTCGGCGCACTGAGTTCCGAAAAGCGCAAGAACCTGCGCAAGGAGCGCGCCAAGGCGCAGGACGGCGTCGAGATTCGCCAACTCACCGGCGCTGCCATCCGCCCCGAGCACTGGGACGCCTTCTGGGTGTTCTATCAGGATACGGGCATGCGCAAATGGGGCCGCCCCTACCTGACCCGCGCCGCCTTCGACCTGATCGGCGAGCGCATGGCCGACAAGGTCCTCCTCGTCCTCGCCTTCGATGGCGACGAACCGGTGGCAGGCGCGCTCAACTTCATCGGCAAGGATGCGCTCTATGGCCGCTACTGGGGCGCCGTGGTTGAGAAGCCCTTCCTCCACTTCGAGCTGTGCTACTATCAGGCGATAGACGCCGCCATCGCGCTGGGCCTGTCCCGCGTCGAAGCGGGCGCCCAAGGCGGCCACAAGCTGGCGCGAGGCTACGAACCCGTCCAGACCCTCTCGGCCCACTACATCGCTGACCCGAACTTCCGCAGCGCCGTGGCCGATTTTCTCGAACGCGAACGCGCAGGGGTGGCGCAGGACCAGATGGTGCTGGGCACGAGGACGCCGTTCAGGAAGGGGTGAGAGGAGCCGCGAGCCAGTATAGAGCGCTCAAGATTTTTGATTAGCGCTTCGCGCTTTCCAAATTGCGATCACTGTCTGGAGAATGAAAATGACCGGCGCGCCAAAAATCATCGGCAGGCCAATCGGTGATAGAAACAGGACAAACCAGCCAGCCCATTGCCAGCCGTCATCCCGGTCGAAGCCATACAGACCGAATCCACTGAGGGCCATCAACGCAAAGCTGATGCAGAGGCAGACAAGCCATCCCAGACAGCCTGCTGCTTGGATACCGGGCAAGCTCCTCGGATGAAGCAGGCGCACTGCGCAAGTTTGAATCAGCAAGGCTGAGAGCGGGCACCAAAGCCACCAGAGAAGTTCCAACACGCCGGACACTGACTCGAAATAGCATCCAACGTAGACACCCGGTTAGGGTAATCTGTTCAAGCCGCCGCCCGACCGCTCCGCAGCCATTCCCGCGCCCGGCGCTGGGCCTCGGCGATCTCCCGCGCCGTCATCTCGTCGGCTACATCCGCACGGCACTGTGCAGCTTCGTCGTGCCCGCCAACAGCGGCGAGGTTGAACCACTTGTGCGCCTCGATCAGGTCGCAGTCGACGCCGTGGCTGCCGGTCGAATAGGCCACGCCCAGATCGAACAGCGCGTTGCTGTCGCCGTTCGCTGCGGCTGCCAGACACGTTGCCACCAGCAGGTCGGCAATATCATGCGATTCGGCGATTGGTGCGGCTTCGTCCGCGACCAGCTTGATCCAGGCTTGTCCCATAACCTTTTACCCCCTTCAGGAAGTCCGAACCCCCGGACTTCCGACAAGGCAAAGGTCAACGATCTTGGTCAACAAATGGTTAACGTCACCCGCAATCAGTTTCAGCCGGAAACAGTTTGGGAAAACTCTGTGCGCCCGCTCACCCTTAAGTCGTCATTAATGCATCATATCCGCCTAATACCAACCTGCACTGACCCTGACCCATGAGGACGGTTTCTGGCGGTTATCGGCAAGAAGCGGCCGAAGGGGCGATGTGGTGCATCGTCACGAGGACGCGACGTTGTCCGATAGCCGCCAGAAACCGCCCGCAGGGTTGCCATATCCAGCCCGCTGGACTTCGTCGCAGCCTTGCCACGATGAACCACATCGCGGCTTCGGCTGTTCCTCGCCAGCAAGCTGGATATGGCAATCCTCATGGGTCAGGGTCAGTGCAGGTTGGTATAAGTGCTTGTGCGCGTCACGGGCCAATCCTATAGGCGCGCCAGCAGATGAGCCTGCGCGCTCGCCGGGGAAAACGGGCGGGGAGAATGCAGGCCGGGAGGGGCGGATAGCTTGTTATGCGGAGGGCCGAATGGCTGGGGTCTTGAGTGACGAGATTGACGTTCTGGCAAAAGCGCGACGCGCCCTGCCAGGTGACTATGTTCCTAGTGACAGCGAACCCTACATGAACGAGGCGCAGCAGGATTATTTCCGGCGCCTGCTGCTTGAATGGAAGAAGTCGATCCTCTCTGCCGCCGCCGGCACATTGTCGGCACTGCAGGACGGCCCGATTCGCGAACCTGACCTCAACGACCGCGCTTCGAGCGAGACCGACTGGGGCATCGAACTGCGCACCCGCGATCGCCAGCGCAAGCTGATCGCCAAGATCGATTCCGCCATGCGCCGGATCGATGAAGGCGAATATGGTTACTGTGAAGTGACCGGCGAGCCGATCGGCCTTGGCCGCCTCATTGCCCGTCCCATCGCGACGATGACGGTTGAGGCGCAGGAAGCCCATGAACGCAGAGAGAAAATCTCGCGCGATATGTGATGGACGGGGCTGCCTTCGGGCGGCCCCCCAACCATGACAATCAGGTTAACGCAAGCGCGCGCTAATCCCTTGTTTACCTTGCCCGTTTAGGAAGAAGCGACGAACATGCGCTATGCCCGCTCACGCGGGTGCGGAAGCCTCCGCAGGCGTGGGCAACTAGGGAACGGCAGGACCTTTGGTGAAAAGCATCGACCATCGGCAATTGGGGCGCGACAGCCTGTTCCTGATGGCGGAAGTGCGCCTTGCAGGGTCCGAGGCAGAGCACCGCGTGAAAGTGCGCAACCTGTCGGCCGGCGGCATGATGGCCGAAGGCGCGATGAAGGTGCTGCGCGGCACCCCTGTAGAGGTCAACCTGCGCAACATCGGCTGGGTCGATGGCGTGGTTGCGTGGATCCAGGACAACCGCTTCGGCATTGCCTTTATCGAGGAAGTTGATCCCAAGCTGGCGCGTGCACCGGTCGGCACCGGCCCGTCCACGCCGCGTTTCGTCAAGCCCGCGATCTCCACCCACGTCGGTCCCCTGCGCAAGATCTGACCTTCTGGACGCATCGGGCCTGCTGGCCTAGGCTCCCAGGATGATCCTGCGTCCTGCCGTCATTGCAGCCATGACTCTCGCGCTCTGCGCCTGCGGCAAGTCGCGTGACGGCACGCTCGAGATCGCGGTGATGGGCGATTCCGGCGCGCTCAAGGAACAGGGCCTGCGCCTGTCCCCCGCCGCACAGCTTGTCCGCTCGGCAACGCACGAAGGCCTCGTCGGCTTTGACGAACAGGGCCGAGTCGTCCCCGCTCTGGCTGATCGCTGGATCGTCACCGATAACGGCCAGAGCTACATTTTCCGCCTGCGCGATGGCACCTGGCCGGATGGCAAGCGCATCACCGCCGATGCCGCCGCTGTCGGCTTGCGCAAGACCATTGCGGGACTCAAGGGCAGGGCGCTCGGCCTCGATCTCGCCGCGATCGACGAGGTCCGCGTCATGGCTGACCGCGTGATCGAGATCGATCTGTCTGCCCCGGTCCCCGAACTGCTCACCCTGCTCGCCCAGCCCGAACTCGCCCTCACCTGGCGCGGCAAGGGTACCGGCCCGATGGTGCGCGGCAATGACGAGGCCACCGACGAAAAAGGCGCGCAGGTCTTCACCCTGATCCCGCCCGAACAGCGCGGCCTGCCCACGCAGCCCGATTTCGCACGCCGCGCCCGCAAGCTCGCTCTCACCTTCACCACGCCCGACAAGGCCGTCACACTGTTCAACGATGGCTATGCCGACGTCCTGCTCGGAGGCCGGATCGATACGATCCCGCTGGCCGGCTCCATCGGTCTCACCCGCGGCAACGTCCAGCTCGATCCGGTGATCGGTCTGTTCGGCCTGATGGTCGACAGCACCCAAGGCTTCCTCGGCGCCTCCGCCAACCGCGAGGCGCTGGCCATGGCGATTGACCGTGATGCCCTGATCGGCCGCTTCAACATCGGCGGCTGGCAATCCACCACCCGCGTCGTCTCGCCCGATGTCGAGGACGATCTCGGCACCATCGGCGAACGCTGGCAGGGCATGTCGATGGAGGAACGTCAGACCCAGGCCGCAGCGCGCGTCTCTGCGTGGAAAAGCGGGGGCAGGAGCATTCCCACCCTCAACATCGCAATGCCCGGCGGCCCGGGATCTGCCCGCGTGTTCGAGCAGTTGCAGGCCGATTTCGCCCGCATCGGCCTCTCGATCCGCCGCGTCGGTGAAAGGGACCGCGCGGACTTGCGCCTGATAGACGTGGCCGCGCGCTATGGCCGCGCCACATGGTTCCTCAACCAGCTCTCCTGCACCGTGCAGAAGGCCGTCTGCAGCCCGGTGGGTGACGAGCGCGTGGCCGAAGCCCGCAAGTCCGCCGATCCCGCCGCCCGCGCCGCCCTCCTGTCCGAAGCTGAGGCCGAGATCACGTCGGCCAACGGCTTCATCCCCATCGCCCGCCCCTTGCGCTGGTCGATGGTCCGCAGCGGCACTTCGGGCTTTGCCGCCAACCCGTGGGGCTGGCATCCCTTGCCGCCGATGGCATGGCTCCCCAGATAAGGGGCATGGACCACACTTCCCACGCCGCTCGCCCCCAGCGCCTGCGCCCCGAACTGCCCGGCCTCGGCAACGATGCCGCCTCGGTGCGTCAGCGCGTGGAGATGCTCGAACGCGTGCTCGAACGCAGCTTCACCATCCCCGGCATCCGCCGCGATGTCGGCCTCGATGCCATCGCAGGGCTCGTGCCGGTGCTGGGCGACGTGCTGACCGCCGCGATGGGCGCCTACATCGTCTGGGAAGCGCGCAATCTCGGCCTGCCCAAGTGGAAGCTTCTGCGCATGGGCGCCAACGTCGCCTTCGACACCGCGCTCGGCGCCGTGCCGCTGGTCGGCGACGCCTTCGACCTCTTCTTCCGCTCCAACTCCCGCAACCTCAAGATCCTGCGAGCACACCTCGACAAGCACCACCCCGAAGCCAAGGTGATCGAGGGCTGAAGCGCACAAATCCTCCCTGTTTTTGCGAAGCACAAACGGGGAGGGGGACCACCCGCAAAGCGGGTGGTTGAGGGGGCTAACCCTCAGAAATCAATCGCGATCCCGTTCTTCTCCCAGTCCCCGAACCGCGTCGGGTCGATCCCGTCCGGATCATCCCCACGCTCGATGGCCTTGGGCGCAGGCGCGGGGTGGTTGGTCCAGTGCGCGGGCGGGGTGAAGTCCGCGGGGCGCTTCGTCGCACGGGGAGTGGGCTTTTCCATGCCCTTGCAGATGGCGCGTCTCAGACGGAACTGCAATTGCATATTGGGGCACAAGCGCCGATAGGCTCCCCCTTATGTCCCGTTCCACACCTGCCGACGAAGTCCCCGGCGTCCCCGCCCGCCGCGCCGCGCTGCGGCTGCTCGATGCCGTGCTGCACCGTGGCGATCCGCTCGATCAGGCCGCGCCCCCGGTGCTGCGCGCGATCGAACGCGGCGATGACCGTGCGCTGGCGCTGGCCATCGTGCAGGAATCGCTCCGCTGGATGGCGGATCTCGATGCGCTGATCGATGGCGCGACGAAGCAGGCCTTGCCCGAAGATGCCAAGGTCCGCTCGGTCCTGCGCCTGATGCTGGCTCAGGCCCTGCGCCTGAACCTGCCCGGCCACGCCATCGTCGCCACCGGCCTGCCGCTATTGACCGGTGGCCCGCGCCGCTTGGCCCACGGCGTGTTCTCCGCCGTCACGAAAGGCGGCGCAAAGCTGCCCGAGGCTCCCACGCTCCCGCCCGCCGTCGCCGCGCGCTGGCAGGTCGCATGGCCCGAACGGCTGGATGCGATTGCCCAGGGCCTCGCCGTCCCGCCCCCGCTTGACCTCACCTTGCGTGATCCCTCGCAGACCGAGGCATGGGCCGAACGCCTCGGCGGCCAGTCGCTCGCCCCCGGCCACGTCCGCCTCGCCCGCGCCGGTGCCATCGAAGCGCTCGAAGGCTTCAGCGAAGGGGCATGGTGGGTACAGGATCTCGCCGCCAGCGTGCCCGCGCGCCTGTTGGGCGAGGGCAAGGGCCGCCGCGCCCTCGATCTCTGCGCCGCGCCGGGCGGCAAGACCCTGCAACTCGTCGCCGCCGGCTGGTCGGTCACCGCGCTCGACAAGTCCGCCCGCCGCACCGAACGCCTTGCCGAAAACCTCAAGCGCAGCGGCCTCACCGCCGAGGTCATCGTCGCCGATGCCCTGAACTGGCAGCCCGAAGGCCAGTTCGATGCCATCCTGCTAGATGCCCCGTGCAGCGCCACCGGCACCTGCCGCCGCCACCCCGATGTGCTCCACCGTCAGGCCCACATTGCCGAGCTGACCGCCCTGCAATCCGCCATGCTCGAACGCGCCGCCACCCGGCTCGCGCCGGGCGGCACGCTGGTCTATGCAGTCTGCTCGCTGGAGCGCGAGGAGGGCGAAATTCAGGCCCTTGCCTTTGACGCCCTCACGCCCGCCCCCATCACCGACGCCGAACTGCCCGCCACCCTAACCGCCACCAACGGCCGCTTCCGCTCCGATCCCGGCATGCTGGCAGAACAAGGCGGCATCGACGGCTTCTTCGCAGCGCGGTGGAGGAGGGGTTAGGCCCAAGCGAATCGACGAACGCGCCAGCCCTTCGTCGCCCCATGCCCGCTCGTCCACCTTTCGCATCCGGCACCGAAGTCAACCGTTGGCGCAGACAAGCCGAGAACGTCGGCTTTCGGAGTGTTTTTGACTAAAGCTGCCTGTCAGGTCACGACGCCGTTGCTGCCGTTCGTAATCGGATTTACTCAGCAGTGAACCGCCCCGGCTTTCCCGGAGGCATTTTCAATTGAGTCATGCGACCATATCGAGGGTCTCGTTGGCCGCATAGTAGTTGGCTTCGGCTTCGGCGGGTGGGATGTGCCCGATGGGTCCGAACAGGCGGTGATTGTTGAACCAGTCCACCCAGCGCAGCGTTGCCATTTCCACGGCCGATGCGCTCGGCCATGAGCGCTGCCGCCAGATGACCTCGGCCTTATAGAGACCGTTGATGGTCTCGGCCAAGGCGTTGTCATAGCTGTCGCCGACGCTGCCCACAGACGGCACGAGGTTGGCTTCGGCCAGACGCTGCGTGTAGTTCATCGCCAGGTATTGAACGCCCCTGTCGCTGTGGTGGATCAAGCCATCATCTGGACTTGGCCTGCGGGCATGGATCGCCTGCTCCAGGGCATCCAGTACGAAGCCCGCCGTGGCGCTGGTGCTGACCTTCCAGCCCACAATCCGGCGGGCGAAGGCATCGATCACGAACGCGACATAGACGAACCCGGCCCAGGTATGGACGTAGGTGAAGTCGACCACCCACAGCGCATTGGGCCGGCTGACGCGGAACTCGCGGTTGACCTTGTCCAGCGGGCACGGTGCCTTGGGGTTGCTGATGGTCGTCACCGTCGTCTTGCCCCGGCGCACGCCTGCCAGGCCCATGGTGCGCATCAGCCGCTCGACGGTGCACTTGGCCACCTTGATCCCCTCGCGGCGCATCTGGTGCCAGACCTTGCGGGCACCATAGAGGCCAAAGCTGTTCTCGTGGACGCGCTTGATCGCCTCGCGCATCTCGTCATCGCGCCGGACACGGGCGGGGCGCCTGCCGGGATCGGCAAGGCGGGCGGCATATTCGTGGTAGGAGGAAGGGGCGATTGCCAGTTCCCGGCAGATCGGCTCGATACCCAATTCCTTCCGGTGAGCGTCGATGAACGACATCACCATTTGCCGTGGCGGTCGAGCTCCGCCTGCGCAAAATATGCCGAGGCTTTGCGAAGGATCTCGTTGGCCCGGCGCAGTTCCTTGACCTCGCGCTCCAGGGCCTTGACCCGATCACGATCACTGACAGCCTGCGCCGCTGGCCCTGCTCGTCGGCTCGCCTCCTCACGGCACCAGCGGCGCAGTGTCTCGGTCGTGCAGCCAACCTTCCCGGCGATCGACGTCATCGCCGCCCACTCCGACGGGTAATCTCCCCGGTGCTCCTCCACCATCCGCACCGCACGGTCGCGAAACTCAGGCGAGAACTTGTTCCTTGTAGCGCTCATCGTGGCTCCTTCTCACAGATAGGAGCCTCCGGGAAAGCCGGGGCGGTTCACAGCAATGGAAACCACACCCAAGTTTCAACTGCTTCTGCTCGCGGCATTAGTCGGCGTGGCCATAGGTTGGTATGTAGGTGTAAGTTCGTCTGTGCCAGATCCGCAGTGGGTGAACGGAACATATCGCAACCCCTGCTGCGCCGACGTCGTGCTCTCTGATGGCGTGATGACAACACGCGGGTTGCGGGTAGGCTTTACCCTTGAGCATATGAAATTCGGCATGGTTGCCTATCCAGCACAACCTGTCGAAATTGAGAGCAATCGTGTTGTCGCTCGACCGAACGGTGCGACGACTTCAATCTTATTTGACGACAGTCTTGGCTCGTTCACTTTGAGGTGCCGGCCCGACTGCGCCGAGAAAATTGTGTTCAGCCGCTTTTGATTTGGGTGCCAAATTGCCGCTTCTCACCCCAATTCCGCCATTGAGCACCTTCGCAAAATTGCCCAACAGCGGACCTTGATTAAGCACGCCCCCGCCTAACCCTCACCCGCCAACTTCCGCCGGAACGTCCGCCGCACCAGCCACGGTTCCAGAAAACGCCCCACAAGGTACAGAAACGCAAAGATCCCCGCGAAAACGTAAGCCGCTGTTGCCGATGGCTTGCGCTTGCGCGATTTGCCTTCGCCGTCCTTGGGCATTTCGGGGGCCGGTGCGCCGAGGAACTTGTCGACCGGGTTGAGCGTCAGGACCGGCTCGTCCTTCTTCTTCTTCTCGTCCTTCTTCGCGCCCTCGGCCTTCTCTTTCGCTTCGGCCTGCGCCTTCTGGTATTCGGCCACGGCCAGCGTCAACTGGCCAAAGCCCACGAACACCAGCGGCAGGATGAAGCAGAAGAGCATGAACCGGCTGACCAGACGGTAGCGCAGCATCAGCCCGCCCGGCGCGTCTTCCACCCGCAGCGCTCCCTTCTCGAACACCGAAAGCGGGTCCTGCGCGGCGGGCGATCCCTTGGCATAGTTCAGCCCCTCGCCGTCGCGCTGATATTGCGTGTCCGGCTCGTCGAGCACCGGCGCAACCCGCTCCAGCGCTTCGCCTGCGCTTAGGCCCTCGGGCACCGGCACTTCATCGCGCACCGTCCAGATCCAGTCGATGAAGCGCAGGTTCGCGCGAGGCTTCTCCGGGCTCACCGGTTGCGTCCAGGGTGATGCAATCGCGGTTCCGCTCATTCCGCCGGAACCGCCGTCTCGGGCATGCCCGCACCGCGCCCAAGCTTCGCCTTGATCGTCTTCCAAGCCTCGGTGAACGGATAATGCATCACTTCGCGAATGTGCATCCGGCGCCCGCCTTCCATGCCCAGCAGCTCCGCCTCGCCATCGACGCAGGTGCCGAACATGCGGTCGATGATGATCCAGGTACCGGCATAGTTGCTGCGCGTGGCTTCATAGTCCTGCGAATGGTGAACGCTGTGATGCTCGGTCGTGTTGAACAGGAAGCGCCACCAGCGCGGCGTGTTGAAGCGGGTGTTGATGTGCTGGTAGGTGCTCACCGCGAGGCCGAACGTGCCCGCCAGCAGGAACGCGCGCGGCAGGAAGTCGAAGAACCCCCCGATGCCAAGGCCGATCAGGAACAGCTCCACCGGATTGCCCACCGCGCCCTTGTTGATGTTCAGCTGCGTGATGTAGTGGTGCGGCGCGTGGGTCAGCCACAGCGGGTACCAGTTGTGCATGCCGCGATGCATCCAGTACTGCCCGAAGTCGAAGATGAACGAGATCAGGAACGCCTGCAGCAGCAGCGGCAGCCCGGTGAACCACGCCACCTTCGCCAGATCGAAGTTGCTCTGCACCATGGCGATGATCGCGTCAGACCCGATGAACTGGTCGACAATCCGCAGAATGGTATAACCCAGCCCGACATAGAACAGGTCGGTCACCAGCTCCTTCCAAGTCAGCTGCCATGAACGGTGCCGGGGATTGACCCACTCCAGCCCCAGCAGCACCAGCTTGAACACGATGCCGATCGCGATGCCGGTGGACGCCACGGCCCACTCGTTGGGCGCATAGTACCAGAACAGCAGGAAGCCGAAGAAGGTAACCGGCTGGAACCAGGTGAAGAACGCGCGCTTGAACGCACCGCCTTCTACCTTGGGCAGGTTCTCCCACCCCACGGTTACCGGCGCATCCGCCCCGATGATCCGATTGCCAACCTGAACACCTGCCATCTGCCGACCCTCGATATACGTCAAACGGGCAGGCCAAAGCCTGCTATCTATCCGTCTGGCACTATGGGAGGTTTCGGCGGCAGGTATACGCGTCGAATGACGTATGTGCTTAGGGACGTAGCCGCTTCGGAGAAAGGGGGAGTGCTCCCCTGTGCATCAACAAGAAAAGGGCCCCGTCACCAGAGCCCTCTTCCGCATCCTCTCCAAGATGCTTCGCTTGAGAGACCGGGCCTTTTGACCCTAGGCTCTTGTTTGTTCCGGCCTTACTCTTCGGGGCCGCCGCGGCCTTCGGCCTTCTCGTTGCTGGCATAGAGCGAGTCGCCCTTGCCCTGCATGTAGGGGAGCGGGTTGACCGCTTCGCCGGCAACGCGGACTTCGTAGTGGAGGTGCGGGCCGGTCGAGCGGCCGGTCGAACCGACATAGCCGATCACGTCGCCCTTGCGGACCTGCTGCCCTTCGGCAACCGCTACGCGCGACATGTGGCCGTAACGCGTTTCCATGCCGCCACCGTGGTCGAGGCCGACAAACAGGCCGTAGCCGCCGAACCATTCGGCCTTTTCAACGACGCCGTCTGCGCTGGCGCGGATCGGGGTGCCGGTCGGAGCGGAAAGATCGATGCCCTTGTGGGCGCGGCGGCCACCAAGCACCGGGTGCTCGCGCATGCCGTAACCGCTCGAAAGGCGGGTCATCGACACGGGCACCAGCGACGGAATCGAAACCGAAGCGCGGCGGGCGGTGGTGGGACGCGAAGAAGGCAGGATGCCATTGTCGAGCTGCTGCCAGCTGGCGAAGAGGCGGCGGAATTCTTCATCGCCGCGATCGGCCGAAACGCCTGCCTTGGCAGCTTCGGCGGCGCGAAGCGGTGCGGCGATGTCTGCGGAGGAAGCGCTGTTGGCGAAAGCCGGAGCGGAAGAGAATGCAACAATCGCCGTCAGGGCGCTGAATACAGTCTTGAAGGTGTTGGTGTTGAACAACATTACGACCTGTGCGACCTTTTTCTCGGCTCTCCGCTCCCGGTCTGTGCGACCTTTGGAACGGCAAGCCCTGAACCCCCAGAGCGAACCCGTTTTGCGGCGGCAGACAGGTGTTTGGCCTGCCACCCGGGAAATTTCAGAGTTGGTCGGAACCCCCCGCCATCTCGTGAATTGGGGTATGCGGGGCAGGTTACAGGCAGGCAACCCCTGCCATCATTTCGCGCGACAAACCGGCTGATCGACGCGCCGAGTCGTTGAACGGTGGCTTAACCACACCGCGAAAGTGCCGCTCGACCAGCATTTTCCAGAGCCGGGGCGGCGATTCTCCCCTCATCTGACACACTGCGGCGAAATGTGTTGTGCCGAAGCGCACATGGCGAATTTCGTCGTCAACGATTCGTTGCAGGATGCGTGCAGAGCGCTCGTCGCCCGCCTTTACGAACCGCTCCACCGTCATCGGCGTCACGTCCAGCGCCCGCGCTTCCAGCACCATCGGCACAATCGCCAGCCGCGCCGCCACGTCATGTGCGGTCTCGCGCGCGGCGTCCCACAACCCATCGTGCGCTGGCATCGCGCCATAGAAGCTGCCAAGCGTGCGCAGCCGCCGCGCGATCAGGGCAAAGTGCATCGCCTCGTCGGCGGCGACCGAAAGCCAGTCGCCGACGAACTGCCGCCCCATCTGCGCCCCGAACCGCCCCGCCGCATCGAGCGCAAGGTCGATCGCCACGAACTCGATATGCGCCAGCGCATGGAGCAGCGCGAGCCGCCCGTGTGCCGACCCGCGTCCGCGCTTGGGCATGGCGGCGGGCGGCAGCAGTTCGGGCCTTTCTGGCCGCGCCGGAACGTCCGGCATCGCCACGTCGAACACCATGGCCAACTCGCTCGCCCGCCATCGGCGCACCACATCGCGCGTCGCCATCACCTTGGCGGTCGGCTCAGCCGTCAGCATGGCCGCGCGGATTGCGCGGGCGAGGGAAGGGGCGGTCACAGGACGTCTTGGATCAGAGCGCCTTGGCAGCGGCCAGCACCTCGTCGGCGTGACCCTTGACCTTCACCTTGTTCCAAACCTGGGCGATCTTGCCATCCGCGCCCACCAGATAGGTCGTGCGCTCCATGCCCATGTAGGTGCGCCCGTACATCGACTTTTCGGTCCAGATGCCCAGCGCGTCCGAAACGCCGCCTTCTTCCGCGTCCGAAGCCAGCGGCGCGGTCAGTCCATGCTTCTCCGCAAACTTCACGTGCTTCTTTGGCGGGTCCTTGCTCACGCCCAGCACGGCAATGCCCGCCGCTTCGAACTCGCCGTAAAGCGCGGAAAAATCCTTGTTTTCCGTGGTACAGCCGGGCGTGTCGTCCTTGGGGTAGAAGAACACCACCAGCTTGCGACCGGCAAAGTCCGAAGCCTTGACGCTGCCGCCATCGGGCGTCGTCATCGCAATGTCGGGGAACGCTTCGCCCACACCTGTCCGCTCGCTCATTCCGCAATCTCCAGTTGAATATCGAACACCTGCGCCCAGCCTTGGACGACGCAATGCCGCGCGGCTGTCACCGCGTCCAGCAGCGCGTCCCAGCTTTCCAGCCCGCACGATGTGGCCACGATGCCCCGGCTGGCCTCTGGCGGGAACATGCCATCAGGGGCAACCAGCCGCACCACCACCAGCAACCGCGTCAGCAGATCATGCGCCTTGCGCAGGCCTTGGGGCAGCAGTCCCTTGTCTTCCAGCAGCTGCACCGCCGCGCCAAGATCGGGCGTCTGCGCCAGATGGTCGCGCAATTGCAGGAAATGAACCATGAACTCGATGTCCACCAGCCCGCCGCGCGCCAGCTTCACGTCGAGCGGCCCCTTGGCCGACTTGTGCTCGGCCATGGTCCCGCGCATCTCCAGCACGTCGGCGCGCAGCTTTGCCGGATCGCGCGGACGCTCCAGCACACGTGCGATGATCGCCTGAAGGGCCGCCCGGTCCGCTTCCGTCCCGAACATCGCCCGCGCCCGACACAAGGCCATGTGCTCCCACGTCCAGGCATCCTCGCACTGATAGCGCGAGAAGCTGTCGAGGCTAACCGAGATCGGCCCTTGCGCACCCGAAGGCCGCAGCCGCGTGTCCACTTCGTAGAGAGCGCCCGCCGCCGTCGGCACCGAAAGCGCCGCAATCACCCGCTGCGCCAACCGGTTGAAATAGAGCGTCGCCCCCAACGACCTGCGCCCGTCAGACTCGCTTGCATGGTCCCCGCTGAACAGAAACACCAGATCAAGGTCCGAAGCATGAGTCAGCGCCGCGCCGCCCAGCCGCCCGAGGCCGAGAATCGCCAGATCGCTCCCCGGCACCACGCCATGATTGCCCCGAAACTCCTCGATCGCCGCGCGCCCGAGCACCTCGATCGAAGCCTCGGCCACCCGCGAAAGCGCCGCCGCCACCTCCAGCGGATCGCGCTGTCCCTCGACCAGTTGCACCCCCAGTGCAAACCGCATCTCGCCCACGCGCAGGCGCACCGTATCGAGCAACCGCTGGTAATCGTCGCCCGCTTCCCCGCGCGACAATTCCGCCGCAATCTCGGCCACGCTCCCCGGCAGATCGAACGCCGAACGGTCGATCAGGATGTCGAGCAGGTCTGAGCGCCGCGCCAGTTCGTCCGCCAAAGTCGGCGCATGGGCCAGCACGCGCATCACCACCGCGAGCAATCCGGGTCGCGCTTCCAGCAGGCGGAACACGTTGATCGCGCTCGGCAATCCTTCCAGCAGGTGCTCCCAGCGCAGCAGCGCCCGCTCTGGGTCGGGCGCTTCGCACAGCGCGCGCAGCAGTTGCGGCCTGATCCGCGCAAAGGCCTCGCGCGCCTCGGCAGAGCGCAGGCAGCGATACTGCCCGCCTTCCCAGGCCTGCACCCGCTCGGCAAAGCGATCCACCACCGGGTCAGACTGGTCCGGAATCTCCACCGCCTGCACCGCGCCGGTCGGCGCATAAGTCTCGATCAGCGCATCGAACCGCCGCCCGACCGTCTCCGATATCGCCGCCAGCTCTGCCACGAGCGCCGCTCCGTCCGCCAGCCCGTCAAGCCGCGCCACGTTGTCGAGCGCTGCCGCATCGCCCGGCAATGAATGCGTCTGATGGTCTGCCACCATCTGCAACCGATGCTCCAGCGTCCGCAGCCGGTCATAGCTCTCACCCATGACAGCTGCGTCTTCCGCACCGATGATCCCGGCCTCGGCCAGCGCATCAAGGCTCGCCCGCGTCCCCCGCAGTCGCAGCGCCGGATTGCGCCCGCCATGGATCAGCTGGTGCGTCTGGGCAAAGAACTCGACCTCGCGAATCCCCCCGCGTCCGCGCTTCAGATCATAGCCCGGCCCGATCGCCTGCCCCGCCGAATAGTGATCGCGAATCCGCGTCGTCAGCCGCCCGATCTCGGCAATCGCCCCGAAATCGAGGCTTCGACGCCACACGAAAGGCCGGATCGTATCGAGGAACGCCTGCCCCCGCGCCACATCGCCCGAAGCCGCCCGAGCCCGGATATAGGCCGCCCGCTCCCACGCCAGAGCGCTCGACTCATAGTGCGTGATTGCCGCCTCGAAAGGCAGGGCGAGGGGGCTGACCTCCGAAGCCGGTCGCAGCCGCAGGTCCACCCGGAAGACATAGCCCTCGGCCGTGACCGAAGACATGATCTCCATGATGGCCCGCGCCACCCGCTGCGCCGCATCCGCCGGATCGTCCCGCTCGCGCCGGGGCAGCACCTCGGGATCATAAAGCAGGATCGGATCGATGTCCGACGAGTAGTTCAGCTCCCGCGCCCCATGCTTGCCCAAAGCAATCGCGCAGAACCCTACTGACTCCGCCTCCGGCACCCGCCGCCGGATTGCCGCCTCGATCGCCCGGTCGAGCGAGCGGTCGGCAAAGTCCGAAAGCTCCCCCACCACGCGCCCCAGCGGAAACGCCCCCGCCAGATCACCAACCGCCACGACCAGCGCCAGCGCCAACCGCTCCCGCCGCAAGGCCACAGCGGCATCGTCCACGCCCTCGCCCGCCGCCTTGGCCCGCGCCAGCGCCCCCTCGACATCCCCCGCCGCCAGCAGCGCCTCCAGCTCCGGCAAGCGGCCAAGCGCCATGGAAAGGAACGGAGAATGGGCGTGGGCACGGGCAAGGGCGCTCTGGAAATCGGTCATCGTCCCTCCCGAATGCCCCGCTTGCCGCGCGCGATCAAGCGCCATGGAAACCGCGCGACTTCTGCTCTAAGGCGCGGGGCCAATTCCCAGAATCCGGACCACACGCCCATGACCGCACCCTTCATCATGCCACCCGAATGGCACCCCCAGGACTGGCTGTGGATCGGCTTCCCGCATCTGGCCGAGGAATGGTCGGGCGTGATCGACAAGGCGCAGGAGCAGATCGCCGCCTTCGCCAGCGCCGTCGCCGACAGCGGCCAGGACGTCCGCCTCATCGTCCGCGATGCCGCCAACGAAATGCGCGCGAAGTCACTCGTCTCCGCCGCCGTAAAGCTCGAACGCCGCACCTATGGCGACGTCTGGCTGCGCGACACCGGCCCGCTCGTCGTGCTGGACGAAGCCGCGAACCGCAAGGCCCGCCTGTTCGGCTTCAACGGCTGGGGCGAGAAGTACCTGATGCCCGGCGATCAGGACATCGGTGCCGACCTTGCCGCCTCCGCAAGCCTCGAAGCCTCGAAAGCCGACTGGATTCTCGAAGGCGGCGCGCTTGACGGAGACGGCACTGGCCTCGTCGCCACGACCGAGCAGTGCCTCCTCAACCCCAATCGCAACCCGCACCTGACCCGCGAAGATCTCGAGCTACGCCTGCACCGCGATCTCGGCTACACCCGCGTCCTCTGGCTTGGCGATGGCCTGATCAACGACCACACCGACGGCCACGTCGATAATCTCGCCCGCTTCGTCGGCCCGAACCGCCTCGCACTCCCCCGCGCCACCGGCCCGAACGACCCCAACGCCGCGATCTACGCCGATGCGAAAGCCCGAGCAGAGACCGCAGGCGTCGAAGTGGTCGAAGTCCCATCGCCGGGCCGCATCGAATGGGGCAACACGATCCAGCCCGCCAGCTACATGAATTTCGTGATCACCACGAACCTAGTGGTAGTCCCGATCTTCGGCTCACCACATGATGACGAAGGCGTCGCAGCCATCGCCGAACTCTTCCCGGATCGCGCCACGATCGGCCTGATGGGCGACGCGGTGCTGGCAGGCGGCGGCGGCTTCCACTGCGCCAGCCAGCAGATGCCGAGGGCGGTAGTCCAAAAACTGCCATAAAATTCGCCGTCACCCCGGGCTTGACCCGGGGTCCCGCTGCCTTCTTGGCCAAAGCTGAAATCGCAAGGAAAGCGGGACCCCGGATCAAGTCCGGGGTGACGGGCTTTTTGTCGTTAGCCGAGCGCCTAGCTCGCCAGCCTCAACCCCGCACCAACCACATCAACCCCCGGCTGATCCGGCCAGATCCCGCGCGTGTCATAGACAACCTTGCCCGAACGCTCGGCCAGCGGGATCACCTTGAACACGTCGTGGTCCACCAGCACGATCAGCACGCCGCACTCTTCCAGCGCGGTGTCGAGGTCGATCTGCACAGCGCCCGTACCTTCGAATTCACGCGGTAACTCGCCCGCATAGGGCTCGACCACATGCACACGCGAACCGAACTTGCGCGCCAGACTCGCCGCGACATAGCGCGCCGGGCTCTCGCGGAAATCGTCGATGTTCGCTTTGAACGCCAGGCCAAGGCACGCAACCTTCACCCCCGGATGCTCCTCGACCAGTGCCGAGGCCTTGGCGACGACATGGTGCATCTTGCCATCGTTCACATTGCGCGCGGTGCGGATCAGCGGGGTTTCATCCGGAGCGCCTGCCACGATGAACCACGGGTCCACCGCGATGCAGTGCCCGCCAACGCCGGGGCCGGGCTGCAGGATGTTCACGCGCGGGTGCCGGTTGGCGAGGCGGATCACTTCCCACACGTCCAGCCCCATCCGGTCCGCCACCATCGACAATTCGTTGGCAAAGGCGATGTTCACGTCGCGATAGGCGTTCTCGACCAGCTTGGTCATCTCGGCCGAGCGCGCATCGGTCGTCACGCAAGTCCCGCGCACGAAGCGCTTGTAGAACGCCAGCGCCTTGCGCGCGCAACGCGGCGTGATCCCGCCGATCGAGCGGTCGTTGTTGGTCAGCTCTTCCAGAATGCGCCCCGGCAGCACGCGCTCGGGGCAATAGGCGATGGAAACGTCGGGTGTTTCCTTGGTCTTGCCCAAAGAATCGGGGAAGGGAAACTTGAGGTCAGGCCGCAAGCCCGCCATCAGATCGCGCATCTGCTCGGTCGTGCCGACGGGCGAGGTCGATTCGAGAATCACCGTGTCGCCCGCCTTCAGCACCGCAGCGACCTGCGTCGCCGCCGCCAGCACATAGGAAATGTCCGGCGTATGGTGCCCGTCCTTGGCAAACGGAGTCGGCACCGCGATCACGAAGACGTCGGAGGGTGCAATCTCGGTTGATGCGCGCAGCAGGCCCCGCTGCACCACGCCATGAACCAGCCCGTCGAGGTCCACTTCCTCGATATGGATCTCGCCGCGGTTGATCGTGTCGACCACGTGTTGCGACACGTCGAGGCCAAGCACGCGGCACCCCGCGCGGGCTATGATGGCAGCGGTTGGCAGTCCGATATAGCCGAGGCCGACAACACAGACGTCCGGCTTCACATCACCCATCATTCGCCAGCAACTCCACGATACGGCGCGCCGATTGCCCATCCCCGAACGGGTTGTGCGCACGCGCCATGGCCGAATAGGCAGTGTTATCGTCGAGCAGGGTGAAGATTTCGGAAACGATACGGTCAACATCGGTGCCGACGAGCCTTGCGGTCCCGGCAGTCACGCCTTCCGGCCGCTCGGTCGTCTCGCGCATGACCAGCACCGGCTTGCCCAGCGCAGGGGCCTCTTCCTGTACGCCGCCCGAATCGGTCAGCATGATCTCGGCCACGGACAGCAGCCGGGCGAAGTGTGGATAATCCAGCGGCTCGATCATCGCCACGTTGGGCAGGCCCGCAAGCGCGGCATCCATAACCTTGCGCACGTTGGGATTGGGGTGGACCGGAAAGACCACTGCCACATCCTCGCGCTCTGCAATGCGGCGAATCGCCTCGGCAATGTTCTCAAGTCCCCCGCCAAAGTTCTCGCGCCGATGGCTGGTCACGCCGATCACCCGCTTGCCGACAAAACGCGCCTCGATCTCCGCAAGGCCGGAAGCCAGCGCAGGCTCGGCCTCGATCCGCGCGGTTACCCAGTGCAGCGCATCGATCACGGTATTGCCGGTCACGTGAACCGTGCTGGCGTCAACATTCTCCGCCAGCAGTGCTGCTGCAGAAACATCGGTCGGCGCAAAGTGCAGCTTCGCAATCGTGCCGATGATCTTGCGGTTCACCTCCTCGGGCCAGGGGTGATAGATGTTGTGGCTGCGCAATCCCGCCTCGACATGCGCCACCGGCAGCTTGCGGTAATAGGCCGCCAACGCGCCTGCCATGGCCGTCGTCGTATCGCCCTGAACCACCACCCAGTCGGGCGAAGTTTGGTCCATCACCTTGCCAAGCCCGGTCAGCAGCGCGGCGGTCAGCCCGTCCAGCGTCTGGTCCGGCTTCATCAGGTCAAGGTCGAAGTCCGGCACGATACCGGCAATCTCCAGCACCTGATCCAGCATCCCGCGATGCTGCGCCGAAACGCAGGTGACGACGCGGGTGCGCGGATCGCCTGCAAGGGCGTGAACCACGGGAAACATCTTGATCGCTTCGGGGCGGGTGCCAAACACCACAAGGATGGTCTTTTCCGTCATGGCGCTTCCAATATCTGCTGAGTGTTAACCGTGAAATAAGAGCCTCGATTTAAGCAGGGCGGCAATCCGGCGCGCGATGCGTCAACCATGAAAGGCCGCCTGTCCCGTGACAGTCCAGTTCCCGACCATTGCCCCTGCTCCAGTGCGCGGCCTCGATCCGCTGGTGTCCGCCACCACCCGCGTCACCGTTCTCGGCCTCGGTTACGTCGGCCTGCCGCTCGCCGTCGCGCTTGCCAAGAAGTTCTTCGTCACCGGCTTCGACATTGACGTCCAGCGCATTTCCGAGCTGTCCGAAGGGCATGACCGCACGCGCGAGATCGAACCGGCGCTACTCTCGATGTCGAGCCTTGGCCTGACCTGTGATGCCGGGGTCTGCCCGCCGAGCGATTTCTACATCGTCACCGTGCCCACGCCCATCGACGGTGAGAACCGCCCGGACCTGCGCCTTGTCGAAGCCGCCTCGCGCACCGTCGGCAGGATGCTGCCCGATGCCGTGAAGGAAGGGCGCGCGCCCGTAGTCGTCTACGAAAGCACCGTCTATCCCGGCGTCACCGAGGACATCTGCGGTCCGATTCTCGAACAGGTCTCCGGCCTCAAGTGCGGCGAGGACTTCTTCCTCGGCTACAGCCCGGAACGCATCAACCCCGGCGATCGCGAACACACCATCGAACGCATCACCAAGGTCGTCTCGGGGCAAACCCCCGAAGTGCTTGATCGCGTGGCCGATCTCTACGGCGCGATCACCAGCGGCGGCGTGTTTCGTGCCGCCTCGATCAAGGCTGCCGAAGCCGCCAAGGTCATCGAAAATGCCCAGCGCGACATCAACATCGCCTTCATGAACGAGATCACCCAGATATTCTCGAAGATGGACCTCTCGGTCTGGGATGTGCTGGCCGCATCGAACACCAAGTGGAACTTCCTGCCCTTCACCCCCGGCCTCGTCGGCGGGCACTGCATCGGCGTCGATCCCTATTACCTCTCGGCCCGCGCCGAAGCCCTTGGCCACGATCCGCAGGTGATCCTTGCCGGGCGCGGGGTGAACGATGGCATGGCGCAGTGGGTTGCTAGCCAACTCCATGAAAAGCGGGGGCAAAAGCCCGGCTCGGTGCTCGTCCTCGGCCTGACCTTCAAGGAAAACGTGCCGGATTTGCGCAATTCCAAAGTCGCCGATGTCGTCGCCGAACTTGAAGCGCTCGGCCACAAGGTCGCCGTTCACGATCCCCACGCCGACAACGCCGAAGCCATGCTCGAATATGGCATCCAGCTTGCGGGCGATGCCTTTGAGCAGGCCTATGACCTTGTTTTCCTTGCAGTTCCGCACAAGTACTATCTGGCCGCTGGCGCAGACCGCATCGCGGCACTGGTGGCACCAGGCGGCACATTGGCGGACCTCAAGGGCGTGCTGGGCGAGCGCGCCGACTGGAAACTTTGAGCAATCCCACTACGCTGCGCCCCCGCGCCAAAGGTTTCTGAGGGGCGGGGGTTTCGGTGTTCTCAAGGAACACTGGCGTAAACCGACTGAGGTCCCCGCCTGCGCGGGGACGCCAGGAATTTGAAAGAGAAGCCAACGTGAAAGTCCTCGTTACCGGAGCCGCCGGCTTCATCGGCTACTCGCTCATCACCCGCCTGCTCGCGCGCGGGGACGAGGTCGTCGGCGTCGATATCGTCAACGACTACTATGACGTCAGCCTCAAGGAAGCGCGGCTGGCGCGGCTGGTCGAACAGGGCGGATCACGATTCTCGTTCTGTCGCAATGACTTCGCCGACTATGCAGGCCTCACTGCCGCGCTGGCAGACAAGCAGTTCGAACGCGTCGTTCACTTGGGCGCGCAGGCCGGGGTGCGCTATTCGATCGAAAACCCGCACGCCTACGTTCAGTCCAACCTCGTCGGCCACCTCAACCTGCTCGAAGTCTCGCGCCATAGCGGGGTCGAGCACATGGTCTATGCCAGCTCGTCGTCAGTTTACGGTGGAAATACAAAGCTTCCCTTCTCGGTGGACGACCGCGTAGACCACCCGCTCTCGCTCTACGCCGCCACCAAGAAGGCGGACGAACTGATGAGCGAGACTTACGCCCACCTCTATCGCCTGCCACTCACGGGCTTGCGCTTCTTCACCGTCTATGGCCCATGGGGGCGCCCGGACATGATGATGTGGTTGTTTACCAAGGCAATTCTCGCCGGTGAACCGATCAACGTGTTCAACCACGGCGACATGTACCGCGATTTCACTTACGTTGACGACATCGTCAGCGGCGTCATCGCCTGCCTCGACAACCCGCCGCCCGATGACGGCGCGGTCAAGGCCGGCGGCAGCGAAAAACCCCACCGCCTCTACAACATCGGCAACCACAAGTCCGAGCACCTGATGAAGGTCATCGCGATTCTGGAAGAGCAGCTCGGGCGCAAGGCCGAGATGAATCTCATGCCGATGCAACCCGGCGACGTCCGCCAGTCCTTCGCCGATATCGATGCGATTGCGGGCGACCTTGGCTACCGTCCGACGACGAGCATCGAGGTCGGGGTGCCGAACTTCGTGGCATGGTACAAGGACTACCACGGGTTGTGACTTTGCCCCCCGTTTGCCCCTGAGAGTTCAGGGGAGTTAGGGGGGAGTTGGGGTAGAGTTGGAAATCGCGGTTTGCGGCTGCAAGAAAATGCTGAAACGCAATGTCGTGGGCCCCGGCCTGCGCCGGGGCGACGTGTAACTAACTCGAAGTCCTGCCTTTTATCGTCACCCCGGCGAAGGCCGGGGCCCATTCCCTATCAACCAAACACCAAAACCATCACGCATTCACGTCCGCATAGTGGCTCGGCGGCTGGATCACGTCCATGCGTTCGGACAGGAGCGGGCGGAAGCTCGGGCGGCTCTTGAACACCGAATACCAGCTGCGTGCCTGCTCGTGCCCCGACCAGTCGATGCCGCCGAGATAGTCGGCGACCGAGATCTGCGCGGCGGCGGCGAGATCAGCGAGACTCATCGTCGAACCTGCCAGCCAGGGGCGATTGTCGATCAGATAATCGATATAATACAAGTGCTCGTCCGCCAGCCTCATGGAATCACGCAAGCGCTTGCTGTCAGGCGGGCTGCGATAGACGAGGCGCTTCTTCATCCGCTCCTCGAGCAGCGGCTGCGTGACGTCGGCGTAAAAATTCTCGTCGAACAGCGCGACCAGACGGCGGATTTCCGCGCGATTCACGGCCGTGCCGTTGATCATCGGCGTCTTGTCGACGGTCTCTTCGAAATACTCGCAGATCGCCCGGCTGTCGGCCAGAATGACGCCACGCTCGGGATTGTGGATCGCCGGGGTGCGGTATGCCGGGCTGAGCTTTCCGAACGCTTCGGTCCGCTCCCACGGATTCTCCCTAACCAGATCATAGGCAACGCCCTTTTCGCTGAGCAGAAGACGCACCTTGCGAGAGAACGGACACAGGGGAAATTGATGAAGCTGCCACATGGAGAAAGCTTTGCGCGGGCAAGGGCGCAGGGTCAAGGACAGTGAGTGCTATGCGTATTGGCAATGCATATGCGGTCAGCAGGCATCACGCCGTGATGACGCAAATGTGTCCGGACATGATCGACCGGCACGATCTCCGACAAGGGGGTGCGCTGCCCTGAAGAAGACTTTTATGACTATCTTTCAGAATTTTAATCGCTCGAGAAAGAACGGGCCAAAGCGCTGAGAAGAGAGAAGTAGAAATAAAAAGATACAGAATAGACAAAAAGGGAAAGGTGTGTTGGAGGAATTATATCAATTCATAAAAGAGATTATATTGATGATACTATTATTTACGAGATCGATGAATATATCCTCCAAATAAAAATTATTCCTTCGCCTGCTTTCCCGCTAACCGCCCTGCCTGCAGCTGACCGCGACTTCTGGTCGCAGGTCGCTCAAGCATGACTTGGGGAGGTAAATGCAATGACGGAAATCAGGCGCAGTGTCCTGTTGTGCGGTCTTTCGATCGTCGCCCTCGCTTCGGCTCCGAGCGCTCTTGCGCAGGAAAGCGCGCAGGAAGCAGCGGTGGTGGAAGACGAGAATGCAATCGTCGTAACGGCGCGCAAGCGTGTCGAAAATCTGATCGACGTGCCGCTGGCGGTCTCGGTCGCAACAGCAGACCAGCTCAAGCGCGACCAGATCTACAACGTGACGGATCTCCAGCGGATCACCCCGGCTCTCGAAGTCGCCCAGACCTTCGGCGGTGAATCGAACGGTGGCGGCCGTCTGCGTGGCTTTGGCACCGGTGTTTTCAATCCTTCGGTTGCACCTTCGGTGGCTCTGGTGATCGACCAGGTTCCGATCGGAAACCTGAACTTCCCCGTGCTGTTCGACATGGCCCAGGTCGAAGTTCTGCGTGGACCGCAGGGAACGCTGTTCGGCCAGGGTGCTTCGGCCGGCGTGCTCAACATCAGCACGCGCAAGCCCGAGTTCGATCGCTTCGGCGCGAACTTCAGCATCGACGGGGCTGACAAGGGCACCGCGGGGGCCGAGTTCGGCGAACTCATCGTCAATGCCGGGGTAAATCTGCCACTGGCCAGCAATCTTGCACTGCGCGTTTCGGGCCAGCTTCGCCGCGAAACGGGCCTGCAGCGTAGCTCGACCACCGGTCTCGACAACGTGATCGAGGACTTCGGGATCAGGGCGAAGCTGCGGTACGAGCCGAGCGATACCGTGTCGATCACCCTCTCGGGCGAATATGGCGAGAACGATGGTCGCGGGCAGACCTTCTTTGCCCTGGCAACCAGGCCCAACTCGACCACGCCCTTCGGTCCTCCGGGCGGGACTGTCGGTTCCGTCGCGACCGCAGCGTTCCTCAACCCGGCCGGCTGCGCCATGCCTGTCATCAGCGAACGTGCTGAATGGTATTGCGAAAACACGCCGACCGAGCAGTCCACAACGGTTGCGGCAGTTTCTGCGGTGATCGATGTCGAGTTGTCCGATTCGCTCTCGCTCACCTCGGTTTCGGGGTTCCGTGATCGCGAATACCTCGTGATCAGCCGGGACTTCTCGCGCCTGACCACCGCTCCCGCTGCACGCCAACAGCGTACCGCTGAAGAGTCCAACGGCTTCAGCCAGGAACTTCGTCTGAACTATACCGGAAACGGCTTCGACGTGGTGGGCGGGGTGTTCTACACCGACTTCGCGTTCGATCGCACGCCGATCGGCGAGCCGGTGATCTTCGGCAGTGCGCTGCCCGCCGAACGCGTCGGGTTCAGCGTCTGCAACTTCGCCGGAACCGTATGTCCCGTGCCGATCAGCTTCACGCGGGAAATCACGAACAACCGCACCTTGGCAGCCTTTGCCGACGTGACCGTCAACCTTACCGAACAGATCGAACTCTTCGGCGGTCTGCGTTACGACGATTACCGCAACACCACGCAGATCCAGGTATTTCGCAGCACCCCCGGTCCCGTCCGCACGCTGGAGCTTGAAGACGGCAATCTCTCGGGGCGTATCGGCCTGAGCTACCAGCCCAACGCCGACGTGAACATTTTCGGTTCGTTCTCGCGTGGCTACAAGCCGCCGGCAGTGGGCACCGATCCGTCGGGCGCGCTGTTCGTGCTCGATCCGGAATTGTCGGACGCTTTCGAAATCGGCGCGAAACTCGGAGTCGGGCGTCTCCAGCTTTCGGCCAACGCGTTCTACACCAAGCTGCGCAACTTCCAGAGCCAGGCGAACGTGCTGATCGGCGGGGCCCTGATCTCGCGGCCGCTCAATGTTCCGGAGACTGTGTCAAAGGGCTTCGAGCTGACCGCATTCGGCCAGATCACGCGCGGTTTCAGCGTGAATGCCGGATACCAGTACAACGATGTCCGGTATCCCACCGGGTTCGTGGGTGAAGATGGCCAGTCCCTGGGCGGCACCCAGCTGATCAATGCGCCGCGCCACAAGATCACGCTCTCTGCCGATTATGGCCATGAGGTGTCTGACGGGCTCGAGTTCTTCGCGAACACCAACGTTGTCTATCGCAGCGCCACACTGCTCGCGCCGCGGGCAGACCCGATTTACCGGTTCCGCGCCAATGCTCTCGTCAATCTCGGGCTTGGTGTGCGCCATCCCGAGGGCACCTGGACGGCGGCGCTGTTCGTGCGCAACCTGACCAAACAGCGTGTGCCGGTGGCCTATCTCGCCCACACCTTTGCCAATCTGCCCACCGGTGCCGTTCGTGCCCTGCCGGCGGCCGGGCAGACCGCGAGAGTGGTTGGCGCAAGGGTGGGTTTCCAGTTCTGAACCACCTGATGTGAAAACGGGGCGCGCCATCTTGTTGATGGCCGCCCCGCCGGATCCCGGACGCGCGAGGGGGAGCGGCCGGGATCACCCTGAAAGACGCATCCTGTCGCGCAGAACGTCGATCGCGATGCGCTCGATCTCCTCGGCAGGGCGTTCGGCGACGAGCAGGCGGCCCAGGGAGCGCTGTTTCTGGGCGATGAGGTCGATCGCCTGAAGTTTGTCCATGTGTTTCATGGCGATGTCCATGTCCATGCACAGGGATGCGCCGAGGGCTTCGACTTCCTCGGCGAGCTCCTCGAGCACGACGGCGATCTGCCGGTGCGTAGCCTGTTTGGGGGTGACTTCGGCCATGAGGCGGCGCTCCCTTCGCTCAGGCGGCTTCAGCAAGCTGGGCGCCGTCGGACAGCGCGGCAAGATTCAGGACCATGACCATGCGGTCCTCGATTGCGGCGAGGCCTTCGAGAAACGGGACGACGGTGTCTCCGGCCGAAGTCGGCGGCGGGGGCTGCAGCGTCTCGCTGTCGAGCGTGACGATATCGCTGACCGAATCGACGATCCAGCCCGAGATCTGCGCGCCCTGCTGGGTGACGATGATCGCGTGGCGGGGCGTTGCTTCGGTGGCACGCCAGCCGAGGCGGGCGGCGAGGTCGATCACCGGCAGGACGGTGCCGCGCAGGTTGACGACGCCTGCGACATAGGACGGCACGCGTGGCAGGCGCGTGGTGGGCGACCACGCGCGGATCTCGCGGATGGCCATGATGTCGAGGCCAAAGACCTGTCCCTCAACCTCGAACGTGATCAGTTCGCGCAGCATGGTCGGACTCCTCTCAAGAGATATCAGTGGGCTACGCGCCGGACAGCGGCGACGAGCTTTTCGGGATCGAAAGGCTTCACGATCCAGCCCGTAGCCCCCGCCGCGCGGGCACGGGCCTTCTTCTCGTCCGAGCTTTCGGTGGTGAGGACGAGGATCGGACGGTCGCGGTGGCGGCTGCCCTCGCGCAGGCGTTCGATAAGGCCGAAGCCGTCGAGGCGGGGCATGTTGATGTCGGTAATGACGACATCGACCTCGTTCATCGCCAGCCAGTCGAGTGCGGCCATGCCGTCCTCGGCCTGCGCCACGTCGAAGCCGTGGCCGGACAGGGCGTGATTGAGGAGGGCCCGCATGGACGGGCTGTCGTCTACAGTAAGGATCCGGGTGGTGTTGCTCATGGGATGGGCTCGCTTCTCGAAGATCAGAACAGTTCGACGTCGCCGCGGTCCACGGCCGGGCGTTGCGTGGGTTGGACGGGGGGCGCGAACCGGTCTTCCACCGTGCGGAGGCGGACCTGGCCCGATGCCGGGCGGAAATCGACGCGGCGGGCATTGGTGCCGCCCAGATCCTCGCGCATCAGGGCAATGCCTTCGCGCCGGAGGAATTCGCGCGCGAACTCGGCATTCATCGTGCCGATGCGCATCATGTTGCGGTTGACGTTGGCGCCGCCATAGAGGTGCGCCTTGAGGTTGGCCTTGCGCGCGCCGCGGCTGAGCATCTGGTTGACCAGCAGTTCCATCAGATAGACGCCGTAATGCTCGTCGACCTGCGCGCCGGGAACATTGGCGGGCGGTTCTGACAGCAGAAAGTGATTCATGCCGCCGACGTGGGCCGCTGGATCGAAGAGGCAGGTGGCGACGCAGGAGCCGAGCACGGTCGAATACTCGACCGAAGCACTGGCGCTGGCAAGCGCCTGTCCCTGCATCACGGTGATGCGGTCGAGCGGCGGGGTGCCGGGGATGGGGAGTTCAGCACTCATATCATGCGGCCTTGCTGAAGGCGTGGCGAGCGATGGCGCCCAGAGGAGCGACGATGCGCGCAGCGCCGAGGTTGATCGCAGCGCGGGGCATGCCGAAGACGGTGCAGGTGGCCTCGTCCTGCGCGATGGTGCGCGCGCCCTTCTGCGCCATGGCGAGCAGGCCCTGCGCGCCGTCTGCGCCCATGCCCGTCAGCAGGATGCCGACCGCGCGGGCACCGACGACCTCGGCAACCGAGGCGAACAGCACGTCGACGCTCGGCAGGTGGCCGGAGACCGGCGGACCGCTGCGGAGCTTGCAGTGGTAGGAGGCGCTGCCGCCAAGCGAGAGATGGCGTTCGTCGCCGGGTGCGAGGTAGACGTGGCCGTCCTTGAGCGGCATGTCGGGCTCGGCAACGAGGATGCGCGGCGGGCATGACTGGTCGAGCGTGCGCGCGACAGCCGGGGCGAAACGGGCGTTGATGTGCTGGACGATGACAGTTGGCGGGCAATCCGCCGGGAAGCCTGCCAGCACCGTCTGCAGTGCCTCGACCCCGCCGGTGGACGAGCCGATGGCGATCAGGGCGGGGCGGTCAGCCAGAAGGGTGCGCGCTTCGTTGGCGACAGTGCTCGCGGGGCGGGGTGCCGGACGGCTGGCCTGATGGTTCGATTGCGCGGCGCGGGGGGGGAACTGCACCTTGGCCGCCTCGCGGATCATCTGGGCGAGCTTGCCGGCATCGTCGAGGCCGGTGCCGCCGCCCGACTTGGCGTAGCAATCGACCGCGCCCAGTGCGAGCGCACGGGCGGTCATCTCGTTGCCCTGCTGGGTCGAGCCGGAGACAATGATCACCGGGGTGGGGCGCAGTTCCATGATCTTGGCGAGGAAATCCAGGCCGTTCATGCCGGGCATCTCGATATCGAGCGTGACCACGTCGGGGTCCAGCTCGCGGATCATCTGGCGCCCTTCGGCGGCATTGGCGGCAGCGGCCACGACTTCGATGTCGGGCTCCTTGCTCAGCCGATTGGTGAGGATCGCGCGCATGGTTGGCGAATCCTCGACGATGACGACGCGAATGGTCATGCGGCCCTCTTGCGGTAGATGGTGGGACCCTGGGTGGAAAGCAGATCGAGCGCCGGGCCGGTGACGCGTTCGGAATGGCCGATGTAGAGCCAGCCTCCGGGCGCGAGCTTTTCGGCAAAGCGCGCAACGAGGCGCTCCTTGGTCGGGCCGTCGAAATAGATCATCACGTTGCGGCAGAAGATCGTGTCGAACTGGCCCTGCATCGGCCATTCGCCGAGCAGGTTGAGAATGCGGAAGCGCGCGATCTGCTGGACTTCCGGCGCGATCACGGTCTCATCGCCCGAACTGCGCGTCCATGCCCGGCGCAAGCCTTCGGGCACGGGCTTGAGGTCTTCGCTGCGATAGGTTGCGGCACGGGCCTTGTTCACCGCGTGGGTGGCGATGTCGCTTGCGAGCAGGCGCAGGTCCTTGCGGGCGATGGCGGTGCCTTGCGAGGTATCCTCGCCGAGCAGGGTCATCAGCAGCGACCAGGTTTCCTCGCCGCTGGAGCAACCGGCCGACCAGAGGCGGATCTTGCCGCCGCGCTGGAGGCGGTCGAGGTAGCCGGGGCGGACGTCGCGGGCGAAATGCTCGAAGTGGTGGGCTTCGCGGTAGAAGAAGGTGTGGTTGGTGGTCAGCGCGCAGATCGCCCTCTGGCGCTCGGCAGCGTCCTCGCGGATGCGCATGACATAGGCACCGAAGGTGGCGCAGCCTGATTCACGGACCAGCGGGGAGATGCGCGAATAGACCAGCATGGCCTTGCCGGCAGCCAGCACGATACCGGCCTCGGCATGGGCGATTTCCGAGATGGCGCGGAAATCCGCCTCGTCGAACACCCCGGGGCTGACCCCGGGCATCGACGCATCGAGCGCGTCCATCAGGCTCATGCGGCTTCGGCCAGATTGGCGGCAGCATTGCCTGCAGAAGCGAGACTGCGCGAGACGAGGCTGTCGACATCGACGATCAGCGCGACACGGCCATCGCCGAGGATGGTAGCCCCCGCGACGCCCTCGACCGAGCGGTAATGGGTGTCGAGGCTCTTGATCACGACCTGGCGCTGGTCGCAGATCGCATCGACCATCAGCGCGGCCCGGCCTGCGCCTTCGGTCTCGACCACGATCAGCACGGCCTCGCGCGGATCGCTGACAGCCCGGGCGGCACCGACCGACTGGGCCAGCGAGATCACCGGAATGAAGCGGCCCCGCACGTTGATCATGCTGCGGTTTGCGCCCAACCCTTGCACTTCATGCGGTTCGGGACGCAGGCTCTCGACCACGTTGGCGAGCGGGACGACGAGCGTCTGGTCGCCGACGTTGACGACCATGCCGTCGGAAATCGCGAGGGTGAGCGGCAAGGTGAGGGTGAAGGTGGTGCCTTTGCCGGGCTCGGAATCGATGGTGATGCGCCCGCCCAGGTCCTTCACGTTCTGGCGCACGACATCCATCCCAACGCCGCGGCCCGAGATGTTCGAGACCTGCTGCGCGGTCGAGAAGCCCGGCGCGAAGATCAGGAGGTCGATCTCCTCCTTGGACAGGATGGTGTCGGCAGTGACGAGGCCCTTCTCGATCGCCTTGGCGAGCACGCGCTCGCGGTCGATGCCCTTGCCGTCGTCGGCGATGCGGATGAGGATGCGGCCCGAGCGGTGCTCTGCCGAGAGGGTGAGCGTGCCCTCCGCGGTCTTGCCGGCAGCGATGCGCTCGTCGGCCGGTTCGATGCCGTGATCGACCGCGTTGCGGATCAGGTGGGTCAGCGGCTCGCCGAGGCGTTCGATCACGGTCTTGTCGAGTTCGGTGCTTTCGCCCGAGACTTCGAGGCGGACGTGCTTGCCGGTGGACGAGGCCAGTTCGCGCAGGATGCGCGGCACGCGGCTGAATACCGAGCCGATCGGCTGGGCGCGGATGGCCATGGCCGATTCCTGGATGTCGCGGGTCAGGCCTTCGATCATCGCCATTTCCTCTGCAACGGCGAGACCTTGTCCGGCAAGTCGCTGTGCCATCATCGCCTGGGCAATGACCAGCTCGCCCACGGCATCGATCAGCTTGTCGAGCTTGTTCAGCTCGATGCGTATCGACTGGCCGGGTGCAGGAGGGGCGGGCGGCGCGGAGCCATTTGCGGGGGGAGGGGCAGCGCGTGCGCTTTCGCCATCGCTGGGCTTGACGGCTGCAACCGGGACGGATGGCGCAGCCGCAGCGGGCACGGGATCTGCCGCGGCGATGACGGGTGTCGGCGCCGGTGGAGCCACTTCGCGATGCTGCACAGGGGGCATCTCTGCGTCCGCACCCAATGCGAGCGAGCAATCGTCGCCGACGAAGTCGAAGACATCGCGCACGCTGGCTTCGCTGACATCGGCGGGAAAGCTGAAGGTCCAGCCGAGGTAGCCGGTGCCGGTATCGAAGGAATCGAGCGGGGGCACCGACGATACGTCGCAGACCTCGCAGCGGCCGCCGAGGTCGCTCATTTCGCGCAGCATGAGCAGGGGCTCGCTGCCGTTGCGCATGGCACCGGAATGCGGGCGCAGGCGAACGCTCCAGCGAGCTGGTGCGGGGGCGGCCTCGGTGGCATCTGCCTCGGGCTGAATCTCGCCGGAGATATCGTCGAGCAGGGCATCGAGATCGAGGTCGAAATCGAAGTCGTCCGACGAGCTTTCCGGTTCCGGAGACGTGGCGGCGACGGGTTCGGGCGGCGGCGCGACTGCGGGCGCAGGCGCAGGGGCCGCACCGGCATTGGCAGCCATCGAGGCGGTCAGTTCCGCCAGCAGGGCGCCGTCTTCGGGTGGCTCGCCGCCGTCCCGCGCAGCGGTAACGTGATCGCTCAGCGTATCGAGTGCGCGCAGGAGCAGGTCGGTGAGCGGTTCGGTGATGGCAACGGTGCCGTCGCGCACATCGGACAGCAGCGTCTCGAAGACATGGGTGAAACCCTGGAGCGCGACATAGCCGAACGCGCCCGCACCGCCCTTGATCGAGTGGACGCCGCGGAACACGGCGTTGACCGTGTCGCTGTCCTGCGTGCCTTCGCGGCAGGCGGCGAGGCCCTGCTCGGCGGCGGCGAGCGATTCTTCGCATTCGGCGAAGAAGATCGCCTGAATTTCTTCGGCGGTCATGCGATCAATCCGGAGAACAGTTCGTCGGTCAGACCGGTGAGCGCGGCAACGTCTTCCAGTGCGCGCGAGGGCAGGATCACTGCGCCTTCGCCGGTCTGGCGGGCGCTGACGAGGAGCTGCAGCATGGCCTGGCCGATCTGCTGGCACTCGCGCGCGTCTATCTGCAGGGCACCGGACCCCAGTGCCGCGATCATTTCCGGCAGCAGGGCTTCGGCAGCGGCGCGATCGCAGCGGGCTGGCAAGGTGATCGACGTCATGGAGATGCTCTTCCTCCGGCTCGTTTGGACCGGACCGACAGGACCGGCGCGGCAACAGGCTTTCCGGAATAGAGCAGGAGCGGAAAGGCAGGCTTTCGCGGGGCCTACGGTGAGATACGTAAGGCATGGCACAGGAATTGATCGGTGCTTCGCGCGTAGGACGGATGCAGGCCAAACAATGCCTTTGGAAGGTTCCGTTCAACATGAATGAAGCACGCGTTCTGGTTGTCGATGATTCCGCAGCGATGCGGGCACTCTTTTCCGACATTCTCGACCAGTCGAAGAACGTGACCGTGATCGGCGCGGCAGCGAATGCTGCAGAGGCACGCGAGCAGATCAAGGAACTGCGCCCGAACGTGGTCACGCTGGACGTTGAAATGCCCGGCATGAGCGGGATCGAGTTTCTGGAGGAGATCATGGGCAGCAATCCGCTGCCGGTGGTCATGCTCTCGAGCCTTACGCAAGCGGGCACCGAGACCTCGCTCAAGGCCTACGAGCTGGGCGCGGTAGAGTGCTTCCCCAAGCCATTGAAGGCAACGCCCGAGCAGTTCAGCAAGACCGTGGGCAAGCTTGGCAAGATCGTTCTGGCCGCGGCCAACAGCAACGTCAAGGACCGCAAGGCCCCGCGCGAGCGCAAGGTGGCCGATACCAACTTCGAATGGAACGGGCACATCCTTGCGATGTCGGCCTCGATGGGCGGCATCGACGCGCTGACGCAGCTTCTGGAGGATTTCCCCGAGAAGTGCCCGCCAACCGTCATCGCGCTCAATGCCGAACCTGGCATCGTCGAAACGTTCATCAAGCGCATGGAAAGCGAACTGAAGTGCTCGGTCAAAGCGGCAAAGGATGGCACGCCGCTGACCCAGGGTTCGATCCACATTGCCTACGATCCCGATCGCCACATGGTGATCGAGCCGGGCAGCCCGGCCAAGCTGCGCCTGATCGACCGCGATCCGGTGGAGGGAATGCGGCCTTCGGCAAACCTGCTGTTCGGATCGATCGCGCGTGGTTCGGTACCAGCGGCAGGTGCGGTGCTGACCGGCATGGGCGCCGATGGGGCCAAGGGCCTCAAGCTGATGCGCGACAGCGGCTGCAAGACATTCGCGCAGGATCGCAAGAGCGCGCTGGTATCCGAAGCGCCGGGTGCTGCGATCGATGCCGGGGCTGCGGAAAGCGAGCTCGATCTTGACGATCTTGGCACAGCGCTGATCGCGGCGTGCAGCATGGGATAGGTTCGACCCTGGAGTTCCCCCGCGTGCACGTCCCCTGCGCGCGAGGGAAACAAGCCCGGAGCCAGCAGTGGCCCCGGGCTTTTCCTGTTTCGATATTGCGTGAGTTCAGGCCGCTATGCTGCGCAGCATTGCTTCGCGTATCTCGCTGAAATCCTGACGGATCGTACGGAGCGTGTCGGCATCGAAGCGCGTCACGCAATCGAGGATCGCGTTGCGTGCAGACTGGTAGAGCTGGACCAGCGCGGCAGCGGTGGGGTTTGACACGTCCACGCCCATCTGCAGCGCGGTCAGCGCGGAAACGGCGCGGGTGAGCGCGGCGCTCTTGGCCGCGTTGTCCTGGCGCTCGTGCGCATGAATCGCGCGGCCGACAGAGCCAATGACCTGCTCGAGGCACAGATCGACAAGCTGGCGCGAATCCGCACCGCGTACGCGAGCGTCGAAATCGACGCGGCGGTAGGCTTCGGACGGGTCCTTGCGATGGTGCAGCATGTCAGTTCTTGCCCGATGCGTTCCAGGCGTCGATCTGCGCCTGTAGGAAGGTAAGCGTGGATTGCGAGCCGCTGACGCGGGTGTTCATCGATGCGAAGCGCGAAACCAGCTGCTGGCGCAGCGCTTCCTGCTTCTCGGTCAGGTCCGATGTCTTCTCGGTCGCACTCTTCTGCAGTGCTGTGTAGCGCGTGATCGAGCTGCCGAGCGAGATGCCGGTGGTCGAGGATGCCGCGCGGGCAATCTTGTCGACCGTGGCGAAGACGCCGAAGATGCCGGTGATCCACATCGCGCCCGCTTCCTGCGGGCTGGCCTTCAGCGTGTTCGAAAGACGCGTGCTGTCGAGGCTGAAAGTGCCGTCGCGCTCGATCTTGAGCCCGAGGTCGGCAAGGGTCGAAGGTTTGCCATCGGCAGCGTTGGGCATGATCTTCGTGCCCGGAAGTGCGGTCAGCGCGGTGCGCAGGGCGCGGGCACCGGGATCGTTGTTGAGCTCGCCGCTGGTCTTGTCCGTCGCGGTGTTGAGCTGCGAGACGACCTCGTTCAGTGCGTCGACCAGATCGGTCATCGCCGTGCTGATGCCGCCGGACGGATCGCTGAAGCTGATCGTCGCGGGATTGTCGATGTTGGTTGCGGTCAGCTTCATGCTGAGGCCGGGAACGATGTCGTTCACGGTATTGCTCTTCGACGTATAGCCGATCCCGTCGATGTTGAAGGCCGCGTCCGATGCCGTGGCCTTGAGGCGCGTGCCTGCGCTTGCCGGGGTCCATGCGAGATCGGCAAGAGCCTCTCCGCCGACATCGGGGGTGGTCTCGATGACGAAGCCGTTGGCCGCGCCTTCCTGGCCCTTGAGCACGATCTGCGCGCCCGCAGAGCCATTGGCCACATACGCCGTAACGCCTGTGTTCGCGTTGTTGATCGCGGTGGCAACGTCGGCCAGCGTCGCGCCCGTGGGGATCGCGATGTCCACCTGCGAGCGGCTGGCATCAGGGTTGAAACTTCCGCCCGACACCGTGCCGAAGCGCAGCGTCAGCGTACCCGAGCCGACCGTTGCAGTGGACGAGGCATAGGCGGGCGTCACCAGCTTCTGCGCATTGGCAAGGCTGGTCACTTCGAGGCTGTAGGTGCCGCTGCCGGTGGCCGTGCCCTTGCTGACGCTGGCGACGCTGCCGGCCGAGATCGACGGGTTCACGGCAAGGTCGCCGGTGCGGATCAGCGAGCCGATCGAGGATGCCAGCGTGGTCATCAGCGACCGCAGGTTCGAAGCGCTGGAGATCTGCGCGGTGAGCTTGTCATTCCGGGCAGAAAGCTGATCGAGCCGCGCCGCGAACTGTGCGGCAGCAAGCTGTTCGGCAAGCTGCGCGGTGTTGATCCCGCTGCCTCCGCCCAGCGCCGAGACGATCTGCGCGGTGGCCGAAGTCGAGGCGGTCGATGAAGGAGTTGTTGCCATGGGACTTAGGACGGCCGCGCGGGCGCGGTCTTAAGGTCGATCACGGCTTCAGGCCGCCCGTCTGCGTCGAACTGCATGTGGATCGGCAGGTCGATCGAAGGGAGGTCGGGATTGTCGCCGCGTTTGAGCGAAAGGACGAAGGCGAGGACCGAGGCGACGGCGGCGTAGAGGTCTTCGCGGATCATCTGGTTCTCGCGCGTGGTGAAGTAGACCGAGCGGGCGAGCGGCGGGATTTCTAGCGTTGGCACGCCCAGTTCCGCCGCCAGTTCGCGCATCGCCAGCGCCTTTTCGCCGCGGCCCTTGGCGAGGACGACGGGCGCGGGCGCAAGCTCGGGATCATAGACCATGGCGACGGAGAAGTGCGTCGGGTTGGTAATGACGAACTGCGCCTTCTGCATCGCCTGCTGCATGGCGCCCATGGCGAGCTGGCGCTGCTTGCCCCGGATCGCGGCCTTCTTTTCGGGCGAGCCCTCGGCGTCCTTGTGCTCGTCCTTCACCTCCTGCAGCGTCATGCGCAGGCGCAGGAAACGGCGCACCCACTGGATCGCGAAATCGACCAGCGCGATGACGATCAGGCCCGAGGCAAGCGCGAAGGCGAGGGATACGATGGTGTCCCATGCGGCGACGAGCTGGCCATGAATGCTGCCCTGGCCGAGGCCAACCATTCCGGCAATGCGGCCCGATGCCCACGAATATGCGATGGCGCCGAGCAGGATCAGCTTGGCAAGGCTCTTGGCGAGTTCGATCCACCCTTGCGCGCCGAACATGCGCTTGAGCCCCGAGAGCGGATTGATGCGCGAGGCCTTGGGGGCAAGGTTCGAGGGTATCCAGCGCCCGTCGGACAGGCCGATCTGCGAGAAGACCGACGCGGCCAGCACCATCAGGCCAAGCAGCATCACTGGCGGGAGGACCGCGATCAGTGCGCCGGTCAGCAGCTTGGCGGGGGCGAAGTCCTCGATGGCCGCGCGATCAAGCATGAACGAGGCGCGCAGGGTGTCCTGCAGTGCATCGAACATCCAGGGGCCGGCAAACTTCAGCCAGACCGCGCCGACGAGCACGCCGATGGCCGTGGTGAGGTCCTTGGAGCGCAGGACATCGCCGTTCTTCGCAGCGTCCTTCTTGCGCTTTTCTGTCGGGGCAAAGGACTTCTCGCCTTCCTGTTCGGCCATGCCCGCCTCCTATTTCAGGACCAGCGCGCCGGCGTTGGCGACGGCAGTGGCGGAGATGTCGACCATGACGTCGGTCAGCATCGGGGCGGCGGCGATCATCGCGGCAAGGCCTGCGAGCACGCCTGCGGGAAGGCCTAACGAGAACAGGTTGAGGCTGGGGGCAGAGCGGCTGATGATGCCGGTCGTAACCTGCACCAGCAGCAGGATCAGCGTGACGGGCAGGGCGATCAGGATCGCAGTCACGAACATCTGCGTGGCGAACTGGCCGATCAGGTCGATCCGGTTTGCCGCCAGCCACGAGGTGCCGGGCGGGAAGGTGCGGTAGCTGTCGACCAGCAGCGCGATCCAGTTGAGATGCGCCCCGGTGCCGAGAAAGATCACGGTGAGGACGACGGCGAAATACTGGCCCATCGCAGGCGAGTGCGCGCCGCTGACCGGGTCTGCGGTGGTAGCGATGGACATGCCCATGCCACCGCCGATCACTTCGGCGGCGAGTGTCGGGGCGGCGAAGGAGAGTTGCAGGGCAAAGCCCATCGCAAGGCCGATCAGCACTTCGTTGGCGGCAGACAGGATGCCGTTGATCGAAAGAAGTGCCGTCGGCGCTGCGACATCGGTCCAGCCACAGACCAGCAGGGCGATGGCGCCCGAGGCGACGATGCGGATCTGGTAGGGGACCGTTCCGGTGCCGAACAGCGGCGCTGCGAACATGGCGGCGGCGATGCGCGTCATCACGAACATCCAGCGCCAGAAGTCCGCCTCAAGCGCGCCGAAACCGAAGTCCATCTGCAGCACGTCAACTGTGCCCCGTCATGGCGATCTGGTCGAAGATCTCCTTGGTGAAATCGCCGATGAGGCCAAGCATGGCCGAGCCGAACAGCACCAGCACGATGGCAGTGACCGCAAGCTTGGGCACGAAGGTCAGCGTCTGCTCGTTGACCGAAGTCGCCGCCTGGATCACGCCGACGACGAGGCCGACCGCGAGCGAGGCAATGAGGATCGGCGCGGCGACGAGCGCGGTGATCCAAAGCATCCGGTCAGCGAGCGCGAGGAGGGAAGCGGTGTCGTCCATTGCCGCTTACCCGAAGCTTGCCGCGAGGCTGCCCATCAGCAGCGCCCAGCCATCGACGAGGACGAAGAGCAGCAGCTTGAACGGGAGCGAGACGATGGTCGGGCTCATCATCATCATCATGCCGAGGCTCATCAGCACGGAGGAAACGACGAGGTCGATCACCAGAAACGGCAGGAACAGCATGAAACCGATCTGGAACGCAGTCTTCAGCTCGCTGGTGACGTAGGCGGGGAGCAGGATCGAGTAGGGCACATCGGCGGGGCTGGCGAACTTGGGCGCCTTGGCCATTTCCGAGAACATGCGCAGGTCCGTCTCGCGGGTCTGGCGGATCATGAAGGCGTGGAATTCCCGGCCACCTGCCACGAAGGCCTGCTCCGCGCCGATCTGTCCGCTGGCATAGGGCTGGATCGCGTTTGCGTTCACCTTGTCGAGCGTGGGGCCCATGATGAACAGCGAAAGGAACAGCGACAGGCCGATCAGCACCTGATTGGGCGGCGACTGCTGCAGGCCCATCGCCTGGCGCAGGATCGACAGCACCACCAGAACCCGGGTGAAGCTGGTCATCATCAGGATCAGCGACGGCAGGATCGTCAGCAGCCCCATGATGAGCAGGAGCTGCAGCGACAGCGACAGCGACCCGCCGCTCTGCGCGCCGGCCATCTGGCCGAAGGCGCGATCCAATGCGCCCGAGATGGCGGCGGGCTGCTGGGCCGGGGCAGGGCCGGTGGCCTGTGCCATGGCGTAGTGCGGCAGTAGCATGAGCGCGGTCGCTGCCGTTGTCAGGAGCCGCTTCACTGGGCGTCCTCCGCTTCTGCCTTGGGCCGCGCGGGGGCTTCGGCGAGGCGGACTAGGCCGTTCTTGCCAGCGGATACGAGGATTTCGCGGCCGTGGAATTCCAGCACGGCAAGGCGCAGCGTCGGGGACAGCATCTGCGTTTCGACGATGCGGACCGATTTGGGCGCAGACCCGGCCATGAAACGGCCTTCCATGCGCTTGGCGAACTTGAGGCTGGCCCATGCAAGGCCACCGATCAGCGGCAACAGCACGAGCAGCTTGAGGATATACCAGAACATCAGTCGTCCCCGCCCTTGGCCGGTTTCTTCGCGGGGGTGGCCGCAGATGCTTCCTCCGGCTCGCTTCCCGCCAGTTCGACGATCCTGAGGCCGAAGCGATCGCCCTGTGCCACCACCTCGCCGCGCGCGATCAGCTTGCCGTTGACCATGACGTCGAGCAGCTCGTCGGTCATCCGGTCGAGCGTGACGACGGATTCCTCTGAAAGTGACAGAACGTCCCTGAGCTTCATCGCAGTGCGGCCGAGTTCTACGGTCAGGCGGACATCGACGTCCTTGAGGAAATCGAAACCGCGGGGCTGGAAGGTCATGTGCTGGTGGCCTCTTCGTGAAGTCAGGAAAGCTGGGTGATCTGGATGGCGACGCGATCATCGAGCGCGCCGATGGTGCCGTGGGCATAGGTCTTGGCTCCGACCTTGACCGGCACGTTGCGGGCGATGGGCACTGGCAGGACTTGTCCGACGCTGAGGGCCGAGACGGTGGCGAGCGGCAAACTCATGTCGACCAGCACGGCGGTGAGATCGATCGGCATGTCGGCAAAGGGTGCATCGGTCGGCTGGGCGGGGCCGCGCGCGGGCTTTGCCGGACGCTTGGCCTCGCCATGCGCGAACATCGCTGCCAGCGTGTCGAGCGGGAAAGCGAAGTTGATCGCCCAGGGCATTCGGCCCTGTTCCACAACGTTGAGCATGAGGCTGGCGACCGGCGTGGCATCGGGCATCGCCTGAAGCTGCGCCAAGCTGGCATCGCGCCGGATGCTGCGCACCGGGCCGCCCGCTCCGCCAAGCGACAAGGCAAGGCATGTGGCGAGCAGTTGCTCGATCCGGCCGATCATCAGGTCGGCGGAGAGCGGGAATTCCTTGGGCAGAGAGGAAGGCGTGTCGCCGGGGCCGCCGAAAGCGCGGTCGACCAGTCGCAGCACGTTCTCGCCCTCGATGCTGACCATGAACGGCGCGCTGCCGATCTGCATCAGGCTGTTGGCGGCAAGCCGCGGGATTTCCGAGCAGAAGTCGGCAAAGTCGGTCTGCATCGGCTTCATCGGATTGATCTGCGGTTCCGCCCCGCCGAGCAGCGGGATCAGCGCGCCGCGCACGGCTTTGGCCAGGCGCTCGCTCATCCGGGCGAGTGCCGGGACGAGGTCCGCCGCGCTGGGGCCGGAACGCAGCAGGACCGGATCGTGCCGGGCAATGGCACGTTCGGCGATGAAGGCGCGTTCGGGTTTCATGGGAGCCTTGTGGCCTGAGCCATCACTGGACGATGAAGGACTTGAAGTAGACGTTGTCGACGCCGCCAAAGCCCTCGTTCTCGGTGAGGACCTTGTTGATCGCTGCGGTCAGGCGCTTTTGCAGGCGGCCCTTGCCTTCGGGGCTGATCACGTCTTCCTCTGGCGTATCGGCGATAGCGATGAGCAGGGCCGAGCGGATCGCCAGTTCGTGCTTCTTCATCCACAGCACCACGCGATAATCGCGGCGGGTGGAGGCCGAGACGTTGACCTGCAGCAGCGCGTCGGTGTTCTTGAGGTTGGAGGTGAAGTCCTCGGGGAAGTTGTAATAGACGGTGCGGAACTCGCTGCCGCCTTCTCCCTCGACGTTGGCCATTTCGCCTTCGCCCTCGCCTTCCTTGGCCTTGGGGGCATAGGGGTCTTCCTCGCCCTTGCGGATAAGCTTGGGGCTGTTGTCCTTCTTCTCCTCTTCGGCATGGCCGCCGCCGATGACTCCGGCCGCGACGAGGCCGAACACGCCCCCGCCGCCAACGCCGAGCAGGGCCACGGCGCCGATGACCTTGACCATCATGCCGCCGCCCTTCTTCTTCTTAGGCTTGTCGTCCTTGTCGCTCTTGTCACTCATGCGGGTTCTCTCGAAGTTCGGGGGTCAGGATCAGGCGTAGATGTCGCGCGTATCGCGGCTGGTGGAGGCCTGTTCGGCCGATGCGTGGCGAGGCGCGGCGTTGGTGGCCGGACGCTGTCGGGCTTGCTCGTCCTGCGGCTGATGGCGCTGGCCTTGGCCCTGGCTGGTGCGGGCGTCGGCTGAGGACTGCTGGCGCGGAGCTTGCCCTGCGGTTTCGTTGCTTGCTGGCGGAGCATCGGCGGCGGCGCTGACCGCGCGGGCAAAGCCGGGGTCTGCGCTGCTCATTGCCACCGACAGCCCATTGTCCTCGTCACGCTCGAAGCGCAGCGAGACGCGACCGAACTCGGCATGGGTGACCGAGGCATGGATGGCGTGGGGCGATGCTTCTTCGCGGGCACGGGCGAGGGTGTCGACGAGCGTGGCGAAGTCGACCCGTGCCGGCGCGGGCTCTGTCCGAGAGCTGGCCGGGGCCTGCGGCTCAGTGCGCGATGGCTGGTCGAGGACGAGCAGGCCGACAGCTTCGGGATCTGGCGTTTCGGTGCCTAAGCGCTCATCGTGCGTGACCGCCTGTGCCTGCTGCGAACGCGTTGCGAGGGTTGCGAGAGTTGGGGGACTGGCGGCTTCGGGTGCAGTCGGCATGCGCTGCAGTGGGGCGCGGCGGCGTGTCGCGGCACTTGATGCGCTTGCGGCTGCGAGTTCCGATGAAGCTTCAATGTTCCCCGCGACAGCAACCTCGCTGGCATGCTGTTTCCCGGGCCTTGCTGCAGGCAGCAGTTCGATTTGCGCCGTGCTGGCGAGCGCCACGGTGGCCTGGGGTATGTTCGCCGGTGCAGCGCTAGATTGAGGCACCGCCACGAGTGGGCGCTGATCGGATGTCGTTGTGGCAACGGCATCCGGAACGAAAGCGTTCGCGGGTGGCAGGCGGTCCGGCGCCGCGAAGATTGCCGAAAGGATCGCCATGTCGGGCACAAGCATGTCCTGTTGTGGTTCCTCGGTCGGGAGCGCCGCATCGGCTTCCGTCTCTTCCTCCGGCAGGCGTTGCAGGCCCTTGCGTTCGATCTGGGACGGCGGGAGCAGGCGGGCGTTTGCCGGGTCCGGCAAGATCTTGCCGCTTTCCGGCAAGGCGATTGCCGGGGCAGGGGCCACGGATTGCAGGGCAAGCAGCGCGCCGAAACAGGGTGCAGGCGCAGGTGATGCTGCAACGCCTGCCGATTCCGTCGCGATTTCCGGCATCACCGCCTGCATTGCGGGGGCGGGCTGAAGCGCCGTTGGCAAGGGCAGGGCGGAAAGATCGAACATCGGCAGGGCTCCGTCGCGAAGGCGTCAGCCCTGACTATTCAAGGCCTGTGCCAGACCGCTTGGCCGAGGTGGCGGTAGGTATTGTTGCGGATTCGACCTTGCGGGCGATCAGCCGGGCCTGGGCCTCGGCGCGCTCCTCGACAGCCGCGCGGCGACGTTCGGCAGCGGCGGCCTCCTGCGCCTTGGTATCGGCTATGCGCCGCGCGGTTTCAGCATCGGCGCGGGTTCCGGTAGCGATGCGATCAAGCCCGGCGACGAAGTGCCGCAATTGCTGGAGGCCATGCGCGTCGCGAGCGTCTGTGCGCGCGGCGTAGTCAGCAGAGAGGCGCTGGGTTCGCTCGACCAGGCCTTGCAGTTGCGCCAACGTGCCCTCGGCCTTGCCCGCTTCAGCAAGAGCGTTCTGGCGGGCAATGTCGCGGATGCGTTCGAGGCGCTTGAGCCGGGCCAGGCGCGCGCGCTCGGCCTTCACGGGCCGATCAGCCCGGTCAGCGCGGCAATGCTCTCAGCCATCGGCACGACCTCGCGCTGGGGCTGGCCGATGAAGCCGGACAGCGCCTCGTGCATGGCTATGGCGCGGTCGAGCTGCGGGTCCGCACCTGCGCGATAGGCCCCCATCAGCACGAGATCGCGGTTCGCTTCATATGCGGCAACGAGCGCGCGGAAGGTGCGCGCGGCGCGCTGGTGGTCGGGCGCGGTGATGTCGTTCATCACGCGGCTGAGCGATGCGGCGATGTCGATGGCAGGGTACTGCCCGCGCTGGGCGAGATCGCGCGACAGCACGATGTGGCCATCGAGGATCGAGCGGGCGGTATCGACCACCGGGTCGTCCTGATTGTCGCCATCGGCGAGCACGGTGTAGAGCCCGGTGACCGAACCGCCGCTCTGCGCCGAATTGCCCGCGCGCTCGACCAGCTTGGTGATCGTGGCAAGTGCAGAGGGTGGATAGCCGCGTGCTGCGCCCGGTTCGCCCAGCAGCAGCGCGATCTCGCGTCCGGCGTGGGCGACGCGGGTGAGGCTGTCCATGATCAGCAGCACGCGCTTGCCCTTCGCCCGGAAGTATTCGGCAAGGCTGGTGGCAAGCATCGCCCCCCGGATGCGCAAGTTGGGCGCGTGGTCGGCAGGCACGGCAACGATGACCGAACGCTCGCGCTTCGACCTCTGCATGTGCCGTTCGACGAAATCGGACACTTCGCGCGCGCGCTCGCCGATCAGGCCGACGATGACGATTTCGGCCTCGGCCCCATGGGCGATCATGTCGAGCAGCACCGATTTGCCGACGCCTGAGCCTGCCATGATGCCGATGCGCTGGCCGACGCCGAAGGTGGTGAGGGCATTGAGGGCGCGCACGCCGGTATCGAAGCTTTCGCGCACCGGGGAGCGATCGAGCGCGGCAGCGCGCACGCCGCCTGCGGGCCATTCGCGGCGGCTGTGGATCGGGCCCATGCCGTCGATCGGCTTGCCCTCGCCGTCGATGGCGCGGCCGAGGAAGGCCTCGCCCACCGGAAGCATGCCGGGGCGGCCTTCTGGGCGCACCCTTGCGCCGGGGCGTAGCAGCACCGGATCGCCGAGCAGCATCATCAGCGTGCGGCCATTGCGGAAGCCGACGGTCTCCGCCGTCAGTGAGCCGGTGCCATGGGCGATGCGGCATTGCGTTCCGATGGGGACGGAGAGCCCTGAAACTTCGAGCATCCCGCCATCGCAGGCGGCCAGCAGGCCATAGCGCGACGGGGTGAAATCCGGCTCGCACAGCGCGAGGGAATCGAGCGTGCGTTCGAACAGCGCAGGCGTCGTTGCCTTCAGCACTGGCGCAGGGCTTCGTTGATGGCGCGGCGCCATTGTTCTGGGCCGTCCTCGACGCCACCCGCCGCGCCTTCGACGCGCAGCGCGCCACGCTCCAGTCCGGCGTCAGGTTCGAAGTGCCACTCCTCGGGCAGGCGCGCTGCAATCAGCGCGAGATCTTCGGGATGCAGCCGGATCACGCGCTGGTCCTCTGCGCGGGCAAGCATGGCGGCTGCCACCTGAACGCGCCGGGTCAGGGCATCGGGATCGAGCGCGGCGGGGGCAATCGCTGCCTCGCACAACGCGATCACGGTTTCGCGCAGGCGATCCTCGAGTTCGGATTGCATGGCGGCGTCGAGCTTGCCGAGGCCGAATTCGATGCGGCTGCGCGCTGCGTCCTGTTCGGCGATCAACTGCGCGGCGGCCTCCTGCGCATCGCCGAGCCCCTTGGCATAGCCTTCGGCCCAGGCTTCGGCCACGGGATCGCGCGGCTCCGCCGGATCGTGCTCGACCGGCGTGGTTTCTGGCTCGGGACCGACAAGCTGGCGGAAGAAGCGGCGGTCCCGCGCAAAGCCCGGCGAGGCATGTCCAAGATCCGCCAGCGAAACCGCACGCACGGCATCAGACATAGTCGTCGTCGCCCGCGCCGAACACGATCACGCCTTCGGCCGAGAGGCGGCGGGCGGCAGTGACCATGGCTTTCTGCGCTTCAATCACCTCCGCCATCTTCATACGGCCCCGCGCGGCGATTTCGTCGCGCACGCCATCGGCGGCGCGGCTCGACATCGAGCGGAAGAAGACTTCGCGCTGGTCCTCGGGGATGCCCTTGAGCGCCGCAATCAGTGCATCGCTGTCCACCTCGCGCAGCAGTGCGCCCATCGACTTGTCGTCGAGTACGAAGAGGTGCTCGAACTTGAACATCTCGTTCTCGATGGCCTTGGCCAGCTGGCGGTCCTGCTTTGCAATCTCGGGCATGACCCGCTTTTCCACCGCGCGGACCGAGGCGTTGATGATGTCTGCCGCCTCGCGCGGGCCACCCATGGTGAGCGCGCCCGTACCATGGCATTCGCCGATCCGCCGGTTGAGCAGTTCGTCGAGCATGGCGATGGCCTCGGGCGCGACCGGGCCGAGCGTAGCGATGCGGTGCACGACTTGCGGTTGCATCTCATCGGGCAGGCCATGCAGCACGGCGGCGGCCACCTCGGGATCAAGTTGCACCAGCAGCACGGCGATCGCCTGCGGATGTTCGTCGCGGATCAGCGGCACGATCACCTGCGGGGTTAGCCAGCGGGCGAGTTCGATGGTGGGGGTGCGCGAGGGATCGTCGGGCACGATGCGCTGCATCAGGCTGTCGGCCTTCACCTCGCCCACCGCCCGCGTCATGAGCGAACGCACCTGGCCTACGCGATCGTGCGCAATCAGGCCCAGGCGCTCGGTCTTCTCGACGAACCCGGCAATCGCCTGGGCAATGGCAACCGGGCCGATCTCGCCCAGCGCGCACATCTTCTCGCCGAGCAGGCGCAGTTCGGCAGGCTCCAGCTGCGCAAGGATCTGCGCGGCCTGATCGTCCTCCAGCAGCATGACCATCACGGCCGCGCGTTCGGGATCGGAAATGGCGGTCTCGGACATGGCGGGGGCCTCCATCAGGTCGCTCATGCGCTGGCACCTTCCTCTTCAGGGGTCTTGAGCATCTGCTTGAGCGCAACCACCGCGCTGTCGGGCTTCTCGACGACAAGGCGCTGCGCAAGGCTGACCTGCCGGGCGAGCGCTTCGGCATCGACCACGCCGGTCTGCGGGTCCTGCGCGGGCTGGATGGCCTGAGCCACTTCCTCGGGCGTGACGGCTTCGGGGCTCTCTTCGGCGTCGCCTTCGCCGTCATCATCATCATCATCGTCTGCGGCTTCGCCCTTTTTCCGCTTCTTGAGCGGCTTGCCCTCCGCGCTGGCGGGCTCTCGTTTCAACGCCTTGATGAGCGGCCTCACGCCGAGCAGCAGGACCAGCAGCACCGCAATCAGGGCGACCGCGTTGCGCAGGATCGTGGCGAACCACGGCGTCTCCCAGAACGGCGCCGGGGTAACCTCGGCGGGCTTGAACGCGCGCACGGCCACGGCAACCTGATCGCCGCGCGTGGCATCGGCACCGACGGCAGCGCTGACCAGTTGCTTGATCTGTTCGATGTCCTGCGGCTTGGCCTTGGCCATGATCTCTGCACTGAGCGCGACCGCGACCGAGAGGCGCTTTATCTTGCCCGGCGTCTGGTTCGATACCGCAACTTCGCGACCCAGTTCATATGTGCGGGTCGAACTGGATTCGCCATTGGCTCCTGCAGGAGCAGCGGCGGTCGTCGGCGTGCCTTGCGGCGCTCCGGCCTGCGCGGTTGTGGCAGGTGGCGGCGTGTTGGCAGTGACACCGGGTACGCCTTGCGCCGTGGTTGCGCCTGCCTGTTGCGAGGCGCTCTGCGTTTCGGAGCGGACGACGCCCTGCTTGTCATAGCTTTCCCGGGCCGATGTCACCTGATCCATGTCCAGATCGAGCTGGATCTCGGACGAGAAGTTGCCCTCGCCGAGCATGGGGGTAAGCAACTGGGCAACCTGCTGGCGCAGCTTCTCTTCCATGCGCTGTTGCAGTTCGAGCCGGTCGCCATCGGGTCCGGATGGGTCAGACAGCAGCGCGCCGTGCTGGTCCACCACGCGCACCGCATCTATCGACAGACCGGGAACCGACCCTGCCACAAGATTGACGATCGCGCGGACCTGGCTTTCCGAAAGCTGCCGCCCGCGCTTCAGCTTGACCATGACCGAGGCCGAGGGCGGCACGTTCTCGCGCACGAACACCGATTTTTCCGGTTCGGCGAGGTGAACCCGTACGGCTTCGACGCCGTCGATCTCCATCACCGTCAGTTCCAGCTCCCGCTCGCGCGCGGCCTGCAGGCGCTGCCCTTCAAGGCCGCGGCTCGCGCCCATCGGCAGCTTGTCGAGCATCTGCGTGCCGGTCTCGGGCGTGGCGATGGCGCCATCGGAAGCTGCGGCCATGCGCGCCTTGTAAAGATCGTCCTCGCCCACGGTGATCGCGCCGGTTGCGCTGTCGATCTGGTAGGGGATGCCCGCCTTTTCGAGGCTGGCGGTCACTTCGGCGCGCTCGCCGTCGGAAAGCTGGCTGTAGAGCATGCGCTGGGGCGCCGGGGCCATCGTCAGCCACAGTACGCCGGTCAGCCCTGCGGCAGATGCACCCGCGAACCACGGGATCATGCGCCGCACCGATGGCTGGGCGAGCATGGCTTTGGCCCGCGCGCCGATGCCTGTGCCAAGCGGATCGGTCAGTGAGACTGCGGGCGTGCCGGAAGGATTTGCCTCGGCCATTCAATCACACTCCCATCCGCATGATGTCCTGGTAGGCCGTCAGCAGCTTGTTGCGGACCTGCAGCGTCGCCTCGAAGGCAACGCCCGATTCCTGCCGGGCAAGCATGACCTTGGCGATGTCGACCGTCTCGCCGCGCTCATAGGCCTCGGTGATCGCGCTGGACTTCTGCTGCGCGGCATTGACGCTGTCGAGCGCGCCCTTGAGGCTTTCGGTGAAGCTCCCGGCGGGGCCGCTGGTGGCGCTGGCCGAAGTTGCGGTCTCGGGCGATCTGACCTGCTGGAGCAGCTGCGAGCGCTCCATGATCTGCTGGCGCAGGGCCATGATGTCCTGGATGCCGGAAGCCCGGCCGCCGATGCCTGAGACGCCGCTCATCGCCTGCCACCCATAGCACGACCGTTCACTTCGATCCCGGCATCACGGAAGCTGGCAAGGCGATAGCGCAAGGTCCGCTCGGAAATGCCAAGCTGGCGTGCTGCGGCAACGCGGCTGCCGTTGCAGGCCTCCAGCGTCGATAGGATCGCCTTAGCCTCGGACATCTGGACGATGTTGGACAGCTTGGCATCGCTGGTTGGCACCACCGCCAGCGGTTCGTTGATCAGGCGGGCGGGCCGGTCGAACACGATGTGCTCCGCGCCGATCACCCCCGCATTGCCGGCAAGGACAAGGGCGCGGCGCATCACGTTTTCCAGTTCGCGCACATTGCCGGGCCAGGAGTGGGCGCAAAGCATGGACAGCGCCTCGTCCGAAATCCACGGGCTGGCGGGCGAGTGACGCAGCGCCATGGCAAAGGCCAGCGGGGCAATGTCCTCGGGCCGCTCGCACAGCGCGCGCAGGGTCAGGGGGAAGACGTTGAGGCGGTAGTAAAGGTCGGCGCGGAAGCGGCCTTCCTCGACTTCGAGCGGCAGATCGCGGTTGGCGCAAGCGATCACGCGGACATCGACCTTGATCGGCTTGGTCGCGCCGAGCGGGACGACTTCGCCTTCCTGCAGCGCGCGCAGCAGCTTGGCCTGAAGAGTGAGAGGCATTTCGGCGATTTCGTCGAGCAGCAGGGTGCCGCCGGCAGCCGCGCGGAAGAAGCCTTCGCTGGCGGTATTGGCCCCGGTGAATGCCCCCTTCTGATGGCCGAACAGCAGCGCTTCGAGCATCGCTTCGGGCATGGCGGCGCAGTTGATCGCAACGAAGGGCTTGTCCTTGCGCGCCGAGCGCTCGTGGATGAAGCGGCTCAATACTTCCTTGCCGGTGCCGGTCGGGCCGTTGATCAGGACAGGAATATCTGAGGCGGCAATCCGCGTGGCAAGGGCGAGGACGGACAGGCTCTCCGGGTCTGCTGCAATCGGCGCGCCGGGACGGGCGGCGCAGGCGAGCAGGGCGGCAAGGGCGGCCTCGCCTGCGCCATCGGCATAGCGCAGCGTTGCAATGCGGCTCCCCGCCTGCCGCTCGATCGCCGGCACTTGCGAGCGTTCCAGCAGGACGACCGGCTTGCGCGGGGCGAGGGTAGCGTTCTCGAAGGCATCGGCCAGCATGGCATCGCCCGGCTCGCCATAGCTCGACAGCACTGCCGCCGCGCGCTGGACCAGCGCCGGATGGGCTTTCGCCGCCGCTTCCGTGAACTGCAGTGCTCCGCAATCGCGAATCATTTCAAGACCCCTGTTAACCATTCCGTCCGAGGCCCTTGTTTCGCGCGAGACCGACAAACAGGTTGAAACTTTAAGGGGTCGGGAATTGCTAAGGGCCAGTACCTAGGGGTGGCAGGCTTTTGCCGGGGGGTGGCTTAATTCCGGCGGCGCTTTGCCGGTCTTTGTTCCGACAGCCGTGTCGATCCTCTGACCGGCGGTCCTATCGGGAACGACACACCACCTACCGGAGAATGGAAAATGGCGGTTATCAATACCAACATCAGCGCCATCAAGGCTGCAAACTCGTCGACTTCGGCGAGCAAGATGCTCGGCACGGCGATGGAACGCCTGTCGACCGGCAAGCGCATCAACGGTGCCAAGGACGACGCCGCAGGCCTCGCCATCAGCACCACGATGACCTCGCAGATCAAGGGCATGGCCCAGGGCGTGCGCAATGCCAACGACGGCATCTCGCTGGCCCAGACGGCCGAAGGTGCGCTGAGCGAAGTGACCAACATGCTGCAGCGCGTGCGCGAGCTGGCGGTTCAGGCCAAGTCGGCGACCTATCAGGAATCCGACCGTGACTACATGAACACGGAAGTCCAGGAACTGCAGGACCAGATCAACGCGGTCCTCTCCGACACCAAGTTCAACGGCAACACCGTGTTCGACAGCGCCGCCGACAAGACCTTTGACATCCAGGTCGGTTCGGAAACCGCGACCACGGTGACGATCACCTCGAAGCAGATCAACACGGTCGCCTTCGACGTCAGCGGCACTGACGGCACCAACGCCGGCACGACCATCGACGATGTCGATACTGCGCTCGGCGAAGTGAACGCCGCCCGTGCGACCTTCGGTGCCGGCCAGAACCGTCTGGAATCGGTGGTGAACAACCTCAACGACAACATCACCAACCTGTCCGACGCCCGTTCGCGCATCCAGGACACCGACTATTCGGCGGAAACGACGCAGATGGCCAAGGCCCAGATCCTCTCGCAGGCTTCGACCGCGATGATCGCGCAGGCCAACCAGAGCCAGCAGAACGTCCTCTCGCTGCTGCGCTAAGCCATGACATACGCCTGTCTCCACCAGGCGTGATCACGAGCCCGGCGGTTCTTGCGCGGACCGCCGGGCCTTCGTGCGTTCTCCGGTAACGAAGAAGGGCGGCTCCTTGCGGGGCCGCCCTTCGATTCGTTAACGATACTGGGATTTCTACTTCACCCCGATTGGGAAGCTCACGCCATTCGCAGCGGCGGTTGAGGTGCGTCCGTCGTTGCGCGGGCCACCGATGAGCACGAGTCCCGCAAGGTGCGGGGTAGCCATCGAAGTGCCCGATATAGTGTTGTAGCCACCGCTCAGCCAGGTCGACAGGATCGAAACGCCGGGCTCGGCAAAGTCGACTGGCGAGCCGACTGCGGAGTAGTTCGAGAAGCTGGCGAAAGCATCGCTGCTGTTGACGGCGGCCACGGTGTAGATGTTCGGTCCCTGCGCGCGAGCGGGCGAATGCAGGTTCGCGTCCTCGCTTTCGTTGCCGGCTGCAAGTGCGAAGATGACGCCGCTGCTGTTCGAGGCGTTGATCACCGCCTGATCCAGAGCATCCGAGACCGGTCCGCCAAGGCTCATGTTGGCAACGTCGCCCGGCTTGCCGATCTTCGCGACGTAGTCGACGCCTGCGATAACCGCAGAGTATGCACCACTTCCACGGCGATCGAGCACGCGCACAGCAACGAGCAAGGCCCCGGGGGCAACGCCTACGACGCCTGCGCCGTTGATCTTGGCGGCGATCGTGCCGGCAACGTGGCTGCCGTGTCCGTTCAGGTCATTAGGCGACTTTTCACGCGCGACGAAGTTCTTGCTGTTGACCTTGTCAACGTTGAGATCGGGGTGGGTAAGGTCGATGCCGGTATCGATGACGAACGCGCGACCCGAAATCGGGTTTGCCGCGTTGCCACCGCCGACACGGGTAATACCCGCCGGGATCGTTTCGGTTGCCGAAGCGTTCACGCCGCCCCCTGCATTGGCAAGCGCATTGACCGGGTCGATCACCGTCGCGACCTGATCGGCCTCGCACTTTTCGATCTTCGGATTGTGGGCTGCGATCGCTGCTGCGTTCTGCGCCTTGGCGTTGATCGAGAAGCCCTGCAGGGCGACGGAATAGACATGGCCGACGCGGCCACCGGCCTTGCCAGCAACGCTGTTGGCTTCAGCCTGTTCGGAACCCCGGGTGACCGAGCCCTTGCGGAACACGCAGATCCAGCTGTCAGGAATCACGGCGCTTGCCGCCATGGCACTTGTCGTGGCCTGCGCGGAAGCCGGGGCCGAGGCGCCGGTTGCTGCCGGCAGCAGGACCGCTCCGGACCCTGCAGTCTTGTTGCCACCTGCGGCGGCAAACACCATTCCGGCCAGCGCCAGGGCGGATACCGTGGCCAACGCTGCAATCTTCTTCATTGAATTCTTGCTCCCTGTCGTGCTGCGTGGCTCGGGCTTGTGGCCCGGCGCACCGCCACGCTCGCGACAGGCTGCCTTCATCCGGTTGCTGATGCAACCGGAAGATTCATCCAAAGTTTAAGAACCTGACCGGTCTTTCGTTAATCAGTAACTAAGCAGAATTGACATGCGCCGGTTGCGCGGGTCAGCCGGATCGTTCTGTACCAGCGGCTCACGGTCAGCCACGCCCTCAATGCGGCGGAAGCGCGCCTCGCCGATGCCTTGGCGCATCAGTGCCTGTCGCGTCGTCTCGGCGCGGCCGGCCGAAAGCGACCAGTTGTTGGCCACGCCGTTCTTCCACGGCAGCGAATCCGTGTGGCCACGAATGGTCAACTGGCTCGGCTCGGGTGCGATGGCCTGGCCGATCGCGCGCAGAAGTTCTGCTGCGTCGGGCGTCAGCACCGTGGTGCCGAGCAGGAACATCGAGAAATCGGCATCGTCCACCAGATCGAGGCGGATGCCTTCGGGCGTTTCGGTCATGCGCACCTGTCGCGCCAGCTTCTTGAGCTTTTCGGACTGGGCGAGCTTCTGCGCGATGCGCTCCTTCATCACTTGGCTGCGCTTGATCTTGCTGCCGCCTTCCTTGGGACCGCCGGTCGCATCGCGCGGGATCGAGATGGTCTTGTTGCCGGTCTGCCCGGCGCGGTGGGGGTAATCGTCGGCATCGGTCAGCGATGAGCCGCCGAGCACGCCATAGCCGCCCGCGCTGCCCTGCCGCACCTTGACCAGCGTGGGGGTGAAGTAGTCGGCGATGCCCTTGCGCTGTTTCTCCGTGGTCGCACCCAGCAGCCACATCAGCAGGAAGAACGCCATCATCGCGGTCACGAAGTCGGCATAGGCAACCTTCCACGCCCCGCCATGGTGGCCGCCTGCAATCACCGTGATCTTCTTGACGATGATCGGCTTGGGGGGCTCGTTCTTGCCCTTGGCGGGTGCCTTGGCCATCTTTTATCTTCCGCGCAGGGCGTCGAGCAGTTCCGACAGGCCGGGACGGAAGGCATGGCCCAACCCCGAGCGCGCGCTTTCGACGACCAGCGGCTGTGGCCAGCCATGCAGGCTGGCGATGATCACCTGCTTGACCGCCTGGAAGATCATCTCGTCCTGATCGAGCACCTGTTTGAGGCGGCCCGCAATCGGCGCGACGATGCCATAGGCCAGCAGCACGCCCATGAAGGTCCCGACCAGCGCCGAGCCGATCATCGCACCCAGGATCGAGGGCGGCTTGTCGATCGAGCCCATGGTCTTGACCACGCCAAGCACGGCCGCGACGATGCCGAGCGCGGGCAGAGCGTCGGCCAGGCCCTGCAGCGCATGCTGTGCCTCGGCCTCTTCGTGGAAGTGGGTCTTCATCGCGTGATCCATCACGTCCTCGACCGCGTGGACTTCAAGCGTTCCCGAGGAGACCACGATCAGGGTCAGCGTGTCGCAAATCAGCGAGACCAGCGCGGCATTGCCGAGGAGGCGGGGATATTCGGCGAAGATCGGGGAGTTCTTCGGGTCGGTCACGTGGCTTTCGAGCGCCACCGGGCCGTCGCTGCGCAGGATCTTCATCAGCTTGGTGCACAGCACGATCGCGTCGACATGATCCTGCTTGTTGTGCTGCGGCCCCTTGAAAACTTTCTTGAAACCGCCGCCGATGCCCTTCAGCTCGTGCATCGAGTTGCCGGTGACCACCGCGCCGAGCGCTGCGCCACCGATGATCAGCATTTCGTGAGGGATCGCATGCATCACCGGGCCGAGCGCGCCGCCGGTAATGGCAAAGCCGCCGAAGACCATGGCGAGCAGGATGACGATGCCGACGATCACGAACATTTGCAGCTATTCCCGGTACGTTGGGTCGCGCTCAGTTCAGCACGCTGAACAGCGAAAGGTTGGCGAGCTTGGAAAAGCTGGCCTGACTGGCCTGCAGCACCAGCATGGTGTTCTGCAGGCGGGCGATGGATTCCGTCAGGTCCGCGCCGCCAACTTCGGTCTTCTCGTCGGTGCGCATTTCCGCAAGCGAGGTTCGGCGCTCGGTATTGAGATCGATCCAGTTGAGGCGCGAGCCGACGACCGTCTGCGCCGTGGTGATCGCGTTCAGGCCATCGCCCAAGGCAGTGAGCGCGGCGTTGGCCGTGGCGGCTCCGCCCGTGCCGGACTTCAGGTCATCGGCCAGAGCCTTGGTCATGGCCAGCAGGTCGACAGTCGCGCCGCCCGACTGGAACTGGAGAAAATCCGGCCCCGTCACCCCGCGCGAGACCGACTGGCCTCCGCCGAGCGAGATCACGCCCGCTGCGCCGGTCCCGGCATAAGTCGCATTGCCCGCCGCATCGAGCGTGTAGGCGTCCGATGCGCTCTCACCGCCGAACAGGGCGTTGCCGTTCCCGTCGCGCGTGTTGGCCAGCGCAACGAGGTTATCGCGGATCTGCGCCACTTCCTCGCCGATGCCTGCGCGTTGGCTGGTGCTCAGCGTCGATGATGCGGCCTGGGTGGCCAGTTCCTGCAGGCGCGTGACGAAGTTGGCGAACTGCGACAGGGCGTTGTCTGTCAGGTTGAGGTCCGTCGTGGCGCGGTTGGTCGCGGCGGTATCGATGTCGTCGAACACGTCCGCGCGCGCGAGCTGTCGCAGGCGCGAAGCGGCGACCGGATCGTCGGAGGACCGCTGCAGGCGCTCGCCGCTCGACATCTCGGCCTGCGTCTCCTCGGCCTGCTTGCGCAGGGCGGTAAGGTCCATCAGGGACCTTTCGAAGAATGCGGCTGTAGATGTGCCGAAGATCGTGCTCATGGCTGGTTACCTGATTCCCAGAAGGGTGTCGAAGATGTCGGATGATACCTGCATGACCTTTCCGGACGCCTGAAAGGCCTGCTGGAATCTTACTAGGTTCACCGCTTCCTGATCGAGATCGACGCCCGATTGCGCCGAAAGCGCGACCTTGGCGGTATCAGCAATCGTCTGGAGCGCGCCGAGCGTCACGTTGCGTCCGGCGAGCGTGCCCGAAACGTCGAACAGGATCGCGTCCATCGTGCCCGAAGGGTTGACGCCAGCCAGCGCATTGCGGATCGCGGTGAGGTTCGTGGCGTCGCGGTTGCCTGCGGTTGTGCTGCTGGCAGGGGCCGTGGCGATCTTGCGGCCATCCTCTACGGCGAGTGCCATGAAGGCCGCAGTGGTGCCTGCGAAGATCGGCACGCCGATGGCATTGTCGAGATCGCGGCCGCCGGTCTGCGCGTTGTTGAAGGCGTCGACGATGTCGCGGGCGAGCGTGTCGATGTCGGTCTTGAGCTGCGCGCCCTTGGCAAGCGCGAGTTGCTGTCCCGCCAGGCTTCCGCCTGCGAGAGTTAGGGCTGTGCCTCCGAGAGTGTAGCTTACGGTGCCATCAGTTGGAGATGTGGTGATCGCCATGGTCGCGGCGGTGTTGCCGGTTACGAGGTCCTCGCCACCGCTGCCGCCGATCTTCACCGCGACTTGTCCATCGGCGGAAAACTCGGTCGCGATGTTGGCATAGCCGCTCAATTCCTCGAGCAGCTTGTCGCGCTGGTCGAGCAGGGCCGTCTTGTCGCTGCTGGCGTCGGAGGCGCGGGCGAGGCGGGTGTTGGTACGCGCCAGTTCCTGTGCGATGCGGTTGACCTGCGTCACGCCATCGGTGGCAAGGAAACGCAGACCATCGGCGGCGGCGTCCATTTCCTGCGAGGCGATCTGGAAGGTGCCGACCATCGTCCGCGCCTTCTCGATCACCGAAGCGCGCAGCGAAGTGTCGGTCGGGTTCTGGGTCAGCTGCTGCAGCGAGGATTCGAAGCCGACGATGGCATCGAACACCCCCGATTGCTCGATAGCGGATTCGATATTCTGCAGGCCTGAAACCTCGGCGCTCGCCCGCGCCACGTCAGATCCGGTGCGGCGCACTTCGGCCTGGCGGAAGGCATCGGCGTTGCGCACGATGCCATCGAGCCGAACGCCCGACAGCGAGAGGTCGCCGATGCGATAGGCGCCGCCGCTCGATGCTACCTCGCGGAATGCCGCGGAGCGACGGACGTAGCCGGTGGACGAGGCGTTGGCGATGTTCTGGGCAGTAACGTCAAGCCCGATGCGGGCGGCCTGTACGCCGCTGCGGGCAATGGAGAGGAGGTCGGACGCCATGGCTTATGCGCCTCCTTCAGTATTCTGGCCGGGCAGTAGCGCGGCAAGGTGGTTCTCGATCTGTTTCGCAAAGCCCAGCGCGCCGGTCTGCGAGGCGATTTCGGCAAAGCGTTCATCGCGCATCTGGACGAAGGTCTGGTCCATCTTGCCGAACACATCGTCACCGCCGAAGTCGACGGCGCGGGCGCTGGCCAGCATCTGCCGCAGGAAGATCGCCTCGAATTGCTTGGCCGCGCCCGAAAGCTTCTCGCGCTCGTTCGGCGCCTTGGGCGTGAGCGAGAGGGTGGGCGAGGGGGTGGAGATCGCGGTCATATCACCACCATCTCCGCCTTCAGCGCGCCCGCCTGCTTGAGCGCTTCGAGGATTGCGACAAGGTCCGAAGGGCTGGTGCCGAGCTTGTTCAGCGCATCGACCAGCGAGGAGAGCGAAGCGCCGGGCTTGAACAGCGCGACCTTTGCTTCCTTTTCTTCCGCTGCGATCTGGCTGTTGGGCACGACGGCCGTCTGGCCCCGGCTGAACGGCGCGGGCTGCGAGACTTGCGGCTTCTCGTCGATCTTCACCACCAGCTTGCCGTGGCTGATGGCAGCGGGCGAAAGGCGCACCGCGCTGTTGATCACGACGGTGCCGGTGCGGCTGTTGACGATGACCTTGGCGGCGGTTTCGGCGGGGGTCACCTCGATCATCTCGATCGCAGCCATGGTCGTGGCGCGACTGTCGGCGCCTGCGGGCAGGCGCAGCGCCAGCGTCACGCCATCCTCGATCGTCGCGGATTGCGGAAAGCGCGCATTGATCGCATCGCGCACGCGCTGGGCGGTCATGAAATCGGCATCGAACAGGTTCCAGCGCAGCACCTCGCCGCTGTCGAACCCTGTGGCGGCAGCGCGCTCCACGCTGGCCCCTTCGGCGATGCGTCCCACGGTCGGCACGTTGACGGTCAGCTGCGAGCCATCGCGCGCGGCGATGCCGAGGCCGCCGACGGCCAGATTGCCCTGTGCCATCGCGTAGATCTGCCCGTCCGCGCCACAGAGCGGCGCAAGGATCAATGCCCCGCCGCGCAGGGACTTGGCCTTGCCGATGGTCGATACGGTCACGTCGATACGCTGGCCAGGCTTGGCGAAAGCGGGAAGCTCTGCGGTCACCAGCACGGCGGCGGCGTTCTTGAGGCCTGGCGAGATACCCACCGGCAGCTGCACGCCGAGGCGGCCCGCCGTGCCCTTCATTGCCTGCGTCAGGTATTCAAGATTGTCGTCGCCCGTTCCGGCAAGCCCGACCACCACGCCGTAGCCGGTGAGCTGGTTGGCGCGAACGCCCTGGAACTCGCCAAGGTCGCGCACGCGCTCGGCCATGGCGGGCGCAGGCATAGCCGCTGCGAAGGCTGCAAGGACAGGGAGGATGAACCGGACCAGCATTGTCATGACCTTCAGAACGGCGAGATCGCGTTGAAGAACTTCGAGAGCCAGCCCTCACGGCTTGCCCGGCCGACTGAACCGTTGCCGGTGTATTCAACCCGCGCATCCGCGACCTGGCTCGACAGGATGCGGTTCTCCTGATCGATGTCGCCAAGGCGCACGATCCCTGAAAACTGCACCCATTCCTGCCCCTGGCTCAGCATCATGCGCTTTTCTCCGCGCACCAGTGCCGTGCCGTTGGACCGCACTTCCGCAATCGTCACCGCAACCTCGCCGGCGAGCGTGCTCGTCTGCGAGGCATTGCCCTGACCATTGAACGACGATCCGCCTGAAGCATTAAGGGCAGTCGGCTTGATGAAGGAGAGCGGGCCAGTGGTGGGCGGGGTTACCGAGAACTGCCCGGTCTTCTGGGTTCTGGCGACTGCGGTCTTTGCCGATGTCATGTTCTCGACCAGCGTGACCGTGATCAGATCGCCCACAGAATGGGCACGGCGGCCTTCGACCATGCCGGTGTATCCGGCGCTGACGTTGAAAATCGAACCGGCGGTCGGGGCCGCGGTCTGAACCGGCAGGGGCGGCGCGACGACCGGCTCGAAGCCCTTCTTGGGCTTGGCTGCAGAGGCCGGGTCCATGCCGAAAACGACAGCGGCGGCGACCAGCGATCCGACCAGCAAGGCACGCACAGCGGTCTTGCGACGGCGCGGGCTCTCGTTGTGTTCCGGGGCAAAGTGGCGATCGAAGGGGGTTTCCATGGCAATCACAGCGTCTGGTTGGCGTTCTGGAGCATTTCGTCGACCGCAGAGATCATCTTGGAATTGATCTCGTAGGCGCGCTGGCACTCGATCATGTCGACCAGTTCCTCGACGACGTTGACGTTCGAACCTTCGAGGTAGCCCTGCTGGATCTTGCCGCGCCCCAGTTCCCCTGGAACACCGACCTGCGCCGCGCCCGAGGCTGCGGTTTCCTGCAGAAAGTTGTCGCCCATCGAGCGCAGGCCGCCGGGGTTGGCGAAGCTGGCAACGGTGATCTGGCCAAGCTGCGCAGGCTCGTTTTGCCCCGCAATCGTGGCCGAGACGGTGCCGTCATTGGCGATGGTTATCGCACTCGCGCCTTCGGGAATGGTGATTGCCGGATTGAGCGGATAGCCCTGCGCCGTCACCAGCACACCTTCTGCCGAGCGCGAAAAGTTGCCCGCGCGGGTATAGGCAAGCTGCCCTCCCGGCATGGTCACCTGAAAGTAGCCCTCGCCATCCAGCGCAAGGTCCAGCGCGTTGCTCGTGCTTTGCAGCGTGCCCTGGCTGTCGATGCGGGTGGTCGCTTGCACCGCAACGCCGGTGCCGAGGTTGAGGCCGGTAGCATAGGCCGTCTCGTTCGATGACTGCTGCCCGGCCACGCGTGCGTCTTGATAGGCGAGCGTGGCGAAGTTGGCGCGGTCGCGCTTGAAGCCGGTGGTGCCGACGTTGGCGAGGTTGTTGGCGATCACGCGCATCCGCGTGTCCTGCGCTTCCAGACCGGTCCGGGCGACGTGAAGGGCTGAGCTTGGCATCTGGGTTTACCTCTCGAAATCAGGAAATGCGCATCAGGGAGGCGCTGGATTCGTCGACTTCCTTGGCCTGGGAGACGACCTTGGTGCGCATGTCGAAAAGGCGCTGGGCCTCGACCATCTCGACGAGGATGCGGGTGGGATCGACGTTCGATTGTTCCAGACTGCCGACCATCAGCCTGGCCTCTTCGTCCTGCGGCAAGACGCCGGGTTCGCCGTTCTGCCCAGCCACGCGGAACAGGCCGTCGAGGCCCTTCTCGAGTCGGCTGCCGGTGGTCGATGCGATCTTGATGCGCCCGACGAGCTGGGGCGGCTGGTCTGGTGTCTCGGGATTGGCAACGGAGACGCCACCGTCGGGCGAAATCGTGACCTTCGAACCCAACGGAACCGTGATCGGACCGTTCTCGCCGATGACCGGGCGGCCATCGCCGTTCTCCAGCACGCCACCCGCGCTCACGGTCAGATCGCCGCGCCGCGAATAGACCTCGCTGCCGTCCTCGGCCTGCAGCGCAAGCATGGTGTCGCCGGTCAGCGCAACGTCCAGTGGCTTGCCGGTCGAGATCAGCGTACCTTGCGCCATCGACGATCCGCGCACTTCGCCATCGGTCATGGCGCGCGCCTCGAGGCTGGGACCCTTCAGCGTCATCGGCGTGGTCGTCAGCATCTCGGCGCGGAAACCGATGGTCTGCGCGTTCGCCATGTTGCTGGCGATCACGCGCTGGCGCACGGTCGACCCGGTCATGCCGGAATAGGCGGTGTAGATCAGGCGATCCATAATTCAGTCTCCGGTGAACTAAGACAGATCAGGTCTGCAGCTGGATCACGGTCTGCGAGATCTGCGTGGCGGTATCGATGGCCTTGGCGTTGGCCTGGAAGTTGCGCTGTGCGGTGATCAGGCTGACCAGTTCCTCGGCGATGTCGACGTTCGAGCGTTCCAGTGCGCCCGATAGCAACGACCCGTACTGGCCGGTGCTCGGCTGGCCATAGTTCGGTGCGCCCGAAATGCCGGTCGTCACCCAGTTCGATGAGCCGATCTGCTTGAGGCCCTGCGGCGCGATGAAGCTGGCCAGCGCGACCTTGCCGATGATCACGTTCGACCCGTCCGCATAGGATGCCGTCACTGCGCCATCGCTGCCGACGGTGATGCCTGCGAACTCGTTCGGATTGCCGCTGGCGTCGGTACCGTTCGTAGCCGGGATCAGCGCATCGGCAGGCGTGGTCGACGTGATCGTGCCCGCGGCATCGGTCGGGAAGACCTGCAGGCGGTTGCCCGATCCGTCAGAGACAAAGCCCGCGCCGTCCACCGTCAGGCTGCCATTGCGGGTGAACAGCGTCTGGCCGGTCACGACGTTCTTTGTGGTAAAGAAGCCATCGCCGTTGATGGCAAGATCAAGCGCGGAGCCGGTCTGCTCGATCGGTCCCAACGCGAAGTTCTGGCTGATCGATTCCACTGCCGCGCCGATCCCGACGACCAGCTTGGGATTGGTGAAGGCGCTGCCCACGACGATGTCGGCAAACTCGGTGCGGCTCTTCTTGAAGCCGGTGGTTTCGGCGTTGGCGATATTGTGGCTGATCACGCCAAGGTCGGTCTGGGCGTTCTTCAACCCGTTGAGCGATGTGTAGAAGGACATGCGCGTCTCCTGCGGGGCTTAGGCTTTTGGGGGCGTGGGCTGGCTGGCGAGCAGCTTGGCAACGGTGCTGTTCAGCGTGTCGAGCTTGGTCGAGATGGCGGACAGGGTGTCCGATTGCTTGGTCATGGTGCCCAGCGAGTCCTTCATGTCGTTGAGGTTCGACAACGAGGAGAACTGCGCGAGCTGGGCCAGCATCTGGGTGTTGTCGACCGGCTCGGTCGGGTCCTGGTTCTGCAGCTGCGTGGTCAGCAGCTTGACGAAGTCCTCGGCGCCCATTGCGCCCCATCCCTGTCCTGCCTTGGACGAGGTCTTGGCGCCGTTGACACCGTTGGTGGAAGTGACGGAAGCGACTGACATTATTTCATCCTCATCGTTTCGAGCATGAGCTGCTTTGCGGTCTGCATCGCCTCGACCACGTTCTGGTACTGGCGGGAGCTTTCGAGCATCTCGACCATCTCGGCGTTCTCATCGACCGGGGCAGTCCAGACATCGCCATTGGCATCGGCGAGCGGGTGGCCCGGATCGTGCTGGCGGATTGGCGTGGCGTCCGAACGCTTCACGGCGGCGACGCGCACGGTCGACAGGCCGTTCGCCTGATCGAGCTGTTCGGCAAAGACCGGGCGCAGTGGGCGATAGGCTTCCTGCTCGGTCGTGGTGACGGTGCCGGCGTTGGCAAGGTTCGAGGCGGCGGCGTTCATGCGCACGAGCTGTGCCGACATGGCCCGGCCGGTGACCTGGAACAGGGTGAGGGGATTGCTGCCAGCCATCGCTTATTCTCCCCGGATCGCGCGGGTGATCGTCTCGACCCGGCCCTTGAGGAAGTTGAGCGTGGCTGAATAGCCGACCGCGTTTTCGGCAAAGGCGGTCTGCTCGGTCGCCATCTCCACGGTGTTGCCATCGAGGCTCGGCATGACCGGAACGCGGTAGCGCGTGGCCGAGGCAATCGCCTTGTCCTCGCTCATCCCGGCGGTGCGTGCCTTCAGCGCTGTGGCGAAATCGATGTCCTTGGCCTTGAAGCCCGGCGTTGCGGCATTGGCGATGTTCGAAGTCAGCAGGCCCATGCGCTGGGACCGCAGTTCCAGCGCCGCGCCGTGGATGCCGAAGAGGGATTCGCTCATGGGGTGTGCCTTCACTGGCTGACGAAATTGCTGCCGGTGTTTCAGCAAGCAGCGTGCCAACTGCGCAAAAGCGGGACTTCCGACGCTGCCTGATGGCACCGGCGGCAAAGTCTTGCCGGATGGCGGCAGATTGCAGGCGCAAATCGGCAAAGGGGCCTGAAAAAGCCTGCCCGCCTGCCGTCCTGATGCCTGAGGAGAACCCCGGTCAATGCCATCCGCCCCGCTGTTCGACGGACTGTCTCTTGGCATCGTGCTGGGCGGGACGGCGCTTGCCACCGTGCTGCGTTCAGGGCGGCGGGAACTGGCCGTGACCATGCGCGCGCTCGCAGGGCTTTTCACCGCGCGCTTCTCGGCCGCACAGGCCAAGGCCGATCTCGCCGGACAAGTCTCCGCGATCCGCCGTGACGGCATCCTGCGCGCGCACTCTGGCCCCATCGGCGACCGCGAGTTCGATGATGCGACCGACGCGTTGTTCCGCTCGCGCTCGCTCGACGTGCTGATCGAGCGCCACCACAGCCACCGCCGCGCCCGTCTCGCCGCTGCGGAAATGGCGGTGCGCACACTTGCCCAGGCGGCAGAGTTGGGACCAGTGTTCGGCATGATCGGCACGCTCGTCTCGCTCAGCCGCCTGCCCACGACCGGACTCGATCAGGGGGCGCTCAATGCGACCGTTGCCATGGCGGTGATGACCACGCTCTACGGCCTGCTGCTCGCCAATCTCGTGCTCGCCCCGCTCGCCCGCGCGGTTGAGAGGCGCTCGCAGGACGAGGAGCGCCAGCGGCAGGACGTGATCGAATGGCTCTCAGGCCAGCTCGAACCGGCGCTGTCGCATCACGCAACCGTCCAGCGCCTGCATCCTCGCGGGAGGGCTGGCGGGTGATCGTGCGCGCCGGGACGGGCTGGCAATATGCGATTGCCGACCTTTCGCTGATCCTCTTCCTCGTCACCGCCTCCGCCCTTGCCCATGCAGGCGGCGGCAAGGCCGCAGCTTCTCCGCCCCCGCCACCGGTCGCAGCCGCGATCGACAGTGAGCCTGTTGCCGTCTGGAGCCCCGGCCCCGAAGCGCCGTCGCTCGCAGAGTGGCTGGCGCAAGTGGGCGAAGACCCCCGCCTCGAAGTTCGCATCGTGGTCCGCTACGCCAGCGGCGCGCGCGCGGCGGCCATGGCCCAGGCCGTGGATCTGGCCGCAGAGGGCGGAACTCGCGCGGCGAAAGCGCGCATCCTCGTCGAGCCCGGCGAGCGTGCCAGGGCGAGTGTGGCGCTGGTCTATTCGCGCGAGGCGGTGGTGACCCCTGTCGCTCTGGCACGATGATTGCTGGATCGGGGCATTGCACTTTCCTTCGCGGATGCCGTCGATGACCAGATCCCTGCCTTTAGTCCTGCCCGCCCTGATTGCCGCCTCTGCCGCGCAGGCGCAGACCTCGCCGTTCCATGACCTCGTCGCCATCGACCGCGAAGTGGCCGCCTTTCTCGGCGCGGGGATCGGGGAGGCGGGCGGCGCGACCTTGCCGGTCGACCGTCGCCTGCGGCTTGCCGCCTGCCGGTCGCAGCTTTCGCTTGGCTGGCAGGGCACGCGTCAGGATACCGTGCTTGTACAGTGTCCTGATGCCGGTGGATGGCGGCTGTTCGTTGCCGTTGGCGGCACGAACCGGCAAGGCGCTGCCGCCGCTCCTGCCGCTGCGCCAGCTGTCGCCCGCGGCGATGCCCTGACGATCGCCGTTGCAGGCGAGGGCTTTTCTGTCAGCCAAGCGGGGGAGGCCATGGAATCCGGTCCCGTCGGGGGCTGGATCCGGGTGCGCACAAGCGCCCGCGCCACCCCGATCCGCGCCCGGATCGAGCGGCCCGGCCTCGTCGTCGTCCCGGTCGACTGACAGCGGCACAGGTCGGTTTTTCACGAACCGGCAAAATTTTTCCGCATCCGCCCTTAACGCGTCGGCAAGACCGCCGTTCTTGTCTGTATCAAACGCTAGGAGCGGTACCATGTCACCAATTGAAATCGGTGCATCGCGCCCGGTTGGGCCGGTGCAGGTCAGTACGCCCAAGTCTGCCAAGACGGCCTCGACAGCCTCTCTCGCCGACACGGCATCGGTTGCGGATACCGGTGCGGCGGCGCAGGTCGAGAAGTCCAGCGCGCTCGATGCAGGGCAGTCTGCCCCCGTCGACTCGGAACGCGTGAAGGACATTCGTCATGCGATCGAGACCGGCACTTACCCGATCATTCCCGCCAAGATTGCCGATGCGATCATCGCCGCCGGCATGCTGCTGAGGACTGCCCAGTAATGGCCACTTCCACCGTCGCTCGCCCTTCGGACCTTCGCGACACGCTTCGGCAGATGCTTGCCGTCCTGCAAGAGGAACGGCACGCACTTGCAGGCCTCGATCTTGACATGATCATGGGCTGCGCATCGCACAAGGCGGACCTGTGTGGCACGCTGGCCGATGTCGATCATGCGCTGGTGGATGAGGAATGCCGGGGCCTGCTCGATGCCGCACGTCGCCAGAACGAGGCCAACCGCAAGGTGCGCAACCTGATTGCGGCCAATGTCTCGGCGCGGCTCGATGCGCTGGCTGGCACGGCCCCGCTCTATCGTGCAAACGCACAGGTCCACCGTCTGCGCACTGCCTGATGGCAACTTGGCACGGGCCTTGCTGAATACCTTCCGTCACGCCGCAAGCCTGCGGCCGGAAGGAACGTCCAGTGAGTTCAGCCGACGCTTTTGCCTTGCCTGGTTCCCCGGCCGCCACGAGCGGAGCCGGGGCAAGCGTGCGTGGCGCGATTGCCGGAGCCGCGCAGGCCACCGGCACCGACTTTGCCTATCTGATGGCGCAGGCCAGGCTCGAATCCAGCCTCGATCCCTTGGCCCGTTCGCGCACGTCGAGCGCTTCGGGGCTCTACCAGTTCACATCTGGCACATGGTTGCGCACGCTTGAAAAGCATGGGGCCGAACATGGCCTTGGCTGGGCCAGTGACATTATCCGCAGCGGTGCGGCGAGCGATCCTTCGGCCCGCGCCCAGTTGCTCGCGCTGCGCTTCGACCCGCAAGTCGCCGCGACGATGGCAGGCGAACTGGCGGGCGACAACGGCGATTACCTGACCGGCGTGCTCGGCCGCCAGCCCGACCATGCCGAGCTGTATCTGGCGCACTTCTTCGGCGCCGAAGGGGCAGGCCGCTTCCTCACGGCGCTGGGCAGCGACCCTTCGCAAAGCGCCGCCGCGCTTCTGCCTTCAGCCGCTGCGTCCAACCGCTCCACCTTCTACGATCGCAGCGGCAATCCCCGCTCCGTGGGTGAGGTGATGAACCTGATCCGCACCCGGATGGCAGGTGCCAGTGAAGGTGCGACTGGCGACGAAGCGCTGCAATGGGCCGCCAGGATGGGTGTGGCGCCTGCTCAGGCCCCGCAGTTTACCGGCGGCCCGGTCGCCCGGGAGTTCCAGGCAACGGCGGCAAGCAACGGCAATCCGGTGCCGCCACCGGCAAGCTCGATGGCCGATACCTTGCGGCAGGCCTTCGCCCTGAACGACGGCAGCAATGCGCCCGCCCACGTCCGGCAGGCCTATGGCCGCCTTTCCGCGCTGGGGCTCTAGGCCATGCTGAAGCGCTTCGGCTCGCCCGCCGCGATGGCCTTGCCCGGCGGCATCCTCATGCTGATCGTGCTGATGGTCGTGCCGATCCCGGCCGTCCTGCTCGACGTGTTCTTCGTCCTCAACATCGCGCTTTCGGTCGCGATCCTGATGGCGGCGATGAACGCGGAGAAGCCGCTTGATTTCTCGTCGTTCCCCTCCGTCCTGCTCTTTGCCACGCTGCTGCGCCTTGCACTCAACGTGGCGTCCACGCGCATCGTGCTGGTCAACGGCCACGAAGGCGGCGCGGCGGCAGGCCACGTCATCGAGGCCTTCGGCGCGTTCCTGATCGGCGGCAATTTCGCGGTCGGCCTGTTCGTGTTCATGATCCTGATGATCATCAACATGGTCGTCGTCACCAAGGGCGCAGGCCGCGTTTCGGAAGTGTCCGCGCGGTTCACCCTCGATGCCTTGCCGGGCAAGCAGATGGCGATCGACTCCGATCTCGCCGCAGGCCTGCTCACCGCCGATGAAGCCAAGGCTCGCCGTCGCGAAGTCGCCACCGAGGCGGATTTCTACGGCTCGATGGACGGCTCGTCCAAGTTCGTGAAGGGCGATGCCATCGCTGCCCTGCTGATCCTTGGCGTCAACATCATCGCCGGCTTCTGCCTCGGCATGATCAGCCATGGCCTGACCGCGTCTCAGGCCGCCGAGTTCTACATCACGCTCGCCATCGGTGACGCGCTGGTGGCGCAAGTGCCTTCGCTGCTGCTGTCCATCGCCGCTGCCGTGATCGTAACCCGCGTCTCCGACAGCCGTGACCTGACCGGCCAGATCGGCGGCCAGTTCTCGAACCCCGCAATCTGGCTGCCGGTGGCCGTGATCCTCGGCGCGATCGGTGCAATCCCGGCCATGCCGCAGATCGTGTTCCTGCCCGCTGCCGGTCTTGCCGGATGGCTGTGGTGGACTCTCAAGAAGCGCGCGGACCGTCCCGCCCCCGTCGCGGTCGTGGCACCCGAACCGATCGATCCCAACCGCATCACGCTCGAGGACGTCAGCGACCACACGCTTGTCACCATCGAGATGGGCTATGGCCTGATCCATCTGGTCGACGAACGCCGCGGCTCGCCGCTGGTCGCTCGCCTCACCGGTGTGCGCAAACAGCTAAGCCAGGCCTTCGGCTTCATCGTCCCGCAGTTCCGCGTGCGCGATTCGCTGGAGCTCGGGGCCAATTCCTATCGCATCCTCCTGGGCGGCGTACCGGTCGGCATCGCGGACATGCGCCCCGACAAGATCCTCGCCATCGATGCGGGCGAGGCCAGCCCCGACCACGGTTTGCGCGGCGAGGCCACTCGCGATCCCAGCTTCGGTTGCCCCGCCATCTGGATCGAACCGGCGCAGCGCGATCTCGCCATCGCGGAAGGATTCCTCACCGTCGATGCCAGCACCGTCGTTGCCACCCACCTCAATCAGGTTCTGGGCGACCGGCCCTCTGCGCTGCTCGGCCCCGACGAGGTCAAGGCGATCCTCGAAGCGGTCAAGGAACGTGCGGCGGGCCTGGTCGAGACGATCCACCCGCAGCCGATGTCGCTGGGCGCGCTCACCCGCCTGTTCCACGCCCTGCTCGACGACGGTATCTCCATCGCCCACCCGCTGCCGATCCTCTCGGCGCTGAGCGAGGCGCTGCAACAGACCAACGATCACGACCGTCTGGTCGATCTCCTGCGCGCAGACCTTGGCGCGATGATCGTCGGGCGCATCTGCGCACCCGACGAATGCCTGCCCGTCGTCACGCTCGAAGCCGGGCTCGAACAGATGATCGTTGGCGGGATGCATGATCCCGCCACCGGCCAACCGGTGATCGAACCCGATCTTGCGCGCGGTATTGGCGAGCGCATCTCGGCCCTGATCGCCGAGCGCGGCCCAGCCGCTCCGCCTGTCGCCCTGATCGTCCAGCCGCGCGCCCGCCGCCCGCTCGCTGCCCTGCTGCGCCTGCGCGCGCCGAACTGCCTCGTCATGTCGATTTCCGAACTGCCGCCCGCCCAGCCGATCGAGGTGATCTCGGTCATCGGCGGCGAAGCGCCACCCCCCGTCCAGCACGAATTGCCTGAGGGACTTGCTGCATGAAACACGACCACCGCGGTTTTGCCGCCGCCCGCGCCTATGCGCAGAACGAGGCCGCCGATCGCATCCGCCGCTTCCTGCCGATGGTGAAGCGCCTCGCCTGGCACGTCCACGGCTCGGGCCGCGCCGGGATAGAGGTCGAGGATCTGGTTCAGGCCGGGCTCGTCGCCCTCACCGAATGCGCCCAGCGACACGACGGCCCCACCGAGGACGGCTTTGCCGCCTATGCCAAGCTGCGCGTGCGCGGGGCAATGGTCGATCTGGTGCGCCGCTCCACCCCGCTCTCGCGCTCGGCAACCGAACGCCGCCGCCTGCTGCGCGAGAAGACCACGGCGCTGACCAACGAACTCGGCCGCCCCCCCAGTGACGACGAGCTTGCCGCCGCGATGGGTCTGACCACGCGCGAACTGGCCGACCAGAACGCCGCCGACCAGCCCTTGCGTTTCGAGGCCATCGACGATGCCTATTCGGACAGCAACGCCGCCTTTGCCGACGATCGCCCCGATGCTTTCGCCATGCTCGCCGATTCCGAAATGCGCAGTGCGGTCGCCTCGGCCATTTCCGACCTGCCCGAACGCTTGCAGATGATCATCCAGCTCTACTTCGTCGAGGAACTGAACCTTGCCGAGATCGCCGAAGTTCTCGGCGTCAGCATCCCCCGCGTCCACCAGTTGAAGGCGCAAGCGCTCGACAAGCTGCGCGCCGCGCTGGGCGAGGACTACGATATTCTCTGACCCCGCTTGCCAAGCCCGTCGAGTCAGTTTAACCGATCAGTTAAACGACATGGGGAGTGGCAGGAATGGCTATCCGTACGCGCATCACCGAGATGCTCGGTATCGAGCATCCGATCGTGCAGGGCGGCATGATGAACGTGGGCTACGCGGAACTCGCCAGCGCCGTGTCCAACGCAGGCGGCCTCGGCATCATCACCGCGCTGACCCAGCCGACTCCGCAAGCCTTGCGTGACGAGATCGAGCGCACGAAGGTGATGACGTCCAAGCCCTTCGGCGTGAACATGACGATCTTCCCGACCGTCAATTCTCCCGACTACAAGGCCTATGCCCAGGCGATCATCGACGGCGGGGTGAAGATCGTCGAGACAGCGGGCACGCAGGCCGTCCGCGAGATCTGGGAAATGCTCAAGCCGCACGGCGTGACGATCCTGCACAAATGCACCGCCGTCCGCCACGCGCTTTCGGCTGAACGCGCAGGCTGCGACGTGATCTCGATCGATGGCTTCGAATGCGCCGGTCACCCCGGCGAGGACGACATTCCCGGCCTGATCCTGATCCCGGCTGCGGCGGACAAGGTGAAGATCCCGATGCTCGCCTCGGGCGGCTTTGGCGACGGGCGCGGCCTTGTCGCAGCGCTGTCGCTCGGGGCCGAGGGCATCAACATGGGCACCCGCTTCTGCGCCACGGTCGAAGCGCCGATCCACGACAACGTCAAGCAGGCCTATATCCAGAACGATGAGCGCGGGAGCTTCCTGATCTTCCGCAACTTCAAGAACACCGCGCGCGTCGGCCGCAGCGAGGTTTCGGAAGAAGTCGTGCGCCGTCTGTCAAAGCCCGACGCCGTATTCGAGGACGTTCGCGAACTCGTCGCAGGTACGGCAGGCAAGGAACTGCTCCAAACCGGCGATCTCACCAAGGGCGTGTTCTGGGCGGGCATGGTGCAGGGCCTGATCCACGACATCCCCACCTGCCAACAACTGATCGACCGCATCGTCGGCGATGCCGAGGAGATCATCCGCGGCCGTCTCGGGAGCCTGCTGGCATGAAGATCGACAGCACCCTGAGCGCCGTCGTCACCGGCGGTGCCTCGGGCCTCGGCCGCGCCACGGCAGAGGCGCTGGCGGCGGCAGGCGTCAAGGTGGCCGTCTTTGACATCAACGAAGAGCAGGGCGAGGCTGTCGCACAGGCCATCGGCGGCCTGTTCTGCAAGGTCGACATTACCTCCGAAGAATCGGTGGTCGCAGGTTTCGCCAAGGCGCGCGCCGCCCACGGGCAGGAGCGCATCTGCGTCCACTGCGCGATGACCCATCGCAAGGGCAAGACCGTCAGCCGAGACCGCGAGACCGGCACGTTTACCCGTCTTTCGACCGAGGACTACGAATACGCCGCGCAAGGCATTCTGATCGCCAGCTACCGTGTTGCCTCGCTTTCCGCACTCGGCATGGCGAGCCTCGATCCGCTGGAGGATGGCGAGCGCGGTACGATCATCCTCACGGCCTCGGTCGCCGCGCAGGACGCACAGATCGGGCAGGTCGCCTATGGTTCACTCAAGGCCGGCGTGAACGGCCTCGTCCTGCCGATGGCGCGCGATCTGATGGACCTCGGCATCCGCGTCAACGCGATCATGCCGGGCATCTTCGGCACCCCGCTGCTGGGCCGCCTGCCCGACAAGGTGCTCGACAGTCTCAACGCTTCGGTGCCCTTCCCCAAGCGCCTCGGCAAGCCCGACGAGTTCGCCAGCCTCGCCATGGAACTGGTGCGCAACAGCTATTTCAACGGCCAGGCGATCCGTCTCGACGGCGCGATCCGCATGGCCCCCCGCTAAGGACTTCCGCATGACCCGATCACCCTTCCGCGACGACGTCCTTGCCGGAAAAACCGCGTTCATCGCGGGCGGCACCAGCGGCATCAACCTCGGCATCGCCAAGCGCTTTGCCGAACTCGGCGCACGCGTCGCTGTGCTCGGGCGCAACCCGGAAAAAGCTTCCGCAGCTGCTGACGAGATCGGCCACGGCGCGATCTGGCGGGCGGCCGACGTGCGGGATTACGGCGCGATCTGCGAGGCCATGAAGTCCGTCCGCGACGAAATCGGCGCGCTCGATATCGTGATCTCGGGCGCAGCTGGCAACTTCCTCGCCCCCGTCCTCGGCATGTCGGCCAATGCCTTCAAGACCGTGGTCGACATCGACCTGCTCGGCACTTTCAACGTCTTCCGGGGCTGTCACGAACTGCTGAACCCCGGCGCCTCGCTGATCGCGATTACCGCGGGGCAGGCAGAGCAGGCCATGGCGATGCAGGCCCATGCCTGCGCGGCCAAGGCCGGGATCAACCAGCTCGTCCGCACGCTGGCCATCGAATGGGGCCCGGACGTGCGCGTCAACGGCATTTCGCCCGGACCCATCGCCGACACCGAAGGCATGGCCCGCCTCGCCCCCGACGAGACCACCCGGCAGGCCCACTACGCCCGCATCCCGATGAAGCGCTGGGGCACGGCCTACGAAATCGCCGAAGCCGCCGTCTATCTCTCGACGCCAGCGGCCAGCTACGTCACCGGCGCGATCCTCGATGTCGATGGCGGCAGCTCGGTCGGCGATGCTTCGCGGACGAGCACGGACAAGGGGCTGGCCTAAGTCCCTCCACCTTCGTCATTCCCGCGCAGGCGGGAATCCACCGACGAACAACTCGTCGCCGCGCGACGTCATTCTGTGCCGCACTGGATCCCCGCCTGCGCGGGGATGACGAACCTTTGGTTTTGCAGATTACGAACGCGCGGCCTCAGCCCGCGTGTTCGCCCGTCAGGATCGGATCGCCCACCTGCATGGTCTTGCCATCGGTGACGATCACCTTGTCACCCAGCGAGGCGATGCGGAACAGCTTTTCGGCAAAGGCATCAGGCACGCCGATGCAGCCGTTGGTGGCATAGCCCGCCTCGACCTTGCTGCCGTGGATCGAGACGCCATCGTTGGTCAGTCGCATCATCCACGGCATCGGCGCGTCGTAGATGTTCGAGACGTGGTCGGCGTCCTTCTCGGAAATCGGGAAAATGCCGGTCGGCGTCGGCTTCTCGCCATAGCCCTTGAGAATTGCGGCTGCACCGATCTCGTGCCCGTCGCGGAATACGGAGATCACGCGCGCTGTCAGGTCCACCGTGACGACCAGCTTGCCCGAGGCAGGCGCACGGGTCTCGTCCCAGTAGAACTTGCCGAACTTGATCGGCTCGTTGATCGGCAGGATCGATTTGACCACGAACGGCCCGTCTAGCGGCTTTTGCGCCACGGCCGGAACGGGCTTGGCCACCGGAGCCATGACGGCTGCCGCTTCGGCCTTGCCGCCGCCGAAGGCCACTTCGGCCACGTTCTGCCCGACATGGAACGCTAGCAGCGATGCGGCACCGGTCACCAGAAAGCCCAGCGGCATGCGCACCCAGCGCTTATCCCACCAACCCTTCATCAATGACATCGCGACCGCTCCTTTCCCGTTAAGGAATAAGCGTTAACACAGCACCTTGCGAGTCCCCATTGGCGGGCGTCCCCCTGCGGGACGCGGGCACTCTTGCAGGTTACCAGTCGTGGTTAATGCTGACCGGGCAGTGCCAGCCTCCGCCACAGCCGCTCCAGCGGTCCCTGCCCGAAGCGGGCCAGCCACCACTGCGGCCAGGCGAGCATGCCGATCCACCCCAGCAGCACGAAGGCGGGCAACCAAACCCTCGGCAGTTCCGGCCCAAGACCGAGCCCCCAGCCCGAAAAGATCGCGCCCATCAGCACGGTGGTGCCGATGTAGTTGCTGAACGCACACTTGCCTGCTGCCACCAGCGCCCGCGCCAATGCCCACTCGCGCACAGCGGGGAACACCAGCAGCAACGCCGCCGCATAGCCCAGCGCCATCATCAGGTGGGGCAGGGCCATGCCATGCTCGATCGCCGCGAACATCGCGCGGGGCGGCCAGCCATGATGCCACAGCCAGAGCGTTGCCAGCACGGTCGGCACCCCGCCGCCCAGAATTCCGATCCCGGCGATGGAGGCAAGCCGCCGCCGCGGCCAGTCGGTGAAGAACCCGCTGCGCACCATGGCCATGCCGACCAGCATCAGCGGCAGCGTCTCGCTGAAGGTCGAAAGCGTCGTGGTCAGCGGTTGCAGCGGCGCGCTCGACAGCTTGAACCGGATCGCATCGAGGAACCCGGCGTTGAGTACCGCCACGTCCTTGGCAATTGATGCCGCGATCCGACCCATCATCGCCGCCTGCTCGGCCACGTCCGATGGTGGCGCAGTCCCGGCCAGCACCGCCTGTTCGGTGAACACGCCCGGCAAGGCAAACAGCGCTTCGATGCCTTGGGCCAGCAGGTAGAAGGGCAGGGCAATGCCTAGCAACTGGATCGGCTCGAGCCTGCGCAGCGCCAGCGCGCCAAGCCCGCACAGCGCATAGAGGAACAGGATGTCGCCCCACCACAGCAGCGCAAAATGGAGGTAGCCGAACAGCAGTAGCCACGCGAGCCGCCGCAACTGTGCAAGGTCCGGGTCCGCGCCCTGCCGCTCGGCACTCTGCGCAAACAGCACCATGCTCGCGCCGAACAGCAGGCTGAACAGCGCGCGCATCTTGCCCTCGAACAGGACGAAGGCGACAGCGAACCACGGGTCTGAACCGGTCGCAAACGCAGGAATACGCGGCGAGAACGTGGCGAGCGACGGACCCCAGAACCCGGTCACGTTGATCGCCAGAATCCCCAGCACGGCCACGCCGCGCAGGAAATCGATCGCCTCTATGCGTGTTCGGGGAGTGTCTTCGTCCAAGCCATCAGGGCTTTACCACCAGGCAAGTGAAGCCGCCAGCCTTGAGCGCGCCGCAAGCCTTGTCCGCCTCGGCCTGTCCGCCAAAGCCGCCTGCAAGCAGCCTCGTGACCGCGCCCGAGGGCAGGTCGATCCGGCCATGGCCCGCCAGTTCCGGGCGGCCCTTGACCTTGCTCCACAACCCGTCCGCATTGGCCTTCACCCCGAACGCGCCGAGCTGGACGCGCCAGTTGCCCTTTGCCGGAGCGGTAGAGGCTGGCTTGGGCGTCGCAGGTTTGGGTGCGGCAGGCTTGGGGTCGGCAGGCTTGGCCACAGCCGCCTTCACTGCAGGCTTCTCGCCGACATGGATCGTCACCGGCACAGGCTTCTGACCCGGCGCATTGGCCCCGACCACGCGCTTGGGCGCGGGCATCGTCACCGGGTTGGCATAGTCTGCCCCTGCGGTGATCACAGAGGGCGGCAGCTCTGTCTTCTCGAGCGAACCGCCGGGCACGACAGGACGCAGCGGCGCGGTGGGTGACGCCTTGACGCCAAGATCTGCCGCCGCGAACTGCTGCGAGCGCTTGGCCTGCGCCTTCTGTTCAAGCTCGGCTGCCAGCGAAACGCCCATCTGCCGCTGCTCGAGCGGGATCATCCCGTCCATCGTGGCAAGGCTGCGCGTCGCCTGATCGAGACCACTGCCCGCAGCCCGGGTCATCAGCGCATAGGCGCGAACCCAGTCCTTGCCGACCGTGTCGCCATTGAAGTGGGCAACGCCCAGAATATACATCGCGCGCGGCTCGCCCCGTTCGGCCGAAGCCTGCAGGAACGGCATGGCATCGGCCTTGCGGTTGTCCTGAAACAGCAGCAGGCCCAGCGTGTCGGCGGCCTTGATGTGGCCCTGCTCTGCCGCCTTGCGATACCATGCCTCGGCACGCTTCAGGTCCTGCGGCACGCCTTTGCCGAGCTTGAAGGCCTGCCCCATGTTGAACTGCGCATCGGCATCGCCTTTCGCCGCCGGACCGAGCCATTCCCTGACCGCCGCCTCGTGATCGCCGCGCGACCAGGCGTCGACCCCGGCCTTGGTGTCGGCCCAGGCCTTGCCGGAAAGCGTTGCGGCCACCAGAGCGGCAGCCAGTGCAGTCGTGCGCGTGAAGTCCCTCATGTTCGACAATGCCCGTCTTCTTCGCTGGACCCCGGTAGCGGCCGGTCACGTGCGCGGCGCGGCCCTCGGCGTCATTTCGTTGGCGCTTATAGTCAACGAGGCGTTAGCGAAGTCTTATCGGCGATTACGAGGCCGAAAAGCCCGCCAGCCTGCGACTTCTGCGTGGCTATGCATTCGCGCCCTGACGGCCGAATTGAACGCGCGTTAACCGAAATTTCAGCCCGATCTGCGAATCCGGACGCCGAAGGTTTGTGTTTTTCGGGGGAAATGGGCTTTGCGCGTACTGGCATTGGCATCGCAGAAGGGCGGATCGGGCAAGACGACCCTGTCCGGCCACCTCGCCGTCCAGGCGCAGCGCGCTGGCGCTGGCCCCGTCGTCCTGATCGACATCGACCCGCAAGGCTCCCTGTCCGACTGGTGGAACGAGCGCGAGGCAGAATTCCCCGCCTTTGCCCAGACCACCGTCGCCCGCCTCGCCTCGGACCTCGCAATCCTGCGCCAGCAGGGCTTCAAGCTTGCCGTGATCGATACCCCGCCCGCCATCACCATGGCGATCCAGTCGGTGATCTCGGTTGCCGAACTGATCGTCGTGCCGACCCGCCCCAGCCCGCATGACCTGCGCGCCGTCGGTGCCACGGTCGATCTTTGCGACCGCGCGGGCAAGCCGCTGATCTTCGTCGTCAACGCCGCCACCCCCAAGGCGCGAATCACCTCCGAAGCTGCCGTCGCGCTTTCGCAGCACGGCACTGTCGCGCCGGTCACGCTGCACCACCGCACCGATTTTGCCGCCTCGATGATCGATGGCCGCACGGTCATGGAATGCGATCCGGGCGGCAAGTCCGCCGCCGAAGTGACCGCGCTGTGGACCTACATTTCCGAGCGGCTCGAGAAGAACTTCCGCCGCACCGTCTTTGCCGTGCCGCAGCAGGCCGCCGCCGTGCCGATGGCAGGTGCCCAGCGCCCGATGGGCGGCTTCGGCCGCCGCGTCGTCGGTTCGTGAAGGGGCCGCGGGAGATGAGCGCATCGAAGCCTCTCGCATCGCTTTCGCCCAGCCTGCTCGCCCGCAAGGGTGCTGCACGCCCGGCCATGCGCCCGCAACTGGCGATCAGCTTCGAGGAACAGAGCCGCGTCCTAACGCAGGATGACCTTGGCTGGAACGATCTGGGCGAGGACCTCGCCGCTGAAGAGACCGCGCCGGTCGAGCAGCCAGTGATCGTCCAGCAGATCGAGACGCTCGCCGACAAGGTCGCTGCCTTCGACAAGCCCGCGCCCGCATCCGACTTCGCCTCGGCCAGTTCGGTCAAGATCGTGCGCAACCGCACCAAGGGCGGCAAGTCCGTGCGCTCGGCCCTGCAGGAAGGCCGCAAGGCTGCCTTCACGCTGCGCCTCGACAACTACCGCCACTTGCGCCTCCGCCTTGCCTGCACGCTCGAAGACAGCAGTGCGCAGGATCTGGTGACGCAGGCGCTCGACAGATTTCTCGACGAACTCCCCGGGCTCGAGGACCTCGCCCGGCGCGCCATCACGCGCAACTGACTGCCGAAGGAAACCTGAGCATGACGAACCGCTTCTCTGCCTTCGCTGCCACCCTGGGCGCCCCCAGCCGGGCGACCCGCCTGGCCATCTCCACCGCGCTTGCCGCAGGCGTCCTGACCGGCTGCAGCGCCGGCGGTGCCCACCCGGACAAGTTCGCCTCCTCGGCCCAGACCGCACTGGCCAAGGGCTCGGCCACGGCTGCTGTCGACAATGCCGAAAAGGCCGTGCTCGCCGACCCGCGCAACCCGGCCTATCGCGTCCTGCTGGGCAATGCCTACCTCAAGGCGGGCCGCTTCGAATCCGCGCGCCAGGCCTATGACGAGGCGATGGACCTCGGCGAGGACTCGAGCCGCACCGCGCTCAGCCTCGCGCTGGCCGATATCGCGCTCGGCCGCCACGGCGAAGCGGTCGACACGCTGAATTCCTACCGCGACAGCCTCCCCGCCTCGGACTACGGCCTCGCCCTCGCACTCGCCGGGCAGCCGCAGCAAGGCGCGCAGATCCTCGGCCGCGCCCTTCGCGGTGGCGAGAACACCCCGAAGGTCCGCCAGAACCTCGCGCTGGCCTATGCGCTTGCCGGACAGTGGCGCGAAGCCCGCACAATGGCCGCGCAGGACGTGCCCGCCGACCAGCTCGGCGACCGCATGGAGCAGTGGGCGCTGATGGGCTATTCCGAACGCACCCGCGACCGCGTTGCCACCCTGCTCGGCGTGCCGCTGCGCGGTGACACCGGCCAGCCGCAGGCGCTGGCCCTTGCCAACTTCCCCGCTGCCGAACAGCTGGCAGCCGAAGCCGCAACCCGCGCCGAACCGGCTGCCGCCGCGCCCGCGCTGGCGGAAGCTGCGGTCATGGAACTGCCCGGAACCGAAACCTCGACGCCTGCCCCTGCGCTCGCCGACTCCTCGTCGCAGTCGCAGCAGACCCAGCTAGCCCTGATCGACCTTCCCGCTTCGCAGCCATATGTCCGCCCTGCTGCCGCCGCACCGGCGCGCAAGGTGGCGGTGGCCGCTGCCAAGCCGGTCGCCACGCCTGCCAAGGCTGGCACGCATCTCGTCCAGCTCGGCTCGTTCTCGACCCCCGAAGGCGCCCGTCGCGCATGGCGGCACTACACCGCGCGCAATCCTTCGCTGAAGGGCTTCACCAACGTGACCACGCAGGTCACCGTCAATGGCAAGCAGTTCTGGCGCGTTCAGGCAGCGGGCTTCGGCGGCTATGCCTCGGCCAGTTCGATGTGCGGCTCGGTCAAGTCGCGCGGCGGCGTCTGCCTGGTACTGCGCGGCAACGGCCCCGCCACGCCCGGCCAGCAGCGCCCGACCGAAACGCGCATGGCCAAGCGATAAAAGTTACCGTGTGAGAGCGGTGAAGGGGCGCGGGACCGCAGGGTTCCGCGCCCTTTCTCGTATCAATCGATCCGCGCGCCGCCCTTGAACAGCGCGGACACGCGGCCCTCAACCGGCCTGCGATCGAACGGCGTGTTGCCCGCTGCAGCCGCCATCTTGTCGGAATTGACGATCCATGGCCGCGCCGGATCGACAATCGCGATATCAGCCTCAGTCCCGACCTCAAGCCGCCCGGCCTCAACGCCCAGCAGCCTTGCCGGATTGGCGGCGAGCAGTTCGAAGGCCCGGGCCATATCGATCACGCCATCGCGCACCAGCGTCAGCGTCAGCGGCAGCAGCGTCTCGGCGCCCGCCATCCCCGGCTCGGCATCGGCAAAGGGCAGGCGCTTGTCTTCCGGCCCGCGCGGATCGTGGCCGGATGAGATCACGTCGATCGTGCCGTCGCCAATCGCCGCAACCACCGCCTTGCGGTCCGAGTCCTGCCGCAGCGGCGGGGACATCCGGCAGAAAGTACGGAAGACGACGAGTTCAAGGTCCGACAGGATGAAGTGCGCTGGCGTCACCCCAGCCGTCACCTTCACGCCCCGCGACTTGGCCGCGCGCACCAGATCGAGCGCCCGCGCCGTCGTCACCTGCCGGAAATGCACGTGTGCGCCGGAAAGCTCGGCCAGCGCAATGTCGCGCGCCACGGCCAGCGCCTCGGCCTCTGCCGGAGCGCTCGGCAGCCCGAGCCGCGTCGCCACATCGCCCGCCGTCGCCACTGCGCTGCCGGTAACCCCGGCGTCCTCGGCGTGGGTCACCACGACCAACCCCAGCATCGCGCAATAGCGCAGCAGCCGCAGCATCACGCCTGAATCGCCGATCCAGCCGCGTCCGGTAGCTACCGCCTTGGCCCCGGCATCGCGCATCAGCGCGAGTTCGGCGAGTTCGCTGCCTTCAAGCCCTCGCGTTGCCGCCGCCAGCGGGTGGACCCACATGTCCGGCTTGCCCGACTGCGCCGCAAAGCGCACCCGCGCGGGGTGGTCAAGCGGCGGACCCTGATCGGGCATCAGCGCGGCGCGCGTGATCCCGCCGAAGTGGAACGCCGGCTTGTCGATGGCAAAGACGCCAAGATCGACCAGTCCCGGCGCGATCATCTTTCCGCCAGCGTCGAACACCTCGTCGCCATCCCGCGGCGTCACATCGCCAACCGCGACAATCCGCCCGCCCTCACAGCGCAAAGCGCCCGCAACCGGCTCGCCCGCACCCAGAACCAGCTTCCCGCCGGTAATCGTCAGAGGCCGCGCGATCATGCTGCCGCTCCCTTCCCGATTTCATTGGCAGCTTCCCAGCCCGGCACGCCGCGCGCCCGGCGCGTGAGCACTTCAAGGCAGGCCATGCGGATCGCCACGCCCATTTCCACCTGCCGCGTGATCAGGCTGCGCGTCGGGTGATCGGCCACGGTCGAATCGATCTCGATCCCCCGGTTCATCGGCCCCGGATGCATCACGAAGGCATCTGGCTCGGCCTTGGCCAGCCGCTCCGGCGTCAGCCCGTAGAGATGGCGGTATTCGCGCGGGGAGGGGATGAACTGCCCGGACATGCGCTCCTGCTGCAACCGCAGCATCATCACCACGTTCGCGCCTTTCAGCGCCGCGTCGAAATCGAAGAACGGCGTCACGCCCATCGCCTCGACCTCGGCCGGCATCAGCGCAGGCGGTGCGCAGACCCGCACGTCGGCCCCCAGCGCGGTCAGGCTCAGGATGTTCGAGCGCGCCACGCGGCTGTGCAGGATGTCCCCGCAGATCGTCACTTTCAGCCCGTTGAGGTCGGACCCGATCGGCAGCCCCAGCGCGTGCCGCATGGTCAGCGCATCCAATAGCGCCTGCGTCGGATGCTCATGCTGCCCGTCGCCCGCGTTGAGCACCGGGCAATCGACCTTCTCGGCGATCAAGCGCACCGCGCCCGAGCTGGCATGGCGGATCACGATGGCATCGGCGCGCATGGCGTTGAGCGTCATCGCCGTATCGATCAGCGTTTCGCCCTTCTTCACGCTGCTGGTGGCGGCATGCATGTTGACCACGTCCGCGCCCAGCCGCTTGCCCGCGATCTCGAAGCTCAAGAGCGTGCGCGTGGAGTTTTCGAAGAAGGCGTTGATGATCGTCAGACCGTTCAAAAGATCGGTCTTCTTCTTCGGCTGCCGGTTCAGCTCCACCCACTGCTCCGCCTCGTCGAGGAGGTAGAGAATCTCGTGACGCGCAAGCTGGCCGATGCCGGTCAGGTCACGGTGCGGGAAGGCGAGGCCGCCCGCTGGATAGCGGCCCGCTTGGGGTGTTGTTGGGCTTTGCATTGAAACCAGTTCCCTAGAGGGCAGGTGCCCTGCGCTCAAGCGGTTTCCCGCTGGCATTGCGCGGCCGTCCACAATAGTCTGCACCCCATGAGCTTTGCCAAATCGGTCTGGAAGATTCTCGTCGCCATCAAGGACGGCCTCGTCCTGTTGTTCCTGCTCCTGTTCTTCGCAGGGCTTTATACCATCCTCACGCTGCGGCCTGCCCCCGGCATGGTCCGCGAAGGCGCGCTGTACCTGCCGCTGGAAGGCCGCGTGGTCGAGGAAGCGAGCGAGGTTTCGCCCACCCAGCTTCTCTCGGGGCAAACGCCCGAACCGGAATACACCGCCCGCGACCTGTCGCGCGCCATTGCCGCTGCGGCAGATGACAAGCGCATCAAGGCCGTCGTGCTCGATCTCGAAGCCTTCGGCGGCGGCTCGGCTGTCCACCTCAGCCAGATCGGCGCGGCGATGGACAAGGTGCGCGCCGCAAAGAAGCCCGTCCTCGTCCGCGCGCTGATCTACACCGACGATGCGATGCAGCTTGCCGCGCATTCGTCCGAGGCATGGGTCGATCCGATGGGCGGCGTCGCCATCAGCGGCCCCGGCGGCACGCTGCTGTTCTACAAGGGCCTGATCGACAAGCTGAAAGCCAACGTCCACATCTTCAAGGTCGGCACCTACAAGAGCGCGGTCGAACCCTACATGCGCGCTGAAATGTCGCCCGAGGCGCGTGAGGCGATGCAGGCGGTCTATGGCACGCTGTGGGAGAACTGGCAGGACGAGGTGAAGAAGGCCCGTCCCAAGGCCGACCTCACCCTTGCCACCACTGACCCCGCCAAATGGGTGCGCGACAATGGCAACGATGCCGCGCAAGCCGCGCTGAAGTCCGGCCTCGTCGACAAGATCGGTGACCGCGTGGCTTTCGGAAAGCGCGTGGCCGAAATCGCTGGAGCCGACGATGACGCCGGACTTGGCGGCTTCAAGGCCACCGAACTCCCCGTCTATCTGGCTGACAAGCCCGCGCCCAAACAGGGCAAGGCCATCGCCGTCGTCACCGTCGCGGGCGAGATCGTCGATGGCGATGCCGGCCCCGGCACCGCAGGCGGAGACCGTATTGCCGATCTGGTCGACGGTGTGGCGCAGAGCGATGACTATGCGGGCCTCGTCCTGCGCGTCGATTCGCCGGGCGGCTCGGTCATGGCGTCGGAACGCATCCGCGCGGCAGTGGAGCGGGTCAAGGCCAAGGGCCTGCCGGTCGCCGTCTCGATGGGCAGCCTTGCCGCCAGCGGCGGGTACTGGGTCTCCACGCCCGCCCAGCGCATCTTTGCCGAACCGAGCACGATCACCGGCTCGATCGGCGTCTTCGCCGTCCTGCCCACGCTCGAACAGACGCTGCCGCAATATGGCGTCACCACCGATTCGATCCGCACCACCCCGCTTTCGGGCCAGCCGGACCTCCTCGGCGGCCTCAGCCCGCAGGTGGAGGCGCTGCTGCAAGGCCAGGTCGAACAGACCTACGCCCGCTTCCTCGGCCTCGTCGCCAAAGCCCGCGGCAAATCTTCGGCGGACATCGACAAGATCGCGCAAGGCCGAATCTGGGACGGCGGCACCGCCCGCCAGCTCGGCCTCGTCGACCAGTTCGGCGGCCTCGACGATGCGGTCGCGTGGGTCGCAAGCCAAGCCAAGGCCGAAACCTTCCACGCCGAGTACATCGCCGACGAACCCAGCCCCTTCGCCCAGCTCCTGCGCCAGATGGAAACCGGCGAAGCGCCCGAGGCGCGGGCCCACGATCTGGCCGGAGCACTCTCCGCGCAGCAGCAGGGCCTGATGGCGCGGATGCAGGCCGACGTGATGCGCCTGATGGAAGGCGGCGGGATCAGGGCTTATTGTCTGGAGTGTGGGGGGGAGGAATCTCCCGTCTCTGGAGAAAAAGGGACTGTCGGCCAGTCCTTGGGATTTTGGGCCACTCTTGTGAAACTCGTCGCGTAGGGCAGGAGGCGACGTCATGGCTCAAACTGACCTGTTTCCCTACTTCTGGCTTTTTATGGTCGCCGTCATCGGAGCGGTTAATCTCGTTTGGGCGCGATACGAGTACAAGCGCGGCGAGGCGCGGTGGGGCTGGGCGGGCGCGAAGTACTCCAGGGCGGAAGAGCCGTTCTACTTCTGGATGTTGGTAGGCGGACGGTTCTTCGGGTTCGTGGTCGCCTGCTTCATGTTCTACTTCGGCCTTGATATGCTGACATGGTGAGAGGCTTGCGGACGCGTGGCAGCATAGTGGAAAGAAGGTTCCTGCTACTTGAGCGAGGCCAAGATGCGCACGATGTCAGTCGAGATTTACTCCGATGCAACCAATGCAGCAGTCATGCGGCATCCCGACCGTAAGTTTCCGGGAATGGTGATTCAGGGGGATTCCCTCGACAATATGTACAGCATGGCGTTGGGTGCACTCTCGGGTGCGGAACCGGGTTCAGATCATTTGCACGATCTGAAGGAACTAGTTGATCAACTAGAACATCGGGTAAAATTCTACGTCAAAGTCCTCAAGGAGCACGGTTTGGAGTTGCCGTTTCCTGAAAGCTGATTGCCACGGATCAGTCTGGCCCGCTGATCCGCCGTGTTACATTGAAGCACAAAAACGGCGTCGCCCCGGGCTTGACCCGGGGTCCCGCTTTTCTTCCGCGCAACCCTTGCAAAAAAGAAGCGGGATCCCGGGTCAAGCCCGGGATGACGAGGAAGAAGATGCTACAAATCAATCCGGCGCCGCTGGCACTTCCTGCGGCGCGCCCGGCTGGACCTGATCCGGCTCCACCACCGGAGCTTCATCAGGCTGGATGACGGGCGGCACGCCGTCCGGTTCGGTCACCGGTGGGCTTTCGGGCGGGGACTGCGGGTCGATTCGGTCGGGCTGGGGGGAATCGGGGGTCGTGGCCATCGTGCGGCTCCTTCGAAGCGGTTTGCTTGTCTTCCCAACTCGCCGCGAGGATAGCAGGTTCCGGCGCCTCCCCAAAGCTCGTCATTGCGAGCGGCGCGAAGCATCCAGAGCGGTTTGCGTGGCGCTCTGGATTGCTTCGTCGGCTTCGCCTCCTCGCAATGACGAAGAGTTGAAACGGTCATTCCACACCCCAAATCCAAGGCGCTTGCCCTTTTCAAGCCACTGCGATAGGGGCACCGCTCGCTTTTCGCCGGATGCGGGCGTGGCGGAACTGGTAGACGCAGCAGGTTTAGGTCCTGCCATCGCAAGATGTGGGGGTTCGAGTCCCTTCGCCCGCACCAGTCCGCGCGCCGGCGTCCGAGTCAGCTTTTTCCGCGTCAGCATGCGCGTGACAGATATGAAAGTTGGATCAGGATGCAGATCGTCGAAACCACCAACGAGGGCCTGAAGCGCGCCTACACCGTCACCATCCCCGCCAGCGACATTGCTGCCCGGGTCGAGGGTGAGGTCAAGAAGATCGCGCCGCAGATCAAGATGCCCGGCTTCCGCCCCGGCAAGGTCCCCGCCAACCTCGTGCGCAAGATGCACGGCGCGCAGCTTCATCAGGAAGCGCTGAACACCACCATCCGTGAAGCGATGGACAAGCTGGTGGCCGACAACAAGCTGCGCCCCGCGATGCAGCCCGCCGTCTCGCTCGGCGAAGGCTATGACCAGGGCAAGGACGCCGAGCTGACAGTGGAGCTGGAAGTTCTGCCCCAGATCGAAGCACCTGCGCTCGATGGCCTGAAGCTTGAAAAGCTGGTCGTGCCCGTGACCGAAGCCGAAGTCGACGAAGCCGTCGCCCGCATCGGCGCAGGCCAGAAGTCCTTTACCGACGCCAAGAAGGGCGCGAAGGCCAAGGACGGCGACCAGATCATCATCGACTTCCTCGGCAAGGTCGATGGCGTTGCCTTCGAAGGCGGCGCTGCTGAAGACACCCCGCTGGAACTCGGCGCGGGCCGCTTCATCCCAGGCTTTGAAGAACAGCTCGTCGGCGTGAAGGCCGGTGACGAAACCGTCATCACCGTGACTTTCCCCGAAGACTATCCGGCCGAAAACCTCAAGGGCAAGGAAGCCACCTTCGACATCAAGGTCAAGGCGGTGAAGAACCCCGGCGAATTCGAAGCCAACGACGAATTCGCCAAGATGCTCGGCCTCGAAAGCCTCGAGCAGCTCAAGACCCTGCTGCGTGGCCAGCTCGAGCAGGAAACTGCCGGCCTGACCCGCACCCAGATGAAGCGCGCGCTGCTCGATCAGCTTGCCGCAGGTCACGATTTCGCCGTGCCGCCTTCGATGGTCGATGCCGAGTTCGAGCAGATCTGGGCCCAGCTTCAGCAGGAAGCCCAGAACGAAGAGAACCCGGAAGAGGCCCTCAAGGAAATCGAGGCCGAGAAGGACGATTACCGCAAGATCGCCGAACGCCGCGTGCGCCTCGGCCTGCTCCTGTCGGAAATCGGCCAGGCCAACGGCGTCGTCGTCACGTCTCAGGAAATGGAAATGCTGATCCGCCAGGCGGCCCAGCAGTACCGCGAACAGGATCGCCAGCGCTTCGTCGACTACGTCCGTTCCGAACCGCTTGCCGCCGCCCAGCTGCGCGCGCCGCTCTATGAGGACAAGGTCGTCGACTTCTTGTTCGACAAGGCCGAAGTCTCGACACGCGAAGTGACCAAGGAAGAGCTGCAGGCCGCAATCGAAGCCGAAGAAGGCGCTGCTGCCGCTGCGGCAAAGCCTGCCAAGAAGGCTCCGGCCAAGAAGAAGTCTGCCAAGGAAGACGCTCCGGCTGAAGAAGCCGCTGCTCCTGCAGCCGAGGAAGCGCCGAAGAAGAAGGCTGCTCCCAAGAAGAAGGCCGCCGAGGAAGCCCCTGCTGCGGAAGCGGCTGCTGAAGAAGCGCCCGCTCCCAAGAAGAAGGCTCCGGCAAAGAAGAAGGCCGAGGGCTGATCTCCATATCGGATTGATCCGGCCCGACGGGGCTGGATATCGGACGGCCCGGCTGCTTCGGCACGCCGGGCCGTTGGCGTTTTGGGCCAGCAAACTACGTAGTTTCGCGCCGCTTGAATGCGTAATTGCTTAAGAAAACTGCCGGTCGCTCGGTTTCCGATCCTTCTCCACTTCGCGCCCGAGTCGCTGTGTGTGATCATCCATCGGCAAGGAACCTCGTCTGGGGGAACTGCCATGCACACCGTTCGCAATCGCGTCGCCTCACGTCCTCGCCCGCCACGGTCCTCGGCCAAGGGGAAAGTGCCCAGATCTAACGTGCCAACCCATGGTCGGCGCGAACCGGCGTTCCTGCTGCGCCAGCCCAATCCGCCCGCCTTTCCCGAGCACCTGATCCTGCCCGTGCGGCGCGGCGCGGTCATCGCCAGCGTGCCCTGGCCCGAAGCACCCGCCCCCGAGGCCGCACCCGTACCGAAAAAGCCCCGCAAGGTCGCCAAGGGCAAGAGCGCGGCCAGAAAGCGCCGTCCGCCGTCCCCGCGCAAAACCCCGGCGCGCAAGCCTGCCGCTGCCAGGAAAGCCTCCCGCGAGGAGGCGCCGGCCACTGCACCGGCCGTTGCTGCGGTCCCGTCAGCCAAGGAAGCGCCAGCTAGGGATTTTCCGGCCACCATGACCACGATCGACCTGCTTGACCGTGCACTGGCGATGCAGCCGGAACTGCCGCCTGTCGTCCCTCAACCCGTGTCGGCCACCCACTCCTCCAATCTGGCCGACACCGCCCCGCTGCTGCGCTCGCGTGCCCCCACGCAAATGCGCGGCAGCGGGTTACTGGATGTCATCGGCGACTGGCTGCGCAGCACGGCTCGGACGCTCGCGTTCTGGCGCATTTTCAAGCGACAGACCGCGCAGGAGCGCACCCGCCTAGCCCGCGCCGATGCCCGCCAGCGCGCCCTGCAATCACAATTTGAGGCTCTCGAAGCGCTTCAGGCCTCGGTCACTCCCCCCAGCGCCTGAACGAAGGCACCGGCACCGCGCTCGTCCGCGCCCGTTCATAGGCCGCGCCTGCTTCCAGCACCCGCTTGTCGTCCCACTTGGCGCCCATGATCGAAAGGCCGATCGGCAGGCCTTCCACCGCGCCCATCGGCACCGAGAGGTGCGGGTATCCGGCAATCGCGGCGAGGTTGCCCGCGCCCACGCCGACGAAGTGATCGCCCAGCACGAGGTCGATCGGCCATGCGGGCCCCTCGGTCGGCGCGACTAGGAAGCTCACCTTGTTGTCGCGCAGCAGCTTGTCGATGCCCTCGGCGCCTGCAAGCTTGAGCGAATTGGCGCGCGCCGCCTCATAGGCTGCCTTGTCGGTCGTCGCATCGGCCTGTTCGAACACGTCCTGCCCGAACCAGCGCAGCTCTTCGGGGTGCGCCTTGTTGAAGGCGATCAGGTCGGCCAGCGTTTTCGGCCCCGCCTTGGGCAGCGAGCGCAGGTAGGCGCCCATGTCCTCGCGCAGTTCGTACAGGAGCACGGTGAATTCATCGCGGCCCATCTCGGGCGGTGCGTCGTACTGGATCTCGACCAGTTCCGCGCCCGCCGCCTTCATGTCGGCCAGCGCCTTGTCGAACAGGGCCAGCAGAGCAGGGTGGTTGCCCGCCTGCTTGCGCAGAACGCCGATCCGCACGCCCTTTAAGGTGGCTGCGGCAAGGCCTGAGGTGAAGTCGGTCTTGCGCCTGTCGGCCTCGGCAGTCGCGGCGTCGGCTGGGTCGGTCCCGGCCAGCGCGTTCATCAGCAACGCGGCATCGGCAACGCTGCGCGTCATCGGCCCTGCCGTGTCCTGGCTGTGGCTGATCGGCACGACATGGGTGCGGCTGACCATGCCCACGGTGGGCTTGAACCCGACGATGCCGTTGACCGATGCTGGGCAAGTGATCGAGCCGTCCGTCTCGGTGCCGATGGCCGCCCAGGCCAGACCCGCTGCAATGGCGGACCCGCTGCCCGAAGACGAGCCGCAGGGCGTGCGATCAATCGCATGAGGGTTCTTCGTCTGCCCGCCGACCGCGCTCCAGCCGCTGGACGAGGAGGACGAGCGGATGTTGGCCCATTCCGAAAGGTTGGTCTTGCCCAGGATCACCACGCCCGCCTTGCGCAGCCGCGCCACCAGCGGCGCATCGCGGCCGGTCACGCTGTCCTTGAGCGCAAGGCTGCCCGCGGTGGTCGGCAAGGGTCCTGCCACTTCGACGTTGTCCTTTATCAGAAGGACCTTACCCGAAAGTGGCCCCTTGATCGCCTTGGCCGCCGCTTCCTCCTTCGCGGCATCGGGATTGATCGCCAGCACCGCATTGAGCTGCGGCCCTGCGTCGTCCACGGCGGCTATCCGCGCGAGATAGTCGGAGACGGTCTGGGCCTGCACGGGCAAGGCGGCGAACGCGGTGGCAAGCAAGGCAAGACGGGTCAGGCGCATCGCAATTCTCTCCAGTTTCTCAAAGCTTGGCGCAAACTTGCGCAGTGCGGCAAGCGCCTTGTTCAGCGTGCGAGATCGGCCGAGCGCACAAGCAAGAGGATCGTGGTGGCATGGACCAGCGCAATCGCCAGATTGCTCGCCACTACGGGGTTGAAGACCGTGCCGACAGTGAACGGCGTGGTCACCTTGTAGATCACCTGCACCGCAAGCAGGGCGAGGATAGCAGCGGGCAAAGGTCTGAACAGCAGACCGATCGAGGCGACGAGGATCGCAAGGTATATCGACAGGAGAATGCCGCGTGCCGGGCTGTCCGGTCCGTAGGCAATGTCGCACCACGCTGCCTTGCCGACAAGCGAGAGGCAGACCGGCACCAGAACGAGCACGTTGAGCCCGAGTGACAGGCGGCTCCACCCACTTGCAATCTCGCTCATGCCCATCGTCTGCTCCCTTCAGCGGCAGACTAACTTGCCTGCTGCCGAGCGGTTACCTTCCCCTTCGGGCTGGTCGCGGGCAGGCTTTCCCCACGCAAATCCCCGGAATCGCCGTTAATGCCCTTGAACATCGCGCCGTGGCACGCGACATAGCGAGATCTAACCAGATGAGGATTCCCATGCTCGACCTGTTCGGCGCTTCCGGCGCCAGTGTTTATGGAGCCCAGGGCAAGTTTACCCACGATCCCGTGACCGGCGCCTTGATTCCGGTGGTGGTCGAGCAATCGAGCCGTGGCGAACGCAGCTTCGACATCTATTCGCGCCTGCTGCGCGAACGCATCATCTTCGTGACCGGCGAGGTCGAGGATCACATGGCCTCGGTGATCATCGCCCAGTTGCTGTTCCTCGAGTCGGAAAATCCCTCGAAGGACATTTCGATGTACATCAACTCGCCGGGCGGCGTGGTGACGGCAGGTCTCGCGATCTACGACACCATGCAGTACATCCGCCCGCGCGTGTCGACCGTGTGCATCGGTCAGGCTGCTTCGATGGGTTCGTTCCTGCTTGCCGCGGGTGAACCCGGCATGCGCATCGCGCTGCCCAACGCCCGCATCATGGTCCACCAGCCCTCGGGCGGCGCGCGCGGCATGGCCTCGGACATCGAGATCCAGGCGCGCGAGATCCTGCGCATCCGCAAGCGCATGAACGACCTCTATGTCAAGTTCACCGGCCGCTCGCTCGACGAGATCGAGAAGGCGATGGACCGCGACACTTTCCTCGAAGCCGAGGAAGCGCTGAAGTTCGGTCTTGTCGACAAGGTCTTCGAGTCGCGCCCCGCAACCGATTCTGTCGGTGGCGAGGAAGGCTCGGGCGGCGCGCCTGCATAAGGAATATCCCTGAGGGGCAGGGCCTTAAGCCCAGCGAAAGGCTTTGCCCCCTAGGAATGCGATACTGTAATCGAGTCCGGTTGATTAATGCCCTTGGGGTAGTAGGATGATCGGGCCCGCCTCTCGTGGAGAGGCGCCTGGGATGGACGAATGACCAAGCTTTCCGGATCGGATACCAAGAGCACCCTGTACTGCAGCTTCTGCGGCAAATCTCAGCATGAGGTGCGCAAGCTCATTGCCGGGCCGACCGTGTTCATCTGCGATGAATGCGTCGAGCTGTGCAACGACATCATCCGTGAAGAGACCAAGGCCGGCATCGCTGGCAAGAAGGATGGCGGCGTACCAACCCCGCGCGACATCTTCGAGACTCTGAACGATTACGTGATCGGGCAGGACCGCGCCAAGCGCGTGCTGTCGGTGGCCGTCCACAACCACTACAAGCGCTTGAAGCACAGCGGCAAGGGCGGCGAGGTCGAGCTTTCGAAGTCGAACATCCTGCTCGTCGGCCCCACCGGCTGCGGCAAGACCCTGCTCGCGCAGACGCTGGCCAAGACCTTCGACGTGCCCTTCACCATGGCCGATGCCACCACGCTGACCGAAGCCGGTTACGTGGGCGAGGACGTGGAAAACATCATCCTCAAGCTGCTCCAGGCTTCCGACTACAATGTCGAGAAGGCGCAGCACGGCATCGTCTACATCGACGAGATCGACAAGATCAGCCGCAAGGCCGAGAACCCCTCGATCACGCGTGACGTTTCGGGCGAAGGCGTGCAACAGGCCCTGCTCAAGCTGATGGAAGGCACCACCGCTTCGGTGCCGCCGCAGGGCGGGCGCAAGCATCCGCAGCAGGAATTCCTGCAGGTCGACACCACGAACATCCTGTTCATCTGCGGTGGCGCCTTCGCGGGCCTCGAGAAGATCATCTCGGACCGCCTGCAGAAGCGCTCGATCGGCTTCGGCGCGCATGTCGCCGATCCCGATAAGCGCAAGGTTGGCGAGCTGCTGCAGAAGGCAGAGCCCGAAGACCTGCTCAAGTTCGGCCTGATCCCCGAGTTCGTGGGCCGCCTGCCGGTGATCGCGACGCTCAACGACCTCGACATCGAGGCGCTGGTCCAGATCCTCAAGGAGCCGAAGAACGCGCTGGTCAAGCAGTACGCCAAGCTGTTCGAGCTGGAAGATGTGGCCCTTACCTTCACCGACGACGCGCTCGAGGCGATCGCCAAGAAGGCCATCGAACGCAAGACCGGTGCGCGCGGGCTTCGCTCGATCGTCGAAGGCCTGCTGCTCGACACCATGTTCGACGTGCCGACCGAAACCGACATTGCCGAAGTCGTCGTCGACAAGGACGTCGTCGAAGGCCGCAAGGAACCCGTCCGCGTCCACAAGGGCAAGGAAGAGGCTGCCTGATCGGGTCAACCTGATACCGCTGCTGTCCCTTCGGTCTGGCCCTCAGACAGGCCGTCATGGACAGCAGGCGGGCCAGCTTCCGGAACCTGCGCATTAAGCGCTATCTCTTCGTCTGCAGCCAGAACCGCCTGCGCAGTCCCACGGCTGAGCAGATATTCAGCGGCTGGCCGGGCATCGAGGTGGACTCCGCTGGTACCAACAACGATGCCGAGAACCCGCTGACCGCCGAACTCGTAAGCTGGGCGGACGTGATCGTGGTGATGGAAAAGGCGCATCGCAACAAGCTGCAGCGCAAGTTCCGTGCGGCGCTTTCTGGCCAGCGCGTGATCTGCCTCGACATTCCCGATGACTACGAGTTCATGGACCCGGCGCTGGTAAACCTGCTCAAGGCGAAGATGTTGCGCTTTCTGCCTGCAGGCTGAGCTTCGGGCGACAGGTGTGAAAAAGGGCGGGGCCTGTGTGGCACCCGCCCTTTTCTTTTGCCCTTCTCCCCTCCCGCAAGCGGAAGGGGATGGGGAGGGCTCTGCTACCTCAGTTCGGCAGCGAGACCGCATCGGTCACGTGGATCACGCCATTCTTCTGGAACACGTCGGCCTGGGTCACGTGGGCCATGCCGCCCTTTTCGTCGGTCAGCATGACGGTATCGCCCATCAGCGAGGCGGTGAGCTTGCCGCCTGAGACGGTGGTCAGCGCGGTCTTGCCGCCATCGGCCTTGATCTTGGCGACCAAATCAGCCGCCGAGACCTTCCCTGCGACGACGTGGTAGGTGAGGATCTTGGCAAGCGTCGCCTTGTTTTCAGGCTTCAGCAGCGTGTCGACGGTGCCTGCGGGCAGCTTGGCGAAGGCGGCGTTGGTGGGGGCGAAGACGGTGAAGGGGCCGGCGCTGTTCAGCGTGTCGACCAGCCCTGCAGCCTTCACTGCGGCAACCAGCGTGGTGTGGTCGGCCGAGTTCACCGCGTTTTCGACAATGGTCTTGGTCGGGTACATGGCGGCGCCGCCGACCATCTTGGTTTCTTCGTGATGGTTGGCCCAGGCGGGCGCGACGAACACAGGTGCGGCGGTGGCTGCGGTGGCCGCGAGCGCGGCGATCATGAACTTGCGGGTCATCGGTAACTCCTTGCAGGAAACATGCGTTTGTCCGGCGCGTCACTTGGGGCTGCCGGCCTGCCCGTCCACGCCTGAAGGTGGTGCGGCCCGCGCTGCATTCCACATGACCCTTGGGGCATGTCATTGATTGCAAGATGTAAAATCAAAAAAAAGGCGCGCTGCGTGGGGCAGCGCGCCTTTAGAAGAATGACCCCGGCCGAAGGGAACGAGTAGCCAAAGGTCCAAGGGAGGAACCGGGTCGTAGGGGTAATTCTGGCCCGGTTGGAACGTCTCCGGGACCGGAGATGGACCTTCGCGCGGTCATCCGCGACATGTCCCTTGGGGCTATGCCCGCTTGGTCAGGTCGGATCGGGTGAGGCTGTTCAGATCACGTGATCGTGCAGTAGCGCGCACTCGTGCCCGTCGATCGTCTCGACCTGCACCGTGGCGTGGCCGATGCCGAAATCGTGCTCCAGTTCGTGGGCCAGCTGGTGGAGGAAATTGTCGCCCGGATGGCCACCCGGCATGACGAGATGCGCGGTCAGCGCGGTCTCGGTCGTGCTCATCGGCCAGATGTGCAGGTCGTGGACGGCCTCGACGCCGTTGAGCGCGGTCAGGAAACGGCGCACCTTCTGCTCGTCGATCCCCGGTGGCACGGCGTGGAGGCCCATCCGCAGCGAATCCTTGAGCAGGCCCCACGTGCCAACCGCGATCACGCCGACGATGACAAGGCTGGTCACCGGATCGATCCACTGCGCGCCAGTCAGCGTGATCAACAGGCCCGCAACGACGACGCCTGCAGAAACCGCAGCGTCTGCCGCCATGTGCAAGTAGGCGCCGCGGATGTTGATGTCGTGGCGGCGGCCGCGCATGAACATCAGTGCGGTGGCGGTGTTGATCACGATGCCGATGGCCGCAACGATCATCACCGGCCCCCCTGCAACCGGCTCGGGTTCGATCAGGCGGCGGATCGTCTCGACGAGGATCGCGCCCAATGCCACCAGCAGGAACGCCGCATTGCCGAGCGCTGCGAGGATCGAACTGGACTTGAAGCCATAGGTGAAACGGGCTGACGGCGGCCGCGCGGCGAGCACGCTGGCGATCCAGGCGATCACAAGGCCGAGCACGTCCGAGAGGTTGTGGCCCGCGTCCGCCACGAGTGCCATGGAGCCTGCGATCACGCCATAGACCGCCTCGACCACGACGAAGCCGAGGTTCAGCGCGATGCCGACGGCAAAGGCGCGGCCGAAGCTGGCGGGTGCATGGGTGTGGCCATGATGATCATGGTCATGGTGGTGATGATGGTGGTGGCCGCCGGACATGGGCACTTCCTAACGCTTTGGGCGCGTGTAGGAAACCATTGAAACGCCAGGGGGCCTGTAAGCCGGGTTCTGTAGCGCCGACGGTATCCCACCAAGGTTGCCCCATCGTGGACCGTATCGGCACTGGCAGCCATTCCTCTAGGCGGACCGTTGCCGGAACGCTCAAGCAATCAACCCGGACTGCTGGCCCGAAACAGGCCTGTTCCCTTTCGGAAACGCGCAGTCCCTATTCGATCTTGCTCCGGGTGGGGTTTGCCGTGCCGCTTCCGTTGCCGGTCGCGCGGTGTGCTCTTACCACACCCTTTCACCCTTACCCTCCGGTCTTGCGACCATCGGGCGGTCTGCTCTCTGTGGCACTTTCCCTTGACCGGGGACGTTAATCCCAAGCCCGGCGGGCGTTACCCGCCACCCTTGTTTCGTGGAGCCCGGACTTTCCTCGGGATCTTTCGATCACGCGGCTGCCCGGCCCCCTGGCGAGCGGTCACCTAGCATGACCGAGATCGCGTTCCAACAGGAGTTCGAAAAGCAGCGCGCCGATCTGTCCATCGACCTGCCCGTCGATCCGCTGCGGCCGCCAGCGCCGCTGGAACGCGCGCACGGCGGCTTGCTGATCCGAGATGTCATAGCCGAAGCGTTCGAGCGCGAGGAAGAACGCGGCCTCGTTGTCATAGAGCAGCCGCATCGTGAGCTTGGGCGTGGGCAGGCAGAGGCGGTGCCGGGCCAGCAGCTCCCACGGGAACAGCTCGCCCGGGTCTTCCTTGCGCGCCGGGGCGACGTCGGAGTGGCCTACGACGTTGGCGCGGGGGATGTTGTGGCGTTTGACGATATCTGCGAGCAGCGGCAGCAACGCCTCGATCTGAGCATCGGGGAAGGGGCGGTAACCGAATTCGTGGCCGGGATTGACCAGCTCGATCCCGACGCTGGCCGAATTGACATCGGTAATTCCGCGCCAGCTTGAGCGCCCAGCGTGCCACGCCCGCTTGTCTTCATCGACAAGACCGGTGACTGTGCCGTCCTCGTCGATCATGTAGTGCGCCGAGACTTCCGCCGCCGGATCGCACAGCCGGTCAAGTGCGGCCTGTCCCGTCTCCATGCCGGTGTAATGCAGCACGACCATCGAAACGGGCAGCTTGCGCTCGTTCCAGTTGGGCGAGGGCACTTCGCGGTGGACTAGCCAGCGGCGCATGGGCGGGCCCCTTGTTCAGCCGACCGGGAGCACCGCGCCCATGACGAGGCTTTCCGCCGTCACGTGAACCTGCACGCCGCCGCCGACCGAGGCGGCAAGCTGCTGGACCATCGCGGCAGGGGCGGTGCGGCTCGAGAGTTCACTGCCGCGCAGGCGTCCTTCCAGCGCCTCGCCGATCGAGGGATCGAAGGCGACACGCTGTCCTGCGGCGCGCACCACGATCTCGATCGCGCTGCCGTTGGCTTCGGCCCCGATGTCGAGCGTGCCGCCGCGCACCAGAGCGTCGAGCCCGATCAGCGCGAGGTTGAGCAAGGTCTTGACCGCAGGCTTGGGCAGGGCATCGACGCCGAACATCCAGTGCACCGCCACGCGTCCGTTGCTGCCGGCCAGTGCATCGACCAGCGCGCGCGCTTCGGAGACCGGTACGGTATCGCCGAAGCCGCCTGCGGCACCGAAGGCGAGGCGGAAGAACTTGAGCTTGTCGGCCGAGGCCTTGGCGCTCTGCTCCAGGAGTTCGAAGCAGCGCTGGCGCATCTCGGGGTCCTGCTCCTCGGTCAGCAGTTCCAGCCCGTTGGACAGCGCGCCCACGGGGCTGAGCAGGTCATGGCACAGGCGCGAGCACAGCAGGCTGGCAAGATCGAGAGCGGGAACGGATGCGGTCATGTTCAGGATACGAGCCTTTTGAAGGACGAATACGTTAAGCCAGCCTTAGCCAGCCGTGACCGTGTAGGGAAGCGCTTCGAACCCGTCCGGACCATCGTGCCAACACGTAATTGCCCACGTTCCGTCGTTAACCGGGGCGGCGATGGCCCAGACCTTGCCGTCGCGCGCGGCGCTGGCGGCATCGGTAGCGGAAGGGCGGGCGAGGCCGTTGGGGTGCGAGTGGAAATAGCCCAAGACTTGCGGGCCGCCATGGCGCGCAGCTTTGTGCGCGGCGATCAGGGCGGCGGGGTCGATCTCGAAATGGTGCGCCGGGTCTGCGGCGACGTTTGCGGTAGGGACGGCGGTCTGGATTTCCGAGCCGGTGCCAAGCAGCAGACCGCAGGCTTCGCGGGGGGCGCAGGCCATGGCGGTCGTGATGGTCGTAGCGTGGGCCTGTTCTTGGATGGTCATGGCCATGGGGAAGGTGTGGGGTCTGCAGGTGGTGGTGGCAAGTGGCGATACCCGCCTTCAATCAGTAAACACCGGGTAAACTGCAATCCTTTGTCGCCTGACAACTGCGCGCGTGGCAATACCTAGCCCTTCTCTTTCGTTATGTTTCCGCCTGACCGTCATGATGCCCCGCTGTTGGAGGACCGTGCCGCGTGCACGGTGGTCTCGTGCGGCGGAGCGTCTGATGGTTCATGGCCAATCGATAAAGCGCAAGGTGGTGATCGGATGTCTTGTCCTTGGACTGGGGGCACTGGCATCCACGGCGCTGAGCATGTGGGGCATGTGGCGGCAGGAGCAGGCGATGGCGCAGCTCAATGCAGCGACGGGCCTGATGCGCGATCACATGGAAGCCGACATGGGTCATGACGCGATCCGCGGCGAGGTCGTCAGCATCGTCGCTTCACGCCAGACCGGTGCGATCAATGGGGCGGAGGCCGCGCGGGAACTGCAGGAGCGCCTCGGCGAGTTCGAGAACCGCATGTCTCCGACCTCGCGCGCGACCGATGCGCCCGAGGTCGTGGCCGCGCGCCATCAGGCAGAGGCTGCGTTCCGCGATTACGTGGGCCTCAGTCGTGCCATTGCCCTGAAAGCAGAGATGGGGGCGGCGGAGCAGGGGGCGGTGCCGGATGATGCGCAGTTGCAGCGCTTCCAGCAACTCTTCACCCAGCTCGAAGGCGAAATGGCGAAGATTTCCGATGCGGTCGAAGCGCATGCGGCGGCAACCGTGGCTGATGCCAATGCCGTGGCTGCACAGGCGCGGCTTACGGCCTTTGCCAGCCTGCTGGTCCTGCTGGCTTCGCTGGCGTGGGTCGCCCGCCATGCGCGACGCGACATCGTCGATGCGATCATCGCGATTGCCGCACGCGTGCAGGACATGGCCGACGGCAGGCTCGACATGGTGATGGAGGGCGAGCGACGTTCCGACGAAATCGGCGATCTTGCCCGCGCCGTGCTCGAACTGCGCGACAACCTGAGCGAGGCGCGGGCCGAGACCGCTCGGCAGGGCGATGCGATAGTCGCCTCGATCGGCGCGGGCCTCAGTGAGCTGGCGGCGGGCAACCTCGCCTTCCGTTTGAACACGCCGCTCGCCGGACCGTTCGAGCAGTTGCGCCGCGATTTCAACGGAGCGCTCACCGCGCTTGGCTCGGCGCTCGCCCGGATGAAGGCCTCGACAGAGAAGCTCCATGACGTGGCGCGCGATATCGGCGGGGCGGCGGGCGACCTTTCGAACCGTAACGCCAACCAGGCCGCCAGCCTTGAGGAAACCGCTGCGGCCATCGCCAGCCTCGCGCTAAGGGTCGAAGGTTCGACCGAGGCGGTCTCGACTGCGCGCGCGGCCGTCGATCAGGTCGGCCAGGAAATCAATCGCGGTGGCGAGGTGATCCATCATGCCGAGGCCGCGATGGACCGCATCGAAAGCGCGGCGCAGGAAATCGGCAGCATCGTCAGCGTGATTGACGGGATCACCTTCCAGACCAACCTGCTCGCGCTCAACGCCGGTGTGGAGGCGGCGCGGGCGGGCGATGCCGGCAAGGGCTTTGCCGTGGTCGCCAACGAGGTGCGCGCGCTGGCCCAGCGCAGCGCCGATGCCGCGCGCGAGATCAATGAACTCATCGCCAATGCCTCGGGCGAGATCGGCAACGGCGTACGGCTGGTGCGCGATGCCGGGTCGAGCCTGCGCGCGATCACCGGGCAGATGGATGAGATCAACCGGGTGATGGAGGTGGTCGAGGCAGGCGCGAGCGAGCAGGACGTCTCGCTGCGCTCGATCGATGCGACATCCAAGCAGATCGAGAAGATCACCCAGAGCAACAGCGCGGTGGCCGATCAGGTGAGCAATGCGAGCCGCTCGGTCGTCGCCTCGATCGAGGAAGTGGTGCAGCAATTGTCGCGCTTCGAGATCGGGCAGGAGGCCGCAGCAGCGCCTCTGCGGGCGATTGCGGCATGACGGGGCGGCGCTGGCTTGCAGGCGCGGCACTGCTGGCCTTGGCGGTGCAGCCTGCATTGGCGCAGGAGGAGGCCCCGGTAGCCCCCGCGGTTGACCTTGCCGGTGAAGTCATTGTCGATGTGGCCGGGCTGGTCTCGGGCACAGGAGATCGCAAGCTGCGGGCGCTTTCGAACGTCAACCTGACGGCTGACCTCGATCTGGCGCGGTTGATTGGCTGGGGCGGAACGCGAGCGCATTTCCACGTGCTCGACAATCGTGGGGGCCGGCCCAACGATGCGGCGGCGACCTTGCAGGGGGTCGACAACATCGAAGTGCCCGATGCGGGGCTGCGCCTGTTCGAGGCGTGGCTGGAGCGGGACATCGGCTCTGGTGGTGCCTCGCTGCGCATGGGGCTCTACGATGTGAACAGCGAGTTCTATGCCAACGATGCGGCGGGCCTGCTGATCGCGCCGCCCTTCGGGATCGGTTCGGAATTGGCGGCGACAGGGCCGAACGGGCCATCGATCTTTCCATCGAGCGCACTGGCGGCGCGGCTTTATGTGCCGGTGGGTGGGGCGTTCGTGCGGCTGGGCGTGATCAATGCGCGGGCGAGCACGCTGGGCGACCGGGGCGGGGTGGATGTCAGCTTCCGCGATGGCCTGCTGCTGATTGGCGAGGCGGGGCGCAGCGAGGGGCGGGTGCGCGGCAACATTGGCGTGTGGCGCTATACCCGCAATCCCGAGGACAGTTACGAGACCGGCCCCGATGGTGCGCCGCTGCGCAAGCCCTCGCAAGGGGCCTATGCGGTGATCGAGGGGGACCTGTTGGCCAACGGTGGCGCGCGGCAAGTGACGGCGTTTCTGCGCGCGGGCCTGTCCGATCCGCACACTACGCCGTTCCATGGCGGCTTTCAGGCGGGGTTGTTGATGGCACCGGCATTGGCCGCGCGCCCCGACAGCCAGCTCTCGCTCGGCGTGCACCATGCCTGGACCAGCCACCACTTCCGCGATGCCCTGCGTGAGGGCGGAGGCGAGCCGGGGAACGAGACGGTGGTGGAGCTGACCTACGCGGATCAGATCACTCCGTGGCTGGCGCTGCAGCCTGATGTGCAGTGGGTGCACCAGCCCGGCGGCGACCGGCGCGCGGCTGATGCGGTGGTGGGGATCGTGCGGCTGACTTGGAGCTTTTGAGCTGGGGTATCGGCGGTAGCGCGGGGCGCCCACTCCGCTGCGGCTACCCTCGCCTTCGCGGGGTGGGCGCAGGATGCTTGTTTCTCGCAGAGACGCAGAGGGAAAAGAGATTGCAGAGGAAGAAGATCGGTTTCGCGCGGAGACGCGGAGACGCGGAGAAGAAGAAGAAGGAGGATTGAGGGCGGCTGCGCCGCATGCTTTTCCTCCCTTTCCTCTTCTCCGCGCCTCCGCGTCTCCGCGCGCAAATTCCTTTTCTGCTCCCCCGCGAAGGCGGGGGCCTCAGGCGGTTTGCCGTGAGGGTCCGTAACATCACCGAGGTCCCCGCCTTCGCGGGGACGCAGGGGGTGGGAATATGAAGGCTCATCCGCTGGCGAGTGCGGACGGTAACGCCGGTGGGAGAGTCACAGATCGCGCGACCGGTGCGGTGCCGTTGTGGCACGCGCGGGGAGGGCGCGGGACCGGTTGCGAGTGGCCGGGGGGCGGTTCCGGACCCCTTGTCGGCTCAGCCTGAGGGCGGACATATGTGAAAGGACGAAGCTTTGGCAGCGGCTCGCGGGCTGCCTTGGCTTCTGGCAAGCGGCTGCGTGAAAAGAACCTGTCGTTTGTGCTGACACTGTCGCACAATCATGGCGGGTTCCGCATCCGCAGCGTCGCTCAGGGTTCGGCGCCGTGCTATCAGCCCTGGGGTGTCCTGTCTGTCCTTGGGTAACGACAGGGTTTGCCCGGTGGGTCTGGGCTTTACGCCCCGCATTGAACCCGCGCGCACCTGCCGCACCGATCGCGCCGGAGGCTTCGGCCACCGCCTGACCTCCGAAGGGAGAGGAGCGGGTTGGCCTTTTGCCCTCTCCTGACCTGTGGGCAGGGCGTATAACCTATATGGTTCGTTTTGTCAAGATGGAACGCAACCACACCTCGTATCCCCTCTCTCGTCATTCCCGCGCAGGCGGGAAGCCAGATGGGTCCAAGGAATGTCGTCGCGGTGCGACGGTGTTGTTTGTCGCTGGATTCCCGCCTGCGCGGGAATGACGAGGGGGAGGGGGAATGACGAAGGGTGGGGGACTGACGAGGGGGTGGGGGGAAGATGGATGGTGGGGTGTTTCATCGCGCGGGTGCGTGCAACGACTCCGCTCACGTGTCGTCGTCGCGGACTTGGTCCGGGACCCCGCTTCCTTGGTTCAAGCGGTGCGCAGAAGAAGGCCCAGCCCCGGATCAAGCCGGGGGCGACGATGGAGTTTTGGGATTTTATAAAGTGTTGCGGTATCTCGCTGCCGCAGCAATTTCTGGAAACTTTACGGTCCGTTGTGGTGGCGATACGGCGTATGCCTTGCGCTGTGGTTGCGTGCTTCTTTACTTAGTATCGATACGACGAAGGAGCTGGGCGATGGCCTTCAGTATTGTTTCAGGCTGGTCGCGAATGACCTGATGACTGGAGTCGAACGCTTCGACGAAAACGCGGTTGCCGGGTGCTTCCGCAACGAAGCGCCGATGCCCTTCTCGCCATTGCTCGATCCGCGGAAGATCCCCGTCATGACCACCGGTCGCCACGATGTCGATTATCGGCAGGTCGGTGGAGATCTGGGTTCGGTTGATCAGATCTGTCGTGTCGGGCAAAGCCTCGACGACGGGCAGCAAGGCAGCAGCCAATGCCGGTGCCTCCCGACGAACAAGGTCATATTGCTTGCGCAGATCTTCTCGTTGCGCTGTGACCGCGGCGACAGTCTCCACTCCGGGAACCAAGGTGTCGACAAGCACGATGCCCTTGATGCGTGGGTCCTGCTTCGCGGTCAGCAGGGCAAGGATGCCTCCGTAGGAATGCGCGACGTAGATGACCGGACGCTCTCCCACGCAGCGATCCAGTAGCTTCTTCACGACAGCAAGGTCCTGTTCGACCAGATAGGCCTCGGCCGGGCGCGGCGCGCTGGCGCCATAGCCGGCGCGATCGTAGCGAAGCGTTGCCACGCCGCTGGCCCTTATCTTCGGTTCGAGACCGTCCCAGACATGTGAGTCATTGCCGTTGCCGGATTCAAGCAGGACAGTTACGGCTGCGGGGGCGCTGTGATCGGCATAAATGGAGGTCTCGCCCAGCATGACCTGGCCGGTGCCGCATGAGTTGCTCCCCGGTGCCAGAGCAAGCGCCATGAGGGAGAAGACAGTGTTCAGCGGCATCGAAGCTCCTTTGGCCTAACGACAATGCAGGGCGCAGCACGGGCTGGCCAATTTCATGCATGCCCGCGAGATTAGCCTGCTTCTGCTGCTTGGCAACGAGGCGATTTGCGCCAATATGGTTATAAATTCCATCTCGAAAGCTGCCCAGCGTGGACACATCGTTTGCTTGCGTCCATCGCTAAGCTCGATCTCCCAGAAACTGGTGCCCTTGGCCTTCTGATGCTTGCCAATCCGATACCTTGCACCCCACCTCCACCCTCCCCATATCTCCGGAAATGGGGGCCGCCGATACAATCATTTCCGGAACCGTCTCGGCTGGTGGGCAGCGGCTGGACAAGGCGCTTGCCGATGCCTCGGGGCTTTCGCGGGAGCGGGTCAAGGCGTTGCTGGCTGAGGGGCGGATCAGTCTCTCCGGCAAGGTTGTGTCGCAGGCTTCTGTGAAGGTGGCCGAGGGCGCCACCTTTGAAATCCGCGTGCCCGAAGCTGCGCCTGCCGAAGCCATTGCGCAGGATATTCCGCTTGCCGTCGTCTTTGAGGACGATGCGCTGATCGTGGTGGACAAGCCGGCGGGGCTGGTGGTCCATCCGGCGGCGGGGAATCTGGACGGGACGCTGGTCAACGCGCTGCTGCACCATTGCCGGGGGCAGCTTTCGGGCATTGGCGGGGTGGCGCGGCCAGGGATCGTGCATCGGATCGACAAGGATACGTCAGGGCTGCTCGTCGTCGCCAAGACCGATGTGGCGCATGAGGGGCTGGCCAAGCAGTTTGCCGATCATTCGATCGTGCGCGCCTATAAATGCGTGACGGCGGGGTTGCCGGTGCCGCCCTCCGGCACGGTGCGCGGGGCGATTGCGCGGTCCAGCCATGATCGCAAGAAGATGGCTCTGGTGGAGGATGGTAGGGGCAAGCATGCGGTGACGCATTACCGGACGCTGGCGGCGCTCGAAGGGGCGGCGCTGGTCGAGTGTCGGCTCGAGACCGGGAGAACCCACCAGGTGCGCGTTCACCTTGCGTCAATCGGCCATCCGCTATTGGGCGATCCTGTATATGGACGTACACCATCGCGGCTTCGGCCCATCCTTCTCAGGCTCGGCTTCGCGCGGCAGGCACTGCACGCGGCGGAACTGGGGTTCATTCACCCCGTTACCGGTGCAGCCCACCATTTCGCCAGCCCGACGCCCGTCGACATGCGGGAACTCATCGTCGATCTCTGCGCTGAAGGGCAGGATGCAAGCGTAATGCGTTTGGTGTAGTGAAGGACTTTGGAGTCGTCCGGTAAAGAGGCTCCGCTTGAAGTGGTCCCGCCGCCGGCCGCCCATCAGGGGGCCGTCATCTGGGAACCGACGAAACGAAAGGACGTGTTCAGGTGAGTGAGGAACGCAAAGCTGTGTCAGTACCTGCCCTTGGCGGGGAAGCCAGCCTCAACCGCTATCTCTCGGAAATCCGCAAGTTCCCCGTGCTGACGGCTGAGCAGGAATACATGCTCGCCAAGCGTTTTCAGGAACACCAGGACCCAGAAGCCGCCGCCCAGCTGGTGACGAGCCACCTGCGTCTCGTGGCGAAGATCGCCATGGGCTATCGCGGCTATGGCCTGCCGGTCAGCGAGCTGATCTCCGAAGGCAACATCGGGTTGATGCAGGGCGTGAAGAAGTTCGAGCCCGACCGGGGCTTCCGTCTGGCCACTTACGCGATGTGGTGGATCAAGGCTTCGATGCAGGAGTTCATCCTGCGTTCGTGGAGCCTGGTGAAGATGGGCACCACGGCGGCGCAGAAGAAGCTGTTCTTCAACCTTCGCCGGATGAAGAAGAACCTTGAAGCGTTCGAGGATTCGGATCTTCATCCCGATGACGTGAAGAAGATCGCAACCGACTTGGGCGTGCCAGAGCAGGAAGTGGTCAACATGAACCGGCGCATGATGATGGGCGGCGATGCCTCGCTCAACGTCTCGATGCGCGAGGACGGTGAAGGCTCATGGCAGGACTGGCTGACCGACGATCGCCCGCTGCAGGACGAGACCGTCGCCGATGCCGAAGAGGCGAGCTATCGCCACCAGCTGCTGGTCGAGGCGATGGACAGCCTCAACGAGCGTGAGCGCCACATCCTGACGGACCGCCGCCTGATCGACGAGCCCAAGACGCTGGAAGAGCTTTCGCAGGTTTACAATGTGAGCCGCGAGCGTGTTCGCCAGATCGAGGTGCGCGCGTTCGAGAAGCTGCAGAAGGCGATCCAGCGGATCGCGGTGGAGCGCAAGCTGCTGCCGGCCTGAGCTGGATTTGGTGAATGATACGAAGCGGCCGGGTGGTGAGCCCGGCCGTTTTTGTTTGTGCTATGGCTGTCGGGGTTCAACGTGTTCGAGCCAGTAAACGCCGCCGCCTGCGATCCCGACCATGCCGGCCCTGAGCATGACCTGCGTGACGAGTGTCAAGGCGGTAGCATGATTGAGCGCTGGCAAGAGGATCAGCAGAACGCCGAGAACGACAGCGGCGAGCAGAAGCCAGAGCCATGACTGCATTGGTCTGCGCGTTTGCGTGGCGATGTAATAGCCTGCGGCGCTGACCAGCGCGTTGGTCAAATACGACATGGCCAACTGTAGGTTGCTCCAGCCATCGTTGGAAAGCGCAGAGAAGATCATCGGCAACATCGCGATAAACACGAGAAGGCGTGCCTTGCCGCGTGTATCGTCTGCAGCCTTGGTCATTCTATCCTCACTCATCACGACATGTGCAACCGGTCCGTATCCAGCGCCGCGCCCGCCAGGAACCACAGGGCGTGGCGGCCGGGGAGGAAGAAGTAGCCGCCGCCGCGCAGGGTGACGTAGCGCTGGACGGGGCACAGCTCCAGCGGCGCGTTGCGGCCGAGGATGGTGAAGCGCTGGTCGGCAGTCTCGGTCGGCCCCTTGTGCATGGCGAAGGGATCGGGTTCGCATTCCAGGCCGTGGAACGTGGGCGAGGCGAGCCAGGTCTGCTGGACGAATTCGAACTGGCGTTCGAGATCGGCGTTGAAGGCCATGAACAGCGTGCCGCGCGCGGTATCGCCGTCTTGGTCGAGGTAGGGGCGGCCGCGGCGGAGGAGGCGGTGGCGGTTGCTGACCGAGAGTTCGACCGGCTCGGTGGGCGCAAGGCTGTCGCGCGGGAAGGTGCGGCGGACGTGGGCACCGAAGGGGCAGCGCAGGCCTTGCGGATCGGCGTCCTTGTAGAGGAAATCATTCTTCCGCATCGCGTCGGTGCCGGGCTTCATCGCGGGGTGGAAGGGGTTGTCGATCAGCGCCGAGCCATCGCGCCAGCGGCCGAGCATCTTGGCGGCGATCCATTCGCGGGTGCGGTGGATGTTGCCGTTGTGCGGGTTGATCACGTCGGGCTGCTTGCAGATCTCATGCGCCTTTTCGTCTAGCTGCTTGCGAAAGCCGTCGACGTCCTGCGCCAGTTGGCGGATCACGAGGTAGCTGCCGTTGCGCCCGAAATCGCGCGCGCGGGCGCCCTGATCGGCGAAGTCGGGGTACTGGGTCGGCTGGTCGGGTGGTGGCGAGGGCAACAGGACTTCGGGCAACATGCCAAGATCCCGCATCGGGCGCTCTACCAGCGGCGAGGGCGGGTAGTAGCCCCGGTTGTCGGTATAGCCGAGGATGAATTCGCCGGGCTCGACGCCGTGGACCGGATCGGGCGCGCCGTGGCGGCCGGGGAAGCCGCGCACGAGGGGCTGTGAGACGCCATCGACGAAGCCGAAGGGCTCTTCGGAAAGGTCGTCGTTGCTCGGCTTGGCGTGGACGAATTCCGCGCCTTCGGCGGGCCTGGAAACACTGTCGTCGCCGGTGTTCCATGCTTCCTTGAAGCGTTCGAGATCGAAGGCCTTGAGGCCGGTGCGGATCGAGGCCTTCTCGGTGATGCCGATGCTTGCAGCCGCGGCGACGATCTGCGCGAACTTGTCGGCAGAAGCCTCGTCCTGCGCATAGAGCAGGAGGACGACGTGCGTCTCGTGATCGCACCACTCCAGTTCTTCGGGATCGCCCAGCGCGCGCTTGCGGCTGGCGTGGGCCATGCCGAGCGAGAAAGCGGGCGGGAAGCCCTGTTCGGTGCCGGGACCTTCAAGCGCGAGTTCCTTGTCCAGCCCGAGCAGGCGCAGCCCTTCTGCAGAGAAGGCGATGTTGCAGACAAAGTCCTGCGGCGGCTTGTCGCCGAAGGAGACGAGGTCATCGGCGATGAGGCCGGCCAGCCACTTCTGCACGTGGGCGTAAGGATGGGCGCTGCCTTCGCGTTTCGGTTCGCCAAAGTTGAGCGCGACAACGCGGCTGTGCGGGTGGCGCTTGAGCCCGCCGAACATCAGCGTCTGGATTTCCTCGTACTGCAGCCCGTAATCGGGACGGGGGATAGAGCCGAACAGGTCGAGCCAGGCTTCGGCGTCGGACGGGTTGGCTTCGAGGCGTTCCTTGCACAGCAACCCGCTGACGATCAGCGCGTGCTTGCGCATGGCGGTCGTCGAAAGATCGGGATGTGCGGCGAACCAGAACGGCGTGGGGCGCATCGAGCAGCGGGCGAAGCGCTTCATCCGGTCGCCATCCTCGGCGCCCTTGAAGAACAGCAGGCGCGTGGCGGGGAAGCCCTCGGCATTGCTCCAGACGGCGGTGACGCCTTCGGAAGCCTTGGTGATGAAATCCTCGAGATAGCTTTCCCAGCTACCGTCGTAGTTCGAGAAGAACACCAGCTGGCGGGTGCCGGGAAGGACCACCCAGCGGGCGGCATGGATCGTGCCGATGGTGGCAAGGAAGCCTTTCCGCATCACGCCGATCTTCGCCATGATCGCGACCGCCGTGAAGGCGAGCGGCAGGGTCCATTTGCGCACCCACGCCTTGCGCAGGGTGGTGACGCTGATCATGTGGTTGGGGATGACGCCGGGCGCATTCTCGTTGGCCATCATTGCGCCGAGCGCGGCGGCGGATGGCGTGCGGTCGACCGGCGTGTTGGCGAGTTCGTCGCGGCGCAGGAACCAGGCCACGACGGCAACGATCGCAAGAGCGATGACGATTGCGGGCAGGATTGCGCCTTTGATAAGGGCGAAACCGCTTGCGCCGCCTGCGCAACCGAGCAGGAGCGCAAGTCCGTAGCCGATCGCCAGCAGCGGCAGAATCAGCCCCTTGGCGCTTGCGAGGCCCTTGCCGACCCAACCCAGCGTCCAGCGCGAGCGTGCGAAATCGAGCCAGGGTGCATCGTGGCGTTCGCAGAAGGCGAGCTTTGGCGGCTTGCGGTCTTCCAGGCTGGCAAGGTCGTCCTTCAGTTCGGTTGCGACAACGCGGAACAGGCTCTGCGGCCCATGGAGCGAGGAACGGGCCCGTTCGCGCGCGATTATCTTGCGTGCCTTGGCGACGATCGCGCGGTTCTCGTCGATCGTGCGGACGCCAAGACCAGGCAGGCCTACGAAGGGCAGGCCGGTCAGGCGGCGGTCCAGCCATGGCACACGGAACACTGCAGGGTTGATGCCATAGGCGTGTTGGCGCAGCAGCGGCAGGACTTCGCCGACCGCGCTGATGCCGCTGGTCAGCTTTAGGACCGGGTGTAGATTTCCGCTGAGAAGTGACCCGGTAAGGGCATAAATTTCCATTGAGAATTGACCCATGTTTGAACCCGCCCCTGGCTGACCAGTCAGGGGTATCGGGAGTGATCGACATGGATTTATTGAGTGTAATTCGCCGGTGGCGCCTTCGTGATAAGATCCCGCTTCGTGAGATTGAGCGGCGCACCGGTTTGTCGCGCAACACGATCCGCAAGTATCTGCGCGCGGATACGGTGGTGCCGCAGTTCAAGGTACCTGACCGGTCGAGCAAGCTGGACCCGTTTGCTGAGAAGCTGACGGGTTGGTTACAAATCGAGGCTGGCAAATCGCGCAAGCAGAAGCGCACGGCGAAGCAGATGCATGCTGATCTGGCCGTATTGGGCTACGAAGGGTCCTATAATCGTGTCGCTGCCTATGTGCGGGATTGGAAGGCAGGCCGTCTCTTGGCACAGCAGGCCAGTGGCCGCGGAACATACGTGCCTTTGGTTTTCCAGCCAGGTGAGGCGTTCCAGTTCGACTGGAGCGAAGATTGGGCAATTCTTGGTGGCGAGCGTGTCAAGCTGCAGGCGGCCCATACCAAACTATCACACAGCAAGGCGTTCATCGTGCGGGCCTATCCGTTACAGACGCATGAGATGCTGTTTGATGCACTGACGCAGGCATTCCGCGTGCTGGGTGGTGTGCCGCAGCGCGGGATCTTCGATAACATGCGAACTGCGGTCGATAAGATCGGCAAGGGCAAAGCCCGACAGGTCAACGCGCGCTTCACCGCAATGGCCAGCCACTACTTGTTCGAGCCTGCATTCTGCAATCCGGCCTCGGGGTGGGAGAAGGGCCAAGTCGAGAAGAACGTGCAAGATGCACGGCGGCGGCTGTGGCAGAAGTTGCCGAGCTTCCCGGATATCCATGCGCTCAATGCCTGGCTCGAGGAACAATGCATCGCGCAATGGGGTGAGATCCAACATGGCAACTTGCCCGGCACCGTAGCCGATGTACACGCCGCTGAGGTTGGTAGTCTGATGCCGCTGGGGCGGACCTTCGATGGTTTTGTCGAACACACCAAGCGGGTGTCCCCGATCTGCCTCATCAGCTTTGAACGCAATCGGTACAGCGTCCCGGCATCCTTTGCCAACCGCCCGGTCAGCATCAGGATCTACCCCGAGCGGATCGTGGTGGCGGCCGAGGGGCAGATCCTTTGCGAACATGCCAGAATCATTGACCGATCCCACCACACTGGCGGGCGGACAATTTATGACTGGCGGCATTATCTGGCAGTAGTCCAGCGCAAGCCGGGAGCACTGCGCAATGGCGCGCCATTCTTGCAGCTCCCAGAGGCCTTCAAGCAGCTGCAAAGCCAGCTCCTACGTCGTCCCGGCGGAGACAAGGAGATGGCGGAGATATTGGCGTTGGTGCTGCAACATGACGAACAGGCAGTGCTTTGCGCTGTCGAACTGGCGCTGGATGCGGGCGTCGCCACCAAGACCCACGTCCTCAATATCCTGCACCGCCTGATCGATGGTAAGGCTCCACCGGCAGCGCCGATTGACGCACCGCAGGCTTTGCGCCTTGCGCAAGAGCCGTTGGCCAATGTCGGACGTTATGATGCCCTGCGTGAGGGAGGGCTGCGTCATGCGTCATGACCCCGCCAGTGCCGCCGTTGTCGTCATGCTCAAGGCGCTGAAGTTGTATGGCATGGCCCAAGCAGTGGGGGACCTTATCGAGCAAGGCGCCCCAGCCTTCAGTGCCGCAGTGCCGATGGTCTCCCAGTTGCTCAAAGCCGAGATGGCCGAACGTGAGGTCCGCTCGATTGCTTATCAGATCAAGGCCGCCCGGTTCCCAGCTTACAAAGACCTGGCCGGGTTCGACTTCGCATCCAGCGAGGCCAACGAGGCCCTGGTTCGGCAACTCCATGGTGGCGAGTTCATCGACGGCGCTGACAACGTAGTACTGATTGGCGGGCCCGGAACCGGCAAATCGCACATCGCCACTGCGCTGGGAGTTCAAGCCGTCGAACATCACCGCAGAAAAGTGCGCTTCTTTGCCACGGTCGATCTGGTCAATGCGCTCGAACAGGAAAAAGCAGCCAACAAGGCGGGGCAGATTGCCGAACGTCTGCTCAAGCTCGATCTCATCATCCTTGATGAACTGGGCTATCTGCCGTTCAGCCCATCAGGCGGAGCTTTGCTGTTCCACCTGCTCAGCAAATTGTACGAACGCACCAGCGTCGTGATCACCACTAACCTCAGCTTCAGCGAATGGGCCGAGGTATTCAGCGATGCCAAGATGACCACAGCCCTGCTGGATCGGCTAACCCATCATTGCCACATCATCGAAACTGGCAATGACAGCTTCCGGTTCAGGGCCAGCTCTGCCTCACCAAAACCACGAAAGGAAAAATCACCAGCTTGACCCAAAACCCGCTCTGCGGGACATACCATCACCCGGGTCAATTCTCGATGGAAATACCGGGTCACTTCTCAGCGGAAATCTACACATCAGCGTTTCACCGCCGAAGAACGTGATGTGCGGAACCTCGCGGTCACCCGAACTTTTGAGCAGGAAATCGACCGAGGTCTTGGCCGTCTCCAGCGTCATGTACTTGGGCTTGCCCGCAGGCGTGGCGATCTTGTCTGCGCCGAATTCGTAGCAATAGGTGCAGGCCAGGTTGCACTGGTTGGTGACGTTGAGCACCAGTGCTTGCAGCGGATAGTCCTCTGGCGGAGCAGGCGGGGCCAGCGGCGCTTCACGGATCTCGTCCGAAACGATGCCGCGCACGGCGCGCAACTCGCGGATCAGATCTTCGGCATCGGCGCGCGAATAGCCTTTCTCGACCAGCGCGGCGACCATCTCGCCATAGGCCATCTGCCGTTCGCCAAGCACGGCCATGACGCTGGCCGCGCCTTCATCGAGCGCGAAGATCGCGCCTGCCGAGGCGAGATAGACGAAGCCCGCGCCGTCTGCCTCGAACAGGTGAATGTCACCGCGGCGATACTTGGGTGCGAGGACTGTGGTCACTTGGCCACCTCCGGCTGATCCCAGCGCTTGTAGGCAGGCACCGACACGACCATGAAGGACTTGGCCTTGAGCGGCTTGCCCAGAGCGTCCTTCTCGGTCTTTGCCGTGGCGACGACCCAGACTTCGCCGTAGTTGTTGCGGCCCCACTTGCGCGCCGGGTTGGGTCCGTCGATAGCGGGCGTGAACAGCGCGGTCGGGCTGAGCTTGCCGACATAGTTGACGTCATCGTCGTAATAGACGGTCGGCATTTCCTCCATCGCCCAGGTCACGTCGATGGGGCCAAGCGCCACGTCGTCGGCGGTGTAAGGCTTGCCATCGAGACCGGCGTCGAAGCCGACCGCATCGAACTGCTGGTAACCGGCTGCATGCTTCTCGCTGCCGCCAAGGCGGGCCAGCGCAGTGTCGGGCACGACCTTGAGGTAATCGACCTTCTTGTAGACCGGCAGGAGCGAAGCGACGACCGAGTCTCCGACCGCTACGTCATGCGCGCCAACCGTCGCATCTGCGGCGACATCGACGGTGAGCACTGCTTCGGTCGGGCTGACCGAGACGACCTTGCTGACGACCACGCCCTTGCCCAGATCAAGGTCAGAGGCCTTGAGATCTGCCGGGAAGGCATCACCCAGCAGCTTGAGCGTCGCGCCCTTCGATCCGGCCTTGAGCGCATAGGGCCAGGTGGCGACGACGGTGGGTGAAGCCGAGGCTCGGGTCAGCTTCACGTTGAAGCCGAACTCCTTGTAGTCGCCCCAGAACCAGCGGCCTTCGGCCGACTTGCGATCGGGTGCGAACCACATCGCTTCGCGGGTTTCGTGATCCTCGGGCGCATCGGCGCGCTTGCCTTCGGGGCCGCTCGCCGAGGTTCCGCGCCAGGAGTAGCCGGTATAGACCAGACCCTTGCCCTTGCGGACGAGGGTGGAGCCATCGGCCATGGACTTGAGCGTGATCGCGGTGGTGTAGTCGTCCTCACCCGCAGCGGGCGTGACGATCATCTCGCCGACGTAGAGGCCCTTGCCGGGAAGCATGGCATTGACCAGCCACTTGCCGCCGAGCTTGGCAGACTGCTGGCGCGCCTGCCACTTGGTCCATTCGGGCGTGGCGAGCGGGGCGGTCTTGTTCATGTAGTCGAGCGCGACTTCAACCGGCAGGGGCTTGGGCGCGCCATTGGCGGGCGTGGGCTGCGTCGGGTCGTCAACTGCGCGGCGATACTGCGCGTCGGCCTGTGAATACATCGCGACGTGGAGGTTGCGCAGCAGGCTCCATTCGGCCTTCGAACGCCGCCACGACAGCGGCTGGGCAAAGGCGTGGCACGAGGCGCAGGACTGGCGGATCGTCTCGTTGGGGATGTTCGTCTCGTTCACCATGCGGTGTTCGGGCAGATACATCACCGGCTTTGCCTCTTCGGGCGAAAGGCCGTGCGTGGCCGAGAGCGCGCGGATCACCGCCTTGGCCTCGACCGGCGTGATCGACAGGCCGTTGAGCGAGGACATGCGGTGGATCACCTGCGCCCAGCCTTCGGGCGTGGTGCGGACGTAAGAGATGCGCGAGAGGTTCCCCTTCGCATCTGCGGTATGACAGGTGCCGCACTTGGCGATGACCGTGGCGTCGGTGACGGGGATGCCTGCTTCGGTCTCGACCGGGTTTGAGGGATCGCGTGGCGGCTCCTTGGCGGCCTGTGCCAGAACAATCCCTGCAGGTAGCGCAGTGAGCGCAAGGAACTGGACGAGTCGGCTGCGCGACAGGCTACTGGCCCGGTTTGCGCTGGATCGGCGGGTAACGGTCTCGGCCACGCTCATGGTCGCAATTTCCCCCTGGAAGCTGGGCCGCACCGGCATGAGTCGATGTGGCTTCGAGGGAAGACTGGACAGATGTCAAAAGTTGGTCAACGCCTTTGTTCGCACTTGCGGGAAAAGGGTTTGACGTGCTGCTGGCGGTCCTGAGCCGACCAAGTGGGGAGACAGGATCAGGCTGCAACCGGCCGCAAGCAATACGCAGATCGCGCAAGCACGGGCCAAGACCCGGTTGACCCGCCCGCGCCCCTGTGGCAATCGCCCGCCACGCTCAGGGTCGCGCCATGTCGCGCCTGCATGGGCGGGTGTAGCTCAATGGTAGAGCAGCAGCTTCCCAAGCTGAATACGAGGGTTCGATTCCCTTCACCCGCTCCAGTTTCTACTATCACCAGATCGCAAATTTCGGGTTTGCAGCTTGCCTTCGGGGAACCCTCGAGTTCTTTGTAGGTTCTCCGCGGCAAGCCGCTTCGAGCGTGGTTCGATTCCCGTCACCGCTCCATTTTCCTGTCCGCGAATGCTTTCAAGCCGTCCGGTTAGGCAGGGCGCGCGATGTTGGGCGCGTCAGGGCAGTGCCTTGCAGACATGGTCCGGCTTCAGCGTGGTGCCTCTGCCACGGAGTCACGCTCTACCAGCCTGAAGGGCAAGGTAATGAGCTTTTTCCTGTCACGCTCGCGGTCAAGGATCAGCTGCGCTGCGGCGTAGCCCATCTCCTCGATGGGCTGGTAGATTGTGGTCAGGTAAGGCCAGACCGAGCGTGCGACCCAGCTGTCGTCGAAGCCGCAGACAGAGACGTCGCGTGGCACAGCAAGGCCGCTTCGTGAACAGGCAACCATCAGCCCCGCTGCACAGTCGTCATTTGTGGCAAAGATTGCCGTCGGGCGCGGATTGGCCTTGAGCAGTTCCGTGCCGGCCTCGATCCCACCTTCGAATTCAAAGCGGCCGTTGGCTTCGACTACCGGATCCGTTGCGCCCAGTTCCTCAAGTGCCTGCAGGAAACCCTTGCGCCTGAAGTGCGAGGCACCGTGAGATTCCGGCCCGGTCACCAGTCCGAAACGGCGATGCCCGAGAGACCAGAAGTGTCTGGCCACAACGCCCGCGGCGGCGAAGTCGTCCATGACGACGCCAGGGGCTCGATTCGGGTCTATGTCGGGCGCGATGCGCACGTAATCGACACCTTCGCGATCAAAGAAATCGAGCACGATATGGTTGTCGGTCAACGGGGGGGTCAGTACGAAGCCGTCGCAGCGACTGTTGCGCAGGATCGCGGCGAGAGAGGCTTCCAGCCCGGCCTTGGGCTGTGTCGAATCGATCTGGTCGATCCGCAAGTGATACTGGCCTTCGCTGCAGGCGCGGTAGACGCCGGTCTGCACCTTCATCGTGTAGTTCGGGCTGGGATTGTCGATCAGCAGGCCAATGATGAACGTGCGCGACCCGGCGAGCGAGCGGGCCGCCATGTCCGGGACGTAATCAAGCGCCGCGATGGCGGCATCGACTTTTGTCCGCAGCTTCTGGGATACGTGAGGCTCGCGATTGATGACGCGCGATACGCTCTTGAGGGATACTCCGGCCAGGCGCGCCACGTCTTCCATTGTCGCGTGAGCGCCGCTGCGCCGTTTCGATGTGTTGTCCATATTCCTTATATGAACGTTTCCACGGCAGGTTGCCAACACCCTCTTCAAACATGAGGGCGCGATCTTGACAGCGTTATCAATCGGGCGCAGAAACTCGTTGGAAGCGCAAGGAAATCATGACGCACCAGTGGGCGACAAGAGGTTGACGGCTGAAACGCGCTTCGCGCCACCAAGCAATTTCAAGCACGTCCGCGATGCGTCCTTCCCATGGGACCAGCAAGTGGATGCGAACCTTGGCTTGCCTTCGAGAGACCCGTAGCAATCTGATTTCAGGATAGAAATGTAATGAAAGTTCGCAGCAGACTGGCCTTGGGCGTGGCTGGGTTGATGGCTTTGTCCTTCGGGAGCGCTCAAGCCGAGCAGGCACCTGCGATCGATCTTGCGAAGAGCGTTGCTCGCGCAGACGCTGTGGCAAAGCAGATGTCCGGGGATGAAAAGACCGTGCTCACACACGGCATCATGCCACTGCCGTTCTTGCCCGGCATTGTCCTGCCCGAAGGATCGGTCCCCGGCGCGGGGTTTATTCCGGGCATCCCCCGCCTTGGCATTCCCGCATTGACCGAGACAGATGCCTCGCTTGGGGTCAGTTGGGTCGGCGGCCTGCGCAAGGATGGCGCGACGGCGCTGCCGTCGGGCCTCGCGCAAGCTGCATCGTGGAGTCCTGACGTACTTTATCGTGGTGGCGCGATGATCGGATCCGAAGCGCGGGCCAAGGGCTTCAATGTGCTCCTGGCAGGCGGCGTCAATCTCATGCGCGATCCCCGCAATGGCCGCACTTTCGAATACCTTGCCGAAGATCCTCTCCTTTCTGGCGAACTTGTCGCGGCGGCCATCCGGGGTGTCCAGTCGAACGGCATCATTTCCACGATCAAGCATTTCGCGCTCAACGGCCAGGAGACTGGTCGCAAGTATGTCGACGTGAAGATTGCCGAAGGTGCCGCGCGAGAGAGCGATCTGCTCGCTTTCCAGATCGGCATCGAAAAGGGACAGCCCGGATCGGTGATGTGCGCCTATAACCGGGTGCACGGCGAACAGGCCTGCGCCAGCGACTGGCTGCTCAACAAGGTGCTCAAGCAGTCGTGGGGTTACAAAGGCTTCGTCATGTCCGACTGGGGCGCTGTCCCGGGTGTGGAAGCGGCACTTGGCGGGCTGGACCAGCAGTCCGGCGAGCAATTGGACAAGGCCGTGTTCTTCGGAGATGTGCTCAAGGCCAAGGCTGCGTCAGACCCCGCTTACGCCGCGCGCCTCCACGACATGAACCGGCGCGTGCTGACCGCGATCTATGCGGCGGGGCTGGACAGGAACCCCACCAAGCCCGGGGGCAAGATCGACTTTGCCGCCAACGCGCTCATTGCCGAGGAAACGGCCAAGCAGGGCATCGTGCTGTTGAAGAACAACGGCGTGCTGCCGCTTGCCAAGTCAGCCAAGTCGATTGCGGTGATTGGCGGCTACGCCGACAGCGGCGTGCTTGCAGGATCGGGCTCGAGCCTCGTGCACGACGAGAAGGGGCCTGCGGCGACGCGGTCGCTCGGCGGTGACAGTCCGTTCTCTGCGCTCATGCAGCAGAGCTATCACCGGTCGGCTCCGCTTGCGGCCATCAAGGCCGCAGCTCCCGGGGCTGCCGTGACTTTCCGCGACGGTCGCTACATCGCCGATGCGGTGGAGAAGGCCAAGCAAGCCGAAGTGGCGATTGTCTTTGCCACGGAATGGCGGAGCGAAGGGCTCGACCAGCCTGACCTGTCTCTACCGGACGGGCAGGATGCGCTTATTGCGGCCGTTGCTGCTGCAAACCCCAATACGATCGTCGTGCTCGAAACCGGTGGCCCCGTGGCGATGCCCTGGCTGGACAAGGTCGCAGGCGTAGTCGAGGCCTGGTACGCGGGTGCACGTGGCGGTCCGGCTATCGCGTCGGTTCTGTTTGGCGATACCAATCCTGGCGGTCGTTTGCCGGTGACGTTTCCCGCCAGCCTTGGCCAGCTGCCTCGTCCGATGCTCGACGGCGCTGACTGGGTCGAGCCGAACTTCTCGGGAGATGCCGAGCCTGGCAAGGACCAGTTGCATTCGGACTATGACATCGAAGGTTCGGACGTCGGTTACCGCTGGTTTGCGCGGAAAGGGCACAAGGCGCTGTTTCCGTTCGGGTATGGCCTGAGCTACACGAGCTTTTCGGCAGGCGACCTGAAGGTTTCAGGCCTCAGCGCGAGCTTCACCATAACGAACACGGGCAAGGTCAAGGGCGACGATGTGGGCCAGCTCTATCTCGTGAGCCGGGCGGGAGAAGGCAGGCAGCGGCTCGTCGGGTTCAAGCGCGTGACGCTGGAACCGGGCGCATCGCAGAAGGTGACGGTGACCATCGATCCACGCCTTCTGGCGGACTGGAAAGATGGCGGCTGGAAGATGCCGGCAGGCGAATATGGCTTTGCCCTTGGCAGGAATGCGGAAGATCTTGGTCCTTTGATCAAGGTGAAGATGCCGCAAAAGACCTGGAAGGATTGATCAGATGAAAAAGCTGGCATGGCTGGTTGCAGCAGGTATAGCGCTGTTGCCGACACTCTCGGAGGCCCAGACGGTACAGACCACTGCAGGCAACGTGAAGGGGAGCACGGCGGGCACGGTGTCCAGCTTCCTGGGCATTCCTTATGCTGCGCCGCCGGTAGGTGAAAACCGCTGGCGCGCACCACAGCCGGTGGCCGCCTGGAGTGACCTGCGGGACGCGACGGCCTATGCGCCGGACTGTGCACAGGCTCCTTTTCCGCCCGATGCGGCGCCGATCCGCACGAAACCTTCCGAAGATTGCCTCTATCTCAACGTCTGGAAACCGGCGACGGCAAAGGCAGGTGCTGCGCTACCGGTGATGGTCTTTGTTCATGGTGGCGGCTTCGTGAACGGTGGATCATCGCCCGCCATCTACTCCGGCGAGAATTTTGCCCGCGACGGCGTGGTCTTCGTCAGCATCAACTATCGCCTTGGACGCTTCGGCTTCTTTGCCCATCCGGGGCTGGCCGCCGAGGGCTTTGGTGGCAACTTCGGCTATCTTGACCAGATCGCGGCGCTGCAGTGGGTGAAGGCCAACATTGCCAAGTTCGGCGGCGATCCGGGCAATGTCACAGTCTTTGGCGAAAGCGCAGGAGGCATGTCGATGCACATGCTGCTGCAATCGCCCATGGCGCGAGGCCTGTTTCACAAGGTCATCATCGAAAGCGGCGGCGGTCGCGAACGCGCGCTGCCAATGCCGACGATCGCACAGTCGGCGGCTGCTGGTGTTGCCTTTGCGCCCGGCCTCGATGCTGCTGCCCTGCGTGCGCTTCCGGCAGAGAAGGTCACAGGTGACCTTTCGATGATGACCATGGACAAGCCGGGCTATGCCGGACCGATGGTCGATGGCCGGACGATCCTTGGCTCTGGCGTCGATGGTGCTGCTGCCGGGATCTACGCACAGGTTCCGGTCATGGTCGGTGCCAATTCGGCCGATGGCTTTCCCCGCTCGACGGACAAGGACGTCATATTCGGGGCTTTTGGCCCGAACGAAAAGGAGGCACGCGCCTTGCACGATCCTGACGGCAAGGCCGGGGGGCTCGCGGTGGGCGTATCGACGTCGGCCGATGCCATGTTCATTGAGCCGGCGCGCGCAGTGGCGAGGGCGCTTGCTCCGCGACAGCCGACCTATCTCTTCCGCTTCGGCTACGCCCGACCCGAGTTCGCGGCGATGGGGGGCGCGCCGCATGCCAGCGAGCTTCCCTATGTCTTCGATACGGTGGACGTTCGCGGAAATGCGGGCGGAATGATCAAGGACCCGCGCCCGCTGCCGGACGAGATCAAGGTGGCGAAGCTGACGCATCGGTACTGGGTGTCATTCGCCCGTACCGGCCGTCCGGACGGAGAGATCGGCGTGCCCGCGTGGCCTGCGGCTACGGCGGATGACAGCAAGGTCCAGCTGATCGATGGAAGCGGCGCGGCGAATGTGTCCGATCCGCTCAAGGCGCGCCTCGACTTTGCGGAACGGCTGGCGACTGCAAAGCGCTGATAGTTGCCCCTCGCGCCTCCTGACTGAGGGCGAGGGGCAAATCCGGTCAGGCGATAACCTTGCTCAGGAATCCGTGCGAGATCGCGACGGCTGCCAGCCGATCGCGTTCGAAGGGCGGCTCCTGTTCGACGAAGTAGTGTGAAACGCCCGCAGCCTGTGCTGCTGGCAGGATACGCGACCATTGCATACGGCCTGAGCCGACCTCGGTTGGCACCTGCTGCATGATGAAGTTGGTCTTGGTCGTGGCCTTCACGTCCTTGATATGGACCGCCGCAACGCGCCCCTTGAGCCGTCCCAGTTCGGCCACCGGATTGCGCCCTGCCGCCGAGACCCAGCCCAGATCGAGCTCGAAATTGACCAGCCCCGGATCGACTTCGCGCAGTAGGATATCCCAGCCCGTCTGGTCTCCGGCAAGCGGTTGGAATTCCATGTTGTGGTTGTGATAGCCGAGCCGGATGCCGAAGGGGCGCAGGGCTGCGGCCCGTTCGTTCAGGATCTGCGCCGTGCGCTTCCAGTGATCGGGACCGGCAGCAAGCAGCGCGTCACCAATGGCCTTCTGCGCGTTGCCACCGGCGGGAACCGAAAAGCCCTCGGGCAAGGGACAGAGCGGCAGAAAGGCCTGATAGATTCCGAGCGTGTTGAGCGCATCGGCGAGTTCCTGGGGCGCTGTCAGCAGATTGATCGAACCGCCGTTGAACGGTCCCGGCATGTTCAGGTGAATAGAGCTGAAGCGGACACCCGCCTTGTCCCCGGCGGCCCTAAGATCTTTCGGCGTCCGGTTGTAGAAGTTGGGCAGCTCGATCTCGGTAAAGCCTATCCGCGCCACGCTGGCCAGCGTACCTTCGAGATCCTTCACGGGCAGATCGCCAAGCGTATAAAGCTGCAGCCCGATCGGCTTGCCGATGCGCTTGAAGAAGGGCTTGCCCCGGCCGGCAAGAGCCGATGAAGGCAGCGCGGCGGATAGCCCTGCAGCACCAAGCGCGCCGAGGATCGAACGACGGTCAGCAAGCATCATGCAGTCTCCACTTTGTGGTCAGGGCCGTGGGTTGCAGGCCGGAAGGCCAGCAGCAGGATCAGCGCGCCAAGGGTCGCGAGACCGGCCGGAACCAGAAACACCTTCGAATAGTCGGTCACGCCATTTGCGTCGGTCAGGCGGGCCACCAGGGCCGGGAAGACGAAGCTTGCTACGACGTTGCCTGCCCCGAGGATCAGCAGGTTGAAAAGGCCTTGCGCGCTCGAGCGCACATCCGAAGGAAATGCCTCGTCGACGAAGATGTACACGGTCGCGAAGAAGAAGGCGTAGCAGATGCCGTGCAGCAGCTGCACCGCGATGATCGCAGGCACCGAATCCGCGAGAAACGCAAAGGCAAGGAAGCGGGCTGCGTGGCCCATGATTCCCACGATCATCGTCTTGCGCCAGCCCAGCTTGGCAAGAACGCGCCCCAGCACCAGCATGGTGAGGATCTCGGCCACCTGCCCGAGGCTGAGCACCAGCATCGACAGGTTGCCGGCAATGCCCACGCGCTTGGTCAGGTATGCGTCCGACAGGACGAAGTAACCGTTGTGGACGATGGAATCGATGAACGTCACAGCAAACAGCACGGCGATCACCGGCGTTCTCAGTAGCCGGATGGCGCGCCGCCATGCGAGCTTGTCAACGCTCTCGCTCGTACGGGGCGGGGTGTGCGGCAATGTGAGCGAGAATACCGCCATCGCGAAGGAAATCGCGGCCGCCACGAAGAAAATGGAGCGGACTTCGTGGGCATCGGCCTGTGCGCCGAGCAGGAAGACGAAGGGCCAACTGGCAATGATCCAGCCGACTGTTCCGCCTGAGCGAACAGCCCCGAAATCGCTGGGCCGTTCGAGATTGGCAAAGGCCATCGTGTTCGAAACCGAAAGCGTCGGCACATAGACCAGGCTGTAGATCATGTAGCAGATGAAGAATGGTACGAACGTGGTGCTGAGCGCGACCCCGATCAGGGCCAGCCCACCTATCGCGTGACTGCCTGCAAGGAAGCGCTCTGCCGCAAACGTGCGATCGGCGAACTGGTTCGAGAAGAAGATGCCGACGATGGAGGCAATGCCCCAGCATGTGCCGACGAGGCCCTGTTGTGCAGCGTCGAACCCCAGCATCGCCATGTAGGGGAAAAGCTTGGGCGCCCAGGCTCCCCAGATGGCGATCTGCAGCGCCATCATCACGAACAGACGCAGCCTCAATGATAGCGTTGACAATCTGTGATTCCCCGTCCCATATCTATTTTGACAACGTTGCCAAATTTTCAGGACAACACAACACCTGATCGCGGTGGGAGAGATATCGATGCAAGCTTCAGCGTTGAATCGCCGTGAAACCATGCGCGGTCTGGCCGCACTTCTGGGCGTTTCCGCCCTGCCGGCCGACGTCTTGGCCAAAGCTGCGAAGGCTGCAGGGGCAGGGCTGCCTGCGTCGACCCAGTCACTTCTGACCGCCTATGCCGATACCCTGATGCCGCGCACGGATACGCCCGGTGCCGTGGATGCCGGCGTGCCCAGACTTTTCTCGGCGCTGCTTGCCGATTGGGCATCGCCCCGGACGCGTGCGAGCCTGCTGGAAGCCTTGCAGAAGGTCGACGTGTCCGCAGGGGCAGGAGGCTTTGCTGCAAAGCCCGCCGGTCGACGCAAGGCAATTCTGGCAGCGCATGATCAGGCGAACTTTGCCGATCCCGGTTATCGTCGTCTGCGAGAACTGGTGCTGGTCCTCTACTATTCGAGCGAACCGGGCGCGACCGTGGAATTGCGCTACGAACACGCGCCGGGCGCTTTCGAACCGTCGATTCCCATCACCGCACAGACCCGCGCCTGGGCTGGCGCTGGATACATTTGAGGGGGACGGGTCGATGTTTGACGCCATTGTAGTCGGATCAGGGATGAGCGGCGGCATCGCTGCCAAGGAGCTTTGCGAGCGCGGATTGAAGACATTGGTGATCGAGCGCGGTCGCAAGCTTGAGCATGGTGCGTCTTACACCGACTGGATGCAGCCGTGGGAAGTGCCCAATGGAGGCGGCATTCCCGAGGAGGAACTCGCTCGCGATTATCCGATTCAGCGGCAGTGCTATGCCGTGTCCACGGCTACGCAGCAGTATTGGGTGAAGGACAGCGAGCACCCCTACGAGACGCCGGAGGGCAAGCCGTTCTCATGGATCAGGGGCTACCACCTTGGTGGCCGCTCGATCATGTGGGGCCGCCAGACCTATCGCATGTCGGAAATGGATTTTCAGGCCAACGCGCTTGACGGCCACGGCTCGGATTGGCCGATCCGCTATGCCGATCTGGCGCCATGGTACGATCATGTCGAACGTTTCATCGGCGTTTCGGGCTCGCGGGAAGGGCTCGATCAGTTGCCCGATGGCGAATTTCTCCCGGCCATGCCGATGAATGATGCCGAGAAGATGTTCAAAGCAAAGGTCGAGCAGGCCTTCCCGGACCGCAAGGTCATCATCGGCCGCTGTGCCCACCTGACCGAGACGCGCCCGCACCACGAAGAGCTGGGGCGCAATCCATGCCAGTACCGTTCGCTGTGCGAACGCGGCTGCTCTTATGGCGCCTATCATTCCAGCCTGTCGTCTTCGCTTCCAGCTGCCGAGCGTACCGGAAACCTGACCATCGTCACCGATGCGATCGTCCATTCCGTGGTTACCGATCCCAAGACCGGCAAAGCTACCGGCGTGCGGGTCATCGATCAGAACACCCGCGAAGGCCGCACATATGAAGCACGCATCGTGTTCCTGTGTGCATCGACGATCGGAACCGCGCAGATCCTGCTCAATTCGCGTTCGGACAAGAACCCCAAAGGTCTCGCCAACTCGTCGGACATGGTCGGTCGCAATCTGATGGACCACATCTATGGTGTAGGCGTGTCCGGCAGTGTGCAGGCGCCTGACACCTATTACCGCGGCCGCCGCCCGAACGGCTTGTACATTCCGCGTTTTCACAACCTTCCCGGCAAGCAGGGCGAAGTCGATTTCATTCGCGGCTTCGGGTATCAGGGCGGCCTGCAGCGCGTGAACTGGCGACAGATGGCGACGTCACAGCCCGGCATCGGGGCGGAGCTGAAAGCACGGGTGCGCAAGCCTGGCCCGTGGATGGCTTTCTTTGGCGGCTTCGGGGAAATGCTGCCCAATCCGGACAACCGGGTCACGCTCCACGCCAGCAAGGTTGACAAGTGGGGCATCCCGCTGGTCAATATCGACTGCACCCACGGAGAGAACGAGAAGAAGATCGTCTCGCGCATTCTCGTCGAGGGTAAGGCAATGCTCGAGGCTGCGGGGGCCACCAACATCCAGGTGCGAGACAAGATCAACCCGCCGGGCCTTGGCATTCATGAAATGGGCACCGCCTGCATGGGCAAGGACCCGCGCAATTCGGTCCTTAATGCCTACAATCAGGCGCATGACGTGCCCAACTTGTTCATAACCGATGGGGCGGCCATGGCGTCGAGCGGATGCCAGAACCCGTCGCTCACCTACATGGCCATCTCTGCGCGTGCGGCATACCATGCCAGTGAATTCATGAAGACTGGCACTATCTGATTGCGTGGTCGACCCTCGCGCTGGACGAAAGCCAGAGCGAGGGTTTGAGGTTCACTTGTCGGTTGAAAAGACCAGCAGGGCGTTGCCCGCCATGTGGCTGTACATGCCGTAGCCCGAGTTCACGATGACCTTGCCCTTCCACACCGCAGCGCCGGGGCCGCTCATGCTGCCGCCGGTGGTGGTGCGGCCGTCGATCGTGGTCACGGGCCTGGTCGTGTCGTATTGCCAGAGGATCTTCCCGGTCTGGCTGTCGTAGGCACGGAACATGCCGTCGAGGTGGCCGGCGAATATCGCGCCAGGGATGGCAGTCACGGCAGACGAAATGCCCGGATCGCAGAAGCGCTTGCCATTGCAGGCGTCGGGCGCGCGGGTGAACCATTTGACCTTGCCGGTGGCGGCATCGACCGCGTGCAGTCCCGCCCCGCGCAGCTTGGGGTCGTAGAAGCGGGCGTCGTAGGTGTCGGCCATGTCGTTGAGCGGGACGAAGGCTGTGCCACCTTCTGCTGCCATGCCGAAGTGTACGCCGCCTTGCGTGCCGCCGTGGCCGAGGCGCGTCTGCCAGGTGATCTTGCCGGTTGCGGGATCAAGGCCAGTGGCGATGCCCGATTTCTGGCCGATCACCAGCATCTGTCCGCCATTGCCGGTGGGCAGGAGCAGGGGAGAGGCGGCGACGTCATAATCAGGGCCGTTCTCGACCGGGCAGGATTCGTTGCCGACCATGCAGCCGACGTTCCATGCGTCCTTGGGCGTGAGCTGGGTGCGCCAGAGCAGCTTTCCCGTTTTCGCATCTACTGCGAAGACGGCGTCCGAGTTCTCGTCGGCGGGCGTGGAGTAGTTCTCGCCCGAGCCGAAAAACAGGCGCCCGGAGGCGGCGTCATAACTGGGGCTGCCCCAGACCGGCGCACCCGAAGGGCCGAGGATCGGCGTGCCGATCGCGGTCTTGCCCTGCGGGCGCGGTTCGCCTGCGGTCCAAGCGCGCCAGACTTCCTTGCCGGTGGCTGGATCGACCGCGACGACCGAGCCACGGAAGGTGCAGCAGGCGTACTTGGGATTGCCCGCCTGGACGACCTCGAGCGAGGAGACGGGAACATAGAGCAGTCCGCCGCCGAGCGTGGGCGAGCCAGTGATCGTGGCATCGGCATGGTCGCTCAGGCGTTCGGCCCAGAGTTCCTTGCCGGTCAACGCGTCGAGCGCGTGGACCTTGCCGAGAAGGTCGCCGAAATAGAGGCGATGGCTGGCAGCATCCGCGACGATGGCAGTGCGGACTTCGGCGCTGAGGCGGGTGGTCCAGCGGGTGCAACCGGTTTCCGGATCGAAGGCATAGACGGTGCCGTCCTGGCTGCCGACGAACAACGTGCCCAAAGCCAGCGTCGGCTGCGAGCGGGCGCGGTTGGAGGCGGGGTAGGCGAAGGCCCACTTGAGCTTCAGTTTCGGAATGCTGGCCATGGGGAGGCCTGCGACGTCAGCGGGTACGAAGCGGCGGTTGTCATGGCCCCAGCCTACCGGGGCAGGGGCATCGGCCATGTCCATGCGCGCGGTATCGCCGGTGCACTGCGCGGGCGGGGCGGGGCGCTTGTAGGCGGCGTAGGGAGTCCGGGTCAGGTATTCGGCGACCTGGATGCGCTCCTGCGCGGTGAGTGCGGCGCCTTGGGTGCGCATGACCCCGTCGGTCAGTGCCGAGACGATGGAATCGGGCGGGACCATCTCGAGGAAGGCCGGCGATGGTGCCTTGGGCACGCCGCCGAGATGGCACATTGCGCAGTGCTGTTCGAAGATGGGCCGCCCCGGCGCGGTGGCGGGATCGATGCGCGGCGTATCGTAGGACTGGAGATCCTCGTGCGACTTTATCCGCTGAGGCGTGGCGGCGTGGATCAGCGAAGCGCCCGCAAGGCCGCAGGCGGCAAGCAGGGGCAGCGAAGGAGCGAACAGGCGGCGCAGGAGCGTGGTCATGGCAGGGGTTCCCGGCGTCAATCGAGCGAGCGGTAGAAGGCGATGGTCATGTCCTCGGCAAGGCATTCGAGGATCGGCGGCACCAAGCGGTCGTGGAAGTCGATGTGCATGTGCTTCTCGAAGGCGGCATCGTCACGGAAGGTGGCGACGCATTCGAAAACGTCGGGATCGTCATCGGACTGGAACAACTCGTAGACGAGCGCATCAGGTTCCTGTTCGAAGACCAGCTTCTTGAGCTCGGTCTGGAGCGCGATCAATTCGGCCCGCTTTTCGGGACGCGTGCGCAAGCGCGCAATGAAGCTCTTCTTGGCCATTCTCATTCTCCCGATGGCGGCTGCAGATCGTAGAGCATCTCGCGGACGTAGTGCCCGTCCATGCAGGCGATCATCTGTTCTATCAGTGGCTTGTTGTGCGGGTATTCCATGTGCGCACGGTCAGCGTCCTCATCGACGAAGCTTTCGTAGACGGCGAACATGCCGGGTTCTGCCAAACGGTAGAACTTGTAGTCGAGCGTGCCGGGCTCGCTGGCCGAAAGCGCCTCCATCTGTCCAGCTAGCGCAATGAAGAGCGCTTCCTTGTCCGGCGCGATGCGGAAGCGCGAGAGAAAGCTGAATGCCATCAGTTGTGCCTCTTGTCCTTGGTGCGGCCGGCTTCAGGCGCGGCCCTGCGAGTGCTCGTAGGCGACCCAGTCCGGCAGGCTTTCGGGAAAGTCGGCGGGCAGGGGGTCGGCGTAGGCGTGGTTGCGGTTGCGAGTGCCCAGGATCCCGGGGTAGCTCTCGACCGGCACGTAATAGAGGAACGAGATCACGCGCTCGGCGAACTTCCATCCGCGCGGGGTCTGGCGATAGCGATCGGCATAGCGCAGGGCGGCGACCATCATCCGTCCGCCGCGCCAAAGTTCGGCATGGCCCGAGACGCGGCCTCGCGCAGTGGTGTCGCTTTCGAAATCGATCTGGATGTCGTGCATCACGTGGTGGCCGGGGCCGAGTACGGCGAAGCGGCCGTCAAACTGGCGCATGATCGCATCGACGCCGCTTGCGTTCATCACTCCATCGGCAGAGCGCAGCACGGCATCGTCGGCAAACAGGCTGCGGACAGCTTCGACGCGGCGGTCGTCGATGTCGAAGCTGTAGCGCGCGACCAACTGGCGGATCTGCGATTCGGCCTCGAGGCGCGCGATTCTTGATTCCAGATTCGCGCCGGACCCGTTTGCATCGGTTAGGGGGCTTGCGCCCTGTGCGGCCATCTCGAGTTCTCTCCCGCAGCCTGCCTCTGTCGTGCGGTGCTGCTGCATGTTCGCGGGCATGATACGCGGGAGCAATTCAAAAACAATCATGAATGTATGGTCGGTCAGGGTTTTCCGCAGTGGGCCGCGCCCGTTGTCGAAGAGCATGTGCGCCTGCCCGAAAGGCTCGATAAAAAAACATACATGTCTGCTTGCAAAAAGTCCGTTTAGCGGTAATCTCGCCGCAACCCGCAAGGATGGCGGGAAATGAGGAGAGACGGATGCTGAGCAGTTATCTGCGGCGATCGACCGCTGCGTGTGCCCTCGTGGCGTCGGCCCTGGCTTCAACACTTGTGTCGGCACCTGCGCTGGCAAATGCCGCGCCCGAAAGTGCTGCAGACGAGCCGCAGGGCGCCGCGCAGGACACTGCCCAGGTCGACCAGAGTGACCGGCTGAACGAGATTGTCGTGACCGCTCTGCGTCGTGACTCGAATCTACAGTCGACCCCGGTTGCGATTTCCGCCGTGGACAGCACGCTGATCCGTCAGGCGAGCCCGCGCGACCTTGGCGATCTTGCCGCTTTCGTGCCGAACTTCTCGGCCAATACGATCACCAACTTCAACGCCGCCTCCTTCGCGATGCGCGGCGTCGGCCAGACTTCGATCATCGTCTATTTTGAGCCTCCGGTCGCGGTGCTGGTCGACGACTTCGTGGTCTCCTCGGTCCAGACCCAGCTGCTCGATGTGTTCGACGTGGCGCAGGTCGAAGTGTTGCGCGGTCCGCAGGGGACGTTGTTCGGAAAGAACACCACCGGCGGCGCGGTCACCGTCCGCACTAAGCGACCCGAACTGCAGAGCTTTGGCGTCGATGCTCGCGCCGAGTACGGCAGCTTCAACACCGTGCGATTCCAGTCGGCGATGAACATGCCGATCGGCGACACCCTCGCGCTTCGCCTTGTCGGCGGTATCGAGAAGTCGGACGGGTTCTATCGCAATGGTGCCTGCTATGGCCCGGTAACCGGCTTTGCGCCCAACAAGTTCAACGGCCGCAGCGGATGCCTTGATGGCAAGCGTGCGGGCGGCAAGGATGTCTACAACCTGCGTGCCAAGCTGCTCTGGGAGCCGACCGATCGCATTTCGATCCTCGCCCAGTACGAGCGGCTGCGGGACCGTTCCGACACGGTGCCCTCCGTCAACGAGAACTATCTCTACACCGGCAACACGCCATTCCTGACCGACCTGCTCGGCACGATCCGCCAGAATCCGAACAGCAGCGATCCGCTCGACAATGCAGCGGTGACCTATCGCCAGGATGGGTTGATCAAGATGCGCGACGGGCAGCGCATCTCGGTTGACGGCTTCTACCTGAACGGTGACATCGACTTCGAATTCGGCAAGCTGACGTCGGTGACCGGCTGGCGCAAGCAGGCTTCGCGCATTCCGAACTCCTATGCCGGTGCAGCGCCGATTGCTGCTGACGGTCAACCGCTCTCGTTCTTCGATGCGACGCGTGATGACAACCGCAAGACCTTCCAGCAAGAACTGCGCTTCGCCACCGATCTAGGCGGGCCGTTCGATATGGTCATTGGTGGCTTCTATCAGCGCGAGACGGTCGATTTCTGCGTGGCACAGATCCTCGGCTTCCTCGACCTGGCCTCGGGCCCGCTGCCGTTCGGCAACTGGAACGACACGCCTTACATCCTGTGCAACGCGCAGAAGTCGCGGTCGAAGGCGGCATTTGCCGAAGGTACCTACAAGATCACTCCCGAAATCACCTTCACCGCAGGCGTGCGCCACACCTGGGAAGACAAGGACTGGTTCGGCCGTCAGCAGGTATTTGTACCGCAACTCGGCGGCGGCTTCGATCCATCGATCCAGATCGATGAAGCGCTCGATGCCAGCGTGTTCAAGTATCCGGCCGGCGTCGTCACGGTCAACGACCGTGCCCGCCGCGCAACCTGGCGCGCGAGCCTTGGCTGGCAGGCCACGCCTGACGTTTTTGCCTACGCCACGTATTCGCGCGGGTTCAAGGGCGGCGGCTTCAACGACCAGATCGGTGGTTTTGCAGCCTTCGGGACAGACCTCAACGCTTTCCGCACCGCTGCACGTGCAACCCGTCCGGAAACGGCCGACAGCTATGAAGCCGGTGTGAAGACCGAACTGTTCGACCGCCGCCTGCGTTTCAACCTCACCGGCTTCTACGTGAAGTACAAGGACCTGCAGAAGCAGCTCAACGTGCCGATCGTGGTCAACGGCAACCCGAACCAGGTGACGATCTTCGTCAACGCGGCGAGCGCGACGGTGAAGGGCCTCGAGGCCGAAGCGACGGCGCGTCTGTTCAAGGGCTTCCAGCTGCGCGGCGTGCTCGGCTATCAGGATGCGGCTTACGACAAGTACACCGCGCCCACCGCCGGGTACGATCTTGCGACTGCACCGCTTGACCGTGCGCCCAAGTGGCAATGGACGATCGACGGTACTTATGAGACACCGATTACCTCGAACTTCAAGTTCGTGGCCAACGCGTCGGCTGCCTATACCAGCCGCAACCTGAACACGCAGGCAATCGACGATCCGCTGGGGAACACGTTCCTCAATGCGCGTACCCTGGTCAACGCTTCACTCACCATCGCGCAGGCGGATGACAACTACTACTTCCGCGTGATCGGCCGGAACCTGACCGACGAGCGTTATCGCATCGCATCGCAGAACGTGGCTGGTCTCTGGCTCAACTCCAACTTTGGCGCGCCGCGCTACTACGGCATCGAGGTTGGCGTGAAGTTCCGCGGTATGTGATCCCGTTTCGGGAGGGACAAACCAATGCAGACGGTCGCGCTTCCGGGCGCGGCCGTTTCTGTCCGAGGAGCGCATGATGAAGACCGACTTCGACCTGTGGGACATCCACACCGGCGCACACCATCCGTTCAACGACCGCGCCCCGCGCATCGACAACGGCACCGGTCGCCCCGGCCCCGAGCGCTACACCGATCCCGGTTTCGCGCGCGAGGAGTGGGAAAAGGTCTTCGCCCGCAGCTGGCTTCTGGCGGGCCCTGCTTCAGACATCCCGGAAGCGGGGGATTTCTTCAAGTTCGACATCGGTCCGGAAAGCTTCATCGTCGTGCGCGGTGAGGATGGCACGATCCACGCGCACTACAACGTCTGCCCGCATCGAGGCAGCCAGCTGGTCATGGGCGACATGGGTTCGCTCGATCGGTTCACCTGTCCCTTCCACAGCTGGAAGTTCGGGCTTGACGGTCGCAACGAGGCGGTGACCGATGCCGAGACGTTCCGGCCCGAAGTGTTGTGTCATGGCACGGATCTCAGTTCGGTGCGGTGCGAAGTGGCGGCGGGGCTCGTGTTCATTTCGATGGACCCGGACATCAAGCCGCTACGCGAGTTTCTGGGGCCCATCCTGCCGCAGCTCGAACTCTACGAGATCGACCAGATGTATGTCGTTCAGCACCGGCGGTCGGACTGGGGGGCGAACTGGAAGGGCGGGGTGGATGCCTTTGCCGAGATCTACCACCTCCACGCGGTGCATCCGCAGACGCAGTGCCTGATGGACGACCGCACCCAGATCGACCTTTGGCCGGGCGGGCTCAGCCGTCAATTCGTGCCCTTTGCGCAACCGTCTCCGCGCTTCCCGGATCAGGAAGGCGTCAATCCCGGCATCCAGATGATGCTGCGCGATGCGGGGATCGATCCGGAGACCTACTCCGGAACCGCGCGCGAGACGCGCGCTGCGGTCCAGCAGGCCAAGCGCCGCCGTTCGGACGAGCTGGGACTGCGCTACGAGCGCTTCAGCGACAGCCAGCTTTCGGATTCAGTGGTCTATTCGATCTTTCCCAACGTGCAGATCGGCTGCCATCCTGAGGCCGTGTTCCTGCATCGCTTCATTCCGCATGCGACCGATCCGAACCAGTTCACTTACGACACCTGCATCCTCTATCGCCATGTCGACGCGCCGGGATACGGGGCGCCCGCGTGGATGGGTATGGGCGCGGACGTGGACATGTCGGGGCGCACGCGGCCCGAGATTGTCCACACCAAGCTTGGTGAGCCGCCGTGCCTTGGCGAGGTGCTCGATCAGGACAGCGACCTGCTGCCAGTCGTGCAGAGGGGCGCGCATTCTCGCGGGTTCAAGGGACCGCTGTGGAGCGAGCAGGAGGGGCGACTGCGTCACTTCCATGCCGAACTGGACCGGATGATGCAGGGCTGACCCGGTCTGTCGACATAACGTGAAAAGGGGGCGGCGTCAGATGACACCGCCCCCTTTTCGTTGCGACCCTCGAAGGGCTTAGAATGGGCGAATGGTCACGCCGTTGTCGATCACCAGTTCGGCACCGGTGATGAAGCGGGATTCGTCGGAGGCCAGGAACACCACCAGCGCGGCCACATCGTCCGGGTGGCCGGGGGTTCCAAAGGGAAGGACGCCGGCCGGGATTTCCTGCACCTGCCCCGGGCGCCCCTCAGCCTGTTGGACCATCGGAGTCTCGATTGCGCCGGGGTGCACCGAATTGCAACGGATCTTGTAGCCTTTGACCTGAGCCATGACGGCGACCGACTTGGTCATCGAGCGCACCGCGCCCTTGGCGGCGGAATAGGCGAAGTAGATCGGGTAGCCGAGCAGCGCGCCTACTGACGACATGTTGATGATCGAGCCGCCATCGCCCTTGTTCATCAGTGGAATGGCGTGCTTCATGCCGAGGAACACGCCGTCGGTCATGATCGAATTGACCCAGCGGAACTTCTCGAGGCTGGTGTCCTCGACATCGGCGTTGAGCACGACCCCGGCATTGTTCACCAGCACGTCGAGACGGCCGAAGCGGCTTTCGATCTCTGCCAGAACGGCGACCCACTGGCCCTCGCTTGAAACGTCGAGCGCCAGCGCGATGGCCCCGTTGCCAATCTCGTCGGCTACCTTCTGTGCGCTGGCGAGGTTTACGTCAGTGATCACCACGGTCGCGCCTTCGCGGGCGAGTGCGGCGCTGTCGGCAGCGCCGAGGCCCGATGCTCCGCCCGTGACGAGGGCGACCTTGCCTTGAACTCTGCCCATATCCTTCTCCATACTTGTTCTGATTGAACTGCTGGCGATCAGGCCGCGCCGTCCTCCGAGAAGTAGTCGGGCATGCCTGCTGGCCAGATCACGCCCCACTGCGCCTGTCCGCCATCGATGATCATCAGATCGCCGTTGACGAAGCGGGCGGCAGGCGAGGCGAGATAGGCGATGGCTTCGGCCACGTCCCAGGCGTTGCCGCGCATCTTCATCGGGTTGGCCTTGTGGAAGCGGGCGAGCGCTTCTTCGGGATACATGCGGAAACCCTCGGTCTCGATCACGCCGGGGCCGATGCAATTGACGCGCACGTTGTGGGGCGCCCATTCTGTGGCGACCGTCTTGGACAGGTAAATCACGCCTGCACGTGCGGCGCAGGTGTGCGCGGCCTGCGGCATGCCGCGTTCGACATTGGCGACGATATTGATAATGTGGCCGGGCTTGCCATCGGCGCGCCAGCGCTTGGCCGCTTCCTGCATCATCCACCATGTGCCGTTGAGGTTGGTGTCGATCACCGCGAGCCAGCCCTTGCGGGAGAAATCGATGGCATCCTGCGGGAACTGGCCGCCAGCGTTGTTGACCAGTGTATCGAGCCCGCCGAAGTGATCGTGGACGCCTGCGATCAGTGCCTCGACGGCGTCCGGGTCACGGATGTTGGTCGACTGGCAGAAGATGTCCTTGCCGGTGTGCTTGCTGACCAGGCTGGCGGTGCCTTCGAGCTTTTCCATGTCGCGACCACAGATCGCGACGTTTGCACCGAGCTTGGCGGCGAGGAAAGCTGCGGCCTTGCCCATGCCACTGCCGGCCCCGGTAATCAGGATCGTATGACCTTCAAGCAGGTCTTCACGGAAGATGGTGGTCTGCTGCGCTAGCGATTCGTCGTCGAGCCCGCGCCGTGGGCGGCCCGGATCGCCCGGTTCGGGACGGAAGATGCGCGGTGCATTGATGTTCGGCGCGTTCAAAGGCTCTCCCCTTGCGGTTCGATCTGGTGGTGACCCCCGTCGAACCCCCCGTCGAAACCCATTGCCCCGGAGGTTAGCGAGTTGCAATAAAAAAGACAAACAGGTTTGATTGTGTTTTTGTCACATTCGAGCATTTTGCTCGGAAGAGTGGGGTGCCAGACAACCCGAGTGATACCACGCGGCATGGCCCGTTGTTGAGTGCAAAGCCGCCCGCAGGCAACCTTTGTTGCCGTGTGCAATGATCAGTCGAGTGATGCGCGATCGTTTCAGGCCGAAGCAGGCGGGGCAAGCGCCGCGATCTGGCCCTCAAGATGCCGTAGCATCGGCTCGACTTTCCCGGCATCCATCGCCCCGGTCTGCAGGCTGATGGCCATGCCTTCGAGGATCGTCTGCGAAAGCGTCATCGCAAGGGCGAAGTTTGCCGGGGACGACGCCCATTCAGGGAAGAGCTGTTCGGCCTGGGCATTGAACTTCTCGGCAAACTCATCCTGCAAAGGCTTGAGAATGCTGGCGAGTTCGCTGTCGGTTCGGGCTGCCACGGCCAGTTCATGGAACGCAATGAAGGCCGGTTTTTGCAGCTGGCGCCAGTAGGTCTCGACGAGGTCGGTCACTTCATGGACGGGCTTGTCTGCCGCGCGGCGAAAGGCGCGCAGCCGTTTGTCGTGCAGTTCGGCGATGGCAGCCTTGATCAGGGCCGTGCCGTTCTCAAAGTGATGCATCATCGCGCCGCGCGAGAGACCGGCCTCCTCGGCCACCTTGGGCGTGGTGGTGTTGGCATAGCCATATTTGACGAGGCAGCGCACGACTGCATCGATCAGCCTGGCGCGGGTCTGCGCGGCCTTGGCGGCCTGAAGCTGCGGTCCTTTTTCGCCTGCAGGTCGTGGCTGCCTGACGGGGCGAGCGATCCGGGTACGGGAAAGTGCCATGGTGGTTCGCCTGAATACAATTTGCATGGGGCAGCGCCCCGTTCAATCTCCCGCCATAGCGCGACGGTGCGTGATTGGGCAAGAATGACGGCGCAAGGCTGATGACAGGCGTCGGGATCATCAAAAAAAGACAGATATGATTGTCTTTTTCCTGATGCCGGTTATTCTGGCTGCGACAACGAAAGGCGCCTGCGATGGCCAAGGACGCCGAAGCTGCCTGCGGGCAGGGGGATGAATGGAAGACCGGCAATCAATCTACACCATCGGTGCGATGATCAGGCAGTCCGCGCGGGCGTTCGGGCCTGCCGAGGCGATCGTCTTTCCCGACCGGCGATTGACTTACAGCGACCTGGACGCCGCTGCACGGCGCTGGGCTTCTGCGCTCATTGCGCTGGGCGTGAAGAAGGGCGAGCATGTCGGGCTGCTGATGCCAACATGCACCGGATTCATCGAGGCGTTCTGCGGAATAGCAATGGCCGGAGCCGTGGCAGTTCCGATCAACGCCCGCTATCAGGCGCACGAGCTGGCCTACCTGACCGAGGATGCCGATCTCGTGCTGCTGGTGACGGCCGGACGGCTGACCGATTCGCTCGACTTCTGCGAACGGGTCGAGGCGGCTTTGCCCTCGCTCGCAGGCCAGTCTGCAAAAGCCGGGCTGAAGCTTCCCGAGGCGCCACTGCTTCGCACGATCATTGCGCTCGATGAACACTGCTCGCCTGCAATGATGCCGCTTTCCGCAGCGCTGGCGCTGGGAGAGAGGGTCGATGTTGCTGAAGTCGAAGCGCGCATCGATGCGGTGGACCCGCAAGATACGGCGATGATTCTCTATACTTCGGGGACGACATCGAGCCCCAAGGGTGCGCTGATCTCGCACCGGGGCCAGGTGGGCAACAGCCGCAATCTCGGGCGCCGGTACGAGTGCACTGGCGCGGACAAAGTCTGGTCCCCGCTGCCGATCTTCCACATCGCCGGTATCCTGCCGATGATCATGATTCTCGATCTTGGCGGCACCTACATGACCGTCCCGCACTTCGAGCCGGGTGTGGCACTGGAGATGCTTGGCCGCGAAGGCGCGACCATCGCCTATCCGAGTTTCGTGACGATCATGCAGGACCTCATCAATCACCCCTCTTTCCGTGAGACCGATCTTTCGCGGCTGCGGGTGATGAACTCGAACTTTGCGGTGCAGCCGGCGTGGATCAAGGAAGCGGTGAAAGCCGCCATGCCGCACACGATCCAGGTGGGCACCTATGGTCTGACCGAGGCTGCCGGAACTGTGTCCACGAGCTGCCTGTCAGACAGCTACGAGACGAGGACGGAGCGTTGCGGCTATCCGCTTGATGAGTGGGAAATGCGCATCGTCGATCCCGAAACCGGTGCGGCCTGCGGCACCGGTGAGCGGGGCGAGATCGTGTTGCGCGGGCCGAACATGCTCAAGGGCTATTACAACGCACCCGAGAAGACCGCCGAAGCGCTGCGCGATGGCTGGTTCTACACCGGGGACATCGGTTCGATCGACGAGAATGGCAACGTCATGTTCCATGGCCGGACCAAGGACATGCTCAAGGTTGGTGGCGAGAACGTGGCGGCGGCAGAGATCGAGGCGATGCTGCAGAGCCACCCGGCGGTGAAGTTGGCGCAAGTCGTCGGCCTGCCCGACGAACGCTATGTCGAGGTGCCCGCAGCCTTCGTCGAACTGGCGGATGGCGCGCAGGCAAGTGAGGCGGAACTGATCGCGCACTGCAAGGGCAAGCTCGCCAGCTTCAAGATCCCGCGTCACGTGCGCGTGGTGACCGAGTGGCCGATGTCGACGTCCAAGATCCAGAAGTTTCGACTGCGCGACAGCCTGATTGCGGAGCTTCAGGCGGTTTGATCTCGGGCTTCCGACACTGTCTCAGACGGTGTCGGGGCTGCCGAAGATCACCGTTGCCTGTGCCGAGAGCGTCCCGCCATTTCCATGCGCGAGCGCGATCTTGGCGTCAGCGATCTGGTTGGCCGCTTCCCCGCGCATCTGGCGCACGGCCTCTACCATGGCGAACATGCCGTACATGCCGGGGTGGCAGCAGGAGAGACCACCGCCGTTGGTATTGACCGCCAGCGATCCCCCCGGCGCGATCCTTCCGCCTGAAACGAATGCGCCGCCTTCGCCCTTGGCGCAGAAGCCAAGGTCTTCGAGGAACAGGATCGTGTTGATGGTGAACGCGTCGTAGAGTTGGACGACGTCGATATCCGACGGCTTGACCCCGGCCATTGCCATTGCGCGGGGGCCGGATTCAGCGGCGGCGGTGACGGTCACGTCCTCGGCCTGAGTAATCGAGTTGTACCATGTCGCTGCCGCTGCGCCGAGGATCGGCACGGGAGGGCGGCGGCCATCGCGCGCACGATCCATGCGGGTGAGGACCAGCGCCGCGCCGCCATCGGTGACAAGGCAGCAATCGCGAGCGGAGATTGGTGTGCTGATCAGGCGCGCGGCGAGGCAGTCCTCGATTGTGAGCGGACCCTTGGCGAAAGCTTCGGGGTTGGTATTGGCCCACAGGCGCGCAGCGACGGCGACTTCGGCGAGATGCTCGCGCGTGGTGCCGTACTGGTGCAAGTGGCGCGCGGCGGCCAGGGCATAGAACGAAAGCGGATACATCGGTGCGTAGGGCGCGTCCCAGCGGTCAGGCTTGGCAGGCGTGGAGAGCTTGCCGCCCGAGGAGCGCTGGTTCGCGCCATAAGCAATCACCGCGCAATCGAGGTAGCCCGCATCGAGCATCATGACGGCGGTGACGAGATGGCTCATGAACGAGGCGCCGCCCGCGCGATTGTTGTCAGTGAAGCGCGGGTGGAGGCCGAGGTATTGCGCCAGCGACAGGCCGCCGAACAGGTCATCGGGCAGGGCGATGAACAGGCCGTCGACTTCGGAGAGCGCGATGCCCGCATCATCAAGCGCGAGCCTGACGGCGTTGGCGGCGATCTCCATGGTCGAATAGCCCGGTGCCTCTCCGACGCCGAATGTGGCGGCTCCGGCGACGGCAGTGCGAGCGCGGGGGAAACGGTCGCCCATCAGTCTTGGCCTCCTTCGTCGATGTCGAAAACGACGAGCGTCCCTTCGGCAATGCGGGCGCGAACGGGCATACCGATGCGCAAGGTGTCTTCGGTCACGCCTTCGACACGGCCCATCATCCTTGCGCCTTCTTCAAGATCGACCAGCACGACGTTGTAGGAAGGTTCTGGCGGCTTCTTGCGGACCCAAGTCACGCTGTACACCGTGCCGCGCCCTGAGGCTTCGAACCATTCGAGCGGACCGCCAGTGCCGGGTGCCAATTCGCGCGGCGGGAATACCGGGCTCCCGCCGCCGACCGGGCGTTGGAGCATCAGGTGACCTTCGGCGAGGGCCTCGTCCCACGCTTGCGCCGCGCCGCTCATGCGATCACCGCGCCAGTTGCGAGAAGGGCATCGATTTCATCGGGCGTGAACCCGGCTTGCGCGAGAACGGCCATGCTGTCAGCTCCAAGAGCGGGGCCAGGATCGCCGATGGCGCCTGGCGTTTCGGAGAATGCGGTGGGAATTCCGGGAAAGCGCAGGGTTCCGGCGTCGGTATCGCGCTCTTCCCAGAAGCCAGTCTGGGTCAGGTGCGGATCGTGGAGCAGGTCCTGCAACGAGGCGATGGGCGTTGCCGGAATTTCGGCATGGCGGAACAGCGCCATCCATTCCTCGGTGGTCCGCGTTTCCAGTTCGCGCGCTACCTGTGCCAGCACGGTAGAAATGTTCTCGGTGCGGCTGCGCATCGATGCGAACATCGGATGCTGCGACCATTCGGGATTGCCGAGTTCGCGGAAGAAGGCCTGCCACTGCTTGTCGTTGTAGATCATCACGCCGACGTAGCCATCAGCGGTGCGATAGGGGCGGCGCGAGGGCGAGGTGGCCCGGGGGTATTCGGGAGGGCCGAGCGGTGGCTCGAACAGCGATCCGCACAAATGCTCGACCGCAGCGAAGGAGACCATCGTCTCGAACATCGGGACTTCTATCTCTTGTCCGAGACCGGTGCGTTCGCGGGCGAAGAGCGCGGCGATCACCGCATAGGCTCCGGTCAGCCCGCTGACTTTGTCGGCGATCACATTGGCGGCATATGTCGGCACACCGCCGGAGAGGCGCGCCTGCAGATCGACAATGCCTGAGGCGGCCTGCACGATGTCGTCATAGGCCGGGTAATCGCGGTAGGGGCCATTGCGGCCATAGCCATAGAGATTGGCGTAAATGATCTTCGGGTTGGCCGCTTTCAGCGCTTCGTAATCGAGGCCGAGGCGCGCGATTGCCTGCGCGCGCATCGAGTGGATGAAAACATCTGCTGAAACGGCAAGGCGCAGCACGGCGTCACGGGCTGCCGATTGCTTGAGGTCGAGCGCAAGGCTGCGCTTGCCGCGATTGACGTTCAGGAACATCGCGCCGCGCGTGGCATCCGGGCCGGGCGGGATGGCACGCGTGGTGTCTCCGGCCGGGCCTTCGATCTTGATCACGTCCGCGCCGAGATCGGCGAATATCTGCGTGGCATAGGGGCCCATGAGCACGCTCGTCAGGTCAAGCACCCGGACGCCGGCAAGCGGTCCCTTGCCTTTTCCGCCTGTTCTCTCGCTCATCTTGGCCTATCCATGGTCATGTCCGCATGCTCGCCGGGGCGCAGGGCCCTGACGCTGGATTCGAGGAAATCGAGCAATGGCTCGATCAGGCGGTCGCCCATTGCTCCTGTTAGGCTGGCTATCCGCATGCCTTCCATAAGCGTCTGCGACAGCGCCATGGCAAGGTCAAAGCGACCCGGCTCACCTGTCCATTCAGGATAGAGTTGCCCGGCCAGCGCCTGAAACTTCTGCGCGAACTCGTCCTGCAGGGGGAGAAGAATGGCGGCAAGGCCGGGGTCCGTGCGCGCGGCCATGGCCAGTTCCTGAAAGGCGATGAAGCCCGGCTTTTGCAACTGTTGCCAATACCCGCGCACCATCGCGCGCACGTCGCCCATGTGGGCCTGCGAGGCGCGGCGGAAGGCATTGAGGCGGCGCTCGTGCAGTTCCACTATGGTCGCGCGGATCAGCGCATCGCCATTGGCGAAGTGGTGCAGCATGGCCCCGCGCGAGAGGCCGGCCTCGGCAGCGACAAGGGGCGTGACCGTGCGGGCGTAGCCGTGCTTGACCAGGCACGAGATCGTCGCCTCGATCAACCGGGCGCGGGTCGCTGCGCTCTTGCGGACCTGACGGCCCGGCTCGGGCAGAGCTGGCTGCCCGTCCGCTTCAGAGGCAATTGTCGGGACATGTGCGGGCACGGCCCGCCTTGCCATAGGCGCCATGATCTACCTGCCCGCCAATGGCGGCCTCTCCCCTTTCGCGTGGCCAGTTGCGGGCCATCGCGGCGTTGTTCATGTCGCACCATGCGGCACGTGAAAAAAGCATGCAAGCATGTTTTTTTCTTGCACTCTCCAAGCCAAGTCATATTGTGACGGCAAGGGAGAAAGGATGACGCCTGATTGCGCGCCGGAGATGGCGGCAGGGGTGTTGGTATCGGCGTCGGGGCATGGTTCCGTCCGCGCCGGACTGTCCGATCTTCCGTGGTAATTCGCCAGACTGGAAAGGGCAGGTCATGGATCTCGGGCTGCAGGGAAAGAAGGCCATCGTTGTCGGCGGCGCACGCGGCATCGGCTATGCCGTGGCCGAAGTGCTGGCCCGCGAGGGCTGCGACATTGCCCTGAGCGCGCGTGGCGAAGATTCGGTCAAGGACGCGGTGGCCTCACTCTCGCGCTATGGCACCAACGTGGTCGGCAAGCCGGTCAATGTGAAGAAGGCCGACGAGTACAAGGGCTGGATGGAATGGGCCATCAAAGCGCTTGATGGCGTCGACATTCTCGTTCCGCTCAGCTCTGCAGGGGGCGGCATTGGTAGCGAGAAGTATTGGTCCAACGCCTTCGAGACCGACGTCATGGGTCCGGTCCGCGCAGTCGAGGCGGTCATCCCGCACATGACCGCCAAGGGTTCTGGCTCGATCGTGTTGATCGCCACCACGTCCGCTCTCGAGGCGATGGGCGGCCCACAGGCCTACAACGCGATGAAGGCCTCCCTCATCACTTACGGCAAGCAGCTCGCGTTGGCCCACGGCAAGGACGGCATCCGCGTCAACGTGGTTTCGCCCGGCCCGGTCGAGTTCGAAGGCGGCAACTGGGACATGATCAAGGGCACGATGGAGAAGTTCTACCAGTCGCAGCTCCGCCAGCAGCCGATGGGTCGGCTTGGGCGTCCGGAAGAGATCGCCAAGGCCATCGTCTTCCTCGCAAGCGATGCGGCGAGCTGGTGCAGCGGCTCCCACCTCGTCGTCGACGGTGCCTTCACCAACCGGACGCACTTCTGATGTGGGACACCGCACGGATGGATGTGAAGCGCGTCGTCGACGTGATCCGCGTCGATCCGGCGGATTGCACCGGGCGCACGCCGGTTGAGAAGGCGCCCGATCCCGATCTTGGCACTGACATCATCCCGGCCGAGCGCTACTATTCCGAAGCGTTCATGAAGCTCGAATGGGAGCGGGTGTGGACCAAGGTCTGGCTGCTGGGCGGCCGGGCTGACGACATCCCCAATCCGGGCGACTACATCTGTACCGACATCGGCAAGGAGTCCGTGCTGATCGTGCGCCAGCACGACGGCTCGATCCGCTGCTTCCCGAATGTCTGCCTGCATCGCGGCAACCGGTTGCGGCCGGAAGGCATCGGCAACGCCGAGCATTTCCGCTGCATGTACCACCACTGGACGTACGGGCTGGATGGCAGGATCGAGCGCCTCCCGGACCTGTGCACGTTCCAGCAGGGCGGGCCTCCGGGCATGACTCTACCGAGTCTGCCGTGCGTGGAATGGAACGCTTTCGTGTGGTTCTCGCTGAACCCCGAGGTCGAGCCCTTCGACGACTTCATTTCTCCGCTCAAGGAGCATCTTGAGCCCTATCATCCCGAACGGATGGCGTGGAAGCGCGACGTGACGGTGGAGTGGGATTGCAACTGGAAGGCCTCGGTCGATGCCTTCAACGAGACCTACCACGTGCAGGGCATCCACCCGCAGCTGTTGTGGTATCTTGATGACGTGAACGTGCAGATCGACTGCTACGAACGCCACAACCGCTACCTCATTCCCTTCGCCACGATCTCGCCACGCGTGGCCATGCCGAGCCAGATTCCGCCCGCGATCGACGAGATCATGCGCAATGCCGGCATGGATCCGGCAGAATACGAAGGCCGCGTCAGCGACATCCGGCGCGACGTACAGCTGTTCAAACGCAAGCATGGGCCGGCGCAGGGCAAGGACTATTCTGCGCTGAACGATGACCAGTTGACCGACGACTATCACTACATGATCTTCCCCAACGTCGCGCTCAACGTCCACGCCGATGACATCCTGATGTTCCGCCAGCGCCCGCACGCGACCGACCCCAACAAGATGCTCTACGACGTCTGGGTGTTCGAGCTGGTGCCCGAAGGCGAGGAGTGGCCCGAGCGCGTGAAGCACCGGCGCTTCAAGCATGGTGACCGCAGCATCGGACAGGTACTCGATCAGGATGCCTACAACCTGCCGACGGTCCAGCTCGGCATGAAGAGCGACAGCTTTCCCGGTCTGTGGATCGGCGAGCAGGAACTGCGCATCCGGCACTTCCACAAGGTGCTGGACGACTACATCTATGGCCCCGGCGGCAAGGGCCCGGGCGACATCTGAGAGGAACAGGCATGTTGCAACTGGCCCATGACCAGCTGCTGGGCGCCTATCGGCGCATGAGCACGATCCGCGCGTTCGAGGAACGTCTGCATGACGAGATCAAGACGGGCGAGATTGCCGGGTTCACCCATCTCTATGCCGGGCAGGAAGCGGTCGCAGTGGGAATCTGCGATCAGCTGACGGTTGAGGACATGATCGTTTCCACCCATCGCGGCCATGGCCACGGTATCGCCAAGGGCTGCGACGTGAAGGGCATGATGCTCGAAATCTATGGCCGCGCCGATGGACTTTGCAAGGGTCGTGGCGGCTCGATGCACATTGCCGATCTGGACGTCGGCATGCTGGGCGCCAACGGCATCGTCGGCGGCGGTGCGCCGCAGGCGGTAGGGGCGGCTCTGGCGGCCAAGGTCGATGGCAAGGGCCGCGTCGGCATTGCCTTTTCGGGCGATGGCGCTTGCAACCAGGGCACGACCTTTGAGGCCATGAACCTTGCTGTTGTGACCAAGGCCCCGGCAATCTTCGTGTTCGAGAACAATCACTATTCCGAACACACCGGCTTCGAGTACGCCGTCGGCACGTCGAGGGACATCGCCAGCCGTGCCGAGGCGTTCGGGATGAAGGTCTGGCGCGCCAACGGCTGCGACTTCTTCGATACCTACGAGCAATTCCGGGACCTGCTGGAATACGTGCGGGCGGGACATGGCCCGGCAGCCATCGAGCTGGATACCGAGCGGTTCTACGGCCACTTCGAGGGCGATCCGCAGCGCTATCGCGGCCCCGGCGAACTCGACCGCATCCGGGACGAGCGCGATTGCCTCAAGGCTTTCCGCAAAGTGGTGACCGAAGCGGGCCTGCTGACCGCTGCGCAGCTCGACGAGATCGACGAGGAAGTGCGCATCCTGATCGACGAGGCCGTGGCCGATGCCCGTGCTGCCGCCGATCCCGACCCATCGACCGTCGCCGACGACGTCTACGCCGAATACTATTGAGGGTTTGCGAACATGGCTGTGATGAACATTCGCGAGGCTATCCTGCGCACCCTCCACGACGAAATGGAGCGGGATGGCGACATCATGCTGCTGGGCGAGGATATCGTGGGCGGCAATGGAACTGCGGGCGGGCCTGAGGCTATCGGCGGCATATGGGGCACGACGACCGGTCTGTGGGAGAAGTTTGGCCCGAACCGGGTGATCGACACGCCGATTTCCGAAAGCGCTATCGTGGGCGCAGCAGCAGGTGCCGCGCTTGCAGGGAAGCGCCCGGTGGCAGAGCTGATGTTTGCCGATTTCGTGGGCGTCAGCCTTGACCAGCTGTGGAACCAGATGGCCAAGTTCCGCTACATGTTCGGTGGCAAGACCAAATGCCCCGCAGTGGTGCGCATGGTCTATGGCGCGGGCATGCAGACGGCGGCTCAGCACAGCCAGTCGGTCTATGCATTGCTGACGGCGATGCCGGGGCTCAAGGTCGTGCTGCCCACCACGCCCGCCGATGCCAAGGGGCTTTTGACTGAAGCCCTGCGCGGCGATGACCCGGTGATGTTCTTCGAGCACAAGGCGCTCTACGGCGTGAAGGGCGAAGTGCCCGACGGCGAATATCGCATTCCATTCGGACAGGCGCGCATGGTGCGCGAAGGTGGCGATGTGACGGTTGTCGCCTGCGGGCGCATGGTCGGATTTGCCGAGAAGGCTGCCGACAAGCTGGCGGCAGACGGCATCGGTGTGGACCTGATCGACTTGCGCACGACCAGCCCGATGGACGAGGACGCCATCCTTGATTCGGTGGAACAGACCGGACGTCTGGTGGTGGTCGACGAGAGCCCGCCGCGTTGCAGTCTTGCCGCCGACATATCCGCTCTGGTTGCAACGCGTGCATTCACCAGCCTCAAGGCGCCGCCAGAAATGATCACCGGCCCCCATGCTCCAATCCCGTTCTCGCGCGTGCTTGAGCGAGCATGGCTGCCATCCCCGCAGACGATCGAGGGCGCGGTTCGTCGCACCCTCGCGTTCCGCTGAGCAGGAGCCGGGACATGGCCAAGCTCAAGGCGTTCACCATGCCCAAATGGGGCATCGAGATGGCCGAAGGTACGATCGCGGAGTGGATGGTCGCGGAAAACGCGCCCTTCGCGCGGGGCACCGTGCTGACCCTGATCGAGACGGACAAGATCACAAACGAGGTCGAGGCCGAGGCGGATGGTCGCTTCGTGCGAATACTGGCCAAGGCGGGCGAGACCTACCCCGTGGGCGCATTGCTCGCCGTATTGTCTGACGGTGGCGAGGCCAGTGCGCAGGAAATCGACGCCTTGATCGCCAGCTTCCGGCCTTCGGACACGAGCTTCGATCCGGATGCAGGAAGCGCGGCGGCCGAGGAGATCGAGGTGCCGCAAGATCTGGCGATCAGTCCTGCGGCGCTCGAACAGGCCAAGGCGCTTGGCGTCGATCTCGCGTCGGTCAAAGGCTCGGGCCGCAACGGACGGATTTCTGCGCAGGACGTGCATGTGGCTGCGCGAGGCACTGCGGAGCCGGAACTGGTCGGCGTGCTGCCGCTTCTGCCCGAAGGCTCGGTCATGGCGACGCCCGTGGCGCGGCGTCTGGCAGTCCTGCACGAGCTTGATCTGGCGAAAGTGGCGGGAACCGGCCCACGCGGGCGGGTACGCAAGGCTGATGTGCTTGCGGCGATTGCCAACATGGCACCGCCAGTTGTGGAAGCGCCGCCGCCCCCGCCAGCTTCCGCAGTGGCGCCTCCGCTGGTGAGCGGCGCGCCCGAGATCGTGCCGATGTCATCGATGCGCCGGACGATCGCGCGCAGGCTGACCCAGTCTAAGCAGGAAATTCCGCACTTCTATGTCCGCCGACGCGTCCGCGCGGATCGTTTGCTCGCCCATCGTGCGGCTAGCAGCGGTGAGAAACCCAGCGTCAACGACTACCTGATCCGCGCCTGTGCGCTGGCCTTGCTGGAAGTGCCTGCGGTGAACATCCAGGTCCACGGCACCGACATTCACAGCTTCGGGCAGGCCGATATCTCGGTGGCCGTAGCGACCGACCGGGGCCTTGTGACGCCCATCGTGTTCGGCGCCGACGAGCTTTCGCTAGGCCAGATTGCGGGGGCGATGAAGGCGCTTGCGCAAAAGGCCCGCACTGGAAAGCTGCAACCAGAAGAGATCAGCGGCGGCAGCTTCTCGCTGTCCAACCTCGGCAGCTTCGGGGTGGAACAGTTCGACGCGATCATAAATCCGCCGCAGGGCGCGATCCTTGCCGTGGGCACGGCGCGGCCCGAGCCGATCGACGACGATGGGGCAATCCGCATCGTGCCCGTGCTCAACCTTTCATTGAGCTGCGATCACCGCGCCATCGACGGCGCGGATGCCGGCCGCTTCATGGCAGCGCTTGCGCGGCTGATCGAGCAGCCCGGCCTGCTCGCCTGACCGGAGAAGACCGATGAACTTTGCCCTGACCGAAGAGCAGCGCCAGCTGCAGGAAGCTGCGCGCGCATTCGCCCGCGCCGAGCTTCCCGCCATTGCCGCAGAATGCGAGCGCGACAACAAGCCACCCAGCCATGCACTGATCCGGCGTTATGCGGAAATGGGATTCCTCGGGATCAACGTCTCGTCCGACCTTGGCGGGCTCGGGCTCGGCAATGTCGAGGCGCTGGTCGTGCTGGAAGAGTTTGCCAAGATTTCCTCGGCGGTCGCGTTCCCGATCTTCGAATCCTCGGTCGGCCCGGTGCGCGCCATCGAACACTTCGGCTCGGACGACTTGAAGCGCCGGGTCGTGCCCAAGGTCTGTGCGGGCGAGATGGTCGTGGCGGTCTCCATGTCGGAACCCGACGCGGGCAGCGCGCTCACCGATCTCAAGACGCGCGGCGAACTGCGCGGCGACAGGATCGTGCTCAATGGCACCAAGCGCTGGTGCTCGGGCGGCGGACATGCCGATGCCTATGTGGTCTATTGCCGCCTGTCCGATGCACCCGGTGCCAAGGGCATTGGGGCGGTTCTTGTCGAGAAGGACGCGCCGGGTCTGACGTTCGGTCCCAATGAGCAGCTGATGGGCTTCCGTGGCGTGCCATCGTCCGATCTCAATTTCGACGACTGCGAGATCCCGGCCGCCAACGTGATCGTGCCGGCAGGTGGCTTCAAGCAGTTGATGGAAGCCTTCGACCTTGAACGCTGCGGCAATGCGACGATGGCACTAGGCCAAGCCTCTGGCGCGCTCGAGGACGCCTGCGCCTATGTTCAGGAGCGTAAGCAGTTCGGCAAGCCGATCGTCGAATTTCAGGCGGTGCAGCTCAAGCTTGCCGAGATGCACATGAAGGTGGAGGCCGCGCGCCTGCTGATCTGGCGGGCGGCATCGCTGGCGCAGGACGGGCTGCCTTCGGTCCTGCACAGTTCCACCGGCAAGTGCTTTGCGAATACCATCGCTCGCGAGGTGACCGGGGACGCCATGCAGCTGATGGGGGCCTATGGCTATTCCAAGGACTTCCCGATGGAGCGCCGCTTGCGTGACAGCTGGGGCTGGGGAATCGCAGGCGGCGCCATCGACATTCAGAAGACCAATATCGCCGGTGCCATGCTCGGCCGCCGGTTCGACCAGCGGCGCTGAAGAGAGGCTTTCGATGAAGCTGATGCACGTCATGGGCAGTCCGCGCGGGGTTCGTTCGCGCTCGGACATGGTGGCGCGACACCTCATCGAAAAGCTTGCGCCTGACGAGATGGAGGCGCTCGACCTTGCCAGCGCGAGCCTGCCACGTTTCGACGGCACGACGATCGAAGGGCGCTACGACCTGATCGAGGGGCGCGAAGTGCGCCCCGAAGTTGCCGAGGCGTGGGATGGCATCGGGCGCGCGGTCGAACACTTCCTTTCGTTTGATACTTACGTGTTCAGCGTGCCGATGTGGAACTTTGGCGTGCCTTGGCGGCTCAAGCAGTACATCGACGTGCTGACCCAGCCGGGCCTTGCCTTCACGGTCGGGCCGGAAGGCGTGGTGGGTCTGGCTGCAGGCCGCAAGGCAATCCTGGTCTGCTCTGGCGCGCTTGATATCCGACCGGGACAGCCGGGCGCCGAGCTGGATTTCCAGACCGCTTTCATGAAGGCCTGGCTTGGCTTCATAGGCATTACCGACGTCCACGAAGTGCAGGTGCGTCCGACCTATGGTTCCACCGAAGAGGTCGAGGCGGCGATGCAGCGCGGTTATGCGGACGCTGATGCCTTGGCCGAGGCCCTAGCGCGGCCCTCTCGGCTATAGACGAGGTTGATGCTTTCGAACGTCACGCACTCGGTGCCGTCTTTCAGCAGAACGGCGTAGCGGGTCACAGCCGTGCCGCGCTCTTTGCCGCTGCGTGAGGGTTCAAGGGACAGGATTTCGCTGGTGACGTGGATCGTGTCGCCCGCGCGGACGGCGCGTTTCAGGCGCAGGTGCTCCCAGCCGACGCCACATACGAAGTCGATGTCGCTGTTGATGGTGTGATCGAGCTGTCGCCACATTGCGAGCACGTGGATGCCGCTGGCGACGACCTGTCCGAACACCGAGGCGCGCGCGGCTTCGGGATCGGTGTGGAACCACTGGGGGTCATAGGCGCGGGCGAAAGTGACGATCTCGTCTTCGGTCACGGTATGCGAATGGGACATGCGCTTCTCGCCGACGACCAGATCTTCGAAACAGCGCCATGGGGTGCCGAGGGGCGAGAGATCGTTCCCGCTCATGCCGAAGCTGCCTTGCGCGCAGCGCGCACAGAGGCAGCGATTTCGGCGTTGGTGGGATTGCGCCGCAGAGTGAGGCCACCGTTCACCTGCAAGACCTGGCCGGTCATGAAACAGGAGTCGCTGGCAAGCCATGCGACCGCTTCGGCGATGTCTTCGCTCGTGCCGACCCGGCCGAGCGGATACTCGCGCGCGAAGGCTTCTATCAGGCCGGGGGTGGTGCTGGCCTTGCCGGTCATCGGGGTGACAGTGAAGCCCGGCGCGACCGAGTTGGCCCTGATACCGCGGTGGCCGAACTCGTTGGCGATGCAGCGGATCACGTGGTCAGCCCCGGCCTTGGTGCCCATGTAGGCGGCGTGGTCCTCAAGCATGATCGAAGCCGTGGCGGACGAAATCTGGATCAGCGAGCCGCCATCGCGCATGACCCGCAACATGGACTGATAGAACAGCATCGCGCCGGTCATCTGCAACGCCACCATGCGTTCGATTTCTTCGCGTGTGGTATCGAGGAACGGCTTGAGCAGGCCCCAGCCGGTGGCGTTGACGGCTATGTCCAGCCCGCCGAAATGCTCGACCGCCTGAGTGGCGAGGCGCGCAAGGTCGTCTTCGCTGGTGATGTCGCAACGGCTGACGGCGAGTCCGTCAATCTCCAATGCCAGCTCTTCAAGCGCTTCGGGCGCGCGTCCGGCTACGACCACTTTCGCGCCCTCGGCGGACAGCTTGCGCGCGATGATCTGTCCCATGTTGTCTCGGTTGGCAGCGCCAAGCACCACCGCCACCTTGCCGTCGAGCGCAGCCACTGTCAGTCGTGCTCGACGAAGGGCGCGAGAACGGGTTTGACCCGTGCCGCCTCCGGCACGCGGTCGATGCCGATGCGGCGGTCGAGCTCTTCGTGCCAGTGGTAGATGCGGCGCTCCTGATAGTTGAGCGACATGCCGGTGAAGCCGGGGCCTTCGACCGATTCCTGGATCTGCGGGGCGAACTGGAGGTCTTCGTAGAGGATACGCTCCCAGTTCTTGATCCGAGTTTCCCACAAGGGGTGGGGGTTGGCCGGATCGTGATTGGGCGCGACCCAGCTGGAGACGACGCGGGTGCGGCGCGTGCCGATGGGCCAGAACTGCAGCAGCGGAATGCCGGTGGGGGCAGGTGGCATCACGAAGTTCGGGTAGATGTGATAGCTGATGTTGTTAGTGGCGGTGAATTCGGACACCGTCGGGATTTCAGGCATGCCCTTCGTGCCCGGATCGACCCAGTCCGGCCGCCGGTTGGGCGTAACCATGCGGCTGTGACCGTTGGGCCAGAGCGTGACGATCATCGCGCGGTGGTCGAGGAAGCGGTCAACCGTGTTCTCGTGGATCGACTTGAGGTGATAGACTTCGAGAAACGCGTCGAGCAGAACCTTGACGTTGCAATCGACCTCGTAGCTGCGGCTGTCGACGAGGCGCAGCGTCTCTAGCTGCAGTTCCTCAAGCTGTGCGGCCATCGGACCGATGTGCTCGATCAGGGGCTGGGCATCGGGATCGCAATTGAGGAAGATCAGCGAGCCAAGCAGTTCGCAGCGCACCGCACTAAGCGAATGGCAGGCCATGTCGAATTCGGGAAAGTCGCGCTTGTCGCGCACGGCGGTCAGCTTGCCGTCGAGCGTGTAGCTCCAGCCGTGATAGCCGCAGACAAAGCCGCGCGATGTGCCGGCGTCTTCCTTTACCAGCGGCGCGCCGCGATGCTTGCAGGTGTTGTAGAACGCCTTGATCTCGCCCGACATGGTGCGGCAGACGACGATGGGCGTGCCCGTGTTGCGAGTCAGGAACCATGATCCGGGCTCGGGCAGTTGATCGACATGTCCGGCATAGAGCCAGGCCTTGTTCCACATGCCGGTACGCTCAAGCTCGAGGAAATCCGGATCGACATAGCGCGCGGCTGGTACGGTCGGCAGCGCCGGGAAGCCTTCGGGTGGATCCTTGCGATCACGCTCCCAGTCCATGCGGGCAAGGTCATTGGCGTGTCCACGGCTGGCGGCCAGATCAAGCATTCTTCCCACTCCGCTGCAGCTTATCGTTCTGCACAACAAAAAACAGACATGTATGCTTGTAAATGACGCTGGTGGTATATGCAAGCTCTACAAAAATATCATAATAATCATATGCTTGAATGGATATCCGGCCGATGGTGTAGAGTCGCGGAACGGGCGATTCCCGGCCTTGTGCGTCGGCTGGGAGCAGGGCATTGTCAGGCGGAATCGGGAGAGAGCCATGGATATCCTGTCAGGCATATTTCATCACGGATTGATAGTCGACGATATCAAGGTGGCGATGGCCCAGATGACCACTGCAACCGGGATCGAATGGACGCCCGTGCGGGCGTTTGATCCCCTTCCCGTCTGGACGCCTGAACATGGCCGGGGCGAGGCGCGGCTTTGCGTGGCTTATGCCAGACACGGGTCAGTGCGGCTGGAACTGGTCGAAGCGGAAGCCGGATCGCCCTATGACGTGCTGCGCGCCATCGACCGTTCGCACATCGGTGTCTGGGTGGACGATCTGGGCGATGGCGTGGAGCAGCTCTGTACGCAGGGTTGGCGGGTGCTGGTGGCAGGAGCGTCACCGCGTCACCGCCATGGGGCGATGACTTATCTGGTGCGCGATGGCGGCCCGGTGATCGAACTGGTTGCGCGTTCGCTCATGCCGATGATGCAGGAGTGGTGGGACAGCTGATCGTTTTCAGAACGGGATGTCGCTGTCGTCCCACGCAATGAGGCTCCCGGACCGTTCGGGCGACAGGCCCTCGATGACGTCGACAAGGTGTCCCGCCGAGCGCTCCGGCGTGAACAGCTTTTCGGTGGGGACGCCGCGCTGGAACGGGCGGGACAGTGGCGTATCGACGGTGCCGGGATGGAGCGTTACCGCGACGACCTGAGGATGGGTGCGCGACAGTTCTATCGCGAGGTTGCGGAACAGCATGTTCAGCGCGGCCTTGGAGGCCCGGTAGGAGTGCCAGCCGCCGAGGCGATTGTCCGAGATCGATCCTACGCGCGCGGAAATGGCGGCAAGCACGGCGCGGCGGTCTCTTGGCAGCAGCGGAAGGACATGGCGGGCAATCGATGCAGGGCCGATCGCGTTGATCGCGAACATTTCTGACATGCCTGCTGCATCGAGCGCGCGCCATGATTTCTCCGGACCCGTGCCGTCCTGTCTTACCAGACGTCCCGTCGCGATGATCACGAGATCGAGCATTCCGCCAATGTCTGTGCATGCGGTTGCGATGGAGGTTTCATCGAGCAGATCAAACTGGTGCGGAATGACCTTGCCGTTTGCGGGCACAGGCAACCGCGCCAGAGCGTGGACTTCGCCGACGTCTTCGCGTGCGGCAAGCAGGGTGGTCAGGGCGGTGCCGATCCCGCCGCTGGCGCCAAAAATGGCGCAGCGTTTCATCCATGTCATCATGCCGTTGATGGACCTGTGGGAGCGCTCCGTCGATATGGCCCAAGGCGCTGCGCTGTGTTGCGGGTATAAGACAGCTTGCGCGTGATCGCGCGAGGTACCATGTTGCCAGCACACCCTGTTGAACGCGTCCATTACCGAAAGTCCAATAACGATGGCTTCGACCCAGACTGAAACCGCCACGATGAGCCCGATTACCCTGACCCCGCCCGATCCGGTGCCGGTGGTCGCGCCCGCACAGGCGGCAGGGCTGGTGCCGGTTTCGGACGAGAATCGCTCCAAGCTGGAAGCAAAGGTCGATGCTTTCGTTGCCGACCTCGTGTCGGTCGATGCGCAGAGCCCAGAGTTCGGCAAGAAGGTTGACCAGCTGACCAACATGGGGCGCAAGGAGATTGCGCAGGCTGCGGGGATGTCGAACCGGTTCCTCGACCGGCCGATCCGCGCGATGGACAAGGATAGCGGCGTTGGTGCCGATCTGGCCGCGCTGCGCCGCACGATCGAGGATCTCGATCCGGGCCGTCAGGGCAACCTGTCGTCGGGCCGCAAATTCCTTGGCATCATCCCCTTCGGCAACAGCCTGAAGAAGTACTTCGACGGCTACACCTCGGCGCAGGGGCACATCAGGGCGATCCTCGAACGCCTTGCCTCGGGCAAGGACGAGCTGTTGATGGACAACGCAGCGATCGACGTTGAGCGGCAGAAGCTGTGGGAAGCGATGGGCAACCTCGAGCAGATGATCCACATCTCAAACACGCTCGACGCCAAGCTCGAGGAGGCCGCCGCCGATCTCGATCATACCGATCCGGCCAAGGCCAAGGCGATCCGCGAGAGCGCGCTGTTCTACACCCGCCAGCGCACGCAGGACCTGCTGACGCAGATGGCGGTGACGGTGCAGGGCTATCTCGCGCTCGATCTGGTCAAGAAGAACAACGTCGAGCTGGTCAAGGGCGTGGACCGCGCCAGCACGACGACGGTGGCGGCGTTGCGCACGGCAGTGACGGTTGCGCAGGCGATGACCAACCAGCGGCTGGTGCTGCAGCAGATCACGGCGCTCAACACCACGACCGCCAACATGATCGATTCCACCGGCAAGCTGCTGCGCGAGCAGACCGGCAAGATCCACGAAATGGCGGCGTCGAGCACGATTCCGCTGGAGACGCTGCAGCGCGCCTTCCAGAACATCTACGATACGATGGACACGATCGACACCTTCAAGCTCAAGGCTCTGGACGCGATGAAGCAGACGGTGACGACGCTTTCGGGCGAGGTCGAGAAGTCGAAGGGCTATATCGCGCGGGCGGAAGGCGCGGCTCAGGCGAAGCTCGCGGGGCCCGAGACCTCGCCACTGCTGACGCTGGAGGGCTGAGCGGCGAATGGCCAATTCCCCTGCACACGAAAGCGATCGTATTCTGGAACAGGCGCGCTCTTCGCTTGTCCGCCAGCAGGCGGGCGGGCGACGGAGCATTGGCAAGCGGTCTGCGGAACTGAAGCGCCAGCATTTCGGCAAGAAAGCCGCGCGCATGGCGATGTCGGTCGGCGTGCTGATCGTTGGCGCGATGGTGGCGGGGATTATTCTCAACGGTATCGGAATTACCGGCGTGATGGTGCTTGGCCTCGCCATCGTGGCGGCGCTGTGGTTCTTCGCCACATTTCCGAAGATGAAGGTGCCGGAGCTTTCGGCGCTGAACACCGGCGATGTGCGCACGATGGTCGGGCGGACCGAGCTGTGGCTAGAGGCGCAGCGGCCCGCGCTGCCTGCGCCTGCGGTGCAGCTGGTGGACCAGATCGGCGTGCAGCTTGACGGGCTTGGGCTGCAGCTTGAGGGTATCGATCCGGCAGAGCCTGCCGTTGCCGAAGTGCGCAAACTGGTGGGCGAGCATTTGCCCGGCATGGTCGAAAGCTATCGCAAGATCCCGCAAAACCTGCGACGCGAGGAGCGGGGCGGGCGCAATGCGGATCAGCAACTGGCCGATGGTCTGGGCAAGATCAGCAAGGAAATTGACGAGATTGCGCGTCAGTTGGCTGCTGGCGACCTCGATGCCCTGGCCGTGCGCGGACGGTATCTGGACTATCGCTACGGCGAGGGTCTAGAGGCTGCGCCCCAGCTTGAAGCTCCGAAGGGTCCTTGAGATGCGCATCGCCATTCCTCACTCGCTCGATCACGACGAAGCGCGCAGGCGTCTGCGCGAAAAGGCAGCGCAGGCTGCTGCCAAGGCCGAGGGCATGGCAAAGGTGATGACCAGCTTCAGCGACGACGACCACATGGTCATGACCGTCAGCGCGATGGGCTATACGCTCGACTGCGGGGTGGAGCTGGCCGAGAAGGAACTGGTAGTCGAAGTCGACATCCCCGCCAGCCTCGGCTTTGCCAAGCGCATGATCGAGGGCATGATCCGAGAAAAGAGCGAGAAGCTGCTGACTTGAGGTGGATCAGATATCCCGCTCAAGCTCCAGCAGCTCCTGTGGCAGGCGCAGTGAGTTTGCGGCTATGCGCGTTTCCATGAGCAGGTAAACCAGCGCCGTCATCAATAGCGCGATTGCCACCGAGAAGGTGAGGCCGGTGAACGCGCCGGTCTCCAGATTGGTCATCTCGCCTATGAACAGCGAGCCGACCGTGATGCCGATGGCGAGGCCAGAGATCACCAGCAGCAACAGCGCGCGGCCGATCAGGTGGATGCGCCGGTCGACGTAGCGGATCTCGATCACCACGACATCATGCTCGCGCCCGGTGGTGGTGGCATGCTGGGCCTGCAGGGTGCGTGAACGATCGACGATGCGACCAAGGCGCGTCGTGAGGATGTTCATGATGTTGCCGATGGCGACGAGCACAAAGACAGGGGCCAGCGCAAGCTGGATGGTCTGGGCGATCACGCCGGTGTGGGCGGCAGTCATGATGTTTCTCGCTGGGGCACGGGGCCGTTTGCCACGAGGTGCCGGTGCGCGGCAAGCAGGATACGTCTGCGCCCGGATTATGCTTCGCGCCGCCACCTGCGCGACAGAATCGTGCTGGCGCGCCGGCATCTTCGATAGGATACGCCGCTCGCGAGTCATAAGCTGGTCATGCCGGGACGCTCCGGCCAGACAGTCCGGAGGTCGCCCCGATGCGCAGGATTTCCCGTTACATTTCAGCAGGCCTGGCGGCAGCAACGCTCGCTGCGGCGATTACCTCGACATCCGCGCAGGCGCACGCGATCTGGTTTGCCCAGCGGGCGCGGCAACTGGCGCTGGTCTATGGCGTGGGTGCCGACGACCTCGATGCGGTCAAGCGTCTGCCGCTGGTCAAGTTGGTCAAGGGCTTCGATGCGGACGGCATGCCCGTGAACACGTCCCTGCGCGCCGCAGGTGCGATCCCCGTCGTCGACAGCGACGAGCCGGTGGCCATCGTGGCGGCGGAAATGGACTACGGCATCTGGAGTAAGGACGCTGCAGGCGAGTGGCACAACAAGGGGCGCGATGAAGTGCCGGGGGCGACGGTCAGCGAGCACAATTTCAAGTATGCCGTGCACCTGACGCAGCTGCCAACCAAGCAGGTGCCCTTGATCGCAGGCCACAAGCTCCAGCTTGTCCCCGCAACCACAGCCATTCCGCAGAAGATGGGCGAGCCGATCAAGGTGCGCGCGTTCTATGACGGCAAGCCCAAGGCCGGGGTCGAGGTGATGGAAGACTACGTCAATGATCCCGACCAGATGCCGGTGAAGACCGATGCCCAGGGTTTCGCGACGGTCAAGGTCCGCAATCAAGGTCTCAACGTGTTGATGGCGATCTATGTCGGGCCGAGCGACAACCCCGCGAAGTATGCAAGCATGGAGTATCGCTCCTCGCTGTCGTTCGTGCTGCCGCACAAGCCCGAGTGAGCTGTTTTCAGGGAGTTTGATATCATGAAGACCATTTCTATCGCGCTGGTCTTTGCGCTTGCTGCAGTATCCACGACGGCGTTGGCACATGGGTCCACCAAGCCGCGCCATGGTGGGATCACACAGGTCTCTGGCGAGATGGTGATCGAGCTCGTGCGCTCGGCCAGCGGCGTTGATGTGTATGTCGTCGAGGAAGAAGAACCGGTCGCGGCAGCAGGCCTCGATGGCAGGCTCACCGTGACGGCGGGCAATGCCAAGCAGGCGGTTGCGCTCGTCCCCGGCGATGGCAATCTGCTGCGTGCACCGGGTCTTGCCGTGCCAGGCGGGGCAAAGGTGGTCGTGGCGCTTACGGGCAAGGCCGACGGTGCCAAGGCCTTCGCCACGTTCGAAGTGAAGTAAGCCGGAAACGGGAAGGGGGAGAGCATGACCACAATCACCGCCGAGAGCCAGTCTTTCGCACCAGCGGTTGCCGCACCGGCCAACCCGGCTGTGGCCCGCACCCGATTGCTGGCTATCGATGCCCTGCGTGGGCTGGTCATGCTGTTCATGCTGGTCGACCATGTGCGCGAGACGTTCTTCCTGCACTTGCAGGTGACCGATCCGGTCGATGCGAACACCACCGATCCAGGCCTGTTCTTCACGCGCCTGCTCTCGACATTCTGTGCACCGACGTTCGTTGCACTGACAGGGCTTTCGGCCTGGCTCTACGGCCAGTCGCACACCAGGAAGGAGGTCAGCGAATTCCTGCTCAAGCGCGGGCTGTTCCTGATTTTCCTCGAGTTGACCGTGATCTGCCTTGCCTGGCCGACGCAGACTTTCGAGTTTCCGCCGGCACGCTTCTGGCTGCAGGTGATCTGGGCGATCGGGATTTCGATGGTCGCGCTTTCTGCATTGATCTACCTGCCGCGCAAGGGCCAGTTCGCGCTGGGCCTTGCGATCGTGGGCCTGCACAACCTGCTCGACGGGATCGTGCTGACGCCGCAAGACAGCGGCTATGCGATCTGGTCAGTATTGCACCAGCGCACCGTGATCGACCTCGGCATGGGGCTTACGGCCAAGACGACCTATCCGGTCCTGCCGTGGATTGGCGTGATTCTGCTCGGCTACGCCTGTGGGCCCTGGTTCGGCAAGGGCAGCGATCCTGCCCTGCGTTTGAAGCGGCTTATCAGGCTCGGCATCGGGATGATCGTTGCCTTCGTGGTGATCCGTTATGCCAACGTCTATGGCGACAAGCCGTGGTTCGTGGCCGAGAGCCAGCTGCGTACGGTGATGAGTTTCCTTGCGCTGACCAAATACCCGCCTTCGTTGCTCTTTCTGCTGCCGACGGTGGGGATGGGTGTGCTGCTGCTCGCGCTGTTCGAGAAGTATCAGGATAGTGCGATCCTGCCGCATCTGGCCTATCTGGGTGGCGCGCCGATGTTCTTCTACATCCTCCACCTCTATACCCTGAAGGCGATCTACCACGTCGCCCTGGCGCTCTATGGGCCGGTCAAGGGCACAGTTTTCGGTGTCGACAACCTTTCGACCGTGTGGATCTGGGTCTTCGCACTGATTGTGCCGCTTTATCTGCCGACGCGCTGGTTTGCAGGGTTCAAGCAGCGCCGCAAGGACATCTGGTGGCTCAAGTATCTGTAACGGCACAGGAACGCCGTGATCAAGGAAGGCCGGGGCGAAAGCTCCGGCCTTTTTCGTGGCGCAAGGCGTCAAATCCGGGACGGCACAAAACGCCCCTGTCACGCCGTTTTCACAATTATAATCCGCTGAAACCGCTTCCTTCGACGCAACATTCGCATGAGGGGGCATAGCCTCTGGACATAACAGAACAAGACGCAGGACGGCTCAGACAATCGAATTCCCTTGAGTGTCATGATACAATGTTACATGGCGTGGCGGGGATCGTGAATGCACATCACAGATGAGGGGTGAAGTTGCGATGAAGACTATGTCCGCTGTAAAGGGCGCGCTGATTGCCGGCGTGGCCATGGGAACGATGCCGATGGCAGCTTGGGCGCAATCCGCCGCCGCTGCCGAAGAGGAAGCGGCTCCGGCCGAGGAAATGGTCGTCGTCGGCCAGCGCCAGCAGTATCGGGGTGACGTGCCGCTTTCGGCGATCCCGCAGTCGGTTCAGGTGCTTGACGCCAAGACCCTGCAGGACCTCAATATCACGCGGCTGGAAGGCGCGCTGGAACTTGCCAGCGGCATTGCCAAGCAGAACAACTTCGGCGGCCTTTGGGATGCCTTTGCCGTTCGCGGCTTTGCGGGCGACGAGAACTTCCCGTCGGGCTTCCTGGTCAACGGCTTTAACGGTGGCCGCGGCTACGGCGGGCCGCGTGATGCTTCGAACATCGAAAAGATCGAAATCCTGAAGGGCCCGAATGGTGCGGTGTTCGGGCGTGGCGAACCTGGCGGCACGGTCAACATCACCACCAAGAAGGCACGTACTGACGATACCTTCGGGTCCTTTGCCGCATCGGGCGGCAGCTGGAACACTTATCGTGGCGAAGCTGACATCAACGTCGCCATCAACGACAAGCTGGCCATTCGCGTCAACGGCGCCGCCGAAGACGGCGACAGCTTCCGCGATGTCGTGAACCACACCAAGTTCGTGGCCTCGCCCTCGATCCTCTACAAGCCGACCGACAGCACAAGCCTTTCGTACGAGATGGAGTTCGTCGACAACAAGGTGACGTTCGATCGCGGCATCGTCGCGATCAACGGCAAGCTCGGCGCGGTGCCGATCTCGCGCTTCCTCGGCGAGCCGGGCGACGGGCGCACCAACGTCAAGGTGCTTGGCCACCAGGTGCAACTGCAGCAGAAGATCTCGAAGGACTGGTTCTTCCTGGCAGGTTTCGGCTACCGCGACACCAGCTTCAAGGGCTTCTCGCAGGATCCCGAACTGGCGCTCAGCCGCCAGATCATCGACAACGACGGTCAGAACCTGTCGCGCCAGCGCCGCTTCCGCGATTTCAACACGACCAACACCACGGTGCGCGGCGAAATCTCGGGCAAGCTCTACACCGGTCCGCTCACGCACCACATTCTTGTCGGTGCGGACTATGACCGCTTCCACATCGATCTGCTGCAGATCCGCTATCGCCCGCCGAGCTACACCGCCGGTTCGCCGATCACGGCTGCCAACAACGCGATCAACGTTTTCAACCCGGTCTATGGCAATCTGCGCACACCTACGCAGACCAACATCAACTCGGATGAAGTCCAGAAGGGCTGGGGCATCTACTTCCAGGATCAGGTTGACGTAACCGACAAGTTCAAGATCCGCTTTGGCGGACGGTTCGATCACTTCAATCAGTACATCCTGAACCGCAACAACAATGGCGTTACTGACGCGACCAAGAAGCGGTTCAACCCGACTGCGGGCGTGCTATACAAGCTGACCGACACTGTCTCGATCTATGGCGGTTATGGTGAAGGCTTCCGTCCGAACAGTGGCTTGGACGCCGGTGGCAAACCGTTTGCCCCCGAACTGTCGAAGTCCGTCGAGGCAGGCCTTCGTTTTGCGGCACCCGGCGATGCCATCAGCGCTTCGATCGCCGCATTCGCGATGAAGAAGAATAACATCCTGACCTCGGACCCGGTAAACGCCGGCTTCTCGATCGCTGGTGGCGAGGCGAAGTCCAGGGGTATCGAGGCGGATATCTCGGCCAATCTGCCCGGCGATATCACCGTGCTGGCGACTTATGCCTACACGGACGCCTACTGGAGCAAGGCTTCGCTGGACTTCAACTTCGGCCTTGCGCTGCAGCCGGGGGATCGTTTGATCAACATTCCGAAGCACGCAGCCAACCTGCTGGTCAGCAAGGGCTTCATGATCGCCGGACGCCGCGCGAGCTTTGGCGGTGGCTTGAACTATGTCGGCAAGCGCCTTGGCGAAACGGCGACGACGTTCGAGCTGCCGGGCTACGTGATCACCCGCGTGATGGCGAGCTTCGAGCCGATGGACAACCTGCGGCTGACCGCGGATGTTTCCAACCTGTTCGACAAGACCTATTACGCAAGCTCCTATTCGCAATTGTGGGTAGCCCCCGGTGCACCGCGTGCGTTCACGGTCAAGGCGGCATACTCGTTCTGATGTGAAGACAAGACAGGTTGCCGGGGTCACCGCTCCGGCAACCTGCCTGATCAAGGATGCATGATGCAGCGCAGCGGCTTCCTTGTCTGGCATCGCAGAGTTGCCCTGGCCTTTGCGCCACTGCTGTTGTTGCAAGCCTTGACCGGAGCGGCTCTCCTGTTTCGCGAGCCACTGGCGCAATGGCTTGGACCGGCGGCTTCCGCCCGCCCAGCGTTGTCCGTTGGCGATCTGGCCAAGGCAGCAGGTTCCACTGGCGCACGCCTCGACCGCCTGTTTCTCCCGCTTGAGGCTGGTGATCCGGCAATGGTCCAGATGACCGACGTGGATGGACAGGCCGTTTATGCCGCGATCGACCCGGGCTCCGGGACCATATTGCGCCAGGGGAGCATCCTTGCTTTTCCCCTCGAGGCGGCGCTGCAGTGGCATTATCGGCTCATCGCCGGAACAGCGGGGCTGGTCGTGGTCGCATTCAATGCGGTCGTGTTACTGGTACTTTCTGGCACCGGCTTGGGTTTCTGGTGGCCAAGTAATGGACGCATTGCCAAGGCCTTGGCCATAAATCCGCGGATGCCGCCGCGCGTGCGTCTGCGCCATTGGCATCGCAGCGGCGGCGTGGTGACATCAATCGTGGTTCTGTTCAGCGCTGTGACGGGGTTGCTGCTTGTGGTGCCTGACCTTTTACCGGCAGGCTCTTCGTCGCAACCTGCGCCGTTTGCCGCATCCGGAGCGGAGATTGATGCTGCCATCGGCGCCGCGCAACGGGCGTTCCCGCAAGCGCGTCTGCGTGACGTGCGCTTTCCCAAGGCTGACCGGCTTGACATAAACTTCCTGGCTCCCGAACACGGACCGCGCTCGGTCCATGTCGTGTCGATGCGATTATCGCGGCCCGAACTGCTCAAGGTTCTGCCTGCAGAGCGAAATCCAGTGTTGTGGATGAAGGTCCTGCCCTTGCACACGGGCGACAGTTTCGGTCTGGCCGGACGCCTGTTGCTGCTGGCAGAAGCGCTGATCCTGGCTGCCCTGGCGATCACTGGCCTATTGATGTGGTGGCAGAAGAGGACTCGTACGAAGTGACCTTGCTCTATCACGGTCTGGAACAGCGCGGGCTCGTATGGCGCGAGATCGTGTCTGCACGCGTGCCCCAGATGCCGTTCCTGCGCTTGGGACATGATGTCGTCGATCCGCTGTCTGTGCGCTACATCGCGGTTTGGAACGCGCCGCCCGAGTTCATCGCGCAGTTTCCCAATCTCGAGATCCTGTTCAGCGTAGGCGCCGGGATCGATCAGTTGCCGCTGGAGGCGCTGCCGCCACAGGTGCGCGTGGTGCGGATGGTCGAGCAGGGGATTATCACTGGCATGGCCGAATATGTCGCGATGGCCTGCCTTGCGCTGCATCGCGATCTTCCGTTCTTCATTTCCGAGCAGCGTGCGGGGCGGTGGTCATACCGGCATACGCGGCTCGCATCCGAAAGCCGCATCGGGATCATGGGGCTGGGCGAACTGGGGCGGGCATCGCTGGAGATGCTGAAGCCACTGGGCTTTCCGCTCTCGGGCTGGAGCCGTTCGGCACGCGCGATCGAGGGTGTGACATGCTTTTCCGGCAAGGCCGGTTTCGATGCATTTCTGGCGCAATCGGACATCCTCGTCTGCCTGCTGCCGCTGACCGAGGAAACGCGCGGTATTCTGTGCCGCGAGACCTTTGCGAAGATGCCGGTCGGCAGCGCCGTGGTGAATGCAGGACGGGGCGGGCATCTGGTGGCAGATGACCTGATCGATGCGCTCGATTCAGGGCAGTTGCGTGCGGCGATGCTGGATGTGACCTGTCCTGAGCCGCTGCCGAAAACGCACGCATTTTATAATCATCCCGCGATTTTCCTGACGCCGCATGTGGCGGCGGAGACGCGGCATGAGACCGCAGGGAACGTGCTGGCCGACAATCTCGAACGTCTGCTGAAGGGGCAGGCGTTGCTGGGTGAAGTCGACCGGTCACGCGGCTATTGAGGCGCGGCATGTCGTGCTGTGAATTCTTTGCAAAAAGTGCTGCGGGCAGCCTCGGGCAGGTGCGAACAGGTGCAAGTTCCGCCCTGCCAATGGTGCTATAACTGCCAGACACAGCCGCCATTGGGGACTGACCCGAGGCATCAGACAGGGATCGAACAAGGCCATGGGCACCGCCGTCTTCACCCCAAAGTTCATCAGCTTCGATTGCTACGGCACGCTGACCCGATTCCGGATGACCGAGATGGCCACCGGCTTCTATGCCGACCGTCTTCCTGCTGAAGCTCTGCCGAAATTTTGCAAGGATTGGGGCGCCTACCGCCTCGACGAAGTCCTGGGCGCCTGGAAGCCCTACCGCGACGTCATCGCCAATTCGCTCGAACGCACGTCGAAGAAGTGGGGCGTGGAATTTCGCGAGGAAGAGGCCAACGCGGTCTATGAAGCGGTGCCGACCTGGGGGCCGCACGAGGACGTACCGGGCGGCCTTTCGAAGATCTGCGACAAGATCCCGCTGGTGATCCTGTCGAACGCGATGAACAGCCAGATCATGTCGAATGTCGGCATGCTCGGCGCGACCTTCCATAAGGTGTGCACCGCCGAAAGTGCACAGGCCTACAAGCCCAGGATGCAGGCGTTCGAATACATGTTCGACCAGCTCGGCATGGGGCCGGAAGTGGGCATGCACGTGTCCTCGAGCTTCCGTTATGACCAGAACACCGCCACCGACCTTGGCTTCGGTTGCCGCGTGTTCGTCGGGCGTGGGCACGAGCCTTCGAACGGCAACTACCGCGACGTCGAGATCCCGCACATCGGCGCGCTGCCGGCCGTTGTCGGCCTCTGATCGATGCAGCCGCAGTCGCTCTCATACTGGCAACAGAGCACGCCGCCCTTCGCGGGTGGCGAGCAGGGCCGTGTCGAGGGCGATTGCGACGTTGCGGTGATCGGAGGCGGCTTTACCGGGCTTTCCGCCGCGCTGGAACTGGCGCGCAGCGGGGCGAGCGTCATGCTCCTCGAAGCCGGGCGTATCGCGGGCGCCGCATCCGGGCGCAACGGTGGCCAGTGCAATGCCGGTACGGCGCACGATTTCGGAGCACTGGCATCGGCCCACGGCATCGATCTGGCGCGCAAGTGGTATCTTGCCCATGTCGAAGCGGTGGAGACGGTCGGCCGGATTGCGGCGCGCGAGGAGATCGATTGCGATTTCACGCGGTGCGGCCGTGCCAAGCTTGCGGCCAAGCCCGAACATTTCCCCAAGCTGGAAGCCGCGCATGCGCTGTTGCTGAAGGAAGTTGACCCGAACGTCCTGCTCGTTGGCCCCGGCGAGCTTTCCTCGGAGATCAACGCGCAGGGATTTCACGGCGCGCTGGTGCAGACGACGAGCGCGCAACTGCATCCCGGCAAGCTGGGCGTGGGCCTTGGCGAAGCCGCCGTGCGGGCAGGTGCGCGGATTTGGGAGAATGCGCCGGTAGAGGCAATGGAGCGCAGTGGCGCTGGCTGGAGGCTGACGACACCGCGCGGATCAGTGCGGGCGAAGCAGGTCCTTGTGGCGACAGGCGGCAACAGCCCCTATCCGCCGTTCGGTTGGTTCCGCCGCCGCATCGTGACGGTGGGGAGCTTCGTGATCGCGACCGAACCGCTGCCGGCCAATCTCGTCGGGCACCTGTTCCCGACGCGACGCAATTATGTGACGAGCCGGATTATCGGCAACTACTTTCGGCTGACTGCCGATAACCGCCTGATCTTCGGCGGGCGGGCGCGCTTCGCGCTGTCGAACCCGGCATCCGATGCCAAGTCGGGCCGCATCCTAGAGGCAAAGCTGCGCGAGATGTTCCCGGAGCTTTCCGGCATCGGCATTGCAGCATGCTGGGGCGGGGCGATCGACCTTACCGCCGACCGCATGCCCCGCGCCGGGGAGCATAACGGGCTGTTCTACGCGATGGGCTACAGTGGCCACGGCGTGCAGATGGCGACTGCCATGGGCGAGCGTATGGCAAGGGTGATAGGTGGCGATGCCGCCGCAAATCCCTTCGCCGACCTTTCCTGGCCCGCCATTCCCGGACATCTTGGGAAGCCGTGGTTCTTGCCGATGGTCGGGGCATGGTATCGCCTTCAGGACTGGCTGCACTGATGGACTTCACGCGCCGCTCCCTGATCGGTTCGGGCCTCGCTGCTGCGGGTGCCTTCACCGTGCCGGGACTTGCCGGCCCGGCGCGTGCCGTGCCGCGCCGCGGCGGTTCGATCCGGGTGGCGATGCAATCGTCCTCCACCGCCGATACCCTCGACCCGGCCAAGGGCGCGATGGCGACGGACTATGTGCGTCACTTCTGCCTCTACAGTGGCCTTACGCGGATGGAGGCGGACCTGCGCCCGCGTCCGTTCCTTGCGCAGAGCATCGAGTCTGCCGACCGGATCACATGGCACATAGCGATCAGGCGCGGGGTCCGCTTTGCCGATGGGCGCGAATTGACCAGCGCCGACGTGGTCCATTCGTTGCAACGCCATCTCGATCCGAAGCTTGGTTCGAAGGTCGCCTCAATTGCCAAGCAGTTCGCCGAAGTGCGCGCCGATGGCCGTCATGGCGTGATCATCCGCCTGATCGGAGCCAATGCCGATCTTCCAGCGATCCTTTCGCAATCGCATTTCCTGATCGTGCCTGCGGGCGAGGACAAGCCGAGCGGCAATGGCAGCGGACCATTCCGTCTAGCCGACTTCCGTCCCGGCGTGCGCACTGTTGTGACTCGCAATCCGGATTACTGGCGCGATGGCGAGCCATATCTTGACCGGATCGAGATCATCGCCATTCCCGATGAGATCGGCCGCGTTAATGCGTTGCTGGCCGGTGACGTGCAGTTGATCATCGCGGTACAACCGCTGTCGACGCGGCGGATCGAGCGGTCGTCGCAGCACGGCATCCTGACCACGCCTTCGCCGCTCTATACCGATCTGGTGATGCGGCAAGATCAGTTGCCCACCGGTAATGCGGACTTCGTGGCGGCGGTGAAGCACCTGATTGATCGCCCGCTGATCAAACGTGCGTTGTTCCGGGGCTATGCCACCATCGGCAATGACCAGCCGATTCCGCCGTTCCATCCCTATTTCAATCCGGCGGTGCCGCAGACCGTGCTCGACCTGGATCGGGCGAAGTGGCACGTGGCGCGTTCGGGTCTGAAGGGCGTGCGTCTGCCGATCTACTGTTCGCCAGCGGCGGCAGGCTCGGTCGACATGGCTTCAGTGCTGCAGGAGTATGGCGCGCAAGCCGGGCTTGAGTTCGCGGTCAACCGCATGCCCGCCGATGGTTACTGGTCGACGCACTGGATGAAGCACCCGATGAGCTTCGGGAACACCAATCCGCGCCCGACGGCAGACCTCGTCTTCAGCCAGTTCTTCCGCTCGGACGCCGAATGGAACGAAAGTGGCTGGAAGAACCCACGATTCGACATACTGCTGACCGAAGCGCGCGCCGATGCGGACGAGGCGCGCCGCAAGGAGCTCTACGGCGAGTTGCAGCAATTGGTGCACGACCACTGCGGCGTGGCGATTCCGGTATTCATCAACATGCTCGACGGGCATGACCGCCGGTTGAAGGGCATGACCGCGATCCCTCTGGGCGGGCTGATGGGCTATCGCTTTGCCGAATATGCCTGGTGGGACGCCTGATGTCGGGCCCGGCACCTCGCTTTGCACTTTTCGGCGTGCTGCCCCTGATCGGCAAGCGCTGTGCCTCCGCGCTGATCACGCTGCTGCTCGTCTCGGCAGTGGTGTTCACGATTTCGGGGCTGCTGCCGGGCGACGCTGCGCAGGAAACGCTGGGGCAGAGCGCGACGCCCGAACAGGTGGCTGCGCTGCGCCACGAAATGGGCCTCGATCGTCCCGCGCTGACGCGATACGTCGCCTGGCTTGGCGGGATCGTGCAGGGCGATCCGGGACAATCGCTGGTGGCGAACCTGCCGGTGCGTGAGGTCATTGCCGAGCGCCTGCCCAATTCGCTAATGCTGGCGGCGTTTACAGCGCTGGTTTCGGTGCCGCTGGCGCTAGCCATCGGGATAGCTTCGGCGATCAATCGCGGCGGACGGCTGGACCGGACTTTGAACGTGCTGACACTTTCTGCGGTGGCGGTTCCAGAGTTTCTTGTTGCTACGCTTGGCGTACTGGTGTTCTCGGTCAAGCTGCTATGGCTGCCCTCGATTGCGTTGGTGAGCGAGGAAGCGAGCCTGTGGGACACGATGCGGTCCTGCGCATTGCCGGTATTCTCACTGTCGGTCGTGGTTATTGCGCAGATGGCGCGGATGACGCGGGCTGCGGTGACGGACCAGCTTGATCGGCCCTATGTCGAGATGGCGCGGCTGAAGGGCGTGCCGTTCCGCCGCGTGGTGCTGTTCCATGTCATGCCCAATGCGGTGGGGCCGATCGTCAACGCGGTAGCGCTGTCGCTGTCGTACCTCCTTGGTGGGGCGATCATCGTCGAGACCATCTTCAATTTCCCCGGCCTTGCCAGTCTCATGGTCAATGCCGTGACCAGCCGCGACATGCCGCTGCTGCAAGCCTGCGCGATGATTTTCTGCGCGATCTACCTGACATTGGTGCTTCTTGCCGACGTCGTGGCGATCCTCGCCAATCCGAGGCTGCGGGCGCAATGAGCCGGTTTCTTTCTTTCGCACGGAGTTTGCCTCTTTCGGGCCGGATCGGAATGGGTCTGGTGCTGTTCTGGCTGGCAGTGGCGCTGATCGGGCCGGTTCTGGCACCGCATCCGGTAGGCGCATTCGTGGATCAGGACGTGTTTTCGCCCGTCACGACGGCGTTTCCGTTCGGCAGCGATTACCTTGGGCGCGACGTGCTGAGCCGCCTTCTCTGGGGTGCGCGCTATACCGTGTTGCTGGGTGTGGGCGCGGCAATGCTCGCCTGCCTGATCGGCACTTCGCTGGCGTTGACCGCCGCCGTGCGCGGTGGATGGGTGGACGAAGTGCTTTCGCGGGCGATGGACACGCTGATCTCGATCCCGTCGAAGATCTTTGCGCTGGTCATGGTCGCGGCGTTCGGCTCTTCGTTGGGCCTTCTGCTGACGATCACCGCGATCACTTACGTGCCCGGAAACTTCCGTATTGCCCGCGCGCTGGCGGTCAACGTCGTCTCGCTTGATTTCGTCACGGTGGCGCGGGCGCGGGGGGAGAGGGGGTTGCATATTGCGCTGCGCGAAGTGCTGCCGAACATGATCCACCCGCTGCTGGCAGACTTTGGCCTGCGCTTCGTGTTCATCGTGCTGCTGCTCTCGGGGCTGTCGTTCCTCGGACTGGGCGTGCAGCCACCGCATGCGGACCTTGGCTCGTTGGTGCGCGAGAATATGTCGGGGCTCGTTGATGGAGCGCCTGCCATCGTGGTTCCGGCGATTGCGATTGCCACGCTAACGGTCGGGGCGAACCTGCTGATCGACGCGCTCAAGCCCGTGGAGAAGCAGGGATGAGCGCGCATGTTTCGGTGCAGGACCTGCGCGTCGTTGCCGGGGGAAAGGCCATCGTCGATGGCGTTTCTTTCGCCATAGAACGCGGGCAAGTGCTGGCGCTGATCGGGGAGTCGGGATCGGGCAAGACGACGATCGCGCTGGCACTGATGGGCCATTCGCGTTTTGGTGCTGCGATCAGCGGCGAGGTGCGGATCGGCGATACGCGGGTCGATCAACTTGATGAGACGGCTCTTCAGGGTCTGCGTGGCAAGAGGGTCGCCTATGTCGCGCAAAGCGCGGCCTCGGCGTTCAATCCTTCGCGTACGATCATGGCACAGGTGATTGAGCCGCTGCTGGTCCATGGCCTTTCCGCGAAGGCAGAGGCCGAGGCGCGCGCGGTCGACCTGTTCCGAGCACTGGCGTTGCCATTCCCGGACACCATCGGCGCGCGCTATCCGCACCAGCTTTCCGGTGGGCAGTTGCAGCGGCTGATGGCGGCGATGGCGCTGATTACCCGGCCTGAACTGGTGATCCTTGACGAGCCGACCACGGCGCTGGACGTGACCACGCAGGTTGAGGTGCTCAAAGCGTTCAAGGCGGCGATTGCCTCGGTGGGGGCGACGGCGATCTATGTCAGCCATGACCTGGCGGTGGTGGCGCAGATGGCAGACCAGATCCTCGTGCTCAACCAAGGGCGCACGCGCGAGCAGGGCGCGGCGAAGCAGATCCTCCATGCGCCGGCCGACGACTATACCCGCACGCTGATGGCAGCAGCGCGACCTCATGCGCGTAACGCTCCGGCTGCAGTGGGCGAGGACGTGTTGCTCAAGGTCGAGAGCGTCCATGCCGCCTATGGCAAGGTGCCGGTACTGCACGACATTTCGCTTGAGCTTGCCAAGGGCGCTACTCTTGGGGTGATCGGGGAGAGCGGTTCGGGCAAATCGACGCTCGCGCGTGTGATCGCCGGGCTCCTTCCGCGCAGCGCCGGGTCTGTGAGCCTGGGTGGCGAGGAGTTGCCCAAAGGTCTCGCCGGGCGCAGCCGCGATCAGTTCCGGCGGGTGCAGCTGGTGTTCCAGAATGCCGATACCGCGCTCAATCCGGTGCATACGGTCGGGCAGACGCTGGCGCGGCCTCTGGCGTTCTATCACGGGCTGAAAGGCGCTGAGGCGCAAGCAGAGGTTGCGCGCTTGCTCGACTTGATCCGCCTGCCAGCCGACCTTGCCACGCGCAACGTTAGCCAGCTTTCGGGTGGGCAGAAGCAGCGCGTCAACCTCGCCCGCGCGCTGGCCGCGCGCCCCGAGGTGCTGCTGTGCGACGAGGTCACCTCCGCGCTGGATACCGTAGTCGGCGCGGCGATACTTGAGCTGATCGATGAACTGCGGCGAGAGCTTGGCATCGCCACGGTGTTTATCAGCCACGACATTTCCACCGTTCGCGCATTCTGTGATCAGGTGCTGGTGCTCTATGGCGGCACGGCGGTCGAACAGGCCGACGCGGCGGCTTTCGCACGCGGGGTGCATCACCCCTACACCGACCTGCTGATGGATTCGGTACCCGAGATGCGTGCTGGATGGCTGGAGCAGACGGTGACGCGCAAGGCAGTGCTGGCAGACCAAGGCGGCGGCGATCTATGCCGCTTCCTGCCGCGCTGCCCGGTAGCGCTGGAAGGCCGGTGCGATGCCGAAGCGCCACGTCTCCGCGCAGGCGACGGTCTTGCCCTGCTGTGCCACCACGACATCCACGAATTGAGGGAACTGACTGCATGACCGGCCGCTTCCGCCGCCTTGACGAGACCGACCGCGCGCCCGTGCGTCTGACTGTCGACGGCAGCGAAATCACTGCGCTTGTAGGCGATACGCTGATGGTGGCGATGCTCGGAAGCGGGATTGCCCTGCGGAGCGCCGAGTTCGGGCCTGAACGCCGCGCGGGCTTCTGCCTGATGGGCGCGTGCCAGGATTGTTGGGTGCGCGATGTTGAGGGCAATTCTCTGCGCGCGTGTTCGACCGTCGTCGAGAATGGGATGGCAATCTCGACCCAACCGTTGACGGCTGAATGGTCGGTGGCACCATGAGCGAACGGGTGGTGATCGTTGGCGCCGGGCCTTCGGGTGTGCGCGCGGCAGAGACGCTGGTGCTGGCGGGCATACGTCCGATCGTGATCGACGAGGGAACGCGATCGGGCGGGCAAATCTATCGCCGCCAGCCAGAAGGGTTCAAGCGCACTTACAAAGTGCTCTACGGCCGCGAAGCGCACCGCGCGAAAGGCGTGCACGACACGTTTGATGCCCTGCGCCCGCATATCGATTATCGCCCCGAAACGCTGGTGTGGAACGTGGCCGAAGGGCGCGTCTGGGCAGCGCGTGCCGGGGAGACCGAGGCTATTGCCTATGACCGCCTGATCGTCTGTTCGGGAGCGACCGACCGGCTGGCTCCGGTGCCGGGTTGGCAACTGGCGGGGTGTTACTCGCTCGGCGGATCGCAAGTGGCGCTGAAGGCTCAGGCCTGCAGCATCGGCGGTGCGGTAGTGTTCATGGGCACCGGACCGCTGCTTTATTACGTCGCCTCGCAGTACGTGAAGGCGGGCGCGAACGTTGTGGCGGTGCTCGATACCTCGCCTTTTGCGGGGCGCGTGAAGTCGCTGCCCAAGCTGGCTGAACAGCCTGACCTGTTGTGGCAGGGTATCTCGCTGACGCTCGGGCTTAAGCGGGCTGGCGTGGCGGTGCTTTCAGGGATTACCCCGGTGGAGATCAGCGGTGATCCCTATACGGGTGTTTCGGGGGTGACCGTGCGCACCGCATCGGGCGCGCCGAGGCATTTCGAATGCGATGCCGTGGCGATGGGATGGCACTTGCGGCCCGAGACCCAGATCGCCGACCTTGCGCGAGCCAGCTTTGCATTCGATCCGCGCACGCGACAGTGGCTGCCCGAGATTGACGCGCAGGGCCGCGCTGGCGTTCCGGGGCTCTATCTTGCGGGCGACGGTGCGAAGATTCTCGGCGCGCGTTCTGCCGAAGTGACGGGCGAACTGGCGGCTCTGGCAGTCCTTGCCGACATGGGCCGCGCGGTCGACAAAGACCGCCGCCGCCATTTGCTGGCGACGCGCGCCCGCTATGTCCGCTTTGCCGAAGGTTTGGCCGAAGCCTTCCCATGGCCGCACCAGTTCGTGGCCGATACGGCCGACAGCACCGTGGTCTGCCGCTGCGAGGGCGTGACCGCGGGCACCTTGCGCGCAAGCGTGAGCGAGGCTTTCGCTACCGAAACCAATCGCGCCAAGGCGTTCAGCCGCGTTGGCATGGGGCGGTGCCAGGGGCGCTATTGCGGCAATGCCTCGGCAGAAATCGTTTCGGCCCAGCGCAGCGAACCGGTTGAGCAAGCAGGCCGACTTCGCGGCCAGGCCCCGGTCAAGCCAATCCCCGTTGCGACCGCGAGGACCGACGCATGAGCGCTCCCGAACGTAGCGCAGACGTTGCGATCATCGGCGGCGGACTGATGGGCTGCTCTGCCGCATTCTTCCTCGCGCAGCGTGGGCTATCGGTGATCCTGCTCGAGACCGACAAGGTAGGGCGGCAGGCGAGCGGCACCAACTTCGGCAATGTGCGTCGTCAGGGCCGCCCGATCTCGCAGCTACCGCTGGCCAACCGCGCCAGCCGCATCTGGCGGCAGGCGAACGAGCTGCTCGGATCTGACGTGGAATACCTGCAAAACGGCCACATCCGCGTCTGCTTCCGTGATCGGCCCGAGAACGTGGGCAAGATGGAGGAGTACGCCGCGCAGGCACGCGAAGAGGGCCTCGATCTCGAACTGCTTTCGGGCAACATTCTGCGCGAGCGGTTTCCGTGGTTGGGGACTGACGTTCTTGCAGGCTCGCATTCGGCGCTCGATGGCCACGCCAACCCGCGCCTTGCCGCCCCTGCCTTCGCTCGCGCGGCGATGAAACTTGGTGCGCAGGTGGTGGAGGATACGAAGATCGTCCACGCAGCCAAGATCGGCGAGGACTTCGTGCTCGAAGCCGCTGATGGCCGTCGCTTCCACGCGCCGACGCTGCTCGTCACCGCAGGCGCTTGGGCCGGAAAGATCGTCAGCCAGTTTGGCGAGCCGGTTAAGCTCACTCCCCGCGCGCCGACGATGAGCGTGACCGAGCCGGTGCCTTACTCGATCCTCCCCGCCGTGGGGGTGATGACGCCCGACGAGGTCGAGACGGTCTATTTCCGGCAGGTCGCGCGCGGCAACATCGTGCTTGGTGGCTCCACCCGAGCACCGTCCTATCCGGATGAATACCGCGCCTATGTGATGCCCGAAAACACTATGACCCAGTTCCAGCACTTGCGCCGCCTCGCGCCTGCGCTGGCGAAACTGCAGGTGATCCGGGTGTGGTCGGGCATAGAGGGCTATACCGACGACAGCTTGCCGGTGATGGGGCCAAGCGTCACGGTGCCGGGGCTGTTCTATGCGTTCGGCTTTTCCGGTTCGGGCTTCCAGATCGGCCCCGGCGTGGGCGAGACTATGGCTGAATTGATCGCAACCGGCGCGACCGATATTCCGATTGATGAGTACTCGATCAAACGCTTTGCCTGACGCAGGAAAGCCTCGGGCCGATCAAATCTGGATCAGTGCCGTCTTGACCTTGCAGGACGCCAGATAGGCTTCCCGGCCGAGGTCCTTGCCAACGCCCGACTGGCGGAAACCGCCGGTGGGCAGGATGAAATCGTCAGAGCGGCCATAGCGGTTGACCCACACAGTCCCGGCATCAAGCGTACGGATCGCCCGCATTGCGCGCGAAAGGTCATTGGTGTGGACGCCAGCAGCAAGGCCGTATCGCGTGCCGTTGGCAAGCGCGAAGGCTTCGTCCTCGTCAGCGAAGGACTGCACGGTCAGGACCGGACCGAAGATCTCGCTTTGAACGGCTTCGCTGTCAGGCGCCACGTTGGCCAGCAAGGTCGGCTGATAATAGCTGCCCGATTGCGGTGCGGTGGCGCGTGCGCCGCCGGTCACGGTTTCAGCCCCGGCGCTGCGGGCGCGCTGGACAATTCCATCGATCTGGGTGAGCTGACCTTCGGAAATGATTGGCCCCATGGTCGTGCCTTCTTCCCAGGTAGCACCGATGCGGTGGGCCTCGAACGCGGCGGTCAGGCGCTCGACCACTTCGTCGCGAACTGCGTCCTGCACCAGCAGACGCGATCCGGCTACGCAGACCTGGCCTGCATTGAGCGTGATTGCGCGGGCTACAAGGGCTGACGCCTTTGTCAGGTCCGCGTCGGCAAAGACCAGTTGCGGGCTCTTGCCGCCCAGTTCCAGCGTCGAGGGCTTCGGTCCGGTCTCCGCACAGGCGGCCATGATCGCACGGCCCGTGCGGGTGGAGCCTGTGAAGCTGACCTTGTCCACGGCGTCATGGCGCACCAGCGCATCGCCGATGTCCGCGCCGCCGCCTTGCACCACGTTGAATATGCCCGCTGGAATGCCAGCGACGACTGCCAGTTCGGCCAGGCGCACGACCGAGAAGGGTGTAAGCTCCGAGGGCTTGAGCACAACTGCATTGCCTGCCGCCAGAGCAGGTCCCAGTTTCCATGCCGCCATGACCAAGGGCAGGTTCCAGGGCGCGATGGCTCCCACCACGCCATAGGGCTGGGTCAGGGTGAATCCGAGCTTGTCGGGCGTGGTCGCGCCGATCTCGCCGCCGAGCTTGTCGGCGAATTCGGCGAAGAAGCGGATGCACTCGGCGGTGTAGGGCAAGTCCCAGGCGAGGACTTCGGGCAGCGTGCGGCTTGACCCTGCAGCCTCCAGCAAAGCGAGCGTGGCCGCATCGGCCTCGATCAGATCGGCCCAGCGGCGCAGCAGGCGCATGCGGCTGCGCGGCTCCATCGTGCCCCACCCGCTGACCTTATGTGCATGCGCGGCATTTTCCACCGCTTCGGCAAGTTGCGACCCGTCGGCGGCCCGCAGTTCGCCCAGCAGCCCGCCATCGGACGGACGGGCAACCCTGAAGCTCTGCCCGAGTCCCACAACCGCCTTTCCGCCGATGAAGTTGGCAGCAATGGCAGGGCGGACGGTATCGGGATCGAACAGGGGCATCGCAGCTTTCCGGACGTGGCGGGGATGCGGCAGTCTATGCCGCCGCTTGCGCAATCGGCGCGGCGAAGGGGCGTGAGAACGCGCGATAATGTTCCGAATAAAATGGAAAACCGGCACCTCATGTTGATCGGCGCTGGTTAGACCGAAAGCATCACAGCGGTGCCTTGCGCGCCCTCTCTCAAGCTTGTTCCGGGAGCATCCGATGGCAGTTCAGGACGCAACGCAGATCGTCTTGCGCGCAATGACCGGCGAGGACGTCCATGCTGCTGCCGAACTGTGCATCGAGCAGCAATGGCCGCACCGCGAGGAAGATCTGGCGCTGTTCCTGTCGATCGGAGAGGGCATTGTGGCCGAAACCGAGGGCAAGGTGGTCGGAACGATCATGGGCTGGAAGTTCGGCGAAGCCTTCGCGACGCTCGGACTGGTGATTGTCACCAATGCCATGCAGGGACAGGGTCTTGGCCGCAAGCTGATGGACGCCATGCTGGAGCGTCTGAAGGGGCGAACAGTCATTCTCAATGCCACGGGCGAGGGCCTGCCGCTCTATCGCAAGCTCGGCTTCGAAGAACTGGGCGTGGTGTGCCAGCATCAGGCGGTTGCGCCAGCCCAGCCGCTCGTCCAGCTTCGGCGCGGCGAACGCGTGCGACCCATGGGGGCAGCTGACGGCGAGGCGCTCGAAGCGCTTTATTCCCGAGCCAGCGGCATGGAGCGCAAGGCAGTCCTCGATGCCTTTCAGGCTGAGGGTAGTACTGTGGTGCTGTGTCGCGAGCATGAGCAGACCGGCTTTGCGGTGTTGCGCCGGTTCGGGCGCGGCTGGGCCATCGCGCCGGTTGTCGCGCCCGACCAGACCGGAGCCAAGGCGCTGATTGCGCACTGGCTGGGTACGCAATCGGGCAGCTTCTGCCGGCTCGACATTCCCGAAAACAGCGGGCTGGGGCCGTGGCTGGAGGAGCTCGGCCTGCCGGAAGTGGGGCGCGTGACGGTCATGGCGCTCGGGCCTGCGCCGGTCGGCGACCCGGCCGCCAAGACATTCGCAATTGCTGCACAGGCGCTTGGTTGAACATGTTGAACCTCAATGATCCCACCCTGCTGCGGCAGGCCGCGCTGGTCGATGGCCAGTGGATTTCTGCTGGCCTCCCCGCGCTTGAAGTCACCAATCCCGCAACCGGCGAGGTGATCGGCACGGTGCCCGATTGTGGCGCGGCGGAGACTGAGGCGGCCATTGCCGCGGCTCAGGCCTCTTGGTCGGACTGGCGCCGCCGTACTGCGGGCGAGCGCGCCGCGCTGCTCGAAACCTGGCATTCGCTGGTGCTCACCAATGTCGATGACCTCGCCCGGATCATGACCGCTGAGCAGGGCAAGACACTGGCGGAGGCGCAGGGCGAAATTCGTTACGCCGCAACGTTCATCAAGTGGTTTGCCGAAGAAGGCCGCCGCGTTGGCGGGCGCAACGTTGCCTCGCCCGAGCGCGACCGCCGGATCATCGTGCTGACCGAGCCGGTCGGCGTTTCCGCCGCGATCACGCCGTGGAATTTCCCAGCTGCCATGATCACGCGCAAGTGCGCGCCCGCGCTTGCTGCCGGGTGTCCGGTGGTGATCAAGCCTTCGGAAATGACGCCTTTCACCGCGCTCGCGCTGGTCGAGCTGGCGATCCGGGCAGGTTTTCCCAAGGGTACGATCAATCTGCTCACCGGCATGCCGCAGGCTATCGGTGCGGCGATTACGGCCAGCCCGGTCGTGCGCAAGCTCTCCTTCACCGGCTCGACCCGTGTTGGCTCGCTGCTGATGCGGCAGAGCGCGGACACCATCAAGCGGCTGAGCCTGGAGCTGGGCGGCAATGCGCCGCTGATCGTGTTCGACGATGCCGATCTCGATCTGGCGGTGAAGGCCACCATGGCGAGCAAGTTCCGCAATGCCGGCCAGACCTGCGTCTGCGCAAACCGCATTCTGGTGCACGCACCGATCTACGACGAATTCGCAGCGCGCCTCGGTGCTGCAGTCGAAGCGCTCAATGTCGGTAACGGGATGGACGCCGACACCACCACCGGCCCGCTGATCAACCGCGCAGCTGTCGACAAGGTCTCGGCCCATCTCGAGGATGCGCTGGCCAAGGGGGGCAAGGTCCTGTTTTCCGGCAGGGGCGCGCAGGATGGCAACTTTGCCCGGCCGGTGTTGATCGGCGAGGCCAGCACCGACATGCGGCTCGCATCGGAGGAAACTTTCGGCCCGGTTGCACCGCTGTTCCGCTTCGAGACCGAGGACGATGCCATCGCTCTTGCCAACGATACCCAATACGGCCTTGCCAGCTATTTCTACACCTCGGGCCTTGATCGCGCCTTCCGCGTGGCCGAGGCGCTGGAGGCGGGGATGATCGCGCTGAATACAGGCTCGATCGCCATGGAAATGGCCCCGTTCGGCGGCGTCAAGCAATCTGGTCTAGGGCGCGAAGGCGGAACACTCGGCATCGAGGAATACCTGGAAACCAAGGCTTTCCATATCGGCGGCCTGAAGATCTGAACCGGAGACGGAGCAATGACCAGCAACACGCGAAAGCACACCATCGCGGTCATCCCCGGTGACGGCATCGGCAAGGAAGTCATGCCCGAAGGCATGCGCGTGCTCGAGAAGGCCGCCTCGCTGTTCGGTTTCGAGATCGAGCAGAAGTGGCACGATTTCGCCTGCTGCGACTACTACGCCCGCCATGGCAAGATGATGCCCGATAACTGGAAGGAAGAGATCGGTCGCCCCGACGCGATCTTCTTCGGTGCGGTCGGCTGGCCCGATACCGTGCCCGATCACGTCTCACTGTGGGGCTCGCTGCTGCAATTCCGCCGCGAATACGATCAGTACGTCAACCTGCGCCCCGTGCGCCTGATGCCCGGCGTGCCGTGCCCGCTGGCGGGGCGTGAGCCGGGTGACATCGATTTCTGGGTGGTACGCGAGAATACCGAAGGCGAATACTCCTCGGTCGGCGGGATCATGTTCCCTGGCACGGAGCGCGAGGTCGTCATCCAGGAAACGGTCATGACCCGCATCGGCGTGGACCGTGTGCTGCGCTATGCCTTTGATCTTGCGCAGAAGCGCCCCGCCAAGCACCTGACCAGCGCCACCAAGTCCAACGGCATAGCCATCACCATGCCCTACTGGGACCAGCGCGTTGAAGTGATCGGCATGGAGTATCCGGACGTAACGCACGACAAGTATCACATCGATATCCTGACCGCGCAGTTCGTGCTCAACCCCGATCGCTTCGATGTGGTCGTCGGCTCCAACCTGTTCGGCGATATCCTGTCCGATCTCGGCCCGGCCTGCACCGGCACCATCGGCGTTGCTCCATCGGGCAACATCAACCCTGAGGGCATCCATCCCTCGCTGTTCGAACCGGTCCATGGCTCTGCGCCGGACATTGCCGGGCAAGGCATCGCCAATCCGGTCGGCCAGATCTGGTCAGCCGCGATGATGTTGGAGCACCTTGGCGAAGCAGAAGCTGCCGCGGCGATCATGCGCGCGGTCGAACAGGTTCTCGCCACGCCCTCGGCCCGCACCCGCGACCTCAAGGGTGCGGCTGGCACTGAAGCATGTGGCAAGGCCATCGTCGAAGCTCTCGGCTGACGGGACAAGAGCGCGGCATAAAATGCTGCCTCCCGCCACGCGAAAGCCCCTGAAGCACCCCCCAGCCCCCGCTTTCGGCCAAACCCGCTCTTGCTAGCGGCATAGGCTCGCTCCATTGTTCCCCAATGGACGAGCCTGTGATGAACGCCCCCGCTTCTGCCCTCTCGAACCGTTCCCTCGTCGATATCGACCGCGATCACCTGATCCATTCGGTCACGTCGTTCCGGGGGCATGAACAGCACGGCGCGATCGTGCTGGAATCGGGCCAAGGCATGTGGCTCACGGATGCAGAGGGCAACCAGTTGCTTGATGCCTTCGCGGGCCTTTGGTGCGTCAACGTCGGCTACGGACAGGATTCCATCGTCGAAGCTGCAGCCGCGCAGATGCGCAAGCTGCCCTATGCCACCGGCTATTTCCATTTCGCCAGCGAACCGGTGATCCGGCTTGCGGGAGAGCTCACCGCCGCCGCGCCCGAAGGCCTCGACCACGTGTTCTTCACGCAGGGCGGGTCTGACGCGGTCGACAGCGCGATCCGCTACATCGTCCACTACTGGAACGCTGCGGGGAAGCCTTCAAAGAAGCACTTCATAGCGCTGGAATGGGGCTACCATGGATCGAGCAGTCTCGGTGCAGGCCTCACCGCGCTCGGCAATTTCCACCGCAACTTCGATCTGCCGCGCCCCTGGCAGCATCACATTGCCTCGCCCTACCAGTACCGCCACCCGCAGGGTGACGATGATGCGGCGGTGATCGCCTCCACCGTCGCCGCGCTCGAAGCCAAGGTGGCCGAACTCGGCGCTGACAACGTGGCGGCCTTCTGTTGCGAACCGATCCAGGGTTCGGGCGGCGTGATCGTTCCCCCGCGCGGCTGGCTGAAGGCGCTGCGCGAGGCCTGCACGCGGCTCGGCATCCTGATGCTGGTGGATGAGGTCATCACCGGCTTCGGCCGTACCGGACCGCTGTTCGCCTGCCTCGACGAGAGCGTCTCGCCCGATTTCATGACCACGGCCAAGGGCTTGACTGCCGGCTATATCCCGATGGGCGCGATGTTCATGGCCGACCACGTCTATCAGACCATCGCCGATGGCGCGCCTGCCGCCCTGCCGATTGGCCACGGCCAGACCTATTCCGGCCACCCGGTTGCGGCTGCCGTAGGCCTCGAAGTATTGCGCCTCTATCGCGAAGGCGGTCTGCTGGAGAACGGCGTGAAGGTCGGCGCGCGCTTTGCCGAGCACATGGAGCGCATTCGCAGCCACCCGTTGGTCGGAGACGTGCGCTATCGCGGGCTGCTCGGCGCGATCGAACTCACGCCGAACCAGGCGACGAAGGCGATCTTCGATGCCTCGCTCGACATCGGTGGAAGGCTCTCGAAGCTGACTTACGGCAATGGGGTGATCGTGCGCTGCTTTGCCAATGCTGTTCTGGGCTTTGCGCCAGCCTTGTGCTGCACGCTGGACGAAATGGACATGATCTTCGAGCGTGTCGAACGCTCGCTCGATCAACTGCTCGACCAGCCCGACATTCGTGCTGCCGTCGCGCTGCAAGACGCCTGAGGGGGACCACCGCCATGCTGCCCGGACCCAAGCTCGACAGGATTGATCTCAAGATCCTCGCCAAGCTCCAGCAGGAGGGGCGGATCACCAACGTCGAACTTGCCGACGCGGTCGGCCTTTCGCCCAGCCCCTGCCTCACGCGCGTCAAGCGGCTGGAAAAGGCTGGCTACATCACCGGCTACGGTGCGCATGTGAACCTCAACAAGCTTGGCGAGTTCCTGACGGTCTTCACCGAGGTCACTCTCAGCGAGCACCGTCGCGGCGATTTCAGCCGGTTCGAAAGCCGCATCGTCAAGATCGACGAGATCGTCGAATGCCATCTTGTTTCAGGCGGGTACGACTACCTGCTCAAGTTCGTGGCGCGCGGCGTCTCGCACTACCAGTCGATCATCGAGGGCATGCTGGAGAGCGATTACGGCATCGAGAAGTACTTCTCCTATGTCGTGATCAAATCGCCGTTCATCAAGCATCACTTCCCGATCCAGAACCTCTTTGGCCAAACCCATGGCTGACTCTGTTGTGGTTGATCTGGCCGAAATCATGCCGGACCTCGTCGCCCTGCGCCGCGATATCCACGCCCACCCTGAATTGGGTTTCTGCGAACACCGCACCGCTGCGCGCATTGCCGATGAACTGCGCGGGCTTGGCATCGAGGTGCACGAAGGCATCGGCACAACCGGGCTTGTTGGTGTCCTCAAGGGCAAACGCCCCGGAAGACGCACCTTGGGCCTGCGCGCTGATATGGACGCGCTGCCAATTCACGAGCAGACCAACCTGCCCTGGGCCAGCACCACGCCCGGCACCTTCCACGGTTGCGGCCATGATGGCCACGTCGCCATGCTGCTGGGCGCTGCACGGGTGCTTGCCGCCAATCCCGACTTTGCCGGTACGCTCAACTTCATCTTCCAGCCTGCCGAAGAAGGGCAGGGCGGCGCGCGCGTGATGATCGAGGAAGGCCTGTTCGACCGCTTTCCTTGCGACCGCGTCTATGCCCTGCACAACTGGCCCGGCCTGCCTGCAGGAACGATCAGTACGCGTCCCGGCCCGATCATGGGGGCAGCGGACAAGTTCCGCATCACCCTCACCGGCAAGGGCGGCCACGCTGCGATCCCGCAGGACAGCCCCGACGCGATCCTCGCCGCGGCAAGCTTGGTGCAGCAGCTCAACACCATCGTCAGCCGCGCCGTGCCACCTTACGCGTCGGCGGTCCTGTCGATCACCGAGATCCATGGCGGCCATGCGCACAACGTGATTCCGGCTGAAGTCATGGTCGGCGGCACTGTCCGCACTTTCGACCCCGTAGTCCAGGACCGGATCGAGGCGCGGATGCGGGGGATGCTCAAGGGCATCGAAGCTTCATTCGAAGTCCACTGCGCGCTCGACTACGACCGCTACTACCCGGCGACGATCAACGATCCGCTTGCCGCTTGCGATGCGCTGGAAGTCGCAGCAACGGTTGCGAAGGCCGAACTGGCACCCGAGCCTGCGCCGACATCCGAAGACTTCTCATTCATGCTCCAGCAGCGCCCCGGCGCCTACATCTGGCTGGGACAAGGCACGGACGATCACGCCGCGCCACTGCACAACCCGCATTACGATTTCAACGATAACGTGCTTGAGACCGGCATCCGCCTGCACGTCGCGCTGGCGAGGCACTGGCTGGTCTAGAACCGCAGCGCCATGCCGACGATGCCGCGCGTTATCCGGCCGCGCGTGCCGCCTGCGCGGGCAATGTCGAGCGTCTTGCCGACCAGCCGCTCGTGTATTGCGCCACCATATATCTCGAGAAGTGGTGTCAAGGTCTTCCGCACGCGCAGAGCGGTCTGAATATCGGTCACGCCATGACCGCTGCTTTCCTGCTCGATGTCCTGCGCGGCCCAGTTCACGTTGAGGCGCGGTTCGGCGGTGAGAGTTGCAGACAGCGGCAGGGTGAAGTTCAACTGCCCGCTGCCGATCAGATCGCCGCGCTCCGACATATAGAAGAAGTGTTCGATCTCGAGCCAGTCGACGGGTGTCACCACGAAGGCGAAAGAACCATGCGTCAGGTCCTCGCCCCCGCGGACATCCTGCCGGATGCCGGCCAGCAGTGTGAGCTTGTCGCTAACGTTGCGAACGTAGAGCGCTTCGAGTTGGACGTTGTCGATCAAGGGGCCGACATCGCTGCCGCCCGATGCCCGCACTTCGAAACGATCGTTGTCGGAACCTACCGACAGCGCGCTGTCGAATGTGAAATGCTCGTCACCATCGCCCACGTGGAGTTCAAGCAGGTCCACTTCTGCCTCGACCGGATCGGCGAGCGCAGGAGGGGCAAAAAGGATCGAAGCCAGCAAGGGCAATGCGCATCGCATGGTGCCACATGACCCGAAAGCGCGCAGAACTGTAGCCCGAAAGAGCGCTTATCGACGGAAGAGGATTGCGAAAGCCTGGCCCGGATGGCGTCTCGATGCTGCGTCAATCGAAGCTCAGAACCACATCCTCACGCCCACGACGGCGCTCACCTGCGAAGGACTTTCGCCATCCAGTCGGGCAAACCGCGCCGTTTCGCCCAACTTGCGCTCCCAGTGTACCCCTACGTAAGGCGCGAATTCGCGGGCAAATTCATAACGCATCCGTGCGCCCAGTTCGATCTTCTCGAACCCTGCACCGATGCCGAGTTCGGGCACGTCCTGCGCCGATGCATCGATTTCGACAGAAGGCTGCAGGATCAGGCGCTGGGTCAGGCGCATGTCGTGCTCGGCTTCAACGCGAAAATGCACGTCGCCCTTGTTCGAAACGAAGGCATGCGCGCCAACTTCGAACCAGTAGGGCGCAAGCCCCTCGATACCGATCACGCCATAGGCGCGATTCGGCCCAGCGCCAAAATCCTGCCGCACGCCGAGTTCGAAATTCCACCACGGATCGAGCGCGTGTCGCCACGCCGCGCGGACTTCCCCGGTCTCGAGCGATTCGCCGAACGCGCCTTCGCCCTCGGTCTCGACCGCGAGCCGGTCGATGTCGCCGCCGATCCAGCCCATGGCCTGCCACGCAAATCCATCCTTGCCGCTGCGCGGGCGATACTCGAAGCGATCGAGTATCAGGGCGTTGCCATAGAAGCGCCCTTCCTTGGCGAGGTCGGCCCGGGCTTGGGCCATGCGCTGCTTGTCCCAATAGGCATCGGCGGGATGGTCGGTGGGCACAGGCGGCGGAGGGGCATTGCCCACTTCGCTTTCGCTGGCCGTTGGCATCGTGTGGCCTGCGTGGGCGGAATGGTCCGTCGGCGCGGCCTGGTCCGCCGTGGCAGGCTCGGACTGCTGGTGCATGGAGTGATCCATGCCTTCCATCTGCTGCCCCTCCATCGCCCTCATGACGTGCCCGGAGTGATCCATCCCCTCCATCTGGCTCATGTCATGGCCCGCATGCGGGTCCTGCGCGTCCTGCGCGAAGGAGGGGGCGGAGATCAGTGCTGCCCCTGCCAGCACAAGGCGCTTCATGCTGCGTCTCCCGCGCTGCGCACCGTGACCACGCGCATCATCCCTGCGTGCATGTGCAGCAGCATGTGACAGTGAAATGCCCAGTCGCCCTCCGCATCGGCAGTCAGGTCGAAGCTCGCCTTGCCGCCGGGCAGGACGTTCACCGTATGCTTGCGCGGACGGTTGCCCGGCTCGCCTGTGACCAGTTCGAAGAAGTGGCCGTGAAGGTGGATCGGGTGTGGCATCATCGTGTGGTTGATCAGGTTTACCCGCACCCGCTCGCCCTTGCGGAAAGGGATAGGCTTTGCGCCATCGGAGATCGTCTCACCATCGATGGACCACATGTAGCGCTCCATGTTGGCGGTGAGGTTCACGTCGATCTGGCGTGAGGGTGCGCGCGAATCGGGATTGGCACTGCGCGAGCGCAAGTCGGCATAGGTCAGCACTCGGTGATCGACATCCTCCAAACCGGTCGGCTTGTCAGCCAGCCGGTCAGCCGGCATCGGCGAGATCGTGGCGACACCCGGACCGGGCTTGACCCCCGGCGCGAGGCTGAGATCGCGCATCTTCATCGAATGGCCCGCCATGCTCTCGTTGGCAGGCTTGGACAGGTCTATCTCGCCGCCGTCGCCCATGTCCATCCCGCTCATGTCCATGCCCATATCGCGCATGGTCAGCACGGGGCGAGCGCGGCGGGCGGGGATTGGCCCTGCCATGCCGATCTGCGGCGCGAGGGTGGCGCGAACGAGGCCTGATCGATCAATCGCCTCGGCAATGATTCCGAACGGCGCTGCCTCGGTCGGCTGCACGATCACGTCATATGTCTCGGCAATCGCGATCTGGAACTCGTCGGTTTCGACGGGCTCGACGTTGCAGCCGTCGGCGGCGACCACTGTCATGGGCAGGCCGGGAATGCGGAAGTTGAAGTTGGTCATTGCCGAGGCATTGATTATCCGCAACTTCACCCGCTCGCCGGGGCGGAACAGCGCGGTCCAGTTCGCGCCCGTATCGTGCCCGTTGATCACGAACGAATAGGTCGCGCCGGTCACGTCCGAGATGTCGGTCGCGTCCATGCGCATCTTGGCCCATTCGAGCCGCTCCTTAAGGCTCTGGTCCTTGCCCTTGACCAACCCGCCCACAGTCTGGCGCTGCCAGTTGTAGTACCCGCCCATGGCCTTCAGCTTGCGTAGCTGCTCGTGCGGATTCATCGGGCTCCAGTCCGACAGCATCAGCACGTATTCGCGGTCAAACGGCGCTGCGGCGTCCGGCTCGGCAGGGTCGATCACGATGGGTCCGTAGAGCCCGACCGCTTCCTGCATCCCTGAGTGCGAGTGGTACCAGAAGGTGCCCGAATGGAGGATCGGGAACTCGTACGTAAAAGTCTCGCCCGGATCGATGCCGGGGAACGACAGGCCGGGCACGCCATCCATCTGGAACGGCACCAGCAGCCCATGCCAGTGGATCGAGCTCTGTTCGCTCAGCGTGTTGCTGACGGCGATGCGCACCTTCTGCCCCTCGCGCAGACGGATGAGCGGGGCGGGGATCGAGCCGTTGACCGCAACCGCCGGAGCGGAACGATCACCCACCGCGAACTTCGCCGCGCCGATCGAAAGCGCAATGCTCTCGCCCGACAGCGTGCCGCCGCTGTTGCGCCCCGCCATCGCGCCGGAGCGCATCGAATGCCCGCCATGCCCAGATTGCGCCCAAGCGGGAACTAGCGGCGTTGCGGCAAGGGCACCGGCTCCCAGGAGCAGGTTGCGGCGATTGAGGTGGAGCGTCTTGGTCATTACCCTGCAGTTACGCAGGAAAAGCCGCTACCCCTCAAGCATTTCCGACAATTTCTGCCGCGCCCGATAAATCCGCGTCTCCACCGCCTTTTCCGTCAGGCCGAGCACATCTGCGGCCTCGGCCATGCTCATGCCTTCGAGGCGGCAGAGGATCAGCGGGTCCTTCAGATTTGCCGGAAGCGCGGCAACCGCCGCCGAAACCCGCGCCAGTTCGCGCCGCGAGATCGCCTCGGCTTCCGGGTTGAGCCCCTGATCGGCGAGGTCGAATGCGTCTTCAAGCGGGCGTGCCATACGGAACAGTCGCCGCACCGCGCGACGGCGCGCCCAGTCGCGACACTTGTTCACCGCGATGCGCATGATCCAAGCGCGGAACGGACGGGCAGCGTCGAACTTTGCAAGGGATGCGAACGCTGCAATGAAAGCTTCCTGCGTCACGTCGAGCGCTTCGCCTTCGTCCCCGGTGTGATGGCGGGCCAGCCGGAACACCGCCTCGCGGTGCCGAGCCATCAGGACGGCATAGGCGGTCTGACGTCCGGCCAGCGCGCTTGCGACCAGTTGCGGGTCACTCTCCCCTGACGCGTCGTTCCCCGTCACCGGTTCAGCGGTGGTCGGGTGCGGTAAGGGCGCGGGCGATCTCGCGGTCGAAGATGGTCTGCTGGGCAGGGGTCAGCACGCCACGCATGGCAAACACGTGCGCCAGCGTCGCCTTCTGCAGCTCACCCATCGCCATGTGCGAGGCATCGACCGCACCGGTCACCTTTGGGCCGATCTGATGCTCGCTTTCGATTGCCCGAGCGAGATCGGCGTTCGAAGCCCGCAGACGTTCGTCCAGCGCGCGCCGCTTGCCAGCAAAATCGGCTTCCAGCTTGTCGATCTGCTGCTTCTGCTGCGCCGACAGGTCAAGCCGGTCGTGCATCAACTGGTGCAGTTCGCTGCCGTGATGCATCGGCATGAACCCGCGGACGAAATGGCTGGCAGCAAGCGCGACGGCAGCAGAGACCACTGCCACCAGCACATAGCGCAAGGCCCCGCCCATCAGTCTGCCAGCAAGTGCGACGGCGCGCCCGAAGGCACCCCGAACAGCGGTTCGGCCTGCGCCGGGGCGGAGGGGGCCACCGACCCTGCGATGCCGACGACGGCCGCGATGCCGACCGCCATGATCATCCCGCGCCGCGCAGCAGCGCTTTCGCGCCGCTCGGCAAGGCCTCGCATCACGCCATCATCGATGGTGCCAAGCGAAGCGGGCATTGCCTTGTTTGCCAAGGCGCCGAGAAGTTCATCGATATCGGCCATCGCTGGCTGTGTTCCTTTTTCCACGCGATTCCCATTACGCGCGGTTCAAGCGAATCCCTCAAGACAAATTTTGCGCTATGGCCTGAGGGATGACCGCAGGCCTTGCGTATCACCTTGCAGATCCCAACCCGAAAGGACTTGCCATGCGCCGTCTCGCGCTTCTTGCCGTTCCCGCCCTTGCCATGCTGGCTCTGCCCGGTGCCGCCTTCGCGCACCCCAAGCTGCTCTCGGCCAATCCCGCGGCAAACACGGCAGTGGCCAAGCCGACCAAACTGACCCTGACTTTCTCCGAAGAACTCGTTGGCCCGCTCTCGGGAATCGAACTTGTCATGACCGGAATGCCCGGCATGGCGAACCACGCGCCGATGCCCATCAAGGGTTTCAAGACGGTCGCTTCGGGCAAGGTCCTGACCGTTACCCTGCCGCGCGCTCTTCCTGCCGGAACCTACAACCTCAAGTGGCATGCAGTCGCTGCGGACCAGCATCGCATTGAGGGCCAGTACGCCTTCACTGTGCGCTGACCGGGCCTGAGGGGGCGTGGAAACGACTGGCCTGATCGCCTCGCGGGCGGTGGCGTATCTCGCGCTGCTGCTCGTGGCAGGCTTGCCTCTGCACGGCCTCGCGGCGGGTCAGGCGCTGACGCTCCGTGCCCGTATCTCCCTTGCCCTGCTGGCATTGGCGGCGGCGCTGGCTTCGGCATGGTGGGCGCTGGAAAGCGTGGCAGCCATGGCAGGTATCGGGCTAGATCAGCTCGATCAGGCCACGGCCGAGGTCGTGCTCGCTCAGACACCGCTCGGCGAGGTCATGGAATGGCGGCTGACGGCTCTGCTGGCAGTGATCGCCGCCTGCCTCCTGCCTTTGCGCTTGCTGCGACTGCCGCTTCTGGCCTTGGGAGGTGCAGTGGCACTGTGTTCTCAGGCTTGGACAGGTCATGCAGGCGCAAGCGGGATGCCCATTCATCGTGCGGCCGACATTTTCCATCTGATCGCTGCTGCAACCTGGTTTGCGGCACTGGCAATGTTCGTCGTATCGGCCATCTCTCGCAAAGGCCCGGACGTGGCGGCGCTGTCACGCTTTGCCCGTACTGGCAGCGCTGTGGTCGCCGTACTGATCCTGACGGGGTTGCTCAACACGCTGGCCATTGCTGGGTGGCCAATGATGTTCGAATCGCGGTGGTTCAGTATTCTCGCCGTGAAACTTGCATTCTTCGTGCTGATGCTGGGCTTGGCTGCGGGCAACCGCTGGCGGATCGTCCCGGCGCTTGAGCGCGACGAGCCTGGGGCACCCGCGGGTTTGCGGATCTCGCTCATGCTTGAGTTTGCTGTCGGCCTTGGCGTCGTCGGTGCGGTTTCGCTCCTAGGTCTGCTTGATCCTGCTGCTTGAGGCCAAACGGCAATAAAGAATTCCCGCTCGGACGCTTGACCGCCCACCGCATTGGCTTAGCTCTCTGTGCGCTACAACCTGACTACGGGAGAGAGCTTATGTTCAGCCACGTGATGGTGGGCGCCGATGATATCGCCGCCGCCAAGAAGTTCTACGACGCCACGTTCGCCGCCTTCGGTGGCCCGGAAGCCATCACCGACCCCAAGGGGCGACTGATCTATCAGCACAACGGCGGGCTGTTCATCGTCACCCAGCCGATCAATGGCGAACCGGCTTGCGGCGCGAATGGCGGCACGATCGGTTTCCGCATGAACCCGGAACAGGCCAACGCCTGGCATGCTGCGGGCGTCGCCAATGGCGGCACGGCTTGCGAAGATCCGCCGGGACCGCGTGAAGGTTCGCCCTACTACCTCGCTTACCTGCGCGATCCGGCTGGCAACAAGCTCTGTGCGCTGGACATAATCGCCTGATGACACTCGAAACGGTCTCTACGTCAAAGGCGCATGGCGGAACGCTGGGCGTCTACAAGCATGAGTCCGCTGCTACGGGGACGGGAATGACCTTTTCGGTCTTCCTGCCCCCACAGGCTGAGGCGGGCGCAAGATTGCCGGTGCTGGTGTACCTCTCAGGCCTCACCTGCACCCACGCGAACGTCACCGACAAGGGCGAATACCGCAAGGCCTGTGCCGAACTCGGCATCGTCTTCGTCGCGCCCGACACCTCGCCGCGCGGCGAGGGTGTGGCCGATGATCCGGATGCTGCCTATGACTTCGGCCTTGGCGCAGGGTTCTATGTGAACGCCACGCAGGAGCCCTTCGCGCAGCACTATCGCATGTGGGACTATATCGCCGAGGAGTTGCCCGCACTGTTGGGCGCAAACTTCCCGGTCGATCTGGATCGCATGGGTATCACCGGCCACTCGATGGGCGGCCATGGGGCGCTGACGCTGGGCCTTACTTATCCCGAGAAGTTCAAGTCGCTATCCGCCTTCGCGCCAATCGTTGCGCCGGGGCAGGTCCCATGGGGCCACAAGGCGCTCGGCGGGTATCTTGGTGATGATCGTGCGGCATGGCGCAGGCACGATGCCGTGGCGCTGATCGAAGACGGCAAGCGGCCTGCGGGCCCAGTGCTGGTCGATCAGGGCGCTGCCGACGGCTTCCTGGCCGAACAGCTCCGCCCCGAACTGCTCGATGCCGCCTGCAAGGCTGCAGGCATAGACCTGACGCTGCGCCTGCAGCCGGGCTACGACCACAGCTACAACTTCATCTCGACCTTCATGGACGACCACATCCGCTGGCACGCGGAGCGGTTGTAAGGTCCAAGATCCTCCCTGATTTTCCGTAAGGACAATCGGGGAGGGGGACCGCCAGCGAAGCTGGGGGTGGAGAGGCTGCCACCCCTCCGTCATTCGCTGCCGCGAATGCCACCTCCCCGCTTGCGCTCCGCGAAAACAGGGAGGATTCTCAACCTACCGCACGTCCTTCGCCACGGCATCGAGCACGCCGTTGACGAACTTCGCCTCGCGCTCCTCGAAGAAGGCGTGGGCCACGTCGACATACTCGGTGATCACCGTCGCGACGGCCACATCCTTGCGCGCCATCAGTTCGTAGGACCCGGCGCGCAGGATCTGCAGCATGGTCTTGTCGAGGCGGGCGAGCGACCAGCCCTTGGCAAGCTTGGCCGAGAGCATCAGGTCGATCTCGTTGCGACGCGCGTCGACGCCCTTCACGACGTCGTCGAAGAAGACGACATCGGCCTTGAGGTATTCCACCTCTTCGATCTCAGCGCCCAGCCGGTGCTGGTGGAATTCGTCGAGCAGGACGGTCAGCGGCGTCTGCTCCATGTCGATCTGGTAGAGCGCCTGCACGGCGGCAAGCCGCGAGGCGGCGCGGGCCTTGCCCGATATCTGCGTCATAGCCCGAGCCTCACTTCGATGGACCGGGCGTGGGCGGCAAGCCCCTCGGCCTCGGCAAGGGCAATGGCGGCGGGGCCGACGGCGGCAAGCGCGGCGTCAGTCGCCTCGATAAAGCTGGTGCGTTTCATGAAATCCAGAACGGAAAGGCCCGAGGAAAAGCGCGCGCGGCGCCCGGTGGGCAGGACGTGGTTCGGTCCGGCAACGTAGTCACCGACCGCTTCGGGGGTCATGCGGCCGAGGAAAACGGAGCCTGCATGGCGGATCTTGTCGAACAGCGCCTGCGGACTGTCGGTCGCGATCTCGACGTGTTCTGCGGCCAGCGCATTGGCAAGCGCGGGGGCTTCGTCGAGCGAATCCACGACGATGATCACGCCGTAATCGTCCCAGCTGGCCTTGGCGACCTTGGCCGTCGGCAACATCGCGATCTCGACGCCGACCATGTCCGCCACCTGATCGGCAAAGGCCGCATCGTCGGTGATGAGGATCGACTGGGCCACCGGATCATGCTCGGCCTGGCTGAGCAGGTCGGCGGCGATCCACTGCGGGTCGTTCTTTGCATCCGCAATCACGAGGATTTCGGAAGGCCCTGCCACCATGTCGATGCCGACAATGCCGAAGAGCTGGCGCTTGGCTTCGGCCACCCAGGCATTGCCGGGGCCGGTGATCACGTCGACCGGCTTTATTCGCTTGGTTCCATAGGCAAGCGCCGCCACGGCCTGCGCCCCGCCCACGCGCCAGACTTCGTCGGCTCCGGCAAGGTGCGCGGCGGCCAGAACCAGCGGATTGGCCTCACCTTTGGGAGTTGGCGTCACGACGACGAGGCGCTCGACACCCGCAACCTTGGCGGGAATGGCGTTCATCAGCAGTGAGGACGGGTAGGCCGCGCGGCCGCCCGGAACATAAAGCCCCGCGCCGTCCACCGCGCTCCAACGCGCACCGAGGCGCATGCCGCTCTCGTCCGTATAGTCCCGGTTTTCAGGCAGTTGCGCGCGGTGGTAATCGCGAATGCGCTGGGCTGCGAGTTCGAGCGCGGCGCGAAGATCGGGCTTCAGCGCGTCAAACGCGTCGCGGCAGGCCTCGGGCGAAATGCGCCAGTCGTCGTCTGCCGGAGTGTGGCCGTCGAACTTGGCGGTGTATTCGGCCAATGCCTCGTCGCCCCTCAGGCGCACGTCTTCGATGATCGTCTGCACATCGCGCGCGACGTTCTCGTCGCTCTCGCGGCGGTCCTTGACGAGGCGGGCGAAGGCCTTGGCGAAGCCGGGTTCGCTGGATTTCAGGCGCAGCATCAGGCGGCCTTCCTTGCAGCGACCATCTCGCGGAAGGCATCGACCAGCGCGCCGAGGCGGGCGCTGTCGGTCTTCAGGGCGGCGCGGTTGACGATCAGGCGGGCCGAGACGGGGAGGATCTGGCTGGTTTCGACCAGACCATTCTCCTTGAGCGTCCGCCCCGTCGATACGAGGTCAACAATGCGGCTGGCAAGGCCCAGAGAGGGGGCCAACTCCATGGCACCATTGAGTTTTACGACCTCTGCCTGCACGCCAAGCTTCTCGAAGTGGCGGCGTGTCAGGTTCGGGTACTTGGTGGCAACTCTGGCATGACTCTCGCGGGCAGAGGCACAACTCTCCACCAACTCTACCGGTTCGGCGACCGACAGACGGCAGTGTCCGATGTCGAGATCGACCGGCGCATAGAGGTCTGCGTAATCGAATTCGTCGATCACGTCCGACCCTACGATGCCCGCATGCGCCGCCCCATGCGCCACGAAGGTCGCCACGTCGAAAGCGCGGACGCGGATGATCTTCACGTCTGGCCGGTTGGTGGCGAAGGAGAGGGCGCGCGAGGCCTTGTTAAAGAAATCGGCCTCGGGCACGATCCCGGCCTTCTCGAGCAGAGGCAGGGCCTCGTCGAGGATGCGGCCCTTGGGCAGGGCGAAAACGAGCGGTGCGGCGGTGGACATAACCCGCCGCCCTTATGGCAGCACGGCGCAAAGGGCAACCGAATGAACCCGATCATGGAGATCGAAGAGGTCGCAAAGGCCATAGAATGGCAGGCGGATCATGCCACGAACAATGGTGCGCCCTGCACAGGCCGGGTGGTGCGAGCGCAATTGCGGCTGCTGGATGGCGCGACCGAGGTCGGCAAGCGAATCGCAGCGTGGCCGGGAAGGCCGCTTGAGGACGCGTTGCCGCTGCGGCTTTCGGGCGGACATCACAACCTTGTGCTGACTGGCAAGGACCGCCGGTTGGAGCCGGTCTATCGCGGCGAGGTGACCGATCAGGCCGAAGTGGACGCGCTGGTCTTGGCTGTGACGCAAGACCATGACGCGGACCTCCTGCCATGGCTCGATGGTCCGCCGCAGACCAACGAGGCGGGGCGCTCGGCCTCGATCATGGCGGCGTTGCTGTTGCTCTCGGGCAAAGTGGGACCGCGCTTCGAACTCAACGAGCTTGGCGCGAGTGCTGGCGTCAACACGATGATGGAGCGGTTCTTCTTCGATCTTGGCGGGACGACGGCGGGGCCTGTGGATTCGCCGATGCGGATCGTGCCGGAGTGGCGCGCGCCTCCGCCTCCGCAAGCGCCGGTTGAGATCACCGCCATTCGCGGGTGTGACCGCGCGCCGATGAACCTTGCCGATCCGGAACAGGCGCTGCGTCTGAAGTCCTATGTCTGGGCCGAAGTGACAGAACGGATCGGGCGGATCGATGCGGCGATTGCGCTGGCGGGGCAGAAGGCGCCCGATCTGGTGCAGATGGATGCGGCAGATTTCGTTGCCGAGTGCATCGCCGCGGCGCAGGAGGAAAACACCACCCGCGTGTTCTTCCATTCGATCGTCTGGCAATACCTTCCGCCCGAAACCCGTGCGCGGATCGAAGCCGAAATGGCCGAGGCAGGCGCCAGGGCCGATGCCTCGAGGCGGCTGGCTTGGGTCATGCTGGAAACCAATCGCCAGACTTTCCGCCACGAACTGACGGTGCGCTACTGGCCCGACGGCGCGGAGCCGGTGCTGCTCGGCACCGCACACGCCCATGGTGCCTGGGTGGAGTGGTTCGGGAGCTAGCCCAGAAAACGGTCGAGCGCTGCGTTGACCGCATCTGGCGCTTCCCAAGGCACGAAGTGGCCGCAATCGTGGACTTTTTCGAGGGTAAGACTGGTGACCAGCTTGTCCATGCCATCGAGGTTGCACGGCGGCAGGGCCATGTCGTCCATCGCCCAGATCACCAGCGCCGGGATCTGCAGCGGTGGCACCGGAGCATCCTGATAACCTTCGGGCAGTGCGAAAGGCGCGTCCATCGGCGGGACCGCCATGGGGCTGGCGCGATACCAATTGAGCATGGCGATGGCGGCATCGGGATTCGACCAGTCCTTGAACAGGGCGGCCCGCTCTTCCTCCTCCATGGTGGGCGCACGCTCCCATTTGAGCGCCTGGGCCAGCAGTGCGCCGAGGCCGTGTTCGCGCACCATGGCGTCGTTGGCGGTGTCGCGGAAGGCGCGCATGTACTGGCTCGCCTCGCGCTGCTGGCGGTCGGTCCAGAGCAGGCGTGGGAAGATCACCGGGTGAGGGGCATTGGCGATGACGGCGCGGGTGACGCGCGTACCCTGGCCAAGCAGGGCGACGCCCCAGGCGATTGCGCCACCCCAGTCATGACCGAGAATAGTGAACTGCTGGACGCCCAGTGCATCGGCGAGCTGGAAAATATCGCCGATCAGCTTGTCGGGCGTATAGTTTTCGACTCCCTCCGGCTTGGACGAGCCGCGATAGCCGCGCTGGTCGGGCGCGATGCAACGGAAGCGGGAGGAAAGGTGCGCGATCTGGTGGCGCCAGGTGCGATGGCTTTCGGGGAAGCCGTGAAGGAAGATCAGGGTGGGAGCGTCTTTCGGCCCGATGTCCAGCACATCGAGTTCGATGCCGCTTGCGAGCGTAACGCGTTGCAGATCAGTCATTCAGGGGCTCCCTCGTCCATCCTCTGAGCATAGCCTGCCGCGACGACCTCGGCCATGCGATCGTGCAGGGCATCGGGGGTGCGGCGCAGTTCGCCGATTTCCCGTTCCATGCCCTCGCCCATGATGATTTCGCGTTCGCCCGCAGCGATGGCGTCGAGCATCTGGCGCGCGGCCACGTCGGGATCGAGGCCCTTCTCGATCACCGCATCGCTGATCCCGCGCCGCGATCCGTCAGCGGTGATGGCGTTGCGCGAAACGTCGGTGCGGATCGAGCCGGGAGCTATCACGTGGACCTGGATGCCGAGGCCTGCGACTTCCGCGCGCAAGGCATCGGAATAGCCGAACAGCCCGAACTTGGCTGCGCTGTAGCCCGTCCGCATCGGAGAGCCGACCTTGCCGGCGATGCTCGAGACCATGACGATCCGCCCGGACTTGCGCGCAGCCATACGTGGCAGCAGAGCCTGCGTCAGAGCGATGGGGGCCAGCAGATCGACCGCGACAATTCGTTCGTAGACGGGGAAGGCAGTGTCCACCGCAAGCGAGCGCTGCGAGATGCCGGCGTTGTTGACCAGCATGTCGACATGGCCCTTCCAGCCCCACGCCTGATTGGCAGCACGGGCGGCGGCTTCATAATCGGTCGCCTCGAAGGGCAGGACGAGCGCCTCACCGCATTGCGCCGCGACTTCGCGGAGTGCAGCTTCATTGCGTCCTGACAGGATCAGCTGCGCCCCTTGTGCCGAAAGCGCCCGTGCCAGTGCCGCGCCGATGCCCGACGACGCTCCGGTGATCCACACGACTTGCCCAGAAAACGCCATTCGCCTGCTCTCCCCAAAGGATCAGGTCTTAACCGACCCATTAAGGGCATGGTGTCAGGGTTTGGCGGGATAGGGAAGGGGTGATGATCTGTCTTGGCGTCGTGCTTGCAAGCGAAGTGAAGCAATGACGAAACGATAAGTGGGGGAACCACGCGGTTTGAATCTCAAGGATAGCTTACTGTCGTGGCCACCTTGGGCAGCGGGATGAACTCTGCCTCGTCCCCCGGCACTTTCGGAAAGCGGCCTTCCTGCCAGTCTGCCTTGGCCTGGTTGATGCGGTCGCGGCTGGAGCTGACGAAGTTCCACCAGACGTGGCGTTTGGTGGTGAAGGCCTCGCCGCCCATGAGCATCACGCGGCCGCCGGTTTCGGATTGGAGTTTCAGGACGGCGCCGGGGGCGAGGACGACGAGGTCGTAGAGGGCGAGGGTATGTCCGTCGATGCTGGCTTCGCCGCCGACGAGCATGACGGCACGTTCGTCCGCCTCTGCGTCGATGGGCAGGGAGCCGCCCGGCGCGAGGAGTATCTCGGCGTAGATCGTGGCGGCGTGCTGGGTGGTCGGCGCGGTCTGGCCCCAGAGGGTGCCCATGATCACGCGGGCGCTGACGCAGACGTCCTCGACCAGCGGCAGGGCGGTGACCTGTTCAAAGGCGGGGGCGATTTCCTCCTTGCCATCGGGCAGGACGAGCCAGGTCTGCATGCCGTAGAGGTGCGGGCCGCCGGGACGCTCGGTTTCGGGCGAACGCTCCGAATGGACGATGCCGCTGCCTGCGGTCATCAGGTTGACCTGGCCGGGGCGGATCGTGGCGAAGGAGCCGAGGCTGTCGCGGTGGTCGATCGCGCCTTCAAACAGCCACGTCACGGTGGCGAGGTTGATGTGCGGGTGGGGGCGCACGTCCATCGCTGAACCTGCGGGCAAGTGCGCGGGGCCGAACTGGTCGACAAAGATGAACGGGCCGATCATCGTGCGCTGGCGCGAGGGGATGGCGCGGCGGACCTCGAAAGCGCCGAGATCGTGGGCGACGGGGGTGATGGTCTGGATGATCGGATCGGTCATGCCTCAGCCTCGAGATCGAGCAGTTCAAGCAGGTTCACCGGGAACACCGGTTCATGCCAGTCTGCCAGTTCTGCGCGGGTAAACCAGCGAAATTCCTTGATAAGTTCGCGCTCGATCTGGGTGTGGCCGGAACTGTCGGGCGTAAAGCTGGTCGTGCGGACGCGGAAGAAGCGTTCGTCCGAAGTGATCGGTTCGCCTTCGAGCGTCAGGTAATCGTCTGCTCGGCGGGCCAGTTCGGGGCCGCAGCTGTCCACCACGAGACCGGTCTCTTCGAACAGTTCGCGTACCGCAGCGACGTGGAACTCTTCGCCCGGATCGCATTCACCGCCGACGCCGCACCAGAACGGGCGACGGTCCGCCGGGGCGAAGCGGATGAGGAGGAGGCGGTCTTGCTCGTCGAGCAGGAGGATGCGGGCCGCGCGGCGGATGCGGCGCGGATTACTCACCTGGGGCTTTGGCCTTGATCGCGAGGGCGTGGACGCGCTGGCCGGGGAGGTCGCCCAGCGCCTTGTTGACCATGCGCTGACGGTTGAGGCGCGATTGTCCGGTGAAGGCCGCGCTTTCGATCTCGACAGTGAAGTGCGATTCGCCGGTGCCATCGTCGCCCATGTGGCCCGAGTGGCTGGCGCTGTCGTTGATCACGGCGAGGTGGGTGGGGGTGAGGGCTTCGGTCAGAAGCCGTTCGATTTCCTGTGCGATTGGTCCGGTCATGGCTTTTCTTCTAGCGACTTCATCGCCATGTGGACAGCACATGCGAAATGACAAGTTCCACGGTCGCGTCCAGGGTACGGGGCGTATCTGCAATGCCCCCGGCTGCGACGAGCCGGGCGAATTCCGCGCGCCGGGCGTGCGCTCGTCCGGATTCGACGGGCCGGGCGACTATCGCTGGTTCTGCCTCGATCATGTGCGCCAGTTCAATTCGGGCTACGATTTCTTTGCCGGGATGACGCCTGAGGAAATCCTCAAGGCGCAATCGCCGCTGGCAGGCTGGGAGCGCGAGACGCGGGCGTTCCGTGCCGATGCGGGGATCGATCAGGCGCCGCGCTGGGCGGACTTCGACGATCCGCTGGAAGCCATTGCCCGGCGAGCGAGCGCGCGGCGGGCCGATCACCAGAAGGCTGCCGAGGCGGCGCGGCGCGGGATCAGTCCGGACGAGCGCAAGGCCTATGACGCGTTGCACCTTGCCTATGATGCCGACAGGCGGCAGCTGCGGCGGAGTTACTCCGAACTGGTGCGCAAGTACCATCCCGACCGCAACGGCGGCGATCGCACGCATGAGGGGCGACTGCAGGAAGTGGTCGAGGCCTACAACCTGCTCAAGGACAGCGCACTCTTCGCCTGAGCTTTTCGCGCCGGTCTGGTGATGTCTCACACAGATTCCTGCGTGGATTTACGTAGGATGCTCCCGTCAGACGGCGATGGAGGCGTGGGGTATGGCTTACTCGATCAAGAACGGGATTCTTGCCGACAGCAACAATCCGGTGCGGCAGATCCGCTCTAAAAACACCGGCGGGGCATTCCCTGCGCCTCCGAAGATTGTGGTGATCCATTTCACCGCGGGCGGATCGGCGGCGTCATCGGCCAACTGGTTTGCGAGCAAGGACAACACCAATTCGTCTGCCCATGTGGTGATCGACCGGGACGGCACGATCATCCAGTGCGTGAACTTCGGCGAAGTGGCGTGGCATGCGGGCAAGTCGACCTGGCGCGACATCGTCGGGCTCAACAAGCACTCCATCGGCATCGAGATCGCCAACTGGGGCGCCCTGCGCGGCGGGGCCAATGGCTGGTGCAATGCAGCAGGGCAAAGGGTCGACAATGTGGTCATGGCCGTGCACCGCAATGGCAACCCCGATGGCTCGCGCACGCCGATTGGCTGGGAGGCCTATCCCGATGCGCAGTTCGAAGCGACCGTGGCGCTGGTGCGGGCTTTGCGCGCTGTCTATCCGATTGCCGAGATCGTCGGGCATGACGATATCGCCCCGGTGCGCAAGTCCGATCCGGGTCCGGCCTTCGACATGGTGCGGTTCCGCCAGCGCGTGCTTGGCGGACGGGATGACGACGGCCCGAACACGGGCGTGATCCGCTCGCCCGGCGGGCTCAATCTGCGCAGTGGCCCGGGCACGAACAACGCCGTGGTGCAGTTGCTGGCCGACGGCACCAAGGTTCTGCCAATCGGTGCCAACGGTTCATGGCTGGAGGTGACCGTGCTCGATGCGGCGGGCAAGCCGAGCAAGACCGGGTGGGTCCACGGGCACTACGTTGATCTTGACTGATCGGCAGGCCTGAAACGAAACGGGGCTCCCGAAGGAGCCCCGCAGCGTTTCAGCAATGGTCAGGCGGCAATCAGGCCGCGACCGGAGCCGCATCGCGGACCGACTGGTCGACGTGCTCGGCAAACTGCTGGAAGTTGTCGACGAACTTGCGCACGAGTTCCTGCGCAGTCTTGTCGTATTCCTCGCCATCGGCCCAGGCGCCGCGCGGATCGAGGAGCTTGGTGTCGACGCCCGGAACTTCAACCGGAACTTCGAAGCCGAAGTTCGCGTCCTTCTTGAAGGTCGCGCTGTTGAGGCTGCCATCGAGCGCGGCATTGAGCAGAGCGCGGGTGGCCTTGATCGGCATGCGCTTGATGCCTTCCTGCGTGGCCTTGCCGCCCGACCAGCCAGTGTTGACCAGCCAGCACTTTACGCCGCCCTTGGCGATGCGCTCCTTGAGGAGGTTGCCATAGACCGACGGGTGGCGCGGCATGAACGGCGCGCCGAAGCAGGTCGAGAAGGTGGCTTCCGGCTCGGTCACGCCGATTTCGGTACCGGCGACGCGGGCGGTGTAACCCGAGAGGAAGTGATACATTGCCTGATCGGGCGTGAGGCGCGCGATCGGAGGCAGCACGCCATAGGCGTCGGCGGTGAGGAAGATCAGGTTGGCCGGGACCGGGCCGAGGTTCTTCTCCGAGCAGTTCGGGATGAAGTCGATCGGGTAGGAGCCGCGGCTGTTTTCAGCGAGGCTGTTGTCGTCGAGGTCGATCGTGCGGGTGACGGGGTCGATCACGACGTTTTCGAGCACGGTGCCGAAACGCTTGGTCGTGGCGAAGATTTCGGGTTCGGCCTCGGCCGAGAGGCGGATCATCTTGGCGTAGCAGCCGCCTTCGAAGTTGAACACGGCGGTGTCGGACCAGCCATGCTCGTCGTCACCGATCAGCGTGCGCGAAGCGTCAGCCGAAAGCGTGGTCTTGCCGGTGCCCGAGAGACCGAAGAACACGGCGGTCTTGCCATCGGGGCCGACGTTGGCCGAGCAGTGCATCGGCATGACGCCCTTGACCGGCAGCAGGTAGTTGAGGATGCCGAAGACCGACTTCTTCATCTCGCCGGCGTAGGCGGTGCCGCCGATCAGGATCAGCTTCTCAGTGAAGTTGACCGCGACCACGGTTTCGCTGCGGCTGCCATGGCGTTCCGGATCGGCGCGGAAGCTCGGCAGGTCGATGATGGTGTATTCGGGCACGAACGAAGCGAGCTCTTCGGTGGTCGGACGAACCAGCAGCGTGCGGATGAACAGGTTGTGCCAGGCGAATTCGTTGATCACGCGCACATTGACGCGATGTTCGGGCTGCGAGCCGCCGAACAGGTCAGCCACGTAGAGGCGGTCCTTGCCGCCCAGTGCGGCGATGAAATCGGCCTTGAGGTTGGCGAAGTGCTCAGGCGTCATCGCGACGTTGGTCTTGCCCCACCACACGGTGTTCTCGGTCTCGGCATCGCGGACGATGAACTTGTCCTTGGCCGAGCGGCCCGTGTGCTTGCCGGTTTCGACCACGAGCGGACCGTCGACGCAAAGCAGGCCTTCGCCATTGCGGACCGCATGCTCGACCAGTGGCGCAGTGCCGAGGTTGGCGAACAGTTCCGCCGGTTCAGGGAAGCCCTGGCTGGCAAGGGACACGTTCAGGCTGGTATCGGACACGTCGGGCCTCCCGTTGGCGGCGCTCCGGACAGGAATTTGTCCCTTCGCGCACGGATTGCGAATACGAATGCGCTGATTCTCGATCTGCGCATAGTCACCCCGCTTTGCTGCGTCAAATGACACGCTGCAACGAAGTTTTTTTGCGCACTCAGTTGCATCCTGTGCAACTGGAAAATGCTGCGGCGCAGCGCATTCTGTCCCGGAAGTTGCAAGGTCTGTGCAGGGTCGGTATCGCTCGAAACCATGGTCAGCCCGCAATCGCCACGCACCGACGCCATCGCTGCCCCGCGCACGATCGCGCTGGTCGACGACGATCGCAACATACTAACAACTGTTTCGATTGCCCTGCAGACTGAAGGTTTTGCGACGCGGCTCTACAATGATGGCGACACGGCGCTGAAGGCGCTGCTCGACAATCCGCCCGATCTTGCGGTGTGCGATATCAAGATGCCCCGCATGGACGGGCTCGAACTGCTCCGCCGCCTGCGTGAGAAGAGCGATCTCCCGGTCATCTTCCTGACCAGCAAGGACGACGAGGCCGATGAGGCGCTGGGCCTGTCGATGGGCGCGGACGACTACATCGCCAAGCCCTTCAGCCAGCGCCTGCTGGTTGCGCGCATCAAGGCCATACTGCGCCGCAGCGATATCGTCCGGCGAGAGGCCGAGGAGCAGGAGCCGGACGGCGAGCCTTTGCCCGAGCCGATCCGGCGCGGCCGCCTCGTCATGGACCCGGCACGCCATGCCGTGACGTGGGATGGCGAGGCGGTTTCATTGACGGTTACCGAGTTCATGATTCTCGAAGCGCTCGCGATACGGCCGGGCGTGGTCAAGACGCGCAACCAGCTGATGGACGCGGCCTATCATGACGATGTCTTCGTCGATGACCGTACCATCGACAGCCACATCAAGCGTCTGCGCCGCAAATTCCGTGCGGTGGACCCTCGCTTCGGTGCGATCGAAACGCTCTACGGTGCAGGCTACAGTTTTGCCGACGAGTGACTCTGCAACCCCGGTAGCGAGGAGCACCGGCGGCTCCGGGCGGCGGCGGCTGAGGCAGCTGTGGCGCATTCGCGGCGTCTCCCTCACCACCCGCATTCTCTTCGTGAACGTTATTGCGCTGGCATTGCTTGCGGGCGGCTTCTTCTATCTCGACAGCTACCGCGCCCAGCTGATCGAGGAACGCTTCAAGCTGGCGCGGGCCGAGGCGGAGATCGCCGCCGATGCACTCGATGGGGCAAGCATGGCGCAGCGCAAGGAGCTGATTGCGCGGATCGGCACCGACCAGGTCCTGCGCCTGCGCCTCTATGACGCCGAAAGTCGGTTGCAGGCAGACAGCTTTGCGCTGGCGCCGCCCTCGTTCGCGCTGATCGATCCCGAGAGCGAGCCCTGGTACCAGAAGGCTGCCCGATTGCTCGACCGCGGGGTAGACTTCATCGTCAACGCGCCGACGGTGGAGCGCTACAGCGATACGTCCGAACTGCCCGCGGGTAGCTGGCCGGAGATCAAGGCTGCGCGGACATCGCGCCGCACCGAAGTGTTCCTGCGCTATGCGCTTGACCGCACGCCCGTGATAACGGCGGCCACGCCGGTTGGCGACAAGGGCGAGGTGCTGCTGACCCTGCGCAACGCACTCGACGTGACGCAATCGGTGCGTGATGCACGCCAGACGCTGGTGATCATCATCGGCATCGCGCTGCTGCTGTCGGTGCAGCTCTCGCTGTTCCTTGCGCGGACCATCGTCCAGCCGCTGCGGGCACTGGTGCGTGCCGCCGTGCGCGTGCGGCTTGGGCGTGAGCGCGAGGTGGTCGTGCCGCGCCTGCCGGATCGTGGTGACGAGATCGGCCTGCTTGCCCGCGCGGTCTCGGACATGACCACGGCGCTGCGTCAGCGCATAGACGCGGTTGAGACCTTTGCCGCCGATGTTGCGCACGAGCTCAAGAATCCGCTGGCGTCATTGTCGAGCGCGCTTGAAACGATGGAGCGGGTCGACGATCCGGCGTTGCGGCGGCAGCTATCCGACATCGCAGCGCATGACGTGCAGCGGATCGACCGCCTGATCACCGAGATCGCCGATGCCAGCCGCATCGACGCCGAACTCAGCCGTGCAACGTTTGAGCCGGTCGATCTTGCCGGACTCGCCTCCCAGGTCGTTGGCGCGCGCGACGTGCGGGCAAACCCTGCCGCGCCGATCAGGCTCCGGCGCAATGGCGGCCTTACGATCGTACCCGGCGACGCTGCGCGGTTGGAACGCGTCCTCGAAAACCTTCTCGACAACGCCGTATCGTTTTCGCCACCGGGCGGGGTGGTGGACCTCACAGTCTGGGGGGACGCGGACAGCGCGCATATCGCCGTGGCCGACGAGGGCCCCGGCGTTCCGGTGGTCGAGCGCGAGAAAGTGTTCGAGCGGTTTCATTCGGTCCGCCCGGCAGAGGAGGCGTTCGGCGCGCACAGTGGTCTGGGCCTGGCAATTGCCCGCACCATTGCCGAGGCGCACGACGGCACGCTGACCATCCATGACCGGCCTGATGGCAGGGCGGGTGCCTATGTCCTGCTCAGCCTGCCACTGGCGATAGAGGAGGACGAGGAATGAGCCGTCCTCTGCAGGCAAGTTGCGTCGCGATTGGCGGGCGAGGCGTGCTGATTTGCGGACCCTCGGGCATCGGCAAGTCGAGCCTCGCGCTGGCCTTGATCGACCGCGGCGCCATGCTTGTGGGCGACGACGGAGTCATGATCGAGGTGCGGGCAGGACAAGTGTTCGCCGCGCCCCATCCGAACATCACGGGCAAGCTGGAAGTGCGCAATCTCGGTCTGCTCGAATTCCCAGTGTCTGCCCCTGTTCCGGTAGCGCTCGCGGTTCTGCTTGATCGCGAAGCCCCGCGCTTCATCGAGGCCGCCGATGTGCTCGAGATCGATGGCGTTGTCCTGCCGCAGGTTCGGCTTTGGCCCGATAGCCCAGTGCTTGCGCTTCGAACTGAACTGGCGCTTGACCGTTATGGGTTGACGACTTCCTGATTGGGGACACGGCCTTTCTGCGGACTTTCCAACCGCGCTGCAAAGGCGCAAAGCAAACGGGCAATGGCGCAAGACTCAAGCCTCTCGGATTCTGGCCCGCAGCGCATCCTTCTCGTCACCGGCTTGCTCGGGGCGGGCAAGACGACTGCGCTGCGCACGCTCGAGGACCTTGGCTGGGAAGCGGTCGACAACTTCCCGATCCGTCTGCTTGACCGCCTGCTCGAGACCGAACCGGGCTCGGCGCGGATGGAAGCCGGCACGCCCATGGCGATCGGCTTCGATACGCGCACCCGAGGCTTCGATCCGGCGCGGACGATCCAGCTCGTCAAGAAGCTGTCGCAGCGCAAGGATCTGCAGGTCACGACTTTGTTTCTGGACTGCGGTGGGGCGGAACTGGAGCGGCGTTACAACGAGACCCGTCGCCGCCACCCGATGAGCGAGGACAAGCCGGCGGCCACTGGCATTGCCGCCGAGCGCGAACTGCTCGAGCCGCTGCGGCGCTGGGCGGACCTCGTCATCTCCACCACCAGCTTCACCGCGAACGATCTGCAGCAGGCGATTCGCGCGCAGTTCGGCGAGGAAACCCCTGCGCCGACGACGCTGACGATCAGCAGTTTCGGCTTTTCGCGCGGCACCCCGCCCCTTGCCGACCTCGTGTTCGACATGCGGTTTCTGGCAAATCCGCACTGGGTGGACGACCTGCGTCCGCAGACCGGACAGGACGCACCTGTGGGGGATTATATCCGGCAGGATCCAGCATTTTCCGAGGCTTTTGACCGGATTCACGACCTCCTGTTGCTCCTGCTTCCGCGCTACCAGGCGCAGGGAAAGGCCTATGTCCACGTCGCCTTCGGCTGCACCGGCGGGCGGCACCGTTCGGTGTTCATGGCCGAGCAGATCGCTTCCGCCTTGCGCGAGGCGGGATTTTCACCCACATTGCTGCATCGCAACCTCGCATCACGTGCGGCTGACCTGCTTGAGGGCCAGAAGCATTGATCAAGCGGGGAAGAACACCATTGGGCGGGGCAGCACTGGAAGCCATGCATTTCGATTCCCAGTCGTCTTGCGTGCCCCGCACTTGCGCAAATCTCGCGTTCATCGCGGATAGCGCACAGTGTCCGGCCGCACTTCGGAGCCTGCCCCTTACATGATCGGTCTCATTCTGGTTACCCACGGCGCTCTTGCCGACGAGTTCATCCATGCGATGGAGCATGTCGTCGGTCGACAAAGCGACGTGATCGGCGTCTGCATCGGCCCCAACGACGACATGGAGAAGCGCCGGAAGGAAATCGCCGACGCCATCAAGCGCGTCGACAGCGGCGAGGGCGTGATCATCCTGACCGACCTGTTCGGTGGGACGCCCTCCAACCTCGCGATCTCGCTGATGCAGGCGGGACGCATCGAAGTGATTGCCGGGATCAACCTGCCCATGCTGATCCGTCTGGCCAAGGCTCGCAATTGCATGGGCGTCAAGGAAGCGACAGCCGCTGCGCGCGATGCGGGGCGGAACTACATAACGATCGCTTCCGAGTTTCTGGGACAGGACGCGTGAGATGGCAGAACAGGGTTACGTCACCCGCGAAACGGTGACGATCGTCAACCAGCGCGGCCTCCATGCGCGGGCCAGCGCAAAGTTCGTGAATGCAGTCGCCAAGCTGCCCGATGGCTTTGATGTGACGGTGGCAAAGGACGGGACGGACGCTGCCGGGGGTTCCATCCTCGGCCTGATGATGCTCGGCGCGGCCAAGGGCGATACGGTGGACGTCGTCGTTGCGGGGCCTGAAGGCGAGGCCGATGCGATCCTGATGAAGCTGACCGGGCTGATCAAGGACGGCTTCGGCGAGGATTGATCCCCTTGCCGCGCACACCGCTCTGCCCCATGGGAGCGGCATGACGCGCAAGATCATCACCGGTTACTCCAACCCGACGGTAAAGTTCGTCCGCAGCCTGCGCGAGAAGAAGCACCGGCGGCGCGAGCACAAGTTCCTGGCGGAAGGCCTGCGCCTGCTGACGGATGCGCGTGAGGGCGGTCGGTTGCCCGAGATACTGCTGATGGCGCAAGGGCGCGAGGGGCATCCGCTGCTCGACGAGCTTGAGGCAGACGTGGTGCGCAGCGGTGGTGAGGTGATCGAACTGCCGCTCGACATTCTCTCTAAAGTGACCGGCAAGGAAAACCCTCAGGCTGTGGCGGGGGTGTTTGCCGAGTGGGACACCTCGATACGACTTATCGACCGCAATGCCGCGCCGGTCTGGCTGGTCGCCCACGCAATGCGCGATCCGGGCAATCTCGGTACGATGCTTCGGACTGCCGATGCAGTTGGGGCTGGAGGGCTGATCCTGATCGACGATTGCGTCGATCCGTTCTCGGTCGAGGCTGTTCGGGCGAGCATGGGCGCGATCTTCACCGAGCGGTTGGCACAGGCGCGGTGGGACGAATTCATCGGCTGGCTGCGCGAGGGCGAGGGGCAACTGGTGGCGGCGTCCCTGCGCGAGGCTGTGCCCTATCGCGGTGCCCCTTACGCGGCTCCGTGCTTCATCATGGTCGGCAACGAATCGCGCGGGCTGCCTGAGGACTACGAGATGGCTTGCGACTTGCGCGTGACGATGCCGATGAAGGGCCGGGCAGACAGTCTGAATGCTGCCGTGGCAGGCGCAGTGCTGGCTTACGAAGTGCTTGCCACGCTTGATGAACGATAACGGATCTGCCGGTTAATCCCACGCTCAGTCGCGTGCGCGCATCGTGCCTGTATGCGCAAGTCTCTGGCCCTTATCGTGATTTCTTCGGCTCTCCTCGCCGGATGTGCGACTGCACCGTCGGAAAGAGCAGGGCTCGCCGGAACGAACTGGATCATCACCCGTGTGGACGGAGCAGCGCCTGTCGCGCCCGGCCGCGCGAGCCTGAAGTTCGAGGATGAACGGCTGAGCGCCAATGTGGGCTGCAATGGCATTGGCGGAGACTACCGCGTCGAAGGAACCCGGCTGATCGCCGGCCCTCTCATGGCCACGCGGATGTTTTGCGAAGGTCCGGTCTGGCAGCAGGAAGAGGCGGTCAACGCGCTGCTTTCCGCCGCGCCGGAAATGCGCCGCAGCGGCTCCACCCTGCGCTTGGTTTCGGGCGGACACGCGCTCGATCTGGAGCTTTCCGAGGGCTGATCAATCGCCTGCGATGAAGGCGGTGATCTGCCATTGGCCGTCCTTTGGCTCCGCAATCAGGCGATAGTCGAGCAGGCTGCGCAACTTGCGCGTTTCGATCCATCCCTTGTGCCCGTCATGCGCGGTCACGCGCGTGGCCTTGGCATCGGTGTCGAAGTCCATCGGATCTATGCCCACAATGGTCCAACCTGCCATGACAACCGGCTTTCCGCCCGCCTTGTCCAGCAGCGGCGTATCATCGCCGAGCACAAGCATGGCGCTATAGCTGTCGATGTCTTCAGGCACGTTCCAGAACACCCATGGCATGGCCGCGAGCCCGCCCTGCACCGCACATCCGAGCGGCAGGATGGCGTCAAGCTCCCGCCAGAGTTTCGCTTCGGGATCGTTCAGACGCTTGATCAGTTCGGCAGGGCCATTGCCGCCGCCGTAGTCGAGCGCGATGTCAGGCGCGGCAAGCTTGGCCAGCGCTTGTGCATCGCGACTCTTGATGGCGCTCGCCAATGCATTGCGGAATGCGGGCCATCCCGGTTCCTTGGCACAATCATCGCGAGGGGCGTAACTGACGGCGTCCGAGGTCGCTGATGCGACGGGGGCAGGATCGCTTGGTGCAGGAACCGGTTCGCTGGTTGGCAGAGGCGTCTCGACTGGTTTTGCTGCCGCCTTGTCGTGCGCAGGCGAACTGGCCGAGGCCTGGGGCTCGCTCCCGCAACCCGCCAGCACCGTCACTGCGGCGAAGGCAAGCAGATGCGGGACGAAGCTGACCGTCATTCCGCCGCAACGTCTCCTTCGTCATTGGCAGTCTGTGCCAATGCTGCCGGTTCCGCCTCAGCATAACGTGGGGCTGCTTCGACGAGCGGCACCTCCTCCAACTCGCGCTTGCCGATTTCGATGTGCTTGTCCTTCAGGCGTCGGCCTGCGGAAAGCACGTTACGTTCGAAGCTGCCGACGAACTTGTTGTAATTGGAAACCGCACTGTCGAGCCCGTTGCCGACGCGCTTGAGGTGTTCCGCGGCGACAGCAAGCCGATCATAAAGCTCGCCGCCCATCTTGCCGATTTCGCGCGCCTCGCGCGCCAGGCCGTCCTGCCGCCAGACTTGCGCCACTGTGCGGGCAATGGCGACGAGGTTCGTCGGGCTAGCCAAGAGCACGCGGCGTTCGAAGGCGAAGTCCCACAACGTCGGGTCACGTTCCAGGGCGGCGGCGATGAAGTGTTCACCGGGGACGAACATCAGCACGTAGTCCGGTGCTTCCTCGAACTGCGACTGGTAGGACTTGGCGCCGAGCGTCTGGATATGGTTTCGCATCGACTGGACATGGGCGTTGAGCGCGATCTTGCGGGTATCGTCGTCCTCGGCCTCGAAGGCATCCTGATAGGCGTTCAAGGATACCTTGGCGTCGATCACCAGCAGCTTGTTGCCAGGCACGCGGACAATGGCATCGGGGCGCAACCGTCCTTCGTCGGTCTCTACCGAATGCTCGGTCACGAAATCGGTATGTTCGGCAAGGCCGCACTGTTCGAGCACGTTGCGCAGCTGCAGTTCGCCCCAGCGGCCGCGCGTCTTGGGGCCGTTGCGCAAGCTGTTGCCAAGCTGGGCAGCGGCGGCGCGGACGGCTTCCTGCCCGTCGCGCATCGACTGGATCAGGCCGGTCAGCTGGCCGAATGAATCAACGCGCTGCTTTTCGAGGCTCTGGACCTGTTCTTCATAGCTCTTCAACCGCTGGTCGACCGGGGCGAGCAGGGACTTGAGCCGCTCGGCACTGGTCTTCTCGCTTTCCTCGAAGCGCGACTGCGCGCGGGCGAGGAAGGTTTCCTGCGCCTTTTCCAGAACCTTGTTGCCCGCGTTCTCGAATTCCTTGCGCAGCGCTTCCTGCGCCTCAATCAGCAGGCGCTTCTGTTCGGCAAAGTTTTCGGCATCGGCCTTGAGCCGTTCGAGCTCGGCGCGCAAAGCCTCGCGATCATCGCGCACGCGGGCGAGTTCGGCGCGGACGACCTCGGCATCGGCGGCACTCTGGCGGGCGGCGGCTAGTGCCGGGGCCAGCTCGTCGCGCTGGCGGCGGACGTCCTGCAGTTCGGCAAGGCTCGCTTCCAGTCCTTTGGTGCGCTCTGCCGTGGCGGCAAGGTCCACCGTCATCGCCTTGACCGTGCCTTCGTGGGCCTTCGCTTCGGCATCGCGCTGATCATGCCGCGCGCGCCATTCAGCCACGGGGCGCGAGCCGAAGAACCAGCCGACGGCGATTCCGACAACAAGTGTGATTATAGCAAGAGCAGCTTCCATCGTTTGGAATCTCGGATGCTTCCACAGCGGTCGGCGGAGTTAAACCCCGCCGACCGCTGTGTCTGGTTGGCCTTCAAATATATCTTTGAAGGTCGAGAAGTGCTGCATCTTCACTTTCAAATCCATGGATTGAGAAAGCGAGAATGCCTCCATGTGCTGACAAAATCAGCCAATGGACACCGTCGAATTGCCAGCACAGCGAAAATAGCCGATTTCTCACGGCGTCTCTCCGACTGTGGTGGTGGGCCAAACCAGTCGTCGCGGTAAATGACTGCCATTTATCAGGCTTGCGCGCGTGCTCCGTTAGGAGGGCAACGATTTGCCGGAAGAGGATTTGTTGCAATCAGAAACTAGCGATTCCTAATTCGACATCAGCCGCCCATTTTGTGGCCGATGTCGGGCTAGAATAAATGAACAGAGCGGGAACGCAAGGGTTTTGTCCGCAACAATCCTCACGCCACCTTGCGCAGCTTCTCGAGCTTCTTCAGCGCCATGCTGCGCTTCAGGCGCGAGAGGTGGTCGATGAAGAGGATGCCTTCGAGGTGGTCCATCTCGTGCTGGAGGCAGGTGGCCATCAGGCCGTCCATGTCCTCTTCGTGCGTGTTGCCCTCGAGGTCCTGCCAGCGGGCGCGGATGCGGGCGGGGCGTTCGACCTCGGCGTAGATCTCGGGGACAGAGAGGCAGCCTTCCTGATAGAGGCTGTGCTCTTCGGACGGATCGAGAATCTCGGGGTTGATGAAGACCCGCGGTTCCTTCTTGGTCGGCTGGTGATGATGGTGGTGGCCATCGTGATCGCAGGCGACGGGTTCGGCCTCGGGGTCATCGGGCTGCAGATCGATTACCAGCACGCGCAGCGGCACGCCCACCTGAATCGCGGCGAGGCCGATGCCGGGAGCATCGTACATTGTCTCGAACATGTCCTCGACAAGCGTCTTGAGCTCGTCGTCGAACTTCTCGACGGGGACGGAGACCTGCTTCAGGCGCGGGTCGGGGACTTCGATGATTTCGCGGATGGCCATGGAGGGCAGATAAGGAATGTGTGGGGGAGTCGCAAGTGTGGTGCTTTGGTGCTGGCGCTGGATGCCCACCCCCAGCCCCTCCCGCCTGCGGGAGGGGGGATGAAAGCGTTGTTCTGCCGGTTAGGCTACCGGCCTTCTCGCGCGTAGCGCTTGCGCCAACGTGCCCTCATCAAGATAATCAAGTTCGCCGCCGACCGGCAGGCCGTGTGCGAGCTGCGTGACGCGGACAGGTGCGTCCTCCAGCCGTTCGGCAATGTAATGCGCGGTGGTCTGGCCTTCGAGCGTGGCGTTCATTGCAAGCACCACTTCGTCGATCCCGCCCTGGCTCACCCGGTCGAGCAACTGACCGATGGTCAGGTCTTCAGGGCGTACGCCTTCAAGCGCTGAAAGCCTGCCGCCCAGAACGTGGTACTTGCCGGTGAACAGACGGGCACGGTCAAGCGCCCACAGGTCGGCCACTTCCTCGACCACGCAGATCGACCGCTGGTCGCGGCGCGGGTCGGTGCAGATGCCGCAGGGGTTGGTGGTGTCGACATTGCCGCAAGTCTGGCATTCCACCAGCAGGTCCTGGACTTGGGTCAAGGCGGCCAGAAGTTGCGGCAGTGCTGTCTCGCGCCGCTTGATCAGCCACAGCACGGCGCGGCGGGCCGAGCGGGGGCCGAGCCCGGGAAGGCGCGCCAGTGCGCCGGAAAGTGCCTCGATCTCTTGCGATGCCATGGCAGCACAGATAGGGCCGGGGGCGACAAACGAAAGGCCTTGCAGACAGCTTATGCGCATCATCTTCATGGGGACGCCCGATTTCGCGGTGCCGACACTGGAAGCGCTGGTCGCTGCTGGGCACGAGGTCGTCGCGACCTACAGCCAGCCGCCGCGTCCTGCGGGGCGTGGCAAGAAGCTGCAGCCCTCGCCGGTGCATCTGGCGGCCGAGGCGCATGGCATCGAAGTGCGTACGCCGGTTTCACTGAAAGGGGCGGATGAACAGGCTGCGCTCGCCGCGCTTGGGGCCGACGTGGCGGCGGTGGCCGCTTATGGGTTGATCCTGCCGCAGGCGGTGCTGGATGCACCGAAGTTGGGATGCCTCAACGTCCACGGCTCGATCCTGCCGCGTTGGCGTGGCGCGGCGCCGGTGCAGCGGGCGATCCTTGCAGGTGACGAGATGACCGGCGTTACCATCATGCAGATGGAGCGTGGCCTCGACACCGGGCCCATGCTGGCCAAGGTGGAAACGCCGGTCGATGGCAAGACGGCGGGCGAACTGACTGTGGAACTGGCCGCCAAGGGCGCAGCGCTGATGGTGCAGGTGCTGGCGGACCTTGCAAACTATCCGCCCGAGGTGCAGCCGGAAGAGGGCGTTACTTATGCCCACAAGATCGACAAGGCGGAGAGCCGTCTGGACTTCACCCGCGACGCCGTGGACGTCGAGCGTCAGGTGCGGGCCTTTGCGCCGTCGCCGGGGGCGTTCTTCGAGCTTGAGGGGGAGCGTTATCGCGTGCTGGCGGCGGACGTTGCTCAGGCGAGCGGCGTGGCGGGTGCAACGCTGGACGACGCGCTGACTATCGCCTGTGGCAGCGGGGCAATCCGTCCGACCATCGTTCAGCGCGCAGGGCGCCCGGCCATGGATGCGGCATCGCTTCTGCGCGGACGCGCAATTGCGGCGGGGACACGGCTGGACTGATGCGTTTTGCGCTTACTCTCGAATGGGACGGCAGTCCTTACATGGGCTTCCAGCGTCAATCGCATGGGCCCAGCGTACAGCAGGCGATTGAGGAGGCGGTCGAGTCCGTCATTGGCGAAGCGGTTGTCGTCCATGCGGCGGGGCGGACGGATACCGGCGTCCATGCGCTGGGGATGAGGGCGCATTTCGATCTTTCGCGAGAATTCGATCCTTTTCGCATGATGGAGGCGGTCAATGCGCGGCTGCGGATCGCGGGGCATCCGATTGCGGTGCTGGATTGCGTCGAAGTGGCAGAGGACTGGCACGCCCGGTTTTCCTGCACAGGCCGCGCCTATGAGTACCGCATCATCAACCGGCGCTCGCCGCTGACGCTTGATCTTGGCAAGGCGTGGCGGATCGCAAAGCCGCTCGATCACGAAGCCATGCACGAAGCCGCGCAGGCGCTGGTAGGCCTCCACGATTTCACAACGTTCCGCTCCGTGCATTGCCAGTCGGCCAGCCCGGTCAAGACGCTCGACCGTCTGGAAGTGCGGCGCGAGGGTGACCGGGTGATCATCGAAGCGGCCGCGCGCAGCTTCCTGCACCATCAGGTGCGCTCGATGGTCGGGTGCCTCGCGCTGGTCGGGCAGGGGATGTGGAGCGTGGCGCAGGTGGGCCATGCCCTCGCGGCAAAAGACCGTAGCAAATTAGGACTTAACGCGCCGTCGGAAGGTCTATACTTCGTCCGGGCAACATATCCCGGAGAGTAAAGAATGACCGAACTTCAAGGCCAGCGCATCGTCTCGCAGCTCGATCCCGACGGTACCCTGACCGTCGCCCTTGAAGACTATACCCTGCCCGCGCCCGAAGGCCGGCAGGTGGTAATCCGGGTTGAAGCGACGCCGATCAATCCTTCCGACCTCGGCCTGCTGTTTGGCCCCGCCGACGTGACGAACGCAGAGTTCTCGCCGGGCAAGATCGTGGCGCGGATGCCAGAGCCTGCCGTGCGCGCCATGGCCGCCCGCCACGGTGCGGCGATGCCGGTCGGCAACGAAGGCGCAGGGACAGTGGTGGCGGCAGGGGATGCGCCTGAAGCGCAGGCCCTGCTCGGCAAGCGCGTCACCTGCTTCCCCGGCGGCATGTATTCGACGCTGGCCGTGGCCGATGCGGGCATGTGCCTAGAACTGCCCGAGGGTGTGACGGCAGAACAGGGCGCTTCGGCTTTCGTCAATCCGCTGACGGCGCTGAGCTTTACCGAGACCATGCGCCATCTCGGCCACAGTGCGCTAGTGCATACGGCGGCGGCGTCGAACCTCGGGCAGATGCTGGTCAAGATCTGTCAGGCCGATGGCATTCCGCTGGTCAACATCGTGCGCAACGATGCGCAAGTGGCGATCCTCCAGGGGATCGGCGCGGAGCATGTTGTCGATAGCTCGAAGGACAGCTTCTTGGATGACCTTGCTGCCGCGATCGGCGCGACCAAGGCGACCATGGCGTTCGACGCCATCGGCGGCGGAAAGCTCGTCAGCCAGATACTGACAGTGATGGAGCAGGTCGCCAACTCGGGCGCGGCCTACAGCCGTTATGGCTCGAACAGCCCCAAGCACGCCTTCATCTACGGCGCGCTCGATCTTTCGCCGACGATTCTGACGCGCAACTTCGGCTTCAACTGGGACGTCTCGGGCTGGCTGCTGACGCCTTGGATGGGCAGGCTCGGCGCCGAAGTCGTCGACAAGATGCGCCGCCGGGTGATGGCAGAACTGACCACCACCTTCGCCAGCAACTACAAGGCGCGAGTCACCCTTGAGCAGGCGCTGACCCGCGAGGCGGCGGTGGACTACAATGCGCGGCGGACGGGAGAGAAATACCTGATCACGCCCAACGGGTGATTCAACGAAAAAGGCCCCCGCGAACACGGGGGCCTTTTTGATCTCGGCGGCAAAGCTGCTCAGCCGCGGTGCGCAACGCTCTCAGGCAGGTCCTTGCCGAACACCCGCTGGTAGTATTCTGCCACCAGCACGCGTTCGGTCTCGTCGCACTTGTTGAGGAACGAGAGGCGGAACGAGAAGCCGACATCGTTGAAGATCTGGCTGTTCTGCGCCCAGCTGATCACCGTGCGCGGGCTCATCACGGTCGAAATGTCGCCATTGATGAAGCCCTGTCGGGTCAGGTTGGCGACGCGGACCATGTCGGTGACGATCTTGGGATCAAGCGTCGGCACCTTCTTGGTGACGATCTCGACCTCGGTCGCTTCGCCCAGATAGTTCAGCGCGACCACGAGGTTCCAGCGGTCCATCTGGCCCTGATTGATCGCCTGCGTGCCATGATAGAGGCCCGAGGTATCGCCCAGACCGACGGTGTTGGCCGTGGCAAAGAGGCGGAAGTAGGGGTTCGGGCGGATCACGCGGTTCTGGTCGAGCAGCGTGAGCTTGCCCTCGGTTTCCAGCACGCGCTGGATAACGAACATCACGTCCGGGCGGCCAGCATCGTATTCGTCAAAGACGAGCGCGGTTGGCGTCTGGAGCGCCCACGGCAGCAGGCCTTCGCGGAACTCGGTCACCTGCAGCCCGTCGCGCAGCACGATGGCATCGCGACCGACGAGATCGATGCGGCTGATGTGCGCATCGAGGTTGATGCGGATGCAAGGCCAGTTGAGGCGCGCGGCGACCTGTTCGATGTGGGTCGACTTGCCGGTGCCGTGATAGCCCTGCACCATAACGCGACGGTTGTAGGCAAAGCCTGCAAGGATCGCCAGCGTGGTGTCCGGATCGAACACGTAGGTGTCGTCACGATCAGGCACGCGCTCGTCTGCGCGGCTGAACGCGGGAACCTTCATGTCGATGTCGATGCCGAAGGTCTCGCGGACATCGATTTCGGTGTCGGGCGCGGCGAGCAGCGTCGTCGCGTGGCTGTTCGGAAGTTCGCTCATCGCTGCCCCGCCTATACGGGCGCGCGCGGCGCTGCAATAAGGTTTCAAGGGACCTGTCCGATAGAATGGGAGAATTTCGATGAAGCTCTATGGCGCGATGCTTTCGCCGTTTGTCCGCAAGGTGGCGGTTGTCCTTACGGAAAAGGGCATTTCCTTCGATCTGGGACGCGGTGGTCCGGGCAGCACCGATCCCGAATTCCTCGCGTGCAGCCCTTTGGGCAAGATCCCGGCGATTGACGACGATGGCTTCCAGCTTGCCGATTCGACCGCCATCACGGTCTATCTCGACGCGCATTATCCTGAGCCTCGCCTGATCCCGGATGACTCGAAGCTGCGAGGCAAGGCAGTGTTCTGGGACGAGTTCGCCGATACGGTGCTCGGCGCTGCAGGCCTCAAGATCCTGTTCAACCGGCTGGTCGGGCCAAAGTTGCTGAAGGTCGGCGGCGATGAGGCTGTTGCCTTGCAGGGCGAGGCCGAACTGCCACGCTGGGTGGACTGGCTCGAATCGGTCGCGCCCGAACAGAGCTGGCTGCTGGGCGAAACCTTCAGCATCGCCGACATCTCGATCGCCTCGATCTTCCGCACGCTCGCCTATGTCGGCCATGGCGTGGATCCGGCCGCACGTCCAAAGACTGCGGCGTGGTACGCCCGCGTGACGGCGCGCCCGGCATGGGCTGCCGTGGCGGCGCAAGAGGAGCCTTTTGCGCAGCGCATCATGGCGATGTGAGCCCGCTTTCGGGGTGAAGGACAGCTTTCCCCCGACACACGCTTTGCCGCATGAGCCTTGCCTCGGGGCGGCTCCTCGCAGACGGTGCGGGCACCGATGAGAGGAGTCGCCTTATGGGCAGATTGGCGTTTGTTGACAGGGTTTTGCCTTGCAAACGGTCGGGCTCGTGACTGTCCCTAAGCTCACGCTTTGCCTGTGGTACAACGGCGATGCCGAAGACGCGGCGACCTTCTATGCGAAGGCCTTCCCAGACAGTCACGTGAACGCGGTGCATCGCGCGCCGACCGACTTTCCCGGCGGTTCGGTAGGGACCGTGCTGACGGTCGACTTCACCGTGCTCGGCATTCCCTGCATCGGCCTCAACAGCGGTCCGCAGTTTCCGCATAGCGAGGCGTTCTCGTTTCAGGTGGCGACCGAAACGCAGGAGGAAACCGACCGCTACTGGAATGCCATCGTCGGCAATGGCGGCGCGGAAAGCGCCTGCGGCTGGTGCAAGGACAGGTGGGGACTGAGCTGGCAGATCACGCCCCGCGTTCTTACCGAAGGCATGACCGATCCCGATCCGGACGTGCGCGCCCGGGTGTTCACCGCGATGATGACCATGCACAAGATCGACCATGCGGCTATCGAGGCTGCCGCAAGAGGAGATGCCTGATGCTTGCGCTCTACGGGCATCCGTTCTCGTCCTACACGTGGAAGGCGCTGATCGCGCTCTACGCCAATGGCACGCCGTTTGTGTTTCACAGTCTCGATGGCGAGAACCCGGATCACGCAGCCGCCTATGCCCGTGTCCAGCAGGCGAGCCCGATGGGCAAGTTCCCGCTGCTCGTCGACGATTCGCGCGAGGTGTTCGAATCTACCTCGATCATCGAGTATCTTGCGCTTCATCATCCGGGGCCAACCTCGCTGATCCCTGCAGATCCTGACGAAGCGATCCGCATGCGCATGATCGATCGGGTGTTCGACAATTACGTGATGAACACGATGCAGGAATGCGTCGATGAGGCGATCCGCGACGGACGGGTCTCGGACATGGTGCAGGCCCGCGTCGACGAGCGGGTGACCCGAGCCTATCGTTGGATCGAGGGCTGGCTCGAGGGTTATGCGATGCCGGACACAGTCAGCCTGATCGAATGCGCGGCGGCACCCGCCCTGTTCTATGCCGATTGGGTCACGCGGATTCCCGAGGATTGTGCCCTGCTTCGGCAGTGGCGTGCGCACCTCCTCGCGCTGCCGCCCGTGTCGCGCTGCGTCGAGGACGCGCGGCGGTTCCGGCACTATTTTCCGCTCGGCGCGCCCGACCGCGACTGAGTGCCAGGGAGCAAGGACATGCACGAACTCTCGATCAGCCGTTACATCGCCGCAAGCCCCGAGAAAGTCTGGGACGTCCTTGCCAACCGGCAGGAGGAATGGTGGTGCCCCAAGCCCTGGTACGTCACCACGATCGCGCAGGAGCGCCGCGCCGGTGGCCGTTCGGCCATGGTCATGCACGGTCCCGATGGCGAGGAGGTGCCTCAGGAGGGCATATTCCTCAGCTGGGAGGAAGGCCGTCGCTTCGTGGCTACCGATGCCGTGACGGTGGATTTTCAGCCGGCAGGCCCGTTCATGATCGGAATCTGGGAAATCGAGCCCGAGGGTAAGGGCACTCGATACACCGCCAGCGCCCGACACTGGACCGAAGAGGCCATGAAGAATCACGCCGAGATGGGCTTCGAGGCTGGATGGGGAGCCTGCGCGGACCAGTTGAAGACGCTTGCCGAAGCCGATTGACCAGAATCGGGAGCAGGCGCAATCTGGCTGGATGGGAGAGCAGGCGCAGGTACCGGCGCAACTGGCCGGCTTCGAACGCGAGGAATGGAAAGCCCTGCTCGGCAATGCCGCGCCTTTCGCCGTTGCTGCGGGAGACGTGCTGTTCCGTCAGGGCGATCATGCCGATGCCCTCTACCTTGTCGAAGGTGGCCTGCTCGAGATTGCTGCGCGCATTCCCGGTGACGACAACGCGGTGATCTCCGCGATCCGTCCGGGCGAGGTCGTGGGCGAGTTTGCCTTGCTCGATGATGGGCCACGGTCTGCAAGGGTCCGCGCGATCGAGGACACGCACGGCCTTGCCATTTCCGGCCGCCGCTTCCGCGCGCTGCTGCACGATGGCTCTGGATGGGCGGTGAGGCTGAGCGTCGCGTTGCGCCGTCTTGTCGCCTCGCGCACCCGTGCCACGCTGCAGCGGATCGTTGCGGAGGGACACTTCGATCCCCACGCCCTGCGCCAGCTGCATGCTGGACCTGCGCCCGTCGCGGCGAAAGCTGGAACATCCGACCTAGCCCACGGCCTTTCCCGATTGCGCGGGTTCGAGGCGATTGCCGCACATGGCAGTCTGCTCGATGCGCCACGCGGCAGTACGCTGGTTGGGCCGGGAGAAGGACAGGAGGGACTCCATCTCGTCCTGCGCGGGGCGGTCCGGGCGGCGGTCCCGCGCGGAGCCATGGCCGAGCAGGTCTTCGTGTTCGGCCCGGGATGCTTCGTCGGGCTGACCGGGCACAGCGATGGCGGCCCGCAGCCCTTGCTGGTGACGGCGGTGGAAGATGCCAAGCTGGTTCATCTCCCGGCTGAAACCCTGACGGCGCTCGAAGACGAGATGCCGTCGTGGCTGCCTGCTCTCCACGCAGCGTTCGGAAGGCAGCTCGTGCAGGACCAGCGCAAGGCCAACCGTCACCTCGGGCGCTCACTGTCGCTCGCCCGGTTCAACCATGCCGGAGAGCTTGGCTGATGTGCCGTATCCTGAGCTACCTCGGCACGCCGGTCCTGATCGACGATCTGCTCTACGCGCCCGATTCCTCGTTGCTCAACCAGACCATCGGCGCGCAGATGCTGCAGATGCTGAACCTTGCCGGCTTCGGCATGGCCGCGTGGGACGAGGCCAGCCACGCACCCAACGTGCCTTTCCGCTACCGAACTACCCAAGTCGCGCTGTTTGACCGCAACCTCAAGGCACTGGCCGGAAAGCTGCGTTCTTCGGCGCTCCTCGCCCACATCCGCGGCGTGCCCTACAACTCGACCGTCCAGATCAACGAACAGAACTGCCACCCCTTCCGCTTCGATGGCGTGCCGCTGTCGATGGCGCACAATGGCGATCTCGCCGGATTCCGCGACATGCGCTTTGATCTTGCTCCCCATATCCGGCCCGAGTTTGCCAGGCAGATACAGGGATCGACCGACAGCGAATGGATCTATGCGCTGGTCGTCTCGGCGCTGCCCGATCCTGCAGGCATCAACGAACCGGACGCGATCCTCGCCGCGATCCGCCACGCCTTGGCCGTATTGCGCGAGGCGAGGGCACGGCATGGCATTACCCGCTCGAGTTCGACCAACCTGATGTTCTGCGACGGCACCAACCTTGCCGCCGTGCGCTTCACCTTCGATTTCGGGCACTTCGATGCGGGCGCATTGCAGGGCAGCTCCGAGTACCTCTCGATGTGGTACACTTGCGGGCGTGACTACGGCTTGCACGATGGCGAATGGAAGCTGACCGGCGGTGCGATCGACGCCGACAGTGTGATCGTTGCATCCGAGCCGCTTACCCGCGATTTTGCCACATGGATCGAGGTGCCGGAGTACTCGGCGCTGCTGGTGCGGCGCGACGGAGAGCGGCGGCGGGCGGAGATCCACGCGCTGGAAGTCTGATCCGGACCTGTTACGCTTTGCTCGGCAGAGAAGGGGAAATGTGATGAGCTTGTTCGATTCGATCCTTGGCCAGGTGGCCGGCAATGTCGACGTGAAGAACCTTGCAGCAAAGGTCGGCATCGATCCTGACATGGCGGAGAACGCCATCGCCGCACTTGCCGCAGGGCACCAGTCGAAGGGGGACACGATCCAGACGGCCGCTGCCAACTCGGGCCTTGATGCGTCCAAGTTGCAGGAAATCGTCGGTCACCTGGGCGGTGAAGGCGCGCTTGCCAGCTTTGCCTCGGCTCTGGGCCAGAACCCCGATGCGCTGAGCAAGGTCTCGGCCTTCCTCGACAAGGACGGCGACGGCAATCCGCTCGACGATCTCGCCGGTATGGCCAAGGGCCTGTTCAGCCGCTAACGGGCGCGCATGCTTGATGCTGCGCTCTCTTTGATGATGCTCGCCGCCATCGCCCTAGTCGGCGGTGCGGTGTTCCTGCTGCGCCGGGGTGAGCGCAAGCGGCCGGTGCTGATGCTGACGCTTGCCGGAATCATGGTGGCCAACCTGATCATCTGGACCCTGCCTGACCGCAGCGGCACCACGCTAGCCGGTGCGGCGCAGGCAGGGCCAGCGCAGTAATCAGCCCAGACATCAGCCCAGTTCGATGCACCCGCCATCGACGCATAGGTCCACGCCGTTGATGAAGCTGGCCTCGGCGCTGGCGAGGAACAGCACCGCGCAGGCGACTTCTTCCGACGTGCCCATTCGGCCCATAGGAACTACTGACGAGAGCATGTCCTGCATCCCCTGAATTTCCTCTTCGCTCGCATCGCGCTTGAAGATTTCCGTATCGGTCGGGCCGGGGCTGACCATGTTGACGCGGATGCGGCGGGGCAGCAGCTCCTTGCCGACGATCCGCGCCATGGCGCGCAGACCAGCCTTGGCGGCGGCATAGGCGACATTGCCGGGCACCGCTGCCATCGACCCGATCGAGCCGGTGATGACTATGCAGCCGCCATCGCGCATCATTGGCAGGGCCTTCTGGATCGCAAAGAACGCGCCTCGCAGGTTGACTGAGTGGATACCGTCCCAGAACTCGGGCGTCACGTCCGGCACCATGGCGAATCCGCCGACCCCGGCGTTGACGAACAGCACGTCGATCCCGCCAAGCGCTTCCTCGATCTCGGCCAAGGCCGCCGCAGTCTGGCCGAGGTCGCCCATGTCCGAGCGGATGCACAGCGCATCGAGGTCCTCGGCCACTTCGCGCAGCGTCTCGGCGTTGCGACCGGTGATGGCGAGCTTCGCGCCCTCGGCTGCGAACATCCGCGCTGCGGCGAGGCCGATCCCGGCGTTGCCGCCAAGGATCACCACGCACTTGTTGTCGAACAGCTTCATGTCAGAACATGGTGTTGGCGGCAGTCTCCGGCACCGGCGAAAGCACGTCCCAATGCTCCATCACGCGGCAGCCTTCGACGCGGAAGATATCGACCACCGCGAAGCCGCGCTTGGCCGCCGCATCGCCATTCTCCATCCAGCCGTGGCTGTGAACGGCGACGAGATTGCCATCGGCGATAATGCGGTGAATCTTCGTGCGCTGGCCGGGGTTCTGCTCCACGAACTTCTCGAGGAAGCCGATCGCGGCTTCGCGTCCCGTGGCGGCATAGGGGTTGTGCTGGATATAGCCGGGATCGACCCAGCGCTCGAATGAGGAGCGGACCTTCTTCTGGATGTAGAACTCGTCCATGAAGTTGCTGACGACCTGCTTGGGGGTCAGCTTGCATTCCTCGGCCCGAGCGGCGGTCGATGTCAGTGCTATGGCAAGGGCTGCGATGAGAAGGCGCATCGTGTCTCTCCTGTCAAAACATGCTGTTGGGGTTCACCGGCTTTTCCGGCACGTCCTGTATCACGTCCCAGTGCTCGACGATCAGCCCATCTTCCACCCTGAAAATGTCGACCACGGCAAGGCCGGGATCGCTGGGCCAGCGCACGACGTGGGTATGGGTGATCACGTGATCGCCGTCGACGAAGCTGCGATGGATCGTTTGCGTAGCATCGGGTGATTCGGCGCGGACCCGATCGAGAAAGCCCTTCAGGGCTTCGACCGTCGGCTCGGCGAGTGAAGAATGCTGCACGTATCCGGACGCGATATAGCGGTCCACCGCGCTGCTATCCATCGCGATCAGGACCTTGTGGTACATCTCCAGCACGAGATCGAGGTTGGCCTGTTCGGCCGCTGTCCGGGCCATGCGTCTCTCCCCTTTATTTATAACATTTGGTAGAGTATGCCTTGGCTTGAGAAGGCCGTCAAAGCCTCAATGAACCCTTGGGAGAATCGATGACACGCGCCGAGCTTTATGCCGTCCTTGACCGGTTTCTTGTCGCTCTCAATGCGCGCGATCCCCATGCGCTCGATTGGGCACCGGGGGCGCATCACAGTGAGAACAACGTGATGCTGGAGATCGGCGACGGCGTGTGGGGCACGATCGACCGGCTGGGCGATTACCAGCTGCGCTTTGCCGACGTGAAGACGGGTCAGATCGGCTATTTTGGCACAGTGATCGAACCCATCGAGGAATCGGCTTTCACCCTGCGCCTGGCCGTCAACGAAGCCGGGCAGATCGCCGAATGCGAGATGCTGATCGTCCGCCAGTCCGACAGCGGCATCAAGTTCGAGAACTGCCGCTACTGGGACAAGCCGATCCTGCACCGCGAACCGGAAGCTCCGGTGACGCGCGAGGAGATGGTGCGCCTGTCGAACGGCTACTTCGATACACTCCAGCGCAACGACGGCACGATCCACACGAAGTTCCACCCCGATTGCAACCGCGTGGAAAACGGCGTCCAGACCACGCGCAATCCCGATTTTGCCAAGATCGTGCCGGTCTCGGCGCTGGGCTGCGAAGAGCAGTTCCGGATGGGCAACTACCGCTATGACGACGACCTGCGTGCGCGCCGCTTCCCGCTGGTTGATGAGGAGCGCGGGCTGGTGCTGGCCTTCGGCTTCATCGATCATTCGGGCCGGTTGCGAGAATTCCAGCTGACCGACGGGCGCACTGTGAAAAGCCCGGTCCTGCGCCCGCACAGCTTCTACATCTCCGAACTGTTCAAGATCGACCATGGCATGATCGAGCAGATCGAGGCGAACTTCATCACCGTGCCCTATCGTATGCCCAGCCCGTGGGATTCGCTGTGATGCGCCACCTTCTCGCTACGCTTTTCCTTGGCCTCGCCGCCTGCTCGCTGGGCGGTGCAACGGCCCTGACCGAGGGCGCAGGGCGTGAATGGACCAGCCCCGGAGGCGATTCCGGCAAGACGCACCATTCTCGCCTGACTGCGATCAATGCCGAGAACGTGAGCCAACTCGGCCTCGCCTGGGTTGCAGACCTCGATACCTTCCGCGGGCAGGAGGCAACCCCGGTCGTGGTCGACGGCGTGCTCTACACCTCCGGCACAGCCGGTCGTGCCTATGCCTTCGATGCGGCTACCGGCAAAGAACTCTGGCGGTTCGAGCCCGAGGTCGACATGCAGGTCAACCGCACGGTCTGCTGCGACATGGTCAATCGGGGCGTAGCCGTGGCACGGGGTAAAGTCTTCGTCGCCAGCCTCGATGGCTGGATGTACGCGCTGGATGCAAAGACCGGCGCGGTCGTGTGGAAGAGCGACTTCATCGAGAACCGCGCCAAGGGCGACAATTCTACCGGCGCCCCCGAAGTTGCGGGCGATGTGGTTGTCATCGGCATGGGCGGTGCGGAATACGACGTGCGCGGCTATGTGACCGCACTTGATCTCGATACCGGCAAGCTGCGCTGGCGCTGGCATGTGGTACCCCACGATCCGAAGCTGGGTCCGCAGGAAACGCCTGAGCTTGAGGCGGCGCTCAAGACATGGGACCCGAACAGCCGGTGGGACATCGGCGGCGGCGGCTCCCCGTGGGATGCGATCAACTACGATCCCGAGACCGGGCTGGTCCTCGTCGGCACCGGCAACGGCGGGCCTTACGCCACGTCGAAGCGCTCGCCTGCGGGCGGCGACAACCTTTATCTCGCCAGCCTCGTCGCTCTTGATCCGAAGACGGGGCGGATGAAGTGGCACTATCAGGAAACGCCCGGCGACAACTGGGACTTCACTGCCACGCAGCCGATGATCTTCACGCGCATGGACATCGACGGCGAGAACCGCCCGGTCGTTCTCCATGCGCCCAAGAACGGCTATCTCTACATCCTCGACCGGCGCGACGGAAAGCTGCTGCGCGCAAATCCCATCGTCCGCACCAACTGGGCCAAGGGGATCGATCCGAAGACCGGTCGCCCGGTGCTCGATCCGGAAGCGGCGGACTACACCACCGGCCCCAAGATCGTGTTCCCCGCCACCACCGGGGCGCGCAACTGGCACCCGGCCAGTTACGACCCCGCCACCAGCCTCTACATCGGCGCCGTGCTCGACATGGGGAACCTGATCTTCATGACGCCGGGGGCCAAGCCGCTCAAGGCGCGCGGGCTCAACAACGATGCCGCGCTGATTTTTACGCCAGACGTGAAGGAAGCGCTGGCCGCCTTCCCGCCCGAGTTTGGTGATGCCGTGCGCAAGCTTCCGGCCTATCAGGAGGCGTTGAGGCAGCCCGCCACCTCGCAAATCCGCGCGATCGATCCACTCACCGGCAAGACCATATGGTCTGCCGATACCGCAGGCTGGCAGGATCGCGGCGGCGTTCTGACCACGGCTTCCGGTCTCACCATCTACGGCGGCGTCAGTGGCAAGCTGTTCGTGCGTGAGACAAAGACCGGCAAGCTGCTCAAGGAGATCGACACCGGCACCCCGATAATGGCCGCGCCGATGACCTATGAGGTGGGCGGCGTGCAGTACATTGCGGTCATGGCCGGGTGGGGCGGGGGCGGTTATCCCTTTGTGCCGCGCTATTCTGCAGCCTACACGCGCGGCAACATGAACCGGCTGCTGGTGTTCAAGCTGGGCGGCGGCAAGGTGCCGATGCCTGATCTGCTACCGCCGCTCGAAGTCGCGCCGGAAGCACCGGCTCAGGCTCCGGGCGTGACGGCGGCGATGATCGCCAAGGGGCAGGGCCTATTCTTCGGCAACTGCGCGATCTGCCACGCCAACCAGCCACGCTCGATCACGCCCGACCTTCGGCGGATGCAACCCGGCACGCACGAGGCGTTCCGTCAGATCGTGCTCGAAGGACTGCTGACGCCCAATGGCATGCCGCGCTGGGACGATATCCTCTCCCCCGGCGATGCCGATGCGATCCACGCCTATCTAATCGACCTTCAGGGCAAGACCCGGGCCGACGAACTGGCGAAACAGAAGGCCGGCAAGCCGCTCGATGGGCCGAGCCTGACGATCCTGAGCAATTATTGAGGCACAAATGGACTTCTCCACGCTCGACAACCCGCGTCTCGAATTCGCCTTTGCCTGCCGCTTGCGGTTCACCCGCGTGCAGATGGTGCCGGACCTGCCTTCGGGGGGCATGCGCAGCGCGGTCTATGTCGATGAGGGCGAGTTCGAAGGTCCGCGCCTCAAGGGCAAGGCCGTGCCCAATTCGGGCGGCGACTATGCTTTCTTCCGCCCCGACGACACCGCAGTGTTCGATGCCCGTTATGTGCTGGAAGTCGATGACGGAACGCTGATCTACATGCAGAACCGGGGTTTCCTCTGGGGGCGCGAGCCAGGGACGATGGACCGCCTGCGCGCATGGGCTTTTGCCGGTGGGGAACCTGTCCCCCATGCCGAATACTACCTGCGCGCCCAGCCGACTTTCGAGACCAGCAAGGGCAAGCACGACTGGCTGACGCGCCACGTCTTCATCGGCGTCGGCGAACGCAAGCCGGACGGGAATTACGTCAAGTACTACGCGCTGACGTGACGCTTGACGACAAATCGTAAGTGCTGCAAACAATAACAATTGGTAGAAAAGAATTGACGGGAGAGCCCAAGCCTTGAAGCTGCACCTGCCCCCCCGCGTCAGTCCGAGGCAGTTCCAGTCCGCGATGACCGCCTTTGCCGCCGTTGTCGGCAAGGATTGGGTGATGGACTCCGACGCCGACCGCGACGCCTATGCCGATACCTATGCTCCCGGCAGCACCGAGGAATGGCCCGCATCCGCCGCTGTTGCGCCCGCTTCGGTCGATGAAGTGCGCGCCATCGTGCGCCTTGCCAATGAGCACAAGACCCCGCTCTGGCCGGTCGCACGCGGCAAGAACCTTGGCTATGGCACCGCTGCGCCGCGCCTGCCCGGCACTGTCGTGCTCGACCTCGGGCGCATGAACAAGATTCTCGAACTCGATAGCAAGCTCGCCTACTGTGTGGTCGAGCCGGGCGTCGGCTTCTTCGACCTTTACGAGCATATCCAGCGCGAGAAGGCTCCGCTGTGGATGTCGGTTCCCGGCAATGCCTGGGGCTCGGTGCTTGGAAACGCGCTTGAACACGGCATTGGCTATACGTCTTATGGCCTTCATGCCCGCAACCTCTGCGGTATCGAGGCGGTACTGCCTGATGGCGATCTCGTGCGCACCGGCATGGGCGCGATGAAGGACAATCCCGTCTGGCACCTCTTCCCGATGAGCTACGGCCCGACCTTCGATCTTGCCTTCTCGCAGTCGAACCTCGGCGTGGTGACGAAGGCGGGCATCTGGCTCCAGCCTGCGCCCGAAAGCTCGCTCGAACTGGTGTGGGATATTCCCAAGGTCGAGGACATCGGCTGGGTGATCGATACGATTGCCCCGCTCAAGATTTCCGGCCTGATCGACCAAAACGTGTTCATCCCCTCGTGGCTGGGCAAGATGGTGCTCAAGGGCCAGCGTCGCGATTTCTGGGACAAGCCTTCGGCTATCCCCGAATGGCGCGTCGAGGAACTGCTCAAGGAGCATAAACTCGGCTACTGGCAGGTCGCGCTGCGCCTCTATGGTGAGGAAAGCGTGGTCAAGGCCAAGGCCGAAGTGGTCAAGGCGGCGATGAAGCGCAACCTCGCTGCAGAACCTGCCGAGCACTGGTGGCACCCGGGCGATTACATCCATGGTGTCGACACCACGATGGGCATTCCCTCTGCCGTTCCGCTGCAGATGTCGGACTGGATCGGTGGCCGCGGCGCACACATGGGCTTCTCGCCCGTCGTGCCTGCCACCGGGAGGCATGTGCTCGACCAGATGGCCCGCAGCCGCAAGATCATCGCCGATTTCGACGTCGACTTCTACGCGAGCTTCACCATCGGCGGGCGATTTGCCAACAACGTCAACATGCTGATGTACGACCGCGACAACGCCGAGGAAGTGCTCAAGATGCGCAAGCTCTTCGATGCGCTGATCGTCGAGACGGCCAAGGCGGGCTACGCGGAGTATCGCACGCACCTCGGCTGGATGGACCCGGTGATGGAAACGTTCGACTTCAATAACCATGCGCTGCGCCGCTTTGGCGAGAAGGTGAAGAACGCGCTCGATCCCAACGGCATCATCGCGCCGGGCAAGCAGGGCATCTGGCCCGCCGCCTATGCCGAGGCGCGCGGCAGGAGCAATAAGGCATGAACCGCGCATCGCTCGTTCTCGTTGCCTCCATCGGCTTTGCTGCAACCGCTGTCTTTGCCGCACCGCCGGGGCCACCCCCCGGCCCGCCGCCGCCCTACCAGATGCGCCCGGTCGCGCCTGCCGGTGACCGGCTCAAGCCCGGCGGCGATGGCAAGGTGCTGTTCGAGGTTCACTGCGGCTACTGCCACCTGACCGGCGGCATGGGCACCAACCTCCTGACCAAGCAGCAGGTCATGGCGGGCAACGCGCCCGACATGGGCCTGCTTGCCAACCGCACCGATCTGACGGCCGATTACGTCAAGACCGTGGTCCGCATGGGCAAGGGCGCGATGCCGCAGCAGACCAAGGTCGACCTGACCGACGCGGAACTCGATGCAGTGGCAAAGTACCTCGGAAAGGCCGGCTGATGCGCGTTTCCCGTCGCTCCATGCTAAAGGGCAGCGCAATTGCCGGAGCCGTGGCTGCAACGCCTGCCATCGCGGCCATGGCCAGGCCTGCGCCGGTCGTCGTGTTCGACAGTCGCATCCCCGAATCCGTCGCCTTTGCGGCTTCGCAACCAGCTCGCACGCAGTTCGATCTTGCCCATGGCACTGAGCAAGCCGCGCGTGCGATCAAAGACCTGCAGGCAGTGACCGGGCTCACACGCTGGAGTGACTGGACCGCGCTAAGAGGTGTCATGGAGGCGCAAGGCTTGCGCCTCTCGGAAGAGACTCGTGCCGCCGCCCCCCTCTCCGGTCGCACGCATCTTTTCCGCTGGACGATGACGGCGCGCTAAACAGTCCCGGTGCGGTGTCTCCGTCCTGGAAATAGGGGGCATGTTCCGATGGGACGTGCCCCTTTTTCCATGTCTGGCGGTTGCACCAGATGAAATGCTCCAACTGGAGCCGTGCCGCTTTCCCGAACAACCGGTTAGCCCCTTTTCACGAATTGTGAGGCATGCGGGCTTGACCCGCGCTCCCGCTGATTTAGTATGTGTTACTAACAAATTCCGGCACGACTCCCGTCGCTGACCGGAATCGGGAGAGAGGCAAGGCTACAGATGGACGCGGTAACCCTATATCACTGGGAACCCAATGCCAACTCGGGCAAGCCGATGCTCGCGTTGATGGAGAAGGGCGTGCCCTTTTCCAGCCATTACATCGACATGCTCCAGTTCGACCAGCACAGGCCGGAATACCTCGCGATCAATCCGCAAGGCACGATCCCGGCGATGACGCATAATGGTCTGGTGCTCACCGAGAGCACCGCGATAATGGAATACGTGAACGACCGGTTTGACGGGCCGGACCTCATGCCTGCAGACGCGCAGGACCGCTGGCGCGTGCGCTGGTGGATGAAGTTCATGGACCAGTGGCTCGGTCCCAGCTTCTCGATGATCGGGTGGAGCGTCTTCGTGGGACCGATGGTCCGTCAGCGCGATCCCGCCGAACTCTCCGCCGCGATTGATCGCATCCCGCTGCCCGAACGCCGCGTTGCGTGGCGCAAGGCGATCAACGGCGATTTCTCCGAAAGTGAAATGGCCGAGAGCCGCCGCCGCGTCGGGCTCGGCATCGCCAAACTGGAGGAGGAACTCGGCAAGCGCCCCTATGTCGGCTCCGAGCAATACAGCCTTGCCGACATCAACATCTTCAACAGCACCTATTCGCTGCCGCTCTCGCAGCCCGATCTTGCTGGCAGGGACAAGACTCCGAACATCATGCGCTGGCTCAAGCGCGTCTATACTCGCGAGGCGGTGCGCAAGACCTGGGCCATGGGCAAGACTGACCTTGCCCACCGCTACGGCCTGATGATGGCGGAGATCGAGGCATGAGCGCGGTTCTTTACCATGGTGAACCCAACGGCGCTTCGCTCACCGTCCTTGCAGCGCTTGCGCAATCGGGTCTCGACATCGAATGCCGCCGCATCGACCTGCTCGCCGGTGAGCGCCACGCTTTGCCCGGCATTTCCGACCCGATCGCGCTCGACCTGTGCATCGAAGGCGAAGGCCCTGTCCTCGTCATAGACGGCGAAGCGATGACCGAGTCCGTATTCCTCGCCCAGTATCTCGACGAGGCTGCGGGCGGGGCAGGGCTTCAGCCGACCGACGCCTACGCGCGCTGGGAAATGATGATGTGGTGTCGCCAGATCACCGAGCGCCTGTCGCCCGCCGCCGCGCTGCTAGGCAATCTGGCAACCTCGCAGCAGGCGATTGCAGCTATTCCGGCATCGAAAGCGATCGGACTGGCGGCTTCCATCGTGTCGGATGATCTGCGCCAACGCTGGCTCGATCTGCGGGACGACGTCGTCAATGCCGCACAGATCGACGACAGCGAGACCAAGGTCGCGTCTGCCGTCGAACGCTGCGAGAAGCAGCTGGCCGATGGCCGCGAATGGCTGATGGGCACGTTCTCGATCGCCGATCTCGTCACCTGTTCATGGCTTGCCGGGATGCAGCTTCTCCGGCCCGGTGCCTTTGCCCACGCACCGCTCACAAATGCCTGGCTCGCCCGCACGCTCGCACAGCCCTGCGTGGCGGCGGCGCTCGCCAGATCGACCGTTCAAGAACCGCTCCGTGCATGGGCACCGGGGCCTGAAATCAACCGTTGGGGATAACCAATGCGCGCCATCGATTACTTTGACCGCGGCCATGATCGCGATCCGCAGCGTCTCGCCATCGTAGACACCGAGACGGGCCTGAAGCTGACCTTCGCTGAAACCAAGGCGCTGTCCGAACGCATTGCCGCCGCGCTCCAGAAGGGCGGCTTTGCCAACCAGGATTGCCTTGGCCTCTATGGCCCGAATGACGGCATGCTGCTCGTCGTCCTGCTCGCGATGTGGCGCGCCAACGGCAAGTGGATCCCGGTCAACACCCGCAACGCGATCGACGCTAACGCGGCCTACATCAACTATGTGCGTCTCAAGTGGCTGGTCTATCACTCGTCCAAGGCCGACGAGGTTCAGCAGCTCAAGGACCTGTGCCCCACGCTCCAGCACTTCGTCTGCCTCGACAAGCGCATGGGCGATGACCCAAGCCTTGATGAATTCATGTCAGGCGTCAGCGAAGCCGATTTCATCGAGCCCGAGATCGATGCCTTTGCCAATCTGATGGACATGGTCGGCATCTTCCCCACCGGCGGTACCACTGGCCCGTCGAAGGGCGCGAACGTCACCAACCTCGGCTGGGGTACGATGATCGAGACCGCGGCCGATGGCATGGGCGGTCGCACCGATGATCCAGTCGCGCTAGTCTCCGCGCCGATCACCCACGCGGCAGGGCCGATCTCGCTCTCGACTTTGAGCCTTGGCGCGACGCAGGTGATCCTGCCTGGCTTCGATGCCGAGGCCGTGCTCAAGACCATCGAGGACTACAAGGTCACGCACATGTACCTGCCGCCCACGGCAATGTACCAGCTCATGGCCTCTCCCGAGATCGGCAATCACGATTACTCGTCGCTCAAGATTTTCATTCTCGTCGGATCGCCCTGCAGCCCCGAAAAGCTCCGTCAGGCCGTGTCGATCTTCGGCCCCGCGATGTGCCAGGCCTATGGCCAGGTAGAATGCCCGATGATCGTCGCATGGTTCCCGCCGGAGGACGTGGCGAAGTTCGCTGCTTCGGCGCCGGAAAAGCTGGCCTCCTGCGGCAAGCCGACGCGATCAATCAAGGTCGCGCTGCTCGATGATGATGGCAATCAGGTGCCACTCGGCGAGGCAGGCGAGATCTGCGTGCGTGGCGCACTGGTGACCCATTCCTACTTCGAGAAGCCCGAGGAAACCGCGGAAATCCGCAAGTTCGGCTGGCACCATACCGGCGACGTCGGCAAGTTCGACAAGGATGGCTACCTCTACATCGTCGACCGCAAGAAGGACATGGTCGTCTCCGGCGGCTTCAACGTGTTCACTGCCGAGGTCGAGGCCGCCGTGACCGAACTGGCACAGGTCAAGGAAGCCTGCGTGTTCGGCATCCCGCACGAGAAGTGGGGGGAACAGGTCCACGCTGTCGTCGTTGCAGACGACATAACCGAGGCCGAAATCATCGCATATGCCAAGGAACGTCTCGGCGGAGTCAAAGCGCCGAAATCTGTCACGTTTATCGACTCGATTCCGCGCACGGCTGCGGGCAAGATGGACAAGAAGGCACTGCGGGTTCCCTATTGGGGCAATGCCGATCGTATGGTCAACTGATCCGCAATGCGGGCAGTGGGGAGAGAACTGGATATGCGATTGAAGGTCTTGGGTCTGATGGCTGCGTTGCTGCCGCTGGCGGCATGCAACATCAAGAGCGAGGGCGGCGCCGCTGGCGTCGCTACGGCAGGCGTCACCGATGCGATGATCGCGCAGGTGCCCGATGGCGAGTGGCTCAGCTACGGGCGTGACTATGGCGAGCAGCGCTTCTCCCCGCTCACCCAGATCAACGACAGCAACGTCGGCCAGCTTGGCCTTGCCTGGTTCCACGACCTCGAAACCGCACGCGGGCAGGAATCCACCCCGCTGATGCACGATGGCACGCTCTACATCTCGACCGCATGGTCGATGGTGAAGGCGTTCGATGCAAAGACTGGCGCGCTCAAGTGGTCCTACGATCCTGAAGTGCCGCGCGAAACGCTTGTTCGCGCGTGCTGCGATGCGGTCAACCGTGGCGTTGCGCTCTATGGCGACAAGGTCTTCGTCGGCACGCTCGACGGCCGCCTGGTCGCGCTTGACCAGAAGACCGGCAAGCCCGTCTGGTCCAAGGTCGTCGTCCCCAACCAGCAGGACTATACCATCACCGGCGCTCCTCGCGTGGTGAAGGGCAAGGTCCTGATCGGCAGCGGCGGTTCGGAGTACAAGGCTCGCGGCTACATCGCCGCATACGACGTCAACACCGGCAACGAAGTTTGGAAGTTCCACACCGTCCCGGGCAACCCCGCCGATGGCTTCGAGAACAAGGCCATGGAAAACGCCGCCAAGACCTGGGCCGGCGAATGGTGGAAGCTGGGCGGTGGCGGCACCGTGTGGGATTCGATCACCTACGATCCCACCACCAACCTCGTCCTGTTCGGTACCGGCAACGCCGAGCCGTGGAACCCTGCGGCTGCAGGCCGCGAGGGCGACAGCCTCTACACCTCGTCGATCGTAGCGGTGAATGCCGATACCGGCGAATACGCCTGGCACTTCCAGGAAACTCCGGAAGACCGCTGGGACTTCGACTCGGCGCAACAGATCACGCTGGCTGACCTCAGCATCGGAGGCCAGCAGCGCCATGTCGTGCTGCATGCGCCGAAGAACGGCCATGTCTATGTGCTCGATGCCAAGACCGGCCAGTTCATTTCGGCCACGCCGTTCGTGATGGTCAACTGGGCCACCGGCATCGATCCCAACACCGGCAAGGCCACGATCAACCCTGCTGCCCGTTACGAAAAGGGCGCGCCGTTCGTCAGCCTTCCGGGCGCGGTCGGAGCGCACTCATGGCAGCCGCAGAGCTTCAGCCCGAAGACCGGCCTGCTTTATCTGCCCGTCAACAATGCAGCATTCCCCTATGCCGCTGCCAAGGATTGGAAGGCGACCGACATCGGTTTCCAGACCGGCCTCGATGGCTACGTGACCTCGATGCCCGCTGACGCCAAGGTTCAGGCCGAAGCGATGAAGGCGACCACGGGCACGCTCGTCGCCTGGGACCCGGTGGCTCGCAAGGCCGCGTGGAAGGTTGAACTGCCGAGCCCGTCCAACGGCGGCATTCTCTCGACCGCGGGCAACCTCGTGTTCCAGGGCACCGCAGGCGGCGATTTCGTGGCCTACAGCGCCGACAAGGGCAAGCAGCTCTGGTCGTTCCCGGCGCAGAGCGGCATTCTTGCCGCGCCGATGACCTATTCCATCGACGGAGAACAGTACGTCGCGGTCATGGTCGGCTGGGGTGGCGTCTGGGACGTTGCCACCGGCGTGCTCGCCCACAAGGCCAAGAAGCAGCGCAACATCAGCCGCCTCGTCGTGTTCAAGCTCGGTGGCAAGGCCACCTTGCCGGCCGCGCCGCCGATGGCCAAGATGGTGCTCGATCCGCCACCGTTCACTGGTACGCCCGAACAGGCCAAGGCCGGCGGCGAACTCTACGGTCGCTATTGCAATGTCTGCCATGGTGACGCGGCGGTTGCAGGTGGCGTGAACCCTGACCTGCGCCATTCGGCGGCCCTCAATGCCCCCGAAGCAATCCGCTCGGTGGTGATCGAAGGCGCGTTGCAGCACAATGGCATGGTCTCGTTCAAGTCGGCCCTGAAGCCCGAGGACGCGGACAACATCCGCCATTACCTGATCAAGCGGGCGAACGAGGACAAGGCACTGGAAGCCCGCTAACTCGAATGCTATATCAGATAGCAATCATAACTGAGTGGAGAGATTCGTGACGCATCTTTACCCCAATCTCATCAACGGCGAGCTGGTAACCACCGAGTCTTCGCTGGATGTCGTAAACCCCGCCAACGAGCAGGTCATCGGTTCCGTACCCGCCTGCGGCGCTGCCGAACTTGACCGTGCCGTTGCCGCCGCGCGCGCCGCGTTCAAGACCTGGTCGAAGACCCCGGTCGATGACCGCCGCGCCGTGATCCGCGCCATGGCCTCGGCCATCGAAGCGAACTTCGAGGAACTCTACCGCCTGCTCACCAGCGAACAGGGCAAGCCGCACCATCAGGCGCAGCATGAGATCGGCGCTTGTGCAGGCATGATGAACGCCCAGTCCACGCTGACGCTGGAAGAGACGATCAACGAAGACAGCGATGAACGCCTGAGCCGTACGCGCCGCGTGCCGGTGGGCGTGGTTGCGGGTATCGTGCCGTGGAACTTCCCGTTGCTCATGGCAGTCCAGAAGATCGCCCCGGCCATCCTGTCGGGCTGCACGATCGTGCTCAAGCCCTCGCCGTTCACGCCGCTGACCACGCTCAAGTTCGCCGAACTGATCAAGGACATCGTGCCGGCAGGCGTCGTCAACATTATCACCGGCGAAGATGCGCTCGGCCCGATGATGACTTCGCATCCGGACATCGACAAGATCACCTTCACCGGCTCGACCGCCACCGGCAAGCGCATCATGGAAGGCGCTTCGAAGGACCTCAAGCGCATCACGCTGGAACTGGGCGGCAACGATGCCTCGATCGTCCTGCCCGATGCCGATGTTTCCAAGGTTGCCGAACAGCTGTTCTGGTCGAGCTTCACCAATGCCGGTCAGATCTGCGTCGCCGCCAAGCGCGTCTATATCCACGAGGATATCTATGACGAGATGAGCGCGGCCATCGCCGAGTACGCGAAGACCGTGAAGGTCGGCGATGGTTCGGAGCAGGGCACCGGCGTCGGTCCGATCCAGAACAAGAAGCAGTTCGAACGCGTCTGCGAACTGATCGAGGATGCCAAGGCCAACGGCTACAAGTTCCTCGTTGGCGGCGATGTCGATCCTTCGGGCACCGGCTACTATGTGCCGATCACGATCCTAGACAATCCGCCCGAAGACGCGCGCATTGTGGCCGAAGAGCAGTTCGGCCCGGTCATGCCGCTGATGAAGTTCTCGAGCGACGACGAAGTCATCGCGCGCGCCAACAACTCGGACTACGGCCTTGCCGGCGCGGTCTGGACCAAGGACACCGATCGCGGCGTGAAGATTGCGGAGCAGCTCGAAACTGGCACAGTCTGGATCAACGAGTTCCTTCACCTTTCGCCCTTCGCACCTTTCGGCGGCCACAAGCAGTCGGGCTTCGGTGCGGAATACGGCATCGAAGGCCTGAAGGAGTTCACCTACAGCCAGGTGATCACCGTCAAGAAGGACGCGCTGGTCTGACAACCGCTGGCCCTCTCCCTTGAGGGGGAGGGCCTCGGTCTGAATAAACCCGCTCCGTCATGCTAAACAAGTTCAGGGGGTGACGGTGCAACTTGGGTCGGCGCGCTGCGCAAGCCGCCCGCAATTTGAAGGAATGTTTCGGTGCCCATCGACCTGTCCAAGATCAAGGCGATCGACGTCCACGTCCATGCCGAGGTCTCGTGCCATGATCCGGAAGACCCGGTAATGGGCAAGTACTTCGATGCGGCATCGGCCTATTTCAAGGCCCCGCGCGAGCGGCCCAAGATGCCCGAGATCATCGAGATCTATCGCGAACAGCAGATCGCCTTCTGCATGTTCACCGTCGATTGCGAGAGCGGCATCGGTGCCAAGCGCGTCTCGAACTACGAGATTGCCGAAATCGCGAACAAGAACAATGACATCTGCATCCCCTTTGCCTCGATCGATCCGCACAAGGGCAAGATGGGCGCCCGCGAAGCGCGCGATCTGATCGAAAACCATGGGGTCAAGGGCTTCAAGTTCCATCACATCATGCAGAACATCGAGCCGGCCAGCCAGGTCGGCTACCCGATCTATGAAGTGATCAACGAATACAAGCTGCCGGCGATCTTCCACACCGGCCACTCAGGCATGGGCACCGGGATGCGCGGCGGCGGTGGCGTTCGCCTCAAGTATGGCCAGCCGATGCTGGTCGACGATGTCGCGGTCGATTTTCCCGACATGAAGATCATTCTCGCGCACCCCTCGTGGCCGTGGGTTGATGAAAGCCTGTCGATGGCGCTGCACAAGGACAACGTGTTCATCGACCTCTCTGGCTGGTCGCCGAAGTACTTCCAGCCGCAGATCATCCAGTATGCCAACACGCAGTTGCGCAAGAAGATGCTGTTCGGCTCCGACTTCCCGCTGATCCACCCGCAGAAGTGGCTCGATGCCGCGCGGCAGGTCGGCTTCAAGGACGAGGTTCTGCCCGGCATCATGAAGGACAACGCGGCCCGCGTGCTCGGTCTGGCCTGAGCGCGGCCAACGGACCTGACCCGAAGGAACAGGCAATGCCCGATCCCGACGATATCCGCGCCTGGCAGAGGCTGGACGCGCAGACAACCACGTCGGGCCGGATCGAGGACAAGGACGTCATGCGCCTCGCCGATCTCGGCGTCTCGCATGTCGTCAACCTCGCGCTCGAAACCCATCCCGAGGCTCTGGCCGGGGAAGGGGAGAAACTCGCCGCGCAAGGCATCGCCTATACCCACATCCCCGTGCCGTTCGATGCGCCTGGCGAAGATCATTTCGCCGCATTCGTGAAGGCGGTGGAGCAGGGTCCGAAGCCGGTCCACGTCCATTGCATCATGAACTGGCGCGTCTCGGCCTTCTTCTACCGCTACAACCGCGACCATCGCGGCCTCTCCGAACCGGAAGCGCGCGCGATCATGCAGCGCCAATGGTCGCCCGAAGGCCACGACAGCAAGGAGGCCCGGATCTGGGCCGAATTCATCGCACCGAGGCAAGCGTGACCGATCTGACCGACAAGCACGTTGTCATCACCGGTGCCTCTACCGGCATCGGCCGCGCTACCGCCACGGCCTGCGCGAAGGCCGGTGCCCGCGTCATGCTCATCGCTCGCCGCGCCGACCTGCTCGAACAGGCAGTCCGCGAACTCGGCGGCGCAACGGCGTTCGCCGCCGCCGACGTTGCCGACAAGGCCGCGCTCCACGCCGCGCTCGATCATGCGATCACAGCCAATGGCCCGATCGACGGCCTGTTCCTCAACGCCGGGATCGGCGGCATGTTCTCTCCCGTCGAGGACTATACCGACGAAGCTTTCGATGCGGTCATGGCGGTCAACCTGAAGTCGGTGTTCTGGGCGATCCAGCACGTGCTTCCGACGATGAAGCAGCGCGGGCGGGGCGCGATCCTCGTCACCGGCAGCCTTGCGAGCGAGCGCGGGTTGCCGATGAACGCGGGCTATGTCGCCAGCAAGCACGCGGTCCTTGGCCTGTCGCGCGCAGTGGCCAACGAGGCAGCCGAGTTCGGCGTGCGCTGCAACTGCATCCTGCCCGGCCTGATCGAAACGCCGATGCTCGATGGCCTGCCGCCCGAGGCCGCCTCGCAGATGGCCAAGGCCGTGCCGCAGGGCCGCACTGGCTCCTCCGACGAAGTGGCGAATGTCGCCGCCTTCCTTCTTTCCGACGCCGCCAGCCACGTCACAGCCCAGAGTTGGGCGGTGGACGGCGGCATGCTCGGCACTATGCGAGTCTGAAACGATGGCCCTGAAATACTACCACGCCGAACCGCTGGCGAACTCATTGAAGTCTATGGTCCCGCTCAAGGAAAAGGGCCTCGCCTACGAGAGCATCTACGTCGACCTGCACAAGTTCGAGCAACACCAGCCTTGGTTCACCGCAATCAATCCTGAGGGTCAGGTCCCCGTGCTTGACCATGACGGCACGATCATCACCCACACCACGGTGATCAACGAATACCTCGAGGATGCCTTCCCCGACGCCCAGCCTGCCGATGCCCCGTTGCGTCCGCGCGATCCAGTCGGCGCGGCGCGGATGCGCTACTGGAACAAGTTCATCGACGAGCACGTGATGAACTACGTCTCGATGCACGGCTGGCATCGCATGGTCGGCGTGATCGCGCGCAACATCGAGAGCGGGGAGTTCGAGAAGCTGCTCGAAAGCATTCCGCTGCCGGACCAGCGCAAGAAGTGGGCCACGGCGCGCTCGGGCTTCTCCGAAGCAGACCTCGCCAACGCCACCGCCAAGATCGAATATGCCATCGACAAGGTCGAGAAGCAGCTCGGGTCAACGCAATGGCTGGCCGGCGACACCTACACGCTGGCCGACATCAACTTCTATTCGCACTGCGGCATGATGGTTGAACGCATGTTCCCGGAAATGGACGTGGCCAAGCGCGCACCTCGCCTCATCGAATGGCGTGATCGCGTCACCGCACGCCCCGCCGTCGCCGAAGCCCTTAAGAGCGAGGACCGCACCGCGCCGGGCCTGCGCACATGGTCGGGGCACGTGCGCTGATGGCAGGGTTCGTTCTGATCCATGGTTCCTGGCACGGCGGGTGGTGCTTTGATCCCGTCGCCGAAATCCTGCGCGGGCGCGGCCACACCGTTGTCGCGCCGACGCTGCCCGGGATGGGCGGCACGGCGGAGGAAATGGCGGCCGTCACGCTTGAGGGTTGGGGTGAATTTGCTGCGCAGCATTGTCGCGAGCTGAAGGCGCGAGGCGTTGGCCCGGTCGTCCTTGCCGGACACTCCCGCGGCGGTCTGGTCGTATCCACTGCGGCAGAGCGCGATCCCTCCGCGATCGATGCCATCGTCTATATTTGCGCGATGATGCTGCCTGCCGGTATGAGCCGGGCGGAGTTCAAGGAAACCGAAGGTCCGAACCCGGCCTTCGACGCGATCATCTCAAAGGTCCACGGAGGCATCGCCACCGTGATCGAAACTGCGAATGCTGCGCCGGTCTTTGCACAAGTCTCGCCGCCTGATCTGGTCGAAGCGGCCATGGCAAGGCTGATGGCCGAACCCCATGCACCGCGCTCCGAAAAGATCGTGGTGACGCCCTGGCGTTGGGGCAGCTTGCCGCGCACCTATGTCGAATGCACGCTCGACCGCACGATCCCGATTGAAAGCCAGCGGCGCATGATCGCGATGTCGCCGGGGGCAAATGTGGTCACGCTTGAGGCCGATCACAGCCCCTACCTGTCCAAGCCTGTGGAGCTGGCTGACGCGCTGGAAGCGGCGATCCCGGCCTAATCCCCGAAGAAGTTCAGTTCCAGCAGCACGTTGTTCGGGTCTGCGGTAAAGATTTGCCGCAGACCGATCGCTGCGACGAGGTTGGTCTGGCAGTCGAGCCCCATCGCGCCGATCCGCCGCAGCGTCTCGTCATAGCCTGAACAGTTCAGCGCCACGTGATGGATCGCTCCGGTCAGCGATCCCGGCTGCACCTCGCGGTCATAGGCGCGCGGGCAGTCGACCGCGTTTATGTGGATTATCGCCTTGCCGCCCGCATCGTACATCCATTGCGCGTTCTGCGGGGTCAGGGGTGGCGGGCCATCACGCCGCTCCAGCCCCAGCAGTGACCTGTAGAACTCCGCCGTCTCGTCGAGACGGTCGGTGATGATGTTGACATGGTCCAGCGCGTTGACGTGCATTGTCTCTCTCCCGCAGCAAAACGGCGGCGAAAGCATGGTGCTCCCGCCGCCGCCTGAATTCAACGCATCAAAGCGTCAGCTCTTGAACACGACGGTCTTGTTGCCGTTCACGAGCGCGCGGTCTTCCAGGTGCAGGCGCACCGCTTCGGCAAGCACGCGGCGCTCCACGTCGCGGCCCTTGCGCACGAGATCTTCGGGGCTGTCGGCGTGGGTCACGGTTTCCACGTCCTGATGGATGATCGGACCTTCGTCGAGGTCGGCCGTCACGTAATGGCCGGTCGCACCGATCATCTTCACACCGCGCGCATGTGCCTGATGATAGGGCTTGGCGCCCTTGAAGCTCGGCAGGAACGAGTGGTGGATGTTGATGCAGCGGCCCGAAAGGAACGATGCCAGATCGTCCGAGAGGATCTGCATGTAGCGCGCCAGCACCACCAGTTCCGCGCCCGTCTCGGTGACGATGCGTTTCACTTCGGCTTCCTGCTGCGGCTTTGTGTCCTTGGTGATCGGCAGGTGGTAATAGGGCATGTCGCCGATCAGCGAGATATTCAGCGCTTCCTTGGGATGGTTGCCGAGGATCGCCACGACGTCCATCGGCAGTTCCCCGATGCGCGTGCGGTAGAGCAGATCGCCAAGGCAATGGTCGAACTTGCTGACCATCAGGATCACCTTACGCTTCACTGCGGTGTCGCGAATGTTCCAGTTCATGCCGTAATGCTCGGCCACCGGGGCAAATGCTGCGCGGAAATGCTCGACCGAACCTTCGCCCGGATCGAACACCACACGCATGAAGAAATTGCCGCTCAGCGAATCATCGAATTGCTGCGCCTCGCTGATGTTGCCACCGGCCTCGTAAAGATTGCCCGTCACTCGGGCCACGATCCCCGGCTTGTCCTCGCATGACAGCGTCAAAATCAGCGATGCGCTCATCAAAATCTCTCCCGTCGTTGTCGCGTTAGGGGTGGCGCTCATCGGGCGCAACATTTCCCATTGCGAATCTCGAAGGAGATTGTATGTGTTGCATACAAGTTTTTCAACCCTGCCATTTCAAGTCGGGAGAGTTTCACATGGCAAAGAACCTCGAAGAGGTAATCCAGCAGAACGGCAACGTCGTCGACATGCTGCGCAACTCGCAACTGGGCGCATACGTCTATCCGGTTGTCGCACCGGAATTCTCGAACTGGCGTTCGGAGCAGTGGGCATGGCAGCACAGCGCCGTCCTGTTCGACCAGTCGCACCACATGGTGAACCTCTATATCCGCGGTAAGGACGCAGCCAAGCTGCTGTCCGATACCATGATCAACAGCTCGAAGGGCTGGACGGTCAACAAGGCCAAGCAGTACGTGCCGACCACGCCTTATGGTCACGTCATCGGTGACGGCATCATCTTCTGGGAAGAAGAAGAATCCTTCACTTACGTCGGTCGCGCGCCCGCTTCGAACTGGCTGCGCTACCACGGCGCGACTGGCGGTTACGATGTCGAGATCGAGCTGGACGACCGTTCGCCGATGCGCCCGATGGGCAAGCCCGTCACCCGCAAGGAATGGCGCTTCCAGATCCAGGGTCCGCAGGCCTGGAACGTGATCGAGAAGCTGCACGGCGGCCCGCTCGAACAGCTCAAGTTCTTCAACATGAGCACCATGAACATCGCCGGCAAGACCGTTCGCACGCTGCGCCACGGCATGTCGGGCGCGCCGGGCCTCGAAATCTGGGGCCCCTATGCCGAGCAGGAAGAAATCCGCGCCGCCATTCTGGAAGCCGGCAAGGAATTCGGCCTGATCGCTTGCGGCAGCCGCGCTTATCCTTCGAACACGCTCGAATCCGGCTGGATCCCCTCGCCGCTGCCCGCGATCTACACCGGCGAAAAGCTTAAGGGCTTCCGCGAATGGCTGGCGGCTGACAGCTACGAAGCGACCGGTTCGATCGGCGGATCGTTCGTCTCCGACAACATCGAAGACTACTACCTCAACCCGTGGGAACTGGGTTACGGCAACTTCGTCAAGTTCGACCATGACTTCCATGGCCGCGAGGCGCTTGAAGCCCTGAACCCCGCCGAACAGCGCAAGAAGGTGACGCTCGCCTGGAACCCCGAGGACATGGCCAAGATCATGGCCTCGCTATTCAACCCCGATGGTGACCAGTACAAGTTCTTTGACACCCCGCTCGCGAACTACGCCTCGTCCAACTACGACCGCGTCGTCGATGCAGGCGGCAAGACCGTCGGCTTCTCGATGTTCACCGGCTACTCCTACAACGAGAAGCAGGCGCTCAGCCTCGCCACGATTGATCCGGAAATCCCGGTCGGCACCGAACTGCGTGTAGTGTGGGGCGAAGAGAACGGCGGCACCCGCAAGACCACCGTCGAGCCGCACAAGCAGATCGAGGTCCGCGCGATCGTCTCGCCGGTCCCCTACAGCCGCGTCGCTCGCGAAAACTATGCCGAAGGCTGGCGCACCGCGCGCTGAGGCAAACCACCGTATCGCCCGGACCGCCAGAACGGCGGCCGGGCGTTCGGCATGAACTTCAGAGGATCCCGAACATGGCAAAGGCATCGATCATCCATCCCAATTGGGACAAGACGCCCGACGGGATCACGGATGGCTTCTCGCTGGAGATGACCGCCAAGGACGAAGCCTCGCTGCGCGATGCCGCCCCGCTCATCCCGGCCGAAACCCCCGTTGCCGTCACCTTCCTCCCCGGCGAGGACGTTGGCGCCCGCGTTGCCGCCACGATCGCGGTGCGCGAACTCGGCTTCGAGCCGATGCCCCATTTTTCCGCCCGCCGCATCACCTCCGAGGACGATTTCGAAGGCTACCTTCGCGCCGTGGTCGAAAAGGCTGGCGTGACGCGCTGCTTCATCGTCGCAGGCGATCCGCCAGAGCCGGTCGGCCCCTATTTCGACACTTCCGCCCTGATCGCCACCGGCGCGTTCGAGCGCTCGGGCATCAAGGCCATCGGCATCGGCGGACACCCGGAAGGCCATCCGAACATGACGGAGGCCGAGTGCTGGGCGGTCCTTGAAAAGAAGGTGGCAGACATCACCGCGCGCGGCATGGCCCCGCTGATCGTCACCCAGTTCGGGTTCGATCCCGATGCTTTCCTCGCCTGGCTGCTCGAACTGCGCGCGCGCGGCATCGACGCGCCCGTCCGCATCGGCGTCCCCGGCCCCGCTGGAATCAAGCGCCTGCTCGCCTTTGCCGCCCGCTGCGGTGTCGGCGCGTCGACCTCGGTGCTCAAGAAGTACGGCATCTCGGTCACGAACCTGCTCGGCACCGCCGGGCCGGACAAACTGGTCGATGCCTTCGCGCGTGGCCTCGGGCCCCAGCACGGCAAGGTCCGCCTGCACTTCTATCCCTTCGGTGGCCTGACCAAGACGCTCGAATGGATTCACGGCTACAACAAGAAGCACGGTATCGGCGCATGACCGATTTCGTTCTTGTCCACGGCGCATGGGGCTGCAGCTTCGCGTGGGATCGCCTCAAGGCTGATCTCACCGCTGCCGGACACCGCGTCCTCGCCGCCGACCTCACCGGCCTGGGCCGTCGCAAGGCTGAATTCCATCCCGGCATTACGCTCACGACCCACATCGACGACGTCTGCGCCCAGATCGCCGAGGCCGGTTTTGAGCGCTTCGTCCTCGTCGGCCATTCGTGGGGAGGCATGGTCATCACCGGCGTCGCAACGCGCTTGGGTGCCCGGATTGACGCCATCGTCTATGTCGATGCTTTCCTGCCGCGCGACGGCCAGTCCTTGTGGGACCTGACCGGCGAGTGGGAGCACAACCACTACGTCGGCAGCCAGAAGCACAAGCCCGGCGCAGTCTCGCCGCTGCCCGGCCTCGAAAGCCCCGTGCTGTCCGATCACCCGCTGCTGACGCTGCTCGAAGCCGTGCGCTTCACCGGCGAAGAGGCGAAGATCCCTCGCCACGTCTATGTCTTCGCCAATAGCTGGAGCCCGTCACCCTTCCCGCAATTCCGCGACCGGGTGCAGGATGATCCGGCCTGGGAATACCACGAGGCCGAAGCCAGTCACAACGTGATGGGCGATCAGCCGGAGCAGTTATTCCAGATCGTGCTCGACTGCGCTTGAAAAGGCCCACCCCCGACCCCTCCCGCCTGCAGGAGGGGAGAAGCAGGCAGTGATCCTTGCCCTCCCGCAGGCGGGAGGGCCGCGAGACTTAATGAGCCGAAGGCGAGTTTAGTCGCAGCGGGGTGGGCATCACCCTTGCGCTGCCAGACTCTGCATCCGCTTCAGATAGCGCGCCAGCACGTCGATCTCGAGGTTGACCTTGCGCCCCGCCACCAGCGTGCCGAGTGTCGTGACTTCAGCGGTGTGCGGGATGATGTTGAGCATGAAGTGGCAGCTGCCATCGGCCTGATCGGCCACTTCGTTCACTGTCAGCGAAACGCCGTCCACCGTGATCGAGCCCTTGGGTGCGATGAATGGGGCAAGTTCCTTGGGCGCGGCGACGATGTACTGCCACGATGCGCCGACCTGCGTTACCTTCACCACTTCGCCCACTGCATCGACATGACCGGTCACGATATGGCCGCCCAGTTCGTCACCCAGCTTGAGCGCGGGTTCGAGGTTCAAGGGCGCGCCCACAATCCACTGCTCCGGCGCAGTGCGGCTCACCGTCTCGCCCGAAACGTCCACCGCGAACCAGCCTTCCCCCGCGACGCCGCCCTTGTCGACGACCGTCAGGCACACGCCCGAGCAGGCAATCGACGCGCCGACCGCGATCTTCGCCGGGTCCATCGCGCACGAAATCGTGATGTGGCGGTCGCCCTTGTCCTCGATGGCGAGGATGTTGCCGATTTCGGTGACGATCCCGGTGAACATATCAAATCTCCTTCAGCGCAAGCGCTCGTAGACGTCGAGCGCATCGCTGCCAAGCGTCCGACGGTCCACATGCCGCCATCGCCCATGCGCGTCGGCCAGCAAACCAAGACCGATGTCGCCGATGCACGGCAGCCCATCACCCACGATGATCGGCGCGCGATAGATCAGCAGCCGGTCAACCATGTCGGCGGCGACGAAGCTGGCAGCTGCCTGCGCACCGCCCTCGACGAACAGGTATTGCGCATCTCCAAAGGCTCCCGGCGCAGCGATATCCGCCACGCCCCTCCAGCCCTCAGGCGCGTCCCCTCGCGTCAGCACCAGCCGCTGCGGACTGCGCTGTTCCAGTCCCGGCAGCCGCACGTCCAGCCGGGGGGCATCGGCACGCATGGTTCCGCTGCCCACCAGAATTGCATCGACCCGCGCGCGTTCGACGTGGCAATGCGCCCGTGCCTCAGGCCCGGTAATCCACTGGCTCGACCCATCCGCAAGGGCGATCTTCCCGTCGAGCGAAGTTGCCAGCTTCAGCGTCACATGGGGCCGCCCCAGTGTCGTCCGCGTCAGGTATCCCGCCAGCGAAGTCCGCGCCGCAGGGGAAGGCACAAGCTCCGCTGCGATCCCCGCTTCGTGCATCGCTGCAATGCCGCTCCCCGCCGTGCGCGGGTCCGGATCTTCCACGCCGATCACCACGCGGGCAAGGCCGCTCGCCAGTACCAGCGAGGTGCACGAAGGACCGCGCGTGCTCGCATGGGCACAGGGCTCCAGCGTCACGTAAAGCGTGCCCCCGCGCGCAGCGTCGCCTGCCTGCGCCAGTGCTCCGGCCTCGGCATGAGGCCGCCCTCCGGCCTGAGTCCACCCGCGTCCGACGACCACGCCGTCCTTGACGATCACCGCGCCCACCGCCGGATTGGGCCTGCTCAGCGGACGCCCGCGTGCAGCCAGCGCGCCTGCCGCATCAAGCCAGCGCAGGTCGTCCGCCCTGCTCATTGCGCGCCGTTCGGGGCTTTCTTCATCTCGGCATCGAACACGGGATTGTCGACCATGTGCTTGTCGAGCACTTCCTTGCGCGCGGCTTCCACCTTCTTGCGGTACGCCTCGCGTTCGGCCTTGCCTTCCTCGTATGCGCGCTTGGTCTCGACCCCGGTGGCATCGCCCACGGCCTTGTACATCTGACGGACGCGCTCCTGACGCGCTTCTTCCTCGACTGCCTCGGCACGGGCCTTGGCAGAGGCCGCCTTGTTCTCGGCGAGAATCTCGGCGTCGCTGCGGTTTTCGAGGAAGCTCGGGAAGTAGATGATCTCGGGCGGGCGGGGCAGGGCGGTGCCGCCCTCCATGGCCATTGCGGTGAACAGCGTGCCCGTCACCGCCGCCGCCAGCAGCAGCCCGACCCGGCGATAATCGCTCGGCGCGGTGAACACCTGCCAGAAATCGACGATGGCCCGGCGCGGGGATACGTTGCGGAAGAAAGCTCTCATGCTCGCCTAGATAGGGCCAGCCGCCCCGTTTCGCTACCCGTCAACCGAACGGCGCATAGAGACTGCGCCCGTGCCGCTTGAGCCAGCGATTGGCCGCACCGATCTCGCCCTCGAACAGAGTGCCGAGATGGGTGTGGAAGGCGGGGCTGTGATCGAAGTGGCGTATGTGCGCAACCTCGTGCGCCACGACCGAGCGGCGCACGAAATCGGGTGCCATGATCAGCCGCCAGTTCATCCGGATCGATCCGTCCGCCGCGCAGCTGCCCCAGCGGCGCTGCGCACGCGACAGCGAGAGGCGCGGCATCGCTTCACCGGCCTTTGCGCAGTAGTGCGCCAGATCCTGCCCGCAAAGCGCGAGCGCTTCGGCCTCCAGCCAGCGCTGCAACCGGGCACTCAGTCCCTCGACCGGCCCGCCCACGATCAACCGTCCGTCCTCGACCACTGGCTTGCGCCTCGCCTTTGCGGACCATGTGATCTGCAGCACCTCGCCCCGGAAGGGCAGGGTAGCATCCGGCGCGATGGTGCGTGGTTCGGGCAGGCGGGCAAGCTGTCCCGCCAGCCAGTCCGCCCGGTCGCGCGCAAAAGCCTCGGCATCGCCCACGCGGCCCCACGCCGGGATCGAGACGCGCGCCTCGCTGCCATCTGGTGCCAGCCGCAGCGTCATCCGCCGCGCATGGCCGAGCTTGCGGATCACCAGCGGCAACTCGCGCCCTTCGACCATCAGCGTCCGGCGCGAAACCGCACGCGGGGCTGGGGTCTCCTTGGCCCGCGTATCGGCGCGCCGCAGCCAGTCGAGCATGCCCCTAGTCATCGAAGTGGTCCGAAGGAACGATGTGGTCTTCCAGAGGCCCCGCCAGCGTCTCGCTCACCGCCTTGCCGACCACCGACTGGCCCGCGCGATGCACAGAATCGCGGTCGCCCGAAACGAGGTAGTGCCAGTTGGGCAGAGGCTTGTTCTCGGCGCGCAGGCGGTAGGCGCAAGTATCTGGCAGCCATGGCAGTTCGCGCGCCAGTTTGGGCGTCAGCCTCAGGCAATCGGGCACATAGGCACGGCGGTGCTTGTAGTCGCTGCAGCGCGCGGTGCGCAGGTCGAGCAGCTTGCACGCCACGTTGGTATGGATCACCTCGCCGGTGTCCTCGTCCTCCAGCTTGTGCAGGCAGCACTTGCCGCAGCCGTCGCACAGCGCTTCCCACTGCTCGCGGCTGAGTGTCGCCACCGGCCGTTCCCAGAAGCGGTCTTGCGTCAATTCACCCACTTTGCCAGTTCGGCGGCGACGGCCTTGCCGTCCTGCTCGGCAGGCAGCAGTGCGATGGCTTCGCCGTCCGGCCCCATGAGATAGGCGGCGCGGCTGTGGTCCATCAGGTAGGCCTCAGGCTTTCCGTCATCGCGCTTGGCATAATAGACCGCCCACTTCTTCGTCACATCCGCGATCTGCGCAGGGGTGCCCGTCAACCCGACCACGTCCTTGCCGAAATTTGCGGCATACTTGCCGACGACTTGCGCGGTATCGCGCTCGGGATCAATCGTGATGAAGATCGGCACGATCGGCTTGGCATCGGCGTGCTCCTTGCGGAACAGCCGCAAACCTTGCGCGATGTTCTGCATGTCGAGCGGGCAGACGTCGGGGCAGAACGTATAGCCGAAATAGACCACGCGGTACTTGCCCGCAAAGTCGCTCCACTTCACCGCTTGGCCATCCTTGCCTGTGAGTGCAAAGTCGCCGCCGATGGATGCGCCTTCGAGCGGCGGCTTCTCGGCAGGCGCGAAGTTGCACCCACCAAGCGCGAAAGTGCAGGTTGCGGCGAGCGCGGCGAGGATCGATCTGAAAGTGAGGGCCATGGCGCGGCGGTTCATGCTCTGCTAACCGTCACCTTGCAAGAGGCGAGTCCTTGAGCCGCATAGGCTTATGGGGCACGCAACAGGAGGATAGAATGCTGTCGAACAAGCGCAGGCCGCTCATCGCAATGGCCATGCTGCTCGCCACGGCCATGGCCGTTCCGGCCCACGCCCAGTTTTCCGACAGCTACAAATTCCTAGAAGCCGTCCGCAAGAAGGAGGGTGACAAGGTCACCGAGGCCCTGAACGAGCCCGGCACCCAGATCGTCAACACCAAGGACTACACCACCGGACAGACCGGCCTGCACATCGTCGTCGCCCGCCGCGATCTCGTCTGGGTCCAGTTCCTCATCGCCAAGGGCGCCAACGTCAACGCGCGCGACAATCGCGGCGTTACCCCGCTGGTCCTCGCTTGCGAGATGGGTTTCCTCGAAGGCGTCGATGAACTGATCAAGTCCGGCGCCCGCATCGACGAGGCCAACAACACCGGTGAAACCCCGCTGATCAGCGCCGTCCACCGCAAGGATCTCGCGATGGTGCGGATGCTGATCAAGGCCGGGGCCAACCCTGATCGCCCGGACAATTCGGGCCGCTCCGCGCGCGATTATGCTGCGCTCGACAAGGGCAGCCCGGTGCTCGGCGAACTGGAAAAGGCCTCCAAGGAAGCCAAGGCTACAGGTGCCAAGAAGACCTACGGTCCCTCGTTCTGATAGTGGCGTGCAAGCAATGACCGATGACACCAGCCTCGAAGCCCTGCGCCTCCGCCTCGCCTCGGCTATTGCCGAGGCCGCCGCGTTTGACGGGTGGAAGCCTGCCGCGGTCACCGCCGCCGCGGCGATGGAAGGCGTGGACCCTGCGCTTGCCGCCTTCGCGTTCCAGGACGGACCGATGCAGATGATCTCGGCCTGGATTGCCCGCATCAATGCCGACATGGCAGAGGCGCTGCCGATGGAGCAGCTCGGCAACCTGCCGATCCGCGAACGCATCCGCTGCCTCGTCCAGTTCCGTCTCGATGCGCTCAACGGCAAGGAAGAGGCGCTGCGCCGCGCGCTCACCATCATGGCAATGCCGCAGAACCTGCGCGCCTCCACCCGCCTCGGCTGGTCGAGTGCCGACGCCATGTGGCGGCTCGCAGGCGATGTCGCGACCGATTACAACCACTACACCAAGCGCCTGACGCTCGGCTCGATCTACGCGGCTACCCTGGCCTACTTTGCGCAGGACACCAGTGACGGCCACCAAGACACCCGCACCTTCCTCGACCGCCGCATCGAGAACGTGATGCAGTTCGAAAAGGCCAAGGCCAAGCTGACCAGGCCCCGTGAGGAAACCTTCTCGCTTACAAGAATGCTCGGGCGGTTGCGCTATCCGGCAGCTTAAACTGGCAGACGAGACGTTACCCCTTCTCCACGTCGCCCCGGCGCAGGCCGGGGCCCACTACCTTTCGGCGGGGCCGGCCGTCGGCGTAATGGATCCCGGCCTTCGCCGGGATGACGGGGGGTGGGAGGTGTCCGCGACGGTCGACCATCAACCTGATTTTTGATCCAGCGCAATTCTATTGCGAATGACTTGCAAATGCTTCGCCGCTATGGCAGCGGGAACGGGTGACGCTCGATCAGCTCCCCATCGGAACACCTGCCCGAATCGCTTCGGTCGATTGGTCCGCGCTCGTCGCGGAAGAGGCGCAGCGCTTGCGCGCGCTCGGCCTTGATGAAGGCGCGCGGGTGACGCTCGCCTATCGCGGGGTGTTTGCCGGCCGCGATCCGCTGGCAGTGGAGATCGGCCGCATGACCGTCGCCATCCGCCGCGTCCACGCGCTCGCCATGACGGTCGAACCGGTTGCCGAAGCAGTAGCATGAGCAGGATGCCCACCGTCGCCGCGCTGGTCGGCAACCCCAACGCGGGCAAGAGCGCGCTGTTCAACGCGCTGACCGGCGCGCGCCAGAAGATCGCCAACTATCCCGGCGTCACCGTGGAGCGCAAGGTGGGCCGCCTGCTGCTCCCCTCGGGCGAGCCGGTCGAACTGGTTGACCTGCCCGGCTCCTACGGCCTCGATTCCACCAGTCCCGACGAGGAAGTGACCCGCAAGGTCATCATGGGCGAGCAGGCGGGGCAGGCCAAGCCCGACGTCATCGTCCTCGTGCTCGACAGCTCGAACCTCGAACAGCACCTCGTCTTCGCGCAGGAAGTGCTCGAACTTGGGCGACCCACTGTCGTCGCGCTCAACATGGTCGATCTGGCCGAGCGTGATGGCCTCGTCCTCGATCCCGCCGCGTTGCAGACCGCGCTGGGCGTGCCGGTGATCCAGACCGTCGCCGTCCGCCGTCGCGGCCTCACCGAACTCGCTGCCGCCATTGCCGAAGCGCGAGACCGTTCGGAAGCCGCGCAGCCGTTGCCGCGTCCGCACGTCACCCTGCCCGAACGTCGCATGCTCGCTCACCAGATGGCGAGCGGGGCGATCCTTTCCGAAACCGCCAGGCACCGCATCCACGCGCGCATGGACAAGGTTCTGCTCCACCCCTGGGCCGGGCCGCCGATCCTGTTCGCGTTCCTGTTCATCGTCTTCCAGGCCGTGTTCAGCTGGGCCACCCCCTTTGCCGACGCGATCGACGGTGGCGTCTCGGCGCTCGGCGATCTGGCCAAGGCTGCCATTCCGCCGAGCCTCGCGCGTGACCTGCTCACCGATGGCGTGATCGCGGGCGTCGGCTCGGTCCTCGTTTTCCTTCCGCAGATCATCATTCTGTTCTTCTTCATCCTGACGATGGAGGCGACCGGATACATGGCCCGCGCCGCCTTCCTGATGGACCGCATGATGGCGGGCGTCGGCCTTTCGGGTCGCAGCTTCATCCCGCTGCTGTCGAGCTTTGCCTGCGCGATTCCGGGCATCATGGCGACGCGCTCGATCACCGATCCCAAGGACCGGCTGACCACGATCCTGATTGCGCCCATGATGACCTGCTCGGCCCGCCTGCCGGTCTATGCGGTGATCATCGCGGCGTTCATCCCGAATAACCGCGTCGGCCCCGGCATTGGCCTTCAAGGCCTCGTCCTGTTCTGCCTCTATGTCGCCGGAATCATCGGCGCGATGGTCGTTGCGCTGGTCCTGCGCCGCTCGGTAACCAAGGGTGCGGCTTCGGGCTTCATCATGGAACTGCCCAAGTACCAGCTACCCACGGTCAAGGATCTGGCCCTCGGCCTTTGGCAGCGCGCATGGATCTTCCTGCGCCGCGCCGGCACGATGATCTTCACTGTCACCATCGCGCTGTGGATACTGCTCAACTTCCCGCGTGCCGAGCCGGGGCAGGACCAGATCAACGCCTCGGTCGCGGGAACGCTCGCCAATGGCCTGTCGGTCGTACTCCAGCCCATCGGCTTTAACCGCGACATGAGCCTTGCGATCATCCCGGCCATGGCCGCGCGCGAAGTCGCCGTGAGCTCGCTCGCCACGACTTACGCGGTCAGCGCCAGCGACGACGAGGATCAGGCCGCCGTGGCTCTGGGCGACCAGCTCAAGTCACGCTGGACCCTGCCGATGGCGCTCGCCTTCCTCGCATGGTTCGTTTTCGCCCCGCAGTGCCTTTCGACCATCGCGGTCGCCCGGCGCGAGACCAATGGCTGGAAATGGCCGTCCTTCATGCTCGCCTACCTCTTCGCGCTGGCCTACGCGGCGGCAGGGGTGACCTATTGGGCCGCGATTGCGGCAGGGTTGGGGTAAAAGGTTTCACGCAGAGACGCGGAGAAGAAGAGGAGACGCAGAGATGTCGCGCTCGCGGCGCAGCCGCTCTCCAATTCCGCTCTTGCGTCAACCTCTTCGCTGCTCGAATGAAGGGGCCTTGCGGCCCAGCCCTACGCCTCTGCGTCTCCCTTTTCTTCTCCGCGTCTCTGCGTGAAACCCATCTTCCTTCTGGAAAACTAGCAGGCCCGGACTCGCCCCCCACCAAACCCATGCGCTAGGCAATTGCCCAGATCAGAAGGAATGTGATTCGATGGCAGGCAGCGTCAACAAGGTCATTCTCGTCGGAAATCTCGGCGCGGATCCGGAAGTGAAGAGCTTCCAGAACGGCGGCCGCATCGCCAACCTGCGCATCGCCACTTCGGAAAGCTGGAAGGACAAGGCCACCGGCGAGAAGAAGGAGCGCACCGAATGGCACTCCGTCGTGCTCAATTCCGACGGCCTCGTCGGCGTGGCCGAACGCTTCCTGCGCAAGGGTTCGAAGGTCTACATCGAAGGCCAGCTGCGCACCCGCAAGTGGCAGGACCAGTCGGGCAATGACCGCTACACCACCGAAATCTCGGTCGGCGGCATGGGCGGCGTGCTGACCATGCTCGATGGCCCTTCGGGTGGCGCAGGCGGTGGCGGCATGGGCGGCGGCGGTGGCCGTTCCTCCGGTGGTGGCTGGAACGAAGGCGGCTCCTCTGGTGGCGGCAGCTACGGCGGCGGTTCGCGCGGCGGGGCCTCCGGAGGTGGTTCGTCAGGCGGCGGCTGGAACCAGGGCGGCGGCAGCGCAGGCGGCTTCGGCGACGATCTCGACGACGATATCCCGTTCTGAACTGAACCGCACCACTTGCGTCCCCGCGAAGGCGGGGACCTCAGTGTTGTTACTTAACCCAAATGTAAAGCGACTGAGGCCCCCGCCTACGCGGGGGCACAGTTGTATTTACGCGTTGTATTCACGCGGAAACCCTCAAGTCCCCCGCGTATCCCCGTACAGGTGGATATGCAGCCGGTCCGTAAACCGCCAGCCACGCTCGAGCGCTTCCTCGGCAAGCCAGCGCGAACGGTCGCGCAGCACCGCGCTGCCAGTGCCCTCGGGCATCACGAACAGATGATCGCTGGCAATCGCATGGCGCTCCTGCAGCGCTGAAATCTCGGCAAGGTCCGCTGGCGTCGCCACCACGAACTTGAACCACGCTCGCGGATCGCACGCCCAGGCATCGAGCCGCTCGGGCACCAGCGCCAGCTCTGCCGCATTGCCCGAATGCGCCAGCTTGGGGCTGACGTTGAACTGGTCGATCAGCGGGTCCAGCTCCGGATGCACCGCCACCGTGCCGTTGGTCTCGACCTCGACATGCAGGGCAGGGCGCCCGGCCTTCACCAGCGCCACCACCCGCGCCAGCGCCGAGCCTTGCAGCAGCGGTTCGCCTCCGGTGATCACCAGTCGGTCCTCGGGGTGCGAGAGGATCAGCGCAGCGGCATCGGCCTCGCTCATCGTCACCTGATTTTCGCCGCGCTCGAACGCCACCTCGTCGCGGTGGGGCCGGTTGTCGCCGGTGAAGCGCCAGGTATAGGCCGTGTCGCACCAGCGGCAGGCAAGGTTGCAGCGGGAAAGCCTTACGAAAACAGAGGGGCGCCCCATCGACGGGCCTTCGCCCTGCAGCGAGGAAAAGACTTCCGGTTCCCCGGGGGATGTGGTGGCGAGTACGATAGACATTGCTCGCCCCTTACTCCTTCCCCCTTGATGGGGGAAGGATGCGAAGGCTTGGCGGCGTGCCGCCTAGCCGCAGCTGGATGGGGGTATATCGGGCGCGCGCTGCCAGCACCCCCGCCCAACTCCGACTAGGCAGCAAGCTGCCAAGTCTGCGTAACCCTCCCCCATCGAGGGGGAGGGGCTTCACCCCAGCCGCTGCAGTGCCGCCGCCAGCCGTTCGGCCTCGGCAGCGTGCATCGCGTGATCGGCGCGGGCCTTCTCGACCGCCTCGGGCTTGGCCTTCTCGACAAACGACGGGTTGCCCAAACGCCCTTCGAGCGACTTGGCTTCCTTCTGCGAAGCCGCCAGCGCCTTTTCCAGACGTGCCTTTTCCGCCGCAATGTCGATCACGCCTTCCAGCGGCACCACGATGTTGGCATCGCCCGCACCCACCTGCATCGCTGCGCCTGCAGGCGCGGCCTCGAAGCGGATGCCGTTCAGCCGCGCCAGACGCTCGATCGCCGCCGGATTGGCCTCGATGATCCCGCGAGTCAGCGCCGAGGGTTCGGGCAGATAGGCATCGAGCTTTGCCCCCGGCGCGATGCCGAGTTCGTTCTTGGCGGTGCGCAGGTTCGAGACCAGCGCGATCAGCCACTCGACCTCACGCTTGGCTGCTGCGTCCACCGTGGCTTCGGGCTTCGGCCAAGCCGCCACGATCAGTTCGCCATCACGCTGCCCCAGCGCATGCCACAGCTCTTCGGTCACGAAGGGCATGAACGGGTGGAGCATCACCAGAATCTGGTCGAGCACCCAGCCTGCAACCGCTTTGGTCTCGGCATCGAAGTTGCCCTTGATCAGCTCGATGTACCAGTCGCAGAACTGGTCCCAGACGAAGTGATAGACGGTGTTCGCCGCCGCATCGAAGCGCAGGTCGGCCATTGCCTGATCCAGCGCGGCGACGGTTTCGACGACTTCGCCGATGATCCACTTGTTCACCGCCGAGGTTGCCGCAGGCGCCGCCACTGAAGTGCTGCCGTTGATGCCATTGCTCTGGCAGAAACGCGCGGCGTTCCACAGCTTCGTGGCGAAGTTGCGATAACCCTCGACGCGCTTCTCATCCATCTTCACGTCGCGGCCCTGGCTCTCCATCGCGCACATGAAGAAGCGCAGCGCATCGGCCCCGTACTTGTCGATCAAGCCGAGCGGATCGACCACGTTGCCCTTCGACTTGCTCATCTTCGCGCCGTCAGCCGCGCGGACGAGGCCGTGCAGATAGAGCTTCTTCCACGGCACTTCTTTCATGAAGTGCAGGCCCTGCATCGCCATGCGCGCATCCCAGAAAAACAGAATGTCGAAGCCGGAGACGAGCAGGTCATTGGGGTAGTGCTTCTTCAGCAGCGGCGCGTCTTCATCCGGCCAGCCGAGCGTGGCGAAGGGCCACAGCGCCGAGGAGAACCACGTGTCGAGGACGTCGTTGTCGCGCTCCAGCGTCACGCCTGCACCGGCCTTGGCCTGCGCTTCCTCTTCGGTTTCGGCAACATAGCACTGGCCATCAGAGCCGTACCACGCCGGAATCCGGTGCCCCCACCAGAGCTGGCGGCTGACGCACCAGGGCTGGATGTTCTCCATCCAGTTGAAGAAGGTCTTTTCCCAGGTCTTGGGCACAATCTCGATAGCGCCCGAGCGCACCGCTTCCATCGGCGCCTTCGCCAGCGTTTCGGCATCGACGTACCACTGGTCGGTCAGCCAGGGTTCGATCACCACGCCGCCACGGTCGCCGAACGGCGTCTGGATCGTGCGCGGTTCGAAGTCGGCGGCAATCTCGTTGCCTTCCTTGTCCTTCGTCACGTGGGGGATGATGAAGCCAGCTTCCTTCATCCGCTCGACCACGAGCTTGCGCGCATCGAAGCGGTCGAGGCCTACGAACTCGGCCGGCACCAGCCCATCGGCGGTCTGCACCACCTTGGCCTCGGCATCGAACATGTTGAGCATGTCGCCCGCCTTGATCCCGGCGCGCTTGCCCACTTCGAAGTCGTTGAAGTCATGCCCCGGCGTGATCTTGACCGCGCCTGAACCCAGCTCAGGATCGGCATGCTCGTCGGCCACGATCTTGAAGCGCCGCCCCGTCAGCGGCTGCAGGATTTCCTTGCCGATGACCGACTTGTAGCGCTCGTCCTCGGGATGCACCGCCACGGCCATGTCGGCCAGCATCGTCTCGGGGCGCGTGGTCGCAACCTCGATGTAGTCGAGGCCATCGTCCCGCGTCACGCCATCGGCCAGCGGATACTTGAAGTGCCAGAACCCGCCCTGCGTCTCACGCGTCTCGACCTCGAGGTCGGAAATCGCGGTCTTGAGCTTCGGGTCCCAGTTCACCAGCCGCTTGTCGCGGTAGATCAGGCCCTGATTGTAGAGGTCAACGAAGACCTTCACCACGGCGCGGGTGAAGTGCGGGTCCATCGTGAACTGCTCGCGCGACCAGTCCATCGAGCAGCCAAGGCGCCGCAGCTGGCCGGTAATCGTCCCGCCGCTTTCCGTCTTCCACTCCCACACCTTCTCCACGAACTGTTCGCGCGTGTAGTTGGTGCGCTTGTCCTGTCGCGCTTCCATCTGGCGTTCGACCACCATCTGCGTGGCGATGCCGGCGTGGTCCATGCCCACCACCCACAGCGCATCCTTGCCGCGCAGGCGCTCGTAGCGGATCGCCACGTCCTGCAACGTGTTGTCGAGCGCGTGGCCGATGTGGAGCGAGCCGGTCACGTTCGGCGGCGGATTGACGATGGTATAGGGCGCGGCATCGGGCCGCTCGGGCCGGAACAGGCCATTGCTTTCCCAGTGGGCATACCATTTGGCCTCGATCCCGGCGGGTTCGAAAGTCTTGGCCAGTTCTGCAGAATTGGTGTCGGGCGTTTGGTCGGTCATGGGCCAGCGCCTTGCCATCCCAGCGCCCAGCCTGCAAGCGCTGCGGGGAACCGCAAGGGCAGTTCCAACGTTACGGCTCATGTGTTGCACTTGTCGCCCTGTCCGATTTCCCCCATGAAGCGGGCAAGATGCGGGAACTGACCGATTTCCAGCTAGTGCAAGCCGACGGGGGTGGCACAACGACGCTCGCGTTTCGCGGGCCGATGACCGTGTCCTCGCTCGGTCTTACCGACGCGCGCCTGCGGAACTTGAGCGAATCCGTCTCGGAAATCGACCTGACTGGCGTGACCCGGATGGACACCGTCGGCGCATGGACCGTCTGGCGCCTCTCGCGTGACAACGACGCGAAGATCATCGGCTGCAGCGAAGAAGCGCAGAAGCTGGTCGACGCCATCAGCAAAGCCGATTCGAACGACCATTCAGTGCGCGCGAAGCGCCTTCCCCTGCTCGAACGCGTGCCCGCCCATGTCGGCGACGTGATGATCGGCCTTGGCCGGGGTGCGTTGCAGGTGGTCGGCTTCCTCGGGCAGGTGATCCTTTCTGCAGGCACGCTGTTGCGCCATCCCGGCCGTTTCCGGATGAAAGCGCTGGTCCACCAGATGGAACTGGTCGGCGTCAATGCGCTCGCCATCATCGGCTTGATGAGCTTCCTCGTCGGCATCGTCATTGCACAGCAGGGCGCGGTGCAGCTGCGCCAGTTCGGTGCTGAGATCTACACAGTCAACCTCGTCGGTCGCCTGACCTTGCGCGAACTCGGCGTGCTGATGACCGCGATCATGGTCGCGGGCCGCTCCGGTTCGGCCTTTGCCGCGCAGCTTGGCACGATGAAGCTGACCGAAGAGGTCGACGCCATGCGCACGATCGGCGTCTCGCCGATGGAAGCGCTGGTCGTGCCGCGCATTCTCGCCACGATGATCATGATGCCCCTGCTCGGGTTCTACTCGGCATTCCTCGGCATCATCGGCGGTGCGTTCCTGTCGAGCCTGACGCTCGGCATCCCGTTCTTCACCTTCCTCGCGCGCATCCAGGAAGTGGTGCCGCTGCATGACGTCTGGGTGGGGCTGACCAAGGCTCCGGTGTTCGGCCTGATCGTCGCGGTGGCGGGGTGCTATCAGGGCATCAACGTCAAGAACAACGCCGAGGAAGTCGGCACGCGCACCACCGCTGCCGTCGTCATGGCGATCTTCACGGTCATCGTGCTCGATGCCTTCTTCGCAGTGTTCTTCACCAACATCGGGTGGGGCTGATGGATCAGACACCAGCCCCCGAACGGCTGCCGGAACTGCCCGAACAGTTCGAAGGCAGGTATCCCATCCGCGTGCGTGGCGTGCGCAACGTGTTCGGAACCCACGTCATCCACGACGGACTCGACCTTGATGTGCGCAAGGGGGAGATCCTTGGCGTCGTCGGGGGATCGGGCACCGGCAAGTCGGTGCTGATGCGCACGATCATCGGTCTCCAGATTCCCGAATCGGGCGAAGTCGAAGTGCTCGGCAGTTCGATCACCGATGCGCGCGACGACGATGACATCGACATCCGCAGCCGCTGGGGCGTGCTGTTCCAGGGCGGCGCCTTGTTCTCCACCCTGACCGTGGCCGAGAACGTCGAAGTTCCTCTACGTGAATTCTATCCCGAGATCAGCGACGAGCTGCGCCACGAGATCGCGCGCTACAAGGTTCTGCTCTCGGGCCTCCCCGCAGAAGCCACGAGCAAGTATCCGTCCGAGCTTTCGGGCGGGATGAAGAAGCGTGCGGGCCTTGCTCGTGCGCTCTCGCTCGATCCCGAACTGCTGTTCCTCGATGAACCCACCGCCGGGCTCGACCCGATCGGTGCCGCCGCGTTCGACCAGCTGATCCTCAAGCTCCAGCAGACGCTCGATCTCACCGTTTTCCTGATTACTCACGATCTCGATACGCTTTACGAGATCTGCGACCGGGTGGCGGTGATCGCGGACAAGAAGGTCATCGCCGTGGGCACGATCCCGGAACTGCTCGCGCTCGATCACCCGTGGATTCAGGAATACTTCAACGGCCCGCGCGGCCGCGCGGCGCAGGATGCGCAGGAGCGGCACGATGCGGTAAAGGCACGATTGACCGACGAAGCGCCTTCGCGCGTTGATCAGGACGAGGCATAAGGACAGGGCATGGAAACGCGCGCAAACCACATCTGGGTCGGCCTCGTCACGCTGCTGCTCATGGCGGCGGTCGCCCTGCTGACCGTCTGGATCGCCCGGATCAATCAGGGTGACATCAACGAGTACGACATCTTCTTCAAGCAGTCGGTCGATGGTCTTGCCAAGGGCTCCGAAGTCTCGTTCTCGGGCGTGCCCTCGGGGCAGGTCAAGGACATCGAACTGTGGGAGCGCGATCCCGAATTCGTCCGCGTCCGCATCGCAGTGGACCGCAAGGTGCCGATCCTTCAGGGCACCACCGCCAGCCTGCTCGGCAGCTTCACCGGCGTCTCGACGATTCAGCTGACCGGCGCGGTCAAGGGTGCGCCTGCCATCGAATGCCCGAAGGAAAACAAGCGCGCGACCTGCCCTGAAGGCGTTCCGGTGATTCCGACCAAGCGCTCAGGCCTTGGCGAGATCCTGTCGAACGCGCCGCTCCTGCTCGAACGCCTCGCCACGCTGACCGAGCGGTTGACGATGGTCCTGTCCGACAAGAACCAGAAGTCGATCGAGAACATCCTGTCGAACACCGACAAGATGACCGCCAACCTCGCCGACGCCTCGCCCGATGTGAAGCGCACCATGGCCGAACTGCAGGCAACGCTGCGGCAGGCGAACTACACGCTGGCCAGCTTTGAGAAGTTGACGACCTCGGCTGATGCTGTGCTCAACGACGAAAGCAACGGCCTTGCCCAGCAATTGCGCAAGACTTTGAAGTCCGCACAGGGTGCAGCCGATGCCTTGCAGGGCACGCTCAGCGATGCCCGCCCTGCCGCAAAGCAACTCAACGAACGCACGCTGCCCGCCGCCGAGGCCGCGATCCGCGATCTTCAGGCGACGACCAAGTCTCTGCGCGAAGTGACCGACCGCCTGAACGATCAGGGCGTCGGCGGCTTCGTCGGCGGCCCCAAGCTGCCCGACTACAAGAACTGAGGAGGCGATGAAGATGATCCGCAAAGCCCTTGTCGTCCCTGCGCTCCTCGCAACACTGGCAGGCTGCGTCAGCCTCGGCCCTAAGGTGCCCGATACGCTGCTCGCACTCACTCCCACCGCAGCGCCTGCCGCAGGCAGCGGCACCAGCGGCACGCTCGCCAGCGCGCTGGTGGTGATGGAGCCTTCCGCCGAAGCGCGCCTCGCGGTCACCCGCGTGCCGGTACAGATTGATGACGCCAACGTCGCCTATCTGCAGAAGACGATGTGGGTCGAACGGCCTGCGCGCCTGTTCCAGCGTCTCCTCGCCGAAACCATCCGCGCGCGCGGCACCCGCCTTGTTCTCGAAGGCGATCCGGGCGCAGGCGCCGTGCACCTGTCCGGACGCCTCCTCGACATGGGCTACGACGCCCGCACCCGCTCCGCCGTGGTCCGCTACGACGCAGTGCGCGAGGCCGGCGGCAAGGTCGAGACAAAGCGCTTCGAAAGCGTGGTGCCGGTGACCGAGGCCGAGGCGAAATACGTCGGCCCGGCGCTCAATGAAGCGGCAAATGCCGTGGCCAAGCAGGTCGCGGACTGGCTGGGGTAATCCAGCCGTCGGTCTCACTGGAATCCCAATGGATCCCGGCCTTCGCCGGGATGACGATACATATATAGCAAGATAGAGCGAGAGAATCCGTCGCCCCGGCGAAGGCCGGGGCCCACCACCTCTCCGCCTAACCCCGCGCCAACCCCGCAAACCGCGCCGCCGCAGCAAAGGCGCCAGCCCGCCGCTCCCGCCGTTCCATCGCTTCGGCATCCTTGCCCCAGAGTTCGGCCTGCCAGTCCTCTTCGAGGTTGGCCGCATCCCACAGCGCGTCGAGGTCCGCTTGCGGCTCCAGCGCGGCAAGGCCGAGGATCAGCGAGGCGGCGAGGCTCGCGGTGTTGCGCAGGGCGGCAAGTGCGAAAGCGTCGAGAGTTTCCAACTCTGCGCGCAACCGCGCCAGCGTTTCGGCCGGTTGCGGCTTGTGGATCACGCCCGATACCCGCACGAACGTCGCACCAATTCGCGCCTCGGCTGTGGCGAGAAGCGGCTCCCACATCAGGCGCTGGCGTGCCGCAAAGGCCTCGTCCGGCTCGGCCCGGTAGCACAGCGTGTCGGTCTCGGCATAAGGCAGGATTTCGCCGATGACGGACGCCGGATCACCCGCCACCACGTCGATCGCGTAGTCGGCCATGTCGCGGTAGAGGAACAGCGCAGGGTCGATCTCAGGCCCTTGGCGCTCCCATTCCGCCGCCATCGCCTCGGCCAGCGCCTGTGTCGGCACCACCTGCGGTCTGCCGCCGACCGTCCTAATCGCCCGCCCGTCGAGCCTCACCCCGAAGCCGCCGTCTGCTGCCTCGACCGTCACATCCTTGTAAAAGCGCTTCATTCTCTAATCCGGAGTTCGCCACCGCCGCGCGACGATGCGCGGCAGGAAAAAGAAGTCCCACAGGCCCGCCAGAGCCATGACGATCCCGGCCAGCGGCGGCAGCGCCGAGAGCGGCCCCGGCCCCTTGCCCGCCTGCACCAGCACGCCGAGCAGCACCAGCAGCGCGCCGGAAAGCCGCACCACCTGCAACGCGAAGTAACGCCCGACAGCAGGATCGCTCATGCAATCCTCCCGAGCAGCGCGCGCAGGTCCTCGATGCTCGTCGCCACGGCCTCCGCGCCTGCTTCGATCAGTTCGTCGGTCTCGTGGTAGCCCCAGTCGACACCGAAGCACCGCACGCCCGCGTTCACGCCCATGTGGATGTCATAGACCGTATCGCCGATCATCGCCGTGCGCGCACGGTCCGCGCCCGCATCCGCGATGCACTGCTCGATCATCGAAGGGTCGGGCTTGGACGGGTGCCGGTCCGCCGTCTGCAGCGAGACGAAGTGGCCGGTCAGGCCGTGGGTGGCGAGGCAGTGGGCAAGCCCCTTGTCCGATTTGCCCGTGGCCACCGCAAGCTGCCAGCCCTCGCGCGCTAGATCCTCGACCAGCGCGGCAATGCCCTCGTAGAGCGGCTCTGCCACCGCGCCTGCCGCGCGCCGGGCGCGGAAGGCGTCCTTGTAGAGTTCGGTCAGGCTGGCATGCTCGTGATGCTCGCCCTCAGGGTGCAACTGGCGCATTGCCTCGTGCAGCGAAAGGCCGACGACGCGCCGCGTCAGCTGGCGCTCGGGCGGGATCAGCCCGGCAGCCCGGAACGCTGCGTCCATCGCCGCGCAGATATCGGCCTGGCTGTCGACCAGCGTGCCGTCGCAATCGAAGATCGCCAATCTCAAGAGACAAGCCTCCGCATCAGTTCGGCGATCGCTGGAGAGCCCTCTGCCTCAAACCCCGCCGCCACGCTCGCTCGCTCGTCGGCGCTCTTGTTCTGCGATAGCTTGAAGGTGGGCCGCCACGCCAGCACTTCCATCTCGAAGCCGACGATACCGCCCATCATCCGGCGCAGCGTGTCCTCGGGCATCTTGTCCATCGTCCAGGGCGTGCCTTCGGAAATGCGCCCTTCGTGGTGGCTGGAGGACGCTTCGAGCAATCCGAGCAGCCCTTCCTGATCCATCCGCCGCACCCGTCCTTCCAGCTCAAGCGAAACGTAGTTCCACGTCGGCACTTGCGCCGCATCGGCATACCAGCGGGGGGACACGTAGCCGTCCGGCCCGTTGAGGACAGCCAGCGCCATCATCCCATCAAGGTGCTTGGTCAGGGCATTCCCGCGCGCCAGGTGGAACTGCACCGCGCCGTCTCCGGTGGAGAGCAGCGGCACATGCGCCACGCGCGGGCCATCGGGTATGGTCGCGAAGACCATCCCGAAGCCGATCTCGCCGATCAGCGCTTCCAGCAGCGCGCGGTCGTCATGACGGAACGCCGGGTTGGGATGCATCAGCGCGGCTTGCCCTTGGGAGCACCGGTGCCGGGCTTGCGCGCAGAGGCCCTGCCGCCAGTAGAGCGGGCCTCGGCATTGCGTGCCTCGGACCCGCGAGCGGCTCCGAAGCGAACCCCCGCAGGCTTGGCAGGCCGAGCCGCAGCCTTGGCATCAGGCTTGCCACCAGACTTCGGTCCCGGCTTGGTACCCGCTTTGGCAGGAGCCTTGGCAGGACCGGCACGCTTGCCTGTCGGCGTGCGACCAGCACTGCCTGCGCCCTTTTCGCCATCGGCGCGCTTGCGGCGTTCGCCTCGGCGCTCCTTGCGGTATTCCTTGGCGTGCGCCTTGGCGGCGCGCTTCTGCATCGTCTTTTCGGGGATCGGCTTGATCGGATCGATCGCCAGATCGCCGTCTTCCTCATGGAAGCCCAGACTCGCCATGCTTGCCTCGAAGTGCGCGGGCAGGGGCGCTGTCACGTCGAGCAGGTCGCCCTCGGGATGCTCGATGCGCAGACGGCGGGCGTGGAGGTGCATCTTGCGGCTGATCGTCCCGGTCAGGAACGCGGCCTGCCCGCCATACTTGCCATCGCCCACGATTGGGTGGCCGATCGCCGCCATGTGCACGCGCAACTGGTGCGTGCGCCCGGTCAGCGGCTGCAGTTCGACCCATGCCGCGGCGTTGCCCGCGCGGCTGATCACGCGATAGCGGCTGCGGGCGGTCTGGCCCTGTCCGCTTTCGTCGACCATCATCTTCTCGCCGCCGGTGCCCGGCTGCTTGGCGATGGGCAGTTCGATCAGCCCGTCCTTCACGTCCGGCACGCCGACGACCAGCGCCCAGTAGATCTTGCGCGCGGTGCGCCCGGAGAAGCGCTTAGAGAAGAACGCGGCGCTGCCCGGCGTGCGCGCGATCAGCAGCACGCCCGAGGTGTCCTTGTCCAACCGGTGGACCAGACGCGGACGCGGGCCGCCGCCCTGCGCATAGGCATCAAGCAATCCGTCGACATGCTCGTAGGTGCCGCTGCCGCCCTGCGTTGCAAGGCCAGGCGGCTTGTTGAGCACGATTGCGGCGCGGTCCTGCGAGAGGATCATCGATTCGGCGAGTTCGATCTGCTCGTCGGTCAGCGGTTCGCGCGGACGCTCGCCCTTGCCGGGTGTGCCGACCGGGGTGGCATTGCCGGGGGGCACGCGCAAGGTCTGTCCGGCCTCGAGCCGGGTGTCGACATCGGCGCGCTTGCCGTCGAGCCGGATCTGCCCGGTGCGCGCCCAGCGCGAAACGGTGGCAAAGCCCACTTGCGGCAGGTGGCGCTTGAACCAGCGGTCAAGCCGCGCGCCTTCATCGTCCTTGCCGATGGTGAACTGGCGAACCTGATCGTCGGGGAGGGCGCCTTGGCCCTTGCGAGGTATTTTCACGCTGCACCTCGCATCATCGAAAGGCCAAGGAACAGCCCGGCCACGCCTGCGACCAGCGAGCCCAACGCATAGACCGAAGCGAGGCCATAGAGTCCGCGCTGCATCAGCATCGCCGTTTCAAGGCTGAAGGCCGAGAAGGTGGTGAAGCCACCCAGCACGCCGACGCCAAGCAGCAGGCGCAGCGATTCGGCTCCGTCCTGCCGCGCCAGCCATCCGGCGAGCAGGCCCATCAGCAGGCTGCCGCTGACATTGATCAGGAAAGTGCCCCAAGGGAACACGGTGTTGGGACCGGCAAAGGCGGTCACGGCACGCCCGGCATGGTAGCGCAGCATGGCGCCTATGCCGCCGCCGATCGCTACGATGGCGGTTGCCGTCAGGGTATTGGGAGAGTTCATCCGCCGCCCTTAACCCCATGGCCTGCAAAATGCACGACTTTGCTTGCCTTTGCCGCCCGATTTGGCTAGTGGCGCTCCCGTTCGGGCCGGTCCTGTACGGATTCGGCACGTTTGGTATTTCCAGAATCAGGGTAACTCCCGCACGATTGGCGGGCTCTTGCCGACAGTTTGAGGTGTAGCGGTTTATGCAGATTCTCGTTCGCGATAACAACGTTGACCAGGCTCTTCGTGCACTCAAGAAGAAGCTGCAGCGTGAAGGCGTGTATCGCGAAATGAAGCTGCGTCGCCACTTCGAGAAGCCCTCGGAAAAGCGCGCTCGCGAGAAGGCTGCAGCCGTGCGCCGCGCCCGCAAGCTCGAGCGCAAGCGCCAGGAGCGTGACGGCGGAAAGTAAGACCGGGCGGGGCGGCAACGCCCCATCTGGCTACTTGCCGTTTAAGCCCTGATGGGCCAAGAGGGCGCCGAACTCCGGCGCCCTTTTTCGTGGGTCCGGTTCAGGTCATTCGAATCATCCAGCGCGATTCGGGCGAATCGCGTTCGAGGGGGAAAGCATGTCGGAAATCACCCGCGTTCCGCTCCAGCCCGTTGCCAAGGGCTCCATCGGCAAGATCTGGCTCGGCGTCATCGCTGCGGTCGTGCTCGGTTCGGGCGTGGCCTATGCCACCCGCTACCAGGGCATCGAGATCGAGACGGTGAAGGCCGGGACCGGCGCATCGCCGACCAAGGCTGACGTTGCGCTGATCAACTATGTCGGTCGCCTCGCCAGCGGCAAGGAATTCGATCGCGGCCAGCAGGCCGTGCTGCCGCTCGAAACCGTGATCCCCGGCTTCTCCGAGGGCCTGTCGAAGATGCAGAAGGGCGGCAAGTACGTCCTCGAGATCCCGGCAGAGAAGGCCTATGGCGCGGATGAAAAGCGCAATCCGCAGACCGGCGAAGTTGTGATCCCCGCCAACTCGGACCTCGTCTTCGAAATCGAACTGATCGACTTCAAGAGCGCGGCCGAACTGGAGCAGCAGCGCATGATGCTTGAGCAGATGCGCAAGATGCAGGGCGGTGCCGGTGCGGCTCCCGGCGGCATGCCCATGCCCATGCCCGAAGGCGCTCCGCAACCCTGATATCCGCCGGGCAGGGGCCCCTTGCGGTCCCGCCTCGGCTTGAAGCACGCCGCGCGCTCTGGTAGCGCGCGGCGTTCCTCATTTCTTTCCGACAAGAGTATCCGCCATGTCCGTAGATACCGCCACGGTGGCGAAGATCGCCTCGCTGGCCCGCATCAAGGTGACCGAGGCCGACCTGGACGCGATGGTCCCCGAACTGAACGGCATCCTCGCCTGGGTCGAACAGCTCGGCGAAGTCGATGTGACCGGGATCGAGCCGATGACTGCGGTCATCCCCAACCATCAGCGCCTGCGCGATGACGTGGTGGGCGCCGACCCGCTGACCGGTGGCAACATCCGCGACGCCGTACTGGCCAACGCCCCCGCGCCCGAACACGGCTTCTTCGGCGTGCCCAAGGTGATCGAGTGATGCCCCTCCCCCGCTGCGCCCCCGCGAAGGCGGGGGCCTCGTGCCGCATGGCTGACCGTCTCGTATCACTGCCTGAGGTCCCCGCCTTCGCGGGGACGCAGCTGGAAGTTCTGAAATGACCAACCTTACCGATCTCGGCATTGCCGCCATCCGCGATGGCGTGGCCAAGGGCGAATTTACCGCCACCGAAGTCGCCACCGCCTTCAACGCTGCGGTCGAAGCGGCTCAGCCCGCACTCAACGCGTTCATCGTCACCACGCCCGAAAAGGCGCTCGATGCCGCCGCGAAGGTCGATGCCGACCGCGCCGCCGGCAAGCCGCTTGGCACCATGGCGGGCGTGCCCATCGGCATGAAGGACCTGTTTGCCACAAAGGGCACGCAGACCACCGCCGCCTCGAAGATCCTCGAAGGCTTCATCCCGCAGTACGAATCGACCGTCAGCAGCAAGCTGTGGGACGCGGGCGCGGGCATGCTCGGCAAGCTCAACCTCGACCAGTTCGCGATGGGCTCCTCGAACGAAACCTCGGCCTTCGGCAATGTGATCTCGCCATGGCGCCGTCCGAGCGACACCGCACCGCTCGCCCCCGGTGGCTCGTCGGGCGGTTCGTCCGCTGCCGTGGCTGCGCGCATCGCGCCTGCTGCCACCGGCACTGACACCGGCGGTTCTATCCGCCAGCCCGCCGCCTTCACCGGCATCTCAGGGATAAAGCCGACCTACGGCCGCTGTTCGCGCTGGGGTGTCGTCGCTTTCGCCTCCAGCCTCGATCAGGCCGGCGCGATGGCCCATGACGTGACCGACTGCGCAATCATGCTCGAAGCCATGGCCGGGTTCGACCCCAAGGATTCGACCAGCCTGAACCTTCCCGTCCCTGAATGGACTGCAGGGCTCAGCGCCGACATGCGCGGCAAGAAGGTCGGCATTCCCCGCGAATACCGCCTCGACGGCATGGACCCGGATGTGTCCAAGAGCTGGGACGATGGCATTGCTTGGCTGAAGGACGCGGGCGCCGAGATCGTCGAAATCTCGTTGCCGCACACCAAGTACGCGCTGCCGACTTACTACATCATTGCGCCTGCCGAAGCCTCGTCGAACCTAGCCCGCTACGATGGCGTGCGTTACGGTCTGCGCGATCTGCCGGACGGTGCAGGCCTGCAGGATATGTACGCCGCCACCCGCGCTGCCGGGTTTGGCCCGGAAGTGAAGCGCCGCATCATGATCGGCACTTACGTGCTCTCGGCAGGCTTCTACGATGCCTACTACACGCAGGCGCAGAAGGTCCGCACCCTGATCGCGCGTGACTTCACCAACGCCTTCATGGACGTCGACGTGATCCTCGTGCCGACCGCGCCGTCCTCGGCATTTGCCCTTGGCGAAAAGAGCGCCGATCCGCTGGAAATGTACCTGAACGACGTGTTCTCGGTGCCCGCCAGCCTTGCAGGGCTCCCCGCCATGTCGGTCCCCGCCGGGCTTGACCGCAACGGGTTGCCGCTCGGTCTTCAGGTCATCGGCAAGGCGTTTGACGAGCAGGGCGTGCTCAACGCCAGCCTTGCCATCGAACAGCGCGCGCAGTTCTCTGCCCGTCCGGAGAAGTGGTGGTAGGACCCGGCAGCGACGGGACCGGCGCGGTGAAAGCCTTGCGCTATCCCGTGCTCGATTCCCTGCGCGGCCTTGCGGCGGTGGGCGTGGTGTTTCATCACATCCCCGCCGCCGCCGGCCTTTCGGCGGCGGGGTTCGACGCGAACTTCGGCCGCATGGTCGATCTGTTCTTCGTCCTTTCCGGATTCGTGATCGCCGCCTCCTATGGCGCGAAGCTCAGCGGAGGCTATTCGGTCTCGCGCTTTCTGTGGCTGCGCTGGGGCCGAGTCTGGCCACTCCACGCCGCGATGCTCACGGTCTTCGTGCTGTCGATGCTGGCCCTGGGTCTCATCCGCCCCGAGCTGCGCACCCATGGCCTGATGGCCGGGCGCAACGATCCGGCGGACCTGCCGATTGCCTACTTGCTCCTGCAGGGAATCGTCCCTTCGCTAGGCCTTACCTGGAACCACCCGAGCTGGTCGGTCTCCGTCGAGATGCTCCTCTATATCGTCGCTGCGACTGGCTGGCGGACCTTGGGTGCGCGGGCCTGGATGCCGTGGCTGGCGCTCGCCATCGCCGTTCTGGTCTTCATGGCGTTCGGCCCGGGTTTCGACAGCCTCGCCTCGAACATCGCGCGGGGCCTTGCAGGCTTCGGCCTTGGCCTGTTACTGCATCGCGCGCTGGAGCGCAGCAGTCCTCCTGCACTGGGCACCGGCATCGCCACGGTGCTGGAGCTTGCCGCCTTCGCCGCGCTTGGTGCCGTGCTGTGGAGCAGTGGCAGCATTCCGGCCTTCGATCTTGCCGCCACCGCCGTCGTCGCGCTGGCGGCACTCCAGCAGGGCCTTGTCTCGCGCGTGCTGACCGCCGCACCGTTCCAGTGGCTCGGCACGATGTCCTATGCGCTCTACATGGTTCATGTCTTCGTGATCGGCCGCGTGTTCGATCTGCTGGCGGTGATCCAGCCGCGCTTCGGACTGATGATTGCCGATACCACCATCGGCGGCGAGGACGCGCTGGTCGGGCCGGACTGGCAGGCCGACATGGTCAAGCTGGCCGTGATCGCGCTGTGCCTCGTCGTCGCCGTGCCCTTTGCAAGGCTGATCGAGCAGCCCGCGCGCCGTTGGTCACGCCGCGTGGCCGGGCAACAAGCACCGAATACAGCGAACTGACCCCTTTCCAACCCATCCCTCACACCTTATCGGGCGGATCATGAGCGAATATCGTATCCAGGGCGCAACCGGCGAATGGGAGGTCGTGATCGGCCTCGAAGTCCACGCGCAGGTCACTTCCAACGCCAAGCTGTTTTCGGGCGCGGCCACCGCGTTCGGCGCTGAGCCCAACACGCAGGTCAGCCTCGTCGATGCGGCGATGCCGGGGATGCTGCCGGTGCCGAACATGGAGTGCATCCGCCAGGCGGTGCGCACCGGCATGGCGGTGGGCGCGCAGATCAACAAGTGGTCGCGGTTCGATCGCAAGAACTATTTCTATGCCGATTTGCCGCAGGGCTACCAGATCAGCCAGCTCTATCACCCCATCGTGGGCGAGGGTTCGATCGAGATCCAGCTTGACGACAAGAACCCCGAAAGCCTCAAGACCATCGGGATCGAGCGCATCCACGTCGAGCAGGACGCCGGCAAGCTGATGCACGATCAGCACCCGACGATGTCCTATGTCGACCTGAACCGCTCGGGCGTGGCGCTGATGGAAATCGTCAGCCGCCCGGATATGCGCTCTCCGGCCGAGGCAGGCGCGTACCTGTCGAAGCTGCGGACGATCCTGCGCTATGTCGGCTCGTGCGATGGCAACATGGACCAGGGCTCGATGCGCGCCGACGTCAACGTCTCGGTCCGCCGCCCCGGAGAACCCTTCGGTACTCGCACCGAGACCAAGAACGTCAACTCGGTCCGGTTCGTGATGGCCGTGGTCGAGCAGGAAGCCAAGCGCCAGGTCGCCCTGATCGAGGACGGCGGCACGGTGGTGCAGGAAACGCGCCTCTACGATCCCGATCGCAACGAGACCCGCTCGATGCGCTCGAAGGAAGACGCGCACGATTACCGCTACTTCCCGGACCCCGACCTGCTGCCGCTCGAACTCGACGACGCGTTCCTCGAAGAATGCCGCGCGAGCCTGCCCGAACTGCCCGACGCCAAGCGCCACCGCTACGAGACCGCGCTCGGCCTCTCGGCCTACAACGCAGGCGTGCTGACGGCGGACGTGGAAACCGCGCGCTGGTTCGAAGTGCTGCTGGCCGAAACCGCCGCCAAGGCGAAGAAGAGCGAGGCCGATGTCGCCAAGCAGGCGGCCAACTGGCTGATTTCCGAACTGTTCGGCGCGCTCAACAAGCTCGGCGCGAACCTTGAAACCTCGCCCGTCACCCCGGCAGCAGGCGCCGAACTCCTCGCCCTCATCGCCGACGGCACGATCTCCGGCTCCATCGCCAAGCAGGTGCTGGAAAAGATGCTCGAAACCGGCGACGGCGCCGCCGCAATCGTTGAGCGCGAAGGCCTGAAGCAGACCTCCGACACCGGCGCCATCGAATCTGCCATCGACGCCATCCTCGCCGCAAACGCCGACAAGGTCGAGCAGTACAAGGCCGGCAAGGAAGCTCTGTTCGGCTTCTTCGTCGGTCAGACGATGAAGGCGATGCAGGGCAAGGCCAACCCCGGCATGGTCAACGAACTGCTGAAGAAGAAGCTCGTCTGAACGCAGCAGCGTTCAGCGCATGAAAAAGGGGAAGGCCTTGCGGTCTTCCCCTTTTTCGTTGGCGTCTGCTGCCAGCGGGTCAGGTCCGCGTGCCCTCCATCGGGAACGTGCCGAACATGCCTGCCGTCACCTTGCCGTCGAGCTTGTCGCCGTCGACGGTCGCCGTGCAATCGAGCGTCATCGGCATCGGCACGGTCATCTTCATCTGCCATGTCAGGGTATTGCCATCGACCTTGCCGTTCTCGACATCCATCGAGCCCATCTGGCCTGAGTTGGTTCCGGTGAAGCTGTCGCCGTCGACATTGACGGTGAAGGTGCTGGTCTGGTCGCCCATAGGGGTACGCGTCACGCAATTGTAGGTGCCGGCAACGGACATCGGTGCTCTCCCGTTCTGGTGTGCTGATTGGGAGTTTATCTACAAACGTGTCAATAGCAAGGCGGCCGCCGCTACGAAGCGTTGCACCGGCTCGCAGCACGAAAAAGGGGGCGCGCTTGTGGCACGCCCCCCTAGCCATTGCTGCTGCAGCCTTACTTCGGCGCGGCCATTTCCTCGATCGGCAGGCCGAACTTTTCGAGCTGCGGCTTCACCTTGGCCGCATCGCCGACGACGACCCAGACCATGCCGTCGCTGTTGATCTTCGAACGGAACGCCTTGTCCACATCCGCCGCAGTCATCTTGCCGTAACGGGCGGAGAGCGTTTCGTAGTAGTCGTCCGGGCGCTTGTAGTTGACGATCTTGGCGAGGCCATCGAGCACGGCGGCGCTGGTCTCGAAGGCGCCAGGCAGTTCGCGCGCGCTGCCCTTGGTCGACCAGTCGAGCTCTTCGGCGGTGACGCCCTTGGTCGTGACGTACTCGTCGATTTCGCGCTTGATCTCGACAAGCGAGTCCCCGGTGCGGTCGGTCTGGACCGGCGCGATCACCTGGAAGCGGACTTTGTCGAGCGGTTCGCTGACGCCGTTGTAGGCACCATAGGTCCAGCCCTTGGCCTCGCGCAGGTTCATGTTGATGCGGCCGAGGAAGTTGCCACCGAGGATATCGTTGGCAACGCCAAGCGCCACGCTGTCATCGGTGCCCTTCGCGTCGATCACCTTGCCGGCCATGATGAATGACTGCGGCGAGCCGGGACGGTCGACGAGGATCACGCGGGCTTTCTGCACCGGGACCGCGACGGAGAAGTCCTTCACCGGCCGCGCCATGCGGTTCGAGGGCCAGTTGCCGAAGCTGTCGTCGAGCATCTTGACCACGGCGTCGAGCGTGGTGTCACCCACCACGAAGATGCGCGCGGTGTCCGGGCGGAACCAGCGGGCGTGGAAGGCGAGCAGGTCCTCGCGCGTCAGCTTCTTCACCACTTCTGCATCGCCGAGGCCGCTCGACGGGAAGGCATAGGGGTGGCTGCCGTAGAGCGTGGGCACGAGCACGCGGGCGGCGAGCGCCTGCGGGTTCTTCATCTCGGCTGAGATCGCGGTCAGCTGCTGGGTGCGCACGCGCTCGATATCTGTGGGGTTGAGCGCGGGGCGGCGAACCACGTCTGCCAGCAGGCCGAGCGAAGCGCCGAGGTTGGGCGAGAGCGCATCGACCTGGAACGAGGTCAGGTCGCTTGTCGCCGAGAGCGAGATGTTGGCACCGAGACGTTCGCGTTCGCGGGCAAAGTCCGAGCCGGAGAGCTTGTCGGTGCCTTCGTCCATCAGGCTGAGCAACAGCGATTCGGTTCCGAGCGCCGACTTGGGATCGGCGGCATAGCCCGCATCGAAGCTGACGCGGACCGAAACGGTCGGCACTTCCGAGCGCTTGGCGAAATAGACCGGAATGCCGTTCTTGAGCGTGGCGCGCTGAATTGATGGGAAGTCGAGCGGGGCCAGCTGGCCGACAGCGGGGAGCTTCGAGCGGTCAGCGCCCGAGACCTGCGAGACCGGCGCACCCTTGGCGGGCATGTCGGGATCGCGGAAGTAGGCCGGGCGCATGCCGGTGGCTTCGTCGGTGTAGAACCCGCCGCGCGCCTCGCCGCCTTCTGTGCGTTGGCCGGGTTCGACCGCAAGTGCGAAGGCGGGGCGGGTTAGCCACTTGCCCAGCGCGGCCTTGACCTCGGCCGGGGTCATCTTGGCGGTGCGGTCAAGCGCCTCGCGGTAGTGGTTCGGGGTGCCGCTGTAGAGCAGGCCCTCGGCCAGCGTTGGCGCCTTGCCCGAGAAGCCGCCGGTGCGCTCGAGCCCGCGGATCTGATTGGCTGTGGCAGAGGTTGCAGCGCGCAACAGTTCGTCCTGCGTCGGGCCTTCCTTGATGAACCTGGCGATCTCAGCGTCCAGCGCGGCGGCGACCTTTGCGGGGTCCTGCCCCGGCGTGACATCGGCCTTGATCACGAACTGCGCGGCCTGCGCGAAGATCTCGGCATCGGCGGAAACCGAGACTGCAACCTTCTGCTGGCGCACCAGCGCATCGTCGAGGCGCGAAGAGGACAGGCCTCCAAGCACGGAAGCGGCAAGATCGAGCGGCAGGTAATCGGGATTGTCGAGACCCGGCACCGCCCACATGCGGTAGATTCGCGTGGTCGCAACCTGGTCCTTGATCGTCTTCGAAACGGTGGCGGGCAAGGTCGGCACCGGCGCACTGACCGGCTTGACCTGCGGACCCGGCTTGATGTCGCCGAACCACTTGCCGACCTTTTCCTTCGCGGTCGCCGCGTCGATGTCACCCGACAGGACCAGTACCGCGTTGTTGGGGCCGTAGTGATCGGTGAACCAGCCCTTCACGTCATCAAGGCTGGCCGAATCGAGGTCGGCCATCGAGCCGATGGTCGAGTGGTGGTAGGGGTGGCCCGAGGGATAGAGGTTTTCGAGCTGCTCGTACTCGACGATGCCGAAGGGGTTGTTGTCGCCCTGGCGCTTCTCGTTCTGGACAACGGCGCGCTGGTTATCGAGTACCTTCTGGGTGACCGCGCCAAGCAGGTGGCCCATGCGGTCCGATTCCATCATCAGCACCATGTCGAGCGCGGCGGTGGGCACGGTCTCGAAGTAGTTGGTGCGATCGAACCAGGTGGTGCCGTTAACGTCGGTCGCGCCGACCTGCTGCAACGGGGTGAAGAAATCGCCCGGCACGTTCTCGGTGCCGTTGAACATCAGGTGTTCGAACAGGTGGGCAAAGCCGGTCTTGCCCTTGGGCTCATTCTTCGACCCCACGCCATACCAGACCGAGACTGCGACCACCGGAGCCTTGCGGTCGGTGTTGATCAGCACGGTCAGGCCGTTGTCGAGCTTGAAGCTCTCGTAGGGAATCTGGACCTTGGCGACGAGGTCGGACAGCGGAGCCGGTTTCATGTCCTGCGCGAAAGCGGGGGCGGCAAGGGCAGTGGAGGCCGCAAGAGCGAGCAGGCTGGCAGAAAGTTTGTGCTGCATGGGTGTCCTGTGAAAGTGGCAGCGGCCTTGGGCAAGCTGCTCTGAAGTTGCGACGTCGAAGATCAGGTCGTGCCTGAATGAAAGCTGGGCCGACCTGTCCAGAATTGGTTTGATCGGAAACTTTCTAGTGCCCATGATCGCGCGCGCAAGTGGGGCGTGTCCAATGGGCAGGTGCCACTCGATCCCTTTCGACGAACGACAAAGAGAGACCGATGAACGTCAAGCTGCTCCTTTCCGCCATGCTGCTCGCCTCGACTGCCGTCCCCGCGCTGGCCGAGGAGCCGGTTTTCGATTCCCAGGCGGTGCGGGCGCATGTCACGTTTCTTGCCGACGATCTGCTGGAAGGTCGCGATACCGGGTCGAAGGGCTATGACATCGCGGCGAACTATGTCGCTGCGCAGTTCATCGCGATGGGCCTCAAGCCTGCTGGGCCAGACGGTTCATTTTTCCAGAAACTGACCGTGCGCGAGGCGCGACTTGACGGCGCGCCCAAGCTCACGCTGACCTATGGCGGCAAGGAGACTGTCCTTTCGGACACTGCACAGGTGCTGGTACGGCCAAGCCTGACCGACGCCAAGGTGGCGTTCGAAGCCCCGCTGGTCTTCGCAGGCTTTGGCTTCGACCGGCCTGACCTCGGCTTCGACGATTACAAGGGCCTCGACATGAGGGGCAAGATCGTCGTCGTGCTGACCGGCTTTCCCAAGGGCACGCCGAGCGAGCTTGGCGCGCATCTCAATTCCGACAAGGCGATGATGGCGATGAAGCGCGGGGCGATCGGCGTGATCAGCGTGCCGACCACCGAGGACACCGCCCGTCGTCCCTGGGACAAGCGCGTGGCGATCTCCGACGGTCCCGCCAAGGGCTGGGTCGGCGCCGACGGCAAGGCCTTCACCCGCACGCCCGGGATCAAGGGTGGCGCGACGCTCAACCCGGATGCCGCAGCGCCCCTGTTCGCCGGTGCGGGCAAGCCGCTGGCCAAAATCCTTGCCGAAGCCAACAAGACTGGCGGCAAGCCAAAGGGCTTTGCCATGAAGGCCCGCGCCAGCCTGTCCTATGCGCAGACTTGGAAAGACGTGGTGAGCGAGAACGTGGTTGCCATGTTGCCGGGGAGCGACCCTGCGGTTGCAGGCGAGTTCATCGGCATGACCGCCCACCTCGATCACATAGGTGTACATGGGAAAGGCGAGGACACCCTGCACAACGGCGCGATGGACAATGCCTCGGGCGTGGCGACGATGCTGGAGGTCGCCAAGGCCGTTGCCAAAGAAAAGCCCCGCCGCTCGGTGATGTTCGCCGCGCTGACCGGCGAGGAAGGCGGGCTGATCGGCTCGGACTATCTGGCGCGCAATCCTGTCGTGAAAGGTGAGGTCGTCGGCCTCGTCAACTTCGACATGCCGGTGCTGACCTACATGTTCTCCGATGTCGTGGCGTTCGGTGCGGAGAACTCGACGATGGGCAAGGTCGTTGCCGAGGCGGCGACCAAGGCCGGGATCAAGCTCTCGCCCGATCCGATGCCGGAAGAGGGGCTGTTCACGCGCTCCGACCACTACCGCTTCGTCCAGCAGGGCGTGCCCGCCGTGTTCATGATGACGGGCTTCGAAGGGCCGGGGGAGAAGGCGTTCCGCGGCTTCCTCAAGGACAACTACCACCAGCCGAGCGACGACCTGAAGCTCCCGTTCAACTGGGATGCGGGCGCGCTTTTCGCCAAGGTCAACTACTACACCGTGATGGGCCTCGCCAACGGGGCCGAGCGTCCCAAGTGGTACGCAAGCAGCTTCTTCGGCAAGGAATTCGCGCCGGGCGCGGCGAAGGCGGCTGATCCGGGGAAGTAGATCTATTTCTGTTTCACGCAGAGACGCGGAGGAGAAAGGGAGACGCGGAGAAGTTCAAAGAGAAAGCCTGCGGCGCAGCCGCCTTCAACCTCTTTCCTTCTCCGCGCCTCTCCTTCTTCTCCGCGTCTCTGCGTGAACTCCTATTGCGCTCCATCAAGGACCGACCCCCATCGAGGGGTGTAGGTTTTTCGTCGGCGCAGCCCTTGTGTTGCGTAAAAGCCACACCATGTTCTGCGCAACAGGAGGATGTTCAACACCATGAACCTCGAAAAATTCACCGACCGCGCCAAGGGCTTCCTGCAAGCCGCGCAGACCGTTGCGATCCGCATGAACCATCAGCGGATCACGCCGGACCACATCCTGAAGGCCCTGCTGGAAGACAGCGAAGGCATGGCCAGCGGGCTCATCCAGCGCGCGGGCGGCAATGCCGCTCTGGCCCAGACCGAAGTCGACAAGGCGCTGGCGAAGATCGCCGCCGTCTCGGGCTCTGGCGCGCAACAGACGCCGGGGCTCGACAACGATGCCGTGCGCGTGCTGGACTCTGCTGAACAGATTGCCGCCAAGTCGAACGACAGCTTCGTCACCGTCGAGCGCATGCTCGTCGCGCTGGCACTGGCGAGCACGACCTCTGCGGGCCAGGCGCTCAAGGCGGCCAACGTGACCGCGCAAGGTCTCGAAGCGGCGATCACCGCGCTGCGTGGCGGGCGTACGGCCGACAGCGCCAGCGCCGAAAACGCCTATGACGCGATGCGTAAGTACGCTCGCGACCTGACCGAGGCTGCGCGCGAGGGCAAGCTCGATCCGGTGATCGGCCGCGACGAGGAAATCCGCCGCACCGTGCAGATCCTCGCCCGCCGCACCAAGAACAACCCGGCGTTGATCGGCGAACCGGGCGTCGGCAAGACCGCGATTGCCGAGGGCCTCGCGCTGCGCATCGCCAATGGCGACGTGCCAGATTCCTTGAAGGACCGCCGGTTGATGGCGCTCGACATGGGCAGCCTGATCGCGGGCGCGAAGTATCGCGGCGAGTTCGAGGAGCGGCTCAAGGCCGTGCTCGACGAGGTCAAGGGCGCCGAGGGCGAGATCATCCTGTTCATCGACGAGATGCACACCCTGATCGGGGCGGGCAAGAGCGAGGGCGCGATGGACGCGGGCAACCTCCTGAAGCCCGCGCTGGCCCGCGGCGAACTGCACTGCATCGGCGCGACCACGCTCGACGAATACCAGAAGTACGTCGAGAAGGACCCCGCGCTGCAGCGGCGGTTCCAGCCGGTGTTCGTGGGCGAGCCGACCGTCGAGGACACGATCTCGATCCTGCGCGGCATCAAGGACAAGTACGAGCTGCACCACGGCGTTCGCATTGCCGACAATGCGATCGTCGCGGCGGCGACGCTGTCGAACCGCTACATCTCCGACCGCTTCCTGCCCGACAAGGCCATCGACCTGATGGACGAGGCCGCGAGCCGCATCCGCATGGAAGTGGAAAGCAAGCCCGAGGAGATCGAGAAGCTCGACCGCCGCATCATCCAGATGAAGATCGAGGAGATGGCGCTTTCGAAGGAGACCGACCAGGCCTCGAAGGATCGCCTTGCAACTCTGCGTGAGGAGCTGGCGAACCACGAGCAGCAATCGGCCGAACTCACCACCCGCTGGCAGAACGAACGCGACAAGATTGCCGCCGAGGGCAAGATCAAGGAAGCGCTCGATGCCGCGCGCAGCGAACTCGACGTGGCACAGAGGAATGGCGATCTGGCGAAGGCCGGGGAGCTTGCCTACGGCCGCATCCCCGAGCTTGAGAAGCAGCTGGCCGAAGCGCTGGGCGTTTCGCAGAACGCGATGCTGCGCGAGGAAGTGACCGCCGATGATATCGCCGCCGTCGTCAGCAAGTGGACCGGCGTGCCCGTCGACCGCATGATGGAAGGCGAGCGCGAGAAGCTGCTCAAGATGGAAGAGGTCATCGGCAAGCGCGTGATCGGGCAGAAGGACGCGGTGCTTGCCGTGTCCAAGGCCGTCCGCCGTGCGCGGGCCGGTTTGCAGGACCCGAACCGTCCGCTCGGCAGCTTCCTGTTCCTCGGCCCCACGGGCGTGGGCAAGACCGAGCTGACCAAGGCGCTCGCCGGTTTCCTGTTCGACGACGACAGCGCGATGGTGCGCATCGACATGAGCGAGTTCATGGAGAAGCACTCCGTCAGCCGCCTGATCGGCGCGCCTCCGGGCTATGTCGGCTATGACGAAGGCGGTGTGCTGACCGAAGCGGTCCGCAGGCGGCCCTATCAGGTCGTGCTGTTCGACGAGGTCGAGAAGGCCCACGGCGACGTGTTCAACGTGCTGCTGCAGGTGCTGGATGATGGCCGCCTGACCGACGGGCAGGGCCGCGTGGTGGACTTCACCAACACGCTGATCATCCTGACCAGCAACCTCGGCAGCCAGTACCTCGCCAATCTGGAAGAGGGACAGGACGTTGCCTCGGTCGAGCCGCAGGTGATGGACATCGTGCGCGGCCACTTCCGGCCCGAGTTCCTCAACCGTCTGGACGAGATCATCCTGTTCCACCGGCTGGGCCAGGAGCACATGGCGCCGATCGTGGATATCCAGGTCGGCCGGGTGGCCAAGCTGCTCAAGGATCGCAAGATCGTGCTCGACCTGACCGACGCGGCGAAACGTTGGCTCGGGCGGGTGGGCTACGACCCGGTCTATGGCGCGCGTCCATTGAAGCGGGCGGTGCAGCGCTACCTCCAGGACCCGCTGGCCGAGAAGCTGCTCGGCGGCGAGGTGCCGGATGGCTCGACCGTGCGGATCGACGAAGGCGACGGGGCCCTGAGTTTCATCGTCGAATAACGCGCTTCGTCGTGGAGTGATCAAGGAAGGGGCTGCTCCGGCAGCCCCTTTTCTGTTGAGGTTTGCGTCGGGGTGACGCGATTGACTTCACTGCGTTCAGCAAGTCTCGCGGCCCTCCCTGAGCATGTCGAAGGGGGAGGGCTGGTTATAGCGCTGCCGTTTCATCCCCCCTCCCGCAGGCGGGAGGGGCTGGGGGTGGGCATCGCGGACACGCGATACGGATAGCCATCCGCTTGCGAACGCGGATCGTAACGCCGATCGGAAAGTCACATATCGCGCGACCGGTACGGTTCCGCATCCGCAGCGTCGCTCAAAGGTTCTGCGCCGTGCTTTGCGGCATCATGTGCGCCTTTTGCACATTGTTCTACTTTGAAGAAACACCAAAAAATCGATAAGCAGGACGAATCTATTGTGGCACTTGCCTCGATGCGACTTGGTATTTACTGATCTGCTTGGGTGTTGTGTTGACAATATCCGTGGGGGCCAATCGGTACAATGCAGACTGACCGGGACGAGTACGTCGGCGATTTCGAGTTCGACGGCAATTGGCGCGAGTTTGCCGCGATCGCCTTGCCCAACCTGATCCTGACGATTGCCACACTTGGCATCTACAGGTTTTGGGCCACCACCAGGGTTCGCCGCTATCTCTGGTCACGAACGGTGTTCATGGGAGACCGGCTGGAATGGTCCGGGACCGGTCTGGAACTGTTCCGCAGTGCCATGGTGGCGCTCGTGCTGGTGCTGGTGCCGCTTGGACTGGCAAACCTGATCATCCGCCAGTTGCTTGTTCACGGATATACCGTTTTCGGACAAGTGTTGTCCGTACTGGTCCTGACCGGGTTTTACATCCTCACCGGCATCGCCGTGTTTCGCGGCTTGCGCTACCGTCTGTCGCGCACGAGCTGGAGGGGCATCCGTGGCGGCAGCCACGATCAGGGCATCGGGTTCGGCCTTGCTTATGCATGGAAGAATTTCGTCGGCATGCTTCCGCTTGGGGCACTGATGCCTTGGGCCATGGTCAGCCTGTGGAACCAGCGCTGGAACGCCATGAGCTTCGGTCCCTGGACCTTTGCTGCGCGTGGCCGGGTGCGCGGGCTCAAGCTCCCGTTTCTGTGGTGTTATGTGGCACCGATTGTCGCGATCGGTCTCATCGCGCTGATCATCTGGTCGGGCATGATTGTCACCTTCTTCGGGATCGAGCCCCGCACGCCGGTCGAGTGGGTGCTGATCCGGTTGCCGGCCGTTTTCGGCTTCATCTTCCTCTATTCGTTGATCATGCTGGCCTACTACGCCAGCTTCTTCAGGCAGATGGTCCGCAGTACCTCGCTGGGTGACATCAATTTCGGTTTCAACGCGGACGCCACCGACTGGATGGAGCTTTACATCGTCGACTTTCTGCTTGTCGTGTTCACCTTGGGGCTGGGTTCGGTGTTCCTCAGCTACCGGCACTGGAGATTCTATCTGCGCAATCTGCAGACCGATGGGCGGATAAACTTCGAGGCTGTCACGCAGTCCGACACGCCCGCGCCGGGACGAGGCGAAGGTCTTCTCGATGTGTTCGATATGGGGGCACTGTGATGAGCGATCTGCCTGTGATCGAAGACGCCGTCCAAGCAGACCTGAACGATGGCGTGACCGCGATGCGCCACCCGGTGCGGGTGACTTGGGGGCCAGCTGGGCTGTCCGTTGCGGGAGACGAGATTGCCGAGACCATCGCCTGGAGTGGACTGACCTGGATCGATCTGCTGCCCGAGGCGATCCTGCTTGGGCGCACTGACGAGCCGGGTTGGCGGTTGCGGCTTGACCGCGATGCGCCCGCGGATCTGGTAGCGCGGTTGCCGCAGCGGCCACGGTTCGGCCGCTGGATTGACCGGTTCGGCTTTGGCAAATCGCTGGTCTGCTTTGCCGCTGTCAGCAGCATGGTGGCCTTTGTCGCTATCAACACGCCAAGCTGGCTCGGTCGCCGGGTCCCCATTTCGTGGGAAGCCGGGATGAGTGATGACAATCTGGAAGATCTCTCTGCAAACACCTGCCACACGCCTGCAAGCGATGCGGCTCTGGCCAAGCTCTCGGCCATGCTGGACTACCAGAACAAGGACGGCAGCCTGCCGCCTGTCCGGGTGGAGATCATCAAGCTCGATATGATCAATGCCGTCGCGCTGCCCGGGGGGCGGGTGCTGGTGTTCGACGGGCTGCTCAAGCATATCGATTCTCCCGACACGCTGGCGGGCGTGATCGGCCATGAAATCGGCCATGTCCGCGAACGCCATGTCATGCAGGCTATGCTTCGCGAGTTCGGCATCTCGATGGTGTTGAGCGGCTTCAAGTCTGGCGTGACCAACACGCTGGGACGGATGACGTCGCTGAGCTATTCGCGCGAAGCCGAATCCGAAGCCGATGTCTGGGCACGGGCGAGTTTGGCGCAAGCCAATGTCTCACCAGTGCCGACCGCAGGTTTCTTCACGGGGCCGGTCGATCAGCCTCCTGCCGCGCAATATGCCATGGCCGCTTATCTTAACAGCCATCCGGACCCGGCAAGCCGTGCAGAAGAGTTCGGGGCCGCCTTCCGCCGCGACAGGACCTATCGTCCGGCGCTTGGCAAAGCGCAGTTCGCCGCGATTCAAACGGCCTGCGAGGATGACAGCAAGGTGAAGCCGCTCTTGCCGGGGCAGTTTTAGAGCACTTTCCGATCGGAAAGTGCTCTAACGCGCTGTGTTTGCGCTTTGGCTGGCGCGCGGTAATCTCCGCCCATGCTGCGCCATCTCCTCCCCCTCGTCGCCCTGATTCCGGCCACCGCTCATGCCGAGACGCTCTACGTGCGCGCCGGTCGGCTGGTCGATCCTGAGGCGGGGCAGGTGCTGATGTCCCAGGTTCTCAAGGTCGAGGATGGGCGGGTGGTTTCGGTGCAGGCCGAGGGGCCTTTGCCAAGAGGGGCGAAAGTGGTCGACTGGTCCGGGTTTACCGTGCTGCCCGGCCTGATCGACTGCCACGTCCATCTCGCCGACGTCGAACAATCGAAAAACGTCGCCGAGCCGCTGCTGCATTCGGCGATGGAGATCGGATTCATCGGCGCGCGCAACGCGAAGAAGACGCTGCTGGCGGGATTTACCTCGGTGCATGATGTCGGCTCGTTCCGCGCCTATGCCGATGTGGAACTGCGCAACGCGATCAATCGCGGCGATGTCCCCGGGCCTCGGGTGAGCGCCGTGGGAGCTTACGTGACGATCTCCGGCGGCGGCGGCGAGGTGACCGGGTTCTCGCCCGACGTGACCGTTCCGGCGGACATGCGCGCGGGTGTGGTGACGGATGCTGCCGATACCACGCGCAAGGTCAACGTGCTGTTCCAGAACGGCGCGGATTCGATCAAGCTGATCGCGACCGGCGCGGTTCTGGCGCAGGGGACCGAGCCCGGTCAGATCGAGCTTTCGGCTGAGATGATGAAAGCTGCAGTGAACGTCGCCCGCCAGCGCGGATCATGGGTTACGGCCCATGCCCACGGCGCGGCGGGGATCAAGCTCGCGATCCAGTCGGGCGTGAAGGCGATCGAGCACGCCAGCCTGATCGATGACGAGGGGATTGCTCTGGCCAAGGCCAAGGGCGTGTGGCTCGACATGGATATCTACAACGGGGACTTCATCGCCGAAGTCGGCAAGCGCGATGGCTGGCCCACCGACATGCTGCGCAAGAATGACGAAACCACCGAGGCCCAGCGCATAGGCTTTCGCAAGGCCGTGAAGGCGGGGGTGAAGCTGAGCTACGGGACCGATGCCGGGGTGTTCCCCCACGGGCTGAACGCGCGGCAGTTCAAATACATGGTGCGCTACGGCATGACGCCAATGCAGGCGATCCAGTCTGCGACGACGGTGGCGGCGGACCTGCTCGGGTGGAGCAAGGATGTCGGCGCACTGTCTCCGGGGCACTACGCTGACATGATCGCGGTGGCGGGCGATCCGGTGGCTGACGTCTCCGTGCTGGAGAGCGTGGCGCATGTGATGAAGGGCGGCGAGATAGTGAAGTAGGCCTTCGCGACCGATTGAAAAAGGGGGCGGTCCTGGCTGGGACCGCCCCGACGTTTGCCGGCAGGGATGGACCGGCAAGGTTGTCTGCCGCCCTGAGGGGAGCGGAGCGGCAGGCGAGGGAATCAGGGCATCAGCGCAGCGCCGAGATCACAGGAGCTTCCAGGTGACGGGCACGATGATCGCGGCGGGGCCACCGGGCGGGGGCGGGACGCTGCCCGCGCGGGTCGGCATGGCAAGCGCTTCCTTGTCGAGCGTGGCCGAGCCGGAGGGGGCGACGAGCTCGGTGCGTTCGACCGCGCCGCTCGCCCCGATGTAGACCTTCACGCGGGCCGTGCCTTCCTCGCCGCGCATCTGGGCGGTGCGGGGGTAGGTCTGCTTCGAAGCGATGATGCGAGCGACCTGCTTCTGCCATTCGGCCGATTGGGCCACGGCGGGAATGGAAGCGCTGGCAGTAGCGAAGGCCGCAAGGCCGAGGGCAATCCTTTCGATCAGTTTCATGGGGCATGTCCTTTGTCTGGCGTTTTTCGGTGGGTCTTGAACTTGGAGGCGGGATCAGAACTCCGACCAGTCGTCGACTTCGGCCTTGAGCGCGGTGTTGCCGCGGACTGGGGCAGAGGACGCGGCTGGGCGCGACGATGGCGAGCGTTCCTGGGTTGGAGCAGGTGCAGTCCGGGGCGTGATTGCGACCGGTATGCCGGCAGGCGCAGCACGCCGGGCGCCTGTAGAACTGAGGCTGAAACGGCCTAGCTGGTCGACGAGGCTGAGCGTTTCGGCGGCGAGGTTGCGCGTGCCGGCCGAGCTTTCCTCGACCATCGCCGCGTTCTGCTGGGTGAAGCTGTCCATCGAGCCGACCATGTTCGAGATGTCGGCAATGCCGGCGGCCTGCTGGCTGGCGGCCTCGGCAATCTCGTTGACCAGTTCGGACACGGCGCTGACTTCGGTGACGATCTGGCGCAGCGCCTCGCCGCTGGATTCGACGAGGGCGACGCCGCCGCTGACTTCCTCGGTGCTCTTGCCGATCAGGTCGCGGATTGACTTGGCGGCATCGGCCGAGCGCTGGGCCAGCGCGCGAACTTCGGTGGCGACCACGGCGAAACCCTTGCCGGCATCGCCCGCGCGGGCGGCCTCGACGCCTGCGTTCAGGGCGAGGAGGTTGGTCTGGAAGGCGATGCCGTCGATCACGCCGACGATCTCGGCCATCTCGCGCGAGCTGGTCTCGATGCTGCGCATGGCGGCGACGGCGCGGTTGGCGGTATCGCCGACGCTGTCTGCGGTGCTGCGTGCGACCGAGAGGCGGGCGCTGGTCTGCTTGGCATTCTCGGCAGTGGTCTTGACCGAGGTGGTGAACTCGCTGAGCGTGCGCGAGGTCTCGGCAAGCGAGGTGGCCTGCTGTTCGGTGCGCAGGGCAAGGTCGGTGGAGGCGCTGGCGATTTCGTCGGTGCCAAGCTTGATCGTGTTGCAGCCTTCGACGATCTTGCTCAGCACGCGTTCGAGCGAACCGACCGCCGCGTTGTAGTCGCTGTGCAGCTTGGCCAGCGCGCCCGACCCGTTCTCCTTGACACGGAATGTGAGGTTGCCTTCGGCGAGCGCGGTCAGGCCATCGCCGATGGCGTCGATGGTGACCTGAGTTTCGCGGGCGCGGGCCTGCTCGGTCTCGGTACGTGCAAGATCCGAGGCGAAGACGTCGCGGAACTTGTCCAGCGCGCGGGCAAGCTGGCCGAGTTCGTCGCTGCGGGTGGTTCCGGGGACGTGGACGGCGTGGTCACCGTCGACGAGACGGGTCACCGCATCGGCCATGCTTACAACCGGCCTGGCGATCGTGCGCATCAGCCAGAACAGCAAGACCACGGCGGTCATCAGGGCAAGGCCCATTGCGGCGAAAGTGAAGTTGCGCGCAGCAGTCGCGATCTTCGCGCCCTCTTCGGCCACTGCAGCGGACGCCTTCTTGTTGGCGTCGATGGCAGTGAGGGTCGCGTCTTCGAGCGCGTAGAACAGGTCAAGGCCTTCGGCGTCATGGAGTGACTGTGCGCCTGCCCCGTCGCCTGCAAGGGCCATGGTCTGCAGCGTCTCGTCCTGCGCAAGCATGGCCGACCACGCTTGCTTGACTCCGGCGAGCGCGCTCTTCTGCTCGGGTGTGCGGGTGAGCTTCTCGAAGTCGGCAATGCTGCTGTCGATGGCGCTGCGGGCATTGCGCAGCATCTTCTGGCTGCGCGCCATGGCATCGGGCGTCGCGGCAGAGAACATCTCGTCCTGCTTGAGGCGGTATTGCGAGGTGAAGGCGTGGATATCGCCGAGCGTCTCGGAGCCGGGGATCCAGACGTCGCGCTGCTCGGCGGCTATCGCGTTGACTTCATCGATCTTGCTGATCGCGGAAAGCCCCATCGCCGCTGTCGCCGCGAGGAGCAGCGAGAAAGCGACAACGAACTTTGTCGTAATGTTGAACTTGAGCATCACAGTCCCTCAAAAGCCTGTCGGCATGGGACCGGTGTAGGGATTGATCCGGAACGTCAGGTAAGGCCGGTAGGCCGTAATGCTGCGCAGACGGCGGTTAACGACTTGGGCATGAGGATTGCGCTCGGCTTTGGCCTTAGGGGCTCAAGCGCACGGAAACCCGGCGCTTTCGTGGTAAACGCGCGGAAGTTCTGTGCTCAGTCGCCCAGCAGGTGGAGCGCGATGCGGCGGCGGTGCGCGGCGCGGCGGTGCTCGCACAGGTAGATGCCCTGCCAGGTGCCGAGCGAAAGCTGCCCGCCGATCAGGGGAATCGATAGCGAGACGCCCGTGAGGATCGACTTGAGGTGCGCAGGCATGTCGTCCGGCCCTTCGTCGTCATGCGCATAGCCGTCGTTCTCGGGGGCAAGGCGGGCAAGCCAGCGGACAATGTCGCCGCGTACTTCGGGGGCAGCATTCTCCTGGATGGTGAGCGAGGCCGATGTGTGGCGGCAGAACGCGGTGAGCAGGCCGGTGGTCATGGCCTGCTCTGCTACCCAGCGGGCAATTTCGCGGGTGATCTCGTGCAGGCCCTGACCGGGCGTGGCGATGACAAGTTCGGTGGCGGACTGGCGCAGGGTCATGCGCCAGTCCATATCACGGATCAGTCGGCCCAGTAGAGCTTCATCGGGTTGTCGATGAGCAGCTTGCGCTGCAATTCCTCGGTTGGAGCAATGCGCGGGATCATGTCGACGAGGTGGCCGTCGTCAGGGATCTCGGTGTCCATGTTGGGGTGCGGCCAGTCGGTGCCCCACAGCACGCGGTCCTGATAATCGGCGACGAGCGGCGCGACCGCATCGGCAAAGGCGTTCCACGGATCGCCTGCGCCGCCTTCCTTGATCGCATCGAGGCGGTCGGGGCAGGTGGCCTTGAACCAGATGTCCTCGCGGCTGTTCAGGAAACTGCGGAAAGCCTTCATGTCAGCCCCCTCAGGTCCCTGACGCACGTCCGGGCGGCCCATGTGGTCGATCACGAGGGGCACCGGGATGGCATCCATGAACGGGCGCAGTTCCTCAAGGATGTCAGCCTCGAAATAGATCACCACGTGCCAACCCTTGGGCAGGCGCTGCGCCACTTCGAGGAACTTGTCCTTGGGCGCATCATCGACAAGGCGCTTGAGGAAGTTGAAGCGGATACCGCGAATGCCGCCGTCGTGCATGGCGTGGAGCTCGGCTTCGGAGATCGCGGGATCTACGACCGCGACGCCGCGTGCGCGCCCGTTGCTCTTGGCGATGGCATCGAGTGTGGCGGCGTTGTCGGTGCCATGGCAGCTGGCCTGAACGATCACGTTCCTGTCAAAGCCCAAGTGGTCGCGCAGGGCGAAGAGCATGTCCGGCCCGGCGTCCTGCGGCAGGTACTTGGCCTTCGCGCTGAACGGGAACTGCGCCATCGGGCCAAAGACGTGGCAATGCGCGTCCACCGCGCCTGCGGGCGGGGTATAACGCGGCTTGCTCGGGTTGGCGTGCCAGCTGATGATACGGTTCTGGTCGGTCATGCGATTTTCCCTTCCTGCTCTCTCCCCTTCAGGGGAGAGATACGCAGGCTTGTCAGCTTGCTGACTAGCCGAAGTTGAGAGGGGATCTTGCGCTTGCCCCCTCTCCCAACCCTCTCCCCTGAAGGGGAGAGGGCTATTCACCCAAACACCACCCCGTCCATCAGCTTGCGCGCGGTGCGCAGCAGCGCGGCAGTGCGGACATCGCCCGCGTCGTCCACTTCCAGAACGCAGCTCATCTCGCCGGTCGGGTGTTCGACCGAGAGCAGCTTGCGTTGGCCTTCGGGAATCGAGGCGACCTCGGCAGCGGGCGAGCCGGGGATGAGGCACGCCGTCGCCACGCTCACCGCGCCAAGCACACCGATCGTGGCGTGGGCGCGGTGGGGGATGAAGCTGCGCACGGTCACCGCGCCGCCGTTCTTCGGCGGGGCGACGAGCATCATCTTGGGGACCGACTTCGACGTCACATCGCCCAGATTCATCATCGGGCCGACGATCAGACGGATCGCCTCGATCTTCGCCTTCAGGTCAGTCGCACTGTCGAGCCAGTCGCGATCTTCGTAGCCGGTGATGCCGAGGTCCTCGGCCTTCATCACCACGCAGGGCATGCCGTTGTCGATCAGGGTGACGGCAGTGCCGTTGACCACGTCAACCGCGTTGCCCGTCGGCAGAAGCGCGCCGCACGATGATCCGGCGGTGTCGCGGAACTCCAATGGAACCGGGGCGTGGCTGCCGGGGACGCCGTCAATCTTAGCCTCGCCCTTGTAGGTCACCTTGCCACCAGGCGTGCTGACCGTAGCGACGGCCACTTGCCCGGTGTTCTCCATGTAGATCGCAACGCGGGTCTCATCGCCGGTCGCGGCCACCAGCCCGCGCTCGATGGCAAACGGCCCGACGCCTGCAAGGATGTTGCCGCAATTCTGCGCATCGGTCACGATGGCCTGATCGACGAAGACCTGCAGGAACAGGTAATCGACATCGATGCCCTCGCGGCTGGACTTGCAGACGACCGCGACCTTGCTGGTCAGCGGATCGGCGCCGCCCATCCCGTCGATCTGCACGGGATCGGGACTGCCCATCATCGCGAGGAGGAACGCGTCACGTTCGGCGGTCTCAGTCGGCAGGTCATCCTTTAGAAAGTAGCCGCCCTTGGACGTTCCGCCCCGCATCCACATGCAGCGGACGCTCGTGTCAGACATACTTCAGGCCTTCCTTCTCCAGCCGTTCGCGCATCTTGTACATGTCGAGGCCGAGGACGCCTGCGGCCAGCTTCTCGCGCTTTTCGCCTTCGTTGGCTTCGCGCGCCTGCGCAGCCTTGAGCACTTCGGCAGACTTCTCGCGCGGAACAACACACACACCGTCATCATCGGCCACGATCACGTCACCGGGGTTCACCAGCGCATTGGCGCAGACGACGGGGACGTTGACTGAACCCAGCGTGTTCTTGACGGTGCCTTGCGCGTAGATCGCCTTGGACCAGACGGGGAAGTTCATTTCGGTGAGGTCGCGCACGTCGCGCACGCCCGCATCGATCACCAGACCCCGGCATCCCCGCGCCTGGGCGCTGGTGGCGAGGAGATCGCCGAAGTAGCCGTCTTCGCAAGGGGAGGTGGGGGCCAGCAGGAGAATGTCTCCGGCCCGAAGCTGTTCGATGGCAACGTGGACCATCCAGTTGTCGCCCGGAGGGGCGCTGATGGTGACAGCCGAGCCCGCAATGCGCGCGCCGCGATAGATCGGGCGTATGTAGGAGGCGAGCAGGCCGGTGCGGCCCTGCGCTTCGTGGACGGTGGCAACGCCACAGGCGGCAAGGCCGTCGATCACGGCTGGATCGGCACGTTCGATGTTCTGGACGACGATACCCGACATTTCCGGCTCCCAATGAAACTCTTCGCGCCGTTCCATGGAACTGCGGGCCGTGAGCGACCAATGCATTGTTTGGCAGGAGGCATAAGGAAATGCTAAGCGAGCAGGCATGGCACTCCATGCGATCAACATCCGCCACATCGCCGCTTTTGCCGCCACGGTACGCCACGGCAGCGTGACTCGGGCAGCGCGGGCGGTGAACCTGACGCAGCCCGCCCTCACTCAAGCCATCGCACGGCTGGAAGCGGACCTCGGATGCGCATTGTTCGAGCGCGGGCCTGCGGGAATGACGCCGACCGAACCTGCCTTGCTGCTCGCCCCGCGCGCCGAAGCCGCGATTGCCCATGTCGGCTCCCCGCGCGTTACGGGGACGCAGGTGCGGGCCTTTCTGGCTCTGGCAAGGGCAGGCTCCTATGCAGTGGCGGCCGAGGCGACGGGCCTGTCCTCAGCCTCGCTGCACCGCGCCGTGGCGGATCTTTCGGTCGCACTGGGGCAGCGGCTGGTGGACCGGCGCGGGCGCTCGGTCTCGCTGACCCCTGCCGGAGAGCGCCGCGCACGCGGGTTCGGCCTTGCCATGGCGGAACTGCGCTCTGGCCTTGCCGAAGTGGCGGCGTGGCAGGGCAAGGCGGCGGGGCGCGTGGTCGTCGGCGCCATGCCGCTCAGCCGCGCGCGCTGGCTACCCGAGACGATCCTGCGCTTTGCCGCCGCGCATCCAGGAGTGGACGTGGCCGTGGTCGAAGGGAGCCATGCCGAGCTGTCCGGCCCCTTGCGCGATGGCGAAGTGGATATGATGCTGGGGGCTTTGCGCGAGGCGTCGTCATTGGACGATCTGGCGCAGGAGCCTGTGTTCGAGGATCAACCCGCGCTGGTGATGCGGGCCGGGCATCCGTTGCTCTCGAGCGCCGTGGATGGTGCGGCGCTGGCGTCCTACCCTTGGATTCTTCCCGCCAGCGACACGCCGCTCAGGCACTACTGGGAAGGGATGATGCGCGCCGCCGGGGCAGAGCCGCCGCATGTCGGGATCGAGTGCGGATCGGTGCTGACCGTGCGACAGTTGCTCCTCGGATCGGACGCGCTGACGCTGCTGTCCCCGGCGCAGCTGGCGGTGGAACTGGACGCTGGCGTGCTGGCGACCTTGCCGCCGCCCGCGCCGGTCGCGCGGACCATCGGCATCACCACGCGCGAGGGCTGGCGACCGACCGCGCCGCAAGCCGCCTTCGTCGCACTCCTGCGTGAAGTGGCGGCGGAAGGCTTTGCATAAATTTATGACCCCGGCGATGTTTGCATTTGTTCCTTTGCGCATGTCCGCGCAGGACCCACGCCCATGGAGAGCACTATTGCCCTGATCGGCTTCGGCGAGGCCGGGTCCACTTTTGCCAAGGCGGCAGGCTGGGAGTCTGCGGCGCTGGCTTTCGACATCAATCCCGCCCGACGCGAGGTGATGGAAGGGGCGGGCGTCGTGGTCTGTGCGACGGCCGAGGATGCCTTGAGTGATGCCGACGTGGTGCTTTCGCTGGTGACGGCGGATTCAGCGCTGCCTGCGGCTGAAGATTATGCCGCACTGTTGAAGCCGCGTGCGCTGTGGTGTGACATGAATTCCGTCGCACCCGATACCAAGCGCGCGGCGGCAATGGCCATCGAGGCGGCGGGCGGGCGCTATGTCGACGTGGCAGTGCTGGCGCCGGTGAACCCGGCGCGGATGAACGTGCCGCTGCTGATTTCGGGCGCTCATGCGGCCGAGGCCGAGGCGCGGCTGCGCGCCGCAGGCTTTGCCAAGACGCGCGTCGTCGGCGACGAGATCGGCCGCGCCAGCGCGATCAAGATGATCCGCTCGATCATGGTCAAAGGCATCGAAGCACTGACCGCCGAGATGATGCTGGGGGCGACCAGGGCGGGCGTGGTGGACGAGGTGCTGTCCTCGCTCGATGCCAGCGAGAAGCACGAGAGCTGGTTCGTACGCGCCGAGTACAACGTCGAGCGCATGACCACCCATGGCCTCCGTCGCGCCGCCGAAATGGAAGAAAGTGCCAAGACGCTGGAATCACTGGGCGTCGAACCGGTGATGACCAGCGGCACCGTGAAACGCCAGCGCGAGCAGGCGGGCAAGACAATCGCATTCACCCCAGAGAGGACCGAAGTCGCATGACCATGATCATCGACTGCCACGGCCACTACACCGTGCTGCCAAAGGCGCACGACGAGTGGCGCGAGAAGCAGAAGGCCGCGTTCAAGGCCGGGACCGAGTGCCCGCCCTATCCCGAAATCTCGGACGACGAGATCCGCGAGACGATCGAATCGAACCAGCTGCGCCTGCTCAAGGAACGCGGCGCGGACATGACGATCTTCTCGCCTCGCGCCTCGGCCATGGCCCCGCACGTGGGTGACCAGTCGGTCGCGGTGAAGTGGGCGCAAGTCTGCAACGACCTGATCGCGCGCGTCGTCGGGCTTTACCCCGAAACCTTCGCGGGCGTGTGCATGCTGCCGCAGTCGCCCGAAGCGGACATGACCAGCTCGATCGCCGAGCTGGAGCGCTGCGTCAACGAGCTGGGCTTCATCGGCTGCAACCTCAACCCCGATCCGGGCGGCGGCCACTTCAAGCACCCACCGCTGACCGACGAGTTCTGGTTCCCGTTCTACGAGAAGATGGTCGAGCTGGACGTTCCGGCGATGATCCACGTCTCGGGATCGTGCAATCCGGCGATGCACGCGACCGGCGGCTACTACATCGCGGCTGACACCATCGCCTTCATGCAGCTGCTCGAAGGCGACCTGTTCAGCAAGTTCCCCACCCTGCGCTTCATCATCCCGCACGGCGGCGGCGCGGTGCCCTATCACTGGGGACGCTATCGCGGCCTTGCCGACATGCTCAAGAAGCCCGGTCTCGACACGCACCTGATGAACAACGTGTTCTTCGATACCTGCGTCTATCACCAGCCGGGGATCAACCTGCTGGCCGACGTGATCGAGAACAAGAACATCCTGTTCGGTTCGGAAATGGTCGGCGCGGTACGCGGGATCGATCCCACCACCGGGTTCTATTTCGACGACACCAAGCGCTATGTCGATGCGCTCGACATCAGCGATGCCGAACGTCACGCGATCTTCGAGGGCAACGCGCGCCGCGTGTTCCCGCGCCTCGACGCCAAGCTGAAGGAGAGGGGCCTGTGACGCAGGAAACGCCCAAGCAGAACATCCACGAATACCTTGCCGAGCTGGAAGACATTCCAGGCACGCGGGTCTACACCGCCGCCCGCGCGCGCAAGGGTTACTGGATCAACCAGTTCGCGATGAGCCTGATGAAGGCCGAAAACCGCGAGCGCTTCAAGGCCGACGAGCGCGCCTACCTCGACGAGTGGAACATCTCGGAAGAGGCCAAGCAGGCGCTGCTCAAGCGCGACTACAACGCGCTGCTCGACCTTGGCGGCAACGTCTATTTCCTGTCGAAGCTGTTCTCTTCGGACGGACTGCCGTTCGCCGAAGCGGTCAGCACGATGACCGACATGACCTGGCCGGAATATCGCCAGATGATGCTTGATGGCGGACGTTCGCCCATCGGCAACCGCTCGATCAAGGGAGGCTATTGATATGGCCCGCATTACCGCTGGCGTCGGCTCCAGCCACGTTCCTCTGCTTGGTGTCGCCGTCGATCAGGGCAAGTGGCAGGACGACTACTTCGGCCCGATCTTCAAGGGCTACGAGTGGACCCGCGAATGGGAAAAGCGCGAGAAGCCCGATGTGGTGATTCTGGTCTATAACGACCACGCCTCGGCATTCGACGCGAACATTATCCCGACCTTCGCAATCGGCTGCGGCGAGCACTACAAGAGCGCCGACGAGGGCTGGGGCCCGCGTCCGGTGCCCGACGTGGAAGGCCATGCCGATCTTGCCTGGCATATCGCCCAGAGCCTGATCCTCGAAGACTTCGACATGACCATCATCAACGAGATGGACGTCGACCACGGCCTCACCGTGCCGCTCTCGATGATGTTCGGCCAGCCGGAAAAGTGGCCGTGCAAGGTCGTGCCGCTGGCGGTGAACGTGGTGACCTACCCCGTCCCGTCGGGCAACCGCTGCTGGGCGCTGGGCGAGGCGATTGCCCGCGCGGTGGAAAGCTTCCCCGAAGACCTCAACGTGCAGATCTGGGGCACGGGCGGCATGAGCCACCAGCTCCAGGGTCCGCGCGCCGGGCTGCTCAACCGCGAGTGGGACAACAAGTTCCTCGACATGCTGGAATCGGACAACGACGACGTCCGCCACATCCCGCACATCGAATACCTGCGCGAGACCGGCTCGGAGGGCATCGAGATGGTCATGTGGCTGATCATGCGCGGGGCGCTCGGCAAGAGCGTCAAGACGCTCAACCGCCACTACCACATTCCGTGCAGCAACACCGCGATCGGGCACATCGTGCTCGAACCGGCAGACTGACTTTCTCCCCATCCACCCTTGCCGGGCGGCTCCACAGCCGCCCGGTGCCTTTTCAAGAAAGGGAACAGACATGCGCATAGCCCTGGCAGGCGCCGGCGCGTTCGGCGAAAAGCACCTCGACAGCCTCAAGAACATCGATGGCGTCGAAATCACCTCGATCATCAGCCGCCGTGCCGAACAGGCCGCCGCCGTGGCCGAAAAGTACGGCGCGAAGCATTCCGGCACTGAACTGGAAGAAGCCCTCGCCCGCGATGACGTCGACGCAGTAATCCTGTGCACGCCCACGCAGATGCACGCCGCGCAGGCCATCGCCTGCATGAAAGCCGGAAAGCACGTGCAGGTGGAAATCCCGCTGGCCGACAGCTGGGCGGATTCGCAGGAAGTCCTGCGCGTGCAACAGGAGACCGGCAAGGTCTGCATGGTCGGCCACACCCGCCGCTTCAATCCTTCGCACCAGTACGTGCACAACAAGATCACTGCGGGTGAATTCAACATCCAGCAGATGGACGTGCAGACCTACTTCTTCCGCCGAAAGAACATGAACGCCAAGGGCGAGGCGCGCTCGTGGACCGACCACCTGCTGTGGCACCACGCCGCGCACACGGTGGACCTGTTTGCCTATCAGGCAGGCAAGATCGTCAAGGCCAATGCCATCGAAGGCCCGATTCACCCTGAACTGGGCATCGCCATGGACATGTCGATCCAGCTCAAGAGCGAGACCGGCGCGATCTGCACCCTGTCGCTCTCGTTCAACAACGACGGCCCGCTCGGCACCTTCTTCCGCTACATCGGCGACACCGCGACCTACATCGCGCGCTACGACGATCTGGTGAACGGCAAGGAAGAGCCGATCGACGTTTCGAAGGTCGACGTTTCGATGAACGGCATCGAACTGCAGGACCGCGAATTCATCGCCGCGATCCGCGAAGGCCGCGAGCCGAACAGCTCGGTCGCCAAGGTGCTCGATTGCTACCGCGTGCTGGGCGAGCTTGAACAGCAGCTGGCCGCCGGTTGATTTGCAAAAGGCCCGCCCGAAACGGCGGGCCTTTTTCGTTGGGGAGTTACACTACCTCCCGTCACCCCGGGCTTGACCCGGGGCCCATGACCTCGCTGTCGGGCGTGCCAGAGGCGTAATGAATCCCGGCCTTCGCCGGGATGACGAGGTTGGAGGCGAGAGTCTGGTTTGACTGGTCGGAAGACGGCTGAGGGGATTTAAGATTTGTTCCCCCACCACCGTCGCCCCGGCGCAGGCCGGGGCCCATGACCTCGCCGCAGCGCATGACGGTAGTGTTTTGAAGCTGGCCTTCGCCGGGATGACGACTGAAATTCAACGACGGACCTGCACCACAAGCGGGCCGGCCAAGGAGAGCATGATGGAAGCGCTGATTGCCTATTCCGGGCGGCGGTTCGAACGCCCGCGCTATTACGCCAACGCGCACGAGCGCGACGAGGTCGAGATTGCCCTCGCGCCGATGGCGATGACCGATGCCCGCGGCCTTGGCACCAGCATTGATCGCGAGGGCTTCGAGATCGTGGCGCACAAGAGCGCCGTCGCCGACTTTGCCGACCGCGAGCAGGTCGCACGGCTGCACATGCGCGAAATCGAGGAACTGGTGCAGGCGCACACCGGCGCAGATTTCGTCCATGTCGGCGCGCCGGGTCTCCTGCGCTTCTCGGAGAAGAGCGGCAAGGCTGGCAGCCTCAACAACTCCATGCCCGCGCGCTTTGCCCATATCGACATTTCCGACCGCACCGCGCAGACGTTCGGCGAGCGCGGCGCCAACGGTCGGGCATTCCTGCGCTGCGCCCACTACAATGTCTGGCGCGCCATCTCGCCGCCGCCGCAGGACGTGCCGCTGGCGTTCTGCGATGCGCGCAGCCTTGCCCCGCAAGACCTGATCGCCGCCGATGCCGTGTTCGACGAACCCGGCAAGCCCGAATGGTCATTCGAAGGGCTGGTCGTGGCGCACAACCCGGCGCACCGCTGGCACTGGTTTTCCGCCATGACCATCGACGAGGCGGTGCTGTTCAAGACCAACGACAGCGATCCCGCCCGCGCGCACCACGTGCCCCACGTTGCTTTCGACTTGCCCGACTGCCCCGCCGATGCGCCGCCCCGCGTCAGCATCGAAATGCGCGCGACCGCCTATTGGTGGGCTTGATTGCCTTACGCTTTGCGCTACACATACCGTAACAAATGATAGGGTGAGGTGTGGTCATGGGCGCGTATCCGCAGACGATCTATTTTACCGGGGCGAACGAGCCGGTAGGGCAGGAAGTGGACCTGCTTGGACTGAAGGTGGAAGGCGATCTGCCGCCCGAAGTGCGCGGCAGCCTCTATCGCGCCGTGCCCGATCCCGCCTTCCCGCCGATGTTCGACAATGATCACACGCTGTCGGGCGATGGCATGGTCAGCCGCCTGTCGTTCAACAGCGATGGCACGGCAGACTTCGCGCAGAAGTATGTCCATACCGCGCGCTACATGGCGGAAAAGGCTGCCGGAAAGGCGCTGTTCGGCAAGTATCGCAACCCCTTCACCGATGATCCTTCGGTGCAGGGCGTGGACCGCACCGTCGCCAACACCACGCCGGTCTGGCACGCCGGGCGTCTGCTGATGGCCAAGGAGGACGGGCGGCCCTATCGCGTCGATCCAAAGACCTTGGAAACGCTCGGCTCCTACGATTTCGGCGGCGCGCTCAAGAGCGAGACGATGACTGCGCACGTGCGGATCGACGGCGAGACAGGCGAGCTGTTCTTCTATGGCTACGAGGCGGACGGGCAGGCCTCGACCAAGGTCGCCTACTGCATCGTCGCACCTGATGGCACGCTGAAGTCCGAACAGTGGTTCGATGCGCCCTACTGCGCGATGATGCACGATTTCACGATCAGCGAGAACTACGCGCTGTTCCCGATCTACCCGACGACAGCGGACCTTGATCGGCTCAAGGCAGGCGGGGAGCACTGGCACCATCAGCCGGAGCTGGACTCATGGCTGGGCGTCATGCCGCGCTATGGCGATGTGTCTGAAATCAAGTGGTTCAAGGGGCCCAAGGGCTGCCACTCCTACCACATGATGAACGCGTGGGAGGATGCCGACGGCATGCTCCACTTCGATGCCTGCCTCAACAACACCAACGCCTTCGCCTTCATCCGCGAGCCTTCGGGCATCCACATCGGCCCGCAGGACGTGGTCGGCGCGCTCACCCGCTGGACCGTCGATCCGCGCAGCGAGAGCGGCGAGGTGACCGAAACAATCATCGGTCCTCCGGGCGATTTCCCGGTTATCCCCGCAAAGCTGCAAGGTCGCCCCTACAAGACCGGCTTCATGCTTTCGATGAACCCGCAGCTGCAGGGACCGCCGCTGTTCGCAGGACCGGTGGGCGTGAGCTTCAACATGCTGCTGCGGCTGGACGGGATGGACACAGCCACCCCGCAGGTGACCAACGCGCTCGCCCTGCCGCCGATGGCCGGGTTCAACGAGCCGGTGCACGTGCCTGCCACCGATCCCGCCAAGGACGGCTGGCTGGTGTTCATCATGGACCAGCAGATCGGCGACAACCAGTTCATCCATGAAGCGTGGGTGGTCGATGCCGGGAATATCGCCGCAGGACCGGTTGCCAAGGTCCACATCCCCACCCGCCTGCGCCCGCAAGTCCACGGCTGGTGGGTCCCGCAGGCGCAGCTGGACGCGCTGGCATGAGCAAGATCGTCATCACCGGAGCCTCGGGCAATTATGGTCGCGGCGTCACCGACCGGCTGATCGCGCAGCGCCGCGCCGCAGACCTCATCCTGATCACGCGCAAGCCGGAAAAGCTCAGCGACCGCGCCGCCCAGGGCTGCACCGTGCGCTATGGCGATTTCGACAAGCCCGAGACGCTTGAGCAGGCGGTGCAGGGCGCTGACAAGATGCTCCTGATCTTCGGCACCCGCGTCGGCGCGCGCGTAGTGCAGCACAGGGCGGCGATCGATGCGGCCGCAGCGGCAGGCGTGAAGCACGTGATCTACACCAGCTTCATCGGCATCGACGATCCTGCCAACCCCGCCGAAGTCCGCCACGACCATATCGAGACCGAACGCCTGATCCGCGCCTCGGGCTGCGGCTGGACCATGCTGCGCGATGCGCACTATGCCGATGCCATGGTCCTGATGATGGGGCCGAACGTGATCCAGACCGGCAAGTGGTTCTCCAACGCCGGAGAAGGCCGCGAAGCCATGGTCTGGCGCGACGACTGCATCGAAAGCGCCGTCGCCGTGCTGACCGGCGAGGGCCCAGATTCTGACAAGCACTTGGGCCGGATCTACAACATCACCGGCCCCGACCTGCAGACCTTCGCCGAAGTCGCCGCGATCATGGCCGAAGTTACCGGACGCCCCGTCGAACACGTCTCGCTCGACGACGAAGGCCAGTACGCGATGTTCGACGCCATGGGCATCCCCCGCCGCCCGGTCGACGATCTCGAAGTCGCCGGCATCCCCTGGAACAGCGACGACATGGTCAGCTTCGGCCGCGCCATCCGCGAAGGCTTCCTCGAACTGTGCACCGACGACGTGGAGCGCCTCACGGGCCGCAAAGCCCGCTCGGTCCGCCAGATGATCGAGGAAAACGTGGAGATGCTGCGGGGGGCTTGAAGGGCACCCCCTTAGTGCAAGAGGTGGGCTTACCACCACCACACTCCCGTCATCCCGGGCTCGACCCGGGATCCCGCTTTTCTCCTTCGGCCAAGCTGAGGCCGACACCTCGCGCAAAGGCAGCGGGGCCGCGGGTCAAGCCCGGGCGACGGCGGGCTAGTGGTATTCTCAGTGGCTGAGCCGCACATTCAGCCCTTGCTGGGCTTGCGCGGTAGCTTCTTGTCCAGAAACTTCACCACGTTTCGGACGAAGGCGTCCCGGAAGTTCTCTCTGGCGACTGGCAGCGATGCTTCGTCTTTGGCTGGAAACCCCTTCAACTGATTCCAGACGATGCCGTTTGCCGTGAAATAACCGCCATTCCGAAAGTCTCTGATCGTGAGATTATTGAACAAATGGGATTTTATGAACCCGCCTTCGAATGTCTGGTCACTGAGGTAAAGTTCAGCGTAGCAAGATGCCTGCGATTGGGAGTTTCGGGTTTTCGCTGAACGCGCCTTGCCGATGAATGATTTGTCTATGATCTGGGGTTCGACGATTATGCTCACATCGCCAGACCCAAGGTAGCTCTGCCAATCAACTTTTTCGAGAAGCGGCTTGAGGCGTTCAGCTTTCAATTCGAAGTCCATTACTCCGACGACGCTGTCGGCAGGGTAACTGCTATCGTGCAGGCTTTGAAGCGCCGCCCCCAAGCCGCCATAGGCTAAATAGGGAGCAGGTGAGCTAGAAATATAATTCTCTGTTTGCCAGACGTGAAGTTCGCACGGACCCATGTTCGATGCGGGCGGACCGTTCGTCGCCGAGAACAGGGCGAGCAGCGGAATAATCAGCATCGTTTACCTTGCCATGTTCGATTTCAGACTTGTCGCCCTTCTAGCTTTAAGTCTGACAGCTATGTGTCAGCCTCACAAACTCTTCTTGAACAAAGCCAGCATCCGCCCCCACGCCTTCTCCGCCTGCGCGCGGTCATAGATCGGCGCATCCAGCGTGCACCAGCCATGCTGCGCCGGGTAGACTTCGATCTCCGCAGGCCGCTTGGCTGCGTCAGCCGCCGCGCGCAGCTGCGTCTTTTCCTTCGGCGCGCGTTCGTCGTCGTTCTGGGCTATGGCGATGAGGTAGGCGGCGCGGGTCTTGGGGATCAGGTTGATCGGGCTGTCGGGCGCATCGCCGACAAGTCCGCCGCCATGGAACGAGGCCGCCGCGCCGACGCGCGCCGGGTTGGCAAAGGCGGTGCGCACGGTGAACGGCCCGCCCATGCAATAGCCGCACGAGCCGATGCGCTTCTTCGAGTTCACTTCCTTCTGCGCATCGAGCCACGAGACGAAGGCGGCAGCGTCGGTCGTGGTGCCCGATGGCGTGATAGCGCCGATCATGGGCTTGAGCTTTTCCTGCCCCGCAGGCGTGCGCCATTCCATCAGCGAGGCGAGGATCGGCGCCGGGCTGGAGCGGTAGTACTGGTTGACGACCAGCACCGCATATCCTGCGGCTGCAAGGCGGGTGCCCATGGTCTTGTAGGCATCGCGCAGGCCCGCAATGTCGGGCCACATGATCACGGCGGGGTGCTTGCCCTTCTTCGGGTAGACGAAGAACGCGTCGGCCTTGCCATCGGGCGTGTCGATCGTGACCATGCGGCTGGCGGTGGGCGCTTCGGCTGCCGTGGCGCAGCCGGGGATCGTGACAAGCGCGGCAGCGCCTGCGCCGAGCGAGGCGAACTCGCGGCGATTGAGGAAAAATTCGGCGTTCTCGGCCTCGGTAAACTCATCGCACATCGCAGATTCTCCACGCTCCGTCCGGGGCAGAGACTAGCGCGGAGGCCTTGGCGCGCAAGGTGCCTCGGCGGGTGATTTTTGCTCTCGCTTTCGGCGACGCATTTGTTAGTGTTACATACAAATATTGACTTGGGAGAGTCGCCTGATGACCGACGTGAATGCCCGCCTCGCCGCTCTCGAAGCCCGCGTGACCGAGCTTGAGGATCTCAACGCGATCCGCCGCCTGCAATGGGCCTATGGCTATTACATCGATTACAACCGCCCCGAGGAAGTGGCAGGCCTCTTCGCAAAGGACGGCGCGGTCGTGTTCCTCTCGGGCGAATACGTCGGCTACGAAGGGGTGATGCGGCTCTACGGAACGTGGTTCCAGAACCTGTTCACCGGCGGACGGCGCGGCCCGGTCCACGGGCTGCTGCTCGACCATTTCCAACTGCAGGACGTGATCACCATCGCGCCCGATGGCCTGACCGCCAAGGGCCGCTTCCGCGGCATCCTCGCAGGCGGCTGGCACGACGACATCCTCAAGGACAAGCCCGAAGGCATGCCGCAGCAGTTCTGGGAAAGCGGGATCTATGAGAACGACTACGTCAAGGAAGACGGCGTCTGGAAGATCAAGCGGCTCGACTACATGATGCAGTGGCAGGCCGATTACGAGACCGGCTGGGCCAAGACCGTCGCGCACCTGCAGCCCGCCGCCGTGTGCTTCCCCGAAAACCCGATCGGGCCGGACCGGCTCCTGCCCGAAACCGACGTCCGCCAGACCTGGCCCAACCGTCAGGAAGTGGCGATGAGCTTCGCCCACCCGGTGCTGGCCAAGGCCTTTGCCGTCGGCGATTTCACCCGGCTGCAGAAGAAGTGGCCTTGAGGGGGGGCGTTGAGACGTGGGGATGAGGAAATAGATGATGTCACGCGAAGACGCGAAGACGCAAAGACGCAAAGATGTCGTGTTTATGGAGAAGCCGTTTTCGATCTCTTGTGCGGTATCAGGGCGCGATAAGGTCTGCGTAACCCGCAACATCTTCGCGTCTTTGCGTCTTTGCGTGACATAATCCTGCTCCCCCGCGAAGGCGGGGGCCTCAGTCGGTTTACGCCTAAGTTGGGAGAGAAAGCTCCCCGCCTGCCCGTTAGGCAGTTTATCCCGAGCGACCGGCCTGCCGGCCAGGCGAGGGGCGGGGATGCAAGGCGAGCATCAAGCGCCCCAGCGGCCGATCCGGGCCAGCACCGAGGCGGCGACGCGGCGGAAAGCCTCGCGGTCGCGCTGCGAGACGCCCTTGAACAGGTCGGCGCCGACATGGGACATGGCCGGGATCGTGCGGGCGAACAGGCGCTGGCCGGCATCGGTCAGACGGACCGGCTTGCGGCGGCGATTGCGGCGGTTTGCGCCGGGTTCGACAAGGCCTCGGTCGGTAAGCGCGGCAATGGCGCGGCTGACGTTCATCGGAGGCACGCCCATGATCTCCGACAGGTCGTGCCCCGCCAGTTCCCCTTCTCCGCCCAGTGCGAGAACGATGCGCAGGTCGGTGGTGGTCAGGCCCAGCGGATCGGCCACGCCTTCACGCATTGGCGTGCCGATGAAGGTGCCGAGCTTGAGCAGGTCGATCAGCAGCGCGACTTCGCCCTCGATGGCGAGGTCGACCGGGGCGTCAGACTGGGATTCAGGGGCCGGGACCGGATTCATCGCCCGCTTCTATCGCCGGGTTCCCGTCCCGGAGCAAGGGGCGAAGTGTGCCCGATCTGCATCAGTTCCGGCTTCGCGCCACGCTCGCAAATGTTAGGCTTGCAAAGCGTGATTTAGTATGTCTTACTAACAAACATCAACCGGTTCCGAAGAGAACCATACAGGAGAGGGGATATGGCTCAAGCCCATCGTACCACGTCACACGTGCGCCTGCTTGCTGCAGGCAGCCTTGCCGCGCTCTCGCTCGGCATGGCGATGCCCGCCATGGCTCAGCAGGCGCAGGCACAAACCCAGGCTGACGAAAACACGTCGGAATCGGCACGCGAGATCGTGGTGACCGCGCAGTTCCGCGAACAGCGCCTGCAGGACACCCCGCTCTCGATCACCGCGGTCGACGCGCAGCTGCTCGCCTCGCGCAACCAGACCGATCTTGCCCAGATCGCGCAGCAGGCGCCGAACGTGCAGCTCAACGCGATGGGTGGCGCCTATGGTTCGTCGCTCGGCGCCTCAATCCGCGGCATCGGCCAGTTCGACTTCAACCCAGCCTACGAACCGGGCGTCGGCATGTACATCGACGACGTGTACTACGCGACGCTGACCGGCGGCATCTTCGATCTGCTGGACCTTGAGCGCGTCGAAGTTCTGCGTGGTCCGCAGGGCACGCTGACCGGCCGTAACGCCATCGGTGGTGCGATCAAGCTGTTCTCCAAGCGGCCGACCGACGAGACTTCGGGCATGGTCGAAGCCGTCTATGGCAGCCGCCAGCGTACCGATTTCCGTGCCAGCGCCAACTTCAAGCTTGCCGAAGGGCTTTATGGCCGCATTTCGGGCGTCTACAAGCACCAGGAAGGCTATGTCGACCAGCTCGATTACGGCTGCGTCTTCCCGAACAATGCACAGGGCATCGGCGCGCGTCCGAGCAGCGGTCAGGGCTGCCTGATCGACAAGCTGGGCGAGAAGAACTATGCCGGTATCCGCGGTTCGCTGCGCTACAACCCGAATGACTCGATCGATTACACGGTCATCGGCGACTACACGTACGAAAACCGCACGAATGCCGCTGAAGTGATCTCCTTGATCAATCCGGCCAAGATCAGCAGCACCTACCTGTGCGGCCGCTTCTGCACCTACGCAAACTTCTACGGGCAGGGCAACACGCCGCCCCCGGGCCTGTCGATCCCCGGACCGTGGGGTCAGGTGAAGGACGGCTACTACATGCCGAACCGCACCAAGTTCACTGGCTGGGGCGTTTCGGGCAACGGCACGTTCAAGCTCAACGACGATGTCAGCATCCAGTCGATCACCGCCTACCGCGAATATCGCCAGAAGTGGGGTACCGACGACGACTATACGCCGGACCTCAATGTCGTCGGCCAGGGCTACAACGACCTCAAGTTCTGGTTCTTCAGCCAGGAACTGCGTGTCAACGCCAAGCTCGGCGACACGGTCGACGTCACCGTGGGCGGCTTCTACTCCGACCAGCGTTCGACCTACTTCACCCGCCAGGACATCCGCTACATCGCGCCGGGCCTCAACTTCCAGTTCCTCGGCAACGACCCGGTGAACGCGGACAGCAAGGCCGTGTTCGGTACGGCGATCGTTCGACCGATGGATGGCCTGACCGTGACCGGCGGTCTGCGCTATACCAAGGAAAGCAAGGACTACACCTTCGTCCGCAAGAACTTCGACGGCACGGTGTCGTACTTCCTTGGCGCGCTTGATGGCGTGAAGGCGACGTACGCAGGCGACAAGGTCGACTGGCGCATTTCCGCCGACTACCGCTTCAGCCCCGAAGTGCTGGCCTACGTCACCGTGGGCACCGGCTTCAAGGGTGGTGGCGTGACTGCGCGTCCGTTCGACGCCGCGCAGGCCCTGAACGGCAGCTTCGATCCGGAAACGGTGACGGCGTACGAAGCAGGCCTCAAGACCGACCTGTTCGACCGCCGCCTGCGCCTCAACATCGCTGGCTTCATCAACGACTACAACGACATCCAGCTTCCGCTGATTTCGTGTGCGTCGCTGGGTTCGAACGCGCCGTGCGGTGCGCGCCAGAATGCGGGTAATGGCCGGATCAAGGGCTTCGAAGTTGAAATGCAGGCCTCGCCGATCGAGGGCCTGGATATCGATGCCTCGCTCAGCCATCTGACTGGCAACTACAAGAACATCGACCCGCGGGTGGGCAACGCCATCCTGCTGACCGATCCGATCGTGACGCCGAACTGGAAGTACAGCTTCGGCATCCAGTATCGCGCCAACCTCGGCAGCGCTGGCTCGCTGACGCCGCGCTTCGACTATGCCCACACTGGTCGCACGAGCGCCGGTCGTCTGGCTGCCGGTCAGCCGATCGAGTACTTCAACTCGTACAACATCGGCAACGCCCGTCTGACCTGGCGGAACGAGGCCGAGGATCTGTCGATCGCGTTCGAAGTGCAGAACGTGTTCAACGAATACTACACGCCCTTCCGCTTCGCTGCAGTCTATGCCTTCACCGGCACGGCCTACAGCCAGGTCGGTCGTCCGCGCGAGTGGGCGGTCACGGTGCAGAAGCGCTTCTGATCCGTTTCAGGTTCATGGGGGAACGGGGGCGGTCAGCAATGGCCGCCCCTTTCTTTTGCGCTTGGCGCAAACCCTATCAAATGTTAGCGTTTGACCTACGAGCCGAATCCGGCCGCGAAGGGGAGAGATGCCGTGCTGACGCGCGAGGCCTATGACCGCTATGTCGCCGCGTTCAACGCGAAGGACTATGACGCGGTTGCCGATTTCTATGTCGATCCGCCGCTGATGACCTTCTTCGGCGTCGAAATCCGCTCGCGGCAGACGCTCAAGGACTTCTACGGCTTCCTCCACGATCACGTGAAGGAAAGCGTGACGGTGCTGAATTTCGCCTGCTCGGATACGCTGACCGCCATCGACGGTGTCATCCGCGTCGAAGGCGTGAAGGACCTCACCCGGGAGGCGCTCGATGCGCAGGGGCTGCACGGTTTTTTCCCGATCAGGGCGGGCGAAGTGCAGGAAATGCGACAGTTCATCTTCTATACGATCAACAACGGCCTGATCGAGCGCGTCGAGTGCGCGCTGGCGCAGGCTTGAGAGGACATAAGCCATGACACCCGAAGGCGTGAACGTCGCCCATCCCGACAAGCTGTACACCGGCGGCCAGTGGGTCCCTGCGCACTCAGGCCGGATGATCGACCTTATCTCACCCAACACCGAGCAGGTCGTGGGGCGCGTGGCTGAAGCCGACGAGGCCGACATGGATGCCGCCGTGGCCGCAGCGCGCGCGGCCTTCGACCATGGTCCCTGGCCAACCACGCCGCCTGCCGAGCGCATCGCTGTATTCCGCCGCATGGTCGCGCATCTCGAAACCCGCGTGCCCGAGCTCGCCAAGGCGTGGACCGCGCAGATGGGCGGGCTCGCCTCGTTTGCCGGCCCGATGCACGGCGGCAGCGTCATGGCGCTGGCACAGATCGCGGGCTTTGCCGAACAGTTCGAATTCGTCGAGCGGCGCCCGAGCATGGCCGCCGATACTGCGCTGATCGCCTATGAACCGGTCGGCGTCGTTGCCGCCATCGCGCCGTGGAACGGGCCGTTTGGGATCATGGCCAACAAGGTCGCCTATGCGCTGCTCACCGGCTGCACGGTGATCATGAAGCCTTCGCCCGAAACCCCGCTCGAGGCCTATATCATCGCCGAGGCAGCCGAGGCGGCGGGCATTCCGGCGGGTGTCGTCAACCTCGTCACCGGGCACCGCGAAGCAAGCGACCATCTCGTCTGCAACGAGGGCGTGGACAAGGTCTCGTTCACCGGCTCGACCGTTGCGGGCAAGCGCATCGCCTCGGTCTGCGGCGCGCGCATGGCGCGTTGCACCTTGGAACTGGGCGGAAAGTCCGCTGCCATAGTGCGCGATGATTTCCCGATAGATGCCGCCGCCAAGATGCTGGCGGGCACGATCACGATGATGAGCGGGCAGGTCTGTGCCATGCTCAGCCGTGTAATCGTGCCACGCCACCGCCACGATGAATTCGCCGATGCCATTGCAGCGGAGATGAAGCAGGTCCGCATCGGCCATTCCGATGATCCGCAGGCGCAACTCGGCCCGGTGGCGATGAAGCGCCAGCTCGAGCGCATCGAGATGTATATCGAAGAGGGCAAGGCCACCGCCGATCTGGTGACCGGCGGGGGGCGTCCGGCACACATGAACCGCGGCTACTTCATCGAACCGACACTGTTCGCCAACGTCAGGAACGACAGCCGCATCGCGCAGGAGGAAATCTTCGGCCCCGTCCTCAGCCTGATCCCGGTGGAGGACGAGGAAGACGCGATCCGCACCGCCAATGCCAGCGCCTACGGCCTCAACGGCTCGGTCCTGACCACTGACGCCGATGCCGCCTACCGCATCGCGCGCCGCGTGCGCACAGGTGGCTTCGGGCAGAACGGCTTGCGCATGGACTTCGGCTTGCCCTTCGGCGGGTTCAAGCAATCGGGCATCGGCCGCGAAGGCGGGCCGGAGGGGCTGTTCCCCTATCTCGAACTCAAGACCATCCTGATCGACGGCATGCCGTCGGTGCTTTGATTCTCCGTTCGCTCATTCCCGTCCTCCCGACGCAGGCCGGGACCCATTAAGGTGCGGTGGTGCATGACAGTGAGGCCATGGACCCCGGCCTGCGCCGGGGCGACGCAAGTCTGGGAGGGCGATCGGCGCGCATTCCACCGCCCTCCACCACCCCGTCATCCCGGCGCAGGCCGGGATCCATTACGATGCGTTGACGCGCGACTGTAAGGCCACAGGCCCTGGCCTGCGTCTGGGCGACGGATCGTGAAGATGCGACGTGATCAGCGGATCGGGCAGTCCGGCGACAGGCGCATGTCGAGGTAGTTGTCCACGGCGCGCATCATGTCGTCCATTTCGTTCTCGAAGAAATGGTTGGCGCGCGGGATTTCGTCGTGGTGGATGGTGATGTGCTTCTGCGTGCGCAGCTTGTCGACCAGTTTCTGCACCGCGTTGGGCGTGACGACGGTGTCCGCCGTGCCTTGTACGATGATGCCCGAGGCGGGGCAGGGCGCGAGGAAGCTGAAATCGTACATGTTGGCAGGCGGGGCGACCGAGATGAAGCCACGGATCTCCGGACGGCGCATCAGCAACTGCATGCCGATCAGGGCGCCGAACGAATAGCCCGCGATCCACGTGGTGCTGGCTTCAGGATGGATCGACTGCACCCAATCGAGCGCGGCGGCCGCGTCGCTGAGTTCGCCAATGCCGTTGTCGAACGAGCCCTGGCTGCGCCCGACGCCCCGGAAGTTGAAGCGCAGCGTGGCAAAGCCGCGCGCGACGAAAGTCTTGTACATCGCCTGCGTGATGCGATCGTTCATCGTGCCGCCCGCCTGCGGGTGCGGATGGAGGATCATCGCGACCGGTGCGCGGGGGCGGGTGGCGGGCTGGAAACGGCCTTCGAGGCGGCCTTCGGGGCCGGGGAAAATGACTGCGGGCATTGCCTGTCCGGTAATCCTGTGGTCTGGCCCGGTCGGCATGGAATGCCGGGGCTGGGAATTGCGTTGACGGCTATATAGAAACCAACCCTCCGAAAGCAATCTTTCCGCGCAATTGCTGGGATTCACGTTGCCACAAAAACCGATCTACCTCGACCACGCCGCCACGACGCCGCTCCTGCCCGAGGCACTGGCGGCGATGCAGGAGGGTTTTCGCATCTGGGCAAACCCTTCGAGCCCGCATGCGGCGGGGCGCGCGGCGCGGGCGGCGCTGGAAGATGCGCGGTCGCGGGTGAAGGCGGCATTGGGCTGGCAGGGCGAAGTGATCTTCACCAGCGGGGCGAGCGAGGCGCTGGCCATCGCAACAAAGCATGTTTCCCCGGGGAAACAAACAAGGAACATCACCAGCGCCGTGGAGCACGAGGCAGTGCTTCGGCTGACGCCGGATGCCATTCGCCTGGGTGTCGATACGGCCGGGATGGTCAGAATTTCCGAACTGGAGCAAGCGCTTAAGGCTGGAGGGCCGGCGCTCCTGGCAGTCCAGCAGGTCAATAGCGAAACAGGCGTTGTTCAGGATCTTGCGCCAATCGCAGAGTTGGCAAAGTCCTGCACTTCGCTGTTGCTGGTCGATGCCGCGCAGGGCGCGGGGAAACTTCCCTTGCCGCAGGCGGACATGATCGCGCTATCGGCACACAAGTTCGGCGGGCCGGTTGGCGTCGGAGCCTTGCTGGTGCGCGATTGGGCTATGCTGAGCCCGAGCGGCGGCCAGGAGCGCGGCTATCGCGCCGGGACCGAGGCGCTGCCGCTGGTGCTCGGCATGGTGGCTGCTCTCGAAGCCGGGAATCAATGGCTCAAGTGCGCTGCAGGTTTGCGAGATTCGCTGACGAATCAACTGCTTGAAAACGGGGCGGAAATTGTTGCGCCGGAGTCTGTGCGCAGCCCGACGATTTCCGCCTACCGCATGCCGGGCAAGTCGAGCGTAGCGCAACTGATCCGCTTCGACGGCGCGGGCATCGCCGTTTCCGCAGGAAGTGCCTGTTCCTCGGGCTCGCTGAAGGCCAGCCACGTGCTGACCGCGATGGGCCATCCGCATCCCGGTGAAGTCATCCGCGTATCCATCGGGCGCGAGACGACCGAGGCGGAGATCGCGCGGTTCGTGGGCATGTGGAAGGAGATTCGGGGGTGATCTACCTCGACTATCAGGCGACCACGCCGCTCGCCCCCGAAGCGCGCGAGGCGATGATGCCGTGGCTCGCAGGGCCTGAGGAGATGGGGTTCGCCAACCCGCACAGCCCGCACCGGGCAGGGCGAGCGGCGGCGGCGGCGGTGGAAGTGGCGCGTGGGCAGGTTGCCGCGCTCCTCCCGCCGGGCGGGCGCGTGGTGTTCACCTCCGGCGCGACCGAGGCGATCAATCTGGCGCTGGCGGGATCGGGCCAGGAACGGCTGGCAGTCAGCGCCATCGAACACGCGGCGGTGCTGGATACGGCGCGGGCGCTCAATCCGGGCATGACGGTTCTGCCTGTGGATGGGGCGGGGCTGGTCGATCCCGACGTGGCGATTCCGGAAGGCACCGGCCTTGTCGCGGTGATGCAGGTCAACAACGAAATCGGCACCATCCAGCCGGTCGCGGAGCTCGCACGACGGGCGCACGAGATTGGCGCGCTGTTCCTGTGCGATGCGGTGCAGGGGACAGGAAAGCTCACCGCTCCGGACGGCGCCGACCTGATCGCAATATCTTCCCACAAGCTCCATGGCCCCAAGGGCATCGGCGCGCTGTGGGTGCGTGATGGAGTAGAACTCTCGCCCCTCATCCACGGCGGCGGGCAGGAGGGCGGATTGCGCTCGGGCACGCTGTCCCCTGCGCTCTGTGCCGGCTTTGGTGCGGCGGCGGCTCTGTGCACAAGTCTGTCGGAAACCGACCGGCTTCATGTGGAAAAGCTGTGGACCAAGGTGCGCGCGCTGTTCGAGGGCTGGACGCTCAACGGCAGCGCCACCGAGCGCTGGCACGGCAATCTCAACCTTCGCCTGCCGGGGCTCGATGTGGCGCGACTGTTGTCGGAATGCCGCACCGTGGCATTTTCTGCAGGCTCTGCCTGTGCCAGCGGGTCCGGCAGACCGAGCCATGTCTTGCGCGCGCTCGGACTTTCGGACAGGGATAGCAAAACCGCGATCCGCATCGGTTTCGGACGCTATACGGGGGATAAGGAGCTTGAAGAGGCGGCCGGGGCGATCAACGCCGCGGCACGCGCGCAGGGAGTCTTGTAACCATGGTCAGCGTCACTTTCGTCACGGCAAAGGGCGAAAAGATTGCCGCAGAGGGCGAAGCGGGCACGCGTTTGCTGGAACTCGGCCAGGCCAAGGGCATGCCACTGGAAGGCACCTGCGAAGGCCAGATGGCCTGCTCCACCTGCCACGTGGTGATCGACGCCGCATGGTTCGACAAGCTGCCGCCCGCGGTGGATGACGAAGAGGACATGCTCGACCTCGCCGCTGGCGTCACCCGCACCAGCCGCCTTTCGTGCCAGATCGAATTGACCGAAGCGCTCGAGGGCCTGGTCGTGCACATTCCTGCCGAAGCTCGCGACATGCAAGGCCGCTGACCCGGCCCACGAATCACCACTCCCTCCCCTTTCGCCCCGGCCCCGTCATCCCGACGAAGGCCGGGATCCATAACGCTTCGGCAGCGCACGACAGCAAGATCATGGGCCCCGGCCTGCGCCGGGCGACGGATTGCTTAAGGCGCCAAGTCCGCGATCCCAACCCCGCCGTCATCCCGGCGAAGGCCGGGATCCATCACTCTTCGGTAGCGCACGACGGCAAGGTCATAGACCCCGCCCGCGTCTAGGCGGCCGCGTTCTTGATGAGAGGTCGGGCAGGCTCGCCTTTTGGTCTCTTGCCCACAAGCGCGTTTTGCGGTCGGATGGGCGCGAGAAGCTAGAGGACCCAAATGGCTGCGATCAATCTGCCGCGTGTGATCCGTATCGGCGGCGGGGCTCTGGCCGAGCTGCCTGCCGCAATGGCGCAGTGCGGGGTGTCACGGCCCTTTGTCGTGACCGACGGGTTTCTGGTCAGCTCGGGGATGGTCGAACGCATGACCGGGGTGCTCGACTCGGCGGGAATGACTGCGACGGTTTTCGCAGAGACCGTGCCAGACCCGACCGTGGCCGTGGTCGAGGCAGCGCTGGAAGCCTTGCGCGCCGCCGATTGCGATTGCGTGATCGGGTTCGGCGGAGGCAGCCCCATCGACACCGCCAAGGCAATTGCCGCGCTTGCCGCTGATCCCCGCCCCGTCCAGTCGATGAAGGCTCCGGCAACGACCGACGTTCCGGGTCTGCCTATCATCGCGGTGCCCACTACCGCCGGAACCGGATCGGAAGCGACGAAGTTTACCATCGTCACCGACGAGGCCACCAGCGAGAAGATGCTATGCGCCGGCCTCGCCTTCCTGCCGACCGTGGCCATCGTCGATTTCGAACTGACCATGGGCAAGCCCGCGCGGCTGACGGCAGATACCGGGATCGATTCGCTGACCCACGCCATCGAGGCTTACGTTTCGAAGAAAGCCAATGCCTTCAGCGATGCCATGGCGATCTCGGCGATGAAGCTGATCGCGCCCAATATCCGTACCGCCTGTGCCGAACCCGGCAACCGCGCGGCGCGCGAGGCGATGATGGTGGGTGCGCATCACGCAGGCATCGCGTTCTCCAACGCCAGCGTTGCGCTGGTCCATGGCATGAGCCGCCCGGTCGGCGCGTTCTTCCACGTTCCGCATGGCCTTTCCAACGCAATGCTCCTGCCTGCGGTGACAGCCTTTTCCGCGCCCGCCGCGCTGTCCCGCTATGCCGATTGCGCGCGGGCGATGGGCGTGGCGCGCGCGGACGAAGGTGACCAGTCGGCAGTGGCGCGGCTGCTCGAGGAACTGGCAGCGCTCAATGCTGACCTGTCAGTCCCATCCCCTCGCGCCCACGGCATAAGCGAAGCTCGGTGGTTCGAGGTCGTCCCCGAAATGGCACGGCAGGCGCTCGCTTCCGGATCGCCCGGCAACAACCCGCGCGTTCCGCAAGCGGCGGAAATCGAGCGCCTCTACGCCGAGGTCTTCGGCTGACGCCAGACTTTCGCATGATTGCAATGCCCTGACGGATCATGCATAGGCTTGGGCCGTTCCTCCCCAGGTTCATCGGATTCGGCGCTGCGCACGGTTTGCGGGGCGTTGCTAATGTGAGCGTATGGACATGGGTGAAATGAACGGACGTATCGATCGCAGCGGCCTCAAGGTCGACGCCAATCTCGCCAGCTTTATCGACAGTGACGTGCTCGGGCCGCTCGGGCTCGATGTCGCGGCTTTCTGGCAGGGTTTTGCCGCGCTGGTCGGCCATTTCGCTCCGGTAAACCGCATGCTGCTGAGCAAGCGCGACGCGCTGCAGGCGCTGATCGATTCATGGCACCGCGAGCGCCGGGGCAAGCCCATCGACGCGGACGAGTACCGCGCATACCTGACCGAAATCGGGTACCTCGTGCCCGAGCCGGATGACTTCACCATCGGCACCCGGAACGTCGATCGCGAGATTGCCTGCATGGCAGGGCCACAGCTGGTCGTGCCCGTGCTCAACGACCGCTTCGTGCTCAACGCCGCCAATGCGCGCTGGGGCAGCCTATATGACGCCTGGTACGGCACCGACGCACTCGATGCGCCGCCCGCGCGGCCGGGTGGGTATGACAAGGATCGCGGTGCGGCCGTCGTCCGAGCAGGCCGCGCCTTCCTCGACCTGACCTTCCCGCTCGACGGGATGAGTTGGGCCGACTGGGATGGGACGGGCGCGTTGCCGCTGTGCGATTCCACGCAGTTTGCGGGGACCAAGCCCGGCGGCATCCTGCTCGCCAACAACGGCTTGCATGTCGAGATCGTGCTCGACCGCACCCATCCGGTGGGCGCTGACGACAAGGCGGGCATTGCCGACATCGTGATGGAAGCGGCGCTCACCGCCATCGTCGACCTTGAGGACTCCGTCGCGGCGGTCGATGCCGAGGACAAGCTGCTGGCCTATCGCAACTGGCTCGGCCTGATGCGCGGCGATCTGGAGGCGAGCTTCCAGAAGGGCGGCAAGACCATGACCCGCGCGCTTGAGGCTGACCGCGAATGGACTTCGGCTACGGGCGATGCAATCACGCTCCCCGGCCGCAGCCTGCTGTTCGTGCGCAATGTCGGCCACCTGATGACCAACCCGGCGATCCTGCTCGAAGACGGCAGCGAGATCCCCGAAGGCATCATGGACGCGGTGATCACCAGCGCCATTGCCGCCCACGACATCAAGGGCCTTGGCCGCCACCGCAACAGCCGCACCGGCAGCATCTATATCGTCAAGCCCAAGATGCACGGGCCGGAAGAGGTCGGCTTCACCAACGACCTGTTCAACGCGGTCGAAGACCTGCTGGGCCTTGATCGCCACACCGTGAAGGTCGGCGTCATGGACGAGGAGCGCCGCACCTCGGCCAACCTCGCCGCCTGCATCGAGGCGGTGCGCGACCGGATCGTGTTCATCAACACCGGCTTCCTCGATCGCACCGGAGACGAAATCCACACCTCGATGCAGGCAGGCGCGATGATTCGGAAAGGTGCCATCAAGGGCTCGGGCTGGATCGCCGCCTACGAAAAGCGCAACGTCTGCATCGGCTTGGCCCACGGCCTGTCCGGCAAGGCGCAGATCGGCAAGGGCATGTGGGCCGCGCCCGACATGATGCACGACATGATGCAACAGAAGATCGCGCACCCGAAGACCGGCGCCAACACCGCATGGGTCCCGTCGCCCACCGCGGCAACGTTGCATGCGATGCACTACCACCAGGTCAACGTGTTCGAAGTGCAGGAAAGCGTCGCGCAGGAAGCCACGCCCGGCCTCGACGCACTGCTGGCGATCCCGCTGGCAGACGGCGCGAACTGGTCCGAAGAGGAAGTGCGCGAGGAACTCGACAACAACGCGCAAGGGTTGCTGGGCTATGTCGTGCGCTGGATCGATCAGGGCGTCGGCTGCTCCAAGGTGCCCGACATCAACGACGTGGGCCTTATGGAAGACCGCGCCACGCTGCGCATCTCCAGCCAGCACATGGCCAACTGGCTGCTGCACGGCGTGGCGACCAACGCGCAGGTCATGGACAGCCTGAAGCGCATGGCCGCCAAGGTCGATGCGCAGAACGCGGGCGATCCGCTCTACGAGCCGATGGCCGGAAACTGGGAAGAAAGCTTCGCCTTCCGCGCGGCCTGCGATCTGGTGTTCAACGGCGTGGAACAGCCCAACGGCTACACCGAGCCGCTGCTCCACGCATGGCGTCTGAAGAAGAAGGCAGCTTTGGCGAAAGTGGCCGAGCCAGCTTGAATTTGAAGGGGCGGGCCTGCGGGTCCGCCCTTACTTCGTCAGCACCCGCGCGATGGAGACGAACTCCTCCACGCTCAAGGTCTCGGCCCGCCGCTGTGCATCGATGCCGAGCACCTCCAGCGCGTCCAGCGCCCCCGGCAATCCCTTCAGCGACTGGCGCAGCATCTTGCGGCGCTGGCCGAAGGCGGCTTCGGTCACCCGCTCCAGCATCCGCGCCGAGACGCCTTCGGGCATCACGCCGGGTTCGACATGGATGATCGCCGACATCACTTTTGGCGGCGGAGTAAAGGCGCTGCGGTGAACCTTCATCGCGATGCGCGGAGACGCGCGCCACTGCGCCAGCACGGCAAGGCGGCCATAGGCATCGGTTCCGGGCGCGGCGACGATGCGCTCGGCCACCTCAAGCTGGAACATCAGCGTCAACGACTTCCACTGCGGCGGCCAGTCCTGCCCTGAAAGCCAGCCGGTGAACAGCTGCGTGCCAACATTGTAGGGCAGGTTCGCCACCACGTGCCAAGGCCCGTCGAACAGCGTCGCCGGATCGATCTTGGTCGCATCCCCGCCGATCACCGTAAGCTGGCCGGGAAAGGCTTCCGACAATTCAGCGAGCGCAGGCAGGCAGCGCTTGTCCATCTCGATTGCAGTGACATTTGCGCCTGCGCGAAGCAGGGCGCGGGTCAGTCCACCTGGCCCCGGACCAACCTCCAGCACGTTCTCGCCTTTGAGCTTGCCAGGCACGCGAGCGATGCGGTCGAGCAACTGCTCGTCGAACAGGAAGTTCTGCCCCAGCGCCTTGGTGGCGAAGAGGCCGTGGCGATTGATGACGTCACGAAGCGGGGGAAGGTCGGTCATGCCAAAGCCCTCCGGCCTGCACATTCCCCCGCCATGCGCAGCGCGGCGATGGTCGGGCCGACGCGGGCCTTGCCGGTCCCGGCGATGCCGAACGCCGTGCCGTGGTCGGGCGAAGTGCGAATGATCGGCAGACCCAGCGTGACATTCACGCCTTCATCGAAATCGAGCGCCTTCATCGGTATAAGCGCCTGATCGTGGTACATGCAGATGGCCACGTCGTAGCCTTCGCGCGCCTCGGCGTGAAACATCGTGTCGGGCGGAAGCGGACCGAACGCATCGATCCCGGCCTCGCGCAACATGGCGACGGCAGGCGCGACGATCTCCGCGTCCTCGCTCCCCATACGCCCGTCCTCGCCGGCGTGAGGATTGAGGCCTGCCACCGCGAGGCGAGGGTTGGCGATGCCGAAGTCCCGCACCAGCGCCGCCGCAGTGATCGCCGCGCGATTGCGGATCAGCTCGGCGCTCAGCAAGTCCGGCACCAGCCGCAGCGCCACGTGGACGGTAATCGGCACGACCTTCAGGCTCGGCCCCGCCAGCATCATCACTGCGTTCTCTGCCGTCACCCCGCAGGCCTCGGCGACGAATTCGGTCTGCCCCGGATGATCGAAGCCCACTCGGGCAAGGAGGCTCTTGGCGATGGGGCCAGTGACCAGCGCCGATGCCGCGCCCGAGCGGACGAGGCCGGTCGCGCTCGCCAGCGCATTCAGGGCAAGGCTCGCACCTGCGTCATCAGGCTCGCCCGGAGTATAGGGCAGGTCGGCAAGGTCCAGCACCGGCAAGGCCCCGGCAAAGCACGCAGCCACTTCGTCCGGCGCTTTCACCGTACACACCGGCACCGTGATCCCGCGCCGCCGCGCCGCTTCCTCGATTACGCGGGACGAGCCGACCACGAAAAACGGCGGCAGGCCTTCCGCATCGCTCAGGGCCCATGCGGCAGCGGCAAGCTCCGGTCCGACGCCTGCAGGATCGCCGATGGTCAAGGCAAGGGGGGCGGTCATGAGTGGGAGCCTAGACGCTCTGCGCCACGCTGGCGAGACGCTCCAGCGTTGGCACCAGCTCGTCATAATGGTCAATCACCGCGTCCGCGCCAAGCTCATCCGCAGGCACATCGTTGAAGCCAAAGCGCACAGCAACCACTGGCATCGGCACCGCCTTTGCCGCGCCCACGTCGAACGTCGTATCGCCCACGAAGGCGGCGTTTCCACCGCCGCAGCGCTCGACCATTTCGTGGAGCATGTCGGGCTTCGGCTTGGCGCGATGGCGGCCCAACGTATCCCCGCCGATCACGCAGGCGAAGCGGTGCATCAGGCCCATTTCCTCGAACAGCTTCATCGCCAGCGCTTCGGCCTTGTTCGTCGCAATGGCGATCTTCACGCCGCGTTCGTCGAGCGCATCCATCATCGCCGCGCCACCGGGAAACAAGGTGGTGTGGTGCGCGATGTTCTGCCCGTAGAATTCGATCAGCCGCGCCTGCAGGCCGGGGAAGGCGTCCTCGTCCACCCCGCCCGATTCCGTCAACGCCGAACGCAGCATCTGCGCCGCGCCGCCGCCGATATGTCGCTTGGTCTCCTCCAGCGGCACTGGCGGCCGACCGGCCAGCGCCAGCGCATGGTTCAGCGCCACGCCCAAGTCGCGGCTGGTGTCGAGCAGGGTGCCGTCGAGATCGAATCCGACGATTTGATAAGGAAAATCCGCCATCATGTGCGCAACTGGCCTGCCGTTCTGGAAAGCGCAAGAATTGTCTGGCAAAGGTGCCCGCATGACCGACCAGACGCCTATCGCAACTATCATCCTCGCCGCCGGAAAAGGCACCCGCATGAAGAGCGACCTGCACAAGGTGCTCCACCCGATCGCGGGCAGGCCAATGGTCAAACACCTGATGGCGAGCGCGGCGGCGCTGAACCCCGCACGGCAAGTCGTCGTCGCAGGCCATGGGCGCGAGCAGCTGGAAAAGGCGCTCGGCGGCTCAGCCACGATTGCCGTGCAGGACCCGCAACTGGGCACCGCCCACGCCGTCCAGCAGGCCGAAGAGGCGCTGGCCGGTTTCGAAGGCGACGTGCTGATCCTCTACGGCGACGTACCCTTCGTCCGCACCGAAACGATGCAGGCGATGATCGCGCGGCTTCACGAGGCAGACGCTCCCGCCGCCGTGGTGCTGGGCTTCGAACCTGCCGAGACGCTGCAATATGGGCGCGTGATTGCCGAGGGCGGGCGCATCGTGAAGATGGTAGAGCACAAGGACGCAACCGACGAGGAGCGCACCTGCCGCGTGTGCAATTCGGGCCTCATGGCGGTGCGCAGCGCGGACCTGTTCGGCCTCCTCGCCCGCGTCGGCAACGACAATGCCCAAGGCGAATACTACCTGCCCGACGTGGTCAACATCGCGATTGCCGATGGCCGGACGTGCGCGGTTGTGGTGACCGACGATGCCGACGAAGTGGCCGGGATCAACAGCCGCGCCGAACTTGCGCAAGCCGAAGGCCGCTGGCAACAGCGCCGCCGGGCACAGGCTATGGCCGATGGCGCGACCCTGATCGCGCCCGAGACGGTGTGGTTCGCATGGGACACCGTGCTGGGCCGCGACGTGACCGTGGAGCCCAACGTGTTCTTCGGCCCCGGCGTGTCCGTGGCCGATGGCGTCACGATCCACGCCTTCTGCCACCTTGAAGGCGCAACGCTCGCCCCCGGCGTCCACATCGGCCCCTACGCCCGCCTGCGCCCCGGCGCGAAGCTGGAGGAGGACGTCAAGGTCGGCAACTTCGTCGAGGTGAAGAACACCGTGATGCACCGCGGTGCCAAGGCCAGCCACCTCACCTACCTCGGCGATGCGGAAGTGGGCGCAGAGGCCAACATCGGCGCAGGCACGATCACCTGCAACTACGACGGCTACTTCAAATACAAGACCACCATCGGCGAACGCGCCTTCATCGGCTCCAACTCGGCCCTGATCGCGCCGGTGAAGATCGGCGCAGATGCCATCGTCGCCGCAGGCAGCGCGGTCTCGCGCGATGTGGCCGACGGCGAACTGCGCATGGTCCGGGCCGAGCAACTGGTAAAGCCCGGCTGGGCCGACCGGTTTCATGATGCGATGAAGAAGAAGAAGGCGGAGAAGAAGGCGGAGAAGAAGGCGGAGAAGAAGGGCTGACACTCATGCCCATTGCCCAGATCAACGTCGCCCGTTTCCGCCTGCCCCGCGACCATCCGGCCAACGCCGATTTCATGGCCGCGCTCGACAACGTAAACGCCATGGCCGAAGCCTCGGACGGTTTCATCTGGCGTCTGGTGGGCGAAGGCAACAATGCGACCGATCTTGCGGCCATTCCCGACGATCCCGATTTCATCATCAACATGTCGGTCTGGCGCGACGTGGCGGCGCTCGAAGACTTCGCCTATCGGCAGGCGGATCACCGCACGGTGCTGGCACGACGGCGGGAGTGGTTCGACCGGATCGAGCCGTCCATGGCCGTCTGGTTCGTGGCCGAGGGGCACGTGCCGAGCATCGAGGAGGGCATGGCCATGCTGCGGCGACTGGGCAGGGAAGGGCCGCAGGAGGCGGTGTTCACGTTCCAGTGGCACCGTGCGAACGTCGTCACTCGCGCCTGAAACCCGGTGCGGCCCAAGGCTTCATCACAGGCAACCGGAGCGGAGGCATTGCGTTCCGCGAAGGCGCTAATCGCGCCGGGCCTCCACGGCTGATGGGTAGAACATCGCCCTGAATCGCTCCAGAAACGCCGTCAGGTTGGCATGTCCTGCGATCATCGGCTTCATCGGGCTGGCGAAGTCCACAAAGGCGATATTGGCAAGCAGGCTGAAGACGACCGCGTCGGTCTCGGTTGGTTCTGCGCCGAAGAACCAGGGCCCGTCGCCAAGCAGGGCGGCTAGGGCATCGATGTCACGGCCGGCGATGGCTTGGATTTCCGCTTCGGCATGAAGACCAAGGCCATGGCCGTTGATCTGGGCTTTCACTCCCCGCCGCGCCATCGGGGCAAGCAGGTTGCGGATCGGCGACGGGATGCGGCCAAGGACCGTGCTCTTCAGGATCGGCCAGTTCTCCGGCCTTCGCCAGCGGTCATGAACCATGGCCCAGTAGAGATTTTCCTCGACCAGGCGTTGGATCGCCACCGCCGTGCCGCGTTGGGTTGAGGTGAGGGCGGCATCGGGGTCGACTCCGAACCGCTCCTTCAGGTAGGCGATGATCAGCGTGGAATCTCCGATCGTCCGCCCCTCATGCTCGATCCACGGCGCCTTCCTCTTCGGCCCGCGAAATGGTGCGGCGGCCGTGATCGATTGATGCGCGATTCCCGTCATGCGCAGGAAACTGTCCAGCTTGAGGCAGAACGGGCTGACCGAGACCAGGCCCCAGGCGCCGGGCAGATGATAGACCTTGAGATCGGACATCGCTTCTCCCCCTGTTCACGATGCGACAACGAATCAGAGGTTATGCAGCGTCCATGATCGACGCAATCTCCCCTGGATAGCCGAGAGGGTGACTTGACGATAGCGCGATATCATATCATGATATCATAATGGCACGCATTCTCGCCGACCTTCCCGAAGTCGACATCGACTGGCTCGACGCCCGCGCGGCCGAAGAGGGCAAATCGCGTGCGGCGGTATTGCGCGATGCGGTCAGCGCATACAAGGCCAGTCTGCCGCTGCCCGGTCGGTCGGACTGGATCGTACGCGGCGCAGGATACTGGAAGGACAGGCGCGACCTTGGCGACGGTCTGGATTGCCAGCGCGGGCTCCGTGCAAGCGGCCGTGGCGCACGCGCGGAAGGCTGACGCTTGTCCGATCCCTTCTTCGATACCTGCATCCTGGCCGACTGGCTGCGCGACGTGCCGCAGGCGCGCGCGGAGTTGTCGCGCTATCGCCGCCATCGTATAAGCCGCCTGGTCTGGGCCGAGATCCTCGCTTGCGAGCCTCTCGAGACGCGCGATCATGTCCGCGATTTAATCTTGCCGTTTGAAATCGTAGAGGTGGACGGGCGCATAGCGATTGCTGCCGCCGACCAGCACCACCGACACGGTATGCCCCTTCCCGACGCGATGGTGCTGGCGACGGCACAGATCAACGGCAGCATTCTTGTCACACGAAATACCAAGGATTTCCCGGCTAACCTGCCGGGCATCCGGGTACCCTATACTCTCTAAGCGAAAGCCCATCCCCCAATGTGCGGAATTATCGGAATCGTCGGCCAGGAACAGGTGGCAGACCGTCTGGTCGATGGCCTGCGGCGGATGGAGTATCGCGGCTATGACTCGGCCGGGATCTGCACGGTCGAGGACGGCCATCTGGTGCGCCGCCGCGCCGAGGGCAAGCTCAACAACCTCGTGCTCGAACTCGCGCGCAATCCCGCCTCGGGCCTGATCGGCATCGCCCACACCCGCTGGGCCACCCACGGCGCCCCGACCACGAGCAACGCCCACCCCCACGCCACCGGCGAAGTGGCGCTGGTCCACAACGGCATCATCGAGAACTTCAAGGTGCTGCGCGACGCCCTGATCGCCCGCGGCCGCAAGTTCGAGAGCGAGACCGACACCGAAGTCGTCGCCCACCTTGTCTCCGAGCAGGTCGAGGCAGGGCTTTCGCCGCAGGACGCGGTCAAGGCCGTGCTGCCACAATTGCGCGGGGCCTTCGCCCTCGCCATCGCCTTCCGTACCCATGACGACATGCTGATCGGCGCGCGCCTCGGCTCGCCGCTGGTGGTAGGATACGGCGAGGGCGAGACCTATCTCGGCTCCGACGCGCTCGCACTCGCCCCGCTCACCCAGCGGATCACCTATCTGGAAGAAGGTGATTGGGTGGTCATCACCCGCGAGGGCGCGCAGATCTTCGACGCTGACAACAATCCCGTCGATCGCCCCATCGTCGCCTCGGGCGCCACCGCCGCCGCGATCGAGAAGGGCAACTACCGCCACTTCATGCAGAAGGAGATCTTCGAGCAGCCGGTGGTCGTGGCGCAAACCCTGCGCTCGTACTTGCGCCGGGTCGAGCAGACTGTCGCCCTGCCGCAGATCGACTTCGACCTCGCCAGCATCAACCGCGTCACCATCGTCGCCTGCGGCACGAGCTTCTACGCCGGCATGGTCGCCAAGTACTGGTTCGAACAGTTCGCCCGCCTGCCAGTGGACATCGATGTGGCTTCCGAATTCCGCTATCGCGATCCTGTGCTCGAGCCGGGCGGCCTCGCCCTGTTCATCTCGCAGAGCGGCGAGACGGCGGACACTCTGGCCGCGCTCAGGCACTGCAAGGCTGCAGGCCAGACAATCGCCGTCGTCGTCAACGTGCCGACCAGCTCGATGGCGCGCGAAGCGGACCTGCTGCTGCCGACCCACGCCGGCCCGGAAATCGGCGTCGCCTCGACCAAGGCTTTCACCTGCCAGCTTGCCGTGCTCGCCGCGCTCGCCGCGCACCTTGCGGTCAAGCGCGGACGCCTGACGCGTGCGGAAGAGGCCGAGATCGTCGAGCAACTGGTCGAAACCCCCGCCTGCCTCAACGCAGCGCTCGCCCATGACGAGGAAATTGCCGGGATGGCCCACCTCATCGCCCCTGCGCGCGATGTGCTCTACCTCGGGCGTGGCCCGGACTATCCGCTGGCCCTGGAGGGCGCGCTGAAGCTCAAGGAAATCAGCTACATCCACGCCGAAGGCTATGCCAGCGGAGAGATGAAGCACGGCCCCATCGCCCTGATCGACGAGGCGGTGCCGGTGATCGTGCTGGCGCCTTCAGGACCGCTGTTCGAAAAGACCGTCAGCAACATGCAGGAAGTGCGCGCGCGCGGCGGCAAGGTCGTGCTGATCTCCGACGCCGAAGGCATTGCCGAAGCGGGCGAGGGCTGCCTCGCCACGATCGAGATGCCACGTGTCCATCCCCTGATCGCGCCACTGGTCTATGCTGTGCCGGTGCAATTGCTCGCCTACCACGTCGCCGTTGCCAAGGGCACCGACGTCGACCAGCCGCGCAATCTCGCCAAGTCGGTGACGGTGGAATAAGCCCCTTCACAACAAAAATTGTCTCAAGGATCGCAAGGCCTTAGGCGTCGTTCGCCAAGGCCTTGCGCTTGCCAGCTGCCGTGCCCCTGCGTCACTCATCGCCGCAGGAGGGCAATCCATGCGCAAATTGATGTTTATGCTGGCGGTTGGTCTGTGCGCGAGCGCAACAGCGCAGGCCTCAACGCTTGTAACCGGCGCCACGGTGATCGACGGCACCGGCGCGCCGGGGCGTAAAGCAGCCGTGCGGATCGACGGGGAGCGCATCGTCGCAGTCGGCCCACTCAAGCCCCGCAAGGGCGAGACGGTGATCGACGGGAAGGGCCTTGTCCTCGCCCCCGGCTTCATCGATGCGCACAGCCACCATGACCGGGGCGACTATGCCGACCCTGCCATGCCGCCGGTGCTGGCCCAAGGCGTGACGACCATCGTCATCGGTCAGGATGGCGACAGCGACGCGCCCTTTGCCGATGTCGCCGCGAAGTTCCGGACACACCCCGCCGCGATCAACGTTGCCAGCTACACCGGCCACGGCCTGCTGCGCGAACGCGTGATGGGCGCGGACTACAAGCGCGTGGCAACGCCTGCCGAAGTGGCAGCGATGCAAAAGCTGCTCGCGGCAGACATGGCCGCAGGCTCACTCGGCCTGTCCACGGGCCTCGAATACGATCCCGGCATCTATTCCGCGCATGACGAGGTCGTCGCGCTCGCCAGCACTGCGGCGGCAGGCGGCGGCCGCTACATCAGCCACATGCGCAACGAGGACGTCACGTTCGACGCTGCGCTCGACGAATTGCTCGACATCGGCCGCAAGACCGGCATCCCGGTGCAGGTCTCGCACATCAAGCTTGGCGTGGTCGACAAGTGGGGCACCGCCAAGGCGGTCCTCGCCAAACTCGATGCCGCACGCGCAGCAGGCATCAAGGTGACTGCCGACGTCTATCCTTACGAATACTGGCAATCCACGCTCACCGTCCTGTTCCCCAAGCGCGACTATGCCGACATCGAAGCGGCCCGCTTTGCCCTGACTCACCTGACAACGCCGAAGGGCATGCTGCTCGGCTTCTACGCGCCCGATCCCTCGCTTGTCGGCAAGACCATTGCCGATGTTGCGGCGATGCGCGGCGAAGAACCGGCCAAGACCTACCTCTGGCTGATCCAGACCGCCGAGGCATGGCGCGCCGCACACCCCGATGGCGGTCGCGCCGAAGCGGCCATCGGCACGGCGATGGACCCGCGTGACGTCGCCGACTTCATCGCATGGGACCACAGCGTGATCTGTTCGGACGGAGCCATCGGCTCGCGCCATCCGCGCGGGGCAGGGGCCATGGCCAAGATCCTGCGGCTCTACGTGCGCGAACAGAAGCGGCTGACGCTTGCGCAGGCGGTCCACAAGATGACCGGCCAGACCGCCGAGCAGTTGGGCATCGCCGGGCGCGGCCTGCTTAAGCCCGGATACAAGGCTGACCTCGTCCTGTTCGATCCCGAGCGGGTGATGGACAAGGCAACAGTCGAGAACCCCGCCGCTTTGGCCGAGGGCGTGGCGCTGGTCATCGTCAACGGCGCGGTGGTCGCGCGCGATGGCAAGCCGACCGGCGCTAGTCCCGGGCAGTTCCTGCAGCGCGGGGCAAAGTGACCATGCAGCGCCGGGCCTTCCTCCAGGCTGGCGGTGGAGCGCTGGGGCTTATGGCCGCAGAGGCTGCCGCCACGCCGGTCCTCTCGCCCGGCAACTTCGGCCTGACCGCAGCATCCGCGTCCCGTCGCAACGGCTGGATCGAGGTCGACGCGCAAAGCTTCGAGGCGAACGTGCAGGCGGTGCGCGCCGTGGTCGGTCCCGCCCGCCTCTGCGCGGTGATGAAGGCAGATGCCTATGGCAACGGCATTGCCCTGCTCATGCCCTCGATCCGCAAGCTCGGCATCACCGACGTTGCCATCACCGCCAACGACGAGGCGCGCGTCGCGCGGGCGCTGGGCTATCGCGGACGCCTGCAGCGCATCCGCGCTGCCGCACCCGATGAGATGGAAGATGGCCTCGCCTTAGGGATCGTGGAGCTTGTCGCCAATCCCGAGGCCGCCAAGCGCCTCGCCGCGATGTGGCGCAAGCGCGGCGGGCGGAGCCCCCTGCCGGTGCAGCTCGCGCTCAACGCCGGCGGCATGTCGCGCAACGGGCTGGAACTGTCGAGCCCATGGGGCAAGGCCGATGCCCGCACCCTGCTTGGCACCGAAGGGCTGGCAGTGCGCGGGGCAATGACCCATTACCCGAGCGAAACGGCTGACGACATCCTTGCCCAGCTCGCCCGGTTCGAAGCAGATATCGGCTGGCTTCAGGCCGAAGGGCTGATCGGCAAGAACGTGGTCCGGCACACCGCCAATTCCTTCGCCACGCTTGAGCACCCGGCAACGCGGCTCGACATGGTGCGGGTGGGCGGCCTGCTCTACGGCGATCCCGGCAGCGTGAAGACCGACCGCTATGTGCAGACGATGACGATCAAGTCGCGCGTCGCGGCGGTGAACCACTTCCCCGCAGGACAGACGGTCAATTACGACCGCACCTACAGGCTCGAGCGCGAAAGCTGGCTGGCCAACATCCCGCTCGGCTATTCGGACGGCTACCGCCGCGCCTTCAGCCATGCCAACCGCCCGGAGTTTGCCAGCGAAACCACGAATCGCAGCGAAGTGCTGATCGGCGGACGGCGCTTCCCGCTGGTCGGGCGTGTGACGATGAACACCCTGATGGCCGACGTCACCGGCTTTCAGGACAGCATCGCGCTCGGGCAAGAGGTCGTCCTGTTCGGCGCGCAAGGGGCAGAGCGGATCACCCAGGCCGAAGTCGAACGCAACAGCGCATCCTACGGCCCCGAACTGCTCACCGTTCTTGGCGCAACGCTGCCCCGCGTGCTGGCATCGCCTGGCAAGGACAACGTCTGATCGAAAGGAAATTGGTCGGGGAGATAGGATTCGAACCTACGACCCTCTGGTCCCAAACCAGATGCGCTACCAGGCTGCGCTACTCCCCGACTGGCCACGGCCCCTAGTTTCTATGTTCTGTGCGCGCAAGCGGAAACGTCTGTCATTGCCGCAAGTTGCTTTCGTTGATTGCTCCGGCGCGCGCATTGCGCCACGAAGGCGGCGATGAGCAAGCGCCGCCGCCGATACCTCACCGCGACGATGCCCGATGGCTACGTCAAGACCATCGGGCCGACGACGGACAGCTTCACCCATTACTGGCGCATCGTTGCAGAGCTCGAGAACGGCAAGACCGAAGTGTTCTGGGGCCACACCCGCTCGCTGGCCGAAGCCCGCAAGAAGCAGGCCCCGGCGGCTGAGGCGGTTCGCATGCGGGGGTGGAAGAGCTTCGCGTTCGAGATTGCCGAACTGGTCGAAACGCCAGAGCCATAAACTGTTACCCCAGCAGCAGCGGCACGCTCCGCGCCAGCATGTAGAGCGCGACCACCACGATCAGCCCTGCGAACAGAGTGTTGAGCGTGCCCTTGCTGGCAGCAAGGCGGGTCGAGGCCTTGGTGCCGAGCACCGTGCCCACCAGACCGCCTGCGATGAAGGCGATGGCAATCGGCCAGTCGAGCATGCCCGAGGCGGCATAGTTCAGCGAGGTGGCAAGGCCGAAAGCGCTGACCGCGACCAGCGAGGTGCCGATGGCACGGCCGATCGGCATCGAGGTGCTGGCGATCAGCGCGGGCACGATCAGGAAGCCGCCGCCGATGCCGAAGAAGCCCGAGAGCAGGCCGGTGCCCGCGCCGAACGTCACCACGCGGGGCAGGTTGTCACGGTTGCACACCACGCCCTCGATCCCCTCGGCCCCGCGCCCGCGCCACATGAAGAAGGCGACGACGAGCATCAGCACCGCGAACAGTGCCAGCAGGCTTTGCCCGTCCACCGCCTTGCCGATGGTCGAGCCGCCCAGCGCGCCGAGCACGCCTGCGGTGGCGAACATGCCCCCGCAGCGCCAGTTGACGTTGCGCGCGCGGGCATGGCTGGCAAGGCCTGAAAGCGCGTTTGCCGCCACCGCCAGCGCGCTCGTGCCGATGGCAAGATGCGGGCTGGCTACGCCGACGACATAGACCATCAGCGGCACGGCAAGGATCGACCCGCCACCGCCGACAAGGCCGAGGACAAAGCCGACGATCACGCCCGAAAGGCCCGCCAGCAGGTGCTGGAGATCCCAGATCACAGCAGGTCGACCGGCAGCTTGAGATAGCGCACGCCGTTGCTGTCGGGCTCGGGCAGGTGGCCTGCGCGCATGTTGACCTGAATCGATGGCAGGATCAGCCTGGGCATGCCCAGCGTCGCATCGCGCGCCTCGCGCATGGCGACGAAATCGTCCTCGCTCACGCCGTCATGAACATGGACGTTGGCAGTGCGCTGCGCGCCGATGGTAGTCTCCCATACGAACTGCGTGCGGTCGGGCGCCTTGTAGTCATGGCAAAGGAAAACGCGCGTCTCGTCTGGCAGGGCCATGAGGCGGCGGATCGAACGGTAGAGCGTGCGCGCATCGCCGCCGGGGAAATCGGCGCGGGCGGTGCCATAGTCGGGCATGAACAGCGTATCGCCGACGAACACCGCATCGCCGATCACGAAGGCGAGACATGCGGGCGTGTGGCCGGGCACGTGCAGCGCAATCGCCTCGATCCCGCCGATGTGGAAGGCATGGCCGTCGTCCATCAGCAGGTCGAACTGGCTGCCGTCGCGGGCAAAGGCGGGGCCTTCGTTGAAGACCTTGCCGAACACCTCCTGCACGGTGGTTATCGCGGTGCCGATCACGATCCTGCCGCCAAGCTTCTCCTGCAGATAGGGCGCGGCAGAGAGGTGGTCGGCATGGGCGTGGGTTTCGAGCAGCCAGTCAACGCTCAGGCCTTCGGCCTCGACGTGAGCAATCACGCGATCCGCCGAGGCATGGCTGGTGCGGCCCGAAGCCTGATCGAAATCCATCACCGGATCGATGACCGCAGCACGGCGCGTGGCGGGATCGTGGATGACATGCGTGGCGGTAAACGTCGCCTCATCAAAGAAAGTGGTCACCACCGGCACGGGGCCAGTCGCGCGCGCGGCACGGACCTGAGCAATGGCAGTGGTGAGGGGCAAGTCGGACATGGCGGGTAACTCCTCTGTCCTTAATATAATTAAAATCTAATATAAGGCAAGTCGAATTTAAATTGCTTTGCTGCTCTTGTGCGCGGCTCAATCGGCGTTATCTGATCGTGTCATGAAGCCCGCCAGCCTTGCCGATCTGAAGACCAATGCCGCCGCCATGGCCGGGCGGATGCGCACCATGAGCCATCCCGAGCGGCTGCTCATGCTCTGCCGCATGGACGAGGGCGAGGTCTCGGTCACCGAACTGGTAGAACTCACTGGCCTGTCGCAGTCCGCCGTCTCGCAACACCTCGCCCGCCTGCGTGACGAAGGCGTGGTCGACAGCCGCGTCGCTGCGCAAGTGCGCTTCTACAGCCTCAAGGACGAGATCGTCCGCGCCATCATCCACGCGCTCTGCGAGATCTGCGAAGCGCGCGCAAAGGGCTGATTCCGCGCAACGACTGCCTACCAAAACACCTCGTCATTGCGACCCCGGCGTAGGCCGGGGGAAGCAATCCAGAGCGGTTTGCAGTGACGCTCTGGATTGCTTCTCCCGCTTCGCGGGCTCGCAATGACGAAAGAAAGGGGAGCGTGGCATCCCATACGCAACCCTCTTGCGCACGGTATCCAAATTAGAGTATTCATTCTTATATTGACGTGGCGCTGTTACCGGCGACCCGTGCAAGGGAGAATGATCGCCTCATGCCGCAAAGTGCAAAGCGTGGCTGGAACCGCCGCGAGTTCGTCAGTGCTTCGGCGCTCGTCGCGCTGGCACTGGGCCTGCCCGCAGCCGCCGTCAGCCTGACCCGCCTCGATTCAGCCGATGCGCCGAGCGACCGCCAGCGCCTGCTGATGAAGGACATCAGCCAGCTGGTCATCCCGCGTTCGGCAACGCCCGGCGCAGGCGAGGTGGGGGCGGGTGACTTCGCCATTCTCGCACTGGCCCACGGCCTTGACGGTTCGCGCACCCCGCTCAAGGACCCGACCGCCTACGCCCGCTTTGCCCGCAACGACGGGTCGATCCGTCACGTCGCCTGGCTGGAAAAGGAACTTGATAGTCGCGCAGGCGGCGATTTTCTGAAGGCTCCGGCCGATGCGCGTTTCGCGGTGCTCAAGGCGCTCGATGCCGAGGCCTTCGCCAGCCGCGAGAGCGAAAGCCCGTGGAAGGCGATCAAGGGCCTGATCCTCACCGGCTATTACACCAGCGAAGTCGGCGGATCGCAGGAGTTGCGCTACGAGCCGGTGCCCGGTCGCTTCGACCCCGACCTGCCACTGACACCGGACTTCCGCGCCATCTCCAACGACTGGACCGCCGTCGATTTCGGCTGAAGATACAGGACTGACTGACATGCAATTCGACGCAATCGTGGTCGGCTCCGGGATCACCGGCGGCTGGGCGGCCAAGGAACTGACGCAGGCAGGCCTCAAGGTCCTGATGATCGAGCGCGGGCGCGAGATCGTCCACGGCGAATACGAGACCGAGATGAAGACGCCGTGGGAAATGCCGTTCCGGGGCCTTGGCGATGCGGCGCAGTACGTCCGCGAATATCAGGTCCAGATGAAGAACCGGCACTTCAACGAGTTCACGCAAGGCCACTTCGTCAACGACAAGGAAAACCCCTACGCGACCGGCGCGGACACGGACTTCACCTGGTTCCGCTCCTACCAGCTCGGCGGCCGCTCGCTCACCTGGGGCCGCCAGTCCTATCGTTGGTCCGACTACGATTTCGGCGCAAACAAGCGCGACGGCCACGGCACCGACTGGCCGATCCGCTACGCCGACCTCGCGCCATGGTACGACAAGGTCGAGGAGTTTATCGGCGTATCGGGCGCGGCTGAGGGCCTGCCCCAGCTGCCCGACGGCAAGTTCCAGCCGCCGATGGCACTCAATGTCGTCGAACAGCACGTGCGCAAGGTTGTGGCCGACAAGTACGGCCGCTGCGTCACCATCGGTCGCGTCGCCAACATGACCGAGGCCAAGCCGGACGAGGGCCGCTCGGCCTGCCAGAACCGCTCGATCTGCGCGCGCGGCTGCTCGTTCGGGGCCTACTTCTCCACCCAATCGAGCACGCTTCCCGCCGCCACGGCCACCGGCAACCTCACCGTGGTGACCGACGCCATCGTCGAGGCGGTCGACTACGACCCCAGGACGAAGCGCGTGACGGGCGTGCGCTACGTGAACACCAAGGACGGCACGCGCGCCTCAGCCACCGCCCGTCTCGTGTTCCTCAACGCAGGCGCGTTCAACTCGGTCCATCTCCTGCTCAATTCGCGCAGCGAGGCGATGCCGACCGGCCTTGCCAACTCCAGCGGCGTGCTCGGCACGCAGATCATGGACCACGCCAACACGCTGTCCACCATCGCGCTGTTCCCGCAGTTCAACGGTCGCACCACGTTCGGCAACCGCCCGACCGGCGCAATCATCGCGCGCTACCGGAACATGGACGTGATGGACGGCGTCGGCCACACCCGCGGCTACTCTTTCCAGGGTGGCGCGCTGCAGAGCAACTGGGGCGCGGGCAAGCGCGAGGCCGGGATCGGTGCCGAGCTGAAGGACAAGCTCCACCAGCCCGGCATGTGGCGCTTCGTCCTCGTCGCCTTCGCCGATTGCGTGCCGCGTGACAGCAACCGCCTGACGCTCGACAAGGTCAAGACCGACCGCTTCGGCATCCCGCAACTCCACGTCGACTTCGCCTTCGGCAAGGAAGAGCAGGCCGCCCTCGCGCAGGCCAAGGCCGACGCTGCCGAGATGATGACCGCAGCAGGCGGCAACGTGATCATGGGACTCGACCAACCCGGCCCCGGCGGCACCGCGATCCACGAAATGGGCGGCGCGCGCATGGGCCTCGATCCGAAGTCTTCAGTGCTCAACAAGTGGAGCCAGGCGCACGACATCCCCAACCTGTTCGTAACCGATGGCGCGCAGATGGCCTCGTCGGCCTGCCAGAACCCCTCGCTCACCTACATGGCGCTGACCGCGCGCGCCTGTGATGCGGCGGTGAAGATGCTGCGTGAAGGCACCATCTGAGGTGACCTCCACAACCATCGCCGGCATGACCGAGCGGCAGAAAAGTCTAGCCTTTTTCACCCTGATCACCGCGCTGGTGCTCGAGATCGTCGACGTCACGATCATCAACACCGCGCTGCCTGCCATGCAGGCCGATTTCGCCGCGCGCGGTCAGGATCTAGGCGGCAGCGCCGCGCAGTGGATCGCGGCGGGCTATTCGCTCGCCTTCGGCCTGCTGCTGATCCTTGGCGGCAGGCTTGGCGATCTGTTCGGCGGCCGGGCGATGTTCCTCACCGGCGTTGCGGGCTTCACCGTGGCCTCGGCGCTCTGCGGCATGGCGGCAGACCCGCAACTGCTGATCGCCGCGCGCGTGATGCAGGGCGCGGCAGGCGCGGTCATGGCGCCGCAGGTCATGGCGGTGATCCAGATCCTCTACGATCCCGTCGAGCGCATCGGACGCCTCGCATGGTTCGGTGTGATCGGCGGCCTTGCCGGGATTGCCGGGCCGATCATCGGCGGCCTGCTGATCTCGGCAGACATCGCAGGCCTCGGTTGGCGCACCGTGTTCCTGATCAACCTGCCCATCGGCATCGCGGCGTTCATCGCCGGCTGGCGCTACCTGCCGCGCGAAGTGGCGCACAAGGGCGGGCGGATCGATGTGATCGGCACGCTCGCGTTCGGCGCGGCGCTGGCGGCCATGCTCTTCCCGCTGGTGCGCGGCGAACATGCCGGGCTCGATATGGGGAGCCTCGCGCTCCTCGCCGCCTCGCCCTTCCTGATGTGGGCGGCATGGCGCGGTCTCGTCGCCCGGGCAAGCGCCGGTCGCCCGGTGATCTTCCCGCCGGAACTGATCCACAACCGCCTGTTCCGCACCGGCGCGCTGATCGGCCTCGTATTTTCGGCGGCCAACACCGGCTTCCTCTTCGTTTTCGCCCACGCGCTGCAATCGCGGCTCGGCTTCTCGCCCCTGCAGACCGGTCTCGTCCACATTCCGTTCAGCGCGGGCGTTATGATCGGCATGGGCTTTCTCGGCCGCCGCTACCTCGCCAAGGCGGGCAAGTGGGTGATGGTCTGCGCCTCGCTCGCGCTGTTCGTGGCCGATACCGCAGCGCTCGGCTGGATTGCATGGGGCGGTCCCGGCCTGCCGCTGCTCCTGCCCGCGCTGCTGCTGGCAGGCGTCGGCATGGGCACGCTGTCCGGTCCCGTCTCGCCCGTTGCTCTCGCGAGGGTGGACCGGTCCCACGCAGGCGCGGCCAGCGGCATCCTCAAGACCGTGCTGCAAATGGGCAGCGCCTTCGGCATAGCCCTCGTTGGCAGCGCCTACTTTGCATTAGGCGGACCCGTGACGGCTCAAGGCCCCGGCGGCGTCTATGCCGCGCTCGGCGTGATCCTCGTCCTCCTCGCCGGATGCCTCGCCCTCGCGCTTTCGCTGCCCGACCGGATATTTGCGACCCAACCATCTTCCCAAGCGGCATAATCGCGATACACTCTCCCGCAACAACCGCGCCGAACAAGGCGCTCGGGAGAGGATCAGCGCGATGGAAGACCTGCCAACGGCAAAGTTCCACACCATGACCGAGGGCACCCAGGAAGACTGGGACGCGATCATGACCCACCTGCGCCCCCATGCGCAGAGCGGCGGTGCGAGGGTGCTCGAACACCTGCGCCTGCTCGAAGGCGATTGCGGCGGCTTTGCGGTCGACCGTCTGACCCACTGCCTCCAGACCGCCACCCGCGCCCACCGCGACGGCCGCAGCGAGGACTATGTCGTGATGGCCTTGCTGCACGACATCGGCGATACGCTCGGTGCCTACAACCACCCCGACATCGCCGCCGCCATCCTCAAACCCTTCGTCTCCGAGGAACTGCTGTGGATCGTCCAACACCACGGCATTTTTCAGGGCTACAACTTCTTCCACTTCATCGGCCTCGACCGCAACCTGCGCGACAAGTTCGCCGACCACCCCCATGCCGCCGCCACCGCCGAATTCATCGACAAGTACGATTGCCCCGCGTTCGACCCGGACTACGACACCCTGCCGCTCGAATTCTTCGAACCCATGGTCATGCGCCTGTTCGAAAAGCCCCTGACCAGCATCTACAAGAAGGCCATGGCCGAGGCTTGAGGCGGTCTGTCGCACCCGACACACACTGTCACGAACACCACCCTTGCGCCCGACCTTAATTGCGTGATTAACTGCGCAAAATCGCTTGGGAGAGCAAGACATGGCCGATCCAGCCGTGAAGTCCGCCACCGCAATGCCTACCACAGCAGAGCGCACCGCGGACCTGTTCACGTTCGAGGAGTTCCTTCGCTTCTGGGCCGATGACCGCCCGCAAGGCACCGCGCTCGACGGTCCCGACCGCACGCTGACCTATGGCGCGCTGGAGCAGACCACCGCGCAAGTCGTCGCAGGCCTGCGCGATCTCGGCCTCGTGAAGGGCGATCGCGTGGCCTGGTTCGGCAAGAACAGCACCCTCTACTTCACCCTGTTCTTCGCCGCCGCGCGCCTTGGCGTGGTCATGGTGCCGATCGGCTGGCGGCTTGCTCCGGCGGAAGCCACGTGGATCGCCAGCGATGCCCAGGCCAAGGTCGTGTTCCTCGGTCAAGGCTTCGAAGGTCTCGCCGATGCCTTCAGCGCACTGCCCGATGTCCGCATCGCGATGACGCAGGAGCACGCGTGGCGCTGGATCGATGCGCAGGAGGCCGCGCCCTTCGAGGCTGCCGGACCCGACGATGCCGTGCTGCAGCTCTACACCTCGGGCACCACCGGCAATCCCAAGGGCGCAGTGCTGTCCAACCGCAACCTGTTCGGCCTGCGCAAGCAGTCCATCGGCAGTGCGCAACCCTACACCACGATGACCGACGACGAGGCGATCCTCGTCGCCATGCCCTGCGCCCACATCGGCGGCACCGGCCTTGGCGTCATGGCCATCGGGGCAGGGCTCCCCGGCGTGGTCCTTGCCGAATTCGAACCGCGCGCGGTGTTCGACGCGGTGGAGCAAAAGGGCGTCACCCGCTTCTTCATCGTGCCCGCCGCGTTGCAGATGCTGCTAAACCACCCCGACTGCGCCAGCGTCGACTTCAGCCGCGTGAAATACATCATCTACGGCGCCTCACCGATCCCGCTGGTGCTGCTGCGCGAATGCATCGCCATGTTCAAGGCCGAGTTCATCCAGGCCTATGGCATGACCGAGACCACCGGCACGATCTGCATGCTCCCGCCTGAAGACCACTGCGTCGAAGGCAACCAGCGCATGCGCTCGGCCGGAAAGCCGCTACCCGGCGTAGAAGTGCGCGTAGTTGGCGAGAATGGCGAGGCAGTGGGCCCGAACGAGATCGGCGAAATCCAGACCCGTTCGTCCAACAACATGCTCGGCTACTGGAACCTGCCCGAAGCCACCGCCAAAACGATGACGTCCGACGGCTGGATCGCCACCGGAGACGCCGGCTACCTCGACGAGGACGGCTATGTCTACATGCACGACCGCATCAAGGACATGATCATCTCCGGCGGCGAGAACGTCTACCCTGCGCAGGTCGAAAGCGCGATCTACGGCCACCCCGATGTGCTCGAAGTCGCCGTCATCGGCGTGCCCGACGCGACCTGGGGCGAGGCGGTCAAGGCCGTCTGCGTGCCCAAGCCCGGCCACGCCATCGATCCGCAGTCGATCATCGACTGGACCCGCGAACGGCTCGCCGGATTCAAGGTCCCCAAGTCGGTCGACGTTATCGCAGCACTCCCCCGTAACCCCTCCGGCAAGGTCCTCCGCCGCACCTTGCGCGAACCCTACTGGGCAGGGCGGGAGCGTCAGGTCAACTGAGGGCGAGGCGTCCCGTCACACCAACCTCGTTATCCCGGCGAAGGCCGGGACCCACGACGGCTCAACCTTGCACGACGGAGGAAATGGATTCCGGCCTTCGCCGGAATGACGGGTGGAAGAGGGAGCGACGAGAGTTTGGAACCCACCCAAACCCGAAAAAGACTCCGTCGCCCCGGCGCAGGCCGGGGCCCATGACGGTGCAATCCCACAAACCCTTCAAAACCAAAGCAAAGCTCGAAGCCCAAGCTCAAAGCACCACCACTCAGTTATACTGCACCGTCACCGTCACCGTCCCCGTAAACGTCCCCAACGCGCTCGAGCCCGAGAGCGGCACCGTGCCGCCCACGTTCACCTGCACGCTGCCTGCCGTCCCGGTCGAACCGCTCAGCACCTGCGCCCCGCCGCCAGTGTTGGAAAGCGTCGCCGTCACCGATCCGCTGCTGCCCGACAGCGTCACCGAACTCGGCACCGAAACCGTCACCGCCTGCCCGCCTTCGCCCGCCACAGTGAACCGGGCCGCCGTCGCGGCGGGCGAGGGAAAGCGGCGGACATTGGTGCCGGTCACCGAGGCCACGCCACCCGGCGTCAAAGTCAGCGTGCCCGAACCGCTGCTTGGCCGGGTCACGCTGCCGAACTGCAGGTCCTGCGTCTTGGCGATGCTGATCGGCCGGATCACTTTGGCGAGGATGTTGCCGACCAGCGAATCCGCACCCCCGCCGAAGGAGCGCTGCGCGGTGATCAGGTACGAGGACACCGCGTTGCCTGTCGGGTCTGCAGAATCGTTGCCATCCACCGGCAGGTCGAATCCGATCAGGAATGTGCGCGCCGAACTGCGCGGGATCGGCGCAAGGTTGATCACGATATAGCTGCCCGCACTGAACGCCGAAGTGATCGTCGCAGTGCCGTTGGCGATGCTGATTGCGGTGATGTAGTTCAACCGACCCGTCGGCGTCCCCGCCAGCGCCAGCGTCACCTGCACGTTGGTCGAATTGCAGGCACTGGTGTTGCTGCACGAGATCGTCACCACGGCGTTCGCCCCCGAGCCTGACAGCCGCACGCCGCTCCCCGAAAGCAGGGTCACCGCCCCCGATGTCGCGCTTGAGCGGAACACTGTCTGTCCCGATGATGCCGAGACGATGTCGCCGAAGTTCGCGTCGGTGATGGTGTCCACCGAATATGTCTGGGCCTGCGCCGCGCTTCCGGCGAACAGCAGCATCAGGGTCAGGAGGAACAAGCGCAGCATCAGCGGGAAACCATCTGTGTCGGCTGGTTGAAGGCGACTTCGCCCGAAGCGTCAATGCTGCGTCCGTCAGCCCCCACGGTCACGAACACGGGTTCCTTCAAGTGCATGCCAAGCCGCGTGGCCTGTTCGGGATCGATCTCCAGCGCATAGCTGCCCGGCTTGACCTCGTCGAACACCGCAGTGCCGTCGAACTCGGTCATCCCTTGCACGACCACGCCCTTGGCCGAGACCAGCCGCAGCTTGACCGCCGATAGTCCGCTCAAGGAGCCCTCGCGCCCGCGGAAGCGGATGCGCGCGACCAATTCAGACGTCGGCACCATCGGATAGTTGATCTGCGCGACATTCCCCGCGCGCGCGGCGAATGTGATGTTCTGCGGCGGCGGGGCGACGAACATGGTCTCCGCGCCTGAGACATCGGCACGCAGCGACGTCATAGTGCCATCGCCAAGCCCCGTCACGAATGCACGCCCCTGTGCGTCGGTCACTGCCTTCAGTCCGCCGCCTTGGATGACCACGCCCGGCACCGCTTCCTCGCCCGCATCGCGTGTCCCGTTGGCATTGGCATCGATGAACGCCAGCAGCGCTGCGCTCGCACCGTTGGCGGGGCCGGGAGGGGTCATGCGATAGCGGCCTTTCAGCGGATCGCGGGCAATCCCGAAGTTGAGCTGTATGCCAACCCGCCAGCGGTTCTGGCTGGTCGACCAGTCGCCGCCCAATGTTGCCGTCGCCATCGGCAGGCGTGCGGTGAAGGCTGCCTGCAGTGCCGTGTCGCTGGCGGAGAAGTTGCGCGTCGCGCCGAGCCGCAGGCTGTAGCGCTCGCCGATCGCACGGTCGGCAGCAAAGCCCAGCGTGTCGAGCCGCGTGCCCGGCTTCAGGCGGAAATCGGCCGTCGCGCGCAGCTGCCACTTGTAGTCGATCAGCCGCATCGCGCCCAGATTGGCGTTGATCCGCGTGTCCGAGAAGCTCCCCTGCGTCCGGCGGCTGTAGTCCGCCCCGATCGCCAGCAGCGTCTGTCCGACATTGGCCGTGGTCCGCGCGCGGGCCGAAAGCGTCTGCCCGCCATCCTTGAATTCGGCGCGCTCGAAGCGGCCTGAAACCGGCAGGCCGAGCGAGCCCGGCAGCGGCACGGCAAGGTCGAACACCACTTCGCTGTAGCGGCGCATCGGACGGCCCGGATCGAACAGCATGTTGGCCTCGTCGGCAAAACCGCCGCCATATTCCACGTGCCGTCCAAGGAAGCTGATCCCCTTGATCCGCCCGGCCAGCCCGAGCGAGACCGCGCGCCCCTTGCCGAAATCGCTCGCCAGATCGGCCTGCACCGCAAGCCCCATCAGCGAGGTGCGCGTGCCGAGCGAGCCCATCGTATGGCTCGCCCCGCCAAAGTCGGTGAACCGCGAAAGCCCCGCCGTCACTGTCACATGCTCGCTGATCCCGTGCGCGATGTTGAATGTCGCGCGCAAGTCGCCCTTGCCCTTGCCGAAGCCGCTGAGGTTGGCGTCAGAAAGGTCGATCAGCGTGCGGTCCTGCGATACCACGCCGAGGTCCACCGTGGTCCTGCCCGCCGCCAGCTGCCCGCCGCCGACGTTGATCACCCGCGTCCGCTCGAGCCGCTCGCCACGCGGGCCATAGAGCACGACGCGCAGCGCGTTGCGCCCGCGCACCAGCGGAATGTCGTTGAACTCATAGCGCCCTTGCGCGGTCGATCCACGCTGTGCGGACCGCAGGATGTCGTTGACGTAAAGCTCAGCGTCATAGCCCAGCGGCAGCTCGCCGCGCAGGTTGATCCGCTGGAACACGCTCGCCTCGTCCAACCGCGATGACGAAAACACGAAGCCCGCCCCGCCAAGGCTGCGCGCGCCGACCACTTGCGGCGGCGTGAACACATCGCCCGCCGAGGCCGACGTGCCGCCGAGCGCGCCCAGCAGCCGCCCTTCCTCCGACCGCCGCGTAAACGCCACGCGCGCCGAGGAGGGCTTGCCCTGATCGTCTGTCGCAAGCCACGCCGAGAAGCCGGTCTGCAGCAGGTCGGCGGCAACGCGCCCCTCGAACCGCGTCACAGCCCGTCCGCCACGCGCCCCGCCTTCACGGTTGTAGCCAAGCTCGCTGGTGAAATCGAACGAGGGCGCGCCCACCCAGCGATAGGGCGTCGCCACGCGCAGCGCATCGTCCTGCTGCTCGGGTGCCCCTGCAAGGCCTGCCATGCGCGCCAGCCGCTCGCGCTGCGCCTGCAGCGGCAGCTTCTCGGTCGCCTCCAGCGTCAGGATCATCTCGTCGGCCACCGAGGTGATGCGCAAAGGCAGCAGCTTGGCCACCAGCGAGGCGCGCAGGTAGATGTCGGTCTCGGTGATCAGGCTGTCGGGCGGCACCAGCGCCACGACCTTGCCGCCAATCAGCGCCTGCCCGGATTTCAGATCGATGGTGATCGGCCGCTGCCCTTCACCGATGCGGCCCGAGGCGATGCCATTGCCCACATCGATGTCGAGCGGGATCTCGAGCAGGCGCGACAGCTCGCCCAGCGGCAGCAGCGGATCGGCGGGATCGCCATAAGCGGTCAGCGCCTCGCTGATCGTGGTGCCGTCCAGCTGGACCGAGAACAGCAGCAGGTCATTGCCGAATGCGGGCACGGGCAGCCCAGACGTCGACAGGGCGCGCGTGGCTGGGCCCGCCTCGCGCGCGGCGTCGGCGGATTGCGCAGGCGCAACCGGTCCCTCCGGCGCGCCGCTGTTGCCAGCGGCGGCCAGGGCCAGGATACCCAGCGTTGTCAGCATGTCAGGGGGCGGTATAGGTCCCGCTGGCGATGGCGACGGGCTTCTTGCCGTCGTCCGCGCTGTAGGTCGCCGTCACCACTTCGCCCTTCTTCAGCGGGCGCAGCAGCGGCACCAGTGCCTCGCGCTCGTCGGCTTCGGGATAGACCGCGATGCCGCGTGCGACTCCGACTATCTCCTTGGCCGTGCGCAGTTCAAGGTTGCCGTAGAGCGATGTCACACCCTTGCGGCGCAGCGTGACCGAGAGGGCAGGCCCTTCGCGCACCGTCGCTGCCGCAATCGGCCCGATGCTGCCGGTCGCGTCCGGCTCTCCGCCGCGCACGATCAGCGGGATCGAGATGCCGAAGACCGACTGGATGCGCAGCACCAGCTCGCCCTTTTCCGCAGCCGCCGCCTGCTCCGCCGTCAGCCCGGTATCGGGCGCAGGAACGGTAGTGACGGTCAGATGCGTGCGATATTCGCTCGTGTCGGCGCCGTCGGCCAGCGTGGCGCGCACGCGGATCGTCTTGCCCTGGCCCGGCGGCAGCGTCAGCCGGCTCGGCGCTGCCAGCACGAAGGGCTTGGCAGAACGGACCTTGGCACCCACCGCTTCGGCTGCAGCACCGCGTTCAACCAGACGCGCCAGCGGCACGATCTCGCCCGAAGGCAGCATCGCGTTGTCGACCAGCGCCACGTCGACCGTCACCGGCGTCGTCCCCTGGTTGAACACATAGACCGCCTCGGTGCGCTTCGTGCGATCGAAGATCACGCGGCGCGGAGTAATGTTGATGTTGGCCGCAGCCGCCTGCACCGGCACGCTGAGCTGCGGTGCCTCGGCCTTGGGCGCGGTGATCGGCAGCGAAGCCTGCTGCCCCCACGCGCCGGTCGGCACCAGCAGCGGCAGCAAGGCCAGCATCGTCCTGGAATAGCGCTTCATGGCAAGATCAGCCTTCATGGAAGCCCGCTCAACCGGTCAGTTGAACTGGGCAAGAAACAGGATCGAACTTCCGCCCGGCGAGGCAGCACGGATCGTGTTGCGCAGGCGGGCAGGGGAGGCGGCGGTCTGCAGCAGGTCGATGCGGTAAACCCCGCTTGCCATCACCACCACGCCGCTCTGGCGCGAGGCATTCTGCCCGCCAGGCTTGCGCGGCGACAGCAGCATCGAGACCGAATCTCCCATGCCCCCGTTGAGAAACACCGCCGAGACGGCGTCGCTCAGGATATCGAACGAAAAGCCCGCACCCACCGGTTCGACGATCACGACCGACGCGCCTGCATCAGCCGTTGCGGCGTGGGCGACCGGAGACAGGTCCAAGGCCGCGCCCGCGATCAGAACCGCAGCGGCCAGTTGCCGCGCCTTGTTCTTGTTCGATGAGCGCATTGCCTTTCCCCCTCCTGCCTCCGGTACCCTTCCGCCCCGGGAGAGTTGTCGCATGGCGACATCTCTCCCGGAGTTGCCTCACTGATACGTGACGGTAACCGTGAAGTTGCCGGTATAGGCACCGGTCGCCTGTGTGTCAGGCAGGCTGAACGAGCCACCGACGTTGAGCGTGGAGGACCCTGCAGCAGCCAGCGCGCCCGAAAGCGTCACGGTCGAGCCGAAGTCGGGCAGCAGCGTGACCGCGATGGTGTTGGTGCCGCTGGTCAGGTTGACGGTCGCCGGGATCGAGGTCGTGACCGACTGGCCGCCTTCGCCATCGACGGTGAACTGTGCGCGGCTGGTGGTGCTGGCAAGCGCAACCGCGCCGCTGGCTGCAACGACGGTGTTGCCGGTGTTGGCCAGCGTGACCGTGCCCGTACCGCCGGTGCGCGGACGCACGATGCGGCCGAAGGCGAGGTCGCTGTTCTTGGTGATCGTCAGCGGGCGGACGATGGTGACCGACCCTGCTGCAGTGGCACTGCTGGTATTCGCGGCCTGGGCGAAGGCGGTGCCTCCGGCCAGCAGCCCGGCGGCAACAGCCGCACTGGCAAGCAACTTCTTCATCTCAATTCCCCTATCCAAGACCCCGGAGCCACCGGGGCCGTCCCGAAGCGAAATCCGTGAGGCTTGCCCGCAGATTTCGTTGCCGGCGAAACTGGCCGGACAGGGATTTCCCTAGGTAGACGTGCCTAAGCAATGGTTAACGGAAATGCGACCCGAGGCCGTTCAGCTGATCGCGATCGAGGGTGTATATTAACGATCAAATCAATGAAAATTATCGGCAATATGCCAAAATTCGGCAATGTGTAACGTCCGACTTTAACTGAACTTAATGTCAATTTGACCTGATTCCGGCTCGAAATTCGTTAACTTTCGGGGGGAGCCAGACTGTCTAGAGACAGGCTGTTATAGCGCCTTTCGGACCAGCGCCGGGGATGCCCGATGGCGAAAGATGCTCGGATGAAGAGTCAGGCCACGCAAGGCTGTCGGCGAGTCTGGTGCTGCGAGCCGAAAAGGCGGTGCCAGGGCGCGCGCCACGCACAAGAAGGGGCGCGCAAGGATGGGAATGCGAAATAATGGAGAGCAGGGGTGGACCCGGCGCCTGCACTGGCAGGCGCCGGTCCCGAACGGATCAGCCGTTCAGCTTGTCCTTGACCGCCTTGGCAGCCGAGAAGGTCAGCTTGTTCGAAGCTGCGATCTGGATGGTGGCGCCGGTCGAGGGGTTGCGGCCTTCGCGGGCCGGGGTGTTCTTGACCTTGAACTTGCCGAAGCCGTTCAGCGAGACTTCCTCGCCCTTCGCGGCTGCGTCGGCGATCGCTGCAAAAACGCTGTCGACGACCTTGCGGGCGTCTGCCTTGGTGAGGCCGTGGCTTGCTGCGATGGAATCGGCGAGGTCGCTGTTGTTCATTGTCCTGATGTCCTCTGCTGGAAAGGGAGCGCACGGCTAACGCATGGCGAACCGCGAAAGCCATGGCCTTTGCGCGTCTTTCCACTGAATTTCGCAGGCACCGAGCGATTTTAGCTCGATTTTGGGCTTGTGCCCCGCCGAATCGGCATTTTTCGGGAACCTGCAGGGCATTTGTAACTTTGTGTCGCAACCCGCGACCTTGCCCATCAAGGGGCGTGCGCGGCTGCAGCAATATGCTAGACACAGGCTTCAAGGCCATTTCGCACTTGCGAAGTAAGGGCGGGTTTCGCACTGCGTGATTCGCCTCGAAGCAGTGCCGGAATGTGCAAATTGGCGTTTTCGAGTGAGACTGTCCTTGCGCTCCAGCATCCGTAATTCGTTTCTCGCAGGCCCCGTCGTAGTCGCATTGCTCACGCTTGGCGCGTGCGGTTCGTCCGACGCTGCCAAGCCCAAGCCGACCCCGATCGTCGGCGTGATGATCGCAAAGACAGAGCCGGTCGAACTGACCGCCGAGCTTTCCGGCCGGACCGAAGCGTCGGAGGTCGCCGAAGTGCGGCCGCAGGTTGCAGGCATCGTCATGCAGCGCCTGTTCCAGGAAGGCTCGTTCGTGCGTGCCGGGCAACCGCTCTACCAGATCGATTCCCGCCTCTATGCTGCCAGCCAGGCGCAGGCGTCCGCCTCGCTCGCCGCTGCGCAGGCCACGGTCGAGGCCAATCGCCTCAAGGCAGAACGGTTCGAGGCGCTGGCCGTGCAGGGCGGCGTCAGCAAACAAGACGCGGCAGACGCACGCGCCGCCTACAACCAGTCGCGTGCTGCCGTCGGGCAGGCCCGGGCGGCGCTCGCCTCGGCACAGGTCAACCTCGGTTTCACCCGCGTGTCTTCGCCGATCAGCGGGCGCATCGGCATCTCGATGGTCACCAAGGGTGCCCTCGTCACCAATGCGCAAGCCACGCCCATGGCCAAGGTCCAGCGGCTCGATCCGATGTACGTCAACATCAAGCAATCGGGCGCGGATTTCGTCGCCCTGCGCCGCGCGATCGAAAGCGGCAAGCTTGTGTCGGGCGCGGCCCCGGTAACCGTGATCCTGCCCGATGGCAGCACCTACCCCATCGCCGGCAAACTCAATCCCGCCGACATCGACGTCGACCCCGAAACCGGCACTATCACCGTTCGCGCCGTCGTCCCTAATCCCAAGGGCGAATTGCTTCCCGGCCTGTTCGTGCGTGCCCGCGTGGCGCAGGGCACCGTGCCAGACGGCATTCTCGTGCCCCAGGCAGCGGTCAGCCGCGATCCGCGCGGTCGCGCCAGCGTGCTTGTCGCCAATGCCAGGGACGAACTCGAAAAGCGCGAGATCGTGGCGGACAGCCCGGTCGGCCAGAACTGGCTTGTGACCTCGGGACTGAAGCCTGGCGACCGCGTCGTCGTCGAAGGCCTCATCAACGCGCGCGAGGGCCAGAAGGCCAAGGTCGTCCCGGCGGGCAGCAAGCCGAAACCCGAAGCAGGCCCGGGTGCAACCGCCAAGAGCGGCGGGAACTGATCCCGCATGATTTCCCGCTTCTTCGCGCACCGCCCGATCTTCGCATGGGTGCTGGCCATCGTGATCATGGCCGCAGGTCTGTTTGCCGTAAGCACGATGGGGGTCGAGCAGTACCCCGACATTGCCCCGCCCACCGTCTCGATCAATGCCAATTATGGCGGCGCCGATGCCGCCACGGTCGAGAATTCCGTCACCCAGATCCTCGAGCAGCAGCTCAAGGGGCTCGACGGAATGCTCTATTTCAGCTCGACCTCGTCGAACGGCTCGTCGAGCATCACCGTCACGTTTGACAAGGGCACGGACCCCGATACCGCGCAGGTCCAGGTCCAAAACGCGATCTCGCGCGCAGTCAGCCGCCTGCCCGCCGTGGTCCAGCAGCAGGGCGTCAACGTCAACAAGGCGCAGTCCGACCAGCTGATGGTCGTCTCGATCTATGACGAGAGTGGCAAAGCCACCAATTCCGACATCTCGGACTACCTCACCACCCATTTCCAGGACCCGATCTCGCGTGTCGAGGGCGTCGGCAGCGCGCAGATCTTCGGCGGTTCCTTCGCCATGCGCGTGTGGCTCGATCCGCTCAAGCTCGCCGCCGTGCAGCTCATGCCGTCCGACGTGACCGCGGCCCTGCAGGCGCAGAACACCCAGGTCGCCGCGGGCGAGATCGGCGGCAACCCCGCCCCCGAAGGCCAGCGCCTCAACGCCACGGTCACCGCCCGCTCGCGCCTCGAAACGCCCGAGCAGTTCGAGAACATCGTGGTCAAGACCAACGTCGATGGTTCGGTGGTGAAGCTCAAGGACGTCGCCCGTGTCGAGATGGGCGAGGAAAACTACGGCGCGCTCAGCCGCTTCAACGGGATGCCCGCCACCGGCATGTCGATCAGCCTCGCCTCGGGCGCGAACGCCACGCGCACCGCCGATCTGGTCAAGGAAAAGGTCGCCGAACTGGCAAAGGACCTGCCGCCGGGTTACCATACCGCCTACCCCCGTGACAGCAGCATCTTCGTCAAGCTCTCGATCGAGGAAGTGGTCTGGTCGCTGTTCGAGGCGATCGCGCTTGTCGTGATCGTGATGTTCGTTTTCCTGCAGAACTGGCGCGCCACGCTGATCCCGGCGATTGCCGTGCCGGTCGTGCTGCTCGGCACGTTCGGCGTGCTCTCGCTGTTCGGCTACACGATCAACACGCTGACCATGTTCGGCGTCGTCCTTGCCATCGGCCTGCTGGTCGATGATGCCATCGTCGTCGTCGAGAACGTCGAGCGCGTGATGCACGAGGAGCACCTCGGTCCCCTCGAAGCCACCGTCAAGTCGATGGACGAGATCACCTCGGCGCTGATCGGCATCACCCTCGTGCTGACCGCCGTGTTCGTGCCGATGGCCTTCTTCGGCGGCTCGACCGGGGCGATCTATCGCCAGTTCTCGGTCACCATCGTCTCGGCGATGACCCTGTCTGTCCTCGTCGCTCTGGTCTTCACGCCCGCCCTGTGCGCCACCTTGCTGGTGCCGGTCGAGCGGGAGAAGCCCAAGGGCCGGTTCTTCTCGCGCTTCAACCGGGCCTATTCCGGGCTGGAGGAGCGCTACAAGACCCGCCTGTCCCGCACCGTCGCGCGGCCCTTCCCGTGGATGGTGGCCTTCGGCGCAATCACGGTTGCCATGGTGCTGCTCTACCTGCGCCTGCCCACCAGCTTCCTGCCCGACGAGGATCAGGGCAACATCTCGATCAACTACCAGCTTCCGGTCGGCTCCACTTCCGAGCAGACCCGCGCCGTGGCGATGTCCATTTCGGACTACATCCGCAAGACCGAGGCCGACAACATCAAGGCGGTCTTCGTGGTCATGGGGCGCGGCCAGTCCGGCTCGGCGCAGAACGCAGGGCAGGGCTTCATCCTGCTCAAGGACTGGTCCGAACGTCAGGGTGCAGATCGCTCCGCCGCCGCGATCGCAGAGCGCCTCAACGCCTATTTCCGCAAATCGCGTGAAGCGCAGATCTTCATACTCAACCCGCCGCCGATCCGCGGCCTCGGCCAATCCGCGGGGTTCGAGATGTGGATTCAGGACAGTGCCGGTGCCGGCCGCGAAGCGCTCACCGCCGCCCGCCGCCAACTGACCAGGATGGCAGGCGAGGACGAACGTCTGGCGCAAGTCCGTCTCAGCGGCCTCGAGGACACCCCGCAGCTCAAGGTCGACATCGACGACGACGCCCTGACCGCCTTCCAGATCGCGCCCGCCAGCGCCAACTCTACACTCTCCATCGCCTGGGGCGGACTCTACGTGAACGACTTCGTCGACCGCGGCCGCGTCAAGCGCGTCTATGTCCAGGGCGATGCGCCCTATCGCGCCAAGCCTTCCGACCTCGGCCAGTGGTTCGTGCGCAGCGCCAATGGCGAGATGGCCCCGTTCTCCGCCTTCGCCTCCTCGCGCTGGACGCAAGGCCCGGTCCGGCTCGACCGCTTCAACGGCATCGCCGCCCAGCAGTTGAGCGGCAGCGGCGCGCCCGGCGTCAGCTCGGGCGATGCGATGAAGATCATGGAGGACAACGCAGGCCAGCTCGAAGGCAACTTCACCCCTGCATGGAGCGGCCTGTCCTATCAGGAACGCGCCGCATCCAGCCAGTCCACGCTGCTCTACGCAGCCTCGATCTTCTTCATCTTCCTGTGCCTTGCCGCGCTCTATGAAAGCTGGTCGGTGCCGGTCGCGGTGCTGCTGGTGATCCCGCTGGGCATCATCGGCGCGGTCCTCGCCGTCACCTTGCGCGGCTATGACAACGACATCTATCTCCAGGTCGCCCTGCTCACCACCATCGGCCTGTCCGCCAAGAACGCGATCCTCATCGTCGAGTTCGCCGAATTCGCCATGGCCAAGGGCGCGACTCCCGTAGCTGCAGCGCTCGAAGGCGCGCGCCTGCGCCTGCGACCGATCATCATGACCAGCGTCGCCTTCATCGCGGGCGTCGTGCCGCTGGCGCTGGCGTCCGGTGCAGGTGCCAACGGCCGCCGCGCCATCGGCACCGGCGTGCTGGGCGGCATGCTCTCGGCCACGGTGCTCGCGATCTTCCTCGTGCCGGTGTTCTTCGTCCTGGTGAAAGGCTGGCTCGCCCGCAAGCAGCCCGCCGCCAGCCCTCAGCTGCAGGGAGAACCGGCATGAACCGCCGCGCCATAATCGCCACGCTCCCCGCGCTCGCCCTTGGCGGCTGCAACCTTGCGCCGAAGTACGTGAGACCCGAAGCCCCGGTTGCCCCCACCCTGCCGCAAGGCGCGGCGTACCCGGCGCTATCCTCTACAGAAACGCAGGTCGATGCTCTCGGCTGGCGCGATTTCTTCACCGATCCGCGCCTGCAGCAGGTCATCGCCAAGGCGCTGGCCGACAACCGCAACTTGCGCGCCACGCTCGCCAACGTCGAGCGGGCGAGGGCGCTCTACCGCGTCAACCGCGCCGCCCTGTTTCCCATCGTCAACGGCTCGGCCACGCTCTCGGCTGTGCAAGGCACGCAAGGCCGCGTGACCGACAACTTCCTCGTCCAGGCAGGGTCAAGCTCCTACGAGATCGACCTGTGGGGCCGCTTGCGCAATCTCAGCGCCGCCGCGTTCCAGACCTGGGCCGCAACCGACGAGGGCCGCAAGTCCACCCAGATCGCGCTCGTCGCCGAAACCGCCAGCGCTTGGCTCTCCTATGCCGCCACGGCTGACGCCCTGCGCATCGCGCAGGAAACCGTCGCCACCCGCAAGGACACGCTCAGCCTCAACCAGCGGCGCGAAGCCAACGGCATCGGCACCAGACTCGATGTCGCCACCGCAACCTCGCAGTTGAACGCGGCCGAGACCGCCGTGGCCGATCTGCAGACCAATCTTGCACAGGCCCGCAACGCGCTCGAACTGATCACCGGCGGCCCGCTGTCCGATGATCTCCTGCCCACCACGCTCGGCACCGGCGATCAGGTGCTCGGCGCCCTGCCGGTCGGCCTGTCGTCGGAGGTGCTGCTGCGCCGTCCCGACGTGCTGTCGGCAGAGCACAGCTTGCGCGCCGCCAATGCCAACATCGGCGCGGCCCGCGCTGCGTTCTTCCCCCGTCTGTCGATAACCGGCCTGTTCGGCTTCGCCTCGCCCGGCCTGACCCGCATCTTCGAAAGCGGCGATTTCCAGAAGACCGCGAATACCGCCATCAGCCAACGCATCTTCGACGGCGGCGCTACCGCCAACAACCTCGCCGCCGCCAAGGCCTCGCGCGATGCGGCGCTCGCCACCTACGAGCGCACCATCCAGACCGCCTTCCGCGAAGTGGCAGACGCGCTCGCCCGGCGCGGCACGATCGATGAAAGCCTGCGCGCGCAGACCAGCCTCGAAGCCAACGCCGCCACCGCCTTGCGCCTCAGCAAGCTGCGCTACGAAGCGGGCGTCGCCAACTTCCTCGAACCTCTCGACGCCCAGCGCACACTCTACAACGCCCAGCAGTCGCTCATCTCGGCCCGCCTGACCAAGGCCAGCAACATGGTCGAACTCTACCGCGCCCTGGGCGGCGGACTGGTCGAAACGACGGCTACGCCGCAAAGGTAGTGCGGCCTGGGCTCGACTCCAAAGATCGCTATTTGAACCGTCACCCCGGCGAAGGCCGGGGCCCACGCGCTCTAAGCGTGACGCCGTCCCAGACCGGCAAACCACCCCGCGGCAGCAAAGGCAGGAAAGCACCCCTGCTGCGGAGGAACTCTGCCCGTCAGCGTAATGGGTCCCGGCCTTCGCCGGGACGACGCTGGACTGCGCAAGACCATACGTCACCCCGGCGAAGGCCGGGGCCCATTACGTCGCCATAGAGCGCAACCCCCGAACCTCAAAAACGCCGCAAACCTCAATAACTCCGCGGCAGCCCCAGCACATGCTCCGCCAGAAACGACAGGATCAGGTTCGTGCTGATCGGCGCCACCTGATAGAGCCGCGTCTCGCGCAGCTTGCGTTCCACGTCGTACTCCTCGGCAAAGCCGAAGCCGCCGTGCGTCTGCACGCAGGCATTGCCCGCTTCCCATGAGGCATCGGCGGCGAGCATCTTGGCCATGTTGGCCTCCGCGCCCATCGGCAGCCCCGCCTCGTACATCCGCGCCGCCTCGCGCACCATCAGCTCGGCCGCGCGCATGTTCGCGTAAGCCTTGGCGATGGGGAAGGCGACGCCCTGATTGGCCCCGATCGCCCGCCCGAACACCTGCCGCTCCTTGGCGTATTCCACCGAGCGCCGCGTAAACCACTTGGCATCGCCCACGCATTCCGCCGCGATCAGCACGCGCTCGGCGTTCATGCCTGAGAGGATATAGCGAAACCCCTTGCCCTCTTCGCCCAGCAGGTTTGCCGCCGGAATGCGCATCTGGTCGAAGAACACTTCCGTCGTCGCATGGTTCATCATCGTGCGGATCGGGCGGATGGTCAGAGACCTGCCCACCACCTCGCGCATGTCGACGATGAACACCGAAAGCCCGTCGGTCTTCTTGGCCACCTCCTCGCGCGGCGTCGTCCTCGCCAGCAGCAGCATCAGGTCGGAATGTTCCGCCCGGCTGGTCCAGATCTTCTGGCCATTGACCACGTATTCGTCGCCCTCACGCCGGGCGAACGTGCGCAAGCTGGTGGTGTCCGTTCCGCTGGTCGGCTCGGTCACCCCGAAGGCCTGAAGCCGCCATTCGCCGCTTGCAATCTTCGGCAGATAGGTGCGCTTCTGCTCTTCCGAACCATGGCGCAGGATCGTGCCCATAATGTACATCTGCGCGTGGCACGCCCCGCCATTGCCGCCCTCGGACTGGATCGTCTCGAGGATCGCCGCCGCCGCGCCAAGACCCAGCCCCGACCCGCCATATTCCTCGGGGATCAGCACCGAAAGCCAGCCTGCTTCAGTCAGCGCGTTGACGAACTCGGTCGGATATTCCCGCTTCTCATCCAGCTTGCGCCAGTACTCGCCCGGAAACTGCGCGCAGAGCTTGCGCACGCCTTCGCGAATTTCGCCATGGTCCTCGGCATCATAAGGAGAAAGGATCATCGCGCCGCCTCGAACACCGCAGCGATGCCCTGACCGCCGCCGATGCACATCGTCTCCAGTCCATAGCGACCCCCACGCCGCTGCAACTCCCGCGTCAGGTTGGCCAGAATGCGCCCGCCGGTCGCGCCGATGGGATGGCCCAGCGAAATGCCCGATCCATTGACGTTGAGCATGTCATGGCGGCTGTCATCGTCAGACCAGCCCCAGCCCTTGAGGCAGGCCAGCACCTGCGGCGCAAACGCCTCGTTCAGTTCGATCAGGTCGATATCGCCCCATGAAAGCCCGTTGCGCGCAAACAGCCGCTCGGTCGCAGGCACCGGGCCATAGCCCATGCGCGAAGGATCGCAGCCCGCCGCCGCCCACGAATGGAACCACGCAATCGGCTCCAGCCCAAGCTCTTCCAGCTTGTCCTCTGCCACCACCAGGCACGCCGCCGCCGCATCGTTCTGCTGGCTGGCATTGCCCGCCGTCACCACGCCCTTTTCCAGCGGCTTCAGCTTGCCGAGCGACTCCATCGTCGCATCGGCGCGATAGCCCTCGTCATGCGCGAAGGTCACCGGCTCGCCCTTCTTCTGCGGAATGCTCACCGGCACAAGTTCATCATCGAACAGCCCCTTGGCCCACGCCGCCGCAGCGCGCTGGTGGCTGCGCACGGCATAGGCGTCGCACGCCTCACGGCTGATGCCGTAGTCCTTGGCGAGGTTCTCCGCTGTCTCGATCATGCCGCTGATCACGCCATAGCGCTCGATCGGCTGGCTCATCACCCGTCCGCGCGTCAGCCGGTCATGCAGCGTCAGCGACCCAGCCCGTACACCCTTGCGCACGTCGGTGGTATAGTGCTCGACGTTCGACATCGATTCCACCCCGCCCGCCACGACCACGTCGGAAACGCCGGTCTGCACCATCATCGCCGCATTGACGATCGCCTGCAGCCCCGATCCGCAGCGCCGGTCCAGCTGATATCCGGGCACTTGCTCAGGCAGGCCCGCCAGCAGCCACGACCAGTGCGAAATGCACGGCGCTTCGCCATTGCCATAGCCTTGCGCAAAGATCACATCGTCCACCCGCGCCGGATTGATCTTCGTCCGCTCCATCAGCGCGGTCAGGATCGTCGCGCCCAGCTGCCCCGCAGTCAGCGACGCAAGGCTTCCGCCAAACTTGCCGACGGCAGTGCGGATCGGGGCGACAATGGCGGCTCTACGAAGGGTCATGCTCATTCCTTGTCCGAAGTGGCAACCACGCCCCGGTCGATCAGCGCGGCAATCTCGCCCGAAGCCATGCCCAGCCGCTCGGCCAGCACCTCCTCGCTATGCTGTCCAAGGTAGGGCGCAGGCAGCGGATCGCCTGCCTCGCGGTCGGGGATATTGGCGAAGCTGCGCGTCGCCGGGTATGCAAACCCGCTGGGGTTGGCGGGCGAGGGGCCAAACAGCGGATTGTTGCCTACAAGCTCGGGGTCGCGGGCCATCTCATACATCGTGCGATAACGCTCGAACGTTGCCCCGGCCCTGGTCAGCCGCGCCGCCATTTCGGCATAGTCGAACCGCTCCGCCGCCTCCTGAAACATCGAGAACAGCCGGTGCCGATGCACGAAGCGGTGATGGTCGCTGGCAGCAAAGCTCACGCCCAGTTCCGCCTCGACTCCGGCAACGTCTTCGGTCAGCCCGAACGCCGCGACCGTAGCCGTCCACTGTTTGGGCGTCAGCGCGGCGATCATGAAGCGGTGGCCGTCACGGCTCTGGAAATCGCGCCCGAATGCGCCCCAGATCGCATTGCCGATCCGCTCGCGGTCCCCGCCGCGATAGAGCATTTCGGGCGCGGCACCTGCGTTGAACGCCGTTCCAATCGCCACGTCGCCCAGCGGCACCCGCAACTCGCTGCCCTCGCCAGTCGCATCGCGATGGCGCAGGCCTGCGAGCAGGGCGAAGGCGCAATAGGCACCAGTGATGAAGTCCCAAGCCGGCAGGATCTGGTTCACCGGCGGCGCAGATCCCGCGTCCCACTCCTCTGGCCCGGTCATCAGCGGATAGCCCGACGCGGCGTTGACGGTGAAGTCCATCGCCTGCCGCCCGTCATGCCAGCCCATGATCCGCACCGAGACCAGATCGGGCCTTCCGGCCGCAATCCGCTCATGCGCCATGAAGCTCTCCACCGGCAGATTGGTGACGACCTGCCCAACCTTGCCCGCCAGCGCCACCGCCAGCTCGCGCCCTTCGCCCGTCTGAAGATCCAGCGCCACGCTCTTCTTCGCGCGATTCAGGTTCTCCCACGAAAGCGACCGCCCCTCGCGGGTCATCATGTAGCGCTTGTAGTCCAGCCCCCCACGTCGATCATCGATCCGGATAACCTCCGCCCCCAGCTGCGCGCAGTAAAGACCCACCGTGGGCGAGGCGACGAACGAGGAAACCTCGACGATCGATAGGCCGGAAAGCAGCTGGTACATGACCTACCAAACCGCCCCTTCACGCGCAAACTCGCGCAACAGGCTCTTGGCGATCTGCAACTGCATGATCTGGCTCGTGCCTTCGTAAATCCGCAGGATGCGCGCATCGCGGAAGAACCGCTCCGCCGGATATTCGGCAAGGTATCCCGCCCCGCCGAACACCTGCACGCAGCGGTCTACCACGCGCCCGCAGGCCTCGGAGGCGAACAGCTTGGCCGCTGCCGCCTTTCTCTGGATGTTCTCGCCCCGGTCGGCCCGCGCGCAGGCATCGCTGACCATGCATTCGGCGGCATAAAGCTCGGCCTCGCTGTCGGCCAGCATCGCCTGAATCAGCTGGAAATTGGCAATCGGCTCGCCAAACGCCTTGCGCTCAGTGGCATAGCGGATCGCGGTGTCGAGCGCGCGCCGGCCCATGCCAACGCCCATCCCCGCCACCGAAAGCCGCCCGTTATCAAGGCTCTGCATCGCAATCTGGAACCCGCGCCCTTCCTCCCCGCCGACCAGCGCCGAGCCGGGAATGTGCACGTCCTCCATGATCACGTCGGCAATGTGTGCGCCCGACTGGCCCATCTTCTTGTCGGGCTTGCCAATGGTGATCCCCGGCGTCGACATGTCGACGATGAACGCCGAGACATGCGCGTTCTTCGGCAGCGCCTCCTTGGACGTGCGCGCCATGATCAGCCCGATCTTCGCCCAGGGGCTGTTGGTGATGTAGCGCTTGGTCCCGTTGAGCCGGTAGCCGTTGCCATCACGCACCGCCGTCGTCTGCATCGCCGCGCTGTCCGATCCCGATCCCGGCTCGGTCAGGCCGAAGCAGGCGATCTCCCCGCTGGCGATGCGCGGCAGCCATTCGGCCTTCTGCTCCGCCGTCCCGAAATTCTTGATCGCACTGCCGGTCATGCCAATGTTGATCGACACGGTCGAGCGGTAGGCGGGCGAGGCATAGGCCATCTGCTTCACCGTCTCGATATACTGGCTGATGTTCATGCCAGCCCCGCCGAATTCCTCGGGGATGGTGATGCCGAACAATCCCATCTCGCGCATCTCGTCGAGGATCTCGTCAGGAATGCGGTCGTTCGCAATGACCTCGTCCTCCGCCGGGATCAGCCGCTCGCGCACATATCGCCGCAGCTGCTCGATGAACTGCTCGAAGATATCAGGGTCCATGCCGGGGTTAGTCATCTCGAAAAATCCTCAAACCGGATCATAGGGGAACACGTGGGCCGTCACTTCATCGGCCCGCGCAAAGCTGGATTTGAATGCCGGGATCAGCTCCTCGCCAATGCTCGCCGGCGTCCAGCCCTCGAGCTTGACCATCGAGCGCGCCGGGCGCGGCTTGGAGAACAGCACGATCTCGTTCTTGCGCACCGAGAACACCTGGTTGTTCACCTCGCTCGCCGCATCTGACGCAAGAAACGCCACCAGCGGCGCGATCTTGTCCGCGCTCATCGCCTTCATCCGCTCCACCCGCTGCTTCTGCTCGGGCGTTTCGGCGGGGATCGAGGCGGTCATCCGGCTCCACGCGAACGGCGCGATGCAGTTCGACCGCACCCCCCAGCGCGCCATGTCGAGCGCGATCGAGTGCGACAGCGCGACCAGCCCCAGCTTGGCCGCCGAATAGTTCGCCTGCCCCACGTTACCGATCAGGCCCGAGGTCGAGGTAAAGTGGATAAAGCTGCCCGATTGCTGCTCACGAAAATAGGGCGTCGCCGCCTTTGACACGTTGAACGCACCCGTCAGGTTCACGTCGATAACGCTCGTCCAGTCCTCATAGGACATCTTGTGCCAGATCGTGTCGCGCAGAATCCCTGCGTTGTTGACCACCGCGTCGATCCGCCCGAACCGCTGCACCGCATCCTCGATGATCGTCGCGGCACCTGCCGGATCGGCCACGCTGGCAAGGTTCGCCCAGGCCCTGCCGCCCGCAGCGACAATATCATCCACCGTCGATTGCGCCGGACCCGCATCGCCGCCATCGCCGCCCTGTGCCACGCCCGGATCGTTGACCACGACCGCCGCCCCTTCACGCGCGCAGAGCAGGGCAACCTCGCGCCCGATCCCGCGCCCCGCGCCGGTCACTGCGACGACCTTGCCCTCGAGCATCCCCGCCATTCGAATCTCCCAGAAGAGGCTTGTCGGTACTCTTGTTAAGCGACCGATTAAATCATTTCAACCGCAACCGCGCCAAGTGCGACGCACTGCTTCGCACAGGCCTTCACAATCATCTGCGATTGTGGTCAGGACGCATAACCAATCATCGCGTGATTGATCGAAGGGTTTCCGCTGATGCGTTTCAAAGGTCTCGATCTCAACCTGCTCGTCGTGTTCGATGCGCTGATGGAAACCCGCAGCGTCACCCGCGCCGCCGAACGCATTGGTCTGACCCAGCCCGCCACCAGCGCCGCCCTGCGCCGCCTGCGCGATTATTTCGGCGATGAGATCGTCGTCGCCGTGGGCAAGCGCATGCACCCCACGCCCTTTGCCGAAGGCCTGCACCCGCAGATCCAGCTCGCCCTGCGTGGCGTCGAACGCGCGATCACCACGCCCACGCGCTTCGACCCGGCAAGTTCCAACCGGCGCTTCCGCATCATCGGCTCGGACTACATCATGGTCGCCGTGCTGGTCCCGCTGATCGAGCGTTTCGCCCGCACCGCGCCCGGCGTGCGCGTCGAGATCCTCCAGCCCAACGAGCACAGCGCGGCAGAGCTCGAACAGGGCAGGGCCGACCTCCTGATCACGCCCGAGCCTTTCCTTGCCTCATGGCACCCGCACGAAGTGCTGTTTGTCGAGGAGCAGGTCGTCGTCGGCTGGTCGCAGAATCCTGTGTTCGAACGCGGGCTGACCGAGGAGGACTTCTATGCTGCAGGCCACGTGACCATCGCCTTCGGTGCGAACCGCACCCCGGCCTTTGCCGATTCCACGCTGTCCCGCCGCGGGCGCGAACGACTGGTCGAAGTCACCGTGTCGAGCTTCGCTTCGGCCCCCTGGTTCATCGAAGGCACAGCCCGCCTCGCCGTCCTCCATGAACGCCTCGTCCGCCAGATCGCCCGCCGCTTCAACCTTGCCTGGGCACCGATGCCGTTCGACTTCCCCCGGATGCACGAAATGATGCAATTCCACGAATCCCGCGCCGACGACGCCGGCCTCACATGGCTGCGCCAGCAGATGCGAGAAGTTGCGGCGGAAGCGGCTTGACGGGCGGTTCCGGCCCCACCCGATGAAGCCACATGCAAATTCGAGCGGAACGCGCAAAATATCTTGCGGTCAAATGATGGGGTGGCAATTGTAGCTTATGCCTTTGACCAACTTTGTCCGACCATTTCTCCGAGGAATTGAAACCATTTGGGCAAAGCAAATTGCCGTGCTGGTATTTTCAAGCATGGCAGTTTGCTGTGCTCATGCACAAGTTCTTCCGGATCTCACCGGGCTTGGCGTGTTCGAGCATCATCTTCCTGCTGAAACCATAAGTCGCATCGCGCCTGAACTCTGGGGCGATGATACGCGTTTCAGCTTGACGATCGGCCCGTCAGGCAAGCCTGAGCATTGCACCTACGTACCGGCACATAATGGACTGCCCCAGGCTGACGGTTCGCGGCTCTGTGGGGAACTAATTCATTATGGCATTTGGCAAATGCCAACGTGGCATGGCCCTTTCATGCGCGGCGGCAGGATCACGTTTGCTCTCAAAGGACGATGGAACGACGTACTTCGCCGGCCTGTTCACCTAACTGCCGCTCGCAAGGGCGCTCCTGTGGAGCTATTTCGCTCTGGCGAAAAGTGTGTGGCTTATGAATGGTTTCTGAAAGACGAAGACGTCGACACCTTGTGCAAACAGGCAATCGCTTCGCACGCCGAATTTGCTCCAAATGATGCTGGCGCATTGGTCGCCAAGCTCTGGGTGGCAGTTGATGCTAGGGATCGGCAGTTCGACCTTATGGCGGAACCGTGGATCAGGGACATTGATATGCCCGTGCGATACGCCGTCGACCCACCGCTGGCTGATGAGGTGCTGTGGCCCGAGCAGGGCGTGCTGGTAACCAGCTTCGACCAGTTGGACTACCCGCGAGAGGCGTTACTCCATGAAATCAGTGGCCTCGTGAAAGTCTTGGTCGGATTTGACCGGGCAGGCACACCAAAGTCTTGTAGGCCATTGAGATCGGACAACTCGACTTACCTTGGGAACGCCACTTGTCGCATAGCGATGCAGCGCGTTAGCTTTGACTTTCAGAGAGATGTTCCGCAGTTTGAAGGCGAACGCTACTACGCCGTTCCAGTGAATTGGGTTATACCGGAATAGCGCGATAGCCTCACGGGCAGCGGGTATTGGACGTCAATGCGAAGTCCGCTTCGCCCGCTTGATCGTCCCCGAAAAGCTCAGCACGGCCTCTTCCCTGCCGTCTGCCCCAACACGCAGCACCGTGCCGCGCGCGAACACCAGACTTCCGCCTGCCCGCACGCATTCCCCGCGCGCCGTAAGCAGGTCCCCGGCCTGCGCGCCGCTGACGAATTCGCAGTTCATCGTCACCGTCACGCCGCTCACTTCATCGCCATTCGAGGCTGCGACCATGAACAGCGAGAAATCTGCAAAGGTCATCAGCGACCCGCCGTGGACGATGCCGTGGCCATTGAGGTTCTTCGCCTCGGGAATGAACCCGGTGACGATCCCGCGCTCGTCCTTCCTCACGAAGAATGGGCCAGTGCCATCCTCGAACGGGTCTTTGCCCGACCATTTCCACCAGCCGGCCCAAGGCCCTTCGCTGATCTGTTCGAAATTGCCCCGGATTGGCGATACTTCTTCAGTGCTCATGGCCGCTCTCTTAAGCGGACGATTGAACCTGTGTCGATAGCAATCAGGCCACTTCCTCACGCTCGCGCGCCATCATCCGCGTTGCCAGCGTCCGGCCCGAAATCCACGCATTCTCGACGCGCGGCCCGAGCAGCCAGTCGCCGCAGATGCCGATCTTCGACTGCACGCTCCACAGCGCGCCAAGATTGCTGCCGGTAGACATGGCATAGCGCCAGCGGTGGGCAGACGCGGTGACGGGTTCCGGCAAGCTGATCTCCAGCGCGTCCTCCAAGGCAGCCAGCAGAGCGCGCGCCACGTCCTCCACCGAATCCTCGATGTGGCTGGTCGACCAGTGCGGGCTCGCCTGCACCACCCAGGTCTCCAGTCCCTTGCGGCCGGGCTTGGCGGTGTTGCGCGCAGCCCAGCTGATCAGCCCCGCCTCGCGCACTGTGTCCAGCTTGGAGGGCACACGCTCGCCAAACGCGAACATTCCGGTCCAGCAAGGCTGCGAGCGGGCGGCAAGGGCCGTGGAGGCCAGCGACAGGTCATGCAGCGCGACAATTGCCGCGGCCTGCTCGGGCGGAAGCGATACGACCACTGCGTCGAACGGCCCCGCCTGCGCCCGGTCACCGCCGGCCAGTTCTCCGCTGAGGTGCCATTGCCCCTCGCGGCGGACCAGCCCGCGCACGTGCCAGCCGAACGTCACGTCATGCTGGTCGGCCATTTCCTTGACCACCGCGTTCATCGTCGGAACGCCAACCCACGCGCCGGTTCCGGCAGCGGGCCAGGGTGCGGCAACGCCGCTGGCCGACCAGCGCGCGACTTGCGCCATGAACGCGGGATCACGCACGGTGAAGTACTGCGCGCCGTGATCGAAATGCGCTTCACCAAGCGGCGTCTGCATCCGCCGGGTAGACATGCGCCCGCCCGGGCCGCGTCCCTTGTCGAACAGCGATACAGTGTGGCCCGCACGGACAAGCTGGGCAGCACACGAGAGTCCGGACATGCCGGCCCCGACAATGGCAACTTTCATTTTCATGGGTTTGAGAGGATCAACCACGACCCATCAACGCCAGGACTTCCTTGCGGCTGCTGGCATCGTCGAGGAAGCAACCGAGCATCCGGCTGGTCACCATGCCCACGCCATGCGTCCGCACCCCGCGTCCGGTCATGCAGCCGTGCTGAGCCTCGATCACCACGGCCACGCCATGGGGCTGGAGGTTGTCCCAGATGCACTTGGCGACTTCTGCGGTCAGACGCTCCTGCACCTGCAGGCGGCTTGCATAGCCATGCAGCACACGGGCGAGCTTGGAGATGCCGACCACCCGGTCCTTGGGCAGGTAGGCGATCGACGCGGTGCCGATGATCGGCGCCATGTGGTGTTCGCAGTGGCTCTGGAACGGAATGTCCTTGAGCAGCACGACCTCGTCATAACCGCCCACTTCCTCGAACGTGCGCGAAAGGTGCAGGCCGGGGTCTTCGGCATAGCCGCGGCAGTATTCGCGCCAGGCGCGCGCCACACGCTTGGGCGTGTCGAGCAGACCTTCGCGCTCGGGCTCGTCGCCCGACCAGCGGATCAGCGTGCGGATCGCATCCTCGACATCGGCCGGGACGATGATCTTGCCATCCTCGCCGATCACGTCAGCCATGCCGGACGATGCGGCGAGGGAAGGGGAAAGGACGTTCATCTGCTTACGCGCTCCGGCTCGCAATGTTGCGGGATGCTGACCGGATGCGCCGCGACCCCCTCGGGAACAACACGGACCAAAGGGCACGGACTGGAAAGCGGCGCGAAAGCGCGTATATGTGCACCCATGTCCATAGCCGAAATGATCGCCTCCAGCCCGACGGCAGCCGTCATCAGCAATCCGCGTTTGCCGGACAACCCGATCATTGCCTGCAATGACGCGTTCGTCGAACTCACCGGATACAGCCGCGAGGAGATCATCGGTCGCAACTGCCGCTTCCTGCGCGGCCCTACCACCGAGGACGACAAGGCACGGGTCCTGCGCGAAGGCATTCACCGCAAGCAGCCGGTCATGGTCGAGATCATCAACTACAAGAAGGACGGCACCCGTTTCCGCAACGCGGTCATGGTCGCGCCGATCTTCGATGCCGATGGCGAGGTCGAGTATTTCCTCGGCTCCCAGGTCGAACTGGCCGAAGAACAGGGCGCAGCCAACGATGCGCGCCGCAACGGTGCTGCCGAGCGGGTCGAGCGCCTCAGCCGCCGCCAGAAGGAAATCCTCGTGCTCATGGCCGCAGGCAAGCTCAACAAGCAGATCGCCTACGAACTGGGCCTCAGCGAACGCACTGTGAAGATGCACCGCTCCGCCGTGCTCAAGGGTCTCGACGTCAAGACCAGTGCCGACGCCATCCGCGTCGCGATCGAAGCCGGCTTCTAACGCTCCAGTCTCTTCGCACCCTCGATCCGGAACTCGCACCACACGCCCGCCGGATCGAACGTCAGTTCCACTGCGTCGAGTCCCGGCTGCGGCATCAGCAGCTTCGTGCCGATCCCCGCGCGCGTCGGCGGGCTCACTTTCGGTCCCCCGCGCTCCGTCCATAGCAGGTAGAGCGTCGAGCTGCCCGGTCCGATGAACCAGCTCAGCTCCACATGCCCCCGCTCACCCGCCAGCGCGCCATGCTTGACCGCGTTGGTGCACAACTCGTGCAGCGCCATGATCAGCGGGATGCAGCTGTCGGTCGGCAGCAGGCAAGGCTCGCCGCTCAGTCGGATGCGCCCGTCCCGGTCGAACGGCGCGACCGTCTGGCGCGCGAGCTGCGGCAAGCGCCCTTCCGCCTCTGCCCCGATCTGCAGCAGGTCGCTCGCCGCTGCGAGACCCTCGATGCGCAGGCTGAATTCCTTGTAGAAATCCAGCGGAGAGGCTGCCTTAGGCCCGCGCGAAGCCAACGCCTGGATCAGCGTCAGCATGTTGCGCACCCGGTGACGCAATTCGCGGTTGTAGCTCTCGCGCTGGTCGCTGACCTCGCCGAGCCGCCGCATCGTCTGCCGCAGCATGCTGCCGATGAACACCGTGAACGCGCCCGAGAACACGAACAGGCCGAAGAACAGCACGCGCACCACGTTCACTTGCGAGAACCACAGCTCGCCCCCGAACAGCCGCTGCGCCAGCAAGGCCGCGATGACCGTGTAGGCCAGCGCATAGCGCAGCTCCAGCGCCAGCGAGGCGATCAGCAGGGCGGGCCAGTAGGTCACGAACGGCCGTCCCAGCGATCCGGTGTCGAGCACCGCGCGCATCACGGTCGGCACGATCAGCAGCACGGCGATCCACGCGAGCGATTGTGCTGGGGAACGCTGCGGATCGACCAGCAGACGAACAAGCTTCGCCTGCCGCGCTTCGTCCAGTCTCACGAGGCTCTCCCCTGCATCCCCTGCGGCCAGCCGCTCGGCATAGTTGGTCCGCTTTGGATAATACTAGGGTTGGAGAGAGAGCAAGTCCAAGAAAATAAAGCTGTTTCAGGGCTTCCGGGTGGACGTTAACCAATCCCCGAAACGTCAGGCGGCCTCGGGAAGCGCAAACTTCGTCGGGGTGGCAAGGCGCAGGACATCCGCCAGGGCGATCACTTCCGCCACGGCATGCGCTTCTTCCGGGGTGAGCCCCGAAAAGTCGGGAAGAAAGGCCCGGCAGGTCTGCAGCAGATTGCCCGGTGAGCGCTCCAGCTCGGAACGATAGGCATCAAGCGTGCGGCACCCGTCGATCTCGCCCCAGGACAGCCCTGTGGGCGAGGGCCGCTCATGGTAGGCCCACAGTGCCTGCACCGCCCGCTCCACCGCCAGCTGGGCCTGCGTCACCACGGCCGCGCCCGACGCGCGGGCCTTCAGGCGCTGGCGATAGCGGCGCTGGCGTTCCGCGTTGGAGAGTGGTTTAGCGTCGGTCGAGAAAGGCATGCCGAATTTTTACCGATTAACCAACACGTTGCATACTCCGTTACGTTACTTAGGCCGCATTCACCGTCTTTGACCTCGATCAAGGTCAATATCGTATGTGTTGCATATGAAATTCCCCGAGAGGGCAATCCAGCCCGCCGGGAGATTCGCACCATGGGGCCTCAACCAGCCACTGCTGTCGCGCAGGAGCAGTCGCTGCGCCGCGCGATACCGCTGTTCGACGGCGCATTGGCCACGCGCGGCTTTGAACTCAACGCGATGTGCTTCTCGTTCAACGAGAAGGCCAACCGCGACGCGTTTCTTGCCGACGAGGACGCCTATTGCGCCCGCTTCCACCTCACGCCCGAGCAGCGCAAGGCCGTGGCGGACCGCGACGTGCTGGCGATGCTCGATGCCGGCGGCAACGTCTATTACCTCGCCAAGCTCGCCGGCATTTTCGACCTTGGCGTGCAGGACCTCGGCGCCCTGCAGACCGGCATGTCGGTCGACGCGTTCAAGGCCATGCTCGTCACCTGGGCCGAAAAGATCCCCACCAAGGAGAACGCATGATGGCACAGGTCATCGGAGGCTATTTCACCAGCCACGTCCCCGGCATCGGCGGCGCGATCATGCGCGGCGATCAGGACACGCCCTACTGGAAGCCGTTCTTCGAAGGGTTCCCCCCGATCCGTGAATGGCTGGCCGAGGCAAGGCCCGATGTCGCCGTCGTCTTCTCCAACGACCACGGCCTCAACTTCTTTCTCGACAAGATGCCGACTTTCGCGGTCGGTGCCGCCCCGTCCTACGACAACGCAGACGAGGGCTGGGGCCTGCCGGTCTACAAGAGCTTCACCGGCCACCCTGCGCTGTCCTGGCATGTGATCGACAGCCTCGTGCGCGACGAGTTCGACATCACCACCTGCCAGAAGATGCTGGTCGATCACGCCGTATCGATCCCGTTCGAACTGGCTTATCCGGGCGTCGAAAGCTGGCCGCTCAAGCTGATCCCGATCTCGATCAACACCGTGCAATACCCGCTGCCAAGCCCCAAGCGCTGCCTTGCGCTGGGCCGCGCCGTCCATCGCGCGCTGCAATCGTGGGCCGGTAACGAGCGTATCCTGATCTGCGGCACCGGCGGCCTCTCGCATCAGCTCGATGGCCCCCGCGCCGGTTTCATGAACCCGGACTACGACCTGTTCTGCCTCGACAACCTCGCCGCCAACCCCGATGCGCTCACCGGCCATACCGCCGAACAGGTCGCCGAACTCGCCGGCACCCAAGGCGTCGAAATCCTCAACTGGATCGCCGCGCGCGGTGCGATGGGCGATGTCCCGCTGGCGGAAGTCAGCCGCAACTACCACATCCCCATCAGCAACACCGCCGCCGCCAGTCTCTTGCTCGAACCGGCGTAGGCCATCGCCCCTTTTGAATCCTCTCCATTTTCACGAAGTGCAAATGGGCCCGCCCTCCCTTCAACTCCTCCCCATTTTCACGAAGTGCAAATGGGGAGGTGGCAGCCGCGCCAGCGGCTGACGGAGGGGAAAAACTAACGCCCCCGCCGCTTGCGCACCTTGACCGGAGCCTTGCGCTTCGGCGGAGCATCCACCTTGGGCTGGATATCCGGCCATGCATCCGCCACCGCAGCCTTCACCACCATCCGCCCCTCAAGGCTCCGCGCCTCGGGATGATCGGCCAGGTACTTCGCCACCACGCTGCGCACTTCCCCCGCGCTCACGGTCTCGGGCACCTTTGGCGCCCGCTCCAGCGCCCGAAATCCGTCGAGCACGCCGATCACGTAGGAAAGACACATCGCCCGGTCGACTGGAACGCTGGTCGAACAGGTATCCTGCAACTGCTCCCCGCTCATCCACTCGGCGCGGGCAGGCGAGGCCAGCAGGCCAAGGGCAAGAAGGACGGGCAAACAACGTAGCAAGGTCGAGGCAACTCCACAGCGGTCGCTCACCCAACCCGCACAGCCCGGTTTTGATCCGGTGAGCTGCCCTCAAACCACCATTTCAAATCCTCCCCTTTTTCACGCAGTGCAAAAGGGGAGGTGGCAGCCCGCAGGGCTGACGGAGGGGCAGGAATCCCGCCCCCTCCGTCATTCGCTCCCGCGAATGCCACCTCCCCATTTGTGCTCCGCAAAAACGGGGAGGATCATTGGCGGTTATCGATAGAGTCGTTTCGAAAGCTGCCCGCAAGGACAGGACGCCATTGTGGACGCTGGCACCATTTCCCAGACAGCCCCGCCGTCACCCCGGGCTTGACCCGGGGTCCCGCTTTCTCTTCGCGCAAGCTATCCAAGGATCGCGTCGTAAAGATCCAGCCAGTCAGGATTGCCGCGCTCGATCAGGTCGAACTTGAACGCTCTGCGCCAGCGCTTCACGCGCTTCTCGTGCGCTATGCAGTCCTCGATCCGATCACCGCGTTCTGCCCAGACCAGCCGCTTCAAACCATAGCGGGCACAGAAGTCCGATCCCCGGTCCTCGCGATGTTGGTGGATGCGCGCGGCAAGGTGCGAAGTCACGCCTACGTACATCGCGCCTCGGTAGCGATCGGCCATGATGTAGACCCAACCGCCGAGCCTTTCCCTATCCATGGCGCAAGGAGAAAGAAAGCGGGACCCCGGGTCAAGCCTGGGGTGACGGTAATGGCGCGGTTATGGTGGCGATTCTTGCTACCACCCACCCCAGACATCCACAACCCCAACCCCAAAACCTCACCGTCGCCCCGGGCTCGACCCGGGGCCCCGCTTCTTTTCGGGCCTCAGGAAACCCCCTCAGGCGTCCTGATCGTTCACCGCCAGCAGTGCCAGTTCGGTGCGGTTGTCGATGCCCAGCTTCTGGTACATCGTGTGGAGATAGACCTTCACCGTGCCTTCGCCGATCCCCAGTTCCGAACCGATGTCGCGATTGCGCAGGCCGCGGGCAACCAGTCCGGCAATTTTGCGCTCGCGCGGGTTGAGCTTGGCGAGAGGGCCTTGCGTGTCGGGCCGCAGCGAAAGATCGATGGCGCGCTGCAGGAAGGTCGGCTCGATCGCCTTCTGGCCGGCGTGAACCTTTTCGAGCACTTCGACGAGACCATCTTCCGCCCCGTCCTTGGACACGATGCCCTCGACCCCTGCCCGCATCACCGAAAGCAGCTGGCGGTCATTGATCTCTGCAGTCAGCAGGACCACCGGGCGCTTGTCACCCCGTTCGCGCAGGGCTTCAAGTGCCTGTACCCCGTTCATGCCCGGCATGTTGATGTCCAGCAGCACGATTGCCGGATCATGGGTCTTGACCGCGTCGAGCGTTTCCTCGCCGCTCGCCGTGGCGGCTACCACTGCAAAACGCGTTCCCCGCAAGACGGCTTCGACACCGGCGCGGATGAAGCCGTGATCGTCTGCAACGAGAATGGGGATCATGCGAATTCTCCGGATCTGAGCGCTATTTCAAGACGGGCACCGCCGCCGCTGCTGTGTAGTTCGAAACTGCCGCCGAGAGCCTCCACCCGCTCGGTGATCGAGCGCGGCCTCGGTGCGGTATCGATCGGCGGAAAACCCATGCCATCATCGGCGATGCTCAGCCGGATCTGCCCGCCTTCGTCATCCACGCGGACGGTGACCTTGCGGCACTTGCCGTGTTTGGCGGCGTTTGCAACCGCTTCGCGCACCAGCTGTCTTATCTCGTGGGAAAGCTGCACGGAAACGGGCAGCGCACGGTCGGGCAGGACCAGGGCGGTTTCGATATGCCAGTGCGCCCCGGCTTCGGCGAGCAGGTCGTGTAGTTCCTCGGCGATGTCGGTGCGCCGGTCGCTCTCCTGACCACGGCGCAGGCGTTCGATCAGCAGGCGCAACTGGCCCTGTTCGCGGCGCAGGGCGTTCTTGATCGAATCTATTTCGCCTTCGGGATCGTTGCCTTCGCGAATCCAGCGGCGTAGCGCTTCCAGCCTGAACAGGGTTCCGGCAAGAAACTGCGCGACGCTGTCGTGCAAATCACGGGCGACGGCGTGCCGCACGCCGGTTTCGGCGGCATTGCGGGCCAGCCGGGCCATTTCCTCACGGTCGAGCGCGCGGCCCAGTTCATCCGCGATTGCCCCCATCAGGCCGATGTCGTCGAAGCTCAGCGCGTCGGTGTCCCAGGCCACCAGATGGCCTGAGCCCGTCACGCTCTGTACGGAAACCATGATGCCACTGTCGGCGCCAAGCGTACGCGCGAGGCGCGATTGCAGCTTGCCTTCGGCCCGTATGATGGACGGGTCATGCGCCAGGTGGGTCAGGATATGCCCGCGCCTGACATCGAACAGCGCTGCGGCGCGTGGCGTCAGCAGTTCTTCGGCAAAATCCTCGGGTGAAAGCTGGTCCCTCGTCAAGGTCGAACCGTCAAGGCGGCGCAACTCGATCCAAGGCTCCTCGCTGCTGGCAAAGGCAAACGCCACGTGCGTGGCACCGAAGGAACGCGCGACAAGCGCCAGCGCGGCATCGAACACGATATCGCGGCGCTCTCCGGGAATGCCCGAAGGCTCCGGCAGGGTAACCGTGCGCCCGCTGCCCCTCGACATGCTCAGCCAGATCAGCATCGATGACAGCAGGATCATGTAGATCGTCCGGCGGACGAACCGGAACAGGTCGATGTCGACGCCGAGCTTGTAGAGCGTGATGCCGAAGATCAGGTTGGTGCCCAGCAGCACGATCGCGGTGAGCACGGTTGCGCGCCAGTTCCAGCGAACCATCGCGGCAACCAGCAGGAACGCAGCGAAGGCCAGGAACGGGCTCTGGAACTCGGTGAAGCGGCTTTCGGTGAAATAGACCGCTGCCAGGAACATCGCGATGTCGAGGCCTTGGGCGAGGGGCGCAAGGCGGAAGTCGAACCACCAGCTCCGCCAGGCCACGACCATCAGTGCGGCCGTCCACAGGGTGTAGATGCTCAGCAGCGCATAGCCGTAGGTTGCACCGCGCGCAGGAACCGAGGGATCGAGCCAGAGGGCGAGCAGAAATGCGAGCGCCAGAATGGCACGTCCCATTGCCACGACCCGCCCAGTGTTGCGTCTCGCCATGCGATTTCCCGTCATCCGACCGATTCGGTCCCCGGATGGCTTGTGCACCAGCTTGCGACCCATGAACAGCAAGTCCCATCTACACAGATGATACGATGCGGAATTAGACCGACGTTAACCAATATCTGAGGATTTGGTAACGCTTTATGAAAGACGAGTTGGAAATTTCGCCGCTTTCGGGCAAGATCGGGACAGGGGCCGTTTACCCTTTTTGTGGGGCGCGGATTGATCGGGACACGGCGAACATATGATCGTGACAGGGGAAGTATTCGATAACCCGCTGGTCGAGCTTACTGCCAAGCAGCGCGAAGTTCTCGACCTGCTGATCGAGCACAAGACCTCGAAGGAGATTTCCCGCCTTCTGGGCATCTCGCCGCACACGGTCGACCAGCGCATCATGCTCGCCCGCGCCAAGCTCGGCGTCGCCACTCGGGGGGAAGTCGCGCAGGCCTATCGGCGCCTGATGGCGACATACGAACAACCCGTATATGAAGATTCCCATATAGGTTTCCCCCCGCTTCCCGTCGCATCACCGGTCCGGGATGACGTGGATGTCGGAACGTCTGCGGCAGGGTTCGGCTTTCCGGTGCACGATGCACCAGGGATCGAGAGCAGGGGCCAGGCCGCACTTGCCGGGGAGCCTTCTCCTTCTGGCAAGGTGGACGCAACCGCCTATCACCACGTTCTCCCGGAGATGTTCGACGGGCCGAACGGCACCTTTCTGCGGCTGGGTTACATTGGCGGCATAACGGTGTTCCTGATCCTGATCGTGCTGGGAGGGCTGAGCATGTTCGTGCAGCTGTCCACCATGCTCGATCACTGATCGCACTCTGCCCGGCCACGCATCTCCGTCCATGAACCGGATGGTCGGCGCGGGGGCGCCGCCATCCTCGAGAAAGGGGTCTGCCGTTCCAAAGACGGCGGGATGGGGTGTAATGATGAAAGCTACCGACAACACTGTTACCGTGAACTTCGGGACCGAAGCCGCCGCGCGTTCCAACGACAACGCCGTCGCCGTCCACGGCATGCGCATAACGCGGGACCTACACCAGGCCGAGGCCGCGCTCGACGAGGCGCTGATCCGCCAGGCCAACCTGCTTGCCACCATGGTCCGCGCCCGGCGCGAGACCGCCGCAGGCCCGTTCACCGGCCATGACGCCCTGCTCCGCCTCGCCGCCAGCCAGAAGGCCGTGCTCGATGCCAGCGGCGAACTCGCCCGCGTCCACGGCAAGCTGCTCGACGTGGGCCGCGAGATGGGCTCGTTCATCGACGATTGCCCGCCTGCTGGCTCGCTCGGTGACGCAGGTCGCCCGGTCGCACTGGCCGATGCCGCATAAGGCCCCCGACCAGCCAAGGCGCCGGCCGCCCGGGGGAGGGCGCAGGCGATGGTGCTGATATGGCTCTACCGTGCCGCCATCGTCGCCATCCTCGCCTTTGCCCTGCGCAAGGGCGAGGAGCCCGAGCGGCTCGTCTCGGGCATCATCATCGCCACCGCCACGGCTGACGCGATCAACCACGCCATGTTCGGAGACCCGGCGTTCTTCGCGCTCAACCCCGGCCACCTGGTGATCGACGGCTGGGCCCTGCTCGGCATGCTGTGGGTCGCGCTGAGGGCCAACCGCGGCTGGCCGCTCTGGGCCTGCTCGGCGCAGATCATCGTCGTCCTCGCGCACACGTCCAAGCTGATCGACCTCTCGCTCGTCCGCTACGGCTACTTCGCGATGACGCAGCTGCCCGTCGCCATCCAGACCGCGGCGCTCTTCGCAGGGACCCGCGCGCACCTCAGGCGCAAGCGGCACATCGGCCCGTACCACGCCTGGCGTCCTGCCCTGCAACCCGCCTGATCGGGCACTGCCCCGGCGTCATCACGCCACCAGGCGACATATCTCCTCCAGTTCAGGAGCCCCATATGACTGTCCGTTCCACGCGCGCCACCGCCACCGCCACGCCGCCGTCCACCGGCCGCCGCAACGGCCTGCGCCTCGTCGTCCCCGCCACGATCCGCCCCGCGCTCGACGAGGCGACGATCCAGCGCCACACCGCCTTGGCGCGCGAGCTCTACGCCAGCCGCCGCCGCCGCCACCGCTACCTCCCCGCCGAGCTGTTCGGCGAGCCGACCTGGGACATCCTGCTCGATCTCTACGTCGCCGCGCGCGAAGGCCGCCGCGTGCCGACCACCAGCGCCTGCATCGGCGCCCACGTGCCGCCGACCACCGCGCTGCGCTGGCTGCGCATCCTCGAAGCGCGCGGCATGGTCGAGCGTGAGGATGATGGCCGCGATGGCCGCCGCACCTTCGTCTGCCTCAGCACCACCGGCCTTGCCGCGATGGACGCCACGCTCGCCACCTTGTGCAAGCGCGCCCTCGCCATCGCCGAGGAACTGGCCGACCCGGTCCCGGAACCCGCGGCCGACGAGGACGCCGCCGAGCCTGCCTGACAAAGTCGACACCCCCGGGCCGGCCACACCGGCCGGCCCCGAGCGAACGGAGTCAGCAGAGCCCGCCCGCTTCCCCTGGCGCCCCCTCCGCTGGCTCCGTTTCCGCTTCCCCTTCAACCCCATTCATCCTGAGCCCGCCGAAGGGCCGCTCACCCTGAGCTTGACGAAGGGCCAGCACCCGCTCCCGCATCTCCAGCAACCGCCCGTGCAGGGACCGACGAACCGCCTCGGCCTCCACCGCATCGGCCGCCGCCCGCTCGCGCTCCCATTGCACCTTCAGCGCGTCATAGACCGGATGCCCCGGCCGCAGGTCGCCCACCCGCACCGCCCCATACTTCTCCGGCCGCCGCGCGCGCAGCAGGAACATCAGCAGCCCGGTATTGTGATGCGTCCACGTGGCGACGACCTTCCCGCGCGAGACCACCGGCCGCTCCTCCCCCGCAATCGCCCGCTCCAGCGCGCAGTCCTCCAGCCGCGAATAGCCCTGCTCCACCGCCGCATCCCACGCCCGCGCAAAGTCCTCCGCGCCCATCCGATGCCGCAACTTGTACAGCGCCTCCACCGAAGCCCCGATGCTCAGCGCCGCCTGACTCACGATCCCCGTAGCCGCCAGCGTAGCAATGAACCGCCGCTGCTTGTCGGGCGTGATCGAATTGCGCCGAGGCGCCACATGCACAAACGGCACAAAGTCGAGCGCCGACTCCTCCACCACATCCACCCGCCGCACCCGAGATGTTCGCTTTTCCTCCCCCGCCTGTCCCCGCGAAGGCGGGGAGGGAGGGGGACCACCCCGGACCTGATCCGGGGTGGTGGAGGGGCACGCGCTGTTCAGCACCACCTCAAACTCATCGCGCTCAATCTCATCCATCCCCCACAATTAACCCATACGGTTAAATGTAGGAAAGCGAAAACATGGAAGGGTCAGGAAGAAAGCCAAGATGCGAGGGTCATCACCCTCGCGCTCCCGGGAGTCGGGCATAAACTTGCAATCAAGACCCGCATCGAAGCCACAGAGCAAGCAAAAGCGCAAAACTAGCGAACGGAACAAAGCGAGTCTGAAACCAATGAAGTGTCTCTCACACAGGCAGTGAGTCCTTGACGCCAAAACTTTTTTGTTGATCGGCGCTTACCCTCCGCTAAACCGGCTGCACGTAGGGGATCCCTTTGATGAGTGCATATTGGAAATCAGTGCTAGGCCACTTCGGCACGGCGGCATTCGATGTTCTTTTTGTCGCCTTGATAAGTTTGGCACCTCTTCTTCTAGGTCGGGTCTCATTGATCATTAAGCAGGACTTAGTAGGAGGAGAATATTGGTCATTTCTTTGGAATGGACAACTGTCTTTCTTTTCGATGGGGTCTTTGGTTACTCTGCTACTTTTTTGCTTTAGAAAGAAACTGCCGGATATCGCCACATTGTGGATTGGTTCTTTTGCGACAGTTTGCCTTTTCTTTTTAGTTGCACTCGTCGGAATTGACCCAACTCTTCAGCAGGGCCAGCAGTTCGTCGGTCCCGCTGCTTTGCTGCTATACTTGGCAGTGCTCTCGATCAGGATTCTCGCTGATGCTATGAAAACAGTGGAGGCGGCTGATGCGTTGGCGGCGGGGACTAATGTTTCTAAAAAGTTACAGCGCGGACTAAGCGAGCGGATGTCGGGGAGAATCGTATGACCCGCGAGGTTGTGATGAACGTCGTTCGAGCGCGCCAGCCCTTGGGTGATCTTTATGTAGGGACAATTGCGAGTGGAGTGCTGTGGGAACTCGCAGAATATGACATGCGTGAAATCAGGCAGAAGGAAGATGGCATTTATCTAGCGACAGGTGTGCAGCGGGAATTGAGTGAAAAGCGTGTTCAGGAAATTGCGACATACGTTGGAACTATCGATGCAACGTTTCCGACCGCTGTCGTTTTGGCAGTTTCAGCAGATTGCATTGACTTAATTGAACTGACCGATGGCGGTCTTAAGATGAAGATTCGCAGCGAAGAAGTGGCTGTTGATGGAGATCTCTTCGGCTATGCAAGGGTGGTCAGGGTCATCGATGGTCAACACAGAATTGAAGGCCTAAAGAGGGCCAACAAGAGGGACTTTGACGTCAATGTTGCTGTGCTTATTGATGCAGATATTGAAGATCAAGCCCGGGTATTTGCTACTGTAAATCTTGCTCAAACCAAGGTAAGTAAGAGCTTGGTTTACGACTTGTTCAGCTACAGTACGTCCAATTCGCCGGAAAGAATAGCGCACTCTGTTTGCTTATCTCTGGATCAGACAGAGGGTAGTCCGTTTTACGAACGGATTAAGCGGCTCGGAACCGCTACTCCTGGTCGATCCGCGCCAGAGCCTTTGTCGCAGGCAACGGTGGTTGAGGCAATCTTAGCCCATATGGTTGCTAACAAATCGCAGTTGATCACCGACCGAGATTGGGCTCGGAGGGGTAAATCTTTTCGGCCAATCTCTGATGACGAAGCTACGCGACTTGTGCTTCGGAGGTTTTTCTTGGAAAATCGAGAATTAGACCTTGCTGAGTTGCTGTGGAACTACTTTGACGCGGTTAAACATCGCTGGCCATTAGCTTGGAAGGTTGGCGGCGCAGGGCAAATATTGCCGCGGACAAACGGATTCCGAGCATTAATGCGTTTCTTCAAGGATGCGTATAATTTTGTTGCAGTTCCGGGAGAAATGGTTCGCTCCTCTGATTTCTTTGATCTCTTTCAGAGAAGTCGATTAAATGACGCTGACTTTAACACGGATAGGTATTTGCCAGGCACGTCTGGTGAGACGCGGCTATATCGCGATCTGGTAGATATTCTTCCCCAATGGTAATGTTGGGGAACGGTGAGAATCGGGTTAACGTAGTCCTAACTCCGTTTCTGAAGTGGGCAGGCGGTAAGCGCTGGCTAGTGAGTGCGGGTGTCCCCGTACCAAAGAGGTTTGATCGGTTTGTGGAGCCGTTCCTGGGCGGTGCCGCAGTGTTTTTTGCACTCGCTCCGGAACGAGCCCTGCTCACTGACGTCAACGCAGATTTGATCAACCTCTATCAAATGGTACGAGACCGGCCGATTGAACTTCAGACCCTTCTTGAGGCACATCATAATGCTCACTCTAAGGAACATTACTATGCTGTGCGCTCTTCGGAGTATGCGTCTAACTTAGAGCGTGCGGCGCAGATGCTTTACTTAAATCGAACTTGTTGGAATGGATTGTATCGGGTCAACAGGAAGGGTAAATTTAATGTCCCGATTGGTACTAAGACATCCGTGATATTTAAGAATGAAAATCTGCAAGATTATGCAGATGTACTCAATAATGCGGTAATTAGAAGTTGCGACTTTGAGGAGACTGTTGATTCTTGTGGAGACGGTGATTTTTTATTTGTTGATCCACCTTATACAGTTAAGCACAATATGAATGGCTTTGTAAAATATAACGAGAAAATATTCAGTTGGGAGGATCAAGCTCGACTCGCTGCTGCACTAAAACGTGCCGGAAGTCGGGGTGCCTCGATTCTAGTGACAAACGCTGACCATGAGAGTGTTAGAGAACTTTATAGGAATGGATTTAGCTATCGGCCAGTCGGAAGGCAGTCAGTTTTGGCTGGTTCAGCAGTTCATCGGGTCAGGACTACCGAAGCGCTCTTTGGGCTAAACTTAGATGCAGCCTGTGATGCCATCAGCGATTCCTGACTGACAGATGAGTTGATCGAGAACGAACTTGGCCTGTCAGTCGTAAGCTTTGGCTAATGGTGCTTGACCCCACCCCCAAACCCGCCTAAGGGCGCCTCCTTCCACAGGTGCGGCCCCTTTTAATCGATTGGGCCGTGTCCGTGGCTTGAGCTGAACATTGCCGGTGCGTCTGGGTCTCCCAGGTAATCCGTCAAAGTAACCCGGTGACGAAAGTTGCGGGTGGAGCGTTTCGGTTCGTGATTGCGATTGACCCTGCGGGACTTTCTCGTTGGGCTGGGTCCCGGCCCTCGCCGGGATGACGGTTGGCTGATACGGCAACCGGATTGCACTTCGCGGGTCCCGCATCCTTCACCTTCGGCCGAAGCGCCAGAACTACAGGTGAAGTTTTCACATGCCCACTATCAATCAGCTGGTCCGCAAGGGCCGCGAACCGCAGAAGGCCAAGTCCAAGGTCCCTGCGATGGAGCAGAACCCGCAGAAGCGCGGCGTATGCACCCGCGTCTACACGACCACCCCGAAGAAGCCGAACTCGGCTCTCCGCAAGGTCGCCAAGATCCGCCTGACCAACAGCCGCGAAGTCATTTCGTACATCCCGGGTGAAGGCCACAACCTGCAGGAGCACTCGGTCGTGCTCATCCGCGGCGGCCGCGTTCGCGACCTTCCCGGCGTTCGCTACCACGTCCTGCGCGGCGTGCTCGATACGCAGGGCGTCAAGGACCGCAAGCAGTCCCGCTCGAAGTACGGCGCCAAGCGTCCGAAGTAATTAGGCCAAGGTCCGGCGCAGGACCGCTCCCCCTCCCGGCTACCCACCCTTGGGTAGGCTGTGGGTGGCCGGGAGGGGGAGCGGGCCGGAGCCGAGAGCCTGACGCGGATGCGGAAGGCTCACTCCGAAGGAGTACACAATATGTCACGTCGTCGTCGTCCGGAAAAGCGGGTCATCCTGCCCGACCCGAAGTTCGGTGATCAGGTTCTGTCGAAGTTCATGAACAACCTCATGCTCGATGGTAAGAAGTCGGTTGCCGAAAGCATCGTCTATGGCGCTCTCGAAACCATGCAGACGCGTGCGAAGGCGGACCCGGTCCAGCTCTTCCACGATGCGCTGAACAACGTCCGTCCGCAGATCGAAGTGCGCTCGCGCCGCGTCGGTGGTGCGACCTACCAGGTCCCGGTCGAGGTTCGCCCCGAGCGTGCCCAGGCGCTCGCCATCCGCTGGCTGATCACCGCTGCGCGCAACCGTTCGGAAACGACGATGGCCGCGCGCCTCTCGGCCGAGCTGCTCGATGCTGCCAACAACCGTGGCAACGCCGTCAAGAAGCGTGAAGACACCCACCGCATGGCCGACGCCAACCGCGCGTTCAGCCACTACCGCTGGTAATCGCTGGCGGTATTTGCGGCCGTCTTTAAACGGTCACAATGGTAACCATATGGGCGGGACCTGTCCGGTCCCCCCATACTCCCAAGGAATAGCACCATGGCACGCAGCCATCCGCTCGAGCGCTATCGCAATTTCGGCATCATGGCGCACATCGACGCCGGTAAGACGACGACGACCGAGCGCATCCTCTACTACACCGGCAAGTCCTACAAGATCGGCGAAGTCCATGACGGCGCCGCGACCATGGACTGGATGGAGCAGGAGCAGGAGCGCGGCATCACGATCACGTCGGCCGCGACGACCTGCTTCTGGAACGACCACCGCCTGAACATCATCGACACCCCCGGCCACGTCGACTTCACCATCGAAGTCGAGCGTTCGCTGCGCGTGTTGGACGGCGCTGTCGCCGCCTTCGACGGCGTCGCCGGCGTCGAACCCCAGTCGGAAACCGTCTGGCGCCAGGCCGACAAGTACAACGTCCCCCGCATGTGCTTCATCAACAAGCTCGACCGCACCGGCGCGAACTTCAAGTACTGCGTGCAGACGATCATCGACCGCCTCGGCGCGAAGCCGGCGGTGCTGTATCTGCCGATCGGTGCCGAGAGCGATTTCAAGGGCCTCGTCGACCTCGTCGAACAGCGTGCGATCATCTGGAAGGATGAATCGCTCGGCGCCGAGTTCTTCTACGAAGAGATCCCGGCCGACATGGCTGACGAAGCCGCCGAGTATCGCAACAACCTCATCGAACTCGCCGTCGAGCAGGACGACGAGGCGATGGAAGCGTATCTTGAAGGCAACGAGCCTGACGTGGCGACGCTGAAGGCGCTTATCCGCAAGGGTACGCTCGGCCAGGCCTTCGTGCCGGTGCTGTGCGGTTCGGCGTTCAAGAACAAGGGCGTCCAGTGCCTGCTCGACGCAGTGGTGGACTACCTGCCTTCGCCGATCGACATCGAAGACGTGCAGGGTATCAACCCCGACACGGACGAGCCGGACAGCCGTCCGACCGCTGACGATGCACCGTTCTCGGCGCTGGCGTTCAAGATCATGAACGACCCGTTCGTCGGCTCGCTGACCTTCACCCGCATCTACTCGGGCACGCTGACCAAGGGCACGTACCTGAACTCGGTGAAGGACAAGAAGGAGAAGGTCGGCCGCATGCTGCTGATGCACTCCAACAACCGTGAAGACATCGATGCAGCCTATGCCGGCGACATCGTTGCCATCGCGGGTCTGAAGGAGACGACCACGGGCGACACCCTGTGCTCGGAAAAGCATCCGATCATCCTCGAGCGCATGGAATTCCCCGAGCCGGTCATCGAACTGTCGGTGGAACCCAAGACCAAGGCCGACCAGGAGAAGATGGGCATCGCGCTCAACCGTCTCTCGGCCGAGGACCCTTCGTTCCGCGTTTCGACCGACCACGAATCGGGCCAGACGATCATCAAGGGCATGGGCGAACTTCACCTCGAAATCCTTGTCGACCGCATGAAGCGCGAGTTCAAGGTCGAGGCGAACGTCGGTGCGCCGCAGGTGGCCTACCGCGAATACCTCGCCAAGCCGATCGATCTTGACCACACCCACAAGAAGCAGTCGGGCGGCACCGGCCAGTTCGGCCGCGTCAAGGTCAAGGTCACGCCGGGCGAGCGTGGTTCGGGCTTCGTCTTCAAGGACGAAATCAAGGGCGGTAACATTCCGAAGGAATACATCCCCGCGATCGAAAAGGGCTTCCGCGAAACCGCGCTGACGGGCTCGCTGATCGGCTTCCCGATCATCGACTTCGAAGTCCTGCTTTATGACGGTGCGTACCACGACGTCGACTCGTCGGCCCTGGCCTTCGAAATCTGCGCCCGCGGTGCCATGCGCGAAGCCGCCCAGAAGGCCGGCATCAAGCTGCTCGAGCCGATCATGAAGGTCGAAGTGATCACGCCGGACGAATATCTCGGCGACGTGATCGGCGACATCAACTCCCGTCGTGGCCAGATCCAAGGCACCGACAGCCGCGGCAATGCCCAGGCCGTCGTGGCAATGGTGCCTCTGGCAAACATGTTCGGCTACGTGAACCAGCTCCGCTCGTTCACCCAGGGCCGTGCAAACTACTCGATGTTCTTCGACCACTACGACGAGGTCCCGGCGAACGTCGCGACCGAGCTCAAGGCGAAGCTTGCATAAGAGCACGGATAGCATTAGGGGCGGCGCTCGATTCAGCGGGTGCCGTCCATTTCCCGCAGTATCTGCACACATTGAAAAGAAGGTTTGAACAATGGCCAAGGCTAAGTTTGAGCGGACCAAGCCGCACTGCAACATCGGCACCATCGGTCACGTCGACCACGGCAAGACCACGCTGACCGCCGCAATCACCAAGGTTCTCGCAGAGACCGGTGGCGCGACGTTCACTGACTACGCGAACATCGACAAGGCTCCCGAAGAGCGCGAGCGCGGCATCACCATCTCGACCGCACACGTCGAGTACGAAACCGCCAACCGTCACTACGCGCACGTCGACTGCCCGGGTCACGCTGACTACGTGAAGAACATGATCACCGGTGCTGCCCAGATGGACGGCGCGATCCTGGTCGTGAACGCTGCTGACGGCCCGATGCCGCAGACCCGCGAACACATCCTGCTCGCCCGCCAGGTCGGCGTGCCTGCTCTGGTCGTGTACATGAACAAGGTCGACCAGGTTGACGACGAGGAAATCCTCGAGCTCGTCGAACTCGAAGTTCGCGAACTGCTGTCGTCGTACGACTTCCCGGGCGACGATATTCCGATCGTCAAGGGTTCGGCTCTGGCCGCTCTCGAAGGCCGTGACGACAACATCGGTCGCGACTCGATCAACGCGCTGATGGAAGCGGTCGACAGCTACATCCCGCAGCCGCCGCGTCCGACCGACAAGCCGTTCCTGATGCCGGTCGAAGACGTGTTCTCGATCTCGGGTCGTGGCACCGTGGTGACCGGCCGTATCGAAACCGGTATCGTCAAGGTTGGCGAAGAAGTCGAAATCGTGGGTCTGAAGGACACCATGAAGACGACCGTGACCGGCGTCGAAATGTTCCGCAAGCTGCTCGATCAGGGTGAAGCCGGCGACAACGTCGGCGCGCTGATCCGTGGCATCAAGCGTGAAGAAGTCGAGCGTGGCCAGGTTCTCTGCAAGCCCGGTTCGGTCAAGCCGCACACCGAGTTCTCGGCTGAGGTCTACGTGCTGTCGAAGGACGAAGGTGGCCGTCACACGCCGTTCTTCGCCAACTACCGCCCGCAGTTCTACTTCCGCACCACCGACGTGACCGGCGAAGTGATCCTTCCCGAGGGCACCGAGATGGTCATGCCGGGCGACAACGTCACCCTGGCTGTCAAGCTGATCGCTCCGATCGCGATGGATCCGGGTCTGCGCTTCGCAATTCGCGAAGGCGGCCGTACCGTCGGTTCGGGGGTTGTCAGCACGATCACGAAGTAATATAGGCCGCGCACCGGCGGGGAGATTCGCTCTTCCCGCCGGTCGGTTTTTTACTGACTGATCGCTTTTAGGCAGTCGGCCCGCTCTCCCCGAGCTTCAGGAAATGGGGTGGGGTAGAGGGCAGGTTGACTGACCTTTTTTGTTTTTGCTCTTTCGCATCGGTAAACGGACATGGACGCCCAGAATATCCGCATTCGCCTCAAGGCCTTTGATCATCGTGTGCTCGACCAGGCCACTGGAGAAATTGCAGATACCGCCCGCCGCACCGGCGCGCTGATCCGGGGTCCCATTCCGCTCCCGACGCGCATCGAGAAGTTCACCGTGAACCGCGGTCCGCACATCGACAAGAAGTCGCGTGAGCAGTTCGAGGTCCGTACCTACAAGCGCCTTCTCGACATCGTGCAGCCCAATGCGGCCACTGTCGACGCGCTGATGAAGCTGGACCTCGCGGCCGGCGTGAACGTCGAGATCAAGCTGGCCTGAGGCCGCTGATCGAGCGGCCTGCGAAAGCAGTCGCCAGCTCCGGTCGGGTCGTCCGCAACGACCCAGAATTTCTGGTCGGACTTGTTCGGCCAAGCCTTCATTTCGGTGAAGGGCCAGAGTTTCCGGGGTAACAAAAGCCTCGTTGACAATGGGATACCTCCGGCGCCGCCTTTACGGGCACAGCCGGGCAAGCGTCCCCCGATTGCTTCTGCCAAGGCAGGGGTACTCAGCCCGGTCGGGGGCGCGCTTCACATACGGGCTGAACACGCATGTCGGGATGGGCCCGGCATGCCTCTGTTATGGAGTATGGATCATGCGCACCGGCGTGATCGCGAAGAAGGTGGGGATGACCCGCCTTTTCCAGGAAGATGGTCGGCACGTGCCGGTCACTGTCCTGTCGCTAGAAAATTGCCAGGTGGTTTCGGTTCGCACTGAAGACCGTGACGGTTACGTCGCGGTTCAGCTCGGTGCTGGCCAAGCCAAGCAGAAGAACGTTGCCAAGCCGCAGCGCGAGCATTTTGCCAAGGCAGAAGTTCCGCTGAAGATGGAAGTCGCCGAGTTCCGCGTTGCAGAAGACGCGCTGCTCGATGTCGGCTCGACCATCGCCGCTTCGCACTTCGTCCCCGGCCAGTATGTCGACATCACCGGCAACACCCAGGGCAAGGGCTTCCAGGGCGCTATGAAGCGCTGGGGCTTCGGCGGTATGCGCGCCACCCACGGTGTCTCGATCTCGCACCGTGCTCACGGTTCGACGGGTAACCGCCAGGATCCGGGTCGCGTTTTCAAGAACAAGAAGATGGCCGGCCACATGGGCGACCGTCAGCGCACGCAGCAGAACCTCGAAGTCGTCCGCACCGACGACGAGCGTGGCCTGATCTTCGTGAAGGGCTCGGTGCCCGGTTCGAAGAACGCATGGCTCCTCGTGCGCGACGCCGTGAAGGTCTCGCGTCACGCTGAAGCGCCCTATCCCGCCGGCCTCAAGCAGGCCGCCAACAGCAATGACTCGGCAGCTGCCGACACCCCGGCGGAAGCCGTCGCGGCTGTCGAAGCCACCGAAGGTCAGGAGGGCTAAGTCGTGAAGGTTCAGATCCTCAATCTCGACGGCACTGCCGGCAAGGGCGAAGTCGAACTGTCGGAAGCCGTGTTCGGCGTCGAGCCCCGCGCAGACATCCTGCACCGCGTTGTCACCTGGCAGCTCGAAAAGCGTCGCGGCACTGCCCGCAAGGCGCGCGAGCGTTCGGACGTTGCCCGCACCGGCAAGAAGTTCGGCAACCAGAAGGGCGGCGGTACGGCTCGTCACGGCGATCGCGCAGCTCCGATCTTCATCGGCGGCGGCAAGGCCCATGGTCCTCGCGTTCGTGACTTCAACCCTTCGCTGAACAAGAAGGTTCGTGCGCTCGGTCTGAAGATGGCGCTGTCTTCCAAGGCCAAGGCTGGTCTGGTGATTGTCGACAACCTCGACATCGAAGCCAAGACCAAGGCTCTGGTTGCAGAACTCGGCAAGGCCAACTGGGGCCGCAAGGTTCTGGTGATCGACGGCGATGCGGTGAACGACAACTTCGCCAAGGCTGCCCGCAACATCGTCGGCGTCAACGTGCTGCCCGCGATCGGTGCGAACGTCTACGACATCCTGAAGCATGACACGCTGGTGCTGACGCGCTCTGCTGTCGAAAAGCTGGAGGCGCGTTTCAATGGCTAACGCAATCGACACGCGTCACTATGACGTGATCGTGGCTCCCCACATCACCGAAAAGGCAACGCTGCTGAGCGAAAACAACGCCGTGGTCTTCAAGGTTGCCGAAAAGGCGACCAAGCCGGAGATCAAGGCAGCGGTCGAAGCCCTGTTCAACGTCAAGGTCACCAAGGTGAACACCCTGACGCAGAAGGGCAAGACCAAGCGCTGGAAGGGCAAGCCCTACAAGCGCTCCGACGTCAAGAAGGCTGTCGTGACCCTGGCCGCAGGCCAGTCGATCGACGTCACCAGCGGGATCTGAGGCTAGACCATGGCACTCAAGAGCTACAATCCGACCAGCCCCGCCCGGCGCGGCCTGATCCTCGTCGACAAGTCGTCGCTGTGGAAGGGCAAGCCGGTCAAGGCGCTGACCGAAGGCAAGTCGAAGACCGGCGGCCGCAACAACAAGGGCCATGTCACTTCGCGCGGCATCGCCGGTGGTCACAAGCAGAAGTACCGCTTCATCGACTTCAAGCGTCGCAAGTGGGACATGCCGGCTACCGTCGAGCGTCTGGAGTATGACCCCAACCGCACCGCGTTCATCGCTCTCATCAAGTATGAGGACGGCGAGCAGACCTACATCATCGCTCCGCAGCGTCTGGCTGTCGGCGATGTGGTCGTCGCTGGCGAGAAGACCGACGTGAAGCCGGGCAATGCCATGCTTCTGTCGCAGATGCCGATCGGCACCATCATCCACAACGTGGAGATGAAGCCGGGCAAGGGCGGGCAGATCGCACGTTCGGCAGGCACCTATGTCCAGCTCGTCGGTCGTGACCGCGGTATGGTCATCGTTCGCCTGAACTCGGGCGAGCAGCGCTACCTGCGCGGTGACTGCATGGGCACCGTCGGTGCCGTGTCGAACCCGGACAACGCGAACACGAACCTTGCAAAGGCCGGTCGCAACCGCTGGCTCGGCAAGCGTCCGCTGACTCGCGGTGTTGCGAAGAACCCGGTCGACCACCCGCACGGTGGTGGTGAAGGCCGTACTTCGGGTGGCCGTCATCCTGTGACTCCGTGGGGCAAGCCGACCAAGGGCGCCCGCACCCGTCACAACAAGTCGACGGACAAGATGATCATTCGTTCGCGCCACGCGAAGAAGAAGAGGTAAGACCACATGGCACGTTCCGTCTGGAAGGGCCCCTTCGTCGAGCTGCACCTCCTGAAGAAGGCAGAAGCCGCTCAGGATGCAGGCAGCCGCGCTGGCCCGATCAAGACCTGGTCGCGTCGTTCGACCATTATTCCGCAGTTCGTTGGCCTGACGTTCAACGTCTACAACGGGCACAAGTTCATCCCCGTCTCCGTCTCGGAAGAGATGGTCGGCCACAAGCTTGGTGAATTCGCGCCGACGCGCACGTTCCCGGGTCACGCCGCTGACAAGAAGGGCAAGCGCTGATGAGCAAGCCTAAGGCACCCCGTCGCGTTGGCGACAAGGAAGCGCTGTCGGTCGGCACGCAGATCCGCGGTTCGGCGCAGAAGCTGAACCTCGTGGCTGCGCTGATCCGCGGTCGCAAGGCCGAAGAGGCCATGAACATCCTGGCCTTCTCCAAGAAGGGCATGGCGGTTGACGCCCGCAAGGTTCTCGCTTCGGCGATCGCCAATGCGGAAAACAACCACAACCTCGACGTCGACGCTCTGGTCGTGGCGGAAGCCTCGGTCGGCAAGTCGATCACGATGAAGCGCTTCCACACCCGTGGTCGCGGCAAGTCGACCCGCATCCTGAAGCCGTTCAGCCGGCTGCGGATCGTGGTCCGCGAAGTTGAGGAGGCCTGATCATGGGTCACAAGTCGAACCCCATCGGTCTGCGCCTGCAGATCAACCGCACCTGGGACAGCCGCTGGTACGCGGAAGGTCGCAACTATGCGCAGATGCTCAAGGAAGACCTTGAGATCCGCAAGTTCATCGTCACGAGCCTGCCGCAGGCAGCGATCTCGAAGGTGGTGATCGAGCGTCCTGCCAAGCTGTGCCGCGTGTCGATCTATGCCGCCCGCCCGGGCGTCATCATCGGCAAGAAGGGCGCTGACATCGAGAAGCTTCGTTCGAAGCTTGCCGCGATGACCAGCAGCGACGTGAAGCTGAACATTGTCGAGATCCGCAAGCCGGAAATCGACAGCAAGCTCGTTGCCCAGGGCATCGCCGACCAGCTGGTCCGCCGCGTTGCCTTCCGTCGTGCGATGAAGCGCGCCGTGCAGTCCGCCCTGCGTCTTGGAGCCGAAGGCATCAAGATCACCTGCGGTGGCCGTCTCGGTGGTGCGGAAATCGCCCGCGTCGAATGGTATCGCGAAGGTCGCGTTCCGCTGCACACGCTGCGCGCGAACATCGATTATGCCGAAGCCGAGGCGCTGACCGCTTATGGCATCATCGGCATCAAGACCTGGATCTTCAAGGGTGAGATCCTCGGTCACGATCCGATGGCCCAGGACCGACTGATGATGGAAGCTCAGACTTCCGGCGTCCGTCCGGCTCGTTGATCCTCGAGGTTAGAGAAGCACCATGCTGCAACCGAAGAAGACCAAGTTCCGCAAGACCTTCAAGGGCCGCATCCACGGCCTTGCGAAGGGTGGCACGGACCTGAACTTCGGCTCCTACGGCCTCAAGGCCCTGGAACCGGAACGCGTCACCGCCCGCCAGATCGAAGCGGCCCGCCGCGCGATCACGCGCCACATCCGCCGTCAGGGCCGTCTGTGGATCCGCGTGTTCCCCGACGTGCCGGTTTCGAAGAAGCCCGCCGAAGTCCGCCAGGGCAAGGGCAAGGGTTCGATCGAATACTGGGCAGCCCGTGTGAAGCCGGGCCGCATCCTCTTCGAACTGGACGGCGTCCCCGGCCCGCTCGCGGCCGAGGCTTTCAGCCGCGCCGCGATGAAGCTGCCGATCAAGACGAAGGTCGTTGCCCGCCTGGGTGACACTTCGCACCTTGGCGGCGAGTGATTGGGAGTCGAATGATGGCCAAGATCGAAGACCTTCGCGCCAAGAGCGACGACCAGCTGAACGCTGAACTCGCCGAGCTGAAGCGCGAGCAGTTCAACCTGCGTTTCCAGGGCGCGACGAACCAGCTTGAGCGCCCCGCGCGCATCAAGGAAGTCCGTCGCGACATCGCGCGCATCAAGACGCTGCAGACTGAGCGTTCTCAGTCGGCCCAGGCGTAAGGAAGCTACTATGCCCAAGCGTATTCTGGTCGGAACCATCGTTTCCGACAAGACCGACAAGACCGTGGTCGTGAAGGTCGAGCGCAAGGTGAAGCACCCGCTCTACGGGAAGATCATCCGCCGCTCGAAGAAGTATCACGCCCATGACGAGGCGAATGCCTTCAAGACCGGCGAGACCGTGCGCATCGAAGAGACCGCGCCGATCTCGAAGCTGAAGACGTGGAAGGTCATCGACCGCGTCACGGCCGGCAAGGGCACCGCGATCGAAGCGGACGTCTGATAGTCGTCAGTCAAGTTAGGGGTTGCTTCGCGGCACCAGTCGTGTAGCGGCCCCGGCTACTGTTTTGGAACTGCCGGACTGGTTCCGGCAAGCCAGTGAGAAGGAACCGGATCAATGATCCAGATGCAATCCAATCTCGACGTGGCGGACAACAGCGGCGCAAAGCGCGTCCAGTGCATCAAGGTGCTGGGTGGCTCGAAGCGTCGGTTCGCAAGCGTTGGCGACATCATCGTGGTGTCGGTCAAGGAAGCGCAGCCGCGTGCCCGCGTCAAGAAGGGCGACGTGCACCGTGCGGTTATCGTGCGCACCAAGAAGGATGTCCGCCGTGCAGACGGTTCGGTCATCCGTTTTGACGGCAACGCTGCCGTGCTCGTCGGCAAGAACGAAGAGCCCATTGGCACGCGTATTTTCGGACCCGTCGTTCGCGAACTGCGCGGCAAGGGCTTCATGAAGATCATCTCGCTCGCGCCGGAGGTGCTGTAATGGCTGCCGCGAAGATCAAGAAGGGCGACACCGTCGTCGTTCGTTCGGGCAAGGACAAGGGCCGCACCGGCACCGTCCTTCAGGTCCTTCCGAAGGATGAGAAGGTCGTCGTGCAGGGCGTGAACATCGCTGCCCGTCACCGCAAGCCGAGCCAGCAGAACCCGCAGGGTGGCATCGATCGCTTCGAAGCGCCGATGCACATCTCGAAGGTTTCGGTTGCCGACAAGGATGGCAAGCCCACCCGCGTCCGCTTTGAAACCAAGGACGGCAAGAAGGTCCGCGTGGCCGTGAAGTCCGGGGAGACGATCGATGGCTGACAAGTATACGCCGCGTCTGCGGTCGAAGTATGACGCCGAGATCGCTGCCGCGATGCAGGCCAAGTTCGGCTACAAGAACGCGATGGAAATCCCGCGCATCGAAAAGATCACGCTCAACATGGGCGTGGGCGAAGCGAGCCAGGACAAGAAGAAGGTCACGACCGCAGCTGCAGAAATGGAGCTGATCGCCGGCCAGAAGCCCGTCATCACCAAGGCGAAGAAGTCGATCGCGCAGTTCAAGCTGCGTGAAGGCATGCCGATCGGTTGCAAGGTTACCCTGCGCCGCGAACGCATGTACGAATTCCTCGACCGCCTCATCACCATCGCAATGCCCCGCATCCGCGACTTTCGTGGTCTGAACCCGAAGTCGTTCGACGGTCGCGGCAACTACGCGATGGGTCTGAAGGAGCAGATCATCTTCCCGGAGATCAGCTACGACCAGATCGAGAAGGTGCGTGGCATGGACATCATCGTCACCACGACCGCGAAGACGGACGACGAAGCGCGCGAGCTGCTCCGCCTGTTCGGTTTCCCGTTCCCGCAGGAAGCTGCTGAAGAGCAGCAGGCCGCGTGATCCAGAATTGAAGAAGAGAGCTTAAGTCCATGGCGAAACTGAGTTCCATCAACAAGAACGAGAAGCGCAAGAAGCTCGTTCAGAAGTTTGCGGCGAAGTATGCTGCGCTCAAGGCTACGGCTGACGACCAGTCGCTCGACGAAACCGAGCGCCTGATTGCCCGCCTCAAGATGGCCGAGCTTCCGCGCAACGCGAACCCGACCCGGGTGCGCAACCGCTGCGCAACGACCGGCCGCCCGCGTGGCTACTATCGCAAGTTCGGCCTGTGCCGCATCGAGCTGCGGGACAAGGGCAACAAGGGCCTTATCCCCGGCCTGACCAAGTCGAGCTGGTAAGGATCATCCGATGGCTATGACCGACCCCTTGGGTGATATGCTCACCCGCATCCGCAACGGCCAGCAGGCAAAGAAGGACTCGGTCCTTTCGCCCGCCTCAAAGCTGCGTGCGCACGTGCTCGAAGTCCTTCAGCGTGAGGGCTACATCCGCGGTTTCTCGGAGGACGCCACCGGCGCCCACCCGCAGCTGCGCATCGAGCTCAAGTATTTCGAAGGCCAGCCTGCGATCAAGCATGTTGCCCGTGTCTCCAAGCCTGGCCGTCGCGTCTACTCGGGTTCCAAGGAACTTCCGGTGATCCGCAACGGTCTTGGCATCACCATCGTCTCGACGCCCAAGGGCGTGCTTTCGGATGCCGAAGCACGCGCTGCCAACGTCGGTGGCGAAGTGCTTGCGGAGGTGTTCTGATGAGCCGCATCGGCAAGAAGCCGGTGGTGATCCCCGGTGGCGTCACTGCGAACATCGCGGACGGCGTGCTGACCGTGAAGGGCCCGAAGGGCACCCTGACGCTCACGCTCCGTGACGAGATTAGCTACACCGTCGACGGCGACACGATCCTCGTGAAGCCGGCGAACGACACCAAGGCTGCGCGTGCCTTCTGGGGCATGCAGCGCACCCTCGTCGACAACCTCGTGACCGGCGTTACGCAGGGCTACACCAAGGTTCTTGAAATCACCGGCGTCGGCTATCGTGCCAACGCTCAGGGCAAGAACCTGAAGCTGCAGCTCGGCTACAGCCACGACGTCGATTTCCCGGTGCCGGAAGGCATCGAGATCAAGACCCCTGACAACACCACGGTGGAAATCTCGGGCATCGACAAGCAGAAGGTCGGCCAGGTCGCCGCAGAGATCCGTCGCTGGCGCAAGCCCGAGCCTTACAAGGGCAAGGGCATCAAGTACCGCGGCGAGTTTATCTTCCGCAAGGAAGGGAAGAAGAAGTAATGGCAAAGCTGTCTCTCTTCGCACGCCGCCGCCGTCGCGTCCGCACGGCGCTCAAGGCTCGTTCGGGCGGTCGTCCTCGCCTTTCGGTGCATCGCTCCGGCCGTCACATCTACGTCCAGATCATCGACGACGCAGCCGGCAAGACGCTTGCTGCCGCCTCGACGCTGGTCAAGGGCCAGAAGTCGATCGGCGCGAACGTCGATGCCGCCACCAAGGTTGGTACCGAGATCGCCGAGAAGGCCAAGGCTGCCGGCATCACCACCGTCGTGTTCGATCGCGGCGGGTTCCTGTTCCATGGCCGCGTCAAGGCGCTGGCTGACGCTGCCCGCGCAGGCGGGCTGGAGTTCTGACGATGGCTGACGAAACCAACCTGGAAGTCGCCGCCCCGGTCGAATCGACCGGCGGTGAGCAGCGCGAAGGTCGCGGTCGTGGCCGCGGCCGTGGCGGAAATGATCGTGGTGGCGAACGTGGCGGCCGTGGCCGTCGCGACGACCGTCGCGGTCGTGGCAACAACGACGAGGAAGGTGGCGAGGAGCTGATCGAAAAGCTCGTCCACATCAACCGCGTCTCCAAGACCGTCAAGGGCGGCAAGCGCTTCGGCTTTGCAGCACTCGTCGTGGTCGGCGACGGCAAGGGCCGTGCAGGCTTCGGCAAGGGCAAGGCTCGCGAAGTGCCTGAAGCGATCACCAAGGCCACTGCCGCTGCAAAGCGCGCCATGGTCCGCGTGCCGCTGAAGGAAGGCCGCACCCTGCACCACGACGGCAAGGGCCGTTTCGGTGCCGGCAAGGTCAACGTCCGTTCGGCTCCAGCCGGTACCGGCATCATCGCCGGCGGTCCGATGCGCGCTGTCTTCGAGAGCCTCGGCGTTGCCGACGTGGTGACCAAGTCGGTCGGCACCTCGAACCCCTACAACATGATCCGCGCCACCTTCGACGCGCTGACCGACCAGACTTCGCCGAAGTCGGTTGCCCAGCGTCGTGGCAAGAAGGTTGCTGATCTCCTCGGCCGTGGTGGCGCTTCGCAGGTCGAAGCCGAAGCCGCTGCCGAAGCCATCGCGGAGTAATCGGTCATGGCTACCATCAAGATCAAGCAGATCGGTTCGCCGATCCGTCGCCCTGAAGCCCAGAAGAAGATTCTGGTCGGCCTGGGCCTGGGCAAGATGCACCGCGTTGTCGAGCTGGAAGACACGGCCGAAGTGCGTGGCGCCATTGCCAAGCTTCCCCACATGGTGGCCGTGGTCGACTGACCACTGCTCCCGTTGCGGGTTACAGGGACACCCCGGCCATGTGCCGGGGTTTTCCATTGGGGCTACGGGGCATGGGTTCCGCTGGTCCTGCGAGGGGGTGACAAGCCGGGCCTGATGGTCTAGGCGGCGCCCTTTCCGAAGCGCGTCTCAAAGCGAAAGCGAGTGCAGAACATGAAGCTCAACGAACTCAACGACAACTATGGCGCCCGCAAGGGCCGCATGCGCGTGGGCCGCGGTATCGGCTCGGGCAAGGGCAAGACTGCCGGTCGCGGCCAGAAGGGTGCCAAGGCACGTTCGGGCGTCAGCGTGAACGGCTTCGAAGGCGGCCAGATGCCGCTTCACATGCGCATCCCGAAGCGCGGCTTCAACAATATCTTCGCCAAGGACTTCGCTGAAGTGAACCTCGGCATGATCCAGAAGATGATCGATGCCGGCAAGCTCGACGTCTCGGGCACTGTCGATCACGCAGCGCTGAAGGCCGCTGGTCTGGCCCGTGGCGGCAAGGATGGCGTGCGCCTCCTCGCCAAGGGTGAGCTGACTACCAAGGTCGCGTTTGCGGTGACCGGTGCCTCGAAGGGCGCGATTGCCGCTGTCGAGAAGGCCGGTGGCTCTGTCACGCTTCCCGAAGCGCAGCCCAGCGAGCACGAGAAGAAGACGGCTCGCCGCGAGGCCAACAAGGCCAAGTAAGCACTTTTCCGGTCCCCGCCCGCCAGTCGGGCGGGGATTTCGGCATTGCAGGGGTTCGACTTTCGTCGCCCCGCACTATATGGGCTAGCTCAAGACGTCCGAGATACGTGGCCCAGGGCCCGATTTCGCAGCAAGGCTTAGAACCCCGAAATGGCATCACGCGCCGATAACATCGCCAGCAACCTCAATCTGGCCAACTTCTCCAAGGCAACCGAGCTCAAGAAGCGCATCTGGTTCACGGTGGGCGCGCTCATCGTCTTCCGGTTCCTCAGCTTCGTGCCGCTGCCCGGCGTAAATCCGCTGATCATGGAGACGCTGTACGACCAGACCCGCGGCGGCGTTCTCGATATCTTCAACGCGTTCTCGGGCGGTTCGCTCGAACGCATGAGCCTCATCGCACTGGGCGTCATGCCCTATATCACCGCGTCGATCGTGGTGCAGCTCGCCGCCTCGCTTCACCCCGCGCTTGCCGCGATGAAGAAGGAAGGCGAGAGCGGGCGCAAGAAGCTCAACCAGTACACGCGCTATGGCGCAGTGCTGCTCACCGCGATCCAGGGCTGGGTGCTCGCCTCCGGGCTTGAAGCATACGGCGCGTCGAGCGGTCTGCAGGCGGTGGTAAATCCGGGCCTCCTCTTCCGTGTCGGAGCGGTCATCTCGTTGATCGGCGGCACCATGTTCCTGCTGTGGCTGGGCGAGCAGATCACCTCGCGCGGGATCGGCAACGGCGTTTCGCTGATCATCATGGCCGGCATCGTCGCGCAGCTGCCGAAGTTCTTCGGCAACCTGTTCGAAGGCGGCCGCACCGGCTCGATCTCGCCGTTCCTGATTGTCGGCATCGTGATCATGCTGGTCGGCCTCGTGCTGGCGATCTGCTTCTTCGAGCGTGCGACGCGGCGGCTGCTGATCCAGTATCCCAAGCGCGCGACGCAGCGCGGCATGATGAATGCCGACCGCAGCCACCTGCCCTTGAAGCTCAACACCGCAGGCGTGATCCCGCCGATCTTCGCCAGCTCGCTGCTGCTGCTGCCGCTGACCATCACGCAGTTCGCCGGCAAGTCGATCTCGCCCGACACCACGATGGGGCAGGTGATCGTCTCGCTGAACCAGTACCTTGGGCACGGCAAGCCGCTCTACATGCTGTTCTATGCGCTCGGGATCATCTTCTTTTCGTTCTTCTACACCGCCGTGGTGTTCAACCCGGAAGAGACGGCCGAGAACCTCAAGAAGAATGGCGGGTTCATTCCCGGCATCCGTCCGGGCAAGAACACCCAGACCTACTTAGACTATGTGCTAACTCGCATCACCGTGCTGGGTGCGGCATACATCACCGTGGTCTGCGTCGTGCCGGAATTCATCATGGCGGAGACAGGCATGGGGACGCTGTTCTTCGGCGGCACCAGCCTGCTGATCGTGGTCAACGTCACGGTCGACACCATTACCCAGATCCAGTCGCACTTGCTGGCGCACCAGTATGGCGACCTGATCAAGAAGGCGAAACTGAAGGGACGGCTGCGCTGAGGGCAGCAGCTGCATGAGGGGAGCGATTTCGTGAACATCATCCTGTTGGGGCCTCCGGGCGCGGGCAAGGGCACGCAGGCCCAGCGTCTGGTCGAACGCCATTGCATGAAGCAGCTCTCCACGGGCGACATGCTCCGTGCGGCGGTCAAGGCTCAGACGCCGGTCGGCCTCAAGGCCAAGGCCGTGATGGAAGCGGGTCAGCTCGTTTCGGACGAGATCGTCTCGGCCCTGATCGGTGATGAACTCGATGCGCTGGCCGAGGGCCAGGGCGCGATCTTCGATGGCTATCCCCGCACCGCCCCGCAGGCGGAATCGCTCGAGGCGATCCTGGCGAGCCGCGGCAAGAAGCTTGACTACGTGATCGAGCTCGACGTGAACGAGGATGCGCTCGTCGAGCGCATCACCGGGCGTTACACCTGCGCCACCTGCGGCAAGGGCTATCACGACACGTTCGAGAAGCCTGCTGTCGAAGGTACCTGCGACAAGTGCGGCGGTCACGAGTTCAAGCGCCGTCCCGACGACAACGAGGAAACCGTGCGCACCCGCATGGCCGAATATCGTGCCAAGACCGCGCCGATCCTGCCGATCTACGAAGCGCAGGGCATCGTCAGCCGGGTTGATGGCATGGCGGACATGGATGAGGTCACGGCAGCCATTGAGGCAATCCTCGGCAAGCGCTAACACGCAGGCGTGACCCGCCCGTCCCGGTGCGGGCGGAGGCGCGTGATGGCCAAGGTCCTGAAATTCCTGACGGCGGGGCTTGGCGGCCTCGCCGTTGTTGCGTCTGCTCCCGCTCGCGCCGAAGTGACGACGCGGACTGACGCAGGGTTCGTCGTGCGGGTGACTGCAGAGGTCGCCGCGAGCCCCGCCGATGCGTGGAAGGCCTTCACCACGCCATCGCTGTGGTGGAACCCACAGCACACCTTTTCGGGCGAGTCCGTGAACCTGGCCATGGACCCTTCAGCCAACGGGTGCTTCTGCGAGAAGCTGCCGGTGCCCAAGGGCGCGCCAGCGACGCAGAAGCCGGGGTCGGTGATGCACATGCGGGTGGTCTATGCCGAGCCCTACCGGGCGCTGCGGCTCGTCGGTGGATTGGGTCCGCTGCAGTCCGAGGCGGTCAACGGCACGATGACAGTGACGTTCAAGCCGGTCGACGGGAGTGGCGGCAAGACCACGCGGATCCTGTGGGAGTACGTGGTCGGCGGTTTCATGCGCTACAAGACCGAAACGATCTCCGGCGCGGTCGACAAGGTGCTGACCGAGCAGATTGCGGGTCTTTCCAAGCTGATCGGTCCGGCGGTGATGCAGGCTGCGCCGGCAGCTGTAGTGCCCGAAGCAACGCCTGAGCCAAAGGTGCCCGATGCTGCGTCCGAACCGCCTGCGATGAAGCAGGAGCCTGTCGGCGAGGATGCGCCGACCTACACGCCCGATCCCAACAGGGACGACGCGGCCGCTGCGGAATCGGTCAAATCGGCACTGGATGGCCTGTTCAAGAAGAAGGTCGAGGACGACCGACTCCCGCCAGGGCGCTAGACAGGCTTCAAGGTGCGCTTCGCCGCTTTCCCGTAGCGCAAAACCCGCTAATCTCTCTGCCACAACAGCGCGACTCGGGGCTTGGCCGAAGTCGTGCAGACACGGGCCGCACCCAGCGAATCCTGGCCGCCATTCCGGCAGCCGCATCGGGAGCCAAAAGGCTCCGATCAGGGGGAGAGTACCGTGGCCGTTTCCGATCATGTTGACCTGCCGACCTTCATGGAAGGCGTGAAGAAGCGCAATCCCTATCAGCCGGAGTTCGTCCAGGCGGTGCAGGAGGTTGCCGAAGACATCTTCGAGTTCATGCAGGACAAGGAAGAGTACCACTCGCAGCAGATCCTGCGCCGCATCGCCGAGCCGGACCGCGTGGTGTCCTTTCGCGTCTGCTGGGAAGACGACAAGGGCAACATCCGCGTGCAGCGCGGGTGGCGCGTGCAGAACAACAACGCGATCGGCCCCTACAAGGGCGGCATCCGTTTCCACCCATCGGTGACCGAATCGGTCCTGAAGTTCCTCGCCTTCGAGCAGACCTTCAAGAACGCGCTGACCGGCCTGCCGATGGGCGGCGGCAAGGGCGGATCGAACTTCAATCCCAAGGGCAAGAGCGTGCGCGAGATCATGCGCTTCTGCCAGTCGTTCATGACCGAACTCTATCGCCATATCGGTGCCGACGTCGACGTTCCGGCAGGCGACATCGGCGTGGGCGGGCGCGAGATCGGCTTCATGTTCGGCCAGTACAAGCGCATCACCAACAACTTCACCGGCGTGCTGACCGGCAAGGGCCTGGAATGGGGCGGCTCGCTGATCCGCACCGAGGCGACTGGCTATGGCGCAGTCTACTTCCTTGCCAACATGCTCGCCACCAAGGGCGAGGACCTGACCGGCAAGACGGCGGTGATCTCGGGCTCGGGCAACGTGGCGACCCATGCGGCCGAGAAGATCGTCCAGCTGGGCGGCAAGGTGCTGACCCTCTCGGATTCAGGGGGCTACATCCACGATCCTGATGGCATCGACCAGGAGAAGATCGACTGGGTCAAGACCCACAAGACCCATCGCCGCGGCCGCATTGAGGAATATGTCGAGGCCTTCCCGAAGGCGACGTTCGTGGCAGGCAAGACGCCGTGGGGCGTGCCATGTGACGTGGCATTGCCGTGCGCCACGCAGAACGAGCTGCTGGGCGACGATGCGCGCATGCTGATCGCCAATGGCTGCAAGGCGGTGGCCGAGGGCGCGAACATGCCGACCGACCTTGACGGCGTGCACGTGTTCAAGGCGGCCAAGATCCTCTATGCGCCGGGCAAGGCCTCGAATGCGGGTGGCGTTGCCGTCTCCGGCCTCGAAATGAGCCAGAACTCCGAACGCCGTTCCTGGAAGGAAGAAGAGCTGCAGCAGATGCTCAAGGACATCATGGCCGGCATCCACAAGTCCTGCCTTGCCTATGGCGACCAGGGCGGCGGGTACATTGATTACGTGAAGGGTGCCAATATCGCCGGCTTCAAGAAGGTGGCCGATGCGATGCTGGCGTTCGGCGTGGTGTAGCGCACCGGCGCTTTGCGCATGATGAGATGAACACGGGCCCGGGGCAAGTCTTCGGGCCCGTTGTCGTTTCAGTCCTCGAACTCTGTGGCAATCCGCGCGAGGCAGCGCAGGAACGCGGCGAACACGGCGCCCGGTAGCGTGGTGGCATTCTGCGAGTAGCCGCTGTGAATCCCGGCAAGTGCAACCTTGGCGATATGCGTCTTCGAGGATTCGAAGCGCGATGCGGCAATTTCGAGGCAATCCGGAATCGCGGCAAAGGCAGCGGCTTCGTGCTCGCCCGCGGCATAGCGGCGGAGCGCATCGGCGATCCTGCGCGGATCAAGTCCCGGAGCCGTGATCGCGAAGCGTTGTTCGCCCAGCACGATATCACACAGTTCGGCAGCCCCCGACTCCATGCCGTGCTGGTCGTTGCGCTCGACGCTTTCGGCCATCTTGAGCAGACGGCTGCGCAAGTTGGCGATGCTAATGATCTGCCCCGCCTGCGGCGGCGGCGAGAAGGTCGGCCACGGGAGAGACTTCCTGCAAGGCATATCCTGACGATCCATGGCTCGTGATCCTGATGCTGGGTTTCAATTTGGCTCTGAGGCCGGAGATGAGGACCTGGAGGGACTTCGGCGAGATCGGGCGATGCACAGACCTTCCGGTTGCGGCGAGCCTCTGGTTGCGAACGGGCGATCCCCTGGCTGCTACAAGCAACGACAGGATCTTTGCTTCGCGGCCGAGAAGGGGCGTGACGACGTAATGCTGAAGGTGCAGCTCACGCACCTCGCGCAGCAGTTCGTCGGTCTGCCGCTGACCCATGCGGGCGAGAATGGCCTCGATGCGGGCCTGTCCTTCCGGCGTGGACATGCCGACATCGAACACGTCATCGAAACCGACGTTGAGAATCTGCGCACGTACTCTTGGTCTGGCATCACGCAGCAGGGCAATCTTGGCCTTGCCCTTCAGCAACGGGCGATAGATGCGCATGAACTTGCGGATGCGGACCGGATCGCTTCCCACAACGAAGATAACGCTGTAGGCCTGACGCCCGTCATCGGTGTAAGCCGTGTAGTCGTCGGTGATGCGAAAGACTTGTGCCGTTTCGCAAAAGGCTGCGGCACAGGCCACTTCCATCGGCGGAGCGCCGTTTCCAAAATGAAGAATCCTTGCGGCCACCCCTACAGTGTGGCTCTGCCTTGCGGTCAGGAATTGATCTTCGGAACTCCAGGCCGAATCCGCCGCGCGCAGCTTCGTAGACGTCTTGCGCCTTCGGTCGCTATTGAAACGCATGTTGCTATAACTTTCGATATATCTAGAGATATACTTATAGATATTCGTTAGCCTTGCAATTGCGATCAATGGTTAACGGACCGGACGTGGGCCGAGTCGCCAGCTGTGGGGGGTGGAGAGTCCTTTGCGACGTTGAAATGAGGGTGCCGCGTCGGTGGCATGGCGGATGCGGCGGTTCTCCGGGCCGTGTGAGGCACACATGACGGGTTGCTTGTCGGCCGGGAAAAGCGTCTGGCGATAAGTGTTTGCGATAACGTGCTTCCAGAACGGAGCGATTTTTTCGTTCCCCTCTTGTTCTAATGGAACACAACAAGTACATAACCCTTGTTGACGGCTCATGTCAGCCAACTCTAGCAAGGGAAACGAAGCCATGGCGGCTCAGCTCAAGCTCATCGAGGAAGGTAAGATCAAGGACATGGATCGTCAGAAGGCGCTCGACGCGGCCCTTGCGCAGATTGACCGCGCGTTCGGCAAGGGGTCGGCAATGAAGCTGGGCTCGAAGGAAGCGATGCAGGTGGAAGCGATTTCCACCGGATCGCTCGGGCTCGATATCGCGCTCGGCGTGGGCGGATTGCCGCGCGGCCGCGTGATCGAGGTTTACGGGCCGGAAAGTTCGGGCAAGACCACGCTCGCGCTGCACGTGATTGCCGAGGCGCAGAAGAATGGCGGCACCGCTGCCTTCATCGACGCCGAACACGCGCTTGACCCGGTCTATGCCCGCAAGCTGGGCGTGGACATCGACAACCTGATCGTCTCGCAGCCTGATACGGGCGAGCAGGCGCTGGAAATCACCGACACGCTGGTGCGCTCCAACGCGATCGACGTGCTGGTGGTTGACTCGGTGGCAGCGCTCGTGCCGCGTGCCGAAATCGAAGGCGAGATGGGCGACAGCCATGTCGGTCTTCAGGCCCGCCTGATGAGCCAGTCGCTGCGCAAGCTGACCGGCTCGATCAGCCGCTCGCGCTGCATGGTGATCTTCATCAACCAGCTGCGCATGAAGATCGGCGTGATGTACGGCAACCCCGAGACGACGACGGGCGGCAACGCGCTCAAGTTCTACGCTTCGGTCCGCCTCGACATCCGCCGCACCGGGCAGATCAAGGACCGTGACGAGATCGTCGGCAACGCCACGCGCGTGAAGGTGGTCAAGAACAAGGTCGCCCCGCCGTTCAAGCAGGTCGAATTCGACATCATGTATGGCGAGGGCATTTCCAAGATCGGCGAGATTCTCGATCTTGGCGTCAAGGCCGGGCTCGTCGAGAAGTCCGGCGCCTGGTTCAGCTATGACTCCATTCGCATCGGGCAGGGGCGTGAGAACGCCAAGAACTTCCTGCGCGAGAACCGTGAACTTTGCGACCGGTTGGAAGCTGCGATCCGTGGCCGCACCGACAAGGTTGCCGAAGGTCTGATGGTCGGTCCGGACGCGGACGACGACGTCTGATCTTCAAGGCGGCGGGCCTGCAGCCTCCATCCGCACCCGCCTGCCACACCAAAGAGCCCGCGCATTCCCCGGCAGGAATGGGCGGGCTTTTTGTTTGCGTTCTGATGGTTGGCGTTTAACCTTGCGGTTAATCCAACAGGAGTCCCGACCATGGCGATCATCGTGCACCACCTCAACAACAGCCGTTCGCAGCGCGTCCTGTGGCTGCTCGAGGAACTGGGCGTGGATTACGAGATCCGCCATTACCAGCGCGATGCCGTCACCAATCTCGCGCCGCCCGAACTGAAAGCGGTGCATCCCCTCGGCAAGTCGCCGCTGCTCGAGATCGATGGCCGGGTGATCGAGGAATCAGGCGCGATCGTGCAGGTGCTGTGCGAGCGTTATGGCAATGGCGCGTGGTTGCCTGCTGCCGGGTCCGATGATGCGCTGCGCCATCTCGAATTGATGCACTTCGCCGAAGGCTCGGCGATGACGCCTGTTCTCCTCCAGCTTTACACCTCGCGCCTTGGCGATGCTGCGGAACCGTTGAAGCCGCGCATCGACGAGCAACTGGCTGCGCACTTCGGCTACATGGAACAGATCCTGCGCCCCTCCGGGCACTTCATCGGTGACGACTGGACCGGGGCGGACGTGATGCTGAGCTTCCCGGCAGAGATCGCGGTGATGAACGGCGCAGGCGCGCATTTTCCCAAGCTCGCGGCCTTCGTCGCTGCCGTCCATGCCCGTCCCGCGTGGCAGCGGGCCCGCGAGAAGGGCGGCGCCTACTTCGGGATGTGATGCGATGACGAATGCAGGGGACTGGCAGGGCACCGTCGGGCGGAGCTGGGCGGCGGAATGGCGGCGAACCGACGTCAGCTTTTCCGAGCTTACCCCCGCATTGCTTTCTGCCATTGCGGCCGAGCAGGGGAGTGACGTCGTCGATATCGGCTGTGGTGCGGGCGAGCTGGCCATGGCCGTCGCGGCGGCGAGACCTCAGGCACGGGTGACGGGAATCGATATTTCGCCGGACCTGATCGAAGCGGCCTCGGAGCGCGCCTATGCCGCGAACCTTTCGTTCGAACTGGCCGATGCGACCGCGTGGCAACCGCGCAACAGGCCAGACCTGCTGGTGTCGCGGCATGGGGTGATGTTCTTTCCCGATCCGCCACAAGCCTTTGCCCATCTTGCAGCGGTTTCTGCGCCGGGTGCCCGCATCGTGTTCTCATGCTTCCGTTCCGCAGCGCAGAACGAGTGGGCTGCGGCGATTGCCGACCTTCTGCCGAGGTCAGAGCCGCCACCGCCACAACCGTTCGCGCCCGGACCCTTTGCCCTCGCCCAGCCCGAGCATGTCCGGCGCTGCATGGCGGGGTGGCGCGACCTTGCGTTCACGGCGGTCGATTTCGACTACATCGCCGGGACGGGCGCGGATGCCGTGGGCGAGGCGATGGCGCTGTTCCGCCGAATCGGTCCGGCAGCGGCTGCGTTGCGAACCCTGCCCGAAGAGCAGCGCGAAGAGGTCGCCAAACGTCTTCAGGACCTTGTCGAGGCGCATCATCGCGAGGGGCATGTCGCGTTTCGGGCAGCGGCATGGCTGGTAACGGGCACATCCGATCACTGAGATGGATGAAACGTGCTTGTAGCGCGCCGAACGCTCGCCTAATCGGCCTTTCATGACTTCGACGAACGAAATCCGCCGCTCATTCCTCGAATACTTCGGCTCGCAGGGGCACGATGTGGTGCAGTCTGCGCCGCTGGTGCCCTACAACGACCCGACGCTGATGTTTACGAACGCGGGGATGGTGCCGTTCAAGAACGTGTTCACGGGGCTTGAAACCCGTGCGACCCCGCGCGCCACCTCGTCGCAGAAGTGCGTGCGCGCAGGGGGCAAGCACAACGATCTCGACAACGTGGGCTACACCGCACGGCATCACACATTCTTCGAGATGCTCGGCAACTTCTCGTTCGGCGATTACTTCAAGGAGCAGGCGATCACGCACGCGTGGACGCTGTTGACGCGCGAATGGGGCCTGCCCAAGGACAAGCTGCTCGCCACGGTCTATCACACCGACGACGAGGCGTTCGAGCTGTGGAAGAAGATCGCGGGGCTCCCGGAAGACCGCATCATCCGCATCGCCACGAAGGACAACTTCTGGGCGATGGGCGATGATGGCCCGTGCGGCCCGTGCTCGGAGATCTTCTTCGACCATGGCGACCACATCTGGGGCGGCCCTCCGGGATCGCCTGAGGAGGACGGCGACCGCTTCATCGAGATCTGGAACCTCGTGTTCATGCAGTTTGAGCAGACGGCGGGCGAGATCACCGGCAGCCTGCCCAAGCCGAGCATCGACACCGGCATGGGCCTTGAGCGCATCGCTGCAGTGCTGCAAGGCGAGCACGACAACTACGACACCGACACGTTCAAGGCGCTTATCGCCGCGTCCGAGAGCCTGACTGCGGTCAAGGCCGAGGGCGAGCAGCGTGCGAGCCATCGCGTGATCGCCGACCACTTGCGCTCGACCAGCTTCCTGCTGGCCGATGGCGTGTTGCCTTCGAACGAAGGGCGCGGCTATGTCCTGCGCCGGATCATGCGCCGCGCGATGCGGCATGCCCACCTGCTGGGCGCGAAGGACCCGCTGATGCATCGCCTGGTGCCCGCGCTGGTGGCCGAGATGGGCGCTGCCTATCCCGAGCTTGGCCGCGCGCAGCCGCTGATCGAGGAAACCTTGCTGCGCGAGGAAGTGCAGTTCCGCCGCACGCTGTCAAACGGCATCAAGCTGCTCGACGAAGCGACCGCGACGCTGGGCGAGGGCGACAAGCTGCCCGGCGACACCGCCTTCAAGCTCTATGACACCTTCGGCTTCCCCTATGACCTGACCGAAGACGCCCTGCGCGCACGCGGCATTGCTGTGGACCGTGAAGGCTTCGACGCGGCGATGGCGCAGCAGAAGGCGGCAGCGCGGGCGGCGTGGAAGGGATCGGGTCAGGCGGCGGACAGCGAAGTGTGGTTCGACATCGCCGAACGTGTCGGCGCGACCGAGTTCACCGGCTACACCGCCACCACCGGCGAGGCGCAGGTCGTCGCGCTGGTCCGCGATGGCAAGGAAGTCGACAGCGCCACGGCGGGTGACAGCGTCACCGTCATCGTCAACCAGACGCCGTTCTATGGCGAGAGCGGCGGCCAGACCGGCGATGCCGGGACGATCACTGGCGCGGATGGACTGGTGCTGCAGGTGAGCGATACGGCCAAGCCGCTGGGTCGCCTGCATGCGCATAATGCGACGGTCGCGTCGGGTGCCGTGAAGGTCGGCGATGTGGTCAAGCTCGACATCGATGTCGAGCGCCGCGATGCGATCCGTGCCAACCATTCGGCAACGCATTTGCTCCATGCGGCGCTGCGCCACCGGCTTGGCGGCCATGTGACGCAGAAGGGTTCGATGGTCGCTGCCGATCGCCTGCGCTTCGACTTCTCGCAGCCGACGGCGCTCACGCCTGAGGACATTGCCGCGATCGAAGCCGAAGTGAACGCCGAAATCCGCGCCAACGAGCCGGTGACCACGCGCCTGATGAGCCCCGATGAGGCCATCGAAGCAGGCGCCATGGCGCTGTTCGGCGAGAAGTACGGCGACGAAGTGCGCGTGCTGAGCATGGGCCGTGTGGCGGACAAGCATTATTCGGTCGAACTGTGCGGCGGCACCCACGTGCGTGCGCTGGGCGACATCGGCGTGTTCCGCATCGTCAGCGAAAGCGCGGTGTCATCGGGCGTGCGCCGCATCGAGGCGCTGACCGGCGAGGGTGCGCGGCAGTGGTTCGTGGCGCGCGAGGATGCGCTGAAGAACACCGCCTCGATCCTGCGCACGACGCCGGAAGACGTGGAAGCCCGCGTCACCGCGCTGATGGACGAGCGCAAGAAGCTCGAACGCGAACTCGCCGAGGCGAAGAAGGCGCTGGCGCTCGGCGGTGGTTCGGCCAAGGCCGAGAATGCCGACGAGGACGTGGGTGGCGTGAAGTTCTCAGGGCAAGTGCTTGATGGCCTAGACCCCAAGGAACTGCGCGGGCTGCTCGATCAGGCCAAGCAGCGGCTTGGTTCGGGCGTAGCGGTGATCGTCGCGGTGAACGAGGGCAAGGCTTCCATCGCGGCTGCGGTGACCGAGGATCTGGTCGGCAAGGTCAGCGCGGTGGACATCGTCCGCGCTGGCGTCGAAGCGCTCGGCGGCAAGGGCGGCGGTGGCCGTCCGGACATGGCACAGGGCGGCGGGCCGGATGGGGCCAAGGCTGCAGACGCGATAGCGGCGGCGAAGGCTGTGCTGGCCGCATGATCCGGCTATATGGCATCGCGGTGCTGACCTGCGCCGTGCTGTCGACCCCGGCACTGGCCCACGTCACACTGTCCCCGACAGAGACGCACGCGAGCGAGCGCACGGTCTATACCGTGCGAATGCCGAACGAGCGCAAGGTTGCCTCGACCCGCCTTGATCTGGCCATTCCGGGTGGCGTGACAGTCATGTCGTTCAGGCAGGTGCCGGGGTGGGCGCTCGACGTTGAGCGCGGGGCTGACGGTGCCATTGTCGGTGCGCACTGGACGGGCACGCTCATGCCTGAGGAGTATGTGGAATTTGCCGTGATGGCCCGGAATCCCGACCAACCGGTCGAACTCGTCTGGAATGCCCGGCAAAGCTATGCTGATGGCACCGTAGTCGAATGGTCGGGTGCGCCGGGTAGCAAGACGCCTGCTCCGCGGGTTTCGGTTACGGCAGCGGTATCGACGGACCATTCGGCCCATCACTGAGAGCGCAAGTCTTGCACCAGCGTTCTGAGAATCGTTCCGGCATCGGAATTTACGGAGTTTTCTAGGCTTCAGCCGCCCACCCGTTCGCGCAATGACGCCGACTTGAGCTTGGGCAGCGAGTTCAGTTCGCCTTCTTCCTTGATCTTCTGGCGGAATTCGTCGCGCTTTTCGTGGATCGAGGCGATGACCGGGCCCATCGGGAAGCCGAGGTCGACCAGCACCGCTTCGGAGAGCTGCAGCGAGCTTTCGAGGGTTTCGGGCACGGCATGGCTGGCGCCTGCCTTGTAGAGTTCGGCGGCGTGGCTTGCGTCGCGGGCGCGGACGATGATCGGCAGGTCGGGATGGGCCGAGCGCAACCGCTTGACCATGCGCAGGATCAGGACCGGTTCGTCCATCGTCAGGATCATCGCGCGGGCACCGTCGAGGCCGAGGCGGGAGATCGCGGCTTCGCTGTCGACATTGCCGAACAGCACCGGCAGCCCGTCCTTGCGCGCGGCCTTGACGATGGCAGGATCGCTGTCGATGCCGAGCCAGCTTGCGCCGTGCACGGTCAGCATGTCGGAGATCAGGCGGCCGACGCGGCCGAAGCCCATGACCACGACGCGCTCGCCTTCGGGCAATTCGACCGGGACCGACTGTCCGGCATCGGCACTTTCGCGACTTAGGCGCCCGGCCCATGTCTCGCCCAGCTTGGCCAGCATGGGAGTGATGGTGAGACCGATGGCGGTGACGATCTGCCAGAACTGCGCCGTCTCGCGGTCGATCAATGCGGCTTCGGCGGCGGCGGTCAGCACGATCAGGGTGGTCTCTGACGGGCTGGCCATGAGGATGCCGGTTTCGAGCGCGGTGGCGCGGCCCTTGCCCATCAGGCGCAGGCCAAAGCCGGTGACCAGGGCCTTGAGCACGACAACGCCGACCACCGCGAGCGTCAGCGGTCCGATCTGTGCCCAGACCACGCGCAGGTCGATGCCCATGCCGATGGTGATCAGGAAGACGCCCAGCGCGAGGCCCTTGAACGGCTTGGTAATGGCTTCGACTTCGGTGTGATACTCGGTCTCGGCGATCAGCAGGCCGGCGAGCAGCGCGCCCATGATCGGCGAGAGGCCGACGAGCGAGGTGGACAGGGCCGAGGCGATGACTACCAGCATGGTCGCGGCGAGGAACAGTTCGGGGCTCTTGGTCTGTGCGGCCTGCGCGAAGAGTCGGGGCAGGAGCAGGCGGCCGAACACCAGCAGGGCGGCAACGACCAGCGCTCCGTAGAGCAGCGTCTCGCCGATGCCGGGGCCATGGCCCTGCGCGGCAAGCGGGGCGAGCGCGCCGAGCATGAAGATGATCGGGACGAGCGCGATATCCTCGAACAGCAGCATCGACAGCGCGGCGCGGCCGACCGGCCCCTGCGTGCCAGAGATCGGCAAGACCAGCGCGGTGGAGGACAGGGCGAGGGCAAGGCCGAGGCCGAAGGCGCCGCTGATCTGCAGGCCGGTCGCCATCAGGACCAGAGCGAGCAGCGTGGCCGATACCGCCAGTTCCATGGCGCCGAGGCCGAAGACAAGGCGCCGCATGTCCCACAGGCGGTTGAACGAGAGTTCGAGGCCGATCTCGAACAGCAGGAGGATGATCCCGAATTCGGCGAACGGCGTGATCGCCGCCTGATCGGTTATCGTGACGTGATAGAGCCAGGGGTACTGGCCGACGAGCGAGCCGAGGCCGAAGGGACCGACGGCAAGGCCGACCAGAATGAACCCGATGATCGGGGTGATGCGCAGGCGGGCGAAGGCCGGGATGACGATGCCGGCGGCACCGAGGACAACAAGGACGTCGGAAAGGGCTGTAGTCGGTTCGAGATTGCCTGCCATGCCCGCAGGTTAGGGGAGGGGGCGCGGGGTGTCACCCCCGATAAGGCCCCTCAAAAGCAAAGGGCCCCGGCGTGAACCGGAGCCCTTGCGTTATCGGTTGAAGATCGGGCGCTTAGGCCCAGTTCTTCATTTCCGTTTCGAGGTTCTCGACGATGGCTTCGAAGAACTTCTCGGTGGTCATCCAAGCCTGATCGGGGCCGATGAGCAGCGCGAGGTCCTTGGTCATCTTGCCGCTCTCGACGGTCTCGATGCAGATGCGCTCGAGCGTTTCGGCGAACTTCACGACTTCCGGCGTCTCGTCGAACTTGCCGCGATACATCAGGCCGCGGGTCCAGGCGAAGATCGAGGCGATCGGGTTGGTCGAGGTCTGCTTGCCCTGCTGGTGCTGGCGGTAGTGACGGGTCACCGTGCCGTGCGCAGCTTCGGCTTCGACGGTCTTGCCGTCGGGCGTCATCAGGACCGAGGTCATCAGGCCGAGCGAGCCGAAGCCCTGTGCCACGGTGTCGGACTGGACGTCACCGTCATAGTTCTTGCAGGCCCAGACGAACTTGCCCGACCACTTGAGCGCCGAGGCGACCATGTCGTCGATCAGGCGGTGTTCGTAGCTGATGCCGGCGGCAGCGAACTTTTCCTTGAAGCCTTCGGTGTCGAACACTTCCTGGAACAGGTCCTTGAAGCGGCCGTCATAGGCCTTGAGGATGGTGTTCTTGGTCGACAGGTACACCGGCCAACCCAGGCCAAGGCCATAGTTGAACGAGGCGCGGGCGAAATCGCGGATCGAATCGTCGAGGTTGTACATCGCCATGGCGACGCCGCCCGAAGGATAGTTGAAGACTTCGCGGTCGATCGTCTCGCCGTTGTCGCCTTCCCAGACGAGGCGGAGCTTGCCGGGGCCGGGGACGACGAAATCGGTGGCGCGGTACTGGTCACCGAAGGCGTGACGGCCGACGACGATGGGGTCGGTCCACCCTGGAACCAGGCGCGGCACGTTCTGGATCACGATGGGTTCGCGGAAGACCACGCCGCCCAGGATGTTGCGGATCGTGCCGTTGGGCGACTTCCACATCGACTTGAGGTTGAATTCCTCGACGCGCTGTTCGTCAGGGGTGATCGTGGCGCACTTCACGCCGACGCCGTACTGCTTGATCGCGTTGGCGGAATCGATGGTGATCTGGTCGTCCGTCTCGTCGCGCTTCTGGACCGAGAGGTCGTAGTACTTGAGGTCGATGTCGAGATAGGGGAGGATCAGACGCTCGCGGATCCATTCCCAGATGATGCGGGTCATTTCATCGCCGTCGAGTTCGACGACCGGGTTCTTCACCTTGATCTTCGCCATGTCCGTCCTGTCTTTCAAGCTGGGGAGAGAAATTGCGCTTCCCCTTAGCAGAGGCTTGCAATGGTGCAAGGAGGGCTACCCGCCGATCAGGAGATTCGCGCAATTTTTGGGGCTTTCCACTGGACATCGGCGGGTCGGCAATGCAGATGTTTAAGTGACCGGTTAAGTCCGGGACGAGATCTGTTCGGAGAGATACTATGAGCGAGGCTGAAGTCCTTACCGAAGTCGATGGCAACGTGCTGATCGTCACCATCAACCGGCCCGACGCAAAGAACGCGATGAACAAGGCCGCTGCCGAAGGTATCTCGGCGGCGATGGACCGGCTGGATGCCGAGGCCGACCTGCGCTGCGCCATTCTCACCGGTGCGGGCGGGACTTTCTGTTCCGGCATGGATCTCAAGGGCTTCCTGCGCGGTGAATCGCCTTCGATCCCGGGGCGCGGCTTCGGTGGGCTTTCGGAATGGACGCCGAAGAAGCCGATCATCGCAGCGGTGGACGGCTATGCTCTGGCGGGCGGCATGGAACTGGCGCTGTCGTGCGACCTGATCGTGGCCAGCGCGTCGTCGAAGTTCGGCATTCCCGAAGCCAAGCGCGGGCTTGCAGCAGCGGCTGGCGGCCTGATCAAGCTGCCGCGCCAGATTCCGCCGCGCATCGCGATGGAACTGGCGCTGACAGGTGACTTCATCTCGGCGCAGCGCGCTTATGAACTGGGCTTCATCAACCAGATCGTCGAGGGCCCGTCACTCGATGCGGCCAAGGCGCTGGCAGCAAAGGTTGCCGAGAACGGCCCGCTCGCGCTGATCGCGTCCAAGGGCATCATCCGTGATTCGCACGAATGGACCGAGGCCGAGATGTGGCAGAAGCAGCAGGCCTACATCGCGCCTGTGTTTTCCTCGAGCGATGCCCGCGAGGGTGCGGCGGCGTTTGCCGAAAAGCGCAAGCCGAACTGGCAGGGCAAGTAAGCAGGACCTTGGGGACGGAAGGGGCGGGGGCGCTGCCTGTTGCTCCCGCCTTCCGGGCAGGCCTGGCCCGTGCAGCTTGTCCGGCCAAGAGCCGGATCTCGCCGTGCATGGAGACTCGTGCGGGCAGGAAAGCCGAGCAATTCGGTGTTTCTGAAAACTCGCCCGATCTTTTGCGGGGGGGGGGGGCAGCCTGAGCATATGCGTGGCGTGGGGCCACGCTTCCCGTCACCAGGCGATATTCAACGCACGATCACTGTGTCGGTTACGTACAGGACCAGATCGTGAAGGCCGAGCTTGTTCAGGAGCGCCAGGTAAGCGCGTGCTGAAGCGGTCTCTTCGAGATATCTGGACCGATAGAATGACCTCGTTCGGTCCTTTCGCGGCTCGAAAAACGCCCGAATGCGGTCGGTGTCACCAGAAACGAGCTCAGCCTTTGAGAAGACTTCTTCCTCGAAACCGCACTGCTTGCAAGCGATCGTGATGCTTTCGGGCTTGTGGGAGAGCTCCGTTTCGAACAGCTGCCGTTTGCGGTATGCATAGGTCGCTGGCATGGCAGATGTCAGCCCGCATCGAACACATCTCGTGTCGGGGCCAAAGCCGATTACGGTATATATTTGCGCCATTTTAATCAGCTAGATAGACTTTCTTGATCGCAAAAGCGATCGGGCTGGCAACAGGCTTTACGTAGAGGCAATGTGGGCATCTGAAGCCATGCTCCGTCGTCATGCCAAGCACCCGCCTCACACGCTTCATTACCAATTGATATGATGAACTCAGTTTGCAACGCGGACATATTTTCTCAGGCGTTCTGAGACTTCCACGAATCAAATGCCATTCTCCGCCTGGCTTTGGCACAAAGGCTCCCCGTCACGTGCTTTACCGAAAGGCGGTAGCCGGGCATCAAAGGTTATGGAAGCAGCCAAAATGGTGCTGTGGTTAGCGCCGTTGTAGCGGGTGGAATGTGCCCGAGGCCGGGCTGAAGCCTATCATGTCCCAGCCAATTTCTGCGACGGTCGGCGGCCTGCCGCCGTTCTGGTTGCAGAGAGCGAAGGCAGATCGCTTGCGCCGCAGGTCCATGTGACAGACCTGTGGAACAGATTGAGCCGGAAGGGATAGCTTGGCTGTCTGCTGGCGTGCTCGCCAACAGCGCCAGCGGATGGCGAGTACGTCTTGCTTTCAGCCTGTCGTGCAACAAAAAACCCCGCCAATGGCGGGGTTTGTTTTGCGATGGTGGGCGTAGCAAGGATTGAACTTGCGACCCCTACGATGTCAACATAGTGCTCTACCACTGAGCTATACGCCCGCACCATCTGCTTGTCCCGAACCTTGCGGCGAGCCGCTCTTGTCGTCGGGAAGCGCGCCATTAGCCTTGGGTTCGAGGCAAGGCAAGGGGGAATTTTGCGTGGCTGCCCACGCGTGGTCAGCGGCTCCCGGCAAACGGCGCATCTTCGAACACGCGCTCCACTTCGAGCACGAGATCCTTGAGGTGGAACGGCTTCGACAGCACGCGCGCCTGGGGAGCCTCGCGATTCGCCTTGAGCGTAACGGCGGCGAATCCGGTGATGAACATGACCTTCGTTCCGGGGCTGATCTCGCTGCAGCGCTGGGCCAGTTCGATCCCGTCCATTTCGGGCATGACGATGTCCGAGAGGAGAAGATCGAAATGCTCGCTTTCCAGCAGCGGGATGGCTGCGGTGCCGCGATCGACTGCAGCCACGGAGTACCCTGCATTTTCGAGCGCGCGGGTGAGGTAAGTGCGCATCGCCTCTTCGTCTTCGGCGAGCAGGATCCGGATCATGGCCAACCTGTATCTGTTTCGGGCTTCGGTTCGGGCGGGGGACGCACGGAGGCGACCTGATCCGTCATAAGCCCAGCCAGGTTAACATTCTTCCGACATCGCCACTTCGTTCATGCCGCTTTTCATTTCCCTGAGCTGGATAGCACTGACACCTATCGGACGTTGTTTTGACTTCGTTGCGAATCGGTTGCACGGTTCGCCCATGCAGCAATCCGGAAAGCATGACGGCGATTCGGCACTGGTCCAGGGAGGATCGGTACCCGGCCATGCCGGCGTGCCCGCGTTCAGCCTCAAAACTGTCGATCCATCGCCGATCCCGGTAGTGATCGCCGTGCCCCATGCCGGACGAGCCTATGCCAAGTCGCTGCTCGACCGCATGCGCCACCCGGCGTTTGCCGCACCACGGCTCGAGGATCGTTATGCCGACCTGCTCGGCGAGGCGGTTTCACGCGAGACTGGTGCGGCGCTGCTGGTGGCCCATGCCCCGCGGGCCATGCTTGATCTCAACCGGGCCAGCGACGATGTTGACTGGGAAATGCTGGGCGGGCCGCCCGCCGATGCATCCGCCGCGCCGAGCGGTTTCGGCAGGCGCGCGCGCAGCGGCCTCGGGCTCGTGCCCCGTCGCTTGCCGGGGCTGGGCGAATTGTGGAAGCGTCGGCTGGATCATTCCGAGCTCAACGAGCGGATCGCGGCGATCCACCAGCCCTATCACGCAGCTCTGGCCACGACCCTTGAGACCATTCGCGACCGGTGGGGCGCCGCACTGCTGATCGATCTTCATTCGATGCCGCCGCTGGCCGCACGCTCGCCCGGCGAGCGCGCACCCGAGTTCGTGGTGGGCGACCGGTTCGGCGCGTCCTGCGACGGCGGGATTGTCAGCGCGGCTTTCGGATACTTCACCGAATCGGCACGGCGCGTTTCGCACAACCGCCCATATGCCGGTGGCTATGTCCTCGAACGTCATGCCCGCAGGATCGAAGGGTTGCACTGCATGCAGCTCGAGATCGACCGGACGTGCTATCTCGATCCGCGCATGGCAGAGCCTGGGCCGGGTTTCGAGGCCACGGTCGAACTGCTGATCGGGCTGGTCCGGCGGCTGGCGGTGGACGTTGCGGACCTCGGCCGGACGTCTGATCGCGGCCGCTGGCGCGCTGCCGCAGAATAGCCAACCTTCCGCCCCTTCCTGAACACCCCAAGAAAAAACCACCTGGAGCGATGCTCCAGGTGGCCAAGGTTCAGGGAGGAGGTGCACGTGAGTGCACCAGTTACGCTGGGCCATGAGGGGAGCCGCAACGCAACATGCTCTAAATAGGGGAGGGCCTTGGAGCCTGCAAGGGGTTTCGAGGGATTTTTGCAACACTCCAAGAAAAAACGCGACGAACCGTGTGGCTCGTCGCGTTTTTGTATTGACCTGTTGCCCTTGCGTCGGGGCTTCGTGTCTTTTTATTTCTGATTTACTCGGCCGGGATGGCGATCGCCGGGGTCGGCCCCTTGCCGAGCTGAACCTGTGCGCCAAAGATCTGGCTGATCAGTTCCAGCGAGAACAGGTGCGCATAGAGCAGCGGCAGAAGCCCGCTCTGCGCCCAGCCACGCAGCACGTCGCCACGGGTTTCGCGCAGCTTGTCCTGGTTGACCATCTGGAAGCCACGATAGACGAACGGCTGGTCATTGCCCTGCTGCTGGATGGCGACTTCGCCTTCCATGAGCAGGTCGTGCTTCTTCAGCTCGTCGATGAAGGCCTGCGTGCGCTGGCCTGCCTGTTCGAACTGCTCGCAGAAGCCGAGTGCGGCCTGCGTGGCTTCCGAAGGCTTGCCATCGGTGAACAGTTCCTGGCCCTCGACCGAATCACCCAGCAGGTTTGCCGAGGGGTCGAAGCACAGCGACAGCTCTTCGCTGTTCGGGTTGAGCTTGGCGAGGAGGAAGGGATAGCGGCGGACATAGGCCGGGATGTAGATCGGCTGCGTCACCTTGCCTTCGTCGTCGACGAAGACGTTTACGCCTTCGTTCAAACCCATCAGCGCCAGCGGCACGGGATTGTCGCCCGAGGCGAAGATGATCGGATAATGCCGTGCAGCCTGCGGAAATTCCTCAGCCGTCAATGGGATGGCATGCTGACCGACGAGCCAGGGAGCCGCATCCGCGTTCTTGGCCTTCCACGTGGCGTGGTCGCGGCTGTTGAGCGGCATGAGGTCGTTGTAGAACATCGGCAGGTTCGCTTGCGGCGCGCTGGCCATTTGGCATCTCTCCAAGAATCAACACTGAACGCGCGGCATGAACTGGCTATGGCCGCGGCTTGCGGGAACCGCGGTTCTTAGGGACTGACAAAAGGCCGCGCAAGCCGCGTCAGACAAGCTTTCCCGGGTTGAGCAGGCCTTTGGGGTCCAGCGCCTGCTTGATTGCACGCATTGCCGCCAGCATCGCCGGGTCAGCGAGGCGGGCAAGATCGTCGCGCTTGAGCCTGCCGATGCCGTGCTCGGCCGAGATCGAGCCGCCCCATGCGGTGACCATGTCGTGCACTTGCGCGCTGATCGCCTTGCCGTCGCCCGCTTCCCACGCTGCTCGCTCGCGGCCCGGTGGTGCGATGACGTGGAAGTGCACGTTGCCGTCGCCGAGATGGCCGAAGCAGACTGCGCGCGTACCCGGCCAGTCTGCTTCGAGGCGCGGGACCGCAGCCTCGACGAAGGCCGGCATCTTCTCGACCGGGACCGAGATGTCGTGTTGCATGGCCGGGCCGATCGCGCGCTCGGCGGGCGAGATGGTCTCGCGGATCAGCCAGAGCCTCTCGGCCTGGTCCTCGCTGGCGGCGATCGTGGCGTCGTTGATCAGTCCGCGCTCGAACGCAGTGGCGAGCAGGTGCTCGGCGATTTCGGACAGGCGGGCCGCCGTCCCCTCGTCTCCTGCGACAAGTTCGATCAGGGCGTGCCAGGCGTGCGGCTCTGCCAGGGGCGCGCGCGCATCGGGCAGATAATCCAGCACGGCTTCGAGGCTGTGCTGGGGGAGGACTTCGAAGCCTTCGACCAGCCCCGGTGCAAGGTCCTCGGCCAGAAGCAGCAGGCTGCGCGAATCGTGCAGCGATGTGGTGCCGGCCCACATGACCGTGCGTCCGGCGATCTGGGGCACGAGCTTGAGTGTTGCCGCCGTGACGATGCCCAGTGTGCCTTCCGAACCGATCAGCACCTGCTTGAGGTCAAAGCCGCGATTGTCCTTCTTGAGCGGGGTGAGCAGATCGAGCACCGAGCCGTCCGCCATGACCGCTTCCAGCCCGAGGACCAGCGCCCGCATCGAACCATGGCGCAGGACCTGCGTTCCGCCCGCATTGGTGGAAATCAGCCCGCCGATCGTGGCCGAACCCTTGCCGCCGAGCGTCAGGGGAAAGCGCAAGTCGGCCTTTTCCGCCGCTTCGTGCAGCACCTGCAGGATCACGCCTGCCTCGCATGTGGCCGTGCGTCCGGCCGAATCGAGGCTGCGGATGCGGTTCATCCGGCGCAGCGACAGGATGACCTCGCCGCCGTGCTCGAACGGGGTGGCGCCGCCCGACATGCCGCTGTTTCCGCCCTGCGGCACGATCGGCACGCCATGCTTCGCGCATAGCCGCACAAGGGCCGCCACCTCCTCGGTGTCGGCGGGCGAGGCGAGGGCCAGCGCCTTTCCGGTATAGCGCCCGCGCCAGTCCGTCAGCCACGCGGCCATGTCGGCGGGGTCGGTGGTCAAGCCTTTGGGCCCGAGCAGGCGGGCCGCTTCTGCAAGAAACGTATCGCTCATGGCGCATCGGCTATTGCCACCCCGGCGAGAGGGCAATTCATTTTTGATTGCTGGCGGGTTAAGCACAGGTTCAACCCCTTGGGCTAAGGGGTAGGGAGCGATGGTGCAGGGCGGATCAGGGCCGTCTGCTCCAGAGAGGGGTCCAAGAGAGTTCTTTTGCAATAATGCCCAGTATCTTCAATCTCTTGGCCTCAATGGGCATGGTGCTGTCGTTGCCGACGGCAAGTCCTGTGGCAACGCCGGGGATCGACGAGCAATGGGCGGCTGCGAAGGTTCCGGCAGGCTCTCCACTTTTCAATGAGGATTTCACCCAGAGCCCGTTTGCCTCGTTCGTCGTGCAGGGCCTTGCCGACCAAGGCTGGGATCAGGTGCGTGTCGAGCAGCGCATGATCATTCGCATTGCGCCCCGGATGCCTGCGCAGATGTACGCCCCGCTGCCGTCCGCACCGCAGCCGCCCCGGTTCTACGAGCGCAAGACCGACAAGTGCCTGCCGATCACCAGCATTGCGGGCGTGCAGATCGAATCGCAGGACCGCCTGCTGCTGATTACCCGCAGCCGCAAGCTGATCGGCGCGAGCCTCGACAAGGCGTGTCATGCGCGGGACTTCTATTCGGGCTTTTACGTCGAACGGAACGAGGACGGCCAGCTCTGCGCGGGCCGTGACACGATCCATTCGCGCGCCGGAGCGAACTGCGCGATCACCAGGATGCGCGAGCTCGTTCCGGATGATGACTGAAGCCTGCGTCACATCGCGGATTTCTTGACTTTTCGGGCCATATCGTCATAGCGCGCATTCAGTGCTGGCGGCGTCTTGCGATGCAAGCTGTCCAGCGGGCGCGACACTGTTTTCGCCGTCTCTAATTCTCGGAAAATTGCCTGCATGAAGTTTGCCGATCTCGGCCTCTCGGATGAATTGCTCCAGTCGGTGCTCGACGCTGGCTATGATGAGCCCACTCCGATCCAGGCGCAGGCAATTCCCGCCGTCCTCATGATGAAGGATATCATCGGCATCGCCCAGACGGGCACCGGCAAGACCGCCGGGTTCGTGCTGCCGATGATCGACATTCTGGCCCATGGCCGCCGCCGCGCGCTGATGCCGCGCTCGCTGATTCTCGAACCCACGCGCGAACTCGCCGCACAGGTCGCCGAGAATTTCGAGAAGTACGGCAAGAACCACGACCTCAAGATGGCGCTGCTGATCGGTGGCGTGCAGATGGGCGATCAGGTCAAGGCGCTGCAGGACGGCGTCGACGTCCTGATCGCCACGCCCGGCCGGTTGATGGACCTGTTCGAGCGCGGCAAGATCCTGCTTACGGGCTGCGACCTGCTGGTGATCGACGAGGCTGACCGCATGCTCGACATGGGCTTCATCCCCGATATCGAGAACATCTGCACCAAGCTTCCGGCCCAGCGCCAGACGCTGCTGTTCTCGGCCACGATGCCGCCGCCGATCAAGAAGCTGGCCGATAAGTTCCTGTCGAACCCCAAGATGATCGAAGTGGCGCGTCCCGCCAGCACGAACACCAGCATCGTCCAGCACAAGGTCCGCTGCACCACGCGGCAGAAGCGCGAAGTGCTGCGCCACCTGCTGAAGACCGACAACGTGACCACCGCCATCGTCTTCGCCAACCGCAAGACGACCGTGCGCGAACTCGCCAAGTCCTTGCAGAGCCACGGCTTTGCCGCGGGCGAGATCCATGGCGACATGGACCAGAACTCGCGCAACGCCGAACTGCAGAAGTTCAAGGACGGCGACATCACGATCCTGTGCGCCTCCGACGTTGCTGCGCGCGGGCTTGACGTGAAGGGCGTGAGCCACGTCTTCAACTTCGACACGCCCTGGCACCCGGACGATTACGTTCACCGCATCGGCCGCACTGGTCGTGGCGGGGCCACCGGTCGCGCGTTCACGCTGGTTTCCGACGAGGATCTCGAATCGATCGAGAACGTCGAGAAGCTGCAGGGCACCAAGATTCCCGAATTCAAGATCGAGGTTGCCGAAAAGCCCGAACGCAAGCCGCGCGAAGCCAAGCCCGAGCGCGCTGAAGAGCGCCGCGAGGAAGAACCCAAGCGCGAAAGCCGCCGCGAACGTCCCGCGCGCGAGGAACGCAAGCCCCGCGCCGAACGCGCGCCGCGCGCCGAAGCCGTGCCAGAATCGCGCGCCGAACGTGCCCCGCGCAGCGAACCGCAGCGCTACCGCGAGCAGTCCGAGCCGCCGTCAAAGCCTGGCGAATGGAACGGCCCGATTCCGGAATTTCTGGCGGTTTCGGCGCTCTGACGCTCTAGCCCTCTCCCCTTCAGGGGAGAGGGTTGGGAGAGGGGGCCTTGCGCCCAGCCTCACCGTCCAAGCCCCTCTTGGGCTTCGGCTAGGCGGCAAGCCGCCAAGCCTGCGTATCTCTCCCCTGAAGGGGAGAGAGCGACGGCACTCGGCGCAGGATAACATCCCATTCCATCGTCGGCCCGGACTTGATCCGGGCCTTGGCTTTTCTGTTCTGGCGCTGCGCCGGAAGAACAGCCCAACGCCGTGCCAAGCACGGGGTGACGGAAGGAAGTGAAGCGTCCCGGGTTTTCCGGAGGCTCCTATCTGTGAGAAGGAGCTGTGATGAGCGCTACAAGGAACAAGTTTTCGCCTGAGTTCGCGACCGTGCCGTGCGGATGGTCGATGAGCATCGAGGGGATTATCCGTCGGAGTGGGCGGCGATGACCTCGATCGCCGGGAAGGTGGGCTGCACGACCGAGACGCTGCGCCGCTGGTGCCGCGAGGAGGCGAGCCGACGAGCGGGGCCAGTGGCGCAGGCCGCCACTGACCGGGAACGCCTCAAGTTGCTGGAGCGGGAGGTCAAGGAGCTACGGCGGGCCAACGAGATCCTGCGCAAGGCTTCCGCGTATTTTGCGATGGCGGAGCTCGACCGCCACGGCAGATGATGATGGCGTTCATCGACGCCCATCGCGAGGACCTGGGTATCGAGCCGATCTGCCGTGAACTGGCGATCGCCCCGTCCTCCTATCACGAGCATGCTGCCCGCCTTGCCGATCCCGGCAGGCGACCGGCTCGGGCACGACGGGACGATGAGATGCGGGCACAGATCAAGCGCGTCCATGAGGCCAGCTTCGGTCTCTATGGGACGCGCAAGGTCTGGCACCAGCTGCGGCGCGAAGGCGTGGTGATCGCCAAGTGCACAGTGGAACGCCTGATGGCAGCCATGGGGCTGGCAGGTGTGCGGCGTGGCAAGAAGACTATCACCACGGTCGGCGATCCGAAGGCGCCATGCCCGCTGGACAAGGTCAACCGTGAGTTCCGCGTCAGTCGCCCCAATGCCCTGTGGGTGGTCGACTTCACCTACGTCCACACCTGGGCAGGGTTCGTTTACGTAGCCTTCGTGATCGATGCCTATGCCCGACGGATCGTGGGCTGGAAGGTTAGCAGCTCGGCGACCGCCGGCTTCGTCCTAGATGCCCTCGAACAGGCGATCCACGCCCGCCGCCCCGGCCCCGATGACGGACTGATCCACCATAGCGACCGGGGCGTTCAATACCTTGCCATGAACTACACCCAGCGCCTCGCCGAGGCGAACCTTGTGCCGTCGGTCGGCAGCGTCGGCGACAGCTATGACAATGCCTTGGCCGAGACGATCAACGGCCTCTATAAGGCCGAAGTCATCTGGCGGCAGCGGTCATGGCCCAGCGTGTCAGCCGTGGAAATGGCAACCCTGCGCTGGGTCGATTGGTTCAACAACCATCGCCTGCTCGGCCCCATCGGACACATCCCGCCTGCTGAGGCCGAGGCCAACTACTATGCAGCCAACGAGACCCTCGATTTGGTGGCATGTCCCAATTCAAACTGCCTCCGGAAAACCCGGGACGCTTCAAAGATCAAGGCAAGTTTACGGGATGGCCGCGAATGGGTGGAAACCGAACGTAGACCACGTTAGCAACGCTCATGATGAAGTTGCAACTGACCGCTGCCACACCATGGGTGTCCCGCCACCTCGTCAGAGTAGGCGGACTTATTGGCATAGGTTTCGCAGCCGATTCTGATTTGCTTCAGGTGGCAAGTCACGATGGTCGCGGGGTTATCGATTGCGTTACGGGCGAGCTTCTAGCTCGGGACGATGATCCGCTTTTCCCGTTCGATGAAGACACGCAGATGGTGTACGGGGTAGGACCGCTAGCGGATCAGGAAGTTAGGATTGCGGGGCCGGTCTATGGCGGCACTCTACCGACAGAGACGCAAGACGGTTGGTCCTTGTTGGGAGGATTGACGAATAGCAGCGATGACGCCGTCGTTCTGCTTCCTCCAACAGCGCAAGGTGGTGAACCCCATACATTTACAGGCTTCGTCCCAGAAGTCCGCGTCTTCGGGTTCTCACCGACGTGGCGTTCTTTCGTCTTCGGAACTGGCGCGGAAGTCTACACCTTCGCCCGCTAACCAGCTCTTTCGAGTCACCGTGCATCATAGCCGAACGTCAGGCTTTGGGCGAATTCGCTGGTCCAACAATAGCGCGCGACAAAGGCAACGCCCTCAAGCCAGCTTCACAAAACTATCAATCACCCGCTTCCGCCCGGCGCTTTCGAAGTCGATCTCCAGCTTGTTGCCTTCCTGCTCCGCCACGGTGCCATAGCCGAACTTCTCGTGGAACACGCGCGCGCCCACGGCGATGTCGGCGCGGGGTTTGGCGGCGAAGCTGGCGGCGCTGCGGGTGGGTTCGGCGATGCGGCGCGGGGCCGGGGTGAAGGGTTGGGCGGCGGCGCGTTGCCAGCCCGGGCCGCGGGAGGCTGCGCGGTTGGCACTAGCCTGTGCGACATGGGCGAAGGGATCGTCGCGCTCGCTCCAGTTGGCGCGCCACATCGATGCGCCGCCCGAAAGCGTGGTTTCCTCCTCGATATGGTCGGCGGGCAGCTCGCCGATGAAGCGCGAGGGGATCGAGCTGGTCCACTGGCCGTAGATCTGGCGATTGGCGGCGTGGATGATCGTACAGCGCCACCGAGCGCGGGTGATCGCGACATAGGCGAGGCGGCGTTCTTCCTCCAATGAAGCGAGCCCGCCCTCGTCCAGCGAGCGTTGCGAGGGAAACACGCCTTCTTCCCACCCCGGCAGGAACACGTTGTCGAACTCCAGCCCCTTGGCCGCGTGGATGGTCATGATCGTGACCTTGTCCTCGTCGGCAGTGTTCTCGTTGTCCATCACGAGGCTGACGTGCTCGAGGAAATCGCCCAGCGTCTCGTACTCTTCCATCGCGCGGGCGAGTTCGGTGAGGTTTTCGAGGCGGCCTGCGGCTTCGGCGGTCTTTTCGGCCTGAAGCGCGGCGGTGTAGCCGCTTTCGTCGAGGATCGTGCGGGCGAGTTCGGCAGGCATCAGCTGCTTGGCGGCATCACGCCACCGTGCGAAATCGCGCATCAGCGCGGCGAGGGTGTTGCGCGCGCGGGCTGGCAGTTCGTCGGTATCGAGAATCTCCACCGCCGCCAGCGAGAGGGGGATGCCGCGCGAACGGGCATGGCGGTGGAGCTTTTCCAGCGTCTTGTCGCCAAGGCCGCGCTTGGGGGTGTTGTAGATCCGTTCGAACGCAAGGTCGTCCTGCGGGCTGGCGATCTGGCGCAGATAGGCCAGCGCGTCCCGGATTTCGGCGCGTTCGTAGAAGCGGAAACCGCCGACGATGCGATAGCCAAGGCCGATCTGGATGAAGCGGTCTTCGATGGTGCGCGTCTGGAACTGCGCGCGCACGAGGATGGCGACGCGATCAAGCGCCGCGCCCTCCCGCTCAAGCCGCTCGATGTCCTCGCCGATCCGCCGCGCTTCTTCGGGCGCGTCCCACACGCCGATCACGCGAACCTTGTCGCCGCCATCGACCTCGGTCCACAGCGTCTTGCCCAAGCGTTCGGAGTTCTCCGCGATCAGGCCCGACGCCGCGCCGAGGATGTGCGGGGTGGAGCGGTAGTTCTGCTCCAGCTTGATCACCTTGGCGCCCGGAAAATCCTTTTCGAACCGCAAGATATTGGCGACTTCCGCGCCGCGCCACGAATAGATCGACTGGTCGTCGTCCCCCACCACGCAGATGTTCTTGCGGTTCTGCGCGAGCAGGCGCAGCCACAGGTACTGGACGGCGTTGGTGTCCTGATATTCGTCCACCATCACGTACTTGAAGCGCTGCTGCCAGCTTTCCAGCACGTCGCGCTCGCGCCGGAAGATGTTGAGCATGTGCATCAGCAGGTCGCCGAAATCGCAGGCGTTCAGTTCGCGCAACCGGTTCTGGTAAAGCGCGTAGAAGCGCTGGCCCTTTCCATTGGCATAGGCCTCGTTCTCCAGCGCATCGAGATCGCCGGGATTGAGCCCGCGGTTCTTCCACTTGTCGATGAGGCCCGCGAGCTGCTTTGCCGGCCAGCGCTTGTCGTCAATCCCCTCGGCCACGATCAACTGCTTGAGCAGGCGCAACTGGTCGTCGGTGTCGATGATCGTGAAGTTGCTCTGCAGGCCGACCAGTTCGGCGTGGCGGCGCAGCATCTTGGCGGCGATGGCGTGGAACGTGCCGAGCCAGGGCATCCCTTCCACCGCCGGGCCGATCAACTGGCCGACCCGCTCGCGCATCTCGCGCGCGGCCTTGTTGGTGAAGGTGACGCACAGGATCTCGCTCGGCCAGGCGAGCCGCTGGCGCAGCAGGTTGGCGAGGCGGGCGGTGAGGGCGGCGGTCTTTCCGGTGCCAGCCCCTGCCAGCATCAGCACCGGCCCGTCGGTGGTCGTCACCGCCTCGCGCTGGGGCGGATTGAGGCCATCGAGCCATGCGTCAGCATGGCCGGGATTCACGGAAACAGGGGAAGACATAGGTGAACAGATAGGGACCAAACCTCGCGCGGGCAATCGCAATCGGCCCTTCCTTCACAGCATTCGGTTCGTCGCAGACTTCTCTGCGCTCCGTCGCAGGGGCGGGAACCTGCGTAGCTGCGGGTGCTTGGCTTTAGCAATCGGGTTCAAGAAAATTCAGGAGAATTCAGATGCGAAACCTTTTTGCGGCGAGCGCGCTGGCGCTTGCCATGGCAACGGCCCCGGCCATGGTCGCGGCACAATCCACCACACCGCCGACGACCATGCCGGACTCCACTTCGCCCACCGGCACGCAGGACACAACTGCACCGACGACCGCCACCACCGGCACGTTCTCGCCCACGCCTGATCAGCAGACCCAGATCGACGCCTGGGCCGCCGAGCAGAAGACCAAGTACAATGCCTGGCCTTCGACCTATCAGGAGTATTTCTGGACTCTCGATCCCGACCAGCAGAAGGGCTGGTGGGCGCTGACGGACGAGCAGAAGGCCCAGATCTACGCGATGACGCCCGAACAGCGCACGCAGGTCTGGCCCGCCATCGTGGCGCAGGTCACCGGGCGCGCGGTGCCGTCTTCTGGAGCCACGCCTGCGCAGCCCACTCCTGGCGCGGGGATGGGCGCTACGCCCGCAACACCGGCCGAGCCCGCAACGCCGCCCTCGCGCGGCATGAGCGCTGGCATGGACAGCACGACTACAGGCAACATGACTCCGCCGCCCGCCGCGGCGATGAACAAGAAGTATCCGGTCTGCAGCAAGACCGTGACCGACAGCTGCCGCAATCGCGGCGGCGTCTGACGCGAGCAGCAGTCGTCACGTGAGAGGGGCGCCGGGTAACCGACGCCCTTTTTCGTGTGCGCAGCAGTTGACCCGGAAGGAGCGCAGCCCAAAGAGCATCACTGCGACAACAGGGGGAGAGCGCGCCGATGAGTCCGATTCGCCAGCATGGCCGCGTGCTTGCTGCCAGCCTCGTCGGCACGGCGGTCGAGTTCTACGACTTCTACATCTACGCCACGGCTGCGGCGCTGGTCATCGGACCTTTGTTCTTCCCCACCGAATCGGCTGCGGCGCAGACGCTGCTCTCGTTCATGACCTTCGGCCTCGCCTTCTTCGCCCGACCGGTGGGCGCGGTTGCCTTCGGCCACTTCGGTGACCGCATCGGCCGCAAGTCTACGCTCGTTGCCTCGCTGATGCTGATGGGGGGATCGACGCTGCTCATCGCTTTCCTGCCGACATACGCGATGGCCGGCTGGATCGCGCCCGCGCTGCTGTGCCTGCTGCGCTTCGGGCAGGGTTTCGGCCTTGGCGGCGAATGGGGCGGTGCCGCCTTGCTTGCGGTGGAGAACGCGCCACAGGGCTGGGAAGCGCGCTTCGGCTCGGCCCCGCAATTGGGCGCGCCGCTCGGCTTCTTCTTTGCCAATGGCCTGTTCCTGCTGCTGGGCCTTGGCCTGTCGGACGAGGCCTTCGCCAGCTGGGGCTGGCGCGTGCCGTTTCTGGCGAGCGCCGTGCTGGTCGGCGTCGGCCTGTGGGTCCGCCTCAAGATCGGCGAGACGCCCCCGTTCCGCGAGGCCATGGAGAAGGCCCCGCCGCCGCAAGTGCCCGTCGCGAGCCTGCTGCGCGATCACACCCCGGCGGTCGTTGCAGGCATCGCGGGCGTCGTTGCCTGCTTTGCCGTGTTCTACCTCGCCACGACTTTCGCGCTGTCCTTCGCCACGACCAAGCTGGGCTATGCCAAGCAGGAATTCCTCGGCATCCAGCTGGGCGCCAACGCCTTCTTCGCGCTGGGAATTCTCGTCGCGGGTTACTGGGCCGACAAGTCCTCGGTCCGGCGCGTGCTGGGGACTGGCGCAGCGTTGACGGCTGTGATCGGACTGGTCTTCGGCACCGGCCTCGGCTCCGGTTCGCTGCCTGTGGTTTTCTCGACGCTCGCCGGATCGCTGTTCGTGATGGGGCTGGCCTATGGCCCGCTGGGCGCGTGGCTGCCGACGCTGTTTCCGGTGTCGGTGCGCTACACCGGCATTTCGGTGGCGTTCAACGTCGGCGGCATCATCGGCGGCGCGCTGGCACCGTTCGCGGCCGCTTGGGCGGCTTCTGCGGGCGGGACGGCCTATGTCGGCATCTTCCTGACGCTTGCGGGGACTATGACGCTGGCGGGCGTGCAGTTCTCGCCGAAGCTGCGGGACTGAAATCCTCCCTGATTTTCCGAAGGACAATCGGGGAGGGTGACCGTCCCGGACGTGTTCCGGGATGGTGGAGGGGCTTTTCCCCTCCGTCAGCCACCTGCGGTGCCTGACACCTCCCCATTTGAGCTACGCAGAAACGGGGAGGATCATGCTGCCTTCAACCGCATCAGCGTGATCAGCGCCTTGCCGACCTTGCGCTCTGCATCGACCTCGCAGACCCGCACATCCGGCACTTCCTTGGCGGCGGTTTCGAGGCAGATCCACGTCGCCTCGCCGATCCAGCCAAGCCGCGCCAGTCGCTCGATCGCCACCGCACCAGCGCCAGTGCCATAGGGCGGATCGAGCAGCACCAGATCGAGCGGCTGCTTCACAGGCCCCAACGTCAGCACCGAACTCGCGCGCACGTCGCACTGCGGGGCGCAGCGCAGCGCGGCGATGTTGGCGCGGATCGTGCGGACGGCGGCGGCATCGCTTTCAACGAACACCGCGCTCGCCGCCCCGCGCGACAGGGCTTCGAGGCCAAGCGCGCCAGATCCTGCAAACAGGTCGGCCACGGCCAGCCCTTCGAAGCTGCCAAGGCGGCTGGCGAGCATCGAGAACAGCGTCTCGCGCGTGCGGTCTGCGGTAGGGCGGGTCGTGTCACCCTCGGGCGCGCGCAAGGGGCGGCCGCGCCATTCTCCGGCGATTATTCTCATTTGGCTTTCAGCATCTTTCGGAAGCGTTCCACCTGGACCTGGGGGATTTCCTCGACCGAACCGCGCTGCAGATCGGCCAGTTCGAACGGGCCATAACTGGTGCGCAGCAGGCGTGACACTTCAAGGCCGAGATGTTCGAGCACGCGGCGGATTTCGCGGTTCTTGCCCTCGGTCAGGGTCATCTCGATCCACTTGTTGCGATTTGCGCTGCGTTCCAGATTGGCGTTTATCGGGCCATAGCGAACGCCGTCGATCTCGATGCCTTCGATCAGCTCTTCGAGCCGCGCCTGGCTGATGTCCCCAAACGTCCGGGCGCGATAGGTGCGCGGGATGCCGGTGGAGGGCAGTTCCAGCGCGCGCTTCAACTCGCCATCGTTGGTCATCAACAGCAGCCCTTCGGTGTTCACGTCGAGGCGGCCAACCGGCATCACGCGCGGCGCGTCCTTTGGCATCGAGTTGCGCAGGGCAGTGTAGATCGTCGGGCGGCCGGTGGGGTCACGCTCGGCAGTGATCAGGCCTGCGGGCTTGTGGAAGCGGTAGAGGCGCGGCGCGGCAATCGGGCCGACCATCTTGCCATCCACCGAAACGCCGCGCAGCGACTTGAGCAGCGTCGCGGGCGTGGTGACAACCTCGTCGCCGATCTTGACGCGGCCTTCCTCGATCATCCGCTCGACCTCGCGGCGGCTGGCAATGCCCGCGCGGGCGAGCAGCTTGGCGATGCGATCACCCTCGCGTTCGGAGCCATCCTCGTTCAGCGCGCGCTTGGCGGGCACGACCGGCTGCGAGGTGCGCGGTGCACCGCTGCGCATGGAAAAAGGCTTCTTTTCGGTGGCGCCGGGCCGAGGGCTGAACCGCTTCGGCCGATCGCCGCCGTTTCTTGGGGGAAAAGTCATGGGGGTGCCCTTACGCGAGATAGCGCAATCCGTCACCCCTAGCGCCACGCGAATAGAGCGCTAGTCTGCCAGCAACAATTGAGGGAGCTTTGGCGTCGATGAGCACCGGGACCAGTGAACGCAACCTGTGGGACTCGGTGCGTCCCTATCTCGAGAAGGAATCGCTCGCCGCGTTCTTCCTCGGCTTGTCCTCGGGCTTTCCCTATGCGATGATCGGCGCGACGCTGACGACCCGGCTGGCGCAGGACGGGATCGACAAGAAGACGGTCACCGCCTTCACGCTGGCGTTCCTCGTTTACAACCTCAAGGTGTTCTGGGCGTGGATCGTCGATGGCCTTCACCTGCCGTTGCTCGGGCGCATGGGGCAGCGGGTTTCCTGGATGCTGCTGGCAGGCTCGCTGGTCATGGCGGCGGTTGCCAATCTGGCGCTGGTCGATCCGAGCGCGGACCTTGGCGCCACCGTGCTCGCCGCCGTACTGGTGGGCGTTGCGGGTGCGACGTTCGACATCGTGATCGACGCCTATCGCATCGAGACATTGAAGCCGTACCAGCTCGGCACGGGCTCGGGCATGAGCCAGTACGGCTGGCGTATCGGTTCGGCCGGGGCAGGGGCCTTGGCACTGGTCATTGCAGGCCGCTCCGGCTGGAGCGCTGCCTACCTCGCTTGTGCGCTCTTTGCGTTGCCTGCGATGCTGACCGCGCTGGTTCTGGGCGAACCAGAACGCCATCGCGATCCTCTGGCGCGCAAGGGCGTGGCCGAAGTCTTCGCTTCGATCATCGGTCCGTTCGGCGAGTTCTTCCGCCGCAACGGTGCCTGGCTCGTGCTGCTGTTCATCCTCGTCCACAAGGTCGGCGATACGCTGGCGAACCTCACCTTCCGCCTGCTGTTCGATGATCTTGGCTTCAGCAACGACGAGATCGCGATCTGGGACGTGGGCGTGGGCTTCTGGGCCTACCTGATCGGCGTGTTCATCGGCGGCGTGGCTTACGCAAAAATGGGTCTCAAGCGCTCGGTTCTGGTGGCGCTGGTGTTGATGGCGGTATCGAACCTTTCGTTCGCGGCGCTCGCGGCTGCTGGCCATTCGAACCTTGGCATGGCAGGCGCAATCGGGTTCGAGAACATGGCATCGGGCTATGGCGGCGTCGTCGTCGTCGCCTATTTCTCGGCGCTGTGCGACCTGCGCTACACCGCCTCGCAGTATGCGCTGATTTCGGCGGCGGCTAGCATCGTCGGCCGCTTTGCCACGGGCACCACCGCAGGTGCGCTGATCGAGAGCATGGGCTATGTGAACTTCTACATGGCTACCACCGTACTGGCGCTGCCGGGCATCGTGCTGTTCTGGTGGATGAGCCGCAGTGGCCTTGTCGACGCGGCGATGGGGACGGCGGGCGAGGAAGAGGCCCCCGGTTCCTGATCAGTCCGGCACTTCCTCGTTAAGCCTCAGCACTTCGCCCGCAAGATAGAGCGAGCCGACGATCAGCACGTCGCCCTCTGAAGAAAGCGCGGCAATCGCTTCGGGCACGGTGGCGAAACTGCCGACCGGCAGGCTCGTATAAGGCGCGAAGTCCTCGGGCCGGTGCGCCTCGTGTCCCGGCGCGGGGACGACCGAGATCGACAGCGCCCGGTCTGCCAGGGGCTTGAGGATCGCCGATGGGTCCTTGTTCGCCAGCATCCCCATGATCACGTGCACGGGCGGCTGGCTCTCCAGATGCCGGGCAATGGCAAGGCCTGCGTCGGGGTTGTGCCCGCCATCGAGCCACACGGTGCGCCCGCCTGCGAGCGTCGTAAGCGGTCCCGCCCCAAGCCTCTGCAGTCGCGCGGGCCAGCGCGCGTCGACGATGCCCTTGCCGACTGCGCCAATCGTGACCTGAACCGCGCGCTGGTGGCGGATCATCGCCACGGCGAGCGCCGCGTTCTCGGCCTGATGCGTGCCGGGGAGGGCAGGCAATGGCAGCGGCAATTCGCCATGCTCGTCGCGATAGAGGATCGAGCCTGCAATCTCGGCATCCCAATCGCGCCCGCGCATGATCAACGGCGCACCGATCCGCGCTGCGGTCTCGGCCACGGAATCAGCGGCGATCTGCGGATAGGCCATCGTCACCAGCGGCACGCCGGGCTTGGCGATGCTCGCCTTCTCGAACGCGATCCGGGCAAGCGGCACGGTCGGCACGCCCTCTTCGGGCGCGAGCAGGAACGCCTCGTGATCCATGCCCAGCGTGGCGATGCCGCAGACTGCGGCGGTCGGTATCACGTTGGTGGCATCAAGCCTGCCGCCCAGTCCCGTCTCGATCACGCAAGCGTCGGCGGGATGCCGGGCATAGGCGAGGAAGGTGGCGACCGTCGTCACCTCGAAAAAGCTCGGCTCCAGCCCCTCGCCTGCATCGAGCACTTCCTTGAGCAGCGCGGCAAGCAGCTCATCCTCGATCAGCTTTCCAGCAATGCGGATGCGCTCGTTGTAGCGCACCAGATGCGGCTTGGTGGCGGAATGTACCGTCAGCCCTTCGGCTTCGAGAATATAGCGCAAGTAGCTGCAGGTAGAGCCCTTGCCATTGGTCCCTGCGACATGGAACACCGGGGGCAGGCGGTCCTGCGGATCCCCCAAACGCGCGCACAGTTCGCGCACCGTATCGAGGCCGAGGCGGCCTGATGGCAGCGAAAGCGCCCCCAACCGGTCAAGCTGCGCCTGAACCGCCGCGTTTTCGGAGATCGCGAAGTCTTTCAAGCAACCCCTCCGTCATTGGCCTCGCCAATGCCACCTCCCCATTTGCATTGCATGAAAATGGGGAGGAACCGTGCTGATCCTCCCTGTTTTGGCGAAGCCCAAACGGGGAGGGGGACCGCCGCCGAAAGGCGGGGGTGGAGGGGCCTTACGCCGCCGCCTTGCCCGCCATCAGGTAGTCGATCACCTGCGCCAGCGTTACCTTCAGGTCGCGGCGGTGGGTGACCATGTCGACCATGCCGTGGGCGTGGAGGTATTCGGCGCGCTGGAAGCCTTCGGGCAGCTTCTCGCGGATCGTGTCCTGAATAACGCGCTGTCCGGCAAAACCGATCAGGGCACCCGGCTCGGCAATCTGCACGTCGCCCAGCATGGCGTAGCTTGCGGTCACGCCGCCGGTGGTCGGATCGGTCAGCACCACGATATAGGGCAGGCCCGCCGCGCGCAGGCGGGCAATGGCCACCGTCGAACGCGGCATCTGCATCAGGCTGAGAATGCCTTCCTGCATGCGCGCGCCACCTGCGGCGGTGACGGCGATGTAGGGGCACTTCTCGCGCACCGCACGCTCGCATCCGGCGACGAAGGCATTGCCAACGGCCATGCCCATCGAGCCGCCCATGAACGCGAATTCCTGCACGCCGACGACGGCCTTCTGCCCCTCGATCCTGCCGAAGGCGTTGGTCAGCGCATCGGCATGCGGGTTGGCGGCGCGCGCGGCCTTCAGGCGGTCGACATACTTCTTGCTGTCGCGGAACTTGAGCGGGTCTTCCTTGACCTTGGGCGCGGGCAGCAGTTCGTAGCCAGCGTCGAGCAGCTGGTCGAACCGTGCGTCGGCACCGATGCGGCCATGGTGCTCGCAATGCGGGCAGACCGAGAGGTTGTCCTCATAGTCCTTGGTGAACAGCATTTCGCTGCACGAAGGGCACTTGATCCAAAGGTTGTCCGGCGTGTCCCGCTTCGGCGTGAAGGGGAGCGCGTTGCGGACCTTGTTGAGCCAGCTCATACGATTTCCTTGCGGGCAGAGTGGACGGCAGCGGCAAGCGCGGCGGTCAATTCCTTCACCGGCCCCGCCGCATCCGCGCCATGCTTGGCAACCAGATCGACCAGCGCCGACCCGACGACGACGCCATCGGCAACCTTGGCAATGGCCTCGGCCTGTTCGGGCGTGCGCACGCCGAAGCCGACGGCAACCGGGATCGTCGCCGAAGCCTTGATCCGCGCCACGGCCTCGTCGATCGAGGCCTGCGCCGCCTGCTGCATGCCGGTGATACCGGCGACCGACACGTAATAGAGAAAGCCCGAAGAGCCATCGAGCACGGCGGGCAGCCGCGCGGCATCGGTTGTCGGCGTGGCGAGGCGGATCAGCGAGATGCCAGCATCGCGCAGGGCAGGGCCCAGTTCGGCATCTTCCTCAGGCGGAATGTCCACGCAGATTACGCCATCGACGCCAGCCTTGACGCATTCGGCGGCGAACCAGTCGCTCCCGCGGATCGTCATCGGATTGGCATAGCCCATCAGCACCAGCGGCACTTCCGGGTGGCGCGCGCGAAATTCAGTGGCGATGCGCAGGATGTCGGCAGTCTTTGTCCCAGCGCCCAGCGAGCGCAGATTCGCCAGCTGGATCGCCGGACCATCGGCCATCGGATCGGTGAACGGCATCCCCAGCTCGATCACATCCGCCCCGCCTTCGACGAGCGCGTCGAGGATGGAGGCGGTGGCGTCAGGCGTAGGATCGCCGCCGGTGACGAAGGTGACGAGGGCGGGGCGGCCCTTGGCGAAGGCGTTGGACAAACGGCTCACAGCGAAACCCCCAGATGCTCCGCCACCGAGAAGATGTCCTTGTCCCCTCGTCCGCAGAGGTTGGCGAGGATGATCTGGTCCTTGCCCATCGTCGGCGCGAGCTTCTTGACCGCAGCAATCGCGTGGGCAGGCTCCAGCGCGGGGATGATGCCTTCGGTGCGGCAGAGCAACTGGAAAGCGTCGAGCGCTTCCTTGTCGGTTACCGAGGTATAATCGACGCGACCGATTTCCTTGAGCCATGAGTGCTCTGGGCCAATGCCTGGATAGTCGAGGCCCGCCGAGATCGAGTGGCCTTCGGTGATCTGGCCGTCCTCGTCCTGCAGCAGGTAGGTCTTGTTGCCATGGAGGATGCCGGGGCGTCCGCCTGCGAGCGATGCAGCGTGCTCTTTGTCCAGCCCGTGGCCCGCCGCTTCTACGCCAAGCATCTTCACGCTGGCATCGTCGAGGAACGGGTGGAACAGGCCGATGGCGTTCGATCCGCCGCCGATGGCTGCGACCAGCACGTCGGGCAGGCGGCCGGTGCGGGCGAGCATCTGCGCGCGCGCTTCCTTGCCGATCACGCTCTGGAAATCGCGGACGAGTTCCGGATAGGGGTGCGGACCGGCGGCGGTGCCGATGATGTAGAACGTGTTGTGCACGTTCGCGACCCAATCGCGCAGCGCCTCGTTCATCGCGTCCTTTAGCGTGCCTGCGCCCGCCGTTACCGGCACCACGTCTGCACCCAGCAGCTTCATGCGGAACACATTGGGGGCCTGGCGGGCAACGTCGGTCGCGCCCATGAAGATCACGCAAGGCAGGCCGAAGCGCGCGCAGACAGTGGCGGTGGCAACGCCGTGCTGGCCCGCACCGGTCTCGGCGATGATCCGCGTCTTGCCCATGCGCATGGCCAGCAGGATCTGGCCGATGCAGTTGTTGATCTTGTGCGCGCCGGTGTGGTTCAGTTCGTCCCGCTTGAACCAGACTTGTGCGCCACCCAACTCTTCCGTCAGCCGAGGCGCGAAATAGAGCGGGCTGGGGCGGCCGACATAGTGTTCGAGCAGGTCGTCGAACTCGGCCTGGAATGCCGGGTCGGCCTTGGCCTTGCGATATTCCTGCTCGAGATCGAGGATCAGCGGCATCAGCGTTTCGGCGACATAGCGGCCACCGAACTGGCCGAAGTGGCCGCGTTCGTCGGGCTGGTTGCGGAAGCTGTTCGGGGTTTGCACGTTCATGGCTTGGCGCTTGGCAGAGGCTTTGCGGAAAGTCCAGATTTGCAATGCCCATTTGCAATGTGGGGCCCTTTGGGGCAGGGGCGCGTGCTGCATTGCGGAAACCTGCACAGACCGTTCATGTGCGGGCAATCTGTCGCAGTCTAGAGCGGTCTGGCAACGTCGTGAAGGCGGCTCCGAAAGGGGTCGCCTTTAGTCGTTATAATAATGGCCAAATAAATCCTGAAAGTAACAGGATTTGTTAGTCTGGCTAATGTTGCAGCGATCTCACATTTTGCCAACGATTTGTGTTTAATGTGATTTTCGTCATTGTCACTGAACCAGGTCGAAACTACCTGACCCCTCGCCACCTTCACAGAAGGGGCCAAAAAGTCAGGAGTAAAATCTATGCGTCTGGTTCTTATCTCTCTCGCCGCCTCGCTTGTTGCGGCTACCCCGGCTCTCGCCAACGAAGCACGCGTCGAAGCACGCGGCGGCGCCATCTGGGGCTCCGGTCAGACCGAAGCGATCGCCGGCGTTGCTGCTGGTTACGACTACGACCTCGGCAAGACCGCGTTCGTCGGTGCGGAAGTCACCGCCGACAAGATCCTCACCAGCGGCACCAAGGTGACCTTCGGCTTCAACGGCCGCGTTGGCGCCAAGATCGCTGAAAACGGCAAGCTCTACGCCGTTGGCGGCTACAACACCGAAAACTGCGACCTGTGCGACGGCACCTGGACCGCAGGCGCTGGCTATCAGCACTCGTTCGGCAAGCTCTATGGCAAGGTCGAATACCGTCACTCGTTCGTGAACGACGGTTTCCCCGACTTCGACGCTGTCGTTGGCGGCCTCGGCGTGAAGTTCTGATCGAACTTCGCGACAAGCGAAATGAAGCGGGCGGCCTCGAAAGAGGTCGCCCGTTTTCGTTTGGGTCGGTCGTTACAAGCGCCCCGCTTTTTCGCTCCCCTCCCGCAGGCGGGAGGGGTTGGGGGTGGGCTTGCGACGGCTGCGTCAGGCGCCCTTCGTTTGAGACTCAGGCCGTCCGCGCGTTGAAGCAGAACGTCCGAATGCGTTCGGCATCCTTCACGCCAGGAGCGCTCTCCACGCCGGACGAGACGTCTACCAGCGTCGTCCCCGTCCCACGCACCGCATCGGCAACGTTTGCCGGAGAAAGTCCGCCTGCAAGGCCCCACGCCAGCGGTCCCTTGTAGGCCCGCAGCAGGTCCCAGTCGAATGCCAGCCCCAGCCCCCCCGGGAGCGCGGCACCCTTGGGCGTCTTGGCATCGAACAGGATGAAATCGGCAACGCCTGCATAGGCATCGGACTTGGCCACATCGCCGGGGCCTGCCACCGAAACCACCTTCCACACCGGCTTGCCGAAGCGTGACCGGATGGCAGCGATTCGCGCAGCGTCTTCGCTGCCGTGCAACTGGATCACATCGAGGCTCGCTGCGGCAACGGCATCGGCCAAAGCGGCATCATCGGCATCGACGAAGACGCCCACCCGCTGCAGCCGTCCCTCGGCCTGCTTGGCCAACGCCGGAGCATCTGCCAGCTTCAGGAAGCGCGGGGAGGGCGGGAAGAAGTTGAACCCGACATGGCTCGCCCGCGCCTCGATCGTTGCGGACAGCGCATCGCGGGTGGTCACTCCGCAGATCTTGATCGATGGAGATTGGGCTGACACAGTCGGAACAAGGCCTTCAGGGGGAGTTGATCGATATGCGGATGATTGCCGTGGCTTCCATGGCCATGTTTCTGGCCGCTTGCAATGTCTCCGGATCGGGCAATGGCGGTCAGATCAAGCTGGCCGAGGCCGAGGCTGTTCGGTTCCACGCACGGCTCGATGCCGGAAAGTATCACGATATCTGGCAGTCTAGCAGCGACGTGTTCCAAAAGTCTGCGACAGAAGAGCAGATGAACCGTATCTACACCGCCGTCTCGACCAAGCTTGGCAAGGTCAAGACGTCGAAGCAGGTGCAATGGCGGGAGAACTGGGGCACCGCCGGGCACCTCGTCGAAATCGTCATGGACACGACCTTCGAGAAAGGGACAGGGATGGAAACCCTGACGTTTCTCGAAGAAGGGCAGCGGCTCAAGCTTGCCGGCTACCACATCAATTCCACCGACATGATGCTGAACTGACGGGGATCACACAGTGCCGGTGATCCCCGCGAGCCTTTCCGTTTACATTGCTGCCAGCTCGTAGCTGACGTTGACCGTCACCGTCATTTCCAGCTCGCCAGCTGCCACGGGCGTGGCACTTTGCGCCATCGCCTTGTCAGCACGTGCGAACAGCATCGGCGGCTGCGGCGGGGGAGCCCAGCCACCGTTCTCGGAAATCGACAGAATGCGCACCACGCGCAGGCCCGCGGCCTTGGCATAGAGCTCGGCCCGCGCCTTTGCCTTCTGCATGGCCTCGATCCGGGCCTCGTCCATGGCTGTGCCGGGGTTGTCGATCTGGAAGGCAGGGCCGTTCACCTGGTTCGCGCCTGCCGCCACCAGCGTGTCGATCACCTTGCCATACTGGTCGAGCTTACGCTGGCGCACCGAAACCTGATTCGCCGCCTGATAGCCGATGATCACCGGGTCCTGCTGCTCGTAGGAGCCATCCGGCAGGCGCTTGGGCTGGCCATAGGCCGGGTTCACCGAAAGGTTGCTGGTCTGGATATCGCGCTCGGCGATGCCCGCCTTCTTGAGTGCGGCGATCACCGCGGTCATTCGCTGGGCATTCTCGGTCAGCGCTTCACCTGCCGTCTTGCCCTGCGTCGTCACGCCTGCGGTAAACACCGCCAGATCGGGCATGCGGGCAGACTTGCCCTCAGCCGAGATGCTGAGCAGCGTGTTGCCTGCTGCGACAACCGGTCCGGTCGACATGGTCTGCGCGTTGGCGGCAAGGGGGGCAAGCGCTGCACAGGCAGCGGCGAGAAGGAATGCACGTTTCATCAGGGAGGCTCCCGTAAGTGTCGTTGTCGCACGATGTGGGCAAACCGACGTTACGCAGCGATGAACCGTTCAGCGCAGGCTTCGTTCCAGCACCACCATGCGGAAACGGTCCTCTCCACCATGGGGAAAGGGCCGCGTCTCGCCGGTGCGAACATAGCCCCGGCGTTCGTAGTACGCGATCAGTTCAGGGCGCGCGTCGATAACGGTCATCTCCATGACCGCTGCGCCGAACGCCTCTGCCGCCATATCCTCGGCATCGGCAATCAGCGCGCGGCCAAGACCCTCAGCCTGCAATTCCGGATCGACGCAGAGCATGCCGAGATAGGCGCGGGCCTCTCCGACATCGGTGATGGTCACTGTGCCAGCGAGCTTGCCGTCGATCTCCGCCAGCAACACGCGCGAGGCTTCCGAGGCAATCGTCTCGGCCAGTTCCGCATCGCTCGTCCGCTCGTCGTCGAGCAGATCGGCCTCGGTCGTCCAGCCCCGTTTCGAACTTTCCCCGCGATAGGCGCTTTCGACCAGCGCCCGCAGCGCCGGAACGTCGCCCGCTTTTGCCAACCGGAACCGGATCATGGATTTAGAGTGTCGCCTCGATCGCCCGTGCCGCAGCAACGGGGTCCTCCGCGCGGCTGATCGGGCGACCGATCACCAGCACGCTGGCCCCGGCATCGCGCGCGGCGCGCGGGGTGACGGCGCGCTTCTGGTCGCCCAGAGTGCCATCGGCGGGGCGCAGGCCCGGCACGACGAAGAAGCCCTTTTTCCAGCGCTTGTGGATCGCTCCCACCTCGTGCCCTGAGCAAACGATGCCATCCAGCCCGGCTTCCTGTGCCAGATCGGCAAGACGCAGCGCCTGATCATAGGCCGAACCGCCCACGCCCATCGAGGCCATGTCGCCATCGTCCAAGCTGGTCAGCACCGTGACGGCGACGACCTTGGTATGCTCGCCCGCCGCGGCCTTGGCATCTTCCATCATCGCGCGCCCGCCGCCAGCGTGGATCGTGACGATGGCCGGCTCCAGCACGTGGATAGACTGCATCGCGCCTGCCACCGTGTTCGGGATGTCGTGCAGCTTCAGGTCGAGGAAGATCGGCAGACCCACCTTGGCCACTTCGTGCACGCCATGGTGGCCATGCGCGCAGAAGAACTCCAGCCCCAGCTTCAGCCCGCCAACGTGGCCCTTGACCTTCTGGGCAAGCGCTATGGCGGCATCAAGCCGGGGAAGGTCGAGGGCAAGGTAGATCGGGTTGCTCACGGGGTCTCGCTCTTGAGTGTGTCGGAGCCTTGCGCGGCTTCCAGATTGGTGGACGAAAGCGACGGCGCGGCTTTGGCGCCCAGCGACGTTTCAAGGCTCGCAATCCGCCGCGTCAGGCGCCAGCGGGTGGCGCGATACAGAAGCCAAGTCGGCACAAGGCCAAGCAGGAAGGCCATGATCACCAGCACCGGCAGCCGGGTTTCCAGGAGCAGGCCTTCCCAGATCCGTACTTCGACGGGTTGCCAGTTGGCAGCGGTGAACGCGGCCAGAACGGCCACCACCACTATCCAGAATATCGTGCGCAGCATCCTCATGCCTTTCGCTCCGTGACCCGTCCGTTGGTCGCATGGTTAGGACAGGTCACGGCTCTTGGCGAGTCCCGCCGCAGCGGTGCAGCAAAGTGGTGCTCAGGCTTCCCCGAACACACGAGCAAAGATCGTGTCGATCGCCTTGAAGTGGTAGTCGAGGTTGAACTTGTCCTCGATCTGCTCAGCGGTCAGCACCGCAGCCACTTCCGGATCGGCCTTGAGCAGTTCCATCAGCGAAAGCTGTCCGTCCGATTCCCACACCTTCATCGCGTTGCGCTGCACCAGACGGTACGAGGCATCGCGCTCCAGCCCGGCCTGCGTCAGTGCCAGCAGAACGCGCTGTGAGTGGACAAGGCCGCCCATCTTGTCGAGGTTCTTCTGCATCCGCTCGGGGTAGATGACCAGCTTGTCGACCACCGACGTCAGGCGGGCGAGCGCGAAATCCAGCGTGATCGTCGCGTCGGGCCCGATGAAGCGTTCAACCGAGGAGTGCGAGATATCGCGCTCATGCCACAGCGCCACGTTCTCCAGCGCCGGCGTCACCGCCGAGCGGACCATGCGCGCAAGGCCGGTCAGATTCTCGGTCAGCACCGGATTGCGCTTGTGCGGCATCGCCGACGAGCCCTTCTGGCCTGGCGAGAAGTATTCCTCTGCCTCAAGCACTTCAGTGCGCTGCAGGTGGCGGATCTCGACGGCAAGGCGCTCGATGCTGCTGGCGATCACGCCCAGCGTCGCAAAGAACATCGCATGGCGATCGCGCGGGATCACCTGCGTCGAAACCGGCTCGACCTCAAGGCCCAGCTTCTCGGCCACGTATTCCTCGACCGAGGGATCGATGTTGGCAAAGGTGCCCACCGCGCCCGAGATCGCGCAAGTCGCAACTTCCGCGCGCGCGGCGACAAGGCGCGCACGGCAGCGGGTGAATTCGGCAAAGGCCTCGGCCAGCTTCTTGCCGAAAGTGGTCGGCTCGGCATGGATGCCGTGGCTGCGGCCGATGGTCGGCGTGTACTTGTGCTCGAAGGCGCGGCGCTTGATCGCTTCAAGCAGCGCATCAAGGTCTGCCAGCAGCAGGTCAGAAGCGCGGGCGAGCTGCACGCTAAGCGTGGTGTCGAGCACGTCCGAGCTGGTCATGCCCTGGTGCATGAAGCGCGCCTCGGGGCCCACCTGCTGCGCCACCCAGTCGAGGAACGCGATCACGTCATGCTTGGTCACGGCTTCGATCGCGTCGATCGCGGCAACGTCGATCTTGGGGTTGGTCGCCCACCAGTCCCACAGCGCCTTGGCGCCCGAAGGCGGCACTACGCCCAGCTCGCCCAGCTTCTCGGTGGCGTGCGCCTCGATCTCGAACCAGATGCGATAGCGCGCTTCCGGCTCCCAGATCGCGGTCATGGCGGGGCGGGCATAACGGGGGACCATGTTCGACTCCGTGCAAATTCTTGAGGCAGCAGCTTTGCCGCGCCGCTAGGGCGCAGGGGCCGCAAAGGCAAGGGGCCTGTGTCTCAAAACCCGCCCGTCGCCTGCACCATTTGCGCGATAACCCTGTCCGCCGCGCCCCTGGTCAGATGCGTATCGTCGACATAAAGCACCCGGCAATCCCGCACCACGTCGCACCGCTTGCCCACGCACAGCGCCGTGGCCGGATCGAAGAACGAGACGCCCGCATGGCGTCCGGCATAGGCGGCCAGCACCGGATTGATCAGGTGCCCTTCGGCTCGCTCTGCCGGAAATGCTGTAGCGCAACGCGCGTTGATATAGGCAAGGCAGCGCAAGTACCCGCCCGCCATCGCCTCGCCAGCAGGTGCAGCGGTCGGGACATTGCCGATCAGCACGATCCGCGTGTCCTTGGGCAGCGTTGCGATCATCCGGTCCAGCCCCGCCTCGAACGCGGCACGACCCTCTGCCGATGCCTTACCGATCCTGTCGAAGCTGCCCTGTGCGAACAGCATCCGATCCCACCGCTGCGCCAGAATCACCGTCCCGATCCCCCGGTCGCGCACCAGTCGCACCAGCGCATCGGGCTGCGCGAGGCACTTGGCGGCTTCCGGGGTGTCTTCGGCATAGTTGGTCACCCCCGGCAGTGCGAAGCACCCCGCATCGGTCAGCATCGCCCCTCCGGGCATGCGCTGCGCAAGCGCCGCGAAATACTGCCGCGCATGGCTGTCACCGAAGAGCAACCAGTGCACCGGCTGACCGGCCGGTGGAATGCTCGACACCGGCTCGGGCAGGGCCGCCGGATAGGCCTGCAACGCATCGCGTATCGCTGCGCTGGAGGGTTGCAGGCGCTCCATATGCCCAGCAACGCCAAGCGCCACGGCCACCGCCAGCCCGCCACCGCACAGCGCCACCAGCGCACGGCGCGATTGCAGCCAGCGCTTCTCCCGCACCGGTCGCTCGATCAGATGGAGCGAGGCAAGGCCGAGCAGGACCGACAGCGCAATCGCAAGTCCGGTCAGCCACCACGGCGGCGTCCCCCACCAGACGTAGCCGAGAAACGCCAGCAGCGGATTGTGCCAGAGGTAGATCCCGTAAGATGCCCCGCCGATGGCAACGAGCGGCGCGGCGCCCAGAATCCGGCCCGCCAGGTCTGATGCCGAGGCATGACGCGCCACCAGCGCCGCCCCGCCCACCGGCAGGATCAGCCGCCAGTCCGGCGCCGTCGCCGCATCGGCCAGCACGAATCCGCTCAAGATCAGGCCAAGCCCAACCAAAGCCAGCCCCGGCCTTTGTCGCGAGGGCGCGGGCAGGGCGGCACAGACCGCGCCCGCCAGCAACTCCCACGCCCGCGTCGGCAGCAGGTAGAACGACCATTCCTGCCGCGATGGTGCCAGCGCCAGACACAATGCCAGCGACACCACGGCAAGTCCCGCAAACACCACCGGCATCCGCCCGCGCCCCATCCTCCACAGCACCACGACCAGCGCCGGAAACAGGATGTAGAACTGCTCCTCGACCGACAGGCTCCACGTGTGCAGCAGAGGGCGAAATCCCTCGTCGTCATCGAAGTATCCGGTCTCCTGTGCAAACAGCAGGTTCGAGGCAAACGCACCGCTGCTCCCGAGCGCTTGGGCAAACTTGCGGAAGTCCTCCGGGATCATCAGCGCCCACGCCAGCACCGCGCTCACCCCCAGCACCGCCAGCAGCGCCGGGAGAATGCGGCGGGCGCGACGCTCGTAGAACGCGAGCAACGAGAAGCGGCCCGTGGCGAGATGCTCGAGGATCGTCGCGGTGATCAGGTAGCCGCTGATCACAAAGAACACGTCCACCCCGGCAAAACCGCCGCCAAAACCGGGCAGGCGGGCATGAAACAGCACCACCGGAATCACCGCAAGCGCGCGCAGCCCCTCGATTTCCCGCCTGTGTTGCAAAAGCCGTCCGATGAAGTTGCCCCTGCCGTCACGATGGCGAAGGCCGCGCGGCGTGGCAACCGTCTCGCCCTCCGACCCTGTAGGTCACAGCCCGATTGCGTGCCTCGTCCGGTCGCGATATTTGCTGCCCCACCAACGCCAACGGAGAATGCACATGGTTCGCAAGGTTCTTGTCCTCGCCACGCTCGGCCTCTCGCTGGCGCTCGCTGCGTGCAACACCGTTCAGGGAATCGGACGCGACATCGAATCCGTCGGCAAGGCGGGCGAAAAGGCGATCTGATTGCTTAGATCAACCCCTGCGCCTTCAGCGACGTATAGCCCTCGCGCCCGATCACGATGTGGTCGTGAACGCTCATCCCCATCAGGCGCGCGGCTTCGGTGATCTTGTTGGTTACCTGAATGTCAGCCCGGCTCGGCTTGGGGCTGCCCGAGGGATGGTTGTGGACAAGGATCATCGCTGCTGCCCCCACGTCCAGTCCCTTCTTCACCACCTCGCGGGTATAGATCGGACTTTCATCGAGCGTGCCGTCCCCCACCAGATGGTCGAGTATCAGCATGTTCTGCGTGTTCAGATAGAGCACCCGCACCCGCTCGACATTGAGGTGCGCCATGTCGATGTGCAGGTAATCGAGCAGCGCCTGCCAGTTTGACAGCACCGGCTGTTCGCGCACCACCGTCCGCGCCAGCCTGCGCGCAGCCATCGCCACGATGCGCAAAGCCGCCGCACTCGTCTCGCCCATGTTTGGGTGCAGCGCCAGCGCCTGCGGATCTGCCGTAAGCACGCCTGCAAGGCTGCCGAACCGCTGGATCAGCGAGCGTGCGATCGGCTTGGTATCGATCCGCGGCCGCGCCACCATCAGCAGGTATTCGATCACCTCGTGATCGGCGAGCGCATCTTCCCCGCCCGACATCAGCCGTTTGCGCAGTCGCGCCCGGTGCCCGCTCGGGTCTCCGCCGTCGAAAGTTGCGGCGGTTTTTCCGGAAGGCTGATCCTGTTCAGCAAAGAGTCGGTCTTGATCGGCCATCTGTCCCTTGCGGGCACCACTTCGGCGCTTGTTCGTTCAGCGCCGTGCATTGCCCAAGCCATGGTAGTGCGCAAGAAGGGGGCAGATGGCAGATAGTTTCGAAATGGCGGAACCGGACCCGGAGTCGGGCAGGCAGCCGGCTCCCGCGCCCCGCCGCCGCATGAGGCGCGTGGGCGTGTCGGCACTCGCCATTGCGGTGCTCGGCCTTGGCGGCCTCTGGCTGACGCGCAATTCCATTGCCGATCGCATCATCGTCGGGCAGCTGCAGGGCTACGGCGTGCCTGCCACTTACGAGATCGAAAGCATCGGTCCCGGCACGCAGGTGCTGAGAAATCTGGTGATCGGCGATCCGCGCCGCCCGGACCTGACGGTCGAGCGCGTGGAAGTGGGCATCCGCTATGGCCTTGGCGTGCCTTATATCGGCTCGGTCCGGCTGGTCGCGCCAAGGGTTTACGGGCAATACCGCAACGGCAAGCTGAGCTTCGGCGCGCTCGACAAGGTGATCTACGCGCCCAGGACCGACAACGCGCCGTTCACTCTCCCCAAGCTGAACCTGCAGGTCGAGGATGGTCGCGGGCTGATCCTGACCGATTCGGGCAAGATCGGCCTCGCGCTCGATGGCAAGGGCGCCTTGCAGAACGGATTTGCCGGAACCCTCGCCGCCACCGCGCCAGCACTGCAGGGTGGAGGCTGCAAGATCGATGGCACGCGCTTCTTCGGCCGGATCGCGGTGCAGGACGAGCGGCCCTCGCTGACCGGCCCGCTCCGTCTCGATAGCCTCACTTGCAGCAATGGCGTGGGCAGCGGCGCACTGGTTGCCGATATCTCAGCGCGCGCCGACAAGGCCTTCGCCGGTCTTGCCAACAGCGCCACGGTGCGCGCCGGAAAGTTCACCGCTCCCGGCATTGCTGCCGAGACTCTGGCACTCGACACCCGCCTTGCCTACCGCGACGGCGCGCTTACCGGCCGTGTCGATGCCAATGCCGGCAGCGTCAGCAGCGGCGGCGTGCGCTTTGGCCTGCTCGGCCTCGAAGGCTCGGTCCGGACGCGCGAATCATTTCGCAAGGCCGAATTCCGGGGCACGATCGACGGGCAGGGCCTGCGCCAGGGCGCTGCCCTCGACAAGGCCCTCGCCTCGGGGATGCGCAGCGCGGAGGGCACGCTCCTTTCCCCGATGCTCGCCCAGCTCCGCGCCAGCCTCAAGCGCGAGGAGCGCGGCAGCCGCCTTGCGGGCGAGATCGCGCTGCGCCGCAACGGAGAGGCGATGTCCGCGGTGATCCCGCAGGCACGGCTGGTGGGCGGCAGCGGACAGGCGCTGCTCACCGTGTCGAAATTTCAGATGGCCACCGCCAGCGAAGACGGCCCGCCCCTGCTTGCCGGCAACTTTGCCACCGGAGGCGCAGGCATCCCGCGAATCGTCGGGCGCATGGAGCGCGGCCGCGCCGGACAGGCGCTGTTCCGGCTGACCATGGCCCCATGGCGCGCGGGCGGCGGGTCGCTGGCGATCCCGGAAATGATGATCGCGCAAGTCGGCGACGGCTCGCTTGGTTTTTCCGGCACGACGCAGGTTTCCGGCGCGATTCCCGGCGGTTCGGTCCAGAACCTCGTGCTCCCAGTTAACGGTGCCTACGGCGCGCGCGGCGAACTTGCGCTGTGGAAACGCTGCGTCACCGCCCGCTTCGATCGCCTCACGCTCGGCCAGATGGAGGTCGATGAAAACGCCCTCGCACTCTGTCCGGCGGGCGGGAGCGCGATTGTGCGCAGCGGGGCGAGGGGGCTGCAGGTTGCTGGCGGAACCTCGTCGCTCGATCTCAACGGCAAGCTTGGCGAGACGCAGATGGCGGTCCGCACCGGGCCTGTTGGATTTGCCTTCCCGGGGGTGCTGACCGCCTCCTCGGTCGAAGTCGCGCTGGGTCCGCCTGCTACCGCCACGCACCTGACAGTTGCCAATCTGGATGCGAGAGTTGGGGGAGAGTTGGGGGGGAGTTATGGGGGAGTTGGAGTTAAGCTCGCCCAGGTCCCGCTCGACGTCTCGAACGCCTCGGGCGAGTGGCGCTATGTCGATGGAAAGCTTGTGCTTTCCGGCACCGAGTTCGACCTGACCGACCGGCTTGACCCTGCCCGGTTCGAGACGCTGCACTCCACCGGCGCGACGCTGACTTTGGCGGACAATCGCATAACAGCCAATGCCTTGCTGCGCGAAGCGAAGACCGCGCGTGAAGTTGCCGCCGTCGCCATCCGCCACGATCTCGCCACCAGCACCGGCCATGCCGATCTCGTCGTGGACAACCTCTTGTTCGACAAGGGTTTCCAGCCCGCGCAACTCACGCGCCTTGCATTGGGCGTTGTCGCCAACGTCAACGGCAAGGTCACCGGGAACGGAGCGATCGACTGGAACGCGCGCGGGGTGACGAGCACCGGCACGTTCGGCACGCAAGGCCTTGATCTTGCAGCCGCTTTTGGTCCGGTGAAGGGCCTCAAGGGCAATCTGCAGTTCACCGACCTGCTCGGCATGGTCACCGCTCCGCACCAGAAGCTCACCGTCGCCTCGATCAACCCCGGCATCGAGGTCACAGAGGGCGTCGTCGACATAAGTCTGCTGCCGGATCAAGTTCTTAGACTGCACGATGCGCGCTGGCCATTCCTTGGCGGCACGCTCGTCCTCGAGCCCACCGACCTGCGCCTCGGCCTCGCCGAAGCCCGCCGCTACACCCTCACCGTCGTCGGGATCGACGCGGCCAAGTTCATCGAGAAGATGGAGCTGGGAAATCTTGCCGCAACAGGCACTTTCGACGGACAGTTCCCGTTGATTTTCGATGCCAACGGCGGCCGGATCGAGGAGGGTACGCTCATCTCGCGCGCGCCGGGGGGCAACGTGTCCTACATCGGCGCGCTGACCTACGAGAACATGGGGGCGATGGCCAACTTCGCGTTCGATGCGCTGAAATCTTTGGATTACAAGACGATGACCATCGCCATGCGCGGCGATCTCGAGGGTGAGATCGTCACCAACGTCAAGTTCGGCGGCGTCAAGCAAGGGGCTGGCACGAAACGGAACTTCATCACCAAGCAGGTCGCCAACCTGCCGATCCAGTTCAACGTCAACATCCGCGCGCCGTTCTACCAGCTCATCACTTCGTTCAAGGCGATGTACGACCCCGCTTTCGTCAAGGATCCCAGAACCTTGGGCCTCGTCGATGCGCAGGGCCGCCCGCTCTACCGCTCGGCAAACGACGTTCGCCCCGGAGGGGTCCCGGTGATCGTGCTGCCGGAGGCGCATCAAGACATTCAGCCTGCAGAAAGCGGAAACCTGCCATGAGGAGCATAGAATTGACCCGATCCGCGAACCCTGCGACGATCTTTCCGATGAGGAAAAGCGGATCACAATTCGGGCGACGCCTTCTGCTGGCGGCGCCGTTGGTCTTGGGACTGGCGACGGGGGGCTGCATTTCGGTGAAGGCACCGGACAAGCCCATCGTGATCGAGCTCAATATCAACATCAAGCAGGAGGTCGTGTACCGGCTGGCGCAGGATGCCAACAACACGATCGAAAGCAATCCGGACATTTTCTGATGTCCGGCAATGGTTTGAGGATGGACACATGACCATGGTTTCAATGCGCAAGAGCCTTGCCGCGCTGGCTGCTACGGGCCTCCTGCTCGGCACGATCGCCGTGCCCGCATCTGCGCAGAACCGCGATCCCGCCTATGCCGCTGCCCGCGCTTCGGGCCAGGTGGGCGAAAAGATGGACGGCTATCTGGGCTATGTCACGCCGCCCGCTCCGGCGCTGCGCGCTGTGGTCGAGGACATCAACATCAAGCGCAAGGCGGTCTATGCCGAGAAGGCCCAGGCCAACAAGGCCACGGTCGAGGAATACGCGCTGACCTCGGGCTGCCTGCTGATCGCGCAGACCAAGCCGGGGGAAAAGTACCAGGCGCCCGATGGCTCCTGGCAGACCCGCGGCAACGGCCCCCCGTTGCGTGATTCGCGCTGCCCTTGAGGCTGGTTTCTGCATACGAATCGCCAACGCCATTCTGCCGGTTTGACGCCCTTTCTCGCAACTGCGGGGAAGGGCGTTCGCTTTTGCGATGATACCTTGGGTCAGGCTGGGGGCCAGACACGGTTCGTGACGGTTGACTCAACAATACCCCCCGCCTAAGGGGGCGGCGCCCTCGGCGGTCATCCGTCGTTTGTGCTGCACTTTTTGTCGGGCAACTGGCTTCGGCCGGTAGGAATGACAGGGGACAAGGCATGAATGACGATCCGTCCGGGATGGAGCCCATCGGCGAGGATGCGCGGATCGACGCGCTCGACAAGCGGCTGAAAGCCCTTCGAGAGCGGGAAGAAGAGCGCAACCGGCCAAAGGCAGGCGGGGAAACCGATGCGAATTACCGCATGGGCAACCGCGTGCTGGCGGAACTGATCGGGGGTCTCGCAGGCGGCGCGTTCATCGGCTGGGTCATCGACCAGTTTGCCGGGACGTCCCCTGGAGGGTTGCTGGTGATGTTGTTCATGGGGGTCGTCGTGGCATTCCGGAACATCATCCGAATTTCGAGCCGGCGCCCCGAATAGGGCGCTGTTGTTGTATTCGAGTGATACGGGGTTAAGCGCGTGGCCGAAGGCAAGGTCGATCCGGTTCACCAGTTCACGATCGAGACCCTTTTCGGGACCGATCACTGGTCTATTGGTGGTTACAACATCGCGTTCACCAACTCGTCGCTGTGGATGGCGATCACCACGGTGGTCCTGCTCGTGTTCGTGGCCGGTGGCGCCAAGCGCGAACTGGTTCCGGGCCGCTGGCAGATGGCGGTCGAGGGGCTGACCGGCTTCGTCGACAACCTGCTTCAAGCGAACATCGGCAAGGCTGGGCGCAAGTACCTGCCTTACGTCTTCTCGCTGTTCGGCTTCATCCTGTTTGCCAACATGCTGGGCCTGCTGCCGCTGGCGCTGGTTGGCGTTCATCCGTTCACCGCCACGAGCCACTTCACCGTCACCGGCGTTCTCGCCGTGATGAGCTTTGCGATCGTGCTCGGCGTCGGCTTTGCCAAGCACGGCCTGCACTTCTTCTCCCTTTTCGTGCCGCACGGTACGCCCGTTCCGATGATCCCGATCATTTTCCCGATCGAGCTGATCTCGTTCATGGTGCGTCCGTTCAGCCTTGGCCTGCGTCTTTTCGTGGCGATGATGGCCGGGCACGTGCTGCTCGAAGTGCTCTCGGGCTTCGTCATCTCCGGCACCAACGCCGGGGTGGGGACGTTCTTCCTCGCCGCCGTTCCCAGCTTCGTGCTGATGATCGGCATCTGTGCGCTGGAACTTCTGGTGGCAGGCATTCAGGCTTACGTCTTTGCCCTGCTCACCTGCGTCTATCTGAACGACGCCGAGAACCTTCACTGATACCCGCAACAATTTCCCATACGGTTTTGAGAAAAAGGAGTTTTTGACATGGACGCAGAAAGCGCAAAGCTGCTCGGTGCTGGTCTCGCCGCTGTTGGCGCCGGTCTCGCCTCGCTCGGCGTGGGCAACGTGTTTGCCAAGTTCCTCGAAGGCGCGCTGCGCAACCCCGGCGCCGCTGACGGCCAGCAGGGCCGCCTGTTCATCGGCTTCGCCGCCGCCGAACTTCTGGGCCTGCTCTCGTTCGTCGTCGCGATGATCCTGATCTTCGTTGCCTAAGGCAAACGAAGCTCACTGATTGTTGAAATGCTGGCCGGGGTTCGCCCCGGCCGCCTGACGCCCGGACACCCGCGATGCCTCAGATTGAACAGCTTGCCACCACCTATTCCAGCCAGGTTTTCTGGCTGCTGGTGTTCTTCGGCATCGTCTTCTTCGTGATCGGCCGGGGCATGTTGCCCAAGGTCGTCTCCACGATGGACGGCCGCGACAAGCAGATCGCCGACGACCTTGCCGCTGCCGAAGCCGCACGGGCCGCCGCCGATGCCGAGGAAGAGGCATGGCGCGTCCAGGCGAACCAGCAGCGTGCTGCCGCCCAGGCGGTCATCGCTGCCGCCAAGGCCGATGCCGCCAAGGCCACCGAAGCCAGCCTCGCCGTGGCTGCGGCTCGCATTGACGAGACCGTGACCGCTGCCGAAGCCCGCATTGCCGCTGCCCGCGCTGCCGCGCTGGGTGAAGTGGAAGGCGTTGCCGCCGAAGCCGCGCAGGACATCGCAAGCCGCATCGCCGGCCTGTCGATCCCCGCCGACGAAGCGCGCGCTGCCGTGAAGGGAGTTCTCGCAAATGGCTAACGCTGTAGAGACGACCGCAGTCGTCGAGCACGAAGCTGCAGGCGGCGAACACCACGTTGAACCCTCTGCGCTGGGCCTCGGGCCGGGCGCTTGGGTTGCGCTGTCGATGGCCATCTTCCTTGCGATCCTCGTGTCCAAGAAGGTGCCGGGCGCGATTGTCGGCGGTCTCGACAAGCAGATCGACGCGATCCGCAAGCAGCTGGACGAAGCTAAGGTGCTCCGCGCCGAAGCCGAGAAGCTGCGTGCCGAATACGCGGCCAAGATCGCCAACGCCGAAAAGGACGCGGCGTCGATGGTCGAACACGCCAAGACCGAAGCTGCGGCGATCATCGCCAAGGCCGAGGCAGACGCGGCGACCACGATCGTCCGTCGCGAAAAGATGGCATCGGACAAGATCGCCGCTGCCGAACGCGCTGCGGTCGACGACCTGCGCGCCAAGGCCGCCGAGGCTGCTGCTGCCGCCGCACGTAACCTGATCGCCAAGAACCACTCCGCCGGAGCCGACAAGGCGCTGGTCGATGGGGCAATCGCCGGACTGGTGAACTGAACCGCTAGCGGCGCGTCAGGGCTTAAAGAACACAAGACCCCTTCCGGTTTCCGGGAGGGGTTTTTGTTTGTGTGTTAGAGGTGGCGTTCCACGTCCTGTTTTCCGTGGAGGATGCGGATGATCTCCACCTGATCCGCCGCGATGCGATAGTAGATGAAATGCGCCCCGCAGCGGAGCTTGTTAATGGAGCGCCGAGTGCTGGGGCGACCGATCTTGTTTCCGTTTGCTATGCTTTCGCATGCAACTTGCAAGTCGTCCGTATAACTCTCGGCTTGCTCGATGCCCCAGAGGTCCGCGGTATAGTCCCAGATCCGGTCAATGTCCGCATAGGCGGCAGGTGTAAGCCTGAGTGCCTTCACCTTGCTTCGAACTCACGCCGCTTCCTTGCCTTGAACTCGTCAAAATCGAACGGTTGCGGCTCACCGGATTCTTCGCCTTCGATCAGGGCCTGCTCTAGTGCTCGGACCTTTTGTTCGTGGTCTTCGAGCAGCCTGAGTCCCGCGCGGACGACTTCGCTGGCCGATCCATAACGTCCCGTTTCGACTTGAGACGCAATGAAATCCGTGAAGTGTTCGCTGAGGGTGACGGAGGTGTTGCGGGGCATCTTGGTGTCCATATCTGTCGAGACGTACCAAAATATAATACAGCCGTGCGAACGGCTCAAGCCAAGATCAGTGACTTGGATTGAGGGCGAAAAGCAAAGCGCCTAGCAGCGGTAGAGCGAGCAAAGCCATGACGATAGCAGCTAGCGTGAGTGCGTCTTGGCTATCCTGCCGGTTCCACTTCAAGCGCGCGTCGATCCCCGGATCACCAGCCTGACCGGCACGCGCCGCCCGGAGCCTTCCGTACCGTTGATCTTGGCCAGCAGCTGTTCGACCATCAGCGTTCCGGCCATCTGGAAGTCGGGCTCGATCGAGGTGAGGGGCGGGGTGGACCAGGCACCGGCACGGATACCGTCGAAGCCAATGATGCCGATCTGATCGGGGATCGAAAACCCGCGCGCTGTCAGTTCCTTGAGCGCGCCAAGGGCCATCTCGTCGCAGACCGCGAAAATCGCGTCGAACGGCTCGCCGCTTTCGGCCAAGGCAATCGCAGCCCGGCGGCCCTGTTCTTCGCGGGCGAGACCGCTTTCGACCTGTTGCAGGCGGGGTTCGAGACCTGCAGAGCGCATGGCCTCGGCATAGCCTTCGTAGCGCTCCTGAAACTGGCGCTGGGGCGATGTGGCCGACCCGATGCAGACGATCTGCTTGTAGCCGCGCACCAACAGGTGGCGCGTGGCGAGAGTCGCGCCCGAGAGGTTGTCGCTGCGCACCCATGGCATGTCGTTGTCGGGCGAGCCCCAGCAGGTCCAATGGCTGCCTTCCGGCAGGTCGCGGAAGTAGTCCCATGCCTTGGTGTTGGTGGTGGTGCCGATGACGATCATGCCATCGGCCTTGCGGCGGTCCTGGAAGTGGCCCCAGAAGTTTTCCGGTGCATCCTGGAACGAGACCAGCGTCTCGTAGCCCTTGGCCGAGGCGGCGGCGCAAGTGGAGCCGAGCAGCGAGAAGTAGAAGGGATTGATGTCCTTGCGGTCCTGAGCCTCGCGGCAGATCATCACCACGGCGAGCGTGCCGGTGCGGCCCCGACGCAGGCGGGCGGCGTTCTCGTCGACCTGATAGTTCAGGCGACGTGCGGCTTCCATTACGCGCTGGCGCGTGGGTTCGCTGATCGAGGTGTCACCGGCAAGCGCGCGGCTGACAGTTGACTGGCTGACGCCTGCCGCTTCGGCCACGTCGAACGACGTTACGCGGATGATCTTTCTCTCGCCGGCCATGCTACCCCCAAGTCAGCTATCGCTTTAGCAGGATCGGCGTCAGCGGAAAGTGTCCTTGGCCTTGCGCAGGGCGGCAAATGTCTCTTCGGGCGACGATCCGCCCCAGCGAGCGGCCATGTCGGCATCGTCGGCGCGCAGGAAAGGGTTGGCGGCGAGTTCGGCGGCGAGGGTGGTGGGGACGGTCCATTCGCCACGCTCGCGCTTTTCGTCGACGCCTTGGGCATAGGCGGTGAGCGCCTCGTTGTCAGGATCGGCGAATGTGGCAAAGCGGGCGTTGGACTGGGTGTATTCGTGGGCGCTGTAGAGCGTGGTTTGGGCGGGCAGGGCCTTGAGGCGCGTGAGGCTCGCCCAGAACTGGGGCGAGGTGCCTTCGAACATGCGGCCGCAGCCGAGCGGGAACAGCGCATCGCCGACGAAGGCGACCGAGGCCTGGGGGAGGTGATAGGCGCAGTGACCCATGGTGTGTCCGCCGACGTCGATGACTGTGGCTGTGAAGCTGCCGAGCTGGACTGTGTCGCCCTGCGCCACGGTGCGATCCACGGCGGCGATCTTCCCGGCGTCATCCTCTGGCGCAATGACGGTGCAGCCGGTGGCGGCCTTGATCGCCTCGTTGCCGCCCGCGTGGTCGGGGTGCCAGTGGGTGTTCCATATCTGAGTGATGTGCCAGCCCTTGGCTTCGGCCTCGCGCAGATAGGCTTCCGCATCGGGTGTATCGATGCAGGCGGTCTCGCCGCTGGCAGGGTCGTGGACCAGGAAGCCGTAGTTGTCGGACAGGCAGGGGAACTGGTGGATTTGTAGCGTCATAGCGCCAGCTTAGCGCCGGACATCGGACAAAGCAAAAGCCCGCCCGGATTTCTCCGGACGGGCCTTGCTTTTGCTCGCTTAGAGGAAGCGAAGCGCTTGGCCGAGGGAGGCCCCGCCTGCGCGGGGGCGCAACCTTCGGTCGCGCTTACTGCTTCGCCTTCAGAGCGGCGCCGAGGATGTCGCCCAGCGAAGCGCCGGCATCCGACGAGCCGTACTGTTCCACGGCTTCCTTCTCTTCGGCCAGCTGGCGGGCCTTGACCGAGAAGTTCGGCTTCTTCGAACGATCGAAGCCGGTGACCATGGCGTCGAGCTTCTGGCCGACCTGGAAGCGGTCCGGACGCTGTTCGTCACGGTCGCGGCCCAGATCCGAGCGCTTGATGAAGCCGGTCGCGCCGTCTTCGCCAGCCTGCACTTCGAGGCCGCCATCGCGGACTTCGAGAACGGTGACGGTGACGACTTCGCCGCGACGCAGCGAGCCCGACGAGCTTGCCGAAACGCCACCAGCGGCCGGAGCACCCTTTTCAAGCTGCTTCATGCCGAGGCTGATGCGCTCCTTCTCGACATCGACGTCGAGAACCACGGCCGAGACCTGCTCGCCCTTGCGGTGCAGCGCCAGCGCGTCTTCGCCCGAGATGCCCCAAGCGATGTCCGACATGTGGACCATGCCGTCCACATCGCCATCGAGGCCGATGAACAGACCGAATTCGGTCGCGTTCTTGACTTCGCCTTCCACGGTCGAACCGACCGGGTGCTTTTCGGCGAAAGCTTCCCACGGGTTCTGCTGGGCCTGCTTGAGGCCGAGGCTGATGCGGCGCTTGTCGCTGTCGACTTCCAGCACCAGCACGTCGACTTCCTGCGAGGTCGAGACGATCTTGCCGGGGTGGACGTTCTTCTTGGTCCAGGACATTTCCGAAACGTGGACAAGGCCTTCGATGCCAGCTTCCAGTTCCACGAACGCACCGTATTCGGTGATGTTGGTGACGGTGCCCGAGAGCTTCGCGCCAACCGGGTACTTGGCGGCAACGCCATCCCACGGATCGCTTTCAAGCTGCTTCATGCCGAGGCTGATGCGCTGCGTATCCTGGTTGATGCGGATGATCTGCACCTTGACGGTATCGCCGATGGCGATGACTTCCGACGGGTGGTTGACGCGCTTGTAGCTCATGTCGGTGACATGGAGCAGGCCGTCGATGCCGCCGAGGTCCACGAACGCACCGTAGTCGGTGATGTTCTTGACCACGCCGTCGATGATCTGGCCTTCCTTGAGGTTCTGGATCAGGCCCGAGCGCTGTTCGGCGCGGGTTTCTTCCAGCACCGCACGGCGCGAGACGACGATGTTGCCGCGGCGGCGGTCCATCTTGAGGATCTGGAAGGGCTGCGGCATGTCCATCAGCGGGGTCACGTCGCGGACCGGGCGGATGTCTACCTGCGAGCCGGGGAGGAAGGCAACGGCGCCGTCGAGGTCGACGGTGAAGCCGCCCTTCACGCGGCCGAAGATCACGCCTTCAACGCGCTTGCCTTCGCCGAATTCGTTTTCGAGCTTGTCCCACGCAGCTTCGCGGCGGGCGCGATCGCGCGACAGCATGGCTTCGCCGTCGGCGTTCTCGACGCGGTCAACATAGACTTCGACTTCGTCGCCGACCGAAAGGCCGTGCGGCTGGCCGGGCGAGGCGAATTCGCGCAGGGCAACGCGGCCCTCGCTCTTCAGACCTACGTCGATGACGGCCTTGTCGTTTTCGATGGCGGTGATGGTGCCCTTGACGACGCGGCCTTCGAAGCCACCGTTGGCGGCTCCGCCAAGCGATTCGTCAAGCAGCGCGGCGAAATCGTCGCGCGACGGGTTGGTAGCCATATTCAAAGCTTCCTGTAACAAGTATCCCGGCCAGGCGGTTGTTTCCGCCGGTCTTTCCTCCACGAACCGCCCCATGCGGGCCGTGGGCCAAAAAGGGCCGAACCGCCCCCGGAGCCGAATGCTGGCGGAGGCACCCGCTCAACCAAAGGCCTGCGCGGACGCGCGGCGCTTAGGGGCAAAGGGTGGGAAAAGCAAGGAAAATGGGGGGATGGTATCTTAACCTGTTGGGCCAAAGACCTGTCAATCACCGCATGGTAGACTGATCTTCGGAGGACATTCGTCATGGAGCAGCCGGGGGTGTTCAGCTCATTTGCCGACAAGGCAACCGAGGCGCGCTACAACGAGACGGCGCGTACGCTGCGAACCCCGTTCGTGCGGCTCTATGCCGTGCTGTTCATGACCGTGATGCTGGCCTATTCGGTGGTCAATCCGCTCTATCTCGATCCGGTCGAGAATGCCCGTCTGGCCTTCTGGCTGGGCGTGGCGTTGATGACGACCGGCGTGTACATCGGCGCGACGTTCTGGAAGGACTACATTCGCCATCCGGTAGTCGACTTTGCCGCGTTGCTGGTCATTTCGCTGATCGTGGCGCGGATCAACTTCGTGCTGTTTGATCATCTCCTGCACATTCATGCCAGCCTCCACGCGGTCGGGGTGGTCAACCGCCTTGCGATCACTGCTTTTGCGGCAGTGACCCTTGCGGGTCGTCCACGCCTGTTTCTCGCGTGGCTTGGCTGCGATCTTTTTGGCTGGCTCGGCCAGATCATCCCCCAGCAGACTGCCGATGCCGCGCTGGTCTATGCCCTGCTGAGCTACTTCAGCGGCGCGCTGGTCATGGCGGCGATCAATCTGGCGGTGGGGCGGACGAGCCGCGCCGCGTTCATGCTGGCGGATTCGCTGGATGCGGAGCGTGCGCGCAACGAGGAGCTTGTGCTCAACATGCTGCCTCCGACAGCCGTCGAGCGCATCCGCACGGGGCAAATGGTGGCTGATGCCTATGCCGATGCCAGCGTCATCTTCATCGATATGGTGGGTTTCTCCAAGCTTACCAAGCGGGTCTCACCGGGGCATCTGGTCGAACTGCTCAATTCCTTCTTCAATCACGCCGATGCTTGCGCACGCGAGTTCGGGGTGGAGAAAGTCAAGACGGTGGGCGATGCCTATCTCGCCATAGCAGGCGGCAACGTGCCGAGCGGCAACAGCGCCGATGCGGCCATCGCCTTTGCGCGGGCCGTGCTTTCGGGCGTCGAGGAATTGAAGCGCGTGGCGGGTGTGGATGAAGTGGGCCTGCGCGCTGGCATCCACTCGGGACCGGTTGTCGGAGGCGTGATCGGTGCGACGCGCATGGCCTATGACTACTGGGGCGACACCGTAAACATCGCGGCGCGGCTTGAAGGCACGGCGGCCACGAACGGGATTGCGATTTCGGAAAGCACTTGGCTGCGCGCCAATGATCGCGGCGCATTCGGCCCGCCGATGATGATGACGCTGAAAGGCGTTGGCGAGACCTGCGTATTCCACGCCGTGGTCGACGAGGCCGATCTGAAGACGCGGGCGGCTGCGGCCTAGGCCTTCGCCGCTACCTGCTTCTCCACCAGCGCAATCGCCGTCGCCACCGCCATTTCCTTGGTCAGGTTCGACGTATCCAGCAGCGCTGCGCCCTCGGCCTGACGTAGCGGGGCTTCGGCGCGGTTGCGGTCGCGTTCGTCGCGGGTTTCTAGGTCGGCTTCGATTTCGGTGCGTTCGACGTCCTTGCCCAATTGCTTCATTTCCACCCAGCGGCGCATGGCGCGGGCGGTTACGCTGGCGGTGACGAAAAGCTTGGCGTGCGCCTGGGGGGCGATGACGGTGGCGATGTCGCGGCCATCCAGCACTGCGCCGCCGGGCTGGTTGGCGAAGGCCTGCTGGCGGGCGAGCAGGGCGGCGCGGACGGCGGGGTGGACCGAGACGCGGCTGGCGTAGCCGCCGGTCTCCTCGCTGCGCAGTTCGGGATCGTCGAGCAGGCTTTCGGGGAAGGCGCAGGCGGCTTCGGCCTGCGCCGGATCGTCAGGGTTGCCGCCGCTCAGGAACACCTGTCGCCCGACCGCGCGATAGAGCAGGCCGGTGTCGAGGTGAGGCAGGCCGAAATGCGCGGCGAGCGCCTTGGCGATGGTGCCCTTGCCCGAAGCGGTCGGGCCGTCGACGGCGATGATCACTTGGCATTACTCCGGTTGCGCAAGGCCTTGACCAGCCCCCATATCGCAATTGCCGCCCAGAAGAACTCCAGCACGAACGAGGCGGGGTTCATGTTGACCAGCAGCGAGACCGTCAGCAGCGCGGCGCCGAGCAGATTGACGCCGTGCTGGACGAAGGGGTTCGGGCGGTCGAGCTTGGTGGTGTAGGCATAGGCGAAGATGATGCAGGCGGTGCCGCAGAAACCTATCGCGTTTGCCAGGGTGTGACTGATCAAGCGCGGGCGCTTTCCAGCAGGCTTTCGAACACGGGGAAGCTGGTGGCGATGGGGCGGGTGTCGTCCACTTCCACGCCGCGTTTGCTGGCGATGCCGGCAATGGCCAGCGACATGGCGATGCGGTGATCGAGGTGGGTGACGACGCTGGCGCCCTCGGCGGTGCCGAGGAGGGGGGCGCCGCCGGTGCCATCGATGATCAGCCCGTCCTCGGTCTCGGTCACGGTCGCGCCGGCAAGTTCCAGCGCGGCGCGCATCGCGCTGATGCGGTCGCTCTCCTTGACGCGCAGTTCTTCGAGGCCGGTCGTGACGGTGCGGCCCTTGGCGAGCGCGGCGGCGACAAAGAGGATCGGGAACTCGTCGACCATGCTCGGCACCACGGCGGGATCGACGTCGATACCGGTGAGCAGCGAATGGCGCACACGCAGGTCGGCTACGGGTTCGCCACCGACATCGCGGCGGTCAAGCTCTTCGATCGAGCCGCCCATCAGGCGCAGCACGTCGAACAGGGCGGCGCGGGTTGGGTTGAGGCCGACGTTCTCGACCACGAGGTCCGAGCCTTCGACCAGCAGTGCGGCGACGACGAAGAATGCGGCGGACGAGGGATCGCCGGGGACGACGATGTCCTGCGGCTTCAGTTCCGCCTCGCCACGTACGCGGATCACGCGCGCACCATCGTCGGCAAGGTCCACCGTCAGCTCCGCGCCGAAGCCGCGCAGCATGCGTTCGGAATGGTCGCGGGTGGGGATCGGTTCGATTACCGTGGTCACGCCGGGGGTGTTGAGGCCTGCGAGGAGGATGGCGCTCTTCACCTGTGCCGAGGCGACGGGCAGGCGGTATTCGATCGGCACGGCGGGCGAAAGCCCTCGCAGCGTGAGGGGGAGGCGGCCGCCGGGGCTGGCGGTGAACTCTGCACCCATCGTCGACAGCGGATCGATCACGCGGCCCATCGGGCGCTTGGACAGCGAAGCGTCGCCGATGAACGTCGCGGTGATCGGGTGGCTGGCGACAAGACCCATGAGCAGGCGGGTGGAGGTGCCGGAATTGCCCATGTCGAGCGCCTGTTGCGGCTGGAGCAGCCCGCCGACGCCGACGCCGTGGACGTGCCACATGCCGCTGTCGTCGCGCGTGATCGTCGCACCCATCGCGCGCATGGCGGCGGCGGTGGAGAGCACGTCCTCGCCTTCGAGCAGGCCGGTCACCTTTGTCTCGCCCACGGCCAGCGCGCCGAGCATGATCGAGCGGTGGCTGATCGACTTGTCGCCCGGAACGCGGATGCGGCCCTTCAAGGGGCCGGTGGCGGTGAAGCGGCGGGGGCGCATCTGGGCGAGGTCGTGTGAGGACACGTAGAAACTCTTTCGGATCGGGGAGGCGGATAAAGCGCGCGGCTTTTGACAGCAGGGCGCGCCTATGGCAAGGCGCGCGCTCTCTTGATTCCGCGAGGGCGCGGACCCATCAAGCGTGCAGTTTCTCCGCCCGGGCAAAATCCTTCGCGCCGGGCCAGTCTTGAGGAAGTTTCATGGTCAAGCCGGAATGGGGCACCAAGCACAGCTGTCCGAAGTGCGGCACCCGCTTCTACGATCTGGGCAAGAGTGACCCGGTCACCTGCGTCGAGTGCAAGTATTCTTTCCACCCGGATCCGGTGCTCAAGTCGAAGCAGCCGATTCCGTACGAGGAAATCCAGAAGGACAAGGTCGATGTCGTGCCTGACGTCGATCTGGCCGACGAGGATCTCGACATCGACGAGGACGGCGATTCGCCGGACAACGACGTTGACCTTGGTGGTGACGACGATCTCGGCGTTGCCGGTCACGAAGGTGACGACGACGAAGTGTGAGCCTTTCGGGAGCCGGTCGAGTGATCGGCTCCCAAAAAAATCCGGTGGCTCGAAAAATGCTCTTGCCAGTGCCGAAAGCCTCTCTTAAAGGCGCGGCTCCCGGCGAGAGACACCCGCCGGAACGGTCTGCCTCCAGCGGCAGACTTGATGGAAATTGGGGCCTTAGCTCAGCTGGGAGAGCGCCTGCATGGCATGCAGGAGGTCAGCGGTTCGATCCCGCTAGGCTCCACCATCCACCTGAAAAGGCCGCCTTCGGGTGGCCTTTTTCGTTCCGGCCCTGCGTGACTGGCCACCGCTTCGTCGCGCCCTGATTGACGAAGATCACAGCCTTGCTAGCCTTGGTTCAACTAAGGGCCGCACAACAAGTCATAGCGATGGAACATCCAGCATGCGCGTGCCGCAGTCCCTTATTGTCGTCTCGATCCGGATAACTGCCGTTGTGGCAGCTTCTGCCCTGCTGGCGGGGCAGGCGTCCGCGCAGTTCGGGGGATTCAGCATTCCCTCGATCCCGCGCAGCACTTCGTCGGCGCAGAAGAGTTCGGACGGCTGCCCCAAGGGCAAGAGCAAGAGCGCAGGCTCGTCGATTCTCGGTGGGCTGATCGGCCAGAGCGTCGGCCGCGCGGCCAGCTCCGCAGGGGTTGGCAGCTACTTCCCCTCGGCTGAGGTCGCCGATACGCTGACCAACGCCATCGCCTGCCGTCTGGACCCCGAGGAGCAGAAGCAGGCGGCCGAAGCGACGGTTGAGGCGACGCGGGGCGAAGAGGTGGGCAGCAGCTCGTCATGGACATCAAACACGCGCGAGAATGTGTCCGGCACGTCGACGATCACCGAGCGCAACGACGAAGTGGCAGCGAACGGCACGGTCGGCCGCCAGTGCATCACGGTGACCGACGTGATCATCGTCAACGGTGAGGAGACAACTGCGAACAAGCGGATGTGCCGTGCGCCGGGCTCGGCACGCTACTCGCTGGCGGCGTGATGCGGCGCCTACTGCCGGTTCTGGCCCTGCTGTTGGCGACCGGGGCGACGAAGCCTGTCGTCATGGATCCGAAGAATCCGACCTGCCCGGAAAAACCGGATTGGGGCGTGGCGAAGGCTATGACGCTTACTCCTGCCGACAAGGGTGGCAAGCGGGTGCTGATCGCGGACGGGATCATCGATTCGCGGCTGCCCGAGCGGTTGAAGGCGGCGATTGATGCTGACGAGCGGATCGAGGAAGTCTGGCTCAAGTCTCGCGGTGGCGATGCCGAGGCGGGCAACCGCGCAGGCAAGGTGATTCGCTCCTACCCCGGGATGGTCACGCGCATTCCGGCAGGCTGGACCTGCTTTTCGGCCTGCAACTTCGTGTTCATGGGCGGCGACCGCCGCTTCGTGGAGCCCGGCGGGATGTTCATGGTCCACATGTTCACGCACACCGGTGACCGCGACGTCATCGAGATATCGGTCGACGAAGGCACCGAGGAGACGACGCGGCTGATCGGCGAGATCGAGCAGGCGAGCGCCTTGCTGGCGAGCGAGGACAACGACTTCCTCATCCGCATGGGCATCAGCCGCAAGCTCCTGACCGAGGTCATGTACAAGCAGCAGGCGGTCGCGACGAAGGAGAACCCCTCGACCCGCTACTGCCTGAGCCAGGATGAGGTGCGGAAGTACAACGTGGTGCCGGTGGAGAGGCCTGCGGGATGAAACCGCTTACCTCTTCAGCCCGATCTCGCGCAGGCGCTCTTGCAGGTAGTCATCGGCGGTGATCGACACCGGGTAGCGGTCCGGGTTTTCCGCAGTCACGCACTGGGGCAGCGTTTCGAAGCGGAAATCGCTCCGCAGGTGGAGGAAGAACGGCATCGAGTAACGGCTGAACTTCGCCCGCTCGCCTTCCGGGTTGCGCACGCGGTGGGTGGTGGAAGGCAGGACATGATTGGTCAGGCGCTGCAGCATGTCGCCGATGTTGACCACCAGCGCGCCTTCGGGCGGCGAGACGCCGATCCATTCACCTTCCCGGGTCAGGAGTTCGAGGCCTGCTTCCTCCGCGCCTAGGAGCAGGGTGATGAGGTTGATGTCCTCGTGCGCCCCGGCCCGGATGGCTCCGCCTTCGGCATCGGGCACCGGGGGATAGTGCAGCAGCCGCATGACCGAGTTGCCATCCTCGATCGCCGGATCGAACCAGTGTTCGTCCAGCCCCAGCCACACGGCGATTCGGGTAAGGATGCGTGCGCCGACGCGGTCGAACTCGGCATAGAGCGCTTCGAATGTCTCGCGGAAACCTTCGGGCTTTGCGGGCCAGACGTTGGGGAACATCGACATGGCCGCGAGCGGATGATCGGACGGCAGGTCGCGGCCGACGTGCCAGAACTCCTTGAGATCATGAAGCTTGGCACCCTTGGCGATTTCGGTGCCAAAGGGGGTGTAGCCGCGTGCGCCGCCCAGTCCCTCGACGAAGTAGCTGCGCTTCTCGTCCTCGGGCAGGGCGAAGAAATCGGCTGTGAGCTTCCAGGCGCGGGCGATCAGCTCGGCATCGATGCCGTGGTCGCGCACCATGGCGAAGCCGAAGGTACTGAAGCTCTCGCCAAGATCGCGGGAAAGTGCGGCGGGCTCGCTCTCGAGCGAGATCACCGGCAGGGTTTGCAAAGGCATTGTGTTCCAGTTCGCTCAATTGTCGCTATGGAAATCGCCTGTAACGGGATTCGCATGGGGTTTCATGACCAAAATCAACATCACTGACACGGCTGGCCGCAATCTCTGGCTGATGAAGTCGGAACCGGACGTCTATGGCTGGGACGATCTTGTCGCCGAGGGCGAGGGAACGTGGGACGGCGTGCGCAACCATCTGGCCGCGCGCAACCTGCGCACGATGCAGGCGGGCGACCTTGCGTTCTTCTATCACTCCAACATCGGCGTCGAAGTGGTTGGCGTGATCGTGATCAGCCAGGGCGGGCTGACCGATCCCACCGATCCTGAAGGCAAGTGGGCGGCGGTCAAAGTGAAGCCGGTGCAAAAGCTGCCGCAGACGGTCACGCTCAAGCAGATCAAGGCGACGCCGGAACTGCAGGAGATGGACCTTATCCGCCTTTCGCGACTGTCCGTGGGCGCTGTGCGACCGGACGAGTGGGCGCTCATCCTCAAGATGTCCGGCGCGCTCTGACGGGAACATCATCTGGTCTGAAGCGTAGTGTTCTCCGACGATGCAACAGATCAATTTGTTGATTATTCAAGGAGATTTGTCATGGGTGAACTGACTGACAGGGCCAAGGGCCTCGCCAACGAAGCTGCCGGCAACACCAAGCAGGCCATCGGCAAGGCGACCGACAATGCCCGCCTGCATGGCGAGGGCGTAGCCCAGGAACGCAAGGGCGAAGCCCAGCAGGTTGCGGGCAAGGTCAAGGGCGCGCTGGGCGACGACGTCTGAGCCACTGCGACCATGTTTTGACTGGCAAGCCGGTCACGGGAAGGCCGTCCGCTAGGGCGGCCTTTTCGTTTGGCACCGCTACTTGTCCCGAACAGGAACGGGTTGGAAAAATGTCGCGGCAGCGGGATACCGGATGGTGAATAAATCGTTAAGCTCGCGTCATGAGCACTTCGACAGCCAGCACCTTCGGATCATCCCGCCACCCGTTCCGGGCGTCGCTGCCGCGTCACGTGTTGCGCGAACTGCCCAGCTATGAGCCCGAGGTCATGGCTGCGATGAAGCGGGCCGAGACCATGCTGCGTGAGGCGGAGATCCGGTCAGAGCCGGTCGATCTCAAGCGGATCACCATGCAGGACCTGCGCGATTTCCTGATCGCCTACTGCGCCTGCTTCCTTGCGATCATGGTGTTCATCGCTTGAAGTTCTCGGGGCCTAAAGTTCTCTGGGCTTGAAACTCTCCGGGCCTGAGGCATCAGGCCGCAGCAGCACGTTCCGCCTTGTAGAGCAGGTAGCCGAGCCACGCCGAAACAACGCACATCGCCGCACCCAGCAACAACTGATCGACGATCGCAACGCCTGCCGCGCTGAGGCCAACCGCCAGCAGCGAGCCGATCACCATCGCGCCCGAATTGACGATGTTGTTGGCCGCAATCGTGCGCGCCGTTTCTGATTTGTCGACGACGGTGGTCAGGAACGCGTAAAGCGGAACCACGAACATGCCACCTGCGATGGCGATACCGAGAAGGCAGAGCAGCAGGGGCACGGCAAGCGGCTGGGCGAGGAACGTGGACACATCCATCAGGGGCATGTCCGGGTGGACCGTCCAGGCATCGCAAACCTGATGAAACGCGGCGATGAACAGGCCCATGACGATCACAGAAGCCGGCGAATAGCGCGCCGATACGGTTCCCTTGAGCAGAGCGTTGATCGACATCGAACCGATGGCGATGCCGACCGAGAACATCACGAGGAACAGGCTCGCCACTTCCTTGCTCGCCGAAAGCACATTCTTGGCGAGCGGCGGGAACTGGATGAACAGGACCGTGCCCACCGTCCAGAAAAAGCTGATCGCGACGATTGCCATGAACACCTGCCGGTGCCGCGTGGTGTTGCGGATCAGGCACCAGGACGAGGTGAAGACGTTGAAATCGATCTTCTGCGCCTCGACCAGCGGCGGGGCAGGGGGAACCTGCCTTCCCGAGAAATAGCCGATCAGCGCAGTCAGCACGACGCCGCCTGCTGCGACTTCGACCGGAATCCAGCCAGCAAGGATCGTCCCTGCGAGAATCGCGATGTAGGTGCCTGCCTCGACCAGTCCGGTGCCTGCCAGCACTTCGCCTTCATGGAGGTGCTGCGGCAGGATCGCGTACTTGATCGGGCCGAAGAACGTGGAATGCACGCCCATCGCCAGCAGGGCCGCAAGCATCAGCGGGATGGCGATCGCCTCGACTTCCATGCCGAGCCACGCGAGTACGAGCCCGGTGCCGCCGACCAGCATGATCGCAATCTCGCAAGCCTTGACGATGCGGATGATCTGCGCCTTGTCGCGCATGTCTGCGAGTTGTCCGGCGAGCGCGGAAAGCAGGAAGAACGGCAGAATGAACAGCCCGGAGGCAATGGCCGAGAAGCGCGCTTCGGCTGCTTCGGAATTATAGACGCTGTACACGACGTACAGGACCATCGCGTTCTTGTAGAGATTGTCGTTGAAGGCCCCCAGAAGCTGGGTGACGAACAGCGGCAGGAAGCGGCGCGTGCGCACCAGATGCGTCGATGTTGTCATTTACCTTCTTGCCAGCATCTGTCCTTGCCCGCACCCTTAGCCCGATGAGGCAGGCGGGCAAGTGCATTTCGATGGGACAGGTCCTAGTTGGCGAATGTTGCGATTCCGTTTGTCGTATTCCGGCGTTATGGCTGACGCGATGCTGACGCTGCCCAACCTGCTCACGCTGTCACGGATCGTGACCGTTCCCCTCCTGGCAGCTTTGCTGTGGTGGCCGGAATGGCGGCTGGGCTACGGCCTTGCCTTCGGGGTGTACTGCCTGATGGGCGTGACCGACTATTTCGACGGCTACCTTGCCCGGGCACAAGGCGCGGTCAGCAAGCTCGGCATCTTCCTCGATCCGATTGCCGACAAGATCATGGTCGCCGCCGTGATCCTCGTGCTGACGGCGCAAGGCATCCTGCGCGGGCCTTACGTGGGTGACATGCACGTGATCGCGGGGTTGGTGATCCTGCTGCGCGAAATCGCGGTCTCGGGCCTGCGCGAATTTCTCGGCGGCATTCAGGTCTCGGTCCCGGTGAGCCGCCTCGCCAAGTGGAAGACGACCTTCCAGATGATTTGTCTTGGTGCATTGATTCTGGGACAGGCTCTGCCGGAATGGCTTATGACTATCGGCACCTTCACGGTGAACGTGCCGCACACCGTGGGCCTGACCACCCTTTGGGCCGCGGCGGCGCTGACCGTGATTACCGGCTGGGACTACCTGCGGGTCGGCCTAAAGCACATGGATTGAGGCCGCGGCAATTGCTGATCTGTTAATTGCTAACCCTGCCTGCGATAATCTGCAGCACATTGCTTTGAACATCGCCCAACAGTCTTTCGCCCCACCACGCCATGTATTCCGGCAGGCGTGTCTTCATGGCGTAACGCGTAGTCAGACGGATTCTCGTGCGATCTCCAGCCAGTGGCTCGAGGTCGTAACCACCTGAGACGATGCGCAAGTTCTGCCCATCCGGCGCGATATGCCTGTCGGTGTGGTCTTGAAGGCTGCTATCTGGAAACGAGAATCGCCAGCGCATTTCCTTGCCGAAGCGCTCCGAGATAACTTGTTCTTCGAAATGGATGCCTTCGCCCCAGCGGGCATGCCGGACAATAGCTCCGTTGTCCATTTTGACCTGCGCATCTACCGGGCGGGGAATGCCCAGAATGTCGTGCGAGAAGGTCCAACGCCCTTCTCCGGACTTCACATGCCTGATCTCTATGAGTTGCGGCCACACATCCGATGGCTTTGCCGTGACAGTGATCTCCCGCACCACCTCACGCTCGGTCCAGACCGGGGGAGCCACGGTCTCGGCGATGACGAGAAAGGCGGGAAGGACTGTCCACGCTGCAAGCTGGAGACTGCTGTCATCATGCGTGTCATCCTGCGACGCGTCCCGCCTGTGCGTCCATATACTGGCCAAGGTACCGCCAATGGCTGCGGCAATCCAGATCGGCATGATCATCGCGATGCAGATCACGCCCTCACCGAAGATCAGGTACGCGACGAAGAGCAGCGCGATTACCGAAAGTGTAGGCCAGAGAAAACAACCCATCGTCTGATCGCGGTCGATGGTCTGGCCGACAAGCATGCCGAAGGCGAAAGGAATGCCGAGCAGCATGGCGATGCCGCCCCATGCCACTCCGAAATCCGGTCCATAGACCATCAGGGCGACGACGGAGACAAAGATGCCGATGGCGAGGAACGTCAGCTTGCGACCTCGCGCTTTTTCAACAGGAGGTTTGGGTTCGTCGTTCAACTGCCGCTACCCCACCCGCAACTCCTGAGCCAGCATCCGGAACTCCTCCGCGCGCGGGCTGTTGCGGCGCCATACGAGGGCGATGTCGCGCCAGGCGTGGTCGGCTTTCAGCGGGCGGGCGACGATCTGGGTGTCGTTGAGGATGCCGGCGTCGATGGCCATCTGCGGCAACATGGTAAGGCCGAGGCCATTGTCCACCATCTGCACCAGAGTGTGCAAGCTGGTGCCGATCATCGTGGCGCTGGCGCGCATTTCCGGGCGGTTGCAGGCGGCGAGCGCGTGTTCCTTGAGGCAGTGGCCGTCCTCGAGCAGCAACAGCCGGTTCTCGTCAATCATGTCAGCAGTTATCGAGAGCGGCGGATCGCGCGGGTCGTCCTTGGGGAAGGCGACGAACAGTTCGTCCTTGAACAGGATTTCGGTTTCCACCTCGCCGGTGGCGTAGGGCAGGGCGAGCAGGACGCAATCGGCACGGCCATGATGGAGGGACTCGATCGCTGCGGCACTCGGTTCCTCGCGCAGGAACAGCTTCAGTTGCGGGCGCTCCTTGCGCAGGCGCGGCAGGATGCGCGGCAGCAGGAAGGGCGCGATGGTGGGGATCACGCTCATCCGCAATTCGCCCGCCAGAGGTGCGCCGTGGCTTTGAACGAGTTCGGACAGTTCCTCTGCCTCGCGTAGCAGCCGGTGCGCCTTGGCGACGACCTGATTGCCCAGCGGGGTGAAGCGGACGACCCGGCGCGTGCGTTCCACCAGTGTCACCCCGAGCAGCGACTCGAGCTCGCGCAGGCCCGCAGAGAGTGTCGATTGCGAGACGAAGCAGGAATCCGCTGCCCGCCCGAAGTGCCCATGCTCGTGCAGGGCAACGAGATATTGCAGCTGCTTGAGCGTGGGCAGGTAGGTGCTCATCTGGGCTTATTCATCCACGTGAACGACAATTTCCGGCTCTGCGGAAGAGCCGCCGATATCATCGATATGCGCCATCTTCAGCTTGCCGTTTACCACCGCGAAGGCGAGCTTGCCCTCGACGAGTTCCAGCGCATCGCGGCCGAACTGCTCGAAGCGCCAGCCTTCGAGGATCGGCAGGTTTTTGCGCTGTCCGGCGGCCAGCAGTTCGAGATCATCGGTGCGGGCGAGCAGGCGCGCGGCAATGTCGATCTCGCGGCTGCGGATCTTGAGCAGCAGCTTGAGCAGGTCGGCGACCAGAGCGCCTTCCTTGCCCAGCGGCGCACCACGCGGCGTCTTGGGCGGCATTTCGGCTTCGGTGAGCGGCTTTGAATCCGCCAGCGTCTGCATCAGGCGGCGGCCAATGTCGTTGTCCTTCCAGCCCGTGGAGAGGCCGCGTACCTTGGCCAGATCGTGCTGGTCACGTGGCGGATGGCTGGCGATGTCGGCCAGCGTTTCATCGCGCATGATGCGTCCGCGCGGGATGTTCTTGTCCATCGCCTCGCGCTCGCGCCATGCGGCGAGCGACTTGAGGCGGCCGAGCACGGCAGGATTGCGGCTGGGCGCGCGGATCTTCTGCCACACGGTTTCCATGTCGGTCCGGTAGTTTTCCGGGTCCGCCAGCTTCTCCATCTCGATATCAAGCCATTCGCCGCGACCGGTCTTGATCAGGCGCTTCAGCAGCTTGGGGAAGATCTTGGAGAGGTGAGTGACGTCGCCGATAGCATATTCGATCTGGCGTTCGGTCAGCGGGCGGCGCGACCAGTCGGTAAAGCGCGCGCCCTTGTCGATCGACAGGCCAAGCCACGATTCGACGAGGTTCGAATAGCCGATCTGTTCGGACTGGCTGACCGCCATCATCGCGATCTGCGTGTCGAAGATCGGGTGCGGGGTCTTGCCGGTCAGGTTGTAGATGATTTCCACGTCCTGTCCGCCGGCGTGGAAGACCTTCAGCACATCCTCGTTCTCGCACATCAGGTCGAGCAGGGGCTTGAGATCAATGCCGGGCGCCAGCGGATCAATCGCTGCGGCTTCCTTGTCGTCCGCGATCTGCACCAGGCACAGTTCGGGCCAGTAGGTGTTCTCGCGCATGAATTCGGTGTCGACCGTGATGAAATCGGCCTTGGCCAGACGCTCGCACAGATCGGCCAGAGCGTCGGTCGTCGTGATCAGGGGATGTATCTTCATCGGTCTTTTCTGTATGGCGCGCCCAAAGGGCGGCCCGGTGGTGCTCCCGTCAGGGAGCGCGGCTTGACAAATGCGCGGCCATCGCCTGTTAGCCGCCCATTCCCCCTGCCCGATTGCAGACCGATTGGAAAGAGTTTCGATGCACCTTTATCGTTCCCATACCTGCGGCGCCCTCTCGCGCGGTGATGTCGGGCAGACCGTCCGTCTTTCGGGCTGGGTGCACCGCAAGCGCGATCATGGCGGCGTCCTGTTCGTCGACCTGCGCGACCATTACGGCATGACCCAGATCGTCGCCGACGTGGACAGCCCCGCGCTGCCGATCCTCGAAGCGCTGCGCGTGGAATCGGTCGTGACGATCGACGGCAACGTAAAGGCGCGCTCGGAAGGCACGATCAACGCCAACCTTTCGACCGGCGAGATCGAAGTCTATGCGCGCGGTGCCACGGTGCTTTCCGCCGCCGAAGAGCTGCCGATGCCGGTGGCAGGCGAGCAGGAGTATCCCGAAGACATCCGCCTGCGCTATCGCTTCCTCGACCTGCGCCGCGAAACGCTCCACGCGAACATCGTCACGCGCACCAAGGTCATCTCGGACATGCGCCGCCGCATGGAAGCGGCAGGCTTCACCGAGTATTCGACCCCGATCCTGACGGCATCAAGCCCCGAAGGCGCGCGAGACTTCCTTGTGCCAAGCCGCATCCATCCGGGCAAGTTCTATGCGCTGCCGCAGGCACCGCAGCAGTACAAGCAGCTGCTGATGGTGGCTGGTTTTGACCGCTACTTCCAGATCGCACCGTGCTTCCGCGACGAAGATCCGCGCGCAGACCGTCTGCCGGGCGAGTTCTACCAGCTCGACCTCGAGATGAGCTTCGTCACCCAGGAAGAAGTCTGGGAAACGATGGAGCCGGTGATCGGCGGCGTGTTCGAAGCTTTTGCCAATGGCCGCAAGGTCACGCCCACCGGCAGCTTCCCGCGCATTCCCTATGCCGAAGCGATGCTCAAGTACGGCTCGGACAAGCCTGACCTGCGCAACCCGATCATCATCTCGGATGTCTCGGAAGAGTTCACCCAGTCGGGCTTCGGTCTGTTCCAGAAGATCGTCGGCACCGGCGGCGTCGTGCGTCTGATCCCGGCCCCCGGCACGGCGGACAAGAGCCGCAAGTTCTTCGACGAGATGAACGACTGGGCGCGCGCCGAAGGCCATGCAGGCCTTGGCTACGTCACCCGCAAGGGCGGTGAGTTCGGCGGCCCGATTGCCAAGAACCACGGGCCTGAGAAGATGGCCGCGCTGTTCGACAAGCTTGGCCTCGGTCCGGACGATGGCTGCTTCTTCGCCGCTGGCAAGGCCGAACAGGCTGCCAAGCTTGCTGGCGCTGCCCGCACGCGCGTGGCCGATCAACTCGGCCTGATCGACAAGGACCGCTTCGAGCTGTGCTGGATCGTCGACTTCCCGTTCTACGAATGGGACGAGGAGAACAAGAAGGTCGAGTTCAGCCATAACCCGTTCTCGATGCCGCAGGGCGGACTTGAAGCGCTGAACACGCAGGATCCGCTGACGATCAATGCCTACCAGTACGATCTGGTCTGCAACGGCTACGAGATCGCATCGGGATCGATCCGCAACCAGTCGCCTGAAACGATGGTCAAGGCGTTCGAAATCGTCGGCCTGTCGAAGGCGGACGTCGAGGAGCGTTTTGGCGGCCTCTACCGCGCATTCCAGTACGGCGCACCGCCGCACGGTGGCATGGCAGCAGGCGTGGACCGTGTCGTCATGCTGATCTGTGGCGCTCAGAATCTACGCGAAATCACGCTGTTCCCGATGAACCAGCGCGCTGAGGACCTGCTTATGGGCGCGCCCTCTCCGGCAGCGCTCAAGCAGCTTCGCGAACTGAACATTCGCGTCGTCGAACAGACCAAAGGATGAGGCAGATGGGGCGCGCGGCGTGGTGATCCACAGCGCGCCTCTTGCCAGCGCCCTTCGCGTTGATTAGGGCGAACTCCGAAACAGAACACCAACGCTTTCCTTCGAAGGGGCATTTCATGAGCGATACCGCCGACCGCGTTAAGAAGATCGTTGTCGAGCACCTCGGCGTCGAGGCTGACAAGGTCACCGAAGAAGCCAGCTTCATCGACGATCTGGGCGCTGACTCGCTAGACATCGTTGAGCTGGTGATGGCGTTCGAAGAAGAATTCGGCGTCGAGATCCCCGACGATGCGGCCGAGAAGATCTCGACCGTGCAGGACGCGATCAAGTACATCGACGAAAACAAGGGCTGATCGCCCCTTTCCCCGTTTCGCCCTGAGCTTGTCGATGGGCTGCCCAAGGCGACAACGCCGGGCAGGGGAGGACTTCGGCAGGCTCAGCCCTATTTCAGGGGCTGGGCCTGTTTGCTTATTTTCCGGAGATTTCAATGCGTCGTGTCGTCGTAACCGGACTTGGCCTCGTCACCCCGCTGGGTGCGGACGTGGAAACCGTGTGGAAGAACCTGCTCGCCGGCAAGAGCGGGGCAGGGCTTATCACGAAGTTCGACACCAGCGACCAGAAGTGCAAGATCGCTTGCGAGGTGAAGCCTGCCGATCATGAGTATGGCTTCGATCCCGGCAAGCGCGTCGATCACAAGATCCAGCGCCAGGTCGATCCGTTCATCGTCTTCGGCATCGATGCCGCAGGGCAGGCACTCGAAGACGCCGGGCTTGTCGACATGGACGACGACCTGAAGATCCGCACCGGCTGCTCGATCGGTTCGGGCATCGGCGGACTTCCGGGAATCGAGAGCGAATCGATTGTCCTGCACGAAAAGGGCCCAGGTCGCGTTTCGCCGCACTTCGTTCACGGACGCCTGATCAACCTGATCTCAGGGCAAGTCTCGATCAAGTACGGCCTGATGGGTCCGAACCACGCCGTGGTTACCGCCTGCTCGACCGGGGCACACTCGATCGGCGACGCCGCGCGCATGATCAAGGACGGCGATGCCGACGTGATGCTGGCAGGTGGTGCGGAAGGCACGATCAATCCGCTCGGCGTCGCCGGCTTCGCACAGGCCCGCGCGCTCAATTGCAGCTACAACGACCGCCCGACCGAAGCGAGCCGTCCCTATGACAAGGACCGCGATGGATTCGTCATGGGCGAAGGCGCTGGCGTCGTAGTGCTCGAGGAATACGAGCACGCCAAGGCACGCGGCGCGAAGATCTACGCCGAAGTCGTCGGCTACGGCCTGTCGGGCGATGCCTATCACGTCACCGCGCCGCACCCCGAAGGCAAGGGTGCCGAACTCGCCATGCGCATGGCGATGCGCAAGGCCGGGATGGAGCCGGGCGACATCGACTACGTCAACGCCCACGGCACTTCGACGATGGCCGACACCATCGAACTCGCCGCCGTGAAGCGCGTTCTGGGCGATGACCTGTCGGGCGCTTCGATGAGCAGCACCAAGTCTGCCATCGGGCACCTGCTTGGCGGTGCTGGCGCCGTCGAGACGATCTTCTGCATCCTTGCCATCCGCGACCAGATCGTCCCGCCGACGCTCAACCTCCACAACCCTGACGAAGGCACCGAGGGCGTCGATCTCGTGCCGCTCGTGGCCCGCCCGCGTAAGGTCCGCGCCGCGCTGAACAACTCGTTCGGCTTTGGCGGGACCAATGCCAGCGTGATCGTCAAGGCGCTGGAAGACTAAGGAAAGCAAGCGATGGCCCGCCGTCGTCGATCAAGGCTGCCGCTGTTTGCGGCAGCCTTTGTCCTGCTGGCCGCCGCCGCGTGGCTGGTCGGGGGGTGGTACTCTGCAGGACCGCTCGAACAGCAGATCGAATTTGACGTGGGCGAGGGCGAAGGGCTCAGCGCTCTGGCCGATGACCTGCAGACGCAGGGTGCAATCGGCTCAGCAACGGTGTTCAAGCTGCGCGCAAAGCTGCTTGGCGGTGGCACCGAGATCAAGGCCGGCTCCTTCCTGATCCCCAAGCGTGCCAGCGAGGCGACGGTCCTTGAAATCCTCAAGGGCGACAAGGTTATCCATCGCCTTATCACGATCCCGGAAGGCATGCCCTCGGTGCTCGTGGCGGAGAGGCTGTCCGCCAACAAGGACCTCACCGGTACGATTTCCGCACCCGAGGAAGGCTCCGTCCTGCCTGACAGCTATGACTGGCAGAAGGGCGAACCGCGCGCCGCCGTGCTCAAGCGGATGCAGGCGGCGATGGACAAGACGCTGGCCGAACTCTGGGCCAAGCGCTCGCCCCGTACCGTCGCCAAGACACCGCAGGAAGCCTTGATTCTCGCCTCGATCGTCGAGAAGGAGACCGGCAAGCCCGAAGAGCGGCGCATGGTTGCAGGGCTCTATTCGAACCGTGTGCGCAAGGGCATGCTGCTCCAGGCCGATCCGACGATCATCTACCCGATCACCAGGGGCAAGCCGCTCGGCCGCCGCATCCGCCAGTCCGAAATTCAGGCCGTCAACGGCTACAACACCTACACCATGGTCGGCCTGCCGAAGGGGCCGATCACCAATCCGGGGCGCGATTCGATAGCAGCGGTGCTTGATCCTGCCGAAACCGAAGCGCTGTTCATGGTGGCAGACGGTACTGGCGGCCACGTCTTCGCCGACACTCTGCAGCAGCATAATGCCAATGTCGCCAAATGGTTCGCCCTTCGCAAGGCACGAGGCGAACTCTAGTCTGCACGGATATTTGGTCCGGAACGGAAAGAAGTTTCTCCAAATTAACCCAATAACGGTATAAGTCCCTTTACGGAGGCATGAGGGTTTGACTTCGGTCTGCCCGGATTTCCGAGGAACATTCCGGCTTTGCCGAGCGGCACGTTTTACATGCCATTTCGACTGTGCCGAATGTTCCCGCTTTCGCTATGCAACCGGCAGCCATCGTGCGAGAGCGGAGTTCGTGCAGCAAGCCAACCCCAGCGCCGCGCCGTTGATCGTCACGGCAACATTGCCGCCTGACCTTCAGGCCTGGACCACGCGCCTGCGCGACGCTCACTATCCGCCAGAACGCAATCACCTCGCTGCCCACGTCACGCTGTTTCACGCCTTGCCGTGGCGCCTGGAAGAAGAAGCACGTGCATTGCTTTCCACACTTGCCGCATCCACTCCGCCAGTTGCGGCGCGATTGTCGGGCGTCATGGATCTCGGTTCCGGCACGGCACTGCGCATCGACAGTCCCGATCTGACGCTGCTCCGTGCGGGAATCGCGCACCACTTCCATGGCATGCTCGGCGCTCAGGACAGTCACGAGCCGCTTCTCCATGTGACAGTCCAGAACAAGGTGATGCGCAAGGAGGCATGGGCGCTTCAGGATGAGCTTGGCGCCCTGATCCAGCCCCGCGCCTTTGCCTTTGCAGGCCTTGCCCTGCATCGCTATCTGGGCGGCCCGTGGGATACCGTCGCCCGGTGGACCTTTCGCGGCACGTCGCGCCGCAGAACCTGATCGAAGGACTGGCAGGACAACCATGACCGCACCCGAATGGTACGCAAAGGGACGCGAGCACGTCTGGCTGCCCTACACCCAGATGAAGACGGCGCGTGCGCCACTGCCGGTTGCATCCGCGCAAGGCATGCGTCTCAAGCTCACGGACGGTCGCGAACTGATCGACGGCATTTCCAGCTGGTGGGCCTGCGTGCACGGCTACCGTCACCCGCATATCGAGGCGGCGGTCAGACAGCAGCTTGAAACCTTGCCGCATGTCATGCTCGGCGGGCTCGCGCACGAACAGGCCTATACGTTGGCGCGACGCCTGGCCGGGTTGCTGCCCGGGGACCTGGACCACGTTTTCTTCAGCGATTCCGGCTCCGTTGCCGTCGAAGTCGCGATGAAGATGGCGGCCCAGTTCTGGCTCAACCGGGGTCAACGCCGCGTGAAGTTTCTCTGTTTCCGCGGCGGATATCACGGTGATACCTTCGCCACAATGAGCGTGTGCGACCCTGACGAGGGCATGCACAGCCTGTTCAAGGGCGCGCTTCTGGAACAGGTCGTCGTCGACCTGCCGAAGGATGCAGCGGGCGAGGCCGCGCTGGACGAACTGCTCGACCGTCATCAAGGAGAGCTGGCAGGAATCGTCGTTGAGCCGCTGGTGCAGGGGGCAGGGGGCATGGTTTTCCACGATCCCTTCACGCTGCAGGCCCTGCGCCGCCTTGCCGATGCGCACAATCTCCTGCTGATCTTCGACGAGATATTCGTCGGCCTCGGCCGCCTCGGCGATGCAATGTTCGCATGCCAGATTGCCGGGGTGCAGCCCGATGTCGTCACGCTGTCAAAGGCGCTGACTGGCGGAACCCTGCCGCTCGCCGCCACCATCGCCAGCAAGCGCATTCACGAAGGCTTTCTGTCCGACGATCCGCTGCATGCGCTGATGCATGGACCGACCTACATGGGCAATGCCATGGGCTGCGCCGCCGCCAATGCTTCGCTCGACCTGTTCGAGAGCGAACCGCGCTTGGCGCAGGCCCGCGCAATCGGCGCGCAACTCGAACGCCAGCTGGCCCCGGCGCGCAACCTGCCAGGCGTAAAGGACGTGCGCGTGCGAGGCGCGATCGGCGTGATCCAGCTCGATCGCACAGCCCCTGCGGACCGGCTTTCAGCAATCTGCATTGACCATGGCGTCTGGCTCCGACCTTTCCGCGATGTCCTCTACACCACCCCGCCGCTCATCGCCGACGAGGACGACATAACCCGCATCACCACCGCCATGCTCGCCGCCACGCGCGGTCTTGGCGAGACGAATGCTGCCTGACCGAAAGTCCCGGCGAAAAAGGGTTGCCTAGCCCCCCACTGCTGGCTAAACGGCGCGCCTGCCCAAGGGGCATGCCGCTTTAGCTCAGTCGGTAGAGCACATCATTCGTAATGATGGGGTCACGTGTTCGAGTCACGTAAGCGGCACCATTTTCCAAGTTTTGATAGGGTTTTTCGCCGGCTGCCGCTGATAGGGGGCGAATTGCCGTCTTGATCGGATCGACCGGCTATCCGCCCTGCTTGAGCACGTTGTCCGATTGTCCCGTGTCGAAAATCTACAGGGATCCAAGTCGGATCCCGTATCGCTGCGGCGCGCGCCCCGGCTGCCGTCGCCAAGATCGGGGTCAGCGTGACGTGAGGCGATCTGGCCGCCGCCACCACTTGCTTGCTTCCGGCTTGGCCAGGATCTTTGGCGCGGCGGTGAGGCAGGGGGGGCACCAGGTTGCAGGTGTGTCCTTTCTCTGCCGCCGCAGGCAAGCGCGATGCAACGGCAATTCCGTCGGGTTCTTTGGCGAATACCCAAACTCCTTGCTCGCCATGTCATACTCTCGGAAATCGTCTCGGTTGATCGCTGCGCCCAGGCGGGATCAGAAGATGATCCTTCAAGGCTGGTTCTGCGTCACGGTACAAAATCGGCACCTTTGGCCGCTCTGCAGCGCGACCGGTTTTCAGCAACGGTGTGAATCCGAGATCAGGATCTTTCGAGTTTGCTTGCCACCTGCAAGTGGAGCCCCGGTGGACATGCATCACACATTGCATTAACTTCTGGCCTGTTCTAGGGGCGCAGTTTCCAAGTAATCCGATCTGGATATGGTGCCTGCATGTTGGGCATGTCCCGGGAATACTCAGAGTGCAATTCTGGCGTTATATGCCAATCGGAATTCGCCAGTGGAATTTTTTCCCGTATTTCTGAACGATTTCGATTATAGACTTATTGATTTATGACGATAATTTGCATCGATAGCCGCTACATCGGCCCTCGTCCAAGCGGGATCGGCAAGGTTCAGCAGGCACTGGTCGATCACTTGCCTCAGATGGCCGGAGACATCGAGTTTCTTTTGCTGAAGCGGTCCGATGCGCCAAAGAGCCTCTCGTCGGCAAGCAACGTCCGCGAAGTCACGTTGTCCTCGGGTGCCAACAGCCCCGCGACAATGTGGGGGCTGCCCTGGATTGCGCCGCTGTCTGGCGTCGATCTGTTCCATGCGACTTTCAACATCATGCCTGCAGGCCTGCGGATGCCCTGTGTCACAACGGTGCACGACATCATGTGGCTGGCAAATCCGCAGTGGTGCACCGGGCGCCTACCGCATGCGCTCGAACGCCGCTTTTATGCTCACGGCATATCCAGGGCTCTTGCCAAGTCTGCTGCGATCACGACCGTAAGCGATGCAAGCAAGCGTGAATTGCTTTCCTGGGATCCTCGGCTGCAGGGGCGCGTGTTCACGACGCCGCCCGGCGTGGACGCGCGTTTCCGCCACAATCCTTGCCAGAGTGAGCCGACTACGCCGGGATGGCCGACCGGCAAGCATGTCGTTCTGACCGTTGGGCAATATGCACCGTACAAGAATCACGAGGGCGCGCTGCAGGCTTTTGCCAGAGCCTTCAACGGCCGAGAAGATGTTGCACTGGTCTTCATTCAGAGGCTCAATCAAGCCTCGGAAACGCTTAAGAAGCTGGCTCGCGATCTGGGCATCGAGAGTCAGGTTCATTTCCTCGGACCGGTTGACGATGACGCTCTTGTCGCTTGCTACAACTCGGCCAGGGTACTCATTCATCCTTCGCTTTGCGAGGGGTACGGCTTGCCCATGGTCGAAGCCATGGCCTGTGGCTGTCCGGTAGTTGCATCGGACCGTTCGGCTATGCCCGAAGTGCTTGATGGAGCAGGGCTCACCGCTCCGGTTGAGGACCCAGATGCGATGGCTGGGGCTTTGAGGAAGGTGGTGGACGATCCGCAGGTCATGTCGTCCCTGCGGCAGGCCGGCCTTGAACGCGCGACTCGCCTGAGCTGGCGCACGTTCGCACAAGCCACGCTCGACGTTTACAGGACCATTCTGCAGCGTTGAGATCGCAAGCGGATCATTCTTGATTACGGTCTTTTCGGCTCATCCGCACTGCAGCACGATCCGTCGCTGCAGAAAGGCCGCGTTTGCGCCGGGAGAGCGCAACAATGTGCTAAAAATCACATAGTTTCTACTTTATTCACGCAAGTCGCGAAGTGCATCCGATATGGAGAAAAGTGATGTTGCGGTGCGAAATTTCTGCGTGTTATAGTCCGTTTCTGACGGTAATTGTTACTAGTGCAGGAAGGCATGGCGTCGTTCATTCGGCAAAAGGCAACATGTTGCCTCGTGTCTGTAATCGCTTTGTCATTTTTTCATGGAAACCCCGAATGTGTACTGCTTTAGCATGAATATCACGCCAAAGCGTGCGTAAGGGATATGATCCAGCGCTCCTTTCTTTTTGATATTAGTCGGCTGGTGTGGCGTAGCTGGTCGGGTAGGCTTGCAACGGGGATAGACCGGGTCTGCTATGCCTATCTCAATCATTTCTCGGCTCAGTCGCAGGCGGTGGTGCAGTATCGGGGCGTGGCGCGCGTACTCACGCCCGAACATTCGGACAAGCTGTTTGCAGCGCTGCTTCTTCCGGATGACAAGTTCAAGGCGCACCTTGCCGCATTGCTGCCAGCGGTTCTTGCTGCCTCAACCGGGCAAATTGACGGGAGCGGAACCTTCTACATCAACGTCGGGCATACCGACATTGACTTGGCGCGCCTGCTCAATTGGACGAGGCGCAGCAACGTCAAGCCGATCTATCTGATTCACGACCTCATCCCGCTGACCCATTCGGAGTTCTGCAGGGTCGAGGCGATCGAGCGGCACCGGGGGCGCGTCATCAACGCGCTGTTCTCTGCAGCTGGAGTTATCGCCAATTCGCAGGCGACGGCGGCGGAACTGAAATCGTTTGGCCGCCACCATGGCATCCCGCTACCGCCAATCCTTTCTGCATGGCTTGCCGGCGCGGAACTGGCATCGCCGCAAGTCGTCCCGCTCAAGACCGGACGGCATTTCGTCTGTGTCGGTACGATCGAGGGGCGGAAGAACCATTTCATGCTGCTCAAGATCTGGCAACGTTTGGTCTCCCGTCTGGGGGCCAGCGCACCCAAGCTCGTGCTGGTCGGTCAGAAGGGCGCCGAGGCAGGGCACGTCCAGAACCTGCTCGATCGCGGCAATGGTCTCGGGGACCATGTTGAGCTCCTTTCGCGTTGCCCGGATTCGGAACTCGGTCAATTGATCCGGTCATCAAGAGCGCTGCTGTTGCCGTCTTTTGCCGAAGGCTTCGGACTGCCGGTGGTGGAAGCGCTTTCGCTCGGCACACCCGTCATCGCCAGCGACCTTCCCTGTTTTCGCGAGATCGGACAGGGCATCCCCACGTTGCTTGACCCGCTCGACGCCGTCGCCTGGGAACGGATGATCCTGTCTTTCCTGGATCATTCGCCCGAGCGTTCGCGGCAGTTGCGGATGCTCAAGACCTACCAACAGCCGACATGGGGACAGCATTTCGCCGAGGTGGAGGGCTGGCTGGCCCAGTTGAAAGCATTGCCGCGATCCTTCGGCGCGGTTCCACATCCCCAGCGGGGCTTGTTCCATCCGCCTGCGCGCCGCGGGATTGTCGGCGCGATTGGAGGGGGGGCGGAGGCGCGGCCGGCCTATGTGCGCGATTAACCCATTCCACTGCGCGCACCTTACCAGACCGATCCAGATTTCCAGAAAGACCATTCTTCCGTGCTCAAGCGCTTCAAGATATTCGAACCTTTATTCATTGTGGCGGTAATCCTGCCAACTACACTGTCCGTCCTCTACTTCGGCTTCATCGCGTCTGACGTCTACATCTCCGAATCGCGCTTTGTGGTGCGCAGCCCCGACAAGCCTGCCATGACATCGCTGGGAGCCGTACTCAGTGCCGGTGGCATCTCGGCCTCTGGCGACAAGAGCTACGCCGTCGTCGACTATGTCAGGTCACGCGATGCCCTGCACGATGCCAACCGCGACGGTGCAGTGACAAAGGCTTATGCCGATGACGCCGTTTCCACGTTCGACCGCTTCGGCGGCCTCCTGCGTGGCAAGACTTTCGAGCATCTGTACGAATACTACTCCGGCAAGGTTGGCATCGAATTCGACACCGGAACGCAGGTGACCAAGCTCACCGTGAGCGCATTTTCCCCGCGCGATGCCCAGCTTCTCAATCAGCGGCTGATCCAGCAGTCGGAGCAACTGGTGAACCGCCTCAACGCCCGTGCGCAAAGCGATAGCGTCCGCCTCGCTGCGCAGGAGGTGGAAGAGGCCAAGCGGCGCGCACAGGCCGCAGCGGTTGCCCTGGCCCGTTTTCGCGACGATCGGCGCCTGCTCGATCCTGAAAAGGAAGCTGCGGTCCGGTTGCAGATGGTGTCGAAGCTGCAGGACGAACTGATCGCATCGCGCACTCAGCTCGCCCAAATGCGCCAGTTTGCGCCGCAGAACCCGCAGATACCCGCCCTCCAGACAAAGATTTCAATGCTCACTTCCGAAATTGCCGAGCAGACCGGAAAGATTGCCGGTGCTCCAGGCTCCCTTTCGGGTGAGTCAGTTCGCTACCAGTCACTGCGGATCGACGCTGAAGTGGCAGACAAGCAGTTGGCCGCGGCACTTGCCGGGCTACAGGAAGCTACCAGCGATGCGCGACGCAAACAGGCCTATGTTGAGCGTGTCGCCAGCCCGAGCCTGCCGGACTATCCGCTGGAGCCGCACCGCTGGAAGGCGATCTTCGCCACCCTGATCATGGGCATCATTGCATGGGGTGTGTTGCGTACACTGATCGCAGGTGTGCGGGAGCACCATGACTGATGGCTGCGGCGGTCGAACAGAACCCCAGCTTTGCGGCGTGCCTCAAGGTTCAGCTAAGGATTCTTCGCGCTTTGTTCATGCGCGAGGTGCTGACGCGTTACGGACGCCACAACATTGGTTTCCTCTGGCTTTTCGTCGAACCGATGATCTTCACTCTAGGTGTGACCGCCCTGTGGACGGCGACGAAATCGGTCCACGGCAGCAACCTGCCGATCGTTGCTTTCGCGCTGACGGGATACTCCAGCGTTCTACTTTGGCGCAACATGCCGGGGCGCTGCATCGGCGCGCTGCAGGGCAGCCTTTCGCTGCTGTACCACCGCAATGTCCGGGTGCTCGACATTTATCTCGCAAGGCTGATGCTGGAGTTCGGGGGAGCGACGATCTCGTTCGTCACGCTAAGCCTTGTATTCATAACGCTGGGCTGGCTGGCCCCGCCCGTCGATATCCTGGAAGTGGTAGGCGGCTGGCTGATCATCGCCTGGTTCGGCTCGGCCCTTGCCATCTGGCTGGGCGCGCTATCCCATGATTACGAACTGGTCGACAAGATCTGGCATCCGGCATCCTACCTGATCTTCCCGCTTTCGGGATCGGCGTTCATGGTCGATGCCTTGCCGCAGATCGCCCAACGGATCGTGCTCTGGATTCCAATGGTCCATGGAGTTGAGATCGTGCGCGAGGGATACTTCGGCGCAGCCGCGCGTGCGCGCTACGATCTGGGCTACGTGCTGCCGCTTTGCCTTTCCGTCACGGGTCTCGCGATGCTGCAGGTGCGCAAGCTGGCGCGGACGGTGGTGCCCGAATGATCTCGGTCCGTAACGTCCGCAAGATCTACCCGACGCGTTCGGGCCCGAAGCTCGTGCTGAACGACATCAGCTTCGATTTGCAGAAGGGCGAACGGCTCGGCGTGCTGGGACGCAACGGCGCAGGCAAGTCGACGATGGTCCGGCTCGTCAGCGGGGCCGAGAAGCCGACATCGGGAACGATCGAAACCGACATGTCGATTTCGTGGCCCCTCGCGTTCGGCGGCGCATTTCAGTACAACCTGACCGGCAAGGACAACGTCCGCTTCATCAGCCGCCTGTACAATCAGGACTTCGAGCGCAACCTCGCCTACGTCGAGGAGTTCGCCGAACTGGGCCCATACTTGCGCGAGCCGTTCCGCTCCTACTCGTCGGGCATGAAGGCGCGCCTCGCCTTTGCCATCTCGATGATCATCGAGTTCGACTGCTTCCTGATCGACGAAATCGCCTCGGTCGGCGACGCGCGCTTTCACGATAAGTGCAACCACGAACTGTTCGAACGCCGGGGTGACCGGGCAATGATCATCGTCTCTCACGATGCCGCCTACGTGCGAGATCACTGCTCGCGCTGGGCCGTGCTGCATGACGGCAAGCTCGCCCTCTATGACGATTTCGAGGTGGCCTACAGTGACTTCAAGGAACTGATCGGCTGGAAGCCCCCACCGGGGTGGCCCTTCGTCGAACCGCAAGTCGCATGACCATCCCTACAAGATCGAAAGAGCAGTTGAAAACCAGAATGTTGATACCCGCATGATCAAGGCTGCAAGTTTCAATCCTTTGCGTATCTTTGCGTCGGCAAAGGTGGTCCAGGGCGAGCCTTCGTTCGCCCACCCGGTTTCACAGGCCTGCACCCAGGCCCAGATGGCCGATCCGCTCTATCGACGCTGGTGTGAAGAGCTGTGGGAAGCGCCGAGCACGCACCGCAAGCAATGGGAGTTCTGCTACATCCTGCAGGCTCTGGAAACCAGCGGTGCCCTGCAATCAGGAGCGCGTGGCCTTGGCTTCGGCGTAGGGGACGAACCGCTGACCGCAACCTTTGCGGCACGAAACATCGGCGTGATGGCCACCGATCTCGAAGTCGAATTGGCGGCAAGGCAGGGTTGGGTAGAGACCGACCAGCACGCCCGCAGCAAGGAAGTGCTCAACAGCCGCGGCCTTTGCCCGCAGGACCAGTTCGACCGCCTCGTCCAGTTCCGCTTCATGGACATGAACGCGATCGACAAGGACCTGCGCGGGTTCGATTTCTGCTGGTCAGCCTGCGCGCTGGAGCATCTCGGTTCGATCGAGCAGGGCCTGCAGTTCATCGAGGCCTCGCTTGAATGCCTCCGCCCCGGCGGCGTGGCCGTGCACACCACGGAGTTCAACTGCCAGTCGAACGATGCAACGCTCGACAATGCCTCGACGGTGCTGTTCCGCCAGCGCGATCTGATCAAGCTGGCCAAGCGCCTGCGCCGCTGCGGCCACGAGATCGTGTTGAACTTCAACACTGTTGACCAGCCGCTCGACCTGCACATCGACGTGCCGCCCTACAGCCAGAGCAACCACCTCAAACTCCAGATCGCCCAATGGGTGACAACGTCGTTCGGGATCACGATTCGAAAATCACCTCGGTGACCTGGTGCAGCTTTAGACATTCAAGGAGCAATGCAATGAGCGAGAATGTAGAAATCCGGGATACTCGTCATGTCTACAATGAGGAGTACTTTGAGGGCAACAAATCCAAGAGCAACTATAGTGGTTACGCAGAGGCATCTCTCGGGCCATCGAGAATTCTCGCCGAAACGTTGTTTCGATTCTTCCGTCCGCTGAACTCGCTCGATGTTGGTTGCGCTGTCGGCCATGGCGTGCAGCGTTCGGTCGAGCTTGGCGTTGACGCCCATGGCGTTGATATTTCTGACTGGGCAGTCGCACAGGCAAATACCCAACGCGTTTGGCAGACAGACTTTTCCAAGCAAATGATCCGGGGGCAGTACGATCTCGTCTACAGCTACGATGTCGTTGAACACGTCCTGCCCGAACGCATCGGTTTTGCGATCAACAATCTCTGGCAAGCAACTCGCCGCGATCTTCTGGTCGTGCCGGCCACTTATGAGAACGGTGAAACGTTTGATCCTGACGAGCCGACGCACCTGATTCTTGAGCCTCACTCATGGTGGGTCGATCTGATCACCAAGACGACCGGTGCGCGCTATGACGAAGAAGCGTCTCACCGCTTTGCTGCAGAAGAACACTCGAAAACGTTCGGATATTCGCATCGCATCATGATCTTCACTCGAATCGGCGCTTAAGAGGATCAAGATGAATCTTCAGAAAATTGCAATAGTTGTTCAGGGTCTCTTTGAAAAGAGCGACTCGATCGGCTATGATGCTGTGCTTCAGAGCAAAATTATAAGTGGAATATGTGGTGAACAGAACGTCCACTTGTTTGCTGAACGATTCAATCAGGAACGATATCCTGAGGTAAAGATTAATCATTTCAGTGATTTCTATTCGTTCATTGAAATTAATCCCGATGCGTTAGTGATTTATCACTTTTGCGATGGGTGGAGCGAAGTGGATGAACTTGTGCTTTCTGGCAGGTACAAGTTCATCGTTCGCTGGCATAACAACACGCCGCCGTGGTTTTATGGGGCCAGCCATCGCCGCTCGGTCATCCGAACGATTGCGGGCTTCGATATCATCAGGCAGTTCGCCAGCATTCCCGATGTGCGCTTCTGGGTGAATTCCAATTTCACCTTGGAACAACTCGAAGCGCTCGGTGGTGATGTCGGCAATGGTTGCGTGGTTTTTCCCGGATCGAGATTTCTCGAGCAGCGGCAACATCGCCCGGTCGCACTTCGCCAGCCACCTTGCGAAGGTGACGCGCTGAAACTGCTCTTCGTCAGTCGCATAGTCTACCACAAAGGACACAAACATGTCCTGAACTTGGCAGCTTATTTGCAGAGCGCACTGAAGCGTAAGGTCGAAGTAACTTTCATTGGTCGCAGTGACACTTCTTCCAGCCTGATTGACGATCTAGTCAATTCCGCTGGTGAACTGGGCGTTCGCCTGCATCTTCCTGGAGAGGTTAGTCACGAGGATCTGGTTCTTTCGTACCAGACGGCGGATGTGTTTGTCTGCTTCTCCGAGCATGAGGGCTTTGGCATGCCCGTCTTTGAAGCGATGCGTGCCGGATTGCCGATCATAACCTGGGGGCGCACGGCTTTGGCCGAATTGATGCGCGAACACCCCTTCGTGATGGACACATTGGATATTCGTCAGGCGGCCTCGTTCCTTGAATGCCTTGTAGACGCAGAAACGCGGCAATGCGTTGCCGATGTCCAGAACGAGATTCTTTCAACATATTCGATTGAAGTCCTGATCGACCAGATCAGGCAAGGTCTGCAAGGCAAGACTGGTCGTTGGCCGTATACTCTGGAAGCCCGGGTTCCTGCTCGAGCGACAGTGGTCAATCGGGCCAGAGAGATTGCGGCATCATTGCCAGAACCTTCTGGCCTTCCGACAATTGCCTTTGATTACGGGGAAAATTTCGTCACCCTTCACGACGTAGAGTCATACAAGGCGCTTTTGCGCATAGGGCCGCAAGCGGCAGACCTTCGGGATATCGAAGGGCCGGTGGATTTCATACGCTATGGCTTTGTGGAGTTCGCTCATTCGGTCGGTCGGAAGACGGAAGGCGGAATTTCCTTCACTGCAAACAGGGCCAGCAACAGTACATTCGCCATTTTCGGCCCCTACGTGAGTTTTGTAAGGGGCTATTTTGCCGCCGATTTCGAGATCGAGGCCGAGCAATCGGGCGATCTCAATGTCATACTGGAACTGGATGTCTGCCAGGATGGATTTGGTCCTTGCGCCAGACGGATCGTGACGGTGCAACAACTTCGCGCAACCCCGACAGTGCGCCTCTTGTTCCCGGTCAGCAGCTTGACGGCCGTCATGGAGTTTCGTGTCCGCGTAGTGCAGCACGGAAACTGCAACTTTCTCTTCAGGGGCGTGACCGTTCGGAGCATGCGACAGTCAACCCGGCAACTCACCGAGCCAGTGCCGTCCACTCCCTTCTTGCCGCGCTGGCTGCCCCGCGTCCCGAGCAGCGTACCGGCACGGCATTCGTTCAAGGGCGCAGCCATTCGCCATTTCGCAGCAGGTGATATCTCGCGAGACACGGGCTTCTGGAATGATGCCGCAGCTGCCTACAAGGAAGGCCTCAAACTGGAGCCCCACGCTTTCCCATATTGGGTGCAATTGGGTAACTGCCTTAAAGAGGCAGAACGGATATCCGAGAGTGAAGGTGCTTATCTGAAAGCGTTTTCCCTTTCTCCAAATGATACCGATCTCAATCTCCAACTCGGCCGACTCTATGTAATGGCTCAAGACATGGAGAAGGCGCAGCATCACCTGCTGCGCGCAGCACACCTTTCCAGCTCCACGGCGAATGCAATGCTTGAACTGGCAGGGCTTGGCTTTGATATTTCCTCGTTGCCCGATTTTTATTCATGATTCCTTTTGAAAACGCCCAGGCGTCGCTGTCAGGTCAGAAGGTGTTGGTTGACGCCTTCAACATAGCCCTGCCGCACGGCACCGGCGTTGCCACTTACGGGCGCAATCTTGCCAAGGCCGTGCGGGTGCAGGGCAATGACGTGCATCTGCTGTTCGGCGCGTCGCAGGGCAATTCGCGGGTGTCGCTGCTCAACGAGATCGCGCTCGCCGAAGGCGAGCCGGACATGAAGGGCAAGCGTGTCTCCGGGCTGACCAAGGCGGTGAAGTTCGCGCGTGCGCTCAAGGGGGCGGTCCGTCCGGTTCAGGCGATACCGGTGCCGTTGTCCGGGCAGGTCGTCATGCCGCAGCGTCTGAAGGTGGACGCGGCGCAGTACTGGAACGCGCAGGACCTCTATACCGGCTCCGACCTGGCGTTCAGGGCAACCGGCGCGATGACCAGCGTGGCGGTCGAGGGCATCGATCTCGCGCACTGGACTTATCCGCTGCCGGTCAGGATTCCGGGCGCGCGCAATGTGTACACGCTGCACGATCTCGTGCCCTTGCGCCTGCCCTATACCACCGCCGACAAGAAGCGGGCCTACTATCGGCTCTGCCACCGGATCGCGCGCGAGGCCGACCATATTCTCACCGTTTCGGAAGCCTCGCGGACCGACCTCATCAACATTCTCGGCGTCGATCCCGGCAGGGTATCGAACCTCTATCAGGCAAGCGACATCGCATCGACGCTTGAAGGCATCGATGAAGCCTTTATCACCCGCTACGTCGAGGGTTTGCTGGGCGTCGGCCTGCGCGAGTACTTCCTTTTCTTCGGTGCGATCGAACCGAAGAAGAATGTTGCCCGTCTGCTCGAAGCCTATCTCGCCAGCTCGGCGGAGTCGCGCCTCGTGATCGTCGGAGGGCCCGGCTGGGGAGGCGAACAGGACGTCAAGTTCCTCAAGTCACTGGTTGGCCTTGATGGCGGCAGGAAGATCATTTGGCTTGGTTACCTGCCGCGCGACATGCTGGCCATGCTGATCGCAGGCGCGCGTGCGACGATCTTTCCTTCGCTTTACGAAGGCTTTGGCCTGCCGGTTCTGGAATCAATGGCGCTCGGCACCCCTGTCATCACAAGCACGACATCGTCATTGCCGGAAGTGGCCGGAGATGCGGCCCTGCTGGTCGACCCTTATGAGGTACACTCGATCGCAAGGGCTATCCTGCAGATAGACGGGAGTGAGGACCTGCGGTCGGATCTTTCACAACGTGGACGGCTCCGTGCAGAAATCTACAGCGCTGCCGCCTATGCGCAGCGCCTTGCCGAATTCTATCGCCGGATCGCCTGACAAGCATGTCCGCATCACGCCAAAAGCAGATCAACGGGAAGCAATCCATGCACCGAAGCGTCAAGACCTCCACCAGCGCCGAGCGTCGCCAACCGTCGCGTGGCAGCATGTGGCGGTGCCTTGCGGGCCTGTCGCTCGTCGGTCTCCTCGACGGGTGTGCTGCGTTCGGCGGTTCGGGGCCAAGCACTGCAAGCATTGTTCGGGCCGGCAAGCCGGGTGCGGAAAATGCCATTGCGCTGGTCGATGTCGATGCCGGCGCAGTCGCCCGGCTTGGCGCCATGCACGTCCGGCACGGCTTTGCGGAGACGTTGGGCGATGCCGATGCCGATCCGACCGTTATCGGGTCGGGCGATTCAATTGACATCACGTTGTGGGAAGCGCCGCCGGCCCTCCTGTTCGGATCGGGCGGGGGCCTTGCCGGGTTGGCAACCTCCCAGTCGCTCAATCTTCCCCAGCAGATGGTGGGGAACGATGGCCGAGTGACCATTCCGTTCGTCGGCAGCGTTGCCGTAGCCGGACGAACCACGCGCCAGGTCGAACGCGATCTGGCTGCCGGGCTTAAAGGCAAGGCAAATGCCCCCCAAGCACTTGTCCGCATTTCCCAGAATGAAGCGCGAACAGTGACAGTGCTGGGCGAAGTGGCCGCGTCACGGCGCGTTCCGCTCACGTCGCGTGGCGAGAGGTTGCTTGACGCGATTGCGGCGGCAGGAGGCAGTCGCCAACCTGTCGGAAAGACCACGGTTCAGATGACCCGGGCCGCAACCACGCTGTCCATGCCTCTCGACGACGTGATCAGAGACCCGCGGCAGAATATCCGCTTGCGGCCTGGAGATGTCGTCGCAGTACTGTTCCAGCCGTTCAGCTTTACGGCTTTGGGGGCCGGCAACCTGAGCGCGCAAGTACCGTTCGAAGCTACCGGGATGTCACTTGCCGAGGCGCTTGGCCGGATCGGCGGATTGCGCGACGACCGCGCGGACATCAAAGGCATCTTCGTCTTCCGCTATGAGGATGCGGAGGTTGTCGGCCCCCTGGCCCAAGGCAAGACACGCCAGGACGGCAAGGTTGCCACGGTCTACCGGTTGGACTTGAGTAATCCTTCGAGTCTGCTCCTCTCTCAGAGTTTCGCGTTACGGGACAAGGACGTAGTCTTTGTCTCAAGTGCGCCTGCGGCAGATTTCCAGAAGTTCCTCGGCATCGTGACGTCCGCGACGTTCTCGGTCGTCGGGATCACAAACGCGGTGCAATAGAAGGCGTGCGGCATCGCGTGCGAGGATGAGGCACCTCTTCCCATGAGAACTGGTTGAGGTCAGGGTTTAGAGCACTCTCCGACCAATCTGGTTCACCGCGATTGTCGCAGTCAGCCTCTCGATTAGGTGCGTTGTGCAGGGCGGGCCGGTTGCCCGTCCAAGCAAGGCGACTCTGTCCGGGGGGCTGCCTGCGACAACCCGTGCGGGGCGGGCCCCTTTTGGCCGACTGGTGCGTCTTGCGCCAAGATTCGGTGCGGGTACCATGCGCGAGGATGGCTCCCTCCTCGATCCGAACAAGGATCGCGTCGCGTTCCGCAATGACAAGGGCACTCGGCCAAGATCGGCTACGTCACGGGGCGCCAGATTGGTCGGAAAGTGCCCTAAAGAGGCGCATCCTTGCGGCCTGATTGCAGAGACTTGATGCGGGTCCTCATGAGGATCAGACTCACCGAAACTAGCCAGGCGCTTGCGCAGAACATGAAGATGCACAAGGTCTCTGCAGCGTAACCCAGCAGTACGGCCAAGGCGCAAGCAGCAGCGATGAAATCGCGCATCGTGAGCCAGATAAGCAGGTTCGTCAGCAATGAGTTAGGTCGTGGCCGCCGTAGATGGACCTTAACCGCCTCGAAATTGATCGGTTGACCCAGAGACTGTGAACGCGATCCGATCTGCCAAAGACCCATCGCCAGAGCGAGGATGCCGATCAGCCCAGCAAGCGCGGCAATCGCCTGGCCACGCGCATAAAGGTTGAATGAAAGACCGCCCAGGAATGCAAGGTTGGTCGCTGCATCGATCAGGCTGTCGAGCCGGGCGCCGGTGGCCGAGGTGCGGTGCGTTGCCCGCGCGATTTCTCCATCCACACCATCGAACACCGATGCGGCGTGAAAAAGCAGCGCCCCGGCGATAGCACCGGCCTCCCCGCCAAGGATCAGGGCGGCAAACATCAACACCGCCAGAAATGCTGTGCCCGCGGTTGCGTGAACTGGCCGTACCGCTGGAAATCTAAGCAGAAGCGAGGAAATCGACCTCGACACAGGGCGGTTCAGGTAGCGTGATACCAATCCATCTTCGCTCTTTGCCGTCGCCTTCAGCATAGCGCGGTTGGCTTCACGGAGCAGCACCTTGAACTTGTGTGGGTCAAGAGATGCTGCGGCATCGGTCCATTCGTACTTCGCAAGCTGACCCGGCTCTGCCCAAGTCCAGGAATTTGGCTTCCGTGCAATCAAGGCGAGCAGATGGAGTCCATCCAGGGTCAGGATATCTGCGGAAGACGTTCCTTGGGGGAGCAACTCATAGGGAGCGCATTGGGCAAGGCGAAGGCTTTCATCGAGGCATTTCTGGGATACATGCCATTCTCCCGCCACGACGTTGCACATCGCCGGCCTTTGTCCCGTTGCCTGCACGACAGCCTGAATTACCCGTGCTGCGGCCGGAATTCCCGCGATGAGGTACTCTGCAGAGCGCGCGTCAGGAAAGTAGATCCATATCTCGACGTTGTGTAAATCAACCGAGCGGCAGCTGGCGTTATCAGAAGGCCAATCAGCACTATACAGCAGTTCAGAGGCACCGTTGTCCAAGGTCTTCAGAATCCCTTTTCGACGAGCCGACTTGAAGCAGGAAACCTTGGGCGCACTAATCTAAATTCTCATGATATTCACGCTCAGTTTCGTCCGAAATGCAGCAGATTTGAATTCAACCGGTCCCGCCACTCGCTGATGTAGGGAGTTCACGGGGTAGAAATGGCGGATTTGCTCATCAGGGTTCAGATCTGATCCGGCCACTTTCGGGGCCTGCGAATGGCGAAACATCGGGTGAATCGGCCCGCCGCGAAGGCTGGTTGCCTATGCAAGTGCCGATTTTGTGCTCGGAGATGCAGTTCACCGGCAGGGCCACGCGCTCCTGTTCGCGCTGTTTGCATCCCGGAAGATGACTGAGATCGTGCCGCATGGCAGGGTTGCTGCTTTGACTTGGTTCCCAGCCCGAAATGCCGTGTTGCACGTACCGGATAGCCGTGTTTTACTCGTGTACCGGTCGATCCAGATGCGCTTCGATACGGAACGAGGGTGGATGCATATGAAGCAAGCTTTTCAATATCTTGCGCTGACCACGGCGACCCTGCTCCTGGCGTCTTGCGGCGGCGGTGGCAGTGCTGACAAGTCGGCTGCCGACTCTGCGGCAAAGCCCGCCGAAACGACCGCTGCAGCAGCGCCCGCGCCTACGGCAAGTGCCGCGGCTCCGACGGCGGATTCGACCGACACGCTGGATGGCGCAACGCTGGCCTCGCTCACGGGTGATGCCGCGCATGGCAAGACCATTTTCACGCAGTGCAAGGCTTGCCACGCGATCGAGGCTGGCAAGAACATGATCGGTCCGTCGCTTGCTGGCGTCGTTGGCCGCAAGGCCGGCACCGAGGCTGGATACACCTATTCCGCGGCCAACAAGAACAGCGGCATCACCTGGACGGCTGAAAAGCTGTTCCAGTATCTTGAGAAGCCCGCGCGCGTGGTGCCGGGTACCAAGATGTCGTTCGCTGGTCTGCCAAAGGCTCAGGATCGTGCAGACGTGATCGCCTACCTCAAGGCGCCGAACTGACCTGAACCTGTTTATCGCACAAGAAGGGGCGCGAACCGCAAGGTTCGCGCCCCTCTTTCATTGTGGCAATGTCAGGCAGCGGCGGAGCGGCGTGCCAGCTCGCACTGCGACCAGATATCGCTCAGCGCGTGGATCAGCTTGTCGACATCGCCATCGCTGTGAACCGGCGAGGGCGTGATGCGCAGGCGCTCGGTGCCACGCGGCACGGTCGGGTAGTTGATCGGCTGCACGTAGATGCCGTGGTTGTCCATCAGCCAGTCGCTGATGCGCTTGCACTTGTGCGGATCGCCCACCATCACCGGAATGATGTGGCTGGGGTTCGGCAGATGCGGAATGCCCATCGCGTCTAGCCTGCGGCGAACCGTCGCCACGCGCTCCTTGTGGCGTGCCCGTTCCATCTCGCTGGCCTTGAGGTGACGGATGCTGGCCGCCGCGCCTGCTGCCAGCGCCGGGGGCAGGGCGGTGGTGAAGATGAAGCCGCTGGCGAACGTGCGGATGAAATCGCACAGCGCGGTCGATGCCGCGATATAGCCGCCCATCACGCCGAAGGCCTTGCCCAGCGTGCCCTCGATCACCGTGATCCGGTCCATCAGGCCTTCACGCTCGGCCACGCCGCCACCGCGCGGGCCATAGAGGCCAACCGCGTGGACCTCGTCGATGTAGCTCATCGCGCCATGCTTTTCGCAGACGTCGAGAATCTCGGCGATCGGGCCGATGTCGCCATCCATCGAATAGACGCTCTCGAAGGCCACCAGCTTGGGCACGTCAGGGCCGTATTCCGAAAGCAGCTGGTCGAGATGTTCGACATCGTTGTGGCGCCACACCCGGCAGGTCGCGCGCGAGTGGCGGATGCCTTCGATCATCGAAGCGTGGTTCAGGGCGTCGGAGAACACGACGCAGCCCGGAATCTTCGCGGCCAATGTGCCAAGGCCGGCCCAGTTGGACACGTAGCCCGACGTGAACAGGAGCGCGGCTTCCTTGTTGTGAAGGTCGGCCAGTTCCTGTTCGAGCAGCACGTGGTGGTGGTTGGTGCCCGAGATATTGCGCGTGCCGCCAGCGCCTGCACCGCACTCGTCGAGCGTGTTGTGCATGGCTTCGAGCACCGCCGGGTGCTGACCCATGCCGAGGTAGTCGTTCGAACACCACACGGTGACCTGCTCGGTCCGGTCGTCGACATAGCGCGTGGCGTGCGGGAAATTGCCGCAGCGCCGTTCGATCTCGGTAAAGATCCGATAGCGCCCTTCATCCCGGACCGCGTCCAGCTCCCCCTTGAAGTAGGCTTCGTAATCCATATCGTCGGTCCTCTTCGTGTGTTCTCGTTCGAGTTCGGCTTGTCGTATCAATTGGCTGGGCGGCGTGTCGGCAAAGCCCACCCCCACAGCGCCCCGTCGCGTATCGGCAGGGCCAGAAACAGGTGTTCGAGTGCGCCCAGCGCGGCGAGCGCGAAGAGCAGGCTGGCGCCTGATGCACTGGCGCTGCCTTCGGGCGCATTGAGCGCGATCAATCCGAGCCACAAGGCGAGGCCCGAAGTCGCTGCTATCGCAAGAAAAAGGTCGATGCCCATCCGGCGCGGGCCGAAATAGGTCTTGAGATAGGCGAGGTGCGGCGGAAAAATCTCGGTGCTCATGTTCGGAACGCCGAGGAAGATCACGATCTTGGTCGAAAGCCGCATCGCCAGCAGCAGTGTGAAGGTCATCGCGCCGATCTGGTTGGGTGCGTTCCAGCTGAGCGAGATCAGGCCGATGGCGCTGAGTGCCAGCGCAATCTCGTGCCAGGCCACCGCGCTCACCGCGTGGAAGAAGCGCTCCATCCCGCGAGCCTCAGTCGGGCAAGGTTCGCGCCTTGGTCCGGTGATTGCGCCGGTCAGGAAGGTGATCTCGTGCCATGACCAGATCAGGATGGCCCCGGCAAAGGCGGCATAGACTCCACCGAGCGTTGCCTTGTGCATGGACCAGGCCACGACTGCCAGCCCCGCGACGCCCGCAATTCCCGCCAGCATCAGGCTGCGCGGGAAGGTGCGGCGTTCGCGGTTGTCTGCCCATGCGATCAGTCCGGTCGCAAGGAACCAGACCACGATCGTGGCGATCACCGGCAGAACATGGCCGGTCCAGCTTACCACGCGGGCTGCATCCGCACGGTGGCAGGCAGTTCGTTGGCCCGCGGGCGCAGCAGGTACATCCGCGCGAAGTTGAACGCCGCTCCCGCAGCGCCCGAGGCCCGCAGCAGCGCGCCGGACAGACCGCCACGCTGCTTGCCTTCCTCGATCCGCTTTGATGCGGCGAGCAGACGGTTCATCGCCCGGCGGAAACGCGGATCATTGGTGTCGAGTTCGACCGGGAAGACCTGGCGGCTGATCGCGGTGCAGATCTCGAACACGCGGTAGTCGTAAGTTTCGGGATCGAGGCCGAGTGCCTTGTGGAACACCGGCCGCGCATGATCGCGCACGTACATCGTCGAATAGACAGCGAGCAGGAAGAACCGCACCCACAGCTTGTTCATGCCGGTCAGCAGCTTCGGATCCGCGCGCAGCAGCAGGGCGAAAGCCTCGCCGTGGCGGAACTCGTCGTTGCACCAGCTTTCGAACCAGTTGAAGATCGGATGGAAGCGCAGTTCGGGATGCGCGGCCAGCTGGCGATAGATCGCGATGTAGCGGGCATAGCCGATCTTCTCGGACAGATAGACCGAGTAGAAGATGAACTTCGGCTTGAAGTAATGGTACTTCTTGGCCTTGGTCAGGAAGCCGAGGTCGATGCCGATGCCGGCATCCTTCAGCGCCTCGTTGATGAATCCGGCATGGCGGCTCTCGTCACGGGCGAGCAGCTTGAACAGCAGCTTCATGTCCGGATTCTTGGTCCGCCGCGCCATCTCGGCGTAGAGGATGCAGCCCGAGAATTCCGATGTCAGCGAGCTGACGAGGAAATCGATGAACTCGGCGCGCAGTTCGGGCTCCAGACCCTCGATGATCCCGGCAAAGCTGCCTTCGCGCTTGAAATGCTTCTTGTTGGGATCGCTGACCATCTCGTCCATCAGCTCGTCCCACTCCTTGCGCACCAGCGAGACGTCGATCGAATCGAGTGCGGCAAAATCGGTGGTGTAGAAGCGCGGGCTGAGCACGGTCTCGTGCTGGACCATCTTGTGCACGTCAGGCTTGGGTGCAGCCACGTGTGGCGCAGCCGCTTGCGGACGTTCAAGAGCAATCGCGTTCATCTTAGGCTCCCAGGATTGAAGCTGACCTCGTAGAGTTCGGTCAGGCCCAGATAGGCGATCAGACGCGTCCATCCCCGCAGCACGGGGCCGGCGCGGACGACGGTCGCCATCCGCTCGAACACGGCGTTTTCGCCAAAGGCCACGCGGATCGGATCACCATGGACACAGACCCGATCGCCGGGCTCGACAGCAATGTTGCCGGCGAGTTCGACATGCGCGTGGAAGTGCGCCTCGCTCTGCTCCACCGCGATGCGGCAGGGCACGTCAAAGGCGCGGCGGAGGATCATGCCTGATTTCCCCCAGTAGCTTTAAGGGGCACGGCGGCTCCGCTGAGGAACCGCGCAAAGGCTGCCCGGTTGGTCGCGCCGAACGAGCCAAGCTCGATCGCACGGCCGGTCGCCGGGTCACGCAACGAGAGCGATCCGTTCTCCCACTGCGTCAGTTCGAAGGGAGCCGCTGGGCCGATCCCCTTCATCTTCCTTTCGCGAGCCATGCCGCGCATCACGCCGCGCACGAACCCGCCACCATCACCTTCGCCGAGCATGACGGCGAGCGTTTCGCCATTGTCGGAGTCCTTGACCATGACCGCACCGTCCGCCCGGTCTTCAAAGACCAGATGGCGCACTTCGACCGGAGCCACATTGGCCTTGGCCCTCTCGACAGCAGGCACGGCCTCGCGGTCGAGCACGCCGACGCGGACCATTGCGGTCAGCGCGAGGGTAGTTGCCACCAGGGCACCTGCCAGCATCAGCGCCGGGCGAGGGACGGTGTTCTCATGATCATGGACGAGACTCATGCCGCAGCTCCCTGCATGCCGTGGTCACGGGCAGGGGCCGGTCGCGAACGCTCGATCGCCACTGCTTCGTTTGGCACCACTGCGGCACAGGCGCGGGCAAGCACGCTTGCTGCAGCCTGAGCATCGGGCAGGGCGCGCAGCATCGGGCTGGGCTGCGCAAGCCGCCAGGGCCTGGCGTGCGGCCAGAGCATCGCAAAACCGAGGCGATGGCGTCCGACGATGTTGAGCGCGATGTCGCCGTGGCCCCCTGCCTGCGGGCGAAGGTCGGCCGAGCCGATCATCGCCAGCGGCAGGTTCACGCACTTGTTGAGCGCAATGCCGATGCGCAGGACCACGCGGCGATTGGTGATCGTATAGACCGTCGTGCGCGCCACGAACACCGCGAACAGCGCCAGCAAGCCTTGCGTGATCGCGCCGCCCACCACCGCTGCCGCTGCGCCGACGAGCTTGCCACTGGCAAGGCCGAGTAGCGCGAGCGCGGCGAAGTAGGCGCTGATCCAGCGCGTGTGCAGCGCGCTGCGGGCGAATGTCCGCCACTCCGGCGATCCCTGCCACAGGATGCTTTCACCTGCAGGCAGGTCACCGGGAAGTCCGCGGATCGGCTCGTGGTCGTATTCGGTCACACCAGTGGCTCCAGACGATCTTCGTTGGCGTAGAGGTAGCCGGTGCCGAAGTAGGCAACAGTGCGCTCTTCTTCGTACCGGGTGATCTCGCCCGGATTGGCGGGGAAGGGGGCGCCGGCAAAGTCGGCAGCGTTGATCGCGCTGATGATCACCGCGTTCTTCTTGACCACCGCCATCGGCATCGGGGCGAGCACGGTCTTGCTGCCGGTATCGACCGCAAGGTAGCGCACCATGTGCTCGGCGCGGTCGACCCACAGATCGGTCACCACGCCAGCCTTGGCACCATCAGCGCCATAGACCGGAAGCCCGCGCGGGTCGGTGCTGGCAGACGCCACGCTGATCTCGGGCACCAGGCCCATCGGCACGATGCGCGGATTGCCGTTGGCGTCGACGTCGGGCCACTTGGCGCGGTTGGCGTAGGAGCCGGGGCCGACGCCTGCGGCAAACACGTCACCCACCGGCGAAAGCGGGGCCCCGCCGAAGTTCTCGCGGCGCTTGGCATTGACCTCGAAATCATCGCGGTTGCCGTTGGGGACCGAGACGGTGCCCTTGCCGAAGGGCAGGATGAAGGTCTTCGGCGCCGCGGCTGAAAGCGGTCCGCCTTCGGCAAGCGTCCGTCCGGTCAGCGCGTCTTCCAGCGGATAGCCTTCGCGGCGATCCTCGCGGCGCAGCCAGAAGACCAGTGCGATGAAGAAGCCGATGAATGTGATCATTGCGATCTGCGCGGCATCGATTGTGCCGACGATATTGCCAGTGCTCATAGGGGTGTCCTTCCCGTTCTCATGTGGCCCGGTCTCATGTGGGAAATTCCGTCAGTCCGAAGCGATTACCGACTTTCCGGGCGGCAGCCGGGGTCTGGCCTACCAGCGGGCCCAGCACGACGAGCGTGGCCAGCAGGAGGCAGATTTCGATGATGTAGATGGTGGCATAGCCCGTCGCGCGGTTGGCGAGGGTCCGGCCCAGTTCGTCCGACACAGCGAGGCTCGATACGAGGTCGCGCAAGGCCCCGCCCATCGCGATGGCAAGGCCGGCAAAGGTCGTCTGCACTGCGCCCCACGCGCCCAGCGCAAGGCCGGAGCTCTTGTCGCTCGAAAGGGCCATGGCCGAAGTCAGCGTGCCGACGAGGAAAAGCCCTGCGCCTGCGCCGATGGCGGTTGCGCCAAGGCCCAGCACCAGCGGGCTTGCCAGCGGCGCTGCGAAAATTACAAGCATGAACGCGGCGATACCGATCACCACGCCGAAACCGGCAATGCGCAAGGCATCCGTCCCGCGCCCGAGCCACCGGCCCGAAAGGGTAAAGCCGATCAGTGCACCGACCGACCAGGCACCGGTCAGGCCCGTCGTCGCGCCCACCGAAAGGCCGAGGATTTCGCCGCCATAGGGTTCGAGCAGCGCGTCCTGCATGGCAAAGGCGGTGGCACCAAGGCCCACGGCCACCAGCAGGCGCATCGTGATCGGCTCCGCCACGAAAGTCTGCCACACTTCGGTGAACGAGGGGCGCGGCGTATCGGCGGAAGCGGTGGCGGCACTGCGCGCTTCCTGCTTCCACAGGGCGATCACGTTGAGCAGGAAGGTCAGGATTGCCGCGCCTTGGATAACCTGCACCAGACGCGTCGGGCTGAAATTGGCGAGCAGTCCGCCGATCACCATCGAGGCGACCAGCATCCCTGCCAGCAGCGAAAGATAGAGCAGTGCGACCGCGCGCGGGCGGCGTTCATCGTCGACCAGATCTCCGGTCAGGGCAAGGCCGGCAGTCTGCGTCGTGTGCATGCCGAAGCCTGCGAGCAGGAAGGCAAATGCGCTCGCCGTCACGCCAACCGGGAATAGCTGCGGACTCGCCATCAGCAGCAGCGCGAACGGCATGATCGCAAGTCCGCCGAACTGCATCAGCGTGCCGAACCAGATATAGGGCACCCGCTTCCAGCCCAGCACCGAACGATGCACGTCCGAGCGGTGCCCGATCAGCGCGCGGAAGGGTGCGGCGAGCAGGGGAATGGCGATCAGCAGCGAGACCAGCCACGCCGGAATGCCCAGTTCCACGATCATCACGCGGTTGAGCGTGCCATTGAGCAGCACGGTCATCATGCCCACGCTCACCTGAAACAGCGACAGGCGCAGCAGGCGCGACAACGGGATTTCGACGCTGGCCGCATCCGCGAACGGCAGCCAGGTGATCGCCACCCGGCTCCATTTCGCGGCAAGAGGCTGGCGTCCGGCCATCAGCGCTTCACCAGTTCCATCGCGTGGCTCTTGTAGAAGCCGCTCGAAACCCGGCCGCTGCGCACCACTTCCCAGTCCTCGAACTGTGCAAGCGCCGCGCGAAGCTCGTCCTCGGCAATCGGCACGATCGCGGGCGAACGGTTGGAGCGCGGGAAGACCTTGCCCACCGTGTGCATCGCGCCGAGCAGCGGGGTGTAGGGCGCAAACGTGAACAGGATCGAGCCACTGCAGCGGCGCATCAGCGCCGAAAGTGCCCAGACCATGTCCGGCAGGGTATAGTGGATCAGCGAATCCATCGCGACGATGTGGTCGAAGCTGCCAAGCGCGGGATCGAGCATGTCGCCCACCCGCCAGTTGATCCGTCCATGGCCAAGATACGAAGGCGCCCGCTCTGCGGCGATGTCGACCAGCCCTTGCGCCACGTCGATGGCGGTCACCACCGCGCCCCGGCATGCGGCCTCGACGCTGAGGCTCCCGGTGCCGCACCCGGCATCGAGCACGTCGCGGCGGCGCAGATCCTCGGGCAGCCAGCTCAGCAGTTGCCCGCGCATCTCGTCACGCCCGGCGCGCACCGTGGCGCGGATGCCGCTGACCTTGGCGTTCGAAGTCAGGTCGATCCACGCCTTGCGCGCGGTGCCGTCGAAGTACTCGGCCAGCTTCTCGCGCTGGTCGTGGTAGCGGACCGGCGCAACAGGCGACTGGTGGAATTGCGTAGCCATCATTCGAACCCCAGGAAGTCGAAGATATCGCGGTCCTTCATCGGCCGGGCTTCCACCGGCTCGACCCCGTCCCACAGCACTTGCGCCAGGCGCAGGTATTCCTGCTGCGCCGCGATCACTTCGGGCGAAGGCTCCATCTCGAACAGCGTGCACTTCTTGAGGCGGCTGCGGCGGATGGCGTCCACATCGCGGAAATGGGCGAGGCGCTTCATGCCGATGGCTTCGCTGAACCGGTCGATCTCGTCGGTCGCGGCCGAGCGGTTGGCGATCACGCCTGCAAGCCGCACGTTGTAGTTCTTCGCCTTCGCACCAATGGCCGCAACGATGCGGTTCATCGCGAAGATCGAATCGAAGTCGTTGGCGGCCACCACCACGGCACGCTCGGCATGCTGCAGGGGCGCTGCAAACCCGCCGCACACCACGTCGCCCAGCACGTCGAAGATCACCACGTCGGTATCTTCCAGCAGGTGGTGCTGCTTGAGCAGCTTGACCGTCTGACCCACCACATAACCGCCGCAACCGGTGCCAGCAGGAGGCCCGCCCGCTTCGACGCACATCACGCCGTTGTAGCCTTCGAACATGTAGTCCTCGGGCCGCAGCTCTTCGGCATGGAACTCCACGCCTTCGAGCACGTCGATCACCGTCGGGATCAGCTTCTTGGTCAGCGTGAAGGTCGAGTCATGCTTGGGATCGCAGCCGATCTGCAGCACGCGATGGCCGAGCTTGGAGAAGGCTGCGGACAGGTTCGACGAGGTCGTCGATTTGCCGATCCCGCCCTTGCCATAGACGGCAATCACCTTTGCGCCCTTGATCTCGTCGCGTGGATCCAGCTGGACCTGCACCGATCCCTCGCCATCCGGCTGGCTGAAGCGCGCCCTTGGGTCGAGCAGGTTCATCACATTCTCCTTATTCGGCCGCGGTCGCACCCGAGTAGACGCCTTCCAGGCGGTCCTCGAGTTCGTCGTTGGCGATGCGCAGGGCTTCGAGTGTTTCGTCGTCGGGCTCCCACAGGCGGCGTTCGCACGCTTCGAGCAGACGGCTGGCAACCCGTGCCGAGCTGTTGGGGTTGAGCTTCGAGAGCCGCTCGCGCATGGCGGGGTCGAGCACGAAGGTCTCGCTGATCTGCTGGTAGACCCACGGCGCCACCTGGCCCGTCGTGGCCGACCAGCCCACTGTGTTGGTCACGTGCTGTTCGATATTGCGCACGCCTTCGAAGCCATGCTTGAGCATGCCTTCGAACCACTTGGGGTTGAGCGTGCGGGTGCGCGTCTCGAGGTCGATCTGCTCGGCCAGCGTACGCACCTTGGCATCGCCCACCGTCGCATCGACGATATAGACCGGCGCTTCGCTGCCCTTTGCCCGCGCGATCGACCGGCTCACGCCGCCCAGCCCGTCGACGTACTGGTCAAGGTCGGTGATCCCGACTTCGACGCTCTCGAGGTTCTGATAGACGAAATCGACGTCCTTGAGAGCACTGCGCAGCAGGTCGCGCTGCGCCACCGGCTTGCCGCGCACGCCATAGGCATAGCCCTTGCGCGTCTCGAAGGCGTTGGCCAGCTCGTCCGGATCGGCCCAGACGCCGCCCTCGATCAGCTGGTTGACGTTCGCGCCATAGGCCCCTTCGGCGTTGGAGAACACGCGCAGCGCAGCCGTCTCCAGATCGCAATCGTGCAGCTTCTGGTGGGCAAGGCTGTGTTTGCGCACGAAATTCATTTCGAGCGGCTCGTCAGCCTGCGCGGCCAGCAGCGCGGCCTCGGCCAGCATCCGCGTCTGCAGCGGCAGCAGGTCGCGGAAGATGCCCGAGAGCGTGACCACCACGTCGATGCGCGGGCGGCCCAGTTCGGCAAGCGGGATCAGTTCAGCGCCGGCGAGGCGACCATAGCTGTCGATCCGCGGCCGCGCGCCCATCAGCGAGAGGACTTGCGCAATCTGCGAGCCCTCGCTCTTCATGTTGTCGGTGCCCCACAGCACCATCGCCAGGCTCTCGGGGAAAGGCTCGCCACTTGCGGCATGGCGCGCCAGCAGGCTTTCGGCCTGGACGCGACCCTGCTCGCAGGCAAAGCGCGTGGGCAGGCGGAACGGGTCGAAGCCGTGGATGTTGCGCCCGGTCGGCAGCACTTCCGGATTGGCCAGAAGATCGCCGCCCGGCGCGGGACGAATGTAGCCGCCGTCCAGTGCATGGACCAGCGCGCCCAGTTCGTCGCAGGAATCCAGCGCCGCCTCGATAGCTTCGCGGCTCGCCTCCGGATCGGCATCGGCCAGCGCATCGATCATCTCGGCGCGCTCGGCCCCGGCCATCGGCTCGCCCAGCACGTGAAGGCCGTGCGGGATCAGCGTGCGCTCAAGCTCGTAGAGATTTGCGCTGAGGTCCGAGATGTCCTTCGCCGTGATGTCGAGCCCGGCGCACTCGTCCCAGATCAGTGTTTCCAGCGCGGCCCGCTCGGCTTCGTCGGTCGATGACCGCCAGCGCTCGACGCTCGTCTTGAGATCGGCAAAGCCCTTGTAGAGCCCGGCGCGCGCCAGCGGCGGCGTCAGGTAGCTCAGCATCGTCGCACCCGAACGGCGCTTGGCCAGCAGGCCTTCCGAAGGGTTGTTCGAGGCAAAGAGGTAGAAGTTCGGCAGATCGCCCAGCAGGCGTTCGGGCCAGCACTTGCCGGTCAGGCCGGTCTGCTTGCCCGGCATGTATTCCAGCGCGCCGTGGGTGCCAAAATGGATCACTGCATGCGCGCCGAAGTCCTCGCGCAGCCAGCGGTAGTAGGCGGCAAAGGCATGGGTCGGGGCAAAGTCGCCGTCGAACAGCAGCCGCATCGGATCGCCTTCGTAGCCGAAAGTCGGCTGCACGCCGATGAACACGTTGCCGAAATGCGCGCCCAGCACGTGGATGTGCGAACCGTCGCTCTGGATTTTGCCGGGAGCCGGGCCCCACTGCGCCTCGATCTCGGCCAGATGCGGTTCGCGGCGTACGTGGTCGTCGGCGTCGATCCGCGCGGCCACGTTGGCATCCGAACCGAACCGTTCGGAATTGCCCTTGAGAATTGTCTCGCGAAGCGCATCGACGCTGTCAGGAACCTCGACCGCATAGCCTTCATCCGCCAGGCGGCGCAGCGTGGCGTGGAGCGATTCGAACACCGCAAGGAACGCCGCAGAGCCCGTTGCCCCGGCATTGGGCGGGAAGTTGAAGATCGTGATCGCCAGCTTGCGCGCGGCCCGCTCAGCCCGGCGCAGCGCCACGACCTTGACCACCTTCTCCGCCAGCGCTTCGGCCCGTTCGGGGCAGGCGCGCATCACGTTGACCGGACCGTTGCCCTCGAACACGCAAGCCCGCTCGCAACCCGCACAGGCCACGCCTCCACCGTCCGAGCGTCCGCCGAAGACGGTAGGCTGCGTCGCGCCATCCAGTTCGGGGATTGAGACCATGATCGTCGATTCCAGCGCCAGCAGCCCCTGACGCCCCGCGCCCCACTGCTCCAGCGTCTGGAACTCCAGCGGATGCGCCGCGATGTAGGGCACGTCGAGCCGCGTGAGGATCTCCTCGGCAGCCTTGGCATCGTTGTAGGCAGGGCCGCCGACCAGCGAGAACCCGGTCAGCGAAATCACCGCATCGACCGTGGCCTTGCCGTCCTTGATGAAGAACTTCTCGATCACCGGGCGGGAATCGAGGCCATTGGCAAAGCCGGGAATTACACGCAGGCCCGCAGCTTCCAGCGCGGCAATCATGCCGTCGTAGTGTCCTGCATCCTTGGAGATCAGGTACGAGCGCAACAGCAGCAGGCCAACCGTGCCATTGGCACCGGGCTTGGGCGGCAGCAGTCGCATGCTGTCCGAAATCTTCTGGTCCGTGCGCGGATGATAGACGCCGAGCTCGGGATATTCGCGTGGCGCTGCGGCCTTGGTCATGCCCCGGCGGGTCAGGCGCTCGCCCGCAGCATAGCGGTCGATCAGCGCGCGGGTCATCTCCACGACATTGTCGTCGGAGCCTGCGAGCCAGTATTGCAGCGTCAGGAAATAGGCACGCACGTCCTGTGCGGTGCCGGGAATGAACCGCAGGATCTTGGGCAGGCGGCGCAGCATGCGCATCTGGCCCGCGCCCGAACTGGCCCCAGGCTTGCCCGATCCGCGCAACTTCTTCAGCATGGCGAGCGGGCCCTTGGCCGGTGCATCCATGCGGTAGCCGCCCATGCGCGTCAGCTTGACGACTTCGCCCGCCGACATCAGGCAGACCATCGCGTCGCAGGCTTCCCGGCGGGCTTCGAGCGTTGGCAGGATCGCGCGGATGTGGTCGTCAAGGAACAGCATCGTCACGATCACGATGTCTGCTGCGGCAATCGCGGCCTTGGTCTGCGCCAGCGCATCGCCCGGCCGGTCCCAGTCGGTCGCGGCATGCAGGCTGATCGTGATGTTGTCCTCGCGCAGACGCGCATCGGCACGCTCGACGCCTGCGTTGAGGTGGTTGTCGAGCGTCACGATCGCGACGCGAACCTTGGGGGCGCGGCTACCGGGCATAATGGGCCTTCGCATCATAGAGCGTGGCCAGGTCCACCGCGCCTCGGCCTTGCGCTGTGGCAAAGGCTTCGGTGTTGCGGCGGACTTTTCCGCGCACGAAGAACGGGACTTTCCGCAGTTCCTGTTCCGCTTCCGCAGTCCAGGTTATCGCTGAACCTGCCGGCCGGGCCTCGACAAGTTCACCTTCGGAACGGGTATCGACGGCGGCGTGACCTGCGCTCGCACCCGCCGCATCACCATCGTGGCGGCGTGCAGAAGCATGGAGGTGCGAAGGGCCTGCTGCGTCTGAAAACTCGAAGTCGTCACGGAACATCGTCAGCAGATGTTCCTCAAGGCCCATCACCAGCGGGTGGACCCAGGTATCGAAGATCACGTTGGCGCCCTCGAAGCCCATCTGCGGGCTGTGCCGGGCGGGGAAGTCCTGCACGTGCACGGGCGAGGAGATCACCGCGCAAGGAATGCCGAAGCGCTTGGCGATATGGCGTTCCATCTGCGTGCCCAGCACCAGTTCGGGCGAGGCATTGAGGATCGCATCCTCGACTTCAAGATGATCGTCTGTGATCAGCGGCTCGACGCCATAGAGCGCAGCGGCACGGCGCATCTCGCGCGCGAATTCGCGGTTGTAGCAGCCCAGGCCGCAGATCTCGAAGCCAAGCTCCTCGTGTGCAATGCGGGCTGCAGCGATGGCGTGCGTAGCATCGCCGAAGATGAAGACGCGCTTGCCGGTCAGGTAGGTCGAGTCGACCGAACGGCTCCACCACGGCATCCGCGATTGCTGATCGGAGAGCGCGACGGTCGCATCGACTCCGGCGAGTGCTGCGACTTCGGTGATGAACTCGCGCGTCGCACCAACCCCGATCGGCACGGTGCGGATGGCCGGCTGGTGTAGGGCCTGATCAAGCCAGCGTGCCGCTTCCCCGCCCACTTCCGGGTACATCACGATGTTGAAGTCGGCGCGGCCCAGCGTGCGGATATCGTCTGGCGCGGCATCGAGCGGCGCGACGCAGTTAACGTCGATACCGATGCTGTCCAGCAACTTGCGCACTTCGGCAACGTCATCGCGATGGCGGAAACCCAGCGCGCAGGGGCCAAGCAGGTTGACGAGCGGACGACGGCCTTCGCGCGGCGCAGGGCGCACGTCCTTGTCCGCCAGCTGGCGCACGACGCGGTAGAAGGTTTCGGCCGCACCCCAGTTTTCCTTGCGCTGGTAGCTCGGCAGTTCGAGCGGGATGACCGGGCAGGGCAGATTCAGCGCTTCGGCAAGGCCCGCCGGATCGTCCTGGATCAGCTCGGCTGTGCATGATGCACCCACCAGCAAGGCCTGCGGGGTGAACCGCTCATAGGCATCGCGCGCGGCGTTCTGGAAGATCCCGGCGGTGTCCTTGCCAAGATCACGCGCCTGGAAGGTGGTGTAGGTGACCGGCGGGCGCTTGCCGCGGCGTTCGATCATCGTGAACAGCAGGTCGGCATAGGTATCGCCCTGCGGCGCGTGGAGCACATAGTGCATCCCGTTCATCGCCGTGGCGACCCGCATCGCGCCAACGTGTGGCGGACCTTCGTATGTCCAGACCGCCAGCTGCATTGCCCTATACCCTCAAAATGTCGCGACGGCGAAGCGGCCGCGCGAAGAGCTCGGCGAGGTCACCCGCCTGCTCGAAGCCGTGGATCGGCGAAAAGACGAGTTCGATCGCCCACTTGGTCGAAAGCCCTTCAGCTTCCAGCGGATTGGCAAGGCCAAGACCGCAGACAGTCAGGTCCGGCCGGTCTGCACGCACGCGATCAAGCTGCAGGTCAACATCCTGCCCTTCGCTCAGCCGAGTGCCTTCCGGAAGCAGTGCCAGTTCGCGGGCATTCAGTTCGCGATTGAGGTAAGGCGTGCCCACTTCCACCGGAACCATGCCAAGCTCGGTCGCAAGGAAGCGTGCCAGCGGCAGTTCCAGCTGCGAATCCGGCAGGAAGGTGATGCGCTTGCCTTCCAACCGCTCACGGCAGTGGGCAATCGCACGCTTGGCCCGCTCGCGCCCCGGCGCGACCACGCGGTTGAAGTGCATCCGGTCAACGCCAAAGGCCTCGGCAGCAGAGCGCAGCCAGTCGGTCGTGCCTTCCGCGCCGAACGGGAACAATGCGTCAAGCCGCTTGGCCCCGCGCCGCTGCAGCGCGCCGGTCGTCTCGGTCAGGAACGGCTGGGCCAGCAGAAACACCGTGTTCGGCCCCACCTTGGGCAGATCGGCCATGCGCTTTGCCGGCAGGAAATCGACCGTGGCGATGCCAAGTTCGGTGAACAGGCGGCGGAACTGGTCTTCGACGATGTCGGGCAGGGCGCCGATCACCAGCAGGTTCGGTGCGTCAGCAGCAGTTGCCGCGGGCATTTCCGGAACCAGCGAGGTGAGGCACGCGTCCTCCCCCTCGGTAAAGGTCGTCTCGATTCCGCTGCCCGAATAGTTGAGGATGCGGGTGCGCCCGCCAAACTTCACGTCGAGCCGCTGCGCCGCCTTGCCGAGGTCCAGCTTGATCACTTCCGAAGGGCACGAGCCCACGAGGAACAGCGTGCGGATTTCCGGGCGGCGGACCAGCAGGCGGTCGACGATGCGGTCGAGCTCGTCCTGGCAATCGGCCATCCCGGCAAGATCGCGCTCTTCGATGATCGCGGTGGCAAAGCGGGGCTCGGCAAAGATCATCACCCCCGCAGCCGACTGCAGCAGGTGCGCGCAGGTCCGCGATCCGACGACGAGGAAGAACGCGTCCTGCATCTTGCGATGCAGCCAGATGATCCCGGTCAGCCCGCAGAACACCTCTCGCTGGCCGCGCTGGCGCAGCACTTCGGGCTGGCTGGTCGTGGCGCAGCCGCTGCTCGGCGCGACAAGCGTGCTGTCTGCGCTCATGCCGAGGCTCCCTGAAAAGGCGCGGAACGCTCGGCCTCGAGCCGCGCGGCGCGCAGCTTGAGCAGGAACTGTCCAGCATTGATGACATAAGCGGCATAGCCTGCGAGCGCGATTTCCATGCGCTGGGCAAAGCTGCCGAACTGGCCGAGCAGCATCACCATGTACGTGGCGTGCAGCGCGATCACCAGCATCGAGAACACGTCTTCCCAGAAGAACGCGCGGGCAAAGAGCCACTTTCCGAACACGACCTTTTCCCAGATCGATCCGGTGATCATGATCGCAAACAGCGTGAGTGTCTTGGCGACCACCGAGACGTCCGCCGCAAAGGCGCCTTCGCCCGTAGCAAGGCTGCGCAGCACGAGTCCGAGGCTGATCAGGAAGACGAGGAACTGGAAAGGGGCAAGCAGGCCCTGGACCAGCGTCCAGCGAGTCGCATCGCGGCGGGCACGCTCTTCAGGAGTGTATAGCGCAGGGCGCGCGGGCCGCCTGCCGATCCCGTGATCGGCGGCTCCGGTCCTGATTGCTTCCCCTGACATCCCGCCCGTTCACCTTTTCGTGGAGATTGGAGACTACGCTTCACCGGAGAAGTGTCAACCTATCTTGACGACAAATAAAAATGACAGATGAGGATTTGTCAGCAACGGTTTACAGGCGTAGGATGCCGTTTCCGGACAGAGTCGGAAGAACAAGCGACAGCCCGGGGGTGATATCTCTCACCCACCCAGACCGGAGGGGTCTGTTATGGCGACGCTATATGGTACGGGGTCTACGAAGCGGGCTGCGAGCAGTGTCCGCCCGAAGCGGGCCCGCAATCTGAGACCGGGCGGGGGTCCGAATGATCCCCAGCATTACGAGATGGCCAGCGCGAATGTGCGGCCGACACCTCCCGGTCCGGTCAACAGCCTGATCGAAGAACAGATCATCCCCCGCCTGCTGCTGGCCCACTCCTCGGGCGTCGGCCGGGCACGGCCCACCGGAACGCTGTCGGTCGATCCCGCAGAAGCCGCGCGCTTCGCCTCGCTCCCCCTCGATCTCGATGCCGACGAACTTCTCGAAGTGGTCGAATCCTTCATCGAACGCGGCGTTTCGATCGAATCGATCTTCGTCGACCTGCTTGCCCCGTCCGCCCGCCGCCTTGGCCAGCACTGGGAAGAGGACGAGTGCGATTTCCTCGATGTCACGATGGGTCTCTGGCGCCTTCAGGAAGTGATGCGCCAGGTCGCGCTGCATTATCCGTCGGACCACTTTGACGGGAACATTTCCCGCTCCGCCTTGTTTTCGCCCATGCCTGGAGACGGTCACGCCCTTGGCACCTTGATGATCGAGGAAGTGTTCGCAAGGGCAGGCTGGCAGACGGAAGCTTTGATTGAGCCCAAGCGTAAGGAATTGCTGCAGATTATCGCAGAAAGACACTTCGATGTCATAGGCTTGACCGTCAGTTGCGATTGCACTAACGGAAATCTGAGTGACCTAATTTGCGCCATCCGCAGCGTTTCGAGAGCGCCTAAGGTTCAGATCTTTATCGGTGGACGAATGGTCAATGCCAATCCGGGACTTGTTGACGAAGTGGGCGCCGATGGCACCGCTCCCGACGCGCGCTCGGCCGTCGTCCTCGCCGAAAAGCTTGTGTCCAGGCAACTCATCGGGTCGGCCGGTTTCGATCTTCGGCTCGGCTAACCGGCCCGGTTGATGCCAGCTCGCAACAACAGCATTGAGGGCAAGTTGCCCTTCGGCAGTGCCGAAAGCCATTTTGAAAGGCTTGATGCCGATGCCGCGGCGAAGCTCGCCATGGTTGCCGGCGATATCGCACTGATCATCGACGACAATGGCAAGATCATCGACCTTACCGCCAATCCGCGCGAATTTCCCGATGCGCGACAGTGGCTCGGCAAGGACTGGCTCGACACCGTCTCGATAGAGAGCCGGCCCAAGGTCATGGAAATGCTGGCCAATGCGCGCAAGGGCGTGACGCAGCACTGGCGTCAGGTCAATCAGGTCACCAGCGAAGGCGACGTACCGGTCCGCTTTGTCGTCGTGAAGCTGGGGCAGGGTAGTGGCAGCATAGCCCTGGGCCGCGACATGCGCGATGCAGCAGCGCTCCAGCAGCGGGTGCTTCAGGCCCAGCAGTCGCTCGAACGCGATTACCTGCGCCTGCGCCAGCTCGAGGCCCGCTACCGCATGCTGTTCGACCAGTCGGTTGAACCCGTGCTGATCGTCGATGCCGAAACCTTCCGCATCCGCGAGGCCAATCGCGCCGCGCACCAGCTGTTCCATGCCCGCAACGGCATGCTTCAGGGCGGCAAGCTCACCGCGCTGTTCGGCCGCCCCGCGCGCGAACACCTGATTGCCTTCCTCGGCTCGGCACTGGTCTCTCCCGGCATCATGCCGATCGAGGCCGAGCCGATTGACGGGTGTGAGCCGGTCATGCTTTCTGCCAGCGGCTTCCGCGAACGCGGCGGCCAGTTTCTGCTGGTCAGGCTCGCCGGTGCAAGCGGCGTTGCCGAACACAATTCGGGCGCCACGCTTCGGGTGATCGAATCAATGCCCGATGCCTTCGTGCTGACCGATTCGCGCATGATCATCCAGTCGGCAAACCCGGCCTTTGTCGAGCTCGTCTCGGCCGCCAGCGTCGATCAGTTGCGCGGTCGTCCGCTTGGCGATTTCGTCGGACGTCCTGGCATTGACCTCGACCTTATCGACGGCCAGCTTGCCAAGCATGATATTGCCCGCAATGTCAGCACCGTAGTCGGCGCGCGCGATGGCTTCGATGGCGAACCGGTCGAACTCTCCGCCGTCCGCACCAGCGACGAACAGCCCTCCTACGGCTTCGTGATTCGCCCCATCGGTCGCCGTCTGCGCGATCTCCCGGCAACGACCGATGCCCCGCGCTCGGTCGAACAGCTCACCGAACTCGTCGGCCGCATGTCGCTGCGCGATATCGTGCGCGAATCCACCGACCTGATCGAGCGTCTGTGCATCGAAGCCGCGCTCGAATACACCTCGAACAACCGCGCTTCGGCCGCGGAAATCCTCGGCCTCAGCCGACAGAGCCTCTATTCCAAGCTGCACCGCTATGGCCTTGGAAATATGGCTGACAATCTTGACGCTTAGAGTGTCAAATTGATTTGACGCTTATGCCGCTTGGGCATAGTGTCATGCCATGGCGCGATCGGCAGTCTCGACTACGATATCGCCGCCTCCGGCGGCTCGCGATGTCTTGGAACTTCTCAAACCGATAACCTGGTTTCCGCCGATGTGGGCGCTGATGTGCGGCGTCGTCTCGTCCGGCGTTGCGCCGCTCAGCCGCTGGACCTTCCTGCTGGCAGGCATCGCGCTGACGGGGCCTCTCGTCTGCGGCACCAGCCAGGCGGTGAACGACTGGTTCGATCGTCACGTCGATGCGATCAATGAGCCGGGCCGCCCTATTCCCTCTGGGAGAATCGCCGGGCGCTGGGGTCTGGCCATTGCGATCATCTGGACGATTCTCTCGCTTGTCGTAGCAGCGCTCAGCGGAAAGTGGGTGCTGATTGCCACCGTCGTCGGCTTGGCCTGTGCATGGGCCTACAGCGCCCCGCCGTTCCGCCTCAAGACCAGCGGCTGGGTCGGCCCCGCTGTCGTTGCGCTGACTTATGAAGGGTTGAGCTGGTTCACCGGCGCCGCCGTCATGGCCGGCGCGCTCCCTTCGGTCAAAGTCATCGCCGTCCTCGCGCTCTACAGCTTCGGGGCACATGGCATCATGACTCTCAACGATTTCAAGGCCGTGGAGGGAGACCGGGCAACCGGCTTGCGCTCGCTCCCAGTCGTTCTGGGCGAAAGGCCCGCCGCCATTCTGGCGAGCGTGGTCATGGCCGCACCGCAGGCGGTGGTCGTCGCCCTGATGCTGTCGTGGGGACACCTGATTTCAGGCGCAGCCGTTTCGGTGCTGCTGCTGGCGCAACTCTGCCTGATGCCGAAGCTCGTCTCGGCCCCGGCGAAGAATGCGCCCTGGTACAACGCCACCGGCGTCTCGCTCTACGTGCTCGGCATGCTCGCAGCAGCGCTCGGGCTTGGAGGTTACATTTGATGAACGGCAGGTTTGGCTGGTGGTCGATTGTGCGGCTCGGTGCGGTGCAGGCCTCGATCGGGGCAATGGTCATGGTCGCGACCTCGCTGCTCAACCGGTTGATGGTGCTGGAATATGGCCTTGCCGCCGGAATCCCCGCTGGCCTCGTTGCCTGGCACTACATGGTCCAACTCACACGCCCGCTCTGGGGCCATGGTTCGGACCTTGGCCGCCGCCGCACGCCATTCGTGATTGGCGGCATGGCGATCCTTGGTGCAGGCACGATGCTCGCGGTTCAGGCCACGACCATGCTCGATGATTCCCGCACGCTCGGCATCGTCCTTGCCGTTGTGGCCTTCAGTCTGATCGGCGCCGGCGTCGGCGCGGCGGGCACGTCGATGCTCGCCATCCTTGCAACCGGCGTCGCCCCTGAAAAGCGCGCTGCGGCAGCCGCAACCACATGGATCATGATGGTTTTCGGCATCGTCATTTCCGCAGGCACCGCCGGAGCCCTGCTCGATCCCTATTCGGAACAGCGCCTGCTCATGGTTGCAGGCGGCGTGATCGCTGCGGCCATCACGGTCACCTGCCTTGCCATGCTCGGTCTGGAGTCGAAAGCTGCAGCCGCGCTTGCGCCTGAAACCCGCGAGCCGCCTGCCTCCCTGCGCGAAGCCATTGCCGAAATCCTCGGCGACCCGCAGTCGCGACGCTTCACCCTGTTCATCTTCGTCTCGATGCTGGCCTACTCGATGCAGGACCTCATCCTCGAACCCTTCGCAGGCCTCGTCTTCCAGATGTCGCCCGGCCAGTCGACCAGCCTTTCCGGCGTCCAGCACGGCGGCGTTCTGATCGGCATGATCGTCACCGGGCTTGGTGGCAGCGCCTTTGCCGGGCGCATGCCGATCGAGCTGCGCGTCTGGACCATGCTCGGCTGCATCGGTTCGGCGCTTGCGCTTACGGGCCTCGCGCTTGCCGCCAGGGCAGGTCCGGGCTGGCCGATTGCCGCCAACATCGCCGCGCTGGGCTTCTTCAACGGTGCCTTCGCCGTCTCGGCCATCGGCTCGATGATGGGGCTGGCAGGCGCGGGCAAACGCACCCGCGAAGGTGTGCGCATGGGCGTTTGGGGCACGGCGCAGGCCATCGCTTTCGGACTTGGCGGACTTACCGGCGCCCTCGGCGTCGATCTGGCGCGCAGCGCCACGGGGCAAGTCACAGAATCCTTCCAGTTGATATTCGCACTCGAGGCGAGCCTGTTCATGGTCTCGGCGGTCCTCGCAATGCGCGTGACGAACCGGCGATCCGCAGCCGCCAGATTCAGGGCAGCAGGCATATGAACGGCCAAGAGGGAACGGGAACCGAATTTGACGTAGTGGTGATCGGCGGCGGGCCTTCGGGCGCAACCGCTGCTTGGGATCTGGCGCGCATTGGCCGCAAGGTCCTGCTGCTTGACCGGGCAGGGCGGATCAAGCCCTGCGGCGGTGCCGTCCCGCCACGCCTGCTCGAAGAGTTCGAGGTTCCCCAATCGCTCCTCGTCGCCCGCGCCCGCTCGGCCCGCATGGTCGCCCCGTCCAATCGCGCGGTCGACATGCCGGTGGGCGAGATCGGCTACGTCGGCATGGTGGACCGCGATCATTTCGACGAATGGCTCCGCGCCCGCGCCGCCAGCGCCGGGGCCGAACGCCGCACCGGCACCTATGAATCCGTCGAACGCGACGGCCTGCCCGGCGCGGTCGTCTGCTATCGCGAATCCCGCGGTGGCGAGGTGCAAAAGGTTCGCACTCGGCTGGTCATCGGCGCGGATGGTGCCCGCTCGGGCGTTGCGCGCGAGAACATCCCCGGTGCCGAGCGCAACCCTTGCGTCTTCGCCTACCACGAAGTCGTCCGCTCGCCGCAAAGCACGCCCCAAGGCTTCGACGCCACCCGCTGCGATGTGCTCTACCAGGGCAAGCTCTCGCCCGATTTCTACGCCTGGGTCTTCCCCCATGGCGAAACCTCCAGCATCGGCGTCGGCAGTGCCAACAAGGGCTTCTCCCTGCGCGGTTCGGTCAAGCAGATGCGCGAGGAGCTGGGCCTCGAAGGCTGCGATACGCTGCGCCGCGAAGGCGCGCCGATTCCGCTCAAGCCCCTGAAGCATTGGGATAATGGTCGCGACGTGCTGGTCGCAGGCGATGCCGCGGGCGTCGTCGCCCCGGCATCGGGCGAGGGCATCTATTACGCAATGGTCTGCGGCCGCATCGCCGCCCAAACCGCCGATGCCTACATCGCCACCGGCAATCCCGTTGTGCTCAAGCAGGCGCGCAAAGCCTTCCTGCGCGAGCATGGCCGGGTGTTCTGGATTCTCGGGATCATGCAGTACTTCTGGTACTCGAGCGACAAGCGCCGCGAGCGCTTCGTCGATATGTGTGCCGACAAGGACGTCCAGCAACTGACCTGGCAGGCCTACATGAACAAGAAGCTGGTCCGCGCCAATCCGATGGCGCACGTGCGAATATTCCTCAAGGATTGCGCGCACTTGCTCGGCCTGAGGCCCGCTGCGGGATGAGCCGCGCGGCCTTTGTCCCCATCGGGATCGCCTCGCTCGCCGCGTTCGCCACCGCGATGGTCGGCGGGACGATCACTGATCTCGGACCGTGGTACGATTCTCTGGCCAAGCCCGCCTTTACGCCACCGCAGCCGATGTTCCCCATCGCCTGGACCACGATCTTCGCGCTCTGCGCCATCGCCGGCGTAGCGGCCTGGCGCGCGGCGAAGGATTCGCGCACCTCGGACACGGTGATCGGCCTCTTCGCGCTGAACGGCTTCCTCAACATATTGTGGAGCCTGCTCTTTTTCCGGATGCAGCGGCCCGACTGGGCGTTCTGGGAACTGTGCCTGCTCTGGCTCTCCATCGCCGTCCTGATCGCCTACTGCGGCCGCCTCTCGCGCGTTTCGGCGGCGCTGCTCCTGCCCTACATCGCGTGGGTAACGGTCGCGGGCGCGCTCAACTGGGAAGTCGTCCGCCTTAACGCACCCTTCGGCTGAGGGCTGAAGGCCGATGGAAGCGCTGTTCGCCTCAGGTCACGCGGCAGACATTGTGCTCGCCGCCCTCGCGCTCGAAGCGCTGTGGCTCTGGCGGCGCGGTTGGAAAGTTGGAGAACTCCTCACGATGCTGCTTCCCGCAGCGTTGATCGTTGTAGGACTTCGCGCGGCGTTGACCGGGGCTGCTTGGCCATGGATCTCGGCACCGATCGCGCTCTCGTTCCCGGTCCATCTGGCCGATGTGATGCGGCGCGCGAAGGCCCGCTGAAGATACCCGTTTGCATGGGCTTCGTTCGGGCCAGTCAGGGGGGAGTTACCCCTCTGCCTCCGAGAGTTGCCCCAGAGTCCCCACAGAGTTGGAAAACAAAAAAGGGGCCGCCGGGCATATGCCGGGCGGCCCCCTCAGGTCCCACATTTCTGCGGGGGATCAGTGTGTTGCGGTTGTCACCGCGCCCGCCACAGGTGCAGCAGGTTCAGCCGGAGCCGCAGGAGCAGCCGCAGGTATCGCGACGGGCGAACCCCACAGCGCCGGGTAGTCCTTGGCCATCTTGTAGCCGCCCATGGGCTTGTTCTTGCCCTGGTGGCAGGTGGCGCAGCTCACCTTGAACGGATCGCCCATCGGCCCCTTGCGGTGTGCCGGGAAGACGTCCTTCAAGCCGCTGATATATTGGCCGTTTATGTCCCGAACCATGCGCAGACCGTACCACGCCGTGGCGCGCTTGGGCGTGCTGATGTTCCACGGCTTGAACGCCTGGGCGTTGTGGCAGAACGTGCAGTTCACCCCGAGCGACGTCGAAATGTGGTTCATAAGTGCATACTGCGGCTCGGTTTCCTTTACCGTCAGCTTGTTCGCCGCCGTCGGGTGCATACCGTCCGATACGACGCGGATCGACTTGTCGGTCTTGGGATCGCCGGTGAGGTACAAGGCCAGCGAGGCATTGGGCAGCGACGAGTAGGCAGAGGCCGGAAGTGGCTGGTTCTGCCCGTGAAGGTTGCCGATGATGCCGTTCTTGCCCGGTTCCGGCAGCGCCCAGTAGTTGGCCGGGATCGCATTGCCGCGGTGACAGGTCCAGCAGGTGACCCCCGTCGTCGCGACGTGCTTCGTCCAGTTCTGGTTGATGTTGCGCGTCATCTGCAACATCTTGCGCGCGGCGACCTTGGTATAGATCTCGTCCGAGGCCATGTTTTCCGGATTATGGCAGTAATTACAGCCTTTTTCCGGTGCTACCCAGGCGGTGATCGCGGCCATGGTATAGGTGAACTGCTCTTCCGAGACGTCCCCCAGCACCTGGACGTTCTGATAGACTTCCCTGGCGCGCGGGCCTTCTGTCGAGGGGCTGTCATAGGGCGGGGCGGGGACATCGTCCTTGGCCATGGCCACCTTCTTCAAGGTGACCTGGTCCATTCCCGTGCCCCGGTGACCGTACTGCACCGATTGCTTGGGCGCGATTTCGCAACCCGTCAGCGTCAGCGCAGCACTCGCCAGTGCGGCGATTGCGATTGTCCTTTTCATTGACCCGCACTCCCCAGCGTTGCGGGATCGATGACCCCGGTATCGGGATACATCGGGGCGTAGCCATGCTGCTGTGCCCAGAGGTACCAGTTGTCGACCACGGTGCCGGTCAGCAGGATGCCGATTCCGCCGGTCAGCGTCGTCAGCACCGCGAACCACCAGGCCCAGCGATGGATCGATTCCATCGTGGCGTTGAAGCCCATGGTCCAGCGCCAGAACAGCGCAGCGCGTTCCGAAGCCGTGCCGCGATCGGTAATCTGCTCAATCTCGCGCTCACCGCCATAGCGGCCGACAGCCAGAATGGTCGCACCATGCATCGCGAAGAGCAGGGTCGAGCCATAGAGGAAGGCGATCGAGAAGGCGTGGAACGGATTGTAGAACAGGTTGCCGTAGCGGATCGAGAAGGCGGCGGTCCAATCGAGGTGCGGGAAGATGCCGAACGGCACGCTTTCTGCCCACGAACCCATGAAGAACGGGCGGATGAAGCCGAGTACGAGGTAAAGCCAGATCGCCGAGGCAAAGGCCCATGCCACGTGCGTTCCCATGCCGAGGGCGCGGGCGCGGGTGTATGTGCGGATCCACCACAGGATGATCGATGTGGTCAGGAAGAAGCCTGCAAGGATCCACCAGCCACCCTTGGCCAGCGGCACGAAAGGCGTGAAGCCATACTCCGGTCCCGGCGGTTCAAGGCTGAGCCAGGGCAGCATCCGCACGAACTGGATCGGGTTCCAGTTGACCGAGGCGAGCATGTTGAGCCCGATGATCTCGATCGCGAAGAAGCCGAAGATCAGCGCGAATACGCCGGTCCAGCCCAGATAGACCGGGCCGATCTGCGCATGGCCGATCATGCCCATGAGGTGGTTGAAGGAACCCTTGCCGATCCGCGGCTCGCTGCCGGGAGGAAGGTCGATCCCTGCTTCGGGGTGCCCACGAAGCTGGACCTGGGTGAAAATGTTCTGATAGGTCGCCATCGCTCAGTGCTCCTTCACGACCAGATCGGCAGGTTGAGCCACCAGGTCCACCATTCGGGCCAGCCCTTGGTCCACAGGGGCCCGCTGATCACGATGCATACCGCGCTCCAGAAACCGGCGTTCATCGCCAGCAGCAGGCCGACGCGGTGAATGCCGAGCGTGCCGACCGAATAGCCGATGAGATCGCGGAAGAAGGTGTCTTCGTACTCGGGCGACTTCACTTCGCCGCCGGCTGGCGGGTTCACGGCCGAGAGGACCAGAGCGCCGTGCAGCGCCAGGGCCAGAGCCGTGGTGAAGAAGAACGAGACCGCGAGCATGTGTGCCGGATTGTAGTGGAAGTGCAGGTACTGGTATCCCGTGTTGGAAACCCAATCGAGGTGACTGAATATTCCGTAAGGGAAGCCGAAGTGCCATCCGCCCAGAAGGACGGGGCGGATCACCACCAGCGTGAAGTAGGCGAAGATCGCCATGCTGAACGCGGCAGGGACATGGTAGCCCATGCCAAGCTTGCGGCAGATCTCGACTTCACGAAGCGCCCAGCTGCTGAAGGAGACGAGCGCGCAGACCGTGATGATCTGCCAGAACCCGCCCTGGGCCAGCGGTGCCAGACCGAGGCCGTACTTGAGATCGGGCGGCTCGATCGAGATCAGCCACGGGTTCCACGTCGGCCCTTGCGAGGCCGCGTAGAAAATGAGGGCGGTGCCCAGTGACGCGAAGATCGCGGTCACCACACCGAAGAAACCGACGTAGAACGGACCCACCCAGAAATCGAACAGGTCGCCGCCGATCAACGTGCCACCGCGAACGCGGTATTTTCGTTCGAAACTAAGGAGTGCCATGGTTCTACCCCTCCCCGCCGCGGCGCGACGGGCTTGATTGTTCCCACCCCGCCTTTGCCGACGGGATCAGTTGTTGGCTCTTGCAGCCACCGGAGGCGGCGACGGGAGCGCCGCCGCCTCTCGCACAGGCTGTAATCAGGACGCCGGCGGCGCCGCTGCTGCTGCCTGTGCCATGCCCTGGGCCGAATTCGGGCCGTCGAGCCAGTTGAAGGTATCGGTGCTGAGCAGGATGAAGTGAATCACCAGTGCGAGCACGAAAAGGAACGCGAACAGTGCAACGAGTGCCCTGCGCGGATCGAAAATGAGCCAAATCCTCCACATGGTCTTAGTCCTTGTGCAAGTTAATCAGAGGTTCCACCCACCGGACGTCGGTTGGTGGAGAGGTGTGTCAGAGCCAGGGCTTCCACATCCAGACGAGGACGTGTGCGACCACTGCGACGGCGGTGAAGCCGACGAAGCTGCTCACGAACAGTTTGTGGAATTCCTTTGCTTCCTCAGGCGTGAGGTAGGTCCTCAGCCCGAAGCGATCGTCTTGATCACTCATTGCCCAATCTCCAGTCGTTGTTGGTGTGCGAGAGGCGGAAGACCTCTTTCGGTATCCACGCAGGGAGACCTGCGGGGATGGGGGAGCGCGGCGACCGGAGATCGGTTACCGAGCAATTGGTTGCGCCTGCCGAAGCGGCGGAAAGGTGAGGGCTGCGCGTCATGCGACCTGCGCCTCGAGCATCGCGTCAGCCAGCCTGTCGGCATTGACGCGGGATTCGCCGTGGGCGCGCGCGGCACGCTCTGCGGCATCGCGCAGGCGCTTGGCGGCGGAGATGCGCACCAGCACCGGCTGTGCCTCGACGATCTGGTCGAGCCGGGTCTTGGCGTCCTCGTCCCACGGCAGTTCGCGATGGTCGCGGGCGGGCGTGGCCTCGACCTGATCGAGCTGGGTCGATAGCGGGATGATGTTGAACAGCGCGTCGAACAGCGCGTTGCACACTTCCTGGACGAGGTAGGTCGCCCCGGAATAGCCCATGAACGGCGTGCCGATATGGCGGCGGATTGCAGCGCCGGGGAAGCTGGCCGGAATGTAGATCGACCGGCCGCCCTTTTCGGCGTTGTACATGCGCTCGTTGTAGCTGCCGAACAGAACCAGCGGCGGCGTTGCGTGGATTGCGGCGCGCACGTCCTCGTTCTTCGGCTTTACCCCGGCACAGCGCGAGAAGGCGAAGGTGCAGGGCAGACCCATGTCGTCTTCCAGAAACTTGCGGATGCCGCGTGCGTATGTCTCGTTCGCGACGATGCCGAAGCTGGCGGTGGCGAAGAAATCCTGCGTGACCGAGCGCCACAGATCCCACAGCGGCTTGATCGTGGTGTGCTTCTCGCGCTCGATGAATGGCTCGGGATCGAGCCCGAGCTGCGCGGCGAGGGCGCGGAGGAACTTCGTCGTGCTGTCGAGCCCGATGGGCGCCTGAAAATAGGGGCGCTCCATCAGTTCGCACAGATTGCGCCCGAATTCGCGGTACATGCAGACGTTGGCCTGCGCATCGGCAAGCTTGCGCACGTCGGCCAGGTGGCTGCCCAGCGGGAAGGCCATGTTGACCTCGGCACCGATGCCTTCGATCAGGCGGCGGATCTCGTGGAGGTCGCTCGCCATGTTGAACATGCCGTAGGAAGGCCCGAGGATGTTGACCTTGGGCTTCTCGCCGTCCTTGACGGGCTTGACCGCGGGCACTGTCTTCGGGCCGAATTCCGACCATAGCCAGCTCAGTGCGCGGTCGGCGCTCTGCCACTGGTCCTCGTCGATGGTGCGCGGCAGGAAGCGCTTGATATTGGTGCCCTGCGGCGTGACGCCGCCGCCGATCATCTCGGAGATCGATCCGGTGACGACAACGGCTGGAAGTTCAGGATCGAGCGTCTTCCACGCCCGCTTCATCGCGGCTTCGGTGCCGGTCTTGCCCAACTCCTCCTCGCCAAGGCCGGTGACGACGATGGGCAGTTCGTGCGGGGGAAGGCCGTCGGTATAGTGCAGGACGGAGGTGACCGGCAGGTTCTCGCAACCCACCGGTCCGTCGATGATCACCTGCAGACCCTTGATCGCGGTGAAGACATAGACCGCGCCCCAGTAGCCGCCGGCCCGATCGTGGTCGAGGACGAGGGTCATGAGCCCACCGCCTCTGCTGCCTTGCGGGCAGCTTCGTTAAGGGCGGCGTACTTCTTCTTGAACAGCGGACGGTCCTGCGGGGTTTCTTCCCACACGCCTGCGTTGGCGCCGGTGCCGACGCCTTCGAAGAACGCGCTCATCTTGTCGAACCGCGCCTTGTTGCCCATCGCCGCGTTGACAACCTGGGCAAGGCTGCCTGCGCCTGCGACGCCCATCAGCGGGCGGGCGGAGATCAGGTTGGTGAAGTAGAGCGCCGGGATGGCGCGCTGCTTGGCATGCTGGACCACCGGCGTGGTGCCGATGGCGAGATCGGGATGGAATTCCTCGACCGCAGCGATGTCCTGTTCAAGACTGGCGCGGAAATTCACGCGGACGCCGCGCGCTTCGAGCCATTCGCGATCGGGATCGGACCAGCGGGTGCGCGGGCAGGCGCTGCCGACATAGGGCACGTCCGCGCCGCTCTCGATCAGCAGGCGGGCGACCAGCAGTTCGGAGCCTTCATAGCCCGAGACGGTGATGCGTCCCTTGATCGGGTTGGCGGCAAGCGCGGCCCGGATCATCGGCACGAAGCGGTCCTTGGCGATGTCGACCTGTGCCCGGCTCACGTTGCAGGCAGCACCAATGGCATCGAGCCATGCGGCAGTGCCTTCCGCGCCGACCGGGGCCGAGCCGACGACCTTGCGCCCGGCATGCTCGAATTCACGGACGCTGGCGGTGTAGAACGGGTGAATTGCGGCGACCACGGCGCAATCGAGCGCGGCGTAGAGCTCACGCCACTCGCGGGTGGGGACCACCGGCCCTGCGGCAAGGCCCAATGGCTCGAGCATCATGCCGATGCCGACGGGGTCTGCCGGGAACATTTCGCCCAGCAGGGTGACGGTGGGCTTGTCAGAACGGACGGCAGGGGCGGCGACCGGGCCTTGGGCCACTTCCTCGCGCGCGTAGGCGAGCATGGCGCCTGCCAGAACGTCCTTTGCCTCGGCATGGGTCGGGATGCCGAAGCCCGGCACGTCGATGCCGATGATGCGCACGCCGTTGATCTGCTTCTTCAGCAACCTGAGCGGCACGCCGCTGGCAGTGGGCACGCACAGGTTGGTGACGACGATAGCGTCGTAGTTCGCCGGATCGGCCAGGCCTTCGACGGCTTCCTTGATATCCTCGAACAGCTTGCCGGTGACGAGCGTTTCCGAGTTGAACGGCACGTAGCCGACCGTGCGGCGCGCGCCGTAGAAGTGCGAGGTGAAGGTCAGGCCATAGACGCAGCAGGCCGAACCCGAGAGCACGGTGGCGGTGCGGCGCATCCGGAGCCCTACGCGCAGCGAGCCGAACGCGGGGCACATGCTCTGCGGCTGGTCATGCGGGCCGACCGGGTAGTCTGCTGCATAGCGTTCGAGCAGTTCGGAGCCTTGCGCCTTGTTGGTCGCCTCGCGCAGAGTTTCCGCGCCGGCGTGGCAGCCGCCGCCTTCGACCGGCGGATCAAGTTCGATCCGGTCGGGCTGGCGCGAGAAGTCGCCGATGTCAGGGGCAAGATTGCTCATGCGGCGCGCCCCATGCGGTCAGACTTCGTCATAGACGACCTCCAGCGAAGGCCGCGTTTCGAATGATCCGCCGCGCATGTCAGCCTGTGTCGCCGGGACAAGTTCTACGTTGCCGCCAGTGTCTTCGGGGGAGAAGAGGCCGAGCAGTCCATCCTGGTCGAGGGGCTTGGGCTGCCGCGGCGGGGCCGACGCAACATTGGCGGCAAGCTCTGCGAAGAGACTGCCCCATTGCCCGTCGGGCCTGCCGATAATCTGGTAATTCGCGGATTTGCGGCGGATGTCCTCGTCCGCCGGGATGGCGCAGAGGACCGGAATGTCGACCGCTTGCGCAAAGGCCTTGGCCTCGCCAGTGCCATCGTCCTTGTTGACGATCATGCCGGCCACGCCGACGTTGCCGCCCATCTTGCGGAAGTATTCCACCGCCTTGCAGACGTTGTTGGCGACATAGAGCGACTGCAAGTCGTTCGAGCCGACGACGATGACCTTCTGGCACATGTCGCGCGCGATCGGCAGGCCGAAGCCGCCGCAGACCACGTCGCCGAGGAAGTCGAGCAGGACGTAATCGAAGCCCCAATCATGGAAGCCGAGCTTTTCGAGCAGTTCGAAGCCGTGGATGATCCCGCGCCCGCCGCAGCCGCGGCCGACTTCGGGGCCGCCGAGTTCCATTGCGAACACGCCGTCGCGCTGGAAGCAGACATCCTCGATCCGCACTTCCTCTCCGGCAAGCTTCTTGGCCGAGGAGGTCTCGATGATCGTGGGGCAAGCCTTGCCAGCGAAGAGCAGGCTGGTGGTGTCGGACTTGGGATCACAGCCGATCAGCAGCACGCGCTTGCCCTGCTGGGCCATCATGTAGCTGAGGTTGGACAGCGCGAAGCTCTTGCCCGATCCGCCTTTGCCGTAGATCGCGATGATCTGCGTTTCCTTCTTCACCTCGCCGGTGTGGGGAGCGTCGGGCTCGATCGCGGCTTCATCGCGCAGGGCGGCGGCATGTGTATCCAGCATCGTCATGCGCAATCGCTCCAGTCGAGGACCATCTTGAGGCAGTCGGGATCGAGGAAGGCTTCCGGATAGGCATCCGGGGCTTCTTCGGCCGGGCGCTGGTGCGAGACCAGTCCGGTGAGATCGAGCGCGCCGCTGTCGATCAGGGCGCGGGTAGTGGCGAGGTCGTCAGGCCCCCATTCGGCGGCAACGCGGAACCGGGCCTCGGCGCGGAAGGCGGGGGCGAAGGCGAAGCTGGGGCGATTGGCGTAGAAGCCTGCCAGGACGATCTCGCCGCCACGGCGCAGGCGCGGCACGAGCAGGTCGAGGCAATCGGCATCGCCACTGGCGTCGTAGATGTTGGCGTAATCGCGGCGGTCATCGTCCTTGGGAGCAATGACGCTGTAGCCTTGCGCGCCGGTGCGGCGGGCGGGCTTGTTGTCCCAGACGACGGGCGGCGGCGCTCCTGCGGCAATGGTCATGCGCGCCATCAGGCGTCCGAGCGTTCCGTGCCCGACGATCAGATCGGGCGGTTCGCCACCGTTCATCGCGTGGAGCGCGGTGGCAGCAAGTGCGAACAGCACGCCGTCGCGGCCCAGCGACTCGGAAACCGGAAGCGCGCGAGCGGATGGCACGATGACCCGGCGAGCCGTGCCACCGAACAGGCCGCGCGCGTCGCGATAGCACGTTGCGCCGGGCACGAAGACCCAGTCTCCGATGCGTTCAGAGGCTTCGTCACCGGCATCGATGATCCGGCCGAGCGATTCATATCCCGGCACGAGCGGGTAGCCCATGCCCGGGAAGTTCGGCATCTCGCCGCTCCAGAGAAGCTTTTCGGTTCCGGCGCTTACGCCGCTCCACTGGACTTCTATGAGGACGTCGGAAGGGGCGAGGTGTCCTTGCGCGGGATCAGCTGCGGCGCTGCCGGAGGCCTGTCCTGGCGTCAGCGCAAGGCTGCGAAGCGCGATGCGCCTCGGTGCCTCCAGTATGACCGCCAGCGACTCCATGCCGGTCTTCCCCTCTCTCGGCTCTTGGCCGTGCCGCAGTGCCCGGATGGGACTGTCTGGCATGGTTCACCATACGCTAACGCCAAAGAGTGTCAAACAGATTGGACGGTCAAATCTGTCAATATGAACAGACAATGACGCTGGCGATGACCGGCATTGCAGTGCGACGCGATTGTGAACGGGTGAATCCTGCCTCGCGCGCCATGGCGGCGTACTCGCTCGCAGTGCGGGGCCGGCCCGAGTTCATCGCCCAGAGATACAAGCCGAAATAGGCATCGCCCATCGCTCTGGCGCCACGCACGCCAGCCATCGGTTCGGCGATCACCAGGCGTCCGCCGGGCGGTAGCGCCTCGCGCGCTGATCGCAGGATATGCATGCAGCGATCATCGTCGTGATCGTGGAGAATTCGTACGAGAGTCATGCAATCGTACCCTTCCGGGAAGGGTGTTGCGAAAAAATCGCCGGGATGGAGTGCGACTCGGGCGGGAAGCGATGCTGCGCCTGCCAGCACTGGCGGCAGATCGAAGATGCCGAGCTCGAGCGAAGGACAGGCCGGTGCCAGCGCCTTGATGAAGGCGCCATGGCCGCCGCCCAAATCGAGCAGTCGCCGGTGGCGGTCGAAAGGGTAGGCGGCCATCGTCTCGCGCGCGACCATCTCCTGAGAGGTGGCCATGAGGCGCGAATAGCGGGTTGCAGTTTCTCCTTCTGCCTCCGTGGCATAGTGCCAGAAGGTCGAGAGCGCGGTCGGTTCCGAGCGATCCTTGCGGAGCAGAGCCATGGGGTCGGCAAGGTCTGCGTAGAGCAAGCTGTGGTGACGCACCATGGCCAACGCCCCGGCATTGGACTGCAGCGCTGCGCCCTGTTGCCCGAGCATCCAGCACCCCGGCGCAACCTCTTCGGCCAGGTCCAGCGCCGCGGCCGCACGTGCGAGTCGCGTCGCAGCATCGCGGCTGAGGCCGGTCGATCGTGCGACTTCGTCGGCATCGCACGGGCCCATCGCCAGCAGGTCCAGCAGGCCCGTCTGGACCGCCCCCATCAGCACTTGCGAGTAGCAGAAGCCGGCCACCAGATCGAAGGCGCGGGCTGCTCGATGGCGGGAAACGGCAGCGAAAACAGGCAGGCGCGCTGCCCACTCCTGAAAGGTACGACTGCCAAGCACGCGGTTGCGCCACATCGTCCAGCGCCGCCGCCATTCGGGCGGACTGCTGGCGGGCACCGCTTCAGGAAGGGGCAATACGTCGAGCATATGTCCAATTTGTTGGACAATTATCATGTAAAGGTCAATTGTGTTCACAGACGGAGAACGTCTTCGGAAGAGGAGCATGCCTTGGCATCGCGAGTCGCGATCATCGGCGCAGGCATCGGTGGCCTCGCAGCGGCAGCGCTGCTGGCCGCGCGCGGGCTCGACGTCACCGTTGTCGAGAAGGCCTCGCACCCCGGCGGGAAGGCGCGGCAACTGATCGTCGACGGGGCTTCGGTCGATGCCGGGCCGACCGTGTTCACCTTGCGCGATGTGTTCGAGGACCTGTTCCGCGAATGCGGCGCGGAACTCACAGACTTCGTCGACATTCGCCAGGCCGACACGATTGCGAGCCACGCCTGGGCAGCAGGGGGCAAGCTCGACCTCTATGCCGACCCGCAGCGCAGTGAGGAGGCAATCGGCCAGTTTGCCGGAGCCGCAGCCGCCAAGGGCTACCGCACTTTCCGCGCCGAGGCCGCGCGCATTCACCGGATCATCGACCGGCCGATGATGCGCGGCAGCAAGGTTTCATGGCCGCTGCCGCTGATGTGGCGTATCGGGCTGTGGCGTATGGGCGACCTGCTTGCGATCCGCCCTTATGAATCGATGTGGAAGGTGCTGGGCGAACACTTCGCAGATCAGCGGCTGCGACAGCTCTTCGCCCGCTACTCCACCTATTGCGGCTCATCCCCGTTCGAGACACCGGCTACCTTGATGCTCGTCGCCCATGTCGAGGCACAGGGCGTGTGGCTGATCGACGGCGGGATGAGCGCACTGGCCGGAGCCCTGATGCGGCTGGCGCAGATGCATGGTGCAAGGTTCCGCTTCGGCACCGGCGCAGCGCTGATCGAGACCGCGCAGGGCCGCGCATCGGGCCTGATCCTGAGCACCGGCGAGAGGATTGCCGCCGACGCGGTCATCGCCAACGCCGATCCCTCCGCGCTGGCCGCCGGTCGCTTCGGACCTTTGGGCGCGATGGCGGTGAGCGCGCATGCCCCGCGCAAGCGCTCGCTCTCGGCCATGGTCTGGCTCGCCCATGCGCGCACGTCGGGTTTTCCGCTCAAGCGCCACAACGTGTTCTTCTCTCCCGATTATGCGCGGGAGTTTGCCGATATCCGCAGCGGCGCGCCGCCTGCCGATCCCAGCGTCTACGTCTGCGCGCAGGATCGCGAGGGCGGAGCGCAAGTGCAGCCCGGCACGCGCGAGCGGCTTCAGATCATCGTCAATGCCCCCGCCAACGGCGACAGCCACGACTATACCGAGAAGGAGAAGGCGCAATGCACTCTGGCCATGAGGCGCAGCCTGCAGCGGTGTGGACTGGAACTGGAGGAGGACTTCCCCCACACGCTTCTGACGCCGAACGCCTTCGAGAGCTTTTTGCCCTCGACCGGGGGAGCGATCTATGGTCGGGCCTCGCACGGCTGGGCGGCGTCCTTCCTCCGGCAGGGCACGCGGACCCGGATCCCTGGGCTCTATTGCGCGGGTGGAAGTACCCATCCGGGGGCCGGAGTCCCGATGGCCGCCTTGTCCGGGCGGCTGGCGATGGATGCAGTGCTGCAAGACCTCGCTTCGATGCGGCGATCCCACCCGGTGGCTACGGCTGGTGGTATGTCGATGCGATCAGCGAGTGCGGACGCCATGGGCTGACGATCATCGCTTTCATCGGCAGCGTGTTCTCGCCCTACTACAAGAAGAGCGGTCGGCCCGACCCGCTCAACCATTGCGCGCTCAATGTCGCGCTATACGGCCCCGGCGCGCGCTGGACGATGACCGAGCGTGGGCGCGGCCACGTGGCGCGCGATGCCGACAATCTCCAGTTCGGCCCGAGCGCGGTGCGCTGGACCGGTGATGCGCTGGAAATCGACATCGAGGAGCAGGACAAGCGCGTCGGCGTGCCGTGGCAGCGGCGTGTGGCGGGCAAGGTCCGCGTCTATCCCGAAGCGATGAACGACCGCGCTTTCGCTCTCGACCCCGAGGGCCGCCACCGCTGGCACTGCCTCGCCCCGCGCGCGAAAATCGAGGTGGTGATGGAAAAGCCCGGCCTCAAATGGAAGGGCAGCGCTTACCTTGATTCCAACTTCGGGTCGGAATCGCTCGAGGAAGGGTTCCGCGTCTGGCACTGGTCCCGCGCGCACGGGCGGCGGGATTCGACCGTGTGCTATGAAGGCATCCGGCGCAATGGGCAGGCCTTTGCCAGCGCCTTGCGCTTCGGAGCCGATGGCGTGCCGTACGAGGAGGAAGTTCTGCCGCCCGTCGCGCCGCTGCCCAACACGTTGTGGCAGATGGAGCGAAAGACCCGCGCCGACCGAGGTCATGCCAGCGTGATCCGCACCTGGGAGGACGCCCCGTTCTACGCGCGCTCGACGCTGGCCTCGCGTCTGTTCGGCGAGCCGGTGGTGGCGGTGCAGGAAAGCCTCGACCTCGACCGCTTTGCCTCACCGATCGTGCAGTTCATGTTGCCCTACCGGATACCGCGGCAGCCGTAACGGTAACCATCCTGGTTTCTTGAGCCTGTCGGCATCAAGGCTTGAACGGTGGTGCCGGCATGACTTCAATGCCTTCTCCACGCAGTTGTTCAATCGCCAGGCGTTCACGTTCGAGCGCGCGCATGACGGAAGGTCGCGCTTCGACCGCACGCGCATGATTGGCGAATCTGGGATAGGCCTCGACCGGAAAACCTCCCCCCAGCACGCGACACCAGACCCAGTAAAGATAGCCATCCATCACCGACCAGTCCTGACCATACCAGAACGGGCGGTCATCCAGTCGTTCCTCGACGATCTGGAACTGCCTGCGCATCATCGTGACGGCCGCGTCATGGACCTGCCTTTGCGCATCTTGAGTTTCAGCGAAGAAGCGCGGAATGCAGATGCGGGTGACGACGGGGTGCAATGTCGATGCGCAAAAGCAAAGGTCAGCGATCTGATTGAATCTTTCGAGTTCGTCGACAGTTGCTGGCAAAAGAGCGGCTTCGGGGTGGTTTGCGTTCAGGTAACTCAAGATAGCTACATTCTCGGTCAGCACGCGCCCATCGATCACTAGCGCCGGGACCTTGCCTTTCGGATTGACGGCCAGATAATCGGACTGTTTGTGCTCTCCCCTTGCCATCCGCAAGAGGCAGATATCGAAGTCAAGGCCAGCTTCCTCAAGCGCTATAGCCGTAACCCGGGCGCAACTCCCCGGTGAATAGAAAAGTTGAACAGTCATCGCCTTGCCCTCTGCGTTATCATCACTCTGGGTGAAGATTCGCCGAAAACCAAGATAGAAGATGCGACCTTGCTTTACGGCCGTGGAACAGCCGGAGGTCCGGTGCGGATCGTCGAGTAATCGGCTTCGGCCTGCTGCATCTTGGCCGTGCCGCTGGACACGAGGGTTTCGCCGCGCATGCGGTCGGACTGCGCCGTTGCGATCTTGCTCTGGGCCTTTTCCATTGCGGCCTGCGCGTCCCTCATGTCCTTTTCGCCATCGGCAAGCCGGTCGGTGCTGCGCTTGACGAGCTTCTGGCCGTCACTTTGATCGCGCTGGCCCTCGGTCCATGCCTTGCCGCGATCGGAAATGGCACTGCCGCGGTCGGAAATGCGCTGGCCTGCGCTCTTGCTCGGTGATCCGCTGGTGGAGCAACCTGCGAGGGCGAAGGCAGCGACGAGCGGGAGCGAGAGCTTGGCGGTGGTTGAGATCGGCATGACGTTACCTTCCGGGATGTTACGCATTCGCCAAGGTGACGAAGCGACCAAGATCCCGGAGCAGGCGCTATTTGCCAGAAACTTCAAAAAGATGGATTTGCTTTCACCCTAGATGGGGTGTGATCCCGGCGATGCAAGGACGGATGGGTCAAGCCCCGTCGCCGTCCTGCCGCTTCCTTGCCTCGGCTGCTTCCTTGTCCTTGGCGATCTCGCGATTGATCGAGCGCAGTTGCCACAGACCGAAGCCCAGCGCGATGGCGGCGAAGACGACGATCTCGATCCACCCGAAGTTTTCTCCCACAGCGTTCATGCCGGCGCTCCTGTCTTCTGTTCGACAAACATGCGGATGATGTCCGCCGCGCGGGCGGGTTGTTCTTCGTGGGCAAGGTGGCCGAGGCCGGGCAGGACGTCCAGACGGCAATCGGGGATCAACTTGCCCGCGCGCTCCACCGAGTCTAGCGGAACGGCGCTGTCGGCGCTCGAATGGACCAGCAGAACCGGGCTGGCGATTTTCGGCAGGAGCCGACTCAGCGCCTCGAGATCCCAGCTTGCCATCATTTCCATCGCACCGCTGCAATGGCGGTGGTTGCTCATCAGCGCCTCGTAGGCGGCGATACCCTTGGCGTCGATCGTGGAGCCGGTGGCGCGGCGCAGGAAGCGGCCGGTCTCGCCGGGAATGCGCGCGATGCCGGCAAGCATCCGGGGCACAAAGGGGTTCACGAACAGTGCCTTGGCAAGCGAAGGGAACAGCTTTGCGGCAAGGCCGGGGAAGGGCATCAGCGCCGGATTGAAGCCGACGACCGGCGTCGCCTCGCCGCGCGCATGGACCAGTTGCAGCGCGATGGCGGCACCCGCGCTGTGTCCGCCAACCAGCATCGGCCGCATATCCAGCGTTTCCAGCAGTTCGTTGAGGGCAGTGGACATGCCGGGCAGGGTCAGGCCCTGCCTTGGCCGCCCTTGTGTGTAGCCGTGGCCCGGCAGGTCCGGGGCGATGACGGTGAAATGCTGTGCCAGCAGCGGCAGGACGTCCCGCCAGCTGTGCGTGGCGGCGCCCGTGCCGTGGAGCAGAAGCACGGCGGGGCCTTTACCTGAGATCTGGACATGCCAGCGAATGCCGGTGGTTTCGATGAAGCGGCTGGCCGCGCGGTTGGGCCAGTCCTTGCCCTCGATCTCCCAGCGCGGCCCGCTCATGCGCGCTTCTTCTCGGGTTGTGCAGCGAGCGTGACGGCGGTCTTCAGCGCCTTGGCATCGGCGAAGGGGAGCGGGATATAGCGGGCCCGCATCGCTTCGGAGATGCGGGCTGCTTCAGGGCGGGGGCGGGGGGAGATGTCGATCACCACCGCATCCAGCCCTGCGCTGGCAATGCCGCGCGCGGCGGTCAGGGCATCGGCATTGGCCTGCGGGCGTCCGGGCGAGCCATCGGCGGCGATGTTGGCGCTGCCATCGGTCAGGAACACCAGCATCGGCGTGCGCCCGCGCGAGGCGATGGCATCGGCAAGTTGGCGCGCGAGCGTTATGCCGCTGGCGAGCGGGGTGCCGCCGCCGCCCGGCAGTTCGGCCAGCGCCCGCTTGGCACGGGTGAGCGAGCGGGTGGGGGGCAGGAGAAGTTCGGCCTGTTTGCCGCGAAAGGCGATCAGGGCAACCTCGGCGCGTTTCACGTAAGCCTGCGCGAGGATCAGTTCGACCGCGCCCTTGGCCTCGGCAAGGCGCGACATCGCGGCAGAGCCCGAGGCATCGACGCAGAACAGCGTGACGGCAGTGGCGCGCTCCTCGAAGCGGCGAACGCGCAAGTCGTCGCGGCGGAAACGGATGGGGCCTGCGCCTTCGGGAGCCGGATCGCGGCGGCGCAGAGGTTGCCAAGGGATCGCCGCGCGCAAGGTATCGACCAGCGCCATGCGCACCCCGCCGCCGGGCATGCCGGGACGCGCGCCGAGGGGCTTGCCGCGCATGGCAGAGCCGGTCTTGCGGCCTTGTCCGCCCCCGCGTGCAGAGCGCTGGGCACGGCCCTTTGCGATCAGATCGAGCACGTCGGGCGGGATCATCGCGCGGGCGGCTTCGATCAGCAGGTCTTCGGGAATCTCGGGCGGCGTGTCGTCTTCATCGCTGTCGTTCTGCTCGCGCTCGTTCTCCGGGCGTTCGGGTTCGGGGGGCGGAGGCGGTGTTTGCTCAGGGTCCGGCGGCAGTTGCGTGGCGCGCGGGGCTAGGACCAGGCGAGTTGCGGCTTCGAGGTCGAGCATCTCGGCACTCTCGCGCCCTGCCAGCGCGGCATGGGCGCGGGCGGCGCTGGCGGCGTGGAGCAGCGGGCGCAGTGATGCGACACCCAGTGCCGTTGCCGTTGCGGCGAGAGCGGACATGGCCTCGCTCTCCAACATGGCGGTTGCGGAAGTGGCGGGTTCCGGCAAGGCCATCGCAAGATCGGCGGGGCGCACGGCACCAAGGCTCAGGTCGAAGGCGACGCGCTCCATCAGGGCATGCGGCGGGCGGTCATCGCCGTCGGCGCCGTCATCGAGCAGGATCAGCCGGAACGTGCCGTCGTTGTCCATCGCCTGTGCCACACGCCCGGCCACGTCGATGCGCAGGCGCTCGGCCATGGGGATGACGAGGACGCCGCCCGCAACTTCGGCGAGGAGTCCGCGCTGGAGGACAAGCATTCCGGTGGCAAGACTGGCAGCAATGTCGGTGCCGCCCGAGAGGCGGTCATCGTCGATATGGCCGGGCAGGCGGCGGAACGCAGTGCCGGGCGGGAGCAGGCCGCGCAGGGCTTCGAGCACCATGTCGCGCGCAGGCCCGCCGCCGCGCAGGACCATGCCGCCGAGCTTCGCGTCGCAGGCCAGCAGGCGCGCTGCCAGCAGCGCATCTGCGAGCGGGTTGCTCATTTGAAGTGTTCGGCGATCGCGCGTTCGATGCGGGCGGTCGATCCGCTTTCGTCCAGCACGTCGCGGCGCAGGCGGTGGCGCAGGGCGAGGGGGGCTATGTGCAGCAGGTGATCGCGCTTGACCGCCTTGGCACCCTTGAGCGCGGCATAGGCGCGGGCGGCGCGCATCAGGGTGAGTTCGCCGCGCAGACCATCGACACCGACCGCGCTGCACAGGCGCGCGGCATCGTGCAGCACTTCGTCAGGAACTTCGATCTTGGCGAGTTTTTTCTGGCCACGCGCGATCTGGTGGAGGACCTTGTCGTCCTCCTCGGCCCAGCTCTGCGAGAATGCCTCGCTATCAGCGTCGTGCGCGGCGCAGCGGCGCATGATCTCTACCCGGCTCTCGATCTCGCGCGGGGTGCGCACTTCGACCGAGAGGCCGAAGCGGTCGAGCAATTGCGGGCGCAGTTCGCCCTCTTCGGGATTGCCGCTGCCGATCAGCACGAAGCGCGCCTTGTGGCGCACCGAAAGCCCCTCGCGCTCCACGACATTCTCGCCCGAGGCGGCGACATCGAGCAGCAGGTCGACCAGATGATCCTCGAGCAGGTTGATCTCGTCGATATAGAGAAAACCGCGATGGGCGCGGGCGAGAAGGCCCGGTTCGAACACCTTTTCGCCGGTGCGCAGCGCGCGTTCGAGATCGAGCGATCCAAGCACGCGATCCTCTGTCGCGCCCAATGGCAGGTCGACGAAGGGGACGGCTCGCTTGGAGGCCTTCTTCCCCTCGCATGGGCCAGGGCAGGCATGGGGTTCATCGGGCGAGCAGCCAAAACGGCAACCGTCCATCACCATGATCGGCGGGAGCAGGCTGGCCAGCGCGCGGGCAGCAGTGGACTTGCCGGTGCCACGGTCGCCAAAGACCATCACCCCGCCAATCGAGGGATCGACCGCTGCGATCAGGAGCGCGAGCTTCATCTCGTCCTGACCGACGATCGCAGAGAAGGGGAAGCGCGCCATCTGTCCAGTACCTTGGACATTAACAGGCGTCAGGACAAGCGGAATTATTTCTGTTTTGACGTCTTGATCAGGCGGTCCTTGAGTACGTGCATGGTCCACCACACGCCCAGCACCAGCGGCACGACCAGCAGGCCGACGACGAACTCGTCGGAAACGCCCAGCACATCGTCCGGCACGGCATAGAGCGCATACTTGAGCAGGCCGAGCACATAGTAGCTGAGCGCGACGGCCGAGAGACCTTCGACCAGTTGCTGCAGCCGCGCCTGCATCGAGATCGACTGTTCCATCGAACGCAGCAGCTCGGCGTTCTGGTTCTCGATCCGCGTATCGATCCGCGCCCGCAGCAGCGAAGCCAGCTGCTCGGTGCGGTGGGCGATGCGCTCGATCCGCTCATTGGTGGCAAGGCAGGTGTTCATGGCCGGGCGGAAGCGACGCTGCGTGAAATCGACCAGCGAGGCAAAACCCTCCACCGGCTTGACGTCGAGCTGTTCGAGTCGCTCTTCGACGATCTGGCCATAGGCGCGGGTGGCATCCATCCGGAACGAGATCGCCGTCGAAACCGAAGCAAGATCGAGTGCGAGGCCGGACAGTTCCTCCAGCAGGCTGTCGTCGCGCGCGTCGCTGTCGGCAATGCGGTTGGACAGGTCGCGCAGGCGCTCCTCGGCGGCATCGAGCTTGGGCCAGCATTCGCGCGCCACCGGCAGGCCAAGCAGCGCCTTGTTGCGGTAGTTGCCCAGCTCCTGCATCCGCTGCAGCTGGCGGGTCAGGTCGCGCCGGTCCGCGCCGTTGGCCGCGACGAACAGGCGCCCGAATCCGTCGTCCATGATGCGGAAGTCCGACCAGATGCGGATGCCGCCGCCCACGGTGCTCGAAACAAGCTCGTCGCGGTTGAGCGAATGCTGGTCGAGCACGCGCTGCAAGTCGGCGTCGTTCTCGCCAAGCCAGATGCGGGTGCTGCGGATGACCTGTCCCGGAAGCGTCTGCGCCCAGGCAATCGCCTGACTGATGTGTCCGTCACTGGCGGGATCGAGAAACCCGGCCTCGTCACATGGGGACGAATAGAGAGTAAGACTGCTGCCCTCGCTCTGGCGCTCCCATGTGAAGGTCACGCGATCGTTGACGCGGCCTTCGCGGTGCGAGGGATTGCCGACCAGATCCGCGCCGCCTGCCTGCAACTCGATCGCGTGGAGTTCGTCGGCGCGCTCGGCATCGTCGACGGCAAGGACCCATTGCACGATATGGCAAGGGACCGGCAGCAGCGGCCAGCGCCGCAGATGCATCTCGCCGACAGCCCTGCGTCTGAGTTCATGGTCGCGCATGAGGGTAATCTTTCCCTGGGCGCGGCTGGCTGGATGATCGCACCGCTTCGACCGCCGCTTGAACCGAAGCCTATGCGAAGTTCCCGGGTGCTCCAAACGGATTCCTCGGACTTTGGCCAAGCCACTGCGGACATTGCCCTAAAGGACAATGCTGCACTCTTGCTGCATGGCGAACACACTTGACTGCGTGAACGTTCTCATTTAGGTGAACGTTCACAAGAGCAATTCAGGCCCGAAATACGGCGCACAGCGTCGATTCCGAATCTAAGGGGGAGGACCATGAGAGTTTCCGCATCGCGCAGCAGCGCCGTACGTTCAGGCGCGATCCGCGCCGCAAGCCTTGGCGCGATGGCGCTGGCACTCGCTTCAGCTTCAGCGCAGGCGCAGGATGCCGCTGCCGCTCCCTCGGACGACGGCGAAGCCATCGTCGTCACCGGCATCCGCGCCTCGCTGTCGAAAGCGCTCGATATCAAGCGCAGCGCTCAGGGCGTGGTTGACGCGATCTCGGCTGAGGACATCGGCAAGTTCCCCGACACCAACCTCGCCGAATCGCTCCAGCGCATCACCGGCGTGTCGATCGACCGTTCGAACGGCGAAGGTTCGACCGTGACGGTTCGCGGCTTCGGCCCGGACTTCAACCTCGTCCTGCTCAACGGCCGCCAGATGCCTGCCTCCAGCCTCGGCGGCAGCAGCGGCGCTCCGGCCTCGCGCTCGTTCGATTTCGCCAACCTTGCCTCCGAAGGCATTGCCGGGGTCGAAGTCTACAAGTCGGGCCGCGCATCGCTGGCTACCGGCGGCATCGGCTCGGTCATCAACATCAAGACCGCCAAGCCCCTCGAACGCCCCGGCTTCCATGGCAGCATCGGCGCAAAGGGTGTCTATGACACCTCGCTGTTCGAAGGCACCAGCCTGACGCCGGAAGTTTCGGGCATCATCAGCGACACCTTTGCCGATGGCCGCATCGGCGTGCTGCTGACCGGCTCCTATCAGGACCGCAAGGCGAGCCAGGCGCAGTTCAACGCAGGCTGGCGTGAAGGCTACCTTGGTTCGGAAAACAACTGGGGCTCGCTGGCGCAGCCGGGCACGCCCGGTGCTGCCAACATCCAGAACCGCCCCGGCCCCAACGACATCTATCAGGTCACGCAGAACGCGGGCTATGACTTCACCACTTTCCGCCGCAAGCGCATCAACGGTCAGGCCGTCGTCCAGGTCAAGCCGACCGACACGCTGACGGCGACGGTGGACTACACCTTCTCGCAGAACACGATCGACGCGCGCACCAACTCGATCGGCGTGTGGTTCAACCATGGCGACACCTCGAGCAGCTGGACCGATGGTCCGGCGGCTGGCCCGAACTTCTATGCCGAGAACTTCGGCCCCGGGAAGGATCTCGCCATCACCGGCGCGGTCGCGGCCAACCGTTCGCGCAACCACTCGATCGGCGGCAACCTCAAGTGGGATGGCCCCGGCGGCCTGCGCCTCGAACTCGACGGTCACCACTCGACCGCCGAGAGCAAGCCGACCAAGCCCTATGGCTCGGGCATTGCCGTTGGCAGCGCGATCTTCGGCGTGAAGTCGCAGAAGGTCGACTACACCTCCGACATGCCGGTCATCAGCGTGCTGATGTACCCCGGTGCCGAGATCAATGCTGCGAACATCCGCCCGGCAGGCAACGCCTTCCGTACTGCCTACATGCGCGACGAGATCAACGAAGTTGCCCTGCGCGGCGGCTACGATTTCGACGCCTCGTTCATCGACAGCCTCGACTTCGGCGTGACCTACACCGAGAACAAGGTCCGCTCGGCCTTCGGCGTTATCCAGAACGACACCTGGGGTGGCACGCTTTCGGCGGCGGAAACGCCGGACGATCTCTACCAGATCCGCAACCTGCCCAAGGATCTTTCGGGCATGCCGGGCTCGCAGGATGCGTCGATCATACCGAGCTACTTCGAGATCAACACCGATGCTCTGATCCAGTTGCTCGACAGCAAGCTCGGAATCTGCAGCACCGCTGTTTCAGCGGGCACCTGCATCGCCAAATACACTACCGACCGCACCGTGCGTGAACGCACCTGGGCACCCTATCTCCAGACGACGCATTCGTTCGATCTGGGCGCGGGCAAGGCCCACCTGCGCTTCGGTCTGCGTTACGAGAAGACCAAGGTCGACTCGACCGCGCAGGTGCCAATCCCGGTCCGCACGATCTGGACCGGCGGCAACGAAACCGCGATCGACTACGGCAATCCGCAGCAGGTCGCTGCCGCCTCGCTCAAGGGTGAGTACGAGAACTGGCTGCCCGCGATCGACTTCGACATGGAGCCAATCGAGAACGTCCGTCTGCGCGCATCCTACAGCCAGACCATCACGCGTCCCGACTATACTTCGCTGCAGGGCGGCACCACGCTCGCCTCGCCGATCCGCATCGGTGGCAGCACGGCATCGAGCGGCAACCCCGGTCTGCTGCCGTACAAGTCGAACAACGTCGATCTTTCGGCTGAGTGGTACTATGCGCCGACCAGCTACGTTTCGGTGGGCTTCTTCCACAAGGTCGTGAAGAATTTCATCAGCCAGACGCAGGTCAATCAGCCTGCATTCGGCCTGACGAATGCGGCAGCGGGTGCCAATGCAGCAGCAGCGCGTGCTGCACTCGGCCCCAATGCCACGGCGCAGCAGTTGCTCGACTACATCGGCACCAACTTCCCCTCGACGGTCATTCGTGACAACAACGGGGTGGTTACCGGCGTCGTCGGCCAGGCGTCCGATCCGCTCGTGAACTTCATCACCACGCAGCCGACCAACAGCGACCAGAAGGCAAAGCTCTGGGGTTGGGAATTCGCGGTCCAGCACAGCTTCTGGGATACCGGCTTCGGCGCGATCCTGAACTACACGGTCGTCAAGAGCGACACGAAGTTCGACAACACGCTGCGCTACACCATTCCGCAGTTCGCGGTGAACGGGGTCAGCGACAGTGCCAACGCGGTCCTGTTCTACGACAAGAACGGTCTGCAGGCTCGTGTGGCCTACAACTGGCGCGCAGGCTTCCTCGCTGGCTACGGGTTCGATCCGTACTACGTGAAGTCCTACGGCCAGTTCGACGCCAGCGCTTCGTATGAAATCCGCAAGGGCGTGACGGTGTTTGTCGAAGGCATCAACATCACCAACGCCGACCGCAAGGGCTACCAGCGCAACAACCAGACCGTGTTCTTTGCGGCACCGGGTTATGCGCGCTATGCTGCCGGTGCGCGGTTTACCTTCTGATGAAGGCGGGGTAACCCGTTGACATTGAAGGACCGGCGGCCCGTATTGCTTCGGCAGTGCGGGCCGCAGGGGTTTTCGAGACGGACACGGCGGCCGGACCAACCGGCGTCTGGATTGGGTGAGCGATGAGCGGGTCGGTGCAACAGGTTGTCATCGTCGGCGGGGGCACCGCAGGATGGCTATCGGCCTGCCTGCTCGCGGCGCGGCGGCCCGAGCTTGCGATCACGCTGGTCGAGGCACCGGACATCCCGACCATCGGCGTGGGCGAGGGCACCTGGCCGACCATGCGCGAGACGCTCGCCACCATTGGCATTCCCGAAGCGGAATTTCTTGCCCAGTGCGATGCCGCGTTCAAGCAGGGTTCGCGCTTCGATGGCTGGGTCGATGGCACGGCGCAGGACAGCTACCTCCATCCCTTCACGCCGCCGCCGCCGGGAGACATGGCCGCACTGCTCGGCGCGTGGCAGGCCAAATCGGCTGACCTGCCTTTTGCTGCAGCCATGACCCCGCAGCATTCTGCCTGTTTGCAAAGCCTTGCACCACGCCAGCGCGCCATGCCGGACTATGCCGGGGCGCTCAATTACGGCTACCATCTCGACGCTGGCAAGTTTGCCGCGCTGCTGATGCGCCACGCCACCACGCGGCTGGGCGTCACGCATGTTGCCGCGCAGGTCACCGGCGTTGAGGGCAGCGCAGGCGGCGACATTGTCGCGCTGCAACTGCACGACGGGCGCAGGCTTGCGGGCGATTTCTTTATCGATTGTTCGGGGCAGGCTGCCATCCTGATCGGCAGGCATTGCGCCGTGCCGTGGGTCGACCGGTCCGACGTCTCCTTCAACGACAGCGCCCTTGCCATGCAGGTGCCGGTCGAGCCGGGCAGTCCGATCGCCTCGCAGACCATCGGCACCGCGCACGAGGCTGGCTGGATCTGGGACATTGGGCTGCCCACAAGGCGCGGCATCGGCTGCGTCTTCGCCTCGCGCTTCATGGAAGACGGGCGCGCCGAAGAGATCCTGCGCGACTATATCGCGGCCAAGGTTCCCGGCGCCGATACTGCCGCACTGCGCCCGCGCAAGCTGTCATTCTCGACCCGCCACCGCGCCCGCTTCTGGGAACGCAATTGCCTCGCCGTCGGCCTGTCCGCAGGGTTCATCGAACCGCTTGAGGCATCGGCCATCGTCACCATCGAGCTTTCGATCAAGGCGCTGGCCGACAACTTCCCGCGCCGCGCCGCCACGATAGGCATTCTGGCCGAGCGCTTCAACGAGCTGTTCCGCTATCGCTGGGACCGCATCGTCGAATTCCTCAAGCTGCACTATGTCCTGAGCCGCCGGACAGAGCCCTACTGGCTGGCACAGCGCGATCCCGCGACGATCCCTGCGCGCCTTGCCGAATGCCTCGAACTCTGGCGGGATCAGCCTCCTTCGGCTTGGGACTTGCCCCGCATGGACGAACTGTTCTGCGCAGCGAGCCAGCAATACGTTCTCTATGGCATGGGCTTTGCTGTGCCGCAGGGTGCTAGAGACAAGGCGGGCGCAGCGGTGGAACGTCTGGCCGAAGTGCACCAGCGTTCGCGCGCACTGGCAGCGGCCCTGCCTTCGAACAGGACCTATCTCGATGCCCTGCGCCCCGTTTCGGCCGCAGACCCAATCGCCATGCACGGAGCGGCAGTGAAATGAGCAACCACGCAGTCCTCAACCCTGCCGACCACGGCGAGTTGCGCATCGACACCGCAGCGAGCGCCGAGCTTGGCGACAATGTCATGGCCTGCGTCACCGTCCCGGCAGAGTTCCGCTCGGTTCAGGCGCATTACCCGATCGTCTTGCGGCGAGACCTCTCCACCGGCAAGCTGGAAGCGCTGGCACTGTTCGGGTTCGAGACGGGCGAGAACCTGTTCCTGCGCGATGGCCGCTGGGACGCGACCTATCGCCCGCTCGCCATGGCGATCCAGCCCTTCCTTGTCGGTCGGCCGGCGACGCCTGATGGGGTCGGTCAGGTCCACGTAGATCTCGATCACCCGCGTATCAGCACCAACGGCGAGGGCGTTCGAGCCTTTGACGCCGATGGAAAGCCGACGCCGTTCCTCGAGGACATTGCCAGCAAACTCGGTGATCTCGACTTCGCCCACCGCGAAGCAGGCAGTTTCTTCGCCGCGCTCGACCGGTACGAACTGGCCGAACCCTTCAGCCTCGAAGTCACACTCGATGATGGCTCCAAAAACTCTCTCGTCGGCTATCACACCATCAACGAGGAAAAGCTGACCGCGCTTGATGGCGACGCTCTGGCCGATCTGATGGGGAGCGGGCACCTCCTGCGCATCGCGATGATCATCGCCTCGCTGTCGCACTTTGCCGACCTCGTGGCGCGCAAGAACGAGCGGGCGCGTGGTGGCTGACTCAGACGGCCCGTTTCACGCAAGGCTTGCCCCTGTTGCCGAGCGCAAGCTCGGCCACGCGAGCGAACTTGATGCAATGCTGCGCGAAGCCACCGAGCCGTTTGTGCTGCGCGGGCTTGTCGCGGACTGGCCGCTTGTCCGAGCAGGACTAGAATCCGCCCGAGCCGCCCGTGCCTATTTGGTCGATCGCGCGCGGCCCGTGCCCTTTGCCGTCTCCATCGCCGACCCCGGCAGCGGCGGCCGCCTGTTTTATGACGCGGCGATGGAAATGAACTTCCGCATGGCGCGCGGCAAGCTGGCCGATATCTTCACCGGGTTTGATGACAACGAGGAGCGCGCCGATCCGCCGACGATCTATCTCGCTTCCATCGACGTGCCTGCGCACTTTGAAGGCGTCGATGCCGAGAACCACCTCGACCTCGGCCAGCGCGATCTGATCAAGAGCCTGTGGATCGGAAGCCCCACGCGAATTGCTGCGCACAACGACTTTCCCGACAACCTTGCCTGCTGTGTCGCCGGACGTCGCCGCTTCACGCTGTTTCCGCCCGACCAGTTCCGCAATCTCTACCTCGGCCCCATCGACAACACGCCCGCCGGCCGCGCCGTCAGCATGGTCGATTTCGCCAAGCCTGATTTTGCCGCATACCCGCGCTTTGCCGATGCGCTGGCCAGCGCGCAGGTGGCCGAACTCGAGCCGGGTGATGCGCTGTTCATCCCCTCGCTGTGGTGGCACCATGTCGAGGCGCTGGAGCGCTTCAACATCCTGCTCAACTACTGGTGGCGCGATACGCCGCGCTTCCACGGGCAGCCGCAGACCGCGCTGACCCACGCGATCCTTGCCATCCGCGACTTGCCCGAAGCCGAGCGTGCAGTGTGGCGCGACATGTTCGAATACTACGTGTTCTCGGGCGGCGACGACGCCCGCGCGCATATCCCCGAACAGGCGCAGGGCGCGCTTGGACCCATCGACGCGCATGGCGCCGCCCGCATCCACCAGTTTCTCCTTAGGAGCCTCAGCCAATGACCGCTTCGCAACTGCCTCGCCGCATCGTGATCGCTGGCGGCGGCACCGCCGGATGGATGACCGCCGCCGCGCTTGCCCGCACGCTTGGGGCGGTCGCGCAGGTGACACTGGTCGAGAGCGAGCAGATCGGCACCATCGGGGTGGGCGAGAGCACGATCCCGCCGCTAGTCACCTACAACCGCCTGCTCGGCATCAACGAGGCCGAGTTCATGCGCGCCACGCAGGCGACGTTCAAGCTCGGCATCAATTTCGAGAACTGGCGCGTGCCGGGCGAGACCTACTTCCACTCGTTCGGCGGCACCGGCAAGGACCACTGGTCCGCCGGATTCCAGCACTTCTGGCTCAACGGTCTGGAGCGCGGGCATAGCGAGGACTACGGCCAGTACTGCCTCGAACTGAAGGCGGCCCAGGCGAGCAAGTTCGCCCACTTGCCCGACGACAAGATGAACTATGCCTACCAGCTCGATTCAGGGCTCTACGCCAAGTTCCTGCGCGCGATGGCCGAAGCTGACGGCACCACGCGCATCGAAGGCAAGATTGGCCGCGTCGAACTCGATGGCGAGAGCGGCGACATTTCTGCGCTCGTGCTCGAAGGGGACCGCCGCATCGAGGGCGACCTGTTCATCGACTGCACCGGCTTTCGTGCGCTCCTGATCGAAGGTGCGCTGCGGGCAGGCTACGACGACTGGACCCACTGGCTCCCCTGCAACAGCGCGATTGCCATCCAGACCTCAAGCGTGCGCCCGCCGGTGCCCTACACCCGCGCCATTGCGCACGAAGCTGGCTGGCAGTGGCGCATTCCACTGCAGCACCGGCAGGGCAACGGCGTGGTCTATTGCAGCGACTACCTGAGCCATGAAGCGGCACTGGAAAAGCTGCTCTTGACGGTAGAGGGCGAGAAGCTGGTCAAGCCCAACCATATCCGCTTCCGCACCGGCGCGCGGCGCAAGCAGTGGCACCGCAATTGCGTCGCGGTCGGCCTTTCCGGCGGGTTCATGGAGCCGCTGGAAAGTACTTCCATCCACCTGATCCAGCGCGCGATCCTGCGCATCGTGCGGATGCTTCCGGCAGGCCCGATCAGCAGCCGCGACATCGACGAGTTCAACGACCAGCAGTTCACCGACATGGAGCAGATCCGCGATTTCCTCGTCCTGCACTACAAGGCGACCGACCGGCGCGACACGCCGTTCTGGCGGCACTGCGCGGGCATGGAGATCCCCGCCAGCCTCGAACACAAGATCGAACTGTTCCGCGAGACGGGCCGCGTATTCCGTAAGAACGAAGAACTGTTCGCCGAGAATTCGTGGATCCAGGTGATGATGGGGCAGGGAATCATGCCGCGCAGCCACCACCCTGTCGCCGCCAAGCTTCGGGACGAGGAACTGGCGCATCTGCTCGCCAGCTTGCGCGAAAACGTGACCCGCACCGTGGCTTCGCTGCCCTCCCACGCCGATTACGTGGCGCGCTATTGTGGTGCCGAGGTTCCGGCGGCGGCATGAGCATCGTTCTGCTGGTTGCCGCTGCCGCCGCGCCCCAATGGCAACTCGTCTGGGCTGACGAGTTCGACGGCGCATCGCTCGATCGCAATCGCTGGGTCCTGGCCGAGGACTGCTGGGGCGGCGGGAACGAAGAGCGGCAGTGCTATACCGCGCGTCCCCAGAACCACCGGGTGAAGGACGGCGTGCTGGAGATCGTCGCGCAGCGCGAGAACTTTACCGGCCCCGCTTACCCCCGCGACCAGCGCGACAATCCGCAAAAGGCCGTGGCGAAGCGGGAGAAGCCGTTCACTTCAGCGCGGCTCTCGACGCAGGGCAAGGCGTCGTGGCTATACGGCAAGGTCCAGATCCGCGCGCGTCTGCCGCAGGGGCAGGGGACGTGGCCTGCGATCTGGATGCTGCCCGAAGACTGGGCCTATGGCGGCTGGGCCCGCTCGGGCGAGATCGACATCACGGAGGCGGTCAACCTCGGCCAGCCTTGCGAGCCCTGCGAAGGCGGCTCCGAGAACCGGGTGCTCGGCACGATCCATTTTGGCGGCGAGCCGCCGCGCAACCGCTACATCACCGAAGAGACGGCGCTGGCCGATCCGACCGCGTTCCACACTTACGAGGTCGAATGGGACAAGGACGGCATGGTCTGGCGTGTTGATGGCAAGGACTACGCCCGGCGCGAGCCGCACGAGTGGCACACGCTCGCCTCGGACAAGCCGGGCGCGCCGTTCGACAAGCCGTTCCACCTGATCCTCAACCTCGCCATCGGTGGGCATCTGCCGGAAGGGCGCAATGCGAAAGGCGTCGATCTCTCCGGTTTTCCCAAGACCATGGCAGTCGATTGGGTTCGCGTCTGGCAAAAGCCGACGGTTGCGGTTAACGCTCTCATGGGAACGAAGAACGGGGGTAACTGACAGCCCATGGCGCGCAGGCGGCAGGCGGTGACGATCAAGCACGTGGCAGCCGATGCGGGTGTGTCGCTGCAGACGGTGAGCCGCGTCATCAACAATGAGGCCAACGTCCGGCCCGAAATGCGCGAGAAGGTCCAGGCCTCGATCGACAAGCTGGGCTACGTCCCTTCGATCGCGGCGCAGCGGATGAGCGGATCACGCTCGTACCTGATCCTGGCGCTCAACGACCGCGAACGCACGATTGCCGACTGGCGGGCGCGTCAGGGGACCGACTGGGTCGACCAGATGCTGCTGGGCGGGATGCTGGAATGCGCCGAGCACGGCTACCGCCTGATCTTCGAACTGGTCGACACGCACAACGACCACGTAGAGCGCGAGCTTGGCGCAGCGATTGCGGCGCTGCAGCCCGACGGCGCGATTCTGACCCCGCCGCACTCGGACAATCCCCAGATCCTCGAGACTCTCGCGCGCCACAAGGTGCCCTTCGCCCGGATCGGCGCGCAGACCGGAGAGGCAGGCCTGCCCGAAGGCATCATCGTCTCGATGGACGACGAAGGGGGCGCGCGAACGGCGACGCGCCATTTGCTCGACCTCGGGCACAGGCGCATCGGCTTCATTTCCGGTCCGTCCGAGTATCGCCTTGCCGGAAAGCGCGTCGACGGATGGCGGGCGGAGATGGATGCGGCCGGCCTTGCGACCGATGGCCTGCTCGAAGCGGGCGACTTCACCTATCCTTCTGGCGTTCGTGCCGCGCGGGCGCTGCTGGGCCGCGCCGACCGTCCGAGCGCAATCATCGCCAGCAATGACCAGATGGCGCTGGCCACGGCGGAAGTGGCTGCCGAACTCGGCCTTGGCATCCCCGAAGATCTGTCGCTGGTGAGCTTCGACAACACGCCGCTCGTCCGCTTCACCCGTCCCGCCTTGACGGCGGTGGACCAGCCCATTGCCGAGACCACGGCGACGGCGGTGCGGATGCTCATCGGGGCACAGCGTGACGATGGGGCGGACATCGCGCCGGTGATCCTGCCGATGGGGTTCGAGGTTCGCGGCTCCACCGGCCCGGCAAGCTGAGCGGCGTGGCCGTCACGAACCGGCAGGAGCACCGCTTCCTCGCGCTCTACGCGCTGGCCTGGGCGGGTTCGACCATCGGATATGTCCCGTTCCTGACCCTGCTGCTGCCGATGCAGGTGCAGCAGCTGGCGGGGACCGAGGCGGTGCGCTGGCTTGCGGCCACGACGTTTCTGGGCGCAATCGCGGCGAGCCTGTGCAACATCGCGTTCGGCTGGCTGAGCGACCTTGCCAGGCGGCGCAAGCCCTTCGTCCTGGCTGGCCTGCTCCTGTCCTGCGCCATGCTTCAGATTGCGCCGCGCGTGGAGACATTGACCGCCCTGATCGTGGTTATCGCCGTCTGGCAGCTTGGCCTGAACCTGATGCTCGGGCCACTTTCGGCCTGGGCGGGGGACCGCGTGCCCGACGCGCGCAAGGGCATGCTCGGCGGCTTGCTCGCCTTCGCGCCTGCCTCGGGCGCGCTTGCCGGAGCGCTGGTTACGCTGCCGTTCCTTGCCGATCAGATGCAGCGATTTGCTGCAGTCGGCGCGGTGATCATGGCCTGCGTGTTGCCGCTGGTCCTGCTGGGCGAAGACGGCGGGCGAACCGGGGGCGAACCTGCGAGTGGTGGCGGAGAAGTGGCCAGCAAAGTCCTGCGCGCCATGGCCACGCGCATGTGGGTCGCGCGATTGCTGGTGCAGGTTTCCGAAGCCTCGCTGTTCGCCTTCTTCTACCTCTGGCTGCGCTCGGTCGATCCGGCGCTTGCCGACGATGCGATTGCCCGGGTCCTGCTTGTCGCGATGATCGCAGGCGCTGTTGCGGCGCTGCTCGCAGGGCGCTGGGCGGACCGAGCGGGCAAGCCGGTCGTGCCGTTGACGCTGTCCTGCGGCGGGGCAGCGATTGGGCTCGTGATAATGGCGCTGGCAACAGGTGGCGAATTGGCCGTGGCGGGATACATCCTGTTCGGCCTTTCGACCTCCGTGTTCCTCGCCCTGCACAGCGCCCATACCTTGCGCGTCCTGCCCGACAGTACGCGGCGCGGGCGCGATCTTGGGCTGTTCAACCTGACCAACACGATCCCCTCGCTGGCGGTCCCGGCACTGACGCTCGCCCTCGTTCCCACGCTCGGATTCGCCGCGCTCTTCGCCGTGCTTGCAGCACTTGCGGTGACCGCGATGGTGCTTCTTTCCAGACTGCAACACTGACCGTCGCGCAGGACTTGATTTCCGCTGCCGAACGTGTGAAACGCTCGTTTGAGAACGTTCACAGAATTTGGGGAAGTCGATGTCGAAGGGAACCACGGCGCGGATAAAGGCCGGTCTGCTGGCTTCGTCGCTGCTGTTGCTTGGCAGCACCGCGCTGCAAGCTGCGGAAGGTGGCGTTGCCAATCCGGCGAACTGGCCTGCCGCCCGCAGCCCCGCAGCCCTGACCGATCGCGCGACCGAGCGCGCCATCGATCGCCTGATCCGGCGCATGACGCTAGAGCAGAAGGTCGGGCAGGTGATTCAGGGCGACATCAGCTCGGTCACGCCTGCAGACCTTGAGCGCTATCCGCTCGGTTCGATCCTGGCGGGCGGCAACAGCGGCCCCTATGGCGACGAGCGCGCCGATGCGGCCAAGTGGCTCAAGCTGGTGACCGAATACCGCGCGGCATCGCGCAAGGTGGGGGCGGGCGTGCCGATCCTGTTCGGCGTCGATGCGGTCCATGGCCATTCCAATCTGCCGGGCGCGACAATCTTTCCGCACAACGTCGGGCTCGGCGCGGCGCACGATCCCGAACTGATCCACCGCATCGGGCAGGCCACCGCCGCCGAAGTCGCGGGCTCGGGCATCGAATGGACCTTCGCCCCCACGCTCGCTGCGCCGCAGGACTTGCGCTGGGGCCGCGCGTATGAGGGCTACTCCATCGATCCCGCCGTCATTGCCGCCTATTCCAAGGCGATGGTCGAGGGGCTGCAGGGGCCTTTGCGCGCCGGTAAGCCGCTTCCCGCCGCCAAGGTCGCTGCGAGCGCCAAGCACTTCCTCGCCGATGGCGGGACCGAGGGCGGCAAGGACCAGGGCGATGCCAAGCTGCCCGAAGCCGAACTCGTCCGCCTCCACGCACAGGGCTATCCCCCGGCAATTGACGCCGGGGCGTTGACGGTAATGGCGAGCTTCTCGAGCTGGAACGGGGTCAAGAACCACGGCAACCGCTCGTTGCTGACCGATGTGCTCAAGGGGCGGATGGGCTTTACCGGGCTGATCGTCGGCGACTGGAACGGCCATGGCCAGATCCCGGGGTGCACCACCACCGATTGCGCGGCCGCGATCAATGCGGGCCTTGATCTCTACATGGCGCCCGACAGCTGGAAGGGCCTGTTCGACAGCACGGTGCGCGAAGTGCGCGACGGCACGATCCCGATGGCGCGGCTTGACGATGCCGTGCGCCGGGTGCTGCGGGTGAAGTACAAGCTTGGCCTCATGGGGGCAAAGCCCGTCGGGCGGGGCGATCCGGCGGCAGTGGGTGCGCAGGCGCATCTGGATATTGCGCGCGAGGCTGTGGCCAAGTCGCTGGTGCTGCTCAAGAATGAAGGTTCGGTCCTGCCGATCCGTCCGGGGGCAAAGGTTCTCGTGACCGGTCCCGGAGCTGACAGCATGGCGATGCAGGCTGGCGGCTGGACGATCACCTGGCAAGGCACCGATACCTCCGCCGCGGACTTCCCCAAGGGCCGCACCATCGGCCGGGCGATCGTCGAGGCGGTCAGCGCGGCGGGCGGCAAGGCCGAGATCGCCAGCGACGTCCCGGCGACCAAGCCCGATGTTGCAGTGGTGGTGTTCGGCGAGCAGCCCTATGCCGAGTTCCAGGGCGATGTGCCCAATCTCATGTTCCATCCGCGCGAGGGTGAGTTGGAGCTGATGAAGCGGCTCAAGGCGCAAGGCGTGCCGGTCGTCGCGGTGTTCCTTTCGGGCCGCCCGATGTTTGTCGGCCCCGAGCTGAACCTTGCCGATGCCTTTGTCGCCGCATGGCAACCGGGTTCGCAAGGGCAGGGCGTGGCCGACGTGCTGGTGGCGGGCAAGGACGGCAAGCCGGTGCGCGACTTTACCGGAACGCTGGCATTCGACTGGCCGCAGGACGCGCGCTCGCCAATGGTCGAACCGCTGTGGCGCGTGGGCCATGGCCTGAGCTATGCAAAGCCCGCCAAGATTGGCCCGGTCAACGAGGACCCGCGCGTCGAACTCGGCTCGGCACTGAGCGAGACGACGTTCATGCGCGCCGGCAAGGTGATCGATCCGTGGCGGTTGGGGCTCGACAGCACCGTCACGATGCGCGCGGTGGACGTTGCCGCGCAGGAAGACGCGCGGCAGTTCACGTGGAGCGGCAAGGGCGATTTCGCGCTTGATGGTCCGCCGGTCGACATGCAACGTCACCTCAACGGCGGGTTTGCGCTGCGGCTTGACTGGCGCCCTGATGCGCGGGGCACGGGGCCGGTGACGGTCTCGTTCGCAGGCGTGCGGCTCGATGTCAGCCAGAGCCTCGGCGCGGTCGGCAAGCCTGGCACCCTGCGCATTCCGCTGACCTGTTTTGCCGCGCACGGCGCGAAGCTGCAGGCGGTTGGCTCGCCCTTGCGGATGGGCGCGGACAAGGGGTTTGTCGTAAGCCTGCGCAATGCCGGGATCGAGGGTGTAGGCGAGACCTACGCCTGTCCGCCGCTGGCGAATTGACCCTAGCGGACCGGAGCCAGCAGGAACGAGGCGGCGACGCCGAGGATGACGAAGGCGAAGACCCGGCGCACGATCCGCGTCCGTGCCGGGTCCGCCAACCAACCTTGCGCGCGGGCGCCGGCGAGCACGATGGCGCAGTGGATCGCGGTGGCAATCGCCGTGCTGATCGCGGCGAGCAGCAGCGCGTTGCGCAGGCCGAGCAGCTCGCCGCCGAGGAACTGCGGGGCGACCACGACGAAGAACATGTAGGCCTTGGGGTTGAGCAGGTTGATCAGTACCCCTGCGGCAAAGGGGCGGGTCGCGCTGCCATTGCCCGGCGCCTGAGGCTTGCCCGCGCCGCGCCATGCCTCGACCGCCAGCCAGACCATCATCGCCGCGCCTGCCATGCGCAGTGCGTTCCACAAGGCGGGCATCGTCGCCAGCAGTGCGGCAAGGCCGAGCGCCGCCAGCACGCCATTGACGAGCAGCCCGATCGCCACGCCCGCCACCGCCGCAAGGCCGTTGCGCCTGCCCTCGGTCGCGGCGAGGCCTGCCAGCCAGGCCATGTTGGGGCCGGGCGTCAGTTCGATCAGCAGGACGGCTAGGGCAAAACCGGTCAGGTCCAAGCGGGGTGCTTTCGGTGGGTGTTGGCCGGATGCTTGGACGCGACGGTGGCGGAGGGCAAGTGTGGTGTTGGGGGCTGGCTGATCTTCTGTTTCGAGGTTGCGCTGTTTGCCCACCCCGCTGCGACCAACTTCACTGCGTTCAGTAAGTCTCGCGGCCCTCCCGCCTGCGGGAGGGCTGGATGAAGCGCTGCGTGTCTCTCCCCTCCCGCAAGCGGGAGGGGCTGGGGGTGGGCATCGCCGATACGCGATAAAGCAAAGCATCCGCTGGCGAGTGCGGACGGTAACGCCGGGGGAAGGCACAGATCGCGCGACCGGTGCGGTGCCGTCGTGGCACGCGCGGGGAGGGCGCGGGACCGGTTGCGAGTGGCCGGGGGGCGGTTCCGGACCCCTTGTCGGCTCAGCCTGAGGGCGGACATATGTGAAAGGACGAAGCTTTGGCAGCGGCTCGCGTGCTGCCTTGGCTTCTGGCAAGCGGCTGCGTGAAAAGAACCTGTCGTTTGTGCTGACACTGTCGCACAATCATGGCGGGTTCCGCATCCGCAGCGTCGCTCAGGGTTCGGCGCCGTGCTATCAGCCCTGGGGTGTCCTGTCTGTCCTTGGGTAACGACAGGGTTTGCCCGGTGGGTCTGGGCTTTACGCCCCGCATTGAACCCGCGCGCACCTGCCGCACCGATCGCGCCGGAGGCTTCGGCAAAAGCCTGACCTCCGAAGAGAGAGGAGCGGGTTGGCCTTTGGCCCTCTCCTGACCTGTGGGCAGGGCGTATAACCTATATGGTTCGTTTTGTCAAGATGGTACGCAAGCGCCGCTCGTCATTCCCGAGCAGAATGACCAAGTGGGAAGGGGTTTCTCGCAGAGACGCAGAGAAGAAGGGAGACGCGGAGAAGGTAAGGGGGGGGGGAAGAGATTGGGGCCTGCGGCACTGTCGAACAGACATGCGGATCACCCACTTTCTCCTCCCTCTTATGAGTTTGGACCCTAAACCCCGTAGCGCTTCTTTCCGTTGCTCGTGATGCAGTAGCGTCCACCGCGCTTCCCCACGCAAACTTTGCCCCCATTGCAGGGGCATTTGCCGTCGTCGGTTGTGTCGCGTGATGTTGCGCCGCCTGCATATCCACGCCGCTTCTTTCGCCTTGCGTCTGCGTCGTTTGGGATGCCGACAAAGGCGGCTGATAGAATGCCAAAGATTAGTGCTCGGCGGTCCATTGTTCTTACCCCATGTTTACTAGAGGCAAATCAGAGCCACAAATCCAGGTGTCCAAAACAGCTTCAAAACCCCGGTTTATATATTGGCGCGCCCGGCAGGACTCGAACCTGCTGCCTCAAGATTAGAAGTCTCGCGCTCTATCCAGATGAGCTACGGGCGCGCGCCGGGTGTCCCATAAGCACGCTTTGCGGATCGTGCAAACCGGGTTAGCACTTGGCCCCATGAGCGATCCCCAGATTTCGAGAATCGACGGCACCACCAGCGCGCGTCGGCATTTCCGCTATTTCGACTATGTGATGGCCGCGTTCGTGGCGATCCTGCTGCTGTCGAACCTGATCGGGGCGGCCAAGCTCGCGCAAGTCGGCGGGTTCACCTTTGGCGCGGGCATCCTGTTCTTCCCGGTGTCCTACGTGATCGGCGACGTGCTGACCGAGGTCTATGGCTATGCCAATGCGCGGCGATGCGTGTGGATGGGGTTCTTTGCGCTGGTGTTCATGGCGTTCATGAGCTTCGTGGTGGTGGCGATGCCGCCCGCGCCGGGCTGGGACGGGCAGGCGGCCTATGAAAGCGTGTTCGGATCGACCTGGCGGATCGTGCTTGCATCGGTCACGGCGTTCTGGGCGGGCGAGTTCGTCAATTCCTTCGTGCTGGCGCGGATGAAGGTGCTGACCGGCGGCAGGATGCTGTGGACGCGCACGATCGGTTCGACCGTGTTCGGGCAGGCGGTGGACAGCCTGCTGTTCTATCCCATCGCGTTCCTCGGCATCTGGACGACGAGCCAGGTGCTGACGGTGATGGTCACCAACTGGCTGATGAAGGTGGTGTGGGAAGCTGTGCTGACGCCGGTGACTTATGCCGTGGTCGGCTGGCTCAAGCGGCGCGAGGGGGCCGACGTCTATGATACGGACACCGACTTCTCGCCCTTTGCGAAGGCGCCGCAGGTTTAGGTTTCAGCTCTCCTTACCCAATGTGACGTCACCCCGGCGAAGGCAGGGGGCCATTGCGCTTGTTGCTTTGCCCAACTGCCGTTTTGGATCCCGGCCTTCGCCGGGATGACGGGGTGGGGTGGATTTGTGGTGGTGAAAGCAAAGGCCCCGCCTCTCCGGGGGGCGGGAGAGGCGGGACTGGGTTGCGGGGCAGTTAGCAGGGTCGGGGGGGCTGGAAGGCTGACCCGCAAGATTCGGTCGGTCTGGGCTCAGTCGGCGATCAGGCCGATCAGCAGGTAGACGATAATCGCCGAGCCGAAGCCGAACACGGTGGCGAGCGCGAAGGCGACGCGGACCAGGGTGACATCGACGTTGAAGTAGTTGGCGATCCCGGCGCAGACGCCCATCACCTTGCCGCGCACCTTGTCGAGGCGGAAGCCGCCCTTGGTGCTTTCGATCGGGCGAGGGGCCGAATCATCGAAGCGAAGCTGGGTCATCAGATCATCTCCTGCATGGCAGCGGCAGGGGCCGCGCCGGTGTGGACGGGGGTGTGGACAGTGCCGGCGATCAGGGCGAGGCTCAGGGCGAAGGCGCTGGCGGCGGCGGCGATGCGGTTGGCAAAAGCGGTCATGGTGTGGTCCTCATGTGAACTGTTGGAAGCCGGTCTGGCTTATGCGAACAGCACAGCATGGGGCGTGCCAAACTGCGGGAATGGCGGAAATCCGCGGTTCTCAATCCTATGATGCGGATCGAGTATCTTTCTGAACGCTGAACAGTGGTGAAATCCACCAAGTTTTGGCGAGTGCTTGTTCTGCAGGTGATTGCAGGCTTCCGGCAAGCCCGATTGCGGCTTGCAATTTTCCCGCGACGAGCCTATCTGCGCCTCATCCCGACATTGTGAAAGCAAAGTCAGGCTGGCACCAGACGGTGCCGGCGCGGACCGGCTTTTGCACGAACGGGGCGCTTTTGGAGATTGCATGGCTGATATCGTACGCATCACCGAGGTTATCGAGCCCGAGGCAAAGGCCCTTGGCTTCGATCTCGTGCGCGTGCGCTATTTCAAGGGCGGCGAGATCGGTGACGAGGAGCACACGCTCCAGATCATGGCCGAGCGTCCCGAAACCGGCCAGCTGGTGATCGAGGATTGCGCCGCCCTGTCGCGTCGCGTGTCCGACCGGTTCGACGAACTGGAAGAAGCGGGCGAGATGTTGCTCGAGGATGCCTATCGCCTCGAAGTGTCCTCTCCCGGCATCGACCGTCCGCTGACCCGCGCGAAGGACTTCGCCGCATGGATCGGCCATGAAGCCCGCGTCGAGCTGTCCGAACTGCAGGACGGCCGCAAGCGTTTCCGTGGGGACCTCAAGGGGTTCGATGCGGAAACCGGAACCATTTCCATCGAGGATGACGGCACGGTCTATGACGTGCCTTTCGCCCTCGTGGCCAACGCCAAGCTGATCCTCACGGACAAGCTCATCGCCGCTTCCCGCCCGCTCGACACCAGCGGCGCGGACGAGATTCTCGAAGAACAGGAAGACTGACCCATGGCCAGTGCGATTTCTGCAAACCGCGCCGAACTGCTCGCGATCGCCAACGCGGTTGCCACGGAGAAGATGATCGACAAGTCGATCGTCATCGAGGCGATGGAAGAAGCGATCCAGAAGTCCGCCCGCAACCGCTATGGTGCGGAAAACGACATTCGCGCCAAGCTCGATCCGCGCACCGGCGACCTGCGCCTGTGGCGCGTGGTCGAAGTGGTGGAAGTGGTCGAGGACTACTTCAAGCAGGTTGACCTGAAGGCCGCCGAAAAGCTGCAGCCTGGCGCTGCGGTTGGCGACTTCATCGTCGATCCGCTGCCGCCGGTGGACCTCGGCCGCATCGACGCGCAGTCGGCCAAGCAGGTGATCTTCCAGAAGGTCCGCGATGCCGAGCGTGACCGCCAGTACGACGAGTTCAAGGATCGCGCAGGCGAAGTCATCACCGGCGTGATCAAGTCGGTCGAATTCGGCCACGTGATCGTCAACCTCGGCCGCGCCGAGGGCGTGATCCGCCGCGACCAGCAGATCCCGCGCGAAGTGCCCCGCGTGGGCGAGCGTGTCCGCGCGCTGATCATGAAGGTCGAGCGCCAGAACCGTGGTCCGCAGATCTTCCTGAGCCGCGCGCACCCCGAGTTCATGAAGAAGCTGTTCGCGCAGGAAGTGCCCGAAATCTACGATGGCATCATCGAGATCAAGGCCGCCGCCCGCGATCCGGGCTCGCGCGCCAAGATCGGCGTGATCAGCCGCGATTCCAGCATCGATCCGGTCGGCGCCTGCGTCGGCATGAAGGGCAGCCGCGTGCAGGCCGTCGTGCAGGAGCTGCAGGGCGAGAAGATCGACATCATCCCCTGGAGCGAAGACACCGCGACGTTCGTGGTGAATGCGCTGCAGCCCGCTACGGTCAGCCGCGTGGTGATCGACGAGGAAGAGAGCCGCATCGAGGTTGTCGTGCCCGATGACCAGCTGTCGCTCGCCATCGGTCGTCGCGGCCAGAACGTGCGCCTCGCCTCGTCGCTGACGGGCTCGGCCATCGACATCATGACCGAGGCGGAAGCTTCGGAGAAGCGCCAGAAGGAATTCGCCGAGCGTTCGAAGATGTTCGAGGAAGAGCTCGACGTCGACGAGACGCTTTCGCAGCTGCTGGTGGCCGAAGGCTTCACCGAGCTGGAGGAAGTGGCCTACATCGAGCTGTCGGAACTGGCGGCGATCGAAGGCTTCGACGAGGAACTCGCCGAGGAGCTGCAGAGCCGCGCTTCCGAAGCGATCGAGCGTCGCGAGGAGGCACTGCGCGAGCAGCGTCGCAGCCTTGGCGTGGAAGATGCGCTGGGCGAACTGCCGCACCTGACCGAAGCGATGCTGGTCACGCTCGGCAAGGCGGGCATCAAGACGCTCGACGATCTGGCCGATCTTGCGACAGACGAACTCATCGCCAAGAAGCGTGTCGAGCAGCGTCGCCGCAACGACAAGGGTCCTCGCGAAAAGAGCGACCGGCCCGAGCGGTCCGAGCGTGCCGAGGACAAGGGCGGCGTGCTGGGCGAGTATGGCCTGAGCGAAGAGCAGGGCAACGAGATCATCATGGCCGCGCGTGCCCACTGGTTCGAAGACGAACCAGTAGCTGAGGAGGCCGCCGATGCGGATTCCTCACAATGAGCCGCTAAGCTCCGACATCGTTGGCAAGGCGCCGGCGGGCAAGACCCCGCCGGAGCGCAAGTGCGTGCTGACCGGGCGTCATGATGCGCGAGGCGATCTTACGCGCCTTGCGATCTCGCCCGATGGTGACGTGCTGCCCGACGTCATGGCGCGTGCGCCCGGACGCGGCGCGTGGATCGGCGTCAACCGCGAAACACTTGAAAAAGCGATTGCCAATGGCAAGCTTAAGGGAGCGCTGGCACGTGCCTTCAAGGGTGCGCCGCTGAGCATTCCGGCAGATCTTCCCGAACGCATCGAGCAGGCCCTGCGCCGACAGGTGACCGACCGTCTCGGCATCGAACTGCGCGCGGGCAACGTGCTGCTGGGCACTGAGAAGATTGCGCAAGGGTGCAGGGCAGGGGCGGTGACGTTCCTTGGCCATGCCAGTGATGCAGGCACCGATGGTCCCAACAAGCTGGCTCAGGCTTGGCGTGTTGGCGAGGGGGCCGAAGGCACGGGCAAGAAGGGCATGATCTTGCCGCTGGACCGGGCGGCGCTGTCTGTGGCATTGGGCCGCGACAACGTCGTTCACCTCGCGCTGACCGATCCCGCCGCGACCGAACGAGTCGCAGCGCCGCTGCAGCGCCTGATGCATTTTCTCGGCCACGAGACCGAAACCGAAATTGACGCCGCCAAGCCCTATCCGGGCGCGGTTGCGGACGACGATATTGATACGAAGGGCGAATGAGTTCGATGAGCGATAGCGACAAGAAGCCGACGCTGGGCCGCAGGCCACTGGGTCTGAAGACCTCGGTCGAGGCCGGAGAGGTCAAGCAGACCTTCAGCCACGGTCGCACCAACAAGGTGGTGGTCGAAGTGAAGCGGCGCAAGCTGATGGGCCGCCCCGGCGAGGCTGCGCCAACCGCAGCGCCCGTCGCCGCGCCTGCCGCGCCGACCCCGGTTGCGCCTCCGCCTCCTCCGCCGCCCCCGCCGCCGCCGCCTTCGGCAAGCCGCGAAACACGGCAGGAAATGCAGGCTCGCCTGCTGCGCGAAGCCGAGGAAGCCCGTCTCGCCGCGCTTGAAGCGGCCAACCGCCGCGAGCAGGAAGAGCGCCTGAAGGCGATCGAGGAAGAGCGTCGCCGTGCCGAGGAAAAGGCCAAGGCAGAGGCTGCTCCGGCACCGCAACCGGCGCCCGAGCCGGAAGCTGCGCAAGCGCCCGAAGCTACGCCGGTTGCCGCCGCGCCTGTAGCCGCAGAGCCGGAAGTTGCTGCCAAGCCCGAGGCTGCGCCCGCAGCCGACGAGCCCAAGGCCGCAGAAGCTGCGCCTGCCGTGCCTGCGCCGCGCCGGTTCACGCCGGTGGCTTCAGCTGCTCCCGCCAAGCGTCCGGAGCCTGCCGCCAAGAAGCCCGCAGTCAACCCGCGTGACCGCAAGACTGAAGACCGCCGTGGCGGCAAGCTGACCGTCACGCGCGCGCTCAACGAGGACGAAGGTGCGCGCGCCCGTTCGCTCGCCGCATTGAAGCGTGCGCGCGAAAAGGAAAAGCGTGCCCACTTTGCGGGCCAGTCGCAGCCGCGTGAAAAGCAGGTGCGCGATGTTGTCGTGCCGGATGCGATCACCGTTCAGGATCTTGCCAACCGCATGGCCGAGAAGGCTGCGGACCTGGTGAAGGCGTTGTTCAAGATGGGCATGATGGTCACCATCAACCAGACCATCGACCAGGACACTGCCGAACTGCTCGTCACCGAATTCGGTCACAACATCCAGCGCGTCAGCGACAGCGATGCCGACATCGATACTTCGGCAGATGTCGATCCGGAAGAGTCGCTGAAGGTCCGTCCGCCCGTCGTGGCGATCATGGGCCACGTCGACCACGGCAAGACCTCGCTGCTCGACGCGCTGCGCGGGACCGACGTGGTGCGCGGCGAAGCCGGCGGCATCACGCAGCACATCGGCGCCTACCAGATCAAGACCAAGGGCGGTGACTACATCACCTTCCTCGACACGCCGGGCCACGAAGCCTTCACCGAAATGCGCATGCGCGGTGCCAATGTCACCGACATCGTCATTCTGGTGGTTGCGGGCGACGACGGGCTGATGCCGCAGACGATCGAGGCCATCAACCACACCAAGGCCGCTGGCGTGCCGATGATCGTGGCGATCACCAAATCGGACAAGCCCGAGTTCAATCCGCAGAAGATCCGCGAGCGCCTGCTCGAGCACGAGATTCTCGTGGAAGCGATGTCGGGTGACGTGCAGGACGTGGAACTCTCGGCCAAGACCGGCGCAGGGCTCGACGAACTGATCGAGAAGATCCTGCTTCAGGCCGAACTGCTCGAACTGCGCGCCAACCCGGATCGTGCAGCTGAAGCTACCGTGATCGAAGCCAAGCTGGACAAGGGCAAGGGGCCGCTGGCCACCGTCCTCGTCAACCGCGGCACGCTCAAGGTCGGTGACATTCTCGTTGTCGGCACCCAGTCGGGCCGCGTTCGCGCGATGCTTGATGACAAGGGCCGTCAGGTCAAGGAAGCCGGACCTTCGCTGCCGGTCGAGGTTCTGGGCCTCGGCGGCGTGCCGATGGCCGGTGACACGCTGACCGTGGTCGAGAGCGAAGCTCGGGCCCGCGAAGTGGCCGCGTACCGTCAGGAACGCGCAACCGCCAAGCGCACCGTGCAGGCTCCTGCCAGCCTCGAGAACATGTTCTCCGCGCTCGCCGCGAAGAACACGGTCATCGAGTACCCGCTGGTGGTGCGTGCAGACGTGCAAGGGTCGGTCGAAGCGATCGTCAATGCGCTCAACAAGATCTCGACCGACGAGATCAAGGTCCGCATCCTGCAGTCCGGCGTGGGCGCGATCACCGAAGGCGACGTCAATCTGGCCCAGGCCAGCGGCGCGCCGATCGTAGGCTTCAACGTCCGTCCGAACGCCAAGGCGCGTGAGCTGATCGAGCGCAACAAGGTGCGGATGAAGTACTTCGACGTGATCTATCAGCTCACCGACGACATCCGTTCGGAAATGGCGGGCGAGCTGGGTCCGGAGGCAATCGAAACGGTTGTCGGCCGTGCCGAGGTCAAGGAAGTATTCCCGGCGGGCAAGAAGGACAAGGCTGCAGGTCTGCTCGTGGTCGAGGGCGTCATCCGCAAGGGGCTGCATGCACGTCTCACGCGCAACGACGTCATCGTCAGCCGCACGACCATCGCGTCGCTGCGTCGCTTCAAGGACGACGTGGCGGAAGTCCGCGCAGGCCTCGAATGCGGCGTGCTGCTGCAGGACACGAACGACATCAAGGCTGGCGACCAGCTGGAAGTCTTCGAAGTCGAGATGCGCGATCGGACGCTTTGATAAAGGCTTGATGGAGCACCCCGCTCGCCTAATGCGTCGGGGTGTTCTGCCATTTCGGTCGAAGTCGAACTGTTCAACCATTCGCTGACAGTGGACTAGTATCGCACAGGTCTAGTTTTGAAAATTGTCTTTCCGAGGTCGCTACTGGCGACAGATGGGAAGGTGATGTTTTTGAGACTAGAAACTGTAGCGCTTCTGGTTCTCGGCGTGGCCACGTTGATAGTTGGCTTCGTCGGGCTGGTGATCAAGCTCATTGAGCTTGGTCGCAAGTAATCCAGTGAGGGGGCCGACTCTGCAAGGTCGGCTCCCAATACCAAAGAACCCGGACGCTGCAACGTCCGGGTTCCGGGATGGTGAGTTTGAAAATATCAACTGTAGCGATGCTTTTGGTATAGCAAGTTTTCTGAAAATTGCAAGAACGGCCCTCTGCCATGACCCGCTACGTAGCCCTGTTCGGATCGATCAACGTCGGTGGCAATCGCGTGACGATGGCGGATCTGCGCTGGGCTTTCGAGCGGGAAGGGCTGACCGGGCTTGAGACGGTGGTGGCGAGCGGCAATCTGCTGTTCGACTATGATGACCGACCGCTCGATGGGCTGGAGGACCTGTTCTCCCACGTCATGCTCGACCGGTTCGACATCAGAAGCTTCGTTGCGGTGCGTGACCGGGCGGCGATTGCCGAGGCGGTTGAGGGCAATCCTTTTACCGGCATCGGCAAGGACAATCTGGTCCATACCCTGTTCCTCGAGCGCGAGCCGGACCGGGCCGCGTTTGGCAAGCTGGCGGCGGACCAGGCGATGCGAGGCATGGAAAAACTCGCCATCGGCAACCGCAGCATCTATATCGATTTCGCGAACGGCGTGGCCGAAAGCAAGCTGACCGGCGCGTTTATCGAGCGGCGGCTTGGCTGCCGGGGCACGGCGCGCAATGTGCGCTCGATCGCCCGTATCCTTGCAAAGATGAGTTGACCTTGGCCAAGCAGACCACCCCCGAAAACCGCTCCGTCCGCTTGCTCAAGGTGGGCGAGCAGGTGCGCCATATATTGTCGGAACTGCTGACGCGGCAGGAAGTGCACGACGACGTGCTGAGCGCGCATACCGTTTCGGTCACCGAAGTGCGCATGTCGCCCGATCTTCGCCACGCCAGCGTGTTCGTGAAGGCGCTGCTGGGCGAGGACGAGGAACTGGTGCTGAAGGCGCTGCGTACGCACACCGCCTATTTCCAGCGCGAAGTCGCACAGCGCTTGCGGCTGAAATATGCCGCCAAACTCAAGTTCCTGCCCGACGAGAGCTTCGATGTGGCAAGCCGGATCGAGACCCTGCTGAGCGATCCGAAGGTCCGCCGCGATCTCGACCCTCAGGATTGAGGTTCAGGCCGGGACCATCTGCGCGTTGATCGTGATGGTGACCGACTTTGATACGATCAGGCGATAGGCGTTCATCCCGAAATCGGTGCGGTCGATCTTCGCCCTTGCTGAGAGGCGGATCGGCTCGCGCCCGGTGGCGCGGGAGGGCGGATCGGCGAAGCTGACTGTCAGGACCGTCGGGCGGGTAACGCCGCGCGCGGTGAGATCGCCGCTTATCGTGGCGGTGACCGGGCCGGTCATGGTCATGCGCTTTCCGATGAAACGCACCGAGGGATAATGGGCAACGTCGAAGAAGTCGGCGCCTTTCAGACGCTTCAGGGTGACCTGATCGCCTGCTTCGAGCGCGGTGGCATCAAGCATGACGTCGAGGCGGATCGCATCGAGGTGGTTGGGGTCGAGGTCTATCCCGCCGGTCACCGCCGGGAAGCGGGCTGTCTTGCTGGCTATGCCGAAGAAGCCGACTTTGGCGTGGACTTCGCTGCGTGGGCCGTCGAGACGGTATCGAAGCAGGCCTGACGTCGAGGGACTGGCGAACGCAGCGGGCAGGCTTCCCGCCATTACGACAAGCAGCGCAGGCACTTTGCAGAGGTTGCGGTGCATTGGCTGTTCCTTGTCGATTATCCGGAAACAAAGGCCGAAGCCCTCTGGCGTTCCCGGAAGTCCTGCGTATGGCTTGTCGGCCATGGCCAAGCTCTATTTCTACTACGCCAGCATGAACGCCGGCAAATCGACCAATCTCCTGCAGGCGGATTTCAACTACCGCGAGCGGGGCATGGCGACGATGCTGTGGACCGCCGCGATCGATGACCGTGGCGGCGCTCGCGATATCGAGAGCCGTATCGGTCTTCATGCCGAAGCCCATCGTTTCGATCCTGCTACCGACCTCTGGAGCGCGGTGAAAGCTGCCCATGTTGTACAGCCGCTGTCGTGCGTGCTGCTGGACGAGGCGCAGTTTCTGACGCGGGACCAGGTGTGGCAACTGGCGCGGATTGCCGATGAGGCGGGTGTGCCGGTGCTGTGCTACGGGTTGCGGACCGATTTTCAGGGCGAGTTGTTCGAGGGTGCGGCGGCCCTGCTTGGCATTGCGGACTCGCTGGTGGAACTGAAGGCCGTCTGCCACTGCGGGCGCAAGGCGACGATGAACTTGCGGGTGGATGATAGCGGGGCGGCGGTGCGGGCTGGAGTGCAGACCGAGATCGGCGGGAATGACCGCTACGTCGCGCTGTGCCGCAAGCACTTTTCGGAGGCGATGCAGGGATGAGCGGTGACCGGCTGTACGTGCCTCTGGCCGATGGCGAACTTCGGCTCGAGATCCTGCGCGAGGATCATCGCGAGGGACTGCGGCAGGCTTGTGCCCAGGATGACGAGATCTGGGACATCTATCCGTTCAGCTACCGGGGCGAGGCGTTCGATCCGCAGTTCGACAGCCTGCTCAACTCTGCACCGCAGCGGCGACCCTATGCGATCTTCGACGGAGAACATCTGGTTGGCATGACGGCCTGGATCGAGCATGGGGCGCCGGGTTGGTCGGTCGAGATCGGCAACAGCTATATCGTGCCAGCTGTTCGCGGCACCGGGTTCAACCGGCGCTTGAAGCGTCTGATGATCGGCCATGCCTTTGCCTGCGGGCTGGAGCGGGTGGCGTTCAAGGTGGACGCCATCAACCTGCGCAGTCAGGCTGCGGTCAGGAAGGTTGGCGGAGTGCAGGAGGGCGTGATGCGGCATGAGCGGCGCACGTGGACGGGAAGAGTGCGCGATACCGTGCTGTTCTCGATCCTGCGCGATGACTGGATGAGTAGAGACGCATGAATCCCCAAGGCCTGGTCTGGCAGATCGCCACGATCGCAATCCCGATGATCCTGGCGATCGTCTTTCACGAGGTCGCGCACGGCTGGGTGGCGCGGGCGCTGGGTGATCCGACAGCGGCTGAGCAGAAGCGGCTGAGCCTCAATCCGCTGCGCCATGTCGATCCGTTCGGGACGATCATCCTGCCGGGGCTGCTCAAGCTTTCGGGCGCTCCGGTGTTTGGTTGGGCAAAGCCGGTGCCGGTGGACTTCCGCCGCTTGCGCAATCCGCGTTGGGGGATGGTGCTGGTGGCAGCAGCAGGGCCGTTGACCAACTTCGTGCTCGCCTTCATTGCCGCCATCGGGCTGGGTCTGCTGGTGCGGGCGACGGATTCTATGGGTGAGCCGGGGCTGGGCGCGCTTTTCCTTTCGGACAACCTGCGCAACTTCCTGATCGTGAATCTGTTTCTGGGGGCCTTCAACCTGATCCCGATCCCGCCGTTCGACGGGTCGCGCATCATGATGGGCGTGCTACCGGCGCCGTTGGCCCGGGTTTATGGTCGAATGGAGCCGTTTGGACTGCTGGTGGTGTTCGCGCTGCTGGTGATCCTGCCGTATTTCTGGCCGGACCTGCATCTGGTGCAGCGGATCGTCGGCCCACCGGTTGAGTGGCTGGGGCAGCATCTTACTAATCTTGCCGTTGCGGTCGCCGGTCCGGAGCCGATGTGAGCATGGTCGATGGCTGGATCATTCTCGACAAGCCGCTGGAGTTGGGTTCGACGCAAGGGGTTGCGGCGGTAAAGCGCAACTTGCGGCAGGCGGGTTTCGGCAAGTGCAAGGTGGGCCATGGCGGGACGCTTGATCCGCTGGCGACCGGCGTGCTGCCGATTGCGATTGGCGAGGCCACCAAGCTGTGCGGACGGATGCTCCATGCGAGCAAGGTCTACGCGTTTACGATGCGCTTCGGGGTGGAGACGGACACGCTCGACCTTGAAGGCAAGGTTGTGGCGACGAGCGACGTTCGCCCGTCTTGGGATGAGATCGAAGCGGTGTTGCCGCGCTTTACCGGGCCAATTGCCCAAGTGCCGCCAGCCTATTCGGCGCTGATGATCGATGGCGAGCGGGCTTATGATCTGGCGCGCAAGGGCGAGACATTCGAGATCAAATCGCGCGATGTCACGATCTGTTCGTTGGTTGCCGAACCAGTAGACGACGTCGCGCGGGTTGAAGAATTGACACTTACAGCCCATGTATCGAAAGGAACGTACATCCGCAGCCTTGCTCGCGACATCGCTTGTGCGCTTGGTACTGTCGGGCACGTCACTATGCTGCGCCGCCTGAAGGCCGGGCCGTTCGATATCTCCCAAGCGATTTCGCTGGACAAATTGAACGATGTGGGTAAAGGCGCGCCCCTTGAACACGTACTCTTGCCGCTGGAGGCAGGGCTGGTCGACATCCCGGCTCTCTCCCTCGATCCCGAGCAGGCAAGGGCGGTCCGTCAGGGCCGCGTTCTGACGGGATTGCCCTTCGAGGACGGGCTTTACTGGGCGAAGGCTGGCAATGTGCCGGTCGCGCTGGTGGAGCTTTCGGGCGGAAGCCTGAAGGTCTCGAGGGGGTTCAACATACCGGATGTCGCGGAGTAAATGATATGTCGATTACCGCAGAAAAGAAGCAGGAAGTCATTGCAGCACACGCTCGCGCCGAAGGCGACACCGGTTCGCCGGAAGTCCAGGTCGCGATCCTGACCAGCCGCATCCAGACGCTGACCGAGCACTTCAAGTCCAACCACAAGGACAACCACTCGCGTCGCGGCCTGCTGATGATGGTCAACAAGCGTCGTTCGCTTCTCGACTACCTGAAGAAGAAGGATGTGGGTCGTTACAACGACCTGATCCAGAAGCTCGGTCTTCGCAAGTAACCAAGCGAAGCGGCCCCAAGTGGGCCGCTTTTGCTTTCTGGCGTCCTCGCAATTCGGTGAGGTGCCTCCGGGGCAAGATAAACGGCCCCACACCGGACCGGGACGGTACTCCCCGGCAGCAAACCCCGCTCGCAATAGGGCGCGCGGGCTGAAGGATGTAAAATGTTCGACGTCAAAACCGTATCGCTGGAGTGGGGCGGAAAGACCCTCACTCTCGAAACCGGCCGCATTGCCCGTCAGGCTGACGGCGCGGTCCTCGCCACGTATGGCGAAACTGTGGTCCTTTGCGCGGTCACCGCGGCAAAGTCGGTCAAGGAAGGCCAGGACTTCTTCCCGCTGACCGTCCACTACCAGGAAAAGTACTCGGCGGCCGGCCGCATTCCGGGTGGCTTCTTCAAGCGCGAGCGCGGCGCGACGGAAAAGGAAACGCTGGTTTCCCGCCTGATCGACCGTCCGGTCCGCCCGCTGTTCCCTGAAGGTTTCTACAACGAAATCAACGTCATCGCTCAGGTTCTGAGCTATGATGGCGAGACCGAACCCGATATCGTCGCGATGATTGCCGCATCGGCTGCGCTGACCATTTCGGGCGTTCCGTTCATGGGCCCGATCGCGGCTGCCCGCGTCGGCTTTGTCGAGGGCGAATACGTTCTCAATCCGAAGCAAGACGTTGCGCTGGCCGAAGGCCGCCTCGACCTCGTGGTTGCCGCAACCGACACCGCCGTGATGATGGTGGAATCGGAAGCCAAGGAACTGAGCGAAGACGAAATGCTCGGCGCCGTGCTGTTCGCGCATGACGAGATCAAGAAGGTCATCGGCGCGATCATCCAGCTGGCCGAGAAGGCCGCGAAGGAGCCTTGGGAAATCGACCTGTCGGACAACACTGCCGACATCAAGAAGAAGCTCAAGGACATCGTCGGCAAGGATGTTGCTGCAGCCTACAAGCTGACCGACAAGTCTGCGCGCTCCAACGCTCTGAACGAAGCCCGCGCCAAGGCGAAGGCTGCGTTCGCCGATGAAGGCCCGCAGACCCAGATGGTCGCGATGAAGACGATGAAGAAGGTGGAAGCCGACATCGTCCGGGGCGCGATCCTCAAGGACGGCCAGCGCATCGACGGTCGCACCACCACGCAGGTCCGTCCGATCGAAGCGATCGTCGGCTTCCTGCCGCGCACGCATGGTTCGTCGCTGTTCACCCGTGGCGAAACGCAGGCGATCTGCACGACCACGCTGGGCACCAAGGACGCCGAGCAGATGATCGACGGGCTGGAAGGCCTGCGCTACGAAAACTTCATGCTCCACTACAACTTCCCGCCCTATTCGGTTGGTGAAGTTGGCCGTTTCGGCGCTCCGGGGCGTCGTGAAGTGGGCCATGGCAAGCTGGCATGGCGTGCGCTGCACCCCGTGCTGCCGACCAAGGACGAGTTCCCTTACACGATCCGCATCCTCTCGGACATTACCGAGTCGAACGGTTCGTCCTCGATGGCAACCGTCTGCGGTGGCTGCCTTTCGATGATGGACGCGGGCGTTCCGGTGAAGCGTCCGGTTTCGGGCATCGCCATGGGCCTCATCCTTGAAGGCGACAAGTTCGCCGTCCTCTCGGACATCCTCGGCGACGAGGACCACCTCGGCGACATGGACTTCAAGGTGGCCGGTACGTCTGAAGGCATCACCACGATGCAGATGGACATCAAGGTTGCGGGCATCACGCGCGAGATCTTCGAAGTCGCGCTGCGTCAGGCCTCGGAAGGCCGTGCACACATCCTCGGTGAAATGACCAAGGCACTGGGCGAGGCACGCACCGAGCTTTCGGCACACGCTCCGCGCATCGAGACGCTGCAGATCGACAAGTCGAAGATCCGTGACGTCATCGGCACCGGCGGCAAGGTGATCCGCGAGATCGTGGCGACCACCGGCGCGAAGGTCGACATCGACGACGAAGGCCTGATCAAGATCTCGTCTTCGGACCTGACCCAGATCGAAGCTGCACGTCAGTGGATCCTCGGCATTGTCGAGGAAGCCGAGGTCGGCAAGATCTACAAGGGCAAGGTCGTGAACATCGTCGACTTCGGCGCTTTCGTGAACTTCATGGGCGGCAAGGACGGTCTCGTCCACGTCTCTGAAATGAAGAACGAGCGCGTGGAAAAGCCGACCGACGTGGTGAAGGAAGGCCAGGACGTTTACGTCAAGGTCCTCGAGATCGACCAGCGCGGCAAGGTTCGCCTGTCGATGCGCGTCGTAGATCAGGAAACCGGTGCGGAACTGGAAGACACCCGTCCGCCGCGCGAACCGCGCGAGCCGCGTGGCGATCGTCCTGACCGTGGTGATCGTCGTGGCCCCCGTGGCAACGACCGTGGCCCGCGTCGTGAAGGCGGTGACCGTGGTCCTCGTCGCGAGGGTGGTGATCGTCCGCGTCGTGACCGTGAAGACGGCCCGGCTCCGGATCACATGCCGGCGTTCCTCAAGTCCGACGACTGAGGCACGGCCAGCAGGCCAGACAGAAAGGGGCTCCACCGCAAGGTGGGGCCTTTTTCGTTTGCGAAACGGTGAGGAATTGCTGCGAGAGTTCTACGAATGGAGAGCCCACCCGACAATGTGCCCGACAATGTGCCCGGCAATGTGATCGTGTTCGAACGCAGCGCGCGGCGCGATCTTCGGTGGTGGATGATCGGGATTGTCGGCGCGCTGTTTCTGTCAGCCGCGCTCACGGTCCGACCCGAGGACAACTGTAGCGAAGACGGCGCATGCGCGCCGTGGCTGGTGCCGTTGGCAGGCGTGATGGGGGCACTGGCGCTTGCTGGAGCGACAGGGCAATTGCTGGCCAATACCACGGGCGGGAGCAGGCTGGACCTTGCGGCCGGGACGTTGGAGTGGTGGCAGGGACGCACACGAAACCATCCCGGCGATCACGGGGCGATTGCGCTGACCGATATCGCGCGCATTGCCATCCGCCAGCGGGACGAGGATAGCGAGGCCGTCAGCCTCTATGGTCATGATGGCGAACGTCAGGCCTTCTTCGACAGCGACGTGATTCCCTGGCCGCCCGAGGACTGGGCGCGACGGTTGGTGAAGCAGGTTCCTTCAATCGTGCTCGACCTGTCTGACTGACAAGCTTTCCGTTTGCCTTTCAGCGCATTCGGGTCCACTGCCAGAGCATCGGTGAGATGACCAACGTAGGCTTCACCGGCTGAGAGACCTTCGCGCTCCCGCTTACGCAGTGGGAGCCGCTCGTGGACCTCAACCATTTCTATTCGCAGCACCAGATGTTGCTGATGCGGGCCACCGCCAGCACCTCTGAGCGCGTGCGTGCGCGCCATCTCGGCATGGCGCAGGACTGTGCTGCAACCATCAGCGCCTACCAGCTTGGCCAAGGCGCCTCGGCAGCGTTCGACTGGACCAATCCCGTCAAAGAGGCCGGGCACATCGCCGGGGCCGAACAGGAGTACCTCGCATGAGCCGTGCCATGAACCTCAGCGTTACCGAAGCCAAGGTCCGCGCCCGTTGCGAAGCCGCCGGCGTTGCCATCAGTGCGCTTGAAGTGCTGCCCTCGGGTGGCACGCGCCTGGTCTGTACACGCGAAGAAGGAGCCGACGAGATGCGCGTCGTGTTCAAGTCGAGCATGATCGAAGGCCGCGTTCCGCGCTTTGCCTTCCAGCGCAGCCAGAACTCGCAGTACGGCTGAACGCTATGCCCGGATGCTGCCATATCAGGCAGCGTCCTCCATGGGCGGCGGCGGTGTGCCTGCAATGAAGATCTGGTTCCTGCCTGCCTGCTTGGCGGCGTAGAGCGCTTCGTCCGCAGCGCGCAGGGCGTCGCTTCGGGCGGCATAGGCAAAGACGTCGGCAATGCCACCCGAGAATGTCACCCGACCGAACGGCATGTCCGTGGCGCGGTTGATCAGGCGGCGTTCGGCTATCTCCTCGCGTGCGGATTCCAGACGCTCCCACGCTTTTGGCAGGCTCATGCCCCTGAACAGCACGGCGAACTCTTCGCCACCATGCCGGGCGACGTGGCAACGCGAGTCGGAAATGCGCGAAAGCGTATCGGCCACAGTCTTGAGGACTCGGTCACCTGCCGCATGGCCGTGACTGTCGTTGATCCGCTTGAAGTGATCGATGTCGCAGAACGCGACGTTGAGTTCGTCGCCTGCCTCGCGCGCGGCGGCGGTTTCGCGGTCCAGCAGGAGTTCGAATGCGCGCCGGTTGGGCAAGCCGGTGAGGTGGTCCTCGTCGGCGATGCGGCGGGCTTCGTCGAGGTTCTTCTGCAGCGCCTTGGTGCGCTCCTCGGACTTGTTCAGATCAAGCTCGATCTCGCGCGTGCGATGGATCATCGCCTTGGCGAGGGCGGCAAGTTCGGTGATGACGATTCCGGCGCGGCTTACCTGTTCGAGATCATCGACATGCTGTTGCAGCGCTGCGCCATAGGCGCTGGTCGCGTCTCGAGCAGAGTTGGCGGTCTTGCTGAAGTCCTCAAGGCTTTCCTCCAGCCGTGACATCAGCGCGGCGAGGATCTGGTCCGAGGTGTCGCCCTCTTCCTGGTGCAGGACATTTTCGAGCCATTGCAGGGTGATGGGTTTGCCAGCTTCGGTCCGCTCGAGGATCATCTGCGCGAGCTTCGGCTTGGCGCCGGTAACGCAGTCGTAAGCGACCTCCAGCGTCCAGGGCATGACTTCGAGGTCATGATCGATCAGGAAATCGGCAACCTTGCCCAGGAGGCGTCGCTTGGCCGGTAGCCAGATCTCGCGCGGGGTGATTGCCGGGGCCGAAGCCGCATTGCCGTTGCCTTGGGCTCCATCATTGTCTTCGCCCGGTGCAATGCCGAGCCATTGGAGCAGACGCGAACGCGAACCGCGCGCCGAGGGATCGTGTGTCATGTTCTCCAGAACGGCAAACGCCGCGCGGCATTAACCACGCGGCGCTGCAGTTATGGCGAGCTAAGGGTTCGCCCTGAGTTCGATCAGCGGACGCGCGGACCACCGAAAGGCATCGGCGGCGGAGGGCGGCGATGGCCACGCGGAAGCTGTGCCTGATAGGCGCGGCCGCAATGCTCGACGCAATAGGGGAAGCCGGGATTCACCTTCTCGCCGCAGAAGTGGAAATCCGGTTCGCCCGGATGGCCCATCGGCCAGCGGCAGATGCGATCGTTGAGATCGAGTAGGCTGGTCTTGTCGGCGATTTCGGGGCTGGGCCGAGCTGGCACGAGGCGGCGCGGCGGCGCGGGCGGGATCGGAGCCTGCTGATCGCCCGGACCCTGGCGCAGGAATCCGCCGGGGCCGACCGAAACGATGCGCGGCTGGGGTGCGGGCGTCGGTGCGTCGCTTGCTGCCTTGGCTTCGGGTGCAGGCGCAGGGGCTGCCGCGCGGGGTGCCGGGGCAGGGGTAACCGGAGCTGCGGGCGCGGCTGGACGAGGTGCTGCAGCAATCTTGGGTTCGGGCGGCGGCGCTGCGGGCTTGGCCACCTTGGGCGCAGGCGCGGCTGCAGCATCGGGCTTCTCGTTGGCCTTGACCGGGGATGGACGTGCCTTGAGGCCGAGGCGGTGAGCCTTGCCGATAACCGCATTGCGGCTGACCCCGCCGAGCTCTTCGGCGATCTGGCTGGCGGTTGAACCACCCTCCCACATCTTGGTCAGCTTCTCGATCCGCTCTTCGGTCCAGCTCATGCCTTCACGTTTCCTTCAAAGCCGAAAGGTCGGCCGTTAAAATCTGCCCGGTCGGCAACCTTGCCAATGGCGAGCCAGCGCGATACCGCGATGGCCATGGCCAATCAACCGCTACCCCGTGACGGGGCGACTACCCGCAACGCCGGAACTTTCACCCCGCCCGGACAACCGGTGTTCCGTGGCTTCAACAGGCTGGGGCTGTGGACCCTCTATATGAAGGAGGTCCGCCGTTTCTTCAAGGTCCAGACCCAGACGATCTGGGCTCCGGCTGTCACGACGCTGCTTTATCTGATGATATTCACGCTGGCACTGGGCGGTGGAGCCAATGGCGGGCGCATGGTGCTGGGCGTCAACTTCGCCAGCTTCGTCGCGCCGGGGCTGATCGCGATGGGCATGATCAACAATGCCTTCGCCAATTCGAGCTTCAGCCTGCTGGGCGGAAAGATCCAGGGAACAATCGTCGACTACCTGATGCCGCCGATTTCGACGGGCGAGCTCATGGCCGCGCTGGTTGGCGCTGCGGTGACGAGAGCCGTGCTTGTCGGCCTTGCCGTGGCCGGTGCGATGATGCTCTGGCCTGGCGTCTCGCTCAAGATCGCGCATCCCTGGGCGGTAGTCTGGTTCGGCCTGATGGGTTCGATCCTCCTGGCGATCGTGGGTGTGCTGACGTCGATCTGGGCGGAGAAGTTCGACCACAACGCGGCCGTCACGAACTTCGTGATCACGCCGCTGTCGATGCTGTCGGGCACGTTCTACGTGATCGACAATCTGGCACCGGCGTTCCAGGCGGTGAGCCGGATGAACCCGATCTTCTACGTGATCTCGGGCTTCCGCTTCGGCTTCCTTGGTCAGAGCGACATCGGCGACACCAACACGGCCGTCCTGCACGGCGCGATCGGACTTGGCGTGCTGAACCTTGCGGCGGGTGCGCTGCTCTATGCGCTGCTGCGCTCGGGCTGGAAGCTGAAGAACTGAGAAGGCGTTGGGGGGGCGTTTCCCCCGCCGGTTCAGTGCGAGAGGCTGCGGCGCAGGCGGTAGCGCCCGTTGCGGAAACCTTCGAACATCTCGTCAAGCGAGGGATGCTCGACCGGGCCTGCTTCGGCATCGGCCTGAAGGTTCTGCTGGCTGACGTAGGCGACGTAGCTGCTCTCGTCGTTCTCGGCGAGGAGGTGATAGAACGGCTGTTCGCGCAAGGGTCGGATGTCTTCGGGGATCGACTCGTACCATTCCTCGCTGTTGGCGAAGACAGGGTCGATGTCGAAAACGACGCCGCGAAAGCCGAACACGCGATGGCGCACGACATCGCCTATAGAAAAACGAGCCGTTGAAACGGGGGGGGCCGAAATGTCGCGTCCGGCCTGAGGCGAATAGAAGCTCGCACGGTCCATGGCTGCCGATATAGGGCTTCGCTGCAGCGCAAACAAGCGCGGAGCGAAGAAAGACGGCGGGTGGCCGGATGGGGACGCGGACAGGGACGCGGCGGGGCATCTTTTCCGCTTGGCAAGCCCGCCACCATGCGCTAACGGCGCGCTACCTCGACCGGGAACGCCCTTGCGGCACCCTCATTGGCACCATGGAGAGGTGGCAGAGTGGTCGAATGCGCCGCACTCGAAATGCGGTGTACGGGTAACCGTACCGTGGGTTCGAATCCCACCCTCTCCGCCAGCCATCCAACGCAACGATAGGGTTCCCGACTGTTCGCCGTGCCGAACGCTGCGTCTATCGTCGATCAATGTGCACTAGCATAATCCCCGCGTTGCGCGCCGATGTGGGCACGCGGCCAGAATCAGCTTTGTCCCCGGCAGCCAGACGGAGAGGAATTCTCCTCAATCGCTCAACCAACCATTTGTAATCTCGCCCTTGTGGCCCTCGGGCATCAAGGCGGCACGCAGGGCTTCCAGCAGTGGCGGCAGCGCCTGGGTGAATGCGTAGGGCGGATTGACGATGAACAGGCCCGCGCCGTTGTAGATGCCGGTTTGATCGCTGTCGTAGAGCCAATGCTCCACACACAGCATCTTCGGGATGCCGAGCTTGCGCAACTGCTCCTTCCACCGCGAATGCGTGGTGCGGTCTTTCAGGGGATACCAGATCACCGTCACGCCATGCGCCCATTTGCGATATGCGGTGGCAAGGGTGGTTGTGATACGCGCGCGTTCGTCCGTCTGCTCGTACGGAGGGTCGACCAGTACCACGCCGCGAGGCGTTCGGGGCGGCACCATGGCCAGCCAGAGCTCGTAGGCGTCGCGCTCGTGCACGGCAGCGGACGTGCCGCGCATCACGCGGCGCAGCGTCTGGACGTCTTTAGGATGTTTCTCATTCAGGATGAGCAAATCCTGAGGGCGCAGAAGCTGCGCCAGTATCTGCGGCGAGCCGGGATAGAACTGGCATTTGCCCCCGACATTCAACGGGTGGACGGCGGTGCGATAGTCGTCAAGCAAGCGGTTCGGGTGGTCCAATGCCCGCAGCACGCCCTGAGTAGCCTCGCCCGTGCGTATGGCATCTTCGCCGCCAAGGTCATAAAGCCCGCAACCGGCGTGTGTGTCGATGAAAGTGAGTGGGCCGGGTTTGTGCTGCAAGGCCTGCACAAGGGCAATCAGCAGGCTGTGCTTGACGACATCGGCGCTATTGCCGGCATGAAAGGAGTGGCGGTAATTCATCGTGCTTCAAGAATCCTGACGATCTGCCTTCATATGAGCTGCTGGGCGGGAAACCCGGGCGCGAGGCGATCGAAGTAGAAAACCCGGTGCTCGCCCGCGATGGTTCGGTTCGTTCCAGAGCGACCGGCTGGCAATAGCGGCAGCAGGACCAATTTTCAAAACGTCGCGATGATGGCCGTGCTGACGTAAGTCGTGTCGGACGTACGCGGGGCATTCAGGGCACTTGTCAGGAACCGGCCTTTGGCCAGCCAGAAGGCGTTGATCTCGCCGCGCAGGAAGGATGGGATGAGCCAATAGCGGGCACGTCCTTCCAGCTGATGTCCGGCAAAGCGGCCGGACTTGCCGGAGGCGTCGCGCACTCCCGTGGAGGCGAAGCTGTCGGTCTTTTCGGCAAGCCACATCGGGCGGTAGGAGACGAAGGCATCAAGCCGCTTGCCCGGCGCCACTTCGGCGCGAACGCCGGGGCTGTCGATGTTGCTGCGACCGATGGCCGCGAGCACGCCGGCAGGACTGAAATCCGCGCGGCGCATGCCGAACAGCGTATCGAACCGGCCATAGGACCGGCCGGGACCATCGCCGCTCGCGCGGTCATACTCGATCGAAAGGCGCAGGCGGGCAGGGCCGGGGAAGGTGTATCCGGCATCGGCGTGGATGAACCAGGCATCGACGTCGAGCGTGCGTGCGCCGGGGCGCGTCGTCTCGCTGATGTCGCCAAACTGCCATGCGCCCTCGATCTCGAAATCGCCCTTTCCCGCCTTTGGTTCGCGGATCAGGCGGGCAGCTATCGTATGCAGGTCCCGGTCGCGCGTGGCGCGCGTCGGGCTGTCACGTTCCTGCAGGCGGACATAGGATGCTTCCGTAGTTGCCCCGAACACCGTCTTCGGCCGCCAGACGAGGCCGCCCCACAGGCGCAGGTCGAAGCTTTCCTTGTCCAGCCCGTACCGGTTGGCCAGAACCGAGGCCTGGTCGTCAGGCTTGCGGATCTGGGGCAGCGTGTAGATCAGCGTGGCACTTGTGCCGTCGCGCGTCTTCAGGTCGGCGCGCAGGCCGGTGTAGCCGTTGGTCGTGTTGCGATAATCATCTGCGGCAATGAGGCGGCGCGAGCCGAGGTTGAGGACGAAGCGCCCGGCTTCGAGCGTGACCTTGGTGCCCTTTGATGGAGCCAGATCGACGGCGACATAACCCTGGACGAATTCAAGCGTGTTGACGTCATTGGCGCTGACCGAGCTGCCGGGCCTGCCGAGCCATGCACGGCTGTCGAACATTTCAGCCCCGATCCGCAGGTGTGGTGCGGCCTTGTACTCCACCGCTATGGTCGAGCGCAGCGCGATCTGCCGGTCATTTGGCGGAAGGTTCACGCGTGCCTGCCCCGTCAGGGTCTCGTAGCGCAGGCGGACCGAACCGGTGACCGTCACGTTTTCCGGATTGCCGAGCAGCGACTGGAGGCGCGGCGCTTCGGCGCGGGCCTGGGCCGAGAAGGCGAGGAGAACGGGAAGCGCGAACGGCACTGCGCGGGAAAAAGGCTTCAAGGCATGCTCCATCACGGCCTTGCGACCGTGCAATGAAGCAACGCTTGGGCGCACGCTGCGCTTGACCGGGAGGTTGCACGGCCCCGGTGATCCGGGCTGATGCAATATTGCTGAACCGAAAACAAGCATGTCCAGCCGCCCATAGCGGCAATTCCCGCAACCCTTTGCGACATTATGGAACAAGGATGTGGCGAAGCGTTCGTTCTCCGGCCATCTCTCCGTTCCTAACGCGCGTGGCGCAGCTTGGCTAAGCGCTCAAACTGCGGGGCCTGAGGGGGCGGGATGCAGGGAAAACGAGGCACTTACCGGAGCAACGACAGTCTGGGGCTCGTCCTCGCGTCGATGGTGGTCAGTGCTGCCCTTTCTGGAGAGGCCCGGGCTCAGCGCGTCGACGACAACGTCATCACCAACGCAAACGACGCGTTCGGCCAGTCGGTCGGGAACGAGCGGGTGGGGCTCTACGGTACCGACGACGTGCGCGGCTTCAACCCGGTCGATGCCGGCAATGCGCGGATCGAGGGGCTCTACTTCGCCCCGGTCGACCGCCTGCCCAACCGCCTGACGCGCGGCAGCCGCGTACGCGTCGGCATTGCCGCGCAGGGCTACCCGTTCCCCGCGCCGACCGGCATCGTCGACTTCGAGCTTTCGGCTTCGGGCGATGCGGACCAGTTCACCGTTGGGCTGGAACGGGCGCAGTTCGGCTCGTTGCTGGGCAGCGTGGATGCCAATTTCGCCTTGGCCGGTGACCTGCGCGCCTACCTTGGCGGGACTGTCCGGCGGCAGAACCGCCACGAGGGTGGCAACTTCAAGTCGTGGATCGCATCGGGCGGGCTGGCATGGAAGCCCTATCAGGGTGCGAGTGTGATCGCCTTCTGGGGCCGCACCCGCACTTATGACGACGAAGCGGCGCCCGCGCTGTTCCCCGGCGGAGACTACCTGCCGCCGCAGATCAAGCGCCGCGAGATGATCGGCCAGAGCTGGAGCGACCGCGACAACGCCCATGAGATATACGGCGCGCTGGCCAAGCTCCCGGTGGGCGATTGGCGCATCGAAGCCGGGCTGTTCCGCGCCGAGCGGCGCGTCGATGCGAATTTCACCGACATCTTCGCCAACCTGCGGCCCGATGGTGCCGTTGCCAACCGGGTCATGGTCGTCGATGGCAACAACCGCGATCTGACGGTTTCGGGCGAGGCGCGGGTGGTGCGCACCTTCGCCGACGGACCGCTGGCCCACCGGCTGACCTTCAGCTTTCGCGGGCGGACCGGCGACCGCCGGTTTGGCGGGGTACAGCGCATTTCGCTCGGCCCCAGCAGCCTGAACTTCGCTGACGAGCGGCCGAAGCCGGCGATTGCGCTCGGCGTGGATGACACAGACGATTCCTCGCAAGGCACGCTGGGTCTGTCCTATTCGCTGACGCAGCCCGGCCGCTTCCTGGTTGACGCGGCGATTGCCGGATCGCGCTACAGCAAGACGATCCGCTTCGTCAGCGCGGGGCTGATCACCTCCAACCGCGACCGGCCCGTTACCGGCAGTCTGACCGCAAGCTATACGATCAGTCCGTCACTGTCGCTTTATGGCGGGCATGTACGCGGATTCGAGGAAGTGTCCGTCGCGCCGCAGAATGCCACCAATCGCGGCGCGGTGCCGCCGGCAATCCGCACCCGCCAGACCGACCTTGGCTTGCGCTATGCCGTCACGAAGAACCTCAGCCTCGTGGCAGGCGTGTTCGAGATCAGCAAGCCCTACTACAATCTCGACGATCAGCTGCTCTATCGTGATCTGGGCTCGTCTTCGAACCGAGGCGTGGAGATGTCGTTGACCGGAACGCTGCGCCCCGGTCTTTCGGTGGTGCTGGGCAATGTCCTGATCGATTCGCGCATCAGCGGCGAACTGGTGAACGAGGGCCGGATCGGTGCGCGCCCGGTCGGCACGATCCGCCGCCGCTCGATCGCCAACGTCGACTGGCGGTTCAACGAGGGCAGGAGCCCGCTGTCCTTCGATCTTGCCTTCGAAAGCCTCTCGGCGCGCGTCGGCAATCCTTCCAACAGCCTCTACGCCCCACCGCGAGAGATGCTCGATCTGGGGATGCGCTATCGCTTCTCGGTCGGGTCGACCCGCGGCCTGCTGCGGTTGCAGCTGGCCAACGTGTTCGACGACTATGGCTGGCAGGTCTCGTCGAACGGTGCATTCCTCTATTCGGCGGGCCGACGCCTGCTTGCGGAATTGCGTTTCGATTTATGACACCGGAACAGGAGGGGGTGCTTCCTCGAGAGCCGGGGCGAAAGCCCAGTGGCAGGACACGCAGCGTGCGTTGATCGCCTCCCCGGCTGCAGTAAGGCCAGCAAGATCCTTGCGCTCGGCGGCCTGCGCACTTGCTGTAGCGGCAGCTTCCAGATCGCCCGCAAGCTTGTCCCAGCGCGGGTCTTCCTGTCGGTAGGGCGCGCCGCGCAGCACTACGGCAAGCTGACGCAGCGTCAGTGCATCACTTTCCGCATCTTCCCACTCCTCGTCCGTCTTGGGCGCACCTGAATGCTCACCGGTCTGATCAATCGTGACGGCAGTCCACCCCCACAGCTGATAGGCGTTGCGCTGCATCACATGGCCCATCAGCTCGGGCAACGGCAGTGGTTCGGGAGCAGCGCCTTGCGCGCGCAGGGCGGTCGATGCGATGGCGCCGCTCGCAAGGCTGGCTGCCAGGAGAAGAATGGTACGGTGTTTCACAGGTGTCCTCATGTGCGGAGCCAAATGCATCTCCGCACGCCCCTGGGCAGGCCTTACTGCTATGGGCAGCGGTAACTAAGGCACGGTTTCTCATATGCTCATGCCTTGCTGTTGCAAGCTGTAGCCAAGCAGGATTTGTGCTTTCGATAGAACATTTTGTCGGTTCAAACTGGTGCCAGACAAGGTGAAATACACGCCCCCGCTTGTGAATCGCGGAAATCTCTACTAAAGAGGTAGAGACGGCTGCTACCCTGCGCAGGATGCTTCGCCAAAGCGAGCGAGGGGAACGCGCATCATGCCGATTTCACACGATACCCGCGTCTCGTCTCATGCCGGTCGGCCAAGTGTCGGGCAGCGGAGGCGGACATGAACTTCCAGCAACTGCGCTATATTCGCGCGGCGGTGAAGAACGACCTCAACCTGACCAAGGTTGCGAACGAGTTGTTCACCTCGCAATCGGGCGTGAGCAAGCAGATCCGCGAACTGGAGCAGGAACTGCGCGTCGACATCTTCGTGCGCCGGGGCAAGCGGCTGGTTGGCCTTACCCCCGCCGGGGAGAACGCCGCCCGCGTGATCGACCGGTTGCTGCAGGAGGCAGACAACCTCAAGCGCCTGTCTGACCAGTTCGCACAGGCCGACAAGGGCCGCCTGATCATTGCCGCCACGCACAATCAGGCCAACTACGTCCTGCCGCGCCTGCTGCTGCAGTTCGGGCAACTTTTCCCGAAAGTGGAGGTCGAACTGCTGCAGGGCAGTCCGAGTTTTGTTGTCGATGCGCTGGTGCGCGGCGAGGCGGACATTGGTGTGGCGACCGAGGCGGTGGACGGCAATCCCCATCTGGAGACGCATCCCTGCTTCATCTGGCGGCACGTGGCGATCGCGCCGAAGGGACACCCCTTGCTGGCATTGGAAGCCCCCAAGCTGGCAGACATCGCGCGCTATCCGATCATCACCTACAATGCGGAGTTTTCCGGCGGTTCGCGGGTGCTGGAGGCTTTCGAGCAAGCCGGAGTTGAAGTCGACCTGCGCCTGCGGGCCATGGATGCGGATGTGATCAAGACTTATGTCCGCCTCGGCGCGGGCGTCGGCATCGTTGCGCAGATGGCGGTTGAGGGCGGAACTGACAGCGAGTTGCGGGTGGTTACCGGCTCCGATGAGCTATTTGGCACAGGCACGACCAAGATCGCGCTGCAGAAGGGCACCTTGCTGCGCAACTATGCCTACCAGTTCGTCGCGAAGCTCGCCCCGCATCTCGATGCCGATGTGTTGAGCGGCAAGAAGCGCGCATCAGGACTTTCGCAGGTGCCCGAAATTGCGCCATTTACCGATCGTCACGATCTTCACGTGCCCGGAGGGGCGGGGGCGGCTCCATTCGCCATTCCCGCATCTGCCGTGCCGCAATTGCACCACTGACTGGACGATTGATGAAAGATCTGACGATGAAGGACCTGACCGTAAACGGTGTTGGACGCCGCGATTTCCTGACCGCAACCGGTCTTGCGCTCGCTGCTGTTCCAGCCGCGGGCCTCGCGCGGTCGGTAGAGCTGCCCTTCGGCAATGGCGCGCGCCCGCTCGTGCGCTTTCCGCAGAAGCGCGAGATGATCCTGCTTACGACGCGCCCGCCGCAGCTGGAAACGCCGTTCGAGGTGTTCAACCAGGGGCTGATCACGCCGAACGACGCCTTTTTCGTGCGCTATCACCTCTCGGGCTTGCCCGACGTGATCGACCCGGCGACGTTCCGTCTGAAAATCGGTGGCCACGTCGGCAAGCCGCTCGAACTCTCCCTCGCCAGCCTGAAGCGCGATTTCCCGGTGCAGGAAATCGTCGCGGTAAACCAGTGCTCGGGCAACAGCCGTGGCTTTGTCGAGCCGCGCGTTGGTGGCGGGCAACTTGGCAACGGTGCGATGGGCAATGCGCGCTGGCGCGGGGTGCCGCTCAAGGCCCTGCTCGACAAGGCAGACGTGCGCGAAGGCGCGCGGCAGGTTACGTTCAATGGCCTCGACAATCCGCCGCTCGACGGCATCCCCGATTTCGTCAAGGCGCTCGACCTCGATCATGCCCGGGATGGCGAAGTGATGGTGGCGTTCCAGATGAACGGGCAGGACTTGCCGTTCCTCAACGGCTATCCGCTGCGCCTGATCGTGCCGGGGCATTACGGCACCTACTGGGTCAAGCATCTGAACGAGATCAACGTGGTCGATGCCCAGTTCGACGGTTACTGGATGAAGACCGCCTATCGCGTGCCCGACAACGACTGCAATTGCCTGATCCCCGGCCAGAAGCCGGACAAGACCAGGCCGATCGGCCGGTTCAACGTGCGCTCGTTCGTGACCAGCCATGTCGATGGCGCGAAGGTCGCGGCAGGGCGGACGGTCGAGCTTCGCGGCATTGCCTTTGCGGGCGGATCGAACATCGCGCGCGTGCTGGTTTCTCCAGATGACGGACAGAGCTGGCAGGAAGCGCGACTGGGTGAGGATCTGGGGCGCTATTCCTTCCGCGAATGGCGGCTGGGCCTTGTCCTGCAGAAGGGCGCGCACGCGATCAGGGTCCGCGCGCAGACAGTGGATGGCGAGACGCAGCCGCTCGAACAGCGCTGGCAGCCTGCGGGCTACATGCGCAACGTGGTGGAAACGTTGAAGCTGGAGGCCGCATGATGCGCCGCGCACCGATTATTCTCGTGGGCGCTGCGGCGCTGCTGTCCACGGCAATTGCCGCAAAGCCGGTGACGTTCTCAGCTCCGGCAGAGAGCACCCCGGCAGAACTGGCCGATGCTGAGGGCGAGGTGGTGGTCAACGCCTGTTCGACCTGTCACTCGCTCGAATACATCGTGACCCAGCCTCGCGGGAAGGGCGCTCAGTTCTGGAAGGACTCGGTGGTCAAGATGATCAACGTCTACAAGGCCCCGGTCGAGCCTGCTGAGGCCGACGCGGTGGCGGCGGTGCTGGCGAAGAAGTTCGGCTGAGCCAAAAGCTAAACGCAAAAGGGGCGGGGCGCATATCGCACCCCGCCCCTTTTCATGCTGGTCGGGCGATCAGCGGTCGATAACCGCCTCGTCCGAAGGCACGCCAACCGCGCCGCCGCCGAACGGACCGTTGTTCTCGGCGCAGATGCGTTCGTAGTGCTCGTATTGCAGCGGCTTGCCCGGGGCGTTGACCGGCTTGACGTCGAAGTGCCAGCCGTCGGGCTTGTCCGCCACCGTGTAGCGTCGCGCAGGGATCGTGGCTGTCCAAGGCTGCGAGTAGACCGTGGGATCGGTGAAGGTCGCCACGTAGTTGAAGCGCTTGCCATCGGCATCGAACACGAAGCGTTCGGCCACGGTCGCGTTCTCGCTCATGAAATCGCCATAGCGGCCGAACAGCGCCTTGCCGTTGTTGTTGCGCGTGTCGACGACCAGCGTGTTGCCTTCCCAGTGGCCGCGCGAATCCCCGTTCCACAGCTTGATCTCGGGCGAGAGATACGGCGATCCGTCAAGCCGGATGATCCGCGTGCCGGAATCGAACAGGAACACGACGTATCCGGGATACTGCCGCACTTCATAGCCATGCCACATGAACGACTTGGGCACGCCCGCAGGGGCGCAGCGCGCCAGCGGTTCGATGTAGCGGGGCTTGATCGGGTTGGGGAAGTTCTTGGCAAAGTCCTCCTGCAGCGCACGGGCGGCGGGGAGGTAGGGGATCTGCCCGTCCCCCGGATCGGACACACGGCTCGGCGCGCGCTGGTCACGCGGGAGCTTGGCCGCTGCAGAAGGCTCGCCCGGAGGCCCGGCTTGTGGATCGGTGAAGTTGCTGTGGTTCGAGATCGTGTTCGACCAGAACCCGCTGACATCGGGCTGCCCATCGGCCAGCCGCGCGCCAGTCCACTCTGCCGAGACGATGGTAGGCACTTCCTTCTGCCAGCGGATTCCCGGAGCAGTCGGTTGCGCAGTCGGTTGTGGGGCGGGGGTAGCTTCCTGAGCCGAAGCCACGGGCGCGACCCCGGCGAGCAGCAGCGCTGTGGCGGCGCAAACGGTCTTGCGGTTCATCACTTGCCGTCCTTGTGCGGATAGAACTGCTCGTATTCGAGCGCGTAGCAGTAGTCCTCGATCAGCTGGAAACCCTTGTCGCGGCGGCGATGGAGGAGGACATTGATCGTCCATGGCTTCGTGTAGATGCCCGGCTCGTCGAGCGTGGCGCTGTAGGAAATCGTGTTGGGATCGACGAAAGTCCAGCGCTCCACCACGTGCAGGTCCGGCCCGTGGAAGTTGCCCGCACGGTCGAGCCAGGTCTCCTCGTTGAAGTCCGCCACGTCGACGACGAGCGTATCGCCTTCCCAGTGGCCCCGGCTGTCGCCCAGCCAGAATTCCTGATGCTTCTCCTCCGGATGGTCCGAACCATCTGTGCGGATGGTGCGCACCTGGTTGCCGAACTGGTGGACCAGCGTCAGGTCCTGCGCGCGCTGGAACACCTGGAACGGCGCCGGGTAATAGACCCCGCGCGGCACGCCCAGCACCCAGCACTTTAGGCGCGGATCGTCCTTGGTCCGCGCGGCGAAGTTGCGGGCCCGCCGCTCCAGAGCCTCGGGCGTGTAGGGAATCTTGCCCCCCTCGACCACACCCGGCCCCGGCGGCGCGTCGCGACGGCCGGCATGGGGTTCGAGATCGTAATCGGCCTCGCCCAGCACCTGCCAGATGCCGGAGAAATCGGGCTTGCCATCGGCCTGACGCGGGATCGCGGGCGCGGCAGGGGCGGCGGCCACTGCCGGTTTGGCAGGTGCCGCCCCGGCAAGCGCAGGCATAGAAAGTGCGGTCGATGCCGCCAGCAGGATCGCTGCCTTACGGATCATCTCACTTCCCCACGGGCGGCGGCGGCGCGTCCGGCGCACTGCCGGTCTGCACCTTGCGGCCACCGGGCAGGACCACGGTGGTGGCATAGCCGAACGGCCCGCCATTCTTGGCCTTGTACCCGGCCAGGCGGATCGGCACGCCGGCATGGACATTGTCGCGCGTGATGTTGCTGGCGCGCAGCGAGGTCGGCGTGCCGAACTCGAAGCCCCAGTTGGTCACCGACCCGTCCTTGTTCTTGACGTCAAGGTAGATCCAGCTGTGCGGATTGACGAAGCGCACCTTGGTCACCACGCCATCGATCACCAGCGGCTTGCTGGAATCGAACTCGGCGGCGAACGCGTGGTGGGCAAGGCTGGCGGCTGGCAGGGCAACCAGCCCTGCCAGCGCCGCAGCCCCTGCGATCAGAAGCGACTTGCGGTTCATCTCTCTGGCCTCCTTCAGTATTTCACGCGCAGCAGCGCGCCCACGTAGCGGCGGGGGCCGATACCGTCGTAGCCGACCGGGGCGGTGTTGCTGAAATCGTTGACGCTGGTGGTGTACTGCGTGTCGAACAGGTTCTTGGCGACGATGCTGAACTCGGTCTCGACCCCGTTCAGCTCCTTCGACACGCCGATGCCGGCGTCGGTCAGGTGGTAAGCCTTCTGGAACCCGTAGGGCGAAAGCAGCTGCTCCAGATTGTGCGACGAACGCCATGTGTCATTGGCAAAGAGGCGCAGGGTGAAGCCGCTGTCACCGATCGGCTGGTCATAGTTGAAGCCGAGGATCACGTTCCACTTCGGCGCGCCGACGACCTGCTTGCCGGTGTTGTTGCAGACCGGGATAGAGGACGGCACGTTGCGTGGGCAGGTGGCCGTCGACCAGTCGGTATAGACCGCGTCGTTGTAGGCCCCGCCGAAGTTGAACGAAAGCGCATCGCTCACCCGCAGGTGCCCGTCCACTTCCACGCCGCGCGCGCGCAGGCCCGGGATGTTGCCAAGGCGCGAGCTGAAGCCGCTGGGCGAGGCCGCATCGGCAAAGCTCGTGACGTTCTGATAATCGCGAACCTTGGTGTGATAGAGGTTCACGTTGAGCTGCAACGCTTTGTCGAAGAATGCACCCTTCACGCCCAGCTCGAAGTCCGTGGTGCGCTCGGGCAGGATGTTGGCGCGGGTGCCATCGTTGAGGAAGGCCACCGCACCTGACTTGCCCCCGCCACTGGCCGAGGCATAGAGCAGCATGTCGTCCGCCAGCTTGTAGTTCGGGTTGATCAGCCACGAGACCGAGCCATCGCGGATCGGCGTGCCGAGCAGGTCGGTGTAGGCGGCACCAAGCTGGGTGTTGCGGATAATGTCCGCCGTGGCGTTGCCCGTCGAAACCAGGGCACGGCCATCGACGAAAGTCGCGCCGCGCGTGGTGATGCTTTCCTTCTGTTCCCAGGTGTAGCGCAGGCCGCCGGTCACGGTCAGCCGGTCGGTCAGCTTCCAGTCGACCTGGCCGAACACGGCCTGGCTCTTGGATACAGGGTTCTGGTAGGTCGTCGAAAACACGTTTTCGAGCGACGCGCGCAGGAAGGGCAGGTTCGCCGCCGTGTTCAGCGTGTTGTACTGGCCGTTCGTTGCATAGAACGCACCGGCATCGCGGCCAAACAGGTTGCGGCTGGTCGTGTCGGTATCGATCTTGAACAGGTAAAGCCCGGCCTGGAAATGCAGGGCATCGGTGAGGTTGCCGCTGAAGCGCAGTTCCTGCGAGAGCTGCTCGGTGTCGACCAGCGTGCCGCCGCGCGCGATGGCAAAGCGGGTCTGCTCGCTGTCGTTCTTGGCATCGAAGTGCAGCTTGCGCCATGCCGAGATCGACTTGATCTGGATGGGGCCGACATCCCAGTCGGCTACCAGCGAAACGCCGCTGTTGCGGGTGATCAGCGGTTCGGCCTGATCCATGTCGATTGTCGTCAGAGAACCGATTATCGGGGTATAGCCGCCGAAGTAGCTGCGGGCGAGGCGGGTCGTGTAGGTCGTGCCGCGCACCGAACCATCGTCGAGCGTCCTGGGATCGATGGTGAAGGGCTTGGTGTTCGAGTTCTCGTTGGTTTCGGCGCTGTCGGCGTTGATCTTCACCGAGAAATTGTCGGCCGGCTTGAATAGCAGCTGCACGCGCCCGCCCCAGCGGTTGCGCTCATGCCAGCGCCCGCCGCGCGCAGGATTGACGTTGAGGATGTCGCCATCCTGCTTGTCGAGGAAGAACGAGGCGCGGAACGCTAGCACGTCCTCGATGATGCCGGCGGAGTAGGAACCGCGCGCCTTGAAGGCCTTGCGGGTGAAGCCCTTCTCCAGCTCCAGCGTGCCTTCGGGATCGAAGCTCGGCGCCTTGCTGGTGTACTTGATCACGCCGAGCGAGGTGTTCTTGCCAAGCAGAGTGCCCTGTGGCCCGCGGATGATTTCCACCTGCTGCAGGTCGGTAAAGTCCTGATAGGTCATGCCGACATGGCCGAGGAACACGTCGTCGACGATGGTGCCGACCGCGGCCTCCATGTTGTCGTTGCCGCTGGTCTTGCCGATGCCGCGCAGCGACACGCCGGTGCGGCGGGCGTTCGGTGTCGTCGCGGTCAGGCCCGGCGCGCGCTGGGTCAGATCGGCAATGGTGAACACGCGCTGCTGGGCGATGGTCTCGCCGCTGAGCACGGTGATCGGGATCGGCACATCGTTGATGTCCTCCTCCCGGTTGCGGGCGGTGACGACGATGCCACCGGCATCGTCAAAGGCAGCAGCGTCCGCCGCGTCGACGGCAGCAGCGGGTGCTTCCTGCGCATAGGCGGTGGAAGCGGTCGAAAGGAGCAGCGCAGCAGTGAAGGCCTGCGCGCGCGTGGAGAGGATGCGCATGTGTGGGATTCCCTGAGATCGTTCTGTTCTGATTACTTGCCGGGGCGGTCGACGCCCTTGGTCAGCGTGGCGATGCGGTAGGCCGAACCACGGCCCACGGCGTAGAGGTGGGCGTGCTCCTTGCCGCCGAAGGCAAGGTTCTGCGGCTGCTTGGGCAGCTTGATCACGCCAAGCGGCTGGCCTTCGGCCGAGAACACCTCGATGCCGAGCGTGCTGGTCACGAAGACCCGGCCGTCCTTGTCGACGACAATGCCATCAGCCCCGCTGGTCGGGCCGGTCGGTGTGGTCTTGAATCCTGCAAGCTTGGCGAAATCGCGGCGCCCGGTCAGGCTGCCGTCGGCGTTGACCGTCCAGGCAAGGACGTATTCGCCCTGCGTGTTGGCAACATAGACGGTCTTTTCGTCCTGGCTGAGCGCCACTCCGTTGGGGCGGCGGATATCGTCGGCGACGAGGTGAACCTTGCCCTTCCTGTCGAGCCAGTAGAACCCGGTCTTGGGCGGCGTGGCAGGAGCAGCCGCGCCGGGAGCGGGGTTTGCGCCGGGATCGGAGAAGTAGATGTTGCCGTTGCGAGCGAGCGCAAAGTCGTTCGGGCGGCCGAGCGGCTTGCCGTCAAACTTGCTCGCCAGCACCTTGGGCGTCGGCTGCAGCACGGCAATGCCCGAAGGCGCGGTCTGGACGGCGAGCAGTTCGCCCTTGGCCGAGAGCGCCAGCGCGTTGGCACCGCCGGTCTTCTCGAGGTAGGTCGAAACCGAGCCGTCGACGCCAAGCTTCACGATGCGGTCGGCGCGGTTTTCAGTGAACAGGATCGAACCATCGGCCAGCGCGATCGGCCCTTCGGTGCCCTCGAAACCTTCGCGGACCACTTCGACGCGGGTTCCGGCAGCGACCACGCCTGCAATCTCGGGCGTCACGATCTTCTGGCCGTAGAGGAAGCCACCTTCGGCAGCATAGTCCTCGACACCGACGGCACCAACCACGTTGAAGCCCTTGGCTGCGAGCAGGCCTGCTGCCTTCTGCGCGCGCCCGGCGTGGTTGGAGACCGTCACGATCTGGCGGTCACGCGGAATGTAGGAAAGGAAGCGATCGAGTTCGCTGATCTGGATGTTGAGGAACACCGGCAGCCCGCCGAGCTGACTGATTTCGTCGGCGCGGCGCACGTCGATGAACACCACCTTGTCGGGTGTCGCCAGCAAGGCGTCGATCTTCGCCTTTTCGAGCTTGGGTGCAGCAGGGGCTTGCGCTGCGGGTGCGGCGGCCTGGGCGAGTGCGGGCTGCGTCGGCGCCATGGCTACGAGCGAAGCGCCGAGCGCGAGAAGCGTGACCGTGCCGTGCTTGCGCGCAGCCTTGAAGTTTTCGATCGGCATTGTGACCCCCATCTGGAAATGAATTCGATGGGTGGCGCTTAATCATTCAACACATAGGCAAAAACAAACGAATCGGAATATGCTTATGCATCCAAAACGTCACTTTTCCGGAACGCAGAAAAGCCTCCTCTTCAAGTATATCTGAAGAAGAGGCTCTATATTCTGCAATGATTTTTCTATCAGCTGAAGCCGATCCACCGCCCTGCTGCTGCCACCGTGATCCATGCCAGCGACGAGGACAGCGCCGCAACCTGGATTCGGCCAAGAACTGGTGCCGTGTTGCTCCGGTTCTCGAACCAGCCTGCCGCAATCGCCGCGCCCAGCGCGAGCACTACGGCAACGAGTCCCGGCAGCGCGCTGCCTTCAGGTGCAAACTCCAGCGATAGCAGCACCGCCAGTACCACCACGCCGCCCAGTGCTGCCAGATAGGCAGCACGGTAACGGGCAAGGCTGGCGGCGAACAGCAAGAAGCCAGCGAAGGCCACGATCAGCGAGCCTGAGGAAAGTTCGCTCGTTGCGGTGAACAGCACCAGCGCGACCAGCCACAGCGTGCCCGCGGCAATAGCAAGGCCGAGCGGCTGCGGGCCGTCGGTGCCTGCATTCTCGCGCACCTGCCGCGAAACGGCGATGCTCAGCAGGATCGCGGCGACCAGCGCGATCATCTTCACGAAGAACGCGCCGCTCGGCAGCAGGGTGACGATCGTCGCCACGCCCATGTAGATGCCGGTGGCGATCGTGCCGACAATGCCGATGCGCAGCCACGGGCGGGTGGCAGCCTCGACCGTGGATGCAGGGACGTCCTTGAGGATTGCCCCGAGCAGGCGCAGGTTCAGCACCAGCACCGCGCCGCCGAGGATGACCATCGAGAGCAGGTGCGCAGTTTCGACAATGGCGAAGAGCCAGGTGGTCTGGTTCAGGTCCTTGATCCACCCGATCTGGGCAAAGCTGTCGAGCGGGGCCTGCAAAGTGGGCAGGGCATCGCGGAAGTTGACGCTCATTGTGCGATCTCCTCGTCAATCTTTTCAAGCGTCTGGTCATAGACCTCGCACTGCGCCACCGCGCCGACCAGCGGGCCGGGGTTCATGCACTTGGTCCAGTCGTAGGCCATGTAGCGGCCGGCGAAGATCACCACGAACCACAGCGCGATGGAGGTTGCCCCGGATACGCGCACCGGGCGCGGCGGCACCGGCGCTTCGTCCCATTGCGGGCGGTTGGCCCGGACTCGGTAATGACACCAGAAGATGTTGATGGCCGCCACCACGAGGAAGCCGAGCTTCAGGCGGAAGGCGAAATTGTGCCAGTATTCCAGCGGATTGGAGAAAAACAGCAGGCTCCCCGTGACCAGCAGCACGGCAAATCCGCACACCGTCCAAGGCAACACCTGGTCGGCCACGCGCGATACCGGCACGTTGCGGAAGGCAACCCCAAGCAGCCGCAGGTCGACGAACAGGATCGTGCCGGCAAACAGCATCAGCGTGAGCACGTGCGTGCCCTCAAGCAGCATCCACAGCCGCTCGGACGATAGCAGTTGCGCGCTCCACGAGGTATCGGGAACGATCTTGCCGGTTGCGTCGAGTGTTGCGCCGAGCCGGTATTGCAGCTCTGCCAGCCAGTGCGAAATCATCGGTTTCCTCGTTCCATCCATCCGCTGCCGCAACCGCTGCTGAAGGGCGCACGCAAGCGTGCTGCAGCGGGTGGCAACGAGGCGAGGGTTACTGCGCTAGGGGGCCTGCCGGAACGATGCTTTGCTCATAACCTTGACACCGTCAGTGCTAACGGGCCGCTTGCCGTCTGGCTTCAAGAGCGATGCCCGCAAGGTTCTGTTCGCGCTTGATCCAGCGAATTCTGCGCGGGCGGCACTGCGCGGTGAGCGCAAGCAGGGCCTGCGTCCGGTCGCTTGTCGCCACACCGCTCGACAGCGCGGCATTGGCTTCGCGTACCGCTTCCAGCGAGTCACCCAGCAGATCGAAGTCCTGCAGTCCCAGATTGCGGGCGAGGTACAGGGCGCAGAGCAGGGCCTGCCATTCCGCCGAAGTGTTGGTCCCGCTGCCAAGGTCGTCGAAGTAGTGTCGGTCCCCGCGGATCACCACTGCGGCCTCGATCAGGCCGGGGTTGGGCCGACAGCCACCATCGAAGAATATCTTGAGCCCGCGCATCGCGCCAGACTAGCCGGTACTGCAAACGGGACGCAATCCTGCCGCATCGAACGGGGCTGAAACCTCCTGCTGCCAAGAACGTTTGCGCAATCAGAACGTGGGGTAAGCACCTGCGAGGAGGGCAATGCCATGAATGCACCGCGAGAGAGCAAGATCGCCATCGGGAGCCATGTGCTCCATCCCGAAACCCTGATGCTAAACTACGGCTACGACCCCTTGCTGTCCGAGGGTGCGGTCAAGCCGCCGGTGTTCCTGACTTCGACCTTCGTCTTCCCCACGGCCGAGGAAGGCCGTGACTTCTTCGATTATGTCGCCGGCCGCAAGGAGCCGCCGCCGGGGCAGGGCCGGGGTCTTGTCTATTCGCGCTTCAACCATCCCAACAGCGAGATCGTCGAGGATCGTCTGGCGGTTTACGAAGGCGCCGAGGCCGGCGTCGTCTTCTCGTCAGGCATGTCCGCCATCACCACCACGCTGCTCGCTTTCGTCCGGCCGGGCGAAGTCATCCTCCATGCGCAGCCGCTCTATGGCGGGACCGAGACGCTGCTGGCCCGCACTTTTGCCAATCTCGGCATCGGCGCCGAAGGCTTTGCCGATGGTCTCGACGAGGGCGCGGTCATGGCCTCGGCGCGGCGGGCGATGGCGCGTGGGCCGGTGGGCATCGTGCTGATCGAGACGCCGGCCAATCCGACCAATGCGCTGGTCGACATCGCGATGCTGCGGCGGGTCTGCGAGGCTATCGGCCTTGAGCAGGAACGGCGGCCGCTGCTGGTCGTCGACAATACCCTGCTCGGCCCGGTCTATCAGCAGCCGCTGCGCCATGGTGCTGATATCTCGGTCTATTCTCTGACCAAGTACGTCGGCGGTCACTCGGATCTGGTCGCCGGAGCAGCGCTCGGACCGGCGGCGCTGATGCGCGACGTGCGCCTGCTGCGCAGCGCCATCGGCACGCAGCTTGATGCGCATAGTTGCTGGATGCTTGGCCGTTCGCTCGAGACCTTGGGCCTGCGGATGGAGCGCGCCAATGCCAACGCGGTGGCTGCGGCACAATTTCTGGTGCAACATCCGGGGGTAAAAAGCGTGGCTTCTCCGTTGTTTGCAGCTGAGGGATCGGTCGAGGCCGAGGTCTTTGCGCGGCAGTGCGGGGGTGCCGGGTCGACGTTTTCGTTCGATATTGCCGGCGGGCAACCGGCAGCGTTCAAGTTTCTGAATGCATTGCAGATTTTCAAGCTGGCCGTCAGCCTGGGCGGGACGGAATCGCTGGCGAGCCATCCTGCAACGACGACGCATTCGGGTGTGCCGCAGGACGTGCGCGAGCGCTTCGGCGTGCGCGATGCGACAGTGCGTCTTTCGATCGGAATCGAGCATCGCGATGATATCATTGCAGATTTGCGCCAGGCTCTGGAGGTGGCAGCCGCGTAGCAGCGATTTCCAACTCTACCCCAACTCTACCCCAACTCTCGCGAACTCTCGGGCAACTCTGCGAGGCAAAGGGGGAACCCGGGCAGGCAGACGGGGGGCAAACGGCAATTGACGACATAGCTGCGCCGCCTTCACTTGCCTGTCCCTAAGTTCATATGGCCAGTGCCCCGACAAAGGTGTTTCATGGGAGCATAAGGACACTGCAAACCGCAGGCCTTTTTCCCCATTGACGGGATGCCCCTTCCATGATGAGCGACCGTAAAGCCGCGCTGGCTGCGCTTGGCCAGTCCAGTGCCCTTACCATCGAGACGGTGCTGTCGGTCCGACATTGGAACGAGCACCTGTTCAGCTTTTCGATCACCCGACCGGCGTCTTTCCGATTCCGCTCGGGCGAGTTCGTGATGGTTGGCCTGCCGCTTGAGGGCAAGCCCTTGCTGCGTGCCTATTCGATCGCCAGCCCGGCTTGGGCAGAGGAGCTGGAGTTCCTTTCGATCAAGGTGCAGGACGGTCCGCTTACATCGCAATTGCAGCATGTCGAGGTGGGCGATCCGATCCTGCTGGGCCGCAAGCCGACGGGGACGCTGGTGGCCGATGCCCTGACGCCGGGGCGGCGGCTATTCCTGTTTGCCACCGGAACCGGCCTTGCGCCGTTCCTGTCACTGATCCGCGATCCGGATATTTACGAGCGTTTCTCGCAAGTTGTCGTGGTCCATTGCGTGCGGCAGGTCTCGGACCTTGCCTTCCGTGAAGAGCTTGAAGGACATCTGGCGGGCGATCCGCTGGTGCAGGATCAGGCGCTGCTGCAGCTGATCTACGTGCCGACAGTCACTCGCGAGGCGTTCCACACGATGGGCAGGATCAACGATCTGGTCGAGAACGGCCGCCTGTTCGAAGGCCTCGAAGGCCCTGCCGCGCTCGACCCGGAGACCGACCGCGTGATGCTGTGCGGCAGCATGGCGATGATCAAGGGGCTGACCGGGATGCTAGAGGAGCGCGGCTTCGTCGAAGGCTCCAACAACCGCCCCGCCGATTTCGTGATCGAGCGCGCCTTCGTAGGATAGATCGCGCCGGTCTTGACCCTAAGCGCGAAGGCTCCGGCGCCGCATCGCGCAGCGCCGGAACGGATCAGGCGAGCGCGGCCTTCACGTATTCAGGGCGCAGCGGAATGCGGCGTACCGGCTTTCCGGTGGCATCTAGCACTGCACCAGCGATGGCAGGCGCGGCGAGCGCGTTGGCGCTTTCCGAGCCTTGGCCATAATTGCCCGCAGCAAGGTTGGTTTCGAACACGATCTTGAGTTGCGGCATCTCTGCCATCGTCAGGATCGGGTAGGTCGCCCAGTCCACCGAGGTGATCGCGCCCTGATCGAACGCGACTTCCTCATGCAGTGCCTGACTGACGCCCATCAGGCACCCGGCCTGAATCTGGCGGCGCAGTTGCAGGGGATTGATCACGATCCCGACGTCGGCGACCATCGTCATCCGCTCGACCTTCACTTCGCCGGTCTCCGGCGTCACCGCGACGTGTGCGGCGCAGGCCCAGTAGCCGTTGTCGCGCAGCATGATCGAAAGACCGCGGCCCTTCACCGTGCCCTTGCCGCTGGCGCGCGCGCCGGGGGCGGGGGAGGGACGATTGTCCCAGCCGCTCTCGATGCGCAGCTTTTCGAGGATTGCCTTGAATCGCGGATCGGTGACGTGGTCGAGCCGGAACTGCAGCGCGTCCTTGCCTGCAAGCATGGCGGCTTCGCTGATCGCTAGTTCGCGAGGAAAGTTCTGCTGGAACTGGATCGGCGTGCGCATCGAATGGTCACGCAGGCCGACGGCGAGGGGGGACTCCTTCTCGCCGATCTGCCAGGTGCTGAGGCCCTTTTCTCGCACGGCGGGCACCGAGCCATAGACCCACGTGTCCTGCACGTCAGTGATGCCGACCTGAAACGGATCGTTGCTTGCAGGCGCGGGGGAGTCGATCACCGGCAGTCCGGCGAGAATCGCGCCGACCAGACGGTCGTCCTGCATCGGCGGGACGTGGTGCTGCGCGCTGTAGCCCGCAATGCGGCCGTCCTTGTCCAGACGGATGTCGATGTCTGCCAGCGCGCAGGAGGACTGCGTCGTCCACTGCATGTCGTCTGCGCGCATCCACTGCACGCGCACCGGACGGCCCAGTTCGCGTGAGAGCAATACAGCCTCGTCCTCGGACCCGGCGCTGCCGCCGTTCGAGCGGCCATAGTGGCCCGAACCGGGGTAGGTGCGCACGACGACCTTGTCCTCGCCCGTTCCGAGCATCTTGGCGATCATGTGGCGCAAGTGCTGCGGGTTCTGGCTGAGGGTGTGCAGCGTCACCGAACCGTCCGGGCGGTAGTCGGCCAGCGTCACCATCGGGCTGATCGGCGCGTGCTTGTGATAAGGCAGGAAGTACGAGGCCTTGTGCTCGCGCGCGGTGGCGGCCATATCCGGCTCGCCCTTGTTGGCGGCACCGTCCCTGACCGGGAAGGCAGACCAGTCGGCCTTGGTGCGCAAGTGCTCGGCGAGGCCTTCGTGGCCGGGCAGGCCCTTCCATTCGCTCCACTGCGTTTCGGCAGCGACCGCTTGTGCTGCCTGAACGGCTTCCCATTCATCTGGTGAGACGACCGCGAGCAGGTTGCCGATCGTGACCAGACGCGCACCTGGGAACTGCGCACTGTCGAGCTTGCCCGCCTTGACCAGCTTCGAGCCGAGGGTTGCCGGGTGGATCGTGCGGGCATGGAGCATGCCGGGCAGGGTCACGTCTCCGACCCATACCGCTTCGCCCGATACCTTGGGCCGGGTCATCGGGTTGGCCGAGGGCTTGCCGATGATGGTGTATTCCGACACCGGCTTCATCGGCGGATCGCCCTTGACCATCAGGCCCATCGGGCTGGTCAACGCGCCTTCGACCGGGATCGTAAGCTTCAAGTCCTGACCCTTGACCAGCTGCGCATAGCTGATCGACTTGCCGCCGCCCGAGATCACGCCGTCCTTGACCGAGAGCGCCTTGCGATCGACGCCGAGCTTGCCTGCCGCCACTTCAAGCGCAGCTTCGCGCATGTAGGCCGCTACCTTGCGCAGGTTCTGGACGTAGCCCAGCAGCCAGAAGGTGCCGCCACCATCGGGCGTGCGGTCGGTGTCGCCGGTGATGACCGTGGTCATCGCCGAAAGCGGGACGCAGAGTTCCTCTGCCACGATCTGGCGATAGGCGGTGTTGACGCTGCTCTGGCCGAAATCGCATTTGCCGGTGCGGATCGTCACCGCCCCTGTCGCGTCGATTTCGATCCAGTTGGCGGGAATGGCTGCATCGAGCGAGGCTTTCGCCCCTGCCTCGGCCGAAGCCTTGACCGGCAGGCTCACGGCAACCGCGAGAGCGCCGCCAGTGCCGATGAAGGCGCGGCGCGAGAGCCTTGCGCCGTGGATGTCGACAGCCGCGCTCATGCCGCGCCCCCTTCGGCCATAAGCTTCGCGGCGCGGTGTGCGCCTTCGAGGATCGCGGCGTAGCTGCCACAGCGGCACAAGTGCGGCGAGGGGCCGGAGGTGGTGAGCGCTTCGGTGATCTGCGCATCGGTGGGCTTGGGGTTGGTCTCGAGCAATTAGGTGACCTTGATCATCATGCCGAACTGGCAGATCCCGCATTGCGGCACCTGCTCATCAACCCAGGCCTGCTGGACCGGGTGCAGCCGCTGTGGATCGGGCTTCAGTCCCTTCTTCTGCGCCCAGCGCGCGGGCAGGCCGTCCACTGTGGTGACAGGCTTGCCTTCGAGCGCGGCAATCGGAGTGACGCAGGCGCGCACTTCCTCATCGCCCAGCAGGACGGAGCAGGCCCCGCACTGGGCAAGCCCGCAGCCGAACTTGACGCCTTTCACGCCAAGTTCGTTGCGCAGGACGTATAGCAGGGGCGTATCGGGCGAAGCCTTCACTTCGCGCTCCTGCCCGTTGACCACGATCTTTGTCATGCCCCTGAAATCCTTCCGCTCAAAGCCCCGTGGCAGCTTCAGCTTGCGGCGTGTAACGCGCGCCTTCAACTGTGACCGTTGCCAGCAAGGCTTCGATATCCGCAATGTCCTGCGGCGTCAGCACAATATCTGCCGCGCCAAGGTTTTCTTCCAGCCGGTGCAACTTGGTGGTGCCCGGTATCGGCACGATGAACGGGGCCTTGGCGAGCAACCACGCCAGTGCAATCTGCGCGGGCGTCGCATCATGCTGAGCGGCGATGGTCTTCACCACGTCGAGCAATTTGAGGTTATGGGCAATGGCATCGGCCTGAAAGCGGGGAAGCGTGCCGCGAAAATCGCCCTGCGAGACGTGTTCCGCGCTGGTGATTCCGCCTGCGAGGAAGCCCTTGCCGAGCGGCGAATAGGGCACGAGGCCGATGCCGAGTTCGGTGCAGGCTTCAAGAATGCCGTTGGTTTCAACCTGCCGCGTCCACAGCGAGTATTCGTTCTGCAGCATGCTGACCGGCTGTACCGCATGGGCGCGGCGCAGGGTGGCGGCACCCGGTTCGGACATGCCGAAGTGGCGAACCTTCCCCTCGGCAATGAGGTCACGCACCGTGCCTGCGACGTCTTCGATGGGAACCTTGGGATCGACGCGGTGCTGGTAGAACACGTCGAGCACATCGACGCGCAGTCGCCTGAGCGAGGCTTCGCAGACGCGGCGTATCTGTTCGGGGCGGCTGCAGGGCCCGCGCATTGCGCCAGTATCCGGATCGATGTCGAAGCCGAACTTGGTGGCGATGACGACCTTGCCCTTGAACGGTTCGAGTGCTTCGCCGACCATCGCTTCATTGGTCCACGGGCCATAGACTTCGGCAGTATCGAAAAAGGTAACACCACGTTCAACGGCTGCACGGATCAGCGCAATGCCATCCTGGGGCGAGAGCTTTGCGGCGTAACCGAAGTCCAGCCCCATGCAGCCATAGCCGATGGCGGAAACGGAAAGGCCGGACTGGCCAAGGGGGCGTTGCTTCATGGGTGGTCCTTGCTGGCTGCGGCGGCTGGGCCGCCATGGCTGAATGCCGCAATACCCTTGTTTGGCTCATACGATTAGACGTATATTGCTGCATGAATTTATATCGGAAGAAAATAAATGATGCGCGACGAACTCGGTGATCTGGCGGTGTTCGTTGCCGTGGCCGAAGAGCGCAGCTTCACCCGCGCTGCCGCCCGGCTGTCCACGTCGCAATCGGCGGTGAGCAATGCGATGCGCAGGCTGGAAGACCATCTCGGCCTGCGCCTGCTCGCGCGAACCACCCGCAGCGTCAGTCCGACCGAGGCGGGGGACGCGCTGCTCGCCACGCTGCGCCCGGCGCTGGGTGACATTCGCGCATCACTCGATGCTCTGGCGCATTTCCGGGGGACACCTGCGGGGCTCGTGCGGATTACCACCAGCCGCCATGCGGCCGAGACAGTGCTTTGGCCTGCGGTGGACGCAGTGCTGGCCCGCTATCCCGAGATCGAGGTGGAGCTATGCGTTGACGGCGCGCTGACAAACATTGTGGCCGACCGGTTCGATGCTGGCGTCCGGCTTGGCGAAAGCGTGGAGAAGGACATGATCGCGGTGCGGATCGGTCCGGACCTGCGGCTGGCGGTTGTCGGCTCGCCTGCCTATCTCGGCCGGACCGGCGTACCGCAATCCCCCCGCGAGTTGCCCGATCATCGCTGCATCAACTTGCGCATGGCGACGCGAGGCAATCTCTACGCGTGGGAGTTCGAGCGCGGGGATCAGACGCTCAACGTGCGCGTGGAAGGGCCGCTTGTTGTCAACGATAGCGCGATGGCGGTGAGTGCAGCACTCGCCGGGCATGGCCTTGCCTGCGTGATCGAGGACGACGCGCTGAAGGGGCATGTTGCGGCTGGGCGGCTGGTCCGGGTGCTGGAGGACTGGTGCCCGCCATTTGCCGGGCACCACCTCTATTATCCGAGCCGCCGCAATCTCTCTCCTGCGTTTCGCGTGGTCCTTGACGAACTGCGGGCAAGAGCGCGGGGCTAGACTTTCTCCGGGTCCTTGTGCAGCCAGTCGGCATGGCGCGGGGCGCGCTTGGTCTGGCTCCATTCCTCGAGCATGACAGGAGCGAGTTCGGCCAGTTCAGCGTGCTGCTCCGCCGTGCCGATGTTGCAGGCCAGTTCCAGGCGGTGGCCGTTGGGATCGAAGAAGTAGATCGAGCGGAAGATGCCGTGGTAGGTGGGGCCGAGAACGTCGATGCCCTGCGCTTCAAGGTGCGCCTTGGCGGACTGCAGTGCGGCTTCGTCTTCCACCTCGAAGGCGATGTGCTGCACCCATGCGGGCGTGTTCGGGTCCTTGCCCATTTCCGGCTGGTTCGGCAGTTCGAAGAAGGCGAGCACGTTGCCCCCGCCGCAGTCGAGGAAGACATGCATGTAGGGATCGTCCTCGCCGGTGGAGGGCACCTTGTCCTCGGCAAAGGCGGTGGTGTAGTGCATGCCCATCACGCGCTCGTACCAGTCGACCGTCTCCTTCGCGTCGCGACAGCGGTAGGCGACGTGGTGGATGCGCTTGATCTGCGGGATCATTCTGCCGTTTCCTCCACCTTGAGGACGCCGCGCCGCATCTGGTCGCGCTCCATCGACTGGAACAGGGCGGTGAAATTGCCCTCGCCGAAGCCTTCGTCCTTCTTGCGCTGGATGAATTCGAAGAACACCGGACCGATCTGGGTTTCGGAGAAGATCTGCAGGAGCAGGCGCGGATCGCCCTCCTGCGTCGAGCCATCGAGCAGGATGCCGCGCTTCTGCAGCTCATCCACCGGCTCGCCATGGCCGGGCAGGCGTTCGTCGAGCATCTCGTAATAAGTGGCAGGCGGCGGGGACATGAACGGGGTGCCGATGGCCTTGAGCTTGTCCCACCCGCCGATCAGGTCATCGCAGGCAAAGGCGATGTGCTGGATGCCCTCGCCGTTGTAGGCGCGCAGGAACTCCTCGATCTGGCCGCCACCCGCCTTTGCTTCTTCATTGAGCGGAATGCGGATCTTGCCATCGGGCGCGGTCATCGCGCGGCTGGTGAGGCCGGTATATTCGCCCTTGATGTCGAAGTAGCGGATCTCGCGGAAGCCGAACACGCGCTCGTAGAATGCCGCCCAGTGCGCCATGCGCCCGCCATAGACGTTGTGCGTCAGGTGATCGATGGTGTGGAAGCCCGCGCCGACCGGGTGGCGATCGACGCCGGGCAGGTACTCGAAGTCGATGTCGTAGATCGACAGTTCATCGCCGTAGCGGTCGATCAGGTAGATGATCGAGCCGCCTATGCCGCGAATGGCGGGCAGGCGCAGTTCCATCGGCCCGGTGCTGACTTCGACCGGTTCGGCCCCGCGTTCGATCGCGGTGGCATAGGCCCTTGCCGCATTGCGCACGCGCCAGCCCATGCCGCAGGCCGAGGGGCCGTGTTCGGCGGCGAAGTAGGCTGCGGGGCTGCGCGGCTCGTAATTCGCGATCAGGTTGATTCCGCCTTGCCGCCAAAGTTGCACCGCCTTCGACCGATGGTTGGCGATGTGGGTGAAGCCCATGCGCTGGAATACGGGTTCGAGCGTGCCGGCCTCGGGCGCTGAAAATTCGATGAACTCGAACCCGTCGAGCCCAAGGGGGTTTTCGAACAGGTCCGTGGTGTGCTGGGGGTGGCTCAAGGCTATCTCCGGTAAATCCGCATTGCAGGCGATCCTGCGAAACTGGTTTCATTTTATACCAGATTCGGGCCGGGATGTCGCGCAGAATCTGCGCAGGACCAAATGCAAGCGACTCAGCGGGTCATCGGACCGCGCAGGGAGCGACATTCGCAGGCTCAGGAAACTTTCGGCATTTCAGTATTCTATGATATCGAAGAGGGTATGGCAGACAGCGGCCCGTCATTCCCCAGCGAAAAACGCCTGCGTGAGATCGCGGCGCATTTGCGCGATGCCTTCTGCATCGTCGAGGATCATGACATGGCCTTGACCGACCTGACCCTCGCGCTGGATTCGCCTGAACTCACAGCGATCATGCTTGAGATCCGTGCCTTGCGCGAAGAGGAGCTGCGGCGTCTGGAGCGCGCGCTCTCGCTCATCGCGGCGAATGATCGGTAGGCTGGGACATGGTGCCGGCTACAGGATTCGAACCCGTGGCCCCCTGATTACAAATCAGGTGCTCTACCAACTGAGCTAAGCCGGCCCGCGCGTGACGCGAGACGCGCCTTAGCGCTAGACAGCCCCGAACGTCCAGCCCTCGGTGCGGGCAATTTCGTCGGAAAGTTCGCGCGGGTGCCACAGCTGCGGATCGTGCGCGGCGTTGCGCAGCCAGGCGGCAGTGACGAGCGCGTCGCAGGTGTGATCGTCGAGCGGTCCCGAGAGGCCCGAGGGTGCCGAACCCAGCGCGACCAATGCCTCGTCCAGTTCTGCGGCAGAGCGCATCTTCGAGCGGGATGCGGTGCGTCCGGCGGCCATGGCGGCGATGGTGGTGTAGATCTCGCAGATCACCGCGCCTCGGTCGGGCAAGCCATCGACGGGCCAGACGCTGGCGCGGTCCCCGAGGCGGTGCAGCAGGCGCATGCCCGAGAGGCTGGACTTGCCGACTTGCGCCGCGCCGACGAGGTTGAAGTTGGAGTAGGGCTTGCACCCCATCCGGCGCTGCGCGGCTTCGGTGACGCGGAACCTGCCCTGACCGCCGCCGAAGTGCTTGCCTTCGCGCCCGCCGTGGCGGCGGAAGTAGCTGTTGAGATCGGGGTGGTCGACCAGAGCGGAGACGCCGACGTGGGGCTCATGCGCGCAAATGCTGTCGATCAGCGCCCACAGTTCGCGCGCGGTTGCGGGGCTTTGCGGCCAGCCGGGGAAGAAGCCGCCCTTGTCTGCGAAAGGCAGCGAGATGCCGAGGTCCATGCCTACCAGCGTGTCGTCCGGCAATTCGTCGCGCAGGTAGGCGAGGACTTCCTCGCGCGACCAGCGGTGGCCGGGGCGGAAGATTTGCGGCGCTGCCTTGCCCCGTTTGGCAAAGGCCAGCGCGATGCCCTTGTGCCGCTCGCCAGCAGCGCCGGACCAGTCGATGGCGATGAAGTGGCCGAAGCGGGTGGGCGTCATTCCCCCTGGCGCTCTCGGCGTTTGCGGTCCCACCATTCGAGCCGCTTGGCCACCTCACGCTCGAAGCCGCGTTCGACGGGTGCGTAGTAGGTTTGCGGGGCCATGCCTTCGGGCCAGTAGTTCGCTCCGGAAAAGCCGTCCTCGGCGTCGTGGTCGTAGGCGTATCCCGCGCCGTAACCGATGTCCTTCATCAGCTTGGTCGGCGCGTTGAGGATGTTGGCAGGCGGCATCAGCGAGCCGGTATCGCGGGCCGATTTCCACGCTGCCTTGTGCGCCATGTAGGCCGCGTTCGATTTGGGCGCGGTGGCGATGTAGAGCAGGGCCTGGACGATCGCGAGTTCACCTTCGGGGCTGCCGAGGAACTCATAGGCGTCCTTGGCAGCAAGGCACTGCACCAGCGCTTGTGGATCGGCGAGGCCGATGTCTTCCACCGCCATGCGCACCAGCCGCCGGAGCACGTAGAGCGGCTCCTCGCCTGCCACCAGCATTCGCGCCATGTAGTAGAGCGCGGCCTGCGGATCGGAGCCGCGCACCGCCTTGTGCAGCGCGGAGATGAGGTTGTAGTGCCCCTCGCGGTCCTTGTCGTAGACCGCCACGCGCCGCATCAGGAACTTGCCGAGGCCTTCGGGATCGAGCGGCGCAGGCAGCGATACGTCGAACAGCATTTCAGCCTGGTTGAGCAGGAAGCGCCCATCGCCATCGGCGGAGGCGACTAGCGCCTCGCGTGCGGGCGGGGTGAGGGGGAGGCGCAGGCCGGTGATGTCCTCGGCGCGATCTAGCAGGGTGCCCAATGCGGCGGCATCGAGACGGTGCAGGATCAGGACTTGCGCGCGCGACAGAAGCGCGGCGTTCAAGGCGAACGAGGGGTTTTCGGTCGTCGCGCCGACGAGCGTGACCGTGCCGTTCTCGACAAAGGGCAGGAAGCCGTCTTGCTGCGCACGATTGAAGCGGTGGATTTCGTCCACGAAGAGCAGCGTGCGCCGTCCGGCAGAGGCCATGGCATCGGCTTCGGCAAAGGCCTTCTTGAGATCGGCCACACCCGAGAACACTGCGCTCAAGGCGACGTAGCGCATGCCAACGGCCTCGGCGAGGAGGCGGGCGATGCTGGTCTTGCCGGTGCCGGGTGGCCCCCACAGGATCATCGAGGTCAGCTTGCCCGCGGCAACCATGCGCCCGATCGCGCCATCGGGACCAGTGAGGTGGTCCTGCCCGATGATTTCCGACAGGTCGCGCGGGCGCAACCGGTCGGCCAGCGGCGCTTCGGCGCTGGTTTCGGGCGGAGGGCGGTCCTGCGGTGGCGGGGCGAAGAGGTCGGCCATTGCTGCCGAGATAGGGCGCTTGCAAAAAAATTGCACCCGCCTCTTGCCAGATCGTAATTAAGATATATCTTAGACGCATCATGAAAGGATATATGCACATGCATTTCGAACATGGCCGCCATCCGCGCGGCCGACATATGATGAAGATGATGGCCGGTCGCCTTGGTGCGCCGTTTGGCCGAGGAGGTCCGTTCGGTGAGGACGGGCCGTTCGGGAGTGGACGCGGTAGGGGCGGTGGCGGCGGTGGCCGTCGTGGCGGACGGATGTTCGCAGGGGGCGAGCTTCGCCTGCTGCTGCTTCACCTCGTCGCCGAACAGCCACGCCACGGCTATGACCTGATCCGGGCCGTGGGCGATCTGGCGGGCGGCGAATATGCCCCGAGCCCGGGCGTTGTCTATCCCACGCTCAGCCTGCTGGTGGACGAGGGCCTGATCGTCGAGGAAGCCGGAGACGGACCGCGCAAGGCCTTTGCCGTGACCGGTGCCGGCCGCGCCGAGCTGGCCGACAAGGACGCCGAGATCAAGGCGGTCGTTGCGAGGCTCAAGGCCCTTGGAGAGCAGCGTGACCGGGCCGAAAGCCCGCCGGTGCGCCGGGCAATGGGCAATCTCCACGCCGTGCTGCGCAACCGTGCGATGGAAAAGGGCTTCGATACCGAGACTGCCCACGCCGTGGCTGACATCCTCGACGAAGCAGCACGCCGGATCGAACGTCTTTGATGCTCATCGAATCCGCGCTTTCGCGGCGCTTTGATGAAGCGATGCTCCATGGTATCTTTGCCCCGGAACCCTTGCAGAGCGGTTCCGGGGGGAGACCCGTTATGGGGCAGAAAAGACGATCAGCGTCCGTCCAGACGCCAGCCCACCTTTGGGCCATCGGCGTGATCAGCCTGCTGTGGAACAGCTTTGGCTGCTTTGACTATCTGATGACCGCAATACGCGATCCGGCAACCATGGCGGCGATGTCCGCTCCGGCGCGCGCCTATGTCGAGGCGCTTCCGGGGTGGCTGATCGCGTTCTGGGCACTGGGCGTGTGGGGGTCGCTGGCAGGTTCGCTCCTGCTGCTTGCCCGCTCGCGCCATGCGGTGACTGCATTTGCGGTCTCGCTGCTGGGACTTGCAGTCAGCCAGGGGTACCAGATGCTGACCTCGCGACCTGCCGAGATGAGCAGCACCGCGATGGCGGTGTTCACGGTGGTAATCTGGGGGGCGCTGGGCTTCTTCCTGCTCTACGCAAGGCGCATGGCAGCAGCGGGAGTGCTGCGCTGAGGCTCTAGAGCCACATGACATTAGGTTGCACCACCGTGACGGAGCCAAATTTGGCCCAGCGCGAGGAATGAGGAGGGAGCCATGCCGTCGCATCGTGACCGACGATTGACGCTGCGATGGGCCAAATTTGGCCCGCCGCTTGCGGTTGTGTCAGGAAGCCCCTCGGACAGCGTCGCGTTGCTTGGACGGGCAACCAGCCCGCCCTGCACAACGCTCCTTGCCGAGAAGCTTCCTGACACAATCCCGGCGGTGCAACCTAATGTCATCTGGCTCTAGCGTTTGCGCGCTTTCGCCTTCTGGCGCACCAGCCGCAGGTAGGTGTCCGCCACCGCCTGGTTTATCCGGTCCCACGAGAATTCGAGGCTGCGCTCCTCGCCAGCAGCGCCGTGCCGTGCGCGCAAGCTTGCGTCCTCGGCGTAGGCGCGCAGGGCTCCGGCGAACTGCGTTACCGCTCCGGGGGTGATCAGGCGGCCCGAGACATTGTCGTCGACAAGGCTCTGGCTCCCGGTCGCTGCCGCGGCCACCACCGGCACGCGGCAGGCCATGGCTTCCAATGTGACGTTGCCGAAAGTTTCGGTGACCGAAGGGTTGAACAGCACGTCCATGCTCGCCACCGCGCGGCCGAGATCGTGTCCGCCCTGAAAGCCTGCGAAGACCGCGTCGGGCAGGCGCGCGGCAAACCATTCGCGTGCCGGACCTTCGCCGACGACGAGCACGCGATGCTTCACGCCCTTGCGGATCAACTGGTCGATCGAGTCCGAGAAGACGTCGAGGCCCTTTTCCATCACCAGCCGTCCGAGGAACCCGATCACAACCTCGTCGTCGGCAATGCCGAATTCGCGCCGCCATTCGAGGCTACGCGCGCCGGGATGGAAGATCTCGCGATCGACACCACGCGACCAGATATCGATGTCGTAGTTCATGCGCTGGTCGCGCAGGACCTGGGCCATCGATTCCGAGGGTGCCACGAGCGCGTCGCAGCGGCGGTAGAAGCGGCGCATCAGGGCTTCGACGGCGGGTTCGGCCCATGCCATGTTGTAGTAGCGGAAGTAGGTCTCGAACCGGGTGTGGACCGAGGCAAGGATCGGCAGCTTGCGATGCCGCGCCCACGACACGGCGCGATGGGCCACCACGTCGGGCGAGGAAACGTGCACCACGTGCGGATCGAACGCTGCCAGATCGCGGCGGACGCGGGGGCTGAGCGAAAGCGGGAAGCGGTATTCGGCCCGGCCCGGAATGGCGAACGAGGGAATGCCGACGAGCGTGCCGGTGGCGGGAAACGCGGGGTTCTCGACCTTGGGCGCGTAGATGCGGACGTCCGCGCCTTGCCGCAGCAGGTAGCCGACGAGGCGGTTCAATGCCTGGTTTGCGCCATCGCGCACGTAGTTGTAGTTGCCGCTGAACAGCGCCACGCGAAGGTTCGACAGGTCGGTCGGGAAGGGGGAGTTTGCCTCGCTCATCGCCTGCGCCATAGACCGGGCGAACATGAATGGCGAGTGACAGCGGCCAAAGCTTGCGACTTTTGCGCAGCCTGCGTCAGACAGCGCACGCCCTGTCGCGGTGGGCAACTAGCTCCGGAACTGCCACCCCTGCCACCCGCTCAGCGAGTGAGCTTCAGCAGGAGTTGAGCAAATGTCGTTTCTGGACAAGATCGTAGCTGCCATCACGCCGCCCGAAAGTGAAGACGACCGCCGCCAGGCACGCGCCCATGCGCAGGGTCTGGCCCGGCCCGGAGACTGGCTGTCGCATGCACTCGAACATCATCGCCGGATCGAGGCCTGTTTCGAACTGGCGCTGGGTGCCAATTCGGTGGCCGAGCGCCGCGCGGCGCTGCGCGACCTCTCGATGGTGCTGACCGCCCATGCCAATGCGGAAGAGGCGGTGCTCTATCCGGCGATGGCCAACTTCAGCAGCAAGTCGAGCGCGGGTATGTCCTATGAGGAGCACGCGATGACCCGCATCCAGATGGGTGCGCTCGAGACGCTCGATCCGATGGGGCAGGACTGGCGCGACAAGCTGGGCCATATCCGGGGCGCGGTGATGACTCATGTCTTCGAGGAGGAGGGCAGCCGCTTCCCCGAATTGCGCGAGGCGATCGACCCGCAGGAGGACCAGCGCCTGACCCGCCGGTTCCTCGACGAGTTCGACCGCTACATGGGCAAGGACGCGTTCGAGGCGCCCCGCCAGGTGGCGGCGGAAATCCCGCCGGGACAGGTTGACCAGAGCAATCGCCAGCCGCCGAAGAACTGGGGCGCAGCGGACTACTGACGCTGACGTCCGGCGCGACGGCGCGGCCGGACAGTCCCCTTGTCCGGCGTGACAGGCGACGTGACAGGCGGCGTGACAGGCGGTGCGGAAGGCACTCGGCCGGAGGCATCGCCGCCGCCCGCTGGTGCGCGGCGCGCCCTTCAAAGGGATCGCGCATGGCCTCGCCCATGCCCTCAAAATCGATGGGGGGTTTACGGGGTTTACACTGTCCAAGGGAATAACTGGAATCGATCACTTGGGCGTGATTGATCGCTTTTTCCGATTTGCGTTCGGCGGGTTCCGCGCGGGTCTCGGCCTGCCGACCTCGCGCGCGCGGCGCATGCCCACCCCCGACCCCTCCCGCCTGCGGGAGGGGGGAAGGTCGGCGCGGATCGTGTGCGGCAGTGCTGACGGTGGGGGCGGCGGTGTGAGCGGGGGTGAGGTGCGTCATGCCCCGGAGGCTATGTCGGGCGGGGGTTTGTAGGAAAGTTGTTTTTGTATCTATTTTGTTCGTTCGCATAGAATGATGTCGGCAACGGTGAACGGATTGGGCGTTTGGTGCACCTTCACTGTAATCCAGTGTTTTGGGCCGTAGGGTTGGGCGAAGCAAAAAGTCGCGCTGTGGGACAAAGCCGTCATACCGGTCTGGCCAATCCGGCGGCGGGTTTATCGACAACAGCTGACGTTCAGCAAACGATAGGCTGGACAAGCAGCGCGGCCACGTCAGAATGCGAAACCAACATTCGCTTCCACATAACGCGGCCTCGGCGCAGACATTTGCGGGCTGGAACCTGAGGCAACCGGGCTTCCAAAGGCAAAGTCTTGTCTTCTACTGCCGAGCAGGTTGGACCCACGCAGAAGAAATGACAGCTGATTGTGTTGCAGGCGCAAGGATGCGCTCATGTCTAATGCGGCAGGCAGTCTCGCTCCCCCCAGAGTTGAGGGGAAGAAGTCACGCCTCGCTGTAAACGTCGCATCGGATTGAACGATGACGCGCCAACCGGCCAGGTCGAACTGTTTCGCAAGTTCTGCGTTGCCACGAAACGGCGCGGCGAATGTCAGCCCGATCTCGGCATCTCGCCGGTTGGCGGTGCTCAGGCTGGTTGCCAGCAGAAAGATGCCACTTCGGAACGAGACCCCATGTGACAGTGAAACCTCGCCGCGCAAGTCAAGGCCGGTCAGTGTCGCGTCGCCGATGTTGCGCGCAGAGATTATGCCTCCCGCGATCAGCACGTCGGCCTGAATGTCATGCCAGCGCGCGTGATGGAGATTTGCTTCCAGAACCAGCCCCGGCGAGCGGTGCCGCCAGCCAAGTTCCATCGAACGAAGCTCGTCGCCATCGGTTCGCGAGACGTCGGCGTCCGTGCGCGCCAGCCCGCCCTGGCGGAATCCCGTGCTGACCCGGGCGTAGATCGAATCCGTTGTGTTCGGCCGCCAAGCCAGCGTTATGGCGGGCGTGAAGGCATCCTTTGATACACTTTGTTCATAGCGTGCAGCCGAGGTAATGATCGTGTCTTCGACCGTGCCGTGGAGCAGCCGTCCGGCGAATGTAAGGTCAACCGCGCGCTGGATTGGCACTTCGATGCTCGCAAAGACGGCAAGGTCATGGGAAGCACGGGCCGCTGCTGAACCCTCGTCGCCGTAGACGCGGCCTACGTAACGTCGTGACAGGTCCTGTCTGGCAAAGACGTAGGATAGGCCCGCCAGCCATTTCACATTGCCCGATTGGCCATCGGCGCGAATTTCGTTGTCCCATGTGCTGTACTGACGATTGTCTAGCGCCTGTTCCGCATCTGGCGAGGCATCGAAAGCCTCGCTCGCTTCATGCCATGTCTTGGCCGAGATCGCGACGAGCCGGGTGCTACCCAGCTTGCCCTGCAGGCGGACCGCCAAGTGATCGAGATCGTTGTCGTGCGGTTCCGGCCTCTGCGCCGAACGGGACCGGTCGCCCTCGCCGCTGACATATTGCGTGTCGTCAATGGCCAGACGCTGGTGCAACCCGCTCAGGTTGATGTCCCAATCGGGTGAGAGCGAGGCCTTCAAGGCAAGTCGCACTCCGAACAGGGAGCCGCTGTTGCTGTCACGGCGATCTCCGGTATCGATCCAGCCTGGCATTCGCTCGCCGTAGCTGACGAGCCGCACAGCAGAAGAGCCCGATAGCGGCAGATTGACCATGGCATTGCCAAGATAGCCCTGGCCGCCATCGGTGACGCCGGAGACGCCCACAGACATGCTGGCGCTGGCATGCCGCGGGTCGGGCTGGTTCGGGATGATGCGATACAATCCGCCGATCGCGCCAGCACCGTGAAGAAAGCCCTGCGGGCCATCGATGACTTCAACCCGCGCCACATCGACAAGGCGGACGTCCGGATCGGGCGCCGAATAGGTCAGGCGGCTGTCGTCGAACATCACGCCGACCGTCGCCTGTGTCGGACCGTTGAAAGGGCTGTCGGCAATGCCGCGAAGGAACAGGCGATTGCGGCCGGGGCCAGCGCCTGCCAGTGTCATCCGCTCGTCAAGTGCCGCAATCGCAGACGTACCTGCAACCTCACCGCGAAGGCCGATCTGAGCAGGCTGTCCGACAAAGATGGAGAGCGGCAGCGCGCCGAGCAGTTCCGGCTGCTTACGGGCGGTAACCTCGATGGGGTCGCCGATCACGATGGGCGGCGGGGCCGGCGCTTTTATCCGCCGGGGTGCGAGGTTTGCCTGCTCTATGCGGTAAGCGCTGGGGCCCACGGCCACCGCACGCAAATGTGTACCGTCTAGCAATCGGGACAAGGCCGTTGCAGCAGTCATATGTCCGCGCAGGGGCTTCGTCCTGACCGCAGGTAGAGTTCCCGAAGCGCCTATCGAGACTCCGGCTTGCTGCGCTAGCTCAGCGATGGCGTCGACAAGCGGCGCTGCAGCGATTTCGATGCTGACGCTTTGGGACTGCCGCGTCGGCCTTGCCCGGGCTTCAGGGCTTGAGGCGAGAGAGACGCACGCGGTCGCCGCCGCGGTGCAGCGCAAGGCCCATGATACCGGCAAGGTCCTCAACCGCCGCGATGCCATTGTCTGTTGCCAGCGTTCCCGAAAAGCGCATCGCCGCGATCTCCGGCGATATCTCGACCCGGACCCCGGCATAGCGGCCAAGATCCTGCACGACCAGAGAAAGCGGCGCGTCTACGTAGGACAACTGTCCCTTTGTCCAAGCACCCACGCCTCTCACAGGCGTAGCGGCAACAGTGGCATTGCCAGCCCGATCCGATACGAGCGACTGGCCCGCATGGAGTTGCGTTGGCGAGGCAATTTGCGCGATCGCCACGCTCACCTTTCCTTCGGCGACGCTGACGCGGGTCTCGTCTGCTCCGGTCTTCATTTCGAAGATCGTGCCGATGTCGGTTACCTCCACAGAACCTGCTGACACGGTCAAGGTGCGTGATGGGTCGTGCCGGATCGTGAAAAGGGCATCGCCGTTCAACGCGATGCGATCCGAACCCCGGATACTGAGTTGGCTGTGCGGTGCCAGATCGATGAGTGAACCATCGCCGAGTGCGATCTGGCGCGCTTGCGAACCGGTTTCATAGGATTCGACGCGCTCGGGATTGGCGAAGGTGAGCGCAAGGGCGATCGAGGCGGCAGCTGCCAGTCCGCCACCGATCCAGCGCCACGGATGAGGGTGGGGAAGCGGGGCTGGCGGGCTCTCCGGTGGCCGACGGGATGCAGCCTCATTGGCCGCCTCATCCAGAAGGAAGTCTGCCAACGCAACTCCGTCATAGGCCGTCCGGTGGCGCGGGTCCTCCTCGAGCCAGCGCGTGAACGCATCCCAATCCATGTCATCGGACTGGCTAGCTGTGTGCCAGCGAGCCGCGATGGCGATGATCGCGTCCTCCTCGTCGTGCTGCATCTGGCTCATGGTTCCCCACCGTTTCTGGTTCTGTCTGCCCCTTCTGACGATTGAGACGTCACCGCACCTGCATCACCCCAGCCCATGAACGTCCGGCGCAAGTGCTTCATCGCGACAGCGAGGTGCTTTTCCACGGCGCTCCGGCTAATCCCCATTCGGCCTGCAACTTCCGCCTGGTTCAGGCCATCGAAGCGGTTAAGCTTCAATGCGCGCTTGGCACCTTGCGGCAGCGCATTTACGGCGTGATGCAGCAATGCAAGCTCTTCCGCTTGCGCCAAACTTTCGTCGGCGAGGCAAGCGGGATCGACCCGGTCCTGCACCTCGCCCGCGCCATGTTCGTCGGCCACCCAGCGGCCTTGGCGAGCCGCCTCACGCAAGGCGGAGCGGGACCTGTCGAGAACCAGGTTGTTGGCAACGCGGAAAAGATAGGCGCGCCCGTTTGCAATTGGGCCGGGACGCAGCGCCTGCAGCTTCAGCCACAGGTCCTGCATGTGGTCTTCGGCGTCGGCTGCACTGCCGCAGCGTGCCACAAGGAACCGGTGCAGTTCGGCACGATGCCTATCGAACAGGACAGCAAGTCCTCCCGTGTCACTACGGTCGCTAGCAGCACTGTCCTCATTCGGGTCGAGCATCGCAGGGATCAATGCGCGCGTTGCTCGCCTCCTGCAACCAGAACCCAATGCGGGCCACTTTGGCGCAAGGTCACGCCGGCCTTTCCAGCCAGTTCGCGAACGGCGGCCTCTCCCCCTTGGGCCAGACTCACGCTGCCGGTGAAAGGCGTGTCACAGATTGCCGGGAATGCTACAGCGCGAAAGCCGGTGCGCTGTGCTATGCTCTCGGCCGCTTCTCCGATCGTTGCGCGGTCGAATGTCAGCCAGTCACCGTGTCTTTCACCGAGCCACCGCGGCGGAGATTGCGCAGATTCGGCGTTCAGCAATCTCGGAATCGCAACGTCTGCGAGCACCAGTCCGCAGACCAGAAAGACCCCGCGCAACAGGAAGCGCCGCTCAAGCTTCACGCAGTCGCACCATGTCGACAAGCACCGTGTCGCGCCGGACGAAGTGGTGGAATAACGCGGCAAGGCTGTGCAAGCCAATCAGCGCAAGCAGGCCCCAGGCTACGGTCTCGTGCCATTGCGACAACACAGCGGCGAGATCGCCGTCATGGTGCACAAGCGACGGAAGTTGTACGTCGAAAAGCTTGAACTTGCGCGCCTTGGCACTTGATTGCGCCCAACCAAGCAGTGGCAAGGCCACAAGGCCGAAGTACAGCAACCCGTGGCTGGCCTTGGCAACCAAGCGCAGCGCAGCCGTTGGCTCATGGGGTGCTGGCACCGGGAAGCGCAGGCGCGAGATCAACCGCACGACTGTCAGCAGCAGGATGGCAAGGCCGATCGCGCGATGGCAATCGAGCCAGAACAGCTTGCTGTCCGGGTCCTCGATGTCTTCGCGGAGTAAGGCAATGGCGTAAGCTGCGGCGATCAGCGCCAGCGTCAGCCAGTGGAAGGTGATGCGTAACCTGCGACCCGTCATTACCGCTCCTCAAAAGAAGTCCGTGCAAACACCAGACGACACCGCAGCTTCAGCACCTCAGTCCGGCACGAAAAAATTCTCACCGCAACGACTGTGGAGGCTCGCAAACGGCGACGTCTCAGCGGCATCGGGTACTGGAAGGGAGTTTCGATGCGCGGTTATGTTCTGGGCGGCGCCGCCGTAATTCTGGGGGGATCACTGCTGGCTGGCGGTTCGCTGGCGCCGAATCGGGCAAGTGCATTGCCATCCTATGCTCGCCAGACCGGCGAGGAATGCGCGGCCTGTCATGTTGGCGGGTTCGGGCCGCAACTGACGCCGCACGGACGTGCGTTCAAGATTGGCGGATACTCCGATGGCAAGGTCACCGTTCCGCTTTCGGGCATGGCCGTCGCTAACTGGACGCATACCAAGAAGGATCGGGCCGATCCCATCTCGGGCCACGACGGGGTCAACAACAACGTCGCGCTGCAGGAAGCATCACTATTCGTCGCCGGGAAGATCGCTCCGGGGCTCGGAACATTCATCCAGACCACCTATTCCGAGATCGATCGGCACACCTCGCTCGACCAGTTCGAGGTCCGCTACGCCCACCCGATCAAGCTTATGGGGGCGGAGGCGACACTCGGCATCTCGATCAACAACAATCCGACCCTGTCCGACCCCTACAACTCGGTCGGTGCATGGTCCTTTCCTTACACATCGTCCGATCTCGGCTTCGAAAGCGCGGCAGCGCCGCTGCTGCAAGGCGGGGTGGAGCACCAGGTCCTGGGCACATCGACATACCTTGCTACCGAGAGCGGCCTCTATGTCGAAGTCGGCGGCTACCGCTCGCTCAAGCCCGCATTCCTGAGCAAGCTCGGCATCGACAGCGAAGCTGGCAGCCTCAAGGGCGTCGCGCCCTATTGGCGCGTTGCCTATGCCAAGGATTGGGGCAAGCAGAACGCCTCGATCGGCTTTATTGGCATGAGCGCGCGACTGAACCCCGACCGCGACGGCCTTGCGCCGGACAAGTACAGCGACTGGGGCGTGGACGGGACCTATCAGTTCCTTGGCAACCGCAAGAACATCTTCAGTCTCAACGGATCCTATCTGCACGAGCGCCAGACCCTGAACCATGCTCTGGCACTGGGCGACGTCTCGGCCGAGAAGCATACGCTCAACACCATTTCCGGCGATGTCAGCTGGTATCACGACAAGCACTATGGCCTAACTCTGGGTGCCTTCCACACGACCGGTACGCCCGATCCCGACCTTTATGCGCCCAACCCGGAAGACGGCAGCAGCACCGCTGCGCCCGACACCACGGGATACATCGCGCAGGCTGACTGGACCCCATTCGGTGGCGAAGGACAGTCCACTTTCGCGAACCTGCGACTTGGTCTGCAATACAAGGGCTACACCAAGTTCAACGGGGCAAAGACTGACTACGACGGCAACGGACGCAATGCTTCGGACAACAACACGCTCTCGGCATTCGCTTGGGTTGCCTTCTGAGGAGAACAGCGTGATCAGGATCTTTACGAGTTCAGTGGCCCTGTTGTTGATCGCGACCCCCGCACTTGCGCAGGGGGACGCGTCCGCTGGCGGCGATGCCTTCGACAGCTATTGCAGCGATTGCCACTCGGTCAGCCCGAAAGGCACGAACAAGAAGGGGCCAACCCTCTACAACGTCGTCGGGCGGCGTGCGGGATCGGTTCCGGGCTTTGCCTATTCGGGAATGCTCAAGGCCTCGAACATGCAGTGGACGCCGGAAAAGCTGGACATCTATCTCGCCAACCCAAAGGGTCTGGTCCCGCAGGGCATCATGAAGTTCAAGGGCTTGCCCAAGCCTCAGGACCGCGCAAATGTCATTGCCTATCTGATGCATCCGGACTGACCGACCGCGTTGACAATCTGATGGGAAAGGTGGCCATTTGCCCAAGCTCGCGACTACCAATCTGATGAAAGTCCCAGCGGCAACGCTGGGCTTCTGGACCATCAAGATTCTCGCCACCACCTTGGGCGAAACCGCCGGGGACAGCGTTTCGATGTCGTGGCTCGGCGAAACGACCGCTGACGCTTCGACATCGTTCTGGACCAACGGCTATCTTGTGGGCACCGGCCTGTTTGGCGGGCTTCTGTTGCTGCTCGTGACCTTCCAGATCCGCGCCCGAAGGTACAATCCCTGGCTTTACTGGGCGACTATCCTCGCCTCGACGACAGCAGGGACGACACTTGCGGACCTGGCCACCCGCGCGCTGGGGATCGGGTATGCGGGAGGTTCGCTTGTCCTCGCCAGCCTTGTCGGACTGTCACTCCTGATATGGCACCGCACGCTGGGAAGCGTATCGATCTATTCGCTCCATGAACCGAAAGCCGAACTCTTCTACTGGCTGACGATCACTTTCTCACAGACTCTCGGCACCGCAATGGGGGACTGGATCGCCGACGGCCCGCTTGGCTATGCAGGCTCGGCCGCGATCTTTGGGGCGCTGCTTGCCATGGTGGCGATGGTTTACCTCAGCACCACGGCAAGCCGCGTTGCTCTCTTCTGGACGGCGTTCATACTGACTCGACCGCTAGGGGCCGTCGTCGGCGATTTCCTGGACAAATCAACCGCGCAGGGCGGGCTTGATCTCAGTCGGGTTGAGGCGTCACTCGCATTGGCCTTTGCAATCGCTGTGCTGATTGCCGTCAAGGACAGGCGCGCTTCGGGCAACTCTGCCGAAATCCGACAATAAAACAGATTAATTCCAGAAGTTTTGCACCAGCCTTCGCAAAGGATGGGGCGCCGTCCTGACAGTCTGCATCGGAGCGAAACGGCGGCAGCTTCTGTAACGAGCCGACGATCGCGGTAGCCAATCTGAACGACCGGCTTTGGTCGTGACCGGACGGTAACGATCTTGATAGATAACAGTTGGTTACCGGGAGGCCTACAGTTCTATTGGCTGGTTAGCAGCCGTTTCCAAACTTCCGGGAGCGCGAGGGCTTTGGCCCTCGCATTTGTTTTGCCTTTTTATGTTTCGCGTTGTTGTGGGTGCCCCTCCACCATCCTGCGGATGGTCCCCCTCCCCGGGGCGGGGAGGAATTTTTGTGGCAGGCCCACCCCCGGCCCCTCCCGCTTGCGGGAGGGGAGGTGAAAGAGAAAGGGCGGCCTGTTGGCCGCCCTTTCGTGTTTCTTATGCCGCTTCCTTTTTCCGCGAGGCCTTCTTGCGCTCGTTCGGGTCGAGGATGGCCTTGCGCAGGCGGATGGACTTGGGGGTGACTTCGACCATTTCGTCGTCGTCGATGTAGGCGATGGCCTGTTCGAGCGTCATGATCTTGGGCGGGGTCAGGCGGATGGCGTCGTCCTTGCCGGTCGAACGGAAGTTCGTCAGCTGCTTGGACTTCATCGGGTTGACCTCGAGGTCTTCGGGCTTGGCGTTCTCGCCGATGATCATGCCTTCATAGAGCGGGGTGCCGACGCCGACGAAGAGAATGCCGCGCTCTTCAAGCGGACCGAGGGCGTAGGCGACGGCCTCGCCGTTGCCGTTGGAGATCAGCACGCCGTTCTTGCGGCCTTCGATGCGGCCCTTGTGGGGACCGTACTTCTCGAACAGGCGGTTCATGATGCCGGTGCCGCGCGTGTCCGAGAGGAATTCGCCGTGGTAGCCGATCAGGCCGCGCGACGGAGCCGAGAAGGTGATGCGGGTCTTGCCACCGCCCGAGGGGCGCATGTCGGTCATCTCGGCCTTGCGGATGGCCATCTTGTCAACCACGGTGCCCGAGTATTCGTCGTCCACGTCGATCACGACGGTTTCGTACGGCTCGGTGCGGTTGCCGTTCTCGTCTTCGCCGAACAGCACGCGCGGGCGGCTGATGCCGAGTTCGAAGCCTTCGCGGCGCATCGTCTCGATCAGAACGCCGAGCTGGAGTTCGCCGCGCCCGGCCACCTCGAAGCTGTCCTTGTCGGCCGATTCGGTGATGCGGATGGCGACATTGGATTCGGCCTCGCGCTCAAGCCGGTCGCGGATCATGCGGCTGGTGACCTTGGAGCCTTCGCGGCCGGCCATCGGCGAATCGTTGACGGCAAAGCGCATCGACAGTGTCGGCGGATCGATCGGCTGGGCCTGGAGCGGTTCGCTGACCGAGGGATCGGCAATGGTGTTGGCGACAGTGGCGATGGCGAGGCCGGCGATGGAGATGATGTCTCCGGCCTTGGCTTCATCGACCGGAACGCGCTCGAGCCCGCGGAAGGCCATGAGCTTGGACGCGCGGCCGGTTTCGACGACCTTGCCATCGCGATCGAGCGCGTGGATCGGCGAGTTGACCTTGATCGTGCCCGACTGGACCTTGCCGGTAAGGATGCGGCCGAGGAAGTTGTCGCGGTCAAGCAGCGTCACGAGGAACTTGAACGGACCGTCGACGTCGGCTGCCGGGGGCGGCACGTGATCGACGATGGTCTGGAACAGCGGGGTGAGGTCACCCTCGCGCACGGTTTCGTCGTTGCCGGCATAGCCGTTGCGGCCCGAGGCGTAGAGCACGGGGAATTCGAGCTGTTCGTCGTTGGCATCGAGGCTGACGAAGAGGTCGAACACTTCGTCGAGCACTTCCTGCGGGCGGCCATCGGGACGGTCGATCTTGTTGACGACGACGATCGGCTTGAGGCCGAGGGCGAGCGCCTTGCCGGTGACGAACTTGGTCTGCGGCATCGCGCCTTCGGAGCTGTCGACCAGCAGGATCACGCCGTCGACCATCGAGAGGATGCGCTCGACCTCGCCGCCGAAGTCGGCGTGGCCGGGAGTGTCGACGATGTTGATGTGGGTGCCGTTCCACTCGACCGAGGTGCACTTGGCGAGAATGGTGATCCCGCGTTCCTTTTCGAGGTCGTTCGAATCCATCGCGCGCTCTTCGACGCGCTGATTGTCGCGGAAGGTGCCGGACTGGCGGAAGAGCTGGTCGACGAGAGTGGTCTTGCCGTGGTCGACGTGGGCGATGATCGCGATATTGCGCTGGGCGGACATGAAAACGGGCTTTCGGTTGGATTCTTCGGAAGGACGGGACAAGCACTGACCCGCTCCGACTTCGGCGCGCGCTTACAGGGAATTGTGCGTTGCGGCAAGCACGCTTGGAACGAGTGGCTCGCGTTGCGGCAAGCACGGTGGGAATCAGGCGCGCGCGTTGCGGCAAGCGGTTGCATGTGTGACCGGCTTGCAACAGCGCATGAAAATGCATGGGGGCCGCGAAGGATTTGGTCGAGTTGGAATTGTTCGGGGCATTTCCGCACCCTAGAACGAGGTCAGGGAACAGGATGACCTACCGGCCACGTGGCCATCGGCCGAGGCTGCCCTTGCAGGCAGGAACCCGGCCCAGAAAAGGAAAAGATCGCAGATGAAGTCCGTATTCGCCGGTCGTACCGGTCAGGCAGCGCTCCTTGCCGGGGCTTGCAGCCTCGCTCTTGCCTTCTCGGCTGCCGCCCAAGCGCAGGACGCCGCGGCGCCGGCAGAGGAAGAAGCCCAGCCTGCGCCGCCGGCTCCAGAGCAGATCGCCGAGGGCAACGAGATCATCGTCACCGCCTCCAAGCGCGAGCAGACACTGCAGGACGTGCCGATCGCGGTATCGGTGACCAGCGCCAAGACGCTGGAACAGGCGCAGATCCGCGACCTCAAGGATCTGACCAGCGTCGTTCCCTCGCTGCGCGTTACGCAGCTGCAGTCGAGCGCGAACACCAACTTCATCATCCGCGGCTTCGGCAACGGCGCCAACAACGCCGGGATCGAGCCTTCGGTCGGCGTGTTCATCGATGGCGTGTACCGTTCGCGCTCTGCTTCGCAGATCGGCGATTTCCCTGACGTGCAGCGCATCGAGGTGCTGCGCGGGCCGCAGTCGACGCTGTTCGGCAAGAACGCCAGCGTTGGCGTGATCTCGATCGTGACGGCGGCGCCCAAGTTCGACTTCGGCGGGAACGTCGAGGCGAGCTATGGCAACTATGATGCCGTCGTGCTCAAAGGCGTGGTCACAGGCCCCGTGACCGAAGGGCTGGCAGTGAGCGTGGCGGGCGGCCTCAACAAGCGTGACGGCTATAACAAGGACCTCGGCACCGGCAACACGACGAACGAGCGTGACCGCTGGTTCCTGCGCGGACAGGCGCTGTGGGAGCCCAATGCGCAGGCGTGCGTGCGGCTTATCGGCGACTATTCGAAGATCGACGAGATCTGCTGCGCGGTCGTCAACCTTCAGCCCTCGACGTCGACGCTCGCGGTGCGCGCGCTGGGCGGGAAGGTCAACGGACCGAACGAGATCTATTCGAACCGGGTCTATTCGAACTTCGATTCGACCAACGATATCGAGAACTGGGGCGCTTCGGGCCAGGTCGACTATGACTTCGGGCCGCTGACCTTCACCTCGATCACCGCCTATCGCCGTACCAACGCGCTGACCAACCAGGATTCCGACTTTTCGAGCGCCGACCTGATCGGGGTCAACGCGCAGGATCAGGCGATCAAGACCTTCACGCAGGAACTGCGCGTGGCCACCAACATGGACGGTCCGCTGAACTTCCTCGCCGGTGGTTACTACTTCAACGAGAACATCCGTCAGGCGAACCAGCTTGGCTGGGGTGACGATGCGCGCAATTATGCCAACTTCCTGATCCAGGGGCTTAGTGGCGGTGCACTTTCAGTGCCGACACTGGAAGCGACGTTCGGGGCGCTCGAAGGCAATCCGGCCAAGTATGCCGGACAGTTCTTTGCCTCGGGCCAGAAGCTGGACGAGCGCTATCGCCTGCGCAACGAGGCGTTCTCGTTCTTCGGGCAGGCCGATTTCAAGATCGGTGACCGGATCACGGTGACCGGCGGGGTGAACTACACCAAGGACCGCAAGCGCTATGCCCTCGACATCAATTCGACCGACGTCTTCTCGGGCATTGACTTCGACAATCCGGCTTACGCTCCGTTCCGCCGCAACCTGCTGCTGGGTGGCGCGCTGAGCCGGGCCGGGGTCAACCCTAACGATCTTGCAGCTGTTGGCGCCTTTGCAACCAACCCGGCGACTGCAGCGACCTTTGCCGCGTTCAATGCCTTTGCCACGGCCAACCAGAACAATCCGGCGGCCAATCCCCTGGCTGGTCTTCGTCCGCTGCAGTATCTCCCGGCGGCTGTCCCCGTACCGAACGCGGTGGAGCCCGGTCGCACGAACGACGACAAGTTCACGTATATCGTTCGCGTTGCCTATGACCTGACCGACGACATCAACGTCTACGCGAGCTATGCGACGGGCTTCAAGGCAAGCTCGATCAACCTTTCGCGCGACAGCCGTCCTTTCGCCAGCGACCGGGAAGCGCTGATTGCCCGCGGTCTGACTGTGGTCAACCAGACCTACGGAACGCGTTTTGCGGGGCCGGAAAGCTCGACGGTCTATGAAATCGGCCTGAAGGCGGACTGGGGTCTGGTCACGGCGAATTTTGCTGCCTTCGACCAGCGCATCAACGGTTTCCAGTCGAACACTTTCACCGGATCGGGTTTCGTGCTGGCCAATGCCGGCAAGCAGTCGGTCCGCGGGTTGGAGTTCGAAGGCACGGTGAAGCCAGGGAAGGGCTGGCAGTTCAACGTTGCAATGACCTACCTTGATCCGAAGTACGACAGTTTCGTCCTTTCGGCAGTGGGCGATCTGTCGAAGACCCGGCCGGCTGGCATTCCGTCGATCTCGTCGACCTTTGCCGCTTCCTACGACCACGAGTTCGGCAGCGGACATCACCTGATCTTCCGTGGCGACTTCCATTATGAATCGCCGGTCCAGATCGTTGAGGGCCTGCCCGGCTTCCTTGACGCCGGAACGCAGGTTGCCGTCGCTGCGGCCCGTCCGTTCCGCCGTGAGGTGAACGAGGCCAATGCCTCGATCACCTGGGCCATGCCGAGCGGTTTCGAGCTGACGGCATGGGGTCGCAATCTGACCAACAACCGTTACCTGCTCTCGATTTTCGACACGCCGGCCCAGCCGGGCTCGATCTCGGGCTACACCAGCCAGCCGCGCACTTATGGCGTGACGGGGCGTTACCGCTTCTGAGTTGTGTGGTTTGAAGGACAAGGGGAAGGGGGCCTGCGCGGCCCCCTTTTTCGTTTCGGTGTCAAACGTTGCTGTTACTGGGATTGGGGTAGCTTGTGGGCGATAGCGATTGGGCCCCGGCCTTCGCCGGGGCGACGGGAATTGTTGGTTGCGACTTTTGACGAGGTGACTTCGGAGAGGCAATCCTCACCCCAAACTCCGTCATCCCGGCGTAGGCCGTTATCCACTCGCGCTCGTTGACGGGCGCAAGCCGGGAGACGCAGTGCTGTAACCGCTCAGCGGGTGGACGTGCTTTCCGAAGCGACCGTCGGCGCCACGGTCATGGGACGGGCGTGGAGCGGGGGAAAGGCGTCTTCCAAGGGTTTTACGTCAGGCAGGATGTAGACGTAGCCGCCTTTCCTGGCGAACAGCGGGGCGATCTTGCCGTTGTAGAGGGCCTTGGGGACGTTGATGCAGCCGAAGGTTATGCGGTTGTCGTCGATCGACGGTGAAAGCATCCGTTTGGCGCGGTTTTCCTTGGGGTTGCCGGTGGGGATGGTGTGCATGGCGACGGACGTCGCGTAATCGACCCAGAGGACCTTGTTGTGGCCGGCGGCGAGGCCGAACTTGGCGAGGTAGCGGCCTGCTGGCGTGGTCTTTTCGGCAGGGCCGATCTCGGCAAGACTTTTTGAGCCGACGCCGGGGGTGGCATCATCGCCAAGCGCACGGCCGATGAGGACCGGGCCGAAGCCCACCGGCTTGCCGGTGGCATCGAAGGCGTAGATTGCGGCCGCAGGCTTGTCGATCACGACATAGGGCAGGCCATTGTGGTCCCCGCTCTCGGCGACCCACGCGGTGACGCGCTGTGCCCCGATGGACAGGGCTGGAAGCTCAACAGGCGGAGCCGGAGCCTTCGCTTTGCGTGGCTTCTTCTTTGCGGGAGCGGACTTGGCGGATTTTGGCGCAGCCGCCTCGGCCAGGGGTGTCGCAGGGAAAGGGAGAATCAGCGCCAGACCCGCAAGCGCCACCAGAGCCTTGATCATTTTCTTGTCGTACTCAACCCGGAGATGCCGGACAGGCAGATCGTGCCACTGTAGCCACGAGCGACCTGTCCGGTGCTTGAACAGCGCGGCTTAGTTGCGAGCGCGCTTCTGAGGCCGTTGCTGCATCTGGGTTACGCGCTGGTCGATGTTATCGACGCGGCCAGTGAGCTGGTCGAGGCGCTGGGTGTTGGTCTGGGCTTGGGCGTTGGCGGCCTGGGCTTCGCTGCGCGCAGCCTGGGCAACGCCGTCAGTTGCCTGGAGGCGACCTTCGACGCCATCGATGCGCTGGTTTACCGTGGCGATCTGCTCGTTGACGTAGCCCTTGGTGGCGCAACCACCGAGGCCGAGCGAACCGGCGAGAATCGCGACAGCAGGAATGATCTTGAGAGACGGCGTCATGAAATGCTCCTTGATGTATCCGTTGGTTTTTTGGCGAACCGCAGCGGCAACGCGCCGTCGCGAGAAACGGACATGGGTGAATCGGCGGAGCGTTGGCTGTCGGGGGTGAATTGCGGAACGCGGGACAGGCCGTTGTCGTGCGTCGATGACTGGTTGGGCAGTCATGGTCTTTCCACTCATCACGAGAATCATGGGCAGGTCATGTAAGCCGAACGCGAAAAGGGCGCGCCTTGCGGCACGCCCTTCAAGCTGTCTGCGATGTGACCTGCGCTTATTTCGGCGCGAGGACCATCAGCATCTGGCGGCCTTCCATGCGGGGGAAGGCTTCGACCTTGGCGATTTCGGCAACGTCGTCCTGCACCTTGCGCAGCAGGTTCATGCCGAGCTGCTGATGCGAGAGTTCGCGGCCACGGAAACGCAGGGTGATCTTGACCTTGTCGCCGTCCTCGATGAACCGGGTCACGTTACGCATCTTGGTGTCGTAATCGTGGTCATCGATGTTCGGACGCATCTTGATCTCCTTGATCTCCTGCGTCTTCTGGCTCTTGCGGGCAAGGTTCGCCTTCTTCTGCGCCTCGTAGCGGAACTTGCCCACGTCGAGGAACTTGCAGACCGGCGGGTCAGCGTTGGGGGAAACTTCGACGAGGTCGAGGCCGACTTCGGCCGCCTGATCGATCGCTTCGCGGGTGTACATTACACCCAGGTTCTCGCCATTCTCGTCGATCACGCGCACCTTGGGCACGTTGATCATCTGGTTGAAGCGAGGCCCGCTCTTGACTGGGGGCGCCATACTGCGCCGCGGTGGGGGAGCTATAGTGCTTTCTCCTGCAGTTTTACCGAATATACGTTTCGCGCGCTCATATCACAATGTTCACGCAATTAAAGGGGCGGTTTCGCCATTCGTTCCACAGGCGCGGCGATTGTCGGGCCGCCGTTGCCCTCAGGCCGCCGCTCGCCAGAGCGAGAAGCGGGCAAGGCGATCTCCGGCAGGGACGATTGCGTCTATCGCGCGAGCCGGCTGGAGCGCCGATAGAATGGCAGGATCGCCCGCATCCATGCCGCCGGTCAGCGCGCCGAAAGCGGGGAGAATCAGGCGTTTCTCGCTTGCTACTGCGCAAGGACGGGCAATCGAGCGCCCCCGGATCGACACGCGGAGCTTGGGGTGGAAGTGGCCCGAGACTTCGATTTCAGGTGCGCCGGGGCGGGCGATGTGGCGCAAGGTTAGGCCGTTCAGCGCCAGTTCCTCGACCACGGTTCCTCCCGGCGCATTGGCGTCTTCATCGTGGTTTCCGGTGATCCAGACCCAGTCCGTGGCGCGGGTGAGGGCGGCGAGCATGCCTGCGGCGTGGGGCTCCATCCGCTCGACCGCTTGGGCGTCATGGAACGAGTCGCCCAGGCAGAACACGCGCCGCGCGCCGGTTTCGCGCAAGGCATCGGCGAGGCGTTCGAGCGTGGCGCGGCTGTCATAAGGAGGGAGCATCTGGCCGTGACGGGCGAAGAAGCTGGCCTTTTCGAGGTGGAGGTCTGCCACCAGCAGTGCGTACTCCTCTGCCCAGAACAGCGCGCGCGAGGCGCCGAGGCGGAATTCCTGAGAGGCGAACGAAAAGGGAACCATGGCTTTCCCTTGCCGGATCGCGATTCCCTTGGCAAGTCGGGCAGAAGAGTTTTGGGGGAATGCATGACTGACTGGACGACCCACACTGCCCGCGCCCGGACATGGTTCGAAAGCTTGCGGGACAGGATCTGCGCGGAATTCGAGGCGATCGAGCGCGAGGCGGGGTCTGACGCGAGCTTCCAGTACACGCCGTGGAACCGCGAGCATGAAGGCGAAGCTGTCGAGAATGGCGGCGGCGGCGTGCAGGGCCTGATGAAGGGCAAGGTGTTCGAGAAGGTTGGCGTAAACGTCTCGACGGTGCAGGGGGAGTTCTCGAAGGACTTTGCCGGATCGGTCAACGGGGCGAGCGCGGATTCACCGGGCTTCACCGCGACGGGGATCAGCCTGGTGGCGCACATGCGCAATCCGCATGTGCCGGCCGTCCATATGAACACGCGGTTCCTGACCACCAGCAAGGCGTGGTTCGGTGGTGGCGGTGATCTCAATCCGCCGATCCCCTATGAGGAGGACACGGCCGAGTTCCACGCCGAGTACAAGGCTGCGTGCGACAGGCACGATCCGGAGTACTACCCGAAGTTCAAGAAGTGGGCCGACGACTACTTCTGGATCCCGCACCGCAAGGTCCATCGCGGGGTGGGGGGTATCTTCTACGACCATCTGGAATGCGCTGACGATGCCGCGTTTGAGGCGAACTTCGCCTTCACCCGTGATGTGGGCGATGCCTTCGTCAATGTGTTTCCGCGTCTTGTGCGCAAGCGGATGGGGATGGAGTACAATTCCGCTGAGAAGCTGACCCAGCTCGAATATCGCGGGCGCTATGCCGAGTTCAATCTGGTATGGGATCGCGGCACGCTGTTTGGCCTCAAGACCGGCGGCAACATCGACGCGATCCTGATGAGCTTGCCGCCGGAAGCCGTCTGGAGCTGACGTGATCGAAGCGGACGGCCCGCCACTGGGCCACGGTTTTCACAATGTGCGCGCGGGCGATCTGGCCTGCGTGGTGACGGCGCTGGAGATGCTGGCGCCGCCCGAAGGGTTGCGCCGTCTCGTGCCCGAGGGCGACGTGCCGGTGCAACTGGTGCGGTGGAAGGAGGCGGCTCCGGAGAAGTACCGCCTGCTCTACAAGCGCGTGGGCGGTCCGTGGCTGTGGTGGACGCGGCTGGGCAAGAGCGACGAGGAAATCGCCGCGATCATCCACGATCCGCGCGTGCAGCTCTATGCGGTGGTGGACCGGGCGCGGGTCGAGGTCGGGATGCTCGAACTGGACTTCCGGGTGGAGGGGGAATGCGAGATCGTGTTCTTCGGCTTCATCAAGGGCGCGACCGGCAGAGGGCTGGGCAAGTGGCTGATGCGGCGGGCCTTGCAACTGGCGTGGGTGCCCGGCGTTGCGCGGGTCTGGCTCCATTCATGCACCACCGATGATCCGCGCGCGGTGCCGTTCTATATGGCGCAGGAGTTCACGCCCTTTGCCCGCTATGTCGAGATCCTGCCCGACCCGAGGCTCGCCGGACTGTTGCCGGAAAGCGCCGGTAGCGCGCCGATCATCCGCTAACGGACCAATTCATTCGAATTTCCGCCGGGTTTCCCCTTGCGGTATCGGGCCGCTTGCCGCCATCTAGGGGCCAGATGCTCCGCCAGTACGAACTTGTCGAACGTGTTCTCGCCTACGATCCCGATGCGGACGAGGCGATGCTCAACCGTGCCTATGTCTATACCGTGCAGAAGCACGGCAGCCAGAAGCGGGCGAGCGGGGACCCCTACTTCTCACACCCGGTGGAAGTTGCCGGCCTGATGACCGAGCTGAAGCTCGATCAGGACACGATCATCACCGCGCTGCTCCACGATACGGTGGAGGATACGCTTGCCACCGTGGAGGAGATCGAGCGGCTGTTCGGGCCGGACGTGGCGCGGCTGGTCGATGGGGTGACCAAGCTCTCGAAGATCGAGACGATGAGCGAGAGCGAGCGCGCGGCGGAGAACCTGCGCAAGTTCCTGCTGGCGATGAGCGAGGACTTGCGCGTCCTGCTGGTGAAGCTGGCCGACCGCATGCACAACATGCGCACGCTCCACTACATCAAGAGCGAGGACAAGCGCCGCCGCATCGCGCGCGAGACGATGGATATCTACGCGCCGCTGGCCGAGCGCGTGGGCATGTACGAATACATGCGCGAGATGCAGCTGCTCGCCTTCGAGCAGCTGGAGCCCGAGGCCTATGCGACGATCACCGGCAGGCTGGCCGCGATCCGCAGCGAGGAGGGCGCGCAAGTCGATGCCATCGCGCTGGAGATCAAGAAAGCGCTGGCGCAGGCGGGCATGCGGGTCGAGGTTTCGGGGCGCGAGAAGCACCCCTATTCGATCTGGCGCAAGATGGCCGAGCGGCACGTCTCGTTCGAGCAGATCACCGACATCATGGCCTTCCGCGTGCTGACCGACAGCGAGGACGATTGCTACAAGGCGCTCGGCATCCTGCACCGCGCGTGGCAGATGATTCCGGGGCGGTTCAAGGACTATGTCTCCACCCCGAAGATGAACGGTTACCGTTCGCTGCACACCGCGCTGATCTATTCCAACGCGATGCGCGTGGAAGTGCAGATCAAGACGCACGAGATGCATGAGCGCAACGAGTACGGCCTTGCCGCGCACTGGTCGTACAAGCAGGGCGGGGTGCAGCCCGATGCGCAGATCGGCTGGTTGCGCGATCTCGTCGAAATCCTCGATTCCAGCCACGATGCCGAGGAACTGCTCGAGAATACCAAGATGGCGATCTATCAGGATCGCATCTTCGCCTTCACGCCGAAGGGCGCGCTGTTCCAGCTGCCCAAGGGCGCGACGCCGATCGACTTTGCCTTTGCCGTGCACACCAACCTTGGCGCGCAGGCGGTGGGCGCCAAGATCAACGGGCGGCACGTGCCCTTGCGCACCCCGCTTGGCAATGGCGACGTGGTGGAGATCATCAAGAGCCGCAATTCCGAGCCGCAGCTGTCTTGGCTGGGCTTTGTCGTGACCGGCAAGGCGCGCGCCGCGATCCGCCGCTTCGTCCGTCAGAAGGAGCGCGCCGAAGTCGCCGCGATCGGGCGCAAGCTCTATGAGGAAATCGTCGAGCGGCTGCCGACCAAGATCGGCAAGAAGGCGCTGAATGATGCGCTCAAGCGGCTGAAGCTGGCGGGCGAGGAGGACTTCATGTTCGCCATCGGCTCGGCCAAGCTGGACGACCGGCAGGTGATGGAAGCGCTCGTCCCCGGCAGCGCGGCCAACCTGCCGCAGGAGGACTGGCCGAGCCAGAAGCGCGCCATCGCGGTGCGCGGCCTCACGCCGGGCATGGCGTTCAAGCTCGCCGACTGCTGCCACCCGGTGCCCGGAGACCGCATCGTCGGCCTGCGCCGCCCCGGCAAGGGCGTGGAAGTCCACGCGATCGACTGCATGAAGCTGGCCGACGGCATCGACGCCGACTGGATCGACCTGTCATGGGACGCCCGTACAGATGGCGCGATCGGGCGGCTGCGGGCAGAACTGTATAACCGCCCCGGCACGCTGGCGGAAATGGCGGGGATTTTCGCCAAGAACCACGCCAACGTGGTCAACCTCGAAATGACGCAGCGGGAGAACCCGTTCCATACTTATGAGGTGGATCTGGAGGTGCGGGACCTGGCGCATCTGACGCGGATTATCTCGGCGCTGCGGGCGAGTGAGGCGGTGGCGCAGGCGGAGCGGATTTGAGCGGAGGGAATTGAAGGTACTGTAAAGTGTGACCGTAATTCTAACGCGAGCGTTCCCAAGAAGTCGCCTCTAGCCGCCGCTCTAAACTTGCTCGACCTGCCGCTTCTGTGCTAGTCGACCAGAAATCTGGTTATCAAGCATTAATTTCAAAATTTTGTTTCTTGCCTTGTGCCGCTCCCCGCGAAGTTCGAAGAGCCGCTTCAATTGTCTATTCGGAAGCTTGACTCGATCACCATCGACAATCACTCCCGTTATGTCAGCCGGTCTATCAATCAAACTGTGCTCTTTTTCGGCTTTAATCCTTAGGCCGTGCTTGTGGACCGCCCGTTTGATCGTCCAGATCACTTCCTTCCGTATGAGGGAGCCAGATATGGTGATGTCGTCAGCATAAACGCTGTGGACCAACCCTGCGTGTGTCACCGCCTCCTCAATCTCTTTCCAAAGATCCAAGTTGGAAAAGTAGGCGAGAATGGGGCTGCAGGGAGAGCCCTGCGGCAGGCACTGCTGCCAAGTGGTTAAAAAGACCATGATGGCAGTTACATCTGGTGAGCATTCGAGCTTACGGCGAAAAAAATGTGCAACGCTGTTGGCAGTGCAACTTGGGAAATAATCCGCAATATCGAGTAACCAGAAAGCTCTACTGCCCCGGTGCCGTGCGGCATTATCGACATAGGATCGGCCCTTTACCGGGCTGAACAGCCAGTCTGGCGGCGTCACTCTCGAAAGTAGGTCCGCAATTCTCGATTGAAGCGCTTTGAGACCGGCATCAGGGATGTCGATCGGGCGATAATGGCCGGCAACATCGGGACTCGGCGCGGCCCGTAACCACCGATCTTTTTCCCGTTTGTGTTTCCAGCATCGAGCGTAAAGATCACTTCGCTTGCAAAGATTGGCAAGGCCAGCCTCAGAGACATTGAGCAGCGCTGCCAGTTTCTTGCGACTGCTCATCCGGAATAGCGGGCTGTCTCGCAAGGTGTATGGCACTGCCCTATCTCGCGGAGGCATCCGCCTTCCTCTCGATAAAGCTAAGCAAATCTAGCACTGACGAAGCAATTTTCGTTCTCGCCTTCTCACCCCGTTTGGCGTTCGGAATTTCCTCGGCGAAAAACATGATCGCCGAAACCGGAATCCTAAATTCAGCTGAGTACTTCCCAATCAGCTCTAACGAAGGCGTCTTAGTGCCCCGCTCGATTTCCGAGATGTGTGATTTCGAAATATCGAGTCGATCTGCAAGCTCAAATTGCTTCATATCGTGAAACACACGAATAAGTCGAAGAGCTTCGTTTAACATATCGATTCCAATCGGCGTCTTGCCAAGGATTTTAGATATTAGGTTGGCGGTCTACTCAAAAAGCTCCAAAACTTTCAGAACCCAACGGTAAGCCCGATGGATCAGGAGGCCCACAGTAACAATGAGCCTCCAGGTATTCGGGGACCGGAGTGTCCTCCAGAACCCGCGACGCTGCTCAAGAGGTTTACCTCGCAGCCCACGCCGCCGCCGTCGTCGGTATGTGATCTTCGAAAAAGCCATTGGCTTTCCCTTTCCTGTTCGCCTTGGCGACCACCCACCATGGATGTTCTGACCAAGGATTCTCGCCGAACAGGTCGGACCCGACAACTTAACCCTTTACCTAGCGACGATAACAATTCTCGTTATCGTCGCTGCTTCGCCCGCCTCGTCCGCGCCTTCCCCGTCGCCGGGGGCATCGCGCCCTGAGCGGATGAAGTGACAGAGAACTTTCGCTCTCCACGTTCCAGCCAAAGCCGAAACTGAGTATGAGAACTTCTTCCGTTATTCACACCCTGATTACATAGCTGGGGCCATCCAAGGCTTCAAGGAAAAAATTCACTCACAGCGAATTTAATCTACAAATTGGGGCCGAGGTGTCAGTGGTGTCGGCTCATGCTGATCGCACACCGCCCCGCTGGTCCACCAAATTCACCTCAACCACCTGCGCATTCAGCATGGCGCCGCCGAAGATCGTCAGGAAGGCGATGTCCGCCGCGTCGCGGCCTACGCCGATGATCGCGGTTGTCGCAGGGTCGGCCATGCCGGTGGCGTCGACGAGGTGCCAGGTTCCTGCGAGCCAGACCTGGGCGAGGGCGTGGAAGTCCTGGGGGGTGACGTCGGGGCTGTAGGCGCTGACCATTCGGGCCGGGATGCCGAGGCCTCGGACGAGGGCGATCAGGAGGTGGGCGTAGTCTCGGCAGACGCCTTCGCGGGCGTGGAAGGTGTCGAGCGCGGTGGTGCCGCCGTGGCTGGCGCCGGGGGCATAGGCGAGGTGGGTGGCGATCCAGTCACGCACGGCCTCGACCGCCGCGCCGCCGGTCAGGTGGCCGAACATGTCGACGGCGGCGGCGTGCATCGTGTCGACCGGGCAGTAGCGCGAGGGGAACAGGTATTCGAGGACCTCGCCGGGCAGGGTGGTGAGGCTGTCGGCGGCGAGGCTGCCTAGCGGCAGGGGCTGGCGGTCGATCTCGACCGTGGCGCGGTAGTCCACCGCAAAATGCGTTTCGGGTTCAAGCCAGAGCCGTTCGCCAAGGCCGTCGTGGCCGGGGACGGTGCGGGCGATGCCGGGCGTGGTGGTGCAACTGGTGAGATGCACGCGCTGCCCGGCCACCTGTGCCACGCCGATCTGCATCAGCACGGGGGCAGGGCCGTTCATCGCATAGTCGAGCTTTACGGCAATACCGATGGTCTGGGTCAGGGAATACGTCCGGTTCTGGAGTGTGCGTAGCCGCCACCAGCGCCGCAAGGTCTCAAGTAGTGGCGCGCGCGCGTCCTGCAAAGAGCCAGGCGAGGAATGCTGTGAGCAGGATCGACACGACGTTCTGTGGCAGCGACGCGCCGTCCTGCGTGATCTGGTGGGTGGCGGTCGAAACGAGTTCAAGCGCGATGAAGGCGTAGCAGGCGAGCTGGCCGGTGCGGCTGAGGTGCGGGCGCAGCAGCGCGGCGAGGAGGGCAACGACGAGGCCCATCTCGATCAGGCCGATGATCTTGCCGAGCCAATCGGGCAGGTGGACCGTCCATGCGGTGTGCTTGAGCAGTTCCTCGCGCGAGGAGAAGGTCTTGTGCCAGCCGACGAAGCCATGGAACGCGGCGAGCAGCAAGGTCAGCGGCACGATCAGTGCGAGCCGGACCAGCGCGGGCATGCGGATTGCGGACACGGTTGTTCTCCCCCTCGTTTTTAGAACGAGAAGTCTAATATGGATCAGAGGAAGCTGCAACTGCCGGGACGGACGGTTTTGACCTTTGCCCGGTGTTGGAGTATGATTGGTCCGCAACAGATCAGGACCGCGCCCATGACGGCGCGCCGTCCGCCGTTTGCGTCTGCGAAATGGTTGACGTGATAGCCGAAAGCGCCTAATCGCGCCTTTCACTCATTTCCGGGCAGTTTCTGTGAAATCAGGCTTAATCACCTGAAAACCTGCAGAAATTCCGGTTTTCCCGAGTGAGTTTTCGCGATGAGATAGGCGGCGTGAGTGATTCGCGCGGCCTGTGGAGCAAACGGAGAAGCAAGTGGCTCGTATTGCCGGGGTCAATATCCCCACCAACAAGCGCGTGATCATCGCGCTTACCTACATCCATGGCATTGGCGCTCACAAGGCCAAGCAGATCGCCGACAAGCTGGGTATCGACCATACCCGCCGTGTTCAGGACCTGACCGACGCAGAAGTGCTCGGCATCCGTGAAACGATCGACGCCGATCACACCGTGGAAGGCGATCTTCGTCGCGAAGTGGCGATGAACATCAAGCGCCTGATGGACCTCGCGTGCTATCGTGGTCTGCGTCACCGCAAGGGCCTGCCGGTCCGCGGCCAGCGCACCCACACGAACGCCCGTACCCGCAAGGGCAAGGCCAAGCCGATCGCCGGCAAGAAGAAGTAAGATCTGAAAAGGTCCTTCTTCCGTCTAAAGTTTCTCGAGGATAGATACCATGGCACGCGAACCTCAGCGCATTAAGCGCCGCGAGCGCAAGAACATCACCAGTGGTGTTGCGCACGTAAACGCCAGCTTCAACAACACCATGATCACCATCACCGATGCTCAGGGCAACGCCATTTCGTGGTCGTCGGCCGGCATGATGGGCTTCAAGGGCAGCCGCAAGTCGACGCCGTACGCCGCACAGGTCGCTGCTGACGACGCCGGCAAGAAGGCTGCGGAACACGGCGTCCGCACCCTCGAAGTCGAGGTCAAGGGCCCCGGTTCGGGTCGTGAGAGCGCCCTGCGCGCCCTCCAGGCGGTCGGCTTCACCATCACGGCGATCCGTGACGTGACCCCGATCCCGCACAACGGCGTTCGTCCTTCGAAGCGTCGTCGCGTCTGATCCTGCCTATGGTGGATGGGGCGAAGGTACCGGCACCCCATTCGCCCAATATTTCGACCGGAGCCGGACATTCGCGTCCGGCAACCGGCAAAAGCCCGCACAAACCCCAGGGGAATTCCATGACTGTCAACATCAAGAACTGGCAGGAACTGAAGAAGCCCAACAATCTCGAGATCAAGCCGGGCAACGATGCCAAGCGCCGCGCGACGTTTGTCGCAGAGCCGCTTGAACGTGGTTTTGGTCTCACGCTCGGCAACGCGCTGCGCCGCGTGCTGCTGTCTTCGCTGCAGGGCGCAGCGGTCACGTCAATCAAGATCGAGAACGTGCTTCACGAGTTCTCGTCGCTTGCAGGCGTGCGTGAAGACGTCACCGACATCGTTCTGAACGTGAAGCAGATCGCCCTCAAGATGCAGGGCGAAGGCCCCAAGCGTCTGCAGCTCTCGGCCACCGGCCCGGGCGAAGTGAAGGCGGGCGACATCGCCGTCACCGGCGACATCGAGGTCATGAACAAGGACCTCGTGATCTGCAACCTCGACGAAGGTGCGACCTTCAACATGGAACTGACCGTCGACACCGGCAAGGGCTACGTCCCCGCCGTGTCGAACCGTCCTGTCGACGCGCCGATCGGGCTTATCCCGGTCGACTCGCTCTACTCGCCGGTGCGCCAGGTTTCGTACAAGGTCGACAACGCCCGCATTGGTCAGGAGCTTGACTATGACAAGCTCAACCTGACGGTCGAAACCGACGGCACGATCACTCCGGAAGACGCCGTGGCCTATGCCGCGCGCATCCTTCAGGACCAGCTCGCGCTGTTCGTCCACTTCGACGACCAGATGCCGGTCGGCCATGTTCCTTCGGTTGCGGGCGTTGCTGCCCATGCACCGGAAGAGAGCGACGCGAACCAGCTCAACCGCTACCTTCTCAAGAAGGTGGACGAGCTGGAACTGTCGGTCCGTTCGGCCAACTGCCTCAAGAACGACAACATCATCTACATCGGCGATCTGGTCCAGAAGACCGAAGCCGAGATGCTGCGCACGCCGAACTTCGGCCGCAAGTCGCTCAACGAGATCAAGGAAGTCCTCTCGTCGATGGGCCTGCGCCTCGGCATGGACATCCCCGGCTGGCCGCCGGAGAACATCGAAGAGATGGCCAAGAAGCTCGAGCAAGAGCTGCTTGGTTAAGGAAATTCGGGGCGTCCCTGCCGGGGTGCCCCGCTTTCAAGGGTGACTTGGCGGCAGCCCGAATTCGCCGCCTGGATCGGGGTACCTCGTACGGCCCCCCTACGAACGGAAGGAAGATACCATGCGTCACAAGCTGGGCCAGCGTAAGCTGGGTCGTACCTCTGCCCACCGCATCGCAATGCTGCGCAACATGGCGGCATCGCTGATCAAGCACGAGCAGATCACCACGACGCTCCCCAAGGCGCGCGAACTGCGTCCCTACATCGAAAAGCTGATCACGCTGGGCAAGAAGGGCGGCCTTTCGAACCGCCGTCTCGCGCACGCCCGTCTGCTCGACGATGCGCAGCTGCAGAAGCTGTTCACCGTTCTGGCCGAGCGTTATTCGGACCGCAACGGCGGCTACACCCGCATCATCAAGGCTGGCATCCGTTCGTCGGACGCCGCGCCGATCGCCGTGATCGAACTGGTTGACCGCGATACCTCGGCCAAGGGTCAAGACTCGGGTCCGGTGATGACGGCTGACGAAGACGAATACGAAGCTGCGTAATCCGCGCTTCGGCTTCGGCTGACAGGATTGACGGGCGGGGCTTCGGCTCCGCCCGTTTTCGTTGTGGGTTTTGTCTTTTGCAAATGCCGCCCCAATCATGGCGTCATTGCGAGCGTAGCGATGCAATCCAGGGAGCGATGTATGGCGCTCTGGATTGCTTCGTCGGCTTCGCCTCCTCGCAATGACGAAGCTCAGTTGGCAACGACATAAGCCCCTTTTCGTCAGGGCGGACTTGCGCGGGACGGTGGGGTGGCTAGTTTCCGTCGCAACGAATGACTCAGTTGAAAGTCCCCCCATGCCATTGCGCCCATCGTTACTCGCTGCTGCGGCAGCGGTCGTCTGCGTTTCCGCCCCAATCCATGCCCATGCCGGAGAGACGGCCTTGAACTACCCCAAGACTGAGCGCGGACCAGTGGTTGAGACCTTCTTTGGCGAGAAGGTTGCCGATCCCTACCGCTGGCTTGAAGCCGACGTGCGCGTGGACAAGAAGGTTGCGGCGTGGGTTGATGAGCAGAGCAAGTTCACCGATGCCTACCTGAAGGCCTTGCCCGAGCGGGCGGCGTTCGAGAAGAAGCTGACCAGCCTGTTCGATTTCGAGCGGTACGGCTTGCCGGTGAAGGCGGGCAAGTACCTGTTCTTCCGTCACAACTCAGGGTTGCAGAACCAGTCTGTGCTTTACGTGCGCAATGCTGACGGAAGGGGCGAGCGGCGGGTGCTGATCGATCCCAATGGCTGGGCCAAGGACGGGGCAACGGCGCTGGATGACTGGTTACCATCGCCAGATGGAAGCAAGGTTGCCTATTCCGTGCAGGATGGCGGGACGGATTGGCGCTCGGTCAAGGTGATTGACGTTGCCACGGGGGAGGTGCTGGCGGACGCGATCGAGCACGTGAAATTCTCGCGCCTGACCTGGGCAGGGAACGATGCGGTGATCTATTCGCGGTTCCCCGAACCCAAGGCGGGTGAGGCGTTCCAGGCGGTCAGCTCCAACCAGTCGGTGTGGTATCACAGGCTTGGGACGGCACAGGGCGAAGACCGGCAGCTTTACGCGACCCCGGACAATCCGCGGCTCTACCATTCGGCGCAGGTGACGCATGACCAGCGCTGGATGGTCGTTTCGACAAGCACGGGCAGCGAGAAGGGCAATGCTGTCGGTCTGGCTGCTGTTGGCAAGGGTGACTGGACGGTCCGCCCGCTGATCACCTCGCTCGCCGATGAATGGACGCTGGTCGAGGGCGTTGGGGATCAGTTGTGGTTCATCACCAGCAAGGATGCGCCGCGCAAGAAGATCATGCGCGTCGATCTTTCCGGGGCTGAGCCTGTGTTCACGACGGTTGTGCCCGAAGATGCAGCCGTGCTCGATCTGGCGAGCATTGTCGGTGACCGGCTGGTGCTCAACTATCTGCGCGATGTGAAGGCCGAGATGCGGGTGGCTGGGCTCGACGGGCAGGGCGTCGCGACGGTGGCACTGCCGGGGATTGGCAGCATTGGTGCCGTCATTGGTGAGCCCGGCGATCCGAAAGGCTACTTCTCGTTCAGCGGCTTTACCCAGCCTGCGACGATCTATGTTTTCGATGCGGCAAAGGCTGCATCGGCGAGCGTGTGGGAGGCGCCCAAGCTGGCGTTCGATCCGGCCGCGTTCGAGACGGCCCAAGTTTTCTATCCTTCCAAGGATGGCACGAAGATCCCGATGTTTGTTGTGCGGCGCAAGGACCTGAAGGGACCGCTGCCGACGATCCTCTATGGTTATGGCGGGTTCAACGTCTCGATCCTGCCGGGATACTCTCCTGCTCGGATGGCCTGGCTGCAGGCGGGCGGGGCCTATGCCGTGGCGAACCTGCGCGGTGGCGGAGAGTATGGCGAGGCCTGGCACCTTGCGGGCAAGGGGCCGACCAAACAGAACGTGTTCGACGATTTCATCGCGGGCGGCGAATGGCTCAAGGCCAATGGCGTGACAAGCAAGGGTGGCCTTGCGGTCGAGGGCGGCTCGAACGGCGGATTGCTGGTGGGGGCTGTCGTCAACCAGCGGCCCGATCTGTTTGCGGCGGCGCATCCGGCGGTGGGCGTGATGGACATGCTGCGCTTCGACAAGTTCACGGCCGGCCGCGAATGGGTGTTCGACTATGGCTTCCCGGAGAAGGAAGCGGACTGGCGTTTGCTGCGCAGCTATTCGCCCTACCACAACGTCAAGGCAGGCACGCCTTATCCTGCCGTACTTGTGACGACGGCCGATACCGATGACCGCGTGGTGCCGGGGCATAGCTTCAAGTATGCCGCCGCATTGCAGGCCGCAGGACTTGGGCCCAAGCCGCAACTGATCCGCATCGAGACGCGCGCCGGGCATGGATCGGGCAAGCCTGTATCGAAGCAGATCGAGGAGAGCGCGGACGTCTTTGCTTTTCTGGCGCACTGGACGGGCCTGACACCGAAAGAGTGATAGGCATTCAGGCCATCTCCCGCACGTTCATGTGATGTGCTAAATCACTGGCAACGATGATGTGGGAGACGGACAGGTTCGGGCGGCGCCTCGCTGGCGTCATGCTGATGGCGGCGCTGCTGTTGTCGGCGCAGCCTGCGCTTGCCGATAGTGCCGAGGCCGTGCTGCCGTCCTCAGGGGGCGGGTCTGCGTCTGCTGCACTTCACCGTCTTGTCCTGCCGCGAAGCGCCTATCCTGCCACCAGGAACGATGGTCTGGTCGAGCAGGTGTTCGGGCAGCGCGTGGCCGATCCGTTCCGCTGGCTCGAAGCCGATCCGCGCAGCGATGGCGATGTGGCGAAGTGGATTGCACAGCAGAACGCGCTGAGCGGGGATTATCTCGCACGCCTGCCGGGGCGCGAGCGCTTTGCCAGCCGTATCCGCGAGCTGTTCGATTTCGAGCGTTATGGTCTGCCGCGCAAGGCGGGGCGGAGCTACTTCTACAGCCGCAATACCGGTCTGCAGAACCAGTCTGCGCTGTGGGTGCGCAAAGGCGTGGATGGGGAACAGCGCCTGTTGCTCGATCCCAATGGCTGGAGCACGGACGGAGCGCTCGCCCTGGCGCAGTGGGAGCCTTCGCCCTCGGGCCGATATCTTGCCTACGCCGTGCAGGAAGCGGGCAGCGACTGGCGGACGTTGCGGGTGGTCGAAGTCGGCACGGGCCGGGTGCTCGACGAGCAGCTTCAATGGGCCAACGATACCGAGATTGCCTGGGTGGGAGAGGAGGGCTTCCTCTATTCGCGGTTTCCCGCGCCCAAAGCGGGTGATGATCCGCGTGCGCCCCGATTCAACAAGGCGGTGTGGTTCCATCGCATTGGAACGGCGCAGGAGCAGGACGAACTGGTCCACGCATCGCCGGATCACCCGGAATGGAGCCACAAGGCGCTGGTGACCAGCGACGGGCGCTGGGCAGTGGTGGTCAGCGAGGTCAGCACGGACAAGCGCAACGCGGTTCACCTGATCCAGCTGGAAGGCAGGCCCGCAGGCCAATGGAACGCACAGCCGCTGGTGCCCGAGATTGCCGATCACTGGAAACTGGTGGCCGGGATCGGCAACCGGCTGTGGTTCCTGACCGACCGGGGCGCTGCGAACTATCATCTGGTCAGTATCGACCTTGCCCGCCCGAAGGACGGCTGGAAGATCGTGGTGCCCGAGCGTGGCAATACGCTGGAAGGGGCGCGGATGATCGGCGACCGCTTCCTGCTCTCGTATCTCAGGGACGGACAGACGGTAGCGGTGATGACCGACCGCAAGGGCAAGCCGGGCCGGGCGATCACGCTCAACGGGATCGGCACGGCAAGCGGCTTTGGCGGACGACCGGGCGATGCGGAGACGTTCTACCAGTTCACCAGCTTCAACTTGCCCCCGGCGATCTATCGCATGGACCTGCACAGCGGCGCGGTGACGCCGTTTGCGGTGCCGAAGATGGCGTTCGATCCGGCCGACTACCTTGTCGAGCAGCGCGAATATCCATCGCGCGATGGCACGATGGTGCCGATCTATATCGTGCGCAAGCGGGCGCTGGCGACGGCGGGCAAGCCGCTGCCGACGCTGCTTTATGGCTACGGTGGTTTCGATATTGCGCTGACACCGGGATACTCGCCGGTGCGCATGGCCTGGCTCGAGGCAGGCGGGGCCTTTGCCCTGGCCAATGTGCGCGGCGGGGGAGAACTGGGGCGCGGCTGGTATGAGGCCGGGCGGCGCGACAAGAAGCAGAACAGCTTCGACGACTTCATCGCGGCAGGCGAGTACCTCATCCGCGAGGGCATTGCAGCCAAGGGCGGGCTTGCGGTGCAGGGGGCATCGAACGGCGGGCTGCTGGTGGGCGCGGTGGTCAACCAGCGGCCCGACCTGTTTGCCGCAGCGAACCCCGACGTCGGCGTGATGGACATGCTGCGCTACGACCGGTTCACCTCGGGGCGGTTCTGGGTCGACGATTACGGCAGGCCTGATCGCGAGGAAGACTGGCGGACGCTGCGGTCCTATTCGCCCTATCACAACATCGCCGATGCCAAGGCCTATCCGGCGATCCTTGTCACCACCGCCGAGAACGACGATCGCGTGGTTCCGGCACACAGCTTCAAGTACGTGGCGGCCCTGCAAGCGGCGCAGATCGGGGAGCGGCCGCACCTGCTGCGCGTGGAAACGAAGGCCGGGCACGGGGCGGGCAAGCCGGTGGAGAAGGTCATCGGCAGCGGGGCCGACGTGCTCTCTTTCCTCGCCTATTGGACTGGCCTCGGGAGCGAAACGGCGCAGCGATAGTTCGTTCATCTTCGTTGTCAATTAGCTGAATGGAAGCTGTCGCCGTGGTTCAGCGTCATCTCACGGCGAATCAGGCAATCCTTCATGCGTGGCGGGAAAGGCTCGCCGGACTTGAAGGACTTGCACCATGAAGACTCTACCCAAGGCCCTCGTCGGAACCGTTGCCGCCGCTGCGGTTGCGGTGTCTTCGGCCACGCCGGCAGTCGCCCGCGACCATCGCGGCGGAATTGACGGTGGCGATATCATCGCAGGCGCGCTGGTGATCGGCGGCATTGCCGCGATTGCCGCTGCCGCCAGCAACAACAACGACCGACGCGATTACGATCGCTATGGCTATGGCGACGACTGGCGCGGCCGCGATGGCTGGAACGACCGTCGCTACGGCGATGGCTACTATGGCCGCGGCAACCCGCGCCAGGCGATCGAGCAGTGCGTGCGCACTGCCGAACGCAATGCCGCGCGCTACAGCTATGGCCGCGCGGACGTGACCGACATCCGCGACGTGCGCAACACCCGCTGGGGCTATGAAGTGCGCGGCCGGATTGCCGTGAACACACGGGGCCGCGATTGGCGCGACGGTGACCGCTACTATGGTCGCGGCTGGGGCGGCGACTATCGCGGCTGGGACAATTCGCTGCGTGGCTATGACAGCGGATCGTTCAAGTGCAAGGTCGAGCGGGGCCGGGTGGTCGATATCGACTACAGCGGCATTCGCGGCCTTTAACGGACAACAAGGCGGGCGGTTCAGGCATCGGAAAGCCTGGGCCGCCTAGCCTTTCGGGATCCGGCTGCCCGCCCGTGGATCGGGGCAGGTGGCCGGCTGGAAGGGAACAGCATCATGGCAGGACGGATTGCGAAGATCGCGCTGGCGGGCGCTGCACTGGCCACGACGCTCCTGCCGGTTGCGGCAGAGGCGCATGGCCGATGGGATCGCGGAGGCTGGGGTGGACGTGGCTGGCATCGCGACCGCGGCGGCATCGATGGCGGCGACGTGCTGGCAGGGCTGCTGATCATCGGCGGCATTGCCGCGATCGCGACAGCCGCGAGCAATGCCGACAAAAGGAACCGCAACGCGCGTGAGGACGACAGCTATCGCTATCGGCACGAAGACGAGCGTCGTGATGACAGGCGCGACGATTGGCGCGATCAGGGCGGTGCGACTTCCGGTTCCAGCGCACGTGGCTTGAACGATGCGGTGGACGCCTGCGTTACCGAGGCAGAGCGCAGCGGCGATATCGAGGAAGTCTACGATGCCACGCGCAATGGCGACGGCTATCGGGTTTCGGGCACACTGCGCAACGGTGACCGGTTCTCGTGCGACGTGAGCCGCGACGGTGGCGTGCTGCTCGATCTCCGGAAGGGTCGCCTTTGATGCTTCTGGCGCTGTGTTTCTTTTCGTGATCCCTTGCGGCGGGAGCCGGGTCTGATTATCGGCAAGGTGATCTCGTTTTCACAGAGGATACCGGCCGATGACCACATTCGACGATCGCGAGAAGGCATTCGAGGCCAAGTTCGCCCACGACGAGGAAATGCTGTTCCGCGTCCATGCCCGCCGCAACCGTCTGCTGGGCACCTGGGCCGCCGAACGCATGGGGCTCGATGCGGCTGAGACCGAGGCCTATGCCAAGTCGGTCGTGCAGGCAGATTTCGAGGAATCGGGCGACGAGGACATGATCCGCAAGGTGCTGGGCGACCTTATCTCCGCTGGCGTCGACATCGACGAGAGCGATGTGCGCCTGGCTCTGGAGGCCAAGTCGGTCGATGCCCGTCGCCAGCTGATGGGCGAAGTCTGATGGCGATGCCCGCCGCCGAGATTGAAGCGATGATCCGTGCGGCCTTGCCCGACGCGGTGGTCGAGATCACCGATCTGGCGGGCGATGGCGATCACTATGCCGCGCGCGTGGTTTCAGCCGCGTTTGCCGGTCTGCCACGAGTCAAGCAGCACAAACTGGTCTACGAGGCCTTGGGCGGACGCATGGGCGGCGAACTGCATGCCTTGCAACTGACCACTGCCGTTCCCAACTGAGAGCGGAAAGGAAACCGATCCCTCATGTCTACCGAGCAGCGCATCTCCGAAATCGTCAATGGCAATGACGTCGTCCTGTTCATGAAGGGCACGCCGCTGTTTCCGCAGTGCGGCTTTTCCAGCAAGGCGATTGCGATCCTTGAACACCTTGGCGTGGAATATGCCTCGGTCGACGTTCTGCAGGACATGGAAATCCGCAGTGGCATCAAGTCCTACTCCGACTGGCCGACGATCCCCCAGCTCTACGTGAAGGGCGAATTCGTGGGTGGCTCGGACATCATGATGGAAATGTTCCAGGCTGGCGAGTTGCAGCAGCTCATGGAAGAGGCGGGCGTCAAGGCCGCCTGATCTTCCGAGTTTCCTGACAGATAATGCAAAGGCGCGGTCGGCATTGCCGGTCGCGTCTTTTTTTGCCTGCTGTGATGAGAGGTCCCGGGAGAGGCGGAGCCATAAGAGACCGGGGGGACTGGCTCCGCCTCGAGAAGAAGCTACTCTTCGGGACGAAGAGGGTTATGCAGACATCGTGCCAAACTTGAGAATCCGCCAAATTCTGTGGGTTTTGTTGCGCCACCGAGCCGTTGCGTGGAGGGAGGTGTAAAATGAACCGACAAGTGTTGCAGGCTTGGCAAGCGACGCTGCGCCAGACATGATGCACGATGATGGAAACACACGATATCGAGCCCGAAAACTGGCTGAGCAAGACGACTCCCGCGGCAACGATCGTCATCTTCCGGCATGATCCGCAAGGCGGTGCGCCGCAAATCCTGATGGTCGAGCGCAATGCGAGCCTCAAGTTTGCAGGCGGCGCGACGGTGTTTCCCGGCGGCAAGATCGACCCGGCAGATCGCGAGCTGGCTGCGCGCATCGGCGGCGACCTTGACGACATGGCCGCGCGAGTGGCGGCGGTACGCGAAACACTGGAGGAGACCGGGCTGGTCGTCGGTATCGACGGCGTGGTTGATGGAAGCCTTGCTGCGCAGGCGCGGCGGATGCTGATCTCGGGCGGTGATCTGGCGCCGGTGCTGGATGCTTTCGGCTGGAGCCTTGCGCCTGAGCGCCTGGTGCCCTTCGCGCGCTGGTGGCCCAAGCACCGGACTGAAAGAATTTTCGACACCCGCTTCTATCTCGCCGATCTGGGCACGGGGGCGGTCGATATCGAAGTGGACGCCACGGAGAACCGGCACCTGTTCTGGGCGAGCGCAAAGGGGGCGCTCGATCTTGCAGAAGAAGGCAAGATCCGGGTGATCTTCCCGACGCGGCGGAATCTGGAGCGGCTGGCATTGTTCGGCAGCTTCGAGGACGCGAGAGTCCACGCCGAGGCAACGCCGATCGGTACGATCAGTCCGTTCATCGAGAAGCGCGATGACAAGCACTGGCTGATGATCCCGGACAACCTGGGCTATCCCGTGCTGGGTGAGCCGCTTGAAATGGCGCAGCGGGGGTGATCCGCAAGACTGCGTAGGGCTCCGCTAAGCGGAAGTTGAGCGCGCCGCGACAAAGTGGTCTCCACGATGCCCCAGCCTCTCCTCTCGATGGACATGTCCGCAGCGCCCGAAGTGGAGGGCCGCTCGTCACGCGATGGTCCACGCGAGGCGCGTGCCATGGATGTCCCCGTCCATTCCCCCGTCCATGCTCTGCAGCATGAGATTCTGCGGGCGCATGAGGACGGCCCGGTGGGTGATTCGCGGGTGGACAAGGCTCCTGGCTGGGTGAGGCTCGGATTTCCTGCCATCGCATCGCTAATGTTATGGGCTGTAATTATTGGCTTTATCCGCGCGCTCGGCTGAGCCCTGCGTGCCGTAACGAATTGTTGAGACGGCGCATGCATGATCCACATCATGCGTAGCCCACTCGACATGTTGACCCCAGGTCAGATCGCCCGTTCCGGCCGCGTCGTCGCGCTTGCGACCGCGCTTTCGCTAGGTTTCGGATACGTTACCGATACGCTGACGCCGACTATGGCGGGCGTTGGTTCGTTCCTGCTGGCAAATGCGTTGCTTCTGGCAGCTCCGCGCCAACGTGCGACGGAGCTGTTGGGCGCAGTGACGGTCTGGCAGTGTTTTGCCGAATTTCTCTCGACCGTGCAGAGCGGGCAATTTGCAATGTGGCGCCTTTCCGTGTCGATCGCGACGCTGGGGTGCGTCATGGCGGTGATCCGCGTGCAGCACATGCGCGACCTGACCCGTCAAAGCCCGGATATCCGTCTGGCCGATCTCGACCGCCGCACTGTCGGCGGCATCGGCGTGCTCCCGCGCACCGATGCGCAACTGGCCGAACTTCGTCACGAAGAAGCTGCCTGACAGGGCCATCGTAAAAGGTTGCCGAGGCGCATTGTTGCGAGCGCCATGACCGCTATGCTGAGGCCAACCGAAAGGATGGCCCATGCGTCTGATTTCTCGCGTTTTCGCTGCAGCCCTCGCGCTTTGCGCAAATCCCCTGCTTGCCGCTGAGAAGCAGGAGGCGCTGACGCTGCTGCGCCCCGATGCCGTGTTCGATGGCGAGAACGCGGTTCTGCACAAGGGTTGGGCCGTGCTGGTGCGCGGCAATCGCATCGAGGCGGTCGGGCCTGACCTTCCCGCTCCTGCGCAGGCTTCGATCATTGCCTTGCCCGGCACGACGCTGATGCCCGGCATGATCGAGGGGCATTCGCACCTCTTCCTGCATCCCTACAACGAGACGCCGTGGGACGATCAGGTCCTGCACGAATCTCTCGCACTGCGCACGGCTCGCGCCACGGTCCACGCCCGCGTTACGCTGATGGCAGGATTCACCACGGTGCGCGATCTTGGAACCGAAGGGGCGGGCTATGCCGACGTCGGGCTCAAGCAGGCGATCGAGCAGGGCATCGTACCGGGTCCGCGCATGCTGGTGGCGACGCGGGCAATCGTTGCGCCGGGAGCCTATGGACCGCGCGGATTTGAACCAGGCGTGGCGGTGCCGCTGGGCGCTGAGGAGGCGGGCGGGCCAGAACTTGTCAATGTCGTGCGGCGGCAGATCGGAGCCGGGGCCGATCTTGTGAAGCTCTATGCCGATTATCGCTGGGGCCCAGGTGAGCCGAGCCGTCCGACGTTCACCGAAAGCGAGTTGAAAGCAGCGGTCGAGGCGGCTCACAGTGCCGGGCGTGAAGTGGTTGCTCATGCGAGCACCGCAGAAGGCATGCGCCGCGCTGTGGCAGCGGGCGTCGATACCATCGAGCATGGCGATGAAGGCACGCCTGAAGTCTTCGCGGCAATGAAGGCCAAGGGCGTTGGTTTCTGCCCGACGCTTGCCGCAGGCGATGCCATTGCGCGCTATCGCGGATGGAATGGTGAGGCACCGGTGCCCAAGGGCGTGCAGGAAGGTTTCGATGCACTGGCCAAGGCGCGCAAGGCAGGCGTGGCGATCTGCATGGGCGGCGACGTTGGCGTGTATGCCCATGGCGACAATGCGCGCGAGGCCGAACTGATGGTCAAGGGCGGGATGACGCCATCCGAGGTGGCGATTGCCGCGACATCGGGCAATGCCAAGATGTTCGGGATCGGCGACAGGCTTGGCGCGGTCAAGGCGGGGATGCTGGCGGATCTGGTGGCGGTCGAGGGCAATCCGCTCGCCGACATTTCCGTGATCCGCAAGGTTGCGCTGGTGATGAAGGACGGCGTGCTGTGGAAGGGGCCAGTGGGGCGTTAGGCCTTCTGGCTGGCCTTCGGTTCCGCCAGCATGGCCTTGGCGAGGGCCTGATAGTCCGGGCAGTCTGAGCTTCCCTGCAAGCGCTCCTGCAGAGCGCGGTAGTGGTTCAGCACGGCTTGTCCGAGCGCGGTGAGCTTTGCGCCGCCGCCTTTGGCGCTGCCGGGGGAGGTTTCGACCAATGGTTCGCGCCAGCAGCGGTTCATCGCGTCGACCAGCAGCCATGCGCGGCGGTAGCTCATGTCCATGGCGCGGGCGGCGGCGGAGATGGAGCCGTGCTTCGCGATGGCGTCGAGCAGGTCGGCCTTGCCGGGGCCCATGGCGATCTCGTCGGCGCAGTAGAGCTGGATCTTGAGTTTGAGGCGCTGCATCGCGGGGCAAGGTATCGGTGTGAGCGCTGCACTTGCAACTTGTTTCGGTGGCAACTAGCACGCTGCGATGATTGCTGAAGTCGAACCGTTCCACGCCATCGCCGTCTCCCGCCTCGCGCATGACATGGAGGCTGCTGGGGCGAGCGTGATCCACATGGAGTTCGGGCAGCCTTCCACCGGGGCACCCGCCAAGGCCATCGCGCTGGCGCACGAGGTGCTCGACAGCGAGGCGATGGGGTACTGGGAAAGCGTGCCGTTGAAGGAGCGGATCGCGCGCAGTTATGCCGATGCTTATGGCGTGAGCGTGGAGCGGGAGCAGGTGATCCTGACTTGCGGGGCATCGCCTGCGTTCGTCATGGCGCTGTCGTGCCTGTTCCGGCCGGGCGCGCGGATCGCTTTGGCGCGGCCGGGCTACGTGGCCTACCGGAATTCCTTGAAAGCGATGTACCTCGAACCGGTCGAGATGGAATGCGGTCCGGACGAGCGTTTTCAGGTGACGGCGGCTGCGGTCGATGCGCTCGACCCCGTGCCCGAAGGGTTGATCGTGGCGAGTCCGGCCAATCCGACCGGCACGATCATCGCGCCCGAGGAACTGGCGGCGATTGCCGAAGTGTGCCGCCGCAGGGGCATCAAGGTCATCTCGGACGAGATCTACCATGGGCTGAGCTATGGCGCGAAGGCGGCATCAATGCTGGAGCATCTGCCCGATGCGGTGATCGTCAATTCGTTCTCGAAGTATTTCAGCATGGCGGGCTGGCGGCTGGGCTGGCTGGTCGTGCCGCCTGCGCTGATTGATGCGGCGCGGGCGCGGATGGGCAGCCTGTTCCTGACGCCGCCGGTGCTGGCGCAGAAGGCGGGGCTGATGGCCTTCGAATGCCGCGACGAGCTGGATGGGCATGTCGAGACTTATGCGCGCAACCGGGCGATCCTGCTGGAGGCGCTGCCGAAGATGGGTTTGGGCCGCATCGCGCCGCCCGATGGCGCGTTCTACATCTATGCCGATGCCAGCGAATTCACCGACGACAGTCTGGCGCTGTGCGAGGCCTTGCTGCGCGATACCGGCGTGGCGACCGCGCCGGGGTTGGACTTCGATCCCGTGAACGGCAAGCGCTTTATCCGCTTCAGCTTTGCGGTCTCGACACCGCTGGTGGAGGAAGCGGTGCGGCGGATCGGGCCGTGGTTTGCTGCACGGCGCAGTGTCAGTCCGGCACAAGAACCATCTTGAGCGCGCCTGCCTCACGGGCTTCGAACAGGCGGTAGGCCTCAGCGCCCTGTGATAGCGGCAGGCGGTGGCTGATGTAGCGTTCTGGCTTAAGGCGACCCGAGGCGACGAGCGGGAACAGTGCGGGCAGTTCCTCCGGGACCGAACAGGTGCCGATGCGGAAGGTGAGGCCACCGGCGAAGGCGCGCTCGAGCGGGAAGGGGAAGCGGCGCGATTGCTGGACGCCGATGACCGAGACCGTACCGCGCACGCGGACGAGGCGCAGGGCCATGTCCACGGTGGCATCAGATCCGACGACTTCGACGACGCAGTCGAGCCGGCGGCCGTGGGTGTCTTCCTTGATGCGAGATGCCGCTTCGTCAGGGTGGAGCGCGATTGCACCAAGGCTTGCCGCGATGGCGCGGCGTTCGGGCACGGGGTCGATCGCGTAGACCACATGCGCGCCCATCACGAAGGCGCTTTCCACCGCCATCAGCCCTATGGGGCCGAGGCCGATCACGCCGACCGACGATCCGGGCCGGATGTCTGCCTGCCTTGCGCCGAACCACGCGGTGGCAAGGGCGTCGGTCATCATCAGGGCCTGATCGCTGGAGACGCCTTCGGGGATCGGCACCGCGTTCATATCGGCCGCTGGAACGCGAACGGCTTCGGCCTGTGAGCCTTGCAGCTTGGCGGAGAGGCCGTAGCAGCCGAAGGCGTTGTTCTCGCAGGTGTTTACCACGCCTGACAGGCACGAACGGCAGGCACCGCAACCGACGGCTGCCGGGATCATGACTTTCTGGCCGACCTTCAGGCGATGGACGGCGCGGCCAACTTCGACGACTTCGCCGACAGCTTCGTGACCGACGCAGAAGCCGATGTCCTCGGAGAAGCCGTGGCCGTGGTAGATGTGGAGGTCCGAGCCGCAGATCGAGCAGGCATCGACCTTGACGATGGCATCCCGGTCCGACTGTGGGGTCGGATCGCCCATGCTTTCATGACGGATGTCGCGTGTGCCGTAGTAGCGAAGGGCCTTCACAGGGTGAGCCCTCCGTCGACGACAAGCGTGTGGCCGGTGACGTATGAGGCCAGCGGCGAGGCAAGAAAGATAGCCGCCCCGGCCATGTCTTCGGGCGTGCCCATGCGCCCTTGGGGAATGCGGGCCACGGCGCCGGCGAGGCGTTCCGGATTGGCGGTTGTGACCTTGGTCAGCTTGGTGTCGACAAGGCCGGGAGCGAGGCCGTTCACGCGGATGCCCTCGGCGGCGAAGGCTTGACCCAGCGTCTTCGTCAGACTTACCGCGCCTGCCTTGGATGCAGCATATGCGGGGTTGCCGATGTTCGCCTTGAAGCCCGAGACCGAACTGACGATGACGATGGAGCCTTTGCGCTCGGCGAGCTGCGGGCGGAACTTCATTGCACAATGCATGACGCTGTCGAGGTTGACGGCCATGACCTTGTCCCAGCCTTCACGGGCAAACTCCCCGCGCTTGTAGACGACGGTGCCCTGGCAGAGGATCAGGGCATCAAGTGTGGCAAAAGGGCTGGGTGCAGCCACGATCGCATCGGGATCGCCGACATCGACACAAGTGTAGCCAAGGCCGGAAAGGTGTGAGCCTTCTGCCGGATCGTAGTCGGCCGCAGTCGTGCGCGTGCCCCAGACGTGGACGTTGGCACCGCGCTGGCGGAATGCGTGGGCCACGCCGTTGCCTATGCCGCTGGAGCCGCCGACGACCAGCACGTGCTTTCCGGTGAAGTCGGTATCGTCGATCATCGCTCTTCCTTTTGGGTCGCATTGCCGCGACTCCTCCTGCAAGCTTAGCGGCCTTGTCCGAATGCAAAAGGCCCCCGCCATCAGATGAGAGCGAGGGCCTTTGCTGCCGTGGTCCGCTCTACCTCAGAACGAGGCGCGGACGCGGATGCCGTAAGTGCGGGGTGCGCCTGGATAGGCGTTCTGGTCGCCCGTCTGGAGCGGGGTCGGGAAGGACTGGGTGAACCAGGTCTTGTCGAACAGGTTCTGCACCCAGCCTTCGACCAGCAAGCCGGTCTTGGGCAGCTTGAAGCCGAGGTTGGCGTTGACCAACGTGACCGGGCCCTGTTCGGCAGTGGTCGCGGTGCTGATCAGCTGGCGGCTCTGGTACTGCGCCTGCACGCGGGCGAGGATGTTGAGGTTGTCGTTGATCGGCTGATCGAGGTTCAGCGTCGCGTTGCCCGAAAACTTGGGGCTGAAACGGAAGCGCGAGTCCGACAGGACCGGGTCGATCGTGGTGTCCTTGCCATACTTTGCATGCGGGATCCAGGTGCCGTCCAGGCCCAGGGTCAGGCTGTCGGAGAGCTGGAACATGTTCTCGATTTCAAGGCCATAGTCCTTGGCGGACTTGGCGTTGAGCACGGTGAAGCGCAGACCGATGAACTGCGCGATCTGGAGATCGGACAGGTCGTAGTAGAAGAAGGCGATGTTGGTGCGCGCGCGGCCATCCAGGTACTGGAACTTTCCGCCGACCTCGAAGGCGTTGACCTTTTCGGGCTTGTAGCGCGGATTGAGCGGGGCCTGGGCAGGAGCATTGCCGAAAAACGCTGCGCGGATCGGAGCAGGCAGGGCGTTGTAGGCGGTAGCGTTGTTGATCAGCGTTCCGGCCGCGTTGACGTCCATGTTGACGCCGCCTGCCTTGAAGCCACGGTTATAGGTGGCATAGAGCATGACGTCGTCGGTCGGGCGGTACTGCAGGCCGAGCGTGCCCGAGAGCGCCTTGTTGGTCGTGGTCGCATCGTAGGCGGGCGACGGGGCGATGCCGAGCAGGGTGAATACGTCGGTCGGCACCGGGCGATAGAAGGCGTTGTTGAAGAAGCCGCGCTTCTTTTCGACCGAGTAGCGCAGACCCGCGATCACGTTGACCTTGCTCGTTACCGCGAAGTCGAGGTGGGCAAAGCCGGCGTAGGACTTGGCCGTGCCGCCCATGCGCTCCGTCGTCCACGTCCCGGGTGCGGCGAAGGCCGTGCCAGGGGGCACGCCGAGGCTGGCGAAGATCGCGTCCCAGTAGAATTGCGCCTGATTGGCCCAAGGCAGGCTGCGGCCCATCTTGAGCTTTTCATCCGAGAAGAACAGGCCGAAAACTGCCTCGGCGTTGAGCGCAGGAATCTTGGTGTTGTAGGTCAGTTCCTGCGAGATGAAGCGGCTCGAGAAGCTTTCGTTGTAGCGGAAGATATCGGCGCCCGAGAAATCGGGGTCGAGATCGCGCTGGTCGACGGTGAATTTGCGCACCGAGGTAACGGACTTGAGCGTGCCTTCGCCAATCTGGGCATCGACGAGCAAGGTGCCGCCGTAGTCCTCGATCTCCTGCATGCCATTGCCGTTAAGGGTCTGCTCGAACTTCGACGGGTCATTCGAGGGCAGCTTGCGACCGGTCGGGGTCATTGACGAAGCGGGGATCAGGCCTGCCAGAACGCCGAGGAACTGCTGGCTGCTGGCCGGCTGATAGAGCGTGAGCAGATTGATGATCGGCTGGGTCGGGCCGTCGATGAACGGTGAGGTCGCGTAGCAGCAGTTGCCCTGGCTGTGCGAATAGTCGCCGATCACGCGGACGGTGAGGTTCTCGTTCGGCTCGAACAGGAGCTGGGCCTTGACCGCGCGGGTCTTGTTGTCGTTGAGCGTGCGGCCGGTCGTGCTGTCGGTAAAGAATCCGTCAGCGGTGGAGGCGAGGCCTGCGATGCGGAAGGCGACCTTGTCGGACAAGGGCACATTGATCGCACCGCGCGCAATGAGCGTATCGTAGTTGCCGTAGGTAACTTCGACGGCGCCGTTCACATCGTTCAGCGAAGGCGAGGCGGAGCTGAGCAGCAGCGCGCCGGCGGTGGTGTTCTTGCCGAACAGCGTGCCCTGCGGGCCGCGCAGGACCTGAAGATTGTCGATATCCAGGAAGTTCTGCAGCGCTGCGGCAGCGCGGGTGCGATAGACGCCATCGATGAACACGCCCACCGAGCCCTCGAAGGAGCGGCTGTTACCCGTGGTGCCGAGGCCGCGGATGACGAGGTTTGCGCTCGACGTGGCGATGTTGGTCACGCGGAAGCTGATCGAAGGGCTGATCGCCTGGATGTTCGAGACGTTCTCGACACGGGCCTGTGCCAGCGTTTCGGCATTGGCGGCCGTGATCGCGATCGGCACGTCCTGCAGATTTTCGGTGCGGCGTTGTGCAGTCACGATGATTTCGGCAAGACCCGGACCAGCCTGCTCGTCGGCCTGCGCCTGCTGGGCGAGGGCGAGCGAGGGAGCAAGCGCTCCGACCAGAACGGCGCCAGCTGCGGCGCTCCGCAAGAACATTGCTTTCATGCATACCTCCCATGCCGCGTGGTTGGCGGCTGTTTCGATGACCGGAGCCGCCTTTTTGGCAGCCTGCCTGATTGATGACCTGACGTCCGGCGCTGGACACGAAGCAGGTGTGAAGGCATTGTGCGTTTAATCGCTTAATTGATCTTGACGGATTGCGGCACAGTGTTGTCAAATCACCTCATGATGGAATCAGAAAATGGTCTCGCGCATGCCAGTGCCATGCGTCAGTTCATCCAGTTTGCCGAAGTTTCCGGGTTGGACCTCAGGGGGCTGTGCCCGCCAGACGTCTACGCCTTTGTCGAGCAGGCGAAGGAAGCGGAGTGGCTGCCGGCCAGCGCCCATGTCGACGTGCTGCAGTCTGCTGCCATATCGTCTGGCCGGGCCGATCTCGGGGTGGCCTTTTCGATGTGGTGCAACGTGCGGGGGTTCGGTCCGATCAGCCTGCTGTGGGACCACTGCACAACGCTGGACGAGGCCAGCCGGATTACCCAGCGCTACATGCATCTCGAAAGCGCCGCGATGCGATCAAGCACTGACATCACCGGGCACGAGGCTGCCTTGCGGCATGTGCTGATGGTGCCTGCACGCTTTGGTGGCTCGCAATTCCTGCAGGCAACTCTGACCCTGCAATTGCGCATCGTACGGATGTTGCTGGGCGAGGAATGGACGCCGATCCGGCTGGAACTGGATCATCCGGCACCGCCGAGCATCCGTTACCACCAGGCGGTATTCCGCTGCCCGATCGAGTTCGGGTCGGACCGTTGCGCGCTGGTGTTCCGCAAGTCGGACCTCCATCGCCCGTCGCCGCGCGCTAACCCGAACATGGTCCGCTACCTAGAGAAGCAGCTCGCGCAGGCCGACAGTCTCTGGCCGGGGGATCTCGTCCAGCAGGTACGCTATTTCATCGCTGCCAACCTGACCGAGCGCAAGGCGAGCCTGCCGCACGTCGCGGCGCTGGCCGGTCTTTCGCCACAAAGCCTGCAGCGGCGTCTGGCCGAGCGAGGAACGACCTTTGCCGCAATTCTCGAACAGGTCCGAAAGCAAACGGCGGACGAGTATTTCCGGACGGCGCGCAGACCCAACCTGACCGAGCTGTCTCACCGACTGGGCTATACCGATGCCAGCGCGGCGAGCCGCTTCCTGCGTCAGCACATGTCGACGGGGGCCAGGGCGCTTATGGCCCGCAGTCGCTCGCCAAGGATGGAAAAGGGTGGAGTCCTGTCGGCTTAGGCTTTGAGATTGGACGCAATTTCCCAAAGTCGATCTTCGATGCCCGAGCGCCGCTTGCGGTTGCCGCGCAGCACGGCCAGCTCGGTAAAGACCGAGAGCCCGGCGACCGGGCGATAGACGACGTTGCCGTGATCGCGTGGTCTGAACTGGGCAATCGAGATCGCAGGAATGCGATATTCGCGACAGTAGCGCTCCAGCGCGAAGGCATGGGCTTCTGGGGGCAGGAAGCCGGATGCGCCTGACGCAGACAGCCAGGCAGAAATCGGTTTGTAGAGGCTTCGGCCGTGCAGCGGGGCGAGCATCGCGATCACAGTTCCGGACAGGGCTTCGGCCGGGACGATGTCGAAACGGGCAAGTGCGTGCTCCTGCGGAATGGCAAGGCCGATTGGCTCACGGCTGATGGTGAGGCGTGGTAGGCCATCGGGCATTTCAAGTTCGCCTGCGCTACCAGCGGCCATGTCGGAAAGGTATCGCTCGTGTGGTACCGGGGCAGCGACGACCATGGCGAGATCCACGGTGTCGCGGATGAGGCCCTCGCAGAGCGAATGCGCGAAGTCGTTATCGACGCGCAAGGCGATGTCGGGAAGTTCGCGCGCGATCGCCGAGAGCAGCGCGCCGTGCTGAGGCAATTCGAAGGTGTAGATCGGAGCGCCGAGCACGATGCGACGGTCAGGCCGTTCGCGCCATGCGGCGAGGTGGGCCGAGAAGGCATCGGCCTGGGCAAGGAACGTCCGCGCCTGCTCGAGCAAGGACTGGCCCACTGGCGAGAGCCTGACTGCGCGGGTGGTGCGTTCGAACAGGCGCTGGCCGACCTGCTCTTCCAGTTTGCGGATCTGTGCCGAGAGACTGGGCTGGGTAAGATTCATCCGCTGTGCCGCACGCCCGAAGCTGAGCTCCTGCGCAAGCGCGATGAAACAGCGGATCGCCTTGATGTCCACCTCGGTCTGCATGACGCATATATATTCGAGATATCTATAAATCGAAAGGTTAAATCGATTGGACGGCGCAAACTCACACGCATAGCTTCGGCTGAAAGGGAATGAGAGGATGACTATGCAGGTGCCAGACAGCACACCGGTGATCGTCGGGGTGGGCCAGTTCGTCGAGCGGATTGATGCCGATGACTATGCTGGTTTGTCCTTTGCGGACCTCGCTGCACGCGCCGCCGCTGCGGCTTTGTCAGATACCGGGGCCGCAGCCGCTGTCGCGCGCATCGTCGGCGCAGTCGGCTCGATCCGCACTTTCGAAGAGTCTGGCGCAATGCAGGTTCCGTTCGGGCGGGCCGACAAGATGCCGCTGGCAGTGGCGCGGCGGTTGGGAATCATGCCGCGGGTGGCCATCCTCGAAAAGGTCGGCGGGCAATCTCCACTCGCGCTGCTGGCCGATCTCGGCAACCGTATCGCTGCAGGCGAGACGGCGGCGGCATTGCTGTTTGGCAGCGAGGCAATTTCAACCCTGCGCCATCTCATGAGCCGGGGCGAAAACCGCGACTGGGCAGAGCACGACGATGCAGCCGGCGTCGAATGGATCGACAAGGGCATGGGCTTCGAGGGGACGCTATCTGCTGCCAGCATCGCCCATGGCATTCGCGCGCCGGTAACCGCCTATGCCCTGTGCGAGAACGCCCGGCGCTTTCGCCTTGGATCGTCGCGCGAGGCCTATGCTTTGGAAATGGGCCGCCTGTTCGCCCCTTTCACCGAAGTTGCGGCGAAAAACCCGTATAGTGCCGCTGTCGTAAAGCCGATGGGTCCCGAGGAAATCGCCACTCCTGGCGAACGCAACCGCATGATTGCCGATCCCTATCCGCTCAAGCTGGTATCGCGAGATCAGGTCAATCAGGCAGCGGCGGTCGTGCTGATGTCGGTAAAGGCGGCGCGGGAAGCGGGGGTGAGTGAAGACAAGTGGGTCTATCTCCACGGCGCCGCGCTGGCGAACGAGCGGGAGTTACTCGAGCGCCCCGACATCGGCGGATATCCGGCGGCCAATGCGGCGATCGCCTCGGCGCTGGCACGTGCAGGGCGGGGCGTCGACGAGATCGCGGCGTTCGATTTCTATTCCTGCTTTCCGGTGCCGGTGTTCAACGCCGCGATCGACGGGCTCGGCCTTGCCGCCGATGATGCGCGAGGGCTGACGGTGACGGGCGGGCTTCCCTATTTCGGCGGGGCCGGAAACAACTATTCGATGCACGCCTTTGCCAGCATGGCTGAGCGATTGCGCGCGCATCCCGGCAACTACGGGTTCGTCGGGCTGAACGGCGGCTTCCAGTCCAAGTACGGCGCTGCGGTGCTTTCGAGCGTGCCGCGTCCATGGCCTTCGTGCGAAACGGCGTCGGTGCAGGGATCGCTGGATGCCGTGCCAGCTGCGGTCATGGCCGAGCAGCAGGCCGGCACCGGTCGCATCACGACCTACACGGTGACCTACGCAAAGGGCACTCCGGATCAGGGCATTGTGATCGGCGATCATGCCCAAGGCGGGCGCTTTATCGCCGCAACCCGCGATGCCGCCACGATTGCCGCCATGCTCGAAACGGATCCGCTGGGCCGTGACGTTATGATCGAGCAGGGCGAGAAGCGCGCCGAGTTCCGCTTTGCCTGATGGAGACCGAAGCATGACCGGCAATCCCGTGCTGCTCGAAAGCATTCGTGTGGTCGACCTGACGACAGTGGTGTTCGGACCTTATGCCACGCAGATACTCGCCGATCTTGGCGCCGAAGTGATCAAGGTCGAGGCACCGGGGATTGGCGATGCCTTCCGCTGGTCGGCCAGAGCGGCCGTGACGCCGGGCATGGCCCCGGCCTGGATGGCGCTCAACCGGGGCAAGAAGTCGGTTGCGCTCGACCTGAAACAGGAGGCGGACCGGAGGGTCATGCTCGACCTGCTGCGCGAGGCGGATGTGTTCGTGGTCAACGTGCGCGGCAAGGCGCTGGAGCGGGTCGGTCTCGACTACGAGACGCTGCGCGCAATCAATCCCGGCCTCATCTATGTCCATTGCGTCGGCTTCGGTCAGGACGGGCCCTATGCCGACCTGCAGGCCTACGATGACGTGATCCAGGCGGCCACCGGGACGGCGACGCTGCTTCCGCGTGTCGATGGCGATCCGCGCCCGCGCTATCTGCCATCGCTGATCGCGGACAAGGTGGCGGGCTTGCACGCTGCCTATGCCGCCATGGCCGCCATCGTCCACAAGCAGCGAACGGGCGAGGGGCAGCGGGTGGAAGTGCCGATGTTCGAGGTGTTTTCAAGCTTCATGCTGCTCGAGCATCTGGGCGGACTGACTTTCGATCCGCCGAACGCCCCCGTCGGCTATGCCCGCCAGATCGATCCGCATCGCCAGCCTTTCCCCACGGCAGATGGCTGGATCAGCATCGTTGCCTATACCGACGATTCGTGGGCGCGGATTTTCACGCTGCTCGACCAGCCGGACTTTCTGGATCAGGAACACCTGTCCAACCCGCAGTTGCGGATCAAGGCGCAGGCCGAACTGTATCAGGCCATTGCCCGCTTCACGCCCGCACTGGCCACCGCCGAAATCCTTTCCCGCTGCCATGCGGTGCAGATCCCGGCGCAGGCCGTGCGCGATCTCGGCGAGGTCATGGATGACCCGCACTTGACTGCAGTCGACTTCTTCCGTCGCCGCGAACATCCCGTCGAAGGCGCTTATTTCGAGCAGGCGGCTCCAGTGAAGTTTGCGGTTTCTGCAGATGGTAAACCGAACCTGCCGCCTCCGCTGATCGATCAGGACGGCAAAGCGGTGCGCACCCACGGTTGGCAAGCGTTTGATCTTCCGAAAGATGGTTAATGCAAGCCAATGTTTCTATTAGGGAAATTACCGATTAATTCGAGATAAATCCCGAATGAAAACCCACTCAAGGTAAGACTCTGGAAACTCTCCGACCCGCTTCTGGCTCTCTCGCTTCGCAGCATAAGGCAGTTCGGTCGCAATGTCGGGGTTTCTTACCAGGCTACATCGCAGCACGAGCGGCAGCGTTTTGCCGATCGCTGCCGCGAGCGTTCCGGTCATCATCGCCCTGATCGGCGGCGGGCTAGACATCAACCGTGTGTACAAGGCGCGCAACCGGCTGCAGTCGGCCTGCGACGCGGGCACTCTTGCAGGTCGCCGGGCGATCACCACCAATGGCTACGACGCCACCGCGCGGGGTCAGGCCTCGGCCTATTTCAACACCAATTTCGTCCAGGCCGATCTTGGCGCGACGAACACGACCTTCACGACGTCTTCGACGAACAACGGCAATCTGATCACCGGCACGGCGCAGACCACGGTGCAGACGGTCGTGATGAACCTGCTCGGGGTCGACAGCATTCCCGTGAGCGTTTCGTGCAGCGCGACGATGGGGGTGGGCAACAGCGATATCACGATGGTGCTCGACACCACCGGATCGATGGGCAACACCTTGTCCGGCACGTCGCAGACGCGCATTCAGGCCCTGCGCGTGGCGATGAAGAACTTCTACGATACCGTAGCCACGGCCACGCAAGGTTCAAACGCACGCATCCGGTATTCGTTCGTGCCCTACAGTTCCTCGGTCAACGTCGGACGACTGATCTACAACCTCAATCCGGCCTATCTTGCCGATACCTGGCCGATCCAGTCGCGCGAGCCGGTGTTCAACACGATTACCGAGCGCGTGTTCACGGGCTGGTCCGCGCCGGTCAATACCAGTGAACAGACCTATTCGACCGAGACGATCGGCAACACCACGCAGCACAGTTCGACCAACTACTCCTCGCAAGCGAACTGCAACGCTGCGCGGCCAGCTGACTTGCCTTGGGCAAACAACGGCAATCCGACAACCGGGACCACGACCACGACCAACGGTTCCGGACAGCAGGTCGTTACCACTACCACGACCCAGCCGCAGCGCATGACGACGTACATCTGCCAGCGGCAAAACAACAACCGCTGGCGCGTCTTTCTCTACAACACGACGCGCGACTTCATCACACGCAACTATGCGACGTCTGATCCGATCTACGAGACCCGCACCCGGCAGGAGTTCGCGAGCTGGGCCTACAAGGAGGTCAATGTCGACACTAGCGTCTACAAGACCTTCGCGGATGTCAGCAAGCCGAACGGGTCCAGCGGTGCCGCAGCCAGCTATACATGGGGCGGCTGCATCGAGGAGCGCGAGAGCGACGCGACTGGTAGCATCAGCTACTCGGGCGTTACGGGCATGTCTCCTTCGACCGCGCTCGATCTCGACGTCGATCTGGCGCCGAGTGATGACCCGGACACGAAATGGGGGCCGATGTGGCCCGAGCTGGCGTACTACCGGACCGTGACGAATTGGCAGGGCACGTTCCTGACCAATGCCGTGCAGACCTCGCAGGGCACGCGTGCCTCGTCGTATTGCCCCTATCAGGCGCAACTGCTGTCGACGATGAACCAGTCGGCATTCTATTCCTACGCCGATGCCCTGGCGGCCTCGGGATCGACCTATCACGATATCGGGATGCTCTGGGGCCTTCGCCTCAGCTCTCCCGAAGGACCGTGGGCGAGCACGGTGAACGTGCTGCCGACCAACGGCGGCAAGGTCTCGCGCCACATCATCTTCATGACCGACGGCCAGATGGAGCCGAGCATCTCGATCCAGTCGAGCTACGGGATCGAATGGCACGACCGGCGCGTGACAGACGATGGCCAGACCGATCAGGCTGCCCGACACACCCTGCGCTTCCGCGCCCTTTGCGATAATGCCAAGGACAAGGGCTTTCGCATCTGGGTCATTGCATTCGCTTCCAGCCTTACCACGGATCTCAGCTATTGCGCTTCGAGCAATAGCTCCTTCCTCGCGACGAATGCCACGCAGCTGAACAGCGCATTCCAGGAAATCGCCAAGAACGTGGGCGAACTGCGGGTGTACCAATGACACGTCACCAGCAACTGGTTCGCGACAGGAACGGCGTGACAACGGTCGAATTTGCCATGGTCATGCCGGTATTCCTGCTCGCACTGGTCGGATGCCTCGATCTCGGCCAGATGGTCTATGCGATCGGCGTGCTTGACGGGGCGGTGGAAAAGGCTGCGCGCGATTCCACTCTGGAGACTGGCAACACGGCCAACGCTGATGCAGCAGTCATTAGCGCGGTAGAGAAGATTCTGCCGGGCGCGCGGATCAGTTCCACGCGCAAGAGCTATTTCGACTTCGCCCACGCCAACAAGGGCGAGCCACTGAACGACCGCAACGGTGATGGCCTGTGCTCGACCGGCGAGGGTTACACCGACGAGAACGGCAACGGCTCGTGGGACGACGATCTCGGTCGCACTGGCAATGGCGGAGCGAACGACGTCATCGTCTATACCGTCACCGTGCGGTATGATCCGGTCTTTGCGATCCCGCTCCTCCCGTTGGACTGGAGCGAACGGGAGATTTCCTCGACTGCGGTCAAGCGCAACCAGCCTTATGCCCTGCAGGAAGGCAGCTACGGATCGACGGCACGCGTATGCTGAAAGCTGCGCTTCCCTTCGTCCGCAACCTTGCGCGCCGCCTGCTGCACAACACGTCGGGCGTGTCGGTGATCGAGTTCGCGATCGTCACGCCTTTCATCCTCTCGATCGCGCTCTACGGCATCGAGGTTGCCTACATGAATGCTGTCGACATGAAGCTCAGCGAGATTGCCCTGTCGCTGGCAGACAACGCCTCACGCATTGGCCAGACCGACAACAGCGTGGTCACGCCGACGGTCAGCGAGGCAGACATCAACGAGGTCATGCGTGGGGCGCAGGAGCAGGCGGCGGGGCTGGAATTCGCTACGCGCGGCAAGATTATCCTCACCAGCCTCGAACGCGACAGCGCCACGGGCAAGCAGCACATCCGCTGGCAGCGCTGCTACGGACGCCTCGCGCGGCAGTCCGCCTATGGCGACGCTTCCACGCGCAACGGGCTGACCGGCACGCCTCTTGCCGGCATGGGCAGCGGCACGACCAAGATCACGGCTGCGGCCAACAGCGCGGTCATGTTCGTCGAGGTCTACTACCAGTACGAAGGACTTCTCGGGACGACGTTTGTGAGCAATCCGGTGATGCGCAAGGAGGGCGCGTTCCTGATCCGCGACAACCGCAATCTTACCCCGGGCGTGACGGGAACGGGCGGAACCTATCCCTGCACCTGAGCATGCGGTCTTGCGCGCGATCAATTCACGCGGGGGCTGCGAAGGTGTAGTCTGTCCAGTGCATCCCGGAGGCAGGCAGAGTCGCATGCGACCGGGCCGGAGCAGGGAGAGATGTCGATGAAGCAGGCAGATATTGCAGCGATCACAGCAGCGGTTGCCCTTGTCGCAGGTACGGCTGGCCCTGTCGTGGCCAAGCCCGCAACGCTCGTCGCCACGCTAAGCGGTGCGACTGAAACAGCAGGCGGCGATCCGGATGGCGTTGGCGGCTTCAAGGCCGATGTCGACGACGAGACCGGCGACTTCTGCTTCACCCTCTGGGCTGACAAGACCGCCAAGCCGACCATGGCCCACGTCCACGAAGGCACCGCCGGCAACGACGGCAAACCCGTCGCCACGATCGAGGTTACCGGCAAGGACAGCGACGATTGCATCGCGATGGAACCCGAACTCCTCAAGAAGATCATCGCTGCACCGGGAGCCTACTACGTCAACATCCACACCGCCGATTTCCCCAAGGGCGCGGTGCGGGGGCAACTTGAGGTGAAGTGAGGGTCTGGAGTCTGCGACTATGATCCTCCCTGATTTTCCGAAGGACGATCGGGAAGGGGGCGTCCCGGATTTGATCCGGGATGTTGGAGAGGCTTCGTACCCCTCCGTCATTCGCTTACGCGAATGCCACCTCCCCGTTTGTGCTCTGCCAAATCAGGGAGGATCTTTGCTTTCAAAGCTCGCTCTCGTAGGATTGGGTGCCGATTCTCTCGAATATCTCCACTTGTTCTGTGCTCAATCTCGTTAACAGAATTTCTTGACTGGAAGGATCTTGTTTAATCATCCAATTCATGAAGGATATGGACTTCTGTAAGAGGATATCTGTGTCGGAAAAGTAGGCAGCTATATTCATCCATCTGTAAAACTTAGTTCCTAGTATTTCACTATTTTTAATGCATCTGGTTAGATCTGATGCATTTTTGGGAAGCTTTTTCACGTAATCTGCTATGGCGCGAACGGATATTTCTAAGTCATCGGGAGATGCAACAGGTTCGAATGCAGGATTATCCGATGTGTCCGGCAAATTCATGTAGTGCAGGGCAAGTGGTAGACTGTTGTCAATTAGCCGCTCTGACCTGGAAAGGCCGCCGCGCCATTTTGCTTCAAACGCCGCGCAATAGATTCCGAATGCGCCACCATATCTTGAAGTGCCGCTCCATCTGGGGAACTGGGGCATATAGCAGCCGGAAAACTCCTCCAGACGTCCGTGAACGTAAAGATTTCTGCTCCCCTCAATGCGTTTGAACCCTCCTGCCGCAAGACCGGCCATGAGGTCGCTTTTTCTCATCGCATCAAGTCCTCACTACGCAATGCAGATCCATCGTCGTTATTGTTACTGCTCTGCGGTAGTGGGATACGAATGCCAACATCTTTGGTGGCAGAAAAGTATGGAGACAGTCTCCTATCATCCGCGCACATCACTCGCGCTTCTTCGAACCCCAAACAGCAAATGGGGGCCAGCATTGCTGCCGGCCCCCACTCTACGTCCGCTCTGGCTTGTTTCGTCGCGTCTTGCTTCGGCCTTTCCGCGCTGGTCCGTCATTGCTGACGTCCATGCGCCTTGTGGCTTTGCTCGGCGGAGCGCGCTTTGCGCGTGGCGTGCGTCTGGTTGGATGCCGTCCGGGGCGCGTAGCCCCTGGGCTGCTGCCGATCCGTGCTTTCGCACAAGGTCGCGCCGCTATCCGTCCTTTCGCCGTCCCGCGCCGGTCGAGTGCCAGGCACTCCTCCGTCGCTCCGGTTTTCCGCGACTGTCCCGGCGCTCTTGCGAGCGGGCCGGAAAAAGCCGTCCGTGGGCGTTTCCCCTTTGTCTGGTGGCTCGCTCCCGACCGGGCTTTAACCTAGTCGGACGAACGCCGCCGTTCGCCGGGGTGAAATGCTGTCCGTCATCCTTGTCTTCGCCGCATCGCGCTGGATGGAGACCGAAGTCTGCCCGCGCGCTGCACCGTGGAAAACGATGCCGTTCCGCATTCCAAGTCCGATCACGAAGGCCGCAGTTTTGCACATCCGCAAGCGGCCCGAAGGCACCTGCCGGTTGGTTACGCTGCAAACTATCCGTGGTCGTGTCGTTTTGCGCTTAGTCCTTTGAATTCAGAGGTTTAGGCCCTGAATTCCGAGGCTTCCGCGCTCTCGACACACAAAAGCTGCGCCTGTAGCCCGAGTCGCGCAAGCAAAAAGTGCGGGAGTTATCCACAGCCCCCGCACCTTCTGGTGGATAGTTTTTTGCAGCGCCGAAGCGCACTGCGCTAACCGTTGAAATCAGCGGCCTTGTTGAGCAAGCAGGCGCAACCGGAGCGCATTGAGCTTGATGAAGCCCGCCGCATCCTTCTGGTCATAGGCGCCCGCATCGTCCTCGAACGTCACGTGGCGTTCGGAATAGAGGCTGTCAGGCGACTTGCGGCCGACGACAGAGGCGCTGCCCTTGTAGAGCTTGAGCCGCACGGTGCCGTTCACGCGGGCCTGCGAATGGTCGATCGCCGCCTGCAGCATCTCGCGCTCAGGGGCGAACCAGAAGCCGTTGTAGATGAGCTCCGCATACTTCGGCATCAGCTCGTCCTTGAGATGCGCCGCGCCGCGATCGAGCGTGATGCTCTCGATGCCGCGATGCGCGCGGGCATAGATCTCGCCGCCCGGCGTCTCGTACATGCCGCGGCTCTTCATGCCGACGAAGCGGTTTTCGACCAGGTCCAGCCGGCCGATGCCATGCTTGCGGCCCAGATCGTTGAGCGCAGCCAGCAGCGTGGCGGGCGACATCGCCTGACCGTTGAGGGCAACGCCATCGCCCTTTTCGAAGTCGATCGTGATGTATTCCGGCTGGTCAGGCGCGTCCTCGGGATTGACCGTGCGCGAATAGACGTAGTCCGGGGTCTCTTCCCAAGGATCTTCCAGCACCTTGCCCTCAGACGAGGTGTGGAGGAGGTTGGCGTCGGTCGAGAACGGGCTCTCGCCGCGCTTGTCCTTGGGCACCGGGATCTGGTGCGCTTCGGCCCACGCGATCAGCGCGGTGCGGCTGGTCAGGTCCCATTCGCGCCACGGTGCGATGACCTTGATGCCGGGTTCGAGCGCATAGGCCGAGAGCTCGAAGCGGACCTGATCGTTGCCCTTGCCGGTCGCGCCGTGGGCGACAGCGTCTGCTCCGGTCTCGCGGGCGATCTCGATCAGACGCTTGGAGATCAGCGGGCGGGCAATCGACGTGCCGAGCAGGTAATCGCCTTCGTAACGGGCATTGGCGCGCATCATTGGGAAGACGAAATCGCGCACGAATTCCTCGCGCAGATCGTCGATATAGATGTGGTGATCGGGCACGCCCATCAGCTTGGCCTTGGCGCGCGCAGGCTCCAGTTCCTCGCCCTGGCCGAGGTCGGCGGTGAAAGTCACGACCTCGCAGCCGTATGTGACTTGCAGCCACTTGAGGATGACGGAGGTGTCGAGGCCGCCGGAATAAGCGAGGACGACCTTCTTGATATCGGACATGGGCGGAGCGACTCCCCTTAGAAACACGCGCCGCGCGCCTAACAGGCGGGGGGCAGGGGTGCAAGGTTTGCCGGGATGTGTCCGACCCGCAGTCAGGGGCCGAAGTCGGGAAGCGGCTTGTCCTTGTAGTAGCTGGCGAGCTTCTGGAGGTTCTCGTGGTGCGCCTCGCGATAGGCCCACCACAGACTGACGGTGCCCTGCTTGAGTTCGTCCGAGAGGAAGCTTTCGATTGGCTGCGTCGTGAAATCCTTGTCATGGGCGTGTTCCGTCATCGCACGGATGTAGTGCCGGGTCATGTCGATCAGCGCGGTGGTGTAGCCACCCCTGGCAATGATCGCCGGGTCGCCGTGGTTGGGCAGGATGCCGGTCGGGCCCCAAGCCTTCATCGCGCCGAGATTGCGGTACTGGTCTGCCAGACTCTCCGGTTCGGCAATGAAGGTGAGGGTGTCCTCCAGCGTATCGCCTGCCAGCAGCAGCTTGTCCTGTGGCAGCCACGCCACGAGACCATCGGCGGAGTGGATGTTCACCGGCCGCAGTTCCACCGTGTAGCGGCCCACGCTGACGCTGGTAGGTTCGCTGATGCCGACTTCAGGCACCTTGAACGGTGTGATCGCGGGCGGGCCTTGCAGGGTGCCGTCCTCGATCTTCGGCTTGTGCGTGATCAACTGCGCGCGCGTCTTCTCCGTCGCGATCACTGTGCTGTCGGCATAGACCGCGTTGCCGCCGACATGGTCGAGATGCCAGTGGCTGTTGGCGACGATGAAGTGCGTAACCCCGCGCCTCGTCAGATAATCGCGCACTACCTGCGCCTGCGCGACGCTGGGGTAGGTGTCATAGACAAGAGCCTCGGCGCCATCGACAATGGCGTAAGTGGCCACGCCGACGAAGTTCGCGCCATGATCCGCCCATGTGGCTTTTGCCATGTCCACACTGCTTTCTGCGGGGCGACCATCGTAGAAGGCGATGACGTGGTCGTTGATCGGCATGACGCGGATGTCCGGCGCAGCCTGGGCCTGCCCGCCAAGGCTAGGCATAGCCACGCCTGCAACCACCATCATCACCTTGCGCAAGTTCATGACTTTCCCCTCGACTGCCACGAGGTTGCTAGGGCGACCGCGCCGCCGCGGATATAAGCCGAACGGCGCACGCCGAGCTGTCGCTGCCTCACAGAATGCCCAGCTAGCCAGTTCCGCAAGGAAATGATTTGCCGGTGGCTCAAGGCGGCGGCGAACCGCCATGGACAAGGGAGCAGTAAGTGGACGTTCGCGCACAACTCGTTGGCGATGCCAGACGCATGCTGGAGCGCCTCGCTACTGGAACGATCACGCCCGCTGCCGGCAGCTTCTCCTGCCCATCCTCGATCTATACCGACCCCGACCTGTTCGAGCAGGAAAAGCAGCGCCTCTTTCGCCGGGCTCCGCTGATGCTCGCGGCCAGTTGCGAACTGCGTAACCCGGGCGATTACAAGTCGATGGACGTTGCCGGAGTCCCGATCCTCCTGTCACGCGGGACCGATGGGGTGGTGCGAACTTTCCTGAACGCCTGCACCCACCGCGGTGCAAGGCTTGTCCGCGATTGCGGGAACGCCAAGCGACTGGTCTGTCCTTACCACGCGTGGAGCTTCCGCCTTGACGGTTCGCTGCTTGCCGTCGCTTCCCGCGAAAAGTTTGGCGATGTCGATTCCGACGCCAGCCAGCTTGTTTCCTTCCCGACGACCGAGCGAGCCGGGCTCATATGGGCAGTGCTGGAGCCCGGCGCCCCAGCCGATTTCGACGCGTTCCTCGGTGGATACGACCAGCTTCTGGCTGGCTTCGGTTTCGAGAGCTGGCATCACTTCGAAACCCGCAGGCTAGACGGAGCGAACTGGAAGCTCGCCTTCGATGCCCATCTCGAGTTCTATCACCTGCCGGTCCTGCACAAGGCAACGTTCGGCCCGGGGATGAGCAATCTTGCCGAGTACTTCCAGTACGGCCCACACCAGCGCCTTGGGCTGGTCACCAGCACAGATCACGTGCTCGAACAGGACGATGTCGCAAGCCTTGCCTCCTTGCCCGAAAGCGAATGGCCGATGAACGCGTTGCTGTTCGGCGAATGGATCATCTTCCCGAACGTGTCGATCAACTGCTTCTACAAGGGTGGGCGTGGCGTGATCATCTCGCAGGTATTCCCTGGAGAGCGCGTCGGGGAATCCGTGACCGTGCAGATGTTCCTGCATGAGAACCCGCCTGCTGACGAGCTGCGCGTCGATGCGCGAGCGATGTCCGATTTCCTCGGTCATGTCGTGGGGCAGGAGGACCTGCCAATGTCTCGCGACCAGCAGGCAGTGTTGTCGTCAGGCCTGCTGCCAAGGGTGCAGTTCGGTCGCAACGAAGGCGGCGTGCAGCAATTCCACGACTGGATCGACCGCTTCGTGGAGGCTCCCGATGGGGCGAGCCTCGCCGCGATCGTCCAGTCGCGCTAGAAAATCACATATGCCGATAGATCGCCCGCTCATGGCTGAAGCACTTGAAGCCGAAGACGCCGTGGTAGCTGCCCATGCCGCTGGTGTTCACGCCGCCGAAGGGCAGGTTGTTTTCCAGATAGTGCGAGAACACGCCATTCACCGTCACGCCGCCTGACGACGTACGCGCCAGCACTTTCTCGACGTTCGCCTCGTCCTTGCTGTAGACATAGAGTGCCAGCGGCTTGTCGCGGGCTTCGATGTAGCCGATTGCCTGATCGAGCGTGTCGTAAGTCATCACCGGGATCACCGGCGCGAATATCTCGTCCTGAAGGATGGTCATCTGCGGCGTAACGTCGGTCAGCATGGTCGGGTGGATGGTAAGGTCGTCCGCCTCGAATGTGCCGCCCACGGCCACCGTCGCGCCCTTGGCCACGGCATCATCGAACATCGCCTTCACGCGATCGAAGTTCGCCTTGTTGACGACTTGCGCGATGCCGTCCTTTTTCAGCGCGCCGCTCTCGTTGTAGAGGTTCTTCTCGACGTTTGCACGGAAGCCATCGACCAGCGCCGCCTTCTTGTCCTCCTTAACGAAGACATAGTCGGGGCTGATGCAGGCCTGTCCGCCGTTGAACTGCTTGGCGGCAGCAAGCTGCGCGGCGATCTGGTCGATGTCGGCGCTGTCGTCGACGATCACGGGCGACTTGCCGCCCAGTTCCAGCGTCACCGTAGTGAGGTGTTTGGCGGCCGCCGCCATCACGATCTTGCCGACGCGCGGGGAGCCGGTGAAGAAGATGTGGTGGAACGGCAGATCGAGCAGCGCGGTCGCCACCGAAACGTCACCTTCGAACAGCGCCACGTCCTTCTCGTCGAAGGCTTCCTTGATGATCACCGAGGCAATCCTGGCGGTGGCCGGGCACAGGTCGGTCAGCTTGACAATGCAGGTGTTGCCCGCAGCGATTGCCGCGGCGACAGGGCCGAGCGCAAGGCCGAGCGGGAAATTCCATGGCCCGAGGATCAGGCACACGCCCCGCGCTTCATAGCGGATCTCGGCGCGGTCAGCCGGGTTCATCGAAGTCTGAACTTCCACCGGCTTCATCCACTCATCGAGATTGTCGATGTTGCGCTGGATGTTGGCAGTGACGTTCATGACCTCGGTCACGCGAATTTCACCCACCGGCTTGCGCGTGTCTTCCAGCACGGCGGCGACGATGTCGTCAGCATGGGCCTCGACAGCGGTCTTCAGGCGGGTGAGCTTCTCCTTGCGCACCTCGGCGCTTGAGGCCTTGGCTTCCCACATGTGCGCCTGCTGGAGTGCGAAGATGCGGGCGATGTCGGCGGAAAGATCGGCTGCGGTAGGAGCGGTCATGGCACGGGTATCCTGCGTAAGCTGTTTCGTTAGCTTCACTAACAAATGGCCCGAGCCGTGGCAATGTGCCTGTAGTGACGCTGGCTCGGTGAGCTTGTGCCGTTTCACCAGATGATCATGCGTTTGTGGCGGTCAAAGCTGCCAGTCGGCGGCGAGCCAGATACGGTCGGCGTTACTTCCAAAGGTGCTCGCATCATAGCGTGCATAGCGTGCCGAAACCGACCATTTGCCCAGACCGACTATGCCGATGAGATCCAACTCATGTCCGTAAACCCGGTCCGCGCGGTCGCTGGTGAAACGGTGGGCTGTCGCTGAAAGAGTGACGGTCTTGATCGCGCCATGACGTTTCCAGGTGGAGCCAAGCGTCGCATAGAGATCGTGCAGGCCATCAGACGGTGTGATCGCGAACTTGTTGGCAAGGCCCTGAAATTTGATCAGCGCACCCGCGGGCGTCTGAAAGCTGGTGAAGGGGCGTCCGTCGTCGGCCCCCAGCTTCTCGAATCCGCCAGTGACTGAGAGTGCGCTGTGCCGCAACGTCGCCTCGCCCAGCAGGTACTGCGCGGTATAGCGGTTGGGATTGCGATGATGGTTGTTTTGGGTCGCCCAGCTTGCCGCGAAGGAGAGTGCGGTGTCGTTCGAGAATGCATGGCTGCCCGAAAGACGCAATCCGCTGCTGCGGCTGGACAGGCGGTAGCCCTGTACCGCTGCTTCGTCCTGATCGACGGAGAAGTGGAACGCGCTCACCAGCCCGAGCGGGCTCGCATAACTGACGATCGCGAACACATTGTCCCCGCTCACTGCGGTCTGGCGAGCCCCCCGGCCGTTGAAGCCGAAAACCGTCCGCTGGCTCCACGCGAAAGTCATGTCCGCGCTGAGCCCTGCTGCAAGCGTTGCCTGCATGCGCACTGCGTCGAATGTTTGCTCGTTCTGACGGAAAGCGCCCGATCCGACGAAGCGCTGGTCAAGGAGTTCGATCTTCTGGCGCCCGGCGGTAAGCGATCCGCCGCGCCAGTCATAGCGGACCTGAGCGCGGTTCAGTTCGATGTTCTCGGGATCAGCCACGATCGGATAGCCGGGGCGGGCATGCAGACCGTCAAAGTAGCGGTTGACTGGAGCGAGCGTGCCTTCGGCTTCGGCAATGACCGAAACCGGGCCGCTGCGCGCTTCGATACCGCTGCGAAGCCGGAGTGTGACGGCGTCGGATGTCCTCGGAGACGCCGCATCCTCGGCCCGTTCATAGCGCAGCCGGGCGTTGGCCAGCGGCTTCAGTTCGATTGATTGCGCCAAAGCAGGTGAGGCGAGTGCGAGCAAGGCGACGGGCGACAGAACGTGGCGCAAGACGACCCCCAAAAGCGCGAAGGTCCGTTGCTCAAGACCTTCCGTCTATTCGCCACAGACGGTCTTCCGGTCAAGTCTGCTCAAGCTCGGCTCATTCCGCGGCCTTGCGCTCCAGATGCCACTCCGGCGCATCATCAAGCGCCGCAAGCCGCGCCCATTCCTGCTGCATGTAGTCGCGCGTCATCGGCAGGGCGCTGCGGCGCTTCACGCTTTGGATGTGGAAGTTGACCATGCCGCCGTGGCGGAAGCTCTGTTCGGCTCCGGCAAGGTAGAACTGCCACATGCGGAACAACCGCTCGTCGTAAAGCGCGACGATCTCGTCACGGTGAATCGTGGCGCGGCGGTACCATTCGGCCAGCGTATAGGCGTAATGGTAGCGCAGCACCTCGATATCACCGACTTCCCAGCCGGTTTTTTCCAGTGCCGAGACCAGTTCACTCATTGCCGGGATGTAGCCCCCGGGGAAAATATACTTCCGCGTCCACTTGTCGGTTGTGCCGGGAGCACCCTTGCGACCGATGGTGTGCGTCAGCATGATCCCGTCGGGATCGAGCAGTTCGTTGGTCTTGGCAAAATACTCGCCGAAGTTGGGCGCGCCGACGTGCTCGATCATGCCGACGCTGGTGATGCGGTCGAACTGGCCCTGGACGTCGCGATAGTCGATGAGCTGGAACTTGACCTTGTCGGCCACGCCAGCGGCCTCGGCCCGCTCCTGCGCGAACTTGATCTGGTCTGGCGCAAGGCTCACGCCCAGCACTTCGCAGCCGAAATGCCGGTTAAGATAGAGCGCAAGGCCGCCCCAGCCGCAGCCGATATCCAGCACGCGCATGCCTTCGGCGCGGCCCGGTTCAAGACGTAGCTTCGAGGCGATCAGCGCTTTCTTGTCGACCTGCGCGCGCTCCAGCGTGTTTGCCGGATCGCGGAAGTAGGCCATGGTGTATTGCCGGTCCTCGTCAAGGAACAGTTCGTAGAACTGACGCGTCAGGTCGTAGTGGTGGACGACGTTCTTGGAGGCCTGCGCGCGCTGGTTGATCTGGTCGATGCGCGAGACGACCTTGCCTAGCGCCTTGCGGATCGGTCCCTTGCGGTCGATCCCGCCGGCACTGCTGGCATTGCCCATCACGAACAGCACGAAATCGCGTACGTCGTGGGGCGGCTCGATCACCATGCGCCCGTCCATATAGGCCTCGCCCGCGCCGACGCGCGGGTCCTTGGCCACATGCATCGCCGCGCCCTTGTCGGTGAAGCGGATTTTCAGCGGCGGGGCAGACGGCTCGCCATAGGCGTACTCCTTGCCGTCGTGATCAATAACGATGAGCTTACCCTTGCGGATCAGCCTCTTGAGCATCTGGTCTAGCAGCCACATGGGCACAAGGTATGCAAAGCGGAACCTGTCGCAAGGATTAATTGGGGCAAGTCCATGTGACATTGTCACTTTCAAACCGGTTTTCCACGTGCGATGGTTACGGGCCAAACTCAATCAGGGCACGTTCGAGGCGTCCAGATGGCGAAGGTATCGGGTGAAGCGGCCCGCTGCGAAGGCTGGTTGCCTTTGCAAGGGCCGGTTTGCCCGAGATCGAAGCCATTTGGACGCCCCGAAGGGGTTCGACCAGAATGGCCCATCGCCGCGTCGGCAGGACTTGCAATATCGACATATTCCTGCGCCCTGCCTCCTTGCGCTGAGCCATTCTGCCTCGAACCTCGAACGTGCCCTGATTGAGTTTGGACCCTAATGCAATTGCAATTGTAACTATTCAGGACAGGGTGCCATGGTCCGATTCCGTCTCGCCGCCTCCGTTGCGCTGGTGGCGCTTGGCTTCCATTCTACGCAGGCCCTTGCCGATGAAGGCATGTGGACCTTTGACGCTTTCCCGACGGCACGGATGCAAAAGGACTATGGCTGGGCCCCGGATGCGAAGTGGCTGGCACGGGTTCAGGCGGCGGCGGTGCGTTTGACCGGCGGCTGCTCGGCCAGCTTCGTCTCGCCAGAGGGGCTGATCCTCACCAACCACCACTGCGTCGTCGAATGCGCGCAGGACAATTCGACCGAAAAGCGCGATCTCCTCAAGGACGGGTTCGTGCCCGCAAGACGGGAAGAGGAGCTGAAGTGCCCGGGACAGCAGGCTGAAGTCGTGACGGCGATCAGCGATGTGACCGCGCGAGTAAAGGCCGCGCTCGGTTCGGCGACCGGCGAGGCGCTGGTGAAGGCGCGCGATGCGGAGGTCGCCCGCATCGAGAAGGACGGCTGCAGGTATGCGAAAACGCAGCGTTGCGAGGTGGTTACGCTGTTCGGGGGTGGGCAGTACAAGCTCTATACCTACCGCAAGTACTCGGACGTCCGCCTGGCCTGGGCACCGCAATTTCAGGCCGCATTCTTCGGCGGCGACCCGGATAACTTCAACTACCCGCGCTACGCGCTCGATGCCGCATTCCTGCGCGCGTATGAGAACGGCAAGCCAATTCCAACTCCCACCCATCTCTCATGGAACTCTCGGGGGCCGAAGGTAGGCGAAGCGACTTTCGTGGTGGGCAACCCGGGAGCAACGCAGCGGCTTTTCACCACCGATCAGATCGCCTTTCAGCGCGAGGTCGGACTGCCCCTGACCACCACAATTCTATCCGAGCTGCGCGGCCGCCTGATCTCGGCGATGGAAGAGAGCCCGCAGCAGAAGCGGGAGGGCGCTGATGAGCTGTTCGGGATCGAGAACAGCCTAAAGGTCTATATCGGCCGGCAGAAGGCCTTGAATGATCCTGCTTTTCTCAAGATGCTTGAGGATGCCGAGGCGGATCTCAAGGCGAAGACTCTCGGCAAGCCGGGGCTTGGCGATCCGTGGGCGGATACGGCCAAGGCGGTGCAGGCCTATCGCGACATCTACTTCCCCTGGCGATTTATCGTTCTACGCTCGACACTTATGGAACAGGCGCTGATGCTAGTGCAGGGCGCAGCGGAGCGCGAGAAGCCGAACGCCGACCGCTTGCCCGATTTTCGCGACAGCAACCTTGAGCTGACCGCAAAGACCTTGCTCGATGAAGCGCCGGTCTATCCGTGGATGGAGCAGCTCGAATTTGCGTGGAGCCTGTCGAAGGCGCGGGAGTATCTGGGGCCCGATGATGCGGATACGAGGCTGCTGCTTGGCAAGGAATCGCCCGAAGCGCTGGCCGAGCGGCTGGTTGGCGGAACCACTTTGGCCGATCCCGCTGTGCGCAAGGCATTGTGGGAGGGCGGGGCGAAGGCCATCGAGGCTTCGACCGATCCGATGATCGTCTATGCCCGCAAGATCGACGGGCGCGAACGGGAGCTGAAGAAGCTGGTGGACGAGCGTTACGCCGGGCCGCTGGCGCAGGCCGGGGCGCGGCTCGCCGATGCGCGGTTCATGGCCTTTGGCGAGAACGTCTATCCCGATGCGACGTTCACCCTGCGCATCAGCTACGGCAAGGTGCATGGTTGGAAGGAACGCGGGCAGGACGTGGCGCCAGTGACGACCATCGGTGGCGCGTTCGAGCGCGCGACCGGATCAGAGCCGTTCAATCTGGCAAGCGCATTTTCCGCCAACGAAGCGAAGATCGACAAGACGATCCTGTTCGACTTCGTGACCACCAACGACATCATTGGCGGCAATTCCGGATCACCCGTCATCGACCGCGATGGCAGCGTGATCGGCGCTGCATTTGACGGCAACATCCATTCGATTGGCGGAAACTATGGCTACCAAGGCGGTGTGAACCGCACCGTCGTAGTCAGCACGGCTGCCGTGCAACACGCGCTGGAAGTGATCTATCCCGCTCCGGCGCTCGTCAGGGAACTGACCCGCAAATGAAAAAGGGCGGAGCCAACGCGGCTCCGCCCCCCAATTTCATTTGGCTGGACCCGATCAGCGACAGCGGCCGCCGCTGCGCTCGATCTCGCGGCCAAGCAGGGCACCGCCCGCAGCGCCGAGAATGGTTCCAAGCGCACGGTCTCCCCGCGTGTCGATCGCGCGGCCAAGCAGCGCGCCACCGGCCGCGCCGATGATCAGGCCGGTCGTGCCGTTGCTGCGCTTGCAGTAGTAGCGCCCGTCGCGACCGCGCCAGACCTGATCGCGGCTGGTGATGCGGCGCGGTTCGATATAGCGACCGCGGCTGTCGTAAACACGATCGTGCTTGGCGCGGTACCCATGTGCGGGCGCCCAATGCGGCGGATCAGCCAGCACCGGGGCTGCGGGAAGGGCAACAGCAGCCAGCGTGGCGGCGAGAATGGCTTTCTTCATGGGATACTCCCTGAATTTGCATGCGATTGCGCAGGTCCGAACGGGACTTGGCGTGACAACGGACAGTTTTGCGCGGCGATCCCCAACGTCAGATGAACAAGCCGACAACATGCAAGATTCGCGATGAGTGGAAGAGTGTTCGCGGCGAAATGCCGGGAACCGGCGCCAACAATCCATTTTCCTACACGAACCAATATGGTTATGTACCTCGGTCGATTGTTCCGCAAAGCAATGGAGTCATCGATGCCCAATCCCGAGATAACCTTCCCGTCACGCTATACCACGGTCAACGCTGTTGCTTATGCCAAGCCCGATGGTTCGGCCGAACTCGTCGCGCTCGACAAGCCCTTGCCGGTGACGAGTGGCGCCCTGGCATTTTCGCTGGCAGATGGCTCGCAGCAGTCGGTCAGCGCGACAGCTCCGCTTCCTGTGACGCCGAGCGCATTGCCTGCCAGCACTGCGCACATCGGCAACGTGTTCGTCGACGACGTGCCTGACGGTCTTGCCGTCCAGGGCTCGGCTGCATCCGCCACCACTGTCGTAGCCAGCTCGCTCGCCGGGTTTGGCGGCGGGACATTCCATGTGATCGCGGGGGGCAACGGTTGCACCGTCAGCTACGAGCAGTCGAACGATGGCGTGAACTGGGCGGTCCTGCCGGTGATCGCAGCCAACGGATCAACCAATTCGCCCTCCACGACTTCGACGGGTGGCGGCATCTTCGCTTTCGCCAGCAGCGCAGGCCAGGTCCGCGCGCGGGTCTCCACGTTTGGCAGTGGCTCTGTAACGATCGTGCTGGTTCTCAAGCGCCGTCCGCTCAACGTGATCGGCACCTCGCTTGCTGGCGGAAGTGCCACCATTGGCAACGTGAGCGTTACGGGAACGGTGAACACGACCGTCGGCTACACCGACAGTACCACTTCGCTGGCAGCGTCAGGCACTTTCACAGGCGCCGGTCGCGCCAGTGCGGCAACGCAGTACTGCTTTTTCAACGCAACGGCCTTTGCCGACGTGGCGGGCACGCTGTTCGTTGACCAGTCGCTCGATACCGGGGCGACCTATCAGCCGGTCGCTTCGGCCGCCGTGGCAGCGAACGGCGCGCAGCAATTGTCGGTGCGGCTGACCGGTGCGTTCGGCAGCGCCACGCTCTACCGCGTGCGCTACGTCAACGGGGCGGCGGCGCAGGGCGTTTTCCGTCTCTCGAGTGCCTTCGCCGCCCGTTGATGCGGGATCAATAGTTCCACTGCACCTGCGCGCGGATCAGGTCGCCCTTGGCTCGGCCGGTCCGCCGCTCGTCGGCTTCGTTGCGGGTGACGTTGGCATAGTTCAGCGTCACCTCCAGCTCTTTCAGCGGGAGCCATTCGACGCCGACTTCATACTCGTCGGTCTCAAGCCGCGGCGCGTTGGTCGAAGCCTTCCAGCCACCGCGATACTTCTGCCAGCGCGCGAAGGGGATGATCTGGCCGACCGGTGATTCCGGAATGCGGTACATCGCCATGACATAGCCGCCGGTGGCGCGCTTCGACTTGATCGAGGCGCTTGCAGCATCCCACTGCGGCCCGGTGCCGAAGGTCCATTCGGACTGGATGCCGAACGGGCGCGGATAGATCATGCCGTGGATGCTGACGTGGTTATCGTCGTAAGACAGCGTCGAGACACCGCCGGAACGGATCTCCGGACGGAACTGGTTGCGCATGGCGGTGAAGCCGAATTCCGCCACTTGCCCATCAAGGCCAAGCCCGTCGAGCCGGAACGGCATTGTCGCCATCGCAACTGTCATCACGCCGCCGGTGCGTTCAATGCGGTTGGTGCCCTGGCCGTTGAAAACACCGGCGGCGAATGCGCCGTAGTTGCCGAACAGCTTCTGGCCTTCGTGGTTCAGCTCGTCCCAGATTTTCTGCACCTTCGGCGGGGTGTAATAGAGCACCACGCCGATGTCGCGCTCACCCGGGACCGGAGCGTTGATCGCGTCGGTACGGTCGAGCGGAATGCGGTTGGACGAGCTTTGCAGGTTCTCCCAGCCGAACGGCACCTTCGACTGGCCAAGGCGGAGCTTGAGCGTCTTTTTCTTGTCGAGGAACACATCGGCATAGGCGTCGCGCATCTGGAAGAAGTTCTGGCGCGGTTCGGTGCCCGACTGGTTGTTGACCGCTGCGGAAAGATCTCCCTGCATGTAAAGCGAGACGCGGTTCGAAATGTCGCCCTGAACGACAAGGCGGGCACGGCGGATCGAGAAGTTGCCGGTATCGTTGATGCCGCTGTCCTGCACCGAACGCAGGCGCGAGATGCCCGCAGGGGCAGACTTGGGTCCGGAGACGACCTCGTTCACGCGCAGCTGGGTGTAGCCGCGGATCATGAGCTTTTCGTACCACGCCTTCTTCTTTTCGGCAGGCTTGGATTCGGGTGTGGCCGCGGCGAGAACGATGGGCTTTGCGGCAGGGGTTGCCGTTGCCGGGGTAGGTGACGCGGGCGAGGAAGGCGCTGCAGCAGAAGAAGGGGCCGCCGCTGCCATCTGCGGCGTGCCTTGCGCGGCCTGCATGGCCTTCACGATGGCCTTCAGCTCGTCAACCTGGCGCTGCAGGTCGGCGATTTTGGCATCCTGATCTTCCGCTGCTGACGCGATCTGCGGGACCGACAAGAAGACACTCGCCGCGAGTGCTGCCCTGAACGCCCTGTTGCCTACCACCTTATGCCTCCGTCGCAAATGTTGCTGGGGGGCTAGGTCGGGAAAATGACGGGTTTGTGACAGTGAAATGACGTAATTCAGAGGGATAGGGGCGCGTTATTTCGCGTAAATCTCTGTATCCCCGTCATAAATTCCTGATTTCGGCAGCTTGGGCCCATTGTCAAACAACCGTCTTTTTATTGTAATGAATTGTTGCTGGCGCAGATTCGGCGGTGGAGCCTCGGGCCATCGTGACTCGCAGAGCGAGGCCTGCTAACGGCCCTGCAGTGCGCACCGCACCGCTTTCATTTCAAAGACCGACATGACCGACCTCGCGCTTATCCGCAATTTCTCCATCATCGCCCATATCGACCATGGCAAGTCCACGCTGGCGGATCGCCTGATCCAGTACACCGGCGGCCTGACCGAACGTGAAATGTCCGAGCAGGTGCTCGACAACATGGACATCGAGAAGGAGCGCGGGATCACCATCAAGGCGCAGACCGTGCGTCTCGATTACACCGGCAAGGACGGCAAGACCTATCAGCTCAACCTGATGGACACGCCGGGCCACGTCGACTTCGCCTATGAAGTGAGCCGCAGCCTTGCCGCGTGCGAAGGCGCGCTGCTGGTCGTGGACGCGGCACAGGGCGTGGAAGCGCAGACGCTGGCCAACGTGTACCAGTCGATCGAGCACGACCACGAGATCGTTCCGGTTATCAACAAGATCGACCTGCCCGCCGCTGAGCCGGAAAAGGTCAAGGCCGAGATCGAGGACGTGATCGGGCTGGATGCCAGCAATGCGGTACTGACCAGCGCCAAGTCCGGCATCGGCATCGAGGAAGTGCTCGACGCCGTGGTCGAGCGCATTCCGCCGCCCAAGGGGGACCGCACCAAGCCGCTGAAGGCGATGCTGGTGGATTCGTGGTACGACCCATACCTCGGCGTCGTCATTCTGGTGCGCGTGATCGACGGGGTGATAAAGAAGGGCCTGCAGGTCAAGTTCATGGCCGGTGGCACCGAACACCTGATCGACCGCGTGGGCTGCATGCGCCCGAAGATCGAGACGCTGGACGAACTGGGGCCGGGCGAAATCGGCTTCATTACCGCACAGATCAAGGAAGTGGCGCAGGCGCGCGTAGGTGACACGATCACCACGGTGAAGCAGGGCGCAGTCGATGCGCTGCCGGGCTTCAAGGAAGTGCAGCCGGTGGTGTTCTGCGGCATCTTCCCGGTCGATGCTGCAGAGTTCGAGAAGCTGCGCGAGAGCATCGCAAAGCTGCGCCTCAACGACGCTTCGTTCAGCTTCGAGATGGAATCGAGCGCGGCGCTGGGCTTCGGTTTCCGTTGCGGATTCCTTGGATTGCTGCACCTGGAAATCATTCAGGAGCGCCTCAGCCGCGAGTACGATCTCGACCTGATTACCACTGCGCCTTCAGTGGTTTACCGCATCCAGTTGCGCGCCAGCCGCACTGACAGTGCGCGCGAGATTCTGCTGCACAATCCGGCCGACTATCCCGATCCCAGCCGCATCGAGCAGATCGACGAGCCGTGGATCAAGGGCACGATCTACACGCCCGACGAATACCTCGGTTCGGTGCTCAAGCTGTGTCAGGACCGGCGCGGCATCCAGACCGGGCTGACCTATGTTGGCGGGCGCGCGCAGGTGACCTACGAGCTGCCGCTCAACGAAGTGGTATTCGATTTCTATGACCGCCTGAAGTCGATCAGCCGTGGCTATGCCTCGTTCGATTACGAGCAGATCGGTCTGCGCGAGGGCGATCTCGTCAAGATGAGCATTCTCGTCAACAACGAGCCGGTCGATGCGCTTTCGATGATCGTGCACCGCAGCGCTGCCGAAGCGCGCGGGCGGCATATGTGCGAGCGGCTCAAAGACCTGATCCCGCGCCATCTGTTCAAGATTCCGATTCAGGCGGCCATCGGCGGCAAGGTCGTGGCGCGCGAGACGATTGCGGCGATGCGCAAGGACGTGACTGCCAAGTGCTATGGCGGCGACATCACCCGCAAGAAGAAGCTTCTGGAAAAGCAGAAGAAGGGCAAGGCCCGCATGCGCGAGTACGGCAATGTCTCGATCCCGCAGGAAGCCTTCATTGCGGCATTGCGGATGGGCGAGGAATAGGCCTCGGTCTCAAGTCTGGAATCAAAAGGCCCGCCGGATCGCTTCCGGCGGGCCTTTTCGTATCAGCGAGCGCCTTGCGGACCCTTGCGGTGCGGCTTGCCTTGCGGGCGGGCACCGGCGGGATGCGGGCGGCGAGGGCCGCGGCGTTCATCACCACCCGGGGCGAGATTGCGGGGACCGTTGTGGCGTGGGCCATCATTGGCACCCCGGCGATTATCGCGGGCAACCTCGCGCGGGCCATCGGGAGCGGCTTCGATGTGGATGCCGTTCTCGTCCTCGCCCTTGGGATCGGCGGTTCGGCGCACGGCTTCGGCAAAGCGCTCGGCAATGGCGCGCGGGACCTGAAACCAGGTTTCGTTGGGCGCGATGCGGATCGCGCCGATCTCCTGGCGCGAGACGTGGCCGCGGCGGCACAGCGTCGGCAGGATCCAGCGCGGGTCGGCGTTCTGGCGGCGGCCGACGTCCATGCGGAACCACACGACATCGTCGAAGCCGGGGCGATGCGCGGGCTGGGCGCGACCTGCATCGCTGCCCGAAAGCAGCTCTTCCGGCTGGGGCAGCGCGGCGCGGTGGGCGCGCACGAGCGCTGCCGCAAGCTCTTCAGGGCTGCGCTGTTCGAGCAGGGTGCGCGCGATCTCGAGATCGGCTTCGTCCGTCTCGACAGGTGCGAGGATCGTTTCGAGAAGGCGCTCGCGGTCCTGCGCGCGGATCGCTTCAGGCGTCGGTACATCGGCCCACTCGGCGTTGATGCGCGCACCGCGCAGCATCATCTCGACGCGGCGGCGGCGCGGGAACGGCACGATGAGCACGGCTGTGCCCTTCTTGCCGGCGCGACCGGTGCGGCCCGAGCGGTGCTGCAGGGTCTCGGCATCGCGCGGGATCTCGACATGGACGACGAGGCTGAGCGAGGGCAGGTCGATGCCGCGCGCGGCAACGTCGGTGGCAACGCAGACGCGGGCGCGGCGGTCACGCAGGGCCTGGAGCGCGTTGTTGCGTTCGGACTGGCTGTGCTCGCCGGACAGCGCGACGGCTGTGAACCCGCGTTCCAGCAGTGTGGCGTGGAGGCGGCGGACGTTGTCGCGCGTGGCGCAGAACAGCATCGCGGTCTCGGCTTCGTGGAAGCGTAGCAGGTTGACGACGGCGGCCTCGATCTCGGCGGGCGCTACGGCGACGGCGCGGTAGGCGATGTCGCCATGGCCGCGGTTCTCGCCCACGGTCGAGATGCGCAGGGCATTGCGCTGGTAGCGCTTGGCGAGCGCTTCGATCGGCTTTGGCATCGTGGCCGAGAACAGCAGCGTGCGGCGGTTTTCCGGCGTTGCGTCGAGCAGTTCCTCGAGGTCTTCGCGGAAGCCCATGTCGAGCATTTCGTCGGCTTCGTCGAGCACGACGCAGGCCAGTGCCGAAAGGTCGAGCGCGCCGCGCTCATGGTGATCGCGCAGGCGGCCCGGCGTGCCGACAACGATGTGCGCGCCGCCCTGCAGCATCCGACGCTCGCGCGAGGGGTCCATCCCGCCGACGCAGGTGGCAATGCGGGCGTGGGTGGGGGCATAGAGCCACTGCAGTTCACGGCTGACCTGCAGGGCCAGTTCGCGCGTGGGAGCGATGACCAGTGCGAGGGGCGCGGTTGCGAAAGGCAGGGCGCTTTCGTCGCGGATCAGTTCGTTTGCCATGGCGAGGCCGAACGCCACGGTCTTGCCCGAGCCGGTCTGCGCCGAGACGACAAGGTCGCGGCCATGGGCTTCGGGTTCGCTGACAGCGCTCTGGACCGGAGTCAGCGCGGTATAGCCATGCGCTTCGAGAGCCTGCGCAAGCTGGCTGGGGAGGTGTGCAAAAGTCATCGTCAAAATCGCCATTCCTGCCGCGTCTGCGGCATTCGCATCAGTGTTGGGCCAATATCGGCTGGGTGGCCGGGTCATTTCCCGGCACGAATCGCCTCAGCCCGTTCCCACACAGTGCACGGCGATACCTGTGCCGCGCCCCCTACACGGGTTTATCGGATTTGGCTTCTATTTCTTTTCAAGCCGAGACTTGATTAGGTACCCTAACATATGGGATGGTGCGGCAAGCCCGAAAAAGGGCATGGAGAGGCAACATGACCGAAGCCGCGCAGATTGAATCGCTCGAGGAATCCGCCCGCCGCGCCCCTGCACTGATCCGCTATCTGGGCGAGGGGGACTACGTGACCCGGCGCTACGTCTCGCAAGGCGCCGAGATGAACACCGGGGATTACCTCGACTACCCCTGCGACGTGCGTGACGGGATGCCGATGCGCGATCATTTCACGCTGGATACCCATGGCTTCATGCTGGGCAAGCACCGCTCCGCCATTGCCGACTTTCATGACAAACCGGCCGTCGATGCCGCCTATCTTGGTGAAGTCGAGGAGATTGTCACTCGTCTGTGCGGTGCGACCCGCACGGCTGCCCAAGGGTGGATGATCCGGACCTCTGCTGACCTTTCCGCGCGCGCTAAAGAAAAGGTCGAGGGTTATCAGCACTCAGGCGGCATTCAGCCTCCGGCGGGCGAGGCCCATGTCGACTATAACGAGATCACAGGCCGCCGCGCTGCCGCGCGCATCTATGCGGATCGCTTCCCCGATGGTCCGGGGTACAAGCGCTATATCTGCTTCTCGTTCTGGCGGACGTTCTCGCCGGGCCCGCAGGACTGGCCTTTGGCTGTGTGCGACGGGCGAACCGTGAGCGACGAGGAGACTGCCTCGAATACCTTGTTCGTGGTCGACGAGTTTCCGGTTGGTGATGCGCTGACCGCGCCGGTCGAGGGTGAGGACCAGATGATCGCCGCCACGATCTTCCGTCACCGCCCGCGCCATCGCTGGTGGTACTTCTCGAACATGCAGGCCGACGACGTTCTGCTGTTCAAGTTCCAGGACAGCGATCATTCGGTCACCTGGCGCTGCCCGCACACCGCTTTCCACGATACCAGCCTGCCTCATGCCAAGATCCGGGAGAGCATCGAAGTGCGCTGTATCGCGTACTTCGAATAGCTTTACGGACCTTCATGGACGGTTGACGCCCGCGCGATTTGGCGACAGGCAGGCGCGCATGATCGATCCCCGCCATTTCCGTAACGTGCTCGGCACCTGGCCGACCGGTGTTTGCGTCATCACCTCGGTCGAGGAAGACGGGACACGGCACGGGCTAGTGGTTGGCTCGTTCAGTTCGATCTCTCTGGATCCGCCGCTGGTCGGCTTTTTTCCGGACAAGCGCTCGAGCACTTGGCCGAAAATTGCGGCTACCGGTCGTTTTTGCGTCAACGTTCTGGGCTCTGATCAGCTGGACCTGTGCAAGCGTTTTGCCGCGCGCGCCGACGACAAGTTTGCCGAGCTGGCGCACGATCACACGCCATCGGGCATGCCATTGCTCGAAGATGCCATCGCCTGGATCGACTGCAGCGTCGAGCGCGTGGAAGACATTGGCGACCACTTCCTTGTGGTCGGCGCAGTGGAAGCGCTTGACCGGCGGGAAGAGGGCACGCCGCTGCTGTTCTTCCGTGGCCAGTATCACGACGTGACTCATCTGCCGAACCACTGAGCAGACGCGAACAATACTAAAAATTGTTGGTGTTTTTGACTTCCGTCAACGCGGGGCCGCGCCCTCTCGCCTAGACCGGACTTCGACGAAGCGGGGAGGCGGTCTCCTACCAGCCACCGCCCCGCTCCGGCGATTTCTCCCCAACTCGGGCGGTCCGGCACTCCGGCCCGCCCCATTTTTTTGGCAGGTGGAAACGGCATCATCGCCAATTGCCGGAAATGATCCGCAATGATAACGGTGAGCCATGGCTTCTTGTGATACATGCGTCGTCCGCAACCGGGCGATCTGCGCTGGCCTCGACAATCGTGAGATCGAGGCACTGAACGCCATCGGGCGGCGTCGGCAGGTTACGGCGGGTGAACCGCTGATCTGGGAGGATGATGATTCCCTCCTCGTCGCCAATGTCATCGAAGGCGTGCTCAAGCTCACCACCAGCACCGAGGACGGGCGCGAGCAGATCGTTGGCGTGGCCTATCCGTCGGACTTTATCGGCAGGCCCTTTGGCCAGACCAGCAGCGCCAGTGTTGTTGCGCTGACCGATGCGCGGGTCTGCGTGTTCTCGCGCAACGATTTTGATCGCTTCGCCCGCGAACATCCCGAGCTTGAGCACAAGCTGCTTGAACGCACGCTGGCAGAGCTTGATCGCACCCGTTCGTGGATGATGCTGCTTGGTCGCAAGAATGCATCTGAAAAGATCGCCACGTTCCTGCTCGAAATGTCGGACCGGCTGGCCGAAACCGGCTGCACCCCGGCGTTCGGCCCGGCCAAGCGCTTCTCGCTGCCTTTCTCGCGCCAGCAGGTGGCCGACGTGTTGGGCCTGACGATCGAGACGGTCAGCCGCCAGTTCACCAAGCTCAAGAACGAAGGCGTGATCGAGCTGCCATCGCGGCGCGAGGTCGAAATCGTCAATCGAGGGGCGCTGGTGGCTTTGGCGGGGTAATTCGCCAGCCTGAACCTGGAAGCCAAACGAAAAGGCCGGCCCCGCAAGGGACCGGCCTTTCGCTTTCTTGATCCCGTAGGATCAGAACGACTTGCGCACGGTCATCCCGATCTTGCGCGGCGTGCCGACGTTGTAGCCGAGGCGTGCGCGGCCACCGCGTTCGCGGTCGAGCGAGAGCAGCGGCGTCTCGTTGAACAGGTTGTTGGCATAGACCAGCACCGACAGCCCGTTCTCCCAGTTCAGGCCTGCCGAGATGTTGACGAGGTTGTAGCTGGGTAGCTGGTAGGAGCCGAAGTTGTAGGCTCCAGTGCCATTGGCCAGCGTGACCGGATTGAAGAAGATCGAGTTCGAGAACGAACCCGCGCCTGCTTCCTGGTCCGAAGGCTGGGTGAAGCGGTTGCCAACATGCTGGAAGCTGGCATTGGCCGAGAAGTCCATGCCGTTCGAGACTTCCGTGGTGTAACCGGCGGTTGCCGACATCTGGAACTTCGGCACGGTCGGCAGGCGGTTGCCATCACGGATGCCCGCGATGATCGCACCGTTGCCGTCCTTGACGTTGCTGTCGAACTTGGATTCGATCACCGAGCCGTTGACCGCGAGCGAGAAGCCCATGCCAAGTTCGGCCGCCATTTCGACTTCGACACCCGCGGTGTGCGCCTTGGGCACGTTGAACACCACGCGCGAAGAGCAGCTGCCGGCGTCGGCAGTGACCTGAAGGTTGCGAATGTCGTTATAGAACGCAGCCGCATTGAAGGTCACCGGGCCGCTGGCAAGCTTCACGCCCGCTTCGTAGTTCCACAGGCTCTCGTCCTTGTAGTTCGGACGATTGCCGTAGGTCCTGGCGTCAGGTCCGTTGGCTCCGCCCGAGCAGAGCGGAATGTTGAGCGGATCGTTCACGCCGCCAAGGCGGAAGCCCTTCGATGCCTGGATGTTGACCGAAAGATCGCGGCTGGGCTGGTAGCTGACGATGAAGCGCGGGTTGAAGCCGTCGCTCTTGGTCTTGTCGCCGATGTTGCGGTCACCATTGGCGAAGACGCCGCCGGAGATGAAGTCGCGGCTTTCCTTGAAGTCGTAGTAGCGGCCACCGGCGGTCAGCTTGAAATCGCCGGTCTTGTAGCTGGCTTCCCCGAACACCGCGAATTGCTCGATGTCGTAGGGGATGTCGGCATTGTAGGGCGAGTTCAGCGGGAAGCCGTTGGCGGCACCAGCAGAAACGCCAGCACCAAGCGCAGCATCGACGAAGGCGTCATAGCCGGGGGTAGGTAGGCGCTGGGCGTACTTGCGGTCGATCTTGCTGTAGAAGCCGCCGATCACCCACTGGAACGGACCCTTGTCGGTCGAGGCAAGGCGCAGTTCCTGCGTCCAGGTCTTGAGCTTGGTCGCGTCCTTCAGGTTCGACGGCAGGTTGCCGAGCGCGGGTGCCGCACCAAGCCCGGTGATGAACGGCGAAACCGAGACCGAACCGGTGAGCGCCGAAGCGTCACGGCTGACGAGAATGTCGCGGTGGATGTAGGTCGTGACGCTGGTGACGTCGATCGTATCGGCGACCGGCGCCGTGATCGTGAGGTCAGCCAGTGTGGTCTTGTCGCGGAAGCCTTCGCGCAGCTTCAGGTACTGCGTGTTCTCAGGAATGGCTGCGGCACCGGCCAGCGGGCTGTTGTACAGGTTGTAGACGTCGGCGCGGTTGAAGCCGTTGGTCTTGATGTCCTGATAGACGATGCGCGGGGTGATCTTCACGCCTGCAACGGGTTCGAACAGGACGGCAGCGCGCACGCCATAACGTTCGCCATCGTTGATGTTCTTGCCTGCAGCCGGCCCGATCGCGTTGATGAACCCAGCAAAGTGCTCGCCATAGCCGACGACGCGCAGCGCGGCGTTCTCGCCCAGCGGCACGTTGACCGCGCCCTTGGCCGAATAGCCGACATCGCCGCCATCGAGCACGTTCACGTCTGCTGCGACCTGTCCCTCGGTCTGGCCCAGCTTGGGCTGGTTGGTGATGTAGCGGACGGTACCGCCGACCGAACCCGAACCGAACAGCGTGCCCTGCGGCCCGCGCAGCGTTTCGACGCGGTTGAGGTCGAACAGGTCGAAGTCGGGCGTGAACAGCGAGAGCGAGGTGACGGATTCGTCGAGATAGATGCCGACCTGTTCCTTCACGCCGGGCTGGTCGCGGACGATCTGGCCAGCCGAAACGCCGCGCACCGAAACCTGGCTCTGGCCGGGCCCAAGGTTCTGGACGGTGAGGCCAGCGACCGAGCGCGAGATGTCTTCGATCGACGTTGCGCCGGTCTTTTCGATGTCGGCTGCGGTCTGTGCGTTGACCGAGAACGGCACTTCCTGGATCGTCTGCGCGCGCTTGGTGGCGGTGACGACGATCTCGTTGCCGGTACCGGCGTCTTCGGCCTGTGCCTCGTCGGCAGACTGGGCGAGGGCGGGGGTCGCGATCACCAGCGAGGCGACGGACGAAAGCAGAATCCTGCGAATGCGGGCTGGGTTAGCCATTGTTGTATCCTCCCGATATGGTGCAACTTTGGTTGCTGTGGCAACTTGTTTGGAGCCAAGCGCTGGAGTTCCCATGCGACGAAGCGAGGGGCCGAGGCAATCGGGCTCTGCGGTCATGTTGCATGTTTGCGCGAGGCTGTGGCTGTCATGCAACAGCACGCAAAGCTCCAGAAAGTCCGGACTTTGTACGCTCCACAAACGAAAAGTGGCGGGCAGGAAACCAGCGAGGCGATCCCAGAACCTCGTGATTTCCTGCCCGCCGTCCCCGTGTCCGGTACGCGTGGGGGGTGCCGGACTGGAAGGGGATTTGGTCAGAAGCGGTAGGCGAGGCCTGCGCTCAGCACCCACGGATCAAGCGAGTGCTTGGTGGTCAGGACTTCGGTGTTGCCTGCATAGAAATGCGCGGTCGTGTCCTGGAAGTACTTCTTGGCATCAAGTGTGACGCCAAGGCCCTTGTCGTTGACCGGAATGTCCACACCGGCCTGCAGCGCAAAGCCGACCTGGTTCGACATCTTGACCTTGGTCACGCCAAGGCCGGTGATGCTCGAACCCGGCTTCTCGCCGAAGATCAGGAACATCGATGGGCCTGCGCCAACGTAGGGCTTGATCCCGCCGCCGAGCGGCAAGTGATACTTCAGCGTCAGCGTGGCAGGCAGGATCAGCACGTGGTCGACGATATTGGTCGCCGGTGCCAGCGCGCCGGTGCCGCTGACATGGTGCTGGGTGAAGCAGCAGATCGTTTCGGCCGAAATGTTGGGCGTGATGAAGTATTCCACAGCCAGCGTCGGCACGTAATTGTCGTTGGCCTTGGTCTGCGCCCCGGTGGTGAGGGCGAGCGGGTCGTTGTTGACCGCGACGATCTTGCCATCGGGCAGCACCGCAGTGCCGAGCACCTTGACCTGCAGCTTGCCTTCGGCCGAGCCGGCGAGCGCCGGTGCCGGAGCAAGCGCGGCGGCTGCGAATGCCAGGGGCAGGGCGGCGGTAATCAGCTTCTTCATTGCTCTAGTCCTGCACCGCAGATGGCCAGCCCCTCGCTGGCCCCAGATCCTCTGCGGCTCGAACAGCCTGATGCACCGCACCGAATCACGACACATTGACCAAGCGCAAAAATGCGAATTCGCGACCTACGACTAAAGTATGAGACTGATTCTGCGCGATTTGACCCGGATCAATGTTCCTTCCCCGCCATGGGTGCAGCGCGGCATCCACATCACTCATGGAAGGGAAGGCTCCATGGAATTGGCGCTCTCACGCACCGGCCTCTGGCTCGTTGCGCTACTCATCGCCGTCGCCGCCTGCGCTGCAGCGGTCGACACCGGCTTCGCGATCCATATGGGCATCGTGGCACTGGCCTGCATCGTCGGGCTGGTCGTCACATTGCGCGGGGTGGACCTGTCAAAGGCCATCATGGCGCCCGACCAGGGCCGCTACGATGACGATCCGATCCGCTGGGGCGTCATCGCGACCGTGTTCTGGGGCATGGCCGGGTTTCTCGCCGGCCTCTACATCGCTCTGCAACTCGCCCTGCCGGTCCTGAACCTCGGTCTGGAATGGACCGCGTTCGGCCGCCTGCGCCCGCTGCACACCTCCGCGGTCATCTTCGCTTTCGGAGGCAACGCGCTGATCGCCACGTCGTTCTACGTCGTGCAGCGCACTTGCCGGGCGAGGCTGGCCTTCCCCGGCCTCGCCCGTTTCGTGTTCTGGGGATACCAGCTGTTCATCGTGCTTGCCGCAACCGGCTACCTGCTCGGCATCACCCAAGGCAAGGAATACGCCGAGCCCGAATGGTACGTCGACCTGTGGCTCACCATTGTCTGGGTCGCCTACCTCGCGGTCTTTGTCGGCACGATCGTCAGGCGCACAGAGCCGCACATCTACGTGGCGAACTGGTTCTACCTGTCGTTCATCGTCACCGTGGCGATGCTCCACATCGTCAACAACCTGAACTGGCCGGTCAGTTTCGTCGGCAGCCGCAGCTACCCGATCTTCGCAGGCGTGCAGGGTGCGCTGGTGCAGTGGTGGTACGGCCACAACGCGGTCGGCTTCTTCCTCACCGCCGGCTTCCTGGCGATGATGTACTACTTCGTTCCCAAGCAGGCCGAACGGCCGGTCTATTCCTACCGCCTGTCGATCATCCACTTCTGGGCGCTGATCTTCCTCTACATCTGGGCGGGTCCGCACCACCTTCACTACACCGCGCTGCCCGACTGGGCGCAGACGCTGGGCATGGTCTTCTCGGTCATGCTGTGGATGCCGAGCTGGGGCGGCATGATCAACGGGTTGATGACGCTCAACGGCGCCTGGGACAAGGTCCGCACCGATCCGATCATCCGCATGATGGTCATGGCGCTCGCCTTCTACGGCATGAGCACCTTCGAAGGCCCGATGATGTCGATCAAGTCGGTCAACAGCCTGTCGCACTATACCGACTGGACCATCGGCCACGTCCACTCCGGCGCGCTCGGATGGAACGGCATGATCACCTTCGCCTGCGTGTACTACCTCGTCCCGCGTCTGTGGAACCGCGAGCGTCTGTACTCCCTGCGCATGGTGAACTGGCACTTCTGGCTCGCGACTGTGGGCATCGTGTTCTACGCCGCCTCGATGTGGGTGGCAGGCATCACCCAGGGCCTTATGTGGCGCGAATATGGCGCTGACGGCTACCTGGTGAACAGCTTTGCCGAAACCGTCCTTGCGCTGAAGCCGATGTTCTTCCTGCGCGCCTTCGGTGGCCTGCTCTATCTCGCAGGGGCCGTGGTCATGACGATCAACGTCTGGCGCACGATCCTCGGCCACCTGCGCGAGGAAGCCCCGATGCGCGACGCCGCCTTCGATCCCGAAAAGGACCGTCCCGTCATCGCTGCGCCCGTCGCCGCCTGATCCGACGCATCCGGAGAAAATCCCATGACCACAATCGTGGAAAAGCACAAGAAACTGGAGCGCAACGTGACGCTCCTCGGGCTCGCGGCATTCGCTGCGGTGACCGTGGGCGGCATCGTCGAGATCGCGCCGCTGTTCTGGATCGACAACACGATCGAGAAGGTGGACGGCATGCGCCCCTACACCCCGCTCGAGCAGGCCGGACGCGACATCTACGTTCGCGAGGGCTGCTATGTCTGCCACAGCCAGATGATCCGTCCGTTCCGCGACGAGGTCGAACGCTATGGCCACTACAGCCTCGCCGCGGAATCGATGTACGACCATCCGTTCCAGTGGGGTTCGAAGCGCACCGGGCCAGACCTTGCCCGCGTCGGCAACCGCTACTCCGACGAATGGCACGTCCAGCACCTGAAAGACCCGCGCGCCGTGGTGCCGGAGTCGATCATGCCGACCTACGCGCACTTGGCCGAGCATGACCTCGATCAGGGCGACATGACGGCAGAACTGCGCACGCTCTATCAGGTCGGCGTGCCTTACTCGAAGACCGACATCGAGAAGGCCAACGAGGATCTCAAGACCCAGGCCGACCCGAACGCTGACGCGACCGATCTGCTCAAGCGCTACCCCAAGGCGCAGGCGCGTGACTTCGATGGCGATCCAACGCGCCTGACCGAGATGGATGCGCTCGTCGCCTATCTCCAGATGCTCGGCACTCTGGTCGATGTAAACGCGCCTGCCGCGCAAGAGGATCTTGCGAAGGAGAAGGGCCGATGAGCACGCACTCCACCTACGACATGCTGCGGCACTTCGCTGACAGCTGGGGTCTCGTGGTGATGACGGGCATCTTCCTGGGGCTCTGCCTCTGGCCGTTCCGTCCCGGCACCAAGCCGCTGAACCGCGAAGTCGCCAACTCGATCTTCAAGGATGAAGACGATGTCTAAGCAGAGAATTGACGACGCAACCGGCGTCGAAACCGTCGGCCACGAATGGGATGGCATCGAGGAGCTGAACAATCCGCTGCCGCGCTGGTGGCTGTGGTCCTTCTACGCCACGATCGTCTTCGCGATTGGTTACTGCGTGGTCTATCCGGCATGGCCGCTGCTCGACCGGGCAACCGCAGGCACCTTCGGCTGGACCAGCCGTGGCGATCTCGACCACGAGATGAAGGCGGAGGCCTCGCGCCGGGCTGGCCTGCTGGCCGAGCTGGACAAGCGCACCGTCGAGCAGATCGCCGCTGACCCGCGCCTGCGCCGCGCCGCGATCGACGGTGGGCGAGCTGCATTCAAGGTCAACTGCATCCAGTGCCACGGCAACGGTGCGGCTGGGAGCGCAGGCTATCCCAACCTCAACGACGACGACTGGCTATGGGGCGGCGATGTCGCCACGATCCACCAGACGCTTGTTCACGGTGTTCGCCAGCCGGGCGATGACGCAACGCGCATGAGCCAGATGCCGGCTTTCGGGCGCGATGGCATCCTGACCCCGGCGCAGGTGCAGGATGTGGTCAGCCACGTCCGCGTGATCAGCGGGCAGGAGAAGCCGAGCGCCTCCTCGCAGCGCGGTGCGGAAATCTTCGTCGCCAACTGCGTCGCCTGCCACGGTGCCAATGGCGAAGGGAGCCGCGCCGTGGGGGCGCCCAAGCTCGCCGACGCGATCTGGCTTTACGGCGGTGACCGCAAGGCACTGACCCAGACGGTGACGAACGCCCGGTACGGCGTGATGCCTTCGTGGGGCAGCCGCCTCGATCCGGTCACGGTCAAGATGCTGGCCACATACGTCCACTCGCTGGGTGGCGGCGAGGAAGCCCCGGCTCCCGCCGCACCTGACCCCGCGACGACACCTCAGTAACAGGACAACACGGTCATGACTGCGCACGATCCCAAACTCCGCGCGGACCACTCGAACGAAATCGGCCTTTACGAGAAGCGCAAAGGCGTCTTCCCGAAGGCCATCGACGGACCATTCCGCCGCTTCAAGTGGCTGGTCATGGCCGTGTGTCTGCTCATCTATTGGGGTACGCCGTGGATCCGCTGGGACCGCGGGCCCTATGCCCCGGATCAGGCGGTGCTGATTGATCTCGCGCACCGCCGGTTCTTCATGTTCGACATCGAAATCTGGCCGCACGAGTTCTACTTCGTGGCGGGCCTGCTGATCATGGCGGGGATCGGTCTTTTCCTCGTCACCTCGGCGGTGGGCCGCGCGTGGTGCGGGTATGCCTGTCCGCAGACGGTGTGGACCGACCTGTTCCAGCACGTCGACCGCTTTATCGATGGCGATCGCAATGCCCAGCTGCGCCTGCAGAAGGCGCCGTGGACTGCAGCCAAGATCGGTCGCCGCGCGCTCAAGTGGACGATCTACCTCGCCATCAGCTTCGCCACCGGCGGCGCGTGGATCTTCTACTTCGCCGATGCGCCGACGCTCCAATACGATTTCTGGACCGGCGCCGCCGACCCGGTTGCCTACGGCACCACCTTCATCCTGACGATGACGACGTTCATCTTCGGCGGCTTCATGCGCGAGCAGGTCTGCATCTACATGTGCCCCTGGCCGCGCATCCAGACCGCGATGCTCGACGAGAAGAGCCTGATCGTCACCTACAAGGACTGGCGCGGCGAGCCCCGCGGTTCGGTCAAGAGCGCGGTCAAGGCCGCTACTCCATTGGGCGATTGCATCGACTGCATGCAGTGCGTCGCGGTGTGCCCCACCGGCATCGACATCCGCGAAGGGCCACAGATCGGCTGCATCACTTGTGCCTTGTGCATCGACGCCTGCGACAAGGCCATGGCCGACGTTGGCCGCCCGCGCGGACTCATCGATTACTGCACGCTGGTCGATGCCGAGAAGGAGAAGAAGGGCGAGGAGCCGACGCCGGTTTTCAAGACCATGTTCCGGCCGCGCACGCTGATCTACCTCGGGGTCTGGTCAGCCATCGGCGCGGCCATGCTGTTCATGCTCGGCCAGCGCGCACGGCTCGACATCTCCGTCGCCAAGGATCGCAACCCAGAATACGTCACGCTGTCGGACGGCGCCATCCGCAACGCCTACACGCTCAAGCTGCGCAACATGGAAGAGCGCCCGCGCACCTTCCGCGTAGCACTTGATGGCCTCGAAGGTGCGGCGATGTTCACCGACGAAATGGACGCCGCTGCCGCCCGGCGCGACCTGACGTTCCGCGTTCCCGCCGACACCACGCAGCGCCTGCGCATCTATGTCGTCGCCCAGCGCCGTGAGGAAGATGAAGAGCACGGCGAACACCGCGAACACCGCGCCGATCACGAACACGGCGAATTCGCCTTCGTCTTGAGCGCGCCCGATGACGAAGGCGGCATGGACCGCAGCGAAACCACCTTCACCACTCCGGAAGGACACGACGAATGACCCAGATCCGTCGCACCGCTCGCCCGTTCACGGGCAAGCATATCACCTTGATCCTCGTCGGCTTCTTCGGCGTGGTCATCGCGGTCAATGTCCTGATGGCGCGCCTTGCCACGTCGACCTTCGGCGGCGTGGTGGTCGAGAACTCCTATGTCGCGAGCCAGCACTTCAACGGCTGGCTCAAGGAAGCCAGTGCCGAACAGGCCCTTGGCTGGAAGGGCGAAGTCAGCCGCGATGCACAAGGAAGGGCGGCGATCGTCCTGCAGGATAGCAACGGTAAGGCCATCCCCGCAGCCAAGGTCACCGCCATTGCCGAACACCCGTTGGGCCAGCGACCGGAGAAGGACCTCGTCCTGGACGAGGTGGCTCCCGGCACTTATGCTGCCCCGCTCGAAGCGGGTCGCTGGCGCCTGCGCGTTAAGGTTGAAGCAGAAGGCAAAGTCTGGCGCACCGTGGGCGACGTGCTGTGAACGCGCCCGCTCGCCTGCGGGCCGTCCCCGATGAAGCGATCCACACCGTGCTCGCGGTGCCTGGGATGCACTGTGCCGGATGCATGGGCAAAGTCGAGCGAGCATTGGGTGCGCTCGATGGCGTGACCAGCGCTCGCACCAACCTGACCTCGCGCACTGTCGAAGTCGTCCACGCACCATCGGTCGAGATGCCGACACTCGTTGCCACGCTCGCCGCCACCGGTTTCGATGCCCAGCCGCGCGAAATCGAGGCCGAGCCTGTCTCTGCCGTCAAGCCGCTGCTTGCCCCGCTGGGCGTTGCCGCCTTTGCCTGCATGAACGTGATGCTGATGTCGGTCAGCGTCTGGTCGGGCGCGGACGGCACCACGCGCTCGCTGTTCCATTGGGTCTCGGCAATGATCGGCGTGCCCGCCATCGCCTACGCCGGACGTCCGTTCTTCGCTTCGGCGCTGAAGGTGCTGCGCCATGGCCGGACCAACATGGACGTGCCGATCTCGATCGGCGTGACCATCGCCACCGGCCTGTCCTTCTACGAGACGCTGACCGGCGGCGCGGAAGCATGGTTCGACGGCGTGCTCATGCTGCTGATGTTCCTGCTTGCCGGCCGCGTGCTCGACGCGATGATGCGCGACCGCGCCCGTTCGGGCGTCGATGCCCTGCTGCGGCAGGTGGCGACCGGCGCGATAGTTGTCGAGGCCGATGGCGCAACCCGCTGGCTGGATACCAAATCCCTGCGCCCCGGCATGCTCATGCGTGTCGCGGCTGGCGAGCGGCTGGCGGCGGATGGCGAAGTCCTGCGCGGCACCAGTCGCTTCGACCAGTCGCTGCTGACTGGTGAAAGCGCGCCCGTCGAAGCACTGCCCGGAACGCCTGTCCACGCCGGAACGCTCAACGTCGATGCCCCGGTGGACGTTCGCGTCACCGCGATCGGCCAGGACACCGCCCTGTCCGAAATCGCCCGCCTGATGGAGGCGGCAGGCCAGTCGCGCTCCAGGTACGTGCGCATCGCAGACCGCGCCTCGCGGCTCTATGCACCCGCCGTGCACACGCTGGCTGCGCTGACATTCGCCGGATGGATGATCGCGGGTGCCGGGGTCTATCACTCGCTGGTCATCGCCATCGCGGTACTGATCATCACTTGCCCGTGTGCACTTGGCCTTGCCGTGCCAGTGGCACAAGTTGTCGCAGCAGGAGCGCTCCTCAAGAAGGGCGTGCTGGTCAAGGACGGCTCCGCCCTCGAACGCATGGCCGAAGTCAACCGCATCCTCCTCGACAAGACCGGCACGCTCACCCTCGGCCGCCCTGTGCCCGACGAGGTTGCCCTCGTCGCATTGATCGATGCACAGGCCTCCGTGGCCCTTGCTCTCGCCAGCCACAGCCGCCACCCCCTGTCGCTCGGCCTCGTGCAGGCGTTGGGCGCGCGCGGCGTGCGGGCCGCAGCGCTTGAAGACGTGCGCGAGGAAGCAGGGCAGGGCGTAACCGCGCGCTGGAGCGGCATGTCGGTCGCCTTGGGTCGCCCCGCTTCAGCCACCGGCATGGCAACCGCATTGCGCATCCAGGGCGATGCCGTCCGCGTCATCCCCTTCGCCGACCGGCTGCGGCCCGATACCGAAGCCGCGCTTGCCGAACTCAAGGCCCTTGGCGTCGATCCCTCTATCCTGTCCGGCGACTCCATCTCTGCCGTGGCCACCGTTGCCCGCGCCACCGGCCTCACCGCGCAAGCCGCTGCCTCCCCCTCCGACAAACAGGAAGCCCTCCAACGCCTGCAACGCGCTGGGTGGAAGGTGATGATGGCCGGAGACGGTCTGAACGACGGCCCGGCGCTCGCAGCCGCCAACGCTTCCATCGCGCCGGGCTCGGCCAGCGACGTCGGCAGGCAGGCATCGGACATGGTCTTCACCGGTGACTCCCTGCTCGCCATCCCCCGCGCCATCCGCGTCTCGCGCGCGACAATGAAGGTCGTGCGCCAGAACTTCGCACTCGCCATCGGCTACAACGCCCTTGCGGTGCCGCTGGCGATCCTTGGCCACGTCACCCCGCTCATCGCCGCCATTGCCATGTCGACCAGCTCGCTGATCGTCGTGGCCAATTCGCTACGCCTTGGTGGAGAAGCGAAATGAACGGCATCGCCTTCATGCTCCCCATCGCGCTCGGCATGGGCCTGTTCGGGCTCGCGGCCTTCTTCTGGGCCTTGAAGCGAGGGCAGTTCAGCGACCTTGATGGGGCGGCGGCGCGCATCCTGATCGAGGAAGAAGAGGACCGGCCGTGAGCCGTCTGATGCGCCTCCTTGCCCCACTAGCCGTCCTGCAGATGGCCATGCCCGCACCCGGCAACGCCAGCGTGATCATGGTCGCTTCCTGCGGCGGAACCGGCGCGCCCATCCCCTTGCGCATTCCGGCAAAGGACGATGGCGGCAAGAATCTGCCCTGCTGCAAAGTTTGTCATATCTCAATGCGCAAGCGTGCCGCCGCCGATAGCTGTTGCGGGAATGCAGGGGAAGGTGAGGACGAATCCGATGGCTGCTGACGTGATGACCGGCCCTGAAACCTTCGCCGGATGGACCTACTGGCCCGAACTGCTCGAAACGCCGGTCCCGCGCTATACCAGCTACCCCACCGCCGCCGAATTCATCGAAGAAAGCTTCGAGGAACGTCAGCGCAATGCATTGCAGGCCCTGCGCGGCACCGTTTCGCTCTATCTGCACATCCCCTATTGCCAGGAAATCTGCTGGTACTGCGGCTGCAACACCGGTGCCGCCAACAAGAGCCATCGCCTCGCCGCCTACCTTGAGGCACTGCACCACGAGATCGAACTCGTCTCGCGTCTGCTGCACCCCTCGGTCCGCGTTTCACGCATCGCTTTCGGCGGCGGCAGCCCCAACGCGATAAAGCCCACCGATTTCGTCCGGCTGGTTGACCGGCTGACGCTGAATTTTCGCCTCGAAAAGCCCGTGCTCTCTATCGAACTAGACCCGCGCACCCTTGCGCCTGACTGGTTCATGGCCATTCGTGGCATCGGCGTGATCAAGGCGAGCCTCGGCGTCCAGACGCTCGATCCCCGCGTGCAGGAGGCCATCGGCCGCATCCAGCCGCGCGACATGATCGCCCGCGCCACCGAAGGCTTGCGCAAGGCCGGGGTGGATTCGGTCAACTTCGACCTGATGTACGGCCTTCCGTTCCAGACCGACGAAATCCTCAGCCAGACGCTGGACCAGTCCATCGCCATGGGCGCGGATCGCGTCGCGCTGTTCGGATATGCGCACGTGCCGCACATGATCCCGCGTCAGAAGCGCATCGACGCCAGCGAACTGCCCGACCAACGCGCCCGCTTCCGCATGGCAGCGCAGGGCCATGCGCAGCTGGCTTCGGCCGGTTACCAGCCTGTCGGCTTCGATCACTTCGCTCTACCTGAAGACGATCTCGCCATCGCCGCCCGCACGGGAACCCTGCGCCGCAACTTCCAGGGCTTCACCGAGGACCAGTCGCCCACCCTGATCGGCCTTGGTGCATCGTCCATCAGCGAATTCCCCGAATTGTTCGTGCAGACCGAGAAGAACGCCGGGCGCTATCGTATGCTGATCGGGGCCGACCAACTGGCCGGACGCAAGGGCGTGGCGCGCTCGGCGGAGGATCGCCGTTGCGGCACAATCATCACCGATCTGCTCTGCCGGGGCAGTGCCACCATCGACGCCAACCTTCTTGCGGGCAATCGCGACCAGCTTGAACCCTTCATCGCGCGCGGGCTCGCCACCCTCTCCGGCAACGTTCTCACCCTCGCCAGGGCAAGCGAACCCTACGCCCGTTCGATTGCCGCCGTGTTCGATGCCTATCGCTCCGGCGTCCGGCAATTCAGCTCGGCCGTCTGACCGGCCTCCAAGAATAGCTATGCGCCCGCCCTTAGCAGGTGCACAATACGGCTGAGTCGCGTTAAGCCCACCCTCCACCAAGGCCGCGAGAGGGACACGCCATGAAGCCGATCGAAACCATCATGCGTACTGCCCCGGTCATTCCGGTGCTGGTCATCGACAATGTCGACCATGCGCTCCCCATTGCCCGCGCGCTCGTGAAGGGCGGCCTGCGCGTTCTGGAAGTGACCCTGCGTACGCCCGCCGCGCTCGACGTGATCCACGCGATGAAGGCGGTCGAAGGCGCCATCGTCGGCGCTGGCACCGTCACCAACCCCGATGAACTCAAGGCCGCCATCGATGCCGGTGCCGAATTCATCGTCTCGCCGGGCCTCACCGACAACCTCGGCAAGGCTGCCGTTGCTTCGGGCATCCCGTTCCTGCCCGGCACCGCCAGCGCGGCAGACATCATGCGCGGGCTGGACCTTGGCCTGACTCACTTCAAGTTCTTCCCCGCCTCGACCTCTGGCGGCCTGCCCGCACTAAAGGCGTTGGCGGCACCGTTCCACCAGTGCAAATTCTGCCCCACCGGCGGCATTACCGCCGCCACCGCGCCGGAATGGCTGGGTTTCGATCCGGTCCTGTGCGTCGGTGGCAGCTGGGTGGTCGGAAAAGGCACGCCCGATGAAGCAGCAATCGAAGCGGCTGCACGCGAAGCGGTAGCGTTGGGGCAATAAGCGAATACAGGGAATACAGCAGACATGAAGACGGTCGCCAAGCTCAAGGCCAGGTTGCAGAAACTCCATGAGCGGACGGCCGAAACGCCGCTGTTCAACCCTGTCTTCCAGCTTAGCCACGATCTGTCGCGCCTGCTCGAAGGCGGCGATCTTGCGCTCTCCGACATCGACAGCCTGGTCGCCGAACTGGAGTGCGAAGCGCTGCAAAGCCGCGCTGCACGCCTCAAGCGTCTGGTCGCGCCAACCGGTGCGGCCGAAAACCTCGCGCTGATCGAGGCGCTCAACCCCGAAGAGGCGGGCTTCTCCGAATTCCGCCAGCGTTGGGAAAAGCCGCTGCTCCACGCAGTTTTCACTGCGCACCCAACCTTCCTGCTCAGCCCCGCACAGTCCGACGCGGTCGCTGCTGCCGCGCTGGCTGACGATCCGCAGGCCTCGACCGTGTGCACCGTCCCGCACGAGGGCCCGAAGATCACGCTCGATTTCGAGCATATCGAGGTCTGCAACGCGATCCAGCGCGCCGCCAAGGCGCGCGATGCGATCAACGCAACGCTACTCGGTCATGCACGCGAGCGCTGGCCCGGCCGCTGGCTCGATTTCAAGCCGCTGCCATTCCGCTTCGCCACCTGGGTCGGCTACGACATGGACGGCCGTACCGATATCGGCTGGACCACCTCCATCGCCTTCCGCCTGCGCGAAAAGGCGCTGCGCCTTGCGAGCTATGCCGCGTCCCTGCGCGCGATTGACGATGCGCACCCGCTGCTCGCCACGCTTGACGCTGCCCACGCCCATTCGGCTGAGATGGCCGAGCTGTTCTCCGCGCCGCTCGACAGCCCCGAGGAACTGGCCGCTGCCGCCAACCGCCTCAGCGCCGATGATCCCGCCAAGCTGCTCAGCCTCGCTCCGCTGATCGAAGCACTTGAGGCCGAGGCCAAGAAGGCTGACGAGGCCAAGGCGATCCCGCTCGCAACCCTTGCGTCCGCCATGCGCGCTGACGGCCTTGGCATCGGCTGGATCCACTTCCGCGTGAACTCCTCGCAGCTGCTCAACGCGCTGCGCCGCCGGATCGACCCGGAAGGCACGCTCGACCTCGGCAGCAAGAGCGCGCTCTCGCGCCTGCGCGAATTGCTCGCCGATGTGAAGCCGCTGCGCGTCAACTTCGGCGCGCTCGCCATCGAGACCAGCACCGCAATGCGCCAGTTTCTGGTCATGGCGAAGATGCTCCAGCATATCGACGCTGACGCGCCGATCCGCATGCTGATCGCCGAGTGCGAACAGCCGCAGACCGTGCTCGCTGCGCTCTATTTCGCCAAGCTGTTCGGCATCGAAGGCAAGGTCGATGTCTCGCCCCTGTTCGAGACCGAGGCCGCACTGGAACACGGCGGCCGCTTCCTCGAAGCGCTGCTTTCGGAAGAATCCTACCGCAGCTACGCCCGCCTGCGCGGCCGCGTCTCGATCCAGACCGGCTTTTCCGACGCCGGCCGCTTCATGGGCCAGATCCCTGCCGCGCTCGCCATCGAGCGCCTGCAGGGCCGCCTGGCCGAAGCGATGAAGGCCAATGGCCTCACCGACGTTGCCGCGCTGATCTTCAATACCCACGGCGAATCCATGGGCCGCGGCGCGCATCCTTCGGGTTTTGCCGACCGTCTGACCTGGCCGCTCTCGGGCTGGGCCCGTCGCCGCTTTGCCCGCGCCGGGATCACCATCGAACCCGAAGCCAGCTTCCAGGGCGGCGATGGTTACCTGTTCTTCCGCAACGACGAACTTGCCCTCGCCACGCTAACCCGCATTGCCGAGCACGAGGCGCAAGATCAGGACCTGTCGGCCAAGGACCCGTTCTACGACCGCACCGACCTCAGCCTCGATTTCTACCGCTCGATCCGCCGCGTCCAGCGCGAACACCTTGAAAGCGCAACCTATTCCCGCGCGCTGACCGCGTTCGGCCTCGGCCTGCTCAAGGGCACTGGCAGCCGCGTCTCGCGCCGCCAGTCCGATATTGGCGCCGACCGCACGATGAGCTTGCGCCAGATCCGCGCGATCCCGCACAACGCCATTCTCCAGCAGATCGGCTATCCGGTGAACGTCATCGCCGGGGCGGGCACGGCTGCGGGCGAGGAGATGGAATCGGTCGCCGAACTGCTTGGCCGTTCGACCCGCGGCAACCAGCTCGTCCGCCTTCTGCGCGCCGCCAACGGCCTTGCCTCGATCAAGACCGTCGCCGCCCATGGCGAGTTGTTCAACTCGGCCTACTGGGCCAGCCGTCCCTATCGCGGCACCGAGACCGCGCTCGAGAACGCGTGCCTCGCTCTCGCTGATTACCTGACCAAGGACGACAGGGCAGGGGTCTTCCGCCGTCTCGTCTCGCGCTTGCGGGTGGACTGGATGAAGCTCCACCGCCTGCTGTCGCTCGTCCCCGGGCAAAAGGCCGGGCGCGATCCGGCGCAGGACGATGACCGACGGAACATCGGCTTGCTTCAGTCGGTCCGCCTTGCCCTCTTGATGCACATGTTCATCCGCGCGGTACAGGTTCCGCCTTTCGCCCGCTCGAACGACGTCAGCCGCGACGACGTGCTGGAAATGGTCCTGTCACTTCGCGTGGATGATGCGCTGGCCCAGCTGCGCCGCGCCTATCCGGTGATCGAACCCGAAATCACCGATTTCCCGGTGGAAGAGGAGACGGACTATCCGGATCATCGCGGCGAGGACTACGGCGCCATCCGTGCCCGCTTCATCGACCCCATCGAGCGCGCCCACGCCCTCAACATCCGCATCGCGGTGGCCATCGCGAATTACTTCGGTGCGCATGGGTAGTCTGAAAGACTGGAGCCAGAAGGTATGTCATCTGGCTCCTGACAACTGATCCTGAAACAAGGGCCTAATCGCCTTTCTCGTCCTCGTCCGGTTCGGGGTGATCCTCTCCTGCATGGGCCACATCGGCTGGTTCATTGTCCACCGGCTCCAGTTCCGCGCTCTCGTCGGAATGGGGCACGGAGGCCGTCAGCATTACCTCGGGTTGGGGCGTCGGCGGTTGCGGCTTTCCGGGCTGATTGGTGCCCGGCGCCGGCGATTCACCCGTAACCTTCACTTCATTGCTGCCGCTGGCTGCAGTGCTTGAAGGTTTGTCTCCGGTACCAAAGTCTCCGACCTTCTTGAGAAGAGGGACAAGACGCTGCGTGAAGCCCGCAGCAAACGCCATTACCACCAGTCCATGCGGATTGTCGGTAGTAAGCGTCGTCGAGAGTGCCTGACCGCCAATCGTTACATCGATGAGCCTGCCCTTCACCATTGCTATCAGGATCGTACCGGACGCTGCGCCAACGAAAATGCGCAGGACGGCATTGCCGAAGTTCTCCAGATGGGGAGTCACCGTCCAAGCGGTCCTCTCACGGAACTCGACTGCAATGGAGAAGAGCGCACCAATGCCCCCCACGCTCCCGGCAAGCCAGTAGATGGGCGAGACGCTTGTGCTCAGTCCGCCGTGCTCCCGCGTGAAAATGTCGCTGCTGAGCAACGTTGCAAGGCAGATCAGGCCCAGAGTGGCCAGCGCCGCAAATCCCAGATGCACAGTCCGCATTTTTGCAGACCTGGCATCGGCAAGCTCGTTGCGGACATTCGTCAGCATCGTCATCGCGCCGTCGATGTTGCCCTTGATGCCTTCGGCCAATCCGACTGCCAGCTTTGACATGCCGCTCGCAAGCAACATCGAGTTATGTGGCGAAGGATTCATTCGCAGATAGGCGATCAGGTTTTCGATCTCTGCTCGCAAAGGCGCGAGAGGTCTGATCGCATCTCGCTGGTTCACGCCGCTGGCATCGTCATCCGCGAACTGGATCATCACCCGCTCGTTGGTGCAATAGACCGCGAAACGTCCTGAAACCTTGGCGTGAACGGACTCGATCTTCGCCCCGGTGCTGTCCAGCGCACCGACGACGACATCCTTGACCTCGAAATCGGCCATTTGTCTTCTCCTGTCGTTGGGCGCTCAGACCGCCTTGAGGAAAGCGGCGTAGGCATAGCCATCGAGACGGCCATCACCTTCGATGTCCACCTGCAGCCATTCGGGATGCGCATCATCCTTGTGTGTGTAGACCCGCGTATCCGCGGCCAGCACCGTGGCGACGTCGAAATTCGTGCCCGGGCCGTTGCGGAGCCGCAGTCCCGAGCGGGCGTTCACGATGCACAGCTTTCCTCGATCCGCATCGGCAAGGTGCACCGCGACGGGCACCGGCATCTGCTTGTGGCGGAACTGATTGCGTCCTTCGGTAAAGGCCTTGCGCAGCCAGGCCGGGGCGGTCGCGATCTTCCCGCCGTCACCCCAGCACGCTTCGCTGCCATAGCCGACATGGATCGTGAATGGCCCCATGTAGTTCACGCCAGCGCCGATGCCGGTCGCGCCCATTGCCGCCGCCGCGGTTACGAAGCTCTCGAAGATCGCAAGTTCATCCGGACGCTGGAAAGACAGGGCACGCCCATCCTTTTCGAGCATCAGGTCCGCCGCGCGGCCATTGTCGTGGCGGGTAGAGCCCGTCCGGGGTCCTCCCGATCCCTTTGCCGCCTGACCACCAGAAGTCACCCGTACGCGGTCTACGCCTGCAATGGCCCCGGCATTTGACAGCAGTGTGCGCAGTTCTGGTACTATTGGCAGGCTACGAATCTTTCCTTTCGTATCTTCAAGAACATCGACCATCGATTACCCCCTATGTACAGCCCATGTTCGATCCAGAGGAGAATCTTGCCTTGGGAATGACTGCAAGGGCAGAGGTTATGTAATTTTACGTAGCTAACAAATACAATTTGAAACATTTCCTTAAGTAATTGAAATGGATGGCTTACGAAAAGGCGCCGATAACCGGATTGCAAGCCGGAAGGCCATCGCAAATCCGGCGGCGTCGAGTCGCAGAGAACGCGCAAGTAAATCCAATATGGAGTTATTGGGATTGCTGCAGTGTTCTACAGCTATTGTGCTTTCACCCTACGAATGTGCGCCCATGCTTGACCGGCCCGCGCGCCGCGCTGAACACGGCGCCGGCCGAAAGCCTGCTGCCACGCACCACCAGCATCACCTTGTCGCCTGCTTCCAGCGTCACGTCCTCGCCCGGATGCTGGATCGACTGGCCATTTGTCCGGTCGATCTGCACGACGAAGAAAGCGCCATTGCCCCGACGTTCCGCCTCGCCGACGGTCTCGCCGGTCAGCGCCCCGTCCGGCAGCACCTGAACCACTTCAAGATCGAGCCCGAAATCGTGCAGGTTGCGCCGCACCGCGCCTATGCTTTCCAGCGCATTGCCCGTGGCGGGGTAGAGGATCATCTCGACGATCCGCTCTGCCCCGATGTGCGTGGGCATGACTACCCGATCGGCCCCTGCATGGAACAGCTTGTTCTCGGTCGTCGGTGCCTCGCCGCGCGCAATGATTTCAATCGCAGGGTTCAGGTTGCGCGCCGATAACGTGATGAACACGTTGGCCGCATCATCCGGCAAAACGCTTGCCAGCACCTTGGCCCGCGCGATGCCCGCTGCCTTCAGCGTCTCTTCGTGGGTCGCTTCGCCCACCATGCACAGGAACCCTTGCGCCTTGGCATCCTCGGCCTTGGTGTGGTCACGTTCGAGGATCAGGAACGGGCGCTTGGCCTCGGTCATCGCCTTGGCCAGTTGCACGCCGATCCGGCCATAGCCGCAGATGATCACGTGGCCGTCCAGCTTCTCGATTTCGGTCATCATACGATCCAGCCCCATCAGGCGTCGGAATTGAAACAGAGTGAAGACCTGCACCAGCGCGCCGGTCAGCACGATCATGCCGGTGCACCCGAGCATGATCGTCGCGCTCGTCCACCAGCGCAGGAACAGGGTGTCGACCGGGCGGATCTCGCCATAGCCGACCGAGAACACCGTCAGCAGCACCATGTAGGCCGCGTCACCTATCGGCCATCCCGCAAAGACAAAGCCGCAGGTCGAAACCACATAGACCGCAAGGACGAAGATCAGCGTACCCGTCAGCAGCCGCAGTGGCGAGCCGAGCACGGAATTCGCTCCCTGCGTCAGTGCTGATGTATCGCCATCCCGTTCCATCGCGGCCCCTTCGCCCACGACGATAGGAGGGCGCAGGCAGCCTTGTCCATATCAGGAAGCGTCCAGCCTCTGGGTTAACCAGACAAGGGCGGCAAGCCCCGTCATCGCCGCCAGTACAAGCCGTGTCCTGTCCCCGTGCCGCCACCGCGAAAGCGCGACGATCACGGGAAAGGCCACCAGCACCACGCCAAGCTGCACCGCCTCGATGCCAAGGTTGAACCCGAGGATCGCTGTCGCCCGCGTGCCCGCGCCAAGGCCGAAGTTGCTGACGAGCGTGGCAAAGGCCAGCCCATGGACCAGCCCGAACAGCCCGGCCACGACGGGCTCTTTCCCTGGAAACACAGGCCGCGCGGCGTGGATTGCCGAAACCAGCACCGAAAACGCGATACCCGCCTCCACTGGCTGCGCGGGCAGGCGCACCCCGAAGAACGCGGCAAGGATCAGCGTTGCCGAATGACCCGCGGTAAAGGCGGTGACGATCCAGGCCAGCTTGACAAGCGTCTCGCGCCCGCTCCGCCCCGCGCTCCACCGCCCGCCCGCCGCGATCAGCGGCGCGGGCAACAACAGCGCCAGAAGGAACAGCAGGTGATCGTACCCTTGCGCAATATGATGCGCGCCAAGACCAAAGGCATTGCCGAACAACGCAACCAGCCCCGCATGCCCCCGATCGACCACCAGTTCCGGCCTGCCCGCCGTCAACGCGCCGACAAGCTCGCGCTCTCCGCGCACGCCGCCCGCCAGATCGCCATCCACCACCAGCAGCGCAAAGTGGCTCGGCGCTTCACGCGTCACCACGTGCCAGCGCCAGCGCAAGCTGCGATCCGATGCACCCGTGGGTGGGGTCAGCGTCAGTTGCAAATGAAGGTCCGGTGGCCCGGCAATCTGCTCGAACACGATCCGTTCAACGCCGATCGTCCATCGCCTGCCGTCAGGCGCCAGCACCGCCATGTCGGCCAGCACCCGCGCCTTGGCTTGCGCAAGGCTCTGCGGCCGGTTGTCGGTTGCAAGTCCGGTCGCATAGCCGAACTCGGCCTGCGGAACGACCACGTCGGCCTTCACGACTCCGGGGGCAAAATCGAGCCGGATTTCCGAATTGGGCGTCAGGTGGGCAAGCGCAGGGACTGCCAGAAGTGCAGCCAAAAGCGCCAGCAACGCGGCAACAGAGCGCCTAATCGTGCCCGAACCAGATGTAGCGCGCCGCTGGGTCCGTCGCCTTGGGATTGAGATCAAGCGCTTCCTCCCGCGCATCGTCGGCCGCATCCGTATCGCCAAGTGCGGTGTGGACATCCGCCAGCGCAAGGTAAAGCCCCGCGGATCGCCAGCCGGTCTTTTCCGCGCGCTCCAGCGTGGCCAGCGCGCCCTTGGCATCGCCGGTCAGCAATTGCGCCCGTGCCAGCAGGATCAGGCTCGCGCCGTGCGGCCTGCGCGCGGCATCGGCCTTGGCCACCGGCAAGGCCTTGGCCGGATCGCCCAGCGCCAGTTCGTGCTCAACCAGATGCGCCGCCGCCGCTTCGGGCAGCAGCCGGTAGCGCTCGGCCCAGATCACCGCCGCCTTGTCCGCCCACGCCCGGCTCTCGGCTCCGCGCCCCTGCAAGCGCAAGGTGAAGGCCAATGCGTCCATGATCTCGGGCAGGGGGGCCTTGGCCACAATCGCCTCGTAGCGCCTGACCGCCCCCTCCACATCGCCCTCCAGCGCCTGCTGCTGCGCCACATGGGCCATAGCCAGTGGATTGCCCGGAAAGAACCCATCCGCAAACCGCGCCCAGACGCCCGCCGCCTTCCAGTCGCCAGTGCCATAGGCAACCGTTACCCGCTGCAACGCGATCTGCGATTTCACGTAGCGGCTCAACTTGGGCGCACGCAGCACCGCATTCACCCGCCGCCGTGCCAGCGCTGCGTCACCCGTCCGCAATGCCAACATGGATTGTCGCAGCGCCACGGCGGCGTTGTTGTCGTATTCCTCCGCGCGCGCATAGGCGAGCCGCGCAGCCTTCATGTCACCACGCTGGAAGGCAAGATCACCCTTCAGGCTCCACGCCCCCGCAGATTCGCCATCGTCCGGCTCGCCCACTTGCGCAAAGAACCGCGCCAGCCCCTTGTCCGCCGCATCGAGCCGGTGCACCAGCACCGAAACTTCAGCGCGGCTCAGGCTCGGGCCAGCCGGGAAGGGCGCTCCGGCCATCCCCTTGTCGAGCAGCGCATCGGCCTCGGCCAGATCGGCGTATGAACCGCTCGCCCGGAACCGACGCACCAGCGCGCGCGCCAGCACTTCCTGCCGCAGCCACTCGTCCGGCCCGAGCGCCAGACGAGCCCGAGCGCCATCAACCCCGACCAGCGCCGCCTGCTCAAGTTCGGCCTGATTGCGCGGTCCGAACCATGGTTTGATCTCGGCTGGCAGCGGATCGGGCGGTCCCTGCCGCGCCTTGTACTTGTCAAAGCCAATACTGGCGGCGGTCACCAGGAAGACCGCCGCCAGCAGGATCCACGGCCATTTCAGGCCGGGCTTGTCGCTCATGTCCGTTGTTCCGTCAGGACTTGGTCGCGCAGATCTTGAGCTGCAGCTTTTCCACATCGTCCCCGATCAGGCCGAACAGCTTGTCCAGTTCATGCTCGTATTCGGTCAGATACTTCTCGCTGGTGACATCGCCCGTTGGCGTGTCGTCGTTGTAGCTGAGCTTCTTGGACGAACTGACCAGAGCCGTCGCAATGGCCGGATTGCCCATGCGGTCCACGCTGACATAGGCAGAGTCCGGATCGGTCCGGAAATCAAAGCCCGAGCCGGTCCCCGTAGCCACCTGCGGCGTTCCGTTTGGTGTCGCCAGGAACGGGAAGGTCAGTAGAAAGAATTTGTCATTGCCCGGCGGATCGAGCGGTACATTGGCCAGGGTGTTCGGCCCCTGTCCGGTCGCACTCATGTCGAGCAGCAGCGTTGCCAGCAGGATGTCGACGACCTGGTCCGATGGATGGCGTCCGTTGGGGAACTTCGTCGCCCGGGTCAGATCCAGCTTGAGCGTATCGGGAATGATGAACGACTTGAGGTTCGCACCGTTCTGCCCCTGAATCGGCTGCAGGAAGCAGTTGGTCGAGGCATACGAAACGGCCGTGGCGGTCGGTGTCGGCGTTGCGGTCGACGTGGTGCTCGGCAAGGGAGCCGGAACCACGACCTGACTGCCCGCACCATCCTCACCACAACCGGTGAGCGTCAGGGCGAGGGCGAGCGGCGTTGCCAGAAGGGCGATCTTGCGCAGGCTCATCAGATGTTCCCCCCGAAGCGCAGCGTCTGGCCCCACAGGCCAAGGTTGGTCACGCCAGCCCCCAGCTTCTCGTCCGGAATTTCCAGCACGATGGCAGTATCGTTCTGCCCATCGAAGAAATTGCGATCGTTGCGGATGCGCAAGGTGCCGGTGGAACGCGTTTCGCGGAATCCAATCAGGTCAAAGAAGAACGGCTCGTCGAACAGGCCGACACGGACCTTCACGCCATCCTTTTCTAGGTTTGTTTCAACCGGCCCCTCGATAGCCCCGGTCACGCCCGGTACGCCTTCGATCCGCACGCCCCACTCGCGCGGGCCTTCACCCTTGCCGAAGCGGAACTTGATCGTGAATTCCGGCGTGTTCGCGGGCGCTGCTGTTGAGATGTTGACCTTGTAGAGCACGTCGCGGTCATAATAGAGTGGCGTGGTTCCCGCGGCGGAAACCGGCCCCGCAAAGGTCATCGCGATCTTGGTCGTCCCGTTGGAATGCCAGGCGAAAACGTCGGCGATGTCGGCCGGAATGTCGGGATTGGGATCAACGCCGCCATCGGTGCGGCTCGGCGGGTCAAGATGGTCGGCGCTTTCCGCCAAGCCTGTCGGCAGCAGCATCAGCGCGGCGAGGCTGGCCGCCCCGGCGCTTCCCGCCAGCAATGTCTTGAAAATGCGGCGCACGGCGAATCTCCCCACTGCGAATTCTGACGAAAGAACGTGCGACCACTCTTTCGCCTCATTCTGTGCGAACGGCTGTGCAACTTTGCACAGCGATTCAGCCGGAGGCCGTTTTTTCCAGCCTAACCCAAAACTTTCGCCGAGGTGAAGCGCTAACTGGCAAAATAACGTAATGCGCTTCAAATTATAGCGGTCACCGCCCAGACCACCCCGACCAGCAGGAACACGCCCACCACGTCGAGCGCGAACCCCGCCTTGATCATCGAGCGCATCGTGCAATGCCCGGTCGCCCAGGCCAGAGCATTCGGCCCGGTCCCTGCAGGCAGCATGAAGCCCCATGTCGCGGCAAAGGCAGCGGGCAGGGCCAGCAGGATCGGGTCCGCACCCAGCGCCGCGACCAGCGCGGCCACCACCGGCATGATCCCGCTCGCCGCCGCGATATTGCTGGCAAACTCCGTCACCACGATCACGAAGGCCACCAGAACCAGCGCCACCACCGGCAGAGGAACGTGCGCCAGCGGCAGCAGCATTTCGCCCATCCACTTGGTAAGGCCACTCTCGGTCATGCCCATCGCCATGGCGAGCCCGCCGCCGAACATCAGCACCACGTCCCACGGCGCACGGTTGGCCTCGGGCCAGGTCAGCATCGGGCGACCGGTGCCATCGGGCAGGAAGAACAGCACCAGCCCCGCAACCGCCGCCACCGTGCCATCGGTAAACCCGCCCTTGGGAAACACGCCCTCAAGCAACGGCTGGAACACCCATGCCAGAAATGCCAGCAGGACCACCGGCAGCAGCCGCTTTTCCGCCACGCTCCAGTCCTTCGCATGACCAATCGCCTCGCGCGCGGCAAGCGGATCGAACCCGTCCTCATGCAGGCGCTGCACCCGCGCAATGATCCACGCGGCCAGCGGCACCGCGATTATCACGATCGGCACCCCATAAAGCGCCCACTGCAGGAAGGTGACCTTGGTCCCCAGCGCCTTCTCGATCAGCCCCGCCGCAATCGCGTTGGTCGGCGTGCCGATCAGTGTAGCAAGCCCGCCGATGGAGGCGGCAAAGGCAATGCCCATCGGCAGCGCACCTGCCATGCCCGCCGTCTCGCCTTCGCGCACGCCGCCTGCGCGCAGCATCGCAATCGCCATCGGCATCATGATCAGCGCGGTCGATGTGTTGGAAATGAAGCTCGAAAGCACCGCCGTCGCGGTCATCACGCCAAGCAGCAACTGTCCCGGCTTGGCTCCCGCCAGCCCCATGATGAACAGCGCCAGCCGCCGGTGCAGCCCGGTCCGCTCGATCGCCAGCGCCAGAAACGCGCCGCCGATGAACAGGAACATGATCGGTGAATAGTATGAGCCCGCCGTCTTGTTGGCATCGGCCACACCCGTCAACGGCAGCACCAGAAACGGCAGGAAGGCCGTGGCCGAAAGCGGCATCGCCTCGGTCATCCACCATGCCGCCATCCACCAGACGAGGCCTGCCGCGCTCCACGCCGCATCAGGCATCCCGGCAGGCGCAGCGGCTAGTTGCGTTACTGCAAACCCAAGTGGCCCGGCCCAGAACCCGATCCTGCGCGCATCCAATGCCAAGCGATCACTCCCCACCTATCCCGGGGAGCGACCTAGCAGAGCGCAGTCACGACTGGCAAACACCTAACACTTGCATCGTCATTGCGAGGAGGCGAAGCCGACGAAGCAATCCAGAGCGTCAGAGCAAACTGCTCTGGATTGCTTCTCCCGCTTTGCGGGCTCGCAATGACGAACGGAGTGAAGGCTCAATTGTCCTGAATCAGAAGATCGGATCATACCCCGGCGGTAATTCATCGCCCGGCTTGGCCGCATCGGTCGGCAAGTGGATGCCGCATTCGACCTTGTCCCAGCCCTTCCAGCGGCCCGAACGCGGGTCTTCGCCGGGAGCGACCTTGCTCGTGCAAGGCGCGCAGCCGATCGAGGGATAGCCCTGTGCCACCAGCGGATGAGCGGGCAGGCCATGCTCGGCAAAGTAGGCTTCAAGCGCGCCTTTGTCCCACGATGCCAGCGGGTTGATCTTCAATCGCCCTTGCGCATCCGAATGGTCGATCTCGAAGCGCGGCAGGCCAGCGCGGGTCTTGGACTGGAAGCCCTTGCGACCCGTCAGCGAGGCATCATAGTGCAGCAGCGCCTTGGCCAGCGGCAGGACCTTGCGGATCTCGCAGCAGCCATCCGGGTCCCACGACCAGCGAAGGCCGTTTTCGTCCTTCTTGGCGATAACCTCGGCATCGGGCTCGATGATCTGGAGATTGGTCATCCCCAGAAATCCAATCAGCTCGTCGCGATAGGCCACGGTCTCGGCAAAGTGCTTGCCCGTTTCGAGGAACAGCACCGGCACGGAAGGATCGACCTCGGCAATAAGGTGAAGCAGGACAGCACTTTCTGCGCCGAAACTCGAAACGACCGCAAGATCGCCCGCCAGCCCGTCACGGATCACCGAACGCAGCATTTCCTGCGTGTCGGTGCCCCGGAACAGGTGGTTGAGGCGGATCGCGTCCGTCTCGGTAAAGCGCGGGCGAGTATCGATCAGATCGATGGTCCGGTTTGCCGCGCGTGCGCTCTTGGTGCTGTCCATTGCTTCGTTCCTCGGGTCCCGCCTTCAGGCGGGGTGACGCTTCGCCCAGATTGCGGGGCGCCCGTCGACGGTCTTCTGGTAGACGTCCGGCCAGGTCGCGAAGGCCTTTTCGGCGGCCTCGGCGCTGATCGGCTGGTTCGGCGCAAAGCTGTCGAACCCGCAGCGGCGCATGTGGCTCAGCTGGTCGAGCAGCACATCGCCTACCGCGCGGAGCTCGCCCGCATAGCCATGCTCGCGCAGGATACGCGCCGCCGAATAGCCGCGCCCGTCGGTATAGGCCGGGAAGTTCACTTCCACGAGCGCGATCCGGTCAAGATGCGGCAGCAATGCGCGCGCATCGTCACCCGGCTCGATCCGCACGGCCGTGGCGTTCGACTGGTCGGCAAAAGCATCGACGGTCACCGCCGGATCACCCACCGGCTCGTCATCGCGAAAGCGCAAGTTCTGCTCAACCATTGACCGCCTCCTTGGCGTAGATCGCCTCCTTGAACGGAGCCATGCCGATGCGGCGGAAAGTATCGACGAAACGCTCCCCTTCGCTGCGCTGGGCGAGATAGACGTCGGTCGCCTTCTCCACAGCATCGACGATACCGTCCTCGTTGAAGCCGGGGCCGGTGATCGTGCCGAGCGAGGTATCCGCACCTTCGCATCCGCCGAGCAGGAGCTGGTAATTCTCCACGCCCTTGCGGTCGACGCCGAGGATGCCGATGTGGCCTGCGTGGTGATGCCCGCAGGCATTGATGCAGCCCGAGATCTTCAGCTTCAGCTCGCCCAGCTCGCGCTGGCGGCCAAGGTCTGCAAAACGCTCGGAAATCTTCTGCGCCACCGGGATCGAGCGGGCATTGGCAAGGCTGCAATAATCAAGCCCCGGGCAGGCGATGATATCGCCGATCAGGTCAAGATTCGCAGCGGCCAGCCCCGCTTCATCCAGCTTCTGCCAGATCGCGTAGAGATCGGCCTTCTTCACATGCGGCAGCACGATGTTCTGCGCATGCGTCACGCGCAGTTCGTCGAACGAATGCGCGAGCGCGAGGTCCGCCATCAGGCGGATCTGGTCGGCCGTGGCATCGCCCGGAATACCGCCAGTGGGCTTCAGGCTGATGTTGACGATGGCATAGCCCGGCTGCTTGTGGGCATGGACGTTCTGGTCCACCCACAGCGCGAAGTCGGGATCGGACAGGTCCAGCTCGTCCGAAAGACCAGTCTCGAAGCCCGGCTGCTCGAAGAAGCCCTTGATCCGCTCCAGCTCTGCCGCAGGCGGTTCGAGGCCCAGCGTCAGGATATGCGCGAACTCTTCTTCCACCTGGCGGCGGTACTCGTCCGCACCGATCTCGTGAACGAGGATCTTGATGCGTGCCTTGTACTTGTTGTCGCGGCGGCCATAGCGGTTGTACACTCGCAGGCAGGCCTCGGCATAGGACACCATCTGCAGGGGCGAGATGACGTCACCGATCACCGGCGCGATCATCGGCGTGCGGCCCATGCCGCCACCGACGTAGAACCGGCAGCCGATCTCTCCCGCATCGTTCTTGACTAACTGGATGCCGATGTCGTGCAGCTTCATCGCCGCGCGGTCGGTTTCCGAACCGATGATCGCGATCTTGAACTTGCGCGGCAGGTAATCGAACTCCGGATGGAAGGTCGACCACTGGCGCAGCAATTCGGCATAGGGGCGCGGATCGACCAGCTCGTCAGCCGCAGCGCCCGCGAACTGGTCGGACGTGGTGTTGCGGATGCAGTTGCCGCTCGTCTGGATCGCATGCATCTCGACCGAGGCGAGATCGGCCAGAATGTCGGGCGCATCCTGCAGCTTGATCCAGTTGTACTGGATGTTCTGGCGCGTAGTGAAGTGGCCATAGCCGCGGTCATACTTGTCCGCGATATCGCCCAGCATGCGCATCTGGCGGCTGCTCAGCGTGCCATAAGGAATGGCCACGCGCAGCATGTAGGCGTGAAGCTGCAGGTAGAGGCCGTTCTTCAGGCGCAGCGGCTTGAACTGGTCCTCGGTGATGTCACCGGCAAGGCGGCGCTGCACCTGATCGCGGAATTCCGCAACGCGGGCATCGACCATTGCCTGGTCATAGCTGTCGTACTGATACATCTCAGATCACCCAGTTGCCGGCGGCGGGGTCGGCAGGCTTGAGGGAAAGGTCGAGGCGGACCGTCGGCCCCAGCGCCCGGATACGGTCCTTGATGTGCGCAGGACGCACGCCTTCGCCGGTCAGCGTGGCTTCGATCACCTGGGTGTCGGTGACGATCTGCTTGGCGTTTTCGCGGGCGATGATCGCCTCGGCATGTTCGCCTGCTTCCACCGCGTCGTTCACGTGGCGCGACCAGCCTTCGCCGGTCCACCAGATCACGTCTCCGGTGCGCAGATCACTTCCGGTAATAACCTTCACTGACAGGCCTCCAAAACTTGCTTCAATTCCATCATGTCTCCCCGGCCTGCCACTTCACCGATCACGATGAGGGCAGGGCTCTTGACCTTGTTGTCCGATACCACGGCCCCGAGGGCCGCCAGCGTCCCGCGCAGCACGCGCATCTGCGGGCGCGCGGCATTCTCCACCACGGCCACCGGCATGTCGGGCGCAAGCCCGTCTGCCATAAGCTTTTCAGCAATCGCTTCAGCCGTGGCGACGCCCATGTAGATCACCAGCGTCCGGCCGACGCCTGCAAGGCCTGCCCAGTTCTGGTCGGTAAGGCCCTTGCACTGCCCCGCCACGAACGAGACGATGCTGGCGGCATCGCGGTGGGTGAGGGGGATCATGGCCGAAGCCGCAGCCCCCATCGCCGCGCTCACGCCCGGCACGACCTGTACCGGCACGCCTGCGGCAAAGCAGTCTTCCGCTTCCTCGCCGCCACGCCCGAACACGAACGGATCGCCACCTTTCAGGCGCACCACGTCGTTCCCGGCCAGAGCCTCGCGCACCAGCAGCGCGTTGATCTCTTCCTGACGCATCGTATGGCGCGACCGCTGCTTGGCCACCGAGATCATCCGGCAGCCCTTGGGGGCCATCGCGAGGATCGCCGGATCGACCAGCCCGTCATGCACCAGCACCCGCGCATTCATCACCAGCCGCGCTGCACGCAGCGTCAGCAGGTCCGGATCGCCGGGGCCAGCACCGACAAGGAACACGGTTCCGATTCTTGCAGAGGGATTTCTCATGAAGCGCAGATGGGCGCGAGGCCGCCAAGTCGCCAGCGAGAAACCTTTGCCCCCCGCCTAGATCAACTTTAGCGGTAGGCGGGAGTGGCAGCATAGCTCCACCCATCATCCCGTCGCCCCGGACTTGATCCAGGGCCCCGCTTGTTCCTGGCGACGGTGAAAAAGGAAGCGGGGTCCCGGATCAAGTCCGGGACGACGATTGCTCTATGTCTGACTTCAAAGCCTCAGCCAAAGCCCGCAAACCCGCGCTATCCTTCAGGTTCACGTCCGACTGCGGAAAAGGGATCTGCACGCCATGCTCCCCGAACAGTCGCCACACCCGCCACAGCACGTCCGAGCGGACATTGCCCACGCCGGCCTCGGGATCGTCGATCCACACCACCATGGTCATGTCGATGCTGCTTGCTCCGAACCCGCTCAACAGCACGCTCGGCGAGGGGAACGCCAGCACGCGGGGCGTGGACGAAACAGCCTCGAGCAGCAGCTTCTCGACCTGCTCCAGATCGCTGCCATAGGCCACGCCGATCGGAATCTGAATCGCCACCTCGCGTGAGGAATAGGACCAGTTCTCCACCTGCTGCGTCATCAGGTTCTCGTTCGGAATCAAGTACTCGCGGTTGTCGCGCGTCGTCACCGAAACCGCGCGGATGCCGATCTTCTTCACCTCGCCGAACGAATTGCCCTTGCCGTCGCTCACCGCAATCACGTCGCCCGGCTTGATCGAGCGGTCCATCAGCAGGATGATCCCCGCGATCAGGTTGCCAAAGGTCTTCTGCAGGCCAAAGCCGATCGCAAGGCCGAAAGCGCCCGAAAACACCGTCAACGCGGTCAGGCTGATGCCCAGCACATCGATGCCGACAAGGATCGAGATGCCCCAGACCACGATCGTGGCGATCTTCTCGCCCAGCAACTGCTGCGTCCGGTCGAGGCTGTCGATCCGGCGAAACATGCGCCGTGCAAACCTTCCCGCGATCTGCGCGAACAGGAACACCAGCACCATCACGATCAGGATGCGCAAGGCTCCCCAGACCGAGATGTGGTAGTTGCCAAGATCGAAACCGATCCCGTTTAAAATGTCGATCACGTCCGCCACTTGGCTCTTCAACCCGTTCACGCGCCAGCTCCGTGGCCTGCCCATGCGGCAAGGCCGCGCTCCAGATCGGCGATCAAATCCGCCGTATCCTCAAGGCCGATGGACAGCCGAACACCGAACTGGTCACCCGGTTCCATGCCCTTCAACGGCCAGGGGCTTGCTGTGCGGATGCTCGCCGGATCGACCGGCGTGGCAAGGCTCTCGAACCCGCCCCACGAATAGCCGATGCCGAACAGGTCCAGCGCATCGATCAGCGCATCCCGCGCCGCGCTCGTCCCGCCTTTCAGCACAAAGCTGAACAGCCCGCAGCCGCCTGTAAAATCGCGCGCCCAAAGTTCATGCCCCGGCGATCCCGGCAGCATCGGGCACAGCACCCGCGCCACCTCCGGCCGCCCGGCCAGCCACTGGGCGATCGCCAATGCAGAGGCAGTTTCTGCCTCCAGCCGGTGCTTCATCGTCCGAAGGCCCCGCAGCATCAGCGAGGCATCGTCTGGCGAGACCACCAGTCCCAGCCCCTGCGAGCGCAGCCGCAATTTGCGATACCACTCCGCCCCTGCGCTGGCGCTGCCCATCATGCAGTCGGAATGGCCGGAGACATGCTTGGTCAGGCTCATCGTCACGATATCGACGCCATGGCGCAAACCGGAGAACCCGAGCGGCGAGGCCCATGTGTTGTCGAGAATGCTGACAATCCCCCGCGCCTTCGCCGCCGCCGCCAACGCGGGCACGTCCTGAACTTCCATCGTCAGGCTGCCGGGGCTTTCCAGCAGGACCGCGCGCGTCCGATCGCAACAGGCCGCCTCGAACGACGCGATGTCGGTTGGATCGAACCAACGGGTTTCGATGCCCATGTCCTTCAACAGGCCCCGACCCATGACTCGCGATGGTTCGTAGGCATTGTCCGTCATCAGCAGGACGTCACCCGGTCGCAGCACCGTCAGCAGCACGCCGGCGATGGCCGATACCCCCGAAGGATAGAGCACAGTTCCCGCTGCGCCCCCCTCGAGTTGGGTCAATGCCTCGGAGAGTCCCCACTGAGTTGGAGATCCCCTGCGCCCGTAGTAAAACCGCCCGTCCTCATTGGCCGGATGCGCCCTAAGCGCTGACATACCAGGATAAAGATGCGTCGAAGCGCGCCAAACCGGCGGATTGACCACCGCGCCCGGATGCCCCGGCGTCCCGGTCCACTCCGCCCGCCGCCCAGCCAGAACCCCGCGCGTGGCAGGGCCGAATTCGTCGATATCGTCAGAACTGCTCATGGCTGCAGCGGATAGCAGGACACGGCCCGCTGTTCGACAGGTTTAAGCTGCCCCCGTCGCCTTGGGCGTCGCCGGGTCCAGGCCCCATTCGCTCCACGAACCATCATAGAGCGCCACATCGTGCTTGCCGATGAGATGTGCCGCGAAAATCAGAACGTTGGCGGTCATTCCTGAGCCGCAGGACGAGATCAGCGGGCGCGACAGGTCAATGCCCGCAGCCTCGAACAGGGCGCGGATGGCATCGGGCGATTTCCATGTGCCATCAGGATTGAACAGGCTCGAATAGGGCAGATTGCGTGCGCCCGGAATGTGGCCGCTCGCCAGCGCCGGGTTGGTTTCCGGCACATCGCCGGTAAAGCGCCCGGCACCGCGCGCGTCGATGACCAGTTCGGCCTTGCTATCGAGATTGGCGAGTACGTCGGCCTTGGACCGCACATGGCTGTCGTCAGACCACACCGTGAAGTGCCTTTGCCTAAGCGTTTCAACCCCTTGCGCGCACTTGCGGCCTTCCGCCTTCCACTTGGCAATCCCGCCGTCGAGCAGCGCCACGTTCTGCGCGCCGAACATCGTCAGCATGAACCATGCGCGGGTGGAGGTCTTCACCGGACTGTCGTCGTAGATGACGATGCGGCTGCCATCGCCAAGGCCCAGCGCCTGCATGCGGCTGGCGAATTTTTCGGCCGAAGGCAATGTGTTGGGTACCGGCGAGGCCGTGTCGACCAGTTCGGCCAGATCCATGAATACCGCGCCGGGGATGTGGCAGGCCTCGTACTCCAGATTCGGCACGCGACCATGCTCGGGCAGGAATGCCGTTGCGTCGACTATGCGTAGATCGCTCGCGCCCATTTCGTCCGCGAGCCACTGGGTGGAAACCAGCGAGTCCATGGTTAACTGTGCTCCTGCCTGCCTGCGCGACCCGTCTGGCGCGGGTTCGTTTGAGCAAGACTAGACGCGACGATCAGCACCGTCGACCGTAAAAAAGACCAAGATATCGAGTTTCTTTGTGCACTGCGAAGCGTGGCACTTCAGGCGAAGGCGGGCACGGTCAATTCGCGGCGCCCGACCTTGGGATAGACCCTCGGGCCCAGATCGAGGCGGAACGGCTGCAACCGCTCACCCGCCGACAGTTCCTCGAGCCCCACCACGAACGCGGCCCTGAGCTTGACGGAGCGATCTCCGTCATGCGCCGTCACTTCGAACCGCACCAGCGGCACGAAGAGCGCGGCGCTGCCATGGCGGATCGGCGTGATCGCGGCGAGCGGAAGCCGCACTTCACCGCCGAGTTCCATCGTCTCGCTTGCGGCCAGCCACGGCAGACGATGCAGGACCTGAGCCTCACCCAGACCCAGTTGCTCCTCCGCCGGACGCGATGCGTGGGCCGAGATCATGTCGCCACGGACCTCGATCCCCGAAAGCGCCGCGCGTGCCGCAAGCGACAGCCGATAGGACAGCGTCGCATGAACAAGGCTCGCGCTCATCCGGACAACGGAAATGTCGAGGACAATCGGAGCTATCATGGGCGCCTGCGGAACAGGTCGCGGGGCAGGGCGGGGCGGCGGGACATCCTGCACGACCGGTGGCTCGAACACCGGTTCCTCGGGATTCCCGCGCTGCCGCCGAAGCAAGATCCAGCAGGCCAAGCCAAGAACAGCGAGGCCTGCCAGCGCCATGGACCAGAGAGGCAATCCCTGGCTATCGTCGGCAGGAACCGCAGCAGGCGCAGATGTCGCGGGCGTTTCCAGCGTCGGCGAGGAGCTTGTCGGCAAAGGCGATGCCCTGACTGCTGGCGCAACCATGGGCGCGACACTTGCTTCTTCGCGCCCGCTCGCCCCTGCGGCAGGTTCAGCGGCAGGCCGTGACGCGCGCGGGTCGGGCGTGCCCGCTGCGGGCGAAGCTGAGGGCGAAGGCGAGGGGACAGGCGTGATCGACGGTGCGGGCGTCGGCGTCACTGCGGGCGTTGTTGCCACGCGAGGCGGCGGCGCGTCGGGCACGACCGGTCCTTGCGCTGCGGGTGTCTGCGTCGTCGACGGCGGCAATTGCCATGAGCCAGCGTCCTGTGCCTGCGCTCCACAGCCGAGCGCGAGACTTGCACCCGCAGCCAGCCAGGAAACCGTCCGGCATGCTGAAATCTGGAACCCCGTCCTGAACGTCATGGCTGGGCAAGGCCGGTCGGCAGTTTAATCCCCGGTGAACCATGGGGCACGATCCGCCCACTTGCTCCGGAGCTGCGACGGGTGCATTGGGCGGGCAATATCAGCCATAAGGCCTGTCCATGACCAAGACCCCGCTTTTCCTCGGGCAGAACAGCAGCTTGCCCGCCTCGCCGGAAGAGGCCGTTCTCGATTACGTGCCGAACCCGCGCCCCGGCACGCTCTACATGATCCGCTTTGCGGCGCCCGAGTTCACCTCACTGTGCCCCGTGACCGGACAGCCCGACTTCGCGCATCTCGTGATCGACTACGCGCCGGGCGAGACCATCGTCGAATCCAAGGCGCTGAAGCTGTTCCTCGGCTCGTTCCGCAACCACGCCGGCTTCCATGAGGACGTCACCGTAGGCATCGGCCAGCGCCTGTTTGCGGAAATGAAGCCGCAGTGGCTGCGCATCGGCGGGTACTGGTACCCGCGCGGCGGCATTCCCATCGACGTGTTCTGGCAGTCCGGCACGCCGCCCGAAGGCCTGTGGTTGCCCGATCAGGGCGTCGCTTCCTATCGCGGTCGCGGTTGAGCAAGACGGTCAATCGATCGGGCCTCAGGCAGCGAGGGAGGAACGCTCTACCGGGCGAGCTGCGGGCATCTGCGATCCTGCGGACGCCGACGGATCGATGCCGCGGGCAATCCTTTCGCGTCCGGCCTCGGTAAGGTGAACCCAGATCCTGCGGCGATCCATCGCGTCGGGTTCACGCATGATCAAGCCGGCTTCCTGGAACATCGCCAGCCAGCGCAATACCGTTGCGCCCGGCACGTTTGCGCCAAGACCGAGACCGGTAACCGATATTCGTCGACCTTCAGCGTCGGTGATGAACAGTTCGAGCATCAGGTCCCAGGCGGGGTCCGCCACCTGAATACCCGGAAACAGGTCCTGCCGCCGCCGCCGTGCCCGGATGCAGGCCTTGGCAGTGGCAACCAGTTCGTCCGTCGTCGGGATGCCGTCCGCTGCCGCTTCTTCGGCGGGCGCGGCGAGGAGTTCGTTGATCAGCGCATTTATGGTGGCGAGCCTCGCCTTGTCCTTGCTGTTCATGTCCGAGCATCCCCGATCCGACCCCTTGCGCACATTGCTGAAATGACAGTTTCAATGCAAACGCAAAGCGTTGAACGGTATAGGAAAATTAGCGTTTATTAACCAATTTGCCGGTGTGAGTGGCCTGCCCAAGGTTAGTGCCGACACGCATTCCCGCGCCTTTCAGCCGGTGATCGCCCCACGCAGTGGCAACCAATTCAGATTTCGTGCGAGGGGCTCGTCCGGCCACCCTGTTCAGGCTGGCGCCGCTGAAACGGAGGGTGCTGCGTTGACGCTGCCCGACCGATCGAGCTTGCCCCAGCCGACGACCCAGCCGCCCACCGCCGATGCCAGAGCCCGCAGCACCACCCAGTACATGATCTGACGATAGACCAGCCGCTGCGCCACCAGCAGACCTGCCGGATAGGGCGGGCGCTTGTCATCGAGCCTGTAGGCGATCCATCCGCAGATCACGTCGATGGCGGTGAACACGCTCCAATAGAGCGCCATGGTGCCAAGGTCCCCCCGCGTCTGTGCCCAGCCGTGCTGGATCACGCGGACGATGGTCGAGATGATCGATATCACGAGCGCAGCATCGATCAGCGGCGATATGGCGGCAAAGGCGATCTGGAACAGCCAGGCTTGCGGCAGGCCGACCAGCCCAAGCCCGGCGGGCTTGCGCGAGGTCACCACCTTGCGGTGCTTCCACAGGCACTGCAGCGTGCCGAAGGCCCAGCGATAGCGCTGCTTGGCAAGCGCACGGAAGGTTTCCGGAGCCTCGGTCCACGCCACCGCGCGCGGATCGTAGGTCACGCGCCAGCCCTTGCGCTGGATCGCGATGGTCAGGTCCTGGTCCTCGGCCAGCGTGTTCTCCGGATAGCCGCCAACGCTGTCGAGCGCAGCCCTGCGCCATGCACCGACCGCGCCCGGCACTACGGTCATCGCATCGAATCCGGCCAGCGCGCGCCGTTCGAGGTTCTGCGCGGTGATGTATTCGACAGCCTGCCAGCGCGTCACGAGGTTGACCCGATTGCCCACCCGCGCATCGCCTGCCACCGCGCCGATGGCGGGATCTGCGAACCATCGGGCAAGGCGGCGGATGGTCAGCGGCTCGAACTGGGTATCGGCATCGAGCGCGATGACCACCTCGCCGGTCGCTTCAAGTAGCGCGCGGTTCAGCGCCGCCGCCTTGCCGCCGTTGACCAGCGTCAGCAGCGTCACGCGCGGATCCTTGGCGAAGCGCTCGGCCACGATGGCGCTCGTCGCATCCTTCGATCCGTCGTCCGCCACGATCACCTGCAGCGCCGGATAATCGCTGGCGAGCACTCGCTCCACCGAGGCGGCAATGACGCGTTCCTCATTGTAGGCGGGAATGATCACCGAGACGGTCGGCTCGAACTCTGGCGGCGTGGCGCGTGGGCTCCGGCTCTGCCACCAGGCGAGCGCGGTCATCGTTACCGCCCGTGCAATGCCAAGCGCGATGGCAAGGAAGAACAGCCACTCCAGCGCCACGCCAAGCACATGCAGCACAACGAATGCGCCAACATCGATGCGCACGGCAGTCAGGTCAGAGGTCGACAATTGCGGCATCGCTTGCGCTGGCGGCACGCCGACCAGCTGTGATGCAGTGACGAAGTGATAGCCTTCGGCCTGAAGCGTGCTGATGATCCGGGGCAGCGCCGCCACCGTCTGCGAACGGTCTCCGCCACCGTCGTGCAACAGGATCACGTTGCGGCTCGAATCCTCGGTCGCGCCGTGGATCTGGTCGACCACTTGCCGCACGATCGAATCCGCGCCCGGATTCTGCCAGTCGTTCGGATCGACGTGCAACCCGACGACGGTGTAGCCCGCCTGCTGCGCCTTGAGTGCTGGTCCGAGTTCGTCCGCCGTGGTCGGCTCCGCGTCGCCGAAGTAGGGCGCGCGGAACAGGGTCATGCTGTGGCCGGTGAAGGCCTGCACCAGGCGCTGTGTCGCGTTGAGTTCAAGGCTGGTCTCGCCATCCGAGGCTTCGGCAAGGTTGGGATGGGTGTAAGTGTGGTTGCCGATCTCGTCGCCGTCCGAGACCATCCGCCGCAGCAGGTCCGGCCGCACCAGCGCGTTCTCGCCGATCACGAAGAACGTCCCCGGCACCCGCGCCCGTTCGAGCGCGGAGAGCACCTTGGGCGTCCACTTAGGGTCCGGCCCGTCGTCAAAGGTCAGCGCCAGCAACTTGGGGTCATGCCCGCCGGTACGTCGAACCACATAGGGCGTGGGCAGGGCTTCATATTGCTCGTCGCGGATCAGGTGCTGCTGGTCGAAGCGCACCGTGCGGCTTCCGGCGACCGGGGTGGCGGTGATCTTGAGGATTTCGCCCGTCCCTTCCACGTCGTTGCCGCTTTCGGCGGTCAGGCGCGAAAGGTCGGGGGCCTTGTTCGTGCGGAATGCCGCAAGGTCGCTCCAGAAGCCGGGGTCTTCGGTACCGAGCCGCCACAGCGCGATGTCTCCGATGCCCAGACGGCCGAGCGCCAGCATCTCGTTCCAGTTCGCCGCAGCGTCGAGCATCCAGACAGTGTGTCGTTCGCCATCCTCGTCATAGGCAAAGCCGGTGTTGCCGCTGGCCTTGTCGAAGGTGACGGGGGTGCCGCTGTCGTGGGCGGCCAGCCACGCCTCGCCGATGGAGAGCGCGTCGGCATCGTTCCCGTGCCAGTCATAGGCATAGCTGCCCAGTGCAATCACGAGCTTGTCGCTACCGACCTTGCGCGCGGCTTTCTCGACCTCGTCGATGTACCATGATTGCGATGCGATCGGCCCGGCCTCGCCGCCCTGCCAGTGCTCGTCATAGGCCATCAGGATGACCTTGTCGGAGACCTTCGCAACGGCGGCCATCGGCCATTCGTCCTCGCCCGCAGGGGCCGTGACGGCAAGCTGCGCGCCTTCGGGCAGGGCCGCTTTCAATTCGCGAAGGAAGGCGATGTAGGGCGCCATCGCCGCTTGTGGCAGATCCTCGAAGTCCATAACCAGCCCTGCGCCGCCATGTTGCGCGGCATAACTCGCCAGCTGCCGCTCCAGCGCCCGGCGCTGCGGCACGCTGTCGAGCAGGCGTGCGACGCTTTGTCCGTCCCACTGCGACTGCCCGACGTTCTGCACCATCGGCAGCACCTTGAAGCGGTGCGCACCGCTGGCGAGATAGCTGTCGAGACGCGGGTCCTGCGCCACTTGCAACGCGGCTTGCGGCCCCGAGATGTTGAGCATCGCAGGCACCAGCCAGTCCAGCTGGTCGCCGTGGCGGGTCAGCGAATGGAAGCTGCTGTCGTTGCGTGGCTCATAGAAGCCGATGGCCAGTGGCTGGCTCTTGCCGTGCGAATGCAGGCGCGGGAGCCACGCCTTGATTCCGCCGAAGCGCTTGGCCTGATGCAACTTCGCTGCCTCATAGTGCGGTTGCGGCAGCTCGAGCGCACGCTGGCGCGGTACGGCGACGAGGGTCGTCGCAAAGGCCAGCGCGCCAAGGATCACGGCGAGGAAGCCGAGCGCAATCACGCGCATGGCGAGAAGGCCGCGCCGTCCGGTAGGATCGAAGAAGATGGGTCGCGTCATGGTATCCGAAAGCTCCGCCGAACAGGTGTGGCCATGGCGGCTATGCTCCAGCGCAAGTGAGGGGCGGCTGGGCGCAACATGAAATTTCGGTCATGTTCGGCGCTTATCGCCGCTGCAGAGCGTCCAGTATGGTCGCCAGCACGCGGGCGTCGTCGTGGTGCAGGTAATGATTGCCCGGCAGCACGACCCGCCGCGCAGGACTCCCCGCAAGCAAGGGACAGAGGCTGGCAGACTCGGTGGCGCCCTGAACGCAGGTCAGAGGAACCCAGTCCACGTTGCGCAGGGCTGCTGCCGGCAAGGCGTCGGGCGTGCCGAGGTAGGCGATGCCACTGGGATCGGCGCGGAAGTACACATCGTTCGAAGGCACGACGATGACGACCGACGCGATCTTGCCGCGCAGGCGCTCGGGCATGTCGGGCAGAACGGTGGCGATGATGTCGGAGCCGAACGACTGGCCCACCAGCACGACTTTGCTCGCCCCCTTGGCCAGCGCGGTATCGATCGCCTTCACAATCACGGCATCGGTCTGCGCGCGGGTCAGGTGACGGGCGAAGGCGACCGGCGAACTGACGCCTGTCACGTCATAGCCATTGGCGGCAAGGCCGCGCGCCGTGTAGCCACTGATGCCCAGATTGAGCCCGACGTCGCCCGAAACTAGCACCGCGCCGACATCTCTCTTGCCCGCCCCGGCAGTGAAGTCGGTCAACTCCTTCGAGCCAAGCAGGTGAAGCCGTGGCGCGTTCACCAGCACCAATGCCAGTGCCAGCAGCGCTAACGCCGCCTTGCGCCACTTGGGGCTGCGCACCCGGTTCAAGCGGCGCACCAGACGGGCAGGGACGCTTCAGGCAAGCGGGGCCGTTCGGGAAACGCCACCAGTTGCGCCGGGGCCGGATGCCGCCCGATCAACCGCGCCACATCGCGCAGGGCCTGCAGCATCGCTACGTCCTGCGGCCCTGCCAGATAGCGCGGACGCCAGCGCGGGCAGAACTTCTCCTTGTAGGCCCGCAGTCCGCGGAATCCGTAGAACCGCTCCCCATGGCGGAACACCAGCGCCGCCGCACGCGCCCATGCCGGGGCCAGACGGCGGCCCTCAATGCCCGAGAGCGGCACCATGCCCAGCGTGAATTGCCGATACCCCTGCGCCTTGGCCCAGAGCAGAAGGTTGGTGAACAGAAAGTCCATCGTTCCACGCGGCGCATCGTCGGCATGGCGCATCAGGTCGACCGAGGCTTCCTCCTTGCCCGCCGTCAACCACAGGTTGGCAAAGGCCACCACGCGCCCTTCGAACATCACCACCGCCACATCGAAGCATTCCATGTAGGCGCGGTCGAAGAAGCCGAGGCTGAAGCCTTTCTCGCGTCCGCTGCGCGATGCCAGCCATTGGTCCGAGATTGCTTCGAGTTCTCCCATGATCACCGGCACAGCGGCTGCCGGAACGATGCGGAAGCTCGCGCCTGCCCGTGCCGCCACTTTCTCCGACTTGCGCACCGAGCGCATCTCGGGCCTATCGAGCGTGAAGGTGTCGAGATCGATCAGCGCTTCCTCGCCATACTTCACAATCTGCAAGCCGAGCGCGATGGCGATGTCGAGCACGGCCGATGAGGCTTCGTAGAGCAGCAACCGGCCCTGCTGGCGGTGCGACATGTCGCGGATCTGCCAGAGCAGTTCCTCCCACGACTCCTGCGCGCCCACCGGATCGCCCATGACCACCCAGGTTGCGCCTTCCACCTGGTACATCAGGAACGCATCGCCGGCGCGCGAGATCAGGAAGCGCTTGTCCCCGGTCATCGCCAGCATCGCCTCGGTCCGCTCTGCCGTGCCAAGGATGCGCCGGATCGCAGCCCATTCCTCGGCGTGCGGCAGCGGTGAAGCGGGCGGCGGGGCGGGGGCCAGCATCCGCCTTGCGGCAAAGCCGAGCAGCAGCACCGCGCAGCCAAGCATGGCGCGCAGATAGCGCGGTGCCTCGGCGGTCAGTGCAAACTTCCACCACAGCGCATCGCTGTAGGACACATGGCGGAACGCAAATAGACCGGCCCATCCGGCAAGCGTCGCGGCCATGGCAATCGCCAGGATCCACCCCGCGCCCAATGGCTGCGCGGTCAGCGCGGTTCGCCTGTCGAACTTGCGTCGGCCCGCCTGCAGCATCGCCGCCACGATCAGGCAGACCGCCGCTTCCTCGTAATCGATACCCTTGCCCAGCGAGAACACCGCGCCTGCCACCAGGAGCACCCGCGCCAGCAGGCCCGCACCGTCGAGCCTGCGATAGAGGCCCGGTGCGATCAGCATGAGGGCGGTCCCGGTCATGCTCGCAGCAACGTGGCTGGTCTCGATCAGCGCCAGTGGCACCACGTCGCCCAGCGCGTCAATGCGCCAGCCAACCGGTGGCAGCGCGCCCGAGAGCAGCAGCATCGCGCCAGCCATGAAGGCCGCAGCCCCCAGCAGCAGCGGCAGCATGTCGGCCACCACCGCCCGCAACCCGCCGAAGACCTTCACGATCCTCTGGCTGCGCGAGACTTCGTGCCACGCCAGCAGCAGCACGCCCAAGGCGAGCGGGACAAGGTAATAGATCACGCGATAGGCAATTAGTGCTGCGAAAACACCCGTTCGGTCGCTGGCGGGCAGAACCGCCAGCACGGTTGCCTCGAACACGCCGAGGCCCCCCGGCACGTGGCTGACCAGCGCCACCACGATTCCCAGCGCCCACGCCAGCATGAACAGCGGGAAGGCCTGCGGCTCTGCACCTGGAATCAGCACGAACAGCGCCGCACTGGCGCAGGCAAGGTCCACAAGGCCCGTGGCGAACTGCGCTGCCAATGCAGGTGGCTGGGGCAGGGGGATCGTCGCGCTCAGCAATGACAAGGGGCGACGACGTCTTGCGACCAGCACCGATATGGCAACGACGCAGGCCAGCACGCCCGCCCCGATCATGCGAACCGCGCCAGCGGAAAACGCAGTCCAGCCAAGGTCCAGCGGCACTGTGCCCGCCATCATCGCCAGCGCGCCCACGGTCACCACGCCTGCCCAGAACGTCGCACTCGCCAGCGCGATCACCCGCGCCACGTCCGGCCCGTCGAGCCCTGCGGCGACATAGATGCGATAGCGCGCCGATCCGCCGGTCAGGAGCCCCAGCCCGAGATTGTGGCTGAGTGTGTAGCTGGTGAAAGACGCCAGGGCGGCCGTGCGCCATGGCAGCGGCCGCCCGATCACCTTGAGCGCGATAAAATCGTACAAGGTCAGCGCGAGATAGCTCGCTGCCGTGAACCCCAATGCTGTCGCCAGCCGCACCGGCGTCAGCGCATGAAGCGCCGTGCGCACTTGCGCATAGCGAACTTCGTGGGTCAGCCGGTCGAGCGCGACAAAGGCCAGCGCGGTCAGCGCCAGCACGACCGCGCTGGCCGCAATCCGCTTCTGGCGTTCGGTCAGGGTCACTTGGGCAACTCCCCGATGCGGGTCCACACTTGCGACTTGCAGATCAGACCATGGAACACGCAGCCACTGATGCGGATGCGGTTGGGATCGAGCACGGCGATCTCGGAACTGAAGCGGTGGCCCATGTCGGGCACGAGCACAGTGCCCTTCCAGTTGCCCGGCCGCTCGGGGTGGTAATTCTCCAGCAGGTCCAGCCCGATAAGGTTGGGCACACCGCTTTCGCGCGCGTCGGTCTTTGCGTCGTTGCTTGCCCAGACGACCTGTCCGCACAGGGCATTGCCGCACATCTGGTTGCGCACGGCGACCGTGTGGTGCGGATTGATCCACAGGCCGGTCACCATGTCACCGCTTGCCCTCGGAAAGGCATTCGCGGGCACCGACAGCAGGCTGAGCATGAGCAAAAGGGCAGACTTCAGACGCATCGCGGTTCACCTCCGATGCTGCCTTGCTAGTGCCCGCGCGGTTGCGGCTGCGTGGCGCCTGCATGAATAATCGGCAATGTTGCGCAAGGCCCCTCGCAGGGGCGCCAAAACCTTGTCATGAAAGAAGGCGTTCGCTGCACCGGAGAGCCCGATGAGCCAGAAGATCCTGCTGGTCGAAGACGATCCTGCCACTGCCGACTACATCGCTGGCGGGCTTGAGGAAGAAGGCTTCGTCGTCGATCGCGCCGCCAATGGCCGCGATGGGCTCTTCCTTGGCACCGACAGCGCCTATCAATGCATCGTGCTCGACCGCATGCTGCCAGGGCTCGATGGCATGGCCGTGCTTGCCGCCCTGCGCGGGGCGGGGGTGCACACGCCGGTGATCATTCTCTCGGCGCTCGGCGCGGCAGAGGATCGCATCGCGGGGCTGACCGGCGGCTCGGACGATTACCTGGCCAAGCCTTTCGCCTTTGCCGAACTGCTCGCCCGTATCCGCCTGCTGATCCGCCGCACACAGACCGTGCCCGCGCAGCAGACCGTGCTGGCCTGTGCCGATCTTGAAATGGACCTGCTTGCCCGCCGCGTGCGCCGCGCGGGCCAGACCATCGAACTGCAACCGCGAGAATTCCGCCTGCTCGAATACATGCTGCGCCATGTCGATCAGGTCGTCACGCGCACAATGCTGCTCGAAGGCGTGTGGGACTATCACTTCGATCCCGGCACCAACGTGATCGACGTCCACGTAAGCCGCCTGCGCAAGAAGATCGATGAAGGCCACGCCGTGCCACTGCTGCACACCGTGCGCGGCGCTGGCTATCGCATCGGCGCCAATCCGTGAAATTAGGCGCTATCTGGCATTCCACTACCTTGCGCCTCGCTGCGCTGGTGTTCCTGCTTCAGGTCCTGGCCGCTGCCTGCCTGCTCATCGGCCTCGGTGCCGTGATGCGCCAGCAGAGCCGCGCGCAGGCCGTCGACGTGGTCGAGACGCTCAAGGACGATCTCGTCGCCACCCATGTCGCGGGCGGGCAGGGTGCGCTCGTCGAAGCGATCCGCCTGCGCCTTTCGAACGAGGTCGGGCGCGGTGTCGTCGTGGCATTGCAGGACGAGGCGGGACGGTTGATCGCGGGCAATCTGCAGGGTGTCCCCGCCGATGCCCGTCGCTTGCGCACGCCGCGTCTGGAAAGCGTCCTGCGCCGCAACCACGCCGCGCCCGAAGCCGCTTTCCTCCTGGCCGCCCCCTTGCGCCACGGCGGCACGCTGCTCACCGGCGTCGTGGTGGAAAGCGACCGCCAGTTTCTTGCCCTGCTCGAACGCGCAAGCCTTGCCGCGCTTTCCCTCTCGCTGATCCTCGCCGCCATCGCTGCATGGGTTTCCACGCGTCAGATCGTCCACCGCCTCCAGGCCACCGTTGCCACGCTGGAAGGCGTGGGCGAGGGCGACCTTGCCCGCCGCGTACCGCCCGATGATTCCGGCGATGCCTTCGCCCGGCTGGGTGGTGAAGTGAACCGCGCGCTTGCCCGCGTCGAATCCCTCAACGATCAGCTCAAGGTCGCGACCGACGCCCTCGCACATGATCTCAAGTCCCCGCTCTCGCGCATGATCACGGCGCTTGATCGCGCCTCGTTGCGGGTGGAAGACCCCGACACCCTGTCCGCCGTCGAAACCGCGCAGGCCGAGGGCCGCCGCGTCATGGCGATCATCGATACGGCGCTCGGCATCTCGCGTGCCGAGGCGGGCATCGGCCGCACAAGCTTCACACCCACTGATCTGACCGCCATGGTCGAGACCATCGCCGAGATCTACGAGCCATTGGCCGAAGATGCAGGCCGCACGATCGTCGTCCACGCTGCCCCCGGCCTCACGCTGCCGGTTCATCGCCAACTGATGGATCAGGTTCTGGGCAACCTCATCGACAACACCATGCGCTATGGTGCGGGCACGATCACCATGGCGCTCGAAGCGGCGGGCAGTGATCTTGCCCTCTCTGTCGCAGACGAAGGTCCCGGCATCCCGCCCCACCTCCATGCCGAGGCGTTGCGTCGCTTTGGACGCCTCGACGAAGCGCGCGGTGGTTATGGCGCGGGGCTGGGCCTCGCGCTGGTGGCGGCGGTTGCCCACCTCCACGGCGGCGTGATCGAACTGTCAGAGAACCCCGCCAGCGCATCGGGCCAGCCGGGGCTGAAAGTCACGCTGCGCCTGCCTAGGTCCTGACCTTAAGCGTCCAGTTCCGTCAGCCACTGCCGGATCATGGCCCGCCCTGCTTCAACCGCAACCGGCCCGTGCAGGTCATGTGCAGCGCGCAGGCTCTCCAGCGTGCCGCCGGCCTCTTCCACCGCCTCGGGCCACTGCTCGATCCATGCATCGAAGCGCGGGTCGAGCCCCATCTCCGCGTGGAACTGCAGCGCCAGCACGTTGCGACCGCGGCGGAAGGCCTGATGGTCATAGACATGGCTTGAAGCCAGCAGTTCGGCCTCCGGCGGCAACGTGAACGTGTCGCCATGCCAGTGTAGCACCGGCACTTGCGCGATATGCTGCAACGGGCTGTCCTCGGCGTGGACGGTGACTGGGTGGAAGCCAACTTCCTTGTGCGGCCCTGCAAAGACCTTGCCGCCCATTGCCTCAGCAATCATCTGCGCGCCGAAGCACACGCCCAGCGTCGGGCGGTCCGCCTCGAGCCGGTGGGCAAGGCGGCGCAACTGGCAGCGGATCCACGGGTGCTGGTCCTGCTCGTAGACTCCCATCGGACCGCCCATCATGATGAGCAGGTCCGGCTCGCGCAGGTCGAGGCTGGCAAAGGCAGGGTCGGCCACGTCGATCCGGTCGACATGATAGCCCGCATCCTCGACCGGCTCGCGGAAACCGGCAACGCCTTCATGAGGCACGTGGCGGATGATCAGGGCAGTCTTGCGGGGCATGGTCCGTCTTGTCGTGGCTTCTGCGTGGCCACAACCATCGGCAATATGCTCTACCAATTCAATAGAGTTTTTCGACGCGATGGGGAAGGCACACTATCGTGGCGCAGGATGCCTGATCGGAATCAACTGCCGCGGCGGCTCGCAGGTTTGATCACCCATCGGCCGCGACGCAAGCGGCGGATGTCCTTGCCGCAGCCTTTGCATTTCCCCGCGTATCCTGACGGCTCCCTGACAACCTGGGATCGAACGGGTTGATGAAGGCCCACCAGACATTTGAATGAGAACATTGTGACGCCGGTCCGCAAGAGAACAGGCGCCCAAGCAAGCACAGACCCGTCGATTCGAATATATCCCGAACGTTATCGATGCCACCTGCCGCAGGGCAGGTGGCATTAGATCAGTGCCCAGCGAAAGGTTTCAGCGCAACGCCAGGACGTCGTCGCTGCCAAGGCGGGCCATGGCAAGCGTGGCAGCCCGGCGCGAGTCTATCCAGCGACCGTCGGACAGTTGCACGTCATAACGCTCGTCACTGGCCACTGCACTGCGATAGAGCTTCGCGGCACGGTCCTTTTGGCCCAGCATCTTGTAGGCGGTGCCAAGGTTGATCAGCGCGAGCGGATCTCCTGCTTTCACAAGGTCTCCACCCTCGATCCGGGCGATGGCTGCGAGCGGGCGTCCGGCGGCGATCTCGTGGAAGCCGACATCGCCGCTGGGCAGGGCCGGAGCAGGAACCGTCAGCGGCGGGGTCACCATGACGGCAGACTGGCTCATCAGCGCTGCGGCAAGAAGCAAAGTGTTGGCCATGATGTCTCTCCGTGCGGCGGTTGCTGTGATTGTCACGCAGAATGCCATGATTCTCTTGGGGTGCAACGAAACTGCAACATTGTCACAAAACTGTAATTTCGAGAGGCGCTGAAACCCGTGAGTCTCGTCACAATTGTCAAATAACCGTCAGATAAACTGACTTAATTCTGTCAGGAAACCGCAAAGAGGTTGTCACTTTGCGCGCCTAGACAACCCCTCGATCCGGGCGGGGATAGCTCCCGCCGCCATCCATGGGGGATACCAAGTGAAGAACATCCACGGCCTGTTCCTTGTCGGCTGCAGCGCGCTGGCGCTCGCCGGCTGCGGCCCCACCGACATCGCTTCGCCCGGCACTGGCGGCAATGTCGTCATCAACCAGCCGACGCCCACGCCGACGCCGACGCCAACCCCCACGCCGACCCCCACGGTCACCGCTGCTGCAGGCTGCCCGACGATCGAGGACCCGACCGGCCTGACGGACGCCGGCACCGTTACCTCGGCTCAGGGTTCGTGGCGCGTCTGCACGCTGCCCGCACGCATCACCCGTTCGACCACGCTCCCGAAGATCGCGGGCCTGCTCTACTCGATGAACGGTCGCGTCGATGTCGGCAACGATGCCGGCTTCAGCAGCACCAGCACCGGCGTGACGCTGACCATCCAGCCCGGCGTGATCCTGTTTGGCAACACCGGCACGTCGTGGCTTGCCGTCAACCGCGGCAACAAGATCAATGCCGTTGGCACCGCCACCGCGCCGATCATCTTCACCAGCCGTGACAACGTGCTCGGCCTTAACACCGAAACGTCGCAGGGCCAGTGGGGTGGCGTCGTGCTGATGGGCCGTGCGCCGATCACCGATTGCACAACCGGTTCGGTTGCCAGCGGCGGCACCGCCAGCACTTGCGAGCGTCAGACCGAAGGCGCGGCTGATCCTGCCCTGTTCGGCGGCACCAACGATGCCGACAACAGCGGCACGATGAAGTACGTCCAGATCCGCTACTCGGGCTACGTGCTCGGCTCGAATTCGGAACTCCAGGCGCTGACCCTCGAAGGCGTCGGCTCTGGAACCCAGTTCGACTACATCCAAAGCTACAACAGCTCGGACGATGGCGCGGAATTCTTCGGCGGCACCGTCAACATGAAGCACTACATTGCCGTGGGTGCCGACGATGACAGCCTCGATATGGATACCGGGGTTCAGGCCAACCTGCAGTACCTGCTGCTTCTCCAGCGTGCAGGTTCGGGTGACGCGCTGATGGAGCTCGACAGCAACGGCAATGAAGCCCAGACGCCGCGTCAGGTTTCGAAGATTGCAAACTTCACCGCTGTCCAGGCTCAGACCAGCAGCAACAACGAAGCTGCCGACCAGGCCGCGCTGCTGTTCCGTGGCAACTCGGACATCTCGCTCTACAACGGCGTGGTCAACACCCCGAACAATGAATGCATCCGCATGAACGGTTCGGGCGGTGCGAACGCCTCGACGCTGGTCGCTCGCTCGGTGGTGATGTCCTGCAATGCCACGAAGTACCTCGGCACCGGCACCTACACGGCGGCTCAGGTTCAGACGTTCTTCGGTTCGGGATCGAACAACAACAACGACGGCTTCACGTCGACGTTGACCGGTGGCTTCATCAACGGTGCCAACGAAACTGCCGTGACCGCCTTTGACGTGACCACGCTGTCCTCGTTCTTCTCGGCGGTAACCTACATCGGCGCCGTCAAGGATGCCTCGGACACCTGGTACGCTGGTTGGACCTGCAACAGCGCGGCTGCGAACTTCGGCACCACCAGCCAGTCCTGCACGCTGCTGCCGACCACCTGATCGGCGCCTTTCGGGAAACCCGGGGGGTGGCCGGCAACGGCTGCCCCCTTTCCCGCACCACGGAACTTTCCTTTTCCCCAGGGGGGACGACAGATGAATACCTTGCGGCTCGCACACCTGCTGCTGCTTTCCACCGCGCTGTTCAGCCCGGCTCTTGCCCATGCGCAGGACGCGGCGCCGACGCCGCCCTCGGCGCCTGAAGCGCCTGCCGATCAGGCCGTCGCAGACGTTCAGCCAGAACAGCAGCCGCAGGAGGCGGCGCCGGAAGTCTCGATCCCCGGTGGTGAGATCGTCGTGACCGGCCAGCGTGATCGCAACCTGCAGCGCGCCGCGCCGCAAGTGGTCTCCGTGCTCGGCACAGCGGAAATCGCCCGCACCGGCGAAGGCAACATCGCCGGCGCTTTGGGCCGCGTGACCGGCCTCAGCGTCGTCGGCAACGGCTATGTCTATGTGCGTGGCCTTGGCGATCGCTACTCGCTCGCCCTGCTCAATGGCTCTCCCCTGCCGAGCCCCGAGCCGCTCAAGCGCGTTGTCCCGCTCGACCTGTTCCCCTCCAGCATCATCGCCTCGTCGCTCGTACAGAAGTCCTATTCGGTAAACTATCCCGGCGAATTCGGCGGCGGCGTGGTCAACCTCACCACCAAGTCGGTCCCGCAGGAAGCCTTCGTCAACGTCGGCATCGGCGGTTCGTGGGATACGGAAACCACCAACCAGCTTGGCTACACCTATTACGGTTCGAGCACCGACTGGACCGGCTTCGACAACGGCCAGCGCGACTATACCAAAGCCCTGCAGAGCTTTTTTGCCAGCGGCGAACGCCTCAGCTCCGGCAATGTCGATGCCGTTGCCGTCGGGCAGGGCATCGTCAATACGCGCAACGGCCTGACTCAGCGCATTCCCAACATGCCGGGCAATGGCTCGCTCTCGCTTTCGGCGGGCAAATCGTTCGATCTTGGCGGCGCAACGCTCGGCGTGATCGCCACGGCGGGCTACAACAACAAGTGGCTGACGCGCGATGTGCTCAGCCAGACCTCGGTCGAATCCGATCTCGCCGACCTCCAGTCGAACTTCCGCCGCGTGACGACCGACAACCGCATCGTCGTAAACGGCATGCTCGGTCTTGGTCTGGAGTTCGGGCGCAACAAGATCCGTTGGACCAACCTCTATATCCGCGACACGCTCAAGCACACGCGCATCAGCCTTGGGCAGCGCAACCAGACCACGGTCGATTACCAGCAGCAGGAAACCGCCTGGTACGAGCGCCAGCTGATCGACAGCCAGATCGTCGCCGAACTCAAGCCGCTCGACGGCCTGAGCGTCGATCTGCGCGGCGGCTTTGCCAATTCGCAGCGTGAGGCGCCCTACGAACTCGGCTTCGAGTACGTCCGCACCAACGTCGCCTCGGACCCGCTCGGCCAATACTTCGTCAACAACCTCGACGGCAACGCAGGCCGCGCCAACGTCAGCTTCTCGGACCTCAACGAAGACCTGTGGTCGGGCGGCATCGACGTATCCTACAAGGTCGCGCCCGCGATCACGGCGACCGTCGGCTATGCTTATACCGACACGCGCCGCACAAGCTCGCGTCGCGATTTCCAGTGGCGCGCGGTCGATCTGCCCGATGGCGTGAACATGTTCCGCCCGGACTACCTGCTGAGCAACGCCGTGATCAAGGCGTTCAACATCGGCCTGGTCGATACCAACGAAGGCAACCCCGCTTTCGTGGCAACGCTCAAGAACCACGGTGCCTATGCCAAGATCGACGCCCAGCTGACCGACAAGCTGCAGCTCGATGCCGGTGTGCGCTATGAAACGGCCAAGATGGCCGTGGCCGCGATTCCGGTGTTCAAGGACGTGACCTCGATCACCGCGCCAACCAGCCTCAACAACGATTACTGGCTGCCCGCCGCAACGCTGACCTGGTCGTTCCGTGACGACATGCAGCTGCGCGCCAACGCGTCGAAGACCATCGCGCGTCCGCAGTTCCGCGAGCTGATCTACCAGTTCTACTTCGATCCCGACACCAACCGCACCTATCGCGGCAACCCCAACCTGCAGGACAGCACGCTGACCAATGCCGAAGCCCGCTACGAGTGGTACTTCGCGCGTGACCAGCGCTTCTCGGTCGCAGGTTTCTGGAAGCGGATCGACAAGCCGATCGAAAGCTTCGTCAGCCTCGAAAGCGACAATTTCATCACCAGCTTCGCCAATGCGCCCAAGGCCGATCTCTACGGCGCGGAAGTGGAGCTGCAGAAGTACTTCGATCTGTCGGACTGGGGCGGGTTCTGGGAAGCCCGCCGCTTCGCGCTGATCACCAACTACACCTACACCAAGTCGAAGCTGAAGGTGCAGGAGGGCGACCAGACTTCCTACTATCTTGCCGCCTCGACCCGCGCGCTGGACTACTTCACCAACGGCGCGCCGCTGACCGGACAGAGCGAGCACATCGCCAACGTCCAGCTCGGCCTCGAGGACACCGACGGCCTTTCGCAGCAGACCATCCTGCTGAGCTATGCCAGCAAGCGCGTCTTCAGCCGCGGCCTGCTCAACACCGGCCAGCCGGACGTCGTGCAGGATCCGGGTCTGCGCATCGACTTTGTCGCGCGTCAGGGCATCAAGCTGTTCAAGAAGGACGTCGAACTCAAGTTCGAGGCCCGCAACATCACCGGCCGCAAGAACTGGGAATACCAGCAGTCGGGCGCAAACCGCGTCGAGGTCAACACTTACGACGTCGGCCGCACCTTTGCCCTGTCGGCGTCCATGACCTTCTGAAGCCTTTCACAGTCAATCCACCTCGAGAGGCGGCCCCGCAAAGGGCCGCCTCTTTTTTGCCGCTTGCGGATTGCGGGCTGTTATGACAAACACTGAACCATATGGTTCAGTGTAAACATCTCGACTTGTCCTTCGCCGCCTTGTCCGACGCCACGCGTCGCGGCGTGGTGGAACATCTGGTGCGATCCGACGCTTCTGTAGGGGAACTGGCCGATCGCTTCGGAATGACGCTCACCGGCATGAAGAAGCACATCGGCGTGCTCGAACGGGCAGGGCTGGTGGCCACCGAGAAGCAGGGCCGCGTGCGCAAGTGCCGCCTCGGCCCGCGCCGAATGGAAGAGGAAGCGGCTTGGATCGAACGCTACCGGCAGATGTGGGACGCGCGCTTCACCGCGCTCGACAGCCTCCTCGAAGACCTCGCGCGAAGGGAGAATTGCGATGACTGACACACCAGAAAGCTCGGACGACAAGACTGTCGTGGAGCGTCGCTCGGATCGCGAACTCGTCGTCATCCGCCGCTTCGCCGCCCCGGTCCACCTCGTCTTCCGCGCCTGGGCCGATCCGGCACTGTTCCGCCAGTGGTGGATTTCCCGGTCCTACGGCATGACGCTCGTCTCGTGCGAGATGGACGTCCGCAAGGGTGGAACCTACTGCCTGGAAATCGGCCATCCGGCTTCCGATCAGCCAATGGCCTTCTTCGGCACCTACATCGAAGTCGTGCCAAACGAACGCATCGTCTGGACCAATGAGGAAAGCCCGGATGGCGCGATCACGACGGTTACCTTTGCTCTCAGGGACGGCCTGACCGAAGTCAGCATCTCCAACCTGTTTCCTTCCGCCGAAGCGCTGGAGCAGGAACTGGCGTCCGGCGCCTGCGATGGCACCCGCGAAAGCCTCGACCAGTTGGAGGGCTTCCTCCAGACCTGACGTCAGGGCCGGTCGAGCACGTATCCCAAAGACCGCACCGTCCGCAGCGGCGAGCCTGCGCCCGCATCGCGCAGCGCCCGCCGCAGGCGGCTGACCCATGCGTCCACGGTGCGCTCGTCGATCGGCTGGTCGTGCTTGCCGAGCGCCGTGATCAGCTGCTGGCGGCTGAACACGTGGCCGGGCTGCTCCATCAGGTAGCGCAGCAGGCGCAGCTCGTTGGGCATCAGCATCAGCGGCTGTTCGCGCCAGCGCGCCTGCATCGCGGCGAGATCGAGCGTCAGTTCGCCCAGCTTGAGCATGCGGGCAGGGGCCTCGTGCTCGGGCAACTGGATCGAGAGCACCCGGTCCAGCAGCGCGCTGCGGTCCACAGGGCCCACGATATAGTCATCGGCCCCGGCGCGGAGTGCACGGCGCTTGGCCTCGGCGTCATCATCCTCAAGGATCATCGTGATGTGAGCATCCTGACCGAGGCTGTCGGCGCAGCGCAGTCGGCGGCACAGTTCGAGCCCGGACATCTCGTCGAGCACCCAGTCGATGAATGCCCAGGGCCTCCCTTCCATGAGCGGCAGCGGCGCTTGCGCCTTCCAGCGATGGAACACCACGCGCAAGTCCGAATGGACAAAGGCCTCGCGCCCGCCCGGAAGGTCACCCGTAAGTAGGATGTCGATATGCCGCATGTGAACAACGCCCCTGTCGATGGGCTTGTTCTGTCGCGATTATGTGACGGGCAAATGACGATGTTACAGGCCGCAGCAACCCTTTTGGGCAAGCCTTCCGCCGTCCCGCACGCGTGAGGAGAGGGCGTCGCCACAACTTCCCCCCTCCCGCAAGTGGGAGGGCCAGAAACCCTATCCCCCCTCCCGCAGGCGGGAGGGGTTGGGGGTGGGCCTTCCGGCCTTAAACGGGCAGACCCACGTAGTTCTCGGCAATGCTCGTCTGCGCAGCCACGCTGCTCGAGATGTATTCCAGCTCGGCCACCTGCATCGCGCGTTCAAACGGACCGTCTTCGGGGAAGCGGTGCATCAGCTTGGTCAGCGTCCACGAGAACCGCTCCGACTTCCACACTCGCGCCAGCGCCTTGGCGGAGTAACCCACCACGGCATCGTTGTCGGCGCGCTTGAAGAAGCCGGTCAGCGCCTCGGCAGCATAATGCACGTCGCTCGCCGCAAGGTTCAGGCCCTTGGCACCGGTCGGCGGCACGATATGCGCGGCGTCGCCGCACAGCAGCAGGCTGCCATGGCGCATCGGCTCGAACACATAGGAGCGCAGGGGCGCGATCGACTTCTCGATCGAGGGCCCGCGCGTCATGTTCGCCGCGGCCTCAGGCCCGAGGCGCACCGCCAGTTCGTCCCAGATCCGCTCGTCCGACCAGTCCTCGACCTTCTCGGTCAGGGCTACGTCCACGTAATAGCGGCTGCGCGTGTGGCTGCGCATCGAGGCGAGGGCAAAGCCGCGCTCGTGGTTGGCATAGATCAGTTCGTGATTGCACGGCGGCACATCGGCCAGAATGCCGAGCCAGCCGAACGGATAGACCCGCTCGTACTCGCGCGCCACGCTCGCCGGGATCGCCTTGCGGCTTGGGCCATGGAACCCGTCGCAGCCGACGATGAAGCGCGCATCGATCCGCTGCGCCGCGCCATCAAGCGCATAAGTCACGTAAGGCGCGTCGCTCTCGATGTCGTGCAGCGCCACGTCATCCGCGCCATAGATCACCTGCAGTCCGCGCTCGGGCGCTGCGTCCATCAGGTCGCGGGTGATCTCGGTCTGGCCATAGACGACGACGGTCTTGCCGGTCAGGTTCGCCACGTCGATACGGATCAGGCGTTCGCCATCGGCCAGGTTGAAGCCTTCCTCGACGAGTCCCTCGGCTTTCAGCCGTGCATCAAGGCCCAGCCGACCCATCAGGCCGACGGTGATCTGTTCGAGCACGCCTGCGCGGATGCGGCCAAGGATGTAATCGGGCTGCTGACGCTCGACCACGACGCAATCGACGCCTTCGGCCTTGAGCAAGTGTCCGAGCAACAGGCCCGCAGGCCCCGCGCCGATAATGGCAACCTGGGTCTTCATGAATCACATCTCCCACGCGCCCGCACTGGGATGCGGGATCATGATTGCAAATTGACAGAAGCTCCGTTCGGGAGGAATGCAGCGTCAGGACAAACAGCTGGCACTTTCGGGACATGACCGAGACAATACCCAGATATGCCCTCTACGGTGAAGGCACTGCGCCGAACACCGGCGGTTTCGCGCATATCGAAACCATCGCCGAGCGCAGCGCCTTGCATGACTGGGAAATTGGCATCCACCGGCACGACCATTTCGTTCAGGTCCTGCTGGTAGAAGAGGGACACGCCGCAGTCACCCTCGATACCGTCACCACCGGCCTCGAAGGCCCCGCCCGCGTCATCGTTCCCGCCGCTGCTGTCCACGGCTTCCGCTTCCGCCAGGGCACGCGCGGCTTTGTCCTCACCTTGTCCACCGACTTTTCCACACGTGCCGCAGGCCCCAAAGACCCACTGCTCGCCGCCCTCGCACGCGGCGGCACCGCCACGCTCGGCCCGGATGCAGCCAACCGGGCCTTCTGGCTCGCACGCGAAATGCTCGGCCTCCAGCAGGAATGGCAGCAGCAGGACCCGCTGTTTCTGGCGCTCGCCGAAAGCCTGATCCGCACCCTTGCGCGCGACGTGCCCGCAGCAGACGACACCACCCGCGCCGACCAACGCCTTGACCGCTTCCGCCAGCTCGTCGAACTGCACTACCGCCAGCACCGCGATCTCGATTTCTACGCAGGCGCTCTGGGGCTCACCCGCCGCACCCTGTCGCGCCTCACCGCCGCGCGCCTCGGCTGCAGCCCCATGGACCTGATCCACCGCCGTCTCGCCCTCGAAGCCCACCGCCTGCTGCGCTACACCAACGCCACCGCCACCCAGGTCGCCACCGAACTCGGCTTCGAAGACCCCAGCTACTTCTCGCGCTTCTACCAGCGCGTCACGGGCAGGCGACCTTCGGCGGACAAGGTGGCTTGAAACCGTCGGAGAAGCATTTTGCCCTGTCCTACACGTGCCGTTTCTGAAACGATCAGGTGAATGGGATTCGCACATGCCTCTGTTCGCTTGAAAGCGTCTTCCGGGAGGGGGCGTACCAGCCGGAATCCGGGTCCCCTGAGTTTTCTCTCTGGACAGTGTAAACGGCGTAAACCCCCGCAGAGCGCGTTCTCCGCAAAAACCCCGCAAATCCGCTTGTTTCGCCCGTTAAGTCCGCTATGAAATTTTCATGGATATGAACTGCGGAAGAGGCATCTGAAATGGCGAAGATCAAAACCACCCACGTCGGCAGCCTCCCGCGCGGCGATGAACTCACCCCGCTGCTGCTGGCGCGGGACAAGGGTGAAGCCTACGATGCCGCCGAATTCGATGCGAAAGTTTCGGCCGCCGTCGATGCCGCGGTCAAGATGCAGGTCGATGCCGGTGTATCGGTCGTCTCCGACGGCGAACTCGGCAAAGTCGGCTACTCGACCTACATGATCGAACGCCTCTCCGGCTTCGGCGGCCACATCGATCGCAAGCCTGCCGCAGACCTCGCCGAAGTGCCCAACCTCGCCAAGAAGCTCTCGGCGATCATGGGCAGCCAGGAATTCGTCCGCGCCTCGTGCATCGGCCCGGTGCGCAAGGTGACGCTGCAGCCGCTGCATGACGATATCCGCCGCTTCAAGTCCGCGCTCGAAAAGCATGCCGCGCCTGACACAGAAGCGTTCATGAACGCCGCGTCGCCCGGCCTCATCACCGCTTTCCAGGTCAACCGCCACTATCCGAGCCACGAAGCCTACCTCGCCGACCTCGCCGATGCGATGCGCGAGGAGTACGAGACCATCGTCGATGCCGGCTTCTACCTCCAGCTCGATTGCCCCGACCTCGCGATGAGCCGCCACACCGGCTATCAGGACCTCTCGGACGAGGAATTCGTCAAGGTTGCCGCAGCCAACGTCGAGGCGCTGAACGCGGCGACCGCCAACATCCCGCCCGAAAAGATGCGGATGCACATCTGCTGGGGCAACTACGAAGGCCCGCACGATCACGATATCCCGCTCGAGCGCGTGATCGACATCGTGATCGGCGCGCGGCCTGCCACCGTGCTGTTCGAAGCCGCCAACCCGCGCCACGAACACGAATGGAAGGTCTGGCGCGATGCCAAGCTGCCGGATCACAAGATCCTCGCGCCCGGCCTGATCGACACCTGCTCGAACTACATCGAGCATCCCGAACTGATCGCCCAGCGCATCGAACGCTTCGCCGGGATCGTCGGCGCGGACCGCGTGGTGGCGAGCACCGACTGCGGCTTCGGCACCTTTGCGGGCTACGGCAAGCTCGATCCGATCGTGACCTGGCGCAAGCTCAAGTCGCTGCGGGAAGGCGCGGACATCGCCGCGAGCCGCCTGTGAGCCCCGACGACCGCCGCGCTGTCGAGCATGACTGCGCCCGCCTGATCGCGCTCTACGCCAACCTCAACGACGAGGCGCGGTGGGATGAAGTGGCGGCGCTCTATGCCGAGGACGGCGTGATGTACCGCCCGACCGCGCCCGATCAGGGCGTGGAAGGGCGCGCGGCGATCCTTGCCGCGTTCAAGGCCCGCCCGCCGCGCACCACGCGGCACGTCTGCTCGAACGTGGTGATCGACGTCGAAGGCCCGGCCACCGCACGAGGCACCAGCGCGATGCTGCTGTTCACGGGCGAGGGCGCGCCGCTGGTTGGCTCGTTCCACGACCGCTTCGTGCTGACCGCCGAAGGCTGGCGCTTTGCCGAGCGGCGCGGGAGCCTGCTGTTCAAGTGAACGCTCCCGCCGCCTCGAATCCGGTCAAATCCGCGATGCGCACGCTCGACGTGATCGAGTACGTCGTCGCCAACCGTCAGGGCGCGGTGGCCCAGGAGATTGCCGGTGCTCTGGCCATTCCCGTCAGCAGCCTGTCATACCTGCTCGCGACGCTGACCGAGCGGGGATACCTGACGCGGGAAGGGCGGCGCTACCTGCCGGGGCCAGGCCTGCAGCGCCTGCGTGCGCCCGAGACGGCGCTGACGCTCGAAGACCGTGTCGCTCCGCTGGTCCGGGCGCTCAGAAGCGAGTTGAACGAGACGTCCTCGTTCATGGTCCGCCGTGGCTGGGAAGTTGAAGCGCTGGTGACCGAGGCGAGCGATCAGGCGCTGCGCTACGCTGTCGATCCTGGCACGCGCCGCCCGCTTCACGCACTTGCTGCGGGCAAGATCATGGCGGCGTGGCTGCCGCCTGCCGAGATGGAACACTACTTCGCCGAGACCGAGCGGACGAGGTTCACGCCGCAGACCCGTACGACCGAGGCCGAACTGCGCGCCGATTTCGCGCAGATCATGGCAACAGGCTTCAGTCTTGCGCGGGAGGAAGCGACGCCGGGCATCTGCGGCATGGCCGTGCCGGTATGGATCGACGAGCAACTGGCAGGCGCGTTCAGCGTCGCTGTGCCCGCCGTTCGCTTTGACGAGGCGTTGGCCACGCGCATTCGGCAGTTGCTCCTGCGCGCTGCCAGTGCTTTGGGCGAACGCTAAGCGCTCGCCCTGCACTGCTTACTTCTTCAAGCCTTCGGTGATGCGCTGGGTTTCGGCGCGGGTCGAGTCCGGGCCGGTGTTGCGCTTGTAGATGCCGCCCTGGCCCGCCGCGCGGTTGAACAGGTCGGGGTCACCCTCGCGCTGTTCGAGGCCGAAAAGGGAGTGCAGGCCGGGGTGACGGCCAAGACCACCGTAGAGATCGAGGCAGCGCTCGATCCACGGGCGCAGAGGATCGTCATTGGCGAGGACCGGGATCTTGCAGACCGAGGCGGTGAACAGGATGCCGCCCATGATGCGGAAGTCTGCATAGTTGGGCGATGATCCGCCAAGCCATTCATGCTGGCCAAGCGCGGCACGCAAGGGTTCGAGCGCGGCGCTGATTTTGGGCAGGCGCTCTTCGCGACCGGCCTGAACGTCTTCGAGCTTGCGGCCGAGCATCTTCTCGCGGCTGTGGGTGACATATTCGTGATCGGCCGGCACCGACAGGTCGCGGTAGTCAGCGCAGAAGCAGAACATCCAGGGGCCGACGGCCGCATTCCAGAACCAGTGGTCGAGCGCCTTGAGCGTCGCGGCGACGCTTTCGTGCGGAATCAGGGTAGGGCGGTCCGGGTACTTGGCGTCTAGGTACTCGACGATACCCCAGCTATCGAGCACCCATTCGCCATCGTCGACGATCGCGGGAAGGCGCTCAGTCTTTCCCCCCGTGCGCTCGAGAATGCCGGTGAAACCGCCGGGCACGACATCGAGATCGAAGCCCTTGTGCTTCAGGGCGTACTTCGTCGCCCAGACGAACGGGCTGATTGTCGCGCCGGTAGAGAGGGCGAGGTCATAGAAGGTGATGGTGTTGTTGGCGGCCATGACATCCTCATGTTTTCGTTGAGCACAGTGTGCCAGATATTGTTAGTAACACAAACGGAATTTGCAGACTTGAACTTGTGTTTTCTCGTCGCCCCGGACGTGATCCGGGGCCCCGCTCGTTCTTTCCGCCGCGGGTCATTCGGACCAAAGTGGGGTCCCGGATCAAGTCCGGGATGACGAGAAAGGGGGGCGGGGCAAATGCGCCCAAACGCAAAGAGCGCCGGGCCCGTCGGGATGGGACCGGCGCTCTCGCTGTCAGGCGTGTCGCCCGCAAGCTTACTTCTTCGTGCGCCAGCCCTCGGCGTAGTTGTCGCGGGCGACTTCCGAGTAGGGAACGGCTGCGACGGTGGCCTTGATCTCGGTCTGGACGTGGGGTTCGACGGTCGGCTTGGTGGTGCCGCCGTTGGGCTCACCCCAGAGCAGGCTGACTTCGGTGCCCGGCTCGACGTAGCCCGGTTCCATCATTGCGAGGGTGAGGAACTTGCCTTCGTTGGCGGTGTAGCCGATCCAGGTCGAGAGGCCGACTTGTCTGCCATCGGCGAGGACCTGATCGAACGGGTGCATCGAGTATACGGCGCTCGGGTACTCCATGAACTTGGCGCGATCGCCCTTGCTCAGCGCCGAGGACTGGACGCGCATGACGTCTTCGTTGTCGAGCGCGAGGGTGACCTTGGTGCGGTGCTTGCCTTCGGCGGCCATCTTCTCGAGCGCAGCGCGGCCGATGAAGTCATGGTCGAACTTGACGAAGGGGCCGTAGCCCAAGTCCCACGGGGTGGTGTAGTAGCCCTCGATGGTCTCTGGCACATAGCTGCCGCCGACCGAGCACTTGGCTTCGTAGGAATTGGCCGAAAGCCATTCGCGATAGGGGCGCAGCGCTTCGCCGGTGTAGATCGCGGGGAAGGGCGAGGGGATCCAGCCCGATTCCAGCGTATTCGACGAATAGGCGCGGCCGCCGACGAGGGCCATCTGGAATTCCTTGCCGGCCTCGACCAGCGCAGAGTGGACGGCGCCATAGTCTTCCCATGGACCCATCAGTTCGAAGCCCGGCTGGCCCGCCATGCCGTGACGCAAGGCGCGGACTTCCTTGCCGCCGATGGTCATGCGGGTCATGTGGAAGAACTTGAGATCCGGAGCGGTCTTGCCGGTGGCCTTCTCGATGATCTTCATCGCGTTCGGGCCCTGGATCTGGAAGCGGTAGGAGTTGCGCTTGCCATCGGTGCGCATCGCCCAGCGCTCGTCGCGTTCGACGGTGACGTTCCAGTTGCCGCTGGCGGCATGGTATTCGACCCACTCGATCGTCGGCGCGCGGCCGACGAGGTTGAAGTGGTTTTCGTCGAGGTAGAACAGGATCACGTCGCCGATCACGTAACCATCGGGCGTGACGGGCACGAACTGCTTGGCGCGGTCGGGCTGGAAGTTCTTGAACGAGTTGATGCCGAGGTGCTCGAGCATCTTGAAGGCGTCAGGCCCCTTAACCGCCAGATCGACCATGTGGTACGACTGGTTGTAGAGCACCGCCGAGTGCGCCCACGCCCACTGTTCGTTGCGCCAGTTCGAGTATTCCGCCGGAACGCCCGGATAGACGTTAGGGCCGACCTGCTGGTTGCGGACGAAGTTTACGAGGTCACCGGCGTTCTGGATGACCTGTTCGAGGGTCTGGGACATGGTTTCTTGGCTCTCCCGATGCAATTTCGCGGATATGGATTCGCCATGCCCTATTTTCGTGTGCTTGAAAAGTTCGGAATGATGAAATCTGTGAAAAATTGTAAGTGTTGCATACGGATGTAGTGAGGGACCATCCTTCGACAGGCTCAGGATGAGCAGGCTTTGGGGTATGCCACTCCCCGTATTCTGCTCAGCCTGAGCTTGTCGAAGGCCGCTCGCGCTTGGACGGCACAAACGAAAAGGGCCGATCCTTGCGGACCGGCCCTTTCGGAATGCGTGGTGAGGTCGATCAGCCTTCGACGTGTTCGGCCAGAACCGTCAGGCCATTGGCGCCGACTTCGGCAAAGCCGCCCTGGACCTTGATCTCTTCGGGTGCAGCGCCCGCCGTCTTGTAGACCTTGATCGAGCCGTCCTTCACCGTCGACATGAACGGCGCGTGGCCTTCCAGTACGCCGAATTCACCGTCGGTTCCGGGAACGACGACCATGTGGACCTCTTCCGAACGGACGAGGCGGGCCGGGGTGACGAGTTCGAAGTGAAGGGACATCTCTATCTTCTCCCCCCTCCCGCAGACAGGAGGGGTCGGGGGTGGGCGGGGGCAAGCGCTGTGTGTGAACAGGCCCACCCCGAACCCCTCCCGTTCACGGGAGGGGCTTCAGGCAGATCAGGCCTCAGCAGCCAGCTTCTTGGCCTTTTCGACTGCTTCGTCGATGCCGCCGACCATGTAGAACGCGGCTTCGGGAAGGTGGTCGTACTCACCGTCGACGACTGCCTTGAACGAACGCACGGTGTCTTCGACCTGGACGAACTTGCCCGAGATGCCGGTGAACACTTCGGCGACGTGGAACGGCTGCGACAGGAAGCGCTGGATCTTGCGGGCGCGGGCGACGGTGAGCTTATCTTCTTCCGAAAGCTCGTCCATGCCCAGGATCGCGATGATGTCCTGCAGCGACTTGTACTTCTGCAGCGTTTCCTGAACGCGGCGGGCGGTCTGGTAGTGCTCTTCACCAACGACGGCGGGCGTCAGCACGCGCGAGGTCGAGTCGAGCGGGTCAACCGCCGGGTAGATGCCGAGTTCCGAAATCGCGCGGTTCAGCGTGGTCGTTGCGTCGAGGTGGGCGAACGAGGCGGCTGGCGCAGGGTCGGTAAGGTCGTCCGCGGGAACGTAGATCGCCTGCACCGAGGTGATCGAACCCTTGGTGGTGGAGGTGATGCGCTCCTGCAGCTGGCCCATGTCGGTGGCGAGCGTCGGCTGGTAGCCCACGGCCGAAGGAATACGGCCGAGCAGAGCCGACACTTCCGAACCTGCCTGGGTGAAGCGGAAGATGTTGTCGACGAAGAACAGAACGTCCTGACCTTCCTGGTCGCGGAAGTATTCTGCCATGGTCAGACCCGAGAGCGCGACGCGAGCGCGGGCGCCCGGGGGTTCGTTCATCTGGCCGAACACGAGAGCAACCTTCGAACCATCGGGGGTCGGGTTGCCGTCGGCGTCCTTGGCGATAACGCCAGCGTCGAGGAATTCGTGGTAGAGGTCGTTACCTTCGCGGGTGCGTTCACCGACGCCTGCGAAGACCGACACGCCGCCGTGGCCCTTGGCAATGTTGTTGATCAGTTCCTGAATGAGAACCGTCTTGCCCACGCCGGCGCCGCCGAACAGGCCGATCTTGCCGCCGCGTGCGTAGGGAGCGAGAAGGTCGATGACCTTGATGCCGGTCACGAGGATCGCGGCTTCGGTCGACTGCTCGATGAATTCGGGAGCCTTGGCGTGGATCGGAGCGGTCTGCTCTGCGCCAACCGGGCCACGCTCGTCGATCGGCTCACCGATGACGTTCATGATGCGGCCGAGGGTCTTCGGGCCAACCGGCACCGAGATCTGCGCGCCAGTGTCACGCACGGGCTGGCCGCGGGTCAGACCGTCGGTCGAGTCCATTGCGATGGTGCGGACGGTGTTTTCGCCGAGGTGCTGCGCAACTTCGAGAACGAGGCGGTTGCCGTTGTTGTCGGTTTCGAGCGCCGAGAGGATCGCGGGGAGTTCGCCCTCGAACGCGACGTCGACGACGGCGCCGATGACCTGGCTGATCTTGCCGGTAGCTGCTGCGGTGGCCATTTTCGTTTCCTTGCCTTCTTTGTCGTCGTCAGAGCGCTTCAGCGCCCGCGATGATTTCGATGAGTTCGGTGGTGATCGCGGCCTGGCGGCTGCGGTTGTACTGGATGGTGAGCTTGTTGATCAGCTCGCCCGCGTTGCGCGTCGCGTTGTCCATCGCGGTCATCGACGCGCCCTGTTCCGAGGCTTCACGCTCGAGCAGGGCGCCGAAGAGCTGCGTGGTGACGTAGCGCGGCAGCAGTTCCTCGAGGATTTCCTCCTCGCCCGGCTCGTATTCCACCACCGAGTCGACAGCGACGGAGTTGGTGGGGGCGGGCACGGGGATCAGCTGCGCGGTAACCGGAAGCTGCGTCAGCGCGTTCTTGAACACCGGTGCGACGAGATGCGCGACATCGAACTTGCCGGCTTCGAACATGGCGATCAGTTCGCGTGCGATGGCGGCGGCTTCGTCGAAGCCCGGGGTGCGCACGTTGCTGGTGTCGTATCCGGCGGCGATGCCGTTCGGATAGTCACGGCGGATCGGGGCACGGCCCTTCTTGCCCACAAGGTAGAAGGTCACAGTCTTGCCAGCGGCTTCAAGCGCGCGCGCCTGCAGCTTGGCTTCCTTGACGAGGTTCGAGTTCAGACCGCCGCATAGGCCCTTGTCGGTGTTGACCACGACAAGGAGGTGGCGCTGGTCAGAGCCGGTGCCGCGCATCAGCAGCGGGCCATTGTCCTGGCCTGCGACCTTGGCGGCAAGGCTGCCCATGACTTCCGCGAGGCGGCTGGCATAGGGGCGTGCGGCTTCGGCAGCCGCCTGCGCCTTGCGCAGCTTGGCCGCTGCGACCATCTGCTTGGCCTTGGTGATCTTCTGGGTCGACTTGACCGAGTTGATCCGGCCCTTGAGTTCCTTCAGCGAGGCCATGACGGCTCCCTTGATCCGTCACCCCGCCGCGCTGGACGGGGTGGCGTTGACTTCAAAGACTTAGGCGAACTGCTTTGCGAAAGCGTCGAGCGCCGCGACCAGCTTGCCCTTGGCTTCGTCGCCAAGGTCCTTGGTGTCGCGGATCAGGCCGAGCAGGTCAGCATGTTGCGTGCGCAGGAAGCTGAGCAGTTCGGCTTCGTATTCGGTGACGCGGGTCACCGGAACGCTGTCGAGGTAGCCCTGGGTCCCTGCGAAGATCACGCAGGTCTGCTCTTCGAAGCCGAGCGGCGAGAACTGGGGCTGCTTGAGCAGCTCGGTCAGGCGCGCACCGCGGTTGAGGAGCTTCTGGGTCGAAGCGTCGAGGTCCGAACCGAACTGCGCGAAGGCAGCCATTTCGCGGTACTGGGCGAGCTCGAGCTTGATCGAGCCGGCCACCTTTTTCATCGCCTTGGTCTGGGCCGAGGAGCCGACGCGCGACACCGACAGACCGACGTTGATGGCCGGACGGATGCCCTGATAGAACAGGCCGGTTTCAAGGAAGATCTGGCCGTCGGTGATCGAGATCACGTTGGTCGGGATGTAGGCTGACACGTCGCCCGCCTGGGTTTCGATGATCGGAAGAGCGGTAAGCGAGCCAGCGCCGTTCTCATCGTTCATCTTCGCTGCGCGCTCAAGCAGGCGGCTGTGGAGATAGAACACGTCACCGGGGTAGGCTTCGCGGCCCGGAGGACGACGCAGCAGCAGCGACATCTGGCGATAGGCCACGGCCTGCTTGGAAAGGTCGTCATAGACGATCACGGCGTGCATGCCGTTGTCGCGGAAGAACTCGCCCATGGTCGCGCCGGTGTAGGGAGCGAGGTACTGGAGCGGAGCCGGTTCCGAAGCGGTGGCGGCGATGACGATGGAGTATTCCATCGCGCCGTTCTCTTCGAGCTGGCGGACGATCTGCGCCACGGTGGAGCGCTTCTGGCCGACGGCGACGTAGATGCAGTAGAGCTTCTTGCCTTCGTCGGTCCCGGCGTTGGCAGCCTTCTGGTTGATGAAGGTGTCGATCGCGACAGCGGTCTTGCCGGTCTGACGGTCACCGATGATCAGCTCGCGCTGGCCACGGCCGACGGGGACGAGAGCGTCGATCGCCTTGAGACCGGTCTGCACGGGTTCGTGCACCGACTTGCGCGGGATGATGCCCGGAGCCTTGACTTCGACGCGCTGGCGGGTGGCGTCAACGATCGGGCCCTTGCCGTCGATCGGGTTGCCGAGAGCATCGACCACGCGGCCGAGCAGGCCCTTGCCGACGGGAACGTCGACGATGGTGCCGGTGCGCTTGACGACGTCACCTTCCTTGATCTCGGAGTCCGAGCCGAAGATCACGACGCCGACGTTGTCGGCTTCGAGGTTCAGGGCCATGCCCTTCACGCCGTTCGAGAATTCGACCATTTCACCGGCCTGGACATTGTCGAGGCCGTGGATGCGGGCGATACCGTCACCCACCGAGAGCACGGAACCGACTTCCGAGACCTGGGCTTCGGTGCCGAAGCTGGCGATCTGGTCCTTGATGACCTTCGAGATTTCAGCGGCGCGGATTTCCATTTTCAGCCTTTCGTAGAGCCTTGAGGCTTCAAGCCTTCATCGCCTGGGCGAGGGAATTGAGACGGGTACGGATCGAGCTGTCGATCATCTGGCTGCCGATCTTCACGACAAGACCGCCGAGGATGTCAGCATCCACGTTGGTCTTGAGCTTGATCGACTTGCCGGTGCGGCCCTGCAGCTTTTCAGTGAGGGCAGCGATCTGGGCATCGTCGAGCGGATGGGCGCTGGTCACTTCGGCGCTGACTTCGCCGCGATGGGCGGCGGCGATCTGCGCGAAGGCGCGGATCACGTCAGGCAGGGCCGAGAGACGGCGGTTGGCGGCGAGAACGCCGATGAAATTCTTCGTAAGGTTGCTCAGGCCCAGCAGCGATGCGACGGCATCGATGGCGCGGCCAGCTTCATCACGGCCGAGCTTGGGGTTGTGAATGAGGCTTGTCAGATCAGCCGATTCGCGCAGTGCAGCATCGAGCTTCTCGAGATCGCCTTCCACAGCGGCAACAAAGCCCTGTTCATTGGCCAGATCGAACAACGCCGAAGCGTAACGCCCTGACAAGCTGGCCGTAATGCCGCCGGAAATCTCCACGCGCCGAGGTTCCTTCATCCAAGGATAAGCCGAGGCAGACCATTGCCCGGAGATGAACACCGGGTGGCCTGCAGACGGGGCGCGCCTAGCAACGTCAGGCCCATATGACAAGATGCGTCTTGGCTTCTTGTGCATAGGTATGAAGGTGATTGCGCGGATGCGTCGTTTATCCGGGGCGATCAGGGCGCAGGCTGGCAGTTGTAACGCATGCGTTCGTTGGGCTCTGGCGGCAGCAGTGCCTTGATCGCCTGCTGGTTCTGGCCGAATTGCCGCGCGGCATCCTCGCCTGCGCCACAGGCCGGTGCATTGAGCTTGGCGCGCTCAGCTCGCGCCCTCGTCATCGCATCGAGACCGACGAGGAAGCGCTCGACCGTGTAGGTCTTCGAATCCGGGTCATACGAATTTACCGAGATTGTCTCCTCGCCGTTGGGGACGAGAATTCGCGACCATCCGTCCTGCGCCAGGCCGTATTGGGTCTTGCCGTTCATGCAGCCATCGTCCCGCCAGTCGACCGGTACGTCAGTGATATCCGAGACGGTTACGCGGCTGCGTTCGGGATCGAGCACGCAGATCATGCGGCCTGAGCCGGGAGAATCGAGAGCAATTGCCGATCCGCTCGCGGATGGTTGCGGCTCTTCGAGCAATTCGCGGGCGCGGTTGTCGATCGAGGCGAGCGAGGGACGCAGGAACCACACTGCCACGGCCGATACGAGCAGAGCGCTGGCTCCGAAGATGTACTTGCGCTCAAACTTGCCGCGACGTCTGGAGGCCTTGACCATGCCCCAGCCACCAACGCCAAGGGCACCGACAAGGAGCAGCGCGGCCAAGGCCATGCCATTGTCGCGCGCTGAGAGGACGGCGATCTCGGCATCGCGGCGCGCCTTGTCCATGGCCCGCTGCTGCTGCTGGGTCCGGGCTTCGTTTTCCGCAGAGAGGCGGGCCTTCTCGCCCGCAGCGCGCTCGGCCTCGGCGCGGTCAAGGTCGGCGATGGAGCGGCAGGGCAGTCCGCTGGTATGCACGTCGACCTTGGCGCGCAGCAGGAAGGCGGACAGCTCGCGCATCGAGATGGCGAAATAGAAGGACGAATCGGTGCTGTTGTCGCTGACCGTGCCGAACGAGTTGACGCCGATTACCCGGCCGCAGGAATCGAGCAGTGGTCCGCCCGAGTTGCCTGAGCCGAGCGGTGCGGTGTGGAGCAAGGTGTCGAACGAGCGCGAGGAGCGGCCGCCAGAGAGGTAGCCACGCGTCTTGACGGCCTCCTGCGGCGTGACCAGATCGGCCATCGACAGGCCCTGCGCCAGATCGACGTTGCCGGGGTAGCCGACGGCATAGACTTCCGAGCCATCGCCGGGGACGCCGGGAAACAGGGTGATCGGGGTGAGGGTGCCGCCGCCTTCGATGCGCAGCAGGGCAAGATCGTTGCCCGGCGAATAGGCGACGAGCTTGGCCGGGTAGCCGTTGCGGCCCTCTGCCGGGACGACGCCCGCGATCAGGCTGTCGTCGCGGCGCAGTTCCTCGACAACGTGAGCGTTCGTCACGATCAGGTTGGGAGTGACAGCAAAGCCGGTGCCGTGGGTGATCAGGTTGGCGCGATCACCGTCGCTCTCGATGATGACGACGCGGACGACCGAGCGGCTGGCGGCGGAGATGTCCGCCGGGTCCGCCAGCGTTGCCGGAGCCAGAAAGGCGGCAAGCAGCAGGGCGAGGAAGGCAGTTATCTGTTTGGCGACACGCATGCCTGCGCTTCTTGCGCCCTTTTGCTTTGACCGCAAGGTGCGGGACGCGCTGTCGCACCTGCTTGGGCATCAGGTCTCCACAGCAAGGAGATGACTTGATGACATATCGAATCACAGGATTGGCTTACGAACCTTTCGCGGACCTGTTCGACCTGAGCGATGCCGAGTTGGAGAGCCGAAAGATTCGCCGCGTGTTTGCGACAAGCGATCGGGGATATCCCTGCCGCGTTTCGCTCGGTGATGCGCGCGCCGGTGACGAACTGCTGCTGCTCAACCATGTCAGTCACGATGTCGCCACGCCCTATCGCAGCGCTTATGCGATCTATGTGAAGCGCGATGCACAGGTTCCGGCAGCTTACGTTGACGAGGAACCGCCTGTCTTTGCCGGACGGCCGCTGGGACTGCGCGGCTTCGGTGCTGACGGGATGTTGAAGGACGCAAGGCTCGCAATGCCGGGGGAGGCGGACGCGCGCATTCGCGACCTGCTTGCCGATCCGCGCATTGCCACTATCCATGCCCACAATGCCGCGCATGGCTGTTTCGTGGCGCGGATCGAACGGCACGACAGCGGAGATGCAGGGTGACAACGGGCGAAGGGATCGGCGAGGACGAGGCATGGACGGCCGTGCTTGCCCGCGACCGGGCGTTCGACGGGCGCTTCGTCACTGGCGTGCTGAGCACGGGCATCTACTGCCGGCCATCGTGCTCTGCGCGCCATCCACGGCGCGAGAACGTGCGCTTTTTTGACGATGGCGTCGCAGCGCGGGCGGCGGGGTTGCGGCCGTGCCTGCGCTGCTCGCCCGATGAAGTGTCGCGTGACGAGCGGGCGGTGCTCATGGCGATCGAGGCGATCAAGGCGGGGGGGCAGACGCTGGGGCTGGCCGATCTTGCGGCGCGGTGCGGCTATTCCCCGACGCATTTCCAGCGGGTCTTTGCGCGCGCAACCGGACTTTCGCCCGCCGCCTATGCGCGCGCTTTGCAGAAGGAGCGCATGACGGAGATGCTGACAGCAGCGGAGCGGGTTACGGATGCGATCTATGATGCAGGTTTTTCAGGACCGTCGCGGTTCTATTCGGCAGCCGAGGAGCGTCTTGGCATGACACCATCGGCATGGGTGAACGGCGGGCGCGGCGTGACTATCCGTTGGGCCGTGGTCGATACTTCGATGGGGGCCATGCTGGTCGCCGCGACTGACAAGGGTGTCTGCCGCCTGTCATTCAACGAGGACGAGAGCGCCTTGCGCGCGCGCTTTCCCGAAGCTGTGCTCGAACCGGGTGGCGACAGCTTTGCCGCACTGCTCGGCGAAGTCGTGGCCGCAGTGGAAGCACCCGGGGACCATTCGCACATTCCGCTCGACGTGAAGGGGACGGCTTTTCAGGAGGCGGTGTGGCAGGCGCTGCGGCGCATTCCGCCCGGCGAGACGCGCTCCTATGCGCAGATTGCCGCAGAGGTGGGCAAGCCGGGCGCGGTGCGGGCGGCAGGATCGGCCAATGGCGCGAACAACGTGGCAGTGCTTATCCCCTGCCATCGCGTGATCCGCACCGACGGATCGCTCGGCGGCTATGCCTATGGGCTTGAGATCAAGCAGCGATTGCTCGACAAGGAGCGCCAGACCAACCGGGGGTAAGGCATGGACGATCTTCAGACGGCCCAAGAGGCGCAGAGGCCGGGGCTATTGCGGCGGATCATTGCCTTTCCGCTGACGCTGATGATCGTCGAGTTCTTCGGGGTCGGTATTGCCGCATCGGCTGCGTCGGTCGCACTTCACAAGGTGGTGACGGAGGGGACGCCGGGCTATTTCCTCGGCGGACTGACCGTGGCCGTGCTCGCCATCCTGATCTATCTCGGTGCGCGGCGCTGGATCGAGCGGCGGGCCAACGACGAGCTGCCGCTGGCGCTGCTCGGGCGCGAGATTCCGCTCGGATTGCTGATCGGTGCAGGGCTGTTCACGCTCATGACCGGGATCGTCGCGTTGATCGGCGGGCTTGCGGTCGAGCGGGTGAACGGCATGGGCGCGCTCTGGGCGATGCTGGCGATGGGGGTGACTTCGGGGACGATCGAGGAGATCCTGTTCCGGGGCATCCTGCTGCGCCATATCGAAGCGATGCTGGGGACGTGGGCTGCGCTGGCGATCACTTCAGCGCTGTTCGGCGCGGCACATCTTGCCAACCCAGGGGCAAGCCCGTTCGCTGCCTTTGCCATTGCGATGGAGGCGGGCATCCTGCTGGGTGCTGCTTACCTGTGGAAGCGCCGGTTGTGGATCCCGATCGGCATCCATGCGGCGTGGAACTTCACGCAAGGGTGGGTGTTCAGCGTTCCGGTTTCGGGCGGCAAGGTGCCTGAGGGGCTGCTGGTGACCACGCGCAACGGACCGGATTGGCTGACTGGCGGCGCGTTCGGGCTTGAAGCCAGCGTGATCGCGATGCTGGTGGCGACCGGGGCAGGGCTGGTCCTGCTGGTGCGCGTGGTGCGGCAGGGCGGGATCAGGCCGCCGATGTGGGTGAAGCGCTAACGCGCCCAGCCTGGCTTGGCCGGTTCGAGGGTCTTCAGGAACGCGTCTGCGCTGTCGATGTATTCGGCGCGCTTGTCGTCGCTCATCCGCCGCCATGTGGCGTAAGGCTGGGCGAGGCGGTGGTAGCCTGACAGCTTCTTTTCGTTGCGGGCGAGGAAGTGCCAGTAGAGCGCGTTGAAGGGGCAGGCGTCGGGGCCGGTCTTCTGCTTCACCTTGTAAGTGCATGAGCCGCAGTAGTCGCTCATGCGGTCGATGTAGGCACCGCTGGCGGCGTAGGGCTTCGAGGCGAGGCGGCCCTTGTCGGCGTGGAGGACCATACCGGCGACGTTAGGCAGTTCGACCCATTCGAAGGCGTCGGCATAGACTGCGAGGTACCAGTCAGCGACGTCCTGCGGCCTGATCCCGGCGAGCAGTGCGAAGTTGCCGAGCACCATCAGGCGCTGGATGTGGTGGGCGTAGGCGTTGTCGCGGGTGGTGCGGACGCAATCGGCGAGGCAGCGCATCTTCGTTTCGCCGGTCCAGTAGAAGTCTGGCAGCGGGCGGTGTGCATCAAGACCGTTTGCCTCGGCCAAGCCGGGCATTTCGAGCCAGTACATGCCGCGGATATACTCGCGCCAACCGATGATCTGGCGGATGAAGCCTTCGACCGCCTCGAGCGGCGCACGGCCTTCCCGCCATTCGGCTTCGGCGCGGCGGCACAGGTCGAGCGGATCGAGCAGGCCGATGTTGAGCGCGGGCGAGACGGCGGCGTGGAACAGGAAGTCCTCGCCTGCAACCATTGCGTCCTGATACTTGCCGAAGAGAGGCAGACGGTCTCGCAGGAAGGCGTCGCGAGCGGTCTCGGCTTCGGCGCGGGTGACGGGCCAGTTGAAGTTCTTCAGCGATCCGAAATGGTTGCCAAACCGGTTTGAGACGAGGTCGAGGACTTCGCGGGTCGTCTTATCGTGCGAGAAGGGTGGCAGCGCGGGCGGTTTGAGCCCGGCTTCGGGGCCGCCGCGGTTTTCGGCATCGAAGTTCCAGCGGCCGCCGACGGGCTTGTCGCCGTCCATCAGCAGCCCGGTCTTGCGGCGCATCTCGCGGTAGAACCACTCCATGCGCAATTCCTTGCGGCCTGCGGCCCACTCGTAGAAATCGGGCAGGGGGCAGACGAAGCGCGTGTCGGGCAGGATGCGCAGGCGAACGGGGAGATCGGTGCGCCATTGCTCCATCGCTTGGCGCACGCGCCATTCGCCGGGTTCGGTCACCTGCACGCCGCGCGGGGCATGTCGCTCGATGGCGCGCAGGACTTCGCCGGTAAAGCTACCAGTGTTTTTTGGATCGTCGAGGCGGATGTAGTCGACCGTCCACCCGGCTTCGCGCAGTTCTTCGGCGACGTGGCGCATGGCCGAGAGGATCAGGGCGATCTTGGCCTTGTGGTGGCGGACGTAAGTCGTCTCGTCGGCCACTTCCATCATCAGGACGATGGTGTCTTCGGGCTTGCGGTCGGCAAGGCTGGAGATCTGGGGCGAAAGCTGATCGCCGAGAATGGGGACAAGGACTGGGCCGTTCATCCGGTGGGAATGGCCGAGCGGCGGATTGGTTCAACCTGCCCGTTAGGGTCAGACGAAGCTGTAGGGGTCTATGTCCACAGCCACGCGCACGCCCGGCGGGAAGCGCAGTGGATCAAGCCACTCGCGGATCACGCGTTGCAGTTCGGTGGAGCGGCGGGCGTTGATCAGCAGGCGGTAGCGATAGCGCCCGCGCAGGAGAGAGAGCGGGGCAGGCGCGGGGCCGAGGATCAGCACGTCATCGAGGCGCGGAGCCGAGCCGCCGATGCCGCGTGCCGCATCGCGGGCTTCGGCCTCGTCCTCGCTCGATACGATGATTGCGGCCCACCGACCGAAGGGCGGTGCACCGGCATCGCGGCGGGCTTCGGCTTCGGCAGCGTAGAAGGCGTCACGGTCGCCGCTGGCGAGGGCTTCGATCACCGGGGCTTCGGGATGGCGGGTCTGGATCAGGACTTCGCCGGGCTTCTCGCCACGTCCGGCACGGCCTGCGACCTGTGCGACTTGCTGATAGGTCCGTTCGGCCGCGCGCAAGTCTCCGCCTTCAAGGCCCATGTCGGCATCGATCACGCCAACGAGGGTCAGTTCGGGGAAGTGGTAGCCCTTGGTGACAAGCTGGGTGCCGACAATCACGTCGATGGCCTTGTTGCTGGCCATCTCGACGAATTCTGCGGCCTTGGCGGGACTTGTCAGCGTGTCGGAGGTGACGAGTGCGACGCGGGCCTCGGGCAGGATTGCGGCGACTTCATCGGCGATACGCTCCACGCCGGGGCCGCAGGCGACGAGGCAATCGGGCTCGCTGCATTCGGGGCAGGCATCGGGCGTTGGCACCTCATGGCCGCAGTGATGGCAGGCAAGGCGGCGCGAGAGGCGGTGCTCGACCAGCCAGGCCGAGCAGTTGGGGCACTGGAAGCGGTAGCCGCAGGTGCGACACAGGGTCAGCGGTGCGTAGCCGCGCCGGTTGAGGAACAGCAGCGACTGTTCGCCCTTCTCAAGCCGGTCCTTCAGAGCCTTGACCAGCGGCGGGGCAATCCAGTGGTTGCGTTCGGGCTGCTCGGTACGGAGGTCGACGATCTGGATGTCAGGCATGGTCGCGCCACCGAAGCGGGCGGGGAGGATGACCCGTTCATAGCGACCGGCCTCGGCCATCTGCAGGCTTTCGAGCGCGGGGGTGGCGCTGGCGAGGATCACCGGCACTTTCTCGAAATGCGCGCGCATCACGGCAACGTCGCGGGCGTTGTAGCGCACGCCGTCGTCCTGCTTGAACGAGATCTCGTGGGCTTCGTCGACGACGATCAACCCGAGCTTGGCGAAGGGCAGGAACAGGGCGCTGCGTGCGCCGACGACGACTTGCGCGGTTCCTGCAGCGACGGCCCGCCAGGCGCGGCGGCGTTCGGAGGATTTGAGCGAGGAATGCCAGGTCACCGGACTGACGCCGAACCGCGCTTCGAAGCGCTTCAGAAAGGTTTCAGTGAGCGCGATTTCAGGGAGCAGGACGAGCACTTGTCCTCCCATTTCCAGCGAGGCGGCGATGGCCTCGAAATAGGTTTCAGTCTTGCCCGATCCGGTCACGCCATCGAGCAGGAAGGGCCGAAAGGCGTGCGCCCTTACCGCCGAAACGAACTTTGCCGCGACATCCGCCTGCTGGTCTGATAGATCGGGTGCCGCAAAGGCGGGGTCTGCGGGGGGATAGGGGCGGTCTGAATCGACAATCACCGGTTCGAGGAGCCCGGCATTGACCATCCCACGCAGGACCGCATCGGATACCCCCGCGATCTCGGAGAGTTCGCGGATGGTGGCTTGCTGGTCGTGCAGCAGATCGAGCGCGATCAGCCGCTGCGGGGTGAGGCGGGCGGTTTCCTTGCCGGTCAGCCGGTATTCGGTGACCGTGCTGCCGCCCTGTAGCGCAGCATTGCTCGACAGCGCCATGCGCGCCACGGCGGCGAGGGGGGCGACGTAGTAGTCCGCCGTCCACTCGATCAGGCGGCGCAAGGGGGCAGGGAGCGGAGGGACCGGCAGGACCTGCAGCAGCGGGCGCAGCTTCGCATCCGGAACCTCGCTTCCCAGCAGCCGTTCAGCTTCCCAGACAACGCCGATGATCTGCCGTGGTCCCAGCGGCGCAAGGACGACACTGCCTGGTTCCACCGTCATTTCGGCGGGCACGCGGTAATCGAGCGGACCGAGCGCTGAATTGAAGACGAGGCATCGGACGCGGTTCATGTTCGCCGGTCTATATGGGGGCGAAGCGCTTCGGGCAAAGCCCGCGTGGGCCAGAATTGAGGAGAACTACAGATGTCGCAAGGTTCCATGCTTGTCGCGCGCCGCACCATGCTTGGCGGCATGACGTCACTGGCTGTTCTGTCGGTTGCAGGTTGTGCGAGCTATCCTGCCTTCTATCTGGAAGAGGCGGTGCGGCGACTGCTGTTCCTTTCGACCGATCGGGCCTTTGCGCGATTGCTGGCTCCCGGCGGTTTCTGGGACGATCAGGTGACACGCCTTGCCTTGCCCGAGGCGATCGGCAATCGCGGGGGCGTTCTGGCACGGATACTGACCGGACCTATCGTCAAGGACCGGCTGCAGCGGGCGTTCAACGACATGGCCTATGACGCGGCCGAGCGCGCCGCGCCTGCTGTCACCGATGCTGTTCGCACGATCGGCATTCGTAACGCGTTGGCCCTTCTGCGCGGCAGCGATCCGATGGGGGCCACGGCGTTTCTGCATCAGGAAATGGGAACGAGTCTCGTCGAGATCATGGTGCCCGAATTCGGCGATGCAATCAGGGTGAGTCGTGAGCCTTTGGTTGGGCAGGTGCTTGCGGCGCTGACCGGTGTGGACGTGGGCGGCATTGCCAACTCGCTGGCCTATGAGGCGGACAACGCCATTTTCCGCGCCATCGGGCGCGAGGAGGCAGCGATTCGTGCCGATCCGCGCTCAACCAACGATCCGCTGCTGATGGCAGCGTTTGGCATAAAGTGACGGACTGACATCGGCGCGCGGCTTGCCTATAGGCGGAGGGGAATCAATCGCTCCCCGCTTGGAAGGCTGCCCCATGAAGTTCTTCGTCGACACTGCCGACACCGCCGAGATTGCGGACCTTGCTGCCACTGGCCTGCTCGATGGCGTGACCACCAATCCCACGCTGATCGCGAAGGCGGGCAAGGACTTCATCGAAGTAACCCGTGAGATCTGCGGACTGGTCGACGGTCCGGTCTCTGCCGAAGTCGTTGCTCTCGATCACGAAACGATGATGCGTGAGGCTGAAGTACTGCGCAAGATCGCCGACAACGTCTGCATCAAGGTGCCACTGACCATCGACGGCCTAAAGACCTGCAAGGCGCTCACCGGCGACGGCACCAAGGTCAACGTCACGCTGTGCTTCTCGGCGAACCAGGCGCTGCTCGCGGCCAAGGCTGGCGCGACCTTCATCTCGCCCTTCGTCGGCCGCCATGACGACAACGGCTTCGATGGCATGGATCTGATCCGCGACATCCGCCTGATCTATGACAACTACGCGTTCGAGACCCAGATCCTCGTCGCCTCGATCCGCCACGGCGTGCACGTGCTGGAAAGCGCGCGCATCGGTGCCGACGTGATCACCGCGCCACCCGCCGTGATCAAGGGCCTGTTCAAACATGTCCTAACGGACAAGGGTATCGAAGGCTTCCTTGCCGACTGGGCGAAGACCGGCCAGAAGATCGTCTGAACCTTCTGAATCACAGGCACTTGCGCATTGGCTGACGAAACTCCCCTCGACCGTTTCCGTTCGGTGCTGACCGGCACCGCGCGGGCGATCTCGCTCGATCCGGAGGTCGAAGTGGCGTGGACGGCCGATGCTCCGGTCCAGTCCGGCCAGTCGATGCGCGTGCCGATGCCGGGGCGTTCGCTCCCCGCAGAGCAGGTGGCAGAGGCGCGGGGCCATGCCGATTCGATGGCTCTGCGGCTGCGGCACCACAACGCCGCGCTGCATGGCAGCAACGCACCTTCGGAAGCGCTGGCGCGGGCCTGCTACGATGCCGTCGAGCAGGTTCGGTATGAGGCGCTGGGCGCTAATGCCTATGCGGGCATGCGCGGAAACCTTGGCGCGGCGCTGGCGATGCGCATGGCGTCCGATCCGATTGCGCGCGCGGCAAAGCCCGAGGACGTGCCGCTGCCGACGGCGCTGGCGCTCCTCTTGCGTGAGAAGCTGACCGGCGAGACGTCTCCCGCTTCGACCGACACCGGCATGGCGATGGTGCGCAGCTGGATCGAGAGCAAGGTCGGTGGCGATGTCGAGGGTCTTGCGCTCTCGCTTGATGACCAGCGCGCTTTTCAGCAGATCGCGCTCGACATGCTCCAGCATCTCGACCTCACGCAGTCCGCTTCCGATCAGGAGGAGGACACGCAGGACGACGAGGGCGAGGAACAGGAAGACGAGGGCGAGGAAGAGCCCAGCAGCTCCGACGATCAGGAACAGCAGCCTTCCGAAGTGGCCGGCGACACCAGCGAAGGCGACGAGGATTCGGAGTCAGAGCAGGAAGACGAACAGGACGACGATGCCGCCGATTCCGACATGGCCGACGATGGCGAGGAGGGCATGCTGCCCACGCGCCCGAACCGGCCCTGGATCGACCTTCCTGAAAACTTCGACTACAAGAGCTTTACCACCCAGTTCGACGAGATCATCTCGGCCAGCGACCTGTGCGACGAGGAAGAGCTGACGCGGCTGCGCGCCTATCTCGACATGCAGCTCAAGGGCTTGCAGGGGGTGGTCACGCGGCTCGCGAACCGGCTGCAGCGCCGCCTGATGGCTCAGCAGAACCGGTCATGGGACTTCGATCAGGAAGAGGGCCTGCTCGATGCCGCGCGCCTTGCCCGCGTCGTGATCTCGCCCGGCCATTCGCTGTCCTACAAGATCGAACGTGACGTCGAGTTCAAGGATACGATCGTCACGCTGCTGATCGACAATTCGGGTTCGATGCGCGGACGGCCGATCTCGATCGCGGCGATCAGTGCCGATATCCTTGCGCGTACGCTGGAGCGCTGCGGGGTCAAGACCGAGATCCTCGGCTTCACCACGCGCGCATGGAAGGGCGGGCAGAGCCGCGAGGCGTGGCTGGCGGGCGGCAAGCCTTCGCAGCCGGGCCGCCTCAATGACTTGCGCCATATCGTCTACAAGAAGGCTGATGAGCCTTGGCGCCGCGCCCGCAAGAACCTCGGCCTGATGATGCGCGAGGGTCTGCTCAAGGAAAACATCGACGGCGAAGCACTGCTCTGGGCCCACACCCGCCTGTTGGCACGCCCCGAAGACCGCCGCATCCTTATGGTCATTTCCGATGGCGCGCCGGTCGACGATTCGACTTTGTCCGTCAACAATGCCGGCTATCTCGAACAGCACCTGCGCAAGGTGATCGACTGGATCGAAAAGCAATCGCCGGTGCAGTTGGTGGCGATCGGCATCGGGCACGACGTCACGCGATACTATCGCCGCGCCGTCACGATCATGGATGCGGAACAACTGGGTGGCACGATCATCGAACAGTTGGCGGATTTGTTCGAGGATGAAGCTTAGGCTTTATTTCCTTGCGCAATTGGCCTTGTCATCTTCCTGACAACGTTTAACGTCGGCCGATGAATTGGGGGCAGGGATCGACGTTGGCGGCGGCTTTGGCTGCGGCTGTGCCAAGTTTGGCTTGGCAAGAATCACATGCGCAGGACGCTGCAGCGGCCTCATCAGCGCAAACTCCATCCGCTCCAGCTGCCGCATCACCGCCTGCCCAGCAAGTTCCACTGGACGCTTGCGCATCCGCTCTGGCCGAAAAGCGCCAGGGAAACTGCATTCCAGCGCTGACACCGGTTCAGGTCGAACTTTCCGAACCGCTCAGCAGTCGAACCAGCATCACCGGACAAGCGTTCGCGTTTTCACTCGTTGCGCCGATCAGCGTCGGTGGCGTCGAAATGATCGCCGCCGGGACGAAAGGGCAAGGAGAAGTCGTCCATGCCAAGAAGACTGGCGTCGGCGTGGGCGGTGAACTGGTCCTTGCGGCTCGCTATCTGCAGGTTGGCGATCGGCGGTTGCGTCTGAGAAGCATGCATCTCAACGGCACAGGCCGCGATCAGCAAGGTCTTGCCTTTGCGGTAGGGGTGGCAGTCGGCTTTCCGGCACTCTTCGTACGCGGTAAGCACATTGACGTCCCAGCTGGTGCCTTCGCGGACGTCAAGACTGCCGAGGCATTCTGGATTGACAGCGCAACTGCTCCTGCAAGCAGTGCTGAAAGTGCCGCTGAGGCAAAAAAGATCACGACGAAAGAAGGGGTGCCTGATGTTCCGTAAGTTTGCAGTTTCCTTGGCTCTGGCCACATCAATGGTAGCGATTCCGGCTCTTGCAGCCGACAAGGCCGATGCTCCGGCAGCGCCGATCGCCATTCCCGCTCCACCGGCGGGCAAGGGTCAGATCGTGTTTTTCCGCCCTGGCGGCATGGGATTTGCGGTCGGTTGCTCGGTGAATGAAAAGGGCCAGAAGGTCAGTTCGTTGGGCGCAGGCCGTTACTTCGTGATGGTCACCGAGCCGGGCCGCCATGAATTCACGGTAAAGAGCGAAGCAAAGGATGTGCTGGCTCTCGAGGTGGAAGCCGACGAAACGCAGTACGCGACCTGCCGCATCAAGATGGGCATCATGGTCGGCCGTCCTGACCTTGCACCCTCGACCGAGGGAGACTTCCGCAAGAACAACAAGTTGAAGCTTGTCGATGCTGATGACATGGGCCCGGGCGAAGGGGCACTGCGGCCTGACCAGCTTGCTGCTGCACTTGCCGCTTCGGCAGCACCTGCAGCGCCGGCTACGCCTGCCGAAGCAACAGCAGCGCCTGCGACTTCGGCTCCAACTAGCTGATCGGTTCGGTAATGCCGGGTTGACTGCCAAACTTTAACCGGGCAGTTAATCCGGCATGAGCGCCATGACTGTCAGCGAAGCCGTCCTTTCCCGCCGTTCGATCCGGGTGTTCAAGCCCGATCCTGTGCCGCTCGAGGTTCTGCGGCGGGTCATGGACAAGGCGCGGTGGGCGCCTTCGGGGTGCAATTTCCAGCCTTGGGAAGCAACCATCGTGACCGGTGAGCCGCTGGCCGAATTGCAGGCCAAGATGCTGGCCTCGCCGATGCAGGATCCGGCGGAATACTCATGGTCCGATCCTGAGGTCATTCCCGAATGCAAGGCGCGGCTGCAGCAGGTCGGCGCGGCGATGTACACTGCGATGGGCGTCGGCCGAAGCGACGGCGATGCTAGGGCCGACTTCGTTCGCAACAACGTCACCTCGTTCGGCGCACCTGCCGTGCTGCTGTGCTATTTCGACCGGCGCATGGGGCCGCCGCAGTGGTCGGACGTCGGCATGTGGCTGCAAACGATCATGCTTCTGCTGCGCGAAGAGGGGCTCGATTCGTGCCCGCAGGAATTCCTCTCGATGTATGCAAGGCTGATCAAGGAGTTCATCGGCGTTTCGGATGAAACGCACATCTTCTTCTGCGGCATCGCCATCGGATACCGCGTTGAGGACACTGCGGTGAACCAGTTCCCGCGCGAGCGCGTGGACATCGACGGCAACGTTCGTTTCCTCGGTTTCTGAAAGTCTTGGCAATGGACGTGACCGAAGCGGTTCTGTCGCGGCGGTCGGTTCGCCGTTTCCTGCCTGATCCAGTTCCGCGCGAGGTGCTGGAGCGCGTGTTGCACAAGGCGCAGCGTGCGCCATCGGGCGGCAATGTGCAGCCCTGGAACGCCAAGGTGCTGGCGGGAAAACCGTTGGCGAGGCTGGTCGCAGCCGTTGCCGAGGTCATCCCCCAAGGCCGGGTCGCACATTCACCGGAGTATGCGGTCTATCCGCCTGAGCTTGACGGCGCCTATGAAGCGCGGCGCTTTGGTGTGGGCGAGGCGATGTACGCGGCGCTCGGCATCGGGCGGGAGGACAAGCGCGGGCGACTGGCGCAGTTCATGAGCAACTTCCGCGCCTTCGATGCCCCGGCCCTGATGCTGGTGCATACTCCCCGATACATGGGGCCGCCGCAGTGGTCGGACATCGGCATGTGGCTGCAGACCGTGATGTTGCTGCTGCGTGAGGAAGGTCTCGATTCCTGCGCGCAGGAGGCGTGGGCGGTCTACCAGAAGCAGGTCCGTGAATGTGTCAGCCTGCCGGAAGACCACGTGTTTTTCTGCGGCCTCGCCATCGGCTGGCGCGATCCGGCAGCGCCTGTGAATCAGTTCGATGTGCCACGGGCATCGCTCGAGGACGTGGTATCCTTCGAAGGTTTCTGACGTCGGATTGATACAATTCGCTTGGCAGCGACGGGTGTATCGCTTGGCATCTGCGCAGCAACGCGCCTATGCTGTGCCAAACGGCACAAGAGTCCTCGGGTAACGCAAGATATTGGCTGCAATTGGCCATGGCTCCGAAGCGGACGTTTCGTCCGGCGGGGTCAGGCCGGGAGAGCATGTGATGCGTGACCGTCGGGCAGGACATTGGGCGAGGCTGGGAGCAGGTGCTGCAGCATTGGCCGTCATGCTGGGAACTGGTTGCGGCTCGGTCTCGGCCCGCGAGGAATCGCTCCTGCTCCGCGACAGTTTTCCGCTGGGCTCGGGCGGAAGCAAGGCGTTGTGCCAGGTCCAGTCCCGCACGACCGATCCCGCCAACCGCAGCCCGATGGATCGTACCTGGGCCATCGTCTGCCGCGATTCGGCATTGCCGGTCGGCTATGTTTTCGCGCTGCGTCACGGTCACGACGATGAACTGGTGCGGCTCGCGCAGCGGCGGCGCGACAAGGTTTCGTGCAATGCAAAGACCACGGCTTCGGTTGGTGGGCGGATTCGGCAGGACTGTCGCTGGAAGGACCCGGATCTTGCGTATGAAGTGGTCAGCGTAGCGCGCGGCAGCACGACTTTTGTGGTCGAAGGCTTCTCCGCTTACCATGGCGCGCTCGATCTCGCCCTGCGCTCGATCTATGCCGACCGCCTGCTTGATGAGCCGATCGAGGTGGCGACGACATCGGTGAACGATACCGAAGCCTATGCCCGCATCCAGGCGCTGACGCTCGATCCGGCAACCGCGCTCGCAGAGGGATACCGGCGCAACAACTCGGGCGACTATGCCGAAGCTGCCGCCTATTTCGAGACGCTGGATCAGCGGCAGGCGTCGACGGGCGATGTGCCGATCGACCGCGTTGAATTCCTCGTCAACGCGGGGCTTCAGCGGTCCAACCTCGGCCAGTTTTCCGAAGCGGACCGCCTGTTTACCGAGGCTGATGCCATGCCCGCAGGAAGCGGCGTGGTGGAGCGGTTGCGGCGCAACTACGAGGCGATCCACCTGCTGAACCAGGAGCGCTACGACAATGCACTTGAGCGTCTGGGCACGCCGTTGCGCCAGACCAGTGCGATGGGCGCAGACAGTCTGCGCGCGACGATGGAACTTACGCCGTCTGTCTCGCGCCGGATCAATGCATCTGACCTTACCGCCAATGCGATGGGGCTGGTCGATGATCTACGGCTGACCGACGACGAGCGGGCCACCATCCTCGACGCCCAGAGCCTGCAATTGCGCGGGACGGCGTTGCGTCTGCTCGGCCAGAGGGCGGAAGCCCGGTCAGCGCTCGAGCAGGCACAGGCCCGCGCGCTGGCCGTCCGAAACGGTCGCGTCGTGTCGATCGTGCGGATGCGCGCGCAATTGCTGACCGAACTGGCGACGCTTGCTGAGGAAGAGGGGCGGTTGAGCGACGCAGAAGCGTTGTTGCGCTCTGCCGTGGAGATCGTGGGCGTTCAGTACCCCGAAACGCGTAGCATGGCGGCAGCGCAGGCGCGTCTCGCCGCCTATCTCGTCCGTCGTGGCCGACCGGCGGAAGCCGAGCCGCTCTATCGCGAAGTGGTTTCGCGCTCGGTCGAGCGGGAAAACGGGCTTTCCGGTCTGTCCCGTCAGATGGCGCCCTACTTCGACCTTCTCGCCTCGCGCATGGGTGCTGATGCGGCGACGAGCGATGCCTTCTTTCAGGCATCGCAAGTTCTGGTAAGGCCGGGCGTGGCGGAAACGCAGGCTGTATTGTCGCGCGAACTTTCGGGTGGAAGTGACGAGGCAGCAAGGCTTTTCCGTCAGTCGAACAGCCTGACGCGTGCTGTCGAGCGGGCGCGCATGACGTATGCGGCACTGCAGAGGCTTGACGATGCCGCCGCACGTACGGACGAGATAGCCGAAGCTGCAAAGCGCGTTGCCGATCTGGAGGCACAGGAGCAGGCGACCGTTATCGACCTTGCCAACTATGCCCGCTATCGCGTTGTCACTCAGCGCGTAATTGGCCAGAAGGAGCTTCAGCAGGGGCTCGGCGCAGGCGAGGTCTATGCCAAGATGGCGGTCCTCGGTCCCGATGTGTTCGTGTTCTTCGCGAGCAAGGACAAGGCGATTGGATACCGCGCGCCGATCACCTCGGGCGAACTGGAAAAGTCCGTGCAGGCCGTGCGGGATTCGATCTCTCGGTTTGATGGCAAGCAGTATGTGACGGGAACATTTGCCGCGAACGAGGCAGCGGGGCTCTACAGGGCGCTGTTCGGACCGGTTTCGGCGGAGCTTGGCGCAGCGCATCATCTGATTTTCGAGCCGGACGGCGCGATGCTGAAGCTGCCGGTCAACGTGCTGATCGCGGACGAAGCTTCTGCCAAAGCCTACCTCGCGCAGGCGGAAAGTCCCGTCGGCGATCCGTTCGATCTGCGCGGGGTGAAGTGGCTGGCGAAAGACAAGATTGTCTCGACTGCCGTTTCGGCGCGCTCCTTCATGGACGCCCGCAAGCAACCCGGTTCAAAGGCGCATGAGGCCTATCTGGGATTGGGGCGAAACGATGCCGTCTCGGCCACGTCGGCGCTGGCGGCCGCGCGTGTGCGCGGTGCGGATGGCGAAGTGATGGCGGATTGCAGTTGGCCTCTAGCCACCTGGAACCGACCCATTTCCGAAGCCGAGTTGCTCAAGGCACGCATGCTGCTGTCCGGGCAGGGGACAGACCTCATGGTCGGACCTGCTTTCTCGGATACCGCGATCAAATCACGGGGGGATTTGAACAATTTCCGGATCCTGCATTTCGCCACGCATGGTCTGGTCACGCCGCCCCAGCCATCGTGCCCGGCGCGCCCTGCGCTGGTTACCTCGTTCGGGCCGCAAGGGTCGGACGGGTTGCTGAGCTTTTCCGAGATATTCGACCTGCGGCTTGATGCGGATATGGTCATCCTCTCTGCTTGCGATACGGCTGGGCAGGCTGACGTGGCGGCAACGCGCGACGCAGGTATCGTGACCGGGGGCGGCTCAGCGCTCGAGGGCCTTGTTCGCGCGTTCATCGGCGCGGGCAGCCGTTCCGTGCTCGCCAGCCATTGGCCCGCTCCCGATGATTTCGATGCGACGGCGCGCCTGATCAACGGTCTCTTTGCGGCGGCACCTGGTACGGCGACAGGCGAAGCGCTGCTCAAGGCGCAGGATGCGCTTATGACCGATGTGGATACGTCTCACCCCTATTACTGGGCCGGCTTTGCAATTATCGGTGACGCTGCGCGGCCGCTTGTTGCGCAAGGTGCGCGCATGGCCGCGGTGCAGGGGATAGCACCGGCGGCCATGAAGATGGTTCCGGGGGGAAACTGACGAATGGCACGTGAAGACCGCGCAGGCGAAGAGGGGCCGCGCGATATCGGGCGCACGGCAAGACGCAGTCTTTCGCAACTGGGCTGGCAGCGGTCGGTCGTAGCACTGGCGCTTTTGGCTTTCGCACTGTTCATAGCCTTCAACAGCTGGCACTTGCCGCTTCTGCGCGATGCCGAAGCCGGGCTCTATGACCTGCGCGCCGCCAACTTCGCGCCGCCGACCGATACCGACAAGCGCGTGACGCTGGTGGTCTATACTGCCGATACCAACCGTGCGACCGGCCAGATTTCGCCGGTCGACCGAACGATTCTGGCCAAGGCGCTGACCCAGATCGACCAGCTTGGCGCCAAGGGCATCGGCATCGACGTGCTGTTCGACAGCCCGCAGGACGATGACGATCTGCTGCGCGCCTCGCTCAAGGCCATGCGCACGCCGGTGTTCCTCGCCTTTGCCGACAATCGGACGAATCCCGAAGCGATTACATATGAACAGGAGCAGGACCTCAGAGCATTTCTGAAGAGTGCGGGCACCGACAAGGTCAAGCCTGCTTCGATCCTGCTCGAGACTGATGCGGATGGCGTGGCGCGTCGCTGGCCGCGGCAATATGCGGGATTGCCACCGCTGCTCTCGGTCGCGCTGACCAGCGGCAGCAGTGACGCCGATTCACGGTTTGCCAGCTACACCGGCCCGATCCGCTATCGTGTGCCGTCCGCGAGCGACCGTCCGGTGTTCGACAAGATACCGATTGACCTTGTCGCCGATCCCGAAACCGCGCCGCTGGTCGCCGATGCGATCAAGGGGCGTTACGTGCTGATCGGTGGCGACTTTTCGGACTTTGACCAGTTCGACACGCCGTTCACCCGCACCGGTAATCCGGTCACCGGAGAAACGCGGATGATCGGTGTCGAGGTGCACGCCTCGATGCTGGCGCAGTTGCTCGACAAGGCCTGGAAGGAACGGCCTGCAGTCTCGCTCAAGGTAATCGCGGCAGTGCTGGCCGTGGGGCTTGGGGCGGCAACGGCGCTCGCACAAGTGCGGACCTGGGTGCTGGTTCTATGCGTGGTAGCGCAGTTCGCGCTGTTTCTGGCGGTGCCTTTCGTGGTCGAGCGGGCGGGGTACGATACGCTCGATATGCCTGCCACGGGCTGGCTGATCGGCTGGCTCATCGCCTTCACCGCCATCAGTTCCGGGCTGCGAGCGATCAACGCCGCGCAACGCGAGTTCGCGCAAGGAGCGTTGGGCAAGTATCTGCCGCGTTCGGTCGCGGCCGAGATCATGCGCAACCCCGAGCGATTGTCCCTGCATGGCGAGAAGCGCGAGATATTCTGCCTGTTCAGCGATCTCGAAGGGTTCACCAAGCTCACTCACGCGGTTGAGCCTGAAATGATCGCGCGGCTGCTCAACGATTATCTCGACCGGCTGAGCGCCGTGGTGCTTCAGTATGGCGGCACGCTCGACAAGTTCGTTGGCGATGCCGTGGTGGCCTTCTGGGGCGCGCCAATTGCCTACCCCGATGACGGTGAGCGCGCGGTTAAGGCCGCATGGGCCATGTATCTGGCGGGCGAGGAATTCCGCAAGTCAGTGCCCGCAGGCGTGCCTAAAATCGGCCGGACCCGCGTCGGCGTACACTATGGTGAGGCTGTGGTCGGCAATTTCGGTGGCGAGGGGCGGATCCAGTATACCGCGCTGGGCGATGCGATGAATACGGCTGCGCGGCTGGAAGGGGCAAACAAGCCACTCGACACGCGCGTGCTGGTGAGCCGCGAGGCGGCGGAGCGGTCGGGGCTTGACTGGTTCCGGCCGATGGGCTCGGTCACCCTGCGGGGACGCAAGACGCCGGTCGAGGTGTTCGAACCAGTCCCCGATCTTGGCATCGCTGAACGGGCTCTTGCGGTAGAGGCCGTGAAGGCACATGCGCTGGGTGACATGGATCGTGTGAAAGCTCTCACAGACACAATCCTCGAATCGGCGCATGACGACGATGCGATGATCAACCTGATCCAGAGATTGCGACAGACGCACAAGGGAGAGAGTTATGTTCTTGGTTGATGGCAAGCAATTGCGCGCTCTTGCGGCGGGCGTGGCAGCCATTGCCGGGCTCGCGCTGGCGAGCGAAGCCATGGCGCAATCGGTGGTGGTCCGGTCGACCGGGCCGTCGTCGGCAACCTATCCGCAGGGCAAGAAGCTGCCGGCCGATGCGTCGGTGGTGCTCAAGGCTGGCGATCACGTTACCGTGCTCGACAAGGCGGGCACGCGGGTGCTGAATGGCCCGGGCACTTTTGCGCTCAACGGTTCTGTGAATCGCGATGCGCCCACAGGCGGGACGGCGCTGGCAGCGATGATGGCGCGTGGAGGTGCATCGCGAACCCGCACCGGGGCCGTGCGCGGCGCTCCGGCAGGACCAGTCGCCGCAGCGCCGAGCGGGCCGGAAAACGTCTGGTACATCGACGTAAGCAAGGGCGGAACCTACTGCATTGCCGATCCCGCAACGGTGGTACTGTGGCGGCCGGAAAAGACCGAGGAGGGCACCGGCAAACTGCTTTCGCAGGATGGCAGCATGGCGGAGGTGACCTGGCGCGCCGGTTCTGCGCTGAAGGTGTGGCCAGCAGCCAGCGTTCCGGTCGTGGATGGTCAGACTTACACCTTCAGCAATGCTGTCGCCATGCCCGTCAAGATCCGCACGATGGTCATGTCCAGCGTGCCATCCGATGAACTGGAAGTGGCGGGTGCGATGGCGGACAAGGGCTGCACGGCCCAACTCGATATGCTCGCGAACCTTGCTCAGACAACCCAAGCCGGAGGCTGAACAATGCGTCGCAAGGGATTGGGTGTCATCGGAATTCTGGGTGCGGTCGCCACGCTCGGAATGTCTGTGGAAGCGGCCGCGCAGGCTGTGGTCGTGCGATCGACCGGGCCTTCGGCTGTGGCCTACCCGAAGGGCAAGCGACTCCCCGCCAATGCCTCGGTCGTGCTCAAGGACGGGGACGTTGTGACCGTGCTCGACAAGGCGGGAACGCGAGTGCTGAAAGGCGCGGGATCGTTCACGCTCGATAACGCGGTTAACCGGGATCGCAGCGCGGCGGCGTTGCTAGCCCGTTCGCTCAGCAATCCGGCATCGGTGCGGGCAGGGGCAGTGCGCGGTGCGGGCGACACCTCGGGCGAGCATGTCCTGCCGGTCAGCATCTGGCTTGCCGATACGACCGAAGGCGGAAATGTCTGCGTACCGCGTGGCAGCGATCTCTATTTGTGGCGAGCAGACGGCAAGGCGCGCAGCTTCACCTGGCTGACAGAAAGCGCCGGTGGTGAGATGGTTCGCATGCAGTGGCCGCCGAGGACTGTCGGTATTGCCTGGCCGAAGACCATGCTGGCGCCGCAAGAGGGCCGGACTTACCGCATTTACGACGAGACCGCGCCCGACAAGGCGGCGGAATTCCGTATCGTGATGCTCGAGCCGGAGGCCGTTCCGGCGGACGCCGCATCGCTGGGCACCATGCTGCTCGACAATGGGTGCAAGGCGCAGTTCGATTGGCTCGCGGCAACCCTTGCAGAACCGGAAATACTGGAGCAACATCCCTAGGGGAAGTACCTAGACTGGGTTTGATCTGTCAGGTAAATCCGTAACCATAACAAGGTCTTGGTAGGCCAGTAAAGTTAGCCGCCACGGGTCGCACCTGTGGAGATTCGACTGCGATGGCCGATAATGTTGCCGCCATGCCCCGCGCCGGGGCGGCATTACCTGTTTCACTGCGGGACAATCCGCTTATCGCGCGACGTTCGCTTGCGCGCGGCACGGCTGTTCGGGCTGCGGCATTGGCGTCGGCGCTTGCTCTAGGCCTGTTCAGTTCCATCGCTTCCGCGCAGACTGTTCCACCCCCTTCGATCCAGCCGCCAACGCGCGAGGAGATTCAGCGTGGCGTTGCCGAAGGTACATTGAACCGCGGTGGCCCGGTAGACGTCGATGCATCCGAAGTCGAGCGAGCACCATGTCCCCTCGCAGCGCCTGACTTCGCCGGAATCCGGCTGAAGCTGTCCTCGGTCACCTTTTCGGGCATGCAGGATCTGCCCGGATTCGATCTGACGCAGAGCTACGCCGAGTTTCTCGGCACGGAGCAGCCTGTCTCGGTCATCTGCGAAATCCGCGACCGCGCGGCCACGGCCCTGCGCCAAGCGGGCTATCTTGCTGCTGTGCAGGTTCCGCCGCAGAAGATCGACGGCGGAGCGGTGCGACTTGACGTGCTGCTGGCCCATCTCAAGCGGGTGCAGGTCAAGGGCGATCCCGGGCGGTCGGAAAAGGCCTTGCTGCGTTACTTGAACAAACTGACGCAAGAGCCTGTCTTCAATACACACAAGGCCGAGCGCTACCTCCTGCTGGCAAAGGATGTGCCCGGTCTCGACGTGCGGCTTGCCTTGCGTCCGCTGGAAGGTTCTCCGGGCGAAGTGGTCGGTGAAGTCTCGGTTCGCCGCATCCCGGTCTATGCCGAGATCGGCGTGCAGAACTATGGATCACGCGCGGTTGGCCGGTACAGCGGTCTTGCGCGCGTGCAGCTCAACGGGCTGACCGGGCTTGGCGATTCGACGACAGCCAGCTTCTTCGCCACGACTGACCTGCACGAGCAGAAGGTGCTGCAACTCGGTCACGAAATGCGGCTGGGCGGCGAAGGCTTCAGCTTGCGGGGCGACTTCACTTACGGCTGGACCAATCCGACGGTCATCGATTCCCGAGCGGATTTCCATTCGCGTACGCTCTCTGCTTCGCTTGAAGGAAGTTATCCCGTCGTACGCTCACAGGCCTACAACTTAACGTTGGCGCTCGGCGGCCAGATCGCCGATCAGGATCTCGATTTCGGCAGCATTCCGCTCAACAGGGATCGTCTGCGGGTGCTCTATGCACGGGCTGACACCAATGGCGTCAGCCGACGCAGCCTGACTGGTCGCGACGGATTCACGCCGTTCGAACCGCACTGGTCATGGGGACTGTCGCTCGAAGCACGTCAGGGCGTCGATGTCTTCGGTGCGACGAAGGGATGTCTCGGGGCATTCGCTCCGACTTGCCGGGGAGCGGGGAAGGTCACGCCGAGCCGGATCGAGGGCACGGCCAAGGGTTTCGCGCTGCGCGCCTCAGGCGTTTTCGACTATCGCCCGATCCGCAAACTGACCTTCAGCCTGCAGCCTCGCGCCCAGTATTCGCCGGACAAGCTCCTGTCGTACGAGGAGTTTTCGGGCGGCAACTACACTATCGGGCGCGGTTACGATCCGGGCGCAGTGATCGGTGACAGCGGCATTGGCGTGCGCGGTGAAGTGCGTGTCGGATCGCTGATTCCGAAGGTAGCAGGTGGCAATGCCTTCCAGCCCTACGCCTTCGTTGACGCGGCATGGGTATGGAACCACGACAGCACGTTCGACGGGCTCGATCCTCAAAAGGTGGTCTCGGTCGGCGGCGGTCTTCGGGCTGCGATCCATGATGCCATACGGCTCGATGCCGGTGTTGCCGTGCCCTTGCACGATCCGCTGGGCCTGAACGTCAAGGGCAAGGCCCGGTTCATGCTCAATCTCTCCTTCCAGCTCCTGCCGTGGAGGCTGTGATGGCCCGTAACGCTTCCGCCATGTCGCTTCGCCGCAAGCCTTCAATCGCACGCCTGCTGGCAGGCATCTCGGGCGGGGCAGCATCGCTGGCGCTGGCATCCATGCCCGCGCCGGCTTTTGCGCAGGCGGTGAACGGGACGCCGACGCCCCAGTTCGGCATCAGTGGCGTGTCGCGCTCGACACCGGGTCTGGATGCGGTCTTCGTGACAAGCAACGAGGCCCTGCTGGACTGGACGGCGAGCGACAGCGGCGGCGTTTTCCTGCCCGAAGGCAACACCCTGCGCTTCATCTACGACGGCAGTTCACCCTATACCGTGCTCAATCGGGTGACGGACACGGCTGTAGGCGGTCCGCTGTCGATAGCCGGGACGGTTGAATCGAGCAGTCTCGGCAAGATCTGGTTCTACAACGCGGGTGGCTGGGTTGTTGGACCGACAGGCGTTTTCAACGTCGGCAGCCTTGTTCTTACGTCTCTGCCGATTACGATCGATCCCGCATCCGATACCGTTTCCCGCCTCTATGGCGACAAGAACGAGATCCGCTTCGGCACCGCGCTGGACCCGAAATCGTCGGTGGCGATCCAGTCGGGCGCGCAGATCAATGCGAGTCTAGCCAATAGCAGCTACGTGGCCGTGGTCGCGCCGCGCGTGGAGCAGGCGGGCACGGTTTCGGTCAACGGTTCGGCCGCCTATGTCGCTGCAGAAGCTGCGACGATGACGATCAACAGCGGGCTGTTCGACATTATTGTCGACAGCGGAAGCGATGACACAGAAGGCGTCGTCCACACCGGCACGACGCGGTGGCCCGCGAACGCCAGTTCCACCGACGCCAATCACCGCATCTATCTTGTCGCCGTGCCGAAGAACCAGGCGATGACGGCGGTGGTGTCCGGCTCGATGGGCTACAATGGAGCAACGACGGCAAGCGTCGTCGATGGCTCGATCGTGCTTTCCGCAGGATACAACGTCGCAGGCGGTAGTGTGTCCACCGCCAATGTAGTTGGTGAAAATGCTTCGCTTGCGATCAGCGGACTGACGGTTGGCCAGAAGGGCGCGACGTCCGATCTGACAGGCTTTGCCACACGAGATGTGACTATCGATGCGAGCACGACGTCTACCTCGGTACGAGGCACAGTCGACCTTCAGGCGCGGCGCAATGTTTCGGCAAGCATCGAAAACGGCAACTCCATCGTCGTTGACAGCGGTCTGTCCCTTGGTTCGATGAATGGCGCCAAGGCGGGCAACGTGTCCGTGGCCGTTGCAGGTGGCGGTTCCCTGGCCGTCGGCGGGACGCTTGATCTTTACTCGATCGCGACCGGCGCAATCCAGACCGATCCCCTGAACGGCGATGCACTTCTGGCGGGAAGCGTTGGTGAGGATGCCATTTCGGGCAACGTCGGCCTCACAATCAAGGACGGCAACTTCAACCTTGGCGCTGCTACTCTGTCGAGCATCGCAACTTCAGGCGTCGGCGAGCTTTCTGCGGGCAGCGCAACGTCTGGTTCCGTCTCGATCGACATCGCGCAAACTGATGGCGCCGCTTCGACGTTTGGCGGGTCTCTGGGCAGCGTCGCGCTCTACACCAACGCGGTCAACGGCTCATTCAGTCTGCAGGCCCCCATCGCCGGAGGCAATGCAACCTCGGGCGCAGCGACGCTTGCGGTAAATGGCGGCACCTTTGATTCTAGCGGTATTTCGCTGGGTTCGGACGCAGTAACTTATGCCGGGACCGAGGCGCGCCCGCTCGATGCGACCGCGGGCGCGGTCTCGATCAGCTTCGCGAATGGGAATGGGATATTCTCAACCGGCGGGATCGACGCAGGCAATTATGCCTCCGCGAGCGACGGTGGCGTGGTGACTCTCGGTGACGTCAGTCTGGCGTACGACAACGTGCAAAGCTTTACCTCGGTGTCGGTCGGTCGCATTGACCTGCAGTCCTACGCCTTTGGTAATCTTGCTGCGCCCAACACCGTATCGTTGAGCCTCTCGGGTAACACACGCCTCGATACCAACGAGTCTGCGGTGAGCCTTTTTGCCGAAGGGCGAGATGCTACGGGAACGCAACTTGCCGGCAATGTTGCATTTGTGGGCGATGCCAGCACGCTGATCGCATCGCGGCTGGACATGACGTCGCAAGCCATCGCCAACAACAGCGGCGTTGATGCGGTTGGTGGCAATGTCAGTGCAATCGTGCGCAATAGCGCAGATATCATGCTCATCGAGACAGCTGTGCTGGTATCGAACGGGAGCGGCGGCAATGGGGCGGACGGTGGCCACGGCACAGGTGGCGATGTCTCGTTCAACCTCGCGGATTCCTCATTCTCCGGCAGTCTCGACCTTTTGTCCAACGGCGTCGCAGGGCGGAGGAACGATGCTGCGGGACGTTCGGGCACGGGGCTCGGCGGCACTGTCACTTTCAGCCAGACTGGCAAACCGGCCAGTCTATCAGCGAACACGGTAACGCTTTCCAGCCTCGGACAGGGCGGCAGGCCAAGCATAGTCGCGCGCACGGGCCTCGTTGCCCAAGCAGGTGACGGAGCGGCGGGCGTTGGAGGTGATGTCTCGTTCAGCGTGGCCGAAGGTACGTTCTCGGCATCTTCTCTGACCGTCGGCGCCAATGGCGAGGGCGGAAACGCCGAGAACGTGGCCGGCTTTGCGCCCGGTACTGGCGGAAGCGGCACGGGCGGTACGGCGACGCTTTCGGTCACCGGAGGTCTGCTGACGGTGTCGACTGTCGACGTGACCGCATCAGGCTTCGGCGGGGACGGGGCACAATCCTCCGATACGCTTGGCATAGTCGGTGGCATCGGTGGTGCGGGCAATGGCGGAAGCGCGACAGTGAACCTCACTGGGGGCACGCTGCGCACACAGGGCCTCACGATCGAGGCCAATGGCAACAAGTCGCAGCTGGACGGATCTGCCATCAGCTACTTCGGCAACGGCGGGTACGATTTCCTCTCCACTGGGGCGGCTGGCGATGGCGGTCTCGGGACGGGCGGAAACGCGCTGCTGACCATTGATGGCGGCACCTTGGGCGAGATAGCCTTCTCATCTGCGGGCTTTCCAGTGACAGTCACGGTGAATGCCATCGGCGAGGGCGGCGCGGGCGGATACACCTTCGGAAGCTCGGGCGCGGGTAATCGCTCGGGGGCCGGTGGCAATGGTCAAGGCGGCACAGCCGGCATACGTTTCCTGTCCGGCACGTTCGATGCACAGACGGTCGGGATCGATGCAACAGGCCTCGGTGGCCTCGCCGGCAACGATGCGAACACCACGGGCGAATTCGCCCTGAACGCCGGCAATGGTGGCGATGGAGCTGGGGGCACTTCCACGCTGGAAATCCTCGGCGACCTTAGCTCGGCAACCCTTGCAGGAAACACGCGCAGTTTGGACGTGCGTGCTGACGGCATCGGGCAGTCGGGCGAAAGCGGCCTGATCGGTGGAGAGGGCGGCAGTGGCCTCGGCGGAACGGCGCGTATTCTTGCAAGCGATGGTAACTCCTCGCTTGCGGCTCCGGTTCTTTCGGCGGAAGGGCGTGGCGGGGCCGGTGGAAACTCGACCGACGGCCATGTTGGCGGGGCAGGCGCAAGCGGCACAGGTGGACAGACCCTGATCGCAGTGACCGGCGACGGGACGAAGCTCGGAATCGGCAATGCATCTTTGCGCGTGTCCGGGCTGGGGGGCACGGGCGGACGCGGCGGATTGGGTTCCGATTCTGTCGACGAAGCAGGTGATGGCGGCGCGGGCGGGGCAGGGACCGGCGGCGCGATCAATCTGACCGCATCAGATCTCGGACAGCTGGTCGTTACGGGGACTTCGGGCTCATCGTTCGCTGCCAATGGCATTGGTGGTGCAGGTGGCCTGGGCGGCAACTCCGCATTCAATGGCTGGCGCACTTTGGGTGACGGAGGCGACGGTGGCATCGGCCGCGGCGGTGCATTCGATGCTCTCGCGCAGGGCGGCGGCGTGGTCACGTTCGATGATCTTACGCTCAATACAAACGGACAGGGCGGTGCAGGTGGAGCTTTCGCCAGTCTCGATGTCAGTGGACCATTCGAGCAGTCGGTCGGCGGCGTTGGCGGCGCGGGCTTCGGTGGCTCGGTAAGTCTCCAGGCTGTCGGGCTGGATTCACGCCTTGAAGCGCCGAGCCTCGTTGCAAATGCCAATGGCCGTGGCGGCGCGGGCGTCAACGGCTTTGGCTATGCGGCGGACGGCAGTTCCGCCGATGGCAGCGCTGGGGGCAGCGCTACCGGTGGAAACATTTCTATCCTCGCCGATGCAGGTGGCGCAATCGCGCTCGCCACGGCAGATGGCAATGTTACGCTTTCCGCCAATGGCATGGGCGGCAATGGCGGGCGGGCTTTCACAGCGATAACGGCTGCCACAGGGATCGGTGGCAACGGCGGTAACGGCGGCGACAGCGGCTCCGGCACTGGCGGCGTGATTACGATTGCAGCGATCGACACCGGCAATGCGTCGCTCGGCCTGCTAGGCACCGTCACGCTCTCGGCCAACGGAACGGGCGGCCTTGCAGGTCTTGGCGGCGATGGTGCAAGCTCGACGGCGCCTGTCACGCTCGGTGGCAGCGGGGGGAACAATGGCCTCGCCAATGCCGGCAGCGGCGGAACGGTCACGGTTGGGGCAACCGGAGGCTCTGCAACCTTCGGAACGCTGCTGGCGAACGCCACTGGCGAGACCTTCGACCGTCCCTTTGCCGGGGCTGGCGGCAGCGGAACCCGTGGGCTCGGGCTTCCGGGCAGTTCGGCCTTCGTCACGCCCTCGGGCGGACAAGTATCATTCACTTCTGCCAATGGCAGCTCCGCCAGCCCCGGCTCGCTCGTCGCGGGCGCGACCAGTGTCGATGTCACCTCCCGGCGGACGTTCCCGGCCTCGTCGGGGGCGTTCATCAACGAACTCGGCGGGACCATCTCGCTCACTTCGTCGAGCACGGCAGTTGCCGATGCCATGCGGTTCGAAAGCTTCAGCGGCGATGCCTCGGGTTCCTTCGCTGGATTTTCCGACCCCGCGATCTCGCTGACTGCCCTTTCGGGGCCCATTGCATTCGATACCGACCTGACGCTCTTTGCTGCCGGTTCGATCTCGCTGTCGGTAGCCGATGGACTGACGATCGTTGCGGGCGGCAATGCGCGTTTCGTAAGCGATACGGCAATCGACATCGCGGCCGCTGGAAACGGGCAATTCTCTGGAAACGCGATCCTGCTGGAATCTCGCGGCAGCATTGGCATCGCCGTAAACGGCTGCGCAACGGCAACCTGCCGTCCCATTGAAGCCACTACCAGCCTGGTGGCCGACGCATCGGGCGACTTCACCATATCCGGGCCTGCCATCGTGGCTGGCTTGGGATCGCTTGACGTCTATGCTTTCGGAAATGTGACCGGCGATGCGGCCAGCGGATACTTTTCGGGGGGCAGCCTTCGGGTGCGGGCGGGACAGGATGCAACGATCCGCAATGCAACCGGTGCCAGTCTGGATCTCGAAGCAGGCGCAATTCCGGACGGGACCACGCTCTATTACGATGGCCTCCTGACGCTCGGCGAGGCGAGCGGTGGCGGCGTGTTCGACGCGACAGGCAACATCGTGTTTGCCAGCGGCGGCGGAATTGCCGTTACGGATGGCAACAGCTTCAGCGCTGGCACGGGCATCGACGTGCGCTCGGGCAACGACATCGTGGTCGGCCAGAACAATGATTTCGTGGCGAACACGTCGGCTGCGGTTCCCGGGCTTCCGGTCACGTTCGCGGCCGGCGGACTTACGCTGCAGTACACGCTGGCTGCCGAAGACATCGCGACCCTTTCGTTCGGCCAAGGTACCACCGTGGCATCTGGGACCGGTGCGATCGCACTTTCCGGCGCGGCGATCGATGCGCGGCTGGCGAGCTTCACTGGTGCGAGCTTCCGGGCGGACGTATTGCAATCGCTCGGTCTGGCTTCATCCCGCCGCAATGATGGCGGGCGCCTCGATCCCGATTGCCTCGAGGGCGCGATCTGCATCGGTAATGTCGATGTCACGGGCGCGGTTCGCATCGGCAACACAGATACGGTTCCTCTGGACATCCGCGCTGTCGGCCGGATCGCGGGATCGGACATCCGGCTTCTCGCTACCGGCGCCGTGACGCTTCAAGGCGAGGGGCGCGTCTCACAGATCGTCTCCACCGGCAACCTGTCGATCCGCTCTGTCCTGAGCGAGATTGCGCTCCTTGGCGGTGCGACGGTCGAGGGCGGAACGGTTCGTCTTGCTGCGGGCACCAACATTTCGGGCACCGGCAATGTCACGGCCAAGGTCGATGACATCGGCCTGTTCGCTGGTGGCGATATCGATGCAGCCTCGCTCACTGCGGCGCGCGAACTGACGACGGATCTTGCCGCTGGCGGCGCAGCCGAAGGCGCGTTTTCCACCAACGGATCACTGCGCGTCGGCTCACTGACCCTAGGCGCAAACGCGAACATAACCACGGGCAAGAGTCTCGAGATCGGTGCACTGAAGCTCGGGGGTTTCAACGGGACGCTCAACGCCGGCACCCTGCTCGATCTCGGTTCGACCACGACTGTGAAGGACTTGTCGCTTACTGCTGGGACCAGCGTTGGCTTCACCTCGCTTGCAGTGGACGGCAACCTCGTCATCTCCGGCCCGTCCGTATCCGGCACGGGCGCGCAAGCTGGTGGCACCCTTTCGATCACCAGCGACGATCTTACGGCAGACCTGCTGCAATCGGCGGGCGACCTGACGCTGACGGTGGCCAACACGGCGGCACTCGGCACGGTCAATTCGACCGGAGGCTCGGTCTTCATCGATCCGGCGTTGCTGACGTTCAACGCGATCACTTCTGCAGGCGGGATCAGTCTGGGCGGTGGCACGATCACGGGCGGCACGCTCGATGCAGGCACAAGCATCGACGTCATCGCGACCGGCGCGCTGACGCTTGCATCGGCCAGTGCGGGTACGACACTGTCGCTCAGTGCGGACAGCCTCCAATCCGGCGCGCTGGACGCCGTCGGCACCCTGTCGCTGACCGTTGGCAATGGAGCGACGCTGACGGGAGCGGCCACCGCCGGTGGCGATCTTTACGCAAGCTTTGGAACACTTGATTTCACGACCCTGGGCGCCACGGGACTGGTCAGTCTCGAGGGCACAGACCTTACGGGCAGCACGATTACCGCGGGTACCAGTCTGACGGCACTGCTGGCGGGCGACTATGCGGTTACCGACGCGCAGAGCGGGACTAGCCTCGCGCTACAGTCCGCAACCGCCACTGGGGGCACTCTGTCGGCCGGTGCAAATCTCGATGCGACGGTGACCGGCCTTGCCGATTTCGGCGATGTTGCAGCGCTGGGTGACCTGACGCTGAGCGCCGGATCGCTGCTTTCGAGTTCGATCACGGCCGGTGGGTCTGCCGATCTCGGCGTGAGCGGGACCGCGACCGTCGGCGCGACCACTGCGGGCACGACACTGACCTTCGACGCGGGAACCTTGAACGCAGACACGCTCGATGCAGGAACGGTGCTTGGCCTGACCGCTGCGGCTACCGCGACGATCACCGGCACGGCAAAGGCCGGCACCGATGCGTCGGTCAGTGCGGCGAGCCTGGTCGGTGGCTCGTTCACCGCCACGGGCGACCTTGGCATCACCACGACCGGCAACGCCGCCCTCGTCGATGCATCGGCCGGAGGAGCCCTGACCCTAGCGGGCGCGGACGTTTCGTTCACCAGCCTTTCGGGCAAGACGGTTGGCGTTACTGCGGCCAATGTGCTGGGCAACAGCATTGCCCTAACCGATGCCCTGTCGATCAACGCCACAGGCGACATCACACTTGCGCTGATAGGCCCGACGGCGGGGACAGTGGACATCACCGGTGCCTCGCTTTCGCTGGACCTCGTCGACTCCGGCGATCTGGGCGTTACGATCTCGGGAGATGCACTGCTCGGTTCGGTCCTGGGCTCGGGCAAGGTGACCCTGTCGGCTGGCAACCTTCAGGTCGACAGCCTCGGCGCTGCGGGCGTGGTCTCGCTCTCGGGCACGACCATCGGCGCAGGCACGATCCTTGCGGACAGCGATCTTGGCATATCTGCCACGGGTAATGTCACGCTGGATCGGGCGGAGGCGGGCGGCACGCTCGGCATCACCGCAGCAGGGCTGAGCGCAAACACGCTGCAATCGGCGGGTGACCTGACTCTGACGGTGACCAACACGGCCGCGCTTGGCACGGTTTCCTCGACAGGCGGTTCGGTGCTCATCGATCCGGCGTTGCTGACGTTCACCGCGGTCACCTCTTCTGGCGACATCACCCTGAGCGGTGGGACAATCACGGGCGGCACGCTCGATGCAGGCGCTGCAATTGATGCGACCGCGACTGGTACGCTGACGCTGACATCGGCCATTTCGGGCACGACACTTGCCCTCAGCGGCGCGGATGTAAACGCCGGGCTCCTCGATGCCGGAACCGATCTTACGCTGACGGCAAGCAACAGCATCAACATCGGCACAAGTGCCAGCGCGCCCGGGACAATCACGCTTGCAGCTCCCGACATTACCTTCAAGCTGATTGACGGTGGCAGCGCCATCCTGACCGGTGGAACGGTTACGGGCGGCGATTTCTCCGGAGATGCGTTGTCGGTCGACATCACTGGCGCGCTCGCTCTCGGCAGTGTTGTCGGCAATCACTTCGACCTGAAGGCGGGCAGCATCCTTGCCAATTCCATTCAGGGCCTGACAAGCGGTCCCGGCTTCGACGTGGCCCTGACGGCAACCGGCGGGATCACGGTCGGGTCGGTTTCGAGCGGAAACGATCTGCGAATCTCGTCCGCCACGCTTGATGCGACCACGCTTGATGCGGTGCGCAACATTACCGTCAACACGAGCGGCACAGCCACGATTGGTGGTGCCACTGCCTCGCTGGTCGGGATCACTGCCGGAAATCTCGGGATCGATCTGGTCGATGCCAAGGACGTGACGATTGACGTTATCGGCGACGCAACGCTTGGCAGCATCAACGCTTCGACTGGAACTGTTGCGATTGCAGCGGGCGCGTTGTCGTTCGACACCATCCAGTCGCTGACGACCACCAGCCTTACCGCCGGTTCGATCATCGGGAATATCGTAGGTGCGGGAACCGTGCTGACGGTCCTCTCAACCGGTTCCGTCAATCTTGTGGACGTTACCGCAGGCTCGCTCGATCTTGCTGTGGGTGATCTGCAACTCGGCAATCTCCTGACCAGCGGCATCGCCTCGCTTCGCGCAGATACGACCGCGAATATCGATACGGCAAACGTCGGCAGCCTCGATTACCGCGCGGCGTCGGCCAGCTTCGGGACCATCGACACAACGGGTGCCGCATCGATCATCGGCGGCACGGTTTCGGGCAACGCGATCAACGCTGGCACCCTGCTGTCGATAACGGCGACGGACCTTGATGCCGTGACGCTTGCTGCCAACGGCAACGTTGCGCTCGCGGTTACCAACTCGGCAGTGCTCGGCACGGTGACGTCGACCGGCGGCTCGGTCACCATCGATCCGGCAACGCTGACTTTCGATACAGTGACGGCTTCCGGCGATGTCACGCTGAGCGGTGGCACGATTACGGGCGGTACGCTTGATGCTGGCGCAAGCCTGGGCGTCACTGCGACAGGCGCACTGACTCTCACATCCGCCCGGTCCGGGACTACGCTTTCGCTCACCGCGGACAGCCTGCAAGCTGGCGGCCTCGATGCGGGCACCGACCTTACGCTTGCGACGGTGGGAAGCCTAAGTCTTACCGACATCGCCAACGCTGGCGGTGCGGTTCGTGCGACCTTCTCGACCTTAGAGCTCATCGGACTCAATGCCGGTGGCTTGCTCGATCTTGCCGGGACAGATCTGGTCGGAACCAACCTAGGCGGCACGATCATCTCGGTAGGCGGGGATGCCAATATCGCTCTGACCGGCCGCTTTGCCGTTACCGGACTGTCCGTCAACGGCAACCTCCTGCTGGGTGCGCAAACCGTCAGTGGCGCTGCGATCGACGTGATCGGCGATGCGGATGTGACCGTGGTTGGGTTGTCGTCGCTATCAGCATACTTTGCCGGTGGCACTCTTTCTCTGGAGGCAGGCGAACTTTCCGCGCTGTCGCTGAGCGGCCGAAATGTCGATGCGCGCATCGCGGGCGCTGCAACGTTGAACAGCGGCGATGCTGGCTTCAACTTCGCGCTATCTGCAGGTTCGCTTGATGCCCGGACGCTCCGTGCTGGCGGAGACATTTCGCTGATCACGACCGGGGCAACCAGCATTGCTGGTGATACCAATGCAGGCGGCAATATCTCCATTGCATCTGCCGATCTCGACGTCTTCTCCCTTGCCGCTGACGGTTCAATCGACCTGAACGTGGTCAACGACGCGGCGGTCGAGTTCGCGGTTGCCGGACAACTTCTGAACGTCACGGCGGGTGCACTGTCGCTCAACAGCCTGTCGGGCGCAGATATTCAGATTGATGCAGGTTCGATTGGCGGACGCGGCGGGTTGAGCGCCGTAAACTCTCTGAATGTAACCTCGACGGGGCTGGTCGATCTCGGTCTTGCTTTGGCTGGCGGCTCGCTTGCCATCACTTCGCGCGGCCTCGCCGCGTCGACCATTCAATCACGTGGTGGCAACGTCAGCCTTTCGATCACCGGTGTTGCCAACCTCGGAGACGTATCTGCTCTTGCCGGAGACGTGGCTGCAACGGCGGGCCGTCTGAACTTCGGGTCCGCCATTGCCTCTGGCCAGGTGCAGCTCGGCGGCGTCGTGATTGACGGCGGTATCGTTAATGCCGGGACGTCAGCCGTGGTAAGCGCGACGAATTCTCTGGCTCTTGCCACAGTGACTGCCGGAACCAGCGTTGATCTCAATGGTGGCGACATCAATGTAAACGCCGTGAATGCGGGCACCTTTGCCGATTACGCCGGTCGTGACGTTCGTGTCGGGACCACGGACGCTGGAACGACGGCCCTCGTCGTTGCGCGAAACTTCGCTTTCGACACTCTCGCGGCGACTGACAGTGTCGGCATCCGCACATCCGTCAGCCTTGTCGGCGGCTCCATCGATGCGGGGACGACGCTCAACATCGATGCAGGAAGTTCCGTAACGCTCGATGCGGCGCGAGCGGGTGGCGCGATCCGCGCGAAGTTCGCAACGCTCGGCTTCAATCTGCTAGATTCCGGTGGGCTGCTGGATCTTGCCGGAACCGATCTTGCCGGGACCAGCATCGTTACCGGCGGCGGGGCGAACATTGCATTGACCGGCAACTATGCCGTCGGTTCGATCGCTGGCAGCGGCGATCTGACGTTGGGGGCGCAGGGTGCCAGCAGCAGCGTCATCGACATGGGGGGCAATGTAGCGCTGACCATCGTCGATACAGCGTCCCTGGGCACCGTGACGTCGAGGAGCGGCGCTGTGAGCATCGATCCGGCACTGCTTACGTTCGACGCGATTGCAGCCGCAGGCGACATCACGCTCAATGGCGGCACGATCACGGGCGGTACGCTTGATGCGGGCGCAGCAATCGGCGTCACGGCAAGCGGCGCTCTGACCCTCGCGTCTGCAAAGGCGGGCACCAACCTGACGCTCGGTGCGGACAGTCTCCAGTCCGGCGCGCTTGATGCAACTGGCAACATCACCCTGAACATCGCCAACAGCGCTGCGCTGAACGATGTTGCCACTGCGGGCGGTGACTTCTCGAGCACGTCCGGTTCGCTCGACTTCACGACCATTAATGCCGGGGCTGCTGCGATCTTCGGCGGCGGTTCCATCAACGGGGCGCTGGTCGATGCCAAGGGGGCCATTTCGGCATCGCTGGCAGGCAGCGCCACGCTCGGCACAGCCAGAAGCGGGACGACTCTCGGGATCGGCGCAGTTTCGATCTCGGCCGATACCCTGACCGCCGGGACCGACCTTTCGCTCTTTGCCGACACTTCGATTGCGCTTGGTGCAGCCACGGCGGGCGCAGACGCGTCGCTCAATGCTACCTCGGTCCCGTTCGACAGCCTTGCCAGCACCGGCCTTGCCGCAATTGTGGGCGGGACCGTCTCTGGCAGCATCCTGACCGGTTCCGGCGGGATCGACATCGGCGTCACGGGTGCCGTCACGCTGGGCAGCGCCACATCCGGCGCTGGGTTGTCCATCGACGCCGCAAGCCTTGCGGCGACCTCGCTCGTGGCAGCTGGAGATGCGCGCCTGACTGCGACCGGCAATCTCGACCTCGGCACCACGCAAGCCGGTGGCAGCCTCTACGCTCAGGGGTTCGACCTCTCGTTCCTGTCGCTCACCGGTCAGACCGTGGAGCTTGCCGGGCGGGCGATCACGGGTGGTACGATCAATGCGCGTTCCACGCTTCTGGTGCAGGCAGACGGAGCAGTCAGGCTCGACCGGGCACAGGCGGGAAGCACTGCGGAATTCTACGTCGGCAGCCTCGACTTGCCGGAGCTAGTTTCGGGCGATCTTGCACTCGGCGTAGGTGGAGCGGCAAAGCTCGGCACGGTCGACGCTTCCGGACTTACCAGCATCGGGGCCGCATCGCTCGAATTCGCTTCGATCAATGCCGGCGGACCCACCACTATCTCTGCGGGCAGCATCACCGGTGGTTCGGTCTTCAGCCGGTTCGGCCTATCGATGACCTCCGACGGAGCCATCGCGATATCCACGTCCCGGGCTTTCGGGCCGCTCAGCGTGAACGGCGCAAGCGTGACTGCCGACAGCCTGTCGAGTGATGACAGCCTCGCCGTCAAGGCGACCGGTGACGTTACGGTCGGAGCGCTCTACGGTGCGTTCGGCGCATCCGTGAACGGGGCGAAGATCACCTTCTCTACGATCAGCAGCGATGCCGCAGTTGGCATAACCGGAACATCGGTAAATGGCGGTCGGATAGATACGGCGGGCTCTGTCGGTGTCTCTGCAACCGGCAACGTTGTGCTGACCGCAGTCGACGCGGGCTTTGACGTCGAGATCTCGGCGAATGCGCTCGATCTTCCGTCATTGCAGGCTGGACGCAATGTGCGGCTTGCCATCACCGATGTCGCCAAGCTTGGCACAGTGACCTCGACCGGGGGCTCGGTCACGATCGATCCCGCCCTTTTGACATTCGATGCGATCACTTCGGCCGGTGCCATAAACCTTTCGGGAGGCACGATCACCGGCGGTACGCTTGACGCGGGCACAAGCATCGATGTCAACGCGACTGGCAATCTGACACTTGACACCGCCGATGCCGGAACCACGATCTCGCTGATCGGGGCCAACGTCCAGGCAGGCTCACTGCGTTCCGGCGCGGGCACTTCCATCTCCGCGCAGGACCTTGTCAGCATCGCCAACGCGATCAATTCCGGCGGGAATGTATCGATCACCGCTGCCCGGTTCTCGACTCCGCTTCTCCAGTCCAACAGCGGTAACGTCACGCTATCGATCAGCGGTCGGGCGGATCTGACCAACATCGCAGCGACTGGCGGCGACCTTACCGTCAACGCAGGAACGCTCCGCTTCGCCTCGGCAAGTGCGCTCGGGGCGGTCCGCCTGGGCGGTGCGGACATTGCGGGGACAACCGTAACCTCAGGCACGTCCACCCGTATAAGCGCCTCCGCTGTCGCGAACGTCGGTACCGTGACCGCCGGATCGAGCGCTACGATGAACGGACTGGACCTGACCGTGGCCAAGGTGACTGCCGGGACGTTCACCGATTATGACGGCAGGTCCATCAAGGTTGGCGAGACGACGGCCGGAACCACTGCTTTCGTCGATGCGCGCGATTTCACCTTCGACAAGCTTGCTGCAGGCGAGAGCGTCGAGATCCTCACCTCCGGCAATGCTACAGGTGGAAGCATCGACGCCGGCACGACGCTCAAGATCTCTGCACGCGGCAACGCAAAGTTCGACGATGCCAAGGCTGGCGGTGCAATCACGATCGGGGCCGCAAACCTCAATGCTTTGACCATCACCGGCGATGCGGGACTGTCGCTCGTCGTGACCAATGCGATTGACCTCGATACCGTGAAGGTCCTGGGATCGTTTGATCTTTCCGGCGCTTCGCTCAACCTTGGTTCCAGCAGCTCGGGCCTCGACAGCACCTTCTCGCTCACCGGCAATGCCACGATTGGCAGTGTGGCAGCGGGCCTTGCCAGCACAGGCCAGAACCTCGTCCAGGTTGTGGTCCAGGCGCTCGCGAATTCCTACACCGGCGGCACCATGGTGCCCGTGTTCGACGTGGTGCAGGGGCAAACCATATCGGTTTCGTCCTCTACCAACGACTTGTGGAGCGCCGGTGCACTGCCCAGGGTCTCGGACGGCGACGGTCTTGTCGTCTTCCGCCTCGCCACGGCGCAGGACGATTCCGGGTTCCAGCCCGGCACGCAGATCGGCGCGGCCTTCGGCAACCTGACAATCGGCAATTTCAGCGCGCCGTTCGGAGCACTGGTCGGGCAGATCGGCAATGAGACCGTGCTGCTTGGCGCGAACGGGACAGTGACGGCCCCGGCGACCGGAACGCTGTCGGTGGGCTATTGGGACTCGAACGCGGGGGACAACTCCGGGAGCATTGCTTTCACATTCGGCACTGGCAGCGGTGGCAGTGGCGTATCGAATCCAGCGAACGTCAGCGTTACGACCGGCGGCAATCTGACGGTCGGCTCGGCCACGGCCAGCAGCGCCATCACGCTCGATGCCGCAGGCGCTCTCAAGCTCGACAGCGCCGACGCCGGAACCGCGATGTCGTTGACGGGCAACACGATCGATGCGGGGACGCTCAAGGCCGGAACCGACATCACGCTTGCCAGCACCGGCACAAGCGCGTTCGTCAATGCAACCGCAGGCGGATCGTTCTCGGCAGAAGTCGGTGCGCTCGACTTCACACTGATCGACGCTGGCAGCGCCGTGGATATCCGCTCGCTCACCGGTACGCGCGGCGGAGATATCATGTCCGGTGCCAGCATCACGATCGATGAAGACGGGGCGATCACGCTGGGCAATGCCACGGCGACCGGAACGATCGACCTCGCGGCTGGTGACTCTGTGTCCTATGCAAAGCTTGATGGCGGTTCCGTCGCCGTCAACGCTGCATCCGCAAGCGGCGGCGCAATCACGGCCCGTACCGGGAGTCTGGTGCTAACCACTTCTGGCGATCTCACGACGGGCGCACTCGATGCGCGCGGATCGATAGCCCTGTCTGCCCGCGATACTACGCTGGCGAGCGCCCGGTCTGATGGCGACATCAGCGCAGAGGTGCGCTCGTTCGCAAGCCCGAGCATCAGTGCCGCGGGCAACTTCAGCGTCAATGGCACGGGGACAGTGGAAGTGGGAACGGCAAGCGCCGGAGCCGCGCTGAGCGTGACCAGCCAGACGCTGACCTTCAACCGAATGACATCGGGCAATTCGCTCAACATTGCTGCTTCTGGCGACATAACCGGCAGCGATCTTGTTGCCAGCGGACAGATGCGCATCAATTCTGGCAATGGCAATTTCACCTACGGCACGCTCGATGGTGGAGACATTGCCATCGTCGGTGGGTCGGTCGCCGGCGGCGCACTTCAGGCGCGGACGGGCGCCGTGAATATCGCGGTCGCCCGAAGTGCTGCAGTAGGGGCCTTCACGGCTGCCGGAAACGTCGGCATCGATGCTGGAACGCTAACCTTCACCACAATCAACGCTGGCGGCAGTTTTGGCACGACCAACGGCACCATGACCGGCACGTCGATCAGCGCTGGGCAGGACATCTCGATCTCCAGCCAGGGCGATGTCTCGCTCGCGGGTCTCTCGGGGGGCGTTGCCGTGGTTCGTTCGAACGGTGTGGTCAACATCACCGGCATCGAGCTTTCTGGGCCCATCAGCGTCAGCGCAGATGCAGTGGGCCTGGATGCCACCGGCAATCTCGCAATCCGCCGGATCTTTGCCGACAAGGGCAACGTCGATGTCACCGCTGGAGGCTCGATCGATGCAGATACGATCTTTGCTCTGGGCGACATAGACCTTCTTGCGCGGGATGGCGATGTAACGATCAGCCACCTTTCCGCTGGCTATTCGGAGGTGTTCAGCGACGCGGTCAGACCGCAGGGCCAGGTTTCCGGTGCCGTCGGACAGGGCAACATCGACATCGTGGCGAGCGACAACATCGTGATCAACGACGTTGCCGATGCCGCAAAGCTGTTCACGATGACGGCTGGCGATACCATTCGCCTCAACGGCCTTGCGACAGGGGCGCAGATGGACCTGTCTTCGGCAGACCTCGCCATCGGGGCTAGCGGCCGCCTTGGAGAGACCGCTCACACTTCGGCCATTACCCTGCGCAATACCGGGCAGGGGGTCACGCGACTGGGTGACAACATCCCCTCGACGGCAAGCGGTTATGCGATCTCGCAGGCCGAGTTCGACCGCATCCGCTCGCGTGGTGACCTCACGATCCGTGGAACGAGGCCCATGCTGGTTGGCGACCTCGCCGTCGTTGCACAGGCCGGGACGGTGCAGGGGCAGATCGGCGAGACCGGAACCCTGTCGCTGAGGTCCACCGGGTTGATCTCGTTCCTCGGTGCGCTCTCGATGAGCAATGCCGCAGGCAACACGCTGTCAATCATCAGCAGTGCCGACGGGATATTCCTTGATGCGCAGACTGGCTCGATCCGGCTGCTCGAAGGTGAAACACGGGGCGGTTCGCTGCTCCTTTCGGGCAGCGGGATTGCGATGGTCACCCGCACGGCCCTTGAGGACATTGCGCAACTGACCGACACCGCACTCATCACCGATCGTCTCGGTTTGAACGATGGTGTCACCGATGGTCGGACTCTGGTGGAAGCAGATGCGATCACCCTGCGGTCGGATGAACAGGTCTATATCCAGAACACCTCGCTCGGCACGCGGCTTGATGACCGGCGCGGATTGGTGGCCAACAACCTCAAGATCGGTTCGCGTGAGGGCGGTGTGCTCGACATCGTGATCAACGGCATCGTCAATGGTCAGACCGGCGTCGACGCCATCGAACAGATCACCTTCGAAGAAGCCTTCACCGATCTGTCCTCGGTCAACGGCTGCGTGATCCTGAACGCGAATACCTGCAACAAGTTGCCATTCGAGATCATCGAACTGCGTGATTTCATCGAGGAAGTGCTGAAGAACGATCCTGCCGACAGTGCGCTGCAGGTGACAGACAGCTTCACCAAGACCACGCTGATCCAGCTCAACCAGATCGCGCCAGCCGGGTTCGAGCCACTGATCGACGAGCCGGTAACCGGCACCGGCAACGACGATCTGCTCGGTGAAGGTAAGCCGGAGGGCGAGTGACTTGACCTGATGGGCGCGGGCGGGGCAAGGGCTGATCCATGTCAGCCCATGGTCCCGCCCCGTTCAGCCCTTCCGCACCGCTCAAGCTGTTCAACAGTCTGACGCGCCAATTGGAAGTGTTCCAGCCCGTCCACCCAGGCGAGGCGCGCGTCTATTCCTGCGGTCCGACTGTCTACAACTATCCCCACATCGGCAACATGCGCGCCTATGTCTTTGCTGACATTCTGGGGCGTACACTGTCATTCAAGGGGCTGAAACTCACCCACGTCATCAACATCACCGACGTCGGCCACCTGACCGACGATGCCGATGATGGCGAAGACAAGATGGAGAAGATGGCGCGGTCTGAGGCCAGGTCCATCTGGGACATCGCGCAGCACTATACCCAGGCCTATTGGGAGGACGTGAAGGCGCTCAACATCCGCCAGCCCGCGCGCTGGACCATCGCCACCGAATACGTCCCCCAGATGATCGCTTTTGCGCAGAAGATCGCCGACAAGCACTGCTACGAACTCGACAGCGGTCTCTACTTCGATGTTTCGACTGTGGCCGATTACGGACGGTTGGCACGCGCGCAGACCGAGGATGGCGAGGGGCGTATCGAGGCCGTAGAAGGCAAGCGCAACGCGGCCGACTTCGCCATCTGGCGCAAGACGCCGCCCGGCGAGAAGCGCCAGATGGAATGGGATTCGCCGTGGGGGAAGGGCGCTCCGGGCTGGCATCTCGAATGCTCGGTGATGTCGGGTGAAGTGCTCGGCTTCCCCTTCGACATTCACACCGGTGGGATCGACCACCGCGAGATCCACCACCCCAACGAGATCGCGCAGAACCAGGCGTTCTGCTGCACAAACGGTCTGGACCTGCCCGCCAACTCCGGCGCGCGGGTGTGGATGCACAACAACTTTCTGGTCGAGCGCTCGGGCAAGATGAGCAAGTCGAGCGGAGAGTTCCTGCGGCTGCAGCTTCTGATCGACAAAGGTTACCACCCGCTCGCCTACCGCATGATGTGCCTGCAGGCGCATTACCGCAGCGAGCTGGAATTCTCGTGGGAAGGGCTCGCCGCTGCCCTAACGCGCCTCAAGCGGATTTTGATTGCGGTGGTGCAGCTGAAGGACCGCATTCCTCCCCGAACCGGGGAGGGGGACCATCCGCAGGATGGTGGAGGGGCACCCGACGCGCTCCTCACCGTTCCCGGCCCGCGCTTCACGCCCTTCCTCGAACGCTTCGACGCTGCCGTTTCGGACGACCTGAACACGCCGGTAGCGCTGACCGTGTTCGAGGAAGTGCTCGCGCTCAAGAAGATTGATGCTTCGGAAAAGCTGGCGGCACTGGCGGCGATGGATGCCGTTCTCGGTCTCGACCTCTTCGCCCTTGATCGAAAGGCCCTGCGCCTCAAGCCGAAGGGAGTCGAAACCACCGAAGCCGAAATCGAGGCTACCCTGGAAGCCCGCAAGGCAGCCCGCGCCGAAAAGGACTTCGCCCGCTCCGACGCCCTGCGCGACGAACTCGCGACCAAGGGCGTCGAGGTGATGGACGGTGACCCGCTGGGCTGGGAGTGGAAGCTGGGCTAGCGCTTGGGCACCACGACCAGTTTGTAGGGAATATACAGCAGGACTGTAGATTTCCGCTGAGAAGTGACCCGGTAAGGGCATAAATTTCCATTGAGAATTGACCCATGTTTGAACCCGCCCCTGGCTGACCAGTCAGGGGTATCGGGAGTGATCGACATGGATTTATTGAGTGTAATTCGCCGGTGGCGCCTTCGTGATAAGATCCCGCTTCGTGAGATTGAGCGGCGCACCGGTTTGTCGCGCAACACGATCCGCAAGTATCTGCGCGCGGATACGGTGGTGCCGCAGTTCAAGGTACCTGACCGGTCGAGCAAGCTGGACCCGTTTGCTGAGAAGCTGACGGGTTGGTTACAAATCGAGGCTGGCAAATCGCGCAAGCAGAAGCGCACGGCGAAGCAGATGCATGCTGATCTGGCCGTATTGGGCTACGAAGGGTCCTATAATCGTGTCGCTGCCTATGTGCGGGATTGGAAGGCAGGCCGTCTCTTGGCACAGCAGGCCAGTGGCCGCGGAACATACGTGCCTTTGGTTTTCCAGCCAGGTGAGGCGTTCCAGTTCGACTGGAGCGAAGATTGGGCAATTCTTGGTGGCGAGCGTGTCAAGCTGCAGGCGGCCCATACCAAACTATCACACAGCAAGGCGTTCATCGTGCGGGCCTATCCGTTACAGACGCATGAGATGCTGTTTGATGCACTGACGCAGGCATTCCGCGTGCTGGGTGGTGTGCCGCAGCGCGGGATCTTCGATAACATGCGAACTGCGGTCGATAAGATCGGCAAGGGCAAAGCCCGACAGGTCAACGCGCGCTTCACCGCAATGGCCAGCCACTACTTGTTCGAGCCTGCATTCTGCAATCCGGCCTCGGGGTGGGAGAAGGGCCAAGTCGAGAAGAACGTGCAAGATGCACGGCGGCGGCTGTGGCAGAAGTTGCCGAGCTTCCCGGATATCCATGCGCTCAATGCCTGGCTCGAGGAACAATGCATCGCGCAATGGGGTGAGATCCAACATGGCAACTTGCCCGGCACCGTAGCCGATGTACACGCCGCTGAGGTTGGTAGTCTGATGCCGCTGGGGCGGACCTTCGATGGTTTTGTCGAACACACCAAGCGGGTGTCCCCGATCTGCCTCATCAGCTTTGAACGCAATCGGTACAGCGTCCCGGCATCCTTTGCCAACCGCCCGGTCAGCATCAGGATCTACCCCGAGCGGATCGTGGTGGCGGCCGAGGGGCAGATCCTTTGCGAACATGCCAGAATCATTGACCGATCCCACCACACTGGCGGGCGGACAATTTATGACTGGCGGCATTATCTGGCAGTAGTCCAGCGCAAGCCGGGAGCACTGCGCAATGGCGCGCCATTCTTGCAGCTCCCAGAGGCCTTCAAGCAGCTGCAAAGCCAGCTCCTACGTCGTCCCGGCGGAGACAAGGAGATGGCGGAGATATTGGCGTTGGTGCTGCAACATGACGAACAGGCAGTGCTTTGCGCTGTCGAACTGGCGCTGGATGCGGGCGTCGCCACCAAGACCCACGTCCTCAATATCCTGCACCGCCTGATCGATGGTAAGGCTCCACCGGCAGCGCCGATTGACGCACCGCAGGCTTTGCGCCTTGCGCAAGAGCCGTTGGCCAATGTCGGACGTTATGATGCCCTGCGTGAGGGAGGGCTGCGTCATGCGTCATGACCCCGCCAGTGCCGCCGTTGTCGTCATGCTCAAGGCGCTGAAGTTGTATGGCATGGCCCAAGCAGTGGGGGACCTTATCGAGCAAGGCGCCCCAGCCTTCAGTGCCGCAGTGCCGATGGTCTCCCAGTTGCTCAAAGCCGAGATGGCCGAACGTGAGGTCCGCTCGATTGCTTATCAGATCAAGGCCGCCCGGTTCCCAGCTTACAAAGACCTGGCCGGGTTCGACTTCGCATCCAGCGAGGCCAACGAGGCCCTGGTTCGGCAACTCCATGGTGGCGAGTTCATCGACGGCGCTGACAACGTAGTACTGATTGGCGGGCCCGGAACCGGCAAATCGCACATCGCCACTGCGCTGGGAGTTCAAGCCGTCGAACATCACCGCAGAAAAGTGCGCTTCTTTGCCACGGTCGATCTGGTCAATGCGCTCGAACAGGAAAAAGCAGCCAACAAGGCGGGGCAGATTGCCGAACGTCTGCTCAAGCTCGATCTCATCATCCTTGATGAACTGGGCTATCTGCCGTTCAGCCCATCAGGCGGAGCTTTGCTGTTCCACCTGCTCAGCAAATTGTACGAACGCACCAGCGTCGTGATCACCACTAACCTCAGCTTCAGCGAATGGGCCGAGGTATTCAGCGATGCCAAGATGACCACAGCCCTGCTGGATCGGCTAACCCATCATTGCCACATCATCGAAACTGGCAATGACAGCTTCCGGTTCAGGGCCAGCTCTGCCTCACCAAAACCACGAAAGGAAAAATCACCAGCTTGACCCAAAACCCGCTCTGCGGGACATACCATCACCCGGGTCAATTCTCGATGGAAATACCGGGTCACTTCTCAGCGGAAATCTACACGGCAAGATCGCCTTTGCCGACCGTTCTGGCGGCAACCTCTCGCGGCCATTCTTCCCGGATGGCGAAGTCGGTCGTCCCCATGGGCCTTTCTCGCGTCCGATCACGGATTTCAGCCCGCTCGCCACTGGCCTCCAGATAGCCCTGGTCAAGGCCAACCTTCTCCAGCACGCGGTGTTCGTCCAAGGCTCGCTAAATGCGCGCGATGTGGTGCAGACCTGTACTGCGGTTCCCGATACGCCAACCGGCAAGAAGCGTCTGGCCAACGGCATCCAGATTTTCCCCGGCTCGGTGCCAATCTATCGCGGCGGCAAGTTGGTCGGTGCCATCGGCATTTCGGGCGACGGTATCGATCAGGACGACATGATCGCTTTCCTGGGCGCGCATAATGGCGGCGCAAAAGTCGGCGGGATCGGCAATGCGCCCAAGGAAATCCGCGCCGATACCATCGTCGTGCCCGTGGGGCAGGGCGTGCGCCTGCGCTACGTGAACTGTCCCTTCGCCCCGTTCCTCGATACGAGCGAACAGAACGCCTGCGAGGGCAAGTGATGCAGCAGGTGGCTATCCTTCTCGCCCCGGTGCTTGGTATCGCACAGCCGCATAGCCAGCCTGCACCGCTAACCTTCTACATGCAGGACGCATCGGGGACGGCACCGGGTGCTGCCGAACCGCAGCAGGCACCAACGGCTGACAGCAAGGCTGCGCTCCCGGGTGGCGAAACGGACGCCGAGGGCGCACTAATTGACGGACGCCGCCGCCCCGGTTTCAACAAGCAGCTCCCCGAAAAGGTCGAGCAGGACAATCCCGGCGCAGTCAACGCCCCGCCTCCCGAAGCCTTCTATGACAAGTACGATGGTGAAGGCCCGGTCGGCGATCTCGGCCTTGATGTCAGCCTGCCCGATCGCTGGCGCATCATGGCCTCGCTCTGCCCGAAGAAGGACCCGGCGACCGGCAAGAAGGACCGCGCGCTCTACACCCTGTTCCCCAAGCTCGAATATGCCTGCCATTCGCAGCTCGATCCGTTCCATCACAACCTGCTCAAGGGTGACCGTCCGCTGGCCAAGGGCAAGCGCCCCGGCTTCCTCAAAGGCGATGACTGGTACCTGATCGCAGGCGCCGTGTCTGATACTGTGGTTGAGCCGCGCAGCTTCCCGATCCCGGTTGGCAACCAGACCACGACCAACCCCAACGAGATCGATACCTTCGGCAGCAGCCACAGCCTCGTGCTGTCGCAGACTTTCATCGCCAGCGTCTCGTTGCTCAAGGGCATGACCGCGTTCAAGCCGCCGGTGGTCGAATACCGCATCGCGATTGCGGGCAACCTCAATCACGTCGAAGTGCCTGAACGTCGCGTGCTGTTTGTCGAGCCTTCAAAGGGTACCAAGCGCACCGATGGCTTCATCGGCCTGCAGGAAGCCTTCATCGATTATCACATCGGTCGGTTCGATTCGAAGCGCTTCGATTTCATCTCCTTGCGCACCGGTATCCAGCCGATGCAGTCGGATTTCCGCGGCTTTCTGTTCAACGACAACCAGCTCGGCATCCGCCTGTTCGGCAACCGCGACAACAACCGCGTCCAGTTCAATCTCGCCGCGTTTTGGCGGCTCGAGAAGGAAACCAATTCAGGCCTCAACGACATCAGCCAGACGCCCCGACGCGACTGGGTGTTCATGGCCAACCTCTATCGCCAGGATTTTCCCGCCGTCGGCGTAACCAGCCAGATCTCGGTTACCTACAACATGAACCGCGAGCGCAATCAGGTTCATGTCGACACCAACGGCTTCCCCGTCCGCCCGGCGCTGATCGGCGATCTGCGCGGGCGTGAATATGACGTGGTCTATCTGGGATATGCGGCTGACGGTCATATCGGTCGCCTGAACCTGACCGCTCAGGCCTATGCTGCACTGGGCGAGGACCGGAACAACTTCCTAACCAGCCGTCCGGCCGAGATCAAGGCGTTCATGGCCGCTGCCGAACTCAGCTACGACATCGACTGGTCACGCATCCGGCTCTCGGGGCTGTGGGCGAGCGGTGACAGCGACCCCTATGACAAGACCGAAGGCGGTTTCGACGCGATCTTCGAGAACCCGCAGTTTGCAGGCGCCGACACAAGCTACTGGATCCGCCAGACCATACCGTTCGCCGGCGGTGGCCGCGCGATTTCGGTCAATGGCCGCAATGGCATCCTCAACTCGCTGCGCTCCTCGAAAGAGCAAGGCCAGTCGAACTTTACAAACCCCGGCACGATGCTGGTCGGCCTTGGCACCGATTTCGACCTGACGCCCACCTTGCGCGTCTCGACCAACGTCAACCACTTGTGGTTCGAGAACACCAAAGTGCTGCAGGTCCTGCGCAACGAAGGGTCGATCCCCAAGGACATCGGCTGGGACGCGTCGGTCTCGGCGATCTGGCGTCCCAACGCCTCGCAGAATCTTGTTTTCCGCCTTTCGGGCGCAGTGCTTGATCCGGGGGCGGGGTTTGATGACCTGTTCGCCCAGCAGGGCAAGGCAAGCCGCTTCTATTCCGTCCTCGCCAACGCGACCCTGGCCTTCTGATGACCCAGCACATGACCAACACGCGCAGCTTCCGCAAACTTCCGCTGGCATGGCTGGTGGCAGCGCTCGCCGCGCTGCTGGTGCCGAGCGCGCTCTACGCTTCGGGCGAGGAGACGCCGCAGAAGGTCACGCACACCCGCGCACCTGCCGCTCCGCGCGGCCAGCCGGGCGACACTGCGGAAGAGCAGTGGGCCTACGTCGACAAGCAGAACGCCGGCTGCGTCAGCTGCCACACCAAGAGCGATCACCGAACGATGCACGCCAGCCCCGCCGTGGTGCTGTCGTGCGCGGATTGCCATGGCGGCAACACCAAGGTCGTGGCTGACCGTTCGTGGAACCGCAATTCCATCGATTACGTCGCGGCAATGAAGGACGCTCACGTCCTGCCGAAGTATCCCGTGGCCTGGGGCTGGCCGTCCTCGGCAAACCCCAAGCGTTCCTATGCGCTGCTGGCCAAGGAAAGCCCGGAATTCATCCGCTTCATCAACCCCTCGGACTATCGCGTCGCGCGTGATTCCTGCGGGGCCTGCCACATGTCGATCATCGAGGCGTCAGCGCGCTCGCTGATGTCGACCGGCGCAATGCTGTGGGGCGGCGCGGCCTATAACAACGGCATCGTGCCCTTCAAGAATTACCTCTTCGGTGAAAGCTTTACCCGCAATGGTGAGCCTGCGCTGCTCAAGTCGGCGTCGAAGGAAATCGGCCCCGATGGCAAGCCGATGTGGGGCACTGTCACACCCAAGGAGAAGGCGCGCGGCGCGCTGCCGATCATGTATCCGCTGCCGCGCTGGCATACGATCCCGCCGGGCGACGTGTTCCGCGTGTTCGAGGACGGCGGCCGCACGATCAACCCGCAGTTCCCCGAAATCGGTCTGCCCAACTCGACCGGTCTGATCCAGCGTCTTGAAGAGCCGGGCCGTCCCGATCTCAAGCAGTCCAACCGTGGCCCCGCTACAGGCCTGCGCGTCGCGATTCCGGTGCTCAACATCCACAAGACGCGCCTGAACGACCCGTTTCTGTTCCAGATGGGCACCAACGACCAGCCGGGCGACTATCGTTCCTCGGGCTGCGCCGCGTGCCACGTGATTTACGCGAACGATCGCGAACCGCGCCACTCGCTGAACTACGGCAAGTGCGGGCGTGACGGCCAGACGATCACCGCTGACCCCACGATCAATTCCCTGCGCGAAGGCCAGCACCGCAAGGGGGCCTATGGCTCCTATGATGCCGCAAAGGAGGAACACCACGACAAGGTTCGTGGCACCGTACTTGGCGGCAAGGGCAGCTACCTCGGTGGCGACAAGACCGATCCCGAGCAGGCAAAGGACATGGAAGGTGATTGCGCCCGCGCGATCTCTTCCGCCGAACAGCTTGTCTATGCCCCGGCCAAGGGCGTCGCCCCGCATGGTACGATGGACCATGACAAGATGGATCAGGCCTCGGCCCATGCCATGGCGGGGCTTGATGCCAAGGGCCATCCCAAGAAGGGCGACCATGGCGAGGACTCGCACGACTCCGATGGCCCGGTCGCCATGCAGGATCGCGAACGCGGCCACCCGCTGGTCCACGCCTTCACCCGCGCCATCCCGACCGCGCAGTGCATGAACTGCCACATGCACCAGCCGAACATCTTCCTGAACTCCTACCTCGGCTACACGATGTGGGACTACGAATCCGATGCGCCCAGCATGTGGCCCGGGCCCGAGAACCGCGCGCCCAAGCCTGCGGGCATGTCTGACGAGGACTACGCCAAGACGTTCAAGAAGCAGTTCTATCCCAACATCGACGAGCAGCGCGAAGTGCTCGACCGCAATCCGGAAGGTGCGTCCACGCGAGGTCTGTGGCGCGATGTCGAATTCCTGCGCAACGTCTATGACCTGAACGACAAGCTCGAACGCACCCAGTTCGCCGATTACCACGGCCACGGCTGGAACTTCCGCGCTATCCTCAAGCGTGACCGTCGCGGCAACCTGCTCGATGACGAGGGCGATATGTCGTCCTACGGCACCGACAAGGCGCACATCATCTCGCCCGATGACCCGGAAAAGTTCCGCAAGGCGGGCGAGGGCAAGTTCGTCGAACCAGGCGAGAGCAATCCCGGCAAGGCGGTCCACATGATGGACATCCACGCCCAGCTAGGCATGCAGTGCGCCGATTGCCATTTCTCGCAGGACAGCCACGGCAATGGCATGATCTACGGCGAAGTCGCCAATGCGGTCGAGATCGGGTGCAAGGATTGCCACGGCACGCCTGACAGCTACCCGACGCTGCTGACCTCGAACATGGCTGCGCCGGAAAAGGGCAACAACCTTGCCCTGCTGCGCAACGCCGATGGCCAGCGCCGCTTTGAATGGTACAACGAGGCTGACGGCCGCCGCGTGCTGGTGCAGCGCTCGATCATCGATCCGAACCTGTCCTGGCGCGTCAGCCTGGTGAAGGATTCGGTCGACGCACGCTATGCCGGCAAGATGGACTCGACCGGCAAGCCGATCTTCAATCCCAAGGCCGCGCGCGCCAAGCTGATGGCCAAGTCCGCATCTGATGACGGCGTCTACAAGTTCGGCACCGGCGTGCCCAAGGAGCAGCGCGCCCACCGTGACGACGACATGGCCTGCTTCACCTGCCACCTTTCGTGGACCACCTCGTGCGCAGGCTGCCACCTGCCGATCGAGGCGAACTGGAAGTCGGCCACCCACAAGTACGAGGAAGACTACACCCGCAACTACGCGACCTATAACCCGCAGGTCGCGCGTGATGACATGTTCCAACTCGGCAAGCACCAGCGCAACAAGTCGTCGGGCTCCGATCCGGTGCAGTTCGATGCGGCAGGCAACCCCGTCAGCGGTAAGGCGATTACCGCGCCCATCCGCTCGACCTCGGCGCTGATCCTGTCCTCGACCAACATCAACCGCGAACGCATCTACGTGCAGCAGCCGCCAATCTCCTCGATCGGTTACTCCAGCCAGGCCTTCGCGCCGCACTTCCCGCACACCGTCCGCAAGAACGAGACGAAGCAGTGCACCGACTGCCATGTCAGTCAGGACGAGGACAACAACGCCACGATGGCGCAGTTGCTCCTGCTCGGCACCAACTACGTGAACTTCGTCGGCATGAACGCCTGGTTCGGCCTCGACGGCGGTTTCGAAGCGGTCCGCGTGACCGAATGGGACGAGCCGCAGGCCGTGATCGGCTCCTATCTCCACCGCTACGCCTATCCGGACTTCTGGAAGCAGCACGTGGAAGACAACGGTCGCGAACTGAAGAACTGGACCCGCGGCAAATCGTTCGATGGCAAGCTCTCGGGCGAAACCACCGGGCACGAGCAATTCACCAATGTGGTCGAAGGCACCAGGGACGCGGTCCGCTGCTTGCAGATGCGTGGCGAATACATGTTCGTCGCCGAAGGTAAGGGCGGCTTCCGCGCCTATGACATCGCGGCTGTCGGCAACAAGGGCTTCTCCGAGCGCATCGTGAAGGCCCCGTTCTCACCGCTCGGCCACGATACCCATGTCGCCACCACCAACGCGACCTGCATGGCCTTGCCAACCAACCAGTCGATCGCGCCCACGCGCAACACGCCTGAGCTGCGCGGCCTCAATCAGGAGCAGCCGTTCTCGCCGATCTACAGCTATGCCTTTGTCACTGACGCGGTTGAAGGCCTGATCGCGGTCAACGTCGATACGCTGGCCGATGGCGAGTTCCGCAACAACTTCTTCGACCGCGCGCTGACCTTCAATCCGGACGGCGTGCTCACCGGCGCAAGGCACATCACGCTGGCTGGCGATTACGCCTACATCGTGACTGACAAGGCGCTGGTCACCGTCCACCTGCCCAAGCCGTGGTCCCCGCAGAAGCCCTGCGAGGTGAGTGAAAAGAAAGGCGGAGAGACCTGCCTTGATCCGCGCATCACCTCGGTTGTGCCCTTGCGCGATCCGCGCGCCACGGCGGTCCAGTTCCGCTACCTCTGGGTGACGACGGCCAACGGGCTTGAGCTGATGGACATCACCAATCTGGCCCAACCCAAGGCGGTTCCCTCCGCCACGGTGCCGCTGGCCGATGCCCGCCGCGTCTATCTTGCCCGTACTTACGCCTATGTCGCGGCCAAGTCGCAAGGGTTGGTGATCGTCGACATCACCGCACCGACGCGCCCGTCGATCTACACCAGCTACACCGCCGACGGGCAACTCAACGATGCCGAGGACGTGATTGTTGCGTCCACCAATGCCTCGCTCTTTGCCTACGTCGCCGATGGCCGGAACGGGATGAAGGTGCTGCAGCTGACGTCGCCTGCCAGCCAGCCGAACTTTTATGGCTTCTCGCCCGAGCCCAAGCCGGAACTGATCGCCTGGGCCCGCACGCCCACGCCAGCTCTCGCGCTGTCCAAGGGGCTCGACCGCGATCGCGGAGTGGATGAAACCGGCGGCCAGATGGCGGTCTTCGGTCGCCTCGGTTCGCGTCCTTTCACGCGGCCGGAGATGGAAGAGCTGTTCCTCAACAGCAAGGGCGACGTGTTCCGCGTCTCGAATGCCGTGGACATGAGCCTGTGGGTCGGCGCAAAGCCCGCCCCGATGCTGGCGAAGATCGACAAATAGAGTTTCACTGTTGGAGAGGAGAGCGGGTGCCTCACGGGGCACCCGCCGATCTCTCAGTCCGCGTCGAGCAGCAGGATCTCGCACTCCACTTCCAGCAGCGATGACGGCAGTAGTTCGTGGTCAACCCGTGTTACCGCAGCATCGGCCACCAGCTCGCGCCGCAGCTTGAACTCGTGCTCTGGCAACGCCGCCACGAAGGCCTCGCCATCGCTCACCGCATCGCTTCCGGCGAAACGCAGCACCAGGCGGTGGCGCGCCCCTGAAAAGGTGATGCTCGCCCAGGGCGTTTCGCCATGGCTGACAATCTCGGCCAGCGGCCCGGCAACTTCGCGGATGGCCCGGAGCAGCCGATCAGCCGTCGTCGTCAGCGCGCGGGGCGGGGGAGGGGTTTGCGCGACGGATTTCGTCTCGAAGGCGCCCGGATCAAGCAGCATGGACATTCTCTCCAAATTTGTTCATGAAATGTTCTACGCGTGAGATCAGCGCGGAGCGTGGTTCGCGGCCGTTGCGCAAATCGCCCACAAGACGGGGATCGTGCGCAGCAAGGCGGCCGAATTTTGTGGCGGGCATTCCCGTTTGCCGAAGGAAACTCTCGACCTTGCGGAGCAGCATGTCCTTTCATCCTCCTGATGCTGGCGTCCTGGAGACGACTCGAAATAGGATTTTTCCTATGTTGATCTCAAAATCCTACAATGCTAGGAAAAGTCCTTCGAAATTGGAGGAAGGTGCCAATGACCCTGCAGGATAGCGAATCGGATGACGGTGCCCGCGCCCGCCTCGTCGCGCTTGCCGCGCAGCGCGGTGTCAGCCTGTCGGCGCTCTCCGCGCTGATCGGGCGTAACACCACCTATCTTCAGCAGTTCGTTCGCAAGGGCAGCCCGCGCAAGCTTGAGGAAAACGACCGGCGCACACTGTCCGAGTTCTTCGGCGTGCCCGAAAGCGACCTTGGCGCACATCAGCGCGGGGTGGTCGCGGTAGGTCAGGTTGGATTCGGCACCGCCGCAGCGATTGGCCGCGCCGTCACGCCCGAATGGGCCGATATCCCGCGCCTGCCGCTTGGCGCATCAGCTGGCCCCGGCACCCTGCCTGCAGAGGAAATCCCCTCCGGCCGCCTGCGCTTCAATCACCGCTGGCTCAAGGGGCAAGGCCTCGAACCCGCCATGCTCACCGTGATCGAAGTCGAGGGCGACTCGATGGAGCCGACCTTGCGTGACGGTGACGAGATCCTTGTCGACCGCACCCCGCGCCCCTTGCGCGCCGGGATCCACGTCATCCGCCTCGACGATGTGCTGTTGGTCAAGCGCCTCGAACCCGGCCCCGGCGGCACCTTGCGCGTCATATCCGACAATGCCGCCTATCCCCGCCTCGAACGTGCCGCCAGTGAAGTGGAGATTGTCGGTCGTGTCGTCTGGAAGGGCGGGCGGCTTTAGGCCCGGAACTCCATCTGGATCAGCGGGTACGGCCGTCCTTGCCCGTCGAGCGCCGAGCGCCCCGTTTCAGCAAATCCCATACGAGCATAGAAGGCGCGTGCGCCCATGTTCTGCTCGTTCACCTCGAGCTTCGTCGCACCCAACACCTCTACCGCGTGCCGCACCAGCGCATGGCCAATTCCTTGGCCATGGCACGCCGGATCGACGAACAGTGACTCGATCACGCCGCTTGCGGCGAGCAGGAACCCCGTCGCCTGGTCCGAAGAATCGACCGCGAGCACGAGGGGCGCCTGTGGCAGAAATCCAGCTACCTCCACGCCGATTGCAAGACGATCGCCAAGCAGAAGAAAGTCATGCGTTGCATCGACAGCGGCGGCCCAGATCGCCAGCGCGCGGGAGCCATCTTCAGGGCGTGATCGGCGTAGCTTGTGCATCGCGGCACGTTATGTCGACGACCTGACCATTGCAATTGTCGCTCCCGCGTTCCAAATCCCCAACATGACCCAGCCCACAGCCGAACCCGCCTTCAAGGTCGCGATCATCCCCGTGACCCCGCTCCAGCAGAATTGCACGCTGGTCTGGTGCACGAAGACCATGAAGGGCGCCTTCATCGATGCAGGCGGTGATCTCGAAAAGCTGCGCAAGGCGATCGAAGTCACCGGGGTGACGATCGAGAAGCTGCTCGTGACCCACGGCCACCTCGATCACTGCGGCAGCGTTGGCATTTTCGCGCGCGAACTTGGGGTGCCGATCGAAGGGCCGCATGAGGCTGACCGCTTCTGGATCGCGCAGCTCGATGAGGATTCGCAGCGCTGGGGCATCCCTGCCGAGGTGTTCGAGCCCAATCGCTGGCTCCATGATGGCGACAAGGTCACCGTCGGAGAAGTCGAACTCGACGTGATCCACTGCCCCGGCCACACGCCTGGCCACGTGATCTTCCATCACGCACCGTCACAGGTCGCCATTGTCGGGGATGTGCTGTTCCAGGGCTCGATCGGGCGCACCGATTTCCCGATGGGCAACCATCAGGATCTTATCGATTCGATCACGCAGAAGCTCTGGCCACTCGGCAACGACGTGACTTTCGTGCCCGGCCACGGCCCCAACAGCACCTTCGGCCGCGAACGCCAGACCAACGTCTACGTCAGCGACTATGCGCTGAGCTGAGCAGACGCGCTCAAGATATTCCCCTCCCGCAGGCGGGAGGGGGTAGGGGTGGGCAGGATGCTACGCCACCCCCGAAACATTCACATATCCAGAGCGATCGATACCGCCCAAACGCCAAGGCCGAGCTGCGAAAGCATGGTCGTAAGCGTCCCCACGCCGCGCAGGAAGCCGAGCGGACCGCCGTCCATGCCCACGCCGTGGCCGACACGGCCAAGCATGTAGAGGGCTGCAACGCCCATCAGGTAAGGATTGCCGGTACGGGCAAGCTCGACCGCCGCGATAAGCACCAGCACGATCGGTGTGTTCTCGATGAAGTTCGCCTGCGCGCGCATGCGGGCGATCAGTTCCATGTCGCCGCCGTCGCCGATGCTGATCTTCTTGGCGGTGCGAACCATGCCGATGCGGATGGAAAGCCAGATGTTGATGGCAGCGGCCGCAGCAGCCGCGCACAGCGTGATTGGCAGGATTGTCATTCCTCAGGTTATCCCCTCTCAGATGGCCCCCATGTGAGGGTCCGTCGCCAAAGCTAGCGCGCCCCAGCTTGCAAAGCATCAGAAAATCCGTATAGGCGCGCCTTCGCCCAGCGATTGGCGAATCCCGTGACTTGTGGCGTCCTTCGCCGCGTGCGGGTCCTGTGCCAAACAGGGCTTGTGCGAAGGTCCGGTTTTCCCTATCGCGCCCGCAACAAAACTATGCAATTCTAAGAACAGGTGCCGAGATGGCCGTCCCCAAAAGAAAGACTTCGCCCTCACGCCGGGGCATGCGCCGCAGCCATGACGCACTGAGCGTCGAAGCGTTCCACGAATGCTCGAACTGCGGTGAACTCAAGCGTCCGCACAACCTGTGCAACGCTTGCGGTCACTACAACGGTCGCGAAGTCATCGCCGTCGGGCTCTAAGCCTTCAAACGGGGGGGACTGAGGACATGAGCCTGCCGCGTATCGCCGTTGATGCGATGGGCGGCGATGAGGGCGTGCGCGTGATGGTCGAAGGCGCGGCGCTTGCCCGTCGTCGTCATGACCGCTTCAAGTTCCTCCTCGTCGGTGATGAGGCCCGCATCAAGCAGGCCCTCGAAAACCATCCAAACCTGCGTGAAGCTTCTGAAATCCTCCATGCACCCGATGTGGTGTCGGGGGATGAGAAGCCGACGCAGGCCCTTCGCCGTGCCAAGACCACCTCGATGGGGCTGGCGATCAATGCGGTGAAGCAGGGTCATGCCGGGGCTGCGGTCAGCGCTGGCAATACCGGTGCGCTCATGGCCATGGCCAAGCTCGCGCTGCGCACCATGCCGGGGATTGACCGGCCGGCCCTTTCTGCACTTCTGCCGACGCTCGGCGAACATGATCTGATCATGCTCGATCTTGGCGCCAACACCGATTGCGATGCCCGCAACCTGGTGCAGTTTGCGATCATGGGTGCGGCCTATGCCCGCATCGTCAATGGCCTCGAATCGCCCCGCGTCCGCCTGCTCAACATCGGCACGGAAGAGACCAAGGGTACCGATTCCCTGCGCGATGCCGCCAACCAGCTCAAGGAACTGGCGGGGGACCTGGCGATGACATTCGACGGCTTCACCGAAGCCGACAAGCTTTCGCGCGGCGATTGCGACGTCGTCGTTACCGATGGCTTCTCCGGCAATATCGCATTGAAGTCGATGGAGGGCGCTGCCCGTTTCGTGGCGGACCTGCTGCGCCGCAGCTTCTCCTCGTCGCTGCGCTCGAAGTTCGGCTTCCTGATCTCGCGCCCGGCGACCGAGCTGCTCAAGCATCACCTTGATCCCAACAACCACAACGGGGCCGTGTTCCTCGGCCTCAATGGCGTCGTGGTAAAGAGCCATGGCAGCGCTTCGGCGCTCGGCGTGGCCAATGCCGTTGCGGTAACAGCCCGACTGCTGGAGGAAAACCTGACCGAGCGCATCGAAGCCGACCTTGCGCGCCTCGGCGCGGAAGCCATTCGCACCGGCGGTCGCGGCAAGTCAGCTCCCGTCAGCAGCGAGGACGCGGCATGAGCCTGCGCGCGGTCATCCGAGGCAGCGGCTCCGCCCTGCCGCAGCGCTGTGTGACCAACGCTGAAATGGCGCAGATGGTCGACACTACCGACGAATGGATCGTCGAGCGCACCGGTATCCGCCAGCGCTACCTCGCGAGCGAAGGCGAAACGACGTCCACGCTCGCCACCGAAGCGGCCCGCAAGGCTATCGAAGCGGCTGGAATCGATGCTGCAAAGGTCGATCTGATCGTTCTCGCCACGGCAACGCCCGACCAGACGTTTCCGGCTACTGCCACGATCGTGCAGCATAACCTCGGCTGCAACGGCGGCATCGCCTTCGATGTAGCGGCGGTCTGCTCGGGTTTCCTCTACGCGCTCGCCACTGCGGATTCGATGATCCGCACCGGCATGGCCAAGTGCGCACTGGTGATCGGCGCTGAGACCTTCAGCAAGATTCTTGACTGGGAAGACCGCACAACCTGCGTTCTATTCGGCGATGGTGCAGGCGCGGTCGTGCTAGAAGCGCAGGACGTTGACGAAAACGATCCTGCCGCCCCCGGCGTGATTGCCACGCGCCTCCACGCCGATGGCGCGCACAACGAACTGCTCTATGTCGATGGTGGTCCGTCCACCACCGGCACGGTCGGCAAGGTCCGCATGAAGGGCCGCGAGGTGTTCCGCCACGCCGTCACCAATCTGGCCAACGTCCTGCGGGAAGTGCTTGAAACTTCAGGGCATGATGCAACCGAGATCGACTGGGTCGTGCCGCATCAGGCCAACTTCCGCATTCTCGACGCCACCGCGCGCAAGCTCGATCTGCCTGCGGAGAAGGTCGTCGTTACGGTTGATCGCCACGCCAACACCAGCGCAGCATCGGTGCCGCTCGCCTTCGATACTGCCGTCCGCGATGGCCGCATCAAGAAGGGTGACCTCGTGATGTTCGAGGCGATGGGCGGCGGCTTCACCTGGGGCGCCAGCCTCGTGCGCATCTGAAGTCCCACGCACTTCGTCGTTGCGAGGGGCGTAGCGACGAAGCAATCCATAGTCAGCGCAAGACCGCCCTGGATTGCTTCGCTGCGCTCGCAATGACGGAGATGCAGGGCAATCCTCAACCAACCGTCCCACACCGGCCCAGTCTTATCCTTCCCCTGCAACGCATTGCATTGCGTTCCGCAGAATCAGCGTTATTGTCCATCGCCTTGGCGTCTTCTGACTTCTGGGGGGAATTAAGGATGCGTTCTGTAGGTACACTGACCCGGGCCGATCTGGCCGAGAGCATCAACCGACGTGTTGGGCTGTCGCGTGCGGATTCGCTCGAAATGGTTGAATCCATCCTGCAGCATATGTGCGATGCACTGGCTGAGGGTGAAAACGTGAAGATTTCGGGCTTCGGCACTTTCCTGCTGCGCGACAAGGCGGAGCGGATCGGCCGCAATCCCAAGACCGGCATCGAAGTGCCGATCACGCCGCGCCGCGTCCTCAGCTTCCGCGCCAGCCAGATGCTGAAGGACCGCATCGGCCAGGGCTGATCGCCAGCGGATGAACGCGCCCGAACTTCCCGGTGCCGGACCTGATCCGGAAGACGGCAAGGAACCGGGCGCATTCCGCACGATTGGCGAAGTGGCCAGAACGCTCGGCATCCGCCAGCACGTCCTGCGCTATTGGGAAGAGCAATTTCCCATGCTCCGCCCGCTCACCCGAGCGGGCGGCCGCCGCTACTACCGCCCCGAAGACGTCGCCCTCATCACCGAAATCCACCGCCTCCTCCACAAGGAAGGCTTCACGATCAAGGGCGCAAGGCAGGCGCTGCGGGGGAAGAAGGGGGCTGCTGTGGCTGCGGTTCCGTCGCCAGAGCCTGCACCCCAGGCCCCCGACGAACAATCCGCCGCGCCACTTTTGACCTACCTCCAATCCATCCGCGACCGGCTGGCCGCTGCGTTGGAAGAGTAGGGTTAGCCACAAATAGCCAAGCCCCGTGTCAAGCACGGGGCGACGCAGTTTTCGGTTGGCAGATTAGCTTTGCAAAAAACCCCGTCGCCCCGTGCTCGACACGGGGCTTTGCTTCCTTTGCAACGTCACATTGCCCCGATGGGCCAAAACTCCGTGGTCACAGATATCGGCCTCATGCGAGCCTAACTAGCGTTGGCTCATCTGGCTTGGCATAATACGTGATCGAACCATTGATTACGATTTTCCCAAGACGATGCATTTCGCGCAAGCGCCACTTGGTAAAGTCGTCACCTTTGGTGTGATTACCGTCCCACAAAGCCACCATTGTCTCTCCGACAACGTAACCCAATTTCCGCCAGTCCGTTGTGCATTGCTGGAGAATAACGTCATCAAGGTAGTCGTCCGGCACACTCACAGCCGCTCCTTGCATTACCAAGCGCAGGTTTGTTCCCTCATTGCAGAGGCGGGTCCAATGGCCTTTAGGAAACCGCTTTTCGTCCCAAGACTGACGCTCTGCGTTCTCTAGGACATACTGGAATTCCTCGGCTCCGAGTTCACCGAGACCTTGAGGCGCTTCCCCCTTCCAGCTTCCGGGAAAGCCTTTATCCACCAAGATGAATGATGCCCTCTCACCACCAAAGTGATCAAGGTACCAATGGAGACCGCACAACTCCTTGGCGTTCTGTGGAGCAACCCAAACCAAATGCTCGTCGTGGAACTCAAGCTTGTTCAAGAACTCCTGCGGCTCATCTGCGACCCAACTCCACATGCCATCATCGGAACCCGATGGCAGATTCTGGTTCAGCCACGCTTGGCGTTCGGCAAAGTCTCCAGTGGCGATGGGTCCCCAAGAGAGATCGTCCAGAATGTCGGCGACCCGCTCTTGGCGGCCGCACCCCTTCAGTGCTTGGCGAAGACTACCCGCACCTGACGAACTGAAGATTACGTGGATCAAGAAACTACCTCGAAAACCGTGTCAGCACTGCTGCCGTTCAATCCACCAACACCGGCCCCAACGTCGGGTCCAGATCGCGCGGCCGCTTGATCTCCACCAACCGCGCGCAGCCTTCTACCAGGTCAGCCCAGTCGTCCACATCAAGCTCCATCACCGCAAACGTCGCGGTCGGGAACTTCTCTTCCACCACTTCGCGCAATGGGGAGGAGCCATCATCCGGCACCAGGTCGAAAATCAGGTCTTCCAGCCCCGGATTGTGCCCGATCATCAGCACGCTCTTGGGATCGCCGGACAGTTCCTTCAACAGGTCGATCAGCGTGGCCGAGCTGGCAAGGTAGATGCGCCGGTCCCATTCGATCTTGAACGTGCACTTCCACGCCTTGCTGCATTCCTCGACCGTCTCTGCCGCGCGGACGGCGGGGCTGGCGATCATGCGGTCGAACGTGCGGCCGGTATCGCGGATATACTCGCCCATCGCCCGCGCCCCGCGTTTGCCGCGCTCGTTGAGGGGGCGGTCGAAGTCCCGCGCGCGCGCATCGCTCCAGTCCGATTTGGCGTGGCGAAACAGGGCCAGTGTCTTCACGAAATCCCCTCGCGCGGTGTCTGTGCACTCTCCCGCCCAGAAACACTGGCGCCCACGCTTTGTAAAGCCACATCGAGCGTCACCCGGCGGATCGGCGTGCCTGCCGGAAAGGCCGAGAGCAGCCGCGAGGGGAAGGCCGAGGACAGCACCACGAAGTGCCCCTTGTCGCCGGCAGAGCGGATCAGCCGCCCGAACGCCTGCGCCAGCCGTGCCCGGATGATCCTGTCGTCATAGGCCGAACCGCCGCCCGCCATCCGCCGCGCGCGGTGCAGGATCGAAGGCTTGGGCCACGGCACCTGCTCCATCACCACCAGCCGTAGCGAATCTCCCGGCACGTCCACCCCGTCACGCAGGGCGTCGGTGCCGAGCAACGAGGCGCGCGGATCGTCGCGGAAGATGTCGACCAGCGTGCCCGTATCGATCGGATCGACATGCTGCGCGAACAGCGGCAAGCCACCCCGCGCCAGCCGGTCGGCAATCCGGCCATAGACCGCGCGCAACCGCCGGATCGCCGTAAACAGCCCCAGCGCCCCGCCGCCAGAAGCCTCGATCAGCCGCCCATAGGCCGCCGCCAGCGCCGGAATGTCGCCCTTGGGCACGTCGGTCACGATCAGCACTTCGGCCTGGGACGCGTAGTCGAACGGACTGTCCGCCGTGAACAGTCGAGGCGCAATGTCCAGATGCGGCGCGCCGCTGCGCTCCACCGCGCTGGACCAATCATCGCCATCGCGCAGCGTTGCCGAGGTCATCATAACCCCGTGCGAGGGCGCCAGCACCGCATTGGCAAAGGGCTTCATCGGATCGAGGTAATGCCGATGCAGCCCCACATCCCATTCGCGCCCGTCCGACCGCTCGACCGCGATCCAGTCGACAAAATCGGGATCGCCCGGACCACCCAGCCGCGCCAGTAGCGCAATCCACCCCGCAATCAGATCGCTGCGCCAACCGATAGCACTGCGCGCGCCTTCGATCCGCGCCCGCGCTGGTCCATCGAGCCAGTCCGGCCCATCCTCGACAATCGCCTCAAGCCGCAACCCCAGCCGCACCAGCGGTTTGCGCAAAGCCTCCAGCGACTCCTGCGCGCGGCCCGCAACCTCGATGAACCCCCCGTCCAACTGTGCGATCTCGGTCTCGAGCCCATAGCCCGCTTCCTGCCCGCCGCTCTCGTCGCGCGCATAGGCCAGCGCCCGCGCCGCGCTGAGCAGGTCTTCAATCGGCCCAGAAGGTGTGCCCTCAACCACCCGTGCCAGCCAGCCTTCCGAGGGCAGGGCCTCTGCCGCGTCACGCGCCTGCGCAATCGCGCGTTCGCCTTCCTCGTCGTAGCTCGCCACATCGGCCAGTCGCGCCGAAAGCCCGCGCCGCCGTCCGCGAGACTTGCCCTCCGGCCCGATCACCCAGCGCCGTAGCTCGATCGTCTCGGCCCCAGTCAGTGCCGCCGAGAACGTCGAATCCGCCGCCTCGAACACATGGTGGCCTTCGTCGAACACGATCCGCGTAGGCCGCTGCGCCGCATCACGCCCGCGCGCCGCGTTGACCATCACCAGCGCATGGTTGGCAATCACCAGTTCCGCATCGGCAGAGGCCCGCGCGGCGCGTTCGATGAAGCACTTCCGGTAATGCGGGCACCCGGCATAGACGCATTCGCCGCGCTGATCGGTCAGCGCCGCGATCCCGCGCTTGCGGAACAGCGTGCCGAGCCAGCCCGGCAGGTCCCCGCCGATCATGTCGCCATCCTGGGAATACGCCGCCCAGCGCGCCACCAGCTGCGCCAGGATCGCCGCCCGCCCGGCAAACCCGCCCTGCAGCGCGTCTTCCAGATTGAGCAGGCAAAGGTAGTTCTCGCGCCCTTTGCGCACCACCACCGGCGGCTTGCCATTGCGCGAGGCAGGGAACGCGCGCCTGCTCTCGCGCCGCAATTGCCGCTGCAGCGCCTTGGTGTAGGTCGAAACCCAGACCGTGCCGCCCGATTGCTCGGCCCACAGCGACGACGGCGCGAGATAGCCAAAGGTCTTGCCCGTGCCCGTGCCCGCCTGCGCCAGCACCACGTTCGGCTGGCCCTGTCCCTGCCGCGGCGCGAACATCCGCGCCGCCTCGCGGGCATAGTCCTGCTGCGTCGGCCGGGCTTCTGCCCCGGCACCGGTCAGTTCCGCCAGCCGCGCCACCACCGCATCACCGCCCAACACGACTTGCGCAGGCTGAGGCCGCTCCGCCGCTTCCTCCCACTCCGGCAACTTGGCGAAGAGCCAGCGCTCCGCCCGCTCCGGTTTCTTGATCCGGGGGCCAAGCAATGTCGCCCAAGGCCACCGCATCCGCACAAGCGATTGCAGCGCCGTCCAGGCCCCCTCGCGCTCGGCCCACTCCGCACTTTCGCACGTGGCCAGCAGAGCCTCCGCCGCTTCCTGCAGCAGCTGCGGCACCTTGTCGTCGCCTGAAGGTTCGTCCAGTCCCAGGGCATGGGCCAGCCCCTTGGGCGTCGGCACCATGAATCGCGCGGGGTGCACGAACGCGAACAGCTCCAGCAGATCGAGCCCTGAAAGATCGGGATAGCCAAGCCTGCTCGCCACCAGTGGCGCATTGAGCATGAGCAGCGGCGTATCGGCCGCCGCCACGATCGCATCGCCCTTGCCAACCCCGCGCGTGGCAAAGCCATCGCGCAGCCAGCACCCGCCATGGCTTGCATGAATCGCTGGCAGCGAAAGGGCAGGGCGCTCCGTCACGCCCCAGCGTTAGAACAGGAATGGAACATCGGGCAACCCCGCCGCAGATGAAAAAGCAGACCTTTCACCGCGATTCACCACTGCCCTTAAAACCCGCTGCGGGCCGCCGTCCTTCTCCACAGTTACAGAAACCGGAGCATTTCGCAGTCACGCTCCGGCCCATAGTGGAGAATGGGACATGGCAGTCATCAACACCAACATCAGCGCCATCCGCGCGACCAATGCTTCGAACTCGGCTAACAAGATGCTCGGCAGCGCGATGGAGCGCCTCTCAACCGGCAAGCGCATCAACGGCGCCAAGGACGATGCCGCAGGCCTCGCGATCAGCACCACGATGACCTCGCAGATCAAGGGCATGGGCCAGGGCATCCGCAACGCCAATGACGGCATCTCTTTTGCCCAGACCGCCGACGGCGCGCTGAACGAAGTCACCGCCATGCTGCAGCGGGTCCGCGAATTGGCCGTGCAGTCCAAGTCGGCGACCTATCAGGACACCGACCGCGAATATATGGACGCCGAAGTCCAGGAACTGAACACCCAGATCAACGACGTGCTGAACAACGTGAAGTTCAACGGCAACAACGTCTTCGGCACGGCCGACACCACGTTTGACATTCAGGTTGGCGCAGAGACCACCGATGTTGTCACCATCACCAGCAAGGGCATCGCCGATGTCGCGTTTGACGTGACTAGCGTTGGCAATGCCAGCACCACGATGGACGATGTCGATACCTCGCTCGCCGAAGTCAGCGCCGCCCGCGCTTCGTTCGGTGCCGCCCAGAACCGGCTGGAATCGGTGATCAACAACCTGAACGACAACGTCACCAACCTGTCCGATGCCCGCTCGCGGATCATGGATACCGACTATTCGGCGGAAACCACCGCCATGGCCAAGGCCCAGATCCTTTCGCAGGCCTCGACCGCAATGATTGCTCAGGCCAACCAGGCCCAGCAGAACGTCCTCTCGCTTCTGAAATAAGCCTGTGAACCGCCCCGGCTTTCCCGGAGGCTCCTATCTGTGAGAAGGAGCCACGATGAGCGCTACAAGGAACAAGTTCTCGCCTGAGTTTCGCGACCGTGCGGTGCGGATGGTGGAGGAGCACCGGGGAGATTACCCGTCGGAGTGGGCGGCGATGACGTCGATCGCCGGGAAGGTTGGCTGCACGACCGAGACACTGCGCCGCTGGTGCCGTGAGGAGGCGAGCCGACGAGCAGGGCCAGCGGCGCAGGCTGTCAGTGATCGTGATCGGGTCAAGGCCCTGGAGCGCGAGGTCAAGGAACTGCGCCGGGCCAACGAGATCCTTCGCAAAGCCTCGGCATATTTTGCGCAGGCGGAGCTCGACCGCCACGGCAAATGGTGATGTCGTTCATCGACGCTCACCGGAAGGAATTGGGTATCGAGCCGATCTGCCGGGAACTGGCAATCGCCCCTTCCTCCTACCACGAATATGCCGCCCGCCTTGCCGATCCCGGCAGGCGCCCCGCCCGTGTCCGGCGCGATGACGAGATGCGCGAGGCGATCAAGCGCGTCCACGAGAACAGCTTTGGCCTCTATGGTGCCCGCAAGGTCTGGCACCAGATGCGCCGCGAGGGGATCAAGGTGGCCAAGTGCACCGTCGAGCGGCTGATGCGCACCATGGGCCTGGCAGGCGTGCGCCGGGGCAAGACGACGGTGACGACCATCAGCAACCCCAAGGCACCGTGCCCGCTGGACAAGGTCAACCGCGAGTTCCGCGTCAGCCGGCCCAATGCGCTGTGGGTGGTCGACTTCACCTACGTCCATACCTGGGCCGGGTTCGTCTATGTCGCGTTCGTGATCGATGCCTTCGCCCGCCGGATTGTGGGCTGGAAGGTCAGCACCAGCGCCACGGCGGGCTTCGTACTGGATGCCCTGGAGCAGGCGATCCATGCCCGCAGGCCAAGTCCAGATGATGGCTTGATCCACCACAGCGACAGGGGCGTTCAATACCTGGCGATGAACTACACGCAGCGTCTGGCCGAAGCCAACCTCGTGCCGTCTGTGGGCAGCGTCGGCGACAGCTATGACAACGCCTTGGCCGAGACCATCAACGGTCTCTATAAGGCCGAGGTCATCTGGCGGCAGCGCTCATGGCCGAGCGCATCGGCCGTGGAAATGGCAACGCTGCGCTGGGTGGACTGGTTCAACAATCACCGCCTGTTCGGACCCATCGGGCACATCCCACCCGCCGAAGCCGAAGCCAACTACTATGCGGCCAACGAGACCCTCGATATGGTCGCATGACTCAATTGAAAATGCCTCCGGGAAAGCCGGGGCGGTTCACTCCCTCAGAAGCCTCCACGGAAGGGCGGGGCCGCGTGCGCGCGGTTCCGCCCTTTCGGCGTTCGCTTGATTACCCCCTTTTCACTTGCACCAACCGCCCCCACGCGCAAAAGGGCGGGCACTATGACCGATGCAATCCACACCGCCGCACAGACCTCCAAGGCTTGGCCCTTCGAGGAAGCCCGCAAGATCATCAAGCGGTATCCCGGCGGCAAACGCGATGCGTCCGGCGCACTGGTCCCGGTACTGTTCGAGACCGGTTACGGCCCCTCGGGCCTCCCTCATATCGGCACCTTCCAGGAAGTCCTGCGCACTACCTTCGTGCGTCGCGCCTATGAAGTGCTCACTGGCGGCCACCCCACGCGCCTAGTCGCCTTTTCCGATGACATGGACGGCCTGCGCAAGGTGCCCGACAACGTGCCCAACAAGGCGCTGCTCGATGCCCACCTCGGCCATCCGCTCAGCCGCATTCCCGATCCGTTCGAGAAGTTCGAAAGCTTCGCGCACCACAACAACGCGATGCTGCGCGATTTTCTCGATCGCTTCGGATTCGACTACGAATTCGTCTCGGCCTCCGATCGTTACAATTCGGGCGAATTCGATGACGCGCTGAAGAACGTCCTGCGCAACTGGCAGGCAATCATGGACATCATGCTCCCAACCTTGCGCGAAGAACGCCGCAAGACCTACTCGCCGGTCCTGCCGGTCTCGCCCACCACCGGCGAGGTCCTGCAGGTCCCGGTCGAAGTGGTTGACGCCGAAGCCGGGATCGTCCGCTTCACCGACAGCAACGGCAAAACCATCGAACACACGATCCTCGGCGGCTGGTCCAAGCTGCAGTGGAAGGTTGACTGGGCGATGCGCTGGGTCGCGCTTGGCGTCGATTACGAAATGTGCGGCAAGGATCTTACCGACAGCGTCACCCAGTCCGGCAAGATCGCTCGCGTGCTCGGAGGCCAGCGCCCCGAAGGCCTGATCTACGAACTCTTCCTCGATGAGAAGGGCGAGAAGATCTCCAAGTCCAAGGGCAACGGCCTGACGATCGAGCAGTGGCTTGAATACGGCAGCGAGGAATCGCTCGGCTTCTACCTGTTCCGCGAACCCAAGAGCGCCAAGTCGCTCCACGTCGGGATCATCCCCCGCGCGGTCGACGAATACTGGCAGTTCCGTGAAAAGATCCCCGGCCAGCCGGTCGAGCAGCAGCTCGGCAACCCTGTGTGGCACTTGCTGCGCACAAACGGCTACCATGGCGGCGAGGGGGAGAGCCTGCCGGTCACCTACGGCCTCCTGCTCAATCTCGTCGGCGTGCTCGGCGCGCAGGCCACGCGCGATCAGGTCTGGTCCTATCTCGGCAACTATGTCGAGAACGCCGACCCTGCTGCGCACCCCGCGCTCGATGGCCTGGTTACCCGCGCGCTCGCCTACAACCGCGATTTCATCGCTCCCACGCTACAGCGCCGCAAGCCGGAGGAGAACGAGGCGAAAGCCCTTGCCGCGCTCGATGAGGAACTCGCTGGAACCTCGGACGACGCCACCGCCGAAGAACTCCAGAACATCGTCTACGAGATCGGCAAGGACCCGCACTACGGCTTCGAAACGCTCCGCGACTGGTTCAAGGCGCTCTACGAAACCCTTCTTGGTTCCAGCGCCGGCCCTCGCATGGGCAGCTTCATCGCGCTCTATGGCGTCACCAACACCCGCAAACTGATCGCCGAAGCGCTGGGCGACTGACAGGTCTCACCCGTTCGTTCTGAGCCAACGTCCTTCGACAGGCTCAGGACGAGCGGGGGTGAGGTAACTACTTTCTCCCCTCCCGCAGGCGGGAGGGGTTGGGGGTGGGCCAGCAACAGCTGCTAACACAGAAGGCGCTATCGCCAAACTCCGCTCATGCTGAGCTTGTCGAAGCATCACCCTGAGCCTGTCGAAGGGTGTCACCGCGCCGCCCGCGTCCGCGCAATCCACCCGCGCACCTTGCCCTCAAGCACCGCCATCGGCAAAGCCCCGCTGCCCAGAACCTGATCGTGGAACTGCCGGATGTCGAACTTGCGCCCCAGCGCGCCTTCGGCCTCCTTGCGCAGCCGCTGGATCGTCAGCGCGCCGATCTTGTACGAAAGCGCCTGACCCGGCACCGCGACATAGCGGTCCACTTCCGCTTCTGCGTCGCTGCGCCCCATGCCTGAGTTCGCGAGCATGTAGTCCACCGCCTGCTCACGGCTCCAGCCCTTGGTGTGCAGCCCGGTATCGACGACCAGCCGCATCGCCCGCAGCATCTCGTCGTCGAGCGTGCCCCAGTGCTGCATCGGGTCCTTGTAGAATCCCATCTCGTAGCCTAGCGTTTCGGCATAGAGCGCCCAGCCTTCGATATAGGCCGTGTTTCCGCCAAACCGCTGGAAGTCGGGCAGGCTCGAATTCTCCTGCGCCAGACTGATCTGGAAGTGATGCCCCGGCGCACCCTCGTGCATGTAAAGCGTTGTCATCCCGGTCAGGAACCGGCTCTTGAGGTCATAGGTATTGAAGAAGAACGTCCCCGGTATCGATCCGTCGGGCGATCCTTGCGCATAGCTTCCGCCCGCCTCGAACTTCGCGCGATAGGCCGGGTAGGGCTGGATCTGCAGCTGGGTGCGCGGCAGGTGCAGGAAGTAGCGCGGCGCCAGCGCATCGACCCTGCGCGCCGCCAGCCGGAAGCCCTCGGCCAGATCCGCCTCGGTCCTGGGATGATAGCGTGGATTGGCGCGCAGATCGTCGAAGAAGGCGCGCAAGGGCCCCGCAAAGCCCAGCTCGTTCTTTACCATCTCCATCTCGCGCTGGATGCGCGCCACCTCGCGAAGGCCCAGGTCATGGACCGCCGCGGGATCGAGATCGAGCGTCGTATTCGCCCGCACCAGCTCGCGATAGAGTTCCGCCCCGCCGGGCAGGGCCGAAAGCCCCACCTGTTCGCGCGCGACCGGACGATACTCATTGGCAAGAAACCGGCGCAGCGTCCGGTAGGCGGGATAGACATCATGTCGCACCGCGTTGCCCAGTTCCCGCCGCAACCGGACGCGCTCGCTCACCGGCACGTCCTGCGGGAAGCTGCGCGCCGGTGACATGAACGGCGAGCGCTCCATCGGCTGGGCGAGCAGCGCATCGATCTGCGCGACCATGTTGTCCACGGTGAGCCGCGGCTCGGTCACGCCAGTGGCCATCCCCTCGCGGAAGCGGGCGATGGCGTTGTCGAACACGCGACCCAGCACCCGGTGGCGCGCGATCAGCAGCTCATAATCGCCCGTCGTGTCGAGCGCCACGCCGCTGCCGGGCGATGACAGCTCGGGGTAGGCGACGTGGAAGCCGCCGAAGTGATTGAACGGCCGCAATTCCAGCAAGGTCTGCGTTTCCGGAGCCAGCAGCGCCTGCTCGGTCCGCTTGGCGTCCTCCATGACCGCGCGCGAGATGCGGTGCCCCTCGTCCAGCCGCGCCGGATCGATCTGCGCCAGCCGCGCCAGCACATCGGCATTGGCCTCTCGCCGCTCGGCCGCCAGCTGCGGCGTGAACAGCATCAGCAACTCGTCTGCCGAAACCTTCTGCCCCTGCTGCAGCGCGCCCAGCGGATCGAGCGCGAAGCCGCGCCGCATTTCATCGGCGAACAGCCGGTCGAGCAAGGCATTCTGCGAAAGCTGTGGCGAGGGCGACGGCTCTGCGTCGATCCGGGCGATAGCGTGTTCGTCGGCCAGCGCATGGCCAAACGCCGCGCCCCCGGGCGCAGCCAGAGCGAGCGCCAGTGCAAGCCCGGTCAGTGTCGCGCGCAGGCCTACTGCCACGGGCGCGCCCGGTACCATTTGGTCAGGACGTACTTCACGCCTTTCACCACCGGCATGCCGGCGTGCATCGCGTTGGGGTTGGGCGTGCCATCAGGCTTCATGTTGTTCCAGATCAGCAGGGCGCCCGGCTGGGGCGGTATCGAAAGGTCGACGCGGGGAAAGTCAGTCGTCCCGCCTTCCTCCACGGCGTTGAGATAGGCCATTGCCGTCCAACTACGCTGTCCCCCGCGCTTCTGTTCCGCGTTCCAGAACGGCTGCGAGGGCAGGAAATGGTCATAGTGTCCGCGAAACTCCTGTCCCGGTTCATAGCGTTGCCCCTGGATCGTCTCGCCCAGCGCGGGATCGATGCCCATCAGATCGTCGATCCGCCGCTGCAACATCAGCACGAACGGATCGAATGGATCGACGTCACCGGTGTAACTCGTTCGCCCCGTCGCGTCGCTACCCTTGTATGTGGGCGAGGGCCGCGCCACGGCATCAACGATGGCAATCAGGCGATCACATTCGGCCTTCGAGAAAAAGTCGGCAACGCCAAATATTTCAAGCTCGTCGCGTGGAATCCGGTAAACGCCGGCGTCCTGCTGAAGACGTTTCCGAACAGTTTCGCCAACCTTGCGAAGTGCGCTCGTCTCGGCAGTTGATTGGGACTTCTTTGCAAACAAGGCCATACTCGGGCGTCTCATATTCTAGCACTGATGTTCTGTCTCACCAGATCAATTGGTCCGAATTGGACGCATGATACGAATTTCATAAAGCATTCTGCAACTGATTGCGTTAACCACGGGCGCAGTCGAACTTGTAAGCGGTCGCCAATTGATCACGAACGTCGGTCGGACATGCGCGTTAAAGGTGCCGTCTGCCGCCCTTCAGCGCAAGGGTTTTGCCCCGATGCCAAGGTCAGTTGTCGCCCGCCCGGGAGCATTGCTTGGACGCCATTTCCGATCACGATCCCGAAAGCCTGCGTCTGGCCGTAGCGCTTTACGCCCTGCGCCGGAAGCGCGATGCCATTTCAGGACGAAAGAGCCTGTTCGGCGAACCTGGGTGGGATATCCTTCTTGATCTGTACATTGCCGATCGTCGTCGCACCGAGATCCAGGTTTCGAGCGTGTGCCTTGATGCGGGCGTTCCTTCAACCACGATCCTGCGCTGGATCGCTCGGCTGGAAGAGGACAACCTCGTCTATCGCGAAGCGGATACGAATGATGCGCGTCGCCGCTACGTCCGCCTGACGGACGAAGGTCGAAATCTGATGCGCAGCGTGCTGAAAGCACTTTCGGCCACTGGCCTTTAACCTTTGCTCTCATTCACATTAGCAAAAGGCCCCCGCACCGATCGGTGCAGGGGCCTTTCAGGTTACGCCGGACTTACCAGAAGAAGTCGTAGATCACGTCCACCACTTCGCCCGAGTATGTGTCGACCAGCAGCACGTCGTCCCAGTACCGCACCCAGCGATAGCCGCCATAGGCCGGTGGCAGGCGATAGGACCATGGATCGTTGATCCAGTAGTTCTGGCCATAGAAGCCCGAGTTCAGGAATATCCCGATCGACAGGCGGTTGTAGTTGTACCCGCGATAGGGTGCGTAGTAACGGGGCAGGCGGTAGATGCCGCGATTGACAGAGCGATAGTGGCTCCAGTTGTAGCGGTTGTCACGGCGCCAGTCGTTGCTCCAGCGGCGATAGTCCGCGGCACCATGGTTGCGCCAGTTGTCGCGCCGCCAGTTGTCGTTGCGCCAGCTGTCGTTGCCCCGGTAATCGCGGTTGCGGTTGCGGTCGCTGTATGTGCCGTTACGGTCACGGTTCCACTCCCGTCCATCACGGTTCCATTCGCGCCCGTCACGGTTCAGGTCACGACCGTTGCGGTCGCGGCCATCCCGGTTCCAGTCGCGGCCATCGCGGTCACGGCCATCGCGATTCCAGTTGCGGCCGGCATCGGGGTTGGTCCCGTTCCACCGTGTCCCGTCCCAACCGCGCTGCGGCACCGCAGGTGTCCCTGCACGGTCCGGAGCAGGACGGTTCACCGTGCCCGACTGCCAGTCACGGCCCTGTGAACGACCCCAGTCGCGCTGCGAACCCTCGGCACGGCCCTGCCATGCCGGCTGCGCAGGCCTGTCAGGGCGCTGCTGTGCCTGCGGGTTGGAACCGCCCCATGGCGAACGCTGAGGCTGTGCCTGTGCCTGTGGCGGCAAATGCGGCCGGAACTGAGGTTGCGGCTGCGGCTGGCGTTGAGGACGCGCTTCGCCCTGTGGTTCACGGCGCCATTCCGGGCGCTGGCCCTGACCTGCCTGCTGGTTGCGAAAGTCGCCGCCACCACGCTGCCAGCCCCGCCCGCGCTCTTCGCGCTGCTCGGACTGCGCGAATGCCGCCGAAGGAATTGCCGTCGCGGTCATCGCCACGGCCAGCGCCGCGAGCGCGCTGCTTCTGAAGATTGACTTGGGCAACATGGTCGCCGACCTTTCCCGATAACCAGATCGCAAATCGTTCCGCGATCCGTGATGTCGTCTTGTTAGATGATTCGCGCTGTCCCAAGTCTGAACCGGTGTGATAGCTTTTCGTTCATGTTCGGTTGGAGAAAGATGAATGGATTTGACGCTCGACAGCGTCCTTGCCGATGCAGTTTCAAGGCTCCAGACGGCGGCACGCGATCGCCACCACGCGATGCACACCCCGGTCGTTGCAACGCCTGAAGCGGACATGCGCGTCATGGTCCTGCGCGAGGCCAGCGAGGGCCTTGCCACCTTGCGCTTCCATACCGATTTGCGCAGCCCCAAGGCGGACAGGATCGGCGCGGGCGCACCTGTCGGCGTGCTCGCCTATGACCCCGCCGATCGCGTCCAGTTGCGCATGCGCGGGGAAGGGCGGATCGAACATTGCGGCCCAACAGCCGACGCCGCGTGGGAGCGCGCCACCGCCTCCAGTCGCCGCTGCTACCTCGCAGGAACAGGTCCCTCGGGCGTCCTTGCCGCCCCCGGTTCAGCGCTGCCGGACCATCTGCTCCACCGCGCACCGACGCTCGACGAAACGCTCCCCGCGCGCGAGAACTTCTGCGTCCTGCTCGTCGAAGTCCGCTCGCTTGACTGGCTCCACCTCACCCACGAAGGCGGGATCCGCGCCCGCTTCACCCGGCCTGATGCAAGCGCGCCATGGCGTGGGGAATGGCTGGCGCCGTGACGGTTGCTTCGGGATGGAAGGCAGGAGGTCTCTCGCAGAGACGCAGAGAAGAAAGGGGAGACGCGAAGATGTAGCGCGCGCGGCGCAGCCGCTCTGAAACTCTGTAGTTTTCGCTGTATTCGACCTCTGATCAACAAAGCGGCTTCGCCGCACTTACTTCCCCTCTGCGTCTCCCTTTTCTTCTCTGCGTCTCTGCGAGAAACAAAAAACGCCCCGCCAGCCACAAAGACCGACGGGGCGCTCCAATCACAAACCGCGTAAGATCAGCGCGTCAGCTTCTTGTACGCCAGCGCGGTCGGACGATCCGCAGCATCGCCCAGACGGCGGCGCTTGTCTTCTTCATAGGCCGCGAAGTTGCCTTCGAACCATTCGACGTGGCTGTTGCCTTCGAACGCGAGGATATGCGTGGCCAGACGGTCAAGGAAGAAGCGGTCGTGCGAGATGACCACGGCGCAACCGGCGAAGTTCTCGATCGCGTCTTCCAGCGCCGCCAGCGTTTCGACGTCGAGGTCGTTGGTCGGTTCGTCGAGCAGCAGCACGTTGCCGCCTGCCTTCAGCATCTTGGCCATGTGCACGCGGTTGCGTTCACCACCCGAAAGCTTGCCGACGTTCTTCTGCTGGTCCGGCCCCTTGAAGTTGAACGCGCCGACATAGGCACGCGTGCTCATGTCCTGCCCGTTGACCTTCATGTAATCGAGGCCGTCGGAGATTTCCTGCCACACGTTGTTGGCGGGGTTCAGGTCGTCGCGGCTCTGGTCGACATAGCCGAGGTGGACGGTCGAACCGATTTCGACGGTGCCGCTGTCGGGCTGTTCCTTGCCGGTGAGGATCTTGAACAGCGTCGACTTGCCCGCGCCGTTCGGCCCGATCACGCCAACGATGCCACCGGGCGGCAGCATGAACGAAAGGTCTTCGAACAGCAGCTTGTCGCCATAGGCCTTCGAGATGTTCTTGACCTCGATCACCTTGCCGCCAAGGCGCTCGGGCACCTGGATGACGATCTGGGCCTTGCCGATCGGGCGGTTGTCCTGGGCGTTCTGCAGTTCCTCGAACTTGCGGATACGCGCCTTGGACTTGGTCTGGCGCGCCGCCGGGGTCTGGCGAATCCACTCGAGTTCGCGCTGCAGCGCCTTCTGTTTGCCGCTTTCCTCGCGCTCTTCCTGGGCCATGCGCTTGGCCTTGGTCTCGAGGTAGGTCGAGTAGTTGCCCTCGTAGGGGAAGTACTTTCCGCGGTCGAGTTCGAGGATCCAGCCCACCACGTTGTCAAGGAAGTAGCGGTCGTGGGTGATCATCAGCACCGCACCGGCATAGTCTTTCAGATGGTTTTCCAGCCATTCGACGGATTCTGCGTCAAGGTGGTTGGTCGGTTCGTCGAGCAGCAGGATCGAGGGCTTCTGGATGAGAAGGCGGGTCAGCGCGATACGGCGCTTCTCACCGCCCGAAAGGCTTGCCACCGACCAGTCGCCCGGCGGGCAGCGCAGCGCTTCCATGGCAATCTCAAGCTGGTTGTCGAGCGTCCAGCCATCGACCGCGTCGATCTTGTCCTGCAACTCGGCCATCTCTGCGCCCAACGCGTCGAAGTCGGCGTCTTCTTCGGCCATTTCCATGCCGATCGCATTAAAACGCTCGACCATGTCGGCAATCTCGCGCGCGCCGTCCTTGACGTTCTCGAGCACGGTCTTGCTCTCGTCGAGCTGCGGTTCCTGTTCAAGGTAGCCGACGGTGATGTTCTCGCCCGGCCAGGCTTCGCCGGTGAAGTCCTTGTCGATACCAGCCATGATCTTGATCAGGGTCGATTTACCAGCGCCGTTCGGGCCGACGATGCCGATCTTGGCACCTTGGTAGAACTGCAGGTTGATATTGCTCAGCACCGGCTTCTGCGCGCCGGGGAAGGTCTTCGTCATGTCCTTCATGACGTAGGCGTATTGGGCAGCCATCTCGGGTCCTTGGGTAGAAGGCAAAAACTGTTGCGCGCCCTCTATCCGAGCGCGGGGGGTGGGGCAAGCGCGGCATGTCTGACAAGGGCGCGGGACGGGGCTTGGCAGGCCGTGGCCCGAGCGATAGCAAGAGCCATGCGAAACAACCTCCGCGCCTTTGCGCTCACCACCGCCCTTTGTTCTTCAACCGCTTACGCGCAGGATGCCAAGGGCGACGTAGCGTGGGATCTGCTCGCAGGCCTCACCAGCGAAGTCGGACCGCGCCTTGCCGGCAGCGAGGGCGAAGCCCGCGCGCGGGTCTGGGCCGAAGCAAGGCTCAAGGCGCTCGGCTTCAGCAAGGTCTCGGTCGAACCCTTCCCGATCCGCGGCTACGTGCGCGGAAAGGACGAGGCGAGCCTCATCGCCCCGATCCCGTTCAGGCTGGCCGTCACTGCCCTTGGTTACAGCGGCACCACGCCGGACAAGGGAATCGAAGGCGAAGTCGTCTATTTCCCGACACTTGATGCGCTCAAGGCCGCGCCCGCAGGCTCGCTCACCGGCAAGATCGCCTTCATCGATCACGCCATGAAACGCAGCCAGGACGGCAGTGGCTACGGCCCCTACGGTCAGGTCCGCCGCGCCGGGCCGGGGATCGCGTCGGCGAAGGGCGCTCTTGGTGTAGTGATCCGCTCCATCGGTACCGACAGCCATCGCAACCCGCACACCGGCGGCACCAATTTTCCTGATGGAATCAAGCCGATACCGGCGGGTGCCGTCTCCAACCCCGACGCCGACCTGATCGCCCGCATCGCCCGCAGCGGCAAACCCATCCGCCTCAACCTGACGCTCACCGGCAAGACCACCGAGGGCATGACGTCGGGCAACGTGATCGGTGATCTCCCCGGCCGCGATCCCTCGCTCCCGCCGATCCTGCTTGGCTGCCATCTCGACAGCTGGGATCTCGGCACCGGCGCGATCGACGATGCGGCTGGCTGCGCAATCATCACCGCCGCCGCACTGAAAGCGCAGGAAGGCGGCACGCCCTTGCGCACCATTCGCGTGCTCTGGGCCGGGTCTGAAGAGATCGGCGGGTTTGGAGGCAAGGCCTATGCCGAACGTCACGCCGAGCCTCATGCCCTTGCCATGGAAAGCGATTTCGGGGCGGGCAAGGTCTGGCGCGTGCAGTTCAACATGGGCGACAAGGCCCTGACCGACCGCATCGCCGCCGCGCTTTCGCCCATGGGAGTCGTGCGCGGGAGTGGCAAGGCGGATGGCGGGACGGACGTCGAACCGGTGATCGAAAAGCAGAAGCTCAGCGTGGTCGATCTCAACCAGGACGGCACCTACTACTTCGACCTGCACCACACCCCGGACGATACCCTCGACAAGGTCGATCCTTCCGATCTGGCGCAAAATGTCGTGGCCTGGACCGAGGTTCTGAAGATCGTTGCGAACGAGGCGGGGCCGATCGCATCTGCCCCCTGACGGCTGTGCAATGGCGGGCCCGAGTTGGGGCTTTGCCTCGAGGAGTTGGGGGGGAGTTGCCCGTTGGCCTCGGAGAGTTGGAAAGTTACCGCGCGTCTTCGGGAAACTCGACGACGGTGGTCACGCCACTTGTCCCGTCGATGGTCACCGTGCCGCCGAGCTGTGCGGCAAAGCCGCGGATAATCGTGGTTCCGAGCCCGCGATGGCGTGGAACCTGCGCGTCAGGATCGGCTGAAAGTCCGCGTCCGTTGTCGGCAATGGTCAGGCGCAGCTGCCCTTCCGCGACCCGCTCCAGTTGCAGCCGGACTTCGCCGGATTGGCCATCGGCAAAGGCATGCTTGATGCTGTTGTTGAGCACTTCGGTGATCAGCAACATCAGCGTCATCATCCGGTCGATGGCCAGCCGGGCGTCGACCGCATTCACCGGAACCGAGACATGCGCGGCTTCGGCCACGTCCTTGGCTTGGGCAACCACGCTCTCGATCTGTTCGGGCAGGGGGAGGCCGCTGGCGGCGGGATCGTAGAGCTGGCGGTGGACGCGGCCCATCAGTTCGATCCGCTGGTCGGCGCTTTCCAGCACGGCGAGCGCGGTCTCTGGCGCACGCTCGATCTGGCGGCGCTGCAGGCGGAGCATCGATGAGACCGAGGCGAGGTTGTTGGCAACGCGGTGCTGCAACTCCTTGAAAAGCAGAGTTTGCTGGTCAGCCATGGCAGCAAGCTGACGCTGGCTTTCGAGCAGGCGTTCCTGCCGCTGCTGGAGCCCGTCGATCAAAAGGATGTCGACCACTACGACTGCTGCAAAGAACAGAAGGGCAGTGGCGACGGGCCATGACAGGGCGAAGGAATTCGCAGGGGGGATAAAGAAGTACCAGGAGGACAGCAGGCTCAGCAACCCGCACAGCGCACCCGGTCCGCGTCCCGCGACGAAGGTGGTGACGATGACCGCCGGGAAAAAGGTGAGGAACGGAAAGCCGGGCGGGAGAATATGCTCGGACGCATGCCGTATCAGGGTTGCAAGTGCTACGAGTGCAATCGAAAAAGCATAACCCGACAGTCTTCCGCTGAGCGGCCGGATAAGAGTGCGCGGAAAACTTGTCATCTTGCGCTGACGACTGCCATTGGCCGCAGCGCTTTGCAACGTAACAATTGCAACTGGATGAAAAGAAGGGGCCGACATCCTCGATGCCGACCCCTTAATGCTTTCAGCAACTTACTTTAGTCGATCAGATGCGCTCGATGATGATTGCCGGGGCCATGCCGCCGGCGGCGCACATCGTGACGAGGCCGTAGCGTCCGCCCGAGCGCTCGAGCTCGTCCAGCGCGGTGCCGATGAGGATCGATCCGGTCGCACCGATCGGGTGGCCGAGAGCCATGGCGCCGCCGTTGATGTTGACCTTGTCGCGGTCGAGTTCGAGGTCGCGGATGAACTTTTCGGCAACGACGGCAAAGGCTTCGTTGATTTCCCAGACGTCGATGTCTTCCTTGCTCAGGCCTGCCTTGGCCAGCACCTTCTTCGCGGCCGGGACCGGGGCGTTGAGCATAAGCGTGGGATCATCGCCCTGGTTGGCGTAGGCAACGATGCGCGCACGCGGCTTGAGTCCGTGCTGTTCGGCGTAGGCGGGCGAGACGATCAGCAGCGCGGCCGCACCGTCGACAACGCCCGAGGAGTTGCCGGCGTGGTGCACGCCCTTCCATTCCAGTTCGGGATAGCGGCGCTGGATCTGCTTGCGGAACGTCGTGCCGCCAAGGTCGAAGTCGGCGATGCCGTCAAAACTGGCCTTGAGCGAGGACAGCCCTTCCATCGTGGTTTCGGGACGCGGGAATTCCTCGTGATCGAGCGCCACGGTACCGTCCGGGTTGTAGACGGTGACCACTGACTTGTTGAAGCGACCTTCGCGGATCGCGCGGTCGGCGCGCTCCTGGCTGACGAGGGCGAGGGCGTCGAGCGCCTGACGGTCGATCCCTTCGCGCGCGGCAATCGCATCGCCGCACACGCCCTGATGCGATTGCGGATGGATCGCATCGAGTTCCATGTTGCCCGAACCCATGCCGAGCGGCCGGATGCCCGCGTTGGCCTGTTCTGCGCCATGGGCAGCAGTGAAGCTCATCATCTCGGTGCCGCCAGCGATCACGCAGTCTTCCATGCCGGACATGACCGATGCGCAGGCGAGGTTCACCGAGGTGATGCCGCCGCCGCAGAAGCGGTCGAGCGTGGTGCCCGAGGCCGAGATGTCATAGCCCGCCGCCAGAGCGGCCATACGGCCAAGGTCGCCACCCTGCTTGCCTACCTGCGAGGAGGTCGACCAGATGATGTCATCGACCGTCGAAGTGTCGAGATTGTTGCGGTCTTTCAACGCCTTGAGTACGGTGGCGGCAAGGTGCTGCGGGTGCAGGTGCGAAAGCGCGCCCTTGCCGGGCTTGCCAACCCCGCGCGGGGTGCGGACGGCGTCGATTATATAGGCTTCGGGCATCGGGACTCTCTCCGTCTGGAATTATTTAACCGAACGATTAACTTGTCTTGCCCACTCGTGCAAGCCCTATCCCGAAGGCTCGACAGCGGCCCCGCAACGTGCCAGCCTTGGCACTATCCCTTCACGAGAGGCCTTCATGCTTCATCACGAACTGCTCGAACAGGCACGCGGGTTTTCCGATGCCATTGTCGCCCTGCGCCGCGCGATCCACGCCGAGCCCGAGCTTGGCCTGCAGACCCCGAAGACGCGCGACAAGGTGCGGGCGGCGCTTGCCCATCTGCCGCTCGAATGGCGCGAAGGGCCGTCGACGACGGGTCTTGTTGCAACGCTGAAAGGCAAGGCGGGGCCCGGTCGCCGGGTATTGCTGCGCGGTGACATGGACGCGCTGCCGATGAACGAGGAGACTGGGCTCGATTTCGCCTCGACCATCCCCGGCGCGATGCACGCCTGCGGGCACGATACCCACACCGCAATGCTGGCTGGCGCGGCAGAACTGCTTTGCGCACGGGCCGACCGGTTGGCGGGCGAAGTGCAGTTCATGTTCCAGCCGGGCGAGGAAGGCTTCCACGGCGCGCGGTTCATGCTGGATGATGGGCTGATCGATCCGTTGCCCGATGCCGCCTTTGCCCTGCACGTGATGCCCAACAGCCCGCACGGGCTCGTGGCCGGGCGCACAGGTGCCTTGCTTGCTTCGGCCGACCAGTTCGACATTGTCGTGCAGGGACGCGGCGGCCACGCCTCGATGCCTCACGACGCGCTCGATCCGGTGCCGGTGGCCTGCGAGATCGTCACCGCGTTGCAGTCGCTGGTAACGCGCAAGTTTCCGGTGAGCGATCCGGTGGTGGCGACTGTCGCCAAGATCGAGGCGGGCACTGCCCACAACGTGATTGCCGACCGCGTGGCGATGCGCGGCACCCTGCGCACGCTTTCGCCCACGAACCGCGCTCGCCTGCGCGAAGTGCTGGAGCACGCGGCACAGCATATCGCAGCGGCCCACGGCATGACTGCCGACGTCACGATCACGCCGGGCTTCCCGGTGACGGTATGCGACGGGCGCGCGGTGGACCTTGGCGAGCAGGTGGTTCGCGAACTGACCGGCGAGCAAGGCTTCCACCGCCTCGACAATCCGATCATGGGGGCCGAAGATTTCTCCTATGTGCTGGAGAAAGTGCCCGGTGCGATGTTCTTCCTTGGCGTGGCTCACGAGGGCGTGGACTGGCGCTCGTGCTGCTCGATCCATTCGACGCGGATGATGGTCGATGAAAGCGTCCTGCCGCTGGGCACCGCCGTGCTGGCAGGCTGCGCCGAGAAATTCCTGCGCGAGGGTTTTGCTGCGTGATCTGGTGGAATGGGGAAATGCCTTCGCTCGAGCGGCTGACGCGTCTCGGGAGTTCCTCGATGCCCGCGCATCTCGGGATCGAGTTCGTCGATTGCGGAGAGGACTGGATCAGCGCGCGGATGCCGGTGGATCATCGCACCCACCAACCTTTCGGACGACTGCACGGCGGCGCTTCGGTGGCGCTGGCAGAGACGATCGGTTCGATGGCCGGCTCGATGGTGATCGATCCGGAAGGGTTGGCCTGCGTCGGCATGGAGATCAACGCCAACCACTTGCGGCCGGTGCGCGATGGGTGGGTCTACGCAACGGCTCGGCCTGAAGCGCTGGGGCGCAGCACACACGTCTGGTCCATCCGCATTGTCGACGAAGCGGACAAGCTGGTCTGCATTTCCCGGCTGACGCTGGCTGTGATTCCGCTGGAACGGAAGTGACGCTGTTGTTTTTAATGCCTTTTAGGGGAACCAAGCGGTAGCGTTTGCATTTCGGTGGCAGGTGCCACTGATATGACCCACAACAGTTTTGACGATACCCCCATGCCTGGACGGACGGATCAGGCCCACACCGCGTTTGACGCCTCGGTAGCCCGCTTCCGCGCGCAACACCCGGAAGATACTTTTGCCGGAGCGTCCGGCGTGCTGTTCGAACAGGCCATGGCGCAGACGCGCATGGCGATCTGCCTTTGCGATCCGCACAAGGCCGACATGCCGATCGTCTTTGCCAACCGCGCCTTCCGCCATCTGACCGGATACGAAGAGCACGAGATTGTCGGGCGCAATTGCCGTTTCCTGCAAGGGCCGCACAGCGATCGCTCGTCGCTGGCCCGCATCCGCAACGCCATTGCGCGCGAGGACGTCACCGTCGTCGAACTGCTGAACTATCGCAAGGATGGCACGGCCTTCTGGAACGCGCTGCATCTTGGGCCGGTCTATGATGCAGAAGGCCGGCTGGTCTATTTCTTCGGCAGCCAGTGGGACGTTTCGGACGTGCGCGCCGCGCGAGCCGACGAGCTACATGCCCGCGAACTCGCGCGCGAGCTTTCGCACCGCATGAAGAACATGTTCGCGGTAATCGGCAGCATCGTCAATTTCACCGGCCGCGTGCGCGGGATCGAAACCGAGGCGCGCGAGATCAACGACCGCATCCAGGCACTCGGGCGGGCTTACGAGACGACGCTTGACGATTCACGGCGCGGCACTGTCGAAGTGGGTCAGGCGATCCGCGCGGTGCTGGCACCCTACGACCCTGAGGGCACGCGCATTCGCTTTGAAGGCAATGGGCTGCGTTCGGACTTCGCGTCTGTCTCTGTCCTGGGGCTTTCGCTGCATGAACTGGCCGTCAATGCGATCCGCCACGGAGCGCTCAGCACCGACAAGGGCTGGGTCACCGTGGCATGGCGCAAGAACGGTTCAGCCGATGGTCCGGCAATTCGCATCGATTGGGTGGAACACGGACGCGGTTCAGGCGTCCCTGACAATGACAGTGCTTTCAGCGGTGCTGATGGAATCGTGGATCGGATGCTTGACATGGCAAGGGGAGGGATCATCAGAGAATGGCACAGCGAAGGGCTCCGCGCGAAACTCAACATTCCGCTGCGGGAGTCCGCTGAATGAGCGGCATGCTTCCTTCATCGGGCGAACCGTGCCGCGTGCTGGTACTCGACGACGAACCGCTGATCCTGCTCGATCTCGAGTTTGCGGTGGAGGACGCAGGGTGCAAGCCGCTTACCGCGCTCGATCTGGTCGAAGCGCTTTCCATTGTGCGAAACCACGCCATTTCTGCAGCTATCCTCGATGTGTCACTGGGGCAGGGCCAGACCTGCGAGCAGGTGGCCCGGGCTTTGGCCGACATGGGCGTGCCTTATGTGCTCCATACCGGCGATCTGGACCGCATGGACGAGGCTGTGCGCAGCCTTGGCGGCACACTGGTGCCCAAGCCGACTCCGGCCTCGGTCGTGGTCGCCCGTGCGCTTGAACCGCTGGCTGCGCGTCACCCGTGAGGACTTGCGCCTGATCCGACTACCGAGCATGGCGGGGCGGGCGGCAAGGACGATTCCATGGATACCTCCACCGATGCCCGCGTGATCACGCTGGCCGGCATACACAACTTTCGCGATTACGGCGGCTACGGCGCGCGAGCAGGGCAGTTGCGCCGCGGCGTGCTCTGGCGGTCCGGCCAGCACAGCGAGGCGACGCCCGAAGATCTCGGCGTCGTCCATGGCCTCGGCATTGCCACGGTGATCGACCTGCGCGGCGACAGCGAGCGGCGGGGCAATCCCTGTCTGCGCCATGAGGAATGGTCCGGCCACGTGCTGTTCCATCCTGGCGAAACGGCAAGTGCCGAAGGCCGCGCGGTCCATGAGGAAATGGCAGCGCAAGTCCGCACCGCCGAAGACGCGCGCAATGCCATGCTTCGCCTTTACGAATCGCTGCCGTTCCGACCTGTGCTGGTCGGTACCTACCGGCTCTACATGAAGGCTCTGGCCGAGCGGGAGAGCCCGAGCCTGCTGCATTGCCTTGCGGGCAAGGACCGCACCGGGCTGGCCGCCGCGCTGGTTCACAACCTGCTTGGCGTGCACCACGATGACATGGTCGCCGATTATCTGCTGACCAACACGGCCGGCAATGCCGAAGCCCGTATCGAGGCAGGCGCGCGGCATGTGCGTGAAGGCTTCGGTCTGTCGATGGACGATGCGGCCGTGCGCGTGCTGATGGGCGTCGAGGCGCAGTTCCTCGACCGCTCCCTTGCCACGATTGCCGATCGGCATGGCAGTGTCGAAGCCTACGCGCGCGATGTGCTGGGCGTGACGCCTGAGATGCTGGCAGCGATCGAGCGCAATCTGGTCGAGGCCTGAGCGCTTAGGCGGTTTTCACGTAGGCGTCGAGCCGAGCGATCATCCCGGCCTTTTCTGCCTCAGGTAGCCAAGCCGCTTCGAAACCGTAGCGGGTCATCCTGACCAGCTCCTCGCGTGTAAGGCGGCTGCGGTCGACCGCGCGGATCAGCACGTCGTCGATGTATTCGCTGCCCATGTAGGCCGGGTCATCGGACGAGATCGTGACTTTCAGCCCAGCGTCGAGCATCGCCCGGACGACGTCCACGGGCACCTTCTCGGTGCGGCGCAGCGTTCCTGAGAAGGTGGGGCAGACGGTGAAGTAGATGCCGCGTTCCTTTGCGATTGCGACGAGTTCAGGCGATTGGACAATGTTTCCGCCATGGTCGATGCGATCGACCTTGAGGTCGGTCAGCACGGTGCGGATGTTCTTTAGCGTATCGGTCTGGTCGACGTCACAATGCGCGGTGACCTTCAGCCCGTTGGCGCGGGCCTTGGCGAAGTGTTCGCGGAACTTCTCGGGCGGGTTGCCGGCCTCGTCGCTGTCGAGCCCGACGCCTACCAGATCGGCCTTGAACGGCAGCGCGGCATCGAGCGCGGCCATCGCACTTTCGGCGGAGAGATCGCGGACGAAGCACAGGATCAGTTGCGAACGGATGCCGAGTTTTTCTTGCGCATCGCGCCGCGCACGGGTGATGCCGCCGATCACGTCTGCCATGGGCACGCCGCGCTTGAGGTGCTCCTGCGGATCGAAGAACATCTCGGCATAGATCACGTTCTGCGATGCCGCTTTTGACAGGTACGCATAGGCGAGGTCGTAGAAGTCCGGCTCCTTTTGCAGAACCTTCATGCCGTCGTAGTAGATCTCGAGGAAGCTAGGCAGGTCATGGTACCGGTAGCTGGCCTTCATCGCGGCAACGTCGGCAAAGGGCAGGTTCATGCCGTTGCGCCTTGCCAGCGCAAACTTCATCTCGGCCTCCAGCGTGCCTTCGAGGTGGACGTGATATTCGCTTTTGGGCAGGTCGTGGATGAACTTTGCCAGCGCCGGATCGGTAACGGGGGCGACTGCACTCGCGTGTCGGCCCAGCATGAGCCCGCCGCCAAGCGCTGCAAAACCCTTCACGAAATCCCTGCGATGCATCGGTCGTGCCCCTGTTGTGTGCGGTGGCACTTGTCGGGCGGGGCGGAGGCTCAAGTCAAAATCCTTTTGCGCAACGCCGCGTTGGCAAAATGCGCGCAGGGGCCCGCGAAGAAAATCTGTCCGATACCTGCGGATAAAGCCCCTTTGGCGGACTCGCTTTTGCCCCGCGCGCTGCTTATCTCGCCAACCGACTGGAGGAGTTTTCCATGGCGACCACGCACAAGACCCGCATGCTCATCATCGGTTCCGGCCCGGCCGGGCTTTCCGCCGCGATCTATGGCGCGCGCGCAGGCATGCAGCCGATCGTGGTGCAGGGCTTGCAGCCCGGCGGCCAGCTGACCATCACGACCGACGTCGAGAACTATCCCGGCTTTCGCGATGTGATCCAGGGCCCGTGGCTGATGCAGGAAATGCAGGCCCAAGCAGAGCATGTCGGCACGCGGATGATGTGGGACACGATCCTCGACGTCAGCCTCGATGGCAGTCCATTCCGCGCCGTGGGCGACAGCGGCGACATCTACGAAGGCGACGTGCTGGTCATCGCCACGGGCGCACAGGCCAAGTGGCTGGGCGTCCCGGGCGAGCAGGAGTTTTCGGGCAAGGGCGTCTCGGCCTGTGCCACGTGCGACGGGTTCTTCTATCGCGGCAAGAAGGTCGTGGTGATCGGCGGTGGCAACACTGCGGTCGAGGAAGCGCTTTACCTCACCAACCATTCGCCCGACGTCACGCTGATCCATCGTCGCGACAGCTTGCGCGCCGAGAAGATCCTGCAGGACCGTCTCTTCGCGCATCCCAACGTCAAGGTGCTGTGGAACGCCAAGGTTGACAGCTTCGTGGGCGAGGCGGGCAAGGGGCTGACCGGCGTGAAGGTGGTCGACACGGTGACCGGCGCTGAGTCCGTGGTCGAGACTGACGGCGCGTTCGTCGCCATCGGCCATGCGCCCGCGACCGAACTGTTCAAGGGCAAGCTCGAACTCGACGAGAGCGGCTACATCGTTGTCGAGCCCGGCACCCCCAAGACTGCGATCCCCGGCGTTTTCGCCTGCGGTGACGTGATGGACCACACCTATCGTCAGGCCGTCACGGCGGCAGGCACCGGTTGCATGGCCGCGCTCGATTCCGAACGCTTCCTTGCCGAACTGGACTTCAAGGCCGCGCAGGCGGTTACCGCCTAAGCACCTCGATCAGCCGCGCGCGGAGCCATTCGCGCGCGGTTAGGTCGGAGAAGCTGTGCGAGGCGCTATCGATGCGCTGGATGCGCGGGTCGGTTCTGTCCCAGACCTCGCTGAACATCTGCGCAGTGCGATCACGGCTGGCTAGAAGGATTGTGGTCTCTCCGGCGAAGGCGGCCAGCCCTGCCTTCATTTCCTCGACCAGTCCGTGTGGCGCGGCGGATGGCGCGGCGGCACTGCGCAGGCCCTTGGCGAGCTTGGCAAGATTGACCCCGCCAGTCAGCAGGCGCCAGATTTCGCGCGGATTGGCAAGCTTGGCGAGATAGCGGCTGCGGATGGCCGAGGCGGGCATGGCCTCGGGCGCTTCCTCGCCATCGATGGTCCAGGGATTGGCGAGTACCAAGGCGTCCAAGCCCAGCGCCGGGGCATTGAGCATCAGTGCCGCCGCCGCATCGCAATTGCCGAACGCCACCACGCGCGAGATGTGCGGCATCGCGGCACGAAAGGCGGCAAGGGCGGCAGCTATGTCTGGTTCCGAGTTTCGGAAGGTAAGGTTCTCGCCTTCGCTGTCGCCCACCCCGCGCCGGTCGTAGCGGAACACCGGAAAGCCTTCGCCCGCAAGCCTTGCCGCAAGTTGCGCCTGTCCGCTCCACGCGCCTGAGCGCAACTCGTTGCCGCCCGAGACGATCAGCAGGCCCGCAGAATGGCTTGCCGTTTCGCGGTCGAGCGTGCCGACCAGCGTTGCGCCCTCGCAGGAGAAGGTCAGGTGGTGCCGGGTCATCCGGCGATAATCCGTGCCAGCGCCGCCGACTGCGCAGGGGCTGCGGCAGGCTCGGCGCGGAGCCAAAGGCCACCACCGCCGAGTTCCGACTGCGCGATCTGACGCTGGCCTTCGATCTCGGGTAAGGCATGCTCGAGACCCGCAATCAGCGAAGCCCCGCAGCGCCAGCCTGCCAGTTCCAGTCCCTCGGTACGCCCTCGCTCCAACAGTTCCGCGCTGTCCTCGTGCCCGCCGGCTTCGCGCGCGGCGATCACCCTCGCGCGCAGCATCTGGCGCAGGATCGATGCACCTTTGGCGGGTTCCAGCACCCATCCGGGGAGGGGGTTGGGAAACACCAGCGCCCCGCCGCGGACGGCGAGCACTTCGGTCGCGCCGAAGTGCCGCTCGGCCAGCACCATCGCGCTGCGCCAGCCGTGGAGGCTCTGGGCGGTGAAGTCCTGCAAGCTCTCGTTGCAGCCGGGCAGGTCGGGCAGGAAGGTGTCGATTCCCGCCGCATCGAGCAGGCGCATCATATCGACCAGCATCCGCCGCATGCGGTTGGCTTCGTCAAACAGGGCAGGGACGATCAGCAGCCGCCGGGGACGGTCGCGATCAAGGGCAAGCGCGTATTCCTCGCTCTGGCCATGCGGGCCGGGGCAAGGCCAGCTTGCGATCACGCCGCTACTTTGGCTTCCAGGAACGACAGCAGGTTGCCGTAGCTCTCGAGAAGTTCACCATCGACCTCGTCGTCCTCGATCACGATGTCGAGCCGGTCCTCGATCTCGGTCAGCAGGCCTGCGACAGCCATCGAATCGAGCTCGGGCAACTCGCCGAACAGGCCGGTGGAGGCATCGAACCCGGCCACGCGGTCGGCGGAAAGGCCGAGTACGTCCTGTAGGATCGCGCGCAGGGTGCTGTCGGTGTCGCTCATCAGTGTTCCGGCTGCCATTGTGTAGTTCATCGCGCCCTTAACCATCGTGGTTCGGGGAAACAAGGGGTTGCAGCCTGCGCTTGATCAGGGCGCGCAGCAGCGAAGGCCAGTTCTGGACCGATGTCTTGCGCCAAGCCCGCACGCGCCAGCGGGTACGGACCTCTTCCATCCAGTCGCGCTTGTAGGGATCGTCGCCGGTGCCGAAGTCGATCAGCGAAACGTGATCGCGGTCGATCACATGCTCGAACATGGCGGCGCTGAGCAAGGTTCCGGGCGATTGCTTGCGGAAGCGTTCGTCATGCGCGAGCTTGTGGATGAACGCCGTCCCGCCCTCGACCGTCCAGAACTGCGCGGCAACCGGCTGCCCGTCGATCTCGGCAAGACCGAGGCGCAGGCGACCTGCCTCGCCCTCCATTTGCGCCCATGCGCGCACGAATGCGGGCGAGCCTTCGCCGGGCTTCCAGCTCAATGTGTAGATTGCCTCGTAAGCATCCCAATCTGCTTGGGAAAATCCGGTGACAAGGCGCAGATGCACTTCGCCCTTGCGGCCTCTGCGGCGCACCGTTTCGCGCAAGGCGCCAGGGCGCTCGGCCCAGTATTCGGCAAAGCTGCGGCCGTTGACGGGCAGGATATGGTTCGCGTCGCACGGTTCGGTGATCGTGATCCATCCGGCCTTGCGAAAGGCGCTGGCCAAGGCTTGGGCTTCGCCTTCAGGCATTGGCGCAAACATGGCGCGGCCATGGGGAAGCTTTCGTACAATGTCTGAAAGACCAGCTACATCTCCAAGTGGAGAAACAAAAAAATTGTACCAGTTTGCGAGAGGACCCACATGGCTACCAACATCCAGCCATGGCAGAGCAGTAGTCATGGCCCCGTCGCTGGCCACCCCGATCCACGCCTTATCGGCATCAAGGCAGTGCTCGGCCAGCAGGGCGAGCCAGTCCAGCCGCTCGAACGGCGAGGGGCCTTGCACCGCGATCACGCGCGGGTCGGCTTGCGCTTCCTTAAGACTGGCGTGATAGACGTCCAACGCTCTTGCCATTCCCTATAGAGACCCGAGTGCCCGAAACGCCCGATCCCACCGTGTATCCGCTTGATCACCTTGCCCTTCGCGGCGAGCGGAATGCTCCTGCGCTGGTGCTCAAGGTTCGCACGCTAAGCCACGAAGCGTTAAATGCGCGTGTAGGAAGCCTTGCGAAGTGGTTGAAATCGCGTGTCGGTGATGCGGGCGCGCGTGTGGCGACATGGCTGCCCAAGACCGAACTCGCCTGCCTGATGCCGCTGGCGGCGGTGCGGGCGGGGCTGGTCCATGTGCCGGTCAACCCGCTGCTCAAGCGTGCGCAAGTGGCGCATATCCTTGGCGATAGCGGTGCGGCTTTGCTGATTGCCAACAAGGGGCGGCTCGATACGCTTGAGGCAGGAGACGCTGCCTGTCCCGTGATCGAAGAGGCCGCCGTCTGGGTACAAGTGGAAGCCGAAGGAGGCGAACTGCCGCCGTCCGACGCTGCGCCCGACAGCCTTGCCGCGATCCTCTACACCAGTGGTTCCACTGGGCGGCCCAAGGGGGTGATGCTCAGCCAGGCCAATCTCTGGCTGGGCGCGGTGAGCGTGGCGCATTACCTGAAGATTGCGCCGCAGGATCGAGTGCTGGCGGTGCTGCCGCTGGCTTTCGACTACGGCCAGAATCAGCTGCTGTCGACCTGGTACGCAGGCGGAAGCGTGGTCCCGCTGGATTACCTCACGCCGCGTGATGTGGTGAAGGCGGTAGCAAAGCATGGCGTCACCACCATCGCCGCCGTGCCGCCGCTTTGGTTGCAACTGGCGGAGCTGGATTGGCCGGAAGAGGCCGCTTCGTCGCTGCGGCGGCTGACCAACAGCGGGGGTGCATTGACGCTATCGCTTGTTCGGGCGCTGCGCACCACGTTCCCTGCGGCCGATCTGTACCCGATGTATGGCCTGACCGAAGCGTTCCGTTCCACTTATCTTGATCCAGCGCTGGTTGACGCGCATCCGACGTCAATCGGCAAGGCCATTCCCTTTGCAGAAATCCTTGTTGTCAATGATTTGGGCGGAGAAGCTCAGGCAGAAGAGGAGGGGGAGCTGGTCCATACCGGGCCGCTGGTCGCGCAAGGGTACTGGCAGGATGCCGAGCGGACGGCGGAGCGGTTCAAGCCTGCGCCTGCGTTTTCGAAGCTTGGCGGCATGGCGGTGTGGTCGGGCGACCGGGTGAAGCGCGACCCGCAAGGGCTATTGCACTTCGTCGGGCGGCGCGATGCGATGATCAAGACCAGCGGCAACCGCGTCAGCCCGCAGGAAGTGGAAGAGGCCGCCGTGGCGACGGGGCTTGTGGCCGAGGCCGTGGCGCTGGGCCTGCCCGATGCGCAACTTGGGCAGGCGATCCATCTTGTGGCGCGCGGCGTTCCCGGTGCCGAGCAGGCAGACCTGATCTCCGCGCTAACCCGCGCCCTGCCCAATTTCATGGTGCCGCGTCACGTTCACTGGCGCGAAGTCATGCCGGTCAGCCCCAATGGGAAGTTGGACCGGGTTGCACTCGCAGCGGAACTGGCCAAGGACATGACGCCATGAAACCGCTCGGCCCCATTCCTGCAGGCTACGAAGCCCTCGATGGCGTGCTGGCTATTGCCGGCCGCAAGGTGACCGATCTGGTGGCTGAGGCTGGCCGTACCCCTATTTTCGTCTATTCGTGCGATCTGCTCAGCGCCCGCGTAGCTGCCCTGCGTGCGGCAATGCCGGAGCGGTTGGCGATCCATTATGCCGTCAAAGCAAATCCTTATCAGCCATTGCTCAAGCATATGCTGGGCTTGGTCGATGGGTTCGACATCGCATCGGGCGGAGAACTGGAGATTGTGCGCACGGCGGGTATCGATCCGGCGCGGGTCAGCTTTGCCGGGCCGGGCAAGCGCGATGCGGAACTTGAAGCGGCGATTGCTGTCGGGGCGACGCTGAACCTCGAATCCGAGGGCGAAGCGAGCCGCGCGCTGGCGATTGCAGAGCGCCTCGGCATCGCGCCGCGTCTTGCCATCCGGGTGAATCCCGATTTCGATCTCAAGGGATCGGGGATGAAGATGGGCGGCGGGGCCAAGCCTTTCGGCATCGATGCCGAGCGTGTGCCTGCCCTGGCGCGCAAGCTGATCGCGGCAGGTGCGGACTGGCGCGGCTTCCATATCTTCGCGGGCAGCCAGGCGCTCTCGGCTGACGCCATCATCGAAACGCAAGGCCAGACATTGGCGCTTGCGGCGCGTCTGGCCGAAGAATCGGGCTCGGCGCTGCCCAAGTGCAATCTGGGCGGGGGCTTTGGCATTCCATACTTCCCGGGCGACGAGCCGGTAGATATTGCCGCCGTCGGTGCTGCGCTGGCGGAGCGGTTCGCCGAACTGCCCGAGGTGCTGCAAGACACCGCATTCTGCATTGAACTCGGCCGCTATCTCGTTGGCGAGGCAGGCGTTTATCTCGCCACTGTGGTCGACCGGAAGGAGAGCCATGGCGAGACCTATCTCGTCACCGATGGCGGGCTTCACCACCAGCTGGCCGCGTCCGGCAACTTCGGCACGGTCGTCCGCCGCAACTATCCCAGCGCCATTGCCACGCGGTTTGGCGCGGCCGTGGAGGAAGAGGCAAGCATCGTCGGCTGCCTGTGCACGCCACTTGACCGGCTGGCCGACAAGGGCGGTTTTCCCAAGGCTGACGTCGGCGATATCGTCGCCATTTTCTGTGCCGGGGCCTATGGTGCCAGTGCCAGCCCGGCGATGTTCCTCGGCCAGGGACCGGCGGCGGAAATGCTTGTCTGACAAGCGCATAGGTTCCCGTCGTTAACCCCTGACCTGACGCCAGTCCCGTTACGGGACGCGACCGAATGGTCGCTTGGCGTCACGCCTTCAAGCAATCAAGGCTAACGCAATCTTCACCCTTTTTGGCGATAGCCAGCGGTGAATTGCGGCTCTGCGCGCGCTGTCTGCGGACAGGGCAAGCCGGGAACCACCGCAGCAAGAAGGACAGTCCATGCCGTTCAATTCGCGTCTTACCCGTATGCTTGCCGGCACGGCCATGCTGAGCCTTGCCCTGTCGGGTTGCAGCGGCGTCGGCAGCGGGCCGCAGTTGCCGCCTGCTTCGTTCGTGGCGCTGCAGGAAGGGCCGGGCGAGGAGTACGTGATCGGCCCGCTCGACGAGCTGACGATCTTCGTCTGGCGCAATCCGGAACTGGGCGCGAGCGTGCAGGTCCGTCCCGATGGACGCATCACCACGCCGCTGATCACGGACATGCCGGCCGTGGGCAAGACGCCTTCGATGCTGGCCGAAGACATCAAGCTCCAGCTCTCGCAGTATATCCAGGAGCCGATCGTTTCGGTCATCGTCAACAAGTTTGCCGGGACCTTCAGCCAGCAGGTGCGCATCGTCGGCGCGACCGAGAAGCCGGCCTCGATCCCGTTCCGCGCCAACATGACCCTGCTCGATGCAATGATCGCAGTCGGCGGGCTTTCGGAATACGCTGCGGGCAACAAGGCGCGGCTGGTGCGGTTCGACAAGCAGTCCGGCAACCAGAAGGAATATGCCGTGCGCATCGGCGATCTGCTGCGCAAGGGGGATACCAAGGCCAACGTCCTGCTCATGCCCGGTGACGTGATCATCATCCCCGAGAGCACGTTCTGAGCCGCCAATGACCAGCATCTACGAAGAAGTGCGTATCGCGCTCCATGGCATCTGGCACCGCCGCTGGATCGCGCTCGGCATTACCTGGGCGGTCTGTGCGCTGGGCTGGCTGATCGTGGCGATGGTGCCCAACAGCTATGAATCCAAGGCGCGCATCTTCGTCCAGATCGACGACGTGCTGGCCGACCAGATCGGCATCGGCGGCGACCGCAAGCGCGACATCGAGCGCGTCCGTCAGACGCTGACCAGCGCGGTCAATCTCGAGAAGGTCGTCCGCGCCACCCGTCTGGGCGACAAGGTGACCTCCGACAAGCAGATGCAGGCCGCAGTCGAAAGCCTCGGCAAGCAGGTGACGGTCGTCAGCCAGCAGGACAACCTGTTCGAGATCACCGGCACGGCAGGCGGCGGCGGGCGCAACGATGGCGAGAACGCCAAGCTGGCGCAGGACGTCGTCCAGAAGATGATCGACATCTTCCGCGAGGAGAACCTTGCCGGCGGTCGCGGCGAGATGACCGATACGCTGGCCTTCATGGACCAGCAGCTGGCTGACCGGAAAAAGGCGCTGGAAGCGGCGGAACTCAAGCGCACCGAGTTTGAATCGAAGAACGCAGGGTTCATCCCCGGCGCAGGCTCGCTCACCACCCGGCTCGAAGCCGCGCGCAACCAGATGCGCGATGTCGAATCGAACCTGCTGGCGGCACAGAGCGCGCTCGCCTCGATCAACGGCCAGCTTTCTGGCACGCCGCAGACGATTGCAATTCCGGGCGTTTCAGGCGGGGCCAAGGGCGCGCTTGCCCAGGCCATGTCCGATCTTGGCGCCATGCGCGCGCGCGGGCTGACCGACAGCCATCCGGACGTGATCTCCGCCAAGGCCCAGATCGCCAACCTGCAGAAGGCAGCGGCGGGCGAGGGCAGTGGCGGCGGTGCGCCGAACCCGGCCTACAGCTCGCTCGTCTCGATCAAGGCCGACCGCGAGGCGAGCCTCGTCTCGCTGCAGTCGCGCCGCGCCTCGCTCCAGGCCGAAATCTCGCAGCTCACCGCGCAGCAGTACAGCGAGCCCACAGTGGCCGCCGAGGCTGCACGCATCAACCGCGATTACGACGTGCTCAAGGAGCAGTACGACAAGCTGCTGCGCGACCGCGAGCAGCTCCGCCTGCGCGGCCAGGTCGAGACCGAGCGCGACGCGGTGAAGTTCGAAGTGATCGACCCGCCGACGATGCCGCGTGGCCCCGCTGCGCCGGACCGTCCGCTGCTGCTGTTCCTCGTGCTGATCGTGGGCATCGGTGCAGGCTGTGGCGGCGCCTTCGCCATCGGCCAGCTCCGTTCGGCCTATTCGACCACAGGCCAGCTCGAACGCGCGACCGGCCTTCCGGTGCTCGGCGGCATTTCCGAGGCGATCACCCGCACCGCACGGGCGGAGCGTGCGCGACGCCTCAAGTGGTTCGCAGGCGGCGTTACCGGTCTGTTCGTGATGCTCATCGTCCTCCTCGGGGTCGAGATGCTCAAGCGCGGCATGGTGGCCTGAGGAGAGATGCGATGACCGACCAGAGCAAGATCCCTCTGCCCGCCTCCGGCCCCTCGCTGATCGAGCGCGCTTCGGGTGCCTTTGACTTCCGCACCCTGACGCGGCCGGTCGTCCCTGACTTGCCGCCCGCGCCCACGCCCAAAGTGGTCGCCGCGCCAGCACCCAAGCCGTTCGTCGCTCCGGTAGCCTTGCCCGAGCCTGAACCCGAGCCCGAGGTACGCCAGTTCACAGGCCCGCGCCATGCGATCGACCGGGCGCACTTGCGCGAACAGTGCCTGATCGAACCCGAAAGCAGCGTCACCGGCCTGCTCGAGGAGTTCCGCATCGTGAAGCGCCAGCTGCTTCGCACCGCCGCCGAATCGCGCGGGGACCTGCATGGCGAGCGCATCCTCGTCGCCTCGGCTCATCCCGGCGAGGGCAAGACCTTCTGCGCGGTCAACCTCGCGCTGTCCATGGCGGCGGAGAAGGACACCGAAGTCCTGCTGGTGGACGCCGATTTCGCCAAGCCTTCGGTGCTCTCGACGCTCGGCCTGCCCGGCGGCCCCGGCCTGATGGACGCGCTGGCCGATCCCGACATCGCGGTTGAGGATTGTGTGCTCGGCACCGACATTGCCGGGCTCTATGTCCTGCCCGCTGGCAACGCCACCGGGTCTGACACCGAATACCTCGCGTCTGCCCGCACCGAGGTGGTGCTCGAGCGGCTGACGCGTCATTCGCCCAACCGCATCGTCATCTTCGATTCGCCCCCGGTGCTCGCCGCATCGCCCGCCAGCGTGCTCGCCCACCATGTCGGGCAGACGGTCGTGGTCGTGCGCGCCGATCTTACCGGCGAGGCTGCGCTGCGCGATGCGGTCAGCCTGCTCGGCGCGTGTGAGGACATCAAGCTCCTGCTCAACGGCACCCGGTTCTCGACCACCGGCCGTCGTTTCGGCACTTATTACGGATACAAGGAATGATCCGGACACGGCTTCCTCTGCGCATCACCGCTCTGGTCGGAGCTATGCTCCTGGCCGGGCCGCTGCATGCGCAATCGCTCGAATACGAGAGTGTCGATGGCGATACGCCGTCGGACAAGGCCGATGGGCCGGGCAAGAGCAAGGGCCGTGGCCTGACCTCGCGCGGCGCAGGCGGCGGGCCGCGCACCACCATCCGCCCCTATATCGAGGCAACGCAGAACGTGCTGTGGGAGCTTTCCCCCGGCGATGAAGTGCTGACCTACAGCACGATTGCCGCAGGCGTGGACATGAACCTCGATGGCCGCCGCACGCAGGGCGCGGTCTCGGTGCGTTACGAGCGTCGCATCTCGCAATCCAACCGCGTGCCCGATGGCGATACGCTGTCCGGTCTCGCCCGCGTCAAGCACGACCTGATCCCGCGTACGCTTTCAGTGGAAGCAGGCGCGCTTGCCGCCCGCACCCGCGTGGAGGGCAGTGGCGCATCGACGCTCAACCCGCTCGCCGCCAACGACGCGGTCAGCCAGGTCTATTCGATCTACGCAGGCCCTGCCGTCTCGACCCACGTCGGCGATGTCGCGCTCGCCGGGTCCTACATACTCGGCTACACCAAGGTGCAGCAGAAGGACGCGGTCCAGCTTGCCCCAGGCCAGCCGCTGACCGACATCTTCGACGATTCGGTCTCGCAATCGGCACAGCTTTCGGCAGGGATTGCGCCCGGCACGGTGCTTCCCGTGGGCATTACCGCCAGCGGCTCCTACTTTCAGGAAGACGTGACCAACCTCGACCAGCGCGTGCGTGACATGCGCGCAGGGGTGCAGTTGACGTACCCGGTGACCATGGAACTCGCGCTCGTCGGGGCAGTGGGCTACGAGAACGTCCAGGTGTCCTCGCGCGATGCCGTACGCGATGCCAACGGCGTCCCGGTCCTCGGCAGCAATGGCCGATACGTCACCGACAAGTCGCGCCCGCGCGAATTGGCCTACGATACCGAAGGCTTCACCTGGGACGCAGGCGTGATGTGGCGGCCCAGCCGTCGCACCGCGCTTTCGGCCTTCGTCGGCCGTCGCTACGACAGCACGACCTACTACGGCAGCTTCTCCTACAACCCCAACGTGCGCAGTTCGCTCACGGTATCGGTCTATGACAACGTCTCGGGCTTCGGCGGACAGGTGAACCGCGCACTGCGCGATCTGCCGACTGACTTTCAGGTCAACCGCGATCCGTTCAACGGCCAGATCAGCGGTTGCGCGATCGGGTCCGAATCAGGCGGATGCGTCAACAATGCGCTGTCCTCGGTCGCCAGTTCGGTGTTCCGCGCCCGCGGCGTGAACGCCACATACGCTCACCGCATCGGCCGGATGCAGGCCGGCATCGGAGCAGGCTACATCCGCCGCAAGTTCATTGCCCGCGAGGATTCGGTGCTCGGCGCGGCGAACGGCGTGGTGGACGAGAGCTTCTATGTCGACGCAGGCCTCAACGGCCCGATCGATCGCCGTTCGAGCTTTGCCGTCTCGGCTTATGCCGCCTGGTTCCAGTCGGGCGCGTCCAGCCTTGGCGATGTGACCACGGTCGGCGCCAACGCCGCCTACTTCCGCAACCTGACCGACCGCCTCGTGGCGACCGCAGCGGTCGGTTTGGACAGTGTTAACCGTAAAGTGATTGAAGACCAGGTAGTAGCCTCGGGCCTTGTCGGCCTGCGCTATTCCTTCTGACGCCCGGAGACGGCTTCGATGTACGATGAATTCTATGGTCTTTCGGGTCGCCCGTTCCAGCTGACGCCCGATCCGCGCTTCTATTTCGAGAGCGGAACGCACCGCAAGGCCTTGTCTTATCTGGGTTATGGCCTCGCGCAGGGTGAGGGCTTCATCGTCATCACCGGCGAGGTCGGCGCCGGCAAGTCCACACTCGCCGCGCACCTCATGGCCACGGTTGACCGCCAGCGACTCACTGCCGCGCAGATCGTTACTTCCGCTCTCGATGGCGAGGAACTGATCCACGTTGCGGCGCGCGCTTTCGGGCTGGAAGTCGCAGGCCACGACAAGGCCACCGCACTCGCTCAGATCGAGGCCTTCCTGCACCATGAAGCGCGCGAAGGTCGTCGCTGCCTGCTGGTGGTGGACGAATCGCAGAACCTCTCGGTCGAAGCATTGGAAGAGCTGCGCATGCTCTCCAACTTCCAGTTGGGCGCGCATCCGCTCCTGCAGATCCTGCTGCTCGGCCAGCCCGAATTCCGCACACTGATCCAGACCTCGCCTGAACTGGAGCAGCTGCGCCAGCGCGTCATCGCCTCGCATCATCTCGATGCGATGGAGCCCGCCGAAGTCGGTGCCTATGTCGAACACAGGTTGGCGCTGGTTGGCTGGCAGGGACGCCCGCAGTTCGATGCGCGGGTCTATGCCGATCTCGCCAAGGCCAGCGGAGGTGTGCCGCGCCGGATCAATCAGATCGTCAACCGCCTGATGCTGATGGGCGCGGTCGAACAGCGCGATCATATCGATGCGGCAATGCTGCAAGCCGTGCTGACTGACCTTGCCGGCGATGGCGCTTTCGGCAAGCCGCAAGTTGCCGTAACGCCCGCTCCCGCCGCAGACGTGCCGAAAATCGAGCTTCCGGTGGCCCCGGCTCCCGTGGCCGCGCCTGCCGCTCCCGCAATTGACGACAGCGCATGGCGCGTTGCTCTGGCCGAGCGTGACGAGCAGATTGCCGAATTGCAGCAGGCGATCATCGAACTGGCCGACATGCGCGCCGCGCCCGTTGCGCCTGTGCCCGATTTCGATCTGGCCGCCCAGCTCGAGGAAGCGAACCGCCGCATCGCCGCGCTGGAACAGCGTCCGGGGGACGAAGTCGTGCTCGAAGCGCTGGCCGAAGCGCAGCGCCGCGTCGCCGCGCTTGAATCGCGCACGAGCGAGCAGGAGCAGGCGATCCGCCACACGCTGACCATGCTGATCGAGTGGATTGAGGCCGAAGACTTCCATCGCGCTGCTGCTTGAGCGACGCATCAGGGGATAGTGCAATGTCGTCCGGGGTGCTGAACGGCCGTGTGCTGAACGGGTTGTCGGTTGACGTGGAAGACTGGTTCCAGGTCGGCGCGTTCGAAACCGTGATCGACCGGGGAGACTGGGACGGGCTGACCTGCCGTGTCGAGCGCAATTGCCAGCAGATACTCGCCCTGTTCGACGAGGCGGGCGTCAAGGGCACATTCTTCACGCTGGGCTGGATTGCCGAACGTTACCCCGCGATGATGCGCCGGATCGCTGCTGCTGGGCATGAGATCGCCAGTCACGGCTGGGACCACGCCCGCGTGTTCACGCTGGGGCGCGAGGCCTTTGCCGCCGACATCGAACGGGCACGCAAGGTGCTGGAAGACGTGACCGGACAGCGTGTTACCGGCTACCGCGCGCCGAGCTTCTCCATCGACGCCCGCACCCCCTGGGCGCACGAAGTGCTGGCTGAGCAGGGCTATGTCTATTCCTCCTCGGTCGCCCCCATCGTCCACGATCACTACGGTTGGCGCGAAGCGCCGCGCTTTGCCTTTCGCCCAGTCTCGGGTGCCGAACTGATCGAGGTCCCGGTGACCACCGCCGAAGTCGCGGGCCGCCGCATGGCGGCGGGCGGGGGTGGGTTCTTCCGGCTGCTGCCCTATGCCGTCTCGCGTTGGGCGATCCGTCAGGTGAACGAGCGCGATAGCCGCCCGGCGGTGTTCTACTTCCACCCGTGGGAAATCGATCCGGACCAGCCGCGTCCGCCTGTCGCTCCGCTCAAGTCGCGGCTGCGGCACTATACCAACCTCGATGTCATGGCCGCCAAGCTTTCGCGTCTGGTGCGTGAATTCCGCTGGGGCCGCATGGACGAAATCGCCGCTTTGGAAGCGGCGCGCACGCCCTTGCGCGAGGCGGCATGAACGCGCCGTTCTTCCCTGCCAGCGCCGTGGCACGCGTGGCCGATCCCGGAGATCGGGCGACGATAGCACGTTTTCTGGCTGACCATCCCGATACCACTGCCTTCCATCGCCCCGAATGGCTCGATGCCGTCGAGCGCGCGACCGGGCACCGCGCGCATGTTCTCCTTTCCGAGCAAGACAGGACGATCCGTGGCGTCCTTCCGCTGCACGTAGTTCATTCCCCGCTGTTCGGCCGCGCACTTGTCTCCACCGGCTTCGGCGTCGGCGGTGGCGTGGTGGGTGAGGGCGATCCTGCGCTCTTTGCCGCCGCGCAGGAATTGGCCATCCGCCTCAACTGCCCGACGCTCGAACTGCGCGGCGGGCCTTTGCCGCAGGGCGAGGGCTGGCATGTAAAGACCGGTAGCCACGCAGGTTTCGTCACCATTCTGGCAGCTGATGACGAGGCGCAACTGCTCGCCATCCCGCGCAAGCAGCGCGCCGAAGTGCGCAGAGGTCTGGGCTATGGTATGGAAGTGCGGACCGGGCGGAACGCCCAAGACCGCGCGATGCACTACGCTGTCTATGCCGAATCCGTCCGCAATCTTGGCACTCCGGTATTCCCCAAATGTCTGTTCGATGCGGTGATGGACGCGTTCGGCGATGATGCCGATATCCTCACCGTACTCCACGAAGGCCAGCCGCTCGCCTCGGTGCTGAGCCTCTACCATCGCGGCGCAGTCATGCCCTACTGGGGCGGCGGCACCCACGGCGCGCGGACCATGCGCGCAAACGACGTGATGTACTACGCGCTGATGAATCATGCGCGCGGGCGCGGATGTGACCGTTTCGATTTCGGCCGTTCCAAGGTCGATACCGGAGCCTACCACTTCAAGCGCAACTGGGGCTTCACGCCCGAACCGCTCGCCTACGCGACATGGACCGCCGACGGGCAGGCCCCGCGCGACGTCAATCCGCTCAGCCCGCGCTACAAGGCCAAGATCGCGTTGTGGCAGAAGCTGCCGCTCGGGTTGGCCAACCGCATCGGCCCGTTCATTGCCAACGGCCTTGCATGAGCGAAGTCCTGTTCCTCGCCCACCGCATCCCGTTCCCGCCCGATCGCGGCGACAAGATCCGCTCGTGCCACGTCCTGCGCCACATCGCGAAGCTGGCCACGGTCCACGTCGCCTGCTTTGCCGATGACGAAGGCGACATGGGCCATGAGCCGGACCTTGCTGCCGTTGCCGCCAGCCATTGCCTCGTACCCCGCACCCGCTCGCTCAAGCTGGCAGGTGTCGAGGCTTTGGCGAGCGCAAAGCCCGTCAGCCTCACTGCCTTTGCCGACAAGCGTATCGCCGCCTACGTCGCACAAGTCCTGGCTGAGCGGCCCGTCAGCGCGATCTACGTGTTCTCCGGCCAGATGGCGCAATACATCCCCGCGGACTTTCCGGGGCGCGTGGTGATGGACTTTGTCGACGTCGATTCCGCCAAGTTCGAAGCCTACGCCGCCGCCGCGCGCTTCCCCGTCAGCCGCCTCTACGCCCGCGAAGCACGTCTGCTCTCGCGCTTTGAAAGTGACATTGCCCGCCGCGCCCATGCGAGCCTGCTCGTCACGCCCGAGGAAGCCGCACTCTTCCGCCAGCGCCTGACCCCCGGTGCAGAGCTGCGCGTGCTCGCGGTCGGCAACGGCATCGACACCGATTTCTTCGATCCCGAAGGGATGCCGCCCGCGCCGGAAATGGCAGGCGAGGGGCCGCAGCTGACCTTCACCGGCCAGATGGATTACCCGCCCAACGTGGCTGCCGTGGAAATGTTCGCCCGTGAAGTCATGCCCCATATCCGCGCCACGTTCCCGCAGGCCCGCTTCAACGTGGTTGGCCGCGCCCCCACGCTCGCCGTCCGCACGCTCGAAGGCATGCATGGCACGCGCGTCACCGGAGCGGTGATCGACGTGCGCCCGTGGCTGGCCGGAGCCGACCTCGTCGTCGCGCCACTGACCATCGCGCGCGGCGTGCAGAACAAGGTGCTCGAGGCGATGGCCATGGCCCGCCCGGTCCTCGCCACGCCCGAAGCCGCCACCGGCATCACCGCGCGCGAAGGACAGGAACTGGTCATTGCCAGCGGAGCCGATGCTCTCGCCAGAACGGCGCTCAGCCTGCTCCACGACAAGGTCCGCGCCGCCACCATCGGCCAATCGGCCCGCGCCTTCGTGCTCGAAAAGTGTGGCTGGGCCGGAGTTCTCGCCCCCCTTGCTGACCTGCTCGGCCTGACCGGCCCCGAGTCTCCCCGTGTCGCCGCCTGACCTCGCGCTCAAGGCCCCGCTCGGTCGCGCCTTTGCAGCGCTGCCCGCGTCATGGCGTCGTGCGCTTGCTCTGCTGGCTCTGGCGTGGACCGGCAACGTCGTGCTCTTCGCCTCCGACTGGCAGGCGATGTTCCTGCAGTGGTGGGACAGTTCGACCTACAACCACGTCCTCCTCATCCCCTTCATCCTCGGCTGGCTGATCTCGCTGCGCTGGCGCGAAGTCGTGCGGATCGAACCGCAGGCGTGGTGGCCCGGCCTGATCCCCTTTGCTGGAGCCGCGTTTCTCTGGCTGCTCGGCACTTTCGCCGGACTCTCGCTCGCGACCCAGCTCGGCGTTGTGCTGATGGCGCAGGCGAGCGTGCTGGTCCTGCTCGGCCCCCGCGCCTGCGCCGCTCTGCTTTTCCCCATCGCCTACATGCTGCTCCTCGTCCCCGCAGGCGACGAGCTGATCCCCGCGCTCCAGACCATCACCGCGAAGATCTCGATGGCCATGCTCGACCTGAGCAACGTGCCCGCGCACATCGAAGGCGTGTTCATCACCACCCCCGGCGGCTATTTCGAGGTGGCCGAGGCGTGCTCCGGCGTGAAGTTCCTGATCGCGATGATCGCCTACGGAGCGCTCGTCGCCAACGTCTGCTTCGCCTCATGGAGCCGCCGCGCCGCCTTCATGGCGCTAAGCATCGCCATGCCGATCCTTGCCAATGGCGTGCGCGCATGGGGCACGATCTTCATTGCCGAGCATCGCGGCATCGAATTCGCCGCCGGGTTCGACCACATCTTCTACGGCTGGATATTCTTCGCGCTGGTCATGGCACTCGTCATGGGGCTGGCCTGGCGCTTCTTCGACCGCGCGATCGATGACCGCATGATCGAAGCCGAAGCCCTGAACCGCAACGCCTTGCTGGCGAGGCTCTCAGCGTTTTCCATGGGGCAGGGCAGGGCTTTGGCCGCGCTCACAGCCCTCGCTCTCGTCTTCACCGGCTGGAGCGCATGGGCAGGCCGCCTTGAAGCCCCCGTGCCCGCACGAATAGCGTTCCCCACCGTTCCCGGCTGGACCCAGGTCGATTACACCCCGCAAGCCGCATGGAAACCGCTCCACACCGGCGCCGCCCATGTCCTGCTCGGCCGCTTCCGCGATGATGCGGGACACATCGTCGACGTCTCCTACGCGCTCTACGCCACGCAGGATGATGGCCGCGAGGCTGGCGGCTTCGGCCAGGGTGCAATCCCGCTCGGCAGCGGCTGGGCATGGGAAAGCTCGCCCGCCCCGCTGGCGCAAGGCCACGCCGACCGCATCCAGACCGTAGGCCCCGTCCACCGCTTGGCCGAGACCTTCTACCGCTCCGGCCCGCTGTTCACCGGCAGCAACACCCGCCTCAAGCTCGAGAACATCCTCGACCGCCTGCTGCTGCGCGAGCGCACCACCGCCACGCTGATCCTCTCTGCCGAAGATGCCATTCCCGGCCAGCCTCCGGCAGAAGCCTCCCTGCGCGCCTTCCTCAAGGCAACCGGACCCGTGGAGGCGTGGATGGACCGCGCCGCCACAGGCCGCTAGGCTTCCTTCGCATGTGCGGAATCGCCGGAATCATCCATACCGAAGGCCTGAAGCCTGTCGATCCAGACCGGGTCCGTCGCATGTGCGATGCCATTGCGCATCGTGGGCCGGACGGGGAGGGCGTGTGGACCGCACCCGGCGTGGGCCTCGGCCACCGCCGCCTGTCGATCATCGACCTTGCCGGATCGCCCCAGCCGATGATCGCGGCAGAAGGCGACGCGGTGATCGTGTTCAACGGCGAAATCTACAATTTCAGGGACTTGCGCAAGGAACTTGAGGCGCTGGGCGCCACCTTCCGCACCGATGGCGATACCGAGGTGATCCTGCAGGCGTGGCGGCACTGGGGACTCGATTGCCTGCCCCGCCTCCACGGCATGTTCGCCTTCGCGCTCCACGACTTGCGCCAGCGCACCACCCTGCTGGTCCGCGACCGTTTCGGAGTGAAGCCGTTGTTCACCGCGCGCCTTGCCGATGGCGCGGTGATCTTCGGCTCCGAACTCAAGGCCCTGCTCGCCCACCCCTCGCTCAGGCGCGAGATCGATCCGCTGGCGGTGGAGGACTACCTCGCCTGGGGATACGTCCCCGATCACCGCTCGATCCTCAAGGGCGTAGAGAAGCTGCCCGCCGGACACTATCAGCTCCTGCGCCCCGATGCCCCGCCACCCGCGCCGGTACAGTGGTGGGACATTTCCTTCGCCGACCGTGAGAAGGGCAAGGCGGACGACCTCGGCGCACACCTTCTCCACTACATGCGCGAAGCCGTCACCTCGCGCATGCTCGCCGACGTCCCTTTGGGCGCATTCCTGTCGGGCGGAGTCGACAGCTCCAGCGTCGTCGCGCTCATGGCCGAAGCGAGCACGACCCCGGTCAAGACCTGCTCGATCGGCTTCGATGTCGCCGCGCTCGACGAAACAGCTTACGCCGACCGCATCGCCGCGCAGTTCCATACCCAGCACTGGAAACGCACGGTCTCGCCCGAGGACTTCTCGCTGGTCGACAGGCTGGCGGGAATGTTCGACGAACCTTTTGCCGACGCTTCCGCGCTTCCCACCTTCCGCGTCTGCGAACTGGCGCGCGAGCATGTGACCGTGGCGCTGTCCGGTGATGGCGCGGACGAGGCTTTTGCCGGTTACCGCCGCCAGACTTTCCAGCACCGCGAGGAACAGGCCCGCGCACTTCTGCCTTCTGCTCTGCGCAAGCCGCTGTTCGGCGCGCTCGGCCAGCTCTGGCCCAAGGCGGACTGGGCACCACGCCCCTTGCGCGCCAAGACCACGCTGCTCAGCCTCGCCGGCAATGGCGAAGAAGGCTATGCTCGCGCCCTCGCCGTCACCTCGGCCGATTTGCGCGACACGCTCTACAGCCCCGATTTCAAGCGTTTGCGCGGCGGTTATCGCGCCGAACAGCCACTGGTCGATCTTATGCGCAAGGCGCCCGCGCGCTCAGGCCTCGATCGCGCCCAGTATGCCGATCTCAAGTTCTACATGACCGGTGACATCCTGACCAAGGTGGACCGCACCAGTATGGCCGTGAGCCTAGAAGCGCGCGAACCGCTGCTCGATCACCGCCTCGTCGAATTCGGCGCGCGCCTGCCCGAGGGGCTGCGGGTCAAGGGATCTACGGGCAAGTGGCTGGTCAAGGAAACCATGCGCCGCTACCTGCCCGCAGACGTGCTGTTCCGCCCCAAGATGGGCTTTGTGACGCCCATCGCGCAGTGGTTGCGCGGGCCACTTGCCGAAGAAGCGCGCGGCCTTGCAGCAAGTGGCGCGCTCGCCCGCACCGGCTGGTTCGACAGCGCGCGGATCGACATGTTGGCCGAGGACCACATTTCCGGTCGCGCAGACCATAGTCGTCTGATCTGGCAACTGCTGATGTTGCGGAAATCCTTGGATCGGCTTGGTTGATACGGGATTAAGTTTGTCCGCTCGGTAAGATGATCTTCACCAATCCGGACTAATCCAGCGTTGAAACAATGCCGCTGGAACCATGCTGAAGAAACTGCGCTCACCGCTGTATCTCGCGCTGCTTATCCCGGCGTTGCTGGCGCTTACCGATTTTCTGACGCCGATCGATCACGGTTACTGGAACGTTCGGTACAAGCTGAACCAGCATCCAGCTGACAGTTCCATCGTCGTCATCGAACTCGACGGCAACACCGAACACTCTGATGATCCGACTGTCTCCGCCTCGCGTCTGGCCAGCGTGCTCGAACGTGTCCGGCGGCAGATGCCCTATCGCGTGTTCGTCGATGCGCCGGTGAAGTACGGCGCCGATGCGGCAGGCGACCGGAAACTTGTCGACGCGGTTCGGGCATTCGGCACAGGCGTGTCTCTCGTGGTGCGCAGCACGAACGTCGGCAGCCTGGAGCGCGGTGATTCGTTCAAGGATCTCAAGCTTCCCCCACCGGCGCTGGCAGTCGAAGCACCGGTCGTCGTATCGGCGTGGAATGCGAACTTTCTCGATTACGCCGTATTCTCGCCATACGTGGTCGAGGTAAAAGGCAAACGGTACCCAACTTTTGCCGCTTCGCTTGCCGGTGTCGGCTCTGGCATCCAGGACACGTTCCAACCCGATTTTCTGGTTGCACCTGATTCGGTTCCCCGGGTGCGCGAAGCGTCGCTGGCCAGCGGCAACTATGTGCCCGGACTTCTGACGGGGCGAACCGTAATTGTCACGCAGGCCGACAACGCTCCGCCCATTGGTTACTTTGGCAGCGGGCGGGTCCATCCGCTGGCGGTTGATATCGCGGGCGCTTCGGGCCTGGCCAAGCCCATGTCGTTCTGGTTTGGCCAACTCCCGCTTCTGATTCTTGTGTGGCTGCTCATGCGCGCCGGTTCGCGCAATGCGATGAAGCGGAAAAAGCTTTTCCTTCACGGCAGCGCCATTCTGTCGGCAATTCTTGTTCCGACGCTGCTCCAGATCGTCGGTATCAAGCTCGACGTTGGCGCAGCTCTCGCAGCGATCTGCGTCTATGGCGGTGGGCGCATCTGGCAACTGCGCGTTCGGCGAGTTCAGCACACCAGTGCCTCTGGCCTGCCAAACCTTCTGGCGCTCAGCGAGAAGCCCTTTGAGGTCGGCCGGGACGTGATCGTCGCCGTCATTGCGAGATACGAGGAAATTCTGGCGACCTTGCCCAAGGATCTTCACGGGGAATGCGCCCGTCAGATCGCGCGGCGTCTCTCCGTCGGATCGGGCATCGAGACGATCTACAACGGTGAGGGCGGCCACTTCGCCTGGACGGAAGAGGCGCGTCCGCTGGAGATGCAGCTGAACCACCTCGAAGGTTTGCGGGCCCTGTTTTCTGCACCATTGCAGATCGGCACCTACACTTTCGATACGAACATCCACTTCGGGCTGGATCGCAACGAAGGTCTCGATGCCCAGACCCGCGTCAATTCCGCTGTTGCCAGCGCGAACGATGCAATGAACAGCGGGCGTTCTGTCGAGCTTTTCGAAGCGGAGCGGCTTGCCGAAGCTTCATGGGAACTCTCTCTCCATGCGCGAATCGACGAAGGTCTTCGCAACGGAGAAATCTGGCTCGCATACCAGAGCCAGTGGGACATGCGCGAAGGCGTGCCATGCGGTGCAGAGGCGCTCATTCGCTGGAATCACCCCACCCGCGGCCCGATTGCGCCTGACGCCTTCATCCTGCAGGCCGAGCGTGCAGGGCGCATTGATGCGCTGACGTATTGGGTGTTCGAGGAAGCGATAACCGCTGCGCTCGCGCTGAATGGGCCGCTGCGGCGCTTCCAGATGAGCGTCAATCTCTCGGCACAAATGGTCGACAAGCCTTCGCTGGTCTCCACGCTTGTCGAAATCGTGCGGCGCCGAAACATCGATCCACGCTTGCTGACGGTCGAAGTTACCGAAACATCTAGCGTGCGCAACCGGCCGGCAGCGGTGCAAAACCTCTCGCAACTGCGCGCGATGGGCTTCAGGCTTTCGATCGATGACTTCGGCACAGGCGAGGCGAGCCTTGCCTATCTCGCCGACTTGCCGAGCGACGAATTGAAGCTGGATCGTCGCTTCGTTTCGCGCCTGCTGACTCACGAGCGTGAAAGCCACATCATACGTTCGACGATCGAATTGGCGCACGCTCTCGGGCAGACCGTGGTGGCCGAAGGAATCGAAGACGAAGCGACCTATCGTGCACTTGCCAGAATGGGTTGCGACGTTGGGCAGGGGTATTTTCTAGGTCGCCCACAGAGCTTTGCCGAGTTTAATCAGAGCCTTCTCAAAACGGGACGCCGCCAGATCGGAGTCGTTTAGAAGTTGTTAACCATATCCGATGCTGTTAACCATGAGCTTCCTAATGTGGATGGAGGCTCACATGTCGGCTTTGAACGCAATCATCGAAATCCTGCGCTGGATCTTCCAGTAAGGGCAACTTTCTGAGTTTTCTTTGAAAATTCAGTGTTTTGCAAGGTTACTGCGCTGCCGCTTTGAATGCGGCAGCGTAAAACCTTTGCCTCGGTCAATAAGGCCCCAAGTGATTCGTAGTTAACGGCCTGAGTGTCGCCTTATGGAGCTTTGGGCTCCAGTTTGCGCGATTCAGTCTTCGCCGTGACCCAGTGCCAGATAATCTTGGCTCTGCATTTCCATCAGGCGGCTGACGGTGCGGTCAAACATGAACCGCCCTTCCTCATCACCCTTACCGCTCCAGTCATAAAGCTCGGCAGGCTCCGCGTCGGCGGTGGCGATGAGCTTGACCTTGTGCTCGTAGAGCGCGTCGATCAACGTGATGAACCGCGCGGTCTCGTTGCGCAGGTCTGCGCCGAGGCGCGGGATCGCGACGATGATCACGGTGTGGTAATGGCGCGCGATCGCAAGGTAATCCGCCGCGCCGCGTGCTTCGCTGCATAGGCGCTTGAAGCTGAACACGCCCACGCCCTTGAGGCTCTTGGGCACGTGGAGCAGGCGCCCGCCGCCGACGTCGAGCTCGCAGGCAGGCACGTGCTCGCTGTCTTCGGGCGGATAGTCGGTGAGACGGAAGAAGGCCTCGCGGACTTTCGCGGTCGATTCAGGTCCGACCGGCACGTGCCAGGTGCCCACGCCCTTCATGCGCTCCAGCCGGTAGTCGGTCGGGCCGTTGAGTGTGAGGACGTCGAGCCGCCCTTCGATCAGGGCAATGAACGGCAGGAAGTGTTCGCGGTTGAGGCCGTTCTTGTAGAGGTCTTGCGGCGCTCGGTTTGATGTTGTGACCACGGTGACGCCGCCATCGACCATCAGGGCGGTGAACAGGCGGCTCATGATCATCGCGTCGGCGCTGTTGTTGACGACCATCTCGTCGAAGCACAACACCCGCGTCTCGGCGGCGATGGCGGCGGCGACAGGCGGGATCGGGTCGCCGCTTTCCTTCTTGCGCTCCTCGCGCAGGCGGGCGTGAACGTCGAGCATGAATTCGTGGAAGTGCGCGCGGCGTTTGGCCGGGACGGACAGGTTGTCGTGGAACAGGTCCATCAGCATCGACTTGCCGCGCCCGACGCCGCCCCACATGTAGACGCCGCGCGGGGGGGCAGGGGGCTTGGCGCCGAACAGCTTGCCGAACAGACCCGGCGCAGGTGGCGGGGTTTCCAGTTCCTGCTGCAGCGCATCGAGCCGGGCAGCCGCTGCGGCCTGTTCGGGATCGGGCAGCAACTCGCCTGCTGAAACAAGCTCGTGGTAGCGCTGGAGGACCGAGGTCATCGCCCCGACAAATTCTTCAGGGTGGGCTTGCGGATCGTGCCGTTGAATGCGGCGATGGTGTCGCTGCCTTGCTCGACGAGACCGCGCAGGAAAACGAGGCGGCCGGTTTCGCGCAGCACTTCGACCACGGCGTCGAGCGGTTCGCCCACGCGGCCCGCGCCGATGAACTGGGTGGACAGGTCGAGCGTGACCGAGCCCGCCGCGTCACCCTGGAGCAGGGTGCGCATCCCTGCGAACAGGGCGATGTCGATCAGGGCCAGCGTGACGCCGCCGTGGACCGCTTCGAGCAAGTTCGAGTGGCGGCGTTCCGGGAACATGCGCAGCCGGGATACGCGCACGCCATCGGCGCGCTCCTCGATCCGGGTGAGCATCCGGCCCATCGTCTGGGCGTTGAACCGGGTCTCGTCGGTCAGGTTCCAGGTGAACCAGCCGGGGTGATCCTCGGCCGGTTCGTAACGGAAAGCTTGCGCACTCACCGGCTTAGACGAGGCGCTCGGCCTGCATCTTCTTGATTTCGGCGATGGCGCGGGCGGGCGAGAGACCCTTGGGGCAGACGTTCGCGCAGTTCATGATGGTGTGGCAGCGATAGAGGCGGAAGGGATCTTCCAGCTCGTCAAGCCGTTCGCCGGTCATTTCGTCGCGGCTGTCGGCCAGCCAGCGGTAGGCCTGGAGCAGGATGGCCGGGCCAAGGAACTTGTCGGAGTTCCACCAGTAGCTCGGGCACGAGGTGCTGCAGCAGGCGCACAGGATGCACTCGTACAGACCGTCGAGCTTTTCGCGCTGTTCAGGGCTCTGCAGGCGCTCCTTGCCCGAAGGCGTGGGGCTGACGGTTTGCAGCCAGGGACGGATCGAGGCGTACTGCGCGTAGAAGTGGGTGAAATCGGGGACAAGGTCCTTGATCACTTCCATGTGCGGCAGCGGCGTGATGCGGATTTCGCCGTCGAGATCCTCGATCGCGGTGGTGCAGGCGAGGCCGTTGCGGCCGTTCATGTTCATCGCGCACGAACCGCAGATGCCTTCGCGGCAGGAGCGGCGGAAGGTGAGGGTGGGGTCCTGCTCACCCTTCATCTTGATCAGCGCATCGAGCACCATCGGGCCGCACTGTTCGAGGTCGATGTCGAACGTGTCGTAGCGCGGGTTTTCACCCGAATCCGGATCGTAACGATAGACCTTGAACTTGCGGACCTTGCCGTTGGTGGCTGCCGCGTGGTGGCGGGCCTTGCCGGTGATCCTGGAGTTCTTCGGAAGCGAGAAGGTCGCCATCGTTCTGTCCTGTCCTTCGCACGTGCTTTGCGGCTTGATGAGTCGTCCTTAGCGATTGCAGCGCCGGGGGCAAGAGGGTGGTTCCTGCCCAAAGGTTGAGGTGCGCCTCTTTGTCAGCCGTTCGCGTATGTGAAAGGGGTTTACGGGGTTTACACAGTCCAGTGAACCGCCCCGGCTTTCCCGGAGGCATTTTCAATTGAGTCATGCGACCATATCGAGGGTCTCGTTGGCCGCATAGTAGTTGGCTTCGGCTTCGGCGGGTGGGATGTGCCCGATGGGTCCGAACAGGCGGTGATTGTTGAACCAGTCCACCCAGCGCAGCGTTGCCATTTCCACGGCCGATGCGCTCGGCCATGAGCGCTGCCGCCAGATGACCTCGGCCTTATAGAGACCGTTGATGGTCTCGGCCAAGGCGTTGTCATAGCTGTCGCCGACGCTGCCCACAGACGGCACGAGGTTGGCTTCGGCCAGACGCTGCGTGTAGTTCATCGCCAGGTATTGAACGCCCCTGTCGCTGTGGTGGATCAAGCCATCATCTGGACTTGGCCTGCGGGCATGGATCGCCTGCTCCAGGGCATCCAGTACGAAGCCCGCCGTGGCGCTGGTGCTGACCTTCCAGCCCACAATCCGGCGGGCGAAGGCATCGATCACGAACGCGACATAGACGAACCCGGCCCAGGTATGGACGTAGGTGAAGTCGACCACCCACAGCGCATTGGGCCGGCTGACGCGGAACTCGCGGTTGACCTTGTCCAGCGGGCACGGTGCCTTGGGGTTGCTGATGGTCGTCACCGTCGTCTTGCCCCGGCGCACGCCTGCCAGGCCCATGGTGCGCATCAGCCGCTCGACGGTGCACTTGGCCACCTTGATCCCCTCGCGGCGCATCTGGTGCCAGACCTTGCGGGCACCATAGAGGCCAAAGCTGTTCTCGTGGACGCGCTTGATCGCCTCGCGCATCTCGTCATCGCGCCGGACACGGGCGGGGCGCCTGCCGGGATCGGCAAGGCGGGCGGCATATTCGTGGTAGGAGGAAGGGGCGATTGCCAGTTCCCGGCAGATCGGCTCGATACCCAATTCCTTCCGGTGAGCGTCGATGAACGACATCACCATTTGCCGTGGCGGTCGAGCTCCGCCTGCGCAAAATATGCCGAGGCTTTGCGAAGGATCTCGTTGGCCCGGCGCAGTTCCTTGACCTCGCGCTCCAGGGCCTTGACCCGATCACGATCACTGACAGCCTGCGCCGCTGGCCCTGCTCGTCGGCTCGCCTCCTCACGGCACCAGCGGCGCAGTGTCTCGGTCGTGCAGCCAACCTTCCCGGCGATCGACGTCATCGCCGCCCACTCCGACGGGTAATCTCCCCGGTGCTCCTCCACCATCCGCACCGCACGGTCGCGAAACTCAGGCGAGAACTTGTTCCTTGTAGCGCTCATCGTGGCTCCTTCTCACAGATAGGAGCCTCCGGGAAAGCCGGGGCGGTTCACAGAGAAACCCTGGCGGGACTTTTTGGGGGCGGAATTCGGGATTTTGTACCTGTTTTGTTCACATATGAGAAAAGTGAGCGCCCCTCCGTCAGCCTCTTTGCGGCTGCCACCACCCCATCTGCGCTTTGCGAAAACGGGGAGGACATGGCGTGGTGGTGGGTGGCTTGCATCAGCATGGCCGCACCATGCCATTTTACCTTCGTGTAGGACAGCGACGAATAAGGTGGTTCGTGCACTTGATCCCGTCGGCAATCTCTCTAGCCTGAAGCGACGCAATTCGTGGGGGACTTGTGCGAATACTTTCGAAGGCGATGGCAGTGCTGCTCCTGTCTGCCGGAAATCTGAGCGCGCAATCTGTCCCATCCAGTCAGGCAGACGGGAAGACCGGGGCGACCACACCTGCTGCCGTCACCGTTCAAGCACCTCTGTCGGCATCGGCCTATGCGCAATTGCCATTTGTCGAGGGTGCACGCCTTTCGCCCGACGGACTATGGATTGCGGGGCAGTTTGCCGTGAACGGCAGCCAGCGGATCGTGGTGATTTCGCCGTTCGATTCCAGTTCTCTCAATCAGGCCGGACTGCCCGACGATGTCGAGGTCAGTTCGATGCAGTGGGTCGGCAACGACAACCTGCTGATCCGGATCCGGGCGATCCGGCCATTCGATGGCGGGGACAGGGCATATATCTCGCGCGTCGTCTCGCTCAACCGCCAGACCGACAAGTACACAAAGCTGATGTGGGAACTCGGTGGGCAGAATGCCTCGGACGTCCTGTGGGTGCCCACCGACGGTTCGACCAGGATACTGTTGGGCGGGCAGAACTCGATCTACATGGGCGATGACTTCTGGCCGGCGGTCTATTCGGTCGATGTTACCAACGGCCGCCACACGACCGAAGCGAGCCCGCGGGCCGAAGTGCTGGACTGGATCGCCGATACGTCAGGCGTCGTGCGCGCCGCCATTTCCAATGACCGGGCAAAGGGCACGCGGACCCTGCTTTATCGCGGGAAAAAGGGAACCGCGTTCGATCGCAGGGATCGCCGCGCATTTGACGATCTCGAAGTGCCGGTGCTGATCCGTGCCAATGAGAACAAGATGCTTGTCCTGCGCCCGGGCACGGATGGCCGTGACGCGCTCGTCGAGATCGACGGCGACAGCGGCGCAGTCCTGCAGACGCTCTACCAGGCCGAGCCGGGCGTGGACATCGAGGGCGTGCGCTACGACGATTCGGGCAACGAGGTTCTGGGAGTCTATCTCGGCGGCAATGCGCCAGAACCGCTTCACTGGCTCGACCCTGCGCTCGACGAGTTGCAGAAGGCTTTCGAAAAAAGCCTGAAGGGTAGGCGCGCTCGGATCGTGTCCCTTTCTGCCAATCGTCAGCGCATGCTGGTGCGCGTGGACAAGCCCGACGAGGCGGGGCGGCTCTATTACTTCGATACTGCGGACGGGAATCTTCACCTTTTTGCCAATCTCAACAGCGCGACGAATGGCACCCGCGCGGGCAAGATGGAAAAAGTCCGCTACAAGGCGCGTGACGGGCTTGAGATCGAAGCGATCATGACCACTCCGCCGGGACGCGAGGCGAAGAACCTGCCCGTGGTAATCCTGCCGCATGGCGGACCCTGGGCACATGACACCATGGACTGGGACTACTGGGCCCAGTTCATCGCCAGCCGCGGATATCTTGTGATCCAGCCGAATTTCCGGGGGTCGACCGGCTATGGCGAAGCGTTCCTCAAGAAGGGCGAGGGTCAGCTTGGCCTTGCCATGCAGGACGACGTTAATGATGCGCTGGCCTGGGCCACGAAGCAGGGGCTCGCCGATGCAAGCCGCGCCTGCGTGGTGGGGGCGAGCTATGGCGGCTACGTGGCGATGTGGGGCGCGGCACGCGACCCCGACATGTGGAGGTGTTCGATCTCGATCGCAGGCGTTGCCAACTTGCGCCGTGAAGTGAACGACTTCGGAGACCTGCTCTTCGGCAAGCGTTACCGCGAGCAATGGCAGAAGATGACCCCGGATTTCCCCGCCGTATCACCGATGAACCATATCGATACGATCAAGGTGCCGATGCTGTTGATCCATGGCAAGAAGGACCTGACCGTGGATCACGCGCAATCGCAGAGCATGTTCAACAAGATGAAGGCGGCGGGCAAGAACGTCGAGTTCGTATCGCTGCCCAAGGCGGATCACTACTTCACCCGCGAGCCGGACCGGCTGGCGCTGCTGTCGGCCATCGAGGCGTTTCTGGCCAAGCATAATCCGGTGGATTGAATGGCCCCTCCGTCAGCGCTTCGCGCTGCCACCTCCCCATTTGCACTTTGTGAAAATGGGGAGGAGCATGTTGTGCCGTTTTCGTGGCTGCTCTGCTTGATCCTCCCTGTTTTTGCGGAGCACAAACGGGGAGGTGGCAATCGCGCCAGCGATTGACGGAGGGGCTCTTTGCCTAGGCAGAAGCAGGAGCGGAATGTTGCTCTGGCGCGCAAGTTGCGCTCGGGCATGTCTCTGCCGGAAGTGATGCTGTGGCAGAGGCTGCGTCAGTCTGATGAGGCGAAGTTTCGTCGGCAGCATCCGCTTGGGTGTTATGTGCTCGACCTCTATTGTGCTTCTGCCCGCTTGTGCATTGAGGTTGACGGAAACTCGCATGACATGGGCACGCGGCCGTTGCGTGATCTGGAGCGGGATGCCTGGCTGGCGGGGCAGGGCGTGCGGGTGGTGCGGGTTCCGGCGGCCGAGGTGCTGCAGGATGTTGACGGGATTGCCGAGGCGGTTTTGCGGCTTTGTCGTTGTTCTTGAAAATGGCCCCTCCGTCAGCGCTTCGCGCTGCCACCTCCCCATTTGCACTGCGTGAAAATGGGGAGGAGCACGGGGCAGGGGACTGTGTTGTGCCGTTTTCGTGGCTGTTCTGCTTGATCCTCCCTGTTTTTGCGGAGCACAAATGGGGAGGTGGCAATCGCGCCAGCGATTGACGGAGGGGCGTCAGCGGGTTTTTACCGCAGCGCCCCATTCCATCCACGCGGCCCATTTTGGCATGCCGTCCATGTATTGGTGACCGGGATGTTCCAGTTGGAATCCGGCTTGCAGGACGGGTGCGGTTACGGTGCGTGAAAGGTGGCAGCCGCCCATCAGGGGTTTCCAGACCGGCTCTATCCGCCGCTGCCACTTTGCGACATTCGCGTCAGGGCTGAGGCCATGCTCAAGGAAGAGGAGCGTGCCGCCGGGCTTGAGGATGCGGCGCAGTTCGGAAAGGACCTGTTGCGGATCGTCGACGGAACAGAGCGTGTAAGTGCAGACGGCGGTGTCGAAGCTCTCGTCCTCGAACGGGATGTCTTCGCCCACGCCTTCGCGGATGTCGGCCTGCCAGCCCTTTTTTGCAGCGGCCTCGCGGGCGTAATCGAGCAATTTGCCTGAAGGGTCGATCCCGGCAAACCCGGTGACGCGGGCGCTATCGTAGAACTGTTGGTTGAGGCCGCCGCCGCAGCCGATCTCGAACACGCGGCCCTGCGCGCGGGGCACGACACCGGCGCGCAGTTCCATGATCCCCGGCGATCCGCAAGCGCACTTTATCACGCGCGGCACTACATGCGCGTCCCATACCGCCTTCAGTCCCATCGTCTTCCCCCATTTTCTGAACGAAGATTGCCGATTTCAGTAAGGCGATGCAATCGTTGTAAGGGGCCGTTTCACTTGCGTGCGGGGCAGCCTTCCCGGGCGAGGCCCATGGCCCAGAGGATGCCCTGATCGAGCAGTTTCACGCTTTCGGGCTGGCTGTAGTTCTCGGGCCGGTGGCCGATGGCGGTGTAGAAGCTGCGGCCCTTTTCGAGGCAGCGGGTCCAGGCGATGGGATGATCGCCCATGGCAAGCTTGCGACCGAAGCCTTCGCCGGGCTTGTAGGTGCTTTCATCGAGCGTGGCGAGCACTCGGACGCCGGGGCCGCGTGGGCTGCGGTCGAAGGAGTACCATTCTTCGGTCATGCGCCAGTCTGCGGGGAGGCCCTGCGCGGCGGGGTGGGCCTTGTCCTCGACGACAACGCGGGCTTCCTGGAATTGCGGGGTCATCGGGTGGCCGATGAAGCGGGCGCCGATCAGGCTATCGGCGTACCAGTCCCAGAAAAACTGCGGATCGCCGCCAGACCCATGGATGCCGGCAAAGCCCCCGCCGCGCTCGATCCATCTGCGGAAGGCAGCCCGCTGCGGGATGGTCAGGGCATCGCCGCTGACGTTGTTCCAGACCACGGCCTTGAAGCGCGAGAGGTCGGCCGCGTTGAACACGCCGCCCTTGTCGGTGAAGACGATGCCCCAGCCGTGGCGCGCGGCGATCTGGCGCAGGGCGGTTTCGGCGGCGTTGACCGAGGGGCTGTCGCGGAAGCCGGTGATCTTGCCGAAGACGAGGACGGATTCGCGCGGCAGGTTGGCGGGGAGGGCGGGGCGGTCGTTGTCGTAAATGCGGCAGCGGGCGGCGACGTCGGCAGGCTTGAGCCTGACCTTGGCGAGACCTTTGTCGAGCTTTGCCACGAATGCCGGATCGCCCTTGCCGAGCATGGTCATGACCGAGCGCGGGGTGACGATGCGGTCAAAACCGGGGGGCAGGGCATTGCCGCCAAAGGGCTTCATCATTTTGTCCGCAAGACCGGGAGAAGCGGCTTCGACGACGGCGCGGGCGGCGGGAACGACGAGCACGTCGGCCAGCGGGGACTGGGTCGAGAGGAGCTGGCGGCCGAGCGGGCAATCCATCACACCAGCGGCCTGAGCGGCGCCGCTCCAAAGTGCCAGCGCGGCTGCAGCCGTCATCATGATTCTCTTTCCCATCCCGCGCTCCATTCTTCGTGTTTGCGCTACTTTGGCGAGGCTGACAGCGATGGTCAATCGCTCCCGCTGGCAGGCTCGCGCGAATGACGTATTGTCCCGCGCTTGTGAAAGTTCACGAAGGATGACTGATGGCCGGGGGACAAGTGGAAGCAGGGGAGAACAGGCTCGAGGCGGCGCTGCACGCGCGGCACGTGGCGATGATCGCGATTGGCGGAATCATCGGGGCGGGGCTGTTCGTCGGCTCGTCGACCTCGATCGCGCAGATCGGACCGGCAGTGGTGGTGAGCTACGGGCTCGCGGGACTTGTCATCCTCATGATCATGCGGATGTTGAGCGAGATGGCGATGCTCCATCCGGGGGCAGGATCGTTCACCGAGCATGTGCGGATCGGACTGGGGCCGCTGGCGGGGTTCGTCGCGGGGTGGCTCTACTGGTACTTCTGGGTGATCGTGGTTGCCATTGAAGCCATTGCCGGAGCGGTGATCCTGGCGCTGTGGCTGCCTTTCGAGGTGTGGCAGATCGGCTGCGTGCTGCTGGCGCTGATGACGGTGGTGAATCTGTTCTCGGCGCGGTCTTATGGCGAGTTCGAGTTCTGGCTTTCGACCGCGAAAGTGGCGGCGATCCTTGGGTTCATCGTGATTGCGGGACTTTGGGCGTTTGGCGTGACCTCGCCTGCGGGGAATACTTTTGCCAACCTGACCGCGCACGGCGGCTTTGCGCCAAAGGGCTGGGGCGCGGTGATCGGTGGGGTGACCAGCGTGATCTTCGCGCTGTGCGGAGCGGAGATCGCGACGGTGGCGGCGGCGGAATCGCACGCGCCGGCCAAGGTGATCGCGCGGATGACCGGCTCGGTCGCGCTGCGCATCCTGCTGTTTTACGTGGTTTCGTTGACGCTGATCGTGGCGGTGCAGCCTTGGAATACGGTGGTGCCAGGGCAGAGTCCGTTTGCCAGCTCGCTGGCGCTGATGGGCATTCCCGGGGCTGCGACGATCATGAACGCGGTGGTGCTGGTGGCGGTGCTGTCGTGCCTCAATTCGGGGCTCTACGTCACATCACGCGCGCTGTTTGGCCTTGCGCGGCATGGCGATGCTCCGCAGGCGCTGATCCGGCTGAACAGGCGCAAGGTGCCGGCGCGGGCGACGATCATTGCCAGCCTGTTCGGCTATGGCGCGATGGCGGCCTCGGTGCTTTCGCCCGAGGGGGTGTTCAGCTTTCTGGTAAGTGCTTCGGGCGCGCTGATGCTGGTGATCTACCTGATGGTCTGCCTCGCGCAGGTGCGGATGCGCAAGATTACCGAGGCGACGGCGCCCGAGACTCTGCACCTGAGGATGTGGCTTTTCCCGTGGCTGTCCTACGCGACGATTGGCGCGATCGGGGTGGTGCTGGTGGCGATGGCGCTGGTGCCCGAGTTGCGCCCGCAGTTTCTCGCCAGCGCGGTGACGGTGGGGATTGCCGCTGCCGCTTGGTTCCTCTTCCGCCGACAAAGGACCTGACAGCGATGAAAACAGCCCGCCTGCTTGCCCTCGCTCTTGCCGCATTGCCGCTTCCTGCCTTTGCCGAGCAGGCCGACCTGCTGTTGGTGAACGGCAAGGTGCTGACGGTCGACAAGGACTTTTCGGTCCGCTCGGCAGTGGTGGTGAAGGACGGGAAGATCGCGGCGGTGGGCGGGCCCGAGCTTGCCAGAACATGGACCGCGCCGCGCACGATCGACCTCAAGGGGCGCACGCTGATGCCCGGGTTTATCGATGCGCACCTTCACCTTATCAGCGTTTCGCCGCGTTCGGTGGAGCCTGCCAAGGCGCGCTCGATTGTCGAGATCGGCGCGATGGTGGCGGCCAAGGCCAAGGCTCTGGGGGCTGGTGAGTGGGTTATCGGTTCGGGCTGGGACGAGGCCTTGCTGGCCGAGAAGCGCAATCCTACAAGGGCCGATCTTGATGCCATGGCGCCCGACAATCCGGTCGTGCTTGTCCGCGCGGGCGCACACAGCGCGGTGGCCAATTCGCTGGCGCTGAAGCTTGCGGGGATCGACCGCAATACGCCCGACCCGGACGGTGGCCTGATCGAGCGCGGACCGGATGGGGAGCCCAGCGGTATCGTGCGCGAGCGCACGGACCTGATCCTCAAGCTTGTTCCGCCGAGCACTCCGGCGCAGATGCGGCCGAGCTATGTGAAGTCGCTCAAGGACCTGCTGGCGCTGGGTATCACCAGCTTCATGGAGGCGTGGACGACCATCGACGACGAGCCGGTCGAGCAGGGTGGCGTTCCCGGCGGCGGTGGCAATGGCGTGCGCGCGCATACCTTCAAGCAATTGCGGGCGATCTATGCCGATGAGGGCGAAAACCTGCCGCGCGCGACGCTCTACATCATGTATCCCGGTGCCGAGCGGCTGAAGAAGTTTCCCTATCACACGGGGTATGGCGATGACCGGTTGAAGCTCGGCCCGATTGGCGAGAGCGCCTACGATGGTGGTTTCACCGGCCCGACCGCGCGCACGTCGCAGGACTACAAGGGCCAGCCGGGTTTTCGCGGTACGACGTTCATGAGCGAAAGCGCGCTGCACGAGATGGTGGCGACGTCGGCCTCGCTCGGCTGGCAGCTGGGCATCCATGCCATCGGGGACGAGGCGATCAACACCGTCGCCTCGGCCTATCACGACGTGCTGGCGACGCGGCCGAAGAGCGATCACCGTTGGTTCCTTTCGCACTTCACCATGCTGCCGGCCGAGCAGACGATGAAGACCATGGCGGCGGATGGCGTGTGGACCACGGCGCAACCCAATTTCACCTACAATCTTGAAGGCCGCTATCTTCAGGTGCTCGACGGGGAGCGGCTGGACCGGATCAATCCGGTGGCAACGCCGATCTCCTATGGCGTGAACGTTGTGATGAGCAGCGACAACCTGCCGATTGGCCCGATGGTAGGGCTCTATGCTGCCGTGACGCGCAAGGGGCTGACCGGGCACCAGTTTGCGATGAAGGAAGCGATCACGCGCGAGGAGGCGATCCGGCTCTATACCGCCAAGGCTGCGGCGCTGGCGTGGGATGAGGGCAAGAAGGGCAGCATCGAGCCGGGCAAGTTTGCCGACATGATCGTGCTGGACAGTGATCCGCTGAGTGTTCCTGCGGAACAGTTGCTGACGACGAAAGTGGACATGACGTTCGTGGGGGGCAAGCTGGTCTGGAACCGGGCTGGGGAGTAGTTCGATTTCAAGCGCCGCGCCTGAATGCCCACCCCCAACCCCTCCCGCCTGCGGGAAGGGAGTAAGTAGTCGGCAACCTCCCGCAGGCGGGAGGGGAGCACAATTTGTTGAGCCGACAGCTCTATAGAAGAAAAGGCCCCGCCGTTGCTGGCGGGGCCTTTCTGTTTGTAGCCTTGCGGTGCCTCAGGCGCCGAAGGTGCGCTGCCACCAGCCGCGGCGTGGCGAGGATGCTTCGCCTTCCTCGGCACTTGCGGATGCTTCTTCGGCGACCGGTGCTTCGGCGGTGACCGCTTCGGCAGGGGCGGCGTCGGAGGCGACGGCGTCGGCCTTCTTGCGGCGGGTGCGCTTGGGCTTTTCGGCCGGAGCTTCGGTTGCTGCTTCTGCTTCAGGAGCAGGTGCCTCGGCAGCGGGTGCCTCTGCTTCTGCTTCGGGAGCCGCTTCGACCTTCTTCTTGCGGGTGCGCTTGGGCTTTTCCGCGACTGGGGCAGGAGCCTCTTCGGCTACTGCTTCGACAGCGGGAGCTTCTGCGGCGGGAGAGGCTTCCTCGGTTGCGGGTACTTCGGCGGCAGGTTCGGCCTTCTTGCGACGGGTGCGCTTGGGCTTTTCTGCGACCGGAGCTTCCTCAGGCGCGGGAGCGGCTTCAGCTTCCACCGGAGCGGGCGCTTCGGCGGCCACGGGTTCTGCCGCAGCATCATCGCCATCGCTGTCCTCGAAGCCGCCTTCGGCCTGATCCGAGCCCGCTTCGCCGTTCTCACGGCCACCGCGCCTGCGACGACCACGACGGCGACGCTTGCGCGGACCACGGTCCGTACCGTCGTCGTTCTCGTCGGTGCGGGCAGCCCCGTTACCTTCGGCTGCACTGCCTTCAGCCTCGTTGCCTTCGCCGTCAGCTTCACCGTCGGCGGCTTCGGCTTCATTGCCTTCGCCTTCGCTGATCTCGCTGCCGTCCTCGTTGCGATCGCGGTTGCGGCCCCGACGGCGCTTGCGGCGCTTGCGACGGCCATCGCTGCCGCGCTCTTCGGATTCACGCTGTCCGGAACGTTCGCCACCTTCATCGGCATCGCGATTGCGGCCGCGACGGGGCTGTTCCTCGACTTCTTCTTCTTCGTCGAAGTCCTCCTCGACGATATCGTCCTCTTCAGGCTCGATGATCGGTTCGAAGCGGGGGACGAATTCAGGCTTGGGCCCGCGCGAGGCGACGCGCATCTTCGCGCCTTCGTTCTCGCCTTCGGGGATCACTTCGACAGTGACGCCGTAGCGCTCCTCGATCTCGGCCAGATCGCCGCGCTTGGCGTTCAGGACGTAGATCGCGGCTTCCTGCGACGCATAGAGCGTGACGACGTTGCCCTTGCCCTTGGCGGCTTCGTCTTCGATCAGGCGCAGCGCGGACAGGCCAGCCGACGAGGCGGTGCGGACGAGGCCGGTGCCATCGCAGTGCGGACAGCCGCGCGTGGTGGCTTCGAGCACGCCGGTGCGCAGACGCTGGCGGCTCATTTCCATCAGGCCGAAGCCCGAGATGCGACCGACCTGGATGCGGGCGCGGTCGTTCTTGAGCGCGTCCTTCATCGCCTTTTCGACCTTACGGACGTTCGATCCGTATTCCATGTCGATGAAGTCGATGACCACGAGGCCCGCCATGTCGCGCAGGCGGAGCTGGCGGGCGATTTCGCGGGCGGCTTCAAGGTTGGTGGCGACCGCCGTCTGCTCGATGCCGTGTTCCTTGGTGGAACGGCCCGAGTTGATGTCGATCGAGACCAGCGCCTCGGTCGGGTTGATGACGAGGTAGCCGCCGCTCTTCAGCTGGACGACCGGATCGTACATCGCGGTGAGCTGGTCTTCGGCGCCATAGCGCTGGAACAGCGGCACCGGATCGACATAGGCCTTCACGCGCTTGGCGTGGCTCGGCATCAGGAGCTTCATGAAGTCCTTTGCGGCGCGGTAGCCGTGCTCGCCCTCGACGACGACTTCCTCGATCTCGCGATTGTAGATGTCGCGGATCGCGCGCTTGATCAGATCGGAGTCCGAGTGGATCAGCGCGGGCGCGACAGACTTCATCGTGCGTTCGCGGATCTCGTCCCACAGGCGGGCGAGGTAATCGAAGTCGCGCTTGATTTCCGGCTTGGTGCGCTGGAGACCCGCCGTGCGGACGATGCAGGACATCGAGCGCGGCAGTTCCATCTCGGTGATGATCGTCTTCAACCGCTTGCGGTCAGCCGAGGAGCTGATCTTGCGGCTGATGCCGCCGCCATGGCTGCTGTTCGGCATGAGCACGCAGTAGCGGCCGGCGAGGCTGAGGTAGGTGGTGAGGGCGGCGCCCTTGTTACCACGCTCTTCCTTCACGACCTGGACGAGCAGCACCTGGCGGCGCTGGATCACGTCCTGGATCTTGTAGCGGCGGCGCAGCGCCATGCGCTTGGCGCGCAGTTCGTCGGCTTCCTTGCCCTGCGAACGGCCACCCTGACGGCGACGGCCCTGATTGCGGCCGCGACGGCGGTTGTTGTCGCCCTCTTCGCCTTCCTCTTCCGAGGTTTCGGTGGACTCGTCGCCTTCTTCGCCTTCGTGATCGAAGCCGTTTTCGACGACGCCGCCTTCGATGGTGGCGACCTGATCCTTTTCGGACGTGTCGACTTCGGTCACGCCCTCATCGGAGTCGTAGCCTTCGTTATCGCCGTAGTCTTCGTCGTCACCATCCTCGGCGGCGCGCAGAGCGGCCTCTTCCTCGGCGTGAGCGGCTTCTTCCGCCAGCAGGGCCTCGCGGTCCTCCTTGGGGATCTGGTAGTAATCGGGATGGATTTCGCTGAAGGCGAGGAACCCGTGACGGTTGCCGCCGAAATCGACGAACGCCGCCTGAAGCGAGGGTTCTACACGTGTTACCTTGGCGAGGTAGATATTGCCCTTGATCTGCTTATGATCGGCAGATTCAAAGTCGAATTCTTCAATCCGATTGCCCTTCAGCACCGCCACCCGGGTTTCTTCCTGGTGGCGCGCATCGATTAGCATGCGCGTGGTCATTACAAATTCTCCAGCCGCGCCGCCGCTGGGTTTCCACTTGGGTCAACCATGCGTTTCTGGCGCGGATCGTTTGGGATGCACGAAGGCCCTGCGCACGGATTGCTCCGTTGCGGTGGCCATTCGCGAATGCGGGTTTGCCGGATCGGAGCGTTGCGGCGCGCAGCATATCGGCTGCCTTGCCCTGTCGCTCGCCGCCCGGCGGCGGTTGGTTTGCGTCTGCTGTGAGGACAACTCGCGGCGAAATGCGCGTGCCGCCAACCGTCCAAGCCGCGACCGCCCCGGTGGGGCAGACAGGCAGGAACGAAACGCGGCTCATCATCACGGCATCAACCTTGTGGCATGGAGAGGGGGCGTTCGAGCCTGTTTCTCTCCACGTAGGCGGGATCTTCGCCAGCGGCCTGTCCCTCGCCCACCGCGGCGCAAATGTGCGCTTTCCGGCGGTTTCGACGTGGATGTGCCGGTGCTGGCTCGCCCCGGTAGATGGTTGCTAGCACTGCAATTGCAAAGCGGCAATTAAAACAATGTCGGGAAAGGCGCGTTAACCATACCTGCGTTTTCGGTCTGGACCGCCGGGGGTGGGGCGGGGCATAGGTCGTGGCAGATGGAGAGCCGGGGCGTAATCATAGCGGTGTTTGCAGCGCCAGTGCTGGCTGCTGCGGCGATGTGGGCGGCGTTCTCGACTGGCGTCGCGTCGATCGAACCACGCTATGTAATCCGGCTGACGATGCCCGAGAGTGACGGGCGCATCGGCTTGCCCAAGGTCGAAGGGCCGCCCGATGCGGGGCGTCCGCTGGTGGTGATCGATGCGGGGCATGGCGGGCACGATCCCGGGGCAAGCGGCGCCGCGGGGGAGCGGGAGAAGGACCTGACGCTCCTGCTGGCGCAGAGTTTGCGCGATGCCTTGCTGGCCGAGGGGCGGGTTCGCGTGGCGATGACGCGCGATACGGACCGGTTCCTGGTGCTGGAAGAACGCGCTGATATCGCGCACCGGCTGGGCGCGGACCTGTTCGTTTCCGTTCATGCCGATGCGGCGCAGAGCGAGACGGCACAAGGGGCTACGGTTTATACACTGTCGGACAAGGCGTCGGACGCGGTGGCAGGCGCGCTGGCGGCGCGGGAGAACAAGGCGGATACCGTCAACGGAGTGAAGCTCGACGGGCAGGGGGCAGCGGTTTCATCGATCCTGGTCGATCTGGCGCGGCGCGAGATGCGCGAGCGGTCGGTGCGGTTCGGCGAACTGGTGGTGCGCGAGGGCCAACAGGCGCTGCGTTTTCACGAGACACCGCGCAGGGAGGCGGCGTTCGTGGTGCTCAAATCGCTCGACCTGCCTTCGGCACTGATCGAGGCGGGCTATATCAGCAATGCCGAGGATGCGCGGGCTATGCGTGATCCGGCGTGGCGGCGGGTGTTTGCAGCGTCTGTGGCGCGGGCGATCGAGATATTCCTGGCCGAGGCACAGGTCCCTGCGGCGGCGGAGAATGCGGCGCTTCGGTGAGTGGAGAAGGTTCGCTCTGGCTTGCCACGGCGCGGGCGTGCTAGAGGCGCTGCAACATGGCTGAAGAGACGTCCCAGCAATCCCGGTTCAAGCTCATCCGCGACGAAGGTCGTGCTCGGTGGCGGACCGCGTCCTCATGGTATCGCGCGAAGTGGGGCGAGAGCCGCCGGTTCCGGGTTTTGAACTACATTGTCGGGGCGTTGCTCGTCGGCTGGTTCGTGCTGTGGGTAACCGTTATCCGCACGATGCCTTCGGCGGACATGCTGCTGACCTATCAGCCGCCTCTGCCGACGATGGTGCGCGGCAACGATGGCGAGATCGTATCGAGCTATGCCCGCGAGCGCCGCGTGCAGTTGCGCTTTGTCGATTTTCCCGAACCGCTGATCAACGCGTTTCTTTCGGCCGAAGACAAGACGTTCTGGACGCATGGCGGGATCGATTATCTCGGTTTTGCGGGGGCCGTGGTCGATTATGCGAGGAAGGCTGGCTCGGACGAGCGGGCCAAGGGTGGTTCGACCATCACGCAGCAGGTGGCGAAGAATATCCTGCTGGGTGACGAGTATTCGATCACGCGCAAGCTCAAGGAAATGGTGCTGGCGCGCAGGATCGAGGGCGTGCTGGACAAGCAGCAAATCCTTGAGCTGTACCTCAACGAAATTCCGCTGGGACGGCAGAGCTTTGGCGTGCAGGCGGCATCGCGTGCCTATTTCGACAAGGACGTGGGCGATCTGCAGCTGCATGAGGCAGCGTTCCTCGCGATCCTGCCCAAGGCGCCCGAACGCTATGGCCGCGCCAAGTACGAGGGTATGGCGATTGCCCGGCGCAACTGGGTACTCGACCAGATGGTCAAGAACGGCTGGGCAACGCCGCAGGCCGCCGCTGCCGCAAAGGCTATGCCACTGGGACTCAAGCCGCGCCGGGCGGAGAACTACACGGCGGATGCGGGGTATTTCCTCGAGGAAGTGCGCCGCCAGCTGATCGAGAAGTTTGGCGAGAAGGCCGAGGACGGACCGCACAGCGTCTATGCAGGCGGGCTGTGGGTGCGCACCTCGCTCGACACGCAGTTGCAGACGGCTTCGCAGAACGCGCTGCGGGCGGCGCTTTTGCGCTATTCGGGCGGACGCGCTTGGCACGGGCCAATCGCGCGGGTCGATGTGGATGGCGACCGGTGGCAGACCGAGCTGATCACCAGCAACATATCGATCAATTACCAGAACTGGCGCATCGGCGTGCTGCTTTCGCGCAGCGGATCGAGCGGGCAGGTGGGCTTTGCCGATGGCAAGACCGCGAGCCTGATCGGGCTGCCCGACAAGATTCGTCCCGGCGACATCACGGCGGTCGCACCGGTCAACGGCTCGACTTACGCTGTACGCACGGTGCCCGAGGTTTCGGGCGGCATGGTGGTGGAAGACCCGCAGAACGGACGCGTGCTGGCGATGCAGGGCGGATTCGATGCGCGGCTGGGTTCGTTCAACCGTGCGACGCAGGCCAACCGCCAGCCGGGTTCGACGATCAAGCCGTTCGTATATGCAACCGGCCTCGACAATGGAATGACGCCGGCCTCGATGGTCGTCGACGGGCCGTTCTGCGTGTATCAGGGCGCGGCGCTGGGCGAGAAGTGCTTCCGCAATTTCAACAACGAAGGCGGTGCGGGCAGCCACACGATGCGCTGGGGTCTTGAGCAATCGCGCAACCTGATGACGGTGCGAATTGCCAACGATACTGGCATGGACAAGGTCGTCCGTACGATCAAGAACGTGGGGATCGGTGAGTACGAGCCGTACCTGTCGATGGCGCTGGGCGCAGGCGATACGACCGTGATGAAGATGGTCAACGCCTATGCGGCACTGGCCAATCAGGGCCGCCAGCACAGTCCGAGCCTGATCGACTACGTGCAGGACCGTAACGGCAAGGTGATCTGGCGCTCGGACAACCGGCGCTGCGATGGCTGCTCGATGCCGCAGTGGGACGGCAAGCCGATGCCGCGCCTGAAGGCAACGGGCAAGCAGGTTATGGACGCGCGCACGGCCTATCAGGTGGTGCATATGCTCGAAGGCGTGGTGGTGCGGGGCACGGCGGTGACGCTGCGCGACCTGAACCTGCCGCTGTTCGGCAAGACGGGCACGACCTCCGGGCCGACCAATGTGTGGTTCGTCGGCGGATCGCCCGATATCATCGCGGGGGTCTATATCGGGTATGACCAGCCGCGCAGCCTTGGCGGCTATGCACAGGGCGGACGGATCGCCGCGCCGGTGTTCAAGCAACTGGTGCAGGAAACGCGCTCGCGCTGGAAGGACATTCCCTTTGCCGCGCCAGAAGGCGTGCGCATGGTCAAGATCGACCGTGTTTCGGGCAAGCGCGTGTTCGGCGGAACGCCAGAGGACGACGTGGCCAAGGCATCGGTCATCTGGGAAGCGTTCAAGCCCGACACCGAGCCGCGGCGCACGGCGCGCGAGGGCGAGGTGAGCGCCAAGCAGGCGGTCATTGACGCACTGCGCAGGGCACGTGCAGCGCGCGGCATTCCGGCAGGGCGCGAGGAAGATGCGCCGGTCGAGCAGGACTTCCTCGAGGAGCAGGGCGGGATCTACTGATCCTGCCTATTCCGGCCTGCCCTCAAAGGCATTGGCGGGACGGTTCGGTGTCTGTTAGCGTCTTTTCCATGAAGCTTCGCAACCTTGCCGCTGCCGCTGCAGCCTTCGCCCTGACCCTTTCCACGCCGGCGCTCGCAGAGCTGAAGAATGGTGCACGTGCTCCCGACTTTTCCGCCAAGGGCGCGCTGGCGGGCAAGCCGTTTTCGTTCAGTCTGAAGGAGGCGCTGAAGAAGGGGCCGGTGGTCCTGTACTTCTATCCCAAGGCCTTCACGCAAGGCTGCACGCTGGAAGCCCACGCCTTTGCCGAAGCCAGCGACGACTTCAAGGCGGCTGGTGCGATTGTGATCGGCATGTCCAACGACAAGATCGAGACGCTGCAGAAGTTCTCGACCGAAGCTTGCCGCGACAAGTTTGCCGTGGCCGCCGCGACGCCGCAGGTGATCAAGTCCTATGACGTTGCGCTCAAGGCCATTGGGATTCCGACCGGGCTGACCAAGCGCACCAGCTATGTCATCGGGCGCGATGGCAAGATCGTCATGGTGCACTCCGAAATGGACTATCGCGACCATGTGAAGCTGACGCTCGCTGCCGTGCGCAAGCTTGCTGGAGCACGCTGAACGCAAAAGCAAGACACGCTTGGGCTTTACATGCCTGCCCGCTTCGCTAAGCGGCGCAGTTCGTTTTGCGTTTGACCGGAGTTGTTTCCATGCGTGCCGAGGGGCAGGCCCATATCGACCGCATCAATGCCGCGCTGGCACTTGTGCGAAAGTTCCTCGACTGGGACCGCGCCGTGCGCCGTCTGGACGAGCTGAACGCGCGCGTCGAGGACCCCAAGCTGTGGGATGATCCCAAGAAGGCCGAAGAGGTGATGCGCGAGCGCCGTCGCCTTGAAGCCTCGATCGGGACCGTGAACGAAATCGGGCAGGAAATGGCCGATGCGATCGAGTTCATCGAGCTTGGCGAAATGGAAGACGACGAGGCCACGGTAAACGAGGGCCTTGCCACGCTTGCCGCGCTGGCTGACCGTGCCGACAACGACAAGGTCCAGGCGCTGCTCGCTGGTGAAGCGGACGCGAACAACTGCTTCCTTGAAGTGCACGCAGGTGCTGGTGGCACCGAAAGCCAGGACTGGGCGGAAATGCTCCAGCGCATGTACACGCGCTGGGCCGAGCGGCATGGCTACAAGGTTGATCTGGTCGACTATCACGCGGGCGAAGCCGCCGGGATCAAGAGCGCGACGCTGCTGATCAAGGGCGAGAACGCCTATGGCTATGCCAAGACCGAGAGCGGCGTGCATCGTCTGGTGCGCATAAGCCCTTATGACAGCTCGGCGCGCCGTCACACTTCGTTCAGCTCGGTCTGGGTCTATCCCGAGATCGACGACAACATCGAGGTCGAGATCAATCCGGCCGACCTGAAGATCGATACCTATCGCGCGTCGGGTGCGGGTGGCCAGCACGTCAACACCACCGATTCGGCGGTGCGCATCACCCACGTGCCCACCGGGATCATCGTGGCGAGCCAGAACGACCGCAGCCAGCACAAGAACCGCGCAACCGCGATGGGCATGTTGAAGGCGCGCATCTACGAGGCGGAACTGGCCAAGCGCGAAGCGGCGGCGAGCGGGGAGTATCAGGCCAAGACCGAGATCGGCTGGGGCCATCAGATCCGCTCCTATGTGCTGCAGCCCTACCAGCAGGTGAAGGACCTGCGCACCGGCGTAGTCTCGACCAATCCCACCGAAGTGCTCGATGGCGCGCTCGATCCGTTCATGGCTGCGGCGCTGTCGCAGAAGGTGACGGGCGAAAAGGTTGCGGTGGAGGACGACGACTGATGGGCCGGGCTTCGGCCCATGCCAAGGTTGCCGTGGCCGTTCTGGCCCTTTTCGGCGTTGCTGCTTGCCAGCCAAAGGTTGAAGACAAGCGCGCCGAAACCGCGCGTGCTTTTCCGCTGGCCGACCGTCCGGTTTCGAAAGTCGTCAGCAGCCAGTTCTCGACCGAAGCCGACCGCGACCGCCAGGGCGAGGCGAACATGGTCATGGATCTTGCCGGGGTGAAGCCGGGCATGAGCGTGGCCGACATCGGCGCGGGCGAAGGCTACTACACGGTGCGCCTTGCCGAGCGGGTGGGGCCAGGCGGGCGCGTTCTGGCGCAGGATATCGATGGCGATGCGCTTCGGAGATTGGGCTCGCGCGTCGAGAAGGATCGGCTGGACAACGTCTCGATCAAGCCGGGGGCAGAGGACGACCCGAGGCTGCCCGAGCGCAGCTTTGACCGCATCTTCATGGTCCATATGTATCACGAGGTGACCGAGCCATATGCCTTTCTGTGGCGGGTGTGGCCGGCGCTCAAGCCTGGAGGTCGGGTAGTGGTGGTCGACGTCGACCGCTGGACCGACAAGCATGGCATTCCTCCGGCGCTGCTGATCTGCGAACTGGAGGCGGTGGGCTTTCGCTTGGATGAATTTCACCGTAAACCGGAAATTGCCGGATATTACGCCCAGTTTACGGCCGCAGAGACGCGGCCCGAGCCGGGCAGTATCAGGCCATGCCGCCTCAAAGCGGCCAAGGGTGCGAGCGCGACAAGCGCGTTGAAAGGAAATTGATGTCTGCGTTCAAGGGGTTGAAGCCGATTCTCTATGGTGGCCGTGAAGTCTGGCCACTGGTCGAGGGCGGCAAGGGTGTGGCGGCAACGAACCACATGAGTTCGGGTGCCTGGGCCGCAGCCGGCGGTATCGGGACGGTCAGCGCGGTCAATGCCGACAGCTACGACGCCGAAGGCAAGATCATTCCACAGATTTATGATGCGCTGACCCGCAAGGAGCGGCACGAGCAACTGATCCAGTACGCCATCGATGGCGCTGTCGAACAGGTGAAGCGCGCCTACGACATCTCGGGCGGCAAGGGCGCGATCAACATCAACGTGCTGTGGGAAATGGGCGGGGCGCAAGCCGTGCTCGAAGGCGTGCTGGAAAAGACGCGCGGACTGGTGACGGGCGTGACCTGCGGCGCGGGGATGCCGTACAAGCTTTCCGAGATCGCGGCGCGGTTCAACGTGAACTACCTGCCTATCGTTTCTTCAGGCCGCGCCTTCCGGGCGCTTTGGAAGCGCGCCTATCACAAGGTTTCGCACCTGCTGGCAGCAGTGGTCTATGAAGACCCGTGGCTGGCGGGCGGGCACAATGGCTTGTCGAACGCGGAAGATCCCAAGAAGCCTGAAGATCCCTATCCCCGCGTCAAGGCGCTGCGCGACGTGATGCGCGCCGAGGGCGTTTCGGATGACGTGCCGATCGTGATGGCGGGCGGCGTGTGGTTCCTGCGCGAGTGGAACGACTGGATCGACAATCCCGAGCTGGGCGCAATCGCCTTCCAGTTCGGAACGCGGCCGCTGCTGACCGAGGAAAGCCCGATCCCGCAGGGGTGGAAGGACCACCTGCGTACCCTCGAGCCGGGTGACGTGCTGCTGCACCGGTTTTCGCCGACGGGGTTCTATTCCTCGGCAGTGCGCAATCCGTTCCTGCGCGCGCTCGAGGCGCGTTCGGAGCGGCAGATTCCGTATTCGCGCGTGGCGGCGGGCGAGCATACCGCGCAACTCGATGTCGGCGTGCGCGGCAAGAACTTCTGGGTTACGCCCAACGATCTGGCGCGTGCCCGCGAATGGTATGGTGCCGGGTTTGTTCATGCGCTGCGCACGCCTGACGACACGATGGTGTTCGTGACGCCGCAGGAGCGCGAGGAGATCCAGCAGGACCAGAAGGACTGCATGGGCTGCCTGTCGCACTGCGGGTTTTCGTCGTGGAAGGACCATGACGACTATACCACGGGGCGCCTCGCCGATCCGCGCAGCTTCTGCATCCAGAAGACGCTGCAGGACATCGCGCATGGCGGCGACATCGACAAGAACCTGATGTTTGCAGGCCACGCGGCGTACCGCTTCAAGCAGGACCCGTTCTATTCCAACAACTTCACGCCCACGGTGAAGCAACTGGTCGACCGTATCCTTACGGGCGACTGACGGCTGCGACAGCCTCGGAAGCTTCGGCGGGGGCGCGGACGCGCTCCTCGCCGGGCTTGCGGAAGTGCTGGTCGAGCATTCGTTCGAGAACGAGCATGCGCACGGCGAGCGCCGCATCTTCGGATGACAGTGCGGCGCCAGCCGTTGCCAGCGTATCGAAGCGAGCGCGGGCCTGACGGAAGGTCTCTCCCGGACGCATCACGCTCACCACGCGCTGGCGCAGGCCAAGGGTCGTGGCGATGAGCTCGAGCGCTTCGGCTTCGGTGCATTCTCCGGATGCTGCACGCTCCTGCAGGCTGCAGAAGTAGCTGGAGCAGACGTCGGGGCGCCATTGTTCGTAGATGGTGCAGGCTTTGCCATCGAGGTAATGGCATGGCAGAGCAAAGCCGACACCGCCAGTGGCAGGCTGGCATGTCGAAAATCCGGCAGCGGCGGCGGCTGGCACTTCTTCCGCTTCGAGGCGCGCATCGTCGTAAACGGTGCCGTTGCAGCACATGCCGCAGGCAAGACACAACCTGCTTGCCAGGGAAATAGCGCTGTCTGTTGATGCCATTGCGGCAGGATAGAAAAATTGGGACTATCAGGCCATATGTTGAAGGTTAGTTCATAAGGCTTTCGAATGTTACTGTAGCCTTATTAAACTATGGTTGGTTTTGTTTCAGGGGTGCCAACAATGTCACTCTTTGTCGTGACGGCGCTCCATCAAGCGGTCGTGATCGGACAGCCGGAATTCCGAATCGAGGAAGCGTTCGAGCGCGAACATCCGCATCGCGAAGGCGGCGTCGGCAGGATCGAGTTTCCCGCCTTGGGCAGCAACGGCTTCAAGGTGCTGGCGCGCCTTTGGCCGCGCCACGTCTTCGGGCAACTGGGCGACCATCGCGTCGCGCAAATCCTGGGCTCTGGCGATTAGGGCGAGGGCTGCGTCCTCGGTGATCTCGCCCGAACCTGCGCGTGCCTGAACGCGGCAGAAGTAGTCTCCGCAGACCGATGGCCGCCAATCGAGGTAGCGCGTGCAGGCACGGCCATTGAGGTAATGGCACGGGAGCGTGTAGGCGGGGGAGCCGTCTTCGGTGCGGATCGCGGTGAAACCGAGTTCCGTTGCGCGGGCAACCTCGTCCTCGCGGGCAACGGCGTGGGGATAGACCGTGCCGTCACAGCACAGGCCACAAGCGAGGCAGAGGCGGCTTGCGAGGGGGATCTCGGTATTGGCGGGTTCGGTCATAGCGGCACGATACAACACCTGACGGCGTTGGCCACGGCCCAGTTGCCGCCAATTGCGGGTTTCAGGAAGGCAGGTGGCTTGCGCCCTTTCCTCTGAACTCGCTGTCGAGCAGTCGCTCCATGACGAACATGCGGACGACGAACTTCGCGTCCTGCGGGCCGAGGTTGCTGCGGTCGGCGGCGAGCTTGCGGAAGTGTTCGCGTGCTTCGACCATCGGCATTCCGGGCGGCAGGAGCGAAGCGACTTCTTCGCGCAGGCCACGCGCCTGCTTCACGATGGCGAACGCCTGCTGCTCGGTCAGTTCTTCGGACTTTACGCGGGATTGAACGTGGCAGAAGTAGTCACCACAGATCGACGGCCGCCAGCTTTCGTAACGCGTGCAGGCTTTTCCTTCGAGGCAGTGGCAGGGGAACGCGAAAGCCGCTTTCCCGGCTTCTGTGCGGAAAGTGGACAGACCTATCGCGGCAGTTTCCTCGATTTCCGTGTCCTGGATGAGGGCGTGGCCGTAGAGCGTGCCGTCGCAGCACAGGCTGCACTCAAGGCAAAGTCTGCTTGCAAGGGATAGGGTATCGTCGCTGCACGCCATGCCGGAAGATTACCTTGTGGCGGCGCAGCATTCCATTTGACGGAAGTGAGTGATCCAACGAAATTGCGTTAGCGCTTTGCACGACTTCCGATGGTTCAAAGACTTCCATGCGTTACAAACTTGTGCCTGTTTCCGAGGTGCTACGCGAGAACATGGCTTTGCCGGGGTTTCGGAAGTAGCGATCGAGCAGGAGATCGAAAGCGGTCAATCGCAGAAGGAATGCCGTGTGCGCTGCAGCGAGGGCTGGGTCCGCGGCGATCTTCTGGCGACGCTCGCGTGCCTGGTTGAGCGTCTCGCCGTCGAGCAGGTACGGCTTGATCTGCTCACGCGCTCGAAGCATCTCGGATACGCGTCGGAAGGCTTCGGTGCTTTCGACTTCGCCCTTGCGCAGGGCCTTGAGCGTCTTGCAGCGGAAGGTGCGGCACGTGCCGGGACGCCGCTCGTAGACCTGGCAGCGCTGTTCGATCGAGTGCGGGCAGGGCTGGTAGAAGATCGCGTCGTCCGTGCGCGATTCCAGCGTGAAGAGATCGCCAAGCCTTGCTTCTTCGTCCTTGGTGATCTCGACAAACGAGAACATTGTGCCGTCACAGCAGGCGGCACAGTCGGTGCACAGGTCCTGCTCAAGCAGGGGAGGATCGGCTTCGGCCATGCTGGTCATGGCTGGAGCTTATGGACCAACATGCTGCAGCGCAAGGTGCGCCCGTCAGAGGGCGCACCTTGGCCGCGTTCGGTTCAGTCGAATTCCCAGGCGCGTTCGCCGTGACTGGTGATGTCGAGGCCTTCGCGTTCCTCGTCCTCGGTCACGCGCATCGGGATGACCATTGATACCATCAACGCACAGACGACAGTGGCAAAGGCGCTCCACAGTGCAACGATGCCGACGCCCGCGACTTGCGCGACGATCTGGCGAGCCAGGTTCATGCCGTCGGCAAAGCCGGTGCCGCCGAAGGAAGGCGCGATGAAGATGGCAAGCAGGACCGAGCCGAGCATGCCGCCGACGCCGTGGACGGCGAAGACGTCGAGCGAATCGTCGATCTCGAGGCGCTGCTTGACCAGCTGGATCATCGGATAGCACACGACCGCCGCGAGAGCGCCGAACACCATGGCCGATCCAGGCGCGATGAAGCCTGCAGCCGGGGTGACGGTGGCGAGGCCAGCGACAGCGCCGGTGGCAAAGCCGACCGAAGTGGGCTTGCCGACGCTCATCTTTTCGATGCCGAGCCATACCAGCGCGGCAACGCAAGCAGCGATATGGGTGTTGATGATGGCCGAAGCGGCATCATCGTTGGCCGCAAGGGCGGAGCCGCCATTGAAGCCGAACCAGCCCACCCAGAGCAGCGCGGCACCGGCCATGGTCAACGCCGGGCTGTGCGGCAGCATGAGGGTCTTGGGAAAGCCTGAGCGCTTACCAAGCAGCATGGCAACGACAAGCGCCGAGATGCCGGCAGTGGTGTGGACGACGATGCCGCCGGCAAAGTCGAGCGTGCCAAAGCGAGTGGCAAGCCAGCCGCCGCCCCAGATCCAGTGCGCGACCGGGGCATAGACGAGCAGCCCCCACAGTGCCGAGAAGGCGACAACCCAGCCGAAGCGGGCGCGATCGATCCACGCGCCGACCATGAGCGCAGGCGTGATCAGGGCAAAGCACATCTGGAACAGGGCAAATGCGCTTTCGGGGATGGCGGTGTTGGCGCGAACGTTGCCGAGATTGAGCAGCATCCATGCGTTGCCACTGCCGAGCCAGCCGCCAGAGACATCACCGAAGGCGAGGGTGTAGCCGACCATGACCCACAGGACCGAAGCGATGGCGGCAATCGCGCCGACCTGCACCAGCACAGCAAGAAAGCCCTTGGCGCGCACAAGGCCGCCATAGAACAGGGTCAAACCCGGCATGGCCATCATCAGCACGAAGGCGGAAGATACCAGAATCCAGGCCGTGTCGCCTGAATTGGCCGCGTCCTCGACGCTGACCGCACTTTGGGCATGGGCCAATGCCGGCAGCAACATTGCCCCGGCGGCGAGCGCAGTCGCCACAATCTTTCGCATGTACAGCTCTCCCCCTCGCACGGGGCAACCCGTGCCAGTTACTCTCCGGGGGCGGCCTTAAAGCAACAATGCGGCAGCGCACAAGCGTAGGCGCAAACGTTTGTTGTGCGAAATGCGACGAACGGGTTTGGAATCTGACCGCCGCAAGGGCTTCAGACGAGACCCTCAAGCACCTGATCGGGCGGGCGGTGGCCGTCCGCCCAGAAGCGGATATTTGCGATGACCTTGTCGCCCGAAGCCTGCCGACCTTCAAATGTGGCACTGCCCATGTGCGGCAGGATCGCAACGTTGTGGTGCGCGAGCAGGCGGGCATCGACCTGTGGTTCGTGTTCGAAAACATCGAGGCCTGCGCCGCCGATGCGTCCTTCGACGAGCGCCTGGATCAGTGCCTCTTCCTCGACCAGCGTGCCGCGCGCGGTGTTCACCAGATAGGCCTCGGGCTTCATCAGCGCGATGCGCCGGGCATCGATCATGTGGTGCGTTTCAGGCGTGGCGGGGCAGTGCAGGGTGAGGATGTCGGCTTCGGCGACAAGGGTGTCGAGGTCGGGCTCAAAGCGGGCACCGAACATGGTTTCGAGCGCTTCGGGCAAGCGGTGGCGGCTGTGATAGACGACGTTGAGGCCGAAGGCGCGGGCGCGGTGGGCCACGGCCTGTCCGATGCGGCCCATGCCGATAATGGCCAGAGTCTTGCCGGCGATGCGGTGCCCGAGCATGGTCGAGGGGGCCCAGCCTTCCCATTTGCCCGCGCGCAACGTCCGTCCGCCATAGTTGAGGCGGCGTGCGACGGAGATGATCAGCGCGATGGTCATGTCGGCGGTATCGTCGGTGAACACGCCGGGGGTGTTGGTCACGATGATCTTGCGGGCGCGGGCGGCGGAGAGGTCGATGTGTTCGGTCCCGGCCCCGAAGTTTGCAATCAGGCCGAGTTGCGGGCCTGCTTCAGCGATCATCGCGGCGTCAATCCGGTCGGTCACCGTAGGAACGAGAACGTGTGCCGTCTGCATGGCCGCGACAAGCTGCTCGCGACTCATGGCGCGGTCGTCTGCGCTGAGCGTGACGTCGAACAATTCGCTCATGCGTGCTTCCGTCTCGGGCAGGAGACGGCGGGTGACGACGACGCGGGGAATGCCTTCGACGCGGCGGGTCGGGCGATAGTCGGCGGAACTGGGCATGGGGGAGAAGCTAGGCCTGCGGACCGCCACCGGTCAAGCGGTGCCAGGGTCCGGACGCAATCAGGGGTCATGATGGACGGTCGATAGTGGACAGGCGATAGTGGACAGGAGGCTATGCGGTGTTGCTCTTCGGCTACATTTTTGCGACGGCTGGCTTATGACCAAGAGTTACGCCCGGTTTCTTGCCGTCGTTAGTGCAATCCTCGTTTCCATGGCAATCGGCCCTGCCGGCACGCTCCATGCGCAGGAGGATGACGATGGCGTGCCGTACTGGGTCTCCACCCGCAAGGACACGGCCAACATGCGCGTCGGACCGGGGCGCGAATATCGCATCAACTGGACTTACACGCGCAAGGGCGTGCCGATGAAGGTGCTGCGCGTGATGGGCGGCTGGCGACTGGTAGAAGACCCGGATGGCGCGCGCGGCTGGGTGCTGCAGCAGTTCCTAAGCCGCGAACGCACGGGTATCGTGAAGGGCAGCATTACTGCGCTGCGCGAGAACAAGGACGGCACAGGGCGGCTGCTGTGGCGCGTGGCGCCCGGCGTCATGGGCAGGATCGGCGATTGCAAGGCCGGGTGGTGTGCGTTCGATGTCGACGGGCGCAAAGGCTATATCCGCGCCGGTGCGGTTTGGGGTGCAGGGCAGCCCTGACGATCGAGCGACATGGCTTGAAACGAAAACCCCGGCCTTGCGACCGGGGTTTTCGTTTTTGAGCGATGCGCTTGCCGTCAGACGAGTTCGACAGCCAGTGCGGTTGCTTCGCCGCCGCCGATGCAGAGGCTGGCGACGCCCTTCTTGAGGCCGTGCTTCTTGAGCGCGGCGATCAGGGTGGTGACGATGCGGGTGCCCGAAGCTCCGATCGGGTGGCCCAGAGCGGTGGCGCCGCCGTGAACGTTGATCTTCTCGTGCGGGATGCCGAGATCGTGCATCGCGAACATGGCGACGCAGGCGAAGGCTTCGTTGACTTCGAACAGGTCAACATCGGCAATGGACCAGCCCGCCTTGTCGAGAACCTTCTTGATCGCACCGACCGGGGCGACGGTGAAGTCCTTGGGCTCCTGCGCGTGGGCGGCAAGGGCAATGACCTTGGCGACGGGCGTCAGGCCTGCAGCCTTGGCGACGCTTTCACGGGCGAGGACGACAGCAGCAGCACCGTCGGAGATCGACGACGAGGTGGCGGCGGTGATCGTGCCGTCCTTGGCGAAGGCGGGCTTGAGCGACGGGATCTTGTCAGGGCGGCCCTTGCCGGGGGCTTCGTCGGTATCGACGGTGACTTCGCCCGCGCGGGTCTTCACGGTGACCGGCGCGATCTCGTCCTTGAAAGTGCCATCGGCAACGGCCGTCTGAGCGCGGCGCAGCGATTCGACGGTGTAGGTGTCCTGCTGTTCGCGGGTCAGCTGGTAGGCGTTTGCGGTATCCTGCGCGAAGGTGCCCATGGCGCGACCGGCTTCGTAGGCGTCTTCGAGGCCATCGAGGAACATGTGGTCGTAGGCGGTGTCATGGCCGATGCGGGCGCCCGAGCGGTGCTTCTTGAGCAGGTAGGGGGCGTTGGTCATCGATTCCATGCCACCGGCGACGACGACGTCGACGCTGCCCGAGGCGAGGGCTTCGGCACCCATGATGATCGTCTGCATGCCCGAGCCGCAGACCTTGTTCACCGTGGTCGCCTGCACCGACTTGGGCAGGCCAGCCTTGATCGCGGCCTGACGGGCAGGGGCCTGGCCGAGGCCTGCGGGCAGGACGCAGCCCATGTAGATGCGCTCGATGCTTTCGGGTGCGACGCCCGCGCGCTCGACAGCGGCCTTGACGGCGGTGGCGCCGAGATCGGTGGCGGCGACATCGGCGAGCGAGCCCTGCATCGCGCCCATCGGGGTGCGGGCGTAGGACAGGATGACAACGGGATCGGCGGACGAGAACTGTGCCATGGCTTGACTGTCCTTTGCGTTTGGCCCTTGTGTCCGGGCGCTGATGGGCGGGCTTGCAAGCGCCCGACTTTCCGCCGCTACATAGTGCTGCAGTGCAGCGAACGCAAATGGGGCATTGGTAGAACGGATGCTTGGAGCCGCATTTTCGCCGCCGTTGCCCGGAATTGCGCTGATAGGTGCATCCGTTCTGGGAGCGACTGTCGGCAGCTTCCTTGGCGCGGCGCTGGTGCGCTTGCCGGAAGGGCGCTCGGTGGTGACGGGGCGTTCGGCCTGCGACGGGTGTGGCAAGGCTTTGACGGTGGTGGAATTGGTGCCGGTCCTCTCGTGGCTGGCGCAGCGGGGCAAGTGCAGGGCCTGCGGGGCGCGGATCGGCGGATGGCAACTGGCCTGCGAGCTTGGCGGTGCGGCGGTGGGCATGGGCGCGGTGCTGGTGGCGCGTGAGGGACTGGTGCTCGCGGCCATGTTGCTGGGCTGGCAACTGCTGCTGCTGGCGCTGCTGGATCTGCGACACTTGTGGTTGCCGCGCGTGCTGGTGGGTTTGCTGGCGGGGAGCGGGGCGCTGGTCGTCTGTGCGCGGGCATGGTTTGAGCAGGATACAGGGCCGCTGCTGATCGCCGCCGGGGGCGGTGCGCTGGGGTTCCTGATGCTGTGGCTGATCGCGAGGTTCTACCTGAAGGCGCGGGGGCGTGAGGGCATGGGCGCGGGCGATCCGCCGCTTCTGGGGGCGATCGGACTTTGGCTGGGGCCATTGGGAGTGGTCGAGACGATGCTTGGAGCGAGCATTCTGGGGATCGCGGCGGCTATTGTCATGCTTGTAAGCAAGCGTAAGATCGATGCCGAAACGGCGCTGCCGCTGGGAACCTGCCTTGCCGCTACGGCATGGCCGCTGTTCCTGCTGCAGGGGCTGGGATGAGGCGATTCGGGGGGAGTCAGGAATGCTCAAGGAAACTGCGCGCGACGAGATGATGGCGGCGCTGGGCAAGCAGCGCGAGGCCTTCACGGCGGCGCGGCCCGAACCGCTCTCGACCCGGCACGACCGGCTTGAACGCTGCGCGCGGATGATGCTGGAGCATGGCGAGGACTTTGCCAGGGCGATGAGCGCCGATTTCGGCCATCGCAGCCACGAGCAGTCGATGCTGACCGACGTGATGCCCTCGATGAGCCTGATCCGCTATTCGCAGAAGCGGATGAAGGGGTGGAGCAAGCCGGAGAAGCGGCATGTGAACTTCCCGCTGAACCTTCTGGGGGCGCGGGCCGAGGTCCGTTACGAGCCCAAGGGCGTGATCGGGATCGTCGCTCCGTGGAACTTTCCGGTCGGGCTGACGATGGGGCCGCTGGCGCAGGCCTTTGCAGCGGGGAACCGTGCGATGCTCAAGCCCAGCGAGTTTACCGAGCGCACTTCGGAGCTGATGGCCGAGCTGTTCCCGAAGTTCTTTGGCGAGGATGAGGTGGCCGTGATTCTCGGAGGGCCGCAGACGGGCCAAGACTTCTGCTCGCTGCCCTTCGATCACCTGCTGTTCACCGGGGCGACCTCGATCGGCAAGCACGTGCTCCATGCGGCGGCGGACAATCTGGTGCCGGTGACGCTGGAACTGGGCGGCAAATCGCCGACGATCCTTGGGCGCAGCGCAGACGTTGCGAAGGCGGCGGAGCGGATCGCGCTGGGCAAGATGATGAACGCAGGCCAGATCTGCCTTGCGCCGGACTACATGCTCGTTCCCGAAGAACTGGAGCACAAGGCCATCGGCGCAGTGCAGGCGAGCGTGACGCAGATGTATCCGACGCTGCTGGCGAATGACGACTATACCTCGGTGATCAACCGGCGGCACCGTGACCGGCTGGTCGGGCTGGTGGATGATGCCGTGGCCAAGGGAGCCGAGGCCATCGTGGTCAATCCGGGGAACGAGAACTTCGAGGGATCGAATGGCAACAAGCTGCCGCTGACGATCCTCAGGAACGTGACCGACGACATGAAGGTCATGCAGGACGAGATTTTCGGGCCGGTGCTTCCGGTGAAAACCTATCGCTCGATCGATCTGGCCATCGACTATATCAACGCGCATGACCGGCCGCTGGGGCTCTATTACTTCGGCGAGGATTCAGGTGAGCGCGAGACGGTGCTGACGCGGACGATCTCGGGCGGGGTGACCGTCAACGATGTTATTTTTCATGTCTCGGCCGACGATCTGCCGTTCGGCGGGGTGGGGCCTTCGGGGATGGGGAGCTACCATGGCGTCGAGGGCTTCCGCTCGTTCAGCCATGCGCGCGCAGTCTACAGCCAGCCGAAGATCGATCTGGCCAAGATCGCAGGACTCAAGCCACCTTACGGCGCTGCGACGGCGCGGACGCTCAAGATGCAGCTGAAGTAAGCGACACATACGAATTCGCTCGGCTGCAACCCGGTGCCGGGTCGATCAGGTCTGGGCGAAAAGGAAGGGCAAATCCGCCCTTACCGCATTGCACACCACTTGCGCAGGCGCGCTGTCGGGACTAGGGCGCACCCGAACCTGCAGCTTCGCGAGTCAGCCCTTTGGTCGATCTGTCTCAATACCTGCCGATCCTGATCTTTCTCGGGATCGCCCTGGCACTTTCATCGGCGTTCGTGTTCCTTCCCATGGGCGTTTCGCGCCTGACGGGGGCTCACAATCCGAATGCCGAGAAGCTGAGCGAGTATGAATGCGGCTTTCCCGCGTTCGAAGATCCGCGCAGCCAGTTTGACGTGCGGTTCTATCTCGTCGCGATCCTGTTCATCATCTTCGATCTCGAAGCCGCGTTCCTGTTTCCCTGGGCGGTAAGCCTGAAGGAAACCGGTTGGGCCGGGTGGACGACCATGATGGTCTTCCTCGGCGAACTGGTGATCGGCTTCATCTATGCCTGGAAGAAGGGCGCGCTGGACTGGGAATGAGCAACATGGCCACGTCTCCCCTCATCACCGCAAATCAGGGTGCGGTTGCCGCGCCCGATCAGGCGTTCTTCGACAGCCTCAATGCCGAGGTCAACGACAAGGGCTTCCTCGTCACCAGCACCGAGGAACTGTTCCAGTGGGCCCGCACCGGCTCGCTGTGGTGGATGACCTTCGGGCTCGCCTGCTGCGCGGTCGAGATGATCCACGTCAACATGCCCCGCTACGACATGGAGCGCTTCGGCGTTGCCCCGCGCGCCTCTCCGCGCCAGTCGGACGTGATGATCGTGGCCGGCACGCTGTGCAACAAGATGGCCCCGGCGCTGCGCAAGGTCTACGACCAGATGTCGGACCCCAAGTATGTGATCTCGATGGGTTCGTGCGCCAACGGCGGCGGCTATTACCACTACAGCTATTCGGTGGTGCGCGGCTGCGATCGCATCGTGCCGGTGGACATCTATGTCCCCGGCTGCCCGCCGACCGCCGAAGCGCTGCTCTATGGCGTGATGCAGCTGCAGCGGAAGATCCGCCGCGCCGGCACGATCGAGCGCTGAGGAGCAAGGAACAATGACCGTTCTCCACTCCGCGCCGCGCTGGTCCTCGAACGAGGGCGTGAAGGATGCGCTGGCGGCTGCGCTCGGCGCGATGCTGGTTTCGGCTGACGAAGAGCATGGCGAAATCCTGCTGACCGTCGCGCGTGACAGCGTCGAGGATGCGCTGCGCCTGCTGCGTGACGATCACGAATACCAGCAGCTGATGGACATCGCGGGCGTCGACTATCCGCAGCGCGCCGAGCGCTTCGACGTGTGCTACTGCCTGCTGTCGGTGACGAAGAACCACCGCGTGATCGTCAAGGTTTCGACCGACGAGGCGACGCCGGTGCCGACCGTGACGACGCTCTGGCCGAACGCCGGCTGGTATGAGCGCGAAGTCTACGACATGTTCGGCGTGCTGTTCGCGGGCAATCCGGACCTGCGCCGCATCCTGACCGACTACGGCTTCCAGGGTCACCCGTTCCGTAAGGACTTCCCGCTGACCGGCTATGTCGAGCTGCGCTATTCGGAAGAAGACAAGCGCGTGGTCTATGAGCCGGTGCAACTGGCGCAGGACCTTCGCCAGTTTGACTTCATGAGCCCGTGGGAAGGTGCCGACTACGTGCTGCCGGGTGACGAGAAGGCTGCAACGCCGCCGCCCGCACCTGCACCGGTGGCGACCAAGCCGGACACCAAGGGCGATCCTAAGGCCGACGTGCCGAAGACGACCGAGAGCAAGGCCGACACCGGCGCTGGCGATAAGGCCAACGACGCTGCCGCGAAGCCGGTTGCCGAAGCGGCGGCGCCTGCCGTGAGCAAGACCGACGAGCATGCTGCGCCCGAGCCGACCGAAGATCGCCCGGCGAAGAAGCCGCGCGCGAAGAAGGTGGCCGACACCGAAGGCGCCACCGAACCGGCCGACAAGCCCAAGCGGACGCGCGCGAAGAAGACCGATGGAGAAGGCGCATGAGCCTGAGCCTCGAACAGTCGCCGACCACTGGCGACGAGGTCATCACCAACTACACGATCAACTTCGGGCCCCAGCACCCGGCGGCGCACGGCGTGCTGCGCATGGTGATGGAGCTTGACGGCGAGATCATCGAGCGCATCGATCCGCACGTGGGCCTGCTCCATCGCGGCACCGAGAAGCTGATCGAGCACAAGACCTACCTGCAGGCGCTGCCTTATTTCGACCGGCTCGACTATTGTTCGCCGCTCGGAATGGAACACTCCTATGTGCTGGCGGTCGAAAAGCTGCTGAACATCGAGGTTCCGCTGCGTGCCCAGTACCTGCGCGTGCTGTTTGCCGAGCTGACCCGCATCTGCAACCACATGCTCAACCTCGGTTCGCACGTCATGGACGTCGGCGCGATGACGCCGAACCTGTGGTTGTTCGAAATCCGCGAGGACTGCCTCAACTTCTTCGAGCGGGCCTCGGGCGCGCGCATGCACTCGGCATGGTTCCGCCCCGGCGGCGTGCACCAGGACGTGCCGCTCAAGCTGCTGACCGACATGGCGGACTGGATCGACGAGCGTCTGTTCCCGCTGTTCGAGGACGCGATGAGCCTCGTGGTCGACAACCGCATCTTCAAGCAGCGCAACGTCGACATCGCCATCGTCTCGAAGGAAGACGCGCTGCGCTGGGGCTTCTCCGGCCCGATGATCCGAGGTTCGGGCATTCCGTGGGACCTGCGCAAGAGCCAGCCCTACGACGTTTACGACCGCATGGACTTTGCCGTGCCTGTGGGCACCAATGGCGATTGCTATGACCGTTTCATGGTCCGCGTGGAGGAAGTGCGCCAGTCGGCCCGCATCATGCGCCAGTGCATTGCCGAAATGCCCGAAGGCCCTGTTGCCAGCACCGACCGCAAGGTTGTTCCGCCCAAGCGCGCCGAGATGAAGCAGTCGATGGAAGCGCTGATCCATCACTTCAAGCTCTACACCGAAGGCTTCCACGTTCCGGCGGGTGAAGTTTATGTCGCCACCGAAAGCCCCAAGGGCGAATTCGGGGTCTATCTGATCTCGGATGGCAGCAACAAGCCGTATCGCTGCAAGATCCGCCCGACCGCGTTCAGCCACCTTCAGGCGATGGACTTCATGAGCGTCGGCCACATGCTGCCCGACGTGACCGCGATCATCGGTGCCATCGACGTGGTGTTCGGGGAGTGTGACCGGTGAGCAATCTCGAAACCGCCAAGGCGATGATCGCTGCCTATAACGCGCAGGACGTGGATACTTACGTCTCATACATGACCGACGACGCGTGCGAGGCGAACTATCGCGGGGATGTGGTGCGTGAGGGCAAGGAGGGCACGCGTTCGGGCCTCGCCGCTGCATTCGCGCGCTGGCCGCAGAACCATGCCGAAATCGTCGAGGCGCAGGCCATCGGCAACTACGTGCTGATGCGCGAGCATGTGACGCGCGGGCCCGCCACCGATGGTTCGGCTCTGGTCGAGCCGTTCGACGTGATCGCAGTCTATTCTTTCGAGGGCGACAAATGCTCTCGGGTGGAGTTTATCCGGTGAAGTCCACGTTTGACCTCATGCGCCTCTGGGCCATGCTGACGGGCCTCGTGCTCGCCGCGTGGTACTTCGGCGAATTGTACCTCGGCGCGAAGGCGACCGAGACGCTGCCGATGCTGATCGCCGCCATCGGCGGGTTCGAGCTGTTCCACTATGCGCAGGACATCCTGATCAAGCGGGGGCGGAGCAATGGCTGATCGCTTTATCGAACCGGACAGCCCCGAACTGCGCGCCCGCTGGGGCGGCTTTGCGTGGACGCCTGAAAATGCCGAGCAGGCCAAGGTCATCGTCGCGCGCTATCCGGCTGGGCGTCAGCGTTCGGCGGTGATGCCGCTGCTCGATCTGGCGCAGCGCCAGGTGGGGGCGGAGCTGAACACGCAAGGCTGGCTGCCGATCCCGGTGATGGAATACGTGGCCAAGTACCTCGACATGCCGGTCATCCGCGTGGTCGAGGTGGCGACGTTCTATACGATGTACAACATCGCGCCGATCGGCCGCTTCCACGTGCAGGTCTGCGGCACCACGCCGTGCATGCTGCGCGGGTCGGACGACATCATGGCCGCCTGCAAGGGCAAGGGTCTGGAGAAGGGCCACACCACGGCGGACGGCATGTTCACGCTGACCGAGGTCGAGTGCATGGGCAACTGCGCGTCGGCTCCGATGGTCCAGATCAACGACGACAACTACGAAGACCTCACCGCCGCCGACATGGAGCGCATCCTTGACGAGCTGGCCGCTGGCAAGCAGCCGAAGACCGGCACGCAGCTGCCGGGCCGTCATACGGTGGAACCGGCGGGTGCACTCAGCAACCTGACGGCGATGGTTGACGCCAACCACGATTACCGAGGGGAGTGGTAAGATGGCCCTTCAGGACAAGGATCGCATCTTCACCAACGTCTACGGCTTCCAGCCGTGGAACCTTGCTGCCGCGAGGGCGCGCGGGGACTGGGACAACACCAAGGCCCTGATGGAGCGCGGGCAGGACGCGATCATCGAGGAAATCAAGGCCTCGGGCCTGCGCGGCCGTGGCGGTGCGGGCTTTCCCACCGGCATGAAGTGGTCGTTCATGCCCAAGGAAAGCAAGGACGGGCGTCCGAGCTTCCTGGTGATCAACGCGGACGAATCCGAGCCGGGTTCGTGCAAGGACCGCGAGATCATCCGCCACGATCCGCACAAGCTGATCGAAGGCGCCCTGATCGCAGGCTATGCGATGCGCGCGCGCGCTGCCTACATCTACATTCGCGGCGAATATATCCGCGAGGCCGAAACGCTGTTTGCCGCCGTGCAGGAGGCCTATGACGCAGGCCTGATCGGCAAGAACGCTTCCGGCTCGGGCTACGATTTCGACGTCTTCGTGCATCGCGGCGCGGGCGCCTACATCTGCGGTGAAGAAACCGCGATGATCGAAAGCCTCGAAGGCAAGAAGGGCCAGCCCCGCCTCAAGCCGCCATTCCCGGCAGGCGCGGGCCTCTATGGCTGCCCGACCACGGTCAACAACGTGGAATCGATCGCGGTTGCGCCGACGATCCTGCGTCGCGGCGCTTCGTGGTTCTCCTCGTTCGGTCGCGAGAACAACAAGGGCACCAAGCTCTTCCAGATCAGCGGCCACGTGAACCGGCCCTGCGTGGTCGAGGAAGAGATGAGCATCCCGTTCAGCGAGCTGATCGAGAAGCACTGCGGTGGCATCCGTGGCGGCAAGGACAACCTGCTCGCCGTGATCCCCGGCGGCTCGTCGGTTCCGCTGGTTCCGGCGGCCGAGATCTGGGACGCGCCGATGGACTTCGATGGTCTTCGCGCGCTGGGCTCGGGCCTTGGCACCGCAGCGGTCATTGTCATGGACAAGTCCACCGACATCGTCCGCGCGATCAGCCGCCTTTCATACTTCTACAAGCATGAAAGCTGCGGCCAGTGCACGCCGTGCCGCGAAGGCACCGGCTGGATGTGGCGCGTGATGGAACGCCTGCGCACCGGCGATGCAGAGGTCGAGGAAATCGACATGCTGTTCAACGTGACCAAGCAGGTCGAAGGCCACACGATTTGCGCTCTGGGTGACGCCGCCGCATGGCCGATCCAGGGCCTGATCAAGCACTTCCGCCCTGAGATCGAGCGCCGGATTGCCGAGAACGCTCGGCCAGCACTGTCAGAGGCAGCAGAATAATGCCTAAAGTCAAAGTCGACGGCGTAGAGCTCGAAGTCCCCGCAGGTGCTACCGTCCTGCAGGCGTGCGAGTTGGCCGGTAAGGAAATTCCGCGCTTCTGCTATCATGAGCGGCTGAGCATTGCCGGCAACTGCCGCATGTGTCTGGTCGAAGTGAAGCCGGGGCCGCCCAAGCCGCAGGCGTCCTGCGCGCTGCCCGCTACCGAGGGCCAGGAAATCCGCACTGACAGCGAGATGGTCAAGAAGGCGCGGGAAGGGGTGATGGAGTTTCTCCTGATCAACCACCCGCTCGACTGCCCGATCTGCGATCAGGGCGGCGAGTGCGACCTGCAGGACCAGTCGGTTGCCTATGGCCGCGGTGCCTCACGCTATCACGAGAACAAGCGCGCGGTGACCGAGAAGTACATGGGCCCGCTCATCAAGACGACGATGACGCGCTGCATCCACTGCACCCGCTGCGTGCGCTTCTCGGAAGAGGTGGCGGGCGTGGACGAGATCGGCGCGCTCTATCGCGGCGAGACGATGCAGATTTCCACCTATCTGGAAAAGGCTGCGGCGCACGAGCTTTCGGCCAACGTGATCGACCTTTGCCCGGTCGGCGCGCTGACCAGCCGCCCCTATGCGTTCGAAGCGCGTCCGTGGGAGCTGAAGAAGACGCTGTCGATCGACGTTTCGGACGCGCTGGGTTCGAACATCCGGCTCGACAGCCGGGGCCGCGAAGTGCTGCGCATCCTGCCGCGCGTGAACGACGACGTGAACGAGGAGTGGCTGTCCGACCGTGGCCGCTACATGGTCGACGGACTGACCCGCCGCCGTCTGGACAAGCCGTGGCTGCGCCGTGACGGCAAGCTGGTTGCGGCGACCTGGGCCGAGGCGTTCGAGGCTGTGGCCAAGATCAATCCGGGCTCGTCGGTGGCGGTGATCGCGGGCGATCTTGTCGATTGCGAGACGATGTTTGCGGCGAAGAAGCTGGCAGGAGCCTTGGGTTCCTCGCTGCTCGAAGGCCGTCAGACGGGTCTGGCTTATGACACGTCGAACCTTGCGGCGGTGAACTTCAATTCGACGCTGGCTGGCATCGAGGACGCGGATGCGGTGCTGATCGTCGGTTCGATGATCCGCGACGAGGCGCCGCTGCTCAACACCCGCCTGCGCAAGGCGGTGAAGAAGGGCGCGAAGGTCTTCGTGGTCGGCCCGCAGTGGGACCCGACCTATCCGGCAACGTTCCTGGGTGACGATCTGGCGGTGCTGGGCAACCTGCCTGCCGAAGTCAGCGATGCCTTCGGCGCGGCGCAGAAGCCTGCGATCATCATTGGCGGTGCGGCTCTGGGCAAGGGCGCGCTTGGCGCTGGTCTGGCCTTTGCCGAACAATTCAACCTCGTGCGTGAGGGCTGGAACGGTTTCAACGTCGTCCACATGGCGGCGAGCCGCATGGGCGGGCTGATGCTGGGCTATGCGCAGAAGGGCGGCCTTGCCGATCTGGTTGCGGCCAAGCCCAAGATGGTGATCTCGCTGGGCGCAGACGAGGTGGACTTCACCAGGTTTGCCGGATCGATGATCGTCCACATCGGCCATCATGGTGACAAGGCGGCGCATGCTGCCGATGTGATCCTGCCTGCCGCCGCGTTCAGCGAGAAGGACGGCACTTACGTCAACACCGAAGGCCGCGTGCAGTATGCCGAGAAGGCCGTGTTCGCGCCGGGTGATGCCCGCGAGGACTGGACGATCCTGCGCGCCATGGCCGATGCGCTGGGCGTCTCGGTGGGCTTCGACAGCTTCGAGCAGCTTCGCGCCGCGATGGTTGCCGAAGTTCCGGCGCTGGGTGTTGAAGGTCTGGCCGATTACGGTGCGCTGCCTGCCGCTCCTTCGGGCGCGAAGGCTGAGGGCGTGATTGCTGGCTATCCGATCAAGGACCGCTACCTGACCAACGCCATCGCCCGTTCCAGCCCGACGCTGCAGCGCTGCTCGGCGGAACTGCTGCATGGTGAGAGCTTCGCGGAGGCCGCGGAATGACCGAGTTCTTCATGGGTCTTGGCCTCTCGTACGAGTGGGCCTGGGGCGTTGCCACCATCTGCGGGATCCTGCTGATCGCGTTTCCGCTGATGCTTGGCGTTGCCATGATCATCTATGCCGACCGCAAGATCTGGGCGGCGATGGCGCTGCGCAAGGGGCCGAACGTGGTTGGGCCGCTTGGCCTGCTGCAGTCGTTCGCCGACGGTCTGAAGGTGTTCCTGCAGGAAACCATCATCCCTTCAGCGGCGAACAAGGGCCTGTTCCTGATCGCGCCGATCATCACCTTCACCGTCGCGCTGATGGCCTGGGCGGTGATCCCGTTCAATTCGGGCGCGGTGCTGGCCAATATCAACGTCGGCCTGCTCTACGTGCTCGCGATCTCGTCGCTCGGCGTTTACGGCGTGGTGATCGCGGGCTGGTCGTCCAACTCGAAGTATCCGTTCTTCTCGGCGATGCGCGCCTCGGCGCAGATGATTTCCTATGAAGTCTCGATCGGCTTCATCCTGATCTGCGTGGTGCTGTGGGCGGGGACGTTCAACCTGAACGACATCGTCAAGGCGCAGCAGAGCCACGTCTGGATCATCAACGGTTTCGTCGCGAACCCGCTGCTGTTCCCGATGTGGGTGATGTTCCTGATCTCGGGCATGGCCGAAACCGCACGCGCACCGTTCGACCTGACCGAGGCGGAATCGGAGCTGGTTGCGGGCTATCAGACCGAATACTCGTCGATGGCCTTCGCGCTCTACTGGCTCGGCGAATATGCCAACGTGCTGCTGATGTGCGCGCTGAACGCGGTGCTGTTCTGGGGCGGATACCTGCCGCCGCTCGACATCGACCTGATCCCTTGGTTTGATGTGCCGGGTTTCGTGTGGCTGCTGCTCAAGATCCTGTTCTTCTTCTTCATCTTCAGCTGGGTGAAGGCGACCGTCCCGCGCTATCGCTATGACCAGCTGATGCGCCTGGGCTGGAAGATCTTCCTGCCCGTCTCGCTGCTGTTCGTATTCCTCGTCAGCGGCTACCTCATGGCTACCGGACACTTCGCATGACCGTCGGACAGCTCATCAAGAGCTTCACCCTTTGGGAGTTCGTGAAGGCGCACTGGCTGACCTTGAAGTATCTCTTCAAGCCCAAGGCGACGATCAACTACCCGTTTGAGAAGAACCCGCTTTCGCCGCGCTTCCGTGGCGAGCATGCGCTGCGCCGTTATCCCAACGGCGAGGAGCGCTGCATCGCGTGCAAGCTGTGCGAGGCGGTGTGTCCGGCGCAGGCGATCACGATCGAGGCCGAACCGCGCGAGGACGGCAGCCGCCGCACCACGCGCTACGACATCGACATGACCAAGTGCATCTTCTGCGGCTTTTGCCAGGAAGCCTGCCCTGTCGATGCCATCGTCGAGGGGCCGAACTTCGAATATGCGACCGAAACGCGCGAGGAGCTGCTCTACGACAAGGCCAAGCTGCTCGCGAACGGGGACAAGTGGGAGCGGGCGATTGCCGCGAACCTTGAAGCCGATTCGCCGTATCGCTAGGGGGCCGCGCTGATGCACATGCTCACCACCCACGCGGACACCGTCGCCCCGGCGCAGGCCGGGGCCCATGACCTCACGCACGGCCACGGACGCTCCGAAATGGACCCCGGCCTGCGCCGGGGTGACGACCAGGAGTTTCAGGCGTGATCCAGGTATTCGCCTTCTATCTCTTCGCCACGCTCTGCATCTTCAGCGGTGCGGTGACGATCCTTGCGCGCAATCCGGTGCATTCGGTGCTCTGGCTGATCCTCGCGTTCTTCAACGCTGCCGGCCTGATGGTGCTGGTGGGCGCGGAGTTCATCGCGATGCTACTGGTCATCGTCTATGTCGGCGCGGTCGCGGTGCTGTTCCTGTTCGTGGTCATGATGCTCGACATCGACTTTGCCGAACTGCGCGCCGGGTTCGTGAAGAACTTCCCGCTCGGGCTGGCGCTGGCAGTCGTGCTGTTCGTTGAGCTGTTCGTCGGCCTGATCGTGCGCGGTGCCGGTTCTGTGGCGCTGGGCAAGGCCGATGGATCGGCTGCGCAAGCCGCTGACATGTCGAACATTCAGGCCATCGGCGCGCTGCTCTACACCCGTTACCTGTTCCTGTTCGAAGCGGCGGGCCTTATCCTGCTGGTGGCCATGATCGGCGCGATTGTGTTGACGCACCGTGAGCGCAGCGGGACACGCGGCCAGAACGTCTCGAAGCAGAATGCGCGTCGTCCGGAAGAGGCGACGATCAATCTCCAGCCTGAGATCGGCAAGGGGGTCCAGATCTGATGATCGGCATCGAACATTACCTCGTCGTCAGCTCGATCCTGTTCGTGCTCGGCGTGCTCGGCATCTTCCTCAACCGGAAGAACGTGATCATCATCCTGATGGCGATCGAACTGATCCTGCTTTCGGTGAACCTCAACCTCGTCGCGTTCAGCGCATTCCTGCACGACCTTGTCGGCCAGGTCTTCGCGATGTTCGTGCTTACGGTGGCTGCGGGCGAAGCCGCGATCGGGCTTGCCATCCTCGTCATCTACTTCCGTGGCCGCGGCACGATTGCCGTCGACGATGTCAACCGGATGAAGGGCTAAGCACATGTCTTCCATCCTGATCATCGTATTCCTGCCGCTTCTGGCAGCGATCATCGCGGGCCTCGGCAACAAGAAGCTGGGCGCGGTTCCGGCCAAGGTCGTGACCACCGGCGCGCTGTTCATCTCGTGCGCGCTGTCATGGCCGATCTTCCTCTCGTTCCTTGGCGGGACTGCCGAGGCGAGCGTGACGCCGGTGCTGCACTGGGTATCGTCGGGTGACCTCGACTTCTCGTGGGCGCTGCGGGTCGACACGCTGACCGCGGTCATGCTGGTGGTCATCACCAGCGTCTCGGCGCTCGTCCACCTGTACTCATGGGGGTACATGAGCGAGGAGCCGGATCAGCCGCGCTTCTTCGCGTACCTCTCGCTGTTCACCTTCGCCATGCTCATGCTGGTGACGGCGGACAACCTCGTGCAGATGTTCTTCGGCTGGGAAGGCGTTGGCCTTGCCTCGTACCTGCTGATCGGCTTCTGGTTCCGCAAGCCCTCGGCCAATGCTGCCGCGATGAAGGCCTTCGTGGTCAACCGCGTGGGCGACCTTGGCTTCATGATGGGCATCTTCGGGACGTTCCTGGTGTTCGGCACCGTGTCGATCCCGGCGATCCTCGAAGCCGCGCCCGGCATGGCTGGATCGACCATCGGGTTCCTTGGGGCTCGCTTCGACACGATGACCGTGCTCTGCCTGCTGCTGTTCATCGGTGCGATGGGCAAGTCCGCGCAGCTCGGCCTGCACACCTGGCTGCCTGACGCGATGGAAGGCCCGACCCCGGTGTCGGCGCTGATCCATGCGGCGACGATGGTGACCGCGGGCGTGTTCATGGTCTGCCGTCTTTCGCCGATGTTCGAAGTCAGTCCGACGGCGCTGTCGTTCGTGACCTTCATCGGCGCGATGACCTGCATCTTTGCCGCGACCGTCGGCACCACGCAGACCGACATCAAGCGCGTGATCGCCTATTCGACCTGTTCGCAGCTGGGGTACATGTTCTTTGCGGCGGGCGTCTCGGCCTATGGCGCGGCGATGTTCCACCTGTTCACGCACGCCTTCTTCAAGGCGCTGCTGTTCCTCGGTGCAGGCTCGGTGATCCACGCGATGCATCATGAGCAGGACATGCGGTACTATGGTGGCCTGCGGAAGCAGATCCCGCTGACGTACTGGGCGATGATGATGGGCACGCTGGCGATTACCGGCGTCGGCATTGTCGATGTGTTCGGCTTTGCGGGCTTCTACTCGAAGGACGCGATCCTCGAGGCGGCCTATGCCAAGGGCACCGAGCTGGGGCACTTTGCCTTCTTCATCGGCATCTTCGCGGCGCTGCTGACCAGCTTCTATTCTTGGCGTCTGGTATTCCTGACGTTCTTCGGCAAGCCACGCTGGGAGCAGTCGGAGCATATCCAGCACGCAGTTCATGATGCACACGGGCATGACGATCATGCGCATGGCCACGATGACCACGCGCATGCCCATCACCATGACGAGCACAGCGACGGTACGGCGGGCTACCACCCGCACGAAAGCCCGCTGAACATGCTCGTTCCGCTCGGTGTGCTGTCGCTCGGCGCGGTGTTTGCGGGCTTCGTGTTCCATCACGCCTTCATCAGCGAGGGTACGGGCGAGTTCTGGAAGGGTTCGCTGGTGTTCGCCGAACACACGCTCCATGCGATGCATGCTGTGCCGACGTGGGTGAAGTGGGCGCCGTTCGCGGTGATGGCCACCGGCCTGTTCATTGCCTGGTATGCCTATATCAAGAACACGAAGTTCCCTGCGGCCTTCGTCGACCAGTTCGGGTTCCTCTACAAGTTCCTGCTCAACAAGTGGTACTTCGACGAACTCTACCACGCCATCTTCGTGGTTCCCGCGATGTGGCTGGGCCGGGTGTTCTGGAAGGTTGTCGACCAGGGCGTGATCGACCGTTTCGGCCCGAACGGTGCCGCATGGGTCGTGGCCCAAGGCAGCCGCGCCGCCGCCAAGCTCCAGTCGGGGTATCTCTATAGCTATGCGCTGGTCATGCTCGTCGGCCTTGTCGGCGCGATCAGCTGGGTGATCGCACAATGATGGGTTTTCCGATCCTCTCGCTGATGCTGCTGGTGCCGCTGGTGGCGGCGGTGGCTTGCCTCGTCGTGCCGCGCGAACAGGCGCGCTCCGTCGCGCTCGTCGCCACGCTGATCGACTTCGTCCTCGGCGTGGTCCTCTGGGCAAATTACGACATCGGCGGCGCGCAGTGGCAGTTCACGGAAAGCGCAGCGCTGTTTGCGGGCTTCTCGTGGAAGCTCGGCATCGATGGCATCGCGCTGCTGCTGATCGCGCTGACGGTGTTCCTGATGCCGATCTGCATCGGCGCCAGCTGGACCTCGATCGACAAGCGCCAAGGCGAATACTACGCGGCATTCCTGCTGATGGAAACGCTGATGATCGGCGTCTTCGCGGCGCAGGACCTGTTCCTGTTCTACATCATGTTCGAGGCAGGCCTGATCCCGATGTACCTGATCATCGGCGTGTGGGGCGGGGCTGAGCGCATCTACGCCAGCTACAAGTTCTTCCTCTACACGCTGCTCGGCTCGGTGCTGATGCTGATCGCGATGTTCTGGATGGTTAACGAGGCCGGCACGACCGATATCCCGACGCTGATGGCCTACAACTTCCCAGTGCAGGCGCAGACCTGGCTGTGGCTGGCCTTCTTCGCGAGCTTTGCGGTGAAGATGCCGATGTGGCCGGTCCACACCTGGCTGCCCGACGCGCACGTGCAGGCTCCCACCGGCGGTTCGGTGATCCTGGCAGGCGTGCTGCTGAAGATGGGCGGCTACGGCTTCATCCGTTTCTCGCTGCCGATGTTCCCGGAAGCCTCGGCGCAGTTTGCGCCGCTGATCTTCGGCATGTCGATGGCTGCGGTAGTGATCACATCGCTTATCGCGCTGGTGCAGCATGACATGAAGAAGCTGATCGCCTATTCGTCGGTCGCGCACATGGCGATCGTGACGATCGGCCTGTTCGCGTTCAACCGTCAGGGCCTTGAAGGCTCGATGCTGATCATGCTCAGCCATGGTCTGGTTGCGGGCGCGTTGTTCCTCAGCGTTGGCGTCATCTACGACCGCCTGCACACGCGTGAGATCGCGCGCTACGGCGGGCTGTCGATCAACATGCCGTACTACGCGCTGTTCCTGCTGCTGTTCACGATGGCCTCGATCGGCCTTCCGGGGACGAGCGGGTTCGTCGGCGAGTTTCTCTCGCTGATCGGCGTGTACCAGATCTCGAGCTGGGTGGCGCTGATCTGCACGACGGGGATTATCCTTGGTGCGGCCTACATGCTCTACCTCTACCGCCGCATTGCCTATGGCGAGCAGAAGAATGCCGATGCCGCCGCGATGCTCGATCTCGACAAGCGCGAGTGGGCGATGATGGTGCCGCTGGCAGCTGTGGTGCTGTGGATGGGCGTGTACCCCGAGAGCTTCATTGCGCCGATGCGCAAGGACATTGCCGCGCTCGATGCGCGCCTGGCGCAGGCCAAGCCCAAGGGCGATGCCCAACCTACTGCTGGAAAGCCGATGGCTGCTGCCCACACTGAACACTCTGCCGCGCACGGGGAGGCACACTGATGGACTTCGCCCGTTCGCTGGCGCTTACCGCGCCTGAAATCCTGATCTCGATCTCGGGTCTGGTCCTGTTGCTCGTTGCCGCCTGGGGTGGCGACAAGGCTTCGCGCCTGATCTCGATAGCCTCGGTTGGCGTGCTGACCGCTTGCGCTTTCCTGACCGCGCCCGCGCTGTGGGGGCAACTCATGGGCGCTGATGTCTCGGCCTTCGGTGGTCAGCATCGCGCCGATGCCTTTGCCGCCTTTGCCAAGCTGCTGATCTATGCTTCGGCCGGTGTCACGCTGATCGTTTCGCAGTCGTTCTTCGACAAGGTGCGGGCGATGCGCGCGGAGTTTCCGCTGCTGGTGCTGTTCGCTTCGCTCGGGATGGGCATGATGGTCTCCGCTGGAGACCTGCTGGCGCTTTATGTCGGCCTCGAGATGAGCAGCCTTGCCTCCTACGTGATGGCATCGATGCTGCGCACGGACGAGCGTTCGGCGGAATCGGGCCTCAAGTACTTCGTGCTGGGTTCGCTCGCGTCGGGCATCCTGCTGTTCGGCATGAGCCTGACATATGGCTTTACCGGGACGACCAGCTATGCCGGGATCAATGCCGCGCTGGCAGGCGGGCTTTCGACCGGTGCTACATTCGGTGTGATCTTCATGCTGGCGGGTCTTGCCTTCAAGATCAGCGCCGCGCCGTTCCACATGTGGACGCCAGACGTCTATGAAGGCGCGCCGACGCCGGTGACGACGTTCTTTGCTACGGCTTCGAAGGTTTCCGCGCTCGGCCTGCTGATGCGAGTCAGCTTCGAAGCATTCGGCAGCCAGCCGCACGCGTGGCAGCAGGTGGTGATCTTTGCATCGCTGCTTTCGATCGTGATCGGTGCGCTGGGCGCGATCGGGCAGAACAACATCAAGCGCCTGATGGCCTATTCGTCGATCAACAACGTCGGCTTCATCCTGATCGGCCTTGCCACGGCGACCCGTGCAGGCGCGTCGGCGATGCTCGTGTATCTCGCGGTCTACGTGGCGATGTCGGTGGCAGGTTTCGTCGCCGTGCTTCTGCTGCGCGACGAAAACGGCGAGCAGGTCGAGGCTATCTCGGACCTTGCCGGTCTTTCGAAGACGCGTCCGTGGATTGCCCTGGCCATGGCATCGGTGATGTTCAGCCTTGCGGGCATTCCGCCGCTGTTCGGCTTCTGGGGCAAGTTCGTGGTGTTCCAGGCCGCGGTGCAGGCCGACATGATCGTGCTCGCCGCCATCGGTATTGCCGCTTCCGTGATTGGTGCGTTTTACTACCTCAAGGTCGTCAAGGTCATGTACTTCGACGAGGCAGTGGACAAGGTGAAGGGCGCTGGCGAAACCTCGCACACCGTGCTGTTGGTGCTGTCGACGCTGGCGATCTCGCCGCTCGGTTACCTTGGCACCAAGTGCCTTGGCACGCTGGCCGATTACGCCACGGCCGCGCTGTTCCCGGTCGGCTGAGCACTTGATCGAAACGGTTGCCGAAATCCCCTCGACCAATGGCGCGCTACTTGCGCGCCTTGGCGGGGGAGAGGCCTTGCGCGAGGGTGACTGGCTGGTAGCCGACCGGCAGAGCGCCGGGCGCGGACGGGCCGGGCGGGTGTGGTCTGACGGCTACGGCAATTTCATGGGATCGACCGTCGTGCTGTTGCGCGGCTCCGATCCGCTCCCGCAGACGCTGGCGCTCGTCGCCGGTCTTGCCGTCCATGAGACGGTCAGCTCAATTGCGCCGGGGCTGGCTGATCTGCGGCTGAAGTGGCCAAACGATGTACTGGTTGGTGAAGCCAAGCTGGCGGGTATTCTGCTTGAGCGGCATGGCGATGCGGTCGTCGTCGGCATCGGCGTCAATCTGGCGCAGGCGCCCGTGGTCCTGGATCGGGCTACGGCATCGCTTTTGATGCTGGGCTGTGCCATTACCCGGGACGCCTTCGCCGCTGACCTTTCCGCGCGGTTCCGCGATGCGGTGGATCGCTGGCACTTTGGCGAATGGCCACTGCTGCGCCAGCAATGGATCGCGCGGGCCTTGCCCACTGGGACGCTTGTATCGGTCAAGGATAGCGAGCACGGCGTTATTGTGGGTGCGTTTGCCGGGATCGACGAGAACGGTGTGGCCCTTCTGCGCTTGGCGGATGGCGCAGTCCGTGCCATCCACGCGGGCGACATAGAAATGGTGGGTTCCCATGCTTCTGGCGGTTGACGTCGGCAATACCAACATCGTCTTCGCGCTGTTCGATGGCCGCGAGATCAAGTCGCGCTGGCGCGTGGCGACCGATCCGCGCCGGACGGCGGACGAATACGCGGTGTGGCTGCTGCAACTCATGCAGATTCAGGGCTTCGATCCCAAGGCGGTCAGGCAGATCCTGATCTCGACCGTTGTGCCGCGCGCACTGCACAACCTCACGGTACTGTCGCAGAAGTACTTCAAGCTTGAGCCGCTGATCGCGGGCCAACCGCCGGTTGAATGGGGCTTCGAGGCCGACGTCGATGAGCCGCGTTCGCTTGGGGCAGACCGTGCGGTCAATGCCATCGCCGCGCATGCCAAGTATCCCGGCGACCTGATCGTGGTCGACTTCGGCACGGCGACGACGTTCGACGTGATCGACTTCAACGGGGCCTACAAGGGCGGGATCATCGCGCCGGGGATCAACCTCTCGCTCGATGCGCTGGTCAATGCCGCGGCCAAGTTGCCACGCATTGCCATTGAAGCGCCGACGCGGACCAAGAGCGTGATCGGGCGTAATACTGAAGACCAGATGCACATCGGCGTGTTCTGGGGCTATGTGGCGATGATGGAAGGCCTGATTGCGCGGATGCGGGCTGAAATCGGGCGTCCGGCCAAGGTGGTCGCGACCGGAGGCCTTGCGGTCCTCTTCGGCGATCACACCGACATTTTCGACCATGTGGACACAGATCTCACGCTCGACGGGCTGGCGATTCTGGCAGAGCGGGCAGCAAATCAGTGAAGTCACCTAAAGAACTGCTGTTCCTCGCCCTCGGTGGTTCGGGCGAGATCGGGATGAACGTCAACCTCTATTGCTGTGACGGCAAGTGGCTGATGGTCGATCTCGGTATGACATTTGCCGATCCCTATTACCCCGGCATCGATCTCGTCTTCGCCGACCTGGACTTCATCGAGCAGCGGCTCGACGATCTGGTCGGGATCGTGCTGACCCATGCGCATGAGGACCACATCGGCGCAGTGCCATACTTTGCGCAGGACCTTGGCGTGCCGCTCTATGCCACGCCCTTCACTGCCAAGCTGGTGCACGAAAAGCTGGTCGAGGCGGGGATTGAGGACGAGGTCGAGCTCAACGTGATCGACCATCTCGACCGGTTTGAACTCGGGCCGTTCGGAATCCGCTACGTTCCGCTCGCGCACTCGATCGCCGAGGGCAACGCGCTGCTGATCGACACGCCGCACGGGAAGATCTTCCACACCGGCGACTGGAAGCTGGACGACGAGCCGCGCATCGGTACGCCGGCGACCGAGGAAGAACTCACCGCCATCGGCGACGAGGGCATTCTCGCGCTGGTCTGCGATTCGACCAACGTGTTCAATCCCAAGCCTTCGGGCTCGGAAGGCGAAGTGCGCGCCGGGCTGCTCGAGGCAGTGGGGGCGCAGAAGGGGCGGCGTGTTGTCGTCACGACCTTTGCCTCGAACGTGGCGCGGCTGCAGACGCTGGGCGAAGTGGCCGAGGCGACCGGGCGCAAGCTGTGTGTAGCGGGGCGTTCGCTCGACCGGATCATCCGCGTGGCGAAGTCCTGCGGTTACCTGAAGAACTTCCCAGACCTGGTCCATATGGACGACGCGATGGACGTGCCGCGCGGCGAACTGCTCGTGCTCGCCACGGGCGGGCAGGGCGAGCCGCGCGCGGCACTGGCGCGCATCGCCGGCGACCAGCATCCGGTGCGGCTCGAGAAGGGCGATGTAGTCCTGTTCTCCAGCCGCCAGATTCCCGGCAACGAACTCGCCATAGGCCGCATCCAGAACGCGCTGGTGGAAAAGGGCGTGCGGATCGTGACCGACAAGCAGTCGATGATCCACGTCTCGGGTCACCCCGGTCGCCCGGAACTGGTGGCGCTGTACGATTGGATCAGGCCTGAAATCCTTGTGCCGGTGCACGGCGAAATCCGCCACATGGCCGAGCAGGCACAGTTGGGGCTCGACGAGGGCATACCCAAGGCGATCCTGCAGAAGAACGGTGACCTGATCCGGCTTGCGCCTGATGGGCCGAAGAAGATTTCCGAAGAGCGCGCTGGGCGCCTTGTGCTCGACGGTGACATCATTGCGCCCGCCGATGGCGAAGGCGTGGTCGCAAGGCGCAAGCTTTCGCAGAACGGGTTGATCAGTGTCGCGCTCGCCGTGCGGCATGATGGCCAGCTGCTGTCGGACATCGACATCGGCGCAATCGGCATTCCGCTCGACGAGGACATGGAAGCCTTTGTGGTCGAGGCCAAGGTGGAAGCGGCGGACGCCGTGCGCAAGCTCAAGGGTGATCGCAAGCGCGACCGCGTTGCCGTGGCTGAAGCCGTGAGGCTTGCGGTCAGGCGGGCAGGCCAGCGCTGGTCAGGCAAGAAGCCGGTCGTCCAGGTGTTGCTGCGGGAAAGCTGAAGCCGATGAAGATTACCTCGATCATTGCCATCTACGGGCTGTTCTGGGTCATGGCGGCGTTCATCGTCTTGCCGTTCGGCGTGCGCACGCATGACGAACTGGGGCAGTCGAAGATCCTGGGGCAGGCTGACAGCGCGCCCGGCAACTTCAATCCGCGCCGGATAGCGTTCCGCGCCACGATCCTCTCGGCTCTGATGTTCGGCTTCTACTATGCCAACTACATCAATGGCTGGATCACCGTCGCCGATCTGGATCTGACCACCTACTTCGCGCACTGACCGTGGGCGAGGGGGCGGGCGGCATCGGGGCAAGGCGCGGGATCGATCGTGCGCTGGGTTGGCTGCTTGTGCTGGCGCTGGCCCTCCGCATCCCGATCTCGCTGTTCACGGTCTATCACCACGCCGACGAGGTCTGGCAGTACATCGAGCCTGCCTATGGGCTGATCACGGGCGACTGGATACGCACCTGGGACATCCGGCTCGGCATCCGTAGCTGGCTGATCCCGCTGGTCATGGTGGGCCCGGTCTGGCTGGGCAATGCGCTCGATCCTGCAGGCGAGCTGCATCTGGTGCTGCCGCGCATGGGGATGGCGCTGGCGTCGTTGGGCACGATCTGGGCGGGCTGGTCGCTTGGCGGCCGGATCAGCCGGTCTCATGCGATCGCGGCGGCCTTCGTTGCCGCAACGTGGATCGACTTTGCCTATTTCGCCCCGCGCACGTCGAGCGATACTTTCTCAGTACTGGCGATCCTTCCGGGGCTCACGCTGCTGGTGCGGTTCCGGGACAACGGGCGCTGGCGCACGGCACTGGCGGGCGGGTTCCTGCTCGGGCTCGGGTTCATCACCCGCTTTCCGCTGGGTCCTGCTCTGGCGATACCGTTCCTCTGGGCAGGGCGACTGGACATCCGCAAGGCGTGGGTGCCGCTTCTTGCGGGGGCTGCTGGAGGCTTGTTGTGCGATGTCCTTGCGAACGTGACCATGGGGCAGCCGCCGCTGCTGTGGATCTACAACAACGTGCTCGCCAACGTCGTGGCCAATCGCAGCCATGCCTATGGCGTGGAAACGGCGGACTGGTATCTGCGCGTGCTGGCGTGGGAGTGGCAGTACATTGCCATCGCGCTGCTGCCTGCCATGTGGCTGGGTGCGCGGCGTTATCCGGTGCTGGCGGCAACCGCGCTTGCGGTGATCGCCATCCACTCGGCGATCGGACACAAGGAATACCGCTTCATCCTGCTTGGCGTGTTGCTGCTGGTGCTGCTGGCGGCGATCGGGTCGGTCGATCTGGCCGAACGGATTGCCGCTTGGCGAGGCATGGCGTTCGGACGGCGGGGACTTGCCGCGCTTGCAACCCTGTGGTTGCTGGGATCGGTGCAGGTTGCCGCGACCGAGCCGTTCGTGATCAACTGGGGCGTGGGCAAACTGCCGCTCAAAGCTATGCGCACGATCCGTGCTCAACCCAATTTTTGCGGCCTTGCGACATACCGCATTCGCGATATCCCTTTCGTGTCGCGCGCTGTGCTCAATACGAAGGCGCAGGTCCTGTTCATCGATGGCCCGGCGGCGCAGGAAGTCGCCGCCAAGGTGCAGGCGCGCTACAATGTTGCCGTGGCACCGGTCGAGCACATGGGCGAACTGCCGTCGGCCTATCGCTTCGTCGGTTGCATGTCGCCCACGCAACCGCTGTTCGAGCAGCAGTATTGCGTAATGGCGCGGCAAGGGCCCTGCACGGAGAAGGCCGGAAAGCTCGATTACAATGAGGCGCTTGTCCGGATGGACAAGTAACCAATCAGACGCCTTCGAGCGCGTATCCGGCCGAGCGGACGGTTCGCACCGGATCGGCTGCGCCGGGGATGGCGACAGCCTGGCGCAGGCGTCGGATGTGCACGTCGACCGTGCGCAGTTCGATGTCGCTGCCGCTGCCCCAGACTGCATCGAGCAGTTGCCCGCGCGAGAACACGCGGCCGGGATGCTCCATGAAGTGCTTGAGCAAACGGAACTCGGTGGGCCCGACCTTCATCGGCGTACCGCGACGGGTGACGCGGTGTGCGGTGGGATCGAGGGAGAGGTCACCCACCACGATGGTCTCGCCAGCAAGTGCAGGACGGACCCGGCGGAGCACCGCGCCGACGCGGGCGATGAGTTCGCGGGGCGAGAACGGCTTGGTCACATAGTCGTCAGCGCCGATCTCGAGGCCGCGAATGCGGTCGTCCTCGTCCGAGCGGGCAGTGAGCATGATGATCGGAACGTGTGCGGTTTCCTTGTTCCGGCGCAGGCGGCGACACACCTCAATGCCGCTGGTTCCGCCGATCATCCAGTCCAGAAGGACGAGATCGGGCGCGTCCTCTGCGGCCAGCAGCAACGCTTCGTCGCCATCATCAGTGGTGCGGACATCGTAGCCTTCGCCGCGGAACCGGTACTCGACCAGTTCGGCAAGGGCAGTGTCGTCTTCAACCAGCAGCAACTTGGGAGCAGGCACGCAAACCTCCTTGACGGTGAGCTTGCCAAAGCACGTCTTATGTTACCACCGTATGACGATGACGCGAAAAGGCCTGTCAGGCAGGTGGCAGGACCTCTTCGCGCTCGGGCAGATTGGCACCGGTGGATGCGTAGTACACCATTTCCGCGATGTTCGTTGCATGATCGCCGATACGCTCGATGTTGCGTGCAACGAACAGGAGCTGGGCGGCGCTGCTGATCGTGGCCGGGTTCTCGACCATGAACGAGACGAGGTTGCGGAAGATCGAATCGTAGAAGGCATCGACCTTGGCATCACGCTGGACAATCTCGGCGGCGGCCACGGGGTCGCGCGCGGCAAAGGCGGTCAACACGTCGTGAACCATTTCGGCGGCAAGGTCGTTCATTGCCGGGATCAGCGTCAGCGGTTCGAACCGCTTGCGGCCCTCGATGATGCCGACGCGCTTTGCGATGTTCTTGGCGTAGTCACCGATGCGCTCGATCACGCCGGCGATCTTGAGCGCGGCGATGACTTCGCGAAGGTCGTCCGCCATCGGTGCGCGCAGGGCGAGCACGCGGATCGCAAGCTTGTCGACTTCGGCCTCGAGCTGGTCGATGCGCTTGTCGCGCGCGATGACACCTGCGGCAAGGTCATGGTCACCGCGCAGCAGCGCGTCCATCGCTTCCGAAACGGAAAGCTCGGCAAGTCCGCCCATCTCCGCGACCAGGCCGCGCAGCCGGGTGATGTCGTCGTCGAAAGCCTTGACGGTATGTTCGGCCACCAGTTCGTCCTTCTCGTCGCGTTGCCGTGGCTCAGCCGTAGCGGCCGGTGATATAATCCTTGGTCCGTTCTTCACGCGGATTGGTGAAGATATCGGAAGTCTTGCCGTATTCGACGATCTTGCCAAGGTGGAAGAACGCCGTACGCTGAGAAACGCGTGCAGCCTGCTGCATCGAGTGCGTGACGATGACGATGGCAAAGCGTCCGCGCAACTCGTCGATCAGTTCCTCGATACGCGCCGTGGCGATAGGGTCGAGCGCGGAGCACGGCTCGTCCATCAGGATCACTTCAGGGTCGACCGCAATGGCGCGGGCGATGCAAAGGCGCTGCTGCTGGCCGCCGGAAAGCGCGGTTCCGCTGTCGGCAAGGCGGTCCTTCACTTCGTCCCAGAGGCCTGCGCGGCGCAGCGATTGCTCGACGATCTCGTCAAGCTCGGCCTTGCTGCCGGTGAGGCCGTGGATCTTGGGACCATAGGCGATGTTGTCGTAGATCGACTTGGGGAAGGGGTTCGGCTTCTGGAACACCATGCCGACGCGGGCGCGCAACTGCACCACGTCCATGCCCGACTTGTAGATGTCCTCGCCGTCGAGCAGGATTTCGCCTTCGACGCGGGCATTGGCGATGGTGTCGTTCATGCGGTTGAGCGAGCGCAGGAACGTTGACTTGCCGCAGCCCGAGGGGCCGATGAACGCGGTGACATAGCGCTGCGGAATTTCGATGGAGACATCGTCGATCGCGCGCTTGTCGCCATAGAACACCGAGACGTTCTTCGCGCTCATCTTCGAAGGCGCGTCGAAGTAGGGCCTGTCGTCAGCCTTCACTTCAGTCTTGATCGCTTCAGCGTTCATTTTACCACCGTTTTTCGAAGCGGTTGCGCAGGTAGATCGCAAGGCCGTTCATCAGGAGAAGGAAGACGAGCAGGACCACGATGGCGGCGCTGGTGCGCTCGACGAAGCCGCGGTCGATCTCGTCGGACCACAGGAAGATCTGCACCGGCAGCACGCTCGACGGGGCGGTGAAGCCGGAAGGCGGACTGGCGACGAAGGCGCGCATGCCGATCATCAGCAGCGGAGCCGTCTCGCCCAGCGCGCGGGCCATGCCGATGATCGTACCGGTGAGGATGCCGGGCAGCGCCAGCGGCAGCACGTGGTTGAACACCACCTGCACCTTGCTGGCGCCGATCGCCAGTGCAGCGTCACGGATGGATGGCGGCACTGCCTTGATTGCATTGCGGCCCGAAATCACGATGACTGGCATCGTCATAAGCGCCAGGGTCATGCCGCCGATCAGCGGGGCCGAGCGGTAGTTCGGAAAGAGGCCAAGGAAGACCGCGAGGCCGAGCAGGCCGAAGATGATCGAGGGCACTGCCGCCAGATTGTTGATCGAGATTTCGATCCACTCGGTCCAGCGGTTCTTGGGAGCGTATTCCTCAAGGTAGAGAGCCGAGAGCACGCCGACCGGGAAAGCCAGGACCAGCGTGATGAACATCGTCAGCATCGAGCCCTTGAGCGCGCCCCAGATGCCGACAGACTGCGGGCTGGTCGCGTCCGATCGGCTGAGGAAGCCCTTGTCGAAGGTGCGGACCAGCTTGCCCTCGCTGACCAGCTTTTTTGCCACTTGCTGCATGGCGGCATCGCCTTCGCCGCGCTGGGCGCTTGCAAGGTCGTCGCTGGCGGGCAGCGAGGCGTGGTAGGTGCCATTGAGCAGCGAAGGGTCTTCGATCAGGGCAGTCGCCACTTCGCGCCAGGCGCCTTGGGCGACGAGATCGTCGGCGTCCGGACCAAGTGCGTTCTTTGCGGCGCCCTCGACGACTTTTTCCAGCCCTGCCAGTTCCAGCCCGCCCATCGGATCGGCCTGAGTCAGGCGACGGGAATCGATCTGCATCGACCCGGCCAGCGGGATGTCGAAGCGTACTTCGCTGCGCTGGAACCCGGCGACACCGGCCGAACTCATGTTGACCAGCAGGAAGGCAAGCATCAGCGCGGAGAACGCCACGGCGATAAAGCCGAGCCAGCGGAAGCGGCGGTCGGCGGCGCGGCGGCGGGCAAGACCGCCTGCCATGCGCGCGCGACGCTGCGCCTGCACTTCGGTAAGCTGCGTGGTGGAAACCGTCTCGGTCATCACAGGGCTCACTCGTAGGCTTCGCGGTAACGCTTCACCACGCGCAGGGCGATGAAGTTCAGCGTCAGGGTGACAAGGAACAGGACCATGCCCAGCGCGAACGCGGAAAGCGTGGCGGGATGGTCGAAGCTGCCTTCGCCGGTCAGCATGGCAACGATCTGGAAAGTGACCGTGGTCATGCTCTCGAACGGATTGGCGGTAAGGTTGGCCGAGGCACCGGCGGCCATGACCACGATCATCGTCTCGCCAATGGCGCGGCTGATGGCGAGCATCACGCCCGCGACGATGCCGGGCAGGGCGGCGGGGACGAGGACCTTGGTGATCGTCTCGGCCGTGGTCGCGCCCATGGCGAGGCTGCCGTCACGCATGGCCTGCGGCACGGCGGCAATCGAGTCGTCGGCCATCGAGGAGACGAACGGGATGATCATGATGCCCATGACGAGCCCGGCCGCCACGGCGCTCTCGGTCGATGCGCTGGAGATGCCGATGGCCTGAGCCGCATCGCGCACCATCGGGGCGACGGTCAGCGCGGCGAAATAGCCGTAGACCACGGTGGGCACGCCTGCGAGGATCTCGAGCAGCGGCTTCATCACCTTGCGCACACCGCTGCTGGCATACTGCGTGAGGAAGATCGCGCTCATCAGTCCTAGCGGAATGGCAACGATCATGGCGATGATCGCGCCGATGTAGATCGTGCCCCAGAACAGCGGAATCGCGCCGTAGTCCTTGCCGTTTGGCGAACCAGAACTCATCGGGTCGGGCGACCAGTGGGTGCCGAAGAGGAAATCAATCGGCGAGACCATGCCGAAGAAGCGCACGGTCTCGAACACCAGACTGGCGATGATGCCGATGGTGGTGAGGATCGCGACGAGCGATGCGATCAGCAACAGCGCCATCACCGCACGTTCGACGCGGGTGCGGGCGGTGAAATCAGGCTTGAGGCGCAGGAACGCGAACGCGCCCCCTGCAAAGCCGACGAGGATCGTCACGATCAGCCCTATGGAATCATAGAGCGTTATCGCGGCGCGATAGGGCGCGATCAGACCCTGCGCTTCCTCGTTGAACACGCCGAATGCCTTGCCTTCGGCGACGGCACGGGCTTCTGCGAGCATTGTCTCACGCTCGAACCCGAAACCGGGCAGCAGTGAGGCGGCGGGATCGGCAAGGACGTGGGAAGTGATCAGTGTCGGGCTGATGGCATTCCAAAGCACCGCAAAGAGCAGGGCAGGGACGCCGATCCACAGCGCGACGTACCAGCCGTGGAAATTGGGCAGCGAGTGCAGCCGGGTGCCCGGCGCAGCCTTGCGAAAGGCCCAGGCACGGGAGCGTGCCGCCAGCCAACCGAACAGGCTCAGCCCGAAGGCGAGCAGAAGCAGGATGGCTGGCGACATGACTCCGGTATTACCCCCAGTTTTACTTCAGCTGCGAACCGTCAAGGACCGGGAGGTCGTTAACAGCCTTCGCGCTGCCTGCAAGCACATCGTCAGGTGCGACCACCATGCCGAGCTTGGCAAGCGCGCCATCCTTGCCCCAAAGCTTTGACCATTCAGTGACAAATGCCTGGAGACCCGGAATAGCCTTGAGGTGCGCCTTCTTCACATAGATGTAGAGCGGGCGGGCTCCGGGATAGGTGAAGTCCGAGATGGTGGCGTAAGTCGGCTCGACGCCCTTCATCGTCAGGCCCTTGATGCGGCCCTTGTTCTCTTCGAGGTAGGAATAGCCGAAGATGCCGATGGCCTTCGGGTTCGCCTCGATCTTCTGGACGATCAGGTTGTCGTTTTCACCGGCATCGACATAGGCGCCATCATCGCGAACTTCGCCGCAGATCTTGTCATGCTTGTCCTTGTCGCTGTCCTTGAGAGCCTTCATCTCGGCGTTCTCGTCGCAGCCCTTGGTCAGGATCAGTTCCTTGAGCGCGTCGCGCGTGCCCGAAGTCGACGGCGGACCGTAGACGAGGATCGGTTCGGCCGGGAGCGACGGGTTGACGTCCTTCCAGGTCTTGGCGGTGTTGGGCTTGCCATAGGGGTTCTTGGCAAGCGCCTTGTAGACGTCTTCCGGGGTCAGCGCGATGCCGGGGCCGCCCTGCGCCTCGGCGAAGGCAACGCCATCGAGACCGACCTGGATCTCGACGATGTCCTTCACGCCGTTCTTGGCGCAATCCTCGAACTCGGACTTCTTCATCCGGCGCGATGCGTTTTCGATATCGGGGAACTGTGCGCCGACGCCGGCGCAGAACAGCTTCATGCCCGCGCCCGTGCCGGTCGATTCGATGATCGGCGACTTGAGCGAAGGATCAGCCTTGGCCAGCGATTCCGCGACCGCCTTGGCAAACGGATAGACGGTGGACGAACCCACCGCACGAACCTGGTCGCGGGTGCCCGCTTCCTGGCTGCCGCAACCGGCAAGAGCGAGAGCGCCGAGTGCGGCGGCGGAGAGCGAAATCGTACGAATCATCGACATGGGTTCTAGCCTTCATCCCGTTGGCAGGGACGCCAATGCGACGATTACGTGACAGGTTTATGACAACGATCTGCCGTTTGTGTCAGTCTTCAGCAACATTTGTCTGCGGAGCGAGCGGAATGCGCACGGTTACCGTGGTTCCGACGCCGAGCGTGCTGGCAATATCCAGCTTGCCACGGTGCCGTTCGACGATGTGCTTGACGATCGCAAGGCCTAGGCCGGTGCCGCCCGCGGCGCGGCTGCGGCCCGGATCGGTGCGATAGAACCGGCGGGTGAGGTAGGGGAGGTGATCGGGGTGGATGCCTTCGCCCTTGTCGGTCACCACCAGTTCGGCCTCGCCGTTGCGCGCGGTGAGCCCGACGCGGACCGGCTGCGCGGGATCGCCATATTTGAAGGCATTGTCGATCAGGTTGCGCACCAGTTGGTCGAGCTGCTGGCGGTCGCCCAGGACGATGGCTTCTGTGGCATCCGCTTCCAGTCGGCCTTCGCCCGCCGTCATCGCCGTCTCGCTGGCGATGCTGCCGACCATCTGCCCAAGGTCGATCCGATCGCGCGGCAGTTCGTGCTTCTCGGCCTCGATGCGCGAAAGCGACATGAGGTCCTCGACGAGGCTTTGCAGGCGGCGGGACTCGCGCAGGACTGTGGCGTGGAACTTCGCGGCCGTTGCTTCGTCCACTTTCGCGTCCGGATCGGCCAGCGTCTCGATGTAGCCGATGATCGAGGCGAGCGGCGTGCGCAGCTCATGGCTGGCGTTGGCGACGAAATCGGTATGTGCGCGGCTGATGTCGGCCTCGGCGGTGCGATTGACCATCTCGATCAGCGAGAAGCGTTCGTCGATGGGGACGCGGCTGACCTGCCAGATCGAGCGGGCGCCGGTCAGGCCGCGGACCAAGGCGCGGCCTTCGGGCTTTTGCAGCAGGCGGATCGCTTCGGGATGGCGCAGCGCGACGCGGGCATCCTGCCCGATGATATGGGTGCCCAGTTCCTCGCGCGCGGCAGCATTGGCAGCGGCAATGCGCTGGCCATCGAGCATGAGCACGGGAAGACCGAAGGGTTCTACCAGTTCGATCATGGCCTGACGGGATACGCTGCCGTCGTCGCGGCTGATCGTTTCCACGACCGGCTCGGGGCGCGCCAGCCATAAGGTGGCAAGCCAGACAAGCAGGATGGCCAGCGCCATCCAGAAGCCGGAGCCTCCGAGATACATCACGATCGCTGCGCATGCGGCAACGATGATGCTGGGAAGTGGCAGCGACAAACCCTTCATCGAATCACGCCGTGTGGATTGCTCGTGCCTGCGAATCGCCGAACGATGTGTCGGCTTCGTTGCAACGCGGATAGGCGAGAGCAGGCAGGTGACGCAAGCGACCGGCTCGCATTGTCACATTCGGATTCCGGCATCTCGCTGAAAAGCCTCACGCTACTGCTGGAATTGCGCTGGTGACCCCTACGGGAATCGAACCCGTGTTTCAGCCGTGAGAGAGTGACAAAAACGGACTTTTATGACTCTCTATCCGTCCGCGTGTTTCCAAAAACATCCATATTTATCATTCACTTGCATTTGGTGTCGTCCACATTTATCCTCTAGGCCACGCACAGGCTTATTTGACGTATATTTGACGGTTTTGCGGAATCCACCATGTCGCGAACGATCAACGATGCACCATTGACCACCCGCGAAGCGCGCCGCCGCTTGGACATTGGGCTCCATTGGCGCAGCCTCGATGCCGACATTCATGTGGGCTACCGAAAAGGCAAGCGCGGTGGTGTCTGGCTCGTTCGCTGGAGGAACGGTCAGGGATATCGTCAGTCTTCGATCGGAACTGCCGACGACGCGATCGATATCGGCACGCTGGATTATCGATCGGCAGTCAAAGTAGCTCTTGCGCATGTCGAGGAAGCCCGGACCGAGGCTAAGGCTGCGGCTGATGGGCCTCCTCTCACCGTTCGCTCTGCGGTTGAGACCTACATTGAGGCACGCGATGCGCGCGAGAAGCGTCGGACCGGTCGAGACATTCGATCGGATGCATCGCGTCGACTGGAGAAGTTCGTTATCGGGCGCCCGGCCCGCGGCAAGCGGGCGGGGGTGGATGCGGCCGACTTGGCTGAGATTCCGCTTCACAAGCTGACCGAAGACGATCTCCGGTCGTGGCGATTGAACTTGCCATCCGGCTTCAAACCGGCGGGGATTCAGCGACTGGTCAACGACCTCAAAGCGGCCCTTAACAGCTGCGCGGAGCGTTACTTCTCACGCCTACCGGCGGGGCTCTTGAGCACGATCAAACGGGGATTGCGTGCGGTCGGACATGAACATGACGATGGTGACGATGTTGCCATAGCGCGCGAGAACCAGATCCTTTCCGACGACCAGGTCGCCAGCTTGATGGCTGCAACGCTCGAAGTCGATCGAGAACAAGGCTGGGAAGGTGACCTATACCGCCTCATTCTGGTCATGGCTGCGACAGGCGCTCGCTTTTCACAGGTCACACGCCTGAGAGTCATGGACGTGCAGACGGTTGCCGGTCGTCTAATGATGCCACCCAGCCGGAAAGGACGAGGAGGTAAGGTGAGCCTTATCTCCGTGCCGGTTGGACGCGACGTTCTCGATGTTTTGACGCCGATCGTGCTCGGCCGGGGCAAAGGCGCGCCCCTGTTCGAGCGCTGGCGTTACACGCAACAGCCGGGCACTATTCGATGGGAAAGGTCGTCCAGAGGGCCGTGGCAGACACCGAGCGAGATCGTTCGACCGTGGGGTGATATCCGCGCAAAGGCCGGTCTACCCGATGTGATTCCGTATGCGCTTCGGCATTCGTCCATCGTCAGGGGTATCCGTGCGAACCTTCCGACACGCTTGGTGGCCGCGATCCATGATACGAGTATCGCGATGATCGAACGTCACTATGCAAGATACATAGCCGACGGTTTGGACACCCTTGCGGCGCAGGCGATTATTCCACTCGCGGCTTGAATCGGACTTCGCTTATCAGAAGTTGATCAAGTGCCAGTGCTGGAAACGCCGATCCAGTCGGCCTTGAGCCTATCAAGTCCGACTACCGTCCCGTCAACGATGACATCCGTACCTACCAAACCGTCGACTGGCTCCTCGCTCTCGATGATCCAGACCTCATCATCGTTTGTGGTCAGGATCATTCCGCGCCTGCCGCGACTGAGCGTTCCTGACACGCGTATTCGACCGGAACTCACAATTACCCCCTGCTTAGAAGCGCCAATGACGCAGCACATCGCGCACGTAGGCCGGTGTCTCGCCATTGCGTGGAATGCCGCCAGCTCGTTCAACGGCGCCAGGGCCTGCATTGTAGGCAGCGAGGGCCAGATGCACTACCCCGAACTTGTCGAGCATCTGGCGGAGATACCGCGCCGCGCCGAAGAGGTTGGCCATTGGATCGAAGCGATTTGAAACTCCAAGGTCGCGGGCGGTCCCCGGCATCAACTGGCCCAAGCCAGCAGCACCAGCTTTGCTGATCGCCAAAGGATTATATCGGGATTCCGTCCATACCAAGGCGTCGAGAAGACCACTCGGCAGCGAATATTGAGCCTCGGCAGCATAAACATGGGGAAGGTAGCTTGCCCGTCGAAAGCCTGAGCGCCCGCCAGCTTCGGGCTTTGCATAACGATAGGGAAGGTAGGTCCGGCCCTCTTCGAGAATCGGAGCCCCGGACGAAGCGGCTAGGGTCTGGCGCCAGATCCCATGCTCGACCAGCTGGAAACCGTTCGACCCCTCGGCGACGCGGAAGCCGTCGGGTCGGGTCTCAGGTGCAGCAGCAGCTTCAGCAGCCATTTCCTCCTGCGCCTGAGCCGGGACGACGAACGCCAATCCCGCCACCGCCGCTGTGATCGTTGCCCAACTCAGTCTCATATCTCGATTCCTTCTATGGCCGAATCGAGTAAGAACATATATAGAACGCATCCTGTAGGAAAACGCATTGGCAGCAGCGCAGAGCGGAGGCTGCGCGGGTGGAGGCATGTCATGATGGAGATGCCCCATGTCCCAGGTTCACGGTCGCGAAACGCTCGAAGCCCGCGCTCGTAAGATTGTCGAGGCGCTGAGCGGGACCTGGTCGCGTTCGCGCGGTATGTGTTGTTGCCCGGCCCACGCTGATCGTACTCCCTCGCTCAGCATCACACTCGGCAAGCGCGCGATCCTGGTCCATTGCTTCGCCGGCTGCACCAACGAGGAAGTCATGCAGAGCATGGCCAAGCATGGGGTGCGGATCTCGGACCTGTTCGACGGGACGGACGGCCCGGTAACATCCAAGCCGCGTCACGAAATCGCTGACCGCAACGCGCTGAGGCTGTGGCGCGAGGCCTCGCTACTCGCAGGCAGCGCGGCCGCCCGCTACCTCTCGGCAAGAGGTATCACGATCTCATCTTCCGACCTGCGCTTTCATCCGCACATGCCGCTGGGGCCGAAGGGCGCGGTGCGGTTCCTACCGGCCTTGGTGGCAGCGGTACGCAACGACGCCGGTATCCTGGCGCTGAACCGGACGTTCATCGATCCCGACAGTGACCGCCTCGCCTCATTTGAGCAGCCCAAGCGCTCACTCGGCAGTCCGGGCTCGGGAGCCGTACGTCTGGCATATCCGCGCGATGGCAGGCTCGGACTCGCCGAGGGCAACGAGTCCGCGCTTTCGGCGATGCAGATGTTCGACATTTCCTGCTGGGCGACGCTGGGCAACGAGCGGTTCGGCCTGGTCACGATCCCGGAATCGGTGCGCGAGCTGCATCTCTTCGTTGACAACGACGCCGGTGGGCTCCTCGCCGAGGAGCGCGCGCGTGAAGCCTATACCTGCAAGGGGCGCCGGATCGTCACCCGGCGGCCCGAGCGACCCGGCGACGACTGGAACGACGTGCTGATGCGCCGGATTCGCGCGGCGGCTTGAGCCAAGCAGAGAGGAGAGGGGGATTGGGGCCTTTTGAGGCCCCCAGACGGACTTGGGTCTCGTCAGGAGGTTTCCAATGTCCCATGCTTCTCCCGCTCTCGCCTTTACCATCCCCGCCGAACCGCAGGTTCTGGCCGTGGCAAGGTCGTTGGCTGCCCGGATCGGTGCCGATCAGGCTATCTCCCGCGCCGTGCTGAACGCCACAATGCGCGAGCATTTCGGCGGCAGCGATGCCGAAGGCCGCTGGTCGGTGCGAGATGCCCATGCCGCGCTCGAATTGGCCCAGGTGCTATTCTTGGCTGACGAGTCCGAGCTCGTCACCGCTGTGCCGCCTGAATTGGCCGATCGGACCTTTTCTCGCTTGGAAGCGCTGGTGCCGAGCCAGACCACTCGCAGCGACGAGCAGATCGAATGGCAACAGTTCGCAACGCCGCCCCGCATCGCCTGGCTCGCGGCCCGGGCCTGCGGGATTTCTGCTGGAGAATTGGCGCTCGAACCCTCGGCCGGGACTGGGATGCTCGGCATTTGGGCGGCTAAGGCAGGCGCGCGCCTCGCGCTCAACGAGATCTCACCGCTCCGTCGTGAATGCCTTGGAGCACTGTTCCCCGAAGCCACGGTGACTGGATACGATGGCGAGCTGATCGACGAGCTGCTCTCGCCCAATGTCGCGCCGAGCGTGGTGTTGATGAACCCTCCCTATTCGCACGGGATTGAGCGCGGCCACGACGGACGCACCGGTGCGCGGCACCTACGCTCGGCCTGGAAGCGGCTGCTCCCCGGCGGTCGCCTCGTCGCGGTGATGCCCGAATGGTTCGACCTACCGCGCTTCCTTGCTGGGATCACCGGCCCGGTGGCGCTGCGGCTCAACGCCGCAATTGAGCGCGGTTTCGTCAAGCAGGGCACCTCGATCACCACCCGGCTCTTAGTGCTCGACAAGGTCGATGGCGGCGATAGTCCGGTCATCGCCAAGCCGGTGAACTTCGCCGAGCTCTGCTTCCTGATCGGCCTTTTGCCCGATCGCACGGGGCAGGTTGCTGAGCCGATCATCGTTGTAAGACCGGCGCTCCCGCTGCGGCTCGTCGCACAGGCGAGAAAACCGGTCCCGCTCGTGGTTCGGCCCGTCGCAGCCGCACCGTCGATCCAGCCGCTGGCTTACCAGCCGCTCGATGCGCCCGCGCCGATCGCCGAGCAGGTCGGGCACTATCTGCCTTATCGACCGAGCCGTATCGCGATCACTGGCGCAGTCGAACATCCGACGCCACTGGTGGAATCGGTCGCGATGGGCTCGATCACCGCGCCGGTGCCCGAAGCGGTGCCGCAGCTGCCTACCGATCTTATCACCAAAGGCGTTCTCTCCGCCGCGCAGACAGAGACCCTGATCTATGCCGCGAGCGCCCATGCCCGCGATCTTTCGGGCAGGTTCGAGCCCGACGACAAGGGTTGCGTGCTAAAGGCGAGCGCCGAGGGCCGGACCTACCGGATGGGCTACTTCCTTGGCGACGGGACCGGGGCGGGCAAGGGCCGGCAGGTCGCCTCGGTCATCCTCGATCGCTGGGTGAGGGGCGAGCGCCGCCATATCTGGATTTCGAAGAACGAAGCGCTGCTCGAAGACGCGCGCCGCGACTGGAGCGCGCTTGGGGGCCTGCCGATCGACCTCCAGCCGCTCGGGCAATGGAAGCTCGGGGTCCCGGTCGGGATGCGCGAGGGCATCCTCTTCGTCACCTATCCGACCCTTCGCTCAGGCCGCAGCGATGCGACCCGGCTCGAGCAGATCCTCGAATGGGCGGGTGACGACTTCGACGGGGTGATCGTCTTCGACGAAGCCCACGCCATGGCCAACGCCGCGGGCGGTGAAGGCTCACGCGGCAGGGTCAAGGGATCGGAGCAAGGCGTTGCCGGGGTTCGGCTTCAGAACCTGCTGCCGCGCGCCCGCGTGCTCTATGCCTCGGCAACCGGGGCGTCAGACGTCAACAATCTCGCCTATGCGACCCGGCTCGGCCTCTGGGGACCGGAAACCGCCTTCGCCAACCGCGAGGCCTTCGTCGCCGACATCCGCGATGGCGGCATTGCCGCAATGGAACTGGTCGCCCGCGATCTCAAATCGCTAGGGCTCTACACCGCGCGAGCGCTGTCGTTCGCCGGGGTCGAATACGAGATCCTCGAACATTGCCTCTCCGTCGACCAGATCGCGGTCTACGACGCCTATGCCGAAGCCTGGGCGATCATCCATGCTAACCTGCGCGATGCTCTGGAGGCGACCCGGATTGTCGATGCCGACAGCGGAGACACCTTGAACTCCGGGGCCAAGGCGGCGGCGCTCTCGATCTTCGAGGGCACCAAGCAGCGGTTCTTTGCGCAATTGCTGCTCTCGATGAAGTTGCCGAGCCTGCTACCGGCAATCGATACGACACTTGCCGAAGGCAATGCCGTGGTGGTGCAGCTCGTCTCGACTGCGGAGGCGATGCTCGATCGCCGCCTTGCCGACCTTACCGATGCCGAACGTGAAGCGCTTGAGATCGACCTTTCTCCCCGCGAATACGTGATCGACTACCTCACCAAGAGCTTTCCGGTGCGGTTGATGGCGGTATTCAAGGACGAGAACGGCAATCCGCGCTCCGAGCCGATGGTCGACGATGGTGGCGCCCCGGTGCTGTGCCGCTCGGCGCTCGACGCGCGCGACCGAATGATCGAGCAACTCTGCGCGTTGCCGCCGATCGCCACCGCGCTTGATGCGATCATCGAGCGGTTCGGGACCGACCAGGTAGCCGAGGTCACCGGGCGAACCCGTCGGCTGATCGTCGGACGCGATGGGCGCCAGCAGCTTCAATCCCGTAGCCCTCGTGCCAATGTCGCCGAGACACAGGCGTTCATGGACGGCTCGAAGAAGGTTCTGGTCTTCTCTGACGCCGGCGGTACGGGCCGCAGCTATCATGCCGACCTTGCGGCGAAGAACCAGGCGCGCCGCGTCCATTTCCTGCTTGAGCCGGGCTGGCGCGCCGATGCCGCCATCCAGGGACTCGGGCGGACCAACCGCACCAACCAGGCCTCGGCGCCGTTGTTCCGTCCCGTCACCACCGATGTGCGCGGCGAGCGGCGGTTTATCTCGACCATCGCGCGACGACTCGACAGCCTCGGCGCGCTAACCCGCGGTCAACGCCAGACCGGGGGGCAGAACCTGTTCGATCCCGCCGACAATCTCGAAAGCTCCTATGCCAAGGAGGCGCTTCACCGATGGTTCGGCTTGCTGTTCACCGGCAAGCTCGACGCCGTGAGCCTTGCGCGGTTCGAGGAACTGACCGGGCTCAGGATCGAAGGCCCCGACGGATCGATGGTCGACGACCTGCCGACGATCCAGCGCTGGCTCAACCGCATACTCGCGCTGCCGATCGCCCTGCAGAACGGCATCTTCGACGAGTTCCTTGGACTCGTCGAAGCGCGGATCGATGCCGCCCGGCAGGCGGGCACGCTCGAACTCGGGGTCGAGACCATCGCGGTCGAGCACTTCGAGGTGCTCTCCGACACCCTGCTGCGCACCGATGCGCTCTCGGGCGCGACCACGCACCTCCTCGAACTCGAGATCGCCCGCGCGCTGAAGCCCTTGGGCCTCGCGCGGCTTGAGGAGCTCTACGGTCTCTCGGGCGAGCGCCAGCAGTTGCTGCGCAATGCCCGCTCGGGCCGGATTGGGCTATTGGTTCCGGCACGCAGCCTGCTTGCCGACGACGGCACGCGGGTTGCCCGCTTCGAACTGGTCCGGCCCTTGAAGCACGGCCACCTAACCGCCGAGCAGCTTGAGGATAGCAACTGGGCGCCAGTCGATTTCGCCGAGTTTCGTCGCCTCTGGCAAGCTGAGGTCGGTGAAGCCGCCGCGAGCCACAAGCGCGAACGACTGCATCTCGCGACTGGGCTGCTGCTGCCGGTCTGGGACAAGCTCCCTTCCGACTACGTTCGGGTCAGTCGGATCTCCGCTCGCGACGGGCGCTCGCTACTGGGTCGCGAAGTGCCACTCTACTGCGTTCCCGAACTCTGCCAGGCCCTGGGTCTGGAGGACGAACACGCGTTCTCGGCCGAGCAGATCGTCGACGCTGTGCTCACCGGTGGCCGGCCGATGCAGGTCAAGGGCCGCGAGGCGCTCACCCTCAAGCGCAGCCTGGTCAACGGGACGCAGCGGCTCGAGCTTGCTGGTTGGTCGGCGGCGCGGCTTGACTGGTACAAGGCGCAAGGCTGTTTTACCGAGATCATCCGCTATCAGACGCGGCTGTTCGTGCCGACGACAGCCGCTGCGGGTATCCTCGCGGGGTTTGGCCAGTAGCTGCAATGCATATTGCCAAATGGCAACCAATGGAATATATAGTGCCATATGGAGAACCGCCATGCTGGCTTTGCAACCCGTTGATACCGCCCCTCAGGCGTTTCGGCCTGATCCTGTCACGCAGGAGGAGGCCGCCGCGATGTTCCGCGCGGCACTGAACCTGTTTGGCAAGTGGGAACTTACCGACGAACAGGCGGCGACGCTGCTTGACATGCCAGTGCGCTCCTATCGTCGCTGGAAGGCTGAAGGGCCCGGCCGGGTCTCGCGCGATGGCGCGGCTCGCCTCTCCAACTTGATGGGCATTCACAAGGCGCTACGGATCGTCTTTTCGGAAGCCCAGCGCGGTTATGCCTGGATCAAGGCAGACAATAGCGCATTTGCCGGATCGAGCGCACTTGATGTCATGCTCGGCGGCGAACTCACCGACATCATGCGCGTGCGCCGCTACCTCGACGCCGAGCGCGGTGGCTGGTGACGGCTGCAGAGCAAGGCCCTGTCTCCCATGTTAAGTGGAAAGGCGCTGTTAGGATCCTCCGCAGCGCCTTTCCGCCGATTGACCTGTTCGAAGACATAGCCGACCCCGCTGACTGGCCGCTGCTAATCTCGGCAGAGCAAAAGACCAATCCACGCATCATGGCGACGATCGGTAATCTCGATCTCGTGCCAGTTGACCGCCGGGTGGGCGGCAACGGCGCGTCCTATCTGATGGCGCCGTTCACCCACGTCAGCATGGACCGGCCAAGCCGCTTCACGGATGGCAGCTACGGCGTCCTCTATGTCGGAAATGTCTTTGAAACGGCGCTGTTCGAAACGATCCACCACCATGCCCGGTTCATGGCCCGGACCGCCGAAGCACCTGGTTGGACCTCTCAGTTCCGGGAGATTGTCATGTCGGTCAGTGCCGACCTGCACGACCTGAGAGGGACCGAGCTCGCCAATCCCGCACTTGATCCCGACAGCTATGTGGCATCCCAGAGGCTTGCGGCGGCCCTTAAGGCGGGTGGGGCCAATGGAGTGGTCTATCCGAGCATCCGGCATCCCGGAGGGGAATGCGTCGGACTATTCTACCCTGACTGCGCGTCCGAACCCGTCCAGGGCCGCCATCTCGACTATCATTGGGATGGGACGCGCGTCGATCTGGTGCGCGATGCGGGGACGGGCGCGGTCTTTCGTGTGGTTCATACCGCCTGAACCGAAACCATTTTGGCCCGGTTGAAGGAGAGGGAGCTGCTCGGCTGCTTCGCGCCCAATCTTGGTCATTGGAGACCGTGCTTCAATCGCTCGAAAGCGGGTTCGATGACGCGTCAGCGATCGATCCAAGGGCGGAGAGATCGAGTGACCCAAATGCCAGGACGGCATCGAGATGGCGCATGACCTGCTCGAAATCGGAGCCCAGCACCGGCGGGCGATCCCCGACCTTTTCAGCAAACGCGCGGTGCAGAAGGACCCGCGAGCGAGCGCTTGGGGTTCGGTAGGCGAACGCGACTTTCTCAGGTGAGTCAAGACCGCGCCGGATCGCGTAGGCCAAGATTTCAAGCACCGCTGGATTTGCGGCGACCTTTTCCTTGGCCGTGAGCGTCTGGCGGATAACCTCTGCGGCCGCAGCGGCGACCATGTAGAGCTGTCGGTTGGCGATCCGATTGATCAGGTCGCGGGTGCGCTTGCAGACCCCAATCTTGGCCGCTGGAACGCCAAGGGATGCCTCGATGCGATAGAAGGGCTCGCCTTTAAGCCACGCAGCCAGCGCGGTCTTGAGCAGCTCCATCTCCGCAGCCGTGCTGTCGCCGCCGGTCTTCTTGCCGCGCGTCACGGCCTTGACCGTTTCGACAGCTGATCCGAACAGCAAGGCATAGCTAGCCCGGTCGGCGATCATGAAGTCGATCAGCCATTCCATCCAACCGCACACGGTAGAGGGCAATGCGTCGATTTCAGCTTCAACTTTTGCCGCAATCGCCGCGAGTGGCTCGACCGAAAGCCCAGTGAAGGCGGCGATCTGCATCACCGGTGCCGACGTCTCTTCGTTGGCGGTATCGAGCGCGGTCTTCAACGCACCGAGCTTTTCGTCGAAGGCGTCCTCCTCCTTGGCTTGCCGTGCTTGGTAGCCGGCGAAGGAACGGCTGATCATCTCAACCGCCTTGTCGACGGCGGTGTCTTCCGCTTCGCCCGCGCGAAGTCGGCTCAGGAGGTAGCGCACACCCGCACCAGAGAGTTCGCCGGCCTGAATGCGGTCAAGCAATGGGGTCAGCGGATCGTCGATCTTCACGCATTGATCGTTCTCTGGCAGCACCGCCTTCAGCATCTTGAAGGCTTCGCTTTCGGGGACCGAGTTGGCGTCGAATTGCACCACGGGTTCCGGGATTAGCAGCACTGTGCCGTTCGCCAGATGGCCAGCCCGTCCCGCACGACCGGCCGCGTTCAATATCTCATGACCTTCGAGCGGTTTGCGGCCTTCTTCATTGTGGCGCATCGTGCCCGCCAGGATGGCGACTTGCGCCGGAAGGTTCATGCCTTGCGCCAGCGTCGGGGTCGCGATGATGACGTTAACGCCTCCCGCCTTCTTGAATACCGATTCCGCGAGCCGCCGCTCGAGCGGGATCATGTCTCCGTTGTGCGGGATTGCGGGCGCGGTTGGGTCGAACAGCGAGCAGCTTGCGGCGCCGAGTTCCGCCACCGCGTCCACCCAGAGACCATTTTCGGTCTCGGTGAGATCGGGTGGAGAGGGCAGCTTGCCGCGAAGGCGCTTCGCCGTGGTCGGCGCGTGGTCGGCTTGCTGGACGAACATGATTGTCTTCAGTCCAGCGGCGGCAGCGCTTTTGGCCAGCGCCGCTCCCACATCATTCGCGTTTGGGCTCGCGCCGCCAGTCCCATGCCCGAGTATGACGGGCACATCAGAAAGCCGCACGAGCCGCGTGTCGGTCGCGACGGTCTTTACCCAGGCATGATGCAGCCCGAACAATGCATAGGCGTCGGCATTGAGGGGTGGTGCCTTATAGGCCGCCTTGAGCCGTTTCTTGCGCCGCACGACCACGTTCGCGGCATCGACTTGCGCCTTCGGATAGATCACCACGCCGCGTGCCTGCCGGCTCGGCTTCCAGGGGTCATGAAAGCCGATGCAGGGACGCCCGGTTATCGTCTCAAGCCAATCCGCCACCTCTCCGGCATTTTTCAGCATCGCCGAGAGCAACAGGAGATCGGCGTTCGGCGCGCGTTTGATGGCGTGGAGCAGGCACAGCATCGCGTCGACGCTCCGGGACCCGCCGCCATCGGGACTCAACAGATGGCATTCATCGAAGACCAGCAGGCCAAGATCGCTCATGTCGGTCTCGGTGAAGCTTAGCAGCGCCAGGCATCGCTCGGGCGTCATCACTTCGATCGATTCGAGCTCCGGTCCGCGGATTAGCGCTGTGAGGTCGCCATCGGCCGACACGACGCTGTCGATCAGACTCTCCGGAAAGCTCTCGGCCAGATCATCACGAAGCTGGTCGACCAGAGCCAAGGTGGGGACGAGGAAGATGACCTTCTTGCCGGCAGACAGGGTCGAGGCGATCTTCAACTCTGAAAGCGTAGTCTTGCCAGCGCCGGTCGGCAGCACCAGCACCGCTGACTTGCCGACATCCAGAAAGTGCGTGGCCACGGCGGATCGGTGGTTCGGCCAAAGCACCGGCTTGCTCGATGCGCGGTGGCGAACCCATAGCTTCCACGAATTCTCTTCCGCACCCAGGGGCGGTGGGATTCGAGTCACGCCAGCGTCCTCAAGCCCGTCCGCGGCGTGGATGAGCAAGCGGGCCAGATGGCGCGGCCCCGCATAGCTGGAGGTGATGTTCAGTCCGGTGTCCGGCAGATCGAGCGAGCGGGTTGCGAGTTCGACCACCCGGGCGAAGGCTTGCTGGGGCGTGTCGAACGGCCGGTAGGCGAGCTCGACAAGGGGCCGATCGAGCAAGCGTGCGACCATCTGCACCAAGCCGCTCCAGCACAATCCATACAGGGCCTGCGTCGCTCGTTCGTCAAAGGGCGCATCGGCCCCAGGTCGTAATCCGGTCAAACGGCCGGCTCGTTCGAGGATCGCTTCAAATCGCTCCAAGGCTAAGTCTTCGACGCTTTCGACCAGAGCGCCGCGATGGATGTCTTCGAGACGGGGGCCGGCGAGGTCACGAGCGGCTTCCCGCGCATCGGGGCTCTGCTCGGCGATCAGGAAGAGGAGCGGTGCCGATACGCGTGGATCGATGGCTCGCGTGGTCAGGAGTTGATCGCGGTCCTCGAGATCCGGACGGATTCTGCCCAGCAGCTGATAGGCGGTCGCTGCGACGAAAGCGGCGGCCCGGCGTTCGTGATCTTCCGCGCCGCTGTCGACGAGCGCTTCGTAAATGGTCGCGATCCGCTCGATGCGTTCGAGCTGAGCGAGATAGTCGGGCTGCTCGGCGAGCGATGCCGCGCGCAGTCTGAGGCCGGCCAGCTCGGCGTAGATTCCGGTCAGTTCTTGCGGCAGCATCGCCGGATCGACGCCCGCAAGAGCGGGCGCGCTCCGGATCAAGGCTGCGGTTTGCGCGTCAAACATCGAACGTCACGATCCTCGCCCAGACACGATCGGCGAAATCGGCAAACCAGGCCCGAACGTCGTCGAGCGGGAGCGTGTTACCGCCGCGCACGTCCAACGACACCTGAAGCGAGTCATAGTCCTTGAACAACGCGACGCATTTGGCCGCCGGAAACTGCGACGGCGAGACGGTCAGAGACGCTTCAAACGCCAGTGGGCGGGTCTGTATAAGCGTGTCATATGCCGTCTTGAGTTCAATTCCGTTGAATCCGTAGCTTTCCAGCAAGGCCAGAACTGCTTGGGCCAACTGATTGTCGCGCTCGCCCGAAATGTACTGGCGGAACGACTTCAGCACCTGACTCTGGAATTTTTGCCGAGCGTGGATCGTGCATTTGTATTCGTAGACCGTCGCTTTTGTGAGCGTCTTCGACGCTTGATCGACCGTAACTTTGACGCCATCGGTGCCTTGGTTGGTCGCCTTGAGATGCGAATTGTCGATCTTCTCGTCGCCCGTCTTGCCCTTGCGGGCAGCGACCCAGCAGATGATCTCGAACAAGAGACCATCGCGATGTTCGATGCCCTTGTCTGTTGTCGGATGCAGGTCCTTGTCGAGCGTCTCTTTCAGCTTTGCCGTGATCTTCGGTGGCACCAATTGCGTGCCTTCGAGGATCAGCGCGGCGTGGAAGGCTTGGCCGACCAACACCAGCGCGACCAGCTGTGCAAGATCGTCGGGGACATCGACGATCCACTGTGCTCCCTCGCATTGGGGGGGCGCTGACATAGGATTTAGGGTGATCGGCACGCTTATCCCAGACTTTCAAGGAACTTTCGGTAATCCTCGATGCCATGCTCTCGCATCGCCTGGATCGCTGCGACGCGGGTTTTTCGATCCAAATCGGTGTCTTCGACGAAGAGCGTGCTCCTTAGCGCGGTGATATGGGCTGCATCCAGCCCGTGATGTTCGGCGCCAGCAATGACAGTCGCGAGGTACCAATCGAAAGGCTGTAGCGCTGGGTCCAGCGAGGTGCCGAGATAGGTGCTGGTCGGAATGGTGGCTCCTTCGACGGCGAAAGCATCGGCGCGCCGGTAGCCAAAACCCACCCCCTCGTGCTGGTCCAAGTGCTCTCGCTCGGCCAGATCAATCTCGAAAATGACGCCGGGAATGGCGGAATTTGGGGCGGAAACCAGTGTCGCCTTGCCCGAACCGTCCTTACTCGCCTTGGAGAATTCGAGGCTCCATGCGCGCGCAACGCCCAGCCCCACGGCCTTTGCCGATGGACAACGGCCAAGCAGCCGTGCTGGCAACATGTTGGAGCCATACGCGAAGTAGAGAAACGTCATCGGCCAAGATTTCATTGAAGAGCACCCTCACGCATATCTGATTAGCCGAGCGGCGGGGAATGACCAATCAGAATAACGTGAGGCCTCGAGCATCCCAAAAAATAGTCTGGAGTATCGAGCGACCTTTTGTCGCGGATCTTGGTGAAACGAAGCGAAAAGCGGCGCCGTCTAATTTCCCTCCGGTCCAATAGCAACTTATCGGACATAGATTGACCTAAGCAGACTGTCCGCAGCCGGCCCAGCTGCAGACATGAGAGGGGAGGAGGCTTTGCCCTGATTGAGCCAGTTGGGCGTCGATGGTCGATGCGCTGGGCTCGCAATCAGGAGTATGTGCCATGATCAAGACGATCCCGCTGAACAAGCTGGTTCCCTCGCCGCGCAATGTCCGCCGCCATAACGACCCGGCGGCCGACGCCGAGCTTAAGGCCAGCATTGCTGCCCGCGGGCTGCTGCAGAATCTCATCGTGCGCCCGGGCGCCAAGGGCAAGTTCGAGGTCGAGGCCGGCGAGCGCCGCCGTAAGGCGATGCTGGCGCTGGCGGACGCCAAGGTCCTGCCCAAGGACCACGAAGTGACCTGCCTCGTGCTCGAAGACACCGCCGAAGGCGCCATCGAGACCAGCCTCGCGGAGAACTTCCATCGCCTGGCGATGAATCCGGCCGACGAGGCCCAGGCCTTCGCATCGCTGATTGAGGCGGGCGCCTCGATCGAGGATGTGGCGCGCCGCTTCGGCCTGACAGTCCGTTTCGTCGAAGGTCGCCTGCGACTCGCCAAGCTCGTGCCGGTCGTGTTCGAGGCGCTGGCTTCGGGCGAAATCACGCTCGATCTCGCCAAGGCATACGGCGCCACTTCGGACCAGGCGATCCAGGCCCGGGTCTTCGAACAGGTCTCGACCGGCTACTATGCCCCCAACCCGGACTCGATCCGCCGCATGGTGCTCTCGGGCACGGTCCGTGGCAGCGACCCCCGTGCCCGGCTCGTTGGACGCGATGCCTATATCGCTGCCGGTGGCCTGATCGAGCGCGAGCTGTTCGATGACGAGGACAGCGAAGCCTGGGCCGATGTCGCGTTGCTAGAGACCCTCGCCGCGGCGAAGATGGAGGAACAGGCCAAGGTCCTTGCCGAAGAGCAGGGCCTCGCGTGGGTCAAACCGACGCTCGATCCCTACGCCAGTCATGACCTCGTCGAGGGCCTGGTACGGCTTCCGGCCGAACCTGCGCCACTGACCGAAGCCGAACTCGCCCGGCTCGATGAACTCGACACTTCCTATGACGAGCATGCCGCGATCCTTGAAGATGAGGACAGCGCCGAGGAAGCCGTGGCCGCGGCCGAAGCGGCAATCGAGGCGATCGAACGCGAGTGTCAGGATATCCGCGCTCGTCGGCCGGTGATCGCGCCCGAGCTTAAATCTGAGGCAGGGATGATCCTCGTACTGTCGCGCGATGGCACGCCGGTGCTCCAGCCGGTGTTCTACGGCGAACGAGAGGTCGACGGCGGAAACGAAGACGCGGTCGAGATCGTGTCGGGCGAAGCCGGGGAGGGCAAGCGCCGCGCAGCGCTGTCGAAGCGCCTTGTCGATGAACTCGCGATGCAGCGCCGCGACGTCCTTGCGCTCCATGTCGCGTCCGATCCCGGTCTCGCGCTTGACCTGATGGTCTTCACGCTCGCCGACGCCGATACGCTCGACTACCGGGCGCGTTCGGCAACGACACTGCGGGGCGGCACACCTGCCGGCCCGATCATCGGGTTTGAGGCAAAGGATGCCGCGGCAAGCGCCTCGCTCGCCGAGTTCAAGTCAGGCCTCGACGAGAACTGGCGTGGCGGCGCGGAAGTGTCGGAGCGGTTCGATCGCTTCCGGGCGCTTTCCGATGAAGCCCGTGCCGCTTGGCTCGGTCACGTCGTCGGCCGCACTCTGGAAGCAAGTCTCAACATGGTCGGCGAGCGCAGGATCGACTTCCACGATCATCTGGCCACGCTCATCGGCATCGACATGGCTGCTTGGTGGCGCCCGACCGCGGCGAACTACTTCGACCGGGTGTCGAAGGCGGTGATCCTCGACGCGCTGGCTGCGGTTGGTGGTCCGGACCTGTCGAGCCGGTTCGCCTCGGTCAAGAAGGGTGATCTCGCGATGAGCGCCGAGCGCGTCTTCGGTGGGACCTACATCACCGAAGTCGAGGTCCGCGAACGCGCGCTCGCTTGGGTGCCCGAGGTCATGCGCTTTGCTGGCGCCGCGCCCGTCGAGGTCGAAGCGGACGATGCGCAGATCCCCGAGTTCACCGGCGAAGCCGTCGCGAGCGCCGAAGGCGCCAACGACGACAATCAGCCCCCCCGCGAGCTGGCTGCCTGACCTCCTCCTGACAGGCAGGCCACTCGCCCCTCCGAAGCGGTCCCTTGGCTTTGCCCAAGGGGCCGCTTCCTTTTTGGGAAGAGAGCGGAGGGAGCTCGATGCTGGGCGGAACTGACCGGCGAACCTGCCGGCAGGCCACATCAGGAGAGCCCTCATGGCCTATCGCAAATCCTCGCCCGGCGGATTGTCTCCCGCGACCCGCATCACCCAGGAGATCATCGCGCGGCTTGAAGCCGGGACCAAGCCGTGGGTGCAGCCCTGGCGCGGCGTGCCCGTGTCGCGGCCCTTGCGCGCTTGCGGCATTCCCTATCGCGGCATGAACGTATTCTGGCTGTGGATGGTCGCCGACATGTGCGGCTACGCCTCGCCTTACTGGATGACCTACAACCAGGCCAAAACCCTCGGCGCCCAGGTCCGCAAGGGTGAGAAGTCGACCATCGCCATTTTCTACAAGAGCTACACCAAGGAGGTCGAGGCGCCCGATACCGGCGAGAAGAGCGACGAGGCGCGCCGGGTTCTGAAGGCCTATCCGGTGTTCAACGGTGCGCCGTAACGGCGGAAATTAAGGAGTGCTATCATGGATAGTTGATCTTGCTGGCTATAGATCATGCCCACTGGACTAACCTCGGCCAGAAATGGCTGCGATCCCGAAAGGGACGGGGAACAATAGCATGTTCAGAAAAGGTCCCGAAACGCCAAAGCCATTTGAGGCGCGAGGGATCAGGGCAAGACGTGTATGGTGAAAGCTATACTGCCTGAACCCCAGTTTGCAGCGGCTGATAACGTGGCGATGTCGCAGAATGGTTGACGCGGCATATCGGAGAGACGGAGGAAAGGGCGTTGAGTTCCTCCACAGCGAGCGGGACTTCCGCGAGCGCGCCAGCCTCTCTGACGCACCCTCTATAGGGAGGGGTAAGTGAACGAACGGGGCACCTAACCACGTCGTATCTCCAATTTCCGTAATTACGGGATGCCCTGAAGCAGGCGCTGGGAAGACCAGCGACCTGTATGGGCACGGAGCCGCCATATTACTCAAATGCCCGGTGTAATGGCCGGGACAGCCGCCGAGCAATCGGCGGACGGTCGGCAGTATAAGCTCGGGGTGACCCGGGCGAAAGCCTAACCGACCGGGGGAAGGGCGGCAGCGACTGCGATCAGACGACCTCAAAAGGAGGTGTGCTAATGCTGCCAGATACCATTGAGAGGGCCGTCAGATCACTCCCGACCGTCATCAGGTCGGGTCGGAAGGTCAATGGCCTCTATCGCCTGCTGAAAAGCCCGCTCTGTAGATTTCCGCTGAGAAGTGACCCGGTAAGGGCATAAATTTCCATTGAGAATTGACCCATGTTTGAACCCGCCCCTGGCTGACCAGTCAGGGGTATCGGGAGTGATCGACATGGATTTATTGAGTGTAATTCGCCGGTGGCGCCTTCGTGATAAGATCCCGCTTCGTGAGATTGAGCGGCGCACCGGTTTGTCGCGCAACACGATCCGCAAGTATCTGCGCGCGGATACGGTGGTGCCGCAGTTCAAGGTACCTGACCGGTCGAGCAAGCTGGACCCGTTTGCTGAGAAGCTGACGGGTTGGTTACAAATCGAGGCTGGCAAATCGCGCAAGCAGAAGCGCACGGCGAAGCAGATGCATGCTGATCTGGCCGTATTGGGCTACGAAGGGTCCTATAATCGTGTCGCTGCCTATGTGCGGGATTGGAAGGCAGGCCGTCTCTTGGCACAGCAGGCCAGTGGCCGCGGAACATACGTGCCTTTGGTTTTCCAGCCAGGTGAGGCGTTCCAGTTCGACTGGAGCGAAGATTGGGCAATTCTTGGTGGCGAGCGTGTCAAGCTGCAGGCGGCCCATACCAAACTATCACACAGCAAGGCGTTCATCGTGCGGGCCTATCCGTTACAGACGCATGAGATGCTGTTTGATGCACTGACGCAGGCATTCCGCGTGCTGGGTGGTGTGCCGCAGCGCGGGATCTTCGATAACATGCGAACTGCGGTCGATAAGATCGGCAAGGGCAAAGCCCGACAGGTCAACGCGCGCTTCACCGCAATGGCCAGCCACTACTTGTTCGAGCCTGCATTCTGCAATCCGGCCTCGGGGTGGGAGAAGGGCCAAGTCGAGAAGAACGTGCAAGATGCACGGCGGCGGCTGTGGCAGAAGTTGCCGAGCTTCCCGGATATCCATGCGCTCAATGCCTGGCTCGAGGAACAATGCATCGCGCAATGGGGTGAGATCCAACATGGCAACTTGCCCGGCACCGTAGCCGATGTACACGCCGCTGAGGTTGGTAGTCTGATGCCGCTGGGGCGGACCTTCGATGGTTTTGTCGAACACACCAAGCGGGTGTCCCCGATCTGCCTCATCAGCTTTGAACGCAATCGGTACAGCGTCCCGGCATCCTTTGCCAACCGCCCGGTCAGCATCAGGATCTACCCCGAGCGGATCGTGGTGGCGGCCGAGGGGCAGATCCTTTGCGAACATGCCAGAATCATTGACCGATCCCACCACACTGGCGGGCGGACAATTTATGACTGGCGGCATTATCTGGCAGTAGTCCAGCGCAAGCCGGGAGCACTGCGCAATGGCGCGCCATTCTTGCAGCTCCCAGAGGCCTTCAAGCAGCTGCAAAGCCAGCTCCTACGTCGTCCCGGCGGAGACAAGGAGATGGCGGAGATATTGGCGTTGGTGCTGCAACATGACGAACAGGCAGTGCTTTGCGCTGTCGAACTGGCGCTGGATGCGGGCGTCGCCACCAAGACCCACGTCCTCAATATCCTGCACCGCCTGATCGATGGTAAGGCTCCACCGGCAGCGCCGATTGACGCACCGCAGGCTTTGCGCCTTGCGCAAGAGCCGTTGGCCAATGTCGGACGTTATGATGCCCTGCGTGAGGGAGGGCTGCGTCATGCGTCATGACCCCGCCAGTGCCGCCGTTGTCGTCATGCTCAAGGCGCTGAAGTTGTATGGCATGGCCCAAGCAGTGGGGGACCTTATCGAGCAAGGCGCCCCAGCCTTCAGTGCCGCAGTGCCGATGGTCTCCCAGTTGCTCAAAGCCGAGATGGCCGAACGTGAGGTCCGCTCGATTGCTTATCAGATCAAGGCCGCCCGGTTCCCAGCTTACAAAGACCTGGCCGGGTTCGACTTCGCATCCAGCGAGGCCAACGAGGCCCTGGTTCGGCAACTCCATGGTGGCGAGTTCATCGACGGCGCTGACAACGTAGTACTGATTGGCGGGCCCGGAACCGGCAAATCGCACATCGCCACTGCGCTGGGAGTTCAAGCCGTCGAACATCACCGCAGAAAAGTGCGCTTCTTTGCCACGGTCGATCTGGTCAATGCGCTCGAACAGGAAAAAGCAGCCAACAAGGCGGGGCAGATTGCCGAACGTCTGCTCAAGCTCGATCTCATCATCCTTGATGAACTGGGCTATCTGCCGTTCAGCCCATCAGGCGGAGCTTTGCTGTTCCACCTGCTCAGCAAATTGTACGAACGCACCAGCGTCGTGATCACCACTAACCTCAGCTTCAGCGAATGGGCCGAGGTATTCAGCGATGCCAAGATGACCACAGCCCTGCTGGATCGGCTAACCCATCATTGCCACATCATCGAAACTGGCAATGACAGCTTCCGGTTCAGGGCCAGCTCTGCCTCACCAAAACCACGAAAGGAAAAATCACCAGCTTGACCCAAAACCCGCTCTGCGGGACATACCATCACCCGGGTCAATTCTCGATGGAAATACCGGGTCACTTCTCAGCGGAAATCTACATTCGCGGTCAAGAAACTGGTATTGACGAAAACTGCCGCTGCGTTCGAGCGCACCGGTCACGCGGAACGCGGCATCACCGCCAACAATCACCCGGCCGACGTCGAATTCGCCGCGCTTGGTGTCCCAGCTTCCCGCCGACAGCGTGAACGAGGCGACGTTCTCGCCAGGTTTGCGCGTGACGCGGTTGATAAGGCCACCTGACGAGCCGCGGCCGTAAAGTACCGCTGCGGGGCCTTTGACTACCTCGATTCGCTCGACGTTGGAGAGATCTCGGAAGTAGAGCGCATCGTCACGGAAGCCGTCGACGAACTGGTCGGAAATGGCGCTGAAGCCGCGGATCGTCACCTGGTCGCGCTGGCCGTCACCGTGGCTCATTCCGACGCCTGGCACATTCTTTAGCGCGTCCTGGATCGACAGCGCGCGCTGATCGCGCAGTACTTCTTCCGGTACTACGTTCACTGCCTGGGGAATGTCGCGCAGCTCTGCCGGGATTTTGGCGACGCCCGTATCCTTCGGGGCGTAGCCGTCCTTCAAGCCGGTGACGATGATCGTGTGCTGGTCCGCGTCCGCTCCCGCAGCGTCAGCCTCGGCGGCATTCGCTGGGACACCAAGGGCATTAAAAAGGGCGGCCATGGCCGACATGGTCGCAAGTTCGATTCTCATTGATGATTCCTCCTGTCGGCGCTACCGCTACTGCTAATGCGAACGCGTCGCAATAGCATTTCTTAGGCAAGGGGGATTCGAGCACATGCAGCGGCCATGGCGAGCTAGTCAGCGCATCAAGCGACTGGTGGTACTCGCACACCTGTGGTTGGGCCTGACGGTTGGCGCGGTCTGGGCCTTACAGGGACTTACAGGAGCACTGCTCGTATTTCATCGCGATCTCGACCGATCCGCGTTAAGCACCACATTCGGCCGGTCACGCTCGCTCGATGATCTGGTGGTGCAGGCGGGCAGGGCACTTGATGAACGCCCCGAGTCCATCGGCCTGTACTACCCTGACGAATCGGTACTCGGGGTCACATTCAACGACCGCGAGACTGGCAAACGGACGGTGCTACTGGACGCAGCTTCAGGCAGGGTCCTCGGCGTTCGTGAGCGTACGCCGGTCGGCCCAGACGGTCGGAATTTCTGGCGCTGGGTCTACAATGTCCACCACTCGTTTCTGCTGGGCGAGCGCGGCGAATGGCTGCTGGGCACATCAGGCCTGCTGCTGCTGACGATGGCAGGCAGCGGGGTCTGGCTGGGATGGCCACGCCGTGGCCAGTGGCGCGCCGCATTCTCGGCAGGACGCTGGCGCACGCGGGTCCAGAAGCTCTTCGGCTTGCATCGCGCTATCGGGTTGGTCGCCGCTATTGCGCTCGCGCTCTTGGCAGTCAGCGGGGCAATGATGGACTTCAGTAAGCCGCTGCGCGCCTGGGCGCAGCGCCATGCCGGTTATCAGCCCCCTTTCCGGCCAAAACCGGTTCCGTTGCTGGAAAAGACCATCGGTGCGGACCGGGCGCTGGCGCTGGCAATCAATGCACTTCCAGATTCGTCACTGACTTCGGTGAGCCTGCCGACCCCCAAATCCCCGGTCTATCAAGTGCGCCTGCGGCGTCCCGGGGAGTGGCGAACCTGGTCTGGCAGCAGTTTTGTAGTGATCGAAGCGGGAAGCGGCAGGATACTTTCCACCTACGATGCGGCAAACGGGCCTTTGGCCAACAGGATACTGGACAGCGCCTTTCCTGTGCACAGCGGGGAGGCCGCCGGGCTTCCCGGACGCATACTGGTAGCTCTCGCAGGCCTGTCTCTGCCCCTCCTCTATGCCACTGGACTCTGGGCTTGGCTTCGCCGGCGTCGCATCAACAAATCGATCAAGGCCTGCGAGGCATCTAATCCGATCAACACTGGATTTGCGGCTTAGGACTGTTCTATTGTCAGGTGGGCAATCTCGTGAACATCGGTCAGCCGCGACTGAACCTCATCTCGTTCGTCGCCGCGCACCGAAACTATCGCCACGTGCGTCCGGGGCCGACCGCCAGACGTGCAGATCCGTCATCCGGGCTTCACTGGATGTTCGGCTGGCTCGCGGATTTCGCCCTCGATGTCGACCCGGTGGGCGTCTAGCAGAACATAAGCTGTTTCCCGCAGCGATAATTAGGATCAGATTGCGATCCACAGCTGCCCTACTTCTCGCGCGAATTGCCGCGCCGATACCGTAGGACTAGCGCCGGCAGAAATAGCAAGCTCATGATGGTCGAGGTGATTAGGCCGCCGAGAATGACCAGCGCCATCGGTCCCTGGACTTCGCGGCCCGCCTGGCCGCTCTCCAGCGCTAGGGGCAGCAGACCAAGCGCGGTGACGAGCGCGGTCATGAGGATCGGCGTCACGCGCTCCTCGGTCGCGCGAAGAACTGCTAAAATCCCGAACTCCATCCCTTCCTCTTCGACCAACTGGTCGACGTGCGATACCAGTAGGATGGCATTGCGCGCGGCAATGCCAAACAGGGTGACGAACCCCACCAGCGCACCGAGTGAGAGTACGCCGCCGCTCATGCCGATCGCGGCTACGCCGCCGACCAGAGCAAACGGCGTCCCCGCCAGAATGAGAAGTGCCGGTCGCCATCCGCCAAAAGCCAGAATGAGCAGAGCAACGATGCCGATTCCCGCGATCGCGACATTGAACGCAATCTGCCGAGTTGCGGCCTTCTGTCCCTCGGCAACCCCCGAGAATGACAGCGACACGCCGGGCGGCAGCTTGACCTTGGCGGCAATTGCGGCGCGGGCGTCCCGGGCGAAGCCGGCGGCATCCTTGCGAGTCGGATTGGCAGTGACGACTTGGCGGCGCTGTCCACCCTCGCGGGCAATCGTGCTACGTCCCTCTTCAAGCGTGATCGAGGCGATGTCCGACAAGCGCACGGTCGAACCGTCTCCCGACCTGACGAGCAGGCGCGCGACGCTCTCCGGGTCCTGGCGCAGTTCGGGCGGCAAGACGAGCGCGACGTCAGTAACGCGGTCGGCCTCGGCAACCTCGCCCGCGACATGGCCCTGGAAGGCGATCTCGATCGCGTCGTTGGCATCCGCTGGGGTGACACCATAGGCAGCCATGCGGCGCGGATCGAGGGCGATTGCCAGTACTGGCGTTCCGGGCGGCGACTTGACCTTGACGTCGGCCGCGCCCGAGACACTAGAAATTGCCCGGGCAATGTCGCTGGCCGCATGGTCGAGTGCGTCGAGATCGGGGCCATAAATGCTTACGGCGAACTGCGCAGTCTCGCCACTGAGCGATTCGCCGATCCGGTCGCCAAGGAAGGTCAGGGTCGCCGATTGCAGCGCGGGGTACTTGGCCAGCGTCGTCCGGATGGCATCGACAGCACGAACCTCGCTGCCCGCCCCGCCGGGCTTTAGCTCGACATGGACCTCGGTCTGGTTCGGTGGGAACGGGTCTTCGCCCGCTTCGGCGCGACCGATCTGCTGTTCGACTGTAGCGATTTCCGGAATGGCGAGCAGGTCTTTCGACAGGTGCGCGCCAGTCTCGCGCATCCAGCCTATCGAGGCACCTACTGGCCCATTGACCTTGAGCACGTAGTGCCCCTCGCGAAAGGCAGGGAGCAGTTCGCCGCCGAACGCCATCAGTCCGGCAATCCCGATCAGGCTGGTGACCAGCGTCGCCACCACAACGCCATGCGGCTTACCGCAGATCGCCTCCAGGCGACGGCGGTGCCAATCCTTGGCGCGAACGAGGAACGTAGGTTCGGGATGCGGCTCGGTCTTGCCGAGCAAGAGCAGCGCCAGCGCCGGAGTGATCGTTACAGCAACTGCCAGCGAGGCGAGGACCGCGAGCAGGAACGACAGCGCAAGCGGCGCGAAGAAAGCGCCCTGCAAGCCGGTAAGGAAAAGGATCGGGGCGATCGTCAGCGCGAGCAGGTAGGTCGCATAGACGACCGGCGCGCGCACTTCGACCGTAGCGTCAGAAATGATCCCCCGACGTCCAGCCGGCGATGCCCCGCGCAGGCGGCGGACGATGTTCTCTACGCCGACCACCGCGTCATCGACCACCACGCCGAGCGCAACGGTTAGGCCGCCCAGAGTCATGGTATTGATCGTCTGGCCCATCGCATAGAGCACAATCAGCGCGGCGAGCAGCGACAGCGGGATCGAAACGAAGGCGATCAGCGCGACCCTTAGGTTGCGCAGAAAGGCGAACAGTACCAGCCCGATCATGGCCGCGCCAATCAGGAGATCGATCGACATTCCGTGGAGCGCGGTCTCAATGAAGTTCGCCGGGCGGTGCAACGCCGGGTAGACCCGAATGCCCTGTGCCGCGAACACGGGTTTCATGTCGGCAAGGGTTGCCTCGACCGCGCGGGTCGCTTCGAGCGTGTTGGCGCCGTATTGGCTCGACAGAGAAACGAGGACGCCGGGCCGCCCCATCACAAGCGCATCGCCGAACTGCGGTCCGGCGGCGAGTGTTACGTCGGCAAGGTCGCGCAAAGCGATCGAACCGCCGCTGCCGGCCGGGATCAGCGCGGAGCCCAGCGTTGACGCGTCGATCATGCCGTTTGTCGGGCGAACGAGAATGCGCTGATTGGCTGTCTCAGTGAAGCCGCCGCCGCGTACCGCGGTCAGCGCAGCGATGGCGTTTGAGACTTCAGCAAGTGAGACTTGGCGGGCAGCAAGCTCGGCCGGACGAAGTCGCACCTCGAAGCGCGATCCCGCCGAACCATAGACTGTGGCCCCGGCGACGCCTCGTGTCGCCAGAAGGCGCGGGCGCACGGTCCAGTCGGCGAATGCGCGCAACTGACGTGGATCGAGTTTGTCGCTGACCAAGCCGATCTTGATGAGGTCCATGGTCGAGGAGGTGAGGGGCGAAAGCCTTGGCGCTGCCACCCCTGTGGGTAGCGAGCCGGTCGTGCCTGCCAGCGCCTCAGCGATCACCTGTCGCGCGCGCAGCGGATCCGAGCCTTCGCTGAAGATGACGCGGATCACCGAGAGCCCTTGCGCCGAATCCGAGCGCACCGCTTCAACGCCATTGGCACCGTTTATGGCGTTTTCGAGCGGCCGAGTGACCAGCGCCTCGACTTGTTCCGCCACGAGTCCAGGGGCCTCGGTTTGTACCGTGACCTGCGCGGGAACGAACTCTGGAAAAACATCGTAGCTGGCCCGCTCGACTACTACGACGCCGAAGACCAGCAGGAGAAGCCCCGCGCATACCACCATCCAAGGGTAGAGCAGGCACCAGCGAACCAGACGATCGAGCATGGCTCAGTCCTCCTCGGCCGATTGGCCCTGGCCGGAACCGCCAAGGTCGATCGCAAGCAGGCCTGCACCGCCGCGCACGGCGATGTGGTCGCCGAGACCAAGCCCGTCGCGGATCAGCCAGCCATCGGGCACGCTCACTGGGTCGCTGAGGGCGACGCGGAAAAAGCCCTTCGCGGTCTGGCGGTAGACCCACATCTGGCCCTGAAAGCGAACGATGGCATCGCGCGGGACCAGCAACCCGGTGCGGGCCGGGCCGGCGGCGATTCTTGCGGTCAGGACCCGCCCGGTTAGCGACTGGCGGGCGATCGGCCCACGCAGCACCGCCAGCACGCCAGCGCTCTGTAGCCTCGCATCGGCAGCGCCCGCCGGTCCCAGCACCCGAACCATACTGGTTGCGGGGCCTGCCGCGACACTGACTGTGGTGCCTGGAGCGAGATTGGCACTGGGAATGTCAATACGAACTAGCGCTGCCTCTCCGTGTGCGATTGCGCCGGCAAGCAGTCGAACCTGCGTGATGCCAAGGCGCAGGAGCCCCGGCCCGAACTCGATCCCGATGCGTTGCTGCGCGAGACGCACGCGAGCCATATCTCCTTGCGCCTGGGCGCGTGCCGCTTCGACCGATCGGCGCGACGCGCTGACATCTTGACGATAAAGGGCTTCGAGGCGCCTCGCTTCCGCGGTGGAAGTTGCTGCTGCTGCCTCAGCAGTATCGATCTCGGCAATGATTGCCGCGAGCGGCGCGGCATCGAGACCCTTGGCGAAGCCGTCAAGCGTCGCAGCATCGCTCGACGAGGTCAGCGGAGCGACGACTATCCCAAGGCGGCGCTGTGTGTCGGCATCGATTGCAATCACGCCAACCGACTCGCCTGCGCCGGCCTCCCGCTTTACCCGTTCATCGGTGGCGGGGCCGGAGCCCGTAGCCTGGCCGAGCAGGCCGGCGGCATAGAGCGCCAAAGCGAGTGCACCGGCGCCGCCCAGCGCCCAGGCCGGGCCTTGCAAACGGTTCATCGTGAATTTCCTTCAATCCGGGTTTCAGGCCCGCTCAAGGGGCGGCGCAAAGCGTCTTCGAGTGCGGCATTCGCCCCCAGCACGCGGGTAATAGCGTCGATTTCGGCCAGCTGGGCGATCAGCAGCCCGGCCTGCGCGGCCGCCCAGTCGGTCCGATCAATCGCCCCCGCCGCGATCTCTCGATCGGCCTGCACGGCGAGCCGCTGCGCGATCGGCAAGTCGAGCTTGCGGAAATCGGCCAGCGCGCGCCGCGCCGCGGTGATCTCCGCATAAGCCGCATCGACGCTGCCCTCGGCGGAGGCATAGGCCGCCTCGAGCGCGGCCCCGGCCTCGCTGCGCCGCGCTTCGGCAGCGCGGATATTGCGCCGGTTGAGATCGAGTGGTGGCAGCACCAGCCCGACATTGAACGGCAGTTTGACCAGCCCCCGCTCCCAAGTGAAGCCAGGCCCCACGCTGATCGCCGGATATTGCTTGGCTACCTCCCCGCGAAGGTCGGCTTCGGCCTGGTCGTAGGCGACAATCGTCTTGAGCAGGTCAGCACGCGCCAGCAGGGCTCGACTGCGTTGCTGTGCAGTTGGCAGCAAGACGTGGACGTCCACTCCAAACGCGCCGCCTTCGGGCAGGCTTGCGGGCAGATTGGCCGCAGCAAGGCCTAATGCCTTGGCCACCTGCATCTTGCCAGCTTCGCGCATGGCTGTGGCGGCCGCATCGCGGCGGCGGGCATCTGCAAGGTCGCTGCGGGCGCGCTCCAACTCTGCGCGCGTGGCTTCGCCTGCATTTACCCGGCGATCCATCGCCTGCATCCGGCGTTCCTGCAGCGCAATGAGGTTGCTTGCCAACGTCAATTGACCCATCGCGGTCGAGACTTCGTCGAGCGCGCGCACCAGTCCCATCCGGGCGGTCCAGATCGCTTCGGCCAGTTCGTAGCGCGCTACATTGACTGCAAGGTCTGCACTGGCGATCCGCGCCGTGCGTCGACCACCGGTATCGAGTGGAATCTCCAGCGCCGCCCCAAACAGCCAGGGCGACGGGTCCGACGAGGCCTTGGCATATTCGGTCGACAGCGTGAGCGTCGGCCCTGCCGGAGCTCGCGCGGCCACGGCGGCGGCTTCGACGCTGTGAAGATGGGCGCGGGCCGCGGCGACATCCGGATTGTTCTCGACCAGCATCGCGAAGAGCAGGAGCCGATCTGGCTGAGCGGGATCGCAGGGTGCCGACGGCGCCAGTCGCTGGCAGGTCTGCACTGCCGCCGTCCACGACGCGCTACGCGCCGCGAACCGGTCGGCGATCTCGCCCAGCGGCTTCGGGGCAGGCGCATAGCTCACGCAGCTGGCCAGGCCGATTATCAGCAGGACGCCGGTTATCTGGCGGGTGAGAACGCTGCGCGCATGCGCTCTATTGAACTTCGTCGGCGCGGCACCAGAGCTGCCGCGCACCGCGAACGAGGGTGCCATTGCGTGAATTCCTCAGGTTGAAACAACACCGGTGACGGCGTCGTTCAGCCCCGAGGAGGTCGAAACAGCTCTGACAGAATCTGATTGGGCGGAAGGATGAAATCCGCGATGGCCCAGGCGCCTGCTTCGGCCACAAACGCCATTGCCTCTGCTTTCGCACAGCAAGGCAATCCAACGATGACCTGCTGTTGTGCTGTCGTCGCATGGTTGCGGTCTGGCGCGTGATCGAGCGTGTCGTCGAGGACATCGAATGCCGCACCCAGCCGCACAATCATGCTGTGGTTGCCCGCCTCGTAGGCCTCCGCAGCCACATGCCCCACCGAGTCAAGCGGTTGGTAAGACAGCAGCGTGATCGCCGCCAATGCGAGAAGCCACGACCCTAATCGGTCGAATACGCTTGGACGGCGAGGATGGCTGCGCGCACGGAACACGAAATAAGCATAGAGTGAACGCTTCGCGATGGAAATCCATTTGCGAGAGAGGGCGATGTACATATCGCGAGCAAGCATCGGGATGCGAATCCTCTCAGGCAGCTCTCGCTGGCTATCAGCAAATGAAAGAGGTGAACTAGATGGCACAGCCAAACGCCAACATCGCAATTCCGCGGACGGTTATGGCGCTGGGCTTCGTCAGCCTGTTCATGGACCTGTCGTCCGAGATCATCCACGCGCTGTTGCCGATATTCTTGACCACGACACTTGGAGCAAGCGTCGTGGTCGTTGGCGTGATCGACGGAATTGCGGAGGCAACGGCCTCGATTTCCAAGATCTTCTCAGGGTATGTCTCGGACCGGATTGGCCGACGTAAGCCGCTTATCCTGCTGGGCTATGGCATGGCGGCACTCACGAAGCCGCTTTTCGCAATCGCCCAGAGCGCCGGCGTGGTCCTGGGTGCCCGATTTGCTGACCGGATCGGGAAAGGGGTGCGCGGGGCTGCGCGCGATGCCCTTGTCGCCGATGTGACCCCGGAAGCAATCCGTGGACGGGCCTTCGGATTGCGCCAATCGATGGACACCATCGGAGCGTTTCTGGGGCCACTTCTATCTATCGGACTGATGGTGCTGTTCCGGAACGACATGCGCGCGGTGTTTTGGGTAGCGGTGATTCCAGCGGTGATTTCCGCAATGATCGTATTGATCTGGGTTCGGGAGCCTGTGAGTCATAGTGCGCATGTCGCCCGTCCACCGTTGCTTCTGCGCGAAATAGAGGAACTTGAGCAGAGTTTTTGGGGTGTGGTCGGAATCGGCGTAGTCTTTACCCTCGCACGGTTCAGCGAGGCATTTCTGATCCTCAAGGCCAGAGAGAGCGGCCTTCCCATTGCACTTGCGCCGCTCGTGCTAGTGGCCATGAACATTGTCTACTCATTGGGCGCCTATCCCGCTGGAATTCTGTCCGACAAGGTTTCCGCGAAGGTTCTGCTGAATTGGGGGCTTCTATGCCTTATCATAGCGGACTTGATGCTAGCGTTCGGATGGGGCCTTGTGCCTATTTTTGCCGGTATTGCCTTCTGGGGAGCCCACATGGCCCTCACACAGGGACTGCTAGCAAAGCTGGTTGCCGACCGTTCGCCCGAGCGGTTACGCGGCACAGCATTCGGCTTGTTCAACCTGGTCACCGGCGCCGCGATGCTTATCGCGAGCGTGCTCGCCGGTGTGCTGTGGGATTCGGTCGGCTCTTCCGGCACATTCATCGCGGGTGCCGTTTTTGGCCTGTTAGCATTGGGTCTTTCATTGACCCTCTAGCCGAGCCAAAGCGGCATAGCGCTTGTATTGGTCCGGAACGGACCGGCCAGCCGTGCTGGCCATCCAGTGAACCGCGAGAGCACCAAACGGCGAGCAAAAATGGATTGCTCGTGGGCGATCGATCCGCCGACCTCGCACTTGGAAAATCACCGTGCGAGGGACCGATTTCCAATGTGATTGCGAGCGAGATACCGCTCGCATCCGTATGGATATATTTGACGTATATTTGACGAAAGAGAGGATTCTGCCCTTAAGTCATTGAATTTTCTGGTGACCCCTACGGGAATCGAACCCGTGTTTCAGCCGTGAGAGGGCCGCGTCCTGACCGCTAGACGAAGGGGCCAATCCGCGTGAAGGGCCAAGCTGTGCACTGCCGGCTTCATCCGGTTCGGGAAGAAGCAAGTGGTGACCCCTACGGGAATCGAACCCGTGTTTCAGCCGTGAAAGGGCCGCGTCCTAACCGCTAGACGAAGGGGCCACTGGGCTTGCGCCGCTGGGCAGGTCCGCGCCTCTAAGGGGATGATCGCGGGGCGTCAAGCGGCGAATTGCAGAAATTTCTCAGTCGGCGAAAGCGGCGTCCTCGACGTGGAGTTCGGCGGCGGGACGGCTACCCCAGTCGTCGATCCTGGCACGCCCTGCGAGCCAGAACTGCCGCCCGCGCGCACCATGGAGCAGGACTTGCCCCATCTCGGTCTGCGCCGCCCGGAAAGCAATGGCCTTGAACGAGCGGCCATCGCTGCCCGCTGCAATCATCCGCACGTGATCCGTACCGACAAGGTCGCACTTCACCAGGCGCACGGGGCCGACCGCGACGCGAGGTCCTGGCCAGCCGATGCCGAAGGGGCCCGCCGATTCCAGCGTCTCGACCAGGGCAGGCGTAAGGCCTCCGGGTGCCAGTGACAGATCAAGCAACAGCGATTGCGAGGAGCGGGCGCCCACGACCTCGCGAGCGAGGCGTTCGTCCAGCCAGTCAGCAAGCCGATTGAGGTTCGCTGCATCAATCGTCAGCCCGCAGGCCATGGCGTGGCCACCGCCTGCAACCAGCAAGCCTGCCTCGCGCGCGGCGATTATTGCTGCGCCCAGATCGACCCCGGCGATGGAGCGGCCGGACCCCTTGCCTTGACCCGCCTCGTCGGCACCAAGCGCAATGACCAGCGATGGCTTGCCGGTCTTTTCCTTGATGCGACCCGCCACGATGCCGATCACGCCGGGATGCCAGCCGTGCCCGGCCAGCACCATCACTGCCCGGTTGTGCTGCGCGGCAATCTGCGCTTCGGCTTCTTCCTGTACCACCTGCTCGATGGCGCGGCGCTCTTCGTTGAGGCGGGAGAGCTGTGCGGAGATATCGCGGGCCTCGTCCGGGTCCTGCGTGGTCAGCAGGCGCACGCCGAGTGTCGCTTCGCCGACGCGGCCGCCCGCGTTTATCCGGGGCCCGAGCGCAAAGCCGAGATCGCTACATGTCGGCGCACGGCTGAGGCGGCTGGCATCAATGAGGGCAGAGAGACCGATGTTCTCGCGCCGCGCCATGATCTTCAGGCCTTGCGCAACCAGCGCCCGGTTCAAGCCCTTCAATTGCGCCACGTCGGCCACCGTTCCCAGCGCGACCAGATCGAGCAGGCGCATCAGATCTGGTGCCTTGCGTGTCTCGAAGTAACCACGCCCGCGCAAGTCACGCACCGTCGCCACGGCCAGCAGAAAGGCAACGCCGACTGCGGCCAGATGTCCATGGGCGGCCGCTTCGTCGCATTCGTCGAGGCGGTTCGGGTTGACCAGCGCAGCGGCGCGGGGAAGCTCGGGCGAGCACTTGTGGTGATCGACTACGATCACATCGACCCCGACTTCGGCTGCCGCCGCCAGCGCCTCGTGCGCCATCGCGCCGCAGTCGACCGTGACGATCAGGTTTGACCCTTCCTGCGCCAGCTTGACCAGCGCCTCGCCCGAGGGGCCATAGCCTTCGAGCAGGCGGTCGGGGATGTAATGGCCCGCGCTCACGCCAAGATCGCGCAGCAGCAGGATCAGCAGTGCCGCGCTGGTTGCGCCGTCGACGTCATAGTCGCCGTAGATCGTGATTCGTTCGCCCGAGAGCACGGCGTCGGCCAGGCGACGGGCGGCTGTGTCCATGTCGCGGAAAAGCGAAGGATCGGGAAGAAAATCGCGCAAGGTCGGACGACGGTGGCGTTCGATATCGTCCGGGCCGACCCCGCGCGAGAGCAGGAGCTGGGTGACGATCGCATCATCCACTCCGCTGCCACCCTGGCCTGAGCCTGAAAGGCCAAGGTCCATGTTCCCGCCGCGCCAGCGCCAGGCCTGTCCTGAAAGGGATTGCGTAATAGCCGTGACCGGAATCATCGCTTTGCGCTATACCATGGCGCAGGCTGCGGAAAGGGCAGGCGGGTGTGCTCTTGCTCACCGCGCTAGAATTGTCCCCCGCGCATAGGGTCGCATCGGTTCTGTAATCCTTGAGGAGGATGCTGAAATGCGCGCGAACATGGGACGTTACCTCATCGGTGGTCTGGTCATGGCCGGGGCGGGCGCGGGTGTTCTCGCCCAGCAGGCCAGCGCGCCAATCGCCCGATATGAGATGCGAGCCGAGACGATGTCGGGGTTCGGTGCGGGTGGTCAGGGTGGCATAGGCGCTGCCATGGCGATGGCGATGGGGGGCACGCCCAAGGCGCAGCACATGCTCTGGCTCGATCTTGGCACATCGCGCGCAGCCGCTGACGGCAAGCCCAAGGCGGAACATTTCATGCCGGCAGGAGCCAAGCTCGGAAAGTCCGTGCTGCTGAAAACACCCGTGAAGACGCCTGTGGAACCTGGCACGACGGATTTCCAGCGGCCCAAGGGGCGGATGCTGATCTTCTGGGGCTGCGGCGAACATGCGCCAAAGGGGCAGCCGGTGGTGATCGACTTCAGCAAGCTCGCCGCGGGGCAGGTGCCGCCCGGACTCTTTACCACTGCGGTGCCGGTGGATCGTTGGGTTTCTCCATCGTCGAGCCGCACCTATGGCACCTGGCCGAGCGACGACGGCAAGTCGGCCAAGCCCGATTCGTCGCTGGTCGGTGCCCACCGCGTGGTGGCCAATTACTCCCCGGACATTGCCTTCAGTCTGGCAAAAGACTTCATGGGTCCCCTGAATGCCTCGAACAGTTCGCAGCCAAGCGGCGCGACGCTCCTGCGCTGGGGGGCTGTGCCCGATGCGACGGGTTACTACGCGATGATCATCGGCGGAAAGCAGGCGCCCACGGGGCAGGACATGATGGACATCGTCTGGTGGTCGTCCAGTGCATCGCGCCAGTTCGGCGGTGGGCTTTCTGACTGGCTCGCCCCGGCGACCGTAGCGAAGCTGGTCACTGACAAGACCGTGATGTCCCCGCAGACGACAACTTGCACCATTCCGGCAGAGGTCAAGGCGGCTGCGCCCGACTATATGTTCGGCACGCTCCACGCCTATGGCCCGGAAGAGTCGTTCGCCTATCCGCCACGCCCTGCCGATCCCAAGGTGAAGTGGGTGCCCGAATGGACTGCGCGTATTCGCCATCGCTCCACGACTGGCTTCCTCGTCGGTGTCGAAGGCTTCGGCGGGGCTGCGAGCGCAGAGACCCAGGCGCCCAAGCCGCAGTGCAAGCCCAAGAAGAAGGGGCTGGGTGGTCTGCTTGGCGGAGCCGTCGGCGGCGCGCTGGGACTTCCGGGCGGCGGCGGGGACGGCTGCTGAGCGCATGGCGAACGGGCTTCTGATCGTCTGGCACAGCCGCACGGGCGCAGCTGAAGCGATGGCTTCGGCCGCGGCCGATGGGGCGAGAGCGGAGTGTGGTCCGGAAGCCTGCAAGCTGATCTGTGCGGAGCAGGCGTCCGTGCAGGACCTTCTCGGGGCAGCGGGATATCTGTTCTGTTGCCCCGAAAACCTCGGCAGCATGACCGGGGAAATGAAGGCATTCTTTGACCGGACCTACTATCCCGTTCTCGGGCAGATTGAAGGTCGGCCCTATGCAACGATGATCGCAGCGGGCTCGGACGGCACCGGAGCGGAACGGCAGATTGACCGCATCGTGACGGGATGGCGGCTGCGCCGTGTCGCCGAGCCGATGATTGCCTGCACACATGCGCAGACGCCCGATGCGATACTTGCGCCAAAGCAGCTATCAGCAGACACGCTGCAGAATTGTCACAATCTGGGACAAGCAATTGTAACAGGCCTCGCGATAGGGGTTTTCTAAGCAAACACCGACTATAGTCCGGAACGGGACAATCGTGGCGCGGTGGTGACTCGACGCTTCCCGAACGCTGTGCAACGCTGAGTCATTGCTGAAAGGTGGGCGAGTGGACGCTAGTGACCGGTCTGCAGATTGTGCGCCTGTCGCCGCGTTGCTGCATGGTGCTGAAAGCTTGCCTGCTCTTTCCGATCTTCTGTCGGGCCCTGAGCGGGGTTTGCGCTATTTCGTTTCCCACGCCCCCGAAGCCAGCGAAGGCTGGGCAGAAGTGCTCAGCAACGGGCTGACGTTCGACCTTCGCGGCCTGCGCGATGGTCCGGCCCAGCCAGCGCCGGACATTGCAAGTGCCCTCGGCCTGCCACTGCCGGTTCCCGCTGAATCCAGTTGGCTTACCGTTGCTCCAGGACCCCATCTTGCCGGAGCGGAGCGCCTGCTTCCGGTGATTCGCGTCGTCTCCATGCTGCTGATGGAGCTCGCGAAGGTCGGTCCGGCAAGGGGAGTCGCCTGGTTTCCCGCCCGTTTGGTCATTAAATCGGACTTGTTCGAGCGCGCTGTGCGTCCTTGGCTCGAAGGCGGCGCGTTCCCCGCGCCAGCCTTTGTCGCAATGCATCGCGGTGCCGATGGCTCGCTGCGGACCGAGGGACTCAATTTCCTGATAGGGCAGGAATTTCTTCTCGGCCCGGGCGAATCTGGCGATGTGCGTCAACTTCCGTTTGTCGCACTACGCCTCGTCGACTGGCTGGTCGCTAACGGGCCAGTGATCGAATCGGCAAAGGCAGTTCTTGCCGGAACGGGGGCAGTCTCGCTTGAGGCTGAAGGAGGCGAACGTATCCTTGCCCGGTGCGACTGAAACTGGACCATTTCCGAACTGATAGGGGGTGCCTGCCATTCGGCAGCGTCAACGTGCCCGGCCAATCGGGCTACCAGCCGGACCAGCAGCGCCACCACCTGATACCGAGACAGGTACTGCACTTTGCGCCACTGGGGCGAATGATCGGTTCACTGGGAGCGGACCGTCTCGGCATTCATGACTTCCGCCGCAACGGCCAGTTGCTCCCTGCATCCGAAAGTGCCGCCTTGCGCGCAGGGCTTCCGCTCCATCGCGGGCCGCACCGAGCCTATAATGAACTGGTCATCGAGCGGATCGGACAGATCGAGGCTGACTGGTCCCGTGATCGCGAGCAGGGTCGCGGGGCTGACTATGTGGCGCTGATGCGCTTCGATCTGTTGCAGCGCGCGCTGCGCCGCAGGCTGCTTGATCCGAGGAATTGGTCGCGAGCGCCATTGAATGCTCGCGACCCTGCTCTCGATTTCGGTCATCTCGACGAAATGGTCGACCTGTTCTGGTCAGACACAGCCTCTGTTGGCCTCGCCGTACACGCTACTTGAGAAACGGCGCGGAATTGGCCGAAAGCGCCGAGGCAGCTTCGCGGTACTGCGCTTCGAGACGGTCGACACGCGCCGCGACGGGTTCGACGGCCGTGACCGCGCCGATGCCTTGGCCTGAGCCCCAGATATCTTTCCACGCCTTGACTTCGGTGTTTCCGCCCGAGCCGAAGTTCATCTTGCTCGGATCGCTTTCGGGAAGATTGTCGGGATCGAGGCCCGAATTGACGATCGAGGAGCGCAGGTAGTTGCCGTGGACGCCAGTGAACAAGTTGGAATAGACGATGTCGCCTGCACGGCTGTCGACGATGGCTTGCTTGTAGGCCTGCTCGGCCCGGGCTTCCTCAGTCGCGATCCAGGCTGATCCGATATAGGCGAAGTCTGCACCCAGAGCTTGCGCGGCAAGGATCGAACGGCCGTGAGCGATTGCGCCCGACAGTGCAACGAGGCCATCGAACCATTCGCGGATTTCCTGCATCAGCGCGAAAGGCGACTGCGCGCCTGCGTGGCCACCGGCTCCTGCTGCGACCGGAATAAGGCCGTCGGCGCCCTTCTCGATGGCCTTGCGAGCGAAACGGTCGTCGATCACGTCGTGCAGCACGATTCCGCCCCAGCTGTGCGCCGCGTTATAGACGTCTTCGCGCGCGCCGAGTGAGGTGATCAGCATCGGCACCTGCCACTTGGCGCACATCGCCATGTCTTCATCGAGGCGGTTGTTGGTCTTGTGGACGATCTGGTTGACTGCGAACGGTGCGGCTGGACGGTCCGGGTTGGCCCGGTTGTATGCGGCCAGTTCTTCGCTGATCTGATGAAGCCACTCGTCGAGCTGGCTGATCGGACGGGCATTGAGCGAGGGGAATGAGCCGACGATCCCCGCCTTGCACTGCGCGATGACCAGTTCAGGGCAGGAGATGATGAACAGCGGCGAGGCGATAACGGGCAGGCGCAGGTTGGCGAACAGGGCGGGAAGTGGCATCCGGTTCCGATCCTTCTCGAATGGCGGTTAATCGACCAGTTAAACGGGCGCTATGCCAAGCCGTCGCGCTTGTCAAAGGGGATCAGGCAAGCATGTCCTCGATGCCGTAGAACCGCGCAGCGGTGCCTGCGAAGAGCGCGCGCTTCTCAGTCTCGGATGCGCCATGGGCGAGGCGCTTGAATGTGTTCCACAAGACGTTGTAGCTCGCACCCCACTTGTCGACGGGGTAGTTGCTTTCGAACATCGCGCGCTCAGGCCCGAAGGCCTCGATGCAGGTTTCAATGTAGGGCCGCCACATCGCGGCAAGCGTTTCCGAGGATAGGCCTGCCATCGGTCCCTGCTCGGGCAATCCGCAGAACGACATGGCAAGGCCGCCCAGCTTGATCGTGACGTTGGGGCACTGGGCGAGGGCGTGAATGTTCTCCCGCCACACATCAAAGCGTTCGTGCAGCTTGCCGTGATAGCTGGCGGTCCCAAGCGGCGTACCGCAGTGATCAAGGCAGATCGGCTGGTCCGGAAAGGCACGGGCAAGATCGAGCGCGTCGGACAGTTGCGGCTCCAGCAGCCATGCGTCGAAAGTCAGTCCCAGTTCTCCGAGGTGGCGGAAGCCCTGCCGGAATGCGTCGGAGCGGTAGAGTTCGGGCGGCGCATGGAACGGAGGGCCGAGCACGTCGGGATTTGCGTCCCACGCCCCCTGATGGCGGATGCCCCGGAAGCGCCCGTTGCCCGCCTGTGCAAGCGCTTCCAGCACCGGGCGCGCTCCTTCGCCAAGGGTCAGGTCGGCGTGGCCGATGATTGCGGCGCAGGGGTGGAAGTCGCCATAGAGGCCGCTGGCACCCTGCGCTGCCACGCCGTTGACGAACTCGACTTCGCCGACCGGTTTCATCGCCGTGTCGGCCCCTGCGCGGTAGAAGGCGCCGCATTCCATGTAGACCGTGGCAACGACGTTGTGGCCACCACGGGCATCGGCCAGCAACTGGTCGAACGTGTAATAGGCCGAGTGGGACAGCGTCTCGATGAAGGGATGGCGCGGCTGCGGGAAGGCCGCGATCAGCGGGCGCAAGTCCCACAGGTGGTGGTGCGGATCGATGATCGGCAGATCAGGTTCGAGAATCGCTTCTTGCGCCATGTGTCCTGTCCCGTTGCGTGCCTCTGGCGGGCATCGGGTGGACTATGGCGGATCGCCGGAGCGCGACAAGGGGGCATTTAACTGGCCGATTGAACAGGTGGCCCCGAAGAGCCACCTGCATAGCGGTCAGCCGACGGCGTTCGCAGCGCTGAGAACCGCGCGCACGCTTGCCGTGGCCACGTCCTCGTCGATGCCCACGCCCCAGATGGTGCGACCATCGGCGGTCTTGCACTCGACATAGGCTGCGGCGCGGGCATTGCTGCCGGCACCCATCGCGTGCTCCGAATAGTCGGTGATGTCGATCTCGACGCCGAAACCGTCCTTGAGCGTGGCGACGACCGAAGAGATCAGGCCATTGCCCCGCCCGGATACCGACTGAACCTTGCCGTCGACCTCGATCTTGCCAGCGAAAATGCGCGTACCGTCAGGTCCGCGCGCTTCCTCGTAATCGACAAGCTGGAAGTGCTGCGGCGCATCAAGGCGATAGGCCTTGCGGAACACGCCCCAGATGTCGGCAGCCTGCAGTTCGCGGCCCAGCTCGTCGGCCAGTTCCTGCACGTGGCGCGAGAAGTGCGCCTGCATCTTCTTGGGCAGCTTGAGGCCCTGATCCTGCTCGAGCACCCAGGCGAAGCCGCCCTTGCCGGACTGCGAGTTGACGCGGATCACCGCTTCATAGCTGCGGCCGAGGTCCGCCGGGTCGATCGGCAGGTAGGGGATCGCCCAAAGCTCGTCGTTGCGTGTTTCCTGTGCGGCGAAGCCCTTCTTGATCGCGTCCTGATGGCTGCCCGAAAACGCGGTGAAGACCAGCTCGCCGCCATAGGGATGGCGCGGGTGGACCGGCAACTGGTTGCAGTATTCGACGGTCTGGATGACCTCGTCGATGTCAGAGAAGTCCAGCTCCGGATCGACGCCCTGCGTGTAGAGGTTGAGGCCCACGGTCACCAGGCAGCAATTGCCGGTGCGCTCGCCATTTCCGAACAGGCAACCCTCGACGCGGTCAGCACCTGCCATCAGGCCCAGTTCCGCCGCAGCAACGCCGGTGCCGCGGTCATTGTGGGTGTGGAGCGAGATCACCGCGCGATCGCGGTTCGGCAGGTTGCGGCAGAAATACTCGATCTGGTCGGCGTAGATGTTGGGCGTCGCCGCCTCGACTGTTGCCGGAAGGTTGAGGATGATCGGCTTTTCGACGGTGGGCTGGAGAATCTCCATCACCGCCTCGCAGCATTCGATGCTGAAATCGACTTCGGCGGTCGAGAAGGTCTCGGGGCTGTATTCGAAGTGCCAGTCGGTCTGCGGGAAGCGGGCGGCCTGATCGCGCAGGAACTTTGCGCCATCCTGCGCGATCTTGCGCACGTCGGCCTTGTCCATGCCGAACACGACCTGACGCCACAGCGGCGAAACCGCGTTGTAGACGTGGACGATGGCTTGCTTCGCGCCGGCAAGGCTCTCGAAGCTGGTCTTGATCAGATCTTCGCGCGACTGGGTGAGAACCTGCACGAACACATCGTCGGGAATGCGACCGTCATCGACGAGGCCACGGATGAAATCATATTCGGTGGCACCGGCGGACGGGAAGCCGACCTCGATTTCCTTGAGGCCCACCTTGAGCAGCAGGTCGAAGAAGCGGCTCTTTTTCTCCGCGTCCATCGGATCGATCAGCGACTGGTTGCCATCGCGCATGTCGGTGGAGAGCCAGCGCGGGGCCTTGGTGATCGTGCGGCTGGGCCACTGGCGATCAGGCAGGATAATCTGCGGGAACGGGCGGTACTTGGCCGAAGGATTCTTGAGCATGGTCATGGGAGTGCACTCGAATTGTCTGGATTTTGCCGGTTTTGCTTTTCATCCCCTGGGCGCCGTGCGCGCCGGGATGGACCGACGCGTCAGCTCACGCCCAAGGGCGGATAAGTCGCAGGGTAAGGTCCAGTCGAGTGGTCATGCGACAAGCCTATGGTGAATCACGTCGCGCTTGTCCAGAATGAATGCGAATAGAATGGGAGAGATAGGGCATGAACGTTGCGCCTTTCATCGTCGACATACCACAAAACGACATCGCAGACCTGCATCGGCGCATCGACATGACCCGCTGGGCGGAAAAGGAAACGGTCGACGACTGGTCGCAGGGTGCACCACTTGCGGCACTTCAGGACTTCGTGGCGCACTGGCGCAATGGCTATGACTGGTACGCCTGCCAGGCCATGCTCAACCAATGGGGCATGTTCGAGACCGAGATCGATGGTGTCATGATCCGGTTCCTGCATGTCCGCTCGCCCCACGCGGACGCGCGCCCGCTTCTGATGACGCACGGCTGGCCCGGCTCTATCCTCGAGTTCCGCCGTTGCATCGCGCCGCTTACCCGGCCCGAGGAACATGGGGGCAGTGCGTCGGACGCCTTCCATCTCGTGATCCCATGCCTTCCGGGCTACGGATTCTCGGGCAAGCCGAAGGTCAAGGGCTGGGGCGTGCAGAAGATTGCGCAGGCCTGGGGCGAACTGATGGCGCGGCTGGGCTACGATCACTGGTTGGCGCAGGGCGGTGACTGGGGTTCGATCGTGACGACGATGATCGGTGCGATGAAAGTGCCTGGCTGCAAGGGCATTCATCTCAACATGCCGATGGCAGCTCCCTCGCCCGAGGATATAGCCGCGCCCGACCCCGCCGATCTCAAGGCCATGGCGGCGTTGAAGCATTATCAGGACTGGGATTCCGGATACTCGAAGGAGCAATCCACGCGGCCGCAGACCGTTGGGTACGGTCTGGTCGATTCGCCCGTGGGGCTCGCGGGATGGATCTATGAAAAGATGTGGGCCTGGACTGACAACGGCGGTGTACCGGAAGATGCGCTGAGCCGGGACGACATGCTCGACAACATCATGCTCTATTGGTTGACCGCAGCAGGCGCGTCTTCTGCAAGGCTCTACTGGGAGAGCTTCGGAGCCATAGGCGGGGTGCAGATCGATATCCCGGTGGCGGCGAGCGCTTTCCCGAAGGAGATCATCCCGTCACCGCGCAAGTGGTTCGAGCGGACTTGCTCGCAACTGGTTTACTGGGGGGAACTGGACAAGGGCGGCCACTTTGCCGCGTGGGAGCAGCCCGAAGCCTTCGTGAAGGAGCTCCGGGCTGCATTTTCCCTGATGCGTTAGAGGGTTACTTCTTTTCGAAGGCCGCGGTGATGTCGAGCTTCACTTCGTCCGAGACGAAGGGAATGCCGTACTTCACGTTGAAGTCCGAGCGCTTGATCGTGGCCTTGCCGTGGAAGCCGAGCGTTGCCGCCTTGGTGAAGGGGTTGGTGCCGGCACCGGCAAAGGTCGCGTCGAGCGTGACCGGCTTGGTCACGCCGTTGAGCGTCAGGTCACCAGTGATCTTGGCGCTAACGCCGTCTGCGCCGGGGGCAACGCTGGTCGATACGAACGTGGCGTCGGCGGGCGTGGCACCGAAGAAGTCGGCGGGCTTGCCGTCAGCGCCGGGCTTGAGCAGGTGCGCGGTGAGGCCAGCATTCGCCGTGATGACCTTGCTGACCGGAATCTTGACCGAAACCTTTGCCGCGGCAGGATTGGCCGGGTCGATCTCGAGCCTGCCAGAAACATCGCCGAACAGGCCGAAGTAATCGTTGAAGCCGAAGTGGTTGACGCGCCAGCCAACCAGCGAGTGGCTGGCATCGGCCGTGTAGGATCCTGCAACAACGCGGGTCTTGTCGGCCTTGCCCGGGGCTTCGGGCATCTGGGCAACCATCGGTGCAGCGGCGGCGGCGAGGGCAAGCGGCAGGGCAAGCATCAGCGCGCGGGGCACGCGGGAAAACTTCGGCATGGATATCTCCTTGGGGAGGTAAGGAGCGCACTGGATGCCAAAGTGCTGTCAGCCACACAAGGCGAAACTCCCGTCGGAGTAGTGCTTCCAACGGAATTGGCCGCAATGGCTCAGCCGCAGCGAGCGGTCAGCAGCTTGCCTTTGTCATCCACGATGAGGTTGAGACGGTCGCCGCGCAGGTCCTGCGTGATTACGGCACCCGGACGTATGACCCGCATCCTGTCGTGACCCACTGTGCGTGCGAGCATGGTGCGCGCCTGGGGGGTGAAAAGCGTTCCGACAAGGCGAAGGGCGGCGCGCTGTCCACACGTGTCTGGCGAGGCCTGATCTGCAGTGGTTCCGGCAGCACGCGGACTTTGCGCGGCTGGCCTGCGAGACATTTCGTCCCCGGCGGCATTTGCCTGCCCGGCAAGCAGGCTCAGCGCGGCCATGCAGATGGGCAACCTTGGCAAGGGACAGCCTCGTGTGATCAAAATCTCCAGTTCGGAGTGATATAGATCACAATTCTGGCGTCCACTGCATTCGTCGATGCAGGGGGGATGTTAATGGAAAAGCCAGCCGACCGAGCCTGAGGCCGGACAAGAGAAAGGGCGGCCGAAACCGCCCTCTCCCGATATCTGCGCTGATGCGGAGCGATCAGTTCTTCGACTGGTCGACCAGCTTGTTCGCGCCGATCCACGGCATCATCGCACGCAGCTTGGCACCGGTCTCTTCGATCGGGTGACGCTGGGCGAGGCCGCGGGCAGCCTTGAGTTCGGGCTGGCCGGCGCGGTTGTCGAGCACGAAGTCCTTGACGAAGCGGCCAGACTGGATGTCAGCGAGAACGCGCTTCATTTCCTTCTTGGTCTCTTCGGTGATGATGCGCGGACCGGTCTTGATGTCGCCGTACTCGGCAGTGTTCGAGATCGAGTAGCGCATGTTGGCGATGCCGCCTTCATAGAGCAGGTCGACGATCAGCTTCAGTTCGTGGAGGCATTCGAAGTAGGCCATTTCCGGCGCATAACCGGCTTCGACCAGTGTTTCGAAACCGGCCTGGATGAGGGCGGTGGTGCCGCCGCAAAGCACGGCCTGCTCGCCGAACAGATCGGTTTCGCATTCCTCGCGGAAGTTGGTCTCGATGATGCCCGAGCGGCCACCGCCAACGCCCGAGGCGTAGGCCAGCGCAACGTCATGGGCGTTGCCGGTAACGTTCTGGTGGACGGCGATCAGGCAGGGCACGCCGCCGCCACGCTGGTATTCGCTGCGGACGGTGTGGCCCGGGCCCTTGGGCGCGATCATGATCACGTCGATGTCGGCGCGCGCTTCGATCAGGCCGAAGTGGATGTTCAGGCCATGGGCGAAGGCGAGCGCAGCGCCCGGCTTCATGTTGGCGTGGAGGTCATCGGCGTAGATCGCGGCCTGATGCTCGTCGGGTGCGAGGATCATGAGCACGTCGGCCCATGCAGCCGCTTCGGCGTTCGGCAGGACCTTGAAGCCGGCAGCTTCGGCCTTCTTGGCACTGGCCGAACCCGGACGAAGCGCAATGGCCACGTCCTTGACGCCCGAATCGCGCAGGTTCTGCGCATGGGCATGGCCTTGCGAACCGTAGCCGAGAATGGCGATCTTCTTGTCCGTGATGAGGTTCAGATCGCAGTCTGCGTCGTAATAGACCTTCATGTCGTTCCCAATCTTTGATGAATTCGTGAATGGATGGGGTTCAGTTGGTTCAGGCGGCGGTCGCGCCGCGGATCATGCCGACGATGCCGGTGCGGCCGACTTCGACGAGGCCGAGCTCCTTCATCAGCGAGACGAAACTGTCGATCTTGTCCGGCGCGCCGGTCAGTTCGAAGATGAAGCTCGAGGTCGTTGTGTCGACGACCTTGGCGCGGAACACGTCGGCAAGGCGCAGCGCCTCGACGCGGTTCTCACCCTTGCCCGACACCTTGATCAGCGCCAGTTCGCGTTCCACGAACGGGCCGACTTCGGTGAGATCGGTGACCTTGTGCACGGGCACCAGCCGTTCCAGCTGCGCGCGGATCTGGTCGATCACCGGCGGCGGGCCATGGGTGACGATAGTGATCCGGCTGACGTCGTGGCCATCTGTAATGTCGGCCACGGTCAGGCTGTCGATGTTGTAACCACGCGCGGTGAACAGCCCTGCGATCTTGGCAAGGATGCCCGCCTCGTTGTCGACGGTGATGGTGAGGACGTGGCGCTCCTGCGCCTCCTGAGGGATGTGCATCATGTCCGGGGTCCTCAAACCAGCGCCTTGGCTTCGTCATCCATGGTCCCGGCCACTTCGTCGCCGTAAAGGATCATGTCGGTATGCGCCGCGCCCGAAGGGATCATCGGGAAGCAGTTGGCTTCCTTGGCAACGAGGCAGTCAACGAAGACCGGGCCATCATGGTCGATCATCGCCTGGATACCGGCATCCAGCTCGCTTTCATCGGTGATGCGGATGCCCTTCCAGCCGTAGGCTTCGGCCAGACGCACGAAATCGGGCAGGCTGTCGGAATAGGAGTTCGAATAGCGGCTTTCGTAGGTCAGCTCCTGCCACTGGCGGACCATGCCCATCCATTCGTTGTTGAGCACGAAGACCTTGACCGGCAGGCGGTACTGCGTGGCCGTGCCCATTTCCTGGATGTTCATCTGGATCGAGGCATCGCCCGCGATGTCGATCACCAGTGCATCGGGGAAACCGGCCTGCGCGCCGATCGCGGCAGGAAGGCCATAGCCCATCGTGCCCAGGCCGCCCGAAGTCAGCCACTTGTTGGGCTTCATGAAGTGGAAGTACTGCGCCGCCCACATCTGGTGCTGGCCGACTTCGGTGCTGATGATCGGGTCATGCGCCTTGGTCAGCTCGTAAAGCCGCTCGACCGCGTACTGCGGCATGATCAGCTTGGACTTGCGCGGGTAGGCAAGGCTCTTCTTGCCGCGCCAGCCATCGATGCGGGCATACCAGCCGGAGAGGTCCTGCGCCTTGTAGCCGCGTTCCAGCCACGCTTCGATCAGCTGCGCCAGAACCTTGCCGCAATCGCCGATCACCGGCAGGTCGACGCGCACGGTCTTGTTGATCGAGGCGCGGTCGATGTCGATGTGGATCTTCTTCGAATTCGGCGCGAAGGCGTCGAGGCGGCCGGTCACGCGGTCATCGAAGCGCGCGCCGACGCAGACGATCAGGTCAGCCTGATTCATCGTCAGGTTGGCCTCATAGGTGCCGTGCATGCCAAGCATGCCAAGCCACGCCGGGTGGTCCGCCGGGAACGCGCCGAGGCCCATCAGGGTCGAGGTGACGGGCGCGCCGGTCAGCGACTGCAGTTCGCGCAGCAGACGCGTCGCTTCGGGGCCCGAATTGATCACGCCGCCGCCGGTGTAGAACACCGGAGCCTTGGCCTTCGCGATCATTTCGATGGCTTCGGCGATTTCGGCTGCGCCGCCTTCGGTCTGCGGGGTATAGCGGTTGCGCCGCTGCGGGGCAGCACCCGACCATGTTGCCAGCGCGATCTGGACATCCTTGGGGATGTCGATCACGACCGGGCCGGGGCGACCTTCGGTGGCGATGCGGAATGCCTCGTCGATCGTCGCGGCAAGCTCCGAAGGGTCCTTCACCAGATAGTTGTGCTTGGTGCAGTGGCGGGTGATGCCGACCGTGTCGCACTCCTGAAACGCGTCAGAGCCGATCAGCGCGGTCGGAACCTGCCCGGTCAGCACGACGAGCGGGATTGAATCCATGAAGGCATCGGCAATGCCGGTGACCGCATTGGTCGCGCCGGGACCGGACGTGACGAGCACGACGCCGGGCTTGCCGGTTGCGCGCGCATAGCCTTCGGCAGCGTGGGCCGCGCCGGCTTCATGACGGACGAGGATGTGGCGGATGCGTTCGTCGCCGAACAGCGCATCGTAGATCGGCAGGACTGCGCCACCCGGATAGCCGAACACGAACTCGACGCCCTTGGCGACGAGGCTTTCGACCAGGATCTCGGCGCCGCTGCGCTCGCTTGTCACGTTACTTCATCCTTCTTCGCGTGCGAGGCCGTTAGACCTCCTGACACGCAGGAAAAACAAAAATTTCGGCCCGGCTGCAGCTTTCGCCGCGCCGGGCCGTCTCTCCCTTTCGGGTGCTTGATCGACATGCAAGATGGATCAGGCAATTGACGGCCTGCTACTTGACATAAAAGGTGGTGTCAAGCGGCTAAATGCGCAATAAACTTGCTGCATGATCGATGTCAATGGAATTTTCGTACGCGATGCGCGGCCAATTGCCCGGATTCTGGTTCTTCAGCCAAGTGTACTGCCGCTTGGCATAATTTCGTGTGGCCTGCTGGCCTGCGGCAATGGCCTCTTCGCGGGTAATTTTGTGACGCAAGTAGGCGGCAATCTCGGGCACGCCGATGGCGCGCATCACAGGTATCGATTCGGACAGGTCTCGCGCGAGAAGTGCCTCAACCTCGGCAATTGCGCCGCCCTCCCACATCAGTTCGAAGCGCAGGTCGCAGCGCCGGTAGAGCCACTGGCGCTCGGGCAGCAGGATGAGCGGGGCAAGATCGATGGCATCACCAATGCCGCCAACGCGCTGTTGCTGCCAGTGGGCGAGGGGACGACCGGTAGAGCGCACGACTTCGAGTGCGCGGGTAACGCGCTGCACGTCGGCGGGGCCGAGCAGCGCCGCCCGCTCGGTGTCTTCCTTGCAAAGCGCCGCATAGGCCTGCTCAACCGGCATCGCTCGCACCGCCTCGCGTATCTGAGGGTCGATTGCGGGTACGGGGGCAATGCCATGGAGCAGGGTGTTGATGTACATCCCGGTCCCGCCGACAAGGATCGGCAGAGCGCCGCGAGCATGGGCGGCATCGATCTCTGTGCGTGCGGCTGAGGCCCAGTCCGCGGCCGAGCAAGGGTCGGCCCCGTCCCACGCGCCGAACAGGACGTGCGGCACGCCCTGCATTTCTTCCTCGGACGGACGAGCGCTGAGAACCCGCAGGTCGGCATAGACCTGCGCGCTGTCGGCATTGATCACCACAGCCTCGCCGCCTTGCGCTTTGATGCGCAGGGCGAGTTTTACCGCGAGATCGCTCTTGCCGCTGGCCGTCGGCCCTGCGATTAGCGCGACGCGCGGGCCTCCGCCCGTATCTTTCGAAAAGGATTCCCCGTTGATCATCGCGCGGCTGATAGCAGACCCGGAGACGCTTGGTGACAATCTATCGCTCGCGATGGAGATGATCGAGGCGCGTGACTGGGAAGTGGCCGGGGCAGGAATGCTCGACACTTGCGACGATGTGCTCGAACTCGAGGTGGTCGAAGGCAATCCGGTCGGTATCCGCCAGATTCTCGACCAGTGCTTCCCCGAGAGCGATCTTCTCCTTGCCGAAGGGCTGATCGAAGTGCCCAACCTGTTCGTGTCGGACATGGATTCGACGATGATCGGGCAGGAATGCATCGACGAACTGGCTGATTTCGCCGGGCTCAAGGACCGCATCGCCGCGATCACCGAACGCGCGATGCAGGGCGAACTCGATTTCGAATCCGCGCTGCGTGAGCGCGTTGGCCTGCTCAAGGACCTGCCCGAAGCGGCGATCAAGCAGTGCCTTGATGAACGCATCCGCCCGATGGATGGTGCGCGCACGCTTGTCTCCACGCTCAAGGCGCGCGGCTGTCACACCGTGCTTGTGACCGGCGGCTTCCATTCCTTCGCCGATCCGGTGGCCGAACTGCTCGGCTTCGATCGCGTAGTCGGAAACCGTCTGGGCCTGCATGAGGGCGTCCTGACCGGCGGCCTCGTCGGCGGAATCGTCGACAGTTCGGTCAAGAAGCAGGTCCTGCTCGAAGAGACCGAGCGCCTTGGCGGGGAAGTATTCAGCCTTGCAACCGGTGATGGCGCCAACGACATCCCGATGATCGAGGCTGCCAGCTACGGCATCGCCTACCGTGCCAAGCCCAAGGCGCGCTCTGCCGCGGATGGCTGGATTGACCGGGGCGACCTGACATCGATCCTTTCTCTCCTGGGCGTGCCGCGCGACCAGTGGGTATTCGACTGATCAGGCCAATGCTGGCGCTCGATACCGTCTGCGCGCCAGTATCCTGAGAAGCAGGGCAGCCAGCGCCAACGTCGTCATAGTTACGCCAATCGCGCGCGTTTCAGGCAATGGAATGCGCTTGGCATAGGCGAGGGTGAAGATCAGCCAGATCACGTGAATGCCCGCCGAGTGCAGCCGCTTCCAGTTGCGGCCCAGCGCGCGCATTGCGGTGTTGCTCGAGGTCAGCGCCATCGCGAGTATGAAGACATAGGCCGTTCCGCCCGGGATGAGGGACGCCAGGGTTCGCGGCTCCGGATCGAGGCGGATCGCGGCGAAGAGCGCCACGAGATGGATCGTGTGGCTTGCTGCAAATCCCAGTCCCCACGAGCGGCGGTCGCGCGCCAGCGCCCGGCTCAACGGCGCAAAGGACAACCTGACGAATGACGATGCGAGGTAGGTCAGGAGAAAGACGGGAAAGCCGACGCGCGCCGTCCAGCGGGCCGCCAGGTGCCAGCTTTCATGTGGCGTCTCTCCGACCGCCAGACCCGCGCCAAGCGCAAGCAGCGAGAGCATCAGTCCGAATGCGATTGGCCATTTGCGTGCCATGGTCCCGTCCTCCCCCAAGGATGTTGGGTAAGTTTGCCTTCGCCGATCGTTGCTGGCAAGCACCACCCCGCAGCGGGCAATTGACGATCTATTTACAGTGCTGTTAGTATGCCGCGAACAAGACAACCGGGAGAAACGCCGTGAATGCCATGACCGGCGCGTTGAGTGCTGACCTGCCCATCTATGACGAGCGGCGTCCCGAAATGCGGATGCAGCCGCTCAAGGCGTGGCATCATTTCCAGAACCTCCTGAAGGACAAGGAAAATACCGAGGAGGTGTTCTACATCTTCGAGGCTCTTCCATGGCGCAACTTGCGCGGCCGGGCCGAGGCTTTCCTGCGCTGCGAGCGCGGGCAGGCCTTGCGGGCAAGCGAGCCCTACCTCCCGGCGATTCTCGACGATCACGAAGCCCTGCGCCGCACGCCAAAGGGCTCGCTCGCCAACGCCTACTGCGATTTCATGGAACGCGAGGGCCTGACCGCGCAAGGGCTGGTCGACGAGTTCGACCGCTTCGCCGCAAAGCGCGAACGTTTTGAAGACCAGTTCCTCTGGTACCTCAACCGCATGCGCGACGTGCACGACATGTTGCACGTGCTGACTGGCTATGGCCGCGATGCGCTGGGCGAGGCTTGCGTTCTCGCCTTTACCTACAGCCAGCAGCCATCCCCGGCGCATCTGTTCATCGGCTACCTCGCCGGCATGAACATCAACAAGCAGACCAGGCGCAGCGCCCCGGTGCTACGTGCGGTTCGTGAAGGCCAGCGCCTCGGCAAGGCTTGCCCGCGCCTGTGCGAACAGGCGATCACCGAACTGCTGCCGCTGCCCATCGAAGAAGTCCGCGCCCGCCTGAACATCACGCCCGCGGTGCGCTACAAGGAAGCGCACGCGATCTGGCAGGGCATGGGCATCGATCCCTATGATCTGCTCGGAAAGAACGCGGCCAAGCTCGCGGCCTGACGTCATAAACCTCGCGCCCCCGCCTTCGCGGGGGCGCAAAGGTCAGCCGGGCAGACTCAGCCTTCCATCCAGTCGCGGAAGAATGCCTCGTTGGCTTCGCGCAGGGCTGCAAGCTCGACGCCTGCAACCTGCGAGCCGCCAACCGTGCCGAGACGCATCGCACCCTCAAGCATTTCACCCGCCTTTGTCGTCACGACATAGCGCGACTGGTCCTCGCCGAATGCCGAGGCCGTGGTGAGCGCAACGTCAAGCGCGCAGCCCTTGCTGCCGGCCAGCGCCATCTCGGTCAGCGCCACGAGCAGGCCACCATCCGAAACGTCGTGAACTGCGGTCAGCTTGCCCGCCGCGATCCATTCGCGGACCTGCTCACCATTCCTGCGCTCAACCGCCAGATCGACCGACGGCGCATCGCCATCTTCGCGTCCGTGGATTTCGCGCAGGTAGAGCGACTGGCCAAGGTGCGAACCTTCTCCGCCCACCAGCCAGATCACGTCGCCTTCGTTATTGAACGCAACCGTGGTCATCACTTCGTGATCGAGCATCAGCCCGACGCCGCCGATCGCAGGTGTGGGCAGGATCGCCGAACCGCCGCCCGTTGCCTTCGATTCGTTGTAGAGCGAGACGTTGCCCGACACGATCGGGTAATCCAGCGCGCGGCAGGCATCGCCCATGCCGTTCAGGGCCTGGACGATCTGAGCCATGATTTCGGGGCGCTGCGGGTTGGCGAAGTTGAGGCAATTGGTGATTGCCAGCGGCCGCGCGCCCACGGCGCAAATGTTGCGCCAGGTTTCGGCCACGGCCTGCTTGCCGCCTTCGTAAGGATCGGCATAGCAATAGCGCGGGGTGCAGTCGGTGCTGAGCGCCAGCGCCTTCTTCGACCCATGGATGCGCACCACGGCAGCATCGCCGCCAGACTTCTGCAACGTGTCCGCGCCAACCTGCGAATCGTACTGCTCGAAGATCCAGCGACGATTGGCGAGGTCCGGGCAGCCGATCAACTTGACGAGGTCCGCGCCAATGTCTGCGCTTTCCGGCACCGAACCCAGCGGCGCAACATTCGCCCAGGCCTTGTAGTCGGCAAGCGACAGGGCAGGGCGGTCATAGAGCGGTGCGTCTTCGGCGAGAGGCCCGAGCGGAATATCGCAGACCGTCTCGCCCTTGAACTTCAGCACCATGTGGCCGGTGTCGGTCACTTCGCCGATCACGGCAAAGTCCAGCTCCCACTTGCGGAAGATGGCTTCGGCCATGGCTTCCTTGCCGGGCTTGAGCACCATGAGCATGCGCTCCTGGCTTTCCGAAAGCATCATCTCGTAAGGCGTCATGCCCTCTTCGCGGCACGGCACCTTGTCCATGTCGAGGATGATGCCGGCCTTGCCGTTGGTCGCCATTTCGACTGACGAGGAGGTCAGGCCCGCCGCGCCCATGTCCTGGATCGCCACGATCGCATCGGTTGCCATCAGTTCGAGGCAGGCCTCGATCAGCAGCTTCTCCGTGAAGGGATCGCCAACCTGCACGGTCGGGCGCTTCTCGTCGGATTTCTCATCGAAGTCGGCCGAGGCCATGGTCGCGCCGTGGATGCCATCGCGCCCGGTCTTGGAGCCGACATAGACGATCGGATTGCCGAGGCCCGTAGCGGCCGAATAGAAGATCTTGTCGGTATCGGCCACGCCCACGGTCATCGCGTTGACGAGGATGTTGCCGTCATAGGCCTTGTGGAAGTTGGTCTCGCCACCCACCGTCGGCACGCCGACGCAGTTGCCATAGCCGCCAATGCCCGCGACGACGCCCTGCACGAGGTGCTTCATCTTGGGATGATCCGGGCGGCCGAAGCGCAGCGCGTTCATGTTAGCCACCGGACGCGCGCCCATCGTGAACACGTCGCGCAGGATGCCGCCAACGCCCGTCGCCGCGCCCTGATAGGGTTCGATGTACGAAGGGTGGTTGTGGCTTTCCATCTTGAAGATGGCCGCCTGCCCATCGCCGATGTCGATCACGCCCGCGTTCTCGCCGGGGCCGCAGATCACCCAAGGCGCCGAAGTCGGCAGCTTCTTGAGGTGGATGCGGCTCGACTTGTACGAGCAGTGCTCCGACCACATGACCGAGAAGATGCCGAGCTCGACAAGGTTCGGCTCGCGCCCCAGAGCGTTCAGAACGCGCTGGTATTCTTCCTCGGACAGCCCATGGGCGGCGACGACATCTGGCGTGATTTCGGACATGGCGCGCGCCTTAGCGATGTGGCGCGCCTTAGGCTAGTCCTGTCAGGCGAACTTGCCGGTCAACCAAACTTCAGCGCCACCCATGTCGCAACTGTTGCGGCCACGGTCGTCGCGAACGTTCCCCAGATCACGTCGATCACAGTCACGTGCACCGGCCAGCGCGCCAGCACGGCCTGACTCGTCAGGTCGTAGGTCATGTAGCACATCGCACCGAGCACCGCACCGTTGAGCGCCGCTGCACCAAGCCCTTGCGACAGGCCCGGGCGCACGGCAAACCACAGCATCCCGGCCAGATAGAGCACGTAGAACACCAGCGCCGGAGCTGCGCGGAACTGCGGCGCCAGCAAGTCTCCCAGCGCAGGCCGGTAGAGCTTGGACCCAGCCCAGCCGAGCCAGACGGCATCAAGCGCGCCGAACACGACGGCGGCCGCTACATAGGCGATCACGTATTGCATGGCGCTTGGTCTCCCGGATTGCTGTTCATCGAAGCTTGACCACGCGCCAACGCCCCGTCAATGCTGCCCCTATGGGAACCGGACCTGAAATCGCCAGCCTCAGCTTCGAAGAGGCGCTCAAGGAACTCGAAAACGTCGTGCGCCGGCTCGAAAGCGGTGACGCACCGCTCGATGAATCGATCGATCTTTACGCTCGCGGCGATGCGCTGCGGGCGCATTGTCAGGCACGGCTCGATGCAGCGCAGGCGCGAATCGAGGCGATCGTGGCCGATCGCGACGGCAAGCCGCAGGCCTTGCGCGCCTTTGACGAAGCGCAGGGTTGAACGGGGCAGTCATGGCAACGGAAACCGGCCTGCTGAAGCCCGCGCTCAAGGCCATTGCCGAGGATATCGACAAGAGCTTTGACCTGCTCCTGCCGGTCCCCGGTGATCCGCGTGACCGATTGGTCAATGCCATGCGCTATGCCACCATCGGCGGCGGCAAGCGGGTTCGCCCGTTGTTGGTCTGCGCCACCGCCGCCCTGTTCGGCGTGTCACGCGAAGCGGCGGTGCGGGTCGGCACTGCGATAGAGGCAATCCACGTCTATTCGCTGATCCACGATGATCTGCCCTGCATGGACAACGATGCGCTGCGCCACGGCAAGCCGACGGTGCATCTTGCCTTCGACGATGCCGCGGCAGTGCTCGCAGGCGACGCGCTGCACGATTTCGCGTTCGAGATCCTGTCCGATCCGGCCACCAGCGGCGATCCGTTCACCCGCATCGAACTGATCCGCACGCTCGCTACGGCCAGCGGCATGAACGGCATGTGCGGCGGGCAGATGATGGACATCGTCGCCGAAACCTCCAGCTTCGATCTGCCTACCGTCACGCGTCTGCAGCAGCTAAAGACCGGCGCGCTCCTTTCGGCATCGGTCGAAATGGGCGCGATTCTCGGCAAAGTGCCGCCCGAGGGCCGCACGCATCTGCGGGGTTATGCGCGCGATATCGGCCTTGCCTTCCAGATTGCCGACGACCTGCTTGACGCTGAAGGTGATGAGGCGGCTGCCGGAAAGGCGCTGCGCAAGGACGAGGCTCAGGGCAAGGAAACCTTCCTTTCCTTGCTCGGCCCCGAACGCGCGCGCGAGCAGGCCAGAATGCTCATCGATCAAGCCATCGAACTTCTGGCCAGCTACGGCCCAGAGGCCGACCTGCTCCGCGAGTTGGCGCGCTTTATTGTCGAGAGGAACCACTGATGGCACAGCGCATCGGCGTCTATCCGGGCACGTTTGACCCGATCACGCTCGGCCACCTCGACATCATCCGGCGTGGCGCCAAGCTGGTCGACAAGCTGATCATCGGCGTGACCACCAACCCTTCGAAGAACCCCATGTTCACGCCCGAAGAGCGCATGGCGATGGTCGTGCGCGAAGTGGCTGACCAAGGCATCGACAATGTCGAAGTCGTCGGCTTCAACGCACTGCTGATGAAGTTCGCGCGTGCGCAGGGCGCCAGCGTGATCGTGCGCGGCCTGCGTGCTGTGGCCGATTTCGAATACGAATATCAGATGGCCGGGATGAACCAGAAGCTCGATGCCGAGATCGAGACCGTGTTCCTCATGGCCGATGTCAGCCTGCAGCCGATTGCCTCGAAGCTCGTCAAGGAAATTGCGCTGTTCGGCGGCGAAATTGCCGATTTCGTCACCCCTGCGATTCGCAACGAAGTGGCCGCGCGGGTGGAGAAGATAGGCAGACTGGGCGATTATTGAGCAGGCGTTGCTGACACACAGTGGCAATCGTTCATTGCAGCGACAGCGCGAGACGCCTATCGGCGATCAAGTTTATCCGGAGTTCGACATTTCCATGGTTTCGCGCTTTCTAACCGCCTTTGCGCTCGGCGCTGCCCTGATCGTGTCGCCCGCCGTGGCGAAGGACAAGAAGGACGAGGCTGCGGCCCCCGCTCCCAAGGTGCTGAACTACGCCGTGAACGCCGATCAGTCGGTCGATCGCGAGAACATCCTTTACCTCGACCTCTCGAACGGTGGTCGCGTGGCGATCCGGCTCGTGCCGGATTGGGCGCCCGCGCATGTCGAGCGGATTAAGACGCTGGCACGCCAGGGCTTTTACAACGGCGTCATTTTTCACCGCGTGATTGATGGCTTCATGGCGCAGACCGGAGACCCGACGGGTACGGGGCAGGGCGGTTCGCCGCTTCCTGACCTGACGGCGGAGTTCAACGCCGTGCCGCATGTGCGCGGATCGGTTTCGATGGCCCGCACCAACGAGCCCAACACCGCGAACAGCCAATTCTTCATCGTGTTCTACCCCCGCTTCGCGTTGGATCACAAGTACACGAACTTCGGCCGCGTGATCGCGGGCATGGACTATGTCGATGCGGTGGTGCGCGGAGAACCGCCGCAGAACCCGACCAAGATCGTGCAGGCGTCGATCGCGGCTGACAACAAGCCGGTGCCGGCCATGGAAGCGCCTGCCGCTGCCAAGGCCATCACCGCAGACATGCTCAGCAACTCTTCGTCAAACTGAAGGGGTCGAACCTCGCCGCTTTTGCGGCTAGGGCGCAGTCATGCGCGTAGACCTCTTCGATTTCGAACTTCCCCAGGAAAACATCGCCCTGCGTCCAGCAAGGCCGCGTGATTCGGCGCGGCTGCTTGGCGTGGGAAGCGATGGGCCGTTCCGCGACCTTACGGTTCTTGATCTTCCTTCGTTGCTCAATCCGGGCGACGTTCTGGTGTTCAACGACACCCGTGTCATTCCGGCCCAACTTGAAGGCCAACGCGGCGAGGCGCGCATCGGCGCGACGCTGCACAAGCGCATCGACTTGCGCCGCTGGCAGGCCTTCGTTCGAAACGGCAAGCGCCTGCGTGAAGGCGACGAGATCCGCTTCGGCGCGGGCGTCACCGCCCATGCCGAGGGCCGTCTTGCCGATGGCAGCTGGACGCTGTTCTTTCCGGGCGAGGAACCCGTAGAGGTCCTGCTGGAGCGTGCCGGACAGATGCCGCTGCCGCCCTATATAGCGGGCAAGCGGCCGACCGACGAGCAGGACCGCGAAGACTATCAGACCATGTTCGCCGCCAAGGATGGCGCAGTCGCGGCGCCCACGGCCGCGCTGCACTTCACTCCGCGCCTGATGGAAGCCATCGCCGCGCGTGGCATCCGGACCGAGACGCTCACCTTGCATGTTGGCGCGGGTACGTTCCTGCCGGTCAAGGCCGAGGACACCCAGGACCACCAGATGCACGCCGAATGGGGCACGATCGGCGCTGCGACAGCAGACCGTCTCAACGCCGCACGTGCCGCCGGCAATCGCGTTATCGCGGTCGGAACCACCTCGCTGCGTCTCCTGGAAAGCGCAGCAGGCGACGACGCTGATGGAAATTGGGTGATTCGCCCCTTCGAAGGCGACACTGCGATCTTCATCACGCCGGGTTACACCTTCCGCGCCATCGACGGGTTGATGACCAACTTCCACCTGCCCAAGTCGACTCTGTTCATGCTGGTCTCGGCACTGATGGGCCTTGATCGCATGCAGGCGGCCTACGCCCACGCCATCGCACAAGGCTACCGCTTCTACTCCTACGGCGATTCAAGCCTGCTCCTGCCATAAAGCGCAGTTTCGGTCTGGCCTGCGCCGGGTAGCTTCCCCCAAACAGATCTGGGAGCAGGGCATGATACCGGCACACGTTCCGGCCGACCGCGTGGTCGACTTCGACATCTTCAATCCGCCGGGCGTCGAGAGCGACTACTTCGCGGCGTGGAAGACCCTGCTCGATGGGCCGGGGCTGGTCTGGACGACCGCCAACGGCGGGCACTGGATCGCTGCGCGCGGTGATGTGGTGCGCGAACTGTGGGGCGATGCCGAACGGCTTTCCAATCAATGCCTTGCCGTCACCCCCGGCCTCGGCGAAGTCATGCAGTTCATCCCGCTCCAGCAGGACGGCGCAGAGCACAAGGCTTTCCGCACCCCGGTAATGAAAGGCCTCGCCTCGCGCTTCGTCGTCGCGCTCGAACCGAAGGTCCGCGAAGTCGCGCGCGAACTGATCCAGGGCCTGCGCCCGCTAGGAAAATGCGATTTCTGTAGCGACTTCGCGGAAATCCTGCCCCTCAACATCTTCCTCACCCTGATCGACGTCCCCCTCGAAGACCGCCCACGCCTCCGACAGCTGGGCGTTCAACTCACGCGTCCGGACGGCTCGATGACGGTGGAGCAACTCAAGCAGGCGGCAGACGACTACCTCTGGCCCTTCATCCAGAAACGCATGGCCGAGCCGGGCGACGACCTGTTCAGCCGCATTCTTTCAGAGCCAGTCGACGGCCGGCCATGGACCGAGGACGAGGCGCGCAGGATGTGCCGCAATCTTCTGTTCGGGGGACTCGATACGGTTGCGGCGATGATCGGGATGGTCGCGCTGCATCTGGCGAGGCATCCCGACGACCAGAAATGGATGCGCGATAACCCCCGAGAGTTGCCCGGAGTTGCCGATGAGTTGATGCGGAGATACCCGACAGTTGCCGTGAGTCGCAATGCAGTTGGAGATATCCAAATCGATGGTGTCACCATTCGCACCGGTGACCTCGTTTACCTCCCCAGTGTGCTGCATAACCTTGATCCCAAAAGCTTTTCTGCTCCCGAAGAGGTCCGCTTCGACCGCGGCCTGACCCCGATCCGCCACACCACGATGGGTGTCGGCGCACATCGCTGCGTCGGGGCAGGCCTCGCCCGCATGGAAGTGATCGTGTTCCTCGAGGAGTGGCTGTCAGGCATGCCGGAAGTCAGGCTCGATCCTGACAAGCCCGTGACGATGAAGGGCGGCAACGTCGGCGCCTGCACCGCGCTGCCACTGGTTTGGAATACCTAGGAAAACCAGCCCCAGACCAACCGCACGGTCAGCCCGATGCTCACCACCACGAGCAGCGGGCGGATTACCTTGGCGCCGAACTTGGTGGCGTAATGCGAGCCGATCCACGCTCCCGTCATCGCGCCTGCTCCCATGCACAACCCCAGTATCCACATCGCCTGCCCGCCGATGGTGAAGACGATGACGCTGGCTATGTTGCTCGTAACGTTGAGGTATTTGGTCAGGCCCGTGGCCCGTGTCAGCCCCATGCCGCGCAGGCCGACGAGCGTGGTCGCAAAGAACTGGCCGGCGCCGGGGCCGAAGAAGCCGTCGTAGAATGCCACGCCTGCGCCGACCGGCATGTAGCCGCGCTCGGACAGGTGGCCATGGCGGTCCTCGTCGGTCATGCCCGGCGAAAGCACTGTGTAGAGCGCAACTGCGATCAGCAGCACGGGGACGACCAGCTTCAGCACGTCGGCACTAAGGTGCTGAATCGCCAGTGATCCGCTGAGCGCGCCGACGAAGACCATGGCAGCCGTCGGCGCGCTCTTGCGGAAGCTGAACAGCCCGGCCTTGTGATAGCGCCAAGTGGCCATCGAGGTACCGCACATCGACTGGATCTTGTTGGTGCCCAGAACCACGTGCGGGGGCAGGGGGGTGGAAAGCAGGACCGGCATCATCACCAGTCCGCCGCCGCCTGCCACCGCATCGATGAAGCCCGAAAGGACCGCGACGCAGGTCAGCGCCGGATAGAACCACAGATCGAGGTTCACGGGGTCAATCATCAGCAGGTCTGGCATTTGCGCGCTTTGGCGATTGCGCCTAAGGGCCGCAACACTCTTTTTGCCGAGATTGCCGCACAATGACCCGTTTCGCCTTCGACATCCATGCCACCGACGGAAAGGCGCGCACCGGCACGATCCGCATGATGCGCGGGGACATACGCACGCCTGCCTTCATGCCGGTGGGCACGGCGGCGACGGTCAAGGCGATGAAGATGGAGGACGTCCGCGCAAGCGGTGCCGACATCATTCTTGGCAACACCTACCACCTGATGCTGCGCCCCGGTGCAGAGCGCGTGGCGCGTCTGGGGGGCCTTCACAAGTTCGGCGGGTGGGACCGACCGATCCTGACGGACAGTGGCGGCTATCAGGTGATGAGCCTGTCCGACCTTCGGAAGATCACCGAGGAAGGCGTGACCTTCGCCAGCCACCTTGACGGGTCGCGCCACCTGCTCAGCCCCGAACGTTCGATGGAAATCCAGCGCCTGCTCGGGTCGGACATCGTCATGTGCTTCGACGAATGCCCCCGTGCGGACCAGCCGCGTGACGTGATTGCCAAGTCGATGGAAATGTCGATGCGCTGGGCAAGGCGCAGCCGCGACGCTTTCGATGCTGGCGGTGAACATGCCGAACGCTCGGCGCTGTTCGGTATCCAGCAGGGCGCTCTGGATGAGGGCCTGCGCAGGTATAGCGCTGACGCCCTGACCGAGATCGGCTTCGATGGTTATGCCATTGGCGGCCTTGCCGTGGGGGAAGGGCAGGAGGCGATGTTCGCCACGCTCGACTTTGCGCCACAGCAGTTGCCTGCGGACCGTCCGCGCTATCTGATGGGTGTGGGCAAGCCTGATGATCTTGTCGGCGCGGTGGAGCGCGGGGTCGACATGTTCGACTGCGTGTTGCCGACCCGCTCCGGGCGCAACGGGCAGGCCTTCACCTGGAACGGCCCGCTCAACATGCGCAATGCCCGCCACGCCGAGGATACCGGGCCGCTGGACGAACGGTGCCCGTGTCCGACCTGCACCAAGTACAGCCGCGCCTATCTGCACCACCTGCACAAGTCAGGTGAGATGCTCGGCGCGATGCTGCTGACCGAGCACAACCTGTGGTTCTACCAGCAACTGATGGCAGGAATGCGCGCGGCTATCAGCGAAGGCCGGTTCGCCGCGTTTGCAGCCGATTTCCGGCGGGATTACTTCGCGCGCTAGGCTGCGACAGGACCCACATCTGACGGTATGACCTGCACCTGCGTTTCCAGCCGGGTGTCCTTGTAGGCGTAGAACATGCCGGTCCGCTCATCAAAAAAGCCTGCGCCGATGGCGAAGGCCTGCCGCTGCGCGGTGAGGAGATCGGGATACCATTTGCCGGTGCGGTGCGGGGTGACGAAGCGATAGAGGGACATGCCCTCCCAATGGCCATGTCGTGTGTCGGTTCCCTGACAAGGTCGAGATTTTGGCGCGAGAACGAAACGTAACGCCTTGTTTGCGAATGCGAAAAAGGCGGGGCTTGCGCCCCGCCTCTTCCTTGATCTGCAGTGGTCGGAAACCGATCAGCGCGAATAGAATTCGACGACCAGGTTCGGTTCCATCTTCACCGGATAGGGCACTTCGTCGAGCGTCGGCACGCGGGTGAAGGTGACCTTGTCGCCGTCGGCGGCAACGTAGTCAGGAACTTCACGCTCGGGCAGGGTCTGTGCTTCGGCGATCAAGGCCATTTCCTTGGCCTTCTTGCCGAGGCTGATCACGTCGCCGGGGCGAACGCGACGCGAGGCGATGTTGCACTTCACGCCGTTGACGTAAATGTGACCGTGCGAAACGACCTGACGGGCCGAGAAGATGGTCGGTGCGAACTTGGCGCGGTACACGACCATGTCGAGGCGCTGCTCGAGCAGGCCGATCAGGTTCTGACCGGTATCGCCCTTCATCTTCGCCGCTTCCTGATAGGTGCGCTTGAACTGCTTTTCGGTCACGTCGCCATAGTAGCCCTTGAGCTTCTGCTTGGCGCGGAGCTGAATGCCGAAGTCCGAGACCTTGCTCTTGCGGCGCTGGCCGTGCTGGCCGGGGCCATACGAGCGGCGGTTCACCGACGACTTGGGACGGCCCCAGATGTTCTCGCCGAGACGACGGTCAATTTTGTACTTTGATGCCTTGCGCTTGGACATGCGCTGCCTTTCAATCTGCATTGCACCGGCAACTCACCGATGCTTCAAGTCCCGGACCCGCACCACTCTGCCAATTGCAGAATGCGGCCACCGCTTCACCGGGAGTGCGAGGCCAATTGCGAAGCGCGGCCAAGAACAGACAATTAGGGCTTTGTCAAGGGCACCGGCCATAGACAGGCGGACGAAACTGGAGTGCTATCGCCAATGATGCACGAGAGGCCGCCTCGTCCTGAGCAATGCGAGCCGCTGGAAAGCCTTTCCAGCGGCGTGGAGGCGATCGACCTGCAGATACTTGCCCTGCTTTCCCAACGGTTTGGCATGTCGCGCGATGCGGTTGATGGGAGTGGCCTCGGGGACGAGGAAGACCGCAAGGCGCAGCTTTCGGTGATTCGCCGCAGGGCGTTCGAACTCGGCATCCCCGTCGGGCTGGTGACCGACTTCTGGGACCGGCTGCTCGATGCATCTGAAGCGATGCAGGCCCAGCGCGGCAATCGCGCGATCAACGAATAGCAGATCAGTTGCGCGGTTCGTCGCCGGGCTTCGATCCCGGCTTGCGGCGCAGCGCGCTCAACACGCCACGCATCGTGCGCACTTCCAGATGGTTCCAGCCCGGCTTGGTCAGCATGGTGCGCAAGGTGCGGCGGGTGGCTGCGGCGCGAGCTTCGGGTTCAAAGTAACCGCGCGGCTCGAGCATGGTGCAGAGCTGTTCGAACATGCCTTCGAACTCTTCCTGCGGCGCGGGCGGCAGGAGATCCTCGACCGTGGGCTGCACGAGGTCGACATGCTTCGACCATTCATAGGCGCACAGGATCACCGCCTGAGCAAGGTTCAGCGAGCCGAATTCCGGATTGATCGGAACGGTGATGATCGCGCGCGCCAGGGCTACGTCATCGGTCTCGAGGCCCGACCGTTCAGGGCCGAAGATGATCGCGCTGCGGCCGGGTGCGACGATGATGTCCTTGGCGGCCTGTTCAGGCGTCAGCACGGGCTTGGTCACGCCGCGCTTGCGCACGGTGGTGGCATAGACATGGCTGCAGTCGCCGACAGCCTCGGCAAGGGTATCGAAGACCTGCGCCTTTTCGAGGACGATGTCGGCCCCGGCTGCGGCAGGTCCTGCCGACGGATTGGGCCAGCCATCACGTGGCGAGACCAGTCGCATCTCGGTAAGCCCGAAGTTGAGCATGGCGCGCGCTGCCTTGCCGATGTTTTCGCCCAGTTGCGGGCGTACCAGCACGATTACCGGCTGGCGCTGGGCATTGTCGGCTTCGCTCACGTCAGACCGCTCATTTCCTGGACGCTGGAGGCAAACTCCTCGAAGTCACGCGCTTCGGTGAAATCGCGGTAGACACTGGCGAAGCGAATGTAGGCGACGCTGTCGAGCTGGCGCAGGCCCTCCATGACCATTTCACCGATCATCTTGGACGGCACTTCGGCATCGCCCATGGTCTCGATCTGGCGCTGGATGCCGGACACAAGCTGATCAAGCCGTTCCTGAGAGACTGGGCGTTTGCGGCACGCCAGGGCGACCGACTGCTCGATCTTGGAGCGGTCGAACGGTTCGCGGCGCTCACCGCTCTTGACCACGACGACTTCGCGCAACTGGACACGCTCGAACGTGGTGAACCGCGCGCCACAGCCTTCGCACTGACGGCGCCGACGGATCGAGGTGTTGTCCTCGCTCGGCCGGCTGTCCTTTACCTGGCTATTGTCGTGGGCGCAGAACGGGCATCTCATGCTGTCAGCGCTTGATCCGCTGCCAGAAGGCGAAGCCTGCGCCGACGGCAAGTCCGAGCGGCAGAGAAACAACCGGGAGGAGTACGCCTGCCACCGCACCGATCGCCGCGCCGGTCAGCACCGGCTTGGTCGACGGGTGGGCGAGGCCCTGCTTTGCCATGCCGGAGATCTCTTCCTTGGCGCGGGCGGCGATATCGTCCTGGTTGTTCATGGTCTTACAGCTCCGGATAGATCGGGAACTGCGCGCAAAGTTCGGCGACACGGTCGCGCACGCGCTGTTCGACCTGACCATCGCCCTCTTCGCCATTGCGCGCAAGGCCGTCGACCACTTCGACGATCAGCTTGCCGATGGTGCGGAACTCTTCCTCGCGGAAACCGCGGGTCGTGCCCGCAGGCGTGCCAAGGCGGATGCCCGAGGTGACGAAGGGCGAGCGCTTGTCGAACGGAACGCCGTTCTTGTTGCAGGTGAGCCAGGCCCGATCGAGGCCCTTTTCGGCGGCCTTGCCGGTCACGTCCTTGGGCGTGAGGTCAACCAGCATGAGGTGGTTGTCGGTGCCGCCCGAGACGATGCCGAGGCCTGCATCCTTGATGCTTTCGGCCAGTGCCTTCGCATTGCTGACGATCTGGTGGGCATAGGCCTTGAATTCAGGGCGCAGGGCTTCGCCGAAGGCAACCGCCTTGCCCGCGATGACATGGACCAGCGGTCCACCCTGCATGCCGGGGAACACGGCGGTGTTGAACTTCTTGGCCAGATCCTCGTCGTTGGTAAGGATTACGCCGGAGCGCGGGCCACGCAGCGACTTGTGCGTGGTGGTGGTGACCACGTGGGCGTGCGGGAAGGGCGAGGGGTGGGCGCCGCCTGCGACCAGGCCCGAGATGTGCGACATGTCGACCAGCAGCCACGCGCCTATCTCGTCGGCGATGGCGCGGAAGGCGGCCCAGTCCCAAGTGCGCGAATAGGCGGTGCCGCCAGCGATGATCAGCTTGGGCTTGTGCTCGCGAGCGAGGCGGGCAACTTCGTCCATGTCGATCAGGTGATCGTCCGGGCGCACGCCATAAGGGATCACGTTGAACCACTTGCCGCTCATGTTGACCGGCGAGCCGTGAGTGAGGTGGCCGCCCGAGTTGAGGTCAAGCCCCATGAAGCTGTCGCCCGGCTGAAGCAGCGCGAGGAAGACGGCCTGGTTCATCTGGCTGCCCGAGTTGGGCTGGACGTTGGCGAAGTTGCAGCCGAACAGCTTCTTGGCGCGCTCGATCGCGAGGTTCTCGACGATGTCGGCGTATTCGCAGCCGCCGTAGTAGCGCTTGCCCGGATAGCCTTCGGCGTACTTGTTGGTGAAGACCGAGCCGGTGGCTTCGAGCACGGCGCGGCTGGTGATGTTTTCGGACGCGATCAGCTCGATCTTGGTCTGCTGGCGGTGCAGTTCACCCTTGATGGCGGCGAAGACTTCAGCGTCTGCCGTTTCCAGATGCTCGGTGAAGAAGCCGGCTTTGCGGATTTCCGGCGCTGCTGTGGCGGTGGTCATCTCTGGGGGCTCCTTCAAACGGTTGGGTTGGAAAGCTTTTCGACGCGGCCGGCATGGCGGCCACCGCCGAATTCGGTGGAGAGGAATGCGTCAAGGCAGGCCTTGGCCATGTCGATACCGGTGAGGCGCGCGCCCATCGCGATCACGTTGGCATCGTTGTGCTCACGGGCAAGGGCGGCGGACAGAGGCTCGGAGACCAGCGCGCAGCGGCAGGCTGCATTGCGATTGACGGCAATGGAAATGCCGATGCCCGAACCGCACAGGGCCACACCATAATCGACGATGCCTTCGGCGACGACACCGGCCAGCTTGTAGCCATAGTCCGGGTAATCGACGCGATCAGCGGTTTCGGGTCCGAGGTCGGCTACTTCATGGCCGAGGCCGATCAGATACTCGCGCAATTCGGCCTTCAGGTCGACGGCGGCATGGTCGGAAGCGATGGCGATACGCATGGGGGATCGTGTCTCGACAGCGGTTTTACGGGATTCGTTGGCGCGCCCATAAGCTCTTGCAGCGCAACAAGCCACCGCAAATCGACCTGCGAAATCTGCCCGATGGGGCTCATCCTAACAGGTGTGATTGTCTATGCGGTTGCGGCACCGGCCTCACGCGCGTAGAGGCGCGGCGTTTGATGCAGGACGGGATGGATTGGGGATGCCGCAGGAACACGTGCTCATTGCCGGTGGCGGCATTGGCGGGTTGGTACTCGCGCTGACGCTCCACCAGATCGGCGTTTCCTGCACGGTGTTCGAATCCGTGCGTGAATTGAAGCCCTTGGGCGTCGGCATCAACCTTCAGCCCAATGCCGTACGCGAGTTGGAAGACCTCGGCATCGGCGAGGACGAGATGGATGCTGTCGGCATCCCGGCGCGCGAATGGGCGCTGGTCGGGCTGAACGGTCGCGAGATCTATGCCGAGCCGCGCGGCAAGCTCGCGGGCTACAAATGGCACCAGTACGCGGTCCATCGCGGCGAATTCCACATGCTTCTCTATCGCAAGGTGATCGAACGCCTGGGGCCACAGGCGGTACGTTTGGGCAGCAAGGTCACCGGCTATCGCAAGGAAGCCGATGGCACCGTGACGGCTCTGGTCGAGGACCGCGCAGGTGTGGTCGAGGAAGTGGCCGGAACGCTCCTGTTCGGTGCGGACGGCATTCATTCGTCGGTTCGCGCGCAGATGCATCCCGATCAGCCACCGATCCACTGGGGTGGCACGATCATGTGGCGGGGGACGGCCAAGGGCGTGCCGATCCGTTCAGGCTCTTCGTTTGTGGGTCTTGGCACGAGCCGCCATCGCGTCGTGATCTACCCGATTTCGCATCCGGACGCCGAAGGCCTGTCGGACATCAACTGGATTGCCGAGCAGACCTATGACACAGACCATGACTGGACCAAGTCGGGCTGGTTCCGCCCTGTCGAACTCTCGGAGTTCGCGCGCGAATTCGACGGTTTCGTCTATGACTGGCTGAACCTGCCGGAACTTCTGGCCAAGTCCGACATCGCCTACGAGAACCCGATGATCGACCGCGATCCGCTGCCGACGTGGGTCGATGGGCCGGTCGCCCTGATCGGCGATGCAGCGCATCCGATGTATCCGACAGGCTCGAACGGCGCATCTCAGGCCATTGTCGATGCCCGCCAGATCGGGCGGATCATGCTGGAACGCGGTGTCACGGCCGAGGCGCTTGCCCGGTTCGACGCCGAGTTCTGCGGTCCGATAGGTCAGGTCGCCATGCGCAACCGCGGTGCGGGGCCGTTCGGCCTGCTCAACATGGTGGACGAACGCTGCGGGGGGCAGTTCGACAACATCGACGATATCATCCCGGCGCAGGAGCGCAGCGCCTTCATGCTCGCCTACCAGCAGGCGGCAGGCTTTGCGAAGGACAAGCTGAACGCTGCCCCCCGCATGATTGCCGAAGGCGCGCGTGTGGGTCAGGTGCCCGCATGACCATTGCACTTACTCACGCGACCGATCTGGTTGTCGAGCTTGCGCGCCCGCACGAAATGGGGGCTTGCCCGGCGGGAACGCGGCGCATCATTCCGATCATCGGCGGCACTGCGAGCGGGCCACTGCTGGCCGGACGGATATTGCCGATCGGGGCTGATTGGCAGACGGTGCTGGCTGGTGGGATAGCCGATCTCGATGCCCGCTATGCGATCGAGACTGCCGAGGGCGCGGTGGTCGAGGTCATCAGCCAGGGCATCCGCCATGCCTCGCCCGAGGTTCACGCTCGCATTGCCAATGGCGAGCAGGTCGATCCTCGCGAATACTACATGCGCTCGGCGATCCGGCTGGAGAGCGGGAGCGCCGCTTACTGCTGGGTCAATCGCTCCTTGTTCCTTGCGCAGGGAGGCAAAGTCGGAAACACGGTGCGGCTGGCGGTATACAGGGTCGACTGATAAACCGGGCAAGCCCCGGCCGTCACGCGACCAGGGCGTGATGCTTGTCTGAAAGAAAAATCGCGTTCTTGCGGGTAAGGTCGCCTTCGACCAGCCTCGTACCGTTCCAGCCGTATGGTGACAGTCCAAGCTTGCCCAGAATGACAACTGCCTGTTCGTCGGGGCGTTCGATGATCATGATGGGCTTGTGATCGGCAATTGTCTGAAGACCGCCACCGATCACTTGCGTCTCGAAGCCCTGAACGTCGATCTTGATCAGGTCGGGGGCAAGCTTGAGGGCGTCGAGACGCTCGACTTGGACCGTGAAACTGTCGACCGACAGATGCTTGCTTGAAAAGCGAGCGATTCTTCGTGAATTGAGCCACTCGACGGCTGCGTCGCGATCGAGCGATGCAATGCCGTCATAAATGTAGTTGCGATAGCGCGGCACATGCATCTGATGGTGGCCGGCCGTCAGTCCCAGACCCATCTCGATGACGTCCACATTGCCAGTGTCTGCAAACTGCATGCGCAGATGCTGCGCCAGAACAGGATTCGGCTCGAGTGTGATGATCCGGTCCGGCCGGGCATAGCGCTGCAGCGCCACCACACTTTGCCCCCAGTTGCCGCCGATATCGAGCGCAAGGCCAAGTGGATCAAGCTTGCGCAGAAGCCGGAATTCCGGATCGGCAAACAGGCCAAAACGGCGGGTGACGAGATTGAAGGCTGCGAACTTCGCGGCACGGGTACCGGGAAAATGCGTCTGCAGATCCCGGAACTGGCGACGAAGTTCCCTCAGCGGCCAGGGTTCAGGACGGTAACCCCAGTCCAGTTCCGGTCCTGAGGATTCACCGTCCATGCCCGCTGCGTGCTTACTGATCGAGGAACGAACGCATCTTGCGGCTGCGGCTCGGATGCTTGAGCTTCCGCAGAGCCTTTGCTTCGATCTGGCGGATACGTTCGCGCGTCACCGAGAACTGCTGGCCGACTTCTTCCAGCGTGTGATCGGTGTTCATGCCGATGCCGAAGCGCATGCGCAGAACACGTTCTTCGCGCGGAGTGAGGCTGGCAAGGACGCGGGTGACCGTTTCCTTGAGGTTTGCCTGGATCGCCGCGTCGACCGGGATGATCGCGTTCTTGTCCTCGATGAAATCGCCGAGGTGCGAATCTTCCTCGTCGCCGATCGGCGTTTCGAGCGAGATCGGCTCCTTGGCAATCTTCATCACCTTGCGAACCTTTTCGAGCGGCATCGACAGACGCTCGGCCATTTCCTCCGGCGTCGGCTCGCGGCCCTGCTCGTGCAGGAACTGGCGGCTGGTGCGGACCAGCTTGTTGATCGTCTCGATCATATGGACCGGAATGCGGATCGTGCGGGCCTGATCGGCGATGGAGCGCGTGATCGCCTGCCTGATCCACCACGTGGCATAGGTCGAGAACTTGTAGCCGCGGCGGTACTCGAACTTGTCGACCGCCTTCATCAGGCCGATGTTGCCTTCCTGAATAAGGTCGAGGAACTGCAGGCCGCGGTTCGTGTACTTCTTGGCGATCGAGATCACGAGGCGAAGGTTCGCCTCGACCATTTCCTTCTTGGCGATGCGCGCTTCACGCTCGCCCTTCTGGACCATGTTCACGATGCGGCGGAACTCACCCAGCGACATGCCGGTGGCCGAAGCGATGTCTGAAATCTCGGCGCGGATGCGTTCGACCGGCACGGATTCGTTGGCGGCGAAAGCAGCCCACTTCTTGTCACGGGTGGCGAGCGCCTGCAGCCAGCCGTCGTCCAGCTCGTGCCCGACGTACATGTCGAGGAAGTCCTTGCGCGGCACCTTGTGACGCTCTGCCAAACGCAGCATCTGGCCGCCAAGCGTGGTCAGGCGACGGTTGAAGGCATAGAGGTTGTCGACGAGGTATTCGATCTTCGAGGCGTGGAACTGCACCGATTCCACCTGCGCCGTCAGGTCTTCGCGCAGCTTCTGGTACTGCGCTTCCTTGGCAGGCGGGAAATCGTTGCCCATGCCAAGCGCATCCAGACGCTCGGCCTGGATCTTCTCGAACTGGCGGAACAGCGAGGTGATCTCGGCAAAGCGCTCAAGCGCGGCAGGCTTCAGCTGTGCTTCCATCTGGGCGAGGCTGAGTGTGTTGTCCTCTTCCTCTTCCTCAGCGGGACGCGCGCGGCGCTCACGCAGTTCGTCGTCCTCGTCATCGGACGCGACTTCTTCCTCGACGTCCTCTTCTTCCTTGAAGGTCGGGCCGGCGGTGGCTTCGCTGATTTCCGGCTCGCCGGTTTCCTCACCGTCTTCCGAGAGGTTCTCGGGCTGCGGCTCCTTGGACAGCATCGCGTCGAGATCGAGGATTTCGCGCAGCTGCATTTCGCCCGCGTTGAGTGCGTCGGACCACTGAATGATCGCGTGGAAGGTAATCGGGCTTTCACACAGCCCCATGATCATCGTGTCGCGACCGGCCTCGATGCGCTTGGCGATGGCGATTTCGCCTTCGCGGCTGAGCAGTTCGACCGCGCCCATCTCGCGCAAGTACATGCGCACGGGATCGTCGGTCCGTTCGACCGTTTCCTTGCGCTTGATGATGTCGGGGCGGTCCTCGGTGGTCTCCGCCTCATCGAGTTCGTCGTCCTGCGCCTTCTCTTCAGGGTCGACCGCGTCCTCGTCGCTCTCGACGATGTTGACGCCCATTTCCGAGATCGCGGCCATGATGTCCTCGATCTGGTCGGCAGACATCTGGTCCTGGGGCAGCGCTTCGTTGAGTTCATCAACGGTGATGATTCCCCTGCGCTTGGCGCGGGCAATCAGCTTCCGGATTGAAGCATCATTGAGATCAATAAGCGGAGCGTCGCCATTGTCGGTCTTGTCGTTCGAAGCCATTTAACCCAGGTACCACCATCTGAGAGCCGGGCCTTGGCAGACCCGGGTGCGCCTATTGCTATAATTATAACGCAGCACGAGCACGGCCCATTTGCCCCAAACGGGCAAGCAATGCCAGCCTTCGCTGCAACAATCTCTGTTGTTCGGCGAAGCTTTCGTCGGAAAACTCCGTTTCGTGGCGTCTGGTGGCCTCACCAAGCGCCTCTTCGACGGCCGGAAGCTCGACCAGCAGAGCTACTGCCTCGGCAAGCTCGTCACCCGCCGAATCACCACCGCTGGCAAGAAAGCCGAATCGCATTCCGGCGTAATCCTGCGCCGACGGGAGCCGAAGCCCTCGTTCTAGCAATATGGTGGCAAGACCCTCGCTTTCAAGCGGTTGCCCGGTATCCGCGACCATCAACAGCGTATCGATCAGCGCTGATGCATCGGCATCGTCCGGTTGAAGCCGCGCCAGCGAATCGGCATGGCGGCCGATGTGCTGCGGATGGCGGACAAGCCCTGTGAGCACGGCGGCCAGCAGGCTCGTGCTGGGACCGTTGCCGATCCGCAGCATTTTCGCGCGGTCCTGCTCTGCCAGTGGAGCAGGGGCGGGCTTCCACGGCTGGCCCTTGCCGCGCTGCCCTCCACTGCCCTGCCGGGGCTGGAATGGCGCGCGCTCCTTGCGGGCGAAGGCGAGTTCGCCAAACCGCTCGGTCAGCTCGCGGCGATAAAGCGATTTGATGTCGGGGTGCTGGATCGTCTCGCAGTGCGCAAGCAGCCGAGCCTTGAGCCCGGCCTTGTCCTCTGGTGTGGCAAGCGGGGCGGCATCGCGCTCGGCTTCCCACAACACGTCGACAAGGCTGCGCGCGCCTTGCAGCAGGCTTTCCATCGCCGCCGCCCCCTGCTTCTTGACGACGTCATCCGGGTCCATCCCCGCGGGCAGGGTGGTGATGCGCAAGGAATGGCCGGGGCGGAGCAGGGGCAGGGCGCGGGTAATTGCCCTCATCGCCGCACGCTGGCCGGCGGCATCGCCGTCGAAGCATAGCGTCGGCGTTTCCACCAGGCGCCAGAGCCGTTCGATCTGGTGTTCGGTCAGCGCGGTGCCGAGCGGTGCCACGGCCTCGCCGATGCCCGCCGCCGCCAACGCCACCACGTCCATGTATCCTTCGACCACCACCACGCGACCGCTTTGCCGCGAGGCAGGCCCTGCGCGGTGCAGGTTGTAGACTGTGCGCCCCTTGTCGAAGAGCGGTGTGTCGGGCGAGTTCAGGTATTTCGGAGCATCGGTCTTCTCGGCGCTCAAGATTCTGCCGCCGAACGCGATCACACGTCCGCGCGGATCGAGAATCGGCAGCATCAGGCGACCCCGGAATCGGTCATAGGGTTCTTTACCCTCGACCACGATCCTGAGGCCCGCCTCGATCAGCATCTCGTCCGGAAAGCCCGATAGCGCCTCCTTCAGGGCGGTCCGGCTGTCCGGCGCGAAGCCGAAGCCGAATTCGCGGACGATCTGGGCCGGAAACCCGCGCGAGGCGAGATATCGACGCGCCTCGCTCCCGCGCTCCTCGCCAAGGCAACGCACGAAGAAGTCCTGCGCGGCCTGCATCACGTCGTGCAGCGACTTCTGCTGCTCGGCCTTCTTGGCCGCGCGCGGATCGGGGGCAGGGACTTCCATCCCCGCCTGCAGCGCCAGTTCCTTCACCGCATCCATGAACGGCAGGCCCTGATGGTCGGTCATCCAGCGGATGACGTCGCCATGCGCGCCGCAGCCGAAGCAGTGGTAGAAGCCTTTTTCGTCGTTGATGGTGAAGCTGGGCGTCTTCTCGTTGTGGAACGGGCAACACGCCTTGAACTCCCGCCCCGCCTTGGTCACGCGAACAGACCGCCCGATTACGCCCGAAAGCGAGATGCGGGTGCGGAGCTCGTCCAGCCATTGCGGGGTGAGGGTCATCGTCCGATCAGACCGAAAGCGCCGCCTTCACCAGGCCGCTGGCCTTGCTCATATCAAGCTGCGTGCCGTGCCTGGCCTTCAGCGCGGCCACGACGCGGCCCATGTCCTTCATCCCCGCAGCGCCCGTTTCGGCGATCAGCGCGGCGATGGCGGCCTTTACGTCGTCTTCGGCCATCTGCTGCGGCAGGAATTCCTCGATCACTGCCAGTTCTGCCTTCTCGACGTCGGCAAGCTCCTGCCTGCCGCCCTGTTCGTAGAGCGTGATCGATTCGCGGCGCTGCTTGGCCATCTTCTGCAGCACGTCGGTGACGAGCACGTCGTCCTCGGGCACGGCCGAGGCAGTGCGCAGTTCGATATCCTTGTCCTTCAGCTTGGCAAGGATCAGGCGGACGGCGGCGAGGCGGGGCTTGTCGCCCGCCTTCATGGCAGAAATCTGCGCGGCCTTGATGGTGTCGCGGATCATGTAATCGTATTTCCTGTGAGGTTGTCCGCGGGAAAAAGCGGAAGGCCGCCAATGTAGGCCAAACTTTCAGACTTCGCTAGGTTGACGCTGCGGCAATGCAGGTCTAACCGCCGCCCCTTAGCAACATCGCCAGAACCCCTGCCAACGGAGCGCCCCATATCATGGCCGACCCCGCACTTTCGCACGCGCCTCAACCAGATGGCGCTACGGGAGTCCTCGTTCTCGCCGATGGGTCTGTTGCCTGGGGACGCGGTTTCGGTGCCACCGGGCTTTCGGTGGGCGAAGTCTGCTTCAACACCGCAATGACCGGCTATCAGGAAGTGATGACCGATCCGTCCTACGCGGCGCAGATCGTGACCTTCACCTTCCCGCACATCGGCAACGTCGGCACGAACCCCGAAGACATGGAAAGCCATGACACGCCCGGTGCTGTCGGCTGCGTGGTGCGCGAGGACGTGACTGCGCCTGCCAACTTCCGCGCCGTGGCCAATTTCCAGCAGTGGATGGAAAAGCAGGGCAAGATCGGCATTTCGGGCCTCGACACCCGCGCGCTGACCCGCCGCATCCGCATGAGCGGCGCACCCAATGCGGTGATCGCGCACGATCCCAAGGGCGAATTCGATATCCCCGCGCTGGTCGAGCGCGCGCGCAACTGGCCCGGCCTCGAAGGCATGGACCTTGCCCGCGTCGTCACGCGCGATGGTCAGGAGACCTGGGAAGGCTCGATCTGGCATCTCGGCAAGGGCTTCGGCCGCAGCCCCCACGACAAGCGCCCCCACGTCGTCGCCATGGACTTCGGCGCGAAGGACAATATCTTCCGCAACCTCGTGGCAGCAGGCGCGGCCGTGACGGTGGTTCCGGCCGAGATCTCGCTGGAGACGATCCTCGCCCTCAAGCCCGATGGCGTGTTCCTGTCGAACGGCCCGGGCGATCCTGCGGCGACGGGCGCTTATGCCGTGCCGGTAATCCAGAAGCTGCTCGAAATGGACATGCCGGTCTTCGGCATCTGCCTCGGCCACCAGATGCTGGCGCTGGCCGCCGGCGCCCGCACCACCAAGATGCACCAAGGGCATCGCGGCGCGAACCACCCGGTCAAGCGTATGGAAGACGGTGTGGTCGAGATCACCTCGATGAACCACGGCTTTGCGGTCGACAACGCACCGGGCGCGCTGGGCGACAACGTGATCGAAACGCACGTCTCGCTGTTCGACGGCTCGAACTGCGGCATCGCGGTGAAGGGCAAGCGCGCGTTCGGGGTGCAGTACCACCCTGAAGCATCACCGGGACCGCAGGACAGCTTCTACCTGTTCGAGAAGTTCGTGGGGATGTTGGGTTGAGCCTCGGCACCGCTACAATATCTAGGCTTCGCATCGCTAGACGATTGGAAGTTCCTGCTCGGTACATAATGTACTTCGCGATGGCAGGTATCGTCCTGTCTTGGGTCACAGGGCAGTTTTGGATTGCTTTGCTTGCTGCGTTCACAGCTATGCCTGCAGCTTGGTTGTTTAATCTGCGCTGTCCGGATTGTGCTTGGTTTGTTTATCGAGCGTACGGGACTGCTAAGCCGAAGTACGCCAAAGACCAGCTTTTTGCCTCGTTGTATTCCAAGCAACTTTGGAGACAGCCGGGCGCTTGTTCAAAGTGTGGGCACATGTTCCACTCGACCGACGTTAACCTGAAGGCCGCCTACGATGCCCAAACGCACTGACATCTCATCGATCCTGATCATCGGCGCAGGGCCGATCATCATCGGCCAGGCTTGCGAGTTCGATTATTCGGGCACGCAGGCGGTGAAGGCGCTCAAGGAAGAGGGCTATCGCATCATCCTGGTCAACTCGAACCCCGCGACGATCATGACCGATCCGGACATGGCGCACGCGACCTATGTCGAGCCGATCACGCCCGAAGTTGTCGCCAAGATCATCGAGAAGGAGCGCCCCGATGCGTTGCTGCCGACGATGGGCGGGCAGACCGCGCTCAACACCGCGCTCGCGCTATTCAACGATGGCACGCTTGAGAAGTTCGGCGTCCAGATGATCGGCGCGAATGCCGATGCGATCGACAAGGCCGAAGACCGCCAGCGCTTCCGCGAGGCGATGGACAAGATCGGCCTCGAATCCGCGCGCTCGGGCGTAGCCCACACCATCGACGAGGCGCTCGCGATCCTCGAACGCACGGGCCTGCCTTCGATCATCCGCCCCAGCTTCACCATGGGCGGCACCGGCGGCGGCATTGCCTACAACAAGGACGAATTCGTCAAGATCGTGAAGGGCGGTCTTGAAGCCTCGCCCACCACCGAAGTCCTGATCGAGGAATCGCTCCTCGGCTGGAAGGAATACGAGATGGAGGTTGTCCGCGACAAGAAGGACAACTGCATCATCATCTGCTCGATCGAGAACGTCGATCCGATGGGCGTCCACACCGGCGATTCCATCACCGTCGCGCCAGCGCTCACGCTGACCGACAAGGAATACCAGATCATGCGCAACGCCAGCATCGCGGTGCTGCGCGAGATTGGCGTCGAAACCGGCGGTTCCAACGTCCAGTTCGCGGTGAACCCCGCCGATGGCCGCCTGATCGTGATCGAGATGAACCCGCGCGTGTCGCGTTCCTCGGCGCTGGCATCCAAGGCCACCGGTTTCCCGATCGCCAAGGTCGCGGCCAAGCTCGCCGTCGGCTACACGCTCGACGAGATCATGAACGACATCACCGGGGCCACCCCGGCGGCGTTTGAACCCACCATCGACTACGTCGTCACCAAGATCCCGCGCTTCGCCTTCGAAAAGTTCAAGGGCGCAGAGCCGCTGCTGGGCACCGCGATGAAGTCGGTCGGCGAAGTCATGGCGATTGGCCGTAACATCAAGGAATCGATGCAGAAGGCCCTGCGCGGGCTGGAAACCGGCCTCGATGGCTTCAACCGCGTCGTCGGTCTCGAAGGCGCCAGCCGCGACGAGATCACGGCCGCGCTTGCCCGCGCCACGCCTGATCGCCTGCTGGTGATCGCTCAGGCGCTGCGCGAAGGGCTCTCGGTCGACGAAGTCCACGCCGTCACCAAGTACGAACCCTGGTTCCTGCGCCACATCGCCGAGATCGTCGCCGAAGAGCAGAAGATCCAGCAGGACGGCCTGCCCAACGACGCTGCCGGGCTGCGCCGCCTCAAAGCGATGGGATTCTCGGACAAGCGCCTTGCCACGCTCGCCGTGCGCGGCATCGGCGTTGCGGGCGGCATGGGTGAGACCCAGGCCAAGCGCTCGGGCCTGCTCCACGATGTCCTGTCCGCCATGGCCGGTGCCACCAGTGAGGCCGAAGTCCGTGCCCTGCGCCACAAGCTCGGCGTGCGCCCGGTGTTCAAGCGCATCGACAGCTGCGCCGCCGAGTTCGAGGCCGTCACGCCCTACATGTACTCCACGTACGAAGGCGCGCTGTTCGGCGAACCGGAAAATGAATCCGCCCCTACCGACCGCAAGAAAATCGTCATCCTCGGCGGCGGCCCGAACCGCATCGGGCAGGGCATCGAGTTCGACTACTGCTGCTGCCACGCCTGCTACGCGCTGGGCGATGCCGGGTTCGAGACCATCATGGTCAACTGCAACCCGGAAACCGTCTCGACCGACTACGACACCTCGGACCGCCTCTACTTCGAGCCGCTGACCGCCGAAGACGTGCTGGAGATCCTCGCGGTCGAACAGTCGAAGGGCGAACTGGTTGGCGTGATCGTGCAGTTCGGCGGGCAGACCCCGCTCAAGCTGGCGCAGGCACTGCAGGATGCAGGCATTCCGATCCTCGGCACCTCGCCGGACTCGATCGACCTTGCCGAAGACCGCGAGCGTTTTGCCGCGCTGGTCGCCAAGCTCGGCCTCAAGCAGCCGATGAACGGCATTGCCCGCAGCCGTGACGAAGCCGTCGCCGTTGCCAGCCGCATCGGCTATCCGGTTCTGATCCGTCCGAGCTACGTTCTCGGCGGCCGCGCCATGGAAATCGTCGACAGCCAGGCGCAGCTTGACGACTACATCGCCACCGCAGTGCAGGTTTCGGGCGACAGCCCGGTGCTGATCGACCAGTACCTGCGCGATGCCATCGAATGCGACGTCGATGCGCTGGCTGACGGCACCGACGTGACCGTCGCGGGCGTCATGCAGCACATCGAAGAGGCAGGCATCCACTCGGGCGACAGCGCCTGCACGATTCCGCCCTACAGCCTCTCGGCCGAGATCATCGCCGAAATGGAGCGGCAGGCGGTTCTGCTCGCGCGCGGTCTCGACGTGCGCGGGCTGATGAACATCCAGTTCGCGATCAAGGATGGCGAGGTCTACCTGATCGAGGTCAACCCCCGCGCCAGCCGCACCGTGCCATTCGTCGCCAAGGCCGTGGGCACGCCCATTGCCAAGTTCGCTGCGCGCGTCATGGCGGGTGTAAAGCTGGCCGATCTTCCGCCGATCAAGCGCGAGATCGACTACATGGCGGTCAAGGAAGCGGTATTCCCGTTCGCGCGCTTCCCCGGCATTGACCCGGTGCTTTCGCCGGAAATGAAGTCGACCGGCGAAGTCATGGGCATCGACAGCACCTTTGCCGTGGCATTCGCCAAGTCGCAGCTCGGCGCAGGGACCAAGTTGCCCCAGACCGGAACTGTGTTCGTATCGGTCAAGGATTCGGACAAGCCGGTGATCCTGCCTGCCGTGCGCAAGCTGATCACTCTCGGTTTCAAGATCGTCGCCACGGGTGGTACGGCACGCTACCTGTCGGACGCTGGTGTGATCGTCGAGCGCGTGAACAAGGTGGCCGAAGGCCGTCCGCACATCGTCGACCGGATCATCGATGGCGATATGGCGTTGATTTTCAACACGACCGAAGGCTGGCAGAGCCACAAGGACTCGCAATCGATCCGCGCCTCGGCGCTCAACTCGCGCGTTCCGTACTTCACGACGGCCGCCGCTTCGGTCGCAGCCGTGGAGGCTATCGAAGCTCTGCGTTCGGCCGAACTTGAAGTGCGTTCGTTGCAGGACTATTATGGTTGAACCTAGGTAGTCCCCCGGCTTCGAGAGTTTGGTGGTCCGGCCCTGTGCATTCGGTACAGGACCGGTGGGGACAGGTTTTCCCGTGGATGCCGTAGCGGCAACCCGGGCGCGTGACAGGAAAGAGGCTTAACGGATGGCGAGTGTCGAAAAGCTGCCGATGCTTGCGGGAGGCTACGAAAGGCTTGTCGCGGAGCTGAAGGCGCTGCGCGAGGAGCGCCCCCTGATCGTTGACGCGATCGAGGAAGCGCGCGCGCATGGGGATCTTTCGGAAAACGCCGAATATCACGCTGCGAAGGAGCGTCAGGGCCAGGTCGAGGCGACGATTGCCGATCTCGAAGATCGGATGAGCCGCGCCCAGATCATCGACCCGTCGACTCTTTCCGGCGACAAGATCATCTTCGGCGCAACCGTGACGCTGCTCGACGAGGACGACAAGCCGGTCAAGTACCAGATCGTCGGCCCCTATGAGGCGGACGCCAAGAACGGCATGATCAGCTACAACTCGCCGCTGGGCAAGGCGCTGATCGGTCGCAAGGTCGACGAGGAAATCGAAGTTACGGTTCCCTCAGGCGACAAGTTCTATCTGGTCCAGAAGATCGAATTCATCTGATCCTGCACTGAGGATCAACAAAAAAGGCCCCGGAGCGATCCGGGGCCTTTTTGTTTTGGTGCGCGCTCAGCCTTTGGGGAGTTCCGGCTCGAGCAGGCGGTGCAGGTGCACGATCACGTAACGCATCTCGGCGTCATCGACCGTGCGCTGCGCCGCGCCACGCCATGCTTCTTCGGCGCTGGCATAGTCGGGAAAAACCCCCACGACATCGATAGCCTTGAGGTCGACGAATTCGAGGCCCTGCGGGTCCTTAACCCGCCCGCCCATAACGAGGTGCAGCTTTTGCATTGGCGACTATTCCTTTGGGGAGGATTCGTCCGCGCCACTGACAAAAAGCACGGGTCCGCGCAAGTGAGCGATAGTCGTATTCGGCGGCTTTTCGCGCCTTTTGCCTCAATGCTTCATGCGCGAGGTCAACTCGTTGACCTTGCGCAGCGCCGCCTCGCTCGCCTCCACAGCGGCGGAGCGGACGATTTCGGAAACGTCGATGGCCTTGCGGCGGGCATCTTCGGTGCTGCCAGCAATCTTTTCGCCAACGGTTTCTGATACTTCCTCAACCTTGTGCAACCCGTCGCGGCCGGCATCGCGGGCGCGGGTGGCGTAGTCGATGGCAAGCTTCCCTGCGACGGATGCCAGGCCCGCCGCGCTCTTGCGCAAGCCCCCGGCCGCATCCTTGGCCGCATCGCTCTTGCCACCAAGGCGGGGGAGAGCGCGTGCGACCAACGCGCCGAGCAGGATACCTGCGGCGACCGAAGCCACCGGATGCTCTTCGATCAGACCCTTAACTGCCTGTACCGACTTGGAACTTTCCGTTCGTGCTGCGAGCCGTGCCTTGGCCGCATCGACCTTGTCGAGCAGGGTTTCGGCTTCGGGCGGGGTCAGGTCGTCTTGCATGTCAATCTCCAGGTCGGACCATATCGGCGCCGCGTTTGATCAGTTGCTGCAAAGGTTCGCGCAGGAACCATGCGAGCAATGCTGCCAGCGTCGCGCCGATTACGGCCTTGTTCTCGCCCGCAATTTCGCGGGCAGTGTCGATCATTTCGAATGCTTCGTCGAGCGCGCGCTCTTTCACGCGCTTGGGCGAAGCCTCCAGTTTGGCTATGTCGAGATCGCCCTTGAACACGGCGAGCGCGTCGTCACGCAGGGCGCGGGCCGCTTTGAGCGTTGCCGGGTCGCTCATGGCTGCGAAACTCCGCCAAGCGCTTGTTTTGCAAAGCTCATTCGCTTGACCGCCCGCGCGAGGCAGATAGCCGCCAGAATTCCCAACACTCCCCCAACTATCGCGAGCGAAGCCCAGACTCCCACGTAACTCGCGAGGGCCAGGAGCAGGCCAACGACCAGCGCGAGCAGCGTGAAAAAGGCAAAGGCAAGTCCGAGCAGAAGCAACACGACGATCGCCTTGGCCTCGCCCAAGCCGTAACTGGCCTGCGCCTTGCGATAGGCAATCTCCGCCTCGACGAGCGTCTGCCCGTCTTCGATCAGCGCCCTGATCGCGCCGCCGATGCCTTCATCGGCGGCGGTCTCGGGGGTAGCTTCGATGGTTTCCGTCTCGCTCATCGGACGCGGGCCTTCCGGGCCAACGCCGTCAGTCGTCCGATCCGCCCGAGAGCAGGCGCGCGATGGCGAAGCCTGCGATCGCGGCAACGCCGATGGCGACGCCCGGGCTCTTGCGCACGAATTCCTTCACGTCCTCGCCCAGCTCACCCAGGTCCTTGGCTTCGAGCTTGGCTGCGGTTTCCTGGATCGAGCGTGCGGCGCTGCGCGCATAGTCGCCGTACTGGACGCCGAGCTTTTCATCGATGGTGGCCGCAGTGTCCGAAATGGTCTTGCCGAGCGTCCCCAAGGCATCGCTGGCGCGGGCCTTGCCTTCGACGGCGAGGGCGGCACCCTTTTCCTTGGCCTGGCCTGCATAGACCTTGGCTTCGTCGACCCAGTCAGAGGTCGTGCCGCTGACCTTCGCCTTGTAAGCCGCGCCCTTTTCGAGAGCTTCGCCCTTCAGTGCTTCGGCACCGGCCTTGGCTTCCTCGATCGCCTTGCTGAAACGACCCCTGGCCGATTCCGCCGCCGTTTCGGCTGAGGCCGTTGCCGCCATCACCGCGTCATCGATCTTCTTCTTGGTGCTGCGCTTCTTGGGAGCGTCTGCGGGGGTCATCGTGGTCTCGGCCATGTCTTGTATCCCTTCGGCTGTTCGCGCGGGTTGTGAACCCTCGATATGGGCGGTCTTCGCCATCTTGCTAGACCCTTGGCGCTCATTGCAAGAGCCTAGCTCTCAATGACCGCCCCGGATAGGTATGTTGCACTGCAAACGCGGCTTGCCTGCCACGGTTCCAGCCGATAGGAGCCGCGCCAAACCTTGGCGTCTATTTATCGCCAGCCAGCAGGGAGCAGACCATGACTGCGATCATCGACATCCATGCGCGTGAAATTCTCGACAGCCGTGGCAATCCCACGGTCGAAGTTGATATTCTGCTGGAAGACGGCAGCTTCGGCCGCGCCGCCGTTCCCTCGGGTGCCTCGACCGGCGCTCACGAAGCGGTGGAACTGCGCGATGGTGACAAGTCGCGCTATCTTGGCAAGGGCGTGACCAAGGCCGTGACGGCGGTGAATTCGGACATCGCCGAATGCATCCTCGGCATGGACGCCGAAGACCAGCGCGACATCGATCTTGCGATGATCGAACTCGATGGCACCGAGAACAAGGGCCGCCTGGGCGCAAACGCGATCCTCGGCACCAGCCTTGCCGTGGCGAAGGCCGCAGCCGACGCGCGCGGGTTGCCGCTCTACAGCTATGTCGGCGGCGTTGCGGCCCATGTTTTGCCGGTGCCGATGATGAACATCATCAACGGCGGCGAGCATGCCGACAATCCGATCGACTTCCAGGAATTCATGATCATGCCAGTCGGCGCACCTTCGCTTGCCGAGGCCGTGCGCTGGGGCGCCGAAGTCTTCCACACCCTCAAGAAGGGCCTGCACGAGAAGGGCCTTGCAACCGCAGTGGGTGACGAAGGCGGCTTTGCCCCGAACCTTGCCAGCACCCGCGATGCGCTCGATTTCGTGATGGCCTCGATCGAAAAGGCCGGGTTCAAGCCGGGCGTGGACATGATGCTCGCGCTCGACTGCGCCGCGACCGAGTTCTTCAAGAACGGCAAGTACGAGATCAGCGGCGAAGGCCTCTCGCTCTCGCCCGACGCCATGGCCGATTACCTCGCCGCACTGTGCGACGCTTATCCGATCATCTCGATCGAAGATGGCATGAGCGAGGACGACTTCGAAGGCTGGGCCGCGCTCACCGCGAAGGTTGGCAAGCGCGTGCAGCTGGTGGGTGACGACCTGTTCGTGACCAATCCGAAGCGCCTTGAAATGGGCATCGGCAAGGGGCTGGCGAACTCGCTCCTCGTCAAGGTCAACCAGATCGGCTCGCTGACCGAAACGCTCGAGGCCGTCTCGATCGCGCAGCGCAACGGCTACACCGCAGTGATGTCGCACCGTTCGGGCGAGACTGAGGATGCGACCATCGCTGATCTCGCGGTTGCGACCAACTGCGGCCAGATCAAGACCGGCTCACTCGCCCGTTCGGACCGTCTCGCCAAGTACAACCAGCTCATCCGCATCGAGGAAGAACTGGGCGTTTCGGCGCGTTACGCGGGCAAGGCAGCGTTCGGTCGTCTCGGCGCCTGATCGTTCGATTGACGTATCAAAGGGGCGGCTTCCTTCCGGAGGCCGCCTTTTTTGCGTCTGCCCTAGTGGGCGACCCTCAGGGAAGGTGGTTCCACGTTCTCTTCGCTGCGCATGTCGCCTGCGACCTCAGAGAAATAGGCCACCATCTTCTCGTAACCATCGGCTGAAAGGCGCACGAAAACGCGTCGCGCGTCGCTCATGTCGTTCTCGCGCAGGATGAGCCCCTTGTCCTCGAGCACGGTCAGCCAGCGAAGCGCAGTCGTGGCGGGGACCGCTGCTCCGATGCAGGCGCTGGTTACGGGGAGGCGTTTACGTTCCTTGGCCGCAATGAACAGGTCGAGCAGGATGTCCCAGGCAGGTTCTCCAAACAGGGTCGCATCGCGGAAGATGTTCGCTCGCCGTCGTCTGTCGCGATAGGCCGTGCGCGCAACCTCTGCCCAAACCGGGCTGTCCTTGACGCTGTGCGCGCTGGCCACCTCGTCGGTGCGGCCGTCGCCTTCGCTCAATTCCAGTTCGTGTGCGATGGCCAGCAATTCATTGGCGGTTGCGATGAGCCGCCGTGCCTTCGATCTCAGTTGTTCCTTGCCCATCTCCGCACCCCTGTGGCGCAACCCCTATTGCGCTGCCGCGACCGTTCGCCCAACGGTCATGGCAGACACGACATTGGCTAACCTGAGGGCTAGAACCATCCGTGATTGCCCTAAGCGATCTCGCTTAATCAGGATGCTTCTTGCGTAAATTTCCAGCCAAATCAGAGTATTGGCGAAGTTTCTCGATCTATCTCGGAAGACTATACCGCCGTTACGGACCAATTTAGCTGCCTTTGGCTGGGAGTTGGCTCCGATCCGGATTCAACAGGTAGCGCCAGACCCCCCAACCATTGATTCCCAGCAGGGCAATATTCTGGATCACCAGTGATATGGCCGAATTCAAAGCGCCGGAAATGATCCAGGTGATCGAAACGGCCATGAACAAAACGAAGCCCCATCCGGTCCACCGACGGCCGATGTCTGCCGCGACGAGCGCGGCAGCGATGATCGTGCCGATTGCTGCGATCCATTCGATTGGGCCATCCATTCTCACGCTCCTGCTCGCTGAACTTATGCAGACCGAACCGGTGGCGTTGTCGGGCGTTCCGGAGTGACCTGAGTTAATCGGTCATTTGAATGCCTCTTCCAAAGGCCTGCAGTCTCTGTCAGCCTGACCATGGGAGACAAGAGATGGCTGATTTTCCGACGCGGCCGGATGAGGTCGATGCGGCTTGGCTGGAGGCGCAATTCGCGCGGGGCGGGCTGCTCGGTGATGCCCGGATCAGAAGCATCGCGTGGGTCTCGATCGGGACAGGGCAGGTCGGCGATACCGCCCGCTTCACGCTGTCATACGATGGCGAGACGAACGGGGCACCGACGTCGGTCGCGGCCAAGTTCCCGTCGAGCGATCCCACTAGCCGCCAGACTGCAGCGGCCTTCTCGCTCTATTCGCGCGAGGTGATGTTCTACCGCGAGGTCGCTTCGCTTTCGGCCATGCGGGTGCCGAAGGTCCACGCGGCCGAACTTGACGCGAACGGGTGCGATTTCGTGCTGCTGTTTGAAGACCTCGGACCATGCGCGGCTGGGAATCAGCTGGTTGGCTGCACTTTGGCGGAGGCCGAGCAGGCCATGCTTCAGGCCGCTGCCCTTCATGCCCCGACCCGCGATCATCCGGTGCTTGACGCGGAATGGCTGCAGCTCGATCCGCAGGCCAGCGCTTCACTGCGCGCGCTCTATCCCCAAGCCCAGGCGATCTTTCGCGAGCGCTACGCCGATCTGCTTGAGCCCGAACTCATGGCCATTTGCGAGACGCTGAACGACAACCTCGACCTCTGGTTCGACCGCAAGCATTCGAGCCGCTGCTTCCTGCATGGCGACTTCCGGCTCGACAACATGCTGTTCGGGATCAGGGGCGGCGCAGAGCCGATCGCGCTGGTCGACTGGCAGACTTCTGCGGTCGGCTGCGGGCTGACCGACATCGGCTACTTCCTCGGTTGCGGCACGGGGTCTGCCTTGCGGCGTCCGAACGAAGCGGCGCTTCTGGACCTGTATTGCGCCGAGATGACCAGGCTGGGGGTCCCGCTGACGCGCGAGGGCATTTGGGACGATTACCGCATCGGCGCGCTGCATGGGGTGTCGACCGCCGTATTCAGTGCCGCCTTCGTGGTGCGCACCGAACGGGGCGATGCGAACTTCCTGTCGATGGCGCGGGGCGCCTGCGAACTTGCGCTCGAACATGACAGCCTTGGTGCCTTGAAGCGCCGGATGGAGCACGCCTGATGTTGACCAAGGGTGACGATTTTCCGCTGCATCAGACGCCCGAGCCGGTGGCCTATGCAGGGACCGACCGGAACTTCTACGATCGGTACTTCTTCAATGGCTATGCGCCTGATGGCTCTGGCTTCTTTGCGGTCGCCTTCGGAATCTATCCGCATCTCAATGTTGCCGATGCGCATTTCTCGTGCATTCGCGATGGGGTACAGCACAATCTTCATGCTTCGCGCGAACTCAACATGGAGCGCTTCGACCTGACCGTGGGGCCGATCAGCATTGAGGTGATCGAGCCGTTGAAGGTCTTGCGGGTAAGAGTCTCCGGGGAAGGGCTGAGTGCCGAACTGACCTTCACCGGTCGTGCGTTCCCGATCGAGGAGCCGCGCTTCACTTACCGGATCGGTCCGCGCACGTTCATGGACTACACGCGTCTGACCCAGAACGGACACTACACCGGCTGGATCGAGATCGACGGCAAGCGCACCGATCTTGCGCCCGGCACCTGCGGCACGCGGGACCGCAGCTGGGGCGTGCGTCCGGTCGGAACGTCCGACGCGCAACCGCACGGACACGGCGTGGTCAGCAGCTTCTTCTGGCAGTGGACCCCGGTCAATCTGCCCACCCGCAGCCTGTTCTTCCACGTCAATGCCGACCGTCGTGGCGCGCCGTGGAACACGCGGGCCGTCATCGCGCCGGACGGGGCAGGGCATGACGGCTTCTACGAGACACCCTCATGCGGGATGACATCCCCGATGCAGCCGGGCACACGCTGGCCCGCCAGCGGCACGCTCACGGTGCAGCGGCCGGAGGGGCCGCTCGAACTGACTTTCGAGCCTGTGCTGCGCTTCCAGATGCGCGGGCTGGGGTACACCAGTCCCAAGTGGGGTCACGGGCTGTACCATGGAGCGCTTGCCGTTGAACGCGAGGACTTCCTGCTCGCCACGCTTGATCCGATGGTTCCAAGCCTCGAGAACCTGCACGTGCAGATGATCTCGCGCGTCACAACCAGCGATGGGGAGGTCGGGATCGGCGGGTTCGAGCAACTGGTGATCGGCCCCTACGAGCCGTGGGGACTGAAGGAGTACTTCGATGCCGGCTAGCAGCAGGTATTCCGCGCTCAAACTGGCGGGCGTCATCACGCTGGGCCTGTTTGCGGGAGCGGCGTCTGCGTTCGTGTCGATGAAGCATTTCGGCATGGGCAGCGAAGAGCACATGGGCTGGTCGGGAAGCCGGGTGACTGGGTCCAGCGAGGCTGGCCCCATGTTGCGCGCACGCGTGGCATTGACCGGGTTGCTGGCGCTCAATCGCAGCCAGGCGATCTACTTCACGCGCAAGGTCGATGATCTGGGTGAGCCCTTGCGCGAGGGGTGTCACTATCGGCTCTCGGGCGGGCCGCTACCGGGGCGCTGGTGGTCGATAACCGCTTATGCGGCGGACGATTACCTGCCGGAGAACAACGACGATGCCCTTTCGGTCGATGCGTCGGAAGTCCGGCCGGATGCGAACGGAGCATGGCAGGCAGAGGCGGGACCAAGCCGTAATCCGGCGATGCCATGGCTTTCCACCCGCAAGGCTGGAAAGTTCGACCTGACCTTGCGCATCTACAATCCCACACCCCAGGCGCAGCAGGATTTCGGCACCATACCGTTCCCCAAGGTGGAGCGCGTCTCTTGCGGAGATCCACAATGAAGCCCGCGTTGCGTTATCTGCTCGCCTTCGTCGCGGCGGCCGGGATCGGGCATTTGGGCACGATCTTCCTCGCCCCCAACGCGATCATGCATCTGGCGATGACAAAACTTTCCGAAGACGGGAAGCTGATCAACGCATTCCGCTTTTCGGATCGCACGACCTCGGCTTCGCGCTGGGTGGTGCGGCCTTCGCCGGACCTGGCCTATGCCAGCTGCGTCTATGATCTATCGAACGGGCCGATACTGGTTGACGTTCCCGCGACGCCCGGCGGTGGCTATGTCTCGGTGTCGGTCTTTGCCGGGAACACCGACAATGTCGCCGTGATGGATTCCATCGGGAGCCCCAAGGGGATACGCTTCGTTCTTCAGAAGGAACATAAGCTGGTGCATCCCGGCCAAGAGCCTGTGATCACCACACCGACGACCCGTGGCATCATCCTCGACCGCAGGCTGGCGCCAACGCAGGCTGCGTTCGAAGTGGCGGACAAGGCGCGCCGGTTGGATACCTGCGCGCCTCTCGGCTAGGCGATCAGCCCCAGCGTTCGCGCAGGGCGAGGAGGGCCATCGCCGCCTTGGCCGCTTCGCCGCCCTTGTCCTTCTGCGCAGGGTCCGCGCGGACCAGAGCCTGAGCTTCATTCTCGACCGTGAGAATGCCGTTGCCGATGGCGAGGCCGTCCATCGTCAGCGCCATGATGCCGCGCGCGCTCTCGCCTGCGACGATCTCGAAGTGGTAGGTTTCGCCGCGGATCACCACGCCGATGGCGACGAAGCCGTCATAGTCTTCCGACTGGTCGGCCATGGCGATCGCGCCGGGGATCTCGAGAGCGCCGGGGACGGTGATGACCTCGACCTTGTGTCCGGCTGCCTTCAGCGCCGCCTTTGCGCCTGCCACCAGCATGTCGTTGAGGTGGTCATAGAAGCGGGCTTCGACGATCAGGAACTTGGCCATGGAAAACGGTCCTCGGGAAAAACTGTGGGGGGCGCAGTTCGCGCAGGCGGAGCCTTACAGACGTGTCCAGTCAATTGCTACGCTGATGCGCAGTGTAACGTTTGCGCACCGGTCTCGTGGCTGGAAATGATTCGGACAACTAAATGACGCATCAGTGACATGATTCGTCATTTGTCACATTATGATGTTGCCATCAAGCTGGGAATGTCATCATGATGTCATACATTTTTATGCAATCGTTGCCAAAATGGTCACGTCTGCAACGACCTTCCCTTACGGAAACCCGCATTTTTAATTATCCGGTTGACAAAGAATCGTCGAAGTTATGTCCTGTCCTTCAGGCAACCCGCGGTCAATGACGGGTGCCGCTGGAGAGAGAGGTCTGACTATGAGGGGCAAGCTTTCCCTGCTTGCGGGCGTGTGCGCCGCAGCCGTCGCTACACCGGTTTTCGCCCAGAGTGCGCCGCAATCGGCTAGCGAAAATGTTGGTCTTGAAGAAATCATCGTTACCGCGCAGCGCCAGGCCCAGTCGCTGCAGGACGTGCCGATCGCCGTTTCGGCATTCTCTGCCGAAAACCTGACCAAGCAGCAGATCCAGAACTCCTCCGACCTGCAGCTCTCGCTGCCGAACGTCACGTTCACCAAGACGAACTTCACCTCGTCGAGCTTCACCATCCGTGGCATTGGTGACCTTTGCGTCGGCGTTTCTTGCGATGCCGCAACCGGCATCCACCTCAATGATATGCCGATGGTGTCGAGCCGTCTGTTCGAAACCGAATTTGTAGATTTCCGCTGAGAAGTGACCCGGTATTTCCATCGAGAATTGACCCGGGTGATGGTATGTCCCGCAGAGCGGGTTTTGGGTCAAGCTGGTGATTTTTCCTTTCGTGGTTTTGGTGAGGCAGAGCTGGCCCTGAACCGGAAGCTGTCATTGCCAGTTTCGATGATGTGGCAATGATGGGTTAGCCGATCCAGCAGGGCTGTGGTCATCTTGGCATCGCTGAATACCTCGGCCCATTCGCTGAAGCTGAGGTTAGTGGTGATCACGACGCTGGTGCGTTCGTACAATTTGCTGAGCAGGTGGAACAGCAAAGCTCCGCCTGATGGGCTGAACGGCAGATAGCCCAGTTCATCAAGGATGATGAGATCGAGCTTGAGCAGACGTTCGGCAATCTGCCCCGCCTTGTTGGCTGCTTTTTCCTGTTCGAGCGCATTGACCAGATCGACCGTGGCAAAGAAGCGCACTTTTCTGCGGTGATGTTCGACGGCTTGAACTCCCAGCGCAGTGGCGATGTGCGATTTGCCGGTTCCGGGCCCGCCAATCAGTACTACGTTGTCAGCGCCGTCGATGAACTCGCCACCATGGAGTTGCCGAACCAGGGCCTCGTTGGCCTCGCTGGATGCGAAGTCGAACCCGGCCAGGTCTTTGTAAGCTGGGAACCGGGCGGCCTTGATCTGATAAGCAATCGAGCGGACCTCACGTTCGGCCATCTCGGCTTTGAGCAACTGGGAGACCATCGGCACTGCGGCACTGAAGGCTGGGGCGCCTTGCTCGATAAGGTCCCCCACTGCTTGGGCCATGCCATACAACTTCAGCGCCTTGAGCATGACGACAACGGCGGCACTGGCGGGGTCATGACGCATGACGCAGCCCTCCCTCACGCAGGGCATCATAACGTCCGACATTGGCCAACGGCTCTTGCGCAAGGCGCAAAGCCTGCGGTGCGTCAATCGGCGCTGCCGGTGGAGCCTTACCATCGATCAGGCGGTGCAGGATATTGAGGACGTGGGTCTTGGTGGCGACGCCCGCATCCAGCGCCAGTTCGACAGCGCAAAGCACTGCCTGTTCGTCATGTTGCAGCACCAACGCCAATATCTCCGCCATCTCCTTGTCTCCGCCGGGACGACGTAGGAGCTGGCTTTGCAGCTGCTTGAAGGCCTCTGGGAGCTGCAAGAATGGCGCGCCATTGCGCAGTGCTCCCGGCTTGCGCTGGACTACTGCCAGATAATGCCGCCAGTCATAAATTGTCCGCCCGCCAGTGTGGTGGGATCGGTCAATGATTCTGGCATGTTCGCAAAGGATCTGCCCCTCGGCCGCCACCACGATCCGCTCGGGGTAGATCCTGATGCTGACCGGGCGGTTGGCAAAGGATGCCGGGACGCTGTACCGATTGCGTTCAAAGCTGATGAGGCAGATCGGGGACACCCGCTTGGTGTGTTCGACAAAACCATCGAAGGTCCGCCCCAGCGGCATCAGACTACCAACCTCAGCGGCGTGTACATCGGCTACGGTGCCGGGCAAGTTGCCATGTTGGATCTCACCCCATTGCGCGATGCATTGTTCCTCGAGCCAGGCATTGAGCGCATGGATATCCGGGAAGCTCGGCAACTTCTGCCACAGCCGCCGCCGTGCATCTTGCACGTTCTTCTCGACTTGGCCCTTCTCCCACCCCGAGGCCGGATTGCAGAATGCAGGCTCGAACAAGTAGTGGCTGGCCATTGCGGTGAAGCGCGCGTTGACCTGTCGGGCTTTGCCCTTGCCGATCTTATCGACCGCAGTTCGCATGTTATCGAAGATCCCGCGCTGCGGCACACCACCCAGCACGCGGAATGCCTGCGTCAGTGCATCAAACAGCATCTCATGCGTCTGTAACGGATAGGCCCGCACGATGAACGCCTTGCTGTGTGATAGTTTGGTATGGGCCGCCTGCAGCTTGACACGCTCGCCACCAAGAATTGCCCAATCTTCGCTCCAGTCGAACTGGAACGCCTCACCTGGCTGGAAAACCAAAGGCACGTATGTTCCGCGGCCACTGGCCTGCTGTGCCAAGAGACGGCCTGCCTTCCAATCCCGCACATAGGCAGCGACACGATTATAGGACCCTTCGTAGCCCAATACGGCCAGATCAGCATGCATCTGCTTCGCCGTGCGCTTCTGCTTGCGCGATTTGCCAGCCTCGATTTGTAACCAACCCGTCAGCTTCTCAGCAAACGGGTCCAGCTTGCTCGACCGGTCAGGTACCTTGAACTGCGGCACCACCGTATCCGCGCGCAGATACTTGCGGATCGTGTTGCGCGACAAACCGGTGCGCCGCTCAATCTCACGAAGCGGGATCTTATCACGAAGGCGCCACCGGCGAATTACACTCAATAAATCCATGTCGATCACTCCCGATACCCCTGACTGGTCAGCCAGGGGCGGGTTCAAACATGGGTCAATTCTCAATGGAAATTTATGCCCTTACCGGGTCACTTCTCAGCGGAAATCTACACCGAATTCTTTGATCTGGAACGCATCGAAGTGCTGCGCGGTCCGCAGGGAACTCTGTTCGGTCGCAACGCAACCTCGGGCGTGGTCAACGTCATCACCGCAAAGCCCGACCTGTCCGGCTTTGGTGCAGCGGGCGAAGCAGACTACGGTCGCTACAACTCGGTCCGCCTGAAGGGCATGGTCAACGTGCCGCTGGGCGAGACGCTCGGTGTCCGTCTTGCCGGCATGTACAACCGTCGCGACGGTTACACTTACAACATCGGCACGAACAGCCGGATCGACGGTCGCGACATGTATGCGTTCCGCGGTTCGCTGCGCTGGGAGCCGAGCCCCGACACCACGATCGATCTGTCGGCATACTATTTCCGCGAGAACGACAGCCGCAGCCGCGTCCAGAAGCAGCTCTGCCATCGTGACCCGACCGGCGTCCTTGGCTGCTTGCCCGACAAGCTCGCCAACGAGACGACCAATGCGGACTCTACGCTCGCCGCACTGCTCAGCTCGCGCGAATTCTTTGGTATCGCGGTCTCGCCTGCATTTGCGCCGCTTGGATTGGGCAGCATCTATGCCGATGATGGCGACAACTTCTCCGGTGCTACGAACCCGGCAGATGTCCGCACCGTCAACATCGACTACCTGCCGACCTACTTTGCGCAGGAAGAAGTCTACCAGGGCAAGCTCCAGCAGGCACTGGGCGATAGCCTCACGCTGAATGTGACTGCCGGCTACTCGAAGAACGAAGTTCGCAGCCGGACGGACTACAATCTTGCAACAGAGCGCAGCCTTGTCGGCAATCCGGGGCTATATGCGCTGGCCGCCTTTGCGCAGAGCCCTGCACTGGGCTTCGCTTTCGCCCCGATCGCTGCACGTCTGATCCCGAACGGTCCGACGGGCAAGATCTGCCAGTCGGACATCGATCCGAACAATGTCGGTGTCTACGGCGCCGGCAACAAGGCAATCTGCGCCAACACCTCGCTCGACTTCGACGAATCGAGCCAGACCTACAAGCAGTACGCGGCTGAAGCGCACATCGACTCCGACTTTGATGGCATGTTCAACTTCCTGATCGGTGCCAACTACCTGCGTGGCGTCACGACGAACAACAGCTACTACGTCAACTCGTTCGGCCTCGATTACGCAGCCGGCCTGCTTGGCGCCGCAGCCGCTACCACCGGAGCCTTCGGCCCGAACCCGGTGTTCCGTCCGTCGCCGTTCTTCCGCAGCAACACCGATCGCGGTACGCTCGACAGCTACGGCATCTTCGGTGAGAGCTACTTCAAGTTCAGCGACAAGGTTAAGCTGACCCTCGGTCTTCGCTACAACCACGACAAGAAGTTCACTCGCGCCCGCACGACCCTGCTCAGCGACGGTCGGTCTAGCGAGTTTGCCGGCGGTCAGGCGATCTATGCTCTCGTCGGGGCAGAATCGCTTGAAAAGGCGCTGAACTTCGCAGGAGCGGATTTCGACAAGGGTGTTGCTGGCGTTCAAGCCTTCCAGGAACGCTCGGTCAGCTTCGGTCGCTTCACCGGCCGTGCCGTGCTCGATTACCAGATCACTCCGGACAACCTGGTGTATCTGTCTTACTCGCGCGGCTACAAGTCGGGCGGCATCAACCCGCCGCTTTCGGTCGGTTCCGTGAATGACTCGTTCAAGCCGGAATCTGTCGACGCGTTCGAACTCGGTTCGAAGAACCGGTTCGGCGCACTGCAGCTCAACCTTTCGGCGTTCTACTACCGCTACAAGGACCTGCAGCTCAGCCGCATCACGGCGCGCACCTCGGTCAACGACAACATCGATGCCAACATTTATGGCCTCGAAGCTGAAGCGATCATGGCACCGACCCGCCACTTGCTGGTCAACATGTCGGCCAGCTACCTCAAGACCAAGGTCGTCGGCGACCAGTTCTTCGTCGATACCCGCGACGTTTCGGCTGGTCGTTCCGATACGGTTATCATCAAGGACATCACGCTCGGTTCGAACTGCGCCGTCACCGGTGCCAGCGCAGCTGCAGCCAATGCCTTCGTGAACGCGATCAATGGCGGCGTCGGCCTTCGCGGCACTACGCCGATCCCAGGCACCAACACGACCGGTGCCTTCTCGATCTGCGGGGCTCTCGCAGCCCAGGCAGCCGGTCCGGTTGGCACAGCCTTCGGTGGCATCCGTGTCAGCTCGGGCATCGAGAAGAACGTGAAGGGCAATCAGCTCCCGCAGGCACCTGAGTTCAAGTGGTCGGCAGGCGTCCAGTACACGATCGAGATGGGCGACATGACGATCGTGCCGCGCTTCGACATCAACTACACCGGTGAAAGCTACGGCACGATCTTCAACGGCAACATCAACCGGATCAAGGGCTACGACGTGATGAACGCCCAGATCCAGCTGAACGGGAAGGATGACCGCTGGTACGTGCGCGGCTACATCCAGAACATCGGCAACAACAACGCGACGACCGGTCTTTACGTCACCGACCAGTCGTCGGGTCTGTTCACCAACATCTTCACGCTGGAGCCGCGCCGCTATGGCGTGGCCGCCGGCTTCAAGTTCTAAGCTTCGACGTCGAACCAGACGCGAAAACCTTGCGCCGGGACCCTTGGGGTTCCGGCGCTTTTTCTTGATCAGTCGAATTGGGCGCGTGGAACGCCGCTTCCGTCATAGACGGGCTGCTTCTGCGTTACGCGATACTTGTCCACTTCGGCCCCCGTCATTCCTGCTTCGGCAAGGTATCCGGCCATGGCGCGGTAGAGCGGTCCTTCCAGATGCTCGGCCAGCGCATCGACGCTGTCCCATTCCTCGAACACCCAGATCCGGTGAGGCTTCAGCGGATCGGCATTCCACACATAGTGGATGCAGCCGCGCTCTTCGTAGGTCGGCAGGATGAACTGCGCGCCTCCGCGGACGATGTCCGCCGCGTCCTTCCCTTCGAAGTCGATCCAGCCCCAAAGTGTCACCCGCTCCATGCCTGTTCTCCCTGTTCGCGTTGGCCATGGTCTAGGTGGACAATGATCACCCCGGAATTGGCGTTTCCATCAGGTGGACCGGTGAAATCAGAATTTCGAGCTCCTGTGCCGTCACATCCCCGGATAGCCGTAGAGTGGCGCACAGGCCTCACGCCGGCTGTATACGTATGTCGCCAGCTTGCCGTCGGGACGGTGGCTGTTAGCCTCGTCATCCGAAAACATAGTACGGGGGATCAAGGTGATGACGAAAAGCGGGCTATGGCTTGCAGGCCTCTCGATGGCGGTCTCCCAGATTGCTCCGGTGGCTGCTTTCGCCGAAACATCTCCTTCGCAGACCGCCACCCGGTTCACGTCAGAGCGACCGGTCGCCAGAGTCGACTACTGGCAGAAGCGCGCAGCGGAGATCGATCTGCAACTGGCCAGCGAGAAGAGCCTCGAGCCCGTCCGCATCGCCTTTGTCGGAGACTCTATCACCGACTTCTGGCACCTCGATGCCAATCCCTGGTTTCCCGGTCTCTATTGCGGTCGCGCAATCTGGGATGAAACCTTCGCAGGGACATCGCCCGAACTAAACGCGATCAATCTTGGCGTGTCGGGCGATCGCATCGAGCATGTGCTCCATCGCCTTCTTCCAGTCGCGCAAGGTGGGCAGGGGTGGCTTGACCGACCAGATCTGAAGCCCGCCACGATTTTCGTGATGTTGGGCATCAACAACTCGTTCGATTCCGAAAGTCCCGCGACCACAAGCATCTAAAATGGCGTGCTCGCTGTCGTGGCGCGTATCCACGAGCGCAAGCCCGATGCGAGGATCGTCATACAGTCGCTGCTTCCGACGGACTCTGCCACGAAGAACCGCGATCTGGTCATGCCCGTCAATGACATGCTGCGCGCCTATGCTGCCGCAAACGGCATGTCCTATCTTGATCTTTATAGCGGCTTTGTCGACGCTACGGGCACCCAGCGCCGCGATCTGTTCAACGACGCTCTGCATCCAAGCCGGGATGGCTACCGGGTCTGGCGGGATCGTCTTGTCGCCTTCCTTAAGCCGGGCAATTCATGATGCCAGCAGTGCGACAGTCGAACCGACCGCTGCACGCGAGGTTGGAACCAGAGCGGAAAATGTGGAGTGGTGGACGCACTAGGGCTCGAACCTAGGACCCGCTGATTAAGAGTCAGCTGCTCTACCAACTGAGCTATGCGTCCGTACCCGGCAAGGAACCGCTTGGTGGCGGTGAGGGGAAGGCGATGGTGGTGGACGCACTAGGGCTCGAACCTAGGACCCGCTGATTAAGAGTCAGCTGCTCTACCAACTGAGCTATGCGTCCATGCCATCAGGCATTCCCGTTCGGGAGCCGCCCCAATAGCGATTTTCTGACGGCTGCCAAGCCCAAAATTTGCGTTTTTCAGGACAGGCTGCGTGGAGCGTTCCGGCTCCAGCGTTCCACCGCCATGATCGTGCCGACACAGATCATGTTCGTCATCATCGAGGATCCGCCGTGGCTCATCCATGGCAGCGGAATGCCCACAACGGGAGCCAGCCCCATGACCATCATCAGGTTGATGCACATGTAGAAAAAGATGGTCATCGTCATGCCCGCCGCGAGCAGTCGCGAGAACCGGTCGGGCGCGTTTGTGGCGACTTTCAGGCCCCAACGGAAAATCAGCCCGAATACGATCAGGACGAACAATCCGCCAAGCATGCCCCATTCCTCGGCCATTGTGGCGAACACGAAGTCGGTGTGCGCTTCCGGCAGGTAATTGAGATGGCTCTGCGATCCGTTGCCGAAGCCCTTGCCGATGATTCCGCCCGATCCGATGGCAATCTTGGATTGGGTAATGTGATATCCGGTGCCTAGCGGATCGCTTTCCGGATCGAGGAACACGAGGACTCGGTTGCGCTGATAGTCATGCAGCAGGAAGAAGAACGCCAGTGGTGCGGCAACCAACCCTGCCGCTCCTGCACCTAGGAACCAGCGCAACGGGAGCCCTGCAAGAAACATCACGACCACAGCGCCGAAGGTTATGGCAAGGCCGGTGCCAAGGTCAGGCTGCAGCATGACGAGGCCTGCAGGCAGGCCGAGCAGCAAGCCTGCCGGAATGAGCGCGCGCCAGCCTTGCGTCTCGCCGATGGGCAGCACGGAATAGAACCAGGCGAGCACGAGCACAATCCCCGGCTTCATCAGTTCCGAAGGCTGCAACGTCATGAAGCCCAGATTGAGCCAGCGCTGGCTCCCGCCGCCGATCCCGCCGATCAGTTCGACAAGTATGAGCAGGAAGCAGAGCACCCCGTAGACCGGCAAGGCCATCCTGCGGAACAGGTCTTGGGGCAGCCGCGCGATGACCATGGCCATCACAAGGAAGACCACGAAGCGCAGCAGATGCGACATCGACCATGTCTCGAACCGTCCGCCCGCAGCTGAATCCAGCACCGCTGCTCCGAAGCTCACCAACGCCATGAGGGGCAGCAAGACGCCCCAGGGTTGGCGCGCAATCGCGGCCGGGACGTAAGCCTGAGGCATCATTGCCCTCCTGCGACGGGCGGTGACATTGCGGGCGAAGCGTCTGCCGGAGCGACGGCTGGTGCCGACCTGGGCTGTTCAGGCTCCGGTGCCGGCGTGGCTGCATCGGTCTGCGCCGTGGCAGGCTCTGGTGCCGCGCGATTGCCGACCTCGACCTGCTCGGTGAGGTCCTCGTCGTCCGGCACCGGCTTTGGCGCAGAGCCGCCGTACTTCGCCGCAAAGGCATTGTAGCGCGTGGCCATGCGCTGCTGGACGTTGCCACCCCACTGCTTCTCGAATTCCTCGAGCACGGCCATCGCCTTGTCGGGTGCGAAGATGTAGGTCATCACGTCACGTGCGATCGGGTAGGCAGCGCTCGATCCGCCGCCATGCTCGATCACCACCGCGCAGGCATACTTGGGCTTGTCGAACGGTGCGAAGCAGATGAAGTGCCCGTGGTCGCGGTACTTCCAGATCCCGCCCTTGCCATTGCCCATATTGAGCCCGACGACCTGCGCCGTGCCGGTCTTGCCCGCCAGCAGCACGTTGTCGACCGGCAGCCGCGCCCGACCCGCTGTGCCGCGCCCGTTGACCACTTCGCTCATCGCCGCATGGATGTAATCGAGATGCTCCTGGCTGAAGCCCATCGACTTCACCGGCGGCGCATTGCGGTCAAGCAGGAGCCGGGGCATCACTTCACGGCCAGAGGCGATGCGCGATGCCATGACTGCCTGCTGCAGCGGATTGACCAGCATGTACCCTTGGCCGATCGTTGCGTTCACAGTGTCGTAGAGCGCCCACTCCTTCTTGTACTTGCGCATCTTCCAGGCGGGGTCCGGCACGGTGCCATAAGACTGGCCGGGATAGGGCATCGGAAATTCCTGCCCGAGACCCAGCCTGCGCGCCATGGCCGCGATCTTGTCCATCCCGATCTTCTGCGCGAAGTGGTAGAAGTACACATCGCATGACTGGTAGATGCCCTTGGCCATGTCCACTGTGCCGTGCCCGCGGCGCTCCCAGCAGTGAAACACGCGGTTGCCGACACGCAGGCCGCCACTGCAGTTGACCGTGGCATTGGGATCAAGCCCGGCCTCGAGGAACGACAGCGCGACCATGGGCTTGACGGTTGACCCTGGCGGATAGAGCCCGCGCAACACCTTGTTGCGCAAGGGCACATGGTCGTCCTCGGACAGCATCTTCCATTCGACGCGGCCGATGCCATCGGAAAAGCTGTTGGGATCGAAGCTAGGCATCGAGGCCATGGCGAGGATATCGCCCGTTTCGCAGTCCATCACCACGACCGAGCCGGATTCGAGCCCGATGCGCCTTGCCGCATAGTCCTGCAGCCCGGCGTTGATGGTCAGCGCAATCGGCTTGCCCGGCACGTCCTCGCGGGTGCCGAGATCGCGCACGATGCGGCCCGAGGCGGTCGCTTCCACGCGCCGCGCACCGGGAACGCCGCGCAGCCGCGTCTCGAAGTGCTTTTCGAGGCCGTCCTTGCCGATCTTGAAACCCGGCGTGATCAGAAGCGGATTGCGCTCCTTTTCGTAGTCTTCGGCCGAGGCGGCGCCGACATAGCCGACAAGGTGTCCTACCGATGCGCCAGCCGGATAGAAGCGAGAGTAGCCCCGCTGCGGGATCACGCCGGGCAGTTCGGGCAGCCGTACAGAGACCGCGGCGAACTTGTCCCAGTCGAGGCTGGAGGCGACTTCTACCGGCTGGAATCCACGCGCCTTGTCGAGCTTGTCGCGAATATCGCGGACCTTGTCGGGCGAGAGCGAGAGCAGCCCGGCAAGCGTCTGCATCGTCTTGTCCGGATCGTCGACGCGGTCGGGGATGAGGTCGACGCGAAAGTCCGCGCGGTTGGCGGCAAGCGCCTTGCCGAACCGGTCGAGCACCCAGCCACGCCGCGGCGGAATCAGCGTGAGGTTGACGCGGTTGCTTTCGGACGCCGCCTGATACTTCTCGTTCTGCGCTACCGCCAGATAGCCGAGCCTCGTTGCCAGCAGAACGCCTACCCCGGCCTGGAGCGTGCCCAGCACGAAAGTTCGACGCTCGAAGCGATTGGTGAGGATTGCGGAAGTAACCGGCAGGCTCGATTTGCTCGCAAAGTTCCTGCCACCGCCGTTCGACGCCATTCTCAAAGCCTCTTGAGCGGCAACAGCCGCACCCGGTCCAACAGCGCAACAAGGCGTGTGACGACCGGATAGAGCGCAAGCGAGACGAGCGTTTGCGGCAGGATCACGAACGGCAAGGGGTAGCCGGTCGCGATGCCCGCCAGCACGGAGCCGAGGAACAGATAGGCTGCGATAAGAGCGCATGCCGCGAGCCAGTCCTGAGCAAACCCGCGCCACAGGAATTTTTCGTCGATCAGTTCCATGGCCAGCATGGTGCCCGACCAAAGCACGACCCCCGAACCGAACGGCATCCCGGAATAGAGATCGTCGAAAAGCCCGAGCGGCAGGCCTGCCCACAATGGCAGCATGCCGGGCCGCATCATCCGCCATGCCAGCATCATCATGTAGGCAAGCGGGGGCATCACCGGGGCCGATGAGATTATTGGCGAGAAACTCGCCATAGAGGCCAGCATAATCGTCGCCCAGGGCAGTCCGACGGCGAGCAGGGGCAGGGGCGCGCGATTGATCCGCTTGCGGGCCAAGACCTCCCCGGTCTCGTCCAGATGGCGCAGGTTCACTGCTCCGGTGCGGCGTTCGTCGCGCCGTCCTTCTCGATCTGCTCGATCTGCGTGTGCGCTTCGCCGCTGTAGGCGGTCTCCACGACCACAAACTCGTTGTCGGCCGGATCGGCCGCAAGATGACCGGTCGCTCCATCACGGTGCGGATCGGTGGCAACGGCAACAGGGATGCCCGGGGGATATAGTCCGCCGGAGCCGGACGTGACGAACACATCGCCCTTGCGGATCGGGTTCACGCCCTGGTTGATCAGGCGGATGTCGATGCGCCCGTTCGATGCACCCTGAACGAAGGCCGTCAGCCCGTCCTTTGCGCGCTTGACCGGCACCACGTTGTCGGGATCGGTCACCAGAAGTACGCGCGCGGTGCCGGGGCCAGCCTCGATCACCCGCCCGATCAGGCCAGAGGCCGCGCGGACCGGCTGTCCCGGCTGCACGCCGCGCGCGGATCCCGCATCGATGATGGCAAAGCGGCGCGTGCTTGCCGCAGTCGATCCGATCAGATGGGCGGTGGCGACAGGCTTGCGGGCAGGATCGACAATGCCGAGCAGTGCCTTGAGCCGCCGGTTCTCGTCCTGCAATGACTGCATCGATACCGCGTTCGCTCGGGCGGCCTCAACCTCGCGGCGTAGTTCGGCATTCTGCCGGCCTGCATTGAAATAGGCACCGACCGCGGCAAACACGCCTTGACCGGTAGACCGGCTTTCCGCGCTTGCCCGTCCGAGCGGGCGCGCTGCCTCTGCAGCAGCACTGCGGGCAAAGGAGAATGCATCCGGATTGATCAGCGATGTCACGAGCACGGCAATTCCCGCCACGACGCCAAGAATGGCGATCACGTAGCCGGTGAAAATCCCGTACTGCGCCCTGCGCGAATAGCCCGGGCGCCGGTCCTGCGACCGCGCCATCCGTTCACCCCTTCAAGCCGCAGCGCTTTTCGGCGCTGCGATGCAACCCGTAACCGTCCAGCTTCACGCCGTCATCAGCACGCCGCGATAGATCGGATCTTCCATCGCACGCCCGGTGCCGAGCGCCACGCACGAAAGTGGGTCTTCGGCAACGCTCACAGGCAGGCCGGTCTCTTCGCGCAGATGCTCGTCCAGGCCGCGGATCAACGCGCCACCACCGGTCAGCACGATGCCCTGGTCGACGATGTCGGCCGCGAGTTCCGGCGCGGTGTTCTCCAGAGCGATGCGCACACCTTCGACGATTGCGCCGATCGGTTCGGACAGCGCTTCGGCGATGTTGGCCTGCGTGATCGTGATTTCCTTGGGCACGCCGTTCACAAGGTCGCGACCCTTGATGTGGATCGTTTCGCCGATGCCGTCAGCCGGAGCTGTGGCGATGCCGTAGTCCTTCTTGATGCGCTCGGCTGTGGCTTCCCCGATCAGCAGGTTGTGATGGCGGCGTACGTAGGACACGATGGCTTCGTCCATCTTGTCACCGCCCACGCGCACCGAAGTGGTGTAGGCAAGGCCGCGCAGCGAAAGTACGGCGACCTCGGTCGTGCCGCCGCCAATGTCGACAACCATCGAGCCCACCGGTTCGGTCACCGGCATGTCGGCGCCGATCGCCGCAGCCATCGGTTCGAGGATCAGATAGACTTGGCTGGCACCGGCATTGCTGGCCGCGTCACGGATTGCGCGGCGTTCAACGCTGGTCGAGCCCGAGGGCACGCAGATCACGATTTCGGGGTAGCGCAGCAGGCTCTTCGATCCGTGCACCTTGCGGATGAAGTGCTTGATCATTTCCTCGGCCACTTCGATGTCGGCGATCACGCCATCGCGCAGCGGGCGGATCGCCTCGATGTTGTCCGGGGTCTTGCCCATCATCATCTTGGCGTCATCGCCCACGGCCTTGACGCGCTTGATGCCGTTGATCGTCTCGATGGCGACGACGGAAGGTTCGTTCAGTACGATTCCGCGATCCTGGACATAGACCAGCGTATTGGCCGTTCCGAGGTCGATCGCGATGTTCTGCGAGCCAAATTTGAAGAATCGGGAAAAGATCGAAGCCATCTAGAAATCCGTGATAATCTGCGGTTTGACGCACGGGCACGCGCCAGACCCCTCCAGAAAGTGCGCCCGGGAAGGCGGCTCATTAGCAGGCGAACCGGGCAAAGCCCATGGGTTTGTGCGGCTTTGGACGGATAACTTCACCGCTTGTCTCGAAATAAATCGGCTTCGGCGCTAGGGTCACTCAACCCATGCGAGTCATCCGCCGCCTTCCTGAAACTTTGATCAACCGCATCGCCGCCGGAGAGGTGGTCGAACGGCCTGCAAGCGCGCTCAAGGAACTGGTCGAAAACGCCATTGATGCCGGTGCAGGCCACGTCCATGTGCGCCTGTCCGAGGGTGGCCTGGCGATGATCGAAGTCTCGGATGACGGCTGTGGCATGCGGCCTGAAGAGATCGAACTCGCGCTCGAACGCCACGCCACGTCCAAGCTTCCCGACGAGGCCATCGAGATGGTCGAAACGCTCGGATTCCGAGGAGAAGCCCTGCCGTCGATAGCCTCGGTTGCCCGCGTCACCATCGAATCCCGCCCGCTAGGCAGCGCCGATGGCTGGAAGCGCGTGGTCGACAATGGGACGATGATCGCGGAAGGACCTGCCGCATTGCCGCCCGGAACCCGGGTGCGGGTGGAACAGCTGTTCGAGAAGATCCCGGCCCGTCGCAAATTCCTGCGCAGCCCGCGCTCCGAATGGGCGGCTGCTTCTGATGTCGTCCGCCGTCTCGCCATGGCGAGACCGGACCTTGGCTTTACGCTGGAGCACGATGGCCGCCGCGCGCTCCACGTGCAGGCGGGGGAAACGCTGGAGGCACGCGTGGCCCAGCTCGTTGCCCGCGAACTGGCCGGCAATTCGGTCGAGGTCGACCTATTCCGGGGCGACTATCACCTCACCGGCATAGCGGGCCTGCCCACCTACAATCGCGGCGTGGCAGATCATCAGTACCTCTTTGTCAATGGCCGCCCAGTGAAGGACCGGCTGCTGATCGGTGCGGTGCGTGGTGCCTATGCCGACATGCTGGCGCGCGATCGCCACGCGGTGCTAGCGTTGTTCCTGCAGGTCCCGGCCAGCGAGGTTGACGTCAACGTTCACCCCGCCAAATCCGAAGTCCGCTTCCGCGATCCGGCACTGGTGCGCGGCATGGTCGTCTCCGGCCTCCGCCACGCGCTGTCGACCGGTGATCAGCGCAGCGCTCAGGCCCCCTCGGCGAGCGCCATGGCCGCCTGGCAGGCCGAACCCATCGCGCCGCCGCCTCCGTCACCGCAAGGCAGCATGTTCGGCCAGCAATGGCGTCCCGAACCTCTTGTCAGCGAGGCGGGGCAAGCGTGGCGTGGCTATGAACAGTCGGTCATGGCCCCGCTGCAGGCGCGGGCGGAAGTCGCCGCAGAACCTGTCGTCGCAGCCGCAACGCATCCGCTGGGCGTCGCCCGTGGCCAGATTTCCAACACTTATATCGTGGCCGAAGCTGAGGACGGCCTTGTCATCGTAGACCAGCACGCCGCGCACGAGCGTCTGGTGCTTGAACGTCTGCGCGCTGCCGGAGCAGGGCAGGGCAATGCGCCCGCACAAGCGCTGCTGATCCCGGAAGTGGTGGAACTGGAAGAGGTCGCCTGCGACCGGCTCGAGGAAGCCTCGCCCAAGCTCGCCGAATTCGGCCTCGCCCTCGAACGCTTCGGCCCCAACGCCATGCTCGTACGCTCGGTCCCCGCAGCGCTGGCCAAGGGCGATCCTGCAAAGCTCGTCGCCGATGTGGCGGATGATCTGGCGCACCACGGCGATGCTTTGCTGCTCGGCGAGAAGCTCGATCTCGTCCTCGCCACCATGGCCTGCCACGGCTCGGTCAGGGCAGGGCGTCAGCTTTCGGTGACCGAGATGAACGCCCTCCTGCGCGAAATGGAAGTCACCCCACGCTCGGGCCAGTGCAACCACGGCCGCCCCACGTGGGTCAAGCTGGCGCACGGGGACATAGAAAAGCTGTTCGGGAGAAAGTGATGCTGCACGGATCTTCGCGTATCGCCCTGATGTCATTGGCAATCCTGGCCGCGTCCGCATGCTCCGAAAAAGAGCCTTCCGATGCCGAGGCCATTGCCGCCGTCAAAGCCGCGCAGGATGGCAAGCCTCCGGTCAAGCCGCTCGATCTGCAGCCGATCCTCTATCCCGATATCACGCAGAACAAGCTGCACGGTACCGGTTGCGCATTCGTCGCCGATGGTGGCGGGCTGGGGGCCGTGTTCCTCGCGCAGGACAAGCGCGGGGTGATCAAGTATGGCGATCGCGTTCAGGTCCTCGCGCCAGACGCCGGTTCGGCCAAGATGCCCAAGGGCAGCTTCTCGCGCTACACCGGCAAGGAGAACGCGGTCACGCTCACCACCGTTGGTCCTGTCACGCCTGTAGGGACGACAGAGCAGTTCAAGGGCAAGATGGTGGTAACCGACGCTTTCGAGCGTCCCATCTATGAGGCGACCGGCGACGTCCAGTGCAAGGCGATCTGAACGGTCAGGCCGCCGCTTCGGCCTCCCGCACGCGGATCAGACCGATGGACTTCATCGTCATCACGACCACGCCGTCCTGATTGTAGACCCGCACGTTCGAGCGGAAGCTGCCCATTTCCGGACGCGACGCACTGCGCTTTTTGTCGACGATCTCGGTTTCGACGCTGAGCGTGTCGCCGGGGTAAACCGGCTTGAGCCATCGTATCTCGTCCAGTCCCGGCGAGCCAAGCCCGGCCTGCTTGCGCTCCTTGAGGTTCTCGACAAGCATCGCCATGGTCATTGCACACGTGTGCCAGCCACTGGCGGAGAGGCGCCCGAAATGTGTCTGCGCTGCCGCCTCGTCACTCAGGTGGAACGGCTGCGGATCGTACTTCGACGCGAAGTCGATCACCTCCTCTCGCGATACAGCATAGCTTCCGAAGCGCTGGATCGCGCCGGGTTCGATATCTTCGAAGTACATCATCAGGCCATCGTTGCCGTTGCACAGGGCAATGTCAATCGATCGGTTAAAGCGTGAAGCGGCCCAATCGCCGCGTTGCCGGTACAGGGTCCGGGATGATCCGGTACCGTGCCGTGATCAGGCTGAACACGCCGAACAGCAGCAACCCGGCGGCAATCAGCAGGAAGGCCGTTTCCATTTCTCTGAGATCGTTGATCGCTCCGCCGAGCGAGACCACCTCGCTACTCCGACCGAACCATGCCGTCCGCAGCAAGGACCAACCGATCAGGTCCATGACCACCGCGCGCGCGGCGTGTCCCGCGCGCCCGATCCAGCACGTGGCCGCAGGCGCGCGTGACGACAAGTTGCGCATGAAGTGCGCGGTGATCGCGGTCTTTGCCTGAAACACGGCTGCCACAGCCAGTCCCGCACCGACAATGCCGAGCAGCGCCTCGCCGAATGGCACGTCGAGGACGCTTGCCGCCATTTCCGCCGATTGGTCCTCGCCCGCATTTCGCGCGCCACTTGCGATCTTGGCTGCGGTCCATGCCATCGCGCAGTGCACCAGCGCGCTCGCGAAATAGCCGATGCGGAGCATGACGCCCTTGGCCGAGTTGCCCTTGCGCTCGATGTCGAACACCGCCGCCGACAGGCGATAGATCACATAGCCCACCAGCCCGGCCGCAGCTGCGCCCAGAACGAGCGCGCCTCCCGGTATTGCATGCAGAACCCGGAAGATATCGCCCGCGCCGTCATCGACATCCGATTTGCGTGCGGTCAGCGCGAGATAACCAAGCAACACATAGACCAGCCCGCGCGCGGCAAAGCCTAGCCTCGCCAGCCACACCACCTTCTCGGACTTGTCGACCACGCGCGCTCCTCTCTCCCGTTACGGGGGAGGAACGCGCGAGGGCTGATACGGTGCCGCAGTCTGGCCTCAGGCCATCGAGGGCATGGCGAGCATCCACAGTGCCATGGCAACCATGACCACGTTCTCTGTCAGTGAAACGAAGCCCAGCGGCACCCGCCCGGACCCGCCCACGCAGGCGCACTTCAGTTCACGCTTCTGGATATAGACGGCGTAGAACACCGATACGCCCCCGATCGTCCCGATGAACAAGGCAATCGGGATCGAAAGCCAGGGCAAGGCACGCGCTGCCATCAGCACGCCGGCCAAAGCCTCTCCGAAGGGATAGAGATAGGCGTAGGGAACCCAGCGCCGCGCCAGCAGGTCATAGCCGAGGAACATCGTGGCGAAGCGGTCGACGTCCTGCAGCTTAAGCATGGCAAGCAACGCCATGGCGAAGGCGACGAACCATTCGATGGCCCGCCCGGTAAATGGCGTGGAGAAGACGGCGAAGCTGACGGCGATCGCCAGCGCTCCGGCAATTGCGAACACGGCCAGGACCGGCACGTAACTTACGGCATCGGGATCGGCGACTTTGAGGCCGAGAAACCTGCGCGTGTCGTCGTGCCCGCCGATGCGCTTGCCATCGATGAGCACCTGCGGCGTCGTTTTCACGCCATGCTCTGCCCTGAACGCGTCGGTTTCCTCGCGTGTGCGTAGCCAGTGGTCCTCCACGCGGTAGCCCTTGCTTTCCAGCAGGTGCTTCACCTTCACGCCATAGGGGCAGATGTGATTGGGCATTACCATGCGATGCAGCACGGCGGTTCGATTCGGGGTCTGTTCGTTTGTCATGCGAAGACCTATACCTTGCGTACCATGGTACGGAGTCAAGCGGTATGGCAATGACGATCTCGCAACTCGCCAAGGGCGCAGGCGTCGGCGTCGAAACGGTGCGCTTCTATCAACGCAAGGGCCTGCTCGATGATCCCAGACCCAGCCGCACCGGCAGGGAGGGGCAGAAGCACTACGGCCCCGAAGACCTGCGCCGCCTGCGCTTCGTCCGCAGCGCGCAAGCGGCTGGCTTCACCCTTTCGGAAATCGCCGAGCTTCTGGCGCTCGATGCCGGGCACGACCGGCCCCGCGCCCGCAAGATGGCGCGCACGCGGCTCGAAGCCATCGATCAGGAAATCGCCCGCCTCGAAACGGCACGCCAATCATTGCGCAAGCTCGCCCGCGAATGCGCCATGGGCGATGCGGGGCCTTGCCCGATCATCGCCGCGTTCGAGAGCTGATCGTCAGACGTTGAACTTGAAGTGGAGGACGTCGCCGTCCTTCACAACGTATTCCTTGCCTTCCTGGCGCAGCTTGCCGGCATCGCGCGCTGCGCTTTCACCGCCGAGGCTGACGAAATCGTCGTAGGCGATGGTTTCGGCGCGGATGAAGCCGCGCTGCATGTCCGAGTGAATCTCGCCCGCAGCCTCGGGCGCCTTTGCGCCCTGATGCACGGTCCATGCCCGCGCTTCCTTGGGGCCGACGGTGAAGAAGGTGATCAGATGCAGCAGATCGTAGCCTGAGCGGATGACGCGGGCGAGGCCGGTCTCATGCAGGCCCATCTCCTCGAGGAACACGGTCCGCTCCTCGGCGTCCATGCCCACCAGTTCGGACTCGATGGCAGCCGAGACGATCACGGCATTGGCACCTTCCGCCTTGGCCTTTTCGAACACGCGGGCGGAGAAGGCGTTGCCATTCGCCGCGCTCTCTTCCTCGACATTGCAGACGTAGAGCACGGGCTTGGCCGTCAGCAACTGCGCCTGCTTGAACACGCGCAGTTCTTCGTCATCCTTGGGCTGGGTCAGGCGCGCGGGCTTTCCTTCGCGCAGCAGTTCAAGCGCCTGTCCGAGCACCGATGCGATGATCTTCGATTCCTTGTCGCCCGCCTTTGCCTTCTTTTCGGCCGCCGGAACGCGCTTTTCTAGGCTTTCGAGGTCCGACAGCATCAGCTCGGTCTCGACCGTCTCGGCGTCGGAAATCGGATCGACCTTGTTGTCGACGTGCTGGATGTCATCATTCTCGAAGCAACGCAGTACGTGGACGATGGCGTCCACTTCGCGAATGTTGCCAAGGAACTGGTTACCCAGGCCTTCGCCCTTCGAAGCCCCGCGTACGAGCCCTGCGATGTCGACGAAGCCCAGCTGGGTCGGGATGATCTTCTGGCTGCCTGCGATCTGCGCCAGCTTGTCGAGCCGGGGATCGGGCACGCCGACATTCCCGACGTTGGGTTCGATCGTGCAGAACGGATAGTTCGCGGCCTGCGCGGCCTGCGTCTCGGTCAGCGCGTTGAACAGCGTCGACTTGCCGACATTGGGAAGGCCGACGATCCCGCAACGAAAACCCATTTTCAAACTCCTTGGCTGGCCGCGCCTTTAGCGGGCCGCAGTGGATTTGGAAACCTTCACGGAAATTTCAGGGATTGGGCGCACTAAGCGCTTCACGCGTGGAGAGATTTGCGATGAAAAAGCTGGCGTTCCTAACACTGCCGCTGCTGCTGGCGGCTTGCACCGACAGTCCGCAGGAGCGCGCCGAGCGAGCGCGCAGATCCTTCGAGGCGCATGATTATCGCGCGGCGCAAGTCGATCTCGCGGCCGCGCTCGAAGCCAGTCCGCAAGACCCTGCGCTGCTCGAACTCCACGCGCGCAATGCGCTGGCCATGGGTGACGGCATCGCGGCGGAAGCCTCGCTGGCCATGCTGCCGGAGGGCAAGCGCCCCGCAGACTTTTCACTGCTGATGGGTGAGGCCGATCTTCTTCGCGGCATGCCCGACGATGCGCTTAGCTCCTTAGGTAGCGAATCTTCACCTGCTGCGCAGCGTCTGCGGGCGCTGGCGCTGATGGCCAAGGAAGACCGCGAAGGAGCAGCCAAGGCCTTTACCGCTGGCGCTGCGGGCAAGCCCGATGCGCGGCTGCTTTCAGACTATGCGCGGTTCATGCTGATGGGCGGCGATGTGAAGCAGGCCCGCGCACTGGCGGACCGCGCCAAGGCGGCAGATCCCGGCATAATCGATGCGCTGCTGGCCGATGCCGAAGTTGCCACGGCAGAAGGTCGTCTGGCGCAGGCGCTCGCAGGCTATGAGGCCGCTGTCGATGCCTACCCCGGCAATCTCGCAGCGCTTGCAGGCAAGGCGGCGGTGTTGGGCGATCTTGGCCGTACGAAGGACATGGACGCCGTCCTCAAGGCTCTGGCCGAGGTCAAGGGGGGTGGGCAGGTCGCCTATCTGCAGGCCCGCGCAGCCGCGGCGCGCAGCGACTGGCAGACCGTACGTAGTGTGCTTCAGGCCAACGAAGCCTCGCTCGTGGGCAAGGATGAAGCAACCGTGCTCTACGCGCAGGCCCTTGTGCAGCTCAAGCAGCCCGAACAGGCCCGCGCCAAGCTGCAGCCTCTGCTGACGCGCAACCCCGGCAGCGCAACCCTCCGCCGCGAACTCGCCAAGGCGCAGCTTGCCGCAGGCGATCCACGCGGCGCTGTCGAGACGATGCGGCCATTTGCCGAGGTACAGACCGCTGATGCCGAGGACTTGCGCCTTCTTGCCAAGGCAGCGGAAGCCTCGGGAGACCCGGATGCGGCAAAGCTCGCCGAGAAGGCAAAGTTCCCCTCTGCGCAGGCCATGGCCGCAACGCTGGCACAGGCCGATACGGCGATGAAAGCGTCCAACTGGGGCAATGCGATTGCCGCCTACGAGCGCTTGCTCGCCGTCACTGACGGCAAGAACCCGCTTGTCCTCAACAACATGGCCTATGCGCAAGGGATGGTAGGCAACAAGACCAAGGCGCTGGAGTTCGCCGAGCGGGCCTACAAGGCCGCGCCCACGAGTGCCTCGGTTATGGACACGCTTGGATGGCTGCTGGTCGAGACCGGCAAGGACCGTTCGCGGGGACTGTCCCTGTTGCGCGATGCGGTGGCCAAGGCTCCGGACAACGCAACCATCGCAGGGCACCTGCGCAGCGCCGAAAAGGGCTGAGCGCAAACGAAAAGGGAGCCTGCTTGCGCAAGCTCCCCTTCCATAACCCTCGTTGCGCGATCAGGCTGCGAGCGCGATCCGGCGCGGAGCCGTCTGGCGACGACGTGCCAGTGCCAAGCCGACCAGGCCAGCGCCGAGCAGGCCAAGCATGCCCGGCTCGGGAACCGGCGTGCCGCCCGTGGAGCCGCCAGTCGAACCACCGGTGCTGCTGAGCGTGCCTGCGCCGCTGGCCGAGCTGATGCCGGGAACGCCGGTGATCGACTGGTAGCGCACATAGAAGTCGCTCAGCGTCAGCGAGTTGACCGGCTGCGAGAAGCTCAGCGTGAACGAACCCGTTCCGCTCTGGCCGAGCGTCAGGCCACCGCTGCCGCCGCCTGCGCAGCTGCCCGTCTGTGCGTCCTTGAAGCAGACGTCGACCGTGCCGATGCCGTTGGGATAGTTCGACGACAGCGTGGTGTAGGAGAATGCACCGGTGCTGCTGGCTGACGAGATGTTCGGATCGGTGTTGAACGCGAAGCTCGAGATGCGCGAGTCGGTTACCGGCGACGAACTGGTGTTCGCCACGCTGTAATCGAACGTGTAGTCGTTGCCCGAAACGCCGGTCAGCTTGAACGTGGTCGAACCGGTGAGGCCGTCGATGGTCGTGCCATTCGAGAAACCGTTGTAGTTGAGCGAGAAGCTTGTGCCGATGTCGCCCGAGCCGAGCGTCACGGAATCTGCAAAAGCGGGTGATGCGACCGCCATGGCCGCGCTGGCAGCAAGGCCGGCAAGAACTTTCCTGAGGGTCATCGATTCTGCTCCCATGAACCGAAATTCGGTTAATCGTTACGAAAGCAATGCCTGTGCCAGTTGCGGATTTCAGCCATTTGTAATGATTAACGATATTGCGAGCGTAAGCTTTTCCGACAGCCACGCTGCTTTTTCCCAAGGCCCTTTCACCAAAGATTCAGTGCTCGCTGGCAAAAGCACCGGCATGAGATCGCATCATGCTCTTGCCTTGCTCCTTGCGCTTTCGGCATGCGGTGAAGACGCCGGTGATCGGCTGGACCGTGCCCGGCGCGAAATTGCCGGAATGGAACTCGCCGCAGCGCGGGTCGATCTTGCTGCAGCGCTGGCCGAAAAAGGCGATGATCCCGCGGTGCTCCGCCTGCTGGCCCAGGTACAGCTGCAACTCGGTGATGGCGATGGCGCGGCGGCCACTGCATCGCGGCTCGAGCAGGCAGGGGTTACTGGACCCGAGCTTTCGCGGATCAGGGCGGAGGCCAGTCTGCTGCGCGGCAATGCCGAAGAGGCGCTGGCCTTGCTCGGTGCTGACCGGACGCCGGATGCCGAGCGCGTCCGTGCCGCTGCTCTTATTCAGAAGCAAGACGCAGTCGGCGCGCTTGCGGCGCTACGCAGAGGAGCCGATGCTGTCGCGAATGCACTGCTCCTGCGCGACTATGCTCGGTTTCTGATTGATTCACAGGATCTGGACGGTGCGGCGCAGCAGGTGGCGGCGCTCTCGCGCCTGCAGCCGGACGGCTTCGACGCTCTTATGCTGGGGGCCGACATTGCCTCGCGCCGCGGGCGTTATGCAGAGGCGCACAGCTATCTGGAAAAGGCCGCCTCACGATATCCGCGCGTGCCCGATCCCTTGATTGCCCGGGCAACGCTATTCGATCTTGAAGGCAAGCTGGACGACGCAATCGCGATGACGCTGCGCGCGGCCTCCGTTGCGCCCGATGACGTTCGGGTGCGCGATCTCATGGTGCAGTTTGCGGCGATGAAAGGCGAATGGGAGAAAGTGCGGGACCTGTTGGCCAGAGACGAGCGCAATCTCGATCCGCTTTCGGCCAACGGCCTCAGCTATGCCGAGGCCATGCTGCGCACCGGGCATCCTGAACAGGCACGCGCGATGTTCCAGCGCGCGCTGACACGATCGCCCAACAACCCCTTTTCAAGAATGATGCTGGCCGAAGCCCAACTGGCGACGGGTGATGCCCGTTCGGCCTTTGCCACGGTCTGGCCGCTGGCAAGGAGCACGATGGCCGGGCCACGCGAACTCGACCTGGCGGCCAAGGCGGCCGAGGCGGCAGGACTTCCTGAAGCAGGAGTAATCCGTGCGAGGATTGCGGCGGCGCAGCAGGGGCTTTCCCGGAAGTTGTCCGAGCAGGGGCAGGCAGCGCTGGCCCGGGAAGACTGGGGTGCGGCCGCCGAGGCCTATGGCCAGTTGGCCCAGATGGGCGAGGACGCCGAGGTGATGAAGCGCCTTGCTCTGGCCCTGAGTCATTCCGGCAAGGCTGACGATGCGATCCGGGCGGCGGACAGGGCGCGCGCCCTGACGCCCGAAGATCCCGATACGGCCTATATGGCCGGACTCGTCCGGGCGAGAGCAGGGCGCGATGGCGCAACAGCCGTGGCCCTGCTTCGACAGGCGAGCGAAGCTGCGCCGGACAATGTCGTGTTCCGGCGCGCGCTTGCGCGGTATCAGGTGCGCGAAGGGACCTGATACCGGTCGTCTCCGATCAGGCGCGCGGCTTGATCCTGCGCGAACGGGCATAGCCGACGCCAATCAGGCCAAGAGCCATCATGCCAAGCATTCCCGGTTCCGGAATGGGAGTGCCGCCCGAAGAGGTCGTCGTTCCGCCGGAACTGGTGGTGGTCCCGCCGCTCGTCGTCGTCGTGCCTCCCGAAGTGGTTGTAGTACCACCCGAAGTTGTCGTGGTGCCACCCGAAGTCGTTGTCGTGCCGCCCGAAGTGGTCGTCGTACCGCCCGACGTCGTGGTACCGCCCGACGTCGTGGTGCCACCCGAGGTCGTTGTACCGCCGCACAGGCTGGACCCGCCGCTGTGTCCGCAGTTGCAGTAGTGCTTGTGCTTGAACAACCAGAGCGCGTTGGCCGGCGTTGCTGCAGAAAGTCCTGCCAAGGCTGTTGCAGCGATAACGATTGAGCGAATGTTCATCTAAACCCCCGTTGGTTAATCACGGTCTGCTCAATGCTCTGCAAAAGTGATGCCAAATTATAAATATCAGGGGGTTAGATCGTTAATGAAAGAGTAGATTTGCAGCTCTGTAAGGCGGAGCGACGAATTGCGTTTCCCGATTGTTTCCCCGCGCTCAATTCTGCTGGCGCAGCGCCACGTCGTTCATGAAACGAATGTCATCTTTCGTGGCCAGCCAGCTTGCTTCGGAGGCTACGGCTCCCAGCATGTCGACCAGATCGTCCTGTTCCGCCTTGGCGAACGGTCCGAGCACGTAGCCGGTGACACGGTCCTTGTGCCCCGGATGCCCGATACCTAGGCGCACGCGGCGGAAATCGGCACCCAGGTGCTGGTCGATCGAACGCAGCCCGTTGTGGCCCGCGGTGCCGCCGCCCTGCTTCACCTTCACCTTGAACGGGGCAAGGTCGAGCTCGTCGTGGAACACGGTCAGCGCGTCGATCCCGAGCTTGTAGAACCGCATCGCCTCGCCCACCGAACGGCCGCTCTCGTTCATGAACGTGGCGGGCTTGAGCAGCAGGACCTTCTGGTTGCCGATCCTGCCTTCCTGCAGCCAGCCCTGAAACTTCTTCTGCACCGGCCCGAAGCCGTGCACCTCAGCGATCGTGTCGAGCGCCATGAAGCCAACGTTGTGACGGTGCAGCGCATACTGCGGTCCGGGATTACCGAGGCCGACCCAGAGTTGCATGTCTTTGCGGTTCCTTTGACAGGCGTCTGCAGGGCCTGATAGCGGATGAGGCGCCTGTGCCAATATCCTTCGACAGGCTCAGGATGAGCGGCGTTGGTCAGAAAGCGAGATTCACCCGCTCATGCTGAGCTTGTCGAAGCATCCCGCACGGGAAGCTGAAAAAAAGAACCCCTCCCGCACGAAACGGAAGGGGCTTCTTTTTCACGCGCCTGCCAAGGCAGGCGGCAAGGATGCCGATCAGGCGTCCTTGGTGGTGTCGCCTTCTTCGCTCTTCAGCGAGGAGGGAGCCACGATCGTCGCGATGGTGAAATCGCGGTCGGTGATCGCGGGCTTCACGCCTGCGGGCAGGGTGACGGCGCTGATGTGGATCGAATCGCCAACTTCGTAGCCCGAAACGTCGACGATGATGTCGTCGGGGATCGAGTCAGGCGAGCAGATCATTTCCAGCTCGTGACGGACGACGTTAAGGATGCCGCCCTTCTTGAGGCCGGGCGACTTCTCTTCGTTGATGAAGGCCACCGGCACGTCCACGTGAACGACCGAGTCCTTCGAGATGCGCAGGAAGTCTGCGTGCTGCGGACGGTCGGTCACCGGGTGGAAGGCGACGTCCTTGGGAAGCGTGCGGATGGTCTGACCACCGACAGTGAGCTCGACGACCGAGTTGAAGAAGTGGCCGGTGCCCAGCGCCTTGTTCAGCGCCTTTTCTTCAAGGTGGATCGCGATGGGTTCTTCGTTGCCGCCATAGATCACGGCGGGGGTGCGGCCTTCGCGACGCAGTGCACGGGAGGCTCCCTTGCCAGCCCGATCGCGCGTCTCGGCCGACAGATGCAGCGTTTCGCTCATGTGTCAGTACCTTCAGCTATGTTTAAACACACTTCCTCCACCACGCCTCCAGGGATGACCATGACAGGGAAGCGGCGGCCCATAGCGGGTTTGCGCGGAAATGCAAGGGTTGTGGGGTTTGGTTCGCTAAGCCACACCAGATCCTCCCTGTTTTGCCGAAGGCCAAACGGGAGGGGAACCGCCCGCGCAGCGGGTGGTGGAGGGGAAAAGTCCCAACGTCAGCCTGCGCCTGTCACCTCCCCGTTTGTGCTGCGCAAAAACAGGGAGGAATGACGTTTCTTCAAGGCACCCGCTTGATCGTCCACCCGCGCGCCATCATCAGGCGTTGCAGGCTGTCCGAGCCTGCCAGATGCGCCGCGCCCACGGCGACGAAGGGCTTTGCGCCCGCCTTCAGCATCGCATCCAGCTGGTCCGCCCAATTGCGATTGCGGTCGGTCAGCAGCGCCTGATGCAAACCTGCGTCGGCAAGGAATCCCTCATTCGCCTCGCGCGCAATGCCAAGATCATCGCCGCGCAGCCATAGCGAGACCATGTCGGCTTCCTCGTCCTTTTCGCTTGCAGCCTCCACCGTCACTTCCTGCAGCAGCACCTGCTGCTGGCGCGGGGGCAGGGCGTCGAACACGCCGAACTGGCTGTGGATCGTCTCGAACCCAGCAACCGGCTTGCCCGCCGCCAGCTTGCGCAAGGCAGGCTCTGCGCCACTGTCAGGATCTGCCCCGGCCTTCTGCCCCGCAATGGCGGCAAGCTGCAGCGCTACCGCCCAGCTTTCGGTATCGGCAAAGTCCGCATCGGAAATGCCAAGCTTGCGATAGACCTCGGCCAACTTGGTCCGATACGCAGGCGCAAGGCGCTGCGAGGGCGGGGGCAGGCCTTCGGTTCCGGCCAGTTCCGCCAGCGCATCGCCCGCCGTCTTCTGATCCAGCTGCTCGGCAATCTCGAGCACCAGCCGGTCCGACCGCGCCAGTGCATCGCCCACCGCAGGCCGCAGCCACTTTACTTGCGGCGGCAGGGCGTGGACGGTGCCGAACAGATAGCCGCGTACCGCCCCGGTCTTGTCTTCGATCTGCCAGAGCGCGACGCGCGTGTCCGGCTCGGGCGCAGGCTTCCCGCGCTCCATCCACGCCATGGCCATGCCCAGCAGCAGCGCCGGAACGATGGCCCACAACAGGCGCGGGAGGAAGCGGGAGAACTGCGTCATTGCACGCGAGTGGAGGCGAAGCCTTGCGCCTTGAGCAAGTCCTGCACGCTCTGCGCCCCGGCCAGATGGCCAGCACCGACCGCGATGAACACCGTACCCGGCTGGTCCAGCCGCTTGGCGATCCACGAAGCCCAGTTGCGATTGCGCTGGTAGAGCAGCGTCTCGGCCAGTTCCGGATCGTCCATGTTCTCGTTGATCAGCTTGCCAAGGCCTTCGGGATCGCCCGAACCCCATTCGTCGGTCATCGTGCCGATGATCGCAAAGCTCTTGTCGAAATCGCGCACGGCTTCCCCAAGGAACTTCAACTGCGCCTCACGCGGCAGCTGGTCGAACAGGCCAAGCTGGTAATCGACCGTCTCGAGCGCGCCCAGCTTCTTTCCCTTGGCAATCGCGGCCTTGCGCAGCACGGCTTCTACGCCACTGTCCGCGCCATATCCGGCCATGGCGTAAGGCATCACACCCAGCGTGATCCCGGCGAGCCACGGCTCCAGCCGATCGAACGCCTCTACCGGAATTTTGAGCTTCGCCAGCAGCGCTTCATAGGCCACGCGATCGGCATCCGGCATCATTGAACGCAGCGTCTCGCCATTCAGCAGGCCCAGCGCCAGGACCGTTTTCTGCTGCTCAGCCGCAGGAACTTCGGGAATCTCGGTGATCAACTCGCCCGAACTGTCGAGCGCCTTGCCCACCGGCCCATCGAGCCAGACCAAGCCCTTGGGCAGCGCATGGATCGTGCCGAACAGGTAGATCGTAGTGTCAGCATCGGCGACTTTCCACAGCGCAGGCTTCAATTGCTTTGGTGCAGGCGCCGCAGCTGCAGTCTTTGCAGCAGGAGCTTCGGCATGAGCCGAGCCGGTAAAGGCAAAGGCGGCCAGCGCAATGGCGGCGGTGAGGGTGCGATATGCGCGTGTCATGATCAGGCTCCTTTTGCCCGGAAACAGGTTGCAGGGGAATGAAGGGATGCGAAAAGGCGTCAGAGATAGCGCTGGCGGAACCAGACCACCGCCCAAACGCCCATCGTGGCGAAGTAGAGCGCCGTGCCATCGGCGGGCGGCAGGAACCCGCCACGCTCGCCCAGCCACCAGATCGGCGCCGCCGCGCTGTAGAAGTAGAGCGCCACCAGCGCACCGGTGCGGTAGGACTGCTCCTCGTGCTCGTCGATATTGCGGTGCCAGAACCACGTGATTGGCGCGAGGACAAGGACGATCAAAGCAATCAGCCCGGCGGCAATCCCTGCTGGCAGCGGACCTTCCATGAAGTCGAAGGGCTGCGAAGGCGCATCGCCTGAAAGGCTCAATCCGGCACCAACCGCCATGCCAATGACGCAAGCCACGGCTGCGCTCACGGTAGCGCGCTTGCCGCGCGGCGTGAACGGACCGTTCTCGCGATAATAGCGCCGGCCGCTGGCCCAAGCGAACCACACCGAGCCGAGCGTCAGGGCGGCAAACACCGCGATGATCACATAGCCTACCGGCTTGATCTGTTCTTCGCGCGAAAGAGCCTCGGTCAATCCGGCCAGCGCGCCCGAGAAAAAGACGGCACCCACAGTGGCGATGCCAAAGCGCATGGCCAGATTTGCGCCGCTCATCGGGGCGGCTTCGGTTTGGGCATTCTCGTCAGTCATGTTGGAAACCATCATCGAAGATCTCCTCGATACGAAGCTGGAACAGGCGCGCGATGCGGAAGGCGAGGGGGAGCGAAGGGTCGTGCTTGCCCGTCTCGATCGCGTTCACCGCCTGGCGGGACACGTCGAGCTTGAGGGCAAGGTCGGCCTGGCTCCACTGCCGCTCCGCGCGCAAAACTCTCAATCGGTTGTTCATGTCATGCTGACCTGTCCATATGTCAGGTTATGCTGACAATATGTCGCGATTCGCTGACTATGTCAAGATAACCTGACATGGATGTAAAAGCGCCGCTTCCCGGTTGATTTGGCGGCCCTCATCGGCCAAAGCCGCGCGACCATGGCCGACACCAAACTCAAGCCGCTCAGCCTGCAGGACATGATCCTGCGCCTCCACAGCTTTTGGAGCGAACAGGGCTGCCTGATCCTCCAGCCCTATGACATGCGCATGGGGGCAGGGACCTTCCACACCGCCACCACCCTGCGCGCGCTTGGGCCAGAACCGTGGAACGCGGCTTTCGTGCAGCCCTGCCGCCGCCCGACCGACGGCCGCTATGGCGAAAACCCCAATCGCCTGCAGCACTACTACCAGTATCAGGTGATCCTGAAGCCGAGCCCTGAGAACCTGCAGGAGCTGTATCTGCAGTCGCTGGTCGAGATCGGCATCGACCCGCTGGTCCACGACATCCGCTTCGTGGAAGACGACTGGGAATCCCCCACGCTCGGTGCATGGGGCCTCGGTTGGGAAGTCTGGTGCGATGGCATGGAAGTCACCCAGTTCACCTACTTCCAGCAGATGGGCGGCTTCGATTGCAAGCCCGTCGCGGGCGAGCTGACCTACGGCCTCGAACGCCTCGCCATGTACATCCAGGGCGTCGACAACGTCTATGACCTGGCTTTCAATAACCACGGCGTGACCTACGGCGAGGTGTTTCTCGAGAACGAGAAGCAGATGTCGAAGTGGAACTTCGAAGTCGCCGATACCGACAGCCTGTTCGAAGGCTTCCGCCGCGCCGAAGCCGAATGCGTCCGCAGCCTTGAGGCGGGCGTGCCCATCGCCGCCTACGAGCAGGCGATCGAGGCCAGCCACCTGTTCAACCTGTTGCAGGCGCGCGGCGTGATCTCGGTACAGGAACGCGCCAGCTACATGGGCCGCGTCCGCGATCTCGCCCGCGGTTCGTGCGAGGCCTACATGGAAAAGAACGCCGATCAGTGGGCGGCCAAGTACCCGGAGTGGAGCAAGTGACCGATTTCCTTCTCGAACTGCGCAGCGAGGAAATCCCGGCCCGCATGCAGGCAGGCGCCCGCGCCGATCTCGAAAAGCTGTTCCGCAAGCAGTTGGACGCCGCTGGCCTCAAGGCGGGCGAAATCACCGTCTGGTCCACCCCGCGCCGTCTCGCCCTGATCGCCCGCAATCTGCCGCTGGCGACCGAGGCCGTGTCCGAGGAAACCAAGGGCCCCAAGACTTCCGCGCCCGAACAGGCCCTCGAAGGCTTCCTGCGCAAGACCGGCCTGTCGAAAGATCAGCTGACCGAACGCGATGGCGTCTGGTTCGCCGTCACCGAAAAGCCCGGCCGCGCCACCAGGGACGTGCTCGCCGAAGCCATCCCCGCGATCATCCGCGCCTTCCCATGGCCCAAGAGCCAGCGCTGGGGCGCAGCCTCGCTCTCCACCGAATCCCTGCGCTGGGTCCGCCCGCTCTCCGGCATCGTCGCCATTCTCGGCGAAGATCTGGTGGAATGCGAAATCGGCGGCGTGAAGTCCGGCTACGCCACGCGCGGCCACCGATTCCACCACGACGGCGAGATCACCATCGGCAGTGCGAACGACTACGCCGAGAAGCTCCGCGCCTGCCACGTGATCGTCGACCATGTCGAACGCGAGGCGATGGTGCGCGAAAAGGCCAAGGCTGCGGCGGAAGCTGCGGGCCTCGTGCTGGTCGAGGACGAAGGTCTGGTGATCGAGAACGCCGGCCTCACCGAATGGCCGGTCCCGTTGCTCGGCCGCTTCGACGAGGCGTTCCTCGACGTGCCGCCCGAAGTCATCCAGCTGACCGCGCGTGTCAACCAGAAGTACTTCATCTGCCGTGACATCGCAGGCAAGCTCGCCAACGCCTTCGTCTGCACCGCCAATATCGAGGCAAAGGACGGCGGCGCCGCCATCGTCGATGGCAACCGCAAGGTCCTCGCCGCACGCCTGTCAGACGCCCGCTTCTTCTGGGAGCAGGACAAGAAGAAGCCGCTGGCGCAGCAGGCGCAGAAGCTCAGCCGCATCACCTTCCACGAAAAGCTCGGGACGGTGGCCGACAAGGTCGAACGCGTCGCCAAGCTGGCCCGCTGGCTGGTGGAAGAAGGCATCGTCACGCCCGAACTCGCCAACCAAAACCTTCGTCATTCCCGCGAAGGCGGGAATCCAGCCGCCAACACTTCGCCAGAGTGGACCCCCGCCTCCGCGGGGGCGACGAAGGAAGAGTTGGCAGACCAGGCCGAACTCGCCGCCCGCCTGTGCAAGGCCGATCTCGTCACCGAGATGGTCGGCGAATTCCCCGAACTCCAGGGCCTGATGGGCGGCTACTACGCCCGCGCAGAAGGTCTGTCCGACGCCGTGGCAGACGCCATCCGTGATCACTACAAGCCGGTCGGGCAGGGCGATGACGTGCCGACTGCGCCAGTGACGGTGGCCGTGGCGCTGGCTGACAAGCTGGATACATTGTTTTCGTTTTTTGCAGTCGGCGAGCTTCCCACCGGGTCTAAGGACCCGTTCGCGTTGCGACGTGCCGCTCTGGGAATCCTATCCCTGCAAATCCAACACGGCCTTCGTTGGTCAATCGAGGGCCTTTACCGAGGTTGGGCGGGCATTGGCGGACACAACTGGTTGGCTGTTGCAGGCGGCCTTGAGCATGTGCGGCACTTCCTCGCCGACCGCCTCAAAGTCCAGCAACGCGAAGCAGGCGTCCGCCATGACCTGATCGACGCCGTGTTCGCCCTCGGCGGCGAGGACGATCTCGTCCGTCTCCTCGCCCGCGTTCACGCGCTGCAGGCTTTCGTCGGCACCGAGGACGGCACCAACCTGCACGCGGGCTACAAGCGCGCCGCAAACATCCTCAAGAAGGAAGAATACGCGGCCGTCGATGCGGACTACACCCGCGAGCCCGCCGAACAGGCGCTGGTCGATGCGTTGGATTACGCCGAGCCTGCGGCTCGTGGCGCAGTCGAAAGCGAAGACTTCGATTACGCAATGCGGGTGCTTGCTTCGTTACGCGCCCCCATCGACGCATTCTTCGATCAGGTAACCGTCAATGATGCGGACGCTAACAAACGTTCAAGTCGTCTTGCCTTGCTTGACCGTTTCCGTGCTGCAGTGCACAAAGTTGCGGACTTTTCGCGCATAGAAGGCTAAAGGGCGAGCCGAATCCGGCCCCGTCCGGCAAGAACCAAGGTTACGCAGGGAGCATCGTTGGCGGCATGAGCGCATACGTATTCCACTTCGGCGGCGGCGCAGTGTCTTCGGATGCGCGCGCCAAGGACAAGACCATCGTCGGCGGCAAGGGTTCGAACCTTGCGGAAATGGCCGGGATCGGCCTGCCGGTGCCTCCGGGCTTCACCATCAGTACCGAAGTCTGCACGGCCTACAACGCCAGCGGCAAGACCTTCGACGATGCCCTGCGTGCAGGCGTCGCCAATGGCGTTGCGCATATCGAGAAGGCCACCGGCCGCACCTTCGGCGATGCCACGAACCCGCTGCTCGTCTCGGTCCGCTCGGGCGCGCGCGTCTCGATGCCGGGCATGATGGACACCGTCCTCAACCTCGGCCTCAACGATGAAACCGTGCAGGGCCTTGCCGCAGGTTCGGGCGACGCCCGCTTTGCGTGGGACAGCTACCGCCGCTTCATCCAGATGTATTCCGACGTGGTGCTCGGCCTCGACCATCACCGGTTTGAGGATGCACTGGAAATCGTCAAGGAAGACAACGGCTTCTTCAACGATGTCGAGCTGGGCGCAGAGCACTGGCAGGCGCTCGTCGGCGAATACAAGGCGATCGTTGCCGAACAGCTCGGCCGCCCGTTCCCGCAGGACGTCCACGAACAGCTTTGGGGTGCCATCGGCGCCGTGTTCGATAGCTGGGAGTCCGACCGCGCCAAGGTCTATCGCCGCCTGAACGACATCCCGCACGATTGGGGCACCGCCGTCAACGTGCAGGCCATGGTCTTCGGCAACATGGGCGAAACCTCGGCCACCGGCGTCGCCTTCACCCGCGATCCAGCCACGGGCGAGAAGGCCTATTACGGCGAATGGCTGGTCAACGCCCAGGGCGAGGACGTCGTCGCCGGCATCCGCACCCCGCAGTACCTGACGCTCGCCGCGCGTGAACGCGCAGGCGCCAAGCCGCTGTCGATGGAAGAGGCGATGCCCGAGGCATACGCCGAACTCGCCGCCGTGTTCGAGTTGCTCGAAAAGCACTACAAGGACATGCAGGACATCGAGTTCACCGTCGAGCAGGGCAAGCTTTGGATGCTGCAGACCCGCTCGGGCAAGCGCACCGCCAAGGCCGCGCTCAAGATGGCGGTCGACATGGTCGGCGAAGGCCTGATCGACGAAGCCACCGCAATCAAGCGCATCGATCCGATGGCCCTCGATCAGCTGCTCCACCCCACGCTCGATCCCAAGGCGGTGCGCGATGTGCTGACCAAGGGTCTTCCGGCATCGCCCGGCGCGGCTTCGGGCGCGGTGGTGTTCGATGCCGATACCGCGCAGGCGCGCGCCGAGCGTGGCGACGCGGTAATCCTCGTCCGCGTGGAAACCTCGCCAGAGGACATCCACGGCATGCACGCCGCCAAGGGCATCCTGACCGCACGTGGCGGCATGACCAGCCACGCCGCCGTGGTCGCACGCGGCATGGGCCGCCCTTGCGTCTCGGGCGCTTCGGGTGTCTCGATCGACATGGCCAGCCGCACTGCAAAGATCGGCAATCGCGAGATCAAGGAGGGCGATGTCATCACCCTCGATGGCTCGAATGGCGATGTCATGGCGGGTCTCGTCCCCACCGTGGAGCCTGAACTCGTCGGTGATTTCGGCACGCTCATGGTCTGGGCGGACAAGCACCGCCGCATGAAGGTGCGCACCAACGCCGAAACCCCGCTCGATTGCCAGGTCGCGCGCCAGTTCGGCGCCGAAGGCATCGGTCTGTGCCGCACCGAGCACATGTTCTTCGAAGCGGGCCGCATCAGCGCGGTGCGCCAGATGATCCTCGCCGAAGACGAGAAGGGCCGCCGCGCTGCCCTTGCCAAGCTGCTCCCCGAACAGCGCAGCGACTTCCAGTCGATCTTCGAGGTCATGGCGGGCCTGCCCGTTACGATCCGCCTGCTCGATCCGCCGCTGCACGAATTCCTGCCCCACGCCGATGCCGAGTTCGCCGAACTTGCCGAAGCCACCGGGCTTGGCGTCGAGCACCTCAAGCGCCGCGCCGGGGAACTCCACGAATTCAACCCGATGCTTGGCCACCGCGGCTGCCGCCTCGGCATCACTTTCCCGGAAATCTACGAGATGCAGGCCCGCGCCATCTTCGAAGCGGCCTGCGACGTTGCCGACAAGAGCGGCGATGCGCCGATTCCCGAAGTGATGATCCCGCTCGTCGCCACGCGAAAGGAACTTGAGATCCTGCGCGCGCTGGTCGACCGCGTGGCGCTTGAAGTCTTCGCCGAGAAGGGGCGGACGCTCGAATACATGGTCGGCACCATGATCGAACTGCCGCGCGCTGCGCTGATGGCGGGTGAGATTGCCGAGGAAGCGAAGTTTTTCTCGTTTGGTACCAATGACTTGACCCAGACGACGCTCGGCGTGAGCCGCGACGACGCTGCGCGCTTCCTCAACCCTTACGTCGATCAGGGCATCTACCCGCGCGATCCGTTCGTCAGCCTCGATATCGAGGGCGTCGGCCAGCTGGTCGAACTGGCGGCAGAGCGTGGCCGCAAGACGCGGCCCGACCTCAAGCTGGGCATCTGCGGCGAACACGGCGGCGATCCGGCCTCGATCGCGTTCTGCGAGAAGACCGGCCTCGATTACGTCTCCGCCAGCCCCTACCGCGTGCCGATCGCAAGGCTGGCAGCGGCACAGGCGGCGCTGGCGTAACCACAAATCGGACCGCAACACACCGGCGTCCCCGCGAAGGCGGGGACCTCGGCGTTGCTACGGAACCTCACAGCAAACCGCCTGAGGCCCCCGCCTGCGCGGGGGCGCCTGCTGGCAAGTCAAGATCTGTCAGCTAACCTATTTGGAGTGTTTCCCCGGGGAAACACTCCAATATGGCCTGTCTGGCCAGATCAGAACTTGGGCGGCCGCAGGGCTTTCGCCCAGCCGCTGAGCGTCAGAATCTCGAACCGCTCGGTTACCTTGCCATCGGCTTTCGCCCGCGCGGCGAAGGCTTCCCTGGCGCGGGCGAGCGCGGCCTTGCCCAGCGGCGTACCCGGCCGGGCAAGGCAGTTGCCTAACCCCTGAGCGCGCAAGTCCGCGATCATTCCTTCGAGCGAACGGAAGCGCACGTCGATGTGGTGGCTGTCGATCACCGGATCGGCAAAGCCCGCGCGCTGGAGCAATTGCCCGCCCGCGCGCACGTCGACCATCGGATGCACGCGCGGGGAAGGGCGCTCGCCATCGGCTTCCAGCATGATCGCCCGTAATGTTGGAAGCGATCCTGCGCCAATGAAGCTGGCGATCATCAACCCGCCATCGGCCAGCGCGCGGCGCAGGTGCACCAGCGCGCCGGGCAGGTCGTTGATGGTGTCCAGCGTGCCGAGGGTCGCGATGAAGTCGAAGCCGCCGTCGGGATAGGGCGCTTCCTCGTTCAGCGGAGCCGCCCCAAGCGCCGGATCGCGTTCATCGACCGACGCGCCACTGCCCCGCAGGCTCCGCGCAACGGCTCCGGTCCAATCCCCCACGACCAGCACGCGACTCGGTTCGTGACGGAGGAAGGAAAGCCGGTCGAGCACATCGTCGGCCATGTCATCGATCAGGTAACGCGGCGCGTCTGGCTGGCTCTGGAGGCGTGCCATCCGGCGGCGAAGGGCATCGCGCCGTTCCGGAGCGAAAATAACGGGGGGAGTGCTGGCCATTTCCGGGCACTGCCCATGTCCGGGCGTCTTGCCAAGGGGGGCAATCGTGCGAGGATCGTCGCGTGAGGATTTCTGCCGCCCTGACGCCCGTCGTGGACTTCGTCTTTCCACCGCGCTGCCCGCTCTGCGGCGGGCCCGTCGCATCGCATGGTGGCCTGTGCCATACGTGCTGGGATGGCCTTGCGGTGCCGTCGGGCACTTGCTGCTCGCTGTGCCAGCGGCCGTTGGGGGAAGATCACGGCCACGAGGCCGAGCTGGTCTGCGCGCCCTGCATGGCCGAGCCGCCCCGCCATGCCGGAATCGCCGCCGCCACGCTCTACAACGACCCGTCCCGGGCACTCGTCCTTTCGCTCAAGCATGGCCGGCGCATCGGTCTTGTCCCGATGATGGCGCGGATGATCGCGCAGCGCTTGCCGACGCTCGAGGGAAACTGGCTGATAGTGCCCGTGCCGCTGCATCGCTGGCGGCTGATGCGCCGCGGCTTCAACCAGTCGGCCTTGCTCGCCCGCGAAGTGGCGCGGCTCACCGACCAGCGTCTCGTCGTCGATGGCCTCGTCCGCACCCGGCCGACGCCCTCGCTTGGAGGCCTGAATCGCTCCACCCGCGCCAGGGTTCTGCGGGGCGCGATTGCGCCGCATCCGGGGCGAGGTGTTTTACTGAAGGGCTGCAATGTCCTGCTGGTTGACGACGTCATGACCAGCGGCGCCACGACCGACGCGTGCATCATCGCTCTGCGCAAGGCGGGCGTGGCGCAGGTGCGCATCGCGTGTTTCGCCCGGGTTCTGGATGAAGCGCTGGATGCCTTGCGGGAACGAGTCGAATTGCAGGATTGAATTGCGTGGCAAGACCACAAACGAAACGCCCGGAACCGCAAGGTCCCGGGCGCCATCGTGACGAATTTCTGCGGGCGTTCGCGTGTTTCGCGATAGTGACGGCCCCCTGACCGTCCCGCCTTTTCCCTCACCTTCCGGAAGGCGCTTCGCGCGGCCCCTTTGGGCCTGCAGCGAGGCAGCCGACCGGCCCCTCATCGTGTGTCCCTGAACATTGGCGCGTCATGCACTGCCGCTTCTTGGAAGCTGGCCGTTCAGTTCGCGGCTCCCTCAAGCCGCTGACGCTTCATCACCCATTCATGCCGGGGACGGAAGCAGATTGTTCTGCGCGGGTGGATTTTGAGACCTTGTGTGGTTATCCTGCAACAAATCCGCCACGATCGGGCGGAGTGGAAAGGCGCAAACCATCTTGTCCAGCTCTGACGATACTGCCTTGCGTGAGCAGGGTGCTGAATTCATGCCGAAATTCGACTCCAACGGCTTGCTCACCGCCGTCGCGGTCGATCACGTATCAGGCGCGCTCCTGATGCTCGCGCACGTCAATCGCGAGGCTCTCGACAAGACGCTGGAGACCGGATTCGCCCACTTCTACTCCCGCTCGCGCAAGGCGCAGTGGATGAAGGGCGAGACCTCCGGCCACGTGCTCCGCGTGATCGAGATTCGCGTGGATTGCGACCAGGATGCGCTTGAACTGCGGGTCGAGGCGGCAGGTCCTGCATGCCATACGATGGCGCCCTCGTGCTTCTATCGTCGCGTTACTCCAGATGGAACGCTGGAACGCATCGCTGATTGACGCTTACGTAAAGGTTAGTTAGCAAAGCAGCATGTCACAGCAAGCTGCCGCAGCGACTCACGCTCCGATCGACCACACCGGTCACCTCGATCAGCCTGACGCGCTGAAGCGGGACCAGTTCACTATCTCCGATCTCTCGAACGAGTTCGGGGTGACTGCCCGTGCCCTGCGCTTCTACGAGGATGAAGGCCTGATCGCGCCAGAACGTGTCGGGCTCTCGCGCATCTACTCCAAGCGCGACCGCGCACGTCTTGCCTGGATCATGCGCGCCAAGAACGTCGGGTTCAGCCTCGCCGAAATACGCGACATGATCGACCTTTACGACATGGGCGACGGCCGCGCGGAACAGCGCCGCGTCACCATCGCCAAGTGTCGTGAGCGGATCGAGAACCTGCGCCGCCAGCAGGCAGACATTGCCGCGACCATCGATGAGCTGACCAGCTTCGTCGATCTCGTCATCGCCAAGGAGCGGTCCGAAGGCCGCGATCCAACAGCCTGAAGGCCGGACGCCTAAAAAGGGACAGGACCACATGCCGATCTACAACGCGCCCACCCGCGATACCCGCTTCGTCGTCAACGAACTGATCCGTCTGGAAAGCTACGGCAATTTGCCGGGCTTCGAGAACGCCACGTCCGACATGACCGACGCGATCATCGCGGAAGCCGGACGCTTCGTTTCAGAAGTGATCGCTCCGCTGAACCAGTCGGGTGACAAGGAAGGCTGCATGCGTCATCCCGACGGCAGCGTTACCACGCCGACCGGCTTCAAGGACGCCTACCGCCAGTATGTCGAAGGTGGCTGGGGCACGCTTTCGGCGCCCGAGGAGTTCGGCGGGCAGGGCCTGCCGCACGTGATGGGCTTCATCATGGAGAAGTACCTCGCCACGGCCAACCAGGCATTCGCGATGTATCCGGGCCTTGCCAACGGCGCGATCTCGGCAATCCGTGCCAAGGGCTCGCCCGAGCAGCAGGCGAAGTACCTGCCCAAGATGGTCAGCGGCGAATGGCTCGGCACGATGAACCTGACCGAGCCGCACTGCGGCACCGACCTCGGCATGATCCGCACGCGGGCCGAGCCGCAGGCCGATGGTTCCTATGCGATCACCGGAACCAAGATCTTCATTTCGGCGGGTGACCATGACCTGACGGAGAACATCATCCATCTCGTCCTCGCCAAGACGCCGGGCGCGCCGGAATCGAGCAAGGGCATCTCGCTGTTCATCGTGCCCAAGTTCATCGTCAATGCCGATGGTTCGCTGGGCGAGAAGAACGGCGTCAGCGTCGGCTCCATCGAGGAGAAGATGGGCATCCACGGCAACGCCACCTGCGTGATGAACTACGATGGCGCGAAGGGCTGGCTTGTCGGCGAGGAGAACAAGGGCCTTGCCGCGATGTTCATCATGATGAACGCGGCACGCCTTGGCGTGGGCATGCAGGGCCTCGCCCAGGCCGAAGTTGCCTATCAGAACGGCCTTGCCTATGCGCTCGACCGCCGTCAGGGCCGCGCGCTGACCGGGCCTGCCGATCCGCAGGCAAAGGCTGACCCGATCATCGTCCACCCCGACGTGCGCCGGATGCTGATGGACGCCAAGACCTTTATCGAAGGCATGCGCGCGCTGTGTCTATGGGGTGCGCTGCAGGTCGATCTTTCGCACAAGGCGGCAACCGCGGAAGAGCGCGAAATGGCGGACGACCTGATCAGCCTGCTGACGCCCGTGATCAAGGGCTACGGCACCGACATGGGCTACAAGGTTGCCACCGACATGCAGCAGATCTGGGGCGGCCACGGCTACATTGCCGAGAACGGCATGGAGCAGTTCGTCCGCGATGCCCGCATCGCGATGATCTATGAAGGCACCAACGGCGTGCAGGCGATGGACCTCGCCGGGCGCAAGCTTGCCCTGAATGGTGGGCGCGCGGTGCAGGCGCTGTTTGCGCTGATTGACGCCGAATGCGCCGAGGCAACTTCTGACGAGACCGTCAAGCTTGTGGCGGAGCGTCTCGGCAAGACGGCTGGCGAAATGAAGGCTGCGACAATGTGGTTCATGCAGAACGCCATGGCCAACCCCAACAACCTGGGCGCGGGCGCCTATGCCTACATGACGCTGACCGGGATCGTTTCGCTTGGCCTGATGTGGCTGCGCATGGCCAAGGTCGCCGCGGCTGCCATTGCGGACGGTGCTGACGACAAGGCCTTCTACGAAGCCAAGCTCGCCTGCGCCCGCCACTGGGCCACCCGCTATACCACCGAAGCAGGCGCCCTGCGCCGTCAGGTCGAGGCGGGCTGCGAGACGATCATGGCGCTGACGCCGGAACAGCTGGCCATCGCCTGATCTTTCAGGCCAGCAGCCAGCCGAGAAGGAAAAGCAGACTTCCAAGCAAGGCGGTGATGCAGAGGATGAGGACGAGCCCGAAGCCGTCCATAAGCCCACCATCACCGCCAAGGGCTGCGTAGCCTGCGATTGTCAGGATGCTCCAAGCCAGCCATGACACGAGCATCAACGGTGCCTTGATCCATCCGTTGCTGAAGTTTCGCCAACGCCACATGGCGTAGGCAGACCCAAAGACGACCAGACCCTGCACGCTCGAAATTGCGATGAGGATGATAAAGCTCAAGCAGCGAGCACTTCGTCGAGCATTTCCATGAGCGCGGCCCAACTCTGGCGGTCTGCGCTGGCATCGTAGCCTATGGCAGCCATGCCGCGCGCGTCGCTGCCGGGGTCGGTGAAGCCGTGGCGGACGCCGCTGTAGCTGTGGAAGTGCCAGTTGGCGCCTGCAGCGTCCATTTCTTCCCAGAAGGCCATGACTTGCGAGCGGGGGACCATCGGGTCTGCGTCACCGTGGCAGACGAGGATGCGGGCCTTGATCGCTCCGGGAGCAGCAGGAGCCTGCGTGTCGAGCAGGCCGTGGAAGCTGGCCGCCAGCACGAGGTCAGCGCCATCGCGCGCCAGTTCGAGTGCGGCTTGTCCGCCCATGCAATACCCGATGGCGGCGACCGGCAGGCCTTGCGCCTCCGGCAACCCCGTCAGCGCGGCAAGCCCCGCGCGCAGGCGCTGGCGGTAGCCTTCCGCGCTTTCCCGCAATGGACCTGCGAGTTCGCGCGCGTGGTCGAAATCGCGGACTTGCACGCCGTAGAAGTCAGCAACCATCGCCAGACAACCCGCCTGCGCCAGCATATGGGCGCGGCGGATCATCGGCGTGTTGCAATTGGCGATGGTCGGCAGGATGAGCACGACGGCGCGGGGCGGGCCCTCGGGCTTCACCAGGAAGCCGGTGAGGGCCACGTCGCCGTCGGCGTAATCGACCTGCTCGACCGCCATCGACCTTACTCCGGCAGGAAGTCCGGCACGGAGAGATAGCGTTCGCCGGTGTCGTAGTTGAATCCGAGGACGCGGCTGCCCGTTGGCAGGCTCTGCAGTTTCTGGGCAATGGCCGCCAGCGTCGCGCCCGAAGAAATGCCGACGAGAATGCCTTCCTTGGCCGCGCACTGCCGCGCCATTTCCTTGGCGTCGGCGGGATCAACGGTGATCGCGCCATCGATGGACTTGGTGTGGAGGTTGCCCGGGATGAACCCGGCACCGATGCCCTGGATCGGGTGCGGGGCAGGCTGTCCGCCCGAGATGACCGGTGAAAGCGTGGGTTCAACCGCATAGGCCTTGAGCGAGGGCCAGTGCTTCTTGAGTTCCTCGGCACAGCCCGTCAGGTGGCCGCCGGTGCCGACGCCGGTGATGAGCACGTCGATCGGCTCGCTTGCGAAGTCCTTGAGGATTTCCTGCGCGGTGGTGCGGACGTGGACGGCGACGTTGGCGGGATTGTCGAACTGCTGGGGCATCCACGCGCCTTCAGTCGTCTCGACCAGTTCCTTGGCGCGTTCGATAGCGCCCTTCATGCCCTTTTCGCGCGGGGTGAGGTCAAACGTCGCGCCATAGGCCAGCATCAGGCGGCGCCGTTCGAGCGACATCGATTCGGGCATGACGAGGACGAGCTTGTAGCCCTTGACCGCAGCCGCCATGGCGAGGCCGATACCGGTGTTGCCGGAGGTCGGTTCGATGATCGTGCCGCCTGGCTTGAGGCTGCCGTCAGCCTCTGCAGCCTCGATCATGGCGAGGCCGATCCTGTCCTTGATCGAGCCGCCCGGATTGGCGCGCTCGTTCTTCACCCATACCTCGTGGTCGGGAAACAGGCGGGACAGGCGAACATGCGGGGTATTGCCGATAGTGGCGAGGATGGAATCCGCTCTCATGTCGCTTGCTCCTTGAAGTGAAGGGAGGGTTGGAGTCTGGGACCTTGTCTAGGACGATCTGTATCGCGCTGCAAAGGTTCGTGCGTTCTTCAATTCAGGGAATAGGAAGAACCATGCGCCCGTAATGACTATAGCCGAGATGCCGCCGAACAGCACTGCGCCAACCGCGCCGATCAGTGCCGCAGCTACGCCGGACTGCATCTCGCCGAGTTCGTTGGAGGCGGAGATGGCAAGGCCCGAAATGGAAGAGACACGCCCGCGCACGTCATCGGGCGTGTGCAACTGGACCAGCGTGTTGCGGATGAACACCGAGACCATGTCGCCCGCGCCGATTCCCATCAGCATCAGCAGCGAGAGGTGGTAGTTGGTCGATAGCCCGAAACCGATGGTGAACAGGCCATAGACCGCGACGCCAAGCAGCATCTTGTTGCCGACGTTCTGCGTAATCGGCCGCCGTGCCAGCACGAAGGCCACGAGGGCTGCGCCTAGCCCCGGCATCGCGCGCATCAGGCCGAGACCGTCAGCGCCTACCGGCTTGCCATCAATGAACAGGATGTCGCGCGCGAACACCGGCAGCAGCGCTGTGGCCCCGCCAAGCAGCACTGCGAAGAGATCGAGAGTGACGCAACCGAGCAGGAAGCGGTCGTTCCATACGAACTTCAGGCCTTCGAGAATCTGGCGCACGGGGTGAGCGGTTCGGTTTCCCTCGGGCGGTGGCAATCGGCGAATGCCGAAGACGCAGAAGGCTGACAGCGCGAGAAGGGCAGTCGAGGTCCAGTAGGGCAGGGCGGGGTGCCCGGAGAAGAGCAGGCCCGCGATTGCAGGACCGCCGACCGAGCCGGTCTGCCATGCCATGGAGTTGATCGCGACAGCCTTGGGCATCAGTTCTGCAGGAACGATGTTCGGCGCCACAGAGGCGAGCGCAGGACCGATGAACACGCGAGCGGTGCCGTGCAGCGCGGCGAGGCCGAACAGCAGTGGCAGCGAGGTGATCCCCCTGGCCGTGCAGATCGCCAGCGTCAGAGCAACAACCATGTCGAGGCAGATCGAAATGCCCGCGACGTTGCGCCGGTCGAACCGGTCTGCAACGACGCCGGCCACCGGGGTCAGCAGGAACAACGGCAGGAACTGGGCAAGGCCGAGCAATCCGAGCTGGAACGCCGCTTCGGCAATCGACATGCCGTACTGCCCGCGTGCCACGTCGTAGAGCTGGTAGCCGAGGATGACGACCATTCCCGAGGTCGCGACGACCGAGAAGAACCGGGCGATCCAGAAGCGCCGGTAGTCGGGGATGGCGAGAGGCGAGGTGGGCGCGGGGGCCGTGTCGGTGTCGGATGATGAAGCAGTCACGCGGCGTGCAATGCCAGCCGAGCGCCACCTTGCCAAGAAAGCAAAAATTGTGGTCCGCCCAGCGAAGACCTCGCCCGAGCGCCGATCAGCCCTGGCTGCGCGAGCGCGGGCCGGGCTGCAGCGAACGGATCATCTTGTTGAAATCATCGAGACGGACGATGCGTTCGAACTGGAAACCGGCGCGATCGCCATCGCTCCACACGAGGAATGCCTCGATTCGCCCGACTACCGGCAGGCGCACCGTCACCCGCTCGCCGCGCCCGAGATCGCCCACGCCATGGGCCATGAAGCCGGTGGTCGAGATATTGGCGAATTGCAGCAGGATGTCGCCGCGCGCGCGATGCTCGCCGATCACCGGGAGGTTGACCGGGTGACGGGTGGATCGACGCAGATCGGTGACTGAAAGCTGGGCTCCGCCGCGCATCGTTCCTCCTGGCGCATAAGTGACTGTGCCGAAGGATATAGCTCCGAATTGGCGAACAATTGGTAAAGCCCCGGCAAAGGCTTGCCGGAACCGGCAGCCTTTTGCCGTTAGGAATCGCTAAACCGGCAGGTTCTTCTCTCGTCAGCTGCGGCGCAGGATACCGTGCTTCTTCTTGCCCGAGGAAATGCGAATTTCCTGTGAAGACAATGAAATACGATGGCTTTCGTCGGTTACGGATACCCCGTCGACCCGCGCGCCACCTCCGGCGACCAGGCGCTTGGCCTCGCCCCTGCTGGCAGCGAAGCCGAGACCGACGAGCACGTCGATGATGGCGATGCTATCTTCGGTTATCTCCAGAACGGGGAGGTCCTGCCCGAGTCCCCCGCCGGCAAAAGTCGCCGCTGCGGTCGCTTCGGCGGCCCTGGCCGCTTCCTCGCCCCGCACCAGGCGCGTGACTTCGTTGGCCAGCACGACCTTGGCCGCATTGATCTCGCTGCCTTCGAGCGATTCGAGCCTTGCGATCTCATCGAGCGGCAGGTCGGTGAATAGGCGCAGGAACTTGCCGACATCGCGGTCGTCGGCATTGCGCCAGTACTGCCAGAAGTCCCACGCCGGCAGGGCGTCCTCGTTGAGCCACACCGCGCCCGCTGCGGTCTTGCCCATCTTCTTGCCGTCGGCGGTGGTGAGCAGCGGGGTCGTCAGGCCGAATACTTCCCTGCCGTCCTTGCGACGGGTCAGTTCGATGCCGTTGACGATGTTGCCCCACTGGTCCGAGCCGCCCATCTGCAGGCGTACGCCCATGTCCTTGTTGAGGTGACGGAAGTCGTACCCTTGCAGGATCATGTAGTTGAATTCGAGGAAGGTCATCGGTTGCTCACGCTCGAGCCGCAGCTTGACCGAATCGAAGGTGAGCATGCGGTTGACGGTGAAGTGCGTGCCGACTTCCTGCAGCAGCTCGATGTAGCCGAGCTTGCCCAGCCAATCGTGGTTGTTGACCATGACCGCGTCGGTCGGGCCGTCGCCGAATTTAAGCAGCTTGGAGAAAACCGTGAAGATCGAGGCGATGTTGTCTTCGATCGTCTGGTCCGACAGCATCTTGCGGCTTTCGTCACGGCCCGTGGGATCGCCGATCCGCGTCGTCCCGCCGCCCATGAGGACCACCGGCTTGTGTCCGGCCTGCTGCAGGCGGCGCAGCATCATGATCTGCACGAGGCTGCCGACGTGGAGCGATGGCGCCGTGGCGTCGAAGCCGATGTAGCCCGGCACAACGCTCTCGCTCGCCAGCTTGTCGAGCCCTTCGGCATCGGTCAGCTGGTGGATGTAACCGCGCTCGTCGAGCAGGCGAAGGAGTGTGGAGCTGTACTGCGTCATGATCGCGCGCGCCTAGCACGATGACGTGGGCAAACAAAGGCCCCGCCTTTGGCGAGTTCGCCAGCCTGCTAGGCGCCGACCTCGAAAATCGCGGCCAAAGCTTCCTTGTGGCTTGCGCTTTCACAACTTTCGGATGCGATGGAAACGTTGTGGATTGCTGCGCCAAGGCGGATCGTGCCGGTCGTGACGCATCCGCCCGGATAACCGCCAGCGACGTTTAACTGGGTGCCGGGTTTTGCATGAAGCGTGAGGTACGCCCGGACGGTCTCCCCAATGATGCGCACCACCGGTTGCAATTCGGTCTCAGTCGCCTGCGCCGCATAGGTTGCCTGTGCTGCCTTCGCGACATTCGCAGCATCGTCGATCTTGATGTCGCTGGTGGCCTTGTCGGTCTTGAACTTCATGTAGGAGACGAGAACGCCCGAGCCGGGGCCGCGCAGGCGGCTTTCGGTGGCTTCCTCCAGCATGTCCTTCATGCCCGGCATACGCATCGCCAGGTTCTGCATCGAGGTGCCGGTCCAGTCACTGCCAAGCGTCACCGTTATGCCGCCGCCGATGCCGAACTCCTTGGCCGAAGCCTCGCTGGCGAGCATGGCTGCGGCCGCTGCTGCCAGCGATATGATTGTTCGCATTCCGATCATTGCTTTCCTCTCCCGCCAGCGGTTAGTTCCAGACCATGCCGATCCTGTCCAGCCATCCCTTGCACCCGCCTCTGGAAGTCAGCTCCGTGGAATCGCGCGTTCTCTCGCATGACGCCCGATGGATGACCCTGCGCTGGCGGGTCGAGGGAGCGCAGCGGCTTGTCGTGCCGCCATTTGCAGGCAAGGGGCGGACAGACGGATTGTGGCAGGCGACGTGTTTCGAGCTGTTCGTGAAGCCCGATGATGGTGAAGCCTATGCCGAATTCAACTTCTCGCCTTCGCAACGTTGGGCCGCCTACGATTTCAGCGGCTATCGTGAAGGCATGGCGGAGCGGCCGATGCCCCGCGATCCTGTCTGCACACCGCGCAAGGGGCAGTCGGTGCTGATCTTTGACGTGTCATTGCCTTCCGCCGCGCTGCCCTCGCTCCCCGCTGCGATTGGACTGACGGCGGTGATCGAGGAAGACGGCGGGCGCAAGTCGTACTGGGCCATTGCCCACCGCGAGGACCGGCCCGATTTCCACCACGCGTCTTGCTTCGCAGGGCGGCTTGAGGCACCGAGCGCCCCATGAAATTCGGTATCGACCGGCTCATCGCCGACCCCGCCCTGAGGAAGCCGCTCGAAGGAAAGCGTGTGGCGCTGGTTGCGCATCCCGCTTCGGTGACGGCAGGGTTGGTCCATTCGCTCGATGCGCTGATCGCCGCAGGCTTGAACGTGACATCGGCTTTCGGCCCGCAGCACGGGCTGAAGGGCGACAAGCAGGACAACATGGTCGAGACGGCGGACGAGCTCGATCCGATCTATGGCATCCCGGTGTTCAGCCTCTACGGCGAAGTCCGCCGTCCGACGGCGCGGATGATGGACAGTGCCGATGTGTTCCTGTTTGACCTGCAGGACCTTGGCTGCCGCATCTATACGTTCGTCACCACGCTGCTCTACCTGCTCGAGGCAGCGAGCGGCACCGGCAAGGCGGTCTGGGTGCTCGACCGGCCCAATCCGGCAGGCCGTCCGGTCGAAGGCACCACGCTGCTGCCGGGGTGGGAAAGCTTCGTTGGCGCCGGGCCGATGCCGATGCGGCATGGCATGACTCTGGGCGAGATGGGCGCGTGGTTCGTGGAGCACTTCAAGCTCGATGTGGACTACCGTGTTATCACCATGGAAGGCTGGACGCCGGAGCAGGGGCCGGGGTTCGGCTGGCCGGAGAGCCGGATCTGGATCAACCCGTCACCCAACGCCGCCAGCCTGAACATGGCTCGCGCTTACGCTGGCACGGTGATGATAGAAGGAGCGACGTTGTCCGAAGGGCGTGGCACCACGCGTCCGCTTGAGGTGCTGTTCGGCGCGCCGGACGTGGACGCCAAGGCGGTGCTGGCAGAGATGCGCAATTTTGCGCCGCAGTGGCTGGAAGGCTGCGCGATCCGCGAATGCTGGTTCGAACCGACCTTCCACAAGCACGCCAAGAGCCTGTGCAGTGCACTGATGATCCATGCCGAGGGGGCGTTCTACGATCACCAAGCATTCCGTCCGTGGCGGTTGCAGGCACTGGCGTTCAAGGCGATCCGCAGACTCTATCCCGATTACCCGATCTGGCGCGATTTTCCTTACGAGTACGTGTTCGACAAACTGGCGATCGATGTGATCAACGGCGGGCCTGCACTGCGCGAATGGGTGGACGATGCAGGCAGCGTGGCTGGGGATCTGGATGTGCTAGCGGGGCGCGACGAGGCCGCCTGGATCGAAGAGCGGCGGCGCTTCCTGCTGTACTGATGCCAAACAGACTGCAACTGGCCGCGCGTTCGCTTCCTACCCCTTGCCTGCCAGCTTGTCCCATTCTTCCCAGCCAATGGCGTGGCCGGGATAGGCTACCTTTGCGAAGGGCCAATCTCTTTCCAGCCACTTGACGACCCACGCGTAAAGCTCGGCTTCAAAGCCTGCATCGTACTCGGCCTTGGTCACCCACATCCGGACAACGGCATCGTAGCCTGCAACAGGGCTCGGCTGGACATAGACGCAGCCGCGCTCGCGCGTGCCATCTGGCGTCAGGACCGCGTAGGCAAAGGATTTACGCTGGGCGAAGCGGGCCTGCTCGGTCTCCATGTCGACCATGGCCTCGGCATCGGTGATGCCGGGATGCGGCCATGCGGTGTTGCGGGTGAAGGTCTTCTGCAGATGCTCGATCGACGACATGTAGGCGTCAAAGTCGATCTTCACGAGCGAAGGGCCGAGGGGGACGAGCTTGAAACCACTGGCTTCGACAAGCGTCGGGACCGCAAAGCCGGCAGGGACCAGCGGAGGCTTGCCCTCAGCGGCCATGACAGGGCGTGCCGCAAGGGTCGCAATGGTCAGGACCAGGCCTGTACAAGCTTGTCTTCGGTTCATTCGGGCATCTCCCTGACGTTGTCAGGGGACGGAGCTAGGGCGGGGCTACAGGACGCGGCAATACGTCGTTTGCCCTTGCCTCTCACCGCCACACGGGCGCACGCTTCTCCAGAAAGGCAGTGATGCCCTCGTCGGTGTTCTCGTCCATCATGTTGCGCGCCATGACTTCGCAGGCGAGCGCATAGGCTTCGGCGCGCGGGCGTTCGCGCTGGGCCTGGAACAGGGCCTTGCCGCGGCGGATCGCGTCGGGGCTCTTGGCGATGATCGTGTTGGCGAAGTCGTCCACGGCAGTATCGAGGGCTTCTGGAGCGGCCACGGTGTTGATCAGGCCCCAGTCGGACGCGGTGCGGGCGTCGATGAACTTGCCGGTGACGAGCATTTCGAAGGCGCGCTTGGTGGGCACGTTGCGGCTGAGCGCGACGGCTGGAGTCGAGCAGAACAGGCCGACGTTGATGCCCGAGACAGCAAAGCGGGCGGTCTCGGAAGCTATTGCCAGATCGCAGGCGCCAACGAGCTGGCACCCTGCTGCGGTGGCAACGCCATGGACGCGCGCGATGACTGGCACGGGCAGGGCGGCGATCGCCTCCATGACCTCGGTGCAGGTGGCGAAGAGACGGCGATAGGTATCGAGGCTGCGGTCCGCCTGCATCTCGGCAAGGTCATGGCCTGCACAGAACGCCTTGCCCGCGCCGGAGATGACCACGACGCGGGCGGCAGGGTCTGCGGCGATGTCGGCAAGTTCCGACTTCAGCTCGCCAAGCAGGGACTCGGACAGGGCGTTGAACTTGTCGGGGCGGTTGAGCACGAGGTCATGACGCCCTTGCGCCGTCCGTGTCACAAGGATCGATTTGCCCATGCTCTGCCTCCGGGAGTTCAGTGTTTCTTGCGGGTGAGTTCCCGCATGGCCCCGTCGAGTCCCTCAAGAGTTAGCGGGTACATGCTGCCGCCGATCAGGTCCTTGATCATCTTGGTGGACTGCGAATAGGTCCACTGCTTCTCCGGCACGGGATTGAGCCAGACGGTGGCCGGATAAGTCTGCGCCACGCGGTGCATCCACACCGCGCCCGCCTCTTCGTTGAAATGCTCGACGCTGCCGCCGGGGTGGCTGATCTCGTAGGGGCTCATCGCCGCATCGCCGACGAACACCACTTTGTAATCGTGGCCGAACTTGTGGAGGATGTCCCACGTTTTCGTGCGGTCCGACCAGCGGCGCTTGTTGTCCTTCCAAACGCCTTCGTAGAGGCAGTTGTGGAAGTAGAAGAACTCCATGTTCTTGAATTCCGCCGTGGCGGCGCTGAACAGTTCCTCGACCAGCTTGATGAACGGATCCATCGATCCACCGACATCGAGGAACAGCAAGAGCTTGACCGCATTGCGCTTTTCCGGACGCATCTTGATGTCGAGCCAGCCCTGGCGCGCGGTGCCCTCGATCGTGCCCTCAAGGTCCAGCTCATCCGCCGCACCCTCGCGGGCGAAGCGGCGGAGGCGGCGCAGGGCGATCTTGATGTTGCGGGTGCCCAGTTCCTTGGTGTTGTCGAGATTGGCAAATTCGCGCTTTTCCCAGACCTTCACCGCGCGCTTGTGCTTGCTTTCGCCACCGATGCGGACGCCTTCGGGGTTGTAGCCGGAATTGCCGAACGGGCTGGTGCCGCCGGTGCCGATCCACTTGTTTCCGCCCTGATGGCGTTTTTCCTGCTCTTCCAGACGCTTCTTGAGCGTCTCCATGATCTCTTCCCACGATCCGAGGGATTTGATCTTCTCCATCTCCTCTTCGGAAAGGAACTTTTCGGCGATGGCTTTCAGCCAGTCCTCCGGAATATCGACCGGGCGCTGGCCATAGTCGGTCAGCAGGCCTTTGAAGACCTTGTTGAACACCTGGTCGAACCGGTCGAGCAGGCCCTCGTCCTTCACGAAGGTGGCGCGCGAGAGGTAGTAGAACGCTTCGGGCGTCTGCTCGATCACGTCCTTTTCCAGCGCTTCGAGCAGCACGAGGTGCTCCTTGAAGCTGGCCGGAATGCCAGCGGCGCGCAATTCGTCGACGAAGTTGAAAAACACCGGTGGCCGCTCCTTTGACTTAACCGGATGATTAAGGGCTGCGCGGGCGATCGGCAAGGGCGTTGCGCGACCAATCGCGTGAAGGATTGCGCGATAGACGGTTGAGCACTCCTGGCAATTGGTTAATTCATGGATAAGCATAGTTAAGAGGCGTTAACCATGAGTCGCGCCGCGGGATTTCTTGGAATTGTCGTGCTGCTGCTTGGTCTTGCCGGGTCCGGACTTCTGGTGTCGGTTCGGCCAGCACGGGCAGATGCGCAAGATGCCGCTTTCCCGGTCGCCGCGCCGCAGCCCCTGCCACCCGCAAGCCGTCCGCAATTGCCGCCGCCGGTGCAGGGCGTGCTGCAATCGGGCGTGCTGATCGTCGTCAGCAAGGCATCGCAGCGGATGCACGTGTTCAAGGACGGCGCACATTGGGGATCGTCGCCGGTGTCGACAGGACGCAAGGGGCATTCGACGCCTGCTGGCGTGTTCCCGATCCTGCAGAAGAAGGTTTACCACCGCTCAAACATCTACAGCAACGCGCCGATGCCCTTCATGCAGCGGCTGACCTGGCGCGGGATTGCGATTCACGCGGGCTATCTGCCGGGCTATCCTGCCTCGCACGGTTGCATCCGCCTGCCCCGAAGCTTTGCCAAGGCCCTGTTCGGCCTGACGCAGGCGAGCAGGACCACGGTGGTCGTCACCAACGCGCCGCTGCGCTCTGAGGAGGGGGCGATCACGCTGGCGCTGAATTTGTCAGGTCCTTTGCCACCAGGCGCGCCACCGCCAGGCGCCGCTGTGGCACTGGCTGCGGATGCACCGGCGCAGACGATCCAGCTGGCCGCCGCGCTGAGCCCTGCTGAAGCCGAGACTCACTGGCTCGATGCGGTGTCGCGCCATCCTGAGTTGTCAGGCTTCCGCAAGGTGGTGGTTCCGGCAATGGTCGGCTCGCGCAAGTACTGGCGCTTGCGAGCCAGCGCCCCGGGAGCATATGCGGTCTGCTCGTCGCTCAAGCGATCAGGGACGGATTGCTTCAACGTGATCTGACGCGGTGGACGGCAGCGACCAGCACGAACGAGATGTACATCAGCAGATACCATGCTCCCAGCTTGGCGGGGGATACGAGCGTCCAGCCGTCGCGCTGGTCCGGGTAGATCCACGCGCGTGAAAAGGTGGCGATGTTCTCGGCAAACCATATGAACATGGCGACGAGAATCCATCCCAGCAACAGCGGCATCCGGCGATCCTCGCGCCAGACACGGAAGACGACCTGCGTCCGCCAGAACAGCACTGCCATCGCGGCAAAGAGAACGATCCGGACGTCTGGCAGCCAGTGGTGCGCAAAGAAGTTCACGTAGACGCCGATTGCCAGCGCATATGTCCACGCCGTCGGCGGGTAGTCCGCAAAGCGGAAGTCGAAGATACGCCAGACGCGGGCAATGTAGCTGCCGACGCAGGCGTACATGAAGCCGGAGAACAGCGGCACACCGCTGATGCGAAGCACGCTGGCTTCGGGATAGGTCCACGATCCGTAAGCTGTCTTGAACAGTTCCATGACCGTACCGACGACATGGAATGCCAGAATGACCTTGGCTTCGGACAGGGTTTCCAGCCGAAGCAGAAGCATGGCGATCTGTATCAGCAGGGCGCCGATCGTCAGCGCATCGTAGCGGGCGAGGGGAGCATCGGCAGGCCAGAGGAGGTGTGTGCCGAGGAGCATGGCCAGCATGAGGCCGCCGAAAAGGCAGGCCCAGCCTTGCTTGAAGCCGAACAGCAGGAATTCGTAGGCCCAGGCCGGAGGACCCGGGGCTGGGGCAAATGCCTCGAGCCGCGCTCGCACCGCGGCGAACCGCGTGTGGGCAGTTTTCGCAGTCCCGGGCTGGTGAAACGGTGCGTGCATGCCTCAGGTGGCTGGCGGCGGGGCCGGTGGCTGTTGCGGCCAGCTTTCGAGCGAGTGATCGATCTGCGCCCACTGCGGCGCGTCGTCGGTCCAGATGATCGCTTCGGGGCGCAGGCCATGTCCGGCATCGAGCGCGCCGAAGCGGACGGTCTTCAGGTGCGGACGGGCCGAGCTCTGGGCGTAGATCTGCGTGCCGCACGAAGGGCAGAAGTGAAACGTCAGGGTGTTGCCGCTGGCAGCCGTCCACGCATTCCGGGCGACAGCGCCGTCGATCTGGACGTCCTCTGCCTTGAAGATGGCATTGTTGGTCGGTCCCCCTGCGGCGATCTGTTGGCACTGGCGGCACCAGCACTGGCGCGTGGCGACCGGTTCGCCAGAGATTTCAAGGCTTATGGTCCCGCAGGCACATTGGCCAGTGTAGGGCATCTCCGAACCTTCCTTCTGCCCGCAGGCGATTGGGTATTGTTAGTGTTACATACAATTGTTTATGGTGAGTCCATTCGGAGAGGATAACACCAATATGCTCAAGCTCTACAGTTTTGGACCCGCCGCCAACTCGATGAAACCGCTGCTGACGGTGTTCGAAAAGGGCCTCGATATCGAAAAGCGCCGGCTCGATCCCGCAAAGTTCGAACACCATACCGACTGGTTCAAGGCGATCAATCCGCGCGGGCAGGTTCCGGCGTTGGTGGATGGCGATAAGGTTGTGACTGAGTCGACGGTGATCTGTGAGTACCTCGAGGACGAATATCCGACCGAGGTTTCCCTCCGCCCCGCCGACAGCTTTGGCCGTGCGCAGATGCGGATATGGACGAAATGGGTGGACGAATACTTCTGCTGGTGCGTCTCGACCATCGGCTGGCACCGCTATGTCGGCAACATGGTCAAGGGGCTGAGCGACGCCGAGTTCGAGGAGAAGGTGAAGGCGATCCCCGTGGTCGAGCAGCAGGTGAAGTGGCGCCGGGCTCGCGAAGGCTTCCCGCAGGATCTGCTCGACGAGGAAATGCGCAAGATCGCATACTCAGTGCGCAAGCTCGACGACCATCTGGCCGATCACGAATGGCTGGTGCCTGGGCAGTACACGCTGGCCGACATCTGCAACTTCGCCATCGCCAACGGCATGCCGTTCGGCTTCAAGGAACTTGTGAACAAGGATGACACCCCGCATCTCGTGCGCTGGATCGAGCAGATCAACGAGCGCCCGGCGGTGAAGGCTATGTTCGCGCAGGTTGAGCTGGAGAAGCTGGGGCCGCGGGAGTGAGGGCGCTGGTGCATGCTGCCGGGTGACGACCAAGCGTCGCCCGGCTCGCTTACTTCAGGCCCGATGAAATCGTGACATTGCCCTTGCTGTCGACCATCGAAACAGGGGCCTCGCCGTTTACGACGGCAAGGACCTGTTCGATCGTCGGCGAGGACTTGAACGGTGCGTAAATCAACGTTCTGTCTGGAAGTCGCAGCGCGACGTCCACTTTCTTGCCGCCGCCAAGCAAGGCCGCCGCAAGGCTCGGGCGCACATCTATGACGGGGCCTGCATCACCGAAAACCACGGTGTACCCACCCAATCCCCCCACCGGTTGATAGACTCCGAACGAATCCGTACTCGCGGCGTCTCGGCAGAATATCTCGGGTGCGCTGTCTTCCTCATCGGGTCTGGCCTTGGTGGCCGAGAGCTCGGATGGGTGGTCTTCGTCCTTTTCAGGCAGGTCGATACCCATGAGCCCTGCCATCAGTGCGCCTGTCATGTCGGCCTTCGCGCGCTTTGCCGGCTTCTGTGTGAGCATCGTCGGGCAATCGGCAAGCAGTTGCGCTGGTGCCTGCGCGCCCCTTTTCTTGGCAAATCCAAGCGCTTCGGCAGCCCGTGCCAATGTGTTGTCAACTTCCGCCTGATCCAGCGTGGTCGATGTCAGGCGCATGGAAACGAGCCATGCGTTCGACGGGACTATTGCCACGCCCGTCGCCTTTGCTCTGCCGCCTTCAATTGCGTAAGTCAGGCGCAGACCGGAACGGACGGTGTGCCCGGGCGGAATGAAATCAACAGCAAGCGGCCTCTCGGAGAGCTTTCCGCCACCAAGTCTTCCAGCAGCAAGCCCGACACGGATCACCGCCTGGGTGCGATCGATCCAGATCGGCGCCTGTGGGTGAGCCGGCTTGAACACGAAGATCGAAAGCGTGCTTTCGCCGTTGGGTGTCTGGAACGCGAGACTGACGTCACGTTGATCCTGTGCATTTTCGGAGATTCCCCGGCGGGAGAATTCTCCGATGGCAGCGGGAAAATCAATCTGGGCTTCTGCATGGCGCCATGGCGCGTGGGTGTCCGCGACTATGGGACCGGGCTTCCATTCGGCGGTCGCGCGAAATGGCAGTGCGAGAACCGTCGCTGCACCAACCACGGTCGAGAGCCTGTGCGCGAACCGCCGCCTCTGCACGGCGTCAGTTGCCCGGGCGCCGCGACATGAAGGCGAGGCGTTCGAACAGCATGATGTCCTGCTCGTTCTTCAGGAGTGCGCCGTGGAGCGGGGGGATGGCCTTGGTCGGGTCGCGGTTCTGGAGGACGTCCAATGGCATATCCTCGTTCAGCAGAAGTTTGAGCCAGTCGAGCAGTTCGGAGGTGCTGGGCTTCTTCTTGAGGCCGGGCACTTCGCGGATCTCGTAGAACACTTCCATCGCCTTGGAGACGAGCGTCTTCTGGATGCCGGGGAAGTGGACGTCGATGATCGCCTGCATCGTCTCGCGATCAGGGAACTTGATGTAGTGGAAAAAGCAGCGGCGCAGGAAAGCGTCGGGCAGTTCCTTCTCGTTGTTCGAGGTGATGACGACGATCGGGCGTTCCTTCGCCTCGATGCGCTCCTGCGTCTCGTAGACATCGAAGCTCATGCGATCGAGTTCCTGCAGAAGGTCGTTCGGGAACTCGATATCGGCCTTGTCGATTTCGTCGATCAGCAGGACGGGCAGCTTGGGGGCGGTGAAGGCTTCCCAGAGCTTGCCCTTCTTGATGTAGTTGCTGATGTCGTGAACACGCTCGTCGCCCAGCTGGCCATCGCGCAGGCGGGCGACGGCGTCGTATTCGTAGAGGCCCTGTTGCGCCTTGGTGGTGGACTTGACGTTCCACTCGATCAGCGGGGCGCCGACGGCCTTGGCGATTTCGTGTGCCAGCACGGTCTTGCCGGTGCCGGGCTCGCCCTTGACCAGCAGCGGGCGGCGGAGCAGGACGGCGGCGTTGACCGCAACCTTGAGATCATCGGTAGCGACGTAATTGCTGGTGCCTTCGAAGCGCATCGGCGGTTCCTGTGTTAATCGTTTGGTTAAGCGATAAGGCGGGGCGAGGAACTGCGCAAGGGGTATGGTTTCCTGACGTGCGTGTCATCCAGATGGCGATTTGTTGACACTGGCGTCAGTTTTGAGGTTCGTTTATGACGGCTGCGTCAGCTTCGTAGCGTATCAAATTGTCGCCGCAAGGCCGCGATGTCTCTTGCCGATTGAAGCCTTGCGCGGTGGCGTGTAGCGAGGCGGCAATGGTCGCACACCGTAATGTCATGGCGAAGCAAGGATATCAGGCATCGCCACGCGAGCGGGCCGGAGCGATGGCGTTTGCGGCTGTCACGACCCTTCTTGTATTCCTGATCATGTGGCGGATGGGCGCGGTCACCGGGTTCGGCGACGGCAAGGGTTCGCATCTGACCGCAATCGACCTTTCGGCCGACGGGCAGGATGAGAAGAAGGCCGAGAAAAAGCAGCAGAAGCAGGAGCGCAAACAGGCGCAGTCGGCCGAGGCGGCTTCGGCCCAGCCCATGAAGGCGCCGCCGCCAGTTCCCGTTCCCGGCAAGGTCGAATGGCCGGAAGGATTCATCGAACTTTCGCGCAACGATTATCGTGCGACCGATATCTCGAAGATGAAGCGCGCGGAGTCCGGCGGGGCGCGGCAGGCGAGCGCAGGCAGTCCAGGCGATTCCGCCAGCGTCGGGCAAGGGCCGGGCGGCGTCAGGCTCTATGCCGCGCAATGGTATCGCGAGCCGACCGAAGCCGAGATTGGCCCGTACCTGCCACAGCGCCGGATGCAGGGCGACTGGGCCATGATCGCCTGCAAGACGATCGAGAAGTACCACGTCGAAGACTGCCAGGAACTCGGCGAAAGCCCGCCGGGATCAGGCCTCGCCCGGGCGATCCGGCAGGCCAGCTGGCAGTTTCTGGTCCGCCCGCCGCGCGTGAACGGGAAGCCGCAGATCGGCGAGTGGGTGCGGATCCGGTTTGATTTTCGGGCGAAGAAGGGTGACGGTGGGAGCGAGAACAGCTCGGCAACTAGTTAGCCAGACGTTTAGTTTCGGGACTTATTGAAATTGATGTCCAAGGCCGATGCCGTCTATCAGCATCGATGACACTATTAAAATTTGGTAGCCCAGATTATGGATCTGGGCAGAATACACGATCGCCTAAGTCGGGGGGCATGGCTTTGATAGACATTACGCAATATCGTCCGAAACCGTATCACCTGCGGTATTCTTGGCAGATTGATAAAAATCCGGAGCCAGAAATTCCATCTGCCGTTTTGGCGTTCTTGAGAAGAACACAGAGGTTATATCGTTTTTGGTGGTTCTCTCATTATACAATTGGCCTTACAGGTGTTGTTGCAGGAACACTTCTAACCGCAATTTCTGGTGCATCCACTGAATCTCAATACCTGAGCTCTTTGCGCGAGTTTGCATGGTTAATTGGGATTATAGCCGCTGTGAGCACAAGTCTCGTCACGTTCTTGGGGCCGCTCCATAAGGCTGAGCGCTACTGGTCGGCATTCCACCATCTTGAGCAGGCCTGTTTAGAGTTTGAAGGCCGGCAGATGGACAACCGCATGAGAAAGCTCATGAGGAAAGTGATGGAGGCACGGCTTCTCTTGCAAGTGGCAGACAAAGGCGACGAGTTAGCCAGTTTTGCAAAGCACGCTACCGAACAGAAATCGGACCTCAGCCAAGCGACAGTTTAGGCGTCAATCAGCTCCGGATCGATCTCGCTCGCGCGGTTCTGGATGAACATGAAGCGCTGCGCGGGGTCGCGGCCCATCAGGCGGTCGACGAGGTCTTTCACCGCCGCGCGGCCTTCGTATTCCGGGGGCAGGGTGATGCGGATGAGGCTGCGGGTGGCAGGCGCCATGGTGGTTTCGCGCAGCTGTTGCGGGTTCATTTCGCCCAGGCCCTTGAAGCGGCCGACTTCGACTTTCTTGCCCTTGAACTTGGTGGCTTCGAGTTCGGCGCGGTGGGCGTCGTCCTTGGCATAGGCAGACGTGCTGCCGCTGGTCAGGCGGTAGAGCGGGGGCTGGGCGAGGTAGAGGTGGCCGCGCCGGACGAGTTCGGGCATTTCCTGGAAGAAGAATGTCATCAGCAGCGTGGCGATATGCGCGCCGTCAACGTCGGCGTCGGTCATGATGATCACGCGGTCATAGCGCAGCGCATCGGGGTTACAGTCCTTGCGCATCCCGCAGCCGAGCGCGAGCGCGAGGTCCGCGATTTCCTGGTTGGCGCGGATCTTGTCGGGCGTGGCACTGGCGACGTTGAGGATCTTGCCCCGGATGGGCAGGATCGCCTGCGTCTTGCGATCACGCGCCTGCTTGGCGCTGCCGCCTGCAGAATCGCCTTCGACGATGAACAGTTCGGTCTCGCCGCTGCCTTCGCCCGAACAGTCGGTGAGCTTGCCGGGGAGGCGCAGCTTGCGCGAGTTGGTGGCGGTCTTGCGCTTGACCTCGCGCTCCGCCTTGCGGCGCAGGCGTTCATCCATGCGCTCCATCACCGCGCCGAGCAGAGCCTTGCCGCGCTCCATGTTGTCGGTGAGGAAGTGGTCGAAATGATCGCGCACGGCGGCTTCGACCATACGCGCGGCCTCGGGCGAGGTGAGGCGGTCCTTGGTCTGGCTCTGGAACTGGGGGTCGCGGATGAAGACCGAGAGCATTATCTCGCTGCCGGTGATCATGTCTTCGGGCGCGATGTCCTTGGCTTTCTTCTGGCCGATCAGATCGGCGAAGGCGCGGATGCCCTTGGTCAGCGCGGCGCGCAGGCCCTGTTCGTGTGTGCCGCCATCCGGGGTGGGGATGGTGTTGCAGTACCACGAGTACGAGCCATCGGACCACAGCGGCCAGGCTATGGCCCATTCGACGCGGCCATTCTCCTCGCCATTGGGGCCGAGCGGGAAGTCCTGACGGCCCGCGAACGGCACCGAGGTTACGCATTCACGGCCCGAGACCTGCTCGGCCAGATGATCGGCAAGGCCGCCGGGGAACTGGAACACGGCTTCGGCTGGCACTTCCTCGCTGGCGAGCGAGGGGACGCACCGCCAACGGATCTCGACACCGGCAAAGAGGTAGGCCTTCGAACGGACCAGCCGGAACAGGCGGGCGGGTTTGAACTTGGCGTCTTCGCCGAAAATCTCGATGTCGGGGACGAAAGTGACCTGTGTGCCGCGCCGGTTGGGGGCGTTGCCGACCTTTAGCAGCTTGGTCGTGGGGTTTCCGCGCGAGAATTCCTGCGCGTAAAGCTCCTTGTTGCGCGCAACTTCGATCCGGGTGAGCGATGAAAGCGCGTTGACCACCGAGACGCCGACGCCGTGGAGGCCGCCGCTGGTGGCGTAGGCCTTGCCCGAGAACTTGCCGCCCGAGTGCAGCGTGGTGAGGATGACTTCAAGCGCCGACTTGCCGGGGTACTTGGGATGCTCGTCAACCGGAATGCCGCGACCGTTGTCTGAGATGGTCAGCCGGTTGCCCTCTTCGAGCACCACTTCGATGCGGTTGGCATGGCCCGCGACCGCCTCGTCCATCGCATTGTCGAGCACTTCGGCGGCGAGGTGGTGCAGCGCGCGCTCGTCCGTGCCGCCGATGTACATGCCGGGGCGGCGGCGGACGGGTTCGAGGCCTTCGAGAACCTCGATCGCGGAACCGTCATAGCTTTCGGTGGCGCTGGTGGCGGGGAGCTTGTCGAAAAGGTCATCGGACATGCGAACGGGTATAGAACGCCCGCGATTCCGCACGCAAGCGGGGATGCCGCCTTATCCGGCGAAATCCCCCGTTATCGGGCGTTCAGAACTTGGCCGGCGCCGGTGACACGGTCGTGAACGTGCCTGCCGCCACTTCGCGCACTTCCATCGCGCGTTCGGCCATGCCTGAAGCGGTGAAGCGGAAGACGCCGTCGAGGCCGATGAAGCCTTGCGGATCATAGAGCTTGGCGGTGGGGAAGGTGGTCCCGGGCTTCCAGGTGCGGGCGACATTGAGGGTGAGGAGCACGCTGTCGTAGCCTAGCGTTGCAAGGCGCGAGGGCGTTGCGCCGAAGCGGGTGGTGTAGCTCTTTTCGAACTGGCCGAAGCGTCCATCCGAGACGGCGGCGAACCATGCGCCGCGCATCGCGGGCGATTTGGCGATGGCGCCTTCGCCGCTCCACAGTTCGGTGCCGAGCAGCTTGACGCCCTTGCCGGCGAGCGGGCCTGCCTGCAGCGCGATGCGGCTGCCATCGGCGATGAGCAGCGCATCGAACTTCGACTTGTCCTTGGCCCGGCGCACTGCGCTTGCGACCGAGGTATTGCCGCGATCGTAGGTTTCGATGGCGGTGACGGTCACGCCACTGGCACGCGCGGCTTCGGTAAGGCCTGCAGTGGCGCGCTGTCCGTAATCGCCCGTCGGGATGATCGCAGCGACAGTCTTCACGCCCTTCGCCTTGGCAAAGCCGAGGACACGGGCGATGGACTGGCCGGGCGCCTGCCCCATGACGAAGACATCGCGCGAGGCGACGGCACTATCGTTCGAATAGGTGATCATCGGCACCTTGGCGGGCCGCGCCACATTCGAGACGAGTACGACGTCGTCAGACAACAGCGGGCCGAGGATCAGCTTGTTGCCATCGGCAATCGCGCGCGATGCGGCAGCGCCTGCACCGGTTGCGGTGTCATAGGTGGTGATGCGCAAGTTGGCGGCATTGGTATCGAGCACGGCCATGGTCGCCGCATTGGCGATGGACTGGCCGACGGCAGCGTTGATGCCGGTCATCGGCACGAGCAGCGCGACGCGATGACGTCCAGCGTCCGTCGGCAGGGTGTTGGCGTCAGGCGCCTTCTCGGTCGGCTCGGCAATCGGGGCTGTGCCTTTGGGAATAACGGTGCAACCTGCGAGCAGCGCGAGCGTGCCGGTCACCACCCACCTGCGCGACTGGCGAAGGCCCGAGATGCGGCTTTCGCCAGATTGTCCCATGTTCATTCCCCGCACACCCTCTTGTCGCTCTGCTCTGCCCGGTCCATTGCAATGCGCATGGAAACGTCACCACCACTTGAACCCGGTCTCTATATTGTAGCCACCCCCATTGGCAATCTTGGTGACATGACCCGTCGCGCGATCGAAACGCTTGGTCGCTGTGATCTGGTGGCGTGCGAGGACACGCGGGTTACCGGCAAGTTGCTGAATCTGCTCGGTCTGCACAAACCCATGCGGCGCTATGACGATCACGCCAGCGAAGGCGCGCGCGACGCACTGCTGGGCGAGATGGCGACGAAGGCCGTGGCGCTCGTCTCTGATGCGGGGACACCGCTGATCTCGGACCCGGGCTATCGTCTGGTGCGAGAGGCCAAGGGGAGGGGCATTGCGGTAACCTCGCTGCCGGGCGCGAGTGCGGTCATCACCGCGCTTTCGATGGCGGGCCTGCCGACGGATCGCTTCCTGTTTGCAGGGTTTCTCCCGAACAAGGAGAAGGCGCGGGGCGACGTGCTGGCGGAACTGGCTGCAGTTCCGGCAACGCTCGCGTTTTATGAAACCGGGCCAAGGCTGGTTGCTTCGCTCGAGGCCATTGCCGAGCGCTTGCCGGGGCGCGACGTGGTCGTGGCGCGAGAACTGACCAAGCTGCATGAGGAATGCCGCAGCGGGACTGCGGCGGAGCTTGCAGGGCACTACACCACGCATCCGGCGAAGGGCGAGATCGTGCTGCTGATCGGGCCGCCGGGCGAGGCCGAGGCACCTGACGAGGACGTGATCGACGCCGAACTTCGAGCGGCACTGGTGGAAATGTCGACGTCGCAAGCAGCGGGCAAGGTCGCCAAGGCGCATGGTCTGGACCGCAAAACGCTCTACGCGCGGGCAATGGAGCTTAAGGCCGGGGAACTGAAGGCCGGGGAACTCAAAGCTTGAGCAGGGCCGAGGCAGAACAGCGCGGGCGGCGGGGCGAGACGCTGGCGGCGTGGTGGTTGCGGTTGGGTGGGTGGCGCATTCTGGCACAGCGGGTGAAGGTCAAGGTCGGCGAGGTGGACCTGATCGCGCGCAAGGGTCGGACCGTGGCGTTCATCGAGGTGAAGTGGCGGCGCGATGCTGCCTTGCTGGGCGAGGCTGTCGACGCGCACCGGCTGAGGCGTGTAGCGAGGGCGGCGGAGATGCTGGCGCCGCGCTATGCCAAGGCTGGAGATGATGTGCGGATCGACGTGATCCTTGTCGCCCCGCGTACGTGGCCGCGCCGGATTCCCAATGCCTGGCAACCCGGCGCTTGATCTGAAGGCAATTTAGGGCCGGATTGCCAATGCGTGGCAACCCGGCGCTTGAGTCTTTGGATCAGTGAGCAGGCTTGTGCTCGCCATCCTTGTGCTCACCATCCTTGTGCTCGTCGTGATGCTCGTCCTTCTTGTCACCCTTGTGGTCGTCGTGCGGGGCGGACGTCGGGTGCGGGTCGGGGTTGGCAATGCCCTGGGCAGACCAGCCGAGAACGGCGATACCGGCGGCGGCAACAGTGAACAGCTTGCGCATCAATGGCTCCTTGAAGGGGGGTGGCGCCATCGTGGCGCGAGGCGAAAATGGTCGCGCTGCCGATAAAGTCGCTTTAAGGCGCGGGTGAGAGAAACCCCTGAGGATCAGTGCAAGCATGACTCTTCGCGTCGCGGTCCAGATGGACCCGCTCCATTCGATCAATATCAATGGCGATTCGAGCTTTGCGCTCATGCTGTCAGCGCAGGAGCGGGGGCACGAGGTCTATCACTACGATGTCGGCTCGCTGACGCTGGACGAGGACGACCGGCTGATCGCGAATGCCTCGCCGGTGACGGTGCAGCGTGTGGTGGGCGATCATTACAAGGTGGGCGAGAAGCGGCGGATCGACCTTGGCCGTGATATCGACGTGGTGCTGATGCGGCAGGACCCGCCGTTCGACATGGGCTACATCACCGCAACGCATCTGCTCGAGCGGATCGGAAGCGAGACGCTTGTGGTGAACAACCCGCGCAGCGTCCGCAACGCGCCCGAAAAGGTCATGGTGCTCGATTACCGTCGCTTCATGCCGCCGACGATCGTGACCCGTTCGGTCAATGAAGTGCGCCTGTTCCAGAAGAAGCACGGCGCCATCGTGATCAAGCCGATCCATGGCAACGGCGGCAAGGCGATCTTCCGGGTGAGCGAGGAGGGCGAGAACCTCGGCGCGCTGTTCGAGGTGTTCAACCAGACCTGGCCCGAGCCGCACATGGTGCAGGCTTTCCTTCCCGAAGTCGCCAAGGGCGACAAGCGCATCGTGCTGGTCGATGGCGACATTGCCGGTGCGATCAACCGCAAGCCCGGCGAGGGCGAGTTCCGCTCGAACCTTGCAGTCGGTGGCTATGCCGAGAAGACCGAACTGACGCCTGAGGAGCAGGAAATCTGCGCCGCGCTGGGGCCAGAGCTGAAGCGGCTGGGGCTGATCTTCGTCGGGATCGATGTGATCGGGGGCAAGTACTTGACAGAGATCAACGTGACGTCGCCGACCGGGATCGTCGCCATCGATAAGTTCAATGGCACCGATACGCCGGGGATGATCTGGGACGCGATCGAAGGGCGGCTCTAGGTCACATGAGATGCTGCGCCCCCGCGCAGGTGGGGGTGCAGGAGCTTTTGGCTGCTTGGAAGCGTTACCCTTTCCATGAATGACTGGATCATCCACCTGATCGAAGGGGGCGGCTATTGGGGCATCGCTTTCCTGATGGTCATCGAGAACGTGTTTCCGCCGATCCCTTCGGAAGTGATCATGGGGCTTGGCGGCATTGCCGTGGCGCGCGGACGGATGGAGTTCTGGCCGCTGATGCTGGCAGGGACCGTGGGGTCGACGCTGGGCAACTACTGCTGGTACCTGCTTGGGCGCTCACTGGGATATGAACGCTTGCAGCCTTTCGTGAACCGCTTCGGTCGCTGGCTGACCGTGGAGTGGGAGGACATCGAGCGCATCGTCGCGTTCTTCCGTCGTCACGGCCAGTGGGTCGTCTTTGCTGTGCGCTTTGCCCCGTTCATGCGCACGATGATCTCGCTTCCGGCGGGGCTGACGCGGATGGGGCATGTCCGGTTCCTGCTGTTCACCTTTGCCGGTGCTGCGATCTGGAACGCCATTCTTGCAGGGGCAGGCTACTATCTGGGCCGAAATTTCAGCGATCTGGAGAAGTACACGGGGCCGGTGGCAACAGGCACGCTGGTGATCGTGCTGGTGGCCTATGTCTGGCGCGTGATTGTTTGGAAACCGCGCTCTTGACAGCAAGACGCCGAGGCGCTGCATGAAGGAGCCCCCTGCGGGCATTTGTATCAAACTATCAAATCAAGGTTCTACCATGGCTGTCAAAGCGATGTGCATCATTACCAGAAGCGAAGAAGGTCGCGGCGCCTATGCCGTGCGCATGGACAATGACGAGAACGTCTATTTTTCGCTTAGCGTGAGTGAGGCGCTGGAACTGGAAGAGTTCGACGAGGTCGAGGCGATTCTCGTGAAGAACGACCGGCCGGAACCGGCATGGCGGGCGATCCGGGCAAGGTTGCCTTTGGACGACGGTGACAACTGATCCGCCCACAAAAAAGCCCCCGCACTGCGGGGGCTTTTCCGTTTGATGTGGTGGAAGTCAGGCGTCTTTCGCCAGCCACTCTTCCAGCCACTTGATCGTGTAGTCGCCCGAGAGAAAATCAGGCTCGTTCAGCAGGCGCTGGTGGAGCGGGATCGAGGTTTTGGGACCTTCGATCACCATTTCCTCGAGCGCGCGCTTGAGGCGCATGATGCAGCCTTCGCGGGTGCGGCCATAGACGATCAGCTTGGCGATCATCGAGTCATAGTAGGGCGGGATCTTGTACCCGGCATAGAGCCCGGAATCGACGCGCACGTGCATGCCGCCCGCTGCGTGATAGCTTTTCACCAGCCCCGGTGAGGGAGCAAACGTGAACGGGTCTTCCGCGTTGATGCGGCACTCGATCGCGTGGCCCTTGAACTCGATCTCGTCTTGCTTGACCGAGAGCGGCTTGCCATCGGCAATGCGGATCTGTTCGCGCACGAGATCGACGCCGGTGATCGCTTCGGTGACGGGATGTTCCACCTGCAGGCGGGTGTTCATCTCGATGAAGTAGAACTCGCCGTTTTCCCACAGGAACTCGATCGTGCCCGCCCCGCGATAGCCCATGTCGGCCATCGCCTTGGCGACGATGCCGCCCATGCGATTGCGTTCTTCGGTCGAGATGACGGGCGAGGGCGCTTCTTCGAGCACCTTCTGGTGGCGGCGCTGGAGCGAACAGTCGCGTTCGCCCAGATGGATCGCATTGCCGTTGCCGTCACCGAAGATCTGGAATTCGATGTGGCGCGGGTTGCCGAGGTACTTCTCGATATAGACCGTGGCATCTCCGAACGCGGCCTTGGCCTCGCTCCCGGCCTGCTGGATCAGCGTTTCGAGCTCTTCGGGGCCGTTGCATACCTTCATGCCGCGACCGCCGCCACCCGATGCGGCCTTGATGATGACCGGATAGCCCGCCTTCTCGGCAATCGCCTTGGCTTCGGCGATGTCGGAAACCGCGCCGTCCGATCCGGGCACGAGCGGCAGCCCCAGCGCGCCTGCGGTGCGCTTCGCCTCGATCTTGTCGCCCATCGTGCGGATGTGTTCGGGCTTGGGGCCGATCCACGTGATGTCGTGCGCTTCAACGATCTCGGCGAACTTGGCGTTCTCCGAGAGGAAGCCGTAGCCGGGGTGGATCGCGTCGGCATGGGTGATCTCGGCAGCCGAGATGATTGCCGCGACGTTCAGGTAGCTGTCACGCGCAGCAGGCGGGCCGATGCAGACCGCATGGTCGGCAAGGCGCACGTGCATCGCGTCGGCATCAGCGGTGGAGTGCACCGCGACCGTCTCGATGCCCATTTCATGTGCGGCGCGGTGGATGCGCAGCGCGATTTCGCCGCGGTTGGCGATCAGCAGGCGCTTGATGGCCATGTGCGGTCCTTACGCGATCACGACCAGCGGCTGGTCGAATTCGACCGGCTGCGCGTTCTCGACGAGGATGGCCTTCACGACACCTGCGGCAGGCGCGGTTATCGGGTTCATGACCTTCATCGCCTCGATGATCAGGACGGTATCGCCCGCCTTGACCGTCTGGCCGACGGTGACGAAGTTCGCGGCGCCCGGCTCGGCGGCGAGATAGCAGGTGCCGACCATCGGCGACTTGAGCGCGTTGGCGTTGTCGTCTGCAGGTGCGGCAGCCGGGGCTGCAGCTGGAGCAGCAACCGGAGCGGGAGCAGCGGCGGCAGGTGCCGGGACCGAGACTTGCGCCACGGGCGCTGCGGTGATCTGGCGGGCGACGCGGATCTTGCGCTCGCCATCCTCGACTTCGATTTCGGAAAGCCCGGTTTCGGCAAGAAGCTCTGCCAGTTCGCGCACCAGCTTGCTGTCAATTGCCATGTTGTCGGCCTTGTCGCCGCGTTCGTGACCCATTGGAATTTCCTCGCGGGGTATGAATTCAGACCGCGCGCCATGCCCCCAAGATGTCCGGCTGGCAAGGGGCGCAGGCCCTTGAAGGTGGAAAAACGCGCGTCCTAAAGCCGCGAAACGGCGTACAGCGCGACGAGATAGCTGTTCGCGCCAAATCCGCATACCGTGCCGAGCGCCGCCATGCCGACATAGGACTTGTGGCGGAAGTCCTCGCGCTTGTGCGGATTGGACAGGTGGACCTCGATCACCGGAACCTTGATCGACTTGATTGCATCGTGGATCGCGACCGAAGTGTGAGTGTAAGCCCCGGCGTTGAGCAGGACGGCCTTGACGCCTTCGGCCTGGGCTTCATGCAGCCAGTCGACCAGATGGCCTTCATGGTTGGACTGGCGCATGTCGATCTCAAGCCCCAGTTCGCGGCCGCGATCTTCAAGCATCCCTGCAATGTCATCCAGCGTCTGCGACCCGTAGATCTCGGGCTCACGCAGGCCAAGCAGGTTGAGGTTGGGGCCATTGAGCACGTAGACCGTCGTGCCTTGCCCGAATGATTGCGTCATGTGATCCCCCGATCGCGATTTGCCTGTCGTGATAGACGTTGCAGGCAAACGTGCAAGGGAGGAGGGCGTGTCAGCCGCCCGGAGCGATGGCCGGGCCGGGCGGGGATTCGATGGTGTTGTCGTAGATCGCGCTGTCCGGGGAATCGTCGGTGACGCCACCGTTGTCGGCAGCTTCGCCGTAGATCGGCTCGCCGCCAGCGTCTGGCGCAGGAGCCGGATTGCCGGTCGCCGCCATGCTCAGCGCCTCGCGTGAGCGCTTGTCTGCGGCCTCGGCCTTTGCCTCGAGCGCGGCGAGGCGCGCCTCGAGCTTTTCGTCGGCCGCTTTGCCGCAGCCGCCGAGCAGGGCCGCAAGCGCCACGAGCGCGGGAACGGCCGCACGAAGAGTCCGCCTGCCAGCGAGCGGCAGTGTCTGCGAGGATTGGGCCGACCTTGTTGTCATGGCCGTCTCAATAGCAGGCGGAAGTTACCAGAAACTAACCAAGAAGACCGGCAATCACCGGTCGCTGCCGCGAACCTTGCCCCACTGGCGAGCGGCAGTGTAGCCAAGGTAGCCGGTGCCGAAGAGGGCATAGAGCGGCTCGGGCAAACCGCCCAGATAGGCGTTCATGCCGGCGGCGATGTCTTGCGCAGCCTGCGGGCGGAACGCCGCGATCAGGCCCATCGGCAGGGCCCAGAGGATCATCGCGTACATCACATAGAGAAAGCCGGGCCGGGCGCGACTGGTCCAGCGGTCGGCCGATCCGGCCTCGGCGAGGATTGCCGAAATGCACGCCTGCAACTGCTTGAGCTCCTGCGTGCCTTCGAGTTTGAGCAGTTCGAGCTTTGCCCGGTCGCGGGCGTCCTTGTCGGGGATCACCTTGTCGATGGTGCCGGAAACAGGGGAGATCAGTGCTTCGAGAATACCCATTGCGTCGCCCTTTCGAGAAGTTGGACGCGCGATGAGGTAACCATGTCGGCTGATGTAGGAAAACGGTTTTCAGCAAAAAGGCCCGAAACGCTTGGAGCGCCGGGCCTTTTGGAAAATTGGTCGGGACGAGAGGATTCGAACCTCCGACCCCCACACCCCCAGTGTGATGCGCTACCAGGCTGCGCTACGTCCCGACCGGAAGCGCGCCTATAGGCAGCACTTTCTGCGATGGCAAGCGTCTGATTGGCGAAAGGTTCCGCATGCGAGGCGTGGCGTAACGCCGCGTCAGATTGCCTAGGCTATTGCAAACTGCTAACCGCGCCGCTTGCAGCAGCCGAGGCCGCGTTTTGCAGGATGTCTGCAGGCGGTGCGGTTGCAAAACCATAGTCGCGATCCCAGAAACGGACCCATGATGCTGAGCACTCTTTCCGCCGCCGCCGCGAATGCCGGACAACCGCCTGCCTGGATGAGCTTCCTGCCGCTGGTGGCGATGGGCTTCATCTTCTGGTTCCTGATCCTGCGCCCGCAGATGCGCCAGCAGAAGGAGCACAAGGCCAAGATCGCCGCGATGAAGAAGGGCGATATGGTCGTGACGGCCGGTGGCCTGATCGGCAAGGTCATCAAGCTCGACGATCATTATGCGGAACTGGAACTCGGGCCGAATGTCCGGGTGAAGGCCGTGCGCGCGACCATCGGCGACATCGTGCCACCTGCAGGTTCCGCGCCTGCAAACGACTGATGGCCAACGACTGAATTCTCTTTTCCTGAAAGCTGACCGCCCATGCTCGATTTTCCGCGCTGGAAGGTGATCTGGCTCTGGCTCATCACGCTGATCTGCGTGGCCGCCGCCACTCCCTCGCTCACCTCCACCATGGGCCTTTCGTGGCCGACCGCACTGCCCGAACCCAAGGTGAACCTCGGGCTTGACCTTGCCGGTGGGAGTCACATCCTGCTTGAGGCAGACCCTGCGCAGGTGCGCCAGCAGCGCATCGAGGGGATGGAGGAATCGGTCCGCAACAAGCTGAAGCAGGATGGCAAGGACATCCGCATCAGCGACATCTCGAACCGCGATGGCGCGCTGACATTCGTGGTCGCCGATCCCTCGCAGGTCGATGCGGTGCGCGAGGCCGTGCTGCCGTTGACCAACGGGGCAGGGCTTACCGGCCAGCGGGATTGGGACATCAACGTCGTCGACGGCAACCGTTTCGTCCTCGCGCCGACCGAGGCCGGGGTCAATCAGGCCGTCACCCAGGCGATGGACACTGCGGTTGAAGTGGTGCGCAAGCGCATCGACGCGCTTGGCACCAAGGAGCCGACCATCATCCGTTCCGGACCGACGCGTATCGTCGTTCAGGTGCCGGGCCTGCAAGATCCGCAGGCGCTGAAGAATCTGCTGGGCCAGACCGCGAAGCTCGAATTCAAGCTGGTCGATACCTCGGCGCTACCATCTGACGTGGCGCGCGGCATCGCGCCTCCGGGCAGCGAGATCGTGCCGTTCACAAGCCCTGCCGAAGGTGGCGGCGTGCCATCGATTGCGGTCAAGCGTCTCGGCGGCATTCGCGGCGATCAGCTGACCAACGCTCAGCAGACCAACAACCAGCAGACCAACGAGCCGGTCGTCAACATCACCTTCAATACCGAAGGTGGCGCCAAGTTCGCCAAGCTGACCACGCAGAACGTGGGCAAGCAGTTCGCGATCATCCTTGATGGCAAGGTGCTGTCTGCGCCGACCATCAATGAACCGATCATGGGGGGCAGCGCAATCATATCGGGCCGCTTCACCACCGAAAGCGCCAACGCGCTGGCTATCTCGCTGCGTTCGGGCGCTCTGCCGGTAGACCTCAAGGTCGTGGAAGAGCGGACCGTCGGGCCTGACCTTGGCGCGGACTCGATCCGCAAGGGCATGATCGCGATGGGCGTGGGCACTTTCGCTCTCGCGATCTTCATCCTCGTCACCTATGGTCGCTTCGGCGTCTATGCGAACCTCGCCGTGATCATCAACGTGCTGATGATCCTTGGCATCATGGGCATCATTGGCACCACGCTGACCCTGCCGGGCATCGCCGGCTTCGTGCTGACCATCGGCGCGGCGGTCGACGCCAACGTGCTGATCAACGAACGCATCCGCGAGGAACGCCATCGCGGCCGCAAGGTCACACAGGCGGTCGAACTCGGCTACAAGGAAGCCAGCCGCGCGATCTTCGATGCCAACATCACCAACGTCATCGCCGCCGTGCTGATGTTCGCGTTCGGCTCGGGTCCGGTAAAGGGCTTTGCCGTCGTTCTGATGATCGGCATCGCCACCTCGGTGTTCACCGCCGTGACGCTCACCCGCATGTGGGTGGTCCAGTGGCTGCGCCGTGCACGTCCCACCGAAATCGCCCTGTAAGAGGAGGAAGAACACATGAAACTCCTCAAGCTCGTCCCCGATCACACCAACATCCACTTCCTCAAGTGGCGCCTGCCGTTCTACATCATCAGCCTTGTGCTGATGGCGGCATCTTGGGGTCTGGTGCTGACCAAGGGCCTCAACCTCGGCGTCGATTTCATCGGCGGCCAGATGATCCGCGTGACGTTCGAACGCAGCGCCGAAGCGCCTGTCTCCACGCTGCGCGAGGAAGTCGGCAAGCTGGGCTATGGCGAGCCGATCATTCAGCGCTACGGCAAGCCGAACGAAATCTCGATCCGCATGAAGCTGCCCGAAGGCGCAGACCATGAAGCCGCGCTGGCCGACAAGATGGCGCGCACGATCACGGCCGACATCAAGAAGAACCACGCCGACGCGCGCATCGACGGCGTCGATTCGGTCTCGGGCAAGGTGTCGAAGGAGCTGGGCTGGGACGCGTTCAAGGCGCTCGGCCTGGCCTCGCTGGCGGTGGCGGCCTACATCTGGCTACGCTTCGAATGGCAGTTCGGAGTAGGCGCGCTCTTCGCGCTGGTCCACGACGTGACGCTGACGCTCGGGCTGTTCGCGCTGACGGGGATGGAGTTCGATCTCAACATCGTCGCCGCGCTGCTGACGCTGATCGGCTATTCCTTGAACGATACCATCGTCGTCTATGACCGCATCCGCGAGAACATGAAGAAGTTCCGCAAGATGCCGATGCCCGAATTGCTCGATCTTTCGGTGAACGAGACGCTGGCGCGTACCATCGTGACCTCGCTCTCGATGCTGATCACGCTGGTCGCGCTGCTGCTGCTCGGCCCTGATGTGATTTTCGGCTTCACCGCCGCGATCACGCTGGGCATCTTCGTCGGCACCTACAGCTCGATCTACATGGCCGCGCCGATCCTGATCTGGCTGAAGGTCAATCCCAACAGCTTCGTGCCGACCGAAACGGCGCTCGAAAAGCAGGAGCGGCTTGCGCGCGACGGCGCCTGATCGTTCTCAAACCTGCAATGCCCGAAGCGGCGGTGGAGCTCAGCGCTCTGCCGCCGCTTCGTCGTAGAAGGCCGCAAGCGACGCAGCATTGGCGTCCCAGCTGAAGCGCTCGGCATTGGCCGCTACTGCGGCCTGGCTCGGCGGGTCGGCGAGCACTTCGGCAACGCCTTGTGCAATCGCCTCGGGTGTGCGGTCGACGATGCGACCGGCGCTGTCGTCGAGCACCACTTCGCGCGCACCGCCTACGTCCGGGATGACCACCGGGGTGCCGCAGGCGAGCGCTTCGATCCATGCGTTAGCAAGGCCTTCGCGTTCGGAAGGCAGGACCATTGCATCGGCGGCTGAGAGCAGATCGGGCAGGACGTCGTGCTCCACTGCGCCGAGGAACAGCACCCGGGAATCAAGATCGAGTTCCGTGACCAGCGCCCGCAGGACCGGCTCGTGCTCTCCGGTGCCGACAATGGCCAGCCTCACGTCTTCCGGCAGCAACAGGAGAGCCCGGATCGCGAGCGCCTGTCCCTTGATCGGCAAAAGTGCGCCCACGCAGAGCAGCAGTCGTCCGTCAGGCCAGATACCCAGCGCATGCTGTCCGGCCACCCTCTGGCGAGCCTCCGTCCGCGCCATTGGGTGGAAACGCGCGCGATCGAGCCCGGTGTAGTGCACCCGGATGCGGTCCTCGGGCATGCCGAGATCGACCATGTCACGCGCCAGGGCACAGGAAACCGAGAGGAGTACCGACGATTGCCGCGCCGCCTCCAGCATCTGCCGCCGGGGCAGGGCGCGCATGCCCCAGAGGTGGATGTCCGAACCACGGCCCTTGATCGCCAGTGGCAGATTGAGAGAGCGCGCCACTTTTGCCGCGGCAGGCCCGTCAGGATAGAAGAACTGCGCGTCGACCATGTCGAACGGTCGTTCGGCATGGAGACGCTTTGCCAGAGGGAGGATGCCGTGGGCGATCAGCATTGGGTTGATCGGCCCCGAAAGCCCCGGCACCAGCAGGAAGCGGGGATGGTGCACCGTGACACCGCCCTGCTGCTCGACTTCGGGGATTGCCCTGAGTGCAGCGTAGCGCCTCATCGGGACGGGCGGCAGGCCGACGGGGTTGACCACGGTAACCTCCCAGTCACCGCGCGCCGCAAGCGCCTGCATCTGTCTACCGACGAAACGGCCGAAACCGGGACGGCCTGTGGCAGGATAGAGTGTCGAGATCGAGAGCAGCCGCCTCACGTCAAAGCTTGCGCACGAGCATCTCGGCAAGCCCGAGCCACGCCGGCCGGTCGATCACCACCTGTCGCTGACCGGGGCCGGGCGGGAGCAGGGCGACGCGGCCGTCGCGCTGGTCGATCAGCCGACCGAAGGTAAAGCGGCCACCGGGGCGGGGCGAGAGAACGTCGCGGTTGAAGGCGCGGGCAAAATCGTCCGGGTCGATCTGACGGAGCCAGACCTGATCGCCCGCCCGGTATTCGCCCGCACTGGCATCGACCGCCATGGCCATAAGCCGCGCGGACCCATCGAGCGCCACGGGCAGTATCGCATCCATTGGCTTGGCCAGTGCCTCCGCCCCTTGCGCCCCAAGTCGCGCAACGAGGCGGGCAGGGCTCTCTTCATCGGCCTTGACCAGCAATTGCGGCTCGACCCCGAGCGCTGCGCCGATGCGGTTCATCCACGTCAGCGACAGGCTACGCGTACCGGTTTCAAGGCGGCCGATGGTCTGCGCCGTGGTCGGTGGCTCGCAACGCGCGGCAACGTCGGCGAGCGTCATGCCCTTCTGGCGGCGGATATCGCGAATTCGGTTGATCATGATGCGACCTGAGCAAGCTCCGTGCTTAACCGCAACGGTGATTTTTGCTTACCTGCAAAGTTCGCGCCGTGGCAAGGGCTTTACGTGGCCGCAAAGGCTATCCTTCAACCATCTCCGCCAGTTCCAGCCAGCGCTCCTCTGCCGCGTCCTTTTCCGCACGGACCTTTTCGAGGGCGGCCATCAGCGAATCGAATTTCTTCGGGTCCTTGGCGTAGAGGTCCGGATCGGCCAGCTGTGCCTCACCGCGCGCGATGGCGGCGTCGAGTTCCTCGATCCGCTTGGGCAGAATCTCGTAGTCGCGCTGGTCCTTGTAGGAGAGCTTGCCCTTCTTCGCCGGGAGTGGCGGCGGCGGAGGCGCCGGGGCTTCGCCCTTTTCGCCCCCCTTTGCCACCGGCTTGCCCGCAACGCGGGCTTTGCGCATCTTTTCCCAGTCGGCATAGCCACCCGCGACGATATCGACCCGGCCAGACCCGTCCATGCCCAGCGTGATCGTGACGGTGCGATCGAGGAAGTCGCGGTCGTGGCTGACGATCAGCACGGTGCCGTCGTAGTCCGAGATCACTTCCTGCAGCAGGTCGAGCGTTTCCAGATCAAGGTCGTTGGTCGGCTCGTCGAGCACCAGCAGGTTGGAAAACCGCGCGAACTCGCGCGCCAGTAGCAGGCGCGAACGCTCACCGCCCGAAAGCGTGCCGACGCGCGCCTCGACCAGGCCCGGATCAAACAGGAAGTCCTTGAGATAGCCCTGGATGTGCTTGCGCACGCCACGCACGTCGATCCAGTCGCTGCCATCGGCCAGCACGTCGCGCACCCGCTTGTCCGGCGCCATCAGGCTGCGCTGCTGGTCGATCATCACCCCCTGCAGCGTCTTGGCCAGTGTGATCGTCCCGCTGTCCGGCTCCAGTTCGCCCGTCAGCAGCTTGAGCAGCGTGGTCTTGCCCGCGCCGTTCGATCCCACCACGCCGATGCGATCCTTGCGCGTGATGCGCAGGGTGAAGTCCTTGACGATCGGCCGTTCACCGAACGACTTGTTGACGTGGTCGGCAACGATCACCGCCTTGCTCTTGGCATCGTCGCTGGCGATGGCGAGCTTGGCCGTCCCCTGCGGGCTGAGCATGGCCGCGCGCTGCGCCCGCATTTCCCACAGCTTCTCAAGCCGCCCCTGGTTGCGCTTGCGCCTTGCCGTAACGCCGCGCTCCAGCCAGTGCGCCTCGATCTTCAGTTTTGCGTCGAGTTTGTCCGCCGCGCGCGCTTCCTCGGCATAGACCTGCTCCATCCACGCCTCGTACCCGCCAAATCCGATGTCCTTGCGGCGCAGGCTGCCCCGGTCGAGCCACAGCGTCGCCCTGGTCAGGCGCTCAAGGAATGTACGGTCATGGCTGATCACCACGAACGCGCCACGATAGCGCTGCAGCCAGTCTTCCAGCCAGTCGATCGCTGCAAGGTCGAGGTGGTTGGTCGGCTCGTCGAGCAGCAGCAGATCGGGTTCGCTCGCCAGCGCACGCGCCAGCGCGGCGCGGCGACGCTCGCCTCCGCTGGCGCTGTCGGCCTTGCGCGAAAGATCGATGCCGAGCTGTCCGGCGATGGCTTCGACCTCGTGCCGGGGCGGGGCGTCCTTGCCCGAAAGCGCGAAGTCCATCAGCGTATCGTAGCCGGTGAAGAACGGGTCCTGCTCCAGCGTCACGATCTTGGTGCCGGGCTGGATCGAGCGCGTGCCCTTGTCCGCATCGACTTGCCCACCCAGCAGCTTGAGCAACGTCGTCTTTCCAGCGCCATTGCGCCCGATCAGCGCGAGCCGGTCGCGCTGCTGGATGTGGATGTCGAGGTCCTGAAAGAGCCAGCCATTGCCCTGGATCAGGCCAAGGCCTTCCCAGCTGAGTATCGGTGCCGCCATGCCGAGCCGCTTAGCCGCACCGTTGCCCGCGTGCAACGCCGGACACTGAACGATAACGTCGCTTCGCATTCACGGCTTGTTCAATGCGCGGGTCTTATGCATGCGGACATCATGAACCGTGCAATTGCCCTCCTCGCCGCTTCGCTGGCTGTCCTGCCTGTCTCGTCCCACGCGCAACAGCGCCCGGACGAGCAGAACGAGGCTCGCCGTGATCTGCGCGCCGGCAATGTGCGCTCGCTCCGCGATATCGAACGCCGCGTCCTGCCGACGAAGCCGGGAATGCAGTACCTCGGCCCGGAGTACGATCCCTCGGCCATGGTCTATCGGCTCAAGTTCATCCGCGACGGCCGCGTATCGTTCGTCGATGTGGATGCGCGCACCGGGCAGGTTCTGGGCGAGAGCCGCTAACCAGAAAATCGGTGAACACAGGCTTTCTGGCCAATTCCTTGACCGTTCAGGTTTCGCGCCCCATCTAGCCGTTCAGGTTATGGCGCCAACGCGCGCAGCAAGGGGCAAGTGATGCGCATTCTGATCGTCGAGGACGAACCCACGCTCGGCAAGCAGCTCAAGAACACGCTCGAACAGAACGGTTACGCCGTCGATCTTTCGGTTGATGGCGAGGACGGGCACTTCATGGGCTCGACCGAGGAATATGACGCGGTCATTCTCGACCTCGGCCTGCCAGAGATCGACGGACTCACCGTGCTCGGCATGTGGCGCAAGGAAGGCCGCAAGTTCCCCGTGCTGGTCCTCACCGCGCGTGACAGCTGGTCCGACAAGGTCGCAGGCCTCGATGCCGGTGCCGATGATTACCTCGCCAAGCCTTTCCAGACCGAGGAACTGATCGCCCGCCTGCGCGCGCTGATCCGCCGTGCTTCGGGCAATTCCTCGTCTGAACTGACCGCAGGCGACGTTCGCCTCGATACGCGTTCGGGTCGTGTCACGCTCAATGGCGAGCCGGTCAAGCTGACCGCACAGGAATACAAGCTCCTGTCCTACCTGCTCCACCACAAGGGCAAGGTCGTCAGCCGCACCGAACTTATCGAGCATATCTACGATCAGGATTTCGACCGCGATTCGAACACCATCGAAGTTTTTGTCACGCGCATCCGCAAGAAGCTCGGGCCGGACGTGATCACCACGATCCGCGGCCTTGGCTACAGCCTCGACGATCCGGCCGGCCCCGGTCGCGGGTAAAGCGTGGCCACTCAACGGCCCGAACCAGCACAGCCGCCGCAGCCAGCGCCGCACACCGGCTCGCTGGCGCGGCGCATGCTGCTCATCGCTGCTGGTTGGATTACCGTATTGCTGCTCGGCGGGGGCCTCGCACTCGACCAGACGCTGACCGGGCTGGTCACTCGCAATTTCGACGAACAGCTCGGCTACATGCTGACCGCGATGGTCGCCTCGGCCGAGATCGGACCTGACGGCGAGGTGTTTTTCAACCGCCCCTTGGGCGACCAGCGCTTCCTCGAACCCAACAGCGGGCTTTACTGGCAGATTTCCGGGCAGGGCCACGAGGATTTCCCCTCGCGCTCGCTGTGGGATCGCTCTCTGCGCACCAGCCTCGACAACAACTACGTCGATCCCAAGATCGACGACAGCGACCAGTTCGATGGCGAGCGCCTGCGCATCATCAAGCGCTCGGTCATCCTGCCCGGCAGCAATACGCTGTGGGAATTCCAGGTCGCCGCCAGCCGTGGCGAGATCGACGCGCAGATTCGCCGTATCCGCTCGATCCTGTTGTGGTCGTTCCTCGCGCTCGGGCTTGGGTTGTTCACCATGGCGGGCCTGCAGACATACTACGGCCTCGGGCCCTTGCGCCGCGTGCGGCTTGCCATTGCGCGCATGCGGGAAGGTGGGGCGAGCCGAGTGACCGATCCGCTGCCGCTGGAAGTGCGGCCGCTGGTGGTCGAACTCAATGCCCTGCTCGAACATTCCGAGCGGCAGGCCGAAGAAGCGCGCACCCATGCCGGCAACCTTGCCCATGCGCTCAAGACCCCGCTGACCGTGGTGATGAACGCCGCAACCGCCAAAGCCGACGACCTTGCCGATACGGTGATCCGCGAAGCTGCAGTGATGCGCCGACAGGTCGACCACCACTTGGCCCGCGCCCGCGCCGTCGGCCGCCGCGCCGTCGGCATGTCGCGCGCGCAGGTCTGGGAAAGCGCCGAAGCAGTGGAGCGCGCGGTGGTCCGGCTCTACCCGCAAGTCCGCTTCGACATGGACGGCAATCGCACTGCTGAAGTGTCGATCGAGCGGCAGGACCTCGACGAAATCCTCGGCAACCTGATCGAGAACGCGGCGAAGTATGGCGGCGGCTCGGTGTTCATCACCATCGATGCGGTGCCAGCCGACCCGAAGTTCTGCGAGATCTGGGTCGAGGATGACGGCATGGGCATTCCAGAAGAAGCCCGCACCCGCATTTTCGATCGCGGGGCGCGGCTCGATACCGGCAAGCCCGGCACCGGCCTCGGTCTCGCCATCGTCCGTGATGTCGCTGAAATCTATGGCGGCAATGTGGAGTTGAAGGAAAGCGAGGACCTCGGCGGCCTGCTGTCAGTCCTGCGCCTGCCGCGGTCCGTGACCGCCAAGTAACCATATTCCAGCATCGGCCTTGCCAATGGTTCTGGAATCTCCGATCCAGACGCGGGAACAGATGGCCACGTTGCAAGCGTGGCTGCCAACATGGGTGGGGACGTATGAAGGCAGGATTGGTTATCGGGTTCGCGGCACTGTGCCTCGGTCAGACGGGGCAGGCGATGGCGCAGGAGCAGGCCGCGCCGCCTCCGGCACCTGCGGCCACGGCGAAATCGACTTGCGAATTGCACGTCTTTCCGACCGAAAACTACATCGGCTTCAACAGCGGGCTGCTTTCAGGGTTCGGCATTGTTGGCGCCGTTGCCGATCAGGAAGCGCACAAGGGCAGGGTCGCCACGGTCAAGGACCTGATGAAGGACTACCTCGGCCCTGAAGTCCAGTTGGCCGAGCTTGAAAAGATCAACTACCGCACGCGTCTTGGCGTGCCGGACTGGAAGGTCATCATCGAGCCGCCGACGCCTTCGAACGAGGCGGTCAAGGCCGACCCAGTGCTCAAGGCCAAGATCAAGGCACTCAACGCCGATTTGAAGGCAGGCAAGCGCATCACCTCATCGACCAACCCCTGCTACGCCGAGTTCCTTCTCGTCAGCGTGTTTTACTTCAAGGCAATGATGTACGGCAGCAACCTGCTCGTCGGCACGCAGTTCCGCGATTTCAGCAAGGGCGGCAAACCGATCATTTCCATCGGTGCGGTCAAGAACCCGCTGGAAGTCTTCCCGCCAAAGACCCCGGACATGGTCGAACCGGCCAAGGCCGAACTGCGTGATGCCTTCGCCAAGGACTTCATCGAATGGACCGAGAAGAAGCTCAAGGACGACAAGGCGGTGCGAAAGTAGGGCCGGCTTGATCGGCCAGCCGAGCTTGGTGTGGCGAGGTTATGGATCCCGGCTTTCACCGGGATGACGGGTTTGGGGTAACCGTCCTACACACTTCTTCTTCCGTCACCCCGGCGAAGGCCGGGGCCCATAACCTTACTGTCGCCACCAACCCTTGCCCCGATCACGCCCTCGGATGCGCATTGCGATAGACATCCAGCAACGTCGCCGCGTCCACGCGGGTGTAGATCTGCGTTGAGGACAGGCTCGCGTGGCCGAGCAGTTCCTGCAAGGAACGCAAGTCCGCGCCCGCGCTCAGCAGGTGCGTGGCGAAGGAATGCCGCAGCGCATGGGGTGTTGCCGTGGCGGGCAGGCCCAGCGCGACGCGCGCGCGGGCTACGGCGCGCTGGACCATGCCTTGGGCCAAGGGGCCACCCTTCGCCCCGCGAAACAGCGGCTCGTTCCGGGCAAGCGGCCAAGGGCAAAGCCGGGCATACTCGGCGACGCCCTCGCGCACGATCGGCAGCAGCGGAACCACGCGCTGGCGTCCGCCCTTGCCGGTGATGACGACGCTTTCGCCCAGCGGCAGGGCCGAGGCAGGTAGCGCCAGCGCCTCGGCAATGCGCATCCCGGCACCGTAGAGCAGCAGCAGCACCGCCCGGTCGCGCGCGGCGATCCATGGCACGCTGGCGTCGTCGGCCACCATCTCGGCGAGATTGACCGCTTCGTCCGGCGTTACCGGGCGCGGCAGGCCTTTCTTGACGCGGGGCCCGCGCAGACGGGGGCGGCTGGTGTCAGCCTCGCCAGCCTGCTCGCGGGCGAAGGCGATGAACGTCTTGAGCGCCGAGAGTTCGCGCGCTGCCGAGACATTGCCCAGCCCATCGGCGCGGCGTTCGGCCAGATGGGTGCGCAGGGTTGCCGCATCGATCCGGGCCAACGAGGACCAGTTTTGCTCCTCCGGCAGGGCGTGCAGCAGGCGCGCTACCGTTGCGGCATAGGCGCGGACGGTGTGTGGTGAACGGCGGCGTCCAAGGGCGAGATGGCTGTTCCACGCCTCCAGGATATCCGCCGTCGTCACGCGCTGACCAATGCGTCGGGCACCAATTCGGCGAGCAGCGCCTCAAGCAGCGGCGCGCCCTCCTCGGTCACGCGCAGACGGGCGCCCTCTTGCACGAGATGGCCCAGGCGCAGGTATAAGTCGCGCTTTGCCGGATCGATCAGATCGTCTGCTGCGAAGCCGAAGCGTGCGGCGAGCTTGGCTGGCTCGATGCCTTCGGTCAGGCGCAGGCCCATCAGCACGGCTTCCATCGCCTGATCTGCGTGGACGAGCGCGCGTTCCTCGGCGATGCCGTGGTGCTGTTCATCCACCGCGCGCAGGAAATTCTCGGGCTTCTTGTGCCGAACCGTCGCCGCACCCAGCCTCCGCCCATGCGCACCGGGACCGATGCCGACGTAATCGTGGTAGCGCCAATACGTCAGGTTATGGCGGCTTTCCTCGCCGGGGCGGGCGTGGTTGCTTGTTTCGTAGGCGGGCAGGCCAGCAGCGGCGGTCAGTTCCCGGGTCAGGCTGAACAGATCGGCCGACTGGTCGTCGTCAAGCGGCGTCAATTTGCCTTCGCGGACCAGCGTGGCGAAGCGAGTGCCTGGCTCGATGGTCAGTTGGTAGAGCGACAGATGTCCGGTTCCGAAACCTAAAGCGCGCTTGAGTTCGGCTTCCCACTGTTCGGGTGACTGATCGGGGCGGGCATAGATCAGGTCGAAGCTGATCCTGCCGAAATGTGCCTGTGCAAGCTCCAGCGCTGCAAGGCTTTCGTTGACGTCATGCAGTCGGCCAAGAAATTTCAATGTCTTGTCGTCGAGCGCCTGCAGGCCGAGCGAGACGCGGTTGATCCCGGAACTGGCGAGCGCTGCGAAATTTGCGGCCTCGACCGAGCTCGGGTTCGCCTCAAGCGTGATCTCGATCCCCGGCGCAAAGCCCCACAGCGCCTCGGCCTCGCGCAACAGTCTTTCGACCAGCGCAGGCGGCATTAGCGAGGGGGTGCCACCACCAAAGAAGATCGAGGACAGCGGCCTGCCGGACGTCAACCGCGCTTCATGGCGCATGTCTGCCAGCAGCGCGGCTTCCCACGCAGCCACGTCAGTCCGTTCGCGCACATGGCTGTTGAAGTCGCAATAGGGGCACTTTGCGAGGCAGAATGGCCAGTGGATGTAGAGGGCTAGCGCCATGCGCCAGCCTTAGGCGGAAAACTGGTCCGCTACCAGCTTGGCGAAGGCATCGGCGCGGTGGCTGATGGCGTGCTTTTCGGCCGGGTCGAGTTCGGCGAAAGTGCGCGTATCGCCCACTGGCACGAACACCGGGTCATAGCCGAAGCCCATTGTTCCGCGCGGGGGCCACGTCAAAGTGCCGTGGGCGCGGCCTTCGTAGACCGCATGGGAGCCGTCAGGCCAGGCGATGGCGAGCACGCAGGCGAAGTGGCAGCCTCTTTCCAACTCTTGGCAACTCTCCCCGGACTCTACCGCAACTCTCGCGAACTCTGCGGCAACTCCGGCGAGCTTTCCCTCAACCTTGCCCATCGCCATGTACCAGTCGCGACCGGGGCCGCCCTCGAACACGTCGGCTTCGGCCCAGTCCGCCGTATAGACCCCCGGCGCGCCGCCGAGGGCATCGACGCACAGGCCCGAATCGTCGGCCAGCGCCGGAATCTGTGAAGCTTCCGCTGCCGCCCGCGCCTTGATCAGCACGTTCTCGATGAAGGTTGTCCCCGTCTCGGCAGGCTCCGGCAGGCCGAGCGCGCCGGCGGACAGGCACTCGATCTCATAGGGGGCGAGAAGAGCCTGAATTTCCTTGAGCTTTCCGGCGTTGTGCGTGGCGATGACCAGCTTGCCGGAACCGAGACGGGGCATGTGTACTTCCTTGCGAAAAAGCATCGTCCTAATTGTCGTCATCCCGGCGAAGGCCGGGATCCATTTCGTCGCCCGGATGCTCCGAGGGGTAGTGGACCCCGGCCTTCGCCGGGGTGACGCTATGATAGGTCCCGCCTGAACTTAACCGCGAACCGCCTTTTCCTGCGCCGCGAAGATCTCGTTGCAGCCGATGCGGGCGAGGCGGAGGAGGCGCAGGAGGCCTTCCTCGTCGTAGGTCGCGCCTTCGGCGGTGGCCTGGGCCTCGGCGATCTTGCCGCCTTCGATCAGGACGAAGTTGGCATCGGCATCAGCCGAGGAATCTTCAATGTAATCAAGGTCGAGCACCGGTTGACCATTGACGATGCCGCAGGAAATCGCGGCGACCTTCTCGGTCAGCGGGTCTTCCTTGATCGCGCCGCTGTCGAGCAGCTTCTGCACGGCGAGGCGCAGGGCGACCCATGCGCCCGAGATCGAGGCAGTGCGGGTGCCGCCGTCGGCCTGGATCACGTCGCAGTCCAAGGTGATCTGGCGCTCGCCCAGCTTCTTGAGATCGGTAACGGCGCGCAGGGAGCGGCCGATCAGGCGCTGGATTTCCTGGGTGCGGCCCGACTGCTTGCCCTTGGCCGCCTCGCGGCTGCCGCGCGTGTGGGTGGCGCGGGGGAGCATCGAGTATTCCGCCGTGACCCAGCCTTCGCCCTTGCCGCGCAGGAACGGAGGCACGCGCTCTTCCACCGAGGCGGTGACGAGTACCTTGGTATCGCCAAAGCAGATCAGGACCGAACCTTCGGCATGCTTGGTAAAGGCGGTTTCGATGACGATTGGGCGCATTTCATCGGGCGCACGGCCGGAAGGTCTCATGGAATTTCCCTCGCAAGTTTGCATGGCCTCTGGCGCATTGGTCTTGAGCCTGCAAGAGCAGTAAATAGAATGGTGATGATGACAGGACCCACGCTTACCGATCTGACCGACCGCGCTCGCGAGATTTTTCGTCTTGTGGTGGAGGGTTACATTGCGAGCGGGCAGCCGATGGGGTCGAAGGCGCTTGCCGGATCGGGGGGCGTGAACCTTTCGCCTGCGTCGATCCGCTCGGTGTTGCAGGAACTGCAGGATGCAGGGCTGCTGGCGGCACCGCATACCAGCGCGGGGCGGATGCCGACCGAGGTGGGCCTCAGGCTCTTTGTTGACGGGATCATGCAGGTGGCCGAGCCCACCGTAGCCGAACGCGCGCAGATCGAGCGGGGGCTGGCGCATGGCGGGACCATCGAGAATGCGCTGGCGGCGGCGAGTTCGGCACTGTCGGAGCTTTCGGCGGGCGCGGCGGTGGTCATGGTGCCAAAGCGCGAGCCGCGACTGGTGCAGATTTCGTTCGTGCCGCTTTCTCCCGTCCGCGCTCTGGCAGTGCTGGTCAGCGAGGATGGCGGGATCGAGAACCGGGTGATCGATCTGCCCGAACCCGTCGGCCCCAACGTGCTCGAGCAGGCGGGAAATTACCTGACGAGCCGGTTGCAGGGGCGCACTCTGGGCGAGGCATCCGGCGTGGTGCGGGCGGAAATCGCGGGCGGGCGCTCGGCGCTCGATGCTGCCAGCACCGATCTGGTCCAACGCGGGCTGGTGGTGTGGACGCAGGATGCTGCGGCGCGGCCGGTGATGGTGGTGCGCGGGCAGGCCAATCTGCTCGACGAAGCGGCGCTGAGCGACATCGAGCGCGTGCGGCAATTGCTGGAAGAACTGGAGAGCGCCGAGGCGATTGCCCGCGTTCTTGATGCCGCGCGCGAGGCGCAGGCGACGCGGATTTTCATCGGCAGCGAGAACCGCCTTTTCTCGCTTTCCGGCTCCTCGGTGATCGCTTCGCCATGGCGCGACAGCGAGGGACGGGTGGTCGGCGTGGTGGGCGTGATCGGGCCGACGCGGTTGAATTATGCGCGCGTCGTCCCCATGGTTGATTTCACCGCCCAGACGCTGGGCAGATTCATCGGACAAGACGGGTTTTCGAGAAAATGAGCGATAACGACACGCGCCCCACGGATGCAGAGGTTGAGGCGGAACTGAAGGGCGTGCCCGAGGACATGATCGACCAGTCTTCGCCCCAGAATTCGGCAGGAGACGATGAATTGAACAAGCTGCGCGAGGAACTGGAGGCGGCCAAGCAGGACGTGCTCTACGCCAAGGCCGAGACGCAGAACGTGCGCCGCCGCATGGAAAAGGACATTGCCGACGCCCGCGCCTATGCCGCAACCGGCTTTGCCCGCGATATCCTTTCGGTGGCCGACAACCTTGCCCGCGCGCTCGAGACGATTCCGGCTGATCTGCGCGAGGACGACAAGTTCAAGAACCTCGTTGCCGGGCTGGAAGCCACGGGCCGCGAGATCGAGAAGGTGTTTGGCAGCCACGGCATCACCCGCATCGCGGCGATGGGCCTGCCGCTCGACCCGCACCAGCACCAGGCGATGATCGAGATGCCCTCGGCCGATGCCGAGCCGGGCACGGTGATTTCGGAACTGCAGGCAGGCTACATGATCAAGGATCGCCTGCTGCGGCCTGCCATGGTAGCGGTGGCCAAGAAGCAGGATTGATATGACGTAGAGCCATGGTGTGTCCCCGTGCAGACGGGGACCTCAGTCGGTTTACGCTGCCATTCCGTAACAGCACCGAGGCCCTCGCCTGCGCGGGGGTGCAGGTTTGTGTTCGAGAGGTTATGGGCCCCGGCCTTCGCCGGGGTGACGGGATTAGAGTTGCCAATAGATCGGGATTAGAGTTGCCAATAAATTTGGTCGCCCCGGCGTAGGCCGGGGCCCATTCGCCAGCGCTGCGATCCTACCGCCTCAGCAACCCCACAATCTCATCCGTTGAATAGAGATCGGCAAAGACGAATGCCATGTTGTGCAGCGTTGCCGCGTGCTCTTCGTCCGATAGCGCGGCGTTGGCGTCGTTCACCATCAGTACGCGGTAGTTGTGCTGCATCGCGTCGCGGGCGGTGCTTTCGCAGCAGCAGTTGGTCAGGGTGCCGGTGATCAGCACCGTGTCGATGTTGCGCGCTTTCAAGGCTTCGTGCAGCGAGCAGGTGCCGGGGGTGAAGCCGCTGAAGCGGTGCTTGTCGATCACGGTGTCGGCGTCCTGAACGTCCAGCGTCGGCCATAGTTGCCAGAGGTGGTGGCCGGGGGTGAAGGCGTTTCGGTGGTCTTGCGCGGTGCCGCCCATGCGCACCATGAAGTTTGACCAGCTCGGGCCGCCTTCGGGCGGAGTGGTGTAGCGCAGGAAGACGTTGTGTCCGCCGATGTCGCGGACTACGGCGCTGATGCGGTTGATGTTGTCGACGATGCTGCGCGCCATGGGCACTTCGACCGGCGCGCCTTCCTCCATGAAGCCGTTCTGCATGTCGACGACGATATGGGCGAGCCGTCTTGGGTCGATGTCGCGGAAGATATTGCCATCACCGCCGCGCGAGGCGGCGAAGCGAGCGAGGATGGCGTGGTGGTCGACGGCGTGGGGCATTGGCTGGGTCCTGTCGGCAAGGACAGGATATTGCCTTGAAGCGGAGCATCTGTCCCGGGCCAGATGTCGTGGTTTCGGCAGGAGAAACCCTTGGCAGCCTCGGTTCGTCGCACGGGCCGGAACCGGGCTGCGGCCTGCTCGTCGTCTCCGGGAAACGGAGACAGACTATGCGCAAGATCATCATTGCATCGCTTATCATGGGCTCTGCCGTCACGCTGGGCGGCTGCGCCCGCAACTATGCAGGCGAGGGTGCGGCGGTTGGTGCCGCGGTTGGCGCGGGCATCGGCGCGGCAACGGGCGGCGATATTGCCACGGGTGCTGCCATCGGCGGGGCTGTCGGTGCAGCCGGTGGTTCACAGATCAGGAAGCGCGATAACCGATGCTACCAGGTGGACCGTTACGGTCGGGAGTATGAAGTGCGCTGCTGATCAGGCAGTAGTAAACGGCACCAGCGCTTCGAGCGCTTGCAAGGACGGGGCAGCCGGGGACGGTGCGCCCCGTCTGGCCATGAACATGTGGCGGACTAGTTCTGCCTGTTGTTCGATGCCGTATTGTTCGAACGGGCGGCCTGGATCGTAGGTGTAGCTATATCGGCAGAACGGATGGCGCATCAGGGGGAGCCACCATTTGCCGCGCGTCTGGGTTTGCCAGACGTGGACCATCTCGTGAATGAAAAGGCCCTGCGCGGGCAGCGATGCGTGCGCGAAATCATCGCAATAGTGCGGGCTGGGAGGGGCGAAGTGGATGTGGCCCATGGGGGCCATCACCGTTCCGGTCGGCTGAAACGGAAACCAGCGACGACGGCGGATGCGGACGGGCGCGGGGTTGACGGCTTGGCCGAAAACTTCGGCGACGAGCGCACATTCGCCGCGAGTCAGAGCGCGCTCCCCGCCGGGCGGGCAGGGAGCGCCGGTTGATCTCACATCTTGCTCATGTCGTGGCCCGACATGTCGTGGCCGGAATGGTCCATGTCTTCCACGGCATCACCGCCGCTTGCGCCGCCAATGGTTTCGATCCGGGCGGGAACGCTGACCTTGTCACCATTGTCGAGCGTGATGGTCAGTTCGGTGGTGCTGCCAGCCTTGAGCGTGTCACCCACATCGAACAGCATGACATGGAGGCCGCCGGGCTTGAACTGGACGCTTTTGCCTGCCTCGATCGGCACGTCCTTGACCTGCTGCATCTTCGAGATGCCGTTGGCGGTCGTGGTTTCGTGCATTTCGGCGCGTTCGGCGCCTTCGACATAGACCGAGGCGATCTTGCGCGGTGCGCCGCTGCCTTGCGAGACGGTGAAATAGGCAGCGCCCGGGGTTCCGGGAACGGCGGGCAGGCGCACCATGGCATCGGTCACCATCACGCCGGGGGCGTTCTCGGGGCCTGCCTGCGCGCTCTGGCTGGCCGCTGCGCCGGGATCTTCGGACTTTTGCCCGCATGCGGCGAGCGAGAGGGCGATGGCGGAAAGTCCAATGATTGCAAGCTTGCGCATGGGTGGCGACTCCAGATGCCGATATGTCGTCCGAGGTAAGCGCGCGCAGGCCTTGTGCCAAGAAGAACCCTACCTATATCGCCCTCAATCGAGCCGCACATGGCGGTCTGCCCGGCAGGGGGACCTTCAATCCTCGCGGTGTCTTGAATGGAAGGAACTGGGGAACTCATGGCTAAAGTTATCGGTATCGACCTTGGCACGACCAACAGCTGCGTTGCAGTGATGGACGGGGGTACGCCCAAGGTCATTGAAAACTCGGAAGGTGCGCGCACCACGCCGTCGATCGTCGCTTTCACCAAGGATGGTGAGCGCCTGATCGGCCAGCCGGCCAAGCGCCAGGCTGTCACCAACCCGGACAACACGATTTTCGCGGTGAAGCGCCTGATCGGCCGCCGCTTTGACGATCCGCTGACCCAGAAGGACACGGAACTCGTCCCCTACACAATCACCAAGGGCAAGAATGGCGATGCCTGGGTCAAGGCCGGTGGCCAGGACTACAGCCCGTCGCAGATCTCGGCCTTCACCCTGCAGAAGATGAAGGAAACCGCCGAGGCCTATCTCGGCGAGACCGTCACGCAGGCGGTGATCACAGTTCCGGCCTACTTCAACGACGCGCAGCGCCAGGCGACCAAGGACGCCGGGCAGATCGCGGGCCTTGAAGTGCTGCGCATCATCAACGAGCCGACTGCTGCGGCGCTCGCCTATGGCCTCGACAAGCAGGACGGCAAGACGATCGCGGTCTATGACCTTGGCGGCGGCACGTTCGACATCTCGGTGCTGGAAATCGGCGACGGCGTGTTCGAGGTGAAATCGACCAACGGCGACACGTTCTTGGGTGGTGAAGACTTCGACACGGTCGTGGTCGAGTACCTGGCCGACAAGTTCAAGGCCAAGGAAAACATGGATCTGCGCGGCGACAAGCTTGCCCTGCAGCGCCTGAAGGAAGCCGCGGAAAAGGCCAAGATCGAGCTGTCGTCTGCCCAGACGACCGAGATCAACCTGCCGTTCATCACCGCCCGCATGGAAGGTGGCTCGACCACCCCGCTCCATCTGGTGGAGACGATCACGCGCGCCGATCTGGAAAAGCTGGTTGCCGGCTTGATCCAGCGCACGCTTGATCCTTGCAAGAAGGCTCTGGCTGATGCTGGCGTTACTGCCAAGGACATCGACGAGGTCGTCCTCGTCGGTGGCATGACCCGCATGCCCAAGGTCCGCGAAGTGGTGAAGGACTTCTTCGGCAAGGACCCGCACACCGGCGTGAACCCGGACGAAGTCGTGGCGATGGGCGCGGCGATTCAGGCTGGCGTGCTGCAGGGCGACGTCAAGGACGTGCTGCTGCTCGACGTGACCCCGCTTTCGCTGGGCATCGAGACGCTGGGCGGCATCATGACCAAGATGATCGACCGCAACACCACGATCCCGACCAAGAAGAGCCAGGTCTATTCGACTGCCGAGGACAACCAGCAGGCGGTGACGATCCGGGTCTTCCAGGGCGAGCGCGAGATGGCGCAGGACAACAAGCTCCTCGGCCAGTTCGACCTCGTCGGCATTCCGCCCGCACGGCGCGGCGTGCCGCAGATCGAGGTGACGTTCGACATCGACGCCAACGGCATCGTGAACGTGAGCGCGAAGGACAAGGGCACCGGCAAGGAGCAGCAGATCCGCATCCAGGCGTCTGGTGGTCTGTCGGATGCGGACATCGACCAGATGGTCCGCGATGCCGAGAAGTTCGCCGAAGAGGACAAGAAGCGTCGTGCCGAGGCGGAAGCCAAGAACAACGCCGATAGCCTCATCCACGCGACCGAGCGCCAGCTTGAAGAGAACGGCGACAAGATCGACGCTTCGCTGAAGGCCGAGATCGAAGCCGCCATCGCCGAAGCCAAGACGGCTGTCGAAAGCGGCAACGCGGACGAGATGACCGCCAAGACCCAGGCGCTGACCGAAAAGGCCATGAAGATGGGGCAGGCGATCTACGAGAAGGAGCAGGCTGCTGCGGCTTCTCCGGGTGCCGAAGCCCCGAAGGCCGATGACGATGTGGTCGACGCCGAGTTCTCGGAAGTCGACGACAACAAGTGATGTTGCGATGAAACCGGCCCGCCGCTCGCGTCCCTGCGCTGGCGGCGGGTCTTCGCGTTAGGGAAGCGCAATGTCGGCGGAAATCGATTTCTACGAACTGCTCGAAGTGAAGCGGACTGCGGACGAGAAGGTCCTCAAGTCTGCATACCGCAAACTCGCCATGAAGTTCCATCCGGACAAGAATCCGGGCTGTGCCGAGAGCGAGGCCAAGTTCAAGCAGATCAACGAGGCCTATGCCTGCCTCTCCGACCCGCAGAAGCGGGCGGCCTATGACCGTTATGGCCACGCCGCGTTCCAGCAGGGCGGCGGCGGCAATCCCGGCGGCGGCTTTGGCGGCGGGGATTTCGGCGATATCGGCGATATCTTCGAGACGATCTTCGGCGGTGCGTTCGGCGGCGGCGGGCGTCAACAGGCGCGGCGTGGCGCGGACTTGCGCTATGACCTCGAGATCAGCCTCGAGGACGCGTTCCACGGCAAGGAAACCGAGATCGCGGTTGAGGTTTCGCAGAAGTGCGAGCCTTGCAGTGGATCGGGCGCGACGCCGGGGACTTCGGCGCGGCGCTGCAACCTGTGTGGCGGGCACGGCAAGGTGCGGGCGCAGCAGGGCTTCTTCATGGTGGAGCGGGCTTGCCCGAACTGTCACGGTCGGGGCGAAGTGATCGAGAGCCCATGCAAGGCCTGCCGTGGCGAAGGCCGCGTCGATGCCGAGCAGCGGCTGCAAGTGAATATTCCGGCAGGTGTCGATACCGGCACCCGGATCAGGCTTGCGGGCAAGGGCGAGGCGGGGCCGTTCGGTGCGCCTCCGGGCGACCTTTACCTGTTCCTGCACATCCAGCGCCACAAGGTGTTCGAGCGCGAAGGCACCACGCTGCTGACGCGCTGCCCGATCAGCTTTACGACGGCAGCGCTGGGCGGCGAAATCGAAATTCCGGGGCTGGACGGCAAGGTTCACGCCATCGAGATTCCGGCTGGCATCCAGTCTGGCAAGCAGTTGCGCAAGCGCGGCGCGGGTATGCCAGTGCTGCAGGGGCGCGGGATTGGCGATCTGGTGGTGGAAATCCACGTCGAGACACCGACCAAGCTCTCTGCGCGCCAGAAGGAAATCCTGCGCGAGTTTCAGGCGACCGAGACGGGTGAGGAATGCCCGCAGTCGAAGGGCTTCTTCGAGCGCATCAAGGATGCGTGGACGGGGATCTGATTGCTGAGTCCCCGCGAAGGCGGGGGCCTCGGGCGGTTTAAGCTGACGTTCTGTAACAACACCGGGGCCCCCGCCTGCGCGGGGGCGCATGCTGTGTTATTCGAACGCCGCCACAACCTCCGCGCGCACACGGTCGACCAGGCCCGGCTCGGCAACCAGCCGCCCTTGTTCCTCCTCCAGTATGGCCAGAAATGCATCGCGCTTGAACGCTGCGATGACGTTTGGCGAGAGCGGCTCCTCGACCGTCGAACAGATCAGGTCGATCATGCGCTCGGCGCCGTGGAGGCGGCCCCACAGGTAGTCGTTCTCGCGGTAGGCGCGGCTGAAGAAGGCGCCGAAGTTGAAGAATTCCACTCCGCGCAGGCAGGCGAATGTGCCGCCCTTGCGGATCGAGGTGGCGTCGTCCGGCGAGATGCGGTCGACCTTGACCGGATCGAACTCGCCCATGCCTTCGCCCTGCAGCAGTGGCAGAGTGGCGATGTCGTAGAACGGGAAGCCGAGATAGGCGTGGAGGAAGCGGCGGCGCAGCAGCTTGTCCATGCTCTCGAGCGCGGCGACGAGCATGGAATCGACCTGCAGGTCGAGCCCTACCAGATCGCGCCGCGTGGAAATGGCGCTGAGCACGGCGGCGGGATCGATGGTGGCAAGCGCGGCTGTCTCGGCAAAACCGGGGCCAAGACCTTCGACGGTTTCGCGACCCTGATAGAGTGCCTGCGCGCGATAGACCGCATCGCGCGCGGCTTCACGGTCGGCAATGCTGACGCTTTCGCCCGCTTCCCAATCGTGAGTCAGGCGACGGGCGAGAAGCTTGAGGCGGCGGATGCGGAAGGCCAGATCGTGGGTGCGGAAGAAGATGATGGCAGCGTCGGTTGCCCCGCCGCCGCGCAGGGCCGACAGGCGGTCGAGGCCCACGGCGGTCAGGTGCTCCCACAGCGAGGCTTCGACTTTGGCTGCCGTCGCGGCTTCTGGCGCGGCCTCGTGGATCAGGGCGGCCAGATCGGCGACGATCCCGGCGAGCTTGGTCTGGGCATAGCCATGAAAGGCAAAGCCCGCGCGTTCAGCCGCCGCCTGTTGCGCCTTGTTGCGCCACGCGGTCAGGCGGCGTTGGTTGGGCCGGTCGAAGAACAGGGTGTGGCCAAACAGGGCCTCGACGGTCTGCTCTATCTCGGGCCGCAGCGCTTCGACGATGGTGCGCAGGCGCTGACGCTGGCGCGACTGGCGTTCAAGCGATTCGAGGTTGTCGCGGATCGGTTGCTCGCGCGGGATCGACGATAGCGAGCCGAAGATCGCGGAGAAGAAGCCGATGGTGCGCCCGCCCTTGGGCGCAATGCGCATGTGATCAGGGCTTGGATCGACATAGACGAAGCGGCGGTCCACCTCGCGGCGTGCAGGCCGGTCGCGCAGCACGCTGATCGCCTGCGCGAAGGGGCGGTTCACCAGAACCGCGCCATCGACCAAGGCAACGGAATCGACATCGCCACGCTTCCAGTGGCTTGGCATGATGCGCTGGAGGAACTGTGCGCGACCGGGCCACTTCTGGCCGCGCTCCGCCACGAGACTGTCGATCTCGTCGATCAGCAGCGGGGGGAAGGCGCCGGGGAAGCTGGCGGTCGACCGGGCAGCGAGGACCAGTTCGGGGCTGGGGGCAAGACTGCGGTCGCCGTTGCGGCTGGTGGCACGGCGAAAGCCGATGGACAGGCGGTGTTCGCTCTCCACCACAGTCTCGGGACTGTTCAGCCGCAGTTCCTCAAGGTGGCCGTTGAAGTCGGTTGCGGTGACCAGCAGGTCGATGGGGTGGCCTTCGGGCAGGAGTGGATCGCCCATCGGTGTCCTGGCCATGGCATCCAGCGCATCGGCGATCATCCGCGAGAAGCCGATGCCGCTGAAGGGTGGTGCGAACCAGCGCGCCCGGATCAGGCGCGAGACCTTGCGGCGCACTTCCGATCGGGTTTCCGGCGCGACTGTGCTGCTCACCACGTTGCCGGGGCGCTTGAGCACGAACCAAACCAGCGGCTGCGCCCAGAACTTGGCAAAGCGGCTCCACGGCTTGGCATCGGGATCGAGCAGGACGTCGATGTCAGCCCGTTCCAGCCACATCGCTGTTAGCGGCTCAAGGCTTTGTCCGGTGGCGATCGCCTGCGAGAGAAACACCCCGTTGATGCCCCCGGCGCTGGCACCGGAGATGATGTCCGGCAGAAGGCGCAAGCGCAGGTCGCGGGTGAGGGCAATTTCCTCGAACAGGCGGAGATAGACGGCCTCCACACCTTCGGAGACCGGACCATCAGGGCAATGGAACGCACGGCTGGCGCGCGTTGCCCGCCACAGTTCCTTGGTTACGCCGTGCATGTAGACGGCAAGGCTGATGCCGCCATAGCAGACAAGGGCAAGTCGCAGTTCTTTCTGCCGCATGGTTGCACAATGGCACCGAAGCGGGTCGCTCGCCAGTTGGATAATTCCCTGCGCAGGAACGCTACCGTCATCCGGGGTTTGTGTCAGACAGCAAGGTGATAACCGGAGAATTCAGATGGTCGAGGAACGTGTCGAAGTACGCCAGCCCGATGGCAGCGTGGAAACCCGCACGACGGTGCACGACAGCCCCGTGGTGCGTAGCAGCGGTGGTGGAAGCGGCTGGCTGATTGCGCTCGTGCTGATCGTGGGCCTGCTGGTGGGCGGCTACTTCCTGTTGCAGGCACAAGGCAGCCGTTCCGCACGCGACAATGCGATTGCCGAGGCTGCGGACGACGTCGGACAGGCGGCCAAGACCGTCGGTGATGCCGCCAAGGACGTTGCTGACGGCGACGGGAAATAAAGGCACACGACAGGACGCGATGTAAAACATGCCGACATCGTTTCATCGCATTTTTTGTCAGGTATCTGAAAAATAATGATTTTATTGGCCGGGCTCGCCGATGGGCGGGTGTCAGGGTAACCGACGCTTTACCCTTTGCGATGTAAGAAAGGCGCGAAGGAGCCAATTCCGTGCTCCGATAGGTACTTGCGCCGGACCGATGATCCGCCTGTTCAAACACTATATCCCGCATTCGGTCCTGTTGTTGGGCCTGCTGGATTTCGCCCTGCTGATCGGGGCTGGCGAGATCGGCTGGCAATTTCGCGCGCATCAGATCGGCATAGATCCGGGCGTGGTGCCGATGCGCGCAACGCCGCTGTTGCTGTTTGCGGTGCTGGTGCAGATGGCAATGATCGCGGTCGGGGTCTATGGCTCTGATGCGCTGCGCTCGATGCGCTATGCTACCGCGCGGCTGCTGGTGGCGGTGAGCCTGGGCATCATCGCGCTTTCGGTGGTCTATTTCATGCTGCCCGGCCGGACGCTGTGGCGCTCCAACCTGTTCTACGCGATGTTCCTCGCGATGGCGTTTCTCGTGGCGATCCGGCTGCTGCTGGGCGGGCTGCTGGGAACTTCGGCATTCCGCCGCCGTGTGCTGGTGCTGGGCGCAGGGGCGCGGGCAGAGCGTTTGCGGCAATTGGGCGACAGGCCCGAAGCGGGCTTTGCCATTGTCGGCTATATCGGCATGAGCAGCGCCGCGCCCGTCGTCGTCGAAGCAATCCACCGCGATGCGATCAACAACCTTACCCGCTACGTCGAGAACCTTGGCGTGAGCGAAGTGGTGTTGGCGCTGGAGGAGCGGCGCAATGCCCTGCCGCTCAAGGACCTGCTGCGGATCAAGACCACCGGCGTCCACGTCAACGACTTCTCGACCTTCATGGAGCGTGAGACGGGGCGGGTCGATCTCGACACGGTCAACCCCAGCTGGCTGATCTTTTCGGACGGATTCTCCTCCGGCCGTGCATTGTCGAGTGCGGCGAAGCGCATCTTCGACATCGCCGCCAGCCTGCTCCTGCTCAGCCTGACACTGCCGGTGATCGTGCTGTTCGCATTGCTGGTGAAGCTCGACAGCAAAGGCCCTGCGTTCTTCCGCCAGACCCGCGTCGGCCTCTATGGCCAGCCTTTCAATGTGATCAAGCTGCGCTCTATGCGCACCGATGCCGAGGTGAACGGCGCGCAGTTCGCGCAGGAAAACGATCCGCGCGTGACGCGCATCGGCCGCTTCATCCGCAAGGTGCGGATCGACGAACTGCCCCAGACCTGGAGCGTGCTCAAGGGCGAGATGAGCTTCGTCGGCCCTCGCCCTGAACGTCCAGAGTTCGTGGCGGAACTGGAAGAGCAGCTGCCTTACTACGCCGAGCGCCACATGGTGAAGCCGGGTATCACCGGCTGGGCGCAGATCAATTACCCCTATGGTGCCTCGCTGGCGGATTCGCGGCACAAGCTTGAATACGATCTCTATTACGCCAAGAACTACACGCCCTTCCTCGATCTGCTGATCCTCCTCCAGACCCTGCGCGTCGTGCTGTGGCACGAAGGCGCGCGGTAAGGAGGGCGTCGCGATGCCAAGTCCCCTTACGTGGCCAGGCTTCGGGCAGTGGGCCTTTCTGGCCGCCGCCTTCGCTTTTCTGCTGCTGACCGGCTGGCGCTGGGAACGGCGGCGGAGCGACCGCAACGGTTCGGCCCGCGCCGAAATCGCGGCATTCACGTTGACCGCCGCATGGGCGCTGATCATCGCCGGGACCGGGCATGAAACGCTGGTCGGCCAATTGTTTGAGACTTTGCGCAGCCTTGCCTGGCTGAGCGTCGCTTTCGTCCTGTTCTCGCGCGATGGGCGGCATACCAGCGTTGCGCCGATCCGTCCGGTCCTTGCGGCGCTGGTCTTCGTGGAGATGCTGCAGTTTCTGCTGCTGATCATGAACCTGCGTTACGATGGCAACGCGGTCGCGCAGGGGATGATCTTCCAGATTTCGGTGCTGTTCCGCCTGCTGGTGGCAACGGGCGCGCTGGTGCTGGTGCACAACCTCTATGCTGGCGCCATGGCGCAGCAGCGCATTGCCCTGCGCTGGACCTGCATCGCGCTGGCGACGGTCTGGGGCTATGACCTCAATCTCTACACCATCGCCTATCTTTCCCACAGCCTGCCGGTCGAGCTGGAAGCCCTGCGCGGGGTCGCGCAGATCGGTGTGGCCTGCCTCCTGACCATCGGTGCGGTGCGCGGACGCTCTGCGCTGCGCTTCTCGCCTTCGCGCGCGGTGGCGTTCCAGTCGCTGTCGCTGCTGGTGATCGGGGCCTACATGATCCTGATGGTCGGCGCGGCGCAGTCGCTGGCCTGGCTTGGCGGCAACGCGAGTCAGCTGGCGCAACTGGGCTTCGTCTTCGTGACCACGGTACTGGTCGTCGCCATCCTGCCTTCGGGACGTGTGCGCGGCTGGCTCAAGGTCATGCTGGCCAAGCATTTCTTCCAGCACCGCTATGACTATCGTGCCGAATGGCTGCGCTTCACCCGCACCATAGGTCGAGCCAGCACCAACGCACCTTCGCTCCATGAACGCGTGGTGCAGGCCGTTGCGGACATCACCGACAGCGCGGCGGGCCTGCTGCTGACGCAGGCCGAAGGGGGCGAGATGGTGCTCGCTGCGCGCTGGCAATGGCCCACTGCCGACGTTCCGGCCGAGGCACTGTCGCCTGAGAACGTCGCGTTCTTCGAGAAGCGCGGCTTCATCGTCGATCTCGACGAGCTGCGCTCCGGCGTCGATCATCAAGGCGAGCGCAAGGCTGTGCCGGACTGGCTCATCGAGGAGCATTCGGCATGGGCGCTCGTGCCTCTGCTGCATTATGACCGGCTGGTCGGGCTTGTCGTGCTGGGACGCCCGCCCGTCGCGCGCAAGCTGGACTGGGAGGACTTCGATCTGCTGCGCGTGGTCGGCATGCAACTGGCGAGTTACCTTGCCGAGCATGCCGGGCAAAGCGCGCTGCTCGAGGCGAGCCGGTTCGACGAGTTCAACCGCCGCATGGCCTTTGTCATGCATGACATCAAGAACCTCGCCAGCCAGCTGAGCCTGCTCTCGCGCAATGCCGAGAAGCATGCGGAGAACCCGGCGTTCCGGGCCGACATGTTGATCACGCTGCGCAACTCTGCCGACAAGCTGAACGCATTGCTCGCACGCCTCTCGCGCTATGGCGGATCGGGTGGAGAGCGAGTCGAGGACATCGATGCAAGCGAAGTGATCCGCACGGTTGCCGCGCGGTACAATGCGCCGGGACTGACGCAGGTCCACGTGACCCATGATGCGCCGTGCCATGTGTTGGCGAGCCGCGAGCTGCTTGAACAGGTCGTGCTTCATCTGGTGCAGAACGCGATTGATGCCAGCCCCGAAGGCATGGCGGTGTTCCTCCAAGCCAATGTCGACGGGCTATACGGCGCGATCGAGGTGATCGATACCGGCTGCGGGATGAGCGCGGAGTTCATCCGCAACCGCCTGTTCAAGCCGTTCGTATCGACCAAGCCCGGCGGCTTCGGCATCGGTGCGTTCGAAGCGCGCGAGATGGTCCGCTCGATGCGAGGGAAGCTTGAAGTCGAGAGCCGTGAAGGGTTGGGCAGCCGGTTCACCGTGCGCCTGCCGCTGGCAGCGGCGCAGGGCCTGATCGAATCCATGCAGGGAGACAGCAACTCCCTGGGCAAGAAGGTGGCATGATGAGCGAGTTGAAATCCGGCCAGCGGCCCGTGCTGCTGATCGTCGAGGACGATCCCGGCCTGCAGGCGCAGCTCAAGTGGGCCTACGAGGACTTCGAGGTCGTGATCGCCGGAGACCGCGCGAGCGCGCTGACGCTGCTGCGCTCCGAAGAGCCGGCGGTGGTGACGCTCGACCTCGGACTGCCGCCTGATCCCGATGGCACGACCGAAGGATTTGCCGTGCTCGATGAAATCATGGCGCTGCGGCCGCAGACGAAGGTGATCGTCGCGAGCGGTCACGGCGCGCGCGAATCCGCGCTAAAGGCGATCGAGAAGGGCGCTTACGACTTCTACCAGAAGCCCGTCGACATCGATGCGCTGGGCCTGATCGTACGGCGCGCGCTGCATCTGTCTCAGATCGAGGCGGAGAACCGCTCGCTCGCCACGCGCGCTTCGTCGGATAACAAGGTGCTCGGCCGGATGGTCACCGCCGCGCCCGAGATGATCAAGGTCGCCCGCACCATCGAGCGCGTGGCCAACACCAACGTCTCGGTCATGCTGCTCGGCGCGAGTGGCACCGGCAAGGAACTGCTGGCGCGCGGCCTCCACGATTGCTCCAGCCGTGCATGCGGCTCGTTCGTGGCGATCAACTGCGCCGCTATCCCCGAGAATCTCCTCGAAAGCGAGCTGTTCGGGCACGAGAAGGGTGCGTTCACCGGCGCGGTCAAGACCACCGAGGGCAAGATCGAACTGGCCAGCGGCGGCACGCTGTTCCTGGACGAAGTGGGCGACATTCCGCTGCAATTGCAGGTCAAGCTGCTGCGCTTCCTGCAGGAGCGCACGATCGAGCGCATCGGCGGGCGCCGCTCCATCGAGGTCGACACGCGCATCGTATGTGCCACGCACCAGAACCTTGAGGCGATGATCACCGACGGACGGTTCCGCGAGGACCTCTACTATCGCCTTGCCGAAATCGTCGTGAAGATCCCCGGGCTGGCCGAGCGTCCCGGCGACGCCACGCTGCTCGCCAAGACGTTTCTGATGCGCTTTGCCAAAGAGATGAACCCCTCGGTCAAGGGCTTCGCTCCAGATGCGCTGGCGGCCATCGACGGGTGGAACTGGCCGGGCAACGTACGCGAACTGGAGAACCGGGTGAAGCGCGCGGTGATCATGGCTGATGGCAAGCTGGTCAGTGCGGCCGACCTCGACTTGCCGACCAGCAGTGGCGAGGAAAGCTCGCCGCTCAACCTCAAGACCGCGCGCGAGGTGACCGACCGCAAGGTGATCCGCCATGCGCTGGCCCGCAGCGAGGGCAATATCTCCAGCACCGCCCGCCTGCTCGGCATCAGCAGGCCTACGCTCTATGACCTGCTCAAGCAGTACGATCTCCATAACTAGGCTCCTCGCTGCGGCGCTGGCCGCGCTGGCGCTTGCAGGTCCGGTGCGCGGAGACGTGCCGCGTGATTTGCTGGCCAAGGCGCGGACCGCGTTGTCCAAGCGCGACGGGATCGCCGCGGAGGCCCCCTTGCGCGCAGCTATGCGGCAAGGCGCTTCGGCAGACGACGTGCGCGCGGAGCTGGGTGAGGCGCTGTTGCTGCAAGGGGACCGGCGCGAAGCGCGCGAGGTGCTCTACGGTGGCGATTTCCGTCCGGACAGCGCAGCACACGGATGGCAGTTGCGCGGACGGATCGAACTGATCGAGGGACAACTGGCAGCGGCGGGGCAGGCATTCGACCAGTCCTTCCGCCTTTCGCCTGACAACGCCTCACTCTGGGTCGACATCGCTCGCTTGCGCTTCAGCGGTGGCGAGCAGGCGCAGGCCATCGAGGCGGCCGAGCGCGCGGTGAAGCTGAACCCCAAGGACCCGCGCGCGCTTGAACTGCGTGGACTTCTGGTGCGCGAGCAGTTCGGTCTTCAGGCCGCGCTGCCATGGTTCGAGGCAGGCTTGCGCGTCGCGCCTGATGACGTCGGCCTGCTTGGTGAATATGCCGCCACGCTGGGCGACATGGGCCATTACCGGGCGATGCTGGTGGTGTGCCGCAAGCTGGCCAAGGTCGATCCCGGCAATGTGCGGGCGCTCTACCTCCAGGCCGTGCTGGCGGCGCGGGCGGGGCAGACCAACCTTGCCCGCAAGATACTGCTCCAGACGGGAACAGCACTGCGGGACATGCCCGCTGCGATATTGCTCAACGGCATTCTCGAATATCGCGCGGGCAATGCGAACCTTGCCGTTGGGCACTTCGACCGGTTGCTGCGCATTCAGCCCGACAACCTTCAGGCGCGCATGCTGATGGTCCGCGCGCTTGAACGGCAGGCGCTGCATGCGCAGGCGGCAGACATGGCCGATGCCTGGGCAAGGCAGGCCTTTGCGCCGCCGTACCTGCTTTCGCTTGCGGGGGATGCCCACGCAGGCCTGAAGCAGAAGACAGAAGCCACGGCTTATCGCCAGCGCGCCCGGATTGTCGGGATGCGCAATGCCGTGCCCGTCGCACCGGGCCAGCCGCTCGCGGTGCTTGCGCTGGCCTATGGCGATGCGCCGAACTTTGCCGCCAATGCCGTGCCGTACATTCGCGGACTGATCGCGGCGGGGCAAACTGGCCAAGCCGTAGCCGTCGCTGACCGGTTGCGGCTGGCCAATCCCGGTGCTGCCGAGGCTTGGTTGCTGGCGGGTGATGCAAGGCTGATGGCGGGCGACCGGCTTGGTGCGCTGGATCAATATGGTCGCGCCGCGCTGATCCGCTTCAACCTGCCGACGCTGCAGCGAATCGACAACGTCCTGCGGCTCGTCGGGAAAAGCGCCGAAGCGAACTCCGTTGTCGCACGGTACCTGCGCCAGAATCCCGGCAACCCTCAGGGATTGAAGCTGCTGGCTTCCGGGCGAGCGTCGTCGGGCGACATTGAAGGTGCACGCCGCATTGAAGCGGTTCTGGCGGCACGCGCCCTTCGCAATCCGACATGAACTCGTCCCTCGACACATCGCTCCGCTCCGCTTAATCGGGTTTCAACCGAACGATTAAACTGCGGAGGATGTGATGGCAGGTGCGCTCGAAGGGTTGACCGTACTCGAATTTGCCGGGATCGGCCCTGGACCGTTCGCGTGCATGATGCTGGCCGATCATGGCGCGCGCGTGATCCGTATCGACCGTCCGGTGAAGGGCGACCGCGTTGGCGACAGCGGCAACCGCGACATCCTCAACCGCAATCGCGAACGCATCGAACTCGATCTCAAGGACTCAGGCGCCATCGCGAAGATTCGCGAAATGGTTAAGGACGCCGATGCCATCGTCGAAGGCTATCGCCCCGGCGTGATGGAGCGCCTCGGCCTCGGGCCTGACGTGCTGCTCGCGGACAACCCCCGGCTCGTGTTCGGACGCATGACGGGATGGGGACAGGAGGGGCCGATGGCGCCACTCGCAGGCCATGACATCAACTACATTGCCTTGGCGGGGGCGCTGCACAGCTTCGGGCAGGCGGGAGGCAAACCGCAATTTCCGGTCAATCTCGTCGGCGATTTCGGCGGCGGCGGGATGCTGATGGCGTTTGGCGTCATGGCGGCGGTGTTCTCGGCTCAGCGCACCGGCAAGGGCCAGGTCGTCGATTGCGCGATGGTCGATGGTGCTGCGATCCTGTCGGCGATGACCTACACGTTCCTCGGAAACGGCCGCTGGAAGGACGAGCGCGGCGTCAACCTGCTCGACGGAGGGGCGCACTTCTATGACACTTACGAGACCAGCGACGGCAAGTATGTTTCGATCGGCTCTATCGAACCGCAGTTCTATGCGCTGCTGCTGGAAAAGATCGGTCTCAAGGACGATCCCGCGTTTGCCCCTCAGATGGACCCGCGCGTCTGGCCGCAGCTCAAGGAGCGCCTGACCGCGCTGTTCCTGACCAAGACCCGCGACGAATGGTGCGCAATCATGGACGGCACTGACATCTGCTTCGCGCCTGTGCTCAGTCTGCGCGAGGCACCGAAGCATCCGCATAACGTGGAGCGTGGCACATTCGTCGAGGACGACGGCATGGTCATGCCCGCACCTGCACCGCGCTTCCTCGGCACGCCTGCGCCGAAGCCGTCATTGGCCGGGAAGGGCTGAAAGCACTCCCCGCCCGCTCGCCCTGAGCCTGTCGAAGGGCGGTGGCTCAGCGCGAGCGGGAGTGGGTATTGCGGATCAGTCGGCGCGAACAGCGGCGTCCAGCTCTGCATCAGGATACTTGCGCTTGTGGCGGATCGACCACCACAGCGACAAGCCGATGAGGACAGCGCCGATCAGGCCGGTGACGGTTTCGGGAATGTGGAACTTTGCCGAGAGCAGCATGATCGCGGCAAGAGCAATGATCGCCCAGAACGCGCCATGCTCAAGGTAGCGGTATTCCGACAGCGTGCCCTTCTGCACCAGCATGATCGTCATCGAACGCACGAACATCGCACCGATCGACAGGCCGAGTGCGATGATTACCATGTTGTTCGACAGCGCAAAGGCCCCGATCACGCCGTCAAAGCTGAAGGATGCGTCGAGCACGTTGAGGTAGAGGAACCCGCCGAGGCCTGAGCGCACCACTAGTCCCGCAGCCTTCTGTGCCTCGTCCCGCATCTCGAGGATCGTGCTCAGTGCTTCGACGCCGATGAACGTGACAAGGCCGAGCACGCCTGCGACGAGGAAGGTCATCCCCTCATCCTCGGGTAGCAGGTAGGTCATGCCATAGAGCGCCAGCAGCAGCAGTGCGATCTCGGCGGCCTTGATGTTGGAGACGACGGCAAGCTTCTCCTCGATCCACTTGATCCAGTGGACCTCCTTTTCGCCATCAAAGAAGAACGACAGGCCGACCATGGCGAGGAACGCTCCACCGAACCCGGCGATGCCAACGTGCGCGCTGCTGACGATTTCCTCGTAGCGCTTGGGATCATTGAGCGAGAGCTGCAGTGCTTCGACCGGCCCGAGGCCAGCTGCAATCGCGACGATGGCCAGCGGAAACACGATGCGCATGCCGAACACGGCGATGACCATGCCCCAGGTCAGGAAGCGCTGCTGCCAGATGCTATCCATGTCCTCGAGCACGGCGGCGTTGACCACCGCGTTGTCGAACGAGAGCGAGACTTCGAGAATCGAGAGCACGAACACGATCCACACCAGCGACATCGTGCCGCTGGCCGTGCCCGTCTGCATCCAGCCATAGGCCACGGCCATGGCAAGGCAGACCAGCGTGAAAAGGATCGAACCCTTGTAGAAGCGAAGCAAACGGAATTCCCCTGTTGTGCGATCTGGCCCGTTACTTGGGCTGGTAGGTCTGTTCAATACCGGGGAACGCGCGAGAACGCACTTCGTCGGCATAGCGCGCAGCCGCACCCGAAATAGTCTCGGCAATATTCTCGTAGATCTTCACGAAGCGCGGCACCCGCTCGAACATGCCGAGCATGTCTTCGGTCACCAGCACCTGCCCGTCGCACTGGGCGGACGCACCGATGCCAATGGTCGGGCAGGGCACGGCCTGCGTGATGGCAACGGCAATAGGTTCGACCACGCCTTCGATCACGATGGCAAAGGCACCGGCATCGGCCAGCGCTTGCGCATCGCCGACGATCTTGGCCGCTTCGGCCTCGCTGCGCCCACGGGCGTTATAGCCGCCGAGTACGTTGACCGCCTGAGGCGTCAGGCCAACATGGCCCATGACCGGAATGCCGCGCGCGGTGAGGAATGCGACCGTTTCGGCCATGGCTTCTCCGCCTTCCAGCTTCACAGCCGCACAGCCGGTTTCCTTGAGCAGGCGCGCGGCGCTTTCGAAGGCGGCTTGCGGCGAGGCTTCGTAGGAGCCGAACGGCATGTCGACCACGACGGCAGCGTGATAGGAGCCGCGCACTACCGCCGCACCATGCGCTGCCATCATGTCGAGCGTGACCGGCACCGAAGAGGGCAGGCCATAAATCACCTGCCCCAGCGAATCCCCGACCAGCAGCAGGTCGCAATGGGCATCGAGCAACTGCGCCTGCCGCGCGGTATAGGCGGTGAGCATCACCACCGGTTCCTTGGTCAGGCCGTCCTTCTTGCGCTGGCGGATCGCGGGGATCGTCAGCCGCTTCATAGGTGCGGGCGTGGGGTTGGCGCGGCTGGTTGCGGTGTCGAGCTGGAAGGTCGTTGACATCGTTGCGCATCCTTTGAGGCGGGCAGTCGCTTCTAGTCGCTTGTCGGAAACCCGCAAGGTGGCCAGATATTTGGCGCATCTTTGATGCAAGTCTGGGGAAAAATGGCTTGCGCGCAAGACTGTTCCCGCTAGCTTCGCCGCCATTACCTGGTTTCCGGCGCAACCGTTTCGGTTTCAGATGCCGGTCCAAGGCGGGAGAAATTCATGTTCGGTCGCGTCAAACCGCTCGACGCCATTCTTGCTACTGCAGAAAAGAAATCACTGCATCGCTCGCTGGGCGCCTTCCAGCTTACCATGCTTGGCGTTGGTGCCGTCATCGGCACCGGGATCTTCGTGCTGACGGCGGAAGCCGCGCAGAAGGCTGGTCCCGGCATGATGATCAGCTTCATCATCGCAGGCTTCGTCTGCGCCGTAGCGGCGCTGTGTTACGCCGAAATGGCATCGATGGTGCCGGTTTCGGGCTCTGCCTATACCTACAGCTATGCCGTGATGGGCGAACTGATCGCTTGGATGGTGGGTTGGGCGCTCATTCTCGAATATGCCGTGGCGGCAGGCGCGGTCAGCGTCGGCTGGTCGGGCTATGTCGTCGGCCTGATCGAGAATGCCTTCCACATAGACATACCCGACCTTCTGGTCCGTGGGCCCTATGATGGTGGCGTGGTGAACCTGCCGGCGATGCTGATCGCAGGGCTCGTCACCTGGCTGCTCGTGATCGGCACCAAGGAAAGCGCCTCGGTCAACGCGGTGCTGGTGGCGATCAAGGTTTCGGCGCTTACCCTGTTCATCATTCTCGCCGTGCCGGTGATGAAGATGGAGAACTTCGAGCCCTTTGCACCGCTCGGCTTCGGCGGAATCGGTGCGGCTGCTGCTTCGATCTTCTTTGCCTATGTCGGGTTCGACGCTGTCTCCACCGCGGCAGAGGAGACGAAGAATCCGCAACGAAACATGCCGATCGGCTTGATCGGCAGCCTCGCGATCTGCACCGTGTTCTATCTTCTCGTTGCAGCGGGCGTGATCGGTTCAGTCGGCGCGCAGCCTGTGCTCGATGCCAAGGGTCTTGGCATGGAGCCAGGCAGCCGTGAACTGGCCGCACAGTGCCTTGCCATGGGCGATCAGGCAGTCGTCTGCTCGAAGGAAGCGCTGGCGTGGACGCTGCGTGAAATCGGCTGGCCCAAGATCGGCAACCTGATCGGCCTTGCCGCCGGTCTTGCCTTGCCATCGGTCATCCTGATGATGATGTTCGGCCAGACCCGCATCTTCTTCGTGATGAGCCGTGACGGCCTGCTGCCGGCTTCGTTCTCGAAGATCCACCCGCGCTACAACACGCCCCACGTGATCACGATCCTCACCGGGATTTTCGTGGCGCTGTTCGCGGCGTTCTTCCCGGTCGGGCTGCTGGCCAACATCTCCAACTCGGGCACGCTGTTCGCCTTTGCTGCCGTGTCGATCGCGGTGCTGGTGATCCGCCGCCGCGAACCGGGCCGTCATCGCCCGTTCCGCACTCCGGCGATCTACCTGACCTCGCCGCTGGCTTTCGCGGGCTGCCTCTACCTGTTCTACAAGCTCGACGTGAAGAGCCAGATGCTGTTCGTGGCGTGGGCTGCTGTCGGTCTGGTGGTCTATTATGCCTACAGCCGCAGCCGCAGCCATGTGGGCCGTGGTTCGGTTGAAGTGCACGAGGCCGACGCCGATGCACCGCCGCAGCCGGTGCCGCCGATCAACTGATCGCGCACCTCCGCAAGAGAACAAGGGCCGCTCCTTCCGGGGCGGCCCTTTTCTGTGGCCCTCTCCCGCAGGCGGGAGGGGTTGGGGGAGGGTATGTTACCTCTCCAGCATCAGAGCTTGGTTTCGGTAAATCCACCCTTCACATCGTTGGTCACGTCCATGCCGAGCGCCATCTTGGCGGTGCCGATGACACCCAGGTCACCTGCCCAGATCGAGGCATCGCCAAGGTCCATGCGCAGGAACAGAAGGTTCGGCGAATCCGGCCCGCCGGGAAACCATGCCTCGACGAAGTTGTTCCAGTGCTCTTCCAGCACCGCCCGATCTGTTTCCTCGACCAGCACGCCATGGAAGCGGGCGAAGACATCGTGCCCCTTGGACGAGAACGTGGCGGTCGCGCCGCCCATCCTGGCAAAGCGGTTGTCGCGGCTGGTGAAGAACCAGATCGCGCCGTTGGCGTCTTTATCGAGCTGCGCGGTCATCGGTGCTGCCGAATCCGGATCGTCGTCCAACTGGAGCATCACGTAGGGCGACGAGGACATCGCCTTCCAGAATTTTTCACGCAGCTCTTCGGGATTGCCCTGATCATACTTCATGGGGGATTTTCCTTTTCCGGTCTGGGGTTGCCTGATGAACGGGAAGGAGCATCGGAGGTTCCCCCCAGGCTTTTCCCCAAGGCTGTGCACAAAGGGGAAATGCAGCACGGATTGCGCGTTCCGCAAAATAGAACATAATAAGAACAAAGGAACGAATCGCATGATCGAAAACGCCTCCATCCGCGATCCCGTCGCGCTCGCACCCGGCTTGGTCAGAGGCATCGGCGCCACGGCCCGCACTCCGCGCTGGCAACCCGGCTTGTCGCTTGACTGCCTCCATGCCGAACTGTTCGCCCCGACACGCGATGCCTCGGGAGCAGGCATGGCGCTTGCGCTGGCCCGCGATGCGCTTGCGCTGGACAAGCCTGCGCAAGAGCCTGACCGTCGCCCGTTCCTGTGGGTGCAGGACAGGGCGGCGCTGCGTCTTTCCGGTCGGCCCTACCTGCCCGGCCTGCCCGCAGACTTGCGCCACCGCCTGATCCACGTTGCTGCCACCACGCCCGAGGATGCCCTGTTCGCGCTGGAAGAAGGCCTGCGCTGTCGCGACCTTGCCTTCGTGATCGGCGAACTCGGCGGCAATCCGCGCGCGCTCGATTTCACCGCCTCGCGCCGCCTCAGCCTGGCGGCGGAAAAGCATGGGGTTCCGCTGTGGCTGGTGCGGCTCGATGCCCGGCGCGATCTCGGCGCGGCGCGGATGCGCTGGGAGGTGGGCGCAGCGCCTTCGCCCCGTCCGCGCTGGAACGCGCATGCTCCGGGCCAAGCCACCTGGCGCGCCGACCTGTTCCGCGCCCACACCTTCCACCCCGGACAATGGACCCTGCGCGATGACGATGCTCTCCTCGTCGCCGAACCTGCTGCCTCCCAAAGTTCCTCAGCGCCGGATCATGGCGATCTGGTGCACGGAACTGGCGATCGATCGCTGGCGGCTGGCTGAAGGGCTGGCGTGCGGGGAGGGGGCTGACGCTGCACCGCTTGCCCTGATCGAAGATACCGCGCACGGCCCGCGCATCGCAGCCGTGAACGCTGCCGCGCGTGTCGCAGGGGCTGCGCCGTCCATGCGCCTTGCCGATGCGCGCACGCTCTGCCCTGCGCTTGCCGTGCGCCCGGCTGATGCGGCGGGCGATCTTGCCTTTCTCGAAAGCCTGGCCCTGTGGGCGCAGCGCTGGGGGCCATGGAGCGCGCTCGATCCACCCGATGGCCTGCTGGTCGACGTGACCGGCGTGGCCCATCTGTTCGGCGGCGAAACGGCGCTGGTCGGCGATGCGCTGCACCTGCTCGAAAAGCGTGGCCTTGCCGCCCGCGCCGCGCTCGCGCCCACTGCAGGCGCGGCGTGGGCGCTCGCCCATTTCGGCGCGCAGGCCGCAATTGTCCCGCCAGAGGCCGATCCCCGCACGCATCTCGCCGATCTTCCGGTTGCTGCGCTGCGTCTCGATGCCGATGTGGTCTTGCTGCTGCGCCGCCTCGGCCTCAAGCGACTGGGCCAGATTCAGGGCCTGACGCGCGAGAACCTTGCCCGCCGCTTCCGCAATACCCGCTCCGCTGCCGCCAATCCGCTGCTCCGCCTCGACCAGCTCTTCGGCCTGCGCCCCGAGCCGCTGCTGCCCGTCGTCGGCGTGCCCGCCCCGCTCGTCCAAAGACGCCTGATGGAACCGATCCGCCACCGCACCCTGCTCGATCAGGTCGTGGCCGATCTTGCCGCAGAAATGGCGCGCCTGCTTGAAGGGCTGGGGCAGGGCGCGCGCCGTCTCGAACTGGGGATGTGGAAGGTCGATGGCGAAGTGCTGGTCCGCCGCCTCGAGATGGCCGCTGCTTCACGCGATCCGGCGCATGTCTGCCGCCTCTTCGCCGCCCGCCTTGACGATCTCGATGCGGGCTTCGGGATCGAACTCGTCCGCCTGCGCGCGTCATGGACCGAGCCGCTGCTTTTGGCGCAAGCCGATCTTGATGCTGCCGCCGAACGCCATGGCACCAGCCTTGCCGCCTGCATGGATCGCCTGACTGTGCGCCTGGGGCCCGATGCGGTGCTCCGCCCGGTTGCTCACGCCAGCCACCTGCCCGAACGCGCCCAGCGCTGGCAGCCACCGCTGGCCGATCTTCCCTCTTCACAGGAAGAATTGCGTTTCCATCACAGGCCTCTGAAACTGCTTGATAAACCCGAGCCCGTTTCGGTCATCTACGAAACACCTGACGGTCTTCCCCGGCAGTTTCAATGGCGCGGCCAGTTGCACAAGGTCGCCCGCGCCGAAGGGCCCGAGCGCATTGCCCCCGAATGGTGGCGCGAACGCTCGACCGTGCGCTTGCGCGATTATTACAGAATCGAGGACGAGACCGGCCGCCGCTACTGGATCTACCGCCACGGCGTGATCGGCGATGGCCGCGGCGGAGCCCCCGAATGGTTCATTCAGGGGCTCTTCGCATGACCGACCTGTCCACAGGTTCGGGCTGGCACATTGCTGAAAAGAACATATAAAGAACGAATGTCGCAGCTATCTGTTCTCGAACGTCTCGAAATCCTTGCCGATGCCGCCAAGTACGATGCCTCCTGCGCTTCGTCGGGCACCACCAAGCGCAACAGCAAGGGCGGAAAAGGCATCGGATCGACCGAGGGCATGGGTATCTGCCACGCCTATGCGCCCGATGGTCGCTGCATCTCGCTGCTCAAGATCCTGCTGACCAATCACTGCGTGTTCGATTGCCACTACTGCGTGAACCGCAAGAGCTCGAACACCCGCCGCGCGCGTTTTACCCCGCAGGAGGTGGTGGACCTGACCCTGTCGTTCTACCGCCGCAACTATATCGAGGGGCTGTTCCTCTCCTCGGGCATCGTCAAAAGCTCAAGCCACACCATGGAACAGTTGATAGAAGTCGCCCGTATCCTGCGGGAGGAGCACGATTTTCGGGGCTACATCCACCTCAAGACGATCCCCGAGGCCGATCCCGAACTGGTCGCGCAGGCCGGACTCTATGCCGATCGCGTCTCGATCAATGTCGAACTGCCGACCGTTGCTGGCCTCACCCGCCTCGCGCCAGACAAGTCCGCACCGCAGATCGAAGGGGCGATGGGATCGCTGAAGCAGGCGATCGTCGAGGCCAAGGACGCCCGCAAGCGCTTCCGCCACGCGCCCAAGTTCGCGCCCGCAGGCCAGTCCACCCAGATGATCGTCGGCGCGGATGCCGCTACCGATGCCGATATCGTCGGCCGTGCCAGCACGCTCTATGACCGCTTCCGCCTGCGACGCGTCTATTACTCCGCCTTCAGCCCCATCCCCGATGCCAGCGCGGTCCTGCCGCTCAAGCGCCCGCCCTTGATGCGCGAACATCGCCTCTACCAGTCCGACTGGCTGATGCGCTTCTACGGTTATGCCCCGCACGAGGTGCAGCAGGCCGCCGGGAGTGACGGCATGCTCCCGCTCGACATCGACCCCAAGCTTGCCTGGGCGCTGCGTTTTCGCGGAGACTTCCCGGTCGACGTCAACCGCGCCCCGCGTGAGAAGCTGCTGCGGGTGCCGGGGCTGGGGGTGAAGGCGGTGAATGCCTTGATCGCCGCGCGCCGTCAGCGCTGCTTGCGTCTGGCAGACGTCGGCAAGCTCACCGTTTCCATCGCCAAGGTGCGCCCGTTCATCGTCACGGAGGACTGGCGCCCGTTGCTGCTGACCGACCGTGCCGACCTGCAGAGCCTGCTGGTGCCAAGTGTCAAGCCTACCCAGATGGAACTCTTCGCATGAAGCCGTTCCGCGACATGCGCCTGGCCGAGGCGTTCCGTATTCAGCTTGCCGCGCCGGACGATTTCGAAGGCTGGCGCGATGCCGCACGCCGGATGATCCGCGCTGATGTGCCGCCGGACCGGATCACCTGGGAATCGCCTGCCGACCAGAGCGCCGACCTCTTCGCGCAAGGCGACCGTCGCCTGCCTTCGCCACCTGCCGATGCACCGCAGCCTCGCGCTTCGCGGGACTTCCTACAACTTGCGCAAAGCGTGATCCTTCATTCTGATAGTAGGCGGTTTTCTCTGCTCTACCGTATGCTCTGGAGGCTCCAGTCGCGCCCGCGCCTGATGGAAGACAAGGCTGACGCCGACGTTCGCCAGATGGAGGACCTTGCCCGGCAGGTGCGGCGCGACATTCACAAGATGCGCGCCTTCGTCCGCTTCCGTCTCGTCGGGAGCGAGCAAGCAGAGCACTACGTCGCCTGGTTCGAGCCCGAGCACCACATCCTGCGCGCCAATGCCGGGTTCTTCGTGCGCCGCTTCACCACCATGCGCTGGTCGATCCTCACTCCGCGCGGGTGCCTGCACTGGGATGGCGAGACCCTGCAGGAAGGCCCGCCCGCCACCCGCGCCGATGCGCCCTCTGGCGATCCGGTCGAGGCGCTGTGGCGCGGTTATTATGCGTCGATCTTCAACCCTGCGCGTTTGAAGATCGGGGCCATGCTCAAGGAAATGCCCCGCAAGTACTGGAAAAACATGCCCGAAGCCGCGCTCATTCCCGAGCTGATCGCAGGGGCGCAGGCGCGCGAGGCACGGATGGTGAAGGCGGGCGAACAGGACTTCGGCGAGCGGCCGCAGAGCCTTGAGGCGATCGGCGAGGCGATCCTTGCCTGCCGCCGCTGCGAGATCGGTTGCAACGGCACGCGCGCCGTCATGGGCGAGGGGCCGTCCACCGCTCCGCTGATGATCGTGGGCGAGCAACCGGGCGATACCGAGGAAGAGCAGAGCCGCCCCTTCGTTGGCCCTGCAGGCCGCCTGCTGCGTTCACATCTTGAGGAAGCGGGCATCCCGGACGAGCGCACTTACGTGACCAACGCGGTCAAGCACTTCAAGTTCACGGCCACCGGCAAGCGCCGCCTGCACCAGAACCCGACGGCCAAGGAAATCGATGTCTGTCGCTGGTGGCTCGATGGCGAGCGGGCGCTGGTCCGGCCCCGGCTCGTTCTGGCGCTGGGAGCAAGTGCGGCGCGCAGTCTGCTGGGCAAGACGGTCAGCGTGCAGAAGGTGCGCGGGGAGGCGCACGTCTTGGATGACGGCAGCGAACTGTGGATCACCACCCATCCGAGCTATCTTCTACGTCTGGATGACAATGGCCGAACCGAAGAAGAAGCCAAATTCGCGAATGACTTGTGCAAAGTCGCTGCGCGTCTTTCGGAACTTTCCGGTAAAGGCTGATGCCCGAACCCGCGCTGACGCCGCCACGGCGCCACGTCACCCCGACAGAAGGCGGTCCGCCGCCGCCTGCGCCTTTCGTGGAACTGGGCCTTGCGACCTGTTTCTCCTTCCTGCGCGGCGCGTCCGAAGCTTCTGCACTGGTCGAGACGGCACGGGCGCTGGGCTATGACGCGCTCGGCATTGCCGATGCCAACACCATGGCGGGCGTGGTCCGGTTTCATACCGAGGCCGAGGCGGCATCGCTGCGCCCGGTGATCGGTTGCCGCATCGAGACGGTGGAGGGCCTGGCCTTCCTTGCCTACCCGCAGGATCGCGCGGCCTATGGCCGGTTGTGTCGCCTGATTTCGGCGGGGCGGATGTCCACCCTTGATGGCGAATGGCAGGCCAAGGGCGTGTGCGACATCGATCTGGCGTTGTTGGTGGCTCATGCCGAGGGAGTGCACCTGATCCTCGTTCCACCACCCGTTCTGGATCAGGTATTTACCGTTCAAACTGAAAGTAATGTCTACACTTTTCCGGCAGGAGAATCCCCGGCTTCTCCGCCCCCTATCCACAACCAGTCCCTGCCTTTTCCCGAACTTCTCCCCCACCTTGTCCACAGGCTGCCGACCATGCGGCATCTGGCTGCCAGCTACCTCTATGCAGGGGACGACATTGCCCGGATCGAGGGCCTCGACGCTATGGCGCGCAGCAATGGCCTTGGCCTGCTCGCCACCAACGAGGTTCTCTATGCCACGCCCGAGCGACGCCCGCTGCAGGACGTGATGACGGCAATCCGCCACAAGACCACGGTGGTGGCCGCCGGGCACCTGCTTGAGCCCAATGCCGAGCGGCACCTGAAATCGCCCGAGGAGATGGTCCGCCTGTTCCGGCGCTGGCCCCATGCCATTGCCGCAACGCGTGAAGTTGCCGATGCCTGCCGCTTCAGCCTCAGGGAGCTAAGCTACGAATACCCTGAGGAAATCTGCCCCGAAGGCCACGATCCGCAGTCATGGCTCGAAGTGCAGACCTGGCAGGGCGCGCAGGGAAGATATCCCGAGGGCATGCCCGACAGCGTGGCCGACACGCTACGCCGGGAACTTGACCTCATAGGCAAGCTGAACCTCGCAACCTACTTCCTGACTATCAAGGATATCGTTGATTTTGCACGTAATTGCGATCCGCCTATCCTGTGTCAGGGGCGCGGATCGGCGGCCAATTCGGCGGTCTGCTTCTGCCTTGGCATAACCGCCGTCGATCCCGCCAGGCACGCCCTGCTGTTCGACCGCTTCATTTCCGAAGAGCGCAAGGAGCCGCCCGACATCGACGTCGATTTCGAGCATGAGCGGCGCGAGGAGGTCATCCAGTACATCTACCGCCGCTATGGCCGGGCGAGGGCGGGCCTCTGCGCCACGGTGATCCACTATCGCCCGCGTATGGCGATCCGCGAGGTGGGCAAGGCGATGGGCCTGTCCGAGGACGTGACCGGCGCGCTCGCCCGCACCGTCTGGGGTAGCTGGGGCACCGAAGTGGGCGAGAGAAACGTCAACGAAAGCGGCCTTGACGGCACCGATCCCTACCTCAGGCGTGTGATCAGCATTGCCCAGCAAATGATTGGCATGCCACGCCATCTTTCCCAGCATGTCGGTGGTTTCATCCTCACTCAGGGCCCACTCACCGAAACCGTGCCGATCGGCAACGGCGCCATGGCCGATCGCAGTTTCATCGAATGGGACAAGGACGACATCGACGCGCTGGGCATCCTCAAGGTCGATGTGCTGGCGCTCGGCATGCTCACCTGCATCCGCAAGTGCCTCGACCTGCTGGGTGCCCACCATGGTCGCGACCTGACGCTGGCCACGGTCCCGCGCGAGGATCCGGCGGTCTACGACATGCTGTGCAAGGGCGATTCCCTGGGCGTGTTCCAGGTGGAAAGCCGCGCGCAGATGAACATGCTGCCACGCCTGCGCCCCCGCTGCTTCTACGATCTCGTCATCGAAGTCGCCATCGTCCGCCCTGGCCCGATCCAGGGCGACATGGTCCACCCCTACCTCAAGCGACGGCGAGGCGAGGAGAAGGTCGAGATCCCTGCGCCCGGCCCGGAACACGGGCCGCCGGACGAGCTTTCCTCGATCCTCGCCCGCACATTGGGCGTGCCGATCTTTCAGGAGCAGGCGATGAAGATCGCGCTCGATGCGGCAAAGTTCAGCAGCCTCGAAGCCAATCGCCTGCGCAAGGCCATGGCCACGTTCCGTTCGCGCGGGATGGTTCACGAGCTTGAGGACATGATGGTCGGCCGCATGGTCCAGCGCGGCTACGATCCCGATTTCGCCGCGCGCTGCTTCAACCAGATCAAGGGTTTCGGGGAATACGGCTTCCCCGAAAGTCACGCCGCCAGCTTCGCGCACCTTGTCTACGTCTCTTCATGGCTCAAGTGCCACTATCCGGCCGCCTTCGCCTGCGCCCTGTTCAATTCGCAGCCGATGGGCTTCTATGCCCCAGCGCAGATCGTCGGCGATGCGGCGCGTCATGGCGTGGTCGTGCTTCCGGTGGATGTGAATTATTCGGACTGGGACTGTACCCTGGAGCAGGAGGGACGCGCGCTCCGCCTCGGCCTCAGGCAGATTGACGGCTTCCCCGAACACGCCGCCGCCATGCTCGTCGCGGCGCGGGAGCAGGGTGGGGGCTTCACCGATGCCACCAGCCTCAAGGAGCGAGCAGGGCTCTCGCCTGCGCTGGTCGAGCGGCTTGCCGCAGCCGATGCGCTCGGCTCGCTCGGCCTGACGCGCAGGCAGGCGCTGTGGGATGCGCGCAGCCTTGTTGCGCCGAAGGAACTGCCGCTCTTTGCCGCCATGACGTCACGCTCCGAAGGAGAGGAACGCAATCGTGCCGTTCTGCCCATGATGCCGCTGTCCGAGGAAGTCGTCGCCGATTACCAGACGCACCGCCTCTCGTTGAAGGCCCACCCGCTGGCGTTCCTGCGGCCCCTTCTGGGCGAGCGCGGCTTCGTGCGGGCAGTGGACCTCAGGAACCACAAGTATCGTGCCACGGTGCAGGTGGCGGGCGTGGTGCTGGTGCGTCAGCGCCCGGGCAGCGCCAAGGGTGTGTGCTTCATCACGCTCGAGGACGAGACCGGCGTGGTCAATCTGGTGATCTGGCCCGATCTGATGGAGAAGCAGCGCAAGGTCATCATGGGGTCGCGGCTGATGGAAGTGCGCGGGCGGGTGGAGTACGACGACGAGGTCATCCACGTCATCGCCACACACCTGACAGATGCCAGCGCGAGCCTCGATGCTCTGTCTGATGCGGACCGTCTGAACCCGCCCATCGCGCGGGCTGACGAATGCAATCGGCCCATTCCTGAGCGTGCAGGGCCGGGTGCCCGCACCCACCCGCGTGACGTGCGGATCATCCCCAAGTCACGCGATTTTCATTAGCTCCGGAGCCGTTCGATCCCCTGCGCCAGCGCGACGTAGAGCTTGCCCATGTCCGAGGAGAGTAACGTAACGCCCAGCGCGTTACCGTCACGCGTCGAAAGCAACTGGCGCAGCATCGATTCAAAGTCGTGGATGTAGCGGTTCACGTGCTCGCGGAACTCGCTCTCCGCCTCGTAATGCGCCTGCACCGCCTTGGCCTCGGCGCTTTCCAGCAGCGATACGGCACGGCGCGTGAAGATGCCGCGATCCCCGCGCAGGTACGAGGCCCAGGCGGTTTCCGAGACATCGGTCGACAGCGCCTTGGCAATGTCGATGGCCGACGAGTTCAGCGATTCGGTGATCAGCGCGGCGCGACGGGCAAAATCGTTGTCGACCTGCTCCTCGGCCTTCTCGCGCACCCGGTTGACGCGGGCCTCAAGATTGCCGGCCAGTTCATCGACCTTGGTCAACTGGTCGCGCATCTGGATCGCTGTGTCGCGGCTTGCGGCAGCAGCGGTATCGATCGCTTCCTCAAGCCGACCGACGAGTTCGGCAGCGCGGCCCTGCAGGACGCGGGCAATCGCCGCGCTGCTCTGTTCGCCAAGCTGCTCGGAAAGCGCTTCGATTTCGCCCGCAGTACTGGCGCGCAAGTCTTCGCCCGCCTTGCCGGCAGCCTGCGTCAGACGTTCGACCGCGCCCGAAAGTCGCGTTTCGATGTCTTGCGACAGCGCCTCGCTTTGCGCGCGCACCCCGGCCAGGACCTCGCGCAGGGCGACAAGCTGCTTCTCGCGCTCCGCCGCCTGCTCAAGCAGCGTCTTCTGGGCCTTCTGCAAGTCCTTGATCGTAGATGAAACTTCGCCCCGCGCTGTGCCAACCGTCTCCGACAACGCACGACCACCGTCGCCCGCCTCGCGCAAGGTGTCACGCAAGGTGAACACTCGGTCCTCGAGGCCTTTGAGCCCCGCTTCGGTGCTGCGCAGGGCTTCGGGGATCTGGGTGCGGGTGTGATCGCCGCCGGCCTGGATCAGTTCGAGCAGGCGCACGGCGGAATCGGTCAATTCCCCGATCTGCAGGTCGGTCCCGGCTAGCGCGTGACGCATCTCGGCAAGGCGGCCGGTGAGATCGCCCATCGCCTTGTCGACTTGCGCGGCGGTCTGCGCACCCTGTTCGCCTGAGTTGCGAAGAACCTCGGAAAAGGCACTGACCTTATTGCCGATTTCCTCAAATCGGGCAGCGAGCTTCTCAGCCTCCGCAGCCTGCATCCTGCGCTGGGCCTCGATCGCCTGATCCAGATCGGCAAGCTTGCTGGCAAGCGTTTCCGCCGCCGAGGCTGCCGCCCGCTCCATCGCCGCGCGACGTTCGCCCACGGCCTCGTCGATTTCGGCGAGACGCTGTTCGAGCGCGGACCGCTGTTCGGATGCACTGGCTTCAGCGGAGGCGCGGCGGCGGGCGAGTTGCTCGTCGAGATCTCGTGCCTGTGCCTCGAGCATCGCGGTGAGGGAGCGCGCTGCCTCCTCGAAACGTGCCAGACGTCCCGCAGAGTCTGCCAGGAGTCCCTCGTGTGCCTCGCCGAGTTGGAAAAGCGTTGCGCGCAAGGCTTCGGCCTGTGCCTCGCTGCGATCGTGCCAGGCGGCAAGGGCGGCTTCCTCAGCTTGTGCCGTAGCAGCGGACTGGTCAGCCGTACGCGCGGCAAGAGCGTCGAAACGGCTTTCAGCGAGACCGGCCAGGTCATCGGACGCCTTGGCGAAGCCCGCCAATGCGGCATCGACCCGTTCGCGGAACGAGGTGACCTGCCGTTCGCTGGCGAGGCCGAATTCGTTGAGCCGCTGGAAGCCTGAGACCAGTTCCTCAAGCTGCAGGTGTGCAGTCCGCCCCGCATTGCCGATGTTGTTGGTCACGTCCTTGGCAGCGTTGGCGATTACCGGCAACTGCCCGCGCAGCTTGTCCATGTTGTCGAGCGCGGCGGACGAGACTTCGGCAATCCGGTCGATCTGCGCGCCATTCGTGCCGACAAGCGAATCGAGTTGCGATGCGCTGCCGGAAAGCCGTTCCACCGCCATCCGGCCGAGTGCTTCGAGATCGCGGCTCTGGGCGGCAATGAAATCGCGCGCCAGGGCGAGTTCGGTGTTCATCGAGACGAGGCGCTGTTCCAGCAACGCGGATTCCTGCCCCAGAACGCGGGAGACATCGGTGAAGCGACCCGCTTCCCGGCGGCTCGTGCGCATCGTCAGAAGCAAGAGGACCAGCACCAGCAGCACAGGCACCGACCACTGCGTCACCCACCAGGCCCACTGATCGGGGGCGATCGGTTGCGTCTGCCTCAGGATCACCGCCCAGACGAAGAAACCCGTCCAGCTGGCGATGGCGACAAGTGAGGCCGATGCACCGATCCAGCTACGGTCTGGCGCGGCCTGCGCAACGTCATCATCATCAAGCATGTCATGGGCGGCAAGAGTTCGCGGAGCCACGGACTCGGGATCGTGGGGCGCATGCGCCATGGTGGTCTCAGTGGTGTCCTGTTCGGCACCGTCGATCGGAATGATCCGTCTTCCCCCGTTCATACTTTGGCACATACCACGATTTGCGCAGAGGCATAAACCCCGCCTTAACGATTTGACCCGTAGCCCGGTCGCATGGCCTACGAAGGTGCCTCCCTCGACGCAAACCTCGCCGCTGCCGCCGGGCACGATCCCGATCTGGTGCGCGAATTGCGGGCCGCATTCATCGAAAGTGCCGAGCGGCAGGTCGATCTGCTGGGCCGTTCGCGCTGCGATGGCAACTGGCACGTGGCGGCGATGCGGCTGAAGGGCCTCGCCGCAAGCTTCCATGCCGATGGACTGCTCGGTCTTGCCGAGGAAGCGCTCGATACCGTTCCCGGTGATCCTGCCGTCCTACGCCGCCTTCGCCAGATGCTGGACGACCTCGCCGTCGAACCCTGATCGCAGTCAGATTCGGTTAACGCCTGACAAGTCGCTTGCCCGCCTTGGCAGCGCGGCCCCCAATCCCTACCATGGCGCGTCAGGAGGCCAATTCTTGCGGGTCGCAGTTCTATCGTTGATTGAAGCCGCCGGTGCCGAACCGGGAGGTTTGCGCGGATATCTGCCGATCGGCGGACGCTCACTGCTGCGCCACCAGATCGGCCTTGCCCTTTCGCTCGGCGCCAGGCGCATCGTGGTCATGGCCGAAGGCATCAGCGGTGAACTCGTCGCGCTCCAGCACGTCGCTGAAGCGGGCGGCGCGCAGTTCCATGTCGTGGCCACGGCACGGGCGCTGGTTCCGCTTCTGCCGCCGGAGGACGATGTGATCGTGCTCGGCGACGGCCTGCTGGCGATGCCCGAGGCCTTGCGTGAACTGATCGAGGCAGGTCCTGTCGTTCTGACACTCCCGGTCGAAACCGGCCTGCCGCTGGGGTTCGAGCGGATCGACATCAACAGCGCCTTTGCCGCTGCGATGCGCTTCCCGGGCCGGATTGCTGCGGGCCTTGCCGATCTCCCGCCCGAGTGGAACGCCCAGTCCGCCCTGCTGCGTCTGGCAGTGCAGGGGCGTGTGGCCCAACGCGGCATACCCTCGGCCCTGCTTGACGATGGTCGCTGGAACATCGTGCGCTCCGAAGAGGAAGCCCACGTTGCCGAGCGGCAATGGCTGCGGCTCCACACGAGTCTTTCTGCGGATGGCGCAGGCGCAGGCTCGCCGGGTGAACTGCTCGCCATGGCCGTGGTGCGGCGTTTCGGACCGGCTCTGCTGCACGCGGGCACCCGTCCGGCTCTGGTGGGCCTTGCCGCGGGCATCGTCGGCCTGCTTGGTGGAGGCCTTGGCTGGCTTGGAAACTTTGCCATCGGCTTCGTGCTTCTTGGCCTTGCCTGGCTGATCGAGCGTGTCGCCAGCCTGCTTGGGCAGGTCGAGCGTGATTCGCTGCTGGCTTCGGGCCTTGCCCGGCGCAGCGTGGGCATCTTTCACCTGCTGATCGATCTGGGACTGGTGACGCTGGCGGGCTGGCGCAGCGAATTGCCAGCTTCTGTCGCCGTGCCCTTCGGACTCAATTTCTTCGCGCCGTTGCTGCTTGTCGGCGGCGCGCGGCTTGTCAGGCTGGCGCTGCCTGCCAGAAGTGCAAAAGGCTGGCTTTCCGACCGCCTCGTGCTCGGTTTCCTGCTTGCCCTGTACAGCGCCTTCCTGCCGTTCGACGTTGCGATCGGCCTGTCGGTTCTGGCGCTTCTCGGCTCGTGCCTGCTGGCCTTGCAATTTGCCGCAGACGTTCGTCCGGCCGGTTCACCTAACCCGCAGTTAACCAGTCGGCCTTAAGAGCGTCGCATGGAATTGACCGCATCCATCGGCAATGATCCCGCTGAGATCGAGGCACTCCTTCGCGACGATCTGACCCACGCGGATCAGGCGCTCGTTCACATGGGCCCGATCCTCAGGCATCTGCTCCAGAACGACGACAGTTCGATCTTCAGCGACGAAGTGATCGCGCGCGTACGCGGCATGCTTGCGGACATCGCCCGCCAACTGGTGCAGGCGCTGGGCGAGGCTGCCGGGCACGATGACGCCGCAAGCTGGGCACGCGAAGCAGGGCCGGGCCTTGCTGCGATGCTCTCGGGCAATCAGGCCCTGCTCAACCACCTGCACATGCTGGCGGTCGAATGGCAGTTGACCGAGAAGCTGCAGGGCAGGCTTGGGCTCGATCCCGTGCTGACGCCCTTGGTGCAGGACCTCATCGCCTCGCCCGATCCTGACGTGGCCGCGCGCGGCATGAACCTGCTCGCAGCACAGGCCCGCTTTGGCCAGTCCTTGCGGCGGATGCAGATTCCGCTGGCAGAACTCCCGGGCGATCTGCACCATCTCTCGCTGATGACCATGCAGGCCTACATTTCGGAGGATCCATCAGGGATGTCGGCGGCGGGCACAGCCGAGGTGGCCTTGCGCAAGGCCCGCTCACAGTCGGTGTCACGGCTTGAACTGCTCGAGCACCTGACCGCCCTGCTGTCCGCTGATCTTCCCCGTGTTCTGCAGATCGAGAATGCTGGCGTTGCCCTGTTCCTTTCGGCCCTGAGCTTCGGCGCGGGCCTGTCGCGCGAGACGGCGATCATGTGCACGACCGAGAGCCAGCTTGCGCGGCTCGCGCTGGCGCTCGCGGCATCGGGTGCCGGTCGCGACGCCATCGTTGCCGCTTTCGTTGCGCTCCACCCCGAAGTCGCCCTGCCCGACGGGATCGAGCGCCTTGAGCCCGATCGCGCCGCTGCGCTTCTCGCGCGTTCGTTGGCGGGGCAGGAACACTGAGATGACGGCTGCCGGGCCGATCCTTGCTCGCTGCGATGGCTCGGACCGCCTTGTCGAGGCGGACGAAACGCTTGCCGCGCTGCAGGTTCGGCTTGGCGGTGCCTATCCGGGCGCCTTGGCGATCCCCGGCCTGTTGGCACTTGTGCGCCGGTCGCGCACTGTCCGTTTGCCGCTTTCATGCCAGCTGACGGTTGCCGACACCGAACAGCCCCTGTCCTTCCGTGCCTGTGCGACGCCCGATGATAAAGGCACGCGGATAGAGATCACCGACTGGCGCCTGTCCGCCGACGCCTGGGCCGGGCAGGATGGCGCAGGCACCGATCAGGCGCTGCTGCGCCAGCTGGCCGAGGCCCACGTCGTGCTTGATGCCGAACAGCGCGTCGTGTCTGGCATGGTCGAGGGTGCGGATCTCTGCGAGTTTGCCAGCGCATTGCGCCAAGGCTTCGGTTGCTACTGGACCGATCTTGTCGAGATCGAAGGCAGTGCCCATCGCCAGCCGCTGCACTGGCGCCTTCTCGATGGGGCGCGGCTCCGGGTGCAGGGTTCTGTGCGGGACTGGAAGGCCTGCGTCCTGCCGCTCCGCAGTGGTGGCTTCGAGCTGCTGCTCGTCGCCGAGACGGTGCTTCCCACCTATGTGACCGCGCCTGCCAGCACATCCACTGTTGAAGAGGCAGTGCCAGACTGGAAGGGCCTGCTCGGTCGCAAGCTGGCCCCGGCGCTGCGCCAGCCGATCAACCGCATCATCGCCAACGCCGAGACGATCCGCACCCGGCTCGCCGGGCCGCTCTCGGAACAGTACGTCGCCTACGCCGGAGACATCGCCGAAGCCGGACGCCATCTTGCCTCGCTGGTGGAAGACCTCGCCGATCTCGAGACGGTCGAGGCTGATGGCTTTTCCCCCGAACCCGACCATATCGACCTCGCCGATTGCGCGAGGCGCGCGGCCGGCATCCTCGGCGTGCGAGCGCGCGAGCGTGGAATCACGCTGGCATTGCCCTTGGCCGAGGAGCACGTGCCTGCCATTGGCGAGTTCCGCCGTGTGTTGCAGGTTCTGCTAAACCTGATCGGCAATGCGGTCCGCTATACCCGCAGCGATACGACGGTCAGCATCGACTGCGGCATCGATGGCGCGCTGGCCTGGGTTTCGGTGAGCGACGAAGGCGAGGGGATTGCGCCCGAGCAGTCGGAGAAAGTGTTCGAGAAGTTTGAACGCCTTGGCCGCAGTGGCGATGGCGGAAGCGGCCTCGGCCTCTACATTTCGCGCAGGCTGGCGAGGGCAATGGGTGGCGAACTTGTCGTCGGCAACGGACCAGCAGGCGGCGCCCGCTTCGTGCTGTCATTGCCTGCCGACCTTGCCGCGCAGGCGAGCGCTACGGGTTAGCGCCCGCGCTTTCCGGCGCGCCACAGCGCCACAACGCCGATCAGCATCAACCCTGCGCCGATATAGGCCCACTGCTTCTGCGCGAGCATGAAGCTCGAGGACGGCCACATGATCAGCCCGAGCCCCTGGCCGACCCACAGTCCGCCAATGAGAAGGGCGGCGATGCCGAAAATCCTGAGAATTGTCGTCATCGCCGCCCGTCCATTACCTGCGGTTCGATCAGCGGTCGCTCAGCGGCACGTAGTCGCGCTGCGTCGGGCCGGTGTAGATCTGGCGCGGCCATGCGGTTTCTCTTGAGAAACCGGCACAAAGCAAAGCGGCCGCGCCTTCCGACCTATCAGCGGTCGCTCAGCGGCACGTAGTCGCGCTGCGTCGGGCCAGTGTAGAGCTGGCGCGGACGCCCGATCTTCTGGCCTGGATCGCTGATCATTTCGTTCCACTGCGCAACCCAGCCCACGGTGCGGGCAAGCGCGAAGAGAACGGTGAACATCGTGGTCGGGAAGCCGATCGCGGAGAGGATGATGCCCGAGTAGAAGTCGACGTTCGGGAACAGCTTCTTTTCCGCGAAGTAGGGATCGCTCAGGGCGATCTCTTCAAGGCGAAGCGCAGTTTCGAACAGCGGGTCCTGCACGTTGAGCGCGGCGAACACTTCGCGCACGGTCGACTGCATCACCGTCGCGCGCGGATCGTAGTTCTTGTAGACGCGGTGACCGAAGCCCATCAGGCGGAACGGATCGTTCTTGTCCTTCGCGCGGTCGATGTAGTGCTGGATGCGATCGGGCGTGCCGATTTCCTTGAGCATGTTGAGCGCGGCTTCGTTCGCGCCGCCATGCGCGGGGCCCCACAGACAGGCGATACCGGCCGCGATGCAGGCAAACGGGTTGGCGCCCGAGGACCCTGCCAGACGGACGGTCGAGGTCGAGGCGTTCTGCTCGTGGTCGGCATGGAGGATGAAGATGCGGTCCATCGCCTTTTCGACGGCGGGGATCACCTCGTATTCCTCAGCCGGCACGCCGAAGGTCATCTTCAGGAAGTTGCCGGTGTAGGACAGCTTGTTGTCAGGATAGACGAAGGGCTGGCCGACCGAATACTTGTAGGCCATCGCAGCGATCGTCGGCATCTTGGCGATCAGGCGGTGCGAGCTGATCTTGCGGTGCGTCGGGTCGGCAATGTCGGTGCTGTCATGGTAGAATGCCGAAAGCGCGCCGACGACGCCGCACATGATCGCCATCGGGTGCGCGTCGCGACGGAAGCCGCGATAGAACGTGGCGAGCTGCTCGTGCAGCATGGTGTGGCGGGTGATCGTGCGGCTGAAGTCGGCCAGTTCCTGGCTGCTCGGCAGTTCGCCGTTGAGCAGCAGGTAGCTCACTTCCATGAACGAGGAGTGTTCGGCAAGCTGACCGATCGGATAACCGCGGTGCAGCAGCACGCCTTCGTCACCATCGATGTAGGTGATCGCGCTGTCGCAGCTCGCCGTCGAGGTGAAGCCCGGGTCATAGGTAAACATGCCCGTCTGGCCATAGAGCTTGCGGATGTCGATGACGTCCGGACCAATGGTGCCGCTCTTGATCGGCATGTCCACGCTGTTGCCGCCTGCGGTCAAAGAAGCCTGGTTTTCGCTCACGCCTAAGCCCTCCTGTTCTTGTCTGTTTACAGATGCCTGCCCCGGATCAGGCCGCCTGGTCGCGGATGCGCGCCAGCGACTCGTCCTTGCCGAGCAGTGCCAATACGTCGAAAATTCCCGGCGAGGTAGTCTGTCCCGTCAGGCTTGCGCGCAACGGTTGGGCAATTTTGCCCAAGCCTATCCCAAGCTCCTCGGCCATTTGTTTCACCGTGGCCTCCAGATTCTCGGTTGTCCAGCCGTTTTCAGCCTCAAGCAGGCTCGCCACGCGGGTCAGGATTGCCCGTGCATCGTCGGTCAGAAGCGCGGCGGCTTTCTCGGCCATCGGCAGAGGTCGCTGCGCAAACAGGAACACCGCGCCGGCCGCCAGCTCGTTCAAGTCGGCGGCGCGCACCTTCAGCACCGGCATGGCGCGCGTCAGCAGGTCAAGACCCGCATTGCCTGAGAATCCGGGCTCCAGCCCAGCCAGCTTGGGCGCGACAAGCCCCGCAAGCCGCGCATCGTCAGCCTCGCGGATATAGTGCCCGTTGAGGTTCAGCAGCTTCTTGATGTCGAAGCGCGAGGCGCCCTTGTTGACATCGCCGATGTCGAACCACTCGACCGCCTGTTCGCGGCTGATGATTTCCTCGTCGCCATGGCCCCAGCCGAGCCGCAGGAGGTAGTTGAACACTGCTTCCGGCAGCAGGCCCATCTCGTCGCGATAGGCATCCACACCCAGCGCCCCGTGACGCTTCGAAAGCTTCGCCCCGTCAGCGCCGTGGATCAGCGGGATATGGGCATAGACCGGGTCGGGCCAACCGCCCTCGATGGCATCCATGGCCCGCACGATGACGAGCTGGCGGAAGGCGTTGTTGATGTGGTCATCGCCACGGATGACATGGGTCACGCCCATGTCGTGATCGTCGACCACCACGGCCAGCATGTAGGTCGGCGTGCCGTCAGAGCGCAGGACGATGAAATCGTCGAGCTCGCTGTTCTGGACGGTAATCGAACCCTGCACGCGGTCCGGAATTGTCGTCTCGCCCTCGCGCGGGGACTTCATCCGCACGACATAGGACTGATCCGCAGGCCACTGATCGGGCGTTGCATCGCGCCATTCGCTGTCGATGCGGAACGGCCGACGCTCAGCCTGTGCCTTCTCGCGCCGCGCCGCCAGCTCTTCCTGCGTCAGGTAGCAGCGATAGGCATGGCCGGAATCGAGCAGCTTGTGCGCAACTTCGGCATGGCGTTCTGACCGGGCGAACTGGAACACCGGTTCCTCGTCCCCCCCCAGGCCCAGCCAGTTGAGCCCGTCGAAAATCGCCTCGATCGCCGCATCGGTTGACCGCGCGCGGTCGGTATCCTCGATGCGCAGCAGGTACTTGCCGCCGTTGTGGCGAGCATAGAGCCAGTTGAACAGCGCGGTGCGCGCGCCGCCGATGTGCAGGAAGCCGGTGGGCGAGGGGGCAAAGCGGGTGACGACGCCCTTGGCGGTGGTCGATCCTGCAGAAACGGTGTCAGTGGCGCTTGCCATTGGCCGCGCTATCCTTCCTTTGAAATCCATGGCGTCTCCGGCGACACTTGGGCCAGCGGCGGACGATCCCGCCGCCGATCCGGTCGATGTACCGGGCCGACGCGCGCGGCATTGGGACATCCGCGCGCGATTGTCCAGCATGCTTGAGAGGGGCGCTGACGGGGCCGATGCATTCCTCGATGCCCGTCCTTTCGAACGCGGACTCTGGCTGGTCGTTGCCTTCGCCGCCGGCATCGTCTTGTGGGTCAATCTGCCAGTCCCGGCGCAATGGATTGCAGCGCTCCTGGTCTGCTCTGCGCTGGCGATCATTGCCATCCTCGTCATCGACGAAATCCGCCATCCGCACTTGCGGCTCGCCATCATCGGTGTCGCGATCATGGTCGCGGCCGGTCTCGCTACGATCTGGACGCGCTCTGCACTGGTCGGACAGCCGGGGATCGCAGCCCCGCGCGTTGTGACGCTTCAGGGCGAAGTGGTCGAGCGTCGCGAAGAACCCGCCAAGGCCCGGGCGCGCCTCGTCCTCAAGACACGACTGGCGGATTTTCCCGGCCCCGTCCGGGTCCGCGTCAATCTGCCTTATGACAAGGACGCACAAGGTCTTGTCGAGGGCGCGCAGGCGCGGGTGCGGGCACGCCTTATGCCCCCTGCCGCGCCGATGCTGCCTGGAGCCTACGATTTCGCCCGCGCCGCCTGGTTCGATGGATTGGCGGCCACGGGCAGCGTGATCGGCGAGGTTCGCGTCCTTGCCCCCTCGCACCGTGGCGCCACGCTGCGTGGCCTGCAGAAGAGTCTTGCCGACCATGTACGGTCCCGCCTTGGCGGATCGGCCGGGACCATTGCCGCCGCCTTCGCCAGCGGCGATCGCGGCGCCATCGCCGAGAGTGACGAGGACGCCATGCGCGACGCAGGCCTGACGCACCTGCTGTCTATCAGCGGCCTTCACGTCAGCGCGCTGGTCGGCGCGGTCTACTGGATCGTCGCGCGCCTGCTCGCGCTCGTACCATGGATAGCCCTGCGCATCCGCGTGCCGCTAGCAGCCGCCTTGGCCGGGGCGCTTGCGGGCCTCGCCTACACCTTGCTCACGGGAGCCGAAGTTCCGACGATCCGCTCCTGCATCGGGGCGCTGCTGGTCCTCGCTGCACTGGCGCTCGGACGTGACCCCCTTTCTCTGCGCATGGTCGCGGTTGGTGGACTTGTCGTGATGCTGTTCTGGCCCGAAGCCGTGCTCGGCCCCAGTTTCCAGATGAGCTTTGCCGCGGTGATCGCGATCATCGCCTTCCACTCAAGCGCGCCCGTGAAGGCCTTCCTGACCGGCGAACACCACGGCCCGCTCGTGCGCATGGCGCGCAGCCTGATTCTCCTGCTGGTCACCGGTTTGGTCATCGAACTCGCCCTGATGCCGATCGGCCTGTTCCACTTCCACCGCGCAGGTGTCTACGGTTCGCTGGCCAACGTCATCGCCATCCCGCTGACCACCTTTGTCACCATGCCGCTGATCGGTATCGCCCTGATGCTGGATCTTGGGGGTGCGGGCGCCCCGGTCTGGTGGCTTGTCGGCAAGTCGCTCGACCTGCTGCTCGCGCTGGCGCACTTTGTCGCGGGACAGCCCGGCGCCGTCACGATGCTGCCGCCAGTTGCACCGTGGAGTTTCATCCTCTTCCTGTCCGGGATGCTCTGGCTGGCGCTTTGGACGGGGCGGGTCCGGCTTTGGGGCCTCGCCCCAACAGGACTTGCGCTCGTTGCCATGGCCCTCACGCCGACGCCCGACATTCTTGTCACCGGCGATGGTCACCACGTCGGGATCACCGGCGCGGGGAACGACCTGATCGTACTGCGCATGGGGCGCGGCGAATACATGCGCGACAACCTGCTCGAACTGGCGGGAATGGAAGGCGAGTTGCGCCCGCTGGACGCGTGGCGCGAGGCCAGATGCAACGACGACTTTTGCGTCGCCCGATTGCTGCGCGGCGGGAGGCGCTTCACCCTCCTAATTACACGCAGCCGCAACTATATCGACGATCTTGCACTCGCCGCTGCATGCGAGCGCGCCGACATCGTTGTCGCCGACCGCCGCCTGCCGTTCTCCTGCCGACCAAGGATGCTTAAGGCCGACCGGACCTACCTCGCCACGACCGGCGGCCTGTCGATCAACCTGTCCAGCGGCCACATCCGCACTGTGGCTGAGACGCAAGGCCTGCAAGGCTGGTACCGTTGGCCCGAACCCCGCCCTGACCGAGGTAAGGGACCGGGGCCTGTCGTGGAGAAGTCAACAGGCCCCGGCTCATCAGGTCACGGCAGGACCCAGCGCACCGAGCCGCTGTAGCTCCCGCTCGTCGGCATGCCATCGCCACCGAGTGCCGGGACGAAACGGGCGCGAGCGCTGACCTTGGCGCAAGTTGCCGCATCGAGATCCGCCGAACCGCTCGATCCGGTGATCTCGCAACCCGTCACCCTGCCATCGGCTCCGATGGTCAGGCGGAACCGCGTGAGCCCCTCGCGCTCCTCGCGAATTGCGGCGCTGGGATAGTCGCGATCCGAAACCCACGATCCGGGCGAGCCCTTCGGGGCCGCTGAACGCAACGCAAAGCTTGCCGAGGGCGAGGGCTTTACGTCAGGCGGCGTCAGAGGTCCGATATCGACAGGTGCGATCGGGGTAATGTCGACCGGACGGATGCCGATGCCGGGATCGACCGGGCCTAGCGAGATATCCGGCTTGGGCGCGACCAGCGGGCGGGTCTCCGGCTTGATCGCTGGCTTGATGTCAGGTGGCGGCGCGATCGGTGTCACCGTTACCTCGTCGTCCTTCCACTGCTGCGCGACCAGCCGGTCCTTGATGATATGAACCATGCCGCTCGCGAAGCCCGAAGCGATGGCCCAGATCGCCACCCCGTGGAGCAGGCCCACCGCGATGAAGGTCTGCGTCTGCCGGCGTCTCGTATTTTCAACTGCATAAGCCATTGGCAACACCTCTTCCGTTGCCGACGCCCCATCTGATGGCAGGCCGTCCCGGAAGGGGCGCCCCGTGCGGGGCATTCGGTAACAACGGAAACTACACCTGCGAAGCCGTACGTGCCAGAAAAATCTCAACCAAATTGATTGATATTAGGCATAGCGGATTGGCAGAGTAAGAAAAGCCGCTCGCGAGTTACCCCGCGAACGGCCCTTTTCATTTCGAGAACGCTCGATCGCCGCGAACCGGCGGCGGACTGCGTCGTCAGTGATACCGCCGCAGCAACCCGGCCAGCTTGCCCTGCACGGCCACTTCGTCCGGCCGGTAGAACTGCGGATCATAGGCCGAGTTGGCCGGATCGAGCCGGATCATGCCCTTCTCGCGATGCAGATACTTCAGCGTCGCTTCCTCGCCCCGCACCAGCGCCACGACGATTTCGCCGTCGCGCGCGATGTCGGTCTTGCGGACAAGCGCATAGTCGCCGTCGAAAATCCCCGCCTCGACCATCGAGTCCCCTGAAACCTCGAGTGCGTAATGCTCACCTGCACCGAGCAGTGCAGCGGGAACGGGGAGGGTGGCGGTGGTTTCCAAGGCCTCGATCGGCACACCTGCGGCGATCTTGCCGTGGAGCGGCAGTTCGATCACGTCGTTCGCCGGAGCAGGTGCAACCTTTGCCGCTGGGCGCAGCGGTGTCACGACAGCGCTTGCTGCAGCAGGTTCGCGCGCCATGGCAGGCTTGCTCACCGCACTGTCAGGCTGGCGCAGCACTTCGAGCGCGCGGGCGCGATTGGGCAGACGTCGGATGAAGCCGCGTTCCTCAAGCGCCGAAATCAGGCGGTGAACGCCGGACTTTGACTTGAGATCGAGCGCCTCCTTCATTTCCTCGAACGAGGGGGAAATGCCGGATTCCTCCAGACGGACCTGAATGAAAGAGAGCAGTTCATGCTGCTTGCGCGTCAACATTGGCGGTTCTCCGCAGGTGAACGAATGCGGAACGGATAAGCAACCAATTACGACTCGTCAAGCAATTCCGCCATTCTCGAGCAGGTAAACCGGAACATCCGTTCCTGCGGCTATCGCCGCCGCTCCTGCTTCGCGCATGACCAGCGCGTTGGCGCGCGACAGCGGCGAAAGCGCACCCGAATCCTGCAGCGTGTCGAGGCTGACAGTCGCGCCGTCCCAGCGCGCGCGGAGGAACTCCATCCGACTTCCTCCTGCCGCCATCGGCGTTGCGAGGCGCGAGGGGATCGCGCGCGGCAGCGCATCGCGCGCGCCCAACCCTGCACGCAGCAGCGGCAACATGAACAGGAACGCGGTGACAAAGGCTGAAGCGGGATTTCCGGGCAGGCCGAGTATGATCTGGGATCCCCGCGTCGCCACCAGCAGGGGCTTGCCCGGCTTGATACCCACGCGCCAGAAATCGATCGACGCGCCCACCGACTCCAGCGCCGGACGGACCAGATCATGATCGCCGACCGATGCCCCGCCGCTGGTAACGATCACGTCGGCCTCCCGCTCGGCATCGAAAGCGCGGGCCAAGGCATTGAGATCATCGGCGACCGGGCCGCGATGGCGGACGTCGACCGGAAGCCCGCCGACCATTGCGCAGAGCATCGGGCCGTTGCTGGCGGGCAATTGGTGCAGTGCGGGCAGGTGCCCCGGCGCGACGAGCTCGTCACCGCTGTCGATCACCGTGAGGCGCAGTCTGCGGCGGACCGGCAGGTGCGCATGGCCTCCCGCGATGGCGAGCGCGATCTGAGCAGGGCCAATGCGCAGGCCCGCCTCGATCAGTACGGCGTCTTCAGCGAAGTCCATGCCGGCCGGGCGAACGTGGCGGATGGGCGGAACCGGTGGCTCGCCGGTGAGTCTCAGGATATCGCCATCGCGCGCAGCATCTTCCTGCAACAGCACCATATCCGCGCCATCGGGCACGACAGCGCCAGTGCTGATCCGCACGGCTTCGCCTGTGCCCACCACGCCGCCAAACGGATGCCCCGCCGCGCTCTCCCCGATAACGCGCCACGGTCCCGGAAGTTCGGCGCTGAGCAAGGCATAGCCATCCATCGCCGAGACTGGCGCGGCAGGTTGGGTGCGTCGGGCGTGAAGGTCTGCCGCAAGATAGTGGCCAAGGCACTCGGTGACCGCCCGGTGCTCCACCCCCAGCGACGGCGCCAGCGCCAGCAGGCGCGCTTGCGCCTCGGCGAGGGGGAGGGGCGGTGTTCTCATGCGCCGGTGCTCATTCACCTGCGCGCCAGGTGCCGGACTTGCCGCCACGCTTCTCTATCAACCGCATCGTTTCGATGACCATGCCCTTGTCCAGAGCCTTGGCCATGTCGTAGATCGTCAACAGGGCAAGGCTGACGGCCGTCAGAGCCTCCATCTCCACCCCGGTGCGCCCTGTGAGCGAGGCAGTGGCCGTGCATTCGATGCCGCCGTCGACCAGCGCGAAGTCCACGTTCACCGCATCGAGCGCCAGCGGATGGCACAGCGGAATGAGATCGCCAGTCCTCTTGGCTGCCAAGATTCCGGCGATGCGGGCGGGGCCGAGCACGTCTCCCTTCGGAGCATTGCCCGTCCGGATCGCTTCGAGCGTGGCATCGGACATCCGAATGAAGCCGCGGGCGATTGCGACGCGATGCGTTTCAGCCTTGCCGCCAACGTCGACCATCCGTGCAGTTCCGGCCGAATCGATATGCGTCAGGTCGTTCATCAAGGTCCTCGGCAGTCTTTGCACCTGGGCGAGGTCTACACCGTCCCGCGCGAAAACCGCAAATCCCTCTCAGGGGATGGCAATCAGCCGACGAGCAACGCTCGTGTCGCAGCTTCCACGTCCATCTGCCGCATCAGCGCTTCCCCCACGAGGAAGGTGCGCGCGCCGCACTGTTCCAGTCGCAGCAGGTCGGCGTGGGTGTTGATGCCGCTTTCGGCGACCAGCAGCGTGCCTTCCGGGGCGAGCGGGGCGAGGCGTTCGGTGGTGGTGAGGTCGGTGACGAAGCGCTTGAGGTCGCGGTTGTTCACGCCGATCAGGCGCGACTTCAGGCGGCTTGCGCGCTCCATTTCCTCTTCGTTGTGCACTTCGACCAGCGCGTCCATGCCCTGTTCGCGCGCGGCGGCTTCGATCTCGGCCATCTGGCTGTCCGAAAGGCAGGCGGCGATGATCAGGATCGCATCAGCCCCGATGGCGCGCGCCTCAAGGCACTGCCACGGATCGACCATGAAGTCCTTGCGGATCACCGGCAGGGAGCAGGCGGCGCGGGCTTCGACCAGATAGTCCTCATGCCCCTGAAAATAGGGCGCGTCGGTCAGCACTGAAAGGCAGGCAGCGCCGCCTGCCTGATAGGCGCGAGCGTGTTCTGCGGGTGCGAAATCCGCCCGGATCAGGCCCTTTGAGGGGCTCGCCTTCTTGATTTCGGCAATCAGGGCATACCCGGTCTGCGCCTTGGCCCGCAGTGCCGCCTCGAACCCGCGCGGGGCGCTCTGCTCACTGGCGCGTGCGGCAAGTTCGCTGGTGGTGACAGCGGCCTTGCGGGCGGCGACTTCAATGCGCTTGGTGTCGCAGATTTCGGTGAGCTTGTCGGTCATGGCAGGGGCGCCTTAGCGAGGTTGGGCGCATGGGGGCAAGTGTGTCCTTGTGCAGCTGCGACTAACCTCACTGCGTTCGGCAAGTCTCGCGGCCCTCCCGCTCATCCTGAGCCCGTCGAAGGGGGGAGGGCTAGACACAACGCTTGCTCTCCCCTCCCGCAGGCGGGAGGGGTCGGGGGTGGGCAAGAGCGCTACTTCAGCGCCGCGATCCAGCAGTTAAGGAGAACGTTGGCGAGGCCCTTGTCGAGCGCTTCGGCGGCTTCTTCGATGCCTTCGTGCCAGTCGCTCGCCTCGCCTGCGACGATCAGCGCGGCGGCGGCATTGAACAGCACGGCATCGCGGTATGGCCCTTCCTCACCCTGCAGCAGGGCGCGCAGGGCGGCGGCGTTATAAGTCGCATCGCCGCCGCGAATGGCGTCGACCGGAGCTTGCGGCAGACCGACATCGGCAGGCGAGACACGGCGCATCAGGACTTCCCCGCCGCGCACTTCGGCCAGTTCGTTGCCGCCCGCAAGGCTCAGCTCGTCAAGCCCCTCATCGCCCGAGATGACCATGCTGTGATCTGTGCCAAGGCGGCGGATCGCTTCGGCATAGATCGGCACGTAAGCGGGCCGCGCGATACCGACCAATTGCCGGCGCACGCCTGCCGGATTGGCCAGCGGCCCCATCAGGTTGAAGATGGTGCGGCGGCCCAGTGCCTTGCGGATCGGCATGATCCGACCCATCGACGGGTGATGACGCGCGGCAAAGAGGAAGCAGATGCCGAGATCAGCCAGCGTCGCCTCGGCGGTCTCGCCCGCGCGGTCGAGGTTCAGCCCGAGCGCTTCCAGCGTATCGGCCGCGCCCGCCTTGGAACTTGCCGCGCGGTTGCCGTGCTTGGCCACGGGCACTCCGCAGGCCGCGACGACGAGGCTGACCGCCGTCGAGACATTGAGCGTGTGGTGCCCGTCGCCGCCAGTCCCGCAGACGTCGATTGCATTGGCAGGCGCGCTGACCGGAATCATCCGCGCCCGCATCGCCCGCGCTGCACCGGCAATCTCGCTCGCTGTCTCGCCCCGGTCTGACAGCGCGACGAGGAAATGCGCGATGGCCTCGTCCGCCACGGTTCCATCGAGGATCGCCGCGAACGCAGCTTCGGCTTCGGCTTCCTCCAGCGGATGGGTTACGTCAGGCAGGCTCATGCCGGAAGCGGGTTGGTCTTGATGCCGCAGATCTTGAGGAAGTTCGCGACCATGGCATGACCGTGCTCTGTGGCGATGCTTTCCGGGTGGAACTGCACGCCGTGAATCGGCAGCGACGTGTGGCGGAAGCCCATGACGTGCGTGTCATCCGATTGCGCGTTGACTGCGAGGCATGTCGGAATGTCGGTCACGATCAGCGAGTGATAACGCGTCGCGATGAACGGCGAGGGCAGGCCCTCGAACACGCCAGTGCCATCATGCGTGACCGGCGAGGTCTTCCCATGCATCAACCCGCCGCGCACGACCTTCCCGCCGAAGTACTGCCCGATCGACTGGTGGCCAAGGCACACACCGAGCAGCGGCAAGTTCGCATCCGCCGCCGCGCCGACGAGATCGAGGCTAACCCCCGCCTCGTTGGGCGTGCACGGACCGGGCGAAAGCAGGAACCCCTGCGCGCCGGTCTTGATGGCCTGATCGGCAGTGAGCGCATCATTGCGCACCACTTCAACCTCCGCGCCCATCTCCATCAGGTAATGAACGAGGTTCCAGGTGAAGCTGTCGTAGTTGTCGATGACGAGGATCATTTTAGCTGAATCCGAAAGGGTTTCAGATCAAAGCGTTCGCCTGTCTTCGATGCAAATAAAACTAGGCCACCTTGAGCTTCCGAGAATTTCACATGCCAGTAACTACCGTTGTCTGGCCGCACAGTTTGGTTCAGGCTCGGCAGAATTTTTCGCATTGCCTCCAACGGAATTGCAAAAGCTTCGTCGCGGTCAACACAAGCAAATACCATCACACCAGACTCTGCTTCACCCAGAAAGTCGTCCCATTTTGGGTGATAGGCATACCAATAGGGTTGAAGTGCGTTTGGATATCGCTTGGACACTGTAATGCACGCTCGCACTCCCTTAGCTTTGTCTTCAAACAAAGCTTGTCGCTTGCGGACTAGGTTTGCGCCAATGCCCTGACTGAGCGAGTATGCCGCATTTAGCCGAATTTGATCTATTGTTTGTGTTGGAGTCTTTTCCTGCGTCAATCCAGAAACTGGTGAATCATCGTCAGTTACGTGATCCTCCGAAGTTTCTTCGGTGATTACATCCGTTGCAGCGCTAAATACGACATCCAAAATACGATCGACACGCGTGTACTCAAAGGGCCTCAAAAGCTCCCTAATCTGGACGATGGTTTGATCTTCGCTGGACTTTTCTTTTACGCGCACGAGCTTTAGCAAGCTATCTACGCCGACGACGCGCATATCCCAAGCATAGCGAGAGCCGCGAATCTGGGCTTCAAGGGCGTCGGTGTCATTTCGGCCGACAGCAAACAAAATCGAAGTTGAAGGATCAAGCTTTCCTGCCTCAATCAACTTCAATCGATATTTCGCAACGGTATCAAGTGACACGTTGTAAGTGTCTGTGGTTTTTACTTCGACAACGATTGCAGTGCCATTTGGAACCTGCCAAATCCCATCAAAACCAACCTGACCCGGGATGCCTCGATAGCGACCGTTCTCGACATCGAATTCAAGCCTTCGGCCCAACTCGTTGACTACGTCTTGCAGCACTAGCCCGCTGTCAGGAAAAGAGCTTTCAAGGCATTCTTGAGCGTATGCGGACAGTCGGTCGGTAGGGACTGAATTCAAATATTGTCGAAGCTCCATCGAACATACCGAATTGTCTTTGAGCGTACCATCTCCAGCGAACGCAACGATTTGACGAGCTTTGTAGTGCTCGAAGCTAGCCGGGTTAGACTTCCAAAGATCAATCAATGACATCTGTTACTGCCCATACCCCGGCTCACTCGCCACCCGCACAGCCTCACGTGCCGCTGCGAACAGTGCGCCTGACTTCAGTTCGCACTCGCGCTGTTCGTATTCGGGGTTGCTGTCGGCGACGATCCCCGCGCCTGCCTGCGCGTGGAGGACGCCGTCCTTGACCACGCCTGTGCGCAGGACGATGCAGCTGTCGACCGAGCCGTCGGGCGCGAAGTAGCCGACGCCGCCGGCATAGGCGCCGCGGGTTTCGGGTTCGAGTTCGGCGATGATCTCGCAGGCGCGGACCTTGGGCGCGCCGCTGACGGTGCCTGCGGGGAAGCCTGCGAAGAGGGCGTCGACGCTGTCGGCACGGTTGGTATCCAGCTGGCCGACTACGTTGGAGACGATGTGCATCACGTGGCTGTAGCGCTCGACCGTGTAGCTTTCGGTGACCTTGACCGTACCCGCCTTGGCCACGCGGCCCACGTCGTTGCGGCCGAGATCTAGCAGCATCAGGTGCTCGGCGCGTTCCTTGGGATCGTCGAGCAGGCTGAGTTCGTTGGCACGGTCTTCTTCCGGAGTCTTGCCGCGTGGGCGGGTTCCGGCGATGGGGCGGATCGTCACTTCGCCATCGCGGATGCGGACGAGGATTTCCGGGCTCGATCCGGTCAGCGCGAAGCCCGGCATGTCGAGGAAATAGAGGAACGGTGAGGGGTTGATGCGGCGCAGAGCGCGGTAGAGCGCGATCGGCGGCAGCGGGAAGGGCGCGGTGAAGCGCTGGGCCAGCACGACCTGAAAGATGTCGCCTGCTTCGATGTAGTCCTTCGCCCGCGTCACCATCCGCGCATAGTTGGCGGCGGGCATGACCGGCTGCGGCGTCACGTCGACAGATTCGGCAAGACGCTCGTGGGCAGGCACCGGGTCGGCCAGTTTGCGCAAGGCGCTGTCGATGCGTTCGGCGGCAACCTCGATCAGGCGCGCAGGCTCGCCACCCTCGGCCCAGACCGGGGCGATGGCGAACAGTTCGTCGGACAGGCGGTCAAACACCAGCACCACGGTTGGCCGGGTGAACAGCATGTCGGGCAGGACGAGATCGCTCTGCGGTGCGCGCGGCAGCTTTTCGACAAGGCCGATGGTCTCGTACCCGAAGTAGCCGACCAGGCAGGCGAGTGCGGAGGGCAGCTCAGCAGGCACCTCGATCCGGCAAGCGCTGACAAGCGCACGCAGTTCCGTCAGGGCATTGCCCGGAAGCGGGGCGAAAGCTGCGGCATCATGCCGCCAGATGCGGTTGATCTCGGCCTTGTCACCGGTCGCGCGGAACACGAGATCGGGATCGAGGCCGAGCAGGCTGTAGCGCCCGCGCACTTCGCCGCCCTGCACGGATTCGAGCAGGAAATCGCCGCGCCCGCTCTCCATCAGCTTGAGCGCCGCGCCGACCGGGGTTTCGGTATCGACGATCAGCTTGCGCCAGATCAGCGCCGGCCGCCCGGCGGAGAGCTGGGCAAGCGCGGCCTGATGGTTCTCGGGCAGGGCGGTAGCGGGTACGGCCAAGGTCGTCATCGGCTTACTGGGCGTTCGCGCCGGTCAACTGGTTGCGGACCGCGCGGATGCCGGCTTCATTGCGCTCGACACCCACATCATTGCGGATGGCAATGCGCAGTTGGTCGGCAAATTCGCTACCTGCGTCCTGCGCGAACGAGCGGGCTGCCTGCTGGAAGATCGGATCGCCACGCTTGACCTGTCCAAGCACGATATCGCTCAGCGAAACCACGTACCAACCTGCATTGTTTTGAACCTGCAGACGCTTGTGGCTGCCCTTGGCCATGGCGAACATCAGGGCAAGCGGTTCGGGCACCTTGCCCTGCATCTGGGTCAGAGCCTGGCGAGGCAGGTCGACGGGCTGCGCCGGTGGCAGAGAGACCCCGGCAAGCTTCATCGCTTCGGCAACCGGTGTGCCCTTCTTTAATGCGGCGAGGATCTTGTCGGTAGCTGCCTTGGCCTTGGCAGAGCCTTGCTGCACAGCCCAGTCACGCGCGACAATGCCGCGGATCTGGTCGAGCGGAGCGGGCTTGGCGGGGGTGATCATGCCGACGTCATAGATCGCGAACTTTTCGCCCGGCTCGATTTCGGCAAGCTGCGCTTCGCCCTCGCGCTCCATCGCGAACGCCGCCTGGACCAGCGGAGCGATCTCGGGAGCGACCTTCTGACCAGCCTTCCCGAAAATGCCGCCATCGGCGGTGAGCGACTCCGTCGTCACCATTGTCAGGCCGAGCCTGTTGGCGATGTCGACAAGACCCGTCCCGTTGTCGATTTCCTGCTCGACTTGCGCGGCCATGTCGGAAAGTGCGGCACGGCGCTTCTCAAGCGTAAGGGCGGTAACGATTTCAGAGCGCGCCTGCTCGAGCGTCTTGCCCGCGTTGCGCTTGATCGCGTCAACCTTGACGACATGCCAGCCAAGGCCCGACTTTGCCGGAGCGGCAAGGGTGCCCGAAGCGGCCGCGAAGGCTGCATCGGCAACGGCGCGCGACGTCTGGTTGGCGAGAGCGTCGCGGGAAAGGTCGGCAAGCTTGCTCGCCACGAGGCCCTTGGTGCGGGCAGCGCTGTCGAGCGAGCCAGACTGCCCGACTTCTGCGGCAAGTGCCTTTGCGGCAGCTTCCGTCGGGACGATGACCTGCGTGACAGAGCGCTGTTCGGACGGGGCATACACCGCCGTGTTGAGCTTGTAGCGGGCCGCAATCTCCGCCTCGGCAGGGGCAGGGACGGACTTCAGGCTGGCTTCGTCGACAATGGCATACCGGATCTTGCGGTTTTCAGGCTGCAGGTATCGGCCCTCGTTTGCCTTGTAGAACGATGCAAGCGTTCCGGCGTCCGGCGGCGAGGCAGGCGCGAAGGCCAGCGAAGGTACCGAGACGATGGTGCCGATGCGCTTTTCGGTCAGCAATGCGGCGTAGCGCTGCACGGCCTCGTCCGCCATCTGCGCGCCGAAAGCGGCAGGAAGCAGCAACTGGCGGGCGACAAGGCCCTGGCCGATGTCTTGGCGGACCTGCTTGTCGGTAAGGCCCCGCTGCGCAAGCAGCTGTTCATAGGCGGACTGGCTGAACTTGCCATCGGGACCCTGGAACGCAGGAATCTTGATGATTTCGCTGTCGATCAGTCGGTGACCCGCGACGATGCCATGCTTGCGCGCCCATTCCGCCATGGCAAGGCGGTCAGTCATGCCGGTAAGCACAGTATCCATGCCGCCAGCAGCAAGAAAGTCCTTCATCGTCATGCCGGGCTGCTTCTGCCGTTCCTGCTCGAAAGCGTTGGTCAGCGCCTTGCCCAGTTCGGCAGTGCCGACGCGGGCCGAGCCGACCTTGGCAGCACGATCACCCCCGGCGATGCCGCCGAAGCCATTGCCGGTCACATCGGCGCTGGCGAAAGCCAGTGCGATCAGGCCGAGGAACACGAGCGCAAGGGCAACACCGATGCGCGATTTGAGGAACGAGCGGAAGAATCCGAGCATTTGCGGGTGTTCGTCTCTTGTCTGGGCGCAAATGCGCCCGCTGGGTCGATTTTGCTGTGCCTTAGGAGCCAAATGCGTTTCCCGCAATGGTCGCTTAGCCCTGTGTTCGTGTTACCTGGCAGGTTATCTGGGCGCCGACATAATGTGTGCGAACGCACCTCTGCCTTTCCCGGGTTATGCGATCAGGTGTTTTGCAGAATCGGCCCGGGTTTGATAGCGGCCGCTCGACTCAAGCGTGGCAAGACTGACGGGTCATGTCGCAAATATCGATTGCATCAGGAAATACTCAGGGGAACTGGCCGAACATGCCGCATCGTCCTTACATCGTGGGCAACTGGAAGATGAACGGGAGCCGCGCCATGCTGGCCGAGGCTCGCGCGATCGACCGCGCGGCCGGACGCTATCCCGACGTGCAGGTCGCGCTCGCGCCGCCGTTCACTCTGATCGGTGCGCTGCGTGAAGCCGTGAGCGCGATGGGCGTTGGCGGGCAGGATTGCCATGTCGCTGCCAAGGGCGCCCACACCGGTGATGTCTCGGCCCCGATGCTGGTCGATACCGGCGCGGACTTCGTGATCGTCGGCCACAGCGAACGCCGCAAGGACCATGGCGAGAGCGATGCGGTGGTCAAGGCCAAGGCCGAAGCGGCGCTGGCCGCGGGCCTCGGCATCATCGTCTGCGTCGGCGAGACTCTGGACGAGCGGGACGCCGACAAGGCCGAGGTAGTCGTTTCGGGGCAGGTCGATGGCTCGATGCCCGAAGGCGATGCGGCGAACGATGCGATTGCGGCAGGCAAGGTCGCCGTGGCCTATGAGCCGGTCTGGGCAATCGGCACGGGCCGCGTGGCAGAAGTGCCCGATGTCATCGCGATGCACGCAGCCATTCGCGCCCGTCTGCTGGCGCTTTATGGCGAGGCGGGAGAGAAGGTGCGCATTCTCTATGGCGGTTCGGTCAATGCCGGAAACGCTGCTGAGCTGCTCGCTGCCGAAGGCGTCAGCGGGGCGCTCGTCGGGGGCGCGAGCCTTACCGCCGATGCGTTCCTGCCGATCATCGCAGCAGCCGGTTCGGGCGAAGCCTGACCGCGTCAGGCCACCACACCGATCCTGCGGGTTGCGCCACGGCGCATGCGCGCCTACATGGCCGGAGTTCCTGCGCGGCTTCGCGCTGAAGGTAGAGATTCATGTCGCTGTTCATTTTCCTCACCGTGGTCCAGGCGATCGTCGCGGCCCTTCTTGTCGTGGTGATCCTTATCCAGAAGTCCGAAGGCGGCGGCCTCGGCGTTGGCGGCAGCCCGGCCGGCTTCATGTCGGCGCGCGGCGCGGCAGACTTCATGACCCGGCTTACGTCGGTGCTGGCAACGGCATTCGTGGTGCTGAGCATCGCTCTCGCGGCTCTCGCCGTGGGCACGACATCGAGCCGTGAGATCGACACTTCGCTCGAGCGGACGGCTCCCGTGCAGAACGTCCCTGCAACTGATCCGCTTGCTCCGGCGCAGGGCGGCCAGCCTGCTCAAGCGCCCGCAGCTGCTCCCGCCGGGCAGCAGGCTCCTGCTCCGGCAACCGACCCGCTCAAGGGTGCCGCCGGGCAGTAAAGCTTTTATCGCAATGCGATCGGCCGACTCGCTTCCTTGAGGTCGCGGGGCGGTCTTCGTGTTGCGTTTGACCCATGGCTGTGGATTGCGGCAAAGATTACAGCCGCAACCGCTTGCCACCTTGCAACTTCTGACGCTAAGGCCCGACTCCCATGGCGCGGTACATTTTCATCACCGGCGGCGTGGTCTCCTCGCTCGGCAAAGGACTCATGGCGGCGAGCCTCGCGGCTCTCCTGCAGGCTCGTGGATTTCGCGTGCGAATCCGCAAGTTCGACCCTTATCTGAACGTCGATCCGGGCACGATGAGCCCCTATCAGCACGGCGAAGTCTACGTGACCGACGACGGCGCGGAGACCGACCTCGACCTTGGCCACTACGAGCGCTTCACCGGCGTTTCGGCGCGCCAGGCTGACAACATCACCTCGGGCCGCATCTATCGCGACATCATCGCCAAGGAGCGCCGCGGCGATTACCTCGGCGCTACTGTCCAGGTGATTCCGCACGTGACCGATGCGATCAAGGACTTCGCCCAGGCCGAGACCGAAGACCTCGATTTCGTGCTCTGCGAGATCGGTGGCACCGTCGGCGATATCGAAGGTCTGCCGTTCATCGAAGCCCTGCGCCAGATGCACAACGAACTGGACCGCGAGCAGACCTGCTTCGTCCACGTCACGCTGGTTCCCTACATCGCCGCTGCGGGCGAGCTGAAGACCAAGCCCACACAGCACTCGGTGCGCGAACTCACCGGCCTTGGCATCCAGCCCGACATCCTGCTGTGCCGCTGCGAAAAGCCGCTGCCCGAAGGCGAGCGCGCCAAGATCGCGCAATTCTGCAACGTGCGGAAGTCTGCCGTCATCCCGGCGCTCGATGCCTCCAGCATCTATGCTGTGCCGCTGCAGTACCATGCCGAAGGGCTCGACAACGAAGTCCTGCGGCACTTCGGCCTGACTGCGCCCGAGCCGGACCTCGCCCGCTGGGACGACATTGTCGACCGCCACCAGAACCCCGAAGGCGAAGTGACCATCGGTGTCGTCGGCAAGTACGTCGGCCTGCAGGATGCCTACAAGTCACTCAATGAAGCGCTGGTACACGGTGGCATGGCCAACCGCGTCAAGGTGCGCATCAAGTGGCTCGACGCAGAACTGTTCGAGAAGGACGACGCCGAAATCGCCGCCTACCTCGAACCGATGCACGGCATTCTCGTGCCGGGCGGCTTTGGCGAGCGCGGCACCGAAGGCAAGATCGCCTCGGTGCGCTTCGCCCGCGAACGCAAGGTACCGTTCTTCGGCATTTGCCTCGGCATGCAGATGGCCTGTATCGAAGGCGCGCGCAACACGGCCGGAATTGCCGATGCCTCGTCGACCGAATTCGGTCCGACCGATGAGCCCGTCGTCGGCATCATCACCGAATGGATGACCGCCGAGGGCCTAGAGAAGCGCTCCGAAGGCGGCGATCTGGGCGGGACCATGCGGCTTGGCGCCTATGAGGCCAAGCTTGCCGGCAACAGCCACGTCGCCAACATCTACGGCGCAACCGAGATCAGCGAACGCCACCGCCATCGCTACGAAGTAAACGTTGCCTACAAGGAGCGCCTCGAGAAGGGCGGACTGGTGTTCTCCGGCATGTCGCCCGATGGCCTCCTGCCCGAAATCGTCGAGCGTCCGGACCACCCGTGGTTCATCGGTGTGCAGTTCCACCCCGAGCTCAAGAGCCGCCCGTTCGAACCCCACCCCCTGTTCGCCGGCTTCATCGCCGCAGCAGTCAAGCAGGCGCGTCTGGTTTAAATCGCCTAAAAGGGGCTGGTCACGTAGGGGTTTCCCTGATTACTTGCGCGTCAGGTATCGAGGGGAGTTCCGATGGACGCGGCCAAGCTGGCTGAAGCACTGACGGCGCAGAGCCTGTTTGCCGATTGCGAGCAGGCCGAGCTTTCGGACATCATCGCGCGCGGGCAGGTCCGCTCGTGGAAGTCCGGCCAGGTGCTGATGAGCCAGGGCGAGGAAGGCAAGACGCTGTTCATCGTGCTCAAGGGCCTTGCCCGGGTCAGCATGGTTGCCGCCAATGGCCGCGAGATCATCCTTGATTATGCCGAGCCCGGCCACGTGCTTGGCGAGATCGCCTTTCTCGACGGCGGCGATCGTACCGCCACGGTCGAGGCAATCGATCCAGTCGAAGCGCTGGTGCTGTCGCGCGGCGCGTTTGCCGAGATCATCGACAAGCACAAGGGCCTCTCGCTACGCCTGCTCAAGGCGATGGCACGACGGCTCCGCCAGAACAACGCCGTGATCGAGGCCGACCGCGCCTATACCTCCGGCCCGAGGCTCGCCCGCTTCTTGCTGCGCCTGATGATGGGTGACAATTCGGACAAGGGCAACCAGCTCAAGATTGCGCTGAGCCAGGGCGAACTTGGCAACTTCGCCGGCATGTCACGCGAACAGATCAACCGACAGCTCTCGGCCTGGGTCGATAACGGCATCGTTGCGCTCAAGGGCGGGCGCGTAACGATTCTCGACCGCGAAGCCCTGGTCGATGTGGCCGAGGCATGGTGATGCAGGAAGGGCGGGCCTTGCGACCCGCCCTTCCGATTTGAGAAGCCCGATCAGGCAGCGGCGGTGTTGTCGCCTTCGATGACCTTGAGCTGGTTCTGCGCGCCGATCAGTACCTTCTTGGGCTTCATCGCCTCGGGCACTTCACGAACGAGGTCGATGGTCAGCAGGCCATCGGCAAGGTCGGCAGCTTCGACGCGGACGAAATCGGCCAGCTCGAAGCGACGCTCGAAGCCGCGGTTTGCGATGCCGACGTGGAGGTATTCGCGCTCCTGCGGTTCCGGGCGCTGGCCCTTCACGACCAGCAGGTTCTGCTGGGCGGTAATATCGATATCCTCGGCCTTGAACCCGGCAACCGCCAGCGTGATGCGATAGGCATCCTCGCCGCTGCGCTCGATGTTGAAGGGGGGATAGTTGTCACCGGCATTGGCGCGGGCCTGGCGTTCGAGCAGGTCGAACAGGCGGTCAAAGCCCACGGTGGTGCGGCGATAAGGGGTAAAGTCGAAACGGTTCATGGCAATATCCTCGTTCTGAGCAATCTGCACTTGCCTTCTGCGAAGCCCGGAACCCGGCGCCCGCATCGGCGGTTTTTGAGCCATGCCCGACTTGCGGCGCATGACACGAAAACCCATGTGTGTTAGCGAAAACCGCTTTTCAAGACCCTCATCGAGGAACCTCATGTCGAACACCCCCAAGGTCGAAGTCTACACCAAGTGGGGCTGCCCCTACTGCTCGCGTGCCAAGCAACTGCTCGATGGCAAGGGGGTCGCCTACGAGGAGTTCGACGTGACCATGGGCGGTCCGAAGAAGGCCGAAATGCTCGAGCGCGCGCCGGGCCACACCACTGTTCCCTCGATCTTCATCGACGGTATCCACGTCGGCGGTTCGGATGATCTTGCCGCGCTCAATGCGCAGGGCAAGCTGGACATGATGCTCGGCAAGTGAGCGCCACGGAGAGCAGGCCCGTAAAGGTCGCGTTGTTCCAGATGACCAGCGGGACCGACCCGCAGGCCAACGCAGACGCGATTGTCGAGGCAGCCAAGGCAGCCGCCTTCCAAGGCGCAGCCATGCTGTTCACGCCCGAGATGTGCGGGCTGCTCGACCGTGACCGGGCGAGGGCAACGCCCAACATCGTCCCCGAACAGGACAACCCCGTGCTCGCCGCTGCGGGCAAGGCCGCGCGCGAGCTTGGCCTGTGGATCGATCTCGGCTCGCTCGCCATACTGCGTGAGGACGGCAAGTGGGCCAACCGCGGCTTCGTGATCGACGCCGATGGCGCTATCGCTGCCCGCTACGACAAGATCCACATGTTCGACGTCGACCTTGCCACGGGCGAGACCTGGCGGGAATCGGCGGCCTACACACCGGGAGAGCAAGTCGTGACGGTCGAGACGCCGGTCGGTCGCCTCGGCCTTGCGATCTGCTACGACGTGCGCTTCCCCGCGCTGTTCGAGGAACTCGGCCGCCAGCGCTGCGACGCGATCCGCATCCCCGCCGCCTTTACTGTACCCACCGGCAAGGCCCACTGGCACCTGATGCAGCGGGCCCGCGCGGTCGAGGCCAGCGCTTGGGTCATCTCTGCCGCGCAGGGTGGGCGTCATGAAGATGGCCGCGAGACTTACGGCCATTCGCTGGTCGTCGATCCGTGGGGCGAAGTGGCTTACGACGGCGGGGAAGGGGGCTCGCTTGGTTTCGCAACCATCGACCCTGCCCGAACGGGCGAGGTGCGCGCGCAGCTGCCATCCCTTGCCAACAAGCGCGAAATCCCTAGATCGGCGGCATGATTGTCTTTGATCTGCAGTGCGGGCCGAACGGGCACCGTTTCGAGGGCTGGTTCGGCTCCTCGCAGGACTATGAGAGTCAGCAGGCGCGTGGCCTGGTCTCGTGCCCGACCTGCGGTTCGCCCGAGGTGGTCAAAGCCGTGATGGCCCCCAATGTCGGCCGCAAGGGCAACCAGTTGCCAGTCCCGACGCGGACGACCAGCGAGCCGGTGCCCGCAGCACAGCCCATGGCCAACGCACCGCTTCCGCCAGAGGCGATCGCCATGCTCAAGGCCGTCGCCGCGATGCAGGCCGAGGCGATCAAGTCTTCCACCTGGGTGGGCGAGAAGTTCGCCGACGATGCCCGCGCCATGCACTACGGCGAAAAGGACCCGGCCGCGATCCATGGCCGCGCGACGCTCGACGAAGCGCGCGAACTGATGGAGGAAGGTATCCCGGTCGCCCCTTTGCTCGTCCCCGTGGTGCCGCCCGAAGAAGCCAACTAAATCTACCCCGCTGAATCGGCGTTGCCAGCCCGCGCGCCCCTGCCTAAAGGAAACGCGGGCGCCCGTAGCTCAGCAGGATAGAGCACCAGATTCCTAATCTGGGGGCCATGGGTTCGAATCCCGTCGGGCGCACCATTTTTCCTTCCCCCACCCCTCGTCATTCCCGCGCAGGCGGGAATCCAGCGACAAGCGGCACCGTCGCTTCGCGACGACAACTTGCTTGACAAAACGAACCATATAGGTTATACGCCCCGCCCACAGGTCAGGAGAGGGCAAAAGGCCAACCCGCTCCTCTCCCTTCGGAGGTCAGGCTGTTTGCCGAAGCCTCCGGCGCGATCGGTGCGGCAGGTGCGCGTGGGTTCAATGCGGGGCGTTAAGCCCAAGACCCACCGGGCAAACCCTGTCGTGACCCAAGGACAGACAGGACAACCCAGGGCTGATAGCACGGCGCCGAACCCTGAGCGACGCTGCGGATGCGGAACCCGCCATGATTGTGCGACAGTGTCAGCACAAACGACAGGTTCTTTTCACGCAGCCGCTTGCCAGAAGCCAAGGCAGCACGCGAGCCGCTGCCAAGGCTTCGTCCTTTCACATATGTCCGCCCTCAGGCTGAGCCGACAAGGGGTCCGGAACCGCCCCCCGGCCACTCGCAACCGGTCCCGCGCCCTCCCCGCGCGTGCCACGACGGCACCGCACCGGTCGCGCGATCTGTGCCTTCCCCCGGCGTTACCGTCCGCACTCGCCAGCGGATGCTTTGCTTTATCGCGTATCGGCGATGCCCACCCCCAGCCCCTCCCGCTTGCGGGAGGGGAGAGACACGCAGCGCTTCATCCAGCCCTCCCGCAGGCGGGAGGGCCGCGAGACTTGGAGAGCGAAGCGAACCTAGTCGCAGCGGGGTGGGCAAACAGCGCAACAGAATGATCTCACGCAAAGACGCAAAGACGCAAAGAGGTCGCGCCCGCCGCAGGCGTCCCACTCCTCAACCACCGACCAACCACACGCATCCTCACCCCAAAGCGCAACACCTTCGCGTCTTTGCGGCTTTGCGTGAGAATTCATGCGTCCCCGCGAAGGCGGGGACCTCGGTGTTCTCACGGACCCTCACAGCAAACCGCACGAGGCCCCCGCCTCCGCGGGGGAACAGAGAAGGAATGGCGCGCGGAGACGCGGAGGAAGAAGGGGAGAAAGGAAAGAGCCTGCGGCGCAGCCGCCTCAATCCTCCTTCTTCTCCGCGCCTCCGCGTCTCCGCGCGAAACCGATCGCCCTCTACCCGCTCTGCGTCTCTGCGAGAAACAAGCGGGCTGGTCACCCCTGCGCGACACTCACACCGCCGCAAGATGTCCCCAAGATGACACATCTTTGCCTTTGCGGCTTGAACTCGCTCAGGATTTATGATTCAGTCGCTTCATGCAATCGCGCCGCCCTCTTCTACCCAAGGACAGCCTCACCCAGTCGCTCGCGCTGGTTGCGCTGCTGGTGCTCGGGACCATCGGCATTGCAGGGCCCAGCGGGTTGCTGGCATGGGGCGAGAATGCGCGGGTGCTTGAGCAGCGACAGAAGGAAATCGCTGCGCTGACTGCAGATCGGGACCGGATGAAGAACCGGGTGGACCTGCTCGATCCGCGTCATGCCGATCCGGACCTGGTCGGTGAATTGCTGCACAGCAATCTCAACGTCACCCATCCCGATGATGTGGTAATCCAGCTCAAGAATTGATGGCTTCGCCCGCGCGCCTTCTCAGGGGCGCTTGCGAAACATCGCTTCGCAATACTCCCCTTCGATGCGGCGATTGTCCGGTCCATAGGTCAGGACCATCGGTTCGGCGCGGGTGAAGTGTAGAGAACGTGCCTCATAGCCCGATGCCGTCGGCGTATCGCGGAAGCGGAAGTGTGCGTTCCAGATCGTCAGCCAGCCGCCGGGATTTAGCCGTCGGTCGAGTTCGGCAATGGTGTTGGCAAAGCGGCTGAACGGCAGGATGTCCGCGCAACTGTCAGGCTCTGTGGCTTCCAGCTGGCCGTGGCGGAACACGGCCATGGCCAGGATCGCGTCGAACTTCATGTCGCCCAGGTCTGCCACGCCAGCGGCCTCGACATAGGAGGTGCCGGGATCTGGATGGAGCGCAAGATGCGCGCGCGCGGTGCGGATCATCGCGGGGTTCGGATCAAGGCCGACGATGCGGGCGTTCGGGAACCAGCGCCGCAGACTGCGCACCTCGCTCCCGTCCGAGCAGCCGAACGAGAGGATGCGGGGATTGGCGATCGTCCACAGATGCGCGTCGAGTGCGGTGAAGATTTCCGGGTAGCGATCCTCGAAAGTGGTCGGCCAAGGCTGCAGCACGGCCTGTGCGTGAGTCCGCTTCATCCGGGCAATGGCGCGACGGTCTGGGTCGGCGAGTTCACGCAGTCGCGACAATGCAGAGCGCAATGGCGGAACCGCAAGAAGACCGGTGCGTAGGGAGGACATCAAGGCTAAGCTGCGGGCCATCTCCTTGCGAGGTAATGCGGATAACTACGTGGTAAAGCCAAATTGCTGTAAATGTAACTGCCGGTAATGAAATAACAATCTATCTGGCGAGCGGTTGCAAACCTTGGTTATAAATGGGCTATGTGCGAAGTCAGTTTTCGTGTCCTTCAATGATAATAACAGCGCGCGGGGCGACGTGACCGAAGAGGCCATTTCCGAATCAGTCGAAGCCAATCCGGTTGTTCCGGACTCCGCCGAGGCCGAATCCAGTTCCGTCTGGCGCTTTGCCATGGCCACCCGTGCCCATGCAGTGATCGATGCTGCGGACTACTTTGCGCTCATGCGCGAGGCGATGATGCGCGCGCGGCAGCGTATCCTGCTGATCGGTTGGGACTTCGATACGCGCATCATCATCGGCGGCGGCCGGCGCTGGTGGAACCTGCCGCGCAAACGCATATCGCCTGCGCGTCTCGGTGCGTTCGTGGTGTGGCTGTCCAATCGGCGCAAGCGGCTCGACGTTCGCGTGCTCAAGTGGAACTTCGGTGCGCTAAAGGCCTTTTTCCGAGGCTCGATGATGCTCGACCTGCTGCGCTGGTGGCGTCACCCGCGCATCGTGTTCAAGCTGGACAGTGCGCATCCGTTGGGGTGCAGTCATCACCAGAAGATCGCGGTCATCGATGATCGCTTTGCCGTCTGCGGCGGGATCGACATGGCGGGCGACCGCTGGGACACGCGCAAGCATCTCGACGATGAACCCCGTCGCAGGGGGCCGGGGGGCAAGACCTATGGCCCCTGGCACGACTGTACCATGTTGATGGAAGGTGATGCCGCCACTGTCCTCGGCGCGTTCGGTCGCAAGCGCTGGGAGCAGGCCGGGGGCAAGCCCTTTGCCGCGTGCAAGGTACAGCAATCGTCGCCATGGCCAGCGTCGATCGAGGCCGAATTCCGCAATGTCGAGATCGGCATTTCCCGCACCCGCTCGCACTACGCCGAGGCGCGCGAGGTGCGCGAGATCGAGGCGCTGTTCATCGAGCACATCGAGCGGGCAAAGCGCTTCATCTATTTCGAGAACCAGTACTTCGCCTCGCGCAGCATTGCCGAGGCCATCGTCAGGCGGATGGAAGAGCCCGATCCTCCAGAGATCGTGCTGATCAATCCCGAAAGCTCCTCCGGTTGGCTCGAACAGACGGCGATGGACGGCGCGCGGGTCAGGCTGGTGCGGGCGATCGAGGAAGTCGACCATGCGGGCCGTTTCTCGGTATGGCATCCTTACACGGCAGGCGGCACGCCGATCTATGTCCACTCGAAGCTGACCATCGTCGACGACGAGATCCTGCGCATCGGATCGGCCAATCTCAACAATCGCTCAATGGGTCTCGACAGCGAGTGTGACGTGTTCATCGATTGTGCGCGTCCGGCCAACGGACATTGCGGAGAGGTGATCAATCGCCTGCGTGTTTCCTTGCTGGCAGAGCATTGCGGTATCGCGCCCGAGAGGGTAGCGGAACTGCTCGACCGGCACGGTTCGATGGCCGGTGCCATCGCTGCGGCTCCGCAGGGCGGCAAGAGGCTCGGGCGGTTCGTGCCGCGTGAACTCAGCGATGCGGAGAAGGCGCTGGCGGACAACGAGGTGCTGGACCCCGAACGGCCGGAGGAAATGCTGTCCTTCTACCGCCGGGGCCTGTTCAGGAGCCGCTTCCTGCGGCGGCCTGCTAGATGACGAGGACGACGTGATGAGCGGTGTGGTTGGGCCCGATGAGGACGATGATCTGGCCCGTGGCAAGCTGCCGGTGCCTGATGACGTGCAGGAAGCCATCCGCACGCTGATCCGCTGGTCGGGAGACGATCCCTCGCGCGAAGGGCTGCTCGACACGCCCAAGCGCGTCGCGCGGGCGTGGAAGGAATACTGCCTCGGCTATGGCGAGGACCCGGCGAGCCATCTGGCGCGCCAGTTCGAGGAAGTGGGCGGTTACGACGAGATCGTGCTGCTGAAGGATATTCCGTTCCAGAGCCACTGCGAGCACCATATGGCGCCGATCATCGGCAAGGCCGCGATCGCCTACCTGCCGCGTCACAAGGTCGTCGGCATTTCGAAGCTTGCGCGCGTGCTCCACGCCTACGCCCGCCGCCTTCAGATCCAGGAGCGGCTAACCGCTGAAGTCGCGCAGTGCATCTGGGACAATCTGAAGCCGCACGGAGTGGCGGTGGTGATCGAGGCGAGCCACGCCTGCATGACCGCACGCGGCGTGCGCACGCCGGGCGTCGGGATGGTGACGAGCCGTCTGATGGGCACGTTCCTCGAGGACAACCGCAGCCGCAAGGAAGTGCTCAGCCTGATGGGCTACTGATCGCGCTTCAGCAAAGAAACATTACAAGTCAGCCGGTTGGTCGCACACAATTGCGACCCTATCTTGTAGGCGTCACCGGAGAAAAGCCGGGACGTTCGCAGGAGACAGGAACATGAAGACGCTCGCTTTTGCGGGGTTCGCGGCCGCGCTGGCCTTGAGCGCGCCAGCCGTGGCCATGGAGCATACCACCGTCATCGAGCATCCGGCCGGCCCGATCACCGCCGATTACGCCGGAGCAACGCGGGTCGAGATGAAGCAGATCGGAACCGTCGCCGGGGCAGGGCGCGCTTCGTCCCTGCGCTGCCAGTGGTCCGTTTCGCTTTCGGTCGAACGACAGGCACAGGTGGGCGCAAACCTGCAAGCAAAGCGCTCGATGCTGCGCAATGACGTGATCACTGGGTCGTCGCCGGGTTGGTGCTCCGAACGGGGCAATGGCATCGACCGGGTGATCGAGGCACGGCGCGAGGACCTGCGCAGTGCAATGATGGCCATGGTCGCGCAGGATCGCGCAGTGATCCTCGTTGAAGCAGAAGGAGCCCACGCCAGTCAGTGCGAGGGCTGAGGAGAAATGATTACATGACCCGCATCCATTCGTCCCTCTGGCTGGCAGCACTCGGTGCCATCGCAACGGTGCAGGCGCCATTAGCCAATGCTCAATCGGTGGATGCGGGGGTAGAGGCGACGACGGACGAAGTCCGGCGCGGGCTGAGCTGGAGCGATGGGGAAATCTCCGCTTCGGCAGACGCCAGCGTCGGCTTTGCCGGGCTGGATGCCTCGGTGCGGATGGCCGCCCTGCGCAAGTCCGATCGCCACGCCAACGCCGACGTGGTTGCCGACCTCGCCATCGGCAAGGACTGGAGCGCCGGAGCGATTACTTTGCGGACCGAGGCCATCGGCCACGTCTTCGGCGGGGCGGATCAGGGCATGAACTACGGCGAGCTGGGCGTGGGCGCGCGCTATTCGATTGGCCCGCTGCAGGTCCGCGCCGATGCCTTCTATGCGCCCAAGCAGGATTCCATCGGCGGCGACAACCTCTACCTGCGCGGTTCGGCCAATGCCGGAATTCCGGGGATTCCGATCAGCGTGTCGGCCTCGCTCGGCTATACTACCGGCGACACGCGTGACTCGCGTTCGGCCCGTTTGCGCCCGGCGGGAGACTATGCCGACTGGAGGCTGGGGGTGGAGTACAACCAGTTCCCGTTCACGGTCGGTCTGGACTACGCCGGGACTGACATCGATACGACTGGGATCACGGTATCGCCCTATGCCGACCTCAAGCATGCCGGTGACCGGGTGCTGGGCAGGGTGCGACTGTCGTTCTGATGCGTACAAGGAAAAAGGCCCCCGTTTCCGGGGGCCTTTTGGTAGATCAGATGTTCTCGATCATGTGTTCGGCCGAGCTGACTTTGAAGTCACCGGGAGCTTCGACGAACAGTTGCTCGACGACGCCATCGTTGACGACCATCGAGAAACGCTGGCCGCGCTTGCCAAGTCCGAAGCCCGAACCGTCCATGGTCAGGCCGAGCGCTTCGGCGAGGTCGCCGTTGCCGTCAGCCAGCATGGTCACGTCAGGCGAGCCCGAAGCTGCGCCCCATGCCTTCATCACGAAGGGATCGTTGACGGCGGTGCAGGCGATTTCGTCGATGCCCTTGGCCTTGAGATCGGCGGCCTTTTCGACGTAGCCCGGCAGGTGCTTGGCCGAGCAGGTGGGCGTGAAGGCACCGGGGACGGAGAACAGCGCGACGCGCTTGCCCTTGAAGTATTCCGACGACTGCACGGCTTCGGGACCTTCGGCGGTCGCCTTGACGATCTTGACGTCAGGCAGCTTGTCACCAACAGCGATTGTCATCCCCATCTTCCTTTCGTTGCGCCGGGCGAGGGAGCCCGGACGAGTATGGCGCTCCGGATATAAGGGGCGCTTTGCGCTCTGCAACCGGGGGAACGCGATGCACCTCCGATTAGCGATATAAAGAAGTCTTTATATTAAGTTTGCAGGTTGCGGCGCAGCACGCTATGGGCGTGGCAGAGGCGCTGGCGGCCATGGGGTCGTCCTGCGTGTGATTTTTCAGGAGACTGCTTCGTGGCCAGCGTGCTTGACGCCAAGAACGATTACGTGATCGCCGATATCGGCCTTGCCGACTTTGGCCGCGCCGAGATCAAGATCGCCGAGACCGAAATGCCCGGCCTCATGGCGCTGCGCGAGGAATTCGGCGCTTCGCAGCCGCTCAAGGGTGCGCGCATCACCGGCTCGCTCCACATGACGATCCAGACCGCCGTGCTGATCGAGACGCTCGTTGCTCTCGGCGCTGAAGTGCGCTGGGCCACCTGCAACATCTTCTCGACGCAGGACCACGCTGCCGCTGCCATCGCCGCTGCCGGTATCCCGGTCTTCGCGATCAAGGGCGAGACGCTGGCCGAATACTGGGACTACGTCGGTTCGATCTTCGACTGGGGTGATGACATCACCGCCAACATGATCCTCGACGACGGTGGCGACGCCACGATGTTCGCGCTGTGGGGCGCTCGCGTCGAAGCGGGCGAGAAGCTGTTCGAGCCTTCGAACGCCGAAGAAATCGAATTCGTCCGCGCGCTCACCGCCTTCCTCAAGAAGAAGCCGGGCTACCTCACGCAGTCGGTCAAGAACATCAAGGGCGTTTCGGAAGAGACCACCACCGGCGTGCACCGCCTCTACCAAATCGCCAAGGACGGCAAGCTGCCTTTCCCGGCGATCAACGTGAACGATTCGGTCACCAAGTCGAAGTTCGACAACCTCTATGGCTGCAAGGAATCGCTGGTCGATGCGATCCGTCGCGCCACCGACGTCATGCTCGCCGGCAAGGTTGCCTGCGTTGCCGGCTTCGGCGACGTCGGCAAGGGTTCGGCTGCTTCGCTGCGCCAGGGCGGCGCCCGCGTCATGGTCACCGAAGTCGATCCGATCTGCGCGCTGCAGGCGGCGATGGAAGGCTATGAAGTCGTCACCATGGAAGAAGCGGTCAAGCGCTGCGACATCTTCGTGACGGCCACCGGCAACGAAGACGTGATCACCGCCGAGCACATGAAGGCGATGAAGCCGATGAGCATCGTCTGCAACATCGGCCACTTCGACAGCGAAATCCAGATCGCCGCTCTCGACAACTACAAGTGGACCGAAGTGAAGCCGGGCACCGACCTCGTCGAGTTCCCCGATGGCAAGCAGATCATCATCCTCGCCAAGGGCCGCTTGGTGAACCTCGGCTGCGCCACCGGCCACCCCAGCTTCGTGATGAGCGCCAGCTTCACCAACCAGACGCTCGCCCAGATCGAACTGTTCACCAAGGCCGAGAACTACAAGAACGACGTCTATGTGCTGCCCAAGCACCTCGACGAGAAGGTCGCTGCGCTCCACCTCGAAAAGCTCGGCGTGCAGCTGACCAAGCTGAGCAAGAAGCAGGCCGACTATATTGGCGTGCCGGAAGTGGGTCCGTTCAAGCCGGATCACTACCGCTACTGAGCATGTTGCTCAAAGCGTAGAGATTACGGGGCGGCGCGGGAAACCACGCCGCCCTTTCTCTTTGATGATCAGCGGGCAAAGCAAATCCCCGCATTGTAATTCAGCGGACCACGCCGTAGCGAAAGCAGGATGCCGCTGCTCAATCAGACAGTGCTGGTGCTGATCGGACTGCTGCTCGCCACGTGGACGGCGGGGGCGGGCTGGTTCGTGCTCGATGCGCGCCGACGCGCGCGCAAGGGCGAGGCGGTGCAGCGTCAGGCGCGCAGGCTGGCGCGGATGGTCGACGAATCTCCCGCGCTGCCTCTGCTGGTGAGGGCGGACGGCAAGATCGAAGGGCCGGTCAGGCTGGCGGGCTGGTTCGGTTTCGATGCGATGCCGGGGTATCTTTCAGAACTCGATGGCGACGGGTGCGGGCTCGACGAGATCCAGCTTTCGCAGTTGAGCGATGCGGTCCGGCGCGCGCAGAAGACCGGCGCCTCGTTCCGCATGGCATTGACGCCAAAGGGTGGGCAGCGCAGCCTTGCCGCGCACGGTCACTTGGCCGATCCGCAGGTTTCTCCCGGTGGCGCGGCATTGGTGTGGTTCTTCGATTTCTCGGAAAGTCAGGAAGAACTGGTTCGGCTGCGTGCCGATACCGCTGCGGCGCAGGCGGATTTCGCAGGCCTTTCGGGTCTGATAGAGGCCGCGCCGCTGCCGATGTGGTTCCGCGGGCCGGACTTGCGCCTGCGGCTCGTCAACAGCGCCTATGTCAAGGCCGTGGGCGCCGCCAGTGCCGAAGCGGTGATTGCGCAGGGCATTGAACTGATCGAACCGGTTGATGGCTTGAGCGCGGCGCAGGTTGCGCGGCAGGCGCAGTCGCGGCGGGTGCCGGTGGAGCGCTCTCTGCTTGCCACGATCCGCGGGCAACGCCGCGCGGTGCGGGTGACCGATCTCCCGCTGGGCGAGGACGGCATTGCCGGATACGCGGTCGATATAGAGGAAATGGAGGAGCTGATCCGCCAGTTCCGTCGCTTCCGCGAAGCCCAGCGCGAGATGCTTGATACGCTCTCGGCCGGCATCGCGCAGTTCGACGACAAGCGGAACCTCGTCTTCGCGAACCAGCCTTTCCTGCGCATCTTCGGCGTGCCCAAGGCGTGGGTCGTCGACACGCCGCCGTTCGACCGCGTGCTTGACCGGATGCGCGATGCAGGGCGGCTGCCCGAAGTGCGCGACTTTCCGGAATGGCGGCGCGAGCGGCAGGCATGGTTCCTGGCCCGCGAACCAATCGAGGAATCGTGGCACCTTTCGGGCGGCACGCATCTGCGCGTGGTCGGCCAGCCGATGCCCGATGGTGGGCTGCTGATGATCTTCGAGGATCGCACTGAACAGCTCCAGCTTTCTGCCACGCGCGATACGCTGCTGCGCACCCGCACAGCGACCTTCGACAACCTGTTCGAATCGCTCGCCGTCTTCGCGCCCGATGGCAAGCTGCAGCTGTGGAACCGCCGGTTCGCGGCGGACTGGGGGCTGGACGAGGCGTTCCTGACCACGCACCCGCGCGTCGATGTCCTGCTCAACAAGGTTGCGGCGCAGCTCAAGCGGCCTGCGCAAGTGGGCACAATCGCTCAGGTAATTCAGGCCGCCACGCTTGAGCGCAAGCAGCGCAGTGGCAGGCTGGCGCTGGCCGATGGACGGCACCTGGCGCTTGCCGGGGTGCCGCTGCCGGACGGCAACGGCATGCTGACCGTGCTCGATATCACCGACAGCCAGAAGGCCGAGGCCGCGCTGCGCGAACGCAATGCCGCGCTGGTCGAGGCAGACGCGGTCAAGACCCGCTTCATCGCCAATATGAGCTACGAATTCCGCACGCCGCTGACCTCGATCGGCGGTTTTGCCGAACTGCTGCAGAGCGGCATTGCGGGCGAACTGACCGAGCAGCAGGACGAGTATGTCGCGGCGATCCTTTCGTCGGTGGAGCGGCTTGGCCAGCAGATCGAGAACGTGCTCGACCTGTCACAGAGCGAGGCGGGGACTTTGCCGCTAGCGCACGAAACGGTCGAGATGTTCCCGCTGCTGACCGAAGTGGTCAGGGAGCGCGGCGAAAAGATTGCGGCGGCCGGATTGACGCTTGATCTGCGCGGGGATCGTTCGGCGGGCGTTGTGACCGGCGATGCGCGGCGGCTGCGGCGGGCTTTCGGACAGTTGATCGACAATGCCATTGCCGCCACGCCCGAAGGTGGTCGCATTCTCGTGGAGGCTTCGCGCAAGAAGGGTGGCGTGCTGCAGGTCGTCGTCTCCGACAACGGGCGCGGGATGGAACCTGCGGTTCTCGCACGGGCGCTTGAAGGCCTGAGGGTCGGAGCCGATGGGAAGGCCGTGGAGCGGCGGCAGGGCTTGGGTCTTCCGCTGGTGCGCCAGCTGGTCGAGGCGCATGGCGGGACGCTGGAACTGATGTCCGAGCCGGGGCTTGGCACCAGCGCCATCGTGATGCTGCCATGATCGTCGATCTGCCAGACTTCGCAGCGTCGCAAGCGCTGGCCCGGCGCATTGCGGCGGACTTGCGCGCAGGCGACGTGGTGGCGCTGTCTGGCGGCTTGGGCGCAGGCAAGACGACGCTGGCGCGCGGGATCATCGCGGCATTGGGGCATGAGCGCGAAGTGCCGAGCCCGAGCTTTGCGATCATCGAGGTTTACGATCCGCCTGCCGTCCGCCTGCCACTGGTCCATGCGGATTTCTACCGGCTCGAGGACCCTTCAGAGGCGGACGAGATCGGTCTCGATGATTACCGCGAAGGTGCGGCGCTGCTCGCGGAATGGCCGGAACACGCAGGTGGCTTCGCGCATGAGCCGGGTTGTCTGTCGATCCAGCTGGAATCCACGGAAAATGGCAGGCGGGCCATTGTAACGCCCGGTCGCGATTGGCTAGAGCGGGGGGCATGGACCTGACCATTCCTCCGGGCGTCGACGCATTCCTGAACACAGCAGGCTGGGTTGGCGCGACGATCGAGCCCTTGCCGGGGGACGCATCGTTCCGCCGCTATTTCCGCATCCGCCGTTCGAGCGGGAACGCCATGCTGATGCATGCCCCGCCGCCGACCGAGGACCCGGAGCCGTTCCTGCGCACGGCCAAGTGGCTTGACGCCAATGGCATGCGCGCGCCGCACATCTATGCCGAGGATGCCGCGCAGGGGTTCGTCCTGCTTGAAGACTTCGGCGAAGTGCGCATGCGCGAATACCTCGACGCCTGGCCGCAGGACGAGGAAGAGGTCTATCGATATGCCATCGATGCCCTGCTGCAGCTGCGCAAGCTCCCGCCGGGGCCGTTCACCGGTTATACGCTGGCCGAGTACCAGCGCGAGGCCAAGCTGTTCATCGACTGGTACGTGCCAAGCCGCTCGCTCTATGTCGACGGGCGGAGCTGGAGCTCTGCTTGGGAGCAGGTGATGACCCAGCTCCTGCCGCGCCAGCGTCCGGGCGTGACGGTGCTGCGCGATTATCACGCCGAGAACGTGATGCTGCTGGGCGGCCTCGACAAGCAGGGTTTGCTTGACTTCCAGGATGCGCTCGCGGGCCATCCGGCGTACGATCTCGTCTCGCTGCTGCAGGACGCGCGGCGCGACGTTTCGCCCGAGCTTGAGGCCCGGATGTTGGACTATTACCTGCAGCAATCGGGCGAGGGCGAGGAGTTTCTTGCCGACTACGCCCGCCTCGGCGCGCAGCGCAACGCCAAGATCGTCGGCATTTTCGTGCGTCTGTGGAAGCGTGACGGCAAGCCGCGCTACCTCGATTACATCCCGCGCGTCTGGGCGCTGCTCGAGCGCGATCTGGCCCATCCGGCGCTGGCTCCGGTAGCCGAATGGTTCGATGCGAATATCCCGGCAGAGCTTCGCGCCGCTGGCGGAGGCACGTTCGAGGCATGAGCAAGCCCCTTGCAAGCGATGTCGCCATGGTGCTCTCGGCAGGGCTGGGCAAGCGGATGCGCCCGCTGACGGCCTCGCGCCCGAAGCCGCTGGTGCACGTGGCCGGAAAACCGCTGATCGATCACGCGCTCGACAAGCTGGAAGAGGCAGGCGTGGCGCGGGCGGTGGTCAACGTCCACTATCTCGCCGATGCGATGGAGGCCTACCTCGCGCGGCGCACCTCGCCCGAAATCAGCATTTCTGATGAGCGGGATGTGCTGCTGGAAACCGGTGGCGGCATGGTCAAGGCCTTGCCCTTGCTCGGCACCGATCCGTTCTTCTGCCTGAACTCGGACAACATCTGGCTCGATGGTCCGCGCAACGTCTTTGCGCATCTTTCGGACCACTGGGATGCCGAGAAGATGGACGCGCTGCTGCTGTTGGTGCCGCACGCGCGCGCGTTCAACTATCGCGGCAAGGGCGATTTCCACATGGACGCGATGGGCCGCATCTCGCGTCGCCGTACCGGACGCGTCGCGCCGTTCATCTACAGCGGCATCCAGATCGTCTCGCACCGTCTGCTTCGCGATGCACCCGAAGGGCCGTTCGGCACGATGACGCTGTGGCAGCGCGCGATGGACGAGGGGCGGCTCTATGGCCTCTCGCATCATGGCCTGTGGTACGAAGTGGGCGAGCCGCAGATGATCGCCCCGACCGAGGCCGCGCTCAAGCGCGACTGACATGGCAGACAGCTCCTCACGCCCGCGCGTATGGTCGATCGCGGCGCACCGGGGGTTTGCCGATGCGCTGGTTGCAGGGCTTATCCCGCGTTACCGCGAGGAACGCTTCGGCCTGGCGCGGCTGACGCTGCTGCTGCCGAGCCAGCGCGCGATCCGCACTGTGACCGAGGCTTTCGTGCGGGCAAGCGGGCAGGGCCTGCTGCTGCCGCGCATGGCAGTGGTCGGCGATCTCGATCTGGACGAGACGCTGGGGCCATTGCTTGATCCGATCGGGGCGGGGGTGGATATTCCGGAGGCGGTCGATCCGACCTTTCGCCTGCTGCGACTTGCCGCCCATCTGCGTGATGAACTGGGCGATGAGGCGCCGGGCGAAGCGGCGCTGCTACGGCAGGCGCGGGGGATTGCGCAAGGGATCGACAGGCTGTTGGTCGAGGGCGTTTCGATTGCCGACATGCTCGACGAGGGCGTGGTCGGCATTGCTGCCGAGCTTTCCGAACATTGGCAGGCCAGCACGCGCCTGTTTGCTCGTGTTTTTGCTCGCTGGCAGGTTGAACTGGAAACGCTCGGCAAGCTTGACGCTCCCGAGCGCCGCAATCGCCTGCTTGCCCATGCGGCGCAAAGCTGGCGCGAGCGTCCGCCTGCGCATCCGGTGATTGCCGCTGGCGTAACCTCCGCGTCTCCCGCCGTGGCAAAGCTGCTGCGCGTGGTGGCGGACATGCCCGATGGCGGGGTGATCCTGCCCGACCTCGACCTCGCGTTGAGCCAGGAGGTGTGGGACGCGCTTGGCGGTGCGGGCGGGCCTGATGGGGCGGTGTTCGAGCGTGGCGATGTGGTGACGCATCCGCAATATCACCTGAAGTTGCTGCTCAATCGCATGGGCGTGGCGAGGGACGAGGTGGAGCCGTGGCACCGCTCGGGTCTGTCATCCGCGCCGCCCGAGCGCAGCCGCGCGATTTCCAACCTGTTCCTCCCGCCCGAAGCGAGCGCGGCGTGGGTTTCGCTCGAAGCCAAGGACCGGCGTCTGTCCGGCGTGCGCGTGATGGAGAGCGCCAATCCCGAGGAGGAAGCGCAGGCGATTGCCGTGCTGGTGCGCGAGGCGCTATCCGAGCCTGAGCGCCGCGTTGCGGTAATCACGCCCGACCGCAGCCTTGCCGCCCGCGTGGTTGCGCATCTCGGGCGGTGGAACATCGTAGCGGATGACACTGCCGGTCGGCCATTGCCGCAAACGGCGGCGGGGCGCGTGCTGTTGCAGATGGCCGAAGTTGTGGCGGAGCGTGTGGCTCCGGTGCCGCTACTGGCGCTGCTTGGCCATCCGCTGGTGCGGGTGGGCGAGGGGCGCGCGGCTTGGCTGGAGCGGGTGCGCCAGCTTGATCTTGCGCTGCGAGGGCCGCGCCCCGGCCCCGGTCTGGCAGCGGTTCGCGGCAAGGCGGAGGAGTTCGACCGTCGCTATCCGGGGCTGGCCGACTGGTGGTCTGGCGTCGAGGACCTGCTGTTTCCGCTGATTGCGCTCGAAGGCAAGGTGCCGCTCGATGCCGCGCTGCTGGCGCTGGCCGAAGCGGGCGAGGCACTGTGCGGACAAGGTTTGTGGGCGCAGGCGGACGGGCGCTGCCTGTCGCAATTCGTCGAGCGTTGGCGCGAGGCGGCGACCGATGCCCCCGCGCTGGTCGCCTGCGACGAACTGCCCGCATTGCTGCGCGACGCGATGGAGGAAGTCTCGGTGCGTCCGCCCTATGGCGGTCATCCGCGACTTGCCATCTACGGCCTGCTCGAAGCGCGGATGAGCCGGGCGGATCTGGTGATCTGCGGCGGGCTGACCGAGGGGACGTGGCCGGGCAATCCCGCGCCCGATCCGCTGTTGGCCCCGCCGATCCTGCGCGCGCTGGGCATTCCTGGGGCGGACTTCCGCATCGGCCTGTCCGCGCACGATCTTGCCGCCGCCTTGGGGGGGCCCGAAGTGGTGCTCAGCCATGCGCAGCGCGATGCGACCGGCCCTGCCATCCCTTCGCGCTTCCTGTTGCGCATCCACGCGATGCTGGGCGACCAGTTGCGGCACGAAAAACGCGCGGTGGAATTGGCGCGTGCGCTGGCGAATGCCGACCCGGCTCCGCCGCATCCGCGCCCCCACCCGATGCCGAGCGCCGTGCAGCGCCGCGTGCCGATTGCGGTCACCGCGCTCGATCGGCTGAGGGGCGATCCCTATCAGTTCTATGCCTCCGCCATCCTCAACCTCCGCAGCCTTGATCCGGTCGATGCCGATCCGACGCCCGCGTGGAAGGGCACGGCGGTGCATGATGTGCTCAAGGCGTGGCACCTGGCCGGCGGTCAGCCCGGCGAACTCGTGCCGCTGGCTGAACGCATGTTCAATGAAATGAGCGCCCATCCTTTCATGCGCGCGATGTGGAAGCCGCGCCTGATCGACGCCCTGCACTGGATCGAGGAGGAAACCGACCGTCTGGCGGGCGAAGGCCGGACTGTTCTGGTGTTCGAGGAAAAGGGCGAGATCGAGGTCGATGGCATCAAAATCCATGGTCGTGCCGACAGGATCGACAGGCTGGCCGACGGCACGCTTGGTATCGTCGATTACAAGACCGGTATCCCGCCATCGGGACGGATGGTGCAGGAAGGCTATGCGCTGCAGCTGGGCCTGATCGGCATGATCGCGCGGGAAGGGGGTATTCCGGGCGTTTCCGGCGAACCTTCGCGCTTCGAATACTGGTCGCTCGGGCGCAACAAGCAGCGCACGTTCGGTTACATGGATTCGCCCGTGCTTGAAGGCCGCAAGAAGGCGGGCATCCCGCTCGATGACTTCCTGCCCGAAACCGAGCGTTACCTGCGCGATGCGATTGCGCGCTGGCTGTTGGGCAGCGAACCATTCACTGCGCGGCTCAATCCCGATCTGCCGGGCTACACCGATTACGACCAGCTGATGCGCCTCGATGAGTGGCAGGGCCGCGAAGGAGAGGCGGACGCATGAGCAAGGTCTATCCGCTCAAGGACAATCAGGCCCACGCCGTCCACCCGCAACGTACCGTCTGGCTCTCGGCCTCGGCGGGGACGGGCAAGACGCAGGTGCTCTCTGCCCGCGTGTTGCGGCTGTTGTTGCAGGATGGCGTGGCGCCGGAGCAGATCCTGTGCCTCACCTTCACCAAGGCGGGCGCGGCGGAAATGGCCACGCGTGTCAACGAAGTGCTGGCCGGATGGGTGCGCCTGCCCGAGATCGAACTGGCCGCGCAGCTGAAGGCCATCGGTGCGCCGTTCGGCCCGGAAACCGTGGCCCGCGCCCGCAGCCGCTTTGCTGCCGTGCTCGATTGCCCCGGCGGTGGCCTGAGGATCGAGACGATCCATGCGTTCTGCCAGTGGCTGCTGGCCTCGTTCCCGGTCGAGGCGGGGCTTCGTCCCGGCACGCGTGCGATGGAAGACCGCGACCGTGCGCTGCTGGTGCGACAGGTGCTCGCCGACATGCTGGTCGAGGCGCAAGAGTGCGGCGACGAGGCGCTTATCGATAACCTCGCCACGCTCTCACGGCGGATGAGCGAGGATCAGGTGCAGAGCTTCCTGCTGCGCTGCGCAGGGGCGCTGGAGCTGTGGCAAGGGCCGGGCGCATGGCAGCCCCCTTTGCGCCCGCGCATCAATCGCGTGATCGGGCTGGGCGAGGAAGACGGGCCGGAGAGCCTTGCCGCGATGTGCGCCGATGACGTGTTCGACCATCGGGCACTGCGTTCGTGTCTTGAAGTCCAGCTAGACTGGAACACCGCCAATGGCGCGAAGATGGCGGGGCCGGTGGCCGAGTGGCTGGCGGCTGCGCCTGACGTTCGTTCGCGCGAAATCGAGACGCTCGCCAAGGCATTGCTCAATGCCGAGGGTGAGCCGAAGTGGCTCAAGAACCTGCTCAAGGTTGATGGTTCCTATGGCGAGGTGGCGGCCCGCGTCATTGTCTGCATCGAGGCAGTCCGCGCGCGCAAGGCGCAGCTGGATCTGGCCGAATTGCTCGATACCGCGCTTACCGTAGGTCGCCGCTTTGCGCTGGCGTGGGACGAGGCCAAGGCGCGCGAGGGGTTCATCGATTTCGATGACCAGATCCGCACCGCCGCCGAGCTTTTGACCAAGCGCACCAGCGCCGAATGGATCCGCTTCAAGCTCGACCGCCGCTTCGACCACATCCTTGTCGACGAGGCGCAGGATACCAACGCCTCGCAGTGGGAGATCGTGCTCGAAGGGCTGGTTTCGGACTTCTTCACCGGCGAAGGCCAGCGCGGTCCTGCGGTGCGCACGCTGTTTGTGGTGGGCGACTACAAGCAGGCGATCTTCGGCTTTCAGGGCACGAGCCCCGAAAACTTCGCGCAGGCGAGCCTTCGGGTGAAGGGCCAGCTGGCGCAAGTGGCCGAGGTTCTGGGTGATCCGGATCGCAAGTTGCTTGAGCTGGGTCTGGGCCAATCGTTCCGCACCGCACGGCCCATCCTCGATTTCGTCGATGCGGCCATCGACCACATCGGATGGGACCGGCTCGGCCTCGATCGCAAGCCAGAGCGCCATGTCGGGCTCGATATTCCCGGAACGGTCGGTCTGTGGAAGGTCGTGGGTGACGATGCGCCCGAAGAGGGCGATGAAGGCGAGGGCGACGAAGGCAACGAGGGTTGGCTCTCGCGGCCCGACCGCAAGCTGGCCGACCAGATCGCGCTGCAGGTGAAGGGCTGGATCGACAGCGGTTTTCCGCTCGGCAAGGGCAAGCCGCGCAATGCCGATGCGGGCGACGTGATGATCCTCGTGCGCAAGCGCAAGGAACTGGCGGGTCTGATCGTGGCGCGCCTTCATGCGCGGGGCGTGCCGGTGGCGGGTGTGGACCGGCTGCGGCTCGGCGCGCCGCTGGCGGTGAAGGATCTCGTCGCCGCACTGCGTTTTGCCGCGCAACCGCTGGATGATCTGAACCTGGCGTCACTGCTGGTCTCGCCGCTGATCGGATGGTCGCAGGAAGAGTTGCTCGAACACGGCTATCGCAAGCAGGGCGTGCGACTGTGGGACTGGCTGCGGCAGACCGAGGGACTTGCCACGTTCGCCACGATGGAGCGGCTGCGCAGCTTGCTCGCCCGCGCCGACTACGATCCACCGCAAGTCCTGCTGCACTGGCTGCTGGTCGGGCCGTGGGACGGGCGGCGCAAGCTGGTTGCGCGACTGGGGCGCGAGGCGAATGATCCTATCGACGAACTGCTCAACGCCGCGATGGCCTTTTCCAGCGCCAACGTGCCCAGCTTGATCTCTTTCCTGCAGTGGTTCGATGCAGGCGAGGGCGAGTTGAAGCGCGAGGCGGGCAAGGCCGAAGGGCTGGTGCGGGTGATGACCGTGCACGGGTCGAAGGGTTTGCAGGCGCCGATCGTGATCCTTGCCGATTCCGCCGATGATCCGGACCTTTCGCCACCGCGAGGGCTGGAACTGCTGGAGGATGTGCTGGGGGCGGTGCGCAAGGTGCCGCTGCCATCGCTGCGCAAGGAAGAGAAGGCTCCGGCCGTGCTGGAGGCCGAAGCAGAGGCCAAGCGGGCCGAGCGCGAAGAGCATTGGCGACTGCTCTATGTCGCCATGACCCGCGCTGAGGAGGCGCTGTTCATCGCAGGTGCCAAGGGCAAGAAGCGCAAGAAGACGCCGGGCGAATTGCCCGAAGACAGCTGGTATGCGCAGCTTGAGCCGCTGTTTGGCGACGACTGGCGCGAGGATGCGCATTGGGGCGGGATCAAGCAGATCGGCGGGCCGCCTGCGCTGAAGGACGTGGCGGCGGTGCAAACGGTGACGCCGCGGGTGGCGCTGCCCGAGTTGCTGTTGACCCCGGTCGGCCCCGAGCCGCGTCCGCCGCGTCCGCTGGCTCCTTCGTCATTGGGCGAAGACGATGCGCCCGATCCGCCTGCGCCTGCTGGACCGCACGCGATCCTTGCGGCGCGGCGCGGCACGCTGCTGCACCGGTTGATCGAGCGCCTGCCCGAGCTGCCGGTCGACCACCGCGAGGCGGCGGGGCTGGCCTGGCTTGCGCGCACTGCGCCTGACTTCGATGAGGACGAGCGTCGAGCGATGGTGCGTTCGGCATTGACGGTGCTCTCGCATCCCGATTGGGCCGAGGTGTTCGGGCCGGATTCGCTGGCCGAGGTGCCACTGGCGGCGGTTGTCGGCGGGCGTGTAGTGAGCGGGACAGTCGACAGGCTGGTGATCGGCGAGGCGCGCATCCGCATTGTCGATTTCAAGACGGCCCGTCGTCCTCCCGGCTCGCTGGCCGAGATTCCCGGCGCCTATATCCGGCAGATGGCGGCTTACGTTGCCGCGCTGGAGGCGATCCATCCCGGGCTGCCGGTAGAGGCGGCTTTGCTCTACACCCACACCCCCGAACTGTTCGTGCTGCCCGCCGATCTGGTCGAGGCGCAAAAGCTGCGCCTTGGCGGGGTTCAGGAATCCTTTTCCGGCTGATCTGTTGCGCTGCGGCTTGCAGTGCCTAGATTGCCTTCAACCAACAGGAGTTCATTGTCATGTCGACCAAGGCCGTTTCCGACGCCACGTTTGCCACCGAAGTGCTGAACAGCAGCAAGCCCGTGCTTGTCGATTTCTGGGCAGACTGGTGCGGCCCGTGCAAGATGATCGCGCCTGCGCTCGAGGAAATCTCGGAAGAGCTGGCCGACAAGGTCGAGATCGCCAAGGTCGACATCATGGAAAACACCGACACCGCGAGCCAGTTCGGCGTGCAGTCGATCCCGCTGCTGATCCTGTTCAAGGACGGCAAGCCGGTCGCCCAGAAGCTGGGTGCTGCACCGAAGAGCCAGCTCAAGGGCTGGCTGGAAAGCGTTCTCTGATCACGCCCCTTGCGTCCCCGCGAAAGCGGGGACCTCGGTGGGGTTACGGAACGTTGATTTAAAGCGACTGAGGCCTCCGCCTTCGCGGGGGCGCAGTTTTTTTGGGGCTCAGGCGGGCATTCTCGCCAGACGCTCTGCCATCTCTTCGAACAGCTTTGGGCTTGCCGCGCCGATCAATCCCGGCTCGAGATGCCGGTCAACGCGATAGGCTGAGCCATCGGGCCGCGCCGCCTTGCCGCCCGCTTCGTTGAGGAACAGCACGCCTGCGGCGTGGTCCCACGCCAGCGTCTTTTCGAACAGCGACACATCGTTCTGGCCAAGGCCGATGCGCGGGTACTGCTCGGCTGCACAGCGCGGGATATCGACCAGCGTGTAGTGCGGGGCGATGTGTTCCAGCAGCGCTGCTCGCTTGGACTTGTCGACGAAGACCAGCGAGATCGCCGCGATTGGCCTGTCCTCGCCACTGCCTTGCGCGGTCAGCCGCTCGCCATTGACCCACGCGCCCTGTCCGCGATGGGCGGTGCACAGGCGGCCCGAGAGCGGGTCGTAGATCCAGCCCGCCACCGTCTCGCCCCCTTGGGCAAGTGCGAGCAGGATGCCGAAGGGCGGTTTGCCCACGGCATAGTTGTTGGTCCCATCGAGCGGGTCGATGATCCAGCATAGCTTGTCGGAGAGCCGCTCGAAAATCGCCGGATCGGCGTGAGCAGCCTCTTCGCCGACGATTGCGGCTTCGGGCAGGATCTTCGCCAGCCCCTCGGCCAGCATGATCTCGCTTTCGGTGTCGGCGATGGTGACGACATCGTCAGCCGCCTTGTTGGCGACTTCCTCAGAGCCAAGTCGCTGGTAATGCTTGAGCAGCGTCTTCTCCGCCGTATCGCGCATCAGCGCGGCAACGGCATCGTCAAGTGCGCGGCTCAAGAGCGGTAATCCGCGTTGATCGAGATGTAGCCATGGGTCAGGTCGCAGGTCCAGACCGTGGCTGCGCCATCGCCCAGGCCCAGATCGACCTCTATGGAAATCTCGCGGCCCTTGAGGTGCGCAGCGACTGGGGCTTCGTCGTAGTCGGCGAGCGGCTGCCCGTCGCGCGCTGCCCAGGTGCCGCCAAAGCCGATGGAGAGCCGATCACGGTCAGCCGGTTCGCCTGCCTTTCCAACGGCCATGACGACGCGGCCCCAATTGGCGTCCTCGCCTGCGATGGCGGTCTTGACCAGTGGCGAGTTGGCGATGGCTAGGCCGACCTTGCGCGCGCTTTCGTCCGAGACGGCACCGGTAACGCTGACGGCGATGAACTTCTGCGCACCTTCGCCATCCTTGACGACGAGGTGCGAGAGCTGGCGGCAGATGTCTTCCAGAGCAGCAGCGAAAGCATCGGCGCCGGGGCTGTCGAAGCCGGTCAGTTCGGCATTGCCCGCCTTGCCGGTGGCGAAGGCGAGGACGGTGTCGCTGGTCGAGGTATCGCTGTCGACGGTGATGCAGGAGAACGTCCGGCGGTTTGCGGCCGAGAGGCATTCCTGCAGGAACGCGGGGCTGACGGCAGCGTCGGTAAAGACATAGCCGAGCATCGTCGCCATGTCGGGCGCGATCATGCCGCTGCCCTTGATGATCGCGCTGAAGGTGACGCGCACGCCGCCGATCATCGCCGAGGCGGTCGCGCCCTTGGCGAAAGTGTCGGTCGTGCCGATCGTGCGGGCGGCGTCTTCCCAGGTGCAGACATCTGCCTGCATCGCAGCCTCGATCCCGGCGCGCGCCTTGTCCTTGGGGAGCGGCACGCCGATCACGCCGGTGGAGGAGACGAACACTTCCTCCTGCGTGCAGCCGAGGTGACCGGCCACTTGCGCCATGATCTGCTCCACCGCCTCGCGCCCGCGATAGCCGGTGAAGGCGTTGGAATTGCCGGCATTGACCACCAGCGCGCGGGCGCTGCCCTGAGCGATATTGTGCCGTCCGAGTTCGACTTCCGACGAGCAGCAGACGTTGCGGGTGAACACGCCGGCAACAGCTGTGCCCTCGTCCATTTCGACGTAGGTAAGGTCGCAACGCCCCCAGTCCTTGTATCCGGCACGGGCCACGCGCGGGGTGACGCCTGCGATCGCGGGCAGGGCGGGGAAGGGCGTGGCGAGCGGGGAAATGGCGTCAGACATGGTTTGAGCGCCTAGCGCGCGGGTGCCTGCGGTTCAACACCGTGTTGGCCGGTCAGGGCAGTTCGAAGCAAAAGGGTTCGTTTTCAAGATGGACGAACCGCGACGGAATGCCTATCTGTTGCGGCAATGCGCATGTTGCTTGCTCTTCTTGCCCTGATCACGGGCCTTTCCCTGCCGGAGGTGGCGCTTGCCGTCTCGCGCACGGAAGTGGCCGAAGCAGGCATGTCGGCAGGTGCTGCTACCACGATCGAACAGCGCCAGCAGCGCTGTGCAGGCCGTGGTGGTGCTGTTCCGCAAAAGCGCACCAATGCCCGCCGCAAGACGGTGTGGCTGCCCGCCCCGGCACTGATCCGGCCCTGCGGCATTGAACTGAGCGACCGCGCGCGCGAATAGCGCCGCGCGGCTGCATACCCTTTCCGGCAGTACCATTGCCTGCTTCGGCGCGCCGCGTGTGCGCCCGATCCTCTACACTACAGATTCGACAGGAAATCCCACATGTTCGGCTCAATCGCCAAGGCACTCTTCGGCTCGTCCAACGACCGTTACGTCAAGTCGCTCGACAAGATCGTTCGCCAGATCGCGGCGTTCGAGCCGCACCTTCAGGGTCTGTCTGACGAGGAACTGGCTGCGCAGACCCCCAAGTTCCGGCAGATGCTGGACGAGGGCAAGACGCTCGATGATATCCTGCCCGAAGCCTTTGCCACCGTGCGCGAGGCATCGGTCCGTACGCTGGGCCTGCGCCACTTTGATGTGCAGATGATCGGTGGCATCGTGCTCCATCGCGGCGAGATTGCCGAAATGCGCACCGGTGAAGGCAAGACGCTGGTGGCGACGCTCGCGGTCTATCTGAATGCGCTTGAGGGCAAGGGCGTCCATGTCGTCACCGTCAACGACTACCTCGCCCGCCGCGACGCCGAGACGATGGGCGTGCTCTACAAGTTCCTCGGGCTGACCGTGGGCGTGATCGTGCCGAACCTCAACGAGGAGCAGCGGCGCGAGGCGTACAATTCGGACATTACCTACGCGACCAACAACGAGCTTGGCTTCGACTACCTGCGCGACAACATGAAGCATACGCGCGATCAGATGGTCCACCGTCCGTTCAATTTCGCGATCGTCGACGAAGTGGACTCGATCCTGATCGACGAGGCGCGCACGCCGCTGATCATTTCCGGCCCGACTGACGACAAGAGCGACCTGTACCTGTCGGTCGATGCGGTGGTGAAGACCATCGATCCCTCGCTCTACGAGGCCGACGAGAAGACCAAGAACATCACGCTGACCGAAGAAGGCGTCGAGTGGGTCGAGCGCGCGCTGGAGACGGCAGGGCTGCTCGAAGGGTCGAACCTCTACGACGTCGAGAACACGATGGTCGTCCACCACCTCGACCAGGCACTCAAGGCTAATGTCATGTTCAAGCGTGACATCGACTACATCGTTAAGGACGACAAGATCGTCATCATCGACGAGTTCACCGGCCGCATGATGGACGGGCGTCGCTGGTCGAACGGTCTGCATCAGGCAGTGGAAGCCAAGGAAGGCGTGCGGATCGAGCCCGAGAACCAGACGATGGCCTCGATCACCTTCCAGAACTACTTCCGAATGTACCCGAAGATCTCGGGCATGACGGGTACTGCTGCAACCGAGGCTCCGGAATTCTTCGACATCTACAAGATGAACGTCGTCACCATCCCGACCAACGTGCCGGTGCTGCGGCGTGACGAGGAAGACGAGTTCTACAAGAACACGATGGACAAGTTCGGCGCCATCGCCAAGCTGATCCGCGAGAAGTACGAGAACGGGCAGCCGGTGCTGGTCGGCACGGTCTCTATCGAGAAGTCGGAACTGCTCTCCGAGTTCCTGACCAAGGAAGGCGTGAAGCACAACGTCCTCAATGCCCGCTTCCACGAGATGGAAGCGCACATCGTGGCGCAGGCCGGGCGGCTTGGCGCGGTGACGATCGCAACCAACATGGCAGGGCGCGGCACCGACATCCAGTTGGGCGGCAACGTAGAATTCCGCATCGAGGACGAACTGCGCGATCTCCCCGAGGGGCCGGAGCGCGAGGCAGGCATTGCCCGTATCCGTGCCGAGGTCGCCGAAGAGAAAGCCAAGGTGCTTGCTGCGGGTGGCCTTTGCGTGATCGGCACCGAGCGTCACGAAAGCCGCCGCATCGACAACCAGCTGCGCGGCCGCTCTGGCCGTCAGGGCGACCCGGGCATGAGCAAGTTCTACCTCTGCCTCGAGGACGACCTGTTGCGCATCTTCGGCCCGGACACGCTGTTTGCCAAGATGATGAACAACAACCTTGCCGATGGCGAGGCGATCGGTTCGAAGTGGCTGTCCAAGGCCATCGAGACCGCGCAGAAGAAGGTCGAGGCGCGCAACTACGACATCCGCAAGCAGGTCGTCGAATACGATGACGTGATGAATGACCAGCGCAAGGTCATTTACGAGCAGCGCGCCGACATCATGGATGCCGAGGCGGTGGGCGATGTGGTGACCGACATGCGCCACGATACCGTCAACGCCATCGTAGGCGATGCCTGCCCTCCGGGTTCCTACCCCGAACAGTGGGATGTGGAGGCACTTTCAGCACGCGTACGCGACGTTCTGGGCATCGAGATTCCCCTCGAAGCGTGGATGCAGGAAGAGGCGATCGAGCCTGATACGATCGAGGAGCGCATCCAGACGCTGGCCGACGAGCATATGGACCGCAAGATCACAGAGGTTGACGCTACTGCCTGGCGCAGCCTCGAGAAGTCGATCCTGCTTGAACGGCTCGACCACCACTGGAAGGAGCACCTCGCCACGCTCGACGCGTTGCGCCAGGTCGTGTTCCTGCGCGCCTATGCGCAAAAGACGCCGATCAACGAATACAAGCAGGAAGCCTTCGGCCTGTTCGAGAAGATGCTCGATGCGATCCGCGAGGATGTCACGCGCATCCTGATGACCAGCGAAATTCGCCTGCGACCGGTCGAGGACTTCCAGCTGCCTGAACTGCCCGATTTCCTGACCAGCCACATCGATCCGTTCACGGGCGAGAACGATGCTGCGCCGATGGCTCCGGCTCCATCGATGTTCGGGACGCTGCCCCCGCAGGCGGGCGGAACGCTTACCGCAGCGGCTGCCGGAACCGATCCCTTTGCAGGTCAGGGAATCAGCCGGAATGCGCCATGCCCTTGTGGCTCAGGCCAGAAGTACAAGCACTGCCATGGCATTGCTGCTTAACGCTTTCGGCCGCTGTAAACGAAATGGCGATCCTTCGGGGTCGCCATTTTTTATCCAAAACCAAGCATTTGCGTGTTTGCACCTTGTGCAAAATGTGGTTGATCGGGTTTGCAGCAGAAACATTTGCTGCTAACATGAACGCAACATAAACAGAAAAGTCTTCGGGCCGCGTCGTTGATTTTCCGACGGGGGCACTTGCAAATGAGGTTCATGAATTCGCGGAAGCGTGGCTTGCTGTCGGGGGCAGCGGGTCTGGCGACGCTTGCATTTGCACCGTTTCCGCAGGTGGCCTTGGCGCAAGTGGCTGGCCCGCCATCGCGCGATGAGCTTCGCGGCATTACCGGGCAGGCGCCTGCGGCTCCCTCACAATTGTCGATCAAGGGCGGCATCGAACGTTCGCCCTGTCCGCTCGACGATCCGCAATATGCGGACATCAAGGTTACCATCAGCGAGGTGACCTTCAACAACCTGAAGGAAGTCGCGCCCGAAGAACTGGGCGAGACGTGGAAGCCCCTGGTCGGCTCGGCTCAACCGATTTCGGTGCTGTGCGAGATACGCGATGCAGCAGGCACGATGCTGCGCAACAAGGGCTATCTTGCTGCGGTTCAGGTGCCGACCCAGAAGATCGAGAATGGCCAGATCCGCATGGAGGTGATCTATGCGCGGATCGCTGCTGTCCGCGCCCGCGGCGAAACGCGCGGGGCCGAGCGCAAGCTCGAGCAGTATCTTTCGGCTCTCACTGGCGACGAGGTATTCAACCAGCGCCGCGCCGAACGCTATCTGCTGCTCGCCCGCGATTTGCCGGGGTACAACGTACAGCTCACGCTCAAGCCTGCCGGTACGGGCGCGGGCGATCTGGTGGCGGAAGTCAGCGTGCTGCGTGAGCCTTATGCGGTCGACCTCACCTTGCAGAACCTCTCCTCCGAAGCCACCGGCCGGTTCGGCGGCCAGATCCGTGCCCAGTTCTTCGGCCTCACCGGCATGGGCGATGCGACCACGCTTTCCTATTACGCCACGTCCGATTTCAGCGAGCAGCACATCCTGCAGGGCTCGCACGAATTCCGCCCGGGTTCTAAGGGCCTGATCGTCGGTGGCCAGCTCACTTACGCGTGGACCAAGCCGGATGTTGCAGGCCTGCCGGCCAATGTCTCGCTCGACGCACGCACGCTCTATGCCAGCCTTTATGCGCGCTATCCGCTGCAGCGCTCGCTTTCGCGCAACATCTGGCTGAGTGGTGGTTTCGACCTGGTCAATCAGGACGTCGACCTGATCGGCCCACTGACGCGGGACAAGATTCGCGTTGCGTGGAGCAGGCTCGATCTCGATGCGGTCGATACCAATCACGCCTTGCCGAAATGGCGCGTCTCGTCTTCGCTCGAACTGCGACAGGGCCTGTCGATCCTTGACGCAACCAAGCCATGCACCGGGCCCGGTTGCGCCACGCAAACCCCGGCGAGCCGGGCCGATGGGGCGCCGAGTGCAACCGTCGTGCGCTGGCAGGGCGAATACGAGCGGGCTGTGGGCCGCATCTCGTTCCTGTTGGCTCCCCGCGCGCAGTATGCGTTCAAACCGCTCTACAGCTTCGAGGAATTCTCGGCGGGCAATTTTACCGTCGGGCGTGGCTTTGATCCGGGCGAACTGATCGGCGACAATGCCGTCGGGGCTACCGCCGAGCTTCGCGGGCCGCGTTTGCCCTTCGGCAGCAGCCGCAGCATCCGCATCCAGCCCTTCGTCTTTGCCGATGCAGCATGGGTCTGGAACAAGGGTGTGCCAGGTTCCGAATGGCTCACGTCGGCCGGTGGCGGCATCCGCTCCGATATCGGCTCGCGTTTCCGTCTTGAGGCCACACTGGCCGTACCGCTCGAGAAGGTCGGCCTCCAGACCAAGCGTTCCGATCCCCGTTTTCTCGTGACCCTGACCACACGGCTCCTGCCGTGGAGGAGCTTCTGATGCGCGCCATGCTTCCCGTCACCCGCCAGAAGTTGCTTTCGGCATCCGGACTCGCGCTGGCGACCGCTCTGGTGGCGTCAGCGCCTGCGCTGCGCGCCCAGTCGTTCCAGGCAACGCCGACATCCACGTTCGGTTCGGTCACCATCAACACGACGCCGACGACGACAGCGATCACGGTCTCCAGTCCGAGCGCTGTGATCAACTGGACTCCGACCGACACCGCAGCGACCGGCGGGCCGATCATCATCCAGACGTCCGGCACAACGGCGACATTCACGAACAACCCGGCCGCAAACTCCGATTTTGCGGTTCTCAACCGTATCATTCCTTCGGGCTCGACCCGACCGATCCAGTTCGACGGTACCGTTGTGTCTCGCTTGCAGACGGCTGCGGGCGGTCAGGTCCCGGGCGGGACGGTGTTCTTCTACAGCCCTGGCGGCATCCTGATCGGCGCATCGTCGGTATTCGACGTGGGCAACCTTGTCCTGACCACGTCGGACCTGAACTTCGACAGCGCCGGCAATTTCGACAGCAGCGGCTCTTATGTGTTCCAGCCGGCAACAGTCGCGGGCTCGCAGATCATTGTGAATGCCGGTGCCCAGCTTGGCGCGACGGCGGATGGCTCCTACATCGCGATGGTCGCGCCTTCGGTGACGAACAACGGCACGATAACCGTCAATGGCTCTGCCGCGCTGGTAGCGGCCGATGCGGCCACGATCACCTTCTCACCCAGCGGGCTGTTCGACATCCAGGTCGATTCCGGCACCAGCGCTACGGGAACGGTCGCGGCAAACAATGGTACAATCACGGGGCCAGCAGCCTCGGGCGGAATTTTCCTGCATCGCATCTACATGGTCGCCGTTCCCAAGAACGATGCGATCACCATGGCGATCAATGCTGGCAGCACGCTGGGCTTCGATATCGCCGGGGCGGCGGATGTCAGCGGCAATACGATCATTCTCTCGGCCGGACACAACGTCAATGGTGGCAATCCTGCCTTTGCTCCGTCTGCAGGCGGGGGGACGGGCCTCGTCTCGATCACTGGAGGCGATGCAGACATCACCTCCAACTTCGTCGCCAGCGCAACCGGCGGAGTGGTCTTCGGGTCGACGTCGAGTGCGGGTCTTGATTTTGCATCGAACGTTTCGATCGAAGGAACTGGTGGCAACAACTCGATATTCTCGAACACTGGCGGCAGCGTTAACGTCGCCGGTGACCTGAGCATCTCCGGGGACGCTTTCGGCGCTATTACCTCACCGGATGTCACGGCGCGCAGTGCGGAAATCTATGCCACCGATGGCGGTGCAATCACCATCGGCGGGAACGTGCTGATCACCGCAAACGCCTTTGGTGGCGCGGCCGTTGCGCCTGGCGCAACGGGCGGACAGGCAACCGGATCGTTTGCCAAGATCCAGTCCAACAATGGCGGACAGATCACGATCTCGGGTAATGCCACGCTTCAGGCCAATGCGCTTGGCGGACAGGCGCAGACGACTGGCGCAGGTGGTGGAGGTGCCACTGCTGGCACTGCGTGGGTGCTGAGCACGGGCACTGGAGGCTCGAGCGTCCAGATCGCCGGTACTGTCGACCTTTCTGCAGCGGCGACGGGGGCCAACGGCCTTGGCTGCGTTACCTGTACACTTGATGGAGGCAGCGCTCAGGGCGGCCTTACGGCAATCCGGGCGAACGGCGATTCAACGATCAGCATCGGTGCAGCAGCCCAACTGACCGCTAGCGCTCTGGCAGGAAGCTCCGCAACCGGGGCCGGTGGCAACGCTGCGGGTGGTCAGGTCAGCATCTTCACGCTTGGTACCTCGTCACTCTCGCTGCATTCCACCACCGGTTCCGCCAATGCCGTTGGCGGTGATGGCGCGACAGCGGGCGGCTCGGCACTCGGCGGCAACGTATCCCTGTCGACCAACGCCACGTCTGGGACGGGTATCACCATCAACGGACAAGCTCGGTTCGATGCCTTGGCATTTGCCAGCAACGGCATTGGTGCGAGTGGCGCATCTGGCAGCGCCAATGGCGGTTCGGTCAACATTTTTGCCAATACGACCGACATCAGCATTACCGGAAGTCTGGATGTATCGGCAGGGGCATTCGGGGCAACGGGCGCCGGATCGACCTTGGCGGTCACGGGCGGTTTTGTCACTGCTGAAGCCCGCAACGGCGCAACTCTCTCGGCCACGACAGGCATCTCGCTTACAGCAAATGCAAACGGCACGCCCGCGGGCGGGACTACGGCTGCCGGCGCGGCGACCGGGGGCACTGTCGATATCTTCGCCAACGGCGGCACGGTGCAGACGGCAGGTCTGTTCATGACCGCCAACGGCAGCGGGGGTGCTCAATTCGGTTCGGCAGCTTCAGGAGCCGGGAACGGTGGTCTGGCGCATGTGCGTGTGTCCGCTGGCGGGCAACTCCTTGCAAGCGGGGATATCGATGTCGCCGCAACCGGGCGGGGCGGTGATGGAACTGATGGGTCCGGTGCGGCCGGCAATGGCAACGGTGGCATCGCTCGCATCACGATGACCGGTGGCCAGCTTTCAGGCAACGCGGCACTCTCATTGGTGGCCGAAGGCTATGGCGGCAATGGCACCGCTGCAGGATCCGGGCAGGGTGGCAGTGTCAATATCGCAATCTCGGATGCCGCGTTCACGAGCAATGGCATTGCCTACATCGGAGCGATTGGATCGGGCGGGGATCAGACCAGTTTCACGCCGGGCAGTAGCGCCGGTAGCGCAACGGGTGGGTCAATCCTGTTTACTTCGAACCGCAGCACGGTTCACCTCAGCCAGACGGGCGATGCAACCTTCGAAGTGACCGGATTTGCCGGTTCGGGCGAGACCCCGGCCAGTGGCACCGGTGGTGGCATCCAGTTTTCAGCGAACAGCTCGACTGTCGATGCTTTCAACAGTCTGAACCTGTTTGCAGAAGGCGTGGGCAGCCTCGGCATCGCCGGCGGCAATGGCGGAGACGGTGTAGGCGGCGACGTTTCGCTGCTTGCAGGATCGGCGGTTTCAGCCGTCACGCAGATTTCGGCGCCGACGCTGCAGATAAGCGCAACGGGACGTGGCGGAGACGGCGCAATTGCGTTGACGCTTGGTCAAGTCAGCGGCAGCGGCGGCAATGCCCAAGGTGGTGACATCACGCTCTTGTCGGCCCCGGATGGCGGAGTTTTTTCTTCCGGACAGTTGCTGGCGTCTGCTGCTGCTGTCGCCGGTAGCGGGGCCGATGGCATTTCTGGCACGCCGACCGGCGGGCAGGGTGGTGTCGGCGGGACAGCGACGGGGGGGCGGATCAATATAGGTTCGGCTACTCCGGCAGGCGGAACTGGGGCAGGAGGCTACCAGTTCGATTTCGCTTCCATGAGCGTACTCGCGCAGGGCGGCAATGGCGGTAATGGCGGTTCAGGTCCTACCCAAGGTGCTGGCGGCAGCGGCGGTGCGGCCACCGGCGGTTCCGCGACAGTGTTCCTCGACCTGGCGGGCAGCACCTTCTCCGCCACCGGCGACGTCAACTTCCTGGCCGATGCCAATGGCGGCAATGGCGGGACGTGCGGCATAACCTGCACCGCTGCGGGTGGGAATGCGCAAGGCGGGGCGCTCAATCTTGGGACCGGCCTCGGTTCTACCGGACGCGACATAACCATTGGCGGCACGCTCACCATGAGCGCGCTGGGCTTTGGTGGCGGCTCCTATGGCGTGACGGGCGGTTCCGCGACTGGCGGAACCGTTCTCGTGCGGCTCGATTCCGGCATGAGCTTCAGCGCGAGCCAGGTCGAGCTCTACGCCAGCGCAAGGGGCGGCGACGAGTTCACCAACCAGACCGGGGGCAGTGCCCAGGGCGGTTCCGCATCGTTCATTGCCTCGGGCACCAGCACGGCAACCGTTTCCGGCACGATCAACATCTACAGCGACGGTAACGGAGGTAGCGGACGTGACATCGGTGCGAGCGGCGGCGCGGGCACCGGCGGCACCAGCAGGCTCTACAGCGGGGGCGGGGCAATCACCGTCACTGGCGGCACAGCTATCGAGGCCAGCGGTTTTGGCGGGGCCGGGAGCTTCGACAGCACCAGCGGGAGCGGGGGTGCTGGTACGGGTGGCACGGCGCTGCTCACGGTGGGAACGCCCACGGCGCTTGGCAACAATGGCAACATCAATGTCGGTGGGTTCACGTTTGTTACCTCCGAAGGCACCGGGGGCGATGGCTGGCAGGGTGGCATTGGTACTGGCGGCTTCGTAGGTATCTCGGCGCGTCAGGGCACGCTCACGCTCGATACCGTTTTCGCGACTGGTGACGGTTTCGGCGGATATGGTCTGCTGGGTGGAAGCGGCGGCTCGGCGACCGGTGGCACGCTGGAGGTATTTGCCAACAATGCTCTGGAAGGCGCTAGCCAGGTTACCATCACCAGTCTGACCGCCGATGCGTCAGCCTCTGGCGGATTCGGAGGTAATGCAGGTGTCCCGGGCGGGACCGGCGGCGTCGGCGGTGCGGCCGAGGGCGGCTCGGTGATCGTGGCCGGCTCGGCCGGGAATGGCCGGATGCAAGTTGGCAGCGTGAATGCGCTCGCGAATGGGACAGGTGGTGGTGGCGGCCTGGGTGGGATCGGCGGTGCCGGAGGCAATGGCACTGGAGGTGCCGTGCAGATTGGTACGGTCAGCGGGCTCGATACCGGCTCCTTGAACACCGGTTCCGGCACTTACGCAAATGTCCTTGCCTTTGCGGCAGGCATTGGTGGTGATGGCGGCAGCGGAGACGCCTCTACCGGAACAGGCGGCGCAGGCGGCAACGCTTTGGCCGGAGGCACCACGCTGCTCGTCCGGGGAAGCCAGACGACGATCACTGGTACCGGTAGTTTTGCCGCGCACGCAGTGGGTGGCAATGGCGGGGCGGGGGCCACGCTCGGCGCAGGCGGCAATGCCTCGGTCGGCAACGTTACCAGCGTCGATCAACTGGCAGGTGCGGCGCTTGTCATCACGAGCCGCTTCCAGCAGCCGACACAGCGTGGTTCACTGACGGCGGGGGATCTGAGCTTCAGCGCGACTGCCACGGGCGGCACCGGGTCAGTGGCCGGTACCTCGACGATGATCGGCGATGCGGTCGACGTCCAATTGATCAACGGCGACTTCACCGGCACGAACCTGTCGCTTCAGGCGACGGCTGACGCCGTTACGCCAGGCTCGCTCGCTGAGTTCATTGCGATGACCGGCTCTTCGGCCAACCTGACCGGCGGCTTGTTGTTCACGACACCTGGCGCGTTCTCGCTCACCCTCGACCAGTCTGCACTGAACGCCGACCACGTGTCGATCAGCGCGGGTAACTGGGTGTTCGCCTCAAGTGCACCCGCAACGGTGGGCACACTGAGCGGAGCGTCCTCGCTCAGCCTTTCGTCGGGCCAGGATCTGGTCGGCTACGCGAACCTCAGCACGCAAGGATCGCTCACGCTGCTGGCGGGCGGTCGGATCGATTTTGGTGCCCTGTTCGCGCTGGGCGCGATCGACGTCACCGCTGGCAATTCGCTGACACTTGGTGATGTGAACTCGGGCGACTCGATCGACCTGACGTCGCAGGCCGTTGCCGCGACCGGCAACCTGACCGCAGCAACGTCCATTTCCGTGACGTCGGCAAGCAATGTGACGACAGGCAATCTCGCCGCCGGATCGGGTACGCCATCGGGAGCCAACGGCGACCTCTACTCCATCGGCATTCGCTCTGGCGGAAATGTTGTGACCGGCGCTGTCTTCGCCGCTTCCGACCTCGGCATTGCTGCTGCGGGCAATTTGACTACGGGCTTCGTCAGGGCCTTCGATAACCTTCTGCTGGCTGGAGGCAGCGTCAGCGTCGATAGCCTTTCGATTGTGAACCGGACGCTGATCGCCAACAGTTCGATGGCAGTTCTCGGCCAGACGCCCGCCGGGTTCGACAAGGAGCTGGTCTTTGCGGCCGTACCTGTCGCAACAGCCGGGGCCGTAGCGATTGCCAATCAGTCGACGTTCGGCACCTTGCGGATTGCGGCGGGGACCACGGTTACTGCAGGCAATCTGTTCGCTGGTGGCAGCATTGGCGTGACCAGCACCGGCAACATGAACTTCGGCAATGTGCAGGCGCAGAGCAACCGGCTTGAGCTGATTTCGCGCAGCGGTTCGATCACGGCCAACAACCTGTTTTCCCAATCGGATGTCCTCGCCAGCGGCGCTGCAGGGCTTTCGCTCGCGCAGGTGCGTGGGCGGGACCTTGCGTTGCTGTCGAACGGCAATGTTTCGGTCCAGCTTGCGCTTGCCGGAATCGTGACCAACGCCACGACAAACCAGATCACCAATGCGACCGGACGCCTGCTGATCGCCAATTCCTCAATGCTGCCGGTAACTTCGGCCCTGCCCGGATCGATCAACTACAATGCGCTTTTCGCAGCAACGCCGGTTCGCACGGGCGGCACTGCAACAATCTCGCAAGCAGCGGTGGCTGGGCGCATCTCTGCTGCGACGGCGGGCAACTTTACCGGCGGCGGCATGGCAGGTTTCAGCGGAATCGAGGTCGAATCCGGCGGCCTTGTTACCGTAAGCCAGCGCTGGGGTGGGCCGCAGGTTACTATTGTCTCGGCAGACATCGCCATCATCGACAATGGACCCAATACAACCGGACCGACCGGACCGACCGGCCCGCAAATCTTGTCCGGCATCCGCACCACGGAGACCGGTTTTGTGGACCTGATCTCAAACTCGAGCAGCACCGCGCTGATCGGTGACGGGCTGACGGGGAGCGGTTATTCGCTGAGCAATTCCGAAATCGGTCTGATCTCGACGGGCGAACTGACAATCGCTGCCGTGGACCAGTCAGCCAACGCCACGGACATGCTGATCGGCAACGTCTCGCTGACAGCGGGCGGGACGATCGGATCGACCATTGCTGCCGGCACTGCAGGCAAGATCATCTTCGCATCGGGCAATCTGCAGACCCAGACGCCGGGTGGCGCGATCCGTGTTGTGGGGACGGTCAACGGGACAGGATTTGCGCAATCCAACATCCTCGAATTCACGACCGGCAGGTTCGAACTCGATGCGGCGACAGGGGCGATCAACCTCACTTCGGCCAGCCAGCAGACGACCGGTGCGCCGCTCGGCGGCGTGATCGAGATCAACGCGGCGAATATCCATGTCGCGGCAGGAAGCATCCTCGAAAAGCTGGCGGCCGATCCTCTCTATGCAGGGCGGATCGAGGAACTGAATGCCCCCGCTGCCGTGCAACGCCCCGAAGGTGTGTTGCGCGCGCTCGGGCTGGATCTATTGCCTACAGGGACCCTATACATCCAGAATACCGGGACGGCGCTCAATCCGGCAGGTTTCCTGGCGAACTTCGATCTGGTCGACGTGACGGCCCCGACCAACGCGACCCCCGGCACGATCTCGATCGTGGTCAACGGAGCCTTCCAGACGCCGACAGGCATCGTCTCCGGCTTTGCCGCACACGATCTGGTGGTCAACGATCCGGACGCGAACTTCGCACCCTACACGGCCGATAGCCAGATCAACGGATGTCTGCTCAGCGCGACAGTCTGTTCGGTCATGCCGGAAGGGCCGGACACGATCGGCCAGATTTCGGGTCAGATCGAGATCATCTCGAACCAGACGCTCGGCTCTACGCCGACCTTTGTCGAGGAACCGGCGGCTCCTGCCAGCGAAGAGGGCAGTGACGATGAGGCTCCACCGCCTCAGCAGGAAGAGGCAAGCGAGGGTGAACAGGCAGCGTCCAGTCCCATCGCGCCACCACCACAGCTTATCGACAGCAGACCGCTCGAACCGCAGACGCAAGTCGAGCAACCCGTGGCAGGCAGCGGCAACCCCGCCCTGATCGGCTCGGTGGTCAACGAGAACAGCGCGGAAGGAGACGACCAGTGAACGCGCGGAACAACGGATCGATGAACACGCTGCGGCGTGGACTCCTGCTTGGCCGTGTCTCGCTTCTGGCGGGCATGATCGCCACGGCCATACCCACATTCGCTGCCGAAGGGCAGCAACCCCTGTCCATTCGCAATTCCTTCCGTGTCGGCAGTTCGGGTGTGACCTGTACCGCCCAGAACGCGCCGCTCGACAAGCGGCTCGGCGGCATATTCGACCGGAGTTACCGGCTGAGCTGCCGCGATGCCTCGGGCGCAGTGGGCACGCTGATTGCGGTACGCCGCGATGTCGCGATGGGAAGCGAGCCGACGGGCTTGCCGGGGGTTACCCTAGCCTGTGGTGGCGACGGCGCAGTGATGATCGAGGCTCTGGGCCGGGTTGCGGCGGTCAATTGCCGCGATCAGGCGGCCAACGTCGACTATAAGCGCTACGCGGTAAAGCGGGGGGGAACGACCTACTTCGTAGAAGGGCTGGCCGGATACGATCCCGCGCTTCGTCTGGCGCTTGCCAGCGTCATTGCCGATGCTCCGGTTGCGGGCGAGATCCGCGTGGCTACGACCGAAGTCAGCGATCCGGCAGCTTTTGCCCGTGTCCAGGCGGGCCAGCTCGACCGGCTCGGCGCGCGGGACGAAGGCTATTTGCGCAACAATGGCGGGCGCTTTGCCGAATCGTCCGAGTTCTTCGAGGCGCTTGCCAACCGCGATCGCAACTCGGGTTCTGCGGGTTTGGCAGAAGCGCTGGCAAACCAGGCTCTTCAGCAATCGAACCTTGGCAACTTCACCACGGCAGACCGGCTGCTCGCGCAAGCCGGATCTGCCATGGCGCGTGGTGACGGGGTTACCCAGCGGTTGATCCGCAACTACCGGGCGATCAACCGCCTGAACCAGCGCAAGCCTGCGGCAGCGCTCAAGGAGCTCTCGACGCCGGTCAATGCCATCGGCGATGTCTTTGACCGAGGCAGCCTCGAAGCCGGTTTGATCAACATGCCGCTGGCCGAACAGATCAACCGCGAAAGTTCGGCGCTCAAGCGGCTTGGCGCGGTCGACCCGGGGCTGAGTGATACAGAGCGGGCCGAGATACTCGATGCGCAGGCCGATGCGCTCAAGGCTACAGCGACGCGCCTGCAGGGACGTTACGACGAAGCGATCAAGGGCTTCGAAGGCGCCGGACGGCGGCTTGAGGCCGTTCGTGGTGGCCGCGTTGCTTCTGCGGGGTGGCTGCGTTCGGAGATCCAGATCGAGCTGGCGCTTCTTGCCGAAGCACAGGGTCGCAAGGCAGACAGTGGCGCGGCATTTGACCGTGCCATTGCGCTGATCGGGGCCTCCTTCCCGCAATCGCCTGCGCTTCTGGCAGCGCAGGCGCGCAAGGCCGCATGGCTCGGTCGTTCCGGAGACGAGGCCGGAGCGCTAGCGCTCTATGGCAAGGTCGTTGAGGACAGTCTGGTAGTGCCCGATGCGGGTACGACGCTGCGTGATCTGCTGGGGCCGTACTTCGGACTGCTTGCGAAGAGCGGTGGGGTCGAAAGCGCGAAGGCGACCTTTGCCGCATCGCAGGTGCTGCAGCGACCCGGCGTCGCGCAGACGCAGGCGGTGCTGGCCCGTCAGATGTCTGAAGGCAATGACGAGGCTGCGGCCCTGTTCCGCCTCTCGCTTGCCCGCACACGCGATATTGCCCGGACCGAGGCGCTCGTCGAGCAGCTCTCGACCGTTTCGACTCCCGACGCCCAGCAGGCAGCAGCACTGCAATCGGCACAGGATAACCTAGCGTCGCTGCGCCGCGATCAGACCGCGCTGGTGAGCAAGTTGGCAGCCTTCCCGCGCTACAACGTGCTGGCGCCGCGCAGCGTGGAATTGGGCGAGCTGCAATCGGCCCTGAAGGGTGGGGAGTCCTATTACAAGCTGATGGTCGTGGGCGAGCGGGTCTATGGTCTGTTTGTCACCAAGGGTGCTGCGCGCGTGGTGGACCTTAGCCTTTCGCCTGCCGACATGGCAAAGCAGGTCAAGGAGATCCGCGATACCATCGTCAAGGTCGAGAATGGTCAGCAGGTCAACTATCCGTTCGATCTCGATAAGTCGCGCGCGCTCTACAAGACGCTGTTCGGACAGGTGGAAGACATGCTTCCCACCACGCGGCACCTGATCTTCGAGCCCGATGGCGCAATGCTGCAACTGCCGCCGACGGTGCTGGTGACCGGCGATAAAGGCGTCGCCGAATACAAGAAGCGGATGGAGAGCCCCGACGGCGATCCGTTCGACTTTACCGGCGTGGAATGGCTCGGCCGAGGGCGCGAGGTAACGATCGCGGTGAGCCCGCGCGGGTTCCTGGACATCCGCAAGCTTGCTGCGTCCGGTGCACCTCGGAACTATCTGGGTCTGGGACACAACGCCAAGCCAGCCGCACGCCCGGTCACTGCGGTGGCCGACGAATGCGACTGGCCGCTGGCGACATGGCAGAACCCGATCTCGGCTGACGAACTGCTATTTGCGCAAAAGAAGCTGAGCCTCGGGGGCAGCGCCGTGAAGACCGATGCGGCTTTCAGCGACAGCGCGCTGCTTTCCGAAGCCGATCTCGACCAATACCGTGTGCTGCATTTTGCCACGCATGGTCTGGTGACTGCACCGCGTGCCGATTGTCCAGCGCGACCCGCGTTGGTGACCAGCTTCGGTGACATGGGCTCCGACGGGTTGCTGACCTTCCGCGAGATCTTCGACCTCAAGCTCAACGCTGATCTCGTGATCCTTTCGGCCTGCGACACGGCGGGCATGGCAACGGTCGCTGCAAGCCGCGAGGCTGGCGTGACGACAGGTGGCAACTATGCGCTCGACGGGTTGGTCCGAGCCTTTGTTGGGGCGGGGGCTCGAACGGTCATCGCCAGTCACTGGCCAGTGCCGGACGACTTCGATGCGACAAAGCGCCTGATCGGCGGCGTGATCGATTCCATGCCGGATCAGGAACTCGCCAACGCGCTGGAGGGCGCGCAGGAAAAGCTGATGGATGACCCGAACACTTCTCATCCGTTCTACTGGGCGGCGTTCATCATCGTGGGCGATGGCGCGAAGCCGCTGGTCAGCGGGAAGGCACCGATGACGTCGGTCGAGGTGCCTCCTGCTTCAGCTGTGGCTGCAAGGCGGTAGGGGGCTGAAAAATCCGGTCAGGTTACCGTTCTCCATTTGCGTTAACGCAGCGCGACTGGAGAGCGGCGATGTGGCTTGATCGGAACATTCAGACTGAGACGGTTCTGCACTCCGGCGGGCTAGAGCCCGCGCTCCTGCAGGCAAGTTACCGGCGGGGCGTGTTTCGGGCCAAGGTTAATGTCCGCTCGATTTCATGCGACACCGCGCAGGTCGACTGCATGGAGAATCCGCGTCTCGGAACGATGGTATGGCTCACCTTTCCGGGCCTCGAATCACGCGCTGCGATTGTCGAGGAAAGTGGTGGGTTCCGTGTGACGCTGCGACTGGCAGAGCCCCTGCATCCGGCCGTTCTTGATGCATTGCTGGGTGGTCGCCTGCGGACCTGGCACTGAAGGCGCACCCTTGTTGGAAGGCTTGCGTCCGTTCAGCGACCGGCAACTTGATCTGGCTGACAAGGCCACGACCGTGGGCGGGCGTCTGCCATTGGCTTGATGCAAGCCGCAGCAGGTATCGCTAGCATGGTCGGCGCAACGAGGTGCAGACCATGAGCCAGCGGGATCCTACCGACTCATTCAACGTTAAACGCGGATTCCGCCTTGATCGCCGTCAGATGATTGGTGCCCTGCTCGCTGGGGTTGTCTTTCCCGGAACGCCGCTGATGGCGGGTCCCGGCGGCAAGGGAGGTGGCAGGCCTGCCAGCGCCTTTGCAGAAATGGAGCGACTGGCGACCCTGGAGGCACGCGGGGCGACGGTTTCCTTAACGCCCGGCGATAGCTGGAACGGCCTCGCCGGTTCAGGCTTTGCGCAAGTGCCACAGGACCCAGCGCGCACCACGGCGAAGCCAGCCATGCGACTGCTGGTGCCGCCAGGGCAAGTCTATGTGGATCGTATGGTCGTTGGCGTTGCCGCCGGGGCGAACGATCGCGGCGACTGCCTCACCAATCTAGGCCTTGCGGGCGTGGAAGTGTTTTTCGAGGGCCGCATGGCGCGTATCGAGCGTCCGACCATGTGGCACTATCGTGATGCTGGGGGCGTGATACGTTCGGCCTTCGGTTGGTGGGCTGAACTCGTTCATGATGGGCGCCACATTGTCGAGAGCGCCGACGGTGGCGCGGAAGTCTGGTTCAGGGCCATCCCGCGCGATCCGACGATGCAGGTCCGTGTCATTGGGCCCTACCGGTTCCACCCCCGGGCGAAGATGCATGATCTCGAACTGATCGTGGCACCATCGCGTCCGGCAATTGCGGGGAGACGGTTTCCGACCCTGCAGGCGGCGGCGGAGCACATCCGTCAGCGCGGCGCCAACTTTGCACGCATCACTATCGTCGAGCGTGGGCTACACGAATGGGATGGACTGGCTGCAGGTTACCATACCTGGGGTTATACGGTCGTCGACGCGACGGACCCGGTCGTGATTGGCAAGGCTCAGCCGAAGACTGGAGTGAGAAACTACGACGCAGTCAACACGATGCGCCCTCGACTGGAGCCGATCTGCTTTCGCGGTGCAAACCTGACGCTCGATTTCCGCAACGTCTTTCAACTCTATCACGAGAGGCCGACCAACCGGCAGCACTGGCTGGATGGCTGCACAATGACCAACAGCGATCCGGCCGGGCGTGCGGCGCTGTGGCGCAAGGGGTCGCGACCTATTGCTCAGGTGGTGCGTGATTGGCCCTGGTTTACCGACGTGACGGCGACGAACCTCCACAACGCAATGGTCTAGTGCTCGCTCGCGCGCAATTGCACGCTTCAGCGCGGCGCTTTTGACATGTTCACCGAAAGTCTGTGTGTCTATGGCAACCGTGTCAGCGAATGGGACACGACCGAGGACTGGACCGTCTATCGCCCCGCGCTCGAAATCACCTACGCAGGCCAGGGCGCTGCGACGCTTGCTTGTTCCGGCACCAACCTTGCAGCATCACGGGTGTTCACCGCGATGGTCGATGGCGTGACGGTGGGGACTTTCGCCACCGGTAATGGCGATGCAGTTCACTTTGCAGGGACGAATTACGATTTCGCCGGCGTGGCTCGATGGCTCAACAGTCTGCCCGACTGGTCGGCTCGAGTTGTCGACAACACTCATCTTGCCGCGTCCAACCAAGCTTTGGGCACCATCGGACCTTGGGGCCCGTTGCCGGTCGAAGGCAAATCGCTGAAGCTCTTCAGCTACTTCGACTTGCATGCCGACTTCTACCAGAAGAACGCCACCGGAGTGGTCAAGGAAAACGTGGTGATCATGGACAACGTCGCCACGCAAATCGTGGCCCAGGACCTGTTCTTCACGGGCAGCGGAGGCTGTTCGGATTTCTTTGCGGTCAATAACGTCTTCGTGAACAAGAACCGTAGCGGGCCAACCGACAATCACGCCCACATCGCCAGCCAGTTGACCAACCCGCAGAGTCACGTGGTGATAGCGTTCAATTCCCTGACCCGACAGAATATCGTGATCCGCGGCGATCTCGGCAACACCACGCTCGATGCCTATTGCCTGATCGCGGATAATGCAGTGCGTGAAGTGAGTTGGAGAGGCAAGCCAAGAGGCGACGGCGCCATACGCGGAAACGCCCCACCGGACGATGGGGCGAAGTGAAGCGCAATGCGCTGTTCTAATCGAAAGAAATGGCTCCCTGAGTAGGATTCGAACCTACGACCAAGTGATTAACAGTCACCTACTCTACCGCTGAGCTATCAGGGAGCAGCCTCGGTCTCCCGGGGCAGGACCGCGCTAATAACAGGCGATTCCGGTTTGGCAAGCACCTGTTTTCAATTTTCTCTCAGACCATGAACTGTTCGGCGAAGATGCGGTCCTCGAGGCTCTGCCCACGGTCGAACATCAGGGTCAGGCGATGCTCGGGCCAGGCTTTGACGCGCACCTCGCGCACGTCGCGCACCTCCTTCTGATCGGCCACGACGAGGACCGGCCGCTTCACCGATTCGAGTGCCTTGAACACGATCTCGTAAGTGTCGGGCAGAATCGCGCCGCGCCAGCGACGAGGGCGGAAGGGACTGATCGGGGTGAGCGCCAGCATGTTGGAGGACAGCGGCAGGATCGGGCCGTTGGCAGAGAGGTTGTAGGCGGTGGAACCAGCAGGCGTAGCCACGAGCACGCCGTCACAGGCGAGTTCGGGCATGCGCACCTTGCCATTGACGCTGACCTCAAGCTTGGCGGTCTGGCGGGTTTCGCGAAGGATCGACACTTCGTTGATCGCGCAGACCGAGTGTTCCTCGCCGGTGTTGGTGATCGCGGTCATCCGCAGGGGCGAGACCGAGATTCGCGTGGCCTTGGCAAGGCGCTCCTCGATACTGCGGCTCGACCTGTACTTGTTCATCAGGAAGCCGACTGTACCGAGATTGAGGCCGAAGGCGGGAACGACATGGTCGATATCGAGCATGGTATGCAGCGTCTGCAGCATGAAGCCGTCACCGCCGATCACCACGGCCGCGTCTGCCTCTTCGAGCGGCACCCAGTCGCGACTCTTCAGCAGCGTCTCGTACGCGTCCTGAGCGCGCTCGCTGGGCGAGGCCAGCAGGGCGAGGCGGGCGAAATCCGGCATTTGTCTTCAAGCCCCCGTCGAACGCAGCAGAAAAAGTCCTGACGGGGAGATATGGGGCGGACCGGATTGGCGCAATGCACAAAAGCATGGCAAACGCAGCGCGGCGCACAGGCGGAACGCTTTGGCAAGGATAGCCCGCTAAAGATGCGACGATGCCAAGGCCCACGCGACTTTCCAGCGCCGACGATGTGCGCGACAGCCTTACCGGGCTTCCCGGCATGGCGGGAGCGGCATCGTGGTTCGCGGGGCATCAGCGCGGCTATGTCCACGCCATGCTGCTCGGCTTGCACCGGTTCCGCACTGTGAACCTTGCCTATGGTCATTCAGGTGGCGACAGCGTGTTAGCGGAAATCGCTCGCCGCATTGCCGACTTTGCTGCCAAGGAACTGGAAGCCAATGCGCTGGTCGCACGGGTCGGCGGGGGCGAATTCCTTGTGGCCAGCAGTGGGACGATCAGCCGCGATCGTTGGCAGTGGCTGGCTGAAGCGCTGACCCGCCGGATATCGCGCAGCCTGCCGATGAGCGGCGATGTGCTGCATCTGGTACCGCGCACGGCGTTGCTGCGCGGGCTTCCTGGTGAGGGCGGGGCGGCGTTGATCGATCGTTTGGATCAGGCGCTGGGCTCGCTGCAGCAGCAGGCCGGGCGGCGTCTCCTTTGGGCGGACGGATCGCACCGTGCTCGGGGGCGCAGTGCTGCGCGGCTTGAGGCGGACTTGATCGGAGCGATGGCGCGGGATGAGATCGGTCTGGTGTTTCAACCGCAATATGCCGTCGCAGATGGATCGCTTGCAGGCGTTGAGGCCCTGGCGCGGTGGGATCATCCCCAGCTGGGCCGGATGGGCGCGGAGACGCTGTTCGCAATAGCCGAGCGTGGCGATCACGTCGCGCAGTTATCGCGCCATATTGCCAGAAAGGCGCTGGCCATTGCGGCGGCTTGGCCGGAAGGGCTTGCCGTTTCGCTGAATGTTACCGCGGAAGATCTGGCCGATGACAGTTTCTCTGCAGACTTCTCGGAACTGCTTAGGTCGATCGGTTTCGCGCCTGCGCGCTTGACGCTTGAGGTGACCGAGCACGCACTCGTGGCCGATTTCGCGCGCTCGTCCGAGGCTTTGGCTGAACTTGCCAGTCTTGGCGTGAGAATAGCACTCGATGATTTCGGTACGGGATATGCGAACTTCCGCACGCTGAAGGCCTTGCCGCTCGATACGATCAAGCTCGATGCCTCGCTGGTGCGTGATGTGGACAGCGATGCGCGGGACCGGGCGATCTTTACCGCCATTGTCGCCATGGCGCGTGCGCTCGGGCTCAAGCTGGTGTGCGAGGGTGTAGAACGCGAGAGCCAGCTTGCGGTGCTCGTCGAGGAAGGGTGCGATACCTTTCAGGGGTTTCTGCGATCCGGGCCGGTTGGCGCGGACGAGATCACTGCGCTGATCTGATCCGACTGAGCAGACGGCCTAAGCCACCTTCTTCGCCCGCCTCGCGATTGCCGAAAGACCCTTGGTCAGCTGGACCAGACCGTTGAGGCGACCTTCTGCCGTGCCCCACGCGCGGGTGATGACCAGCTTGTTGTCGGGACGCAGCTTGGCGACGCCGTTGAGGCGCTCGACGTAGCCGATCAGGCCCATGGGATCGGGGAACGTGTCCTTGTGGAAGCTCACCAGCGCGCCCTTGGGGCCGACGTCGATCTTGGCGATGTTGGCGGCTATGGCCTGCCGCTTGACCTCGATCAGGCGCAGCAGGTTCTGGGTCGGGCCGGGGAGCGGACCGAACCGGTCGATCATTTCGGCGGCCAGAGCCTCGACCGCGTCCGGACCTTCGGCATCGTTCATGCGGCGGTATAGCGCCATGCGCACGGCGAGATCGGGTACGTAGTCCTCGGGGATCATGATCGGCGCGTCGAGCGTGATCTGCGGGCTCAGCGCCTCGCGTTCACGCGCAAGGCCGATGTCGCCCGCCTTGGCGGCAAGGATCGCGTCTTCCAGCATGGACTGGTAGAGTTCGAAGCCGACTTCCTTGATATGGCCCGACTGTTCGTCGCCGAGCAGGTTGCCTGCGCCACGAATGTCGAGATCGTGGCTGGCCAGCTGGAAGCCTGCGCCGAGGCTGTCGAGATCGCCGAGCACCTTGAGGCGCTTTTCCGCAACTTCGGACAGGGCCATCGTCTCGGGATAGGTGAGGTAGGCGTAGGCGCGGATCTTGGCGCGGCCGACGCGACCGCGCAGCTGGTAGAGCTGGGCAAGGCCGAAGCGGTCGGCGCGGTGGATGACGATGGTGTTGGCCGAGGGAATGTCGATGCCGCTTTCGATGATCGTGGTCGACAGCAGGACTTCGTACTTCTTTTCGTAGAACGCGCCCATGCGGTCCTCGACCTCGGTCGGGATCATCTGGCCGTGCGCTGTGACGAAGCGGACTTCTGGGACGTTCAGCCGCAGCCACTCTTCCAGTTCCGGCATGTCGGCGATGCGCGGTACGACGATGAAGCTCTGCCCCCCGCGCTGGTGTTCGCGCAGCAGCGCCTCGCGCATCACCATGTCGTCCCATGGCATCACGTAAGTGCGGGTGGCGAGGCGGTCGACCGGCGGGGTCTGGATCGTGGACAGCTCGCGCAGGCCTGACATGGCCATCTGCAGTGTGCGCGGGATCGGCGTGGCGGTGAGAGTGAGGACGTGGACGTCCGCCTTCAGTTCCTTCAGCTTCTCCTTGTGGGTGACGCCGAAGCGCTGTTCCTCATCGACGATGACGAGGCCGAGGCGCTTGAATTCTACCGACTTGGCGAGCAGCGCGTGGGTGCCGACGACAATGTCGATCGTGCCAGCGGCGAGGCCGGCCTTGGTTTCCGCTGATTCCTTGGCAGGTACGAGGCGCGAGAGGCGGCCGATCTGGAGCGGGAAGCCGTTGAAGCGCTCGACGAAATTCGAGTAGTGCTGGCGCGCGAGTAGCGTGGTCGGCGCGATGACGGCCACCTGAACGCCCTGCATGGCCGCGACGAAGGCGGCACGAAGAGCGACTTCGGTCTTGCCGAAGCCGACGTCGCCGCAGACGAGGCGGTCCATCGGCTTGCCTTCGACCATGTCGGACAGGACATCGCCGATGGCGCGTTCCTGATCCTCGGTTTCCTCCCACGGGAAGCGATCGACAAAGGGGCCGTAGCTGGCGGGATCGACAGGGAGGATTTCGCCCTGCCGCAGCGCGCGGTGGGCGGCGGTGGCCATGAGCTGGCCGGCCATTTCAAGAATGCGCTCGCGCATCCGCGCCTTGCGGCGCTGCCATGCCTCGCCGCCAAGCTTGTCGAGCGCAACGCCATCGGCGTCAGAGCCGTAGCGCGAGAGGACATCGAGGTTCTCGACGGGGATGTAGAGCTTGTCGCCGCCGGAGTATTCAAGCTGGACGCAATCGTGAGGGGAATCGCCGACGCCGATGGCTTCGAGGCCAAGATAGCGACCAATGCCGTGGTCCATGTGGACGACGAGATCGCCGGGGGTGAGGGCGGACAGCTCGGCCAGGAAGGCGTCGGCGTCCTTGCGCTTCTTCTTGCGGCGGACGAGGCGGTCACCGAGGATGTCCTGCTCGGTCAGCAGTTCCAGATCGTCGCTGGCAAAGCCCTGTTCGAGCGGCAGGACCACGGCGGCGGGCTTACCGCTGGCGGCGAGGCCTAGCGCTTCCTGCCAGGTTTCGGCCATCTGTGGGGTAAACTTGCCCGCCTCAGCCAGCAACGAGGCGAGGCGTGAGCGCGAACCGGTGGTATAAGCCGCGATGATCGGCTTCTTGCCGCGAACGCCGAGGGCCGAGATGTACTTGGCGGCCGCTTCGTAAATGTTGGTGCCGCCAGAGGTGGCGGCGGCGCGTTCGGGCGTGAAATCGTGGCTGGAGGCGAAGCCGAAATCGACGACCTGCCTGGACTCTGGCTCGGCAAACAGCGTGGTGCGGTGGACGGGCCAGCCTGCCAGCGCGCGGTCCAGTTCGTCGCGCGAGAGGTAGAGCGCGGTTTCTGACAGGGGGCGATAGCTGCCGGGGGCCTTGGACGAGCTGTCGAGACGCGACTGGTGGTAGTCGGAAATGTCGGCAACGCGCTGTTCGGCTGCCTTGATCGCGGTCGTGTCAATCAGGACGAGATCGCCTTCGCCCAGATGGTCGAACAGGGTGACGAGGCGGTCTTCGAACAGCGGGAGCCAGTGCTCCATGCCGGCAAGGCGGCGGCCGTCGGTGATCGCCTGATAGAGCGGGTCGCCGGTGGCGTTGGCGCCAAACAGTTCGCGGTAGCGGCTGCGGAAGCGCTTGATGCTGTCTTCATCGAGCAGGGCTTCGCTGGCGGGGAGCAGGAGGTGCGTTTCGACGGGCTGGACCGAGCGCTGCGTGTTCGGATCGAACAGGCGCAGGGTTTCGAGCTCGTCGCCGAAGAAATCGAGCCTTAGGCCATGGTCAAGGCCAGACGGGAAGATGTCGAAGACCGAGCCGCGCACCGCGTATTCGCCTGCGTCGACGACGGTATCGGTGCGCGAATAGCCTTGGCGCTGCAGGAGCGCGATCAGGCTTTCGCGGCCGATTTCAGCACCCGGCGTTAGCAGGCGGGTGGATTCGCGGAGGCGGAAAGGGGTGAGCACTCGCTGGAGCGCGGCGTTGATCGTGGTGACGAGCAGCTGCGGGCCGGATCGCTTGTGCTGCAGCTTTTGCAAGGCGGCGAGACGGCGGGCGCTGACGGAAAGCGCGGGTGAGGCGCGGTCGAACGGCAGGCAGTCCCACGCGGGGAAGTCGATGACCTCAAGGTCCGGCGCGAAGAACGCGGCGCTATCGGCAATCGCGCGCATCGCTGCTTCATCAGGCGCGATGAACACGGCACGGCCCTTGGCGGCGCGGGCGAGGTCAGCCAGCACGAGCGGCTGCGCGCCGCGCGCAACGGACGAAAGCGTGAGCGGCGTCTTTGCCGAGAGGATCCGGGCGAGGTCTGACATGGCGGGTCTAACGCGCGAGACGCGAAATCAGCGCGGGATCTCGACGTAGTCCAGCTTGCGCATGGCGTCCATCATCGGGCCCGCGTACTTCTCGGGCACGGGCTGGGTGCCGAGCGCCCAGGCCATGATCTCGACGTCGTCTTCCTCGATCAGATCTTCGAACCATGCGACCTGCTCGGGCGTCCACGAGGCGTGGTAGCGATCGAAATAGCAGCCGATCATGTAGTCCGCCTCGCGCGTACCACGGTGCCAGGCGCGGAAGTGGATGCGGCGAAGGCTTTCGGGCGGCGTGGCGGCAGGCTCGGTCATGGCTTGCCGTTAGGCCGAACGCGCGAGCGAAACAAGGGCCGTAGGGCCTAGGCCAAAGGGCATCCCGGCGCGGTCCTTCCCCCTGCGCCGGAAAGCTACCTCGGTTGGATCATCCTCGCAGCGCGGCGAGAATATCGTCCGGTTGGCGACCGATCAGATCCTTGGCCAGTTCCTTGATCAAGGCGTGTTGCGTTGCCTTGCCAAACTGGTGACGCAAATCGCCCAAAGCCCGGGGCGGGGCGATCAGCACGAGATGTTCGATCTTGTGCCCCTGCACCTGCCGGTTCAGCCAGTCGGCCACGGCGGCGCAGTGCGCGGCTTCGTTCTGTTGGTGAGGTGAAGCGTGGCTTCCGCCGCTGCTGTGGTTCTGCTCGACCAGTTCGGGCGTTTCGAGGCTCACGAGTTCGGGCGCGGCCTCCGTTCCGGCATTGCGGTAAAGCTCCCATGCCTTGCCATCTACAATGGCAATCACGGCTGCGTGGGGGATCAGCATCGGTTGGGCTCCTGTTCTCGTTGTTGTCGCAGATGACCCAAGCACCTGAAGGGCCGCACAACCATGCGTTGGATCAAAAATGCCCGTGAATTTCGCCATGTGCGGCATTGGCGAATGTAACGGTTGCGGCCTATGTCCGTTCCACGATGCGTCCCGATCTGCTCAATCCCCTGTTTGCCGAAAGCTCCAGCCTGAAGGGCGTGGGCCCCGGTCTTGCGCGGCCGCTGGACAAGCTGGGTCTGACGCGGGTGCGCGATATTGCCTATCACCTGCCGGACCGCTGGGTTCTGCGAAGGGCAGTGGCGAACCTCGACGAAGCGGGGCTGGGGGAGCAAATCGTGCTGCCACTGACACCGCGCGATTATCGGCAGGCGGCGGGGCGCGGGCCATTTCGTGTCATGGCCGAGGATGCTGCGGGCAACTATGTGGCGCTGACCTTCTTCGGGCGCGCCGCATATACGGCCAAGAAGCAGCTGCCGCTGGGCGAGAAGCGCTGGGTGGCGGGCCGGCTCGACCAGTTCGGGCAGACCTGGCAGATCGTTCATCCTGACCATGTCAGCGAAGACAGCGCCGGCATGCTCGGCCAGTTGAACGAGCCGGTCTATCCGCTTTCGGAAGGGTTGACGCAGGGTCGGGTGCAGGCGCTGGTGGGGCAGGCGTTGGCGCATCTGCCGATGCTGCCGGAATGGATCGAGCCGGGGCTGCTGGCGAAGATGGATTGGCCGGCCTGGCATGAGGCACTGCCCGCCGCACACAAGGTGGAGAACAAGGCGGCGAAGGATCGCCTCGCCTATGACGAACTGCTCGCCAACAGCCTCGCCCTGATGCTGGTGCGCGAAAGCAACCGTGCCAAGAAGGGCACCCCGCTGCATGGTGACGGGCGCCTGCGCGCCAAGCTCAAGCTGCCGTTTGAACTGACCGGCGCGCAGAAGCGCTCGATTGCAGAGATCGAAAGCGACGTGGCGCAAGGGGCTCCGATGCTGCGGCTGCTGCAGGGCGATGTCGGTTCGGGCAAGACGGCTGTGGCGCTGAACGCCATGCTGATCGCGGTCGAAGCGGGCGGACAGGCTGCCTTGTTGGCGCCGACCGAAATCCTTGCGAGGCAGCATGCCGAGACGCTTACTCGAATGGCTGCAGGGACTGGCGTGAACATCACGCTGCTGACCGGGCGTGACAAGGGCAAGGCGCGTGAATCGATCCTGATGGGGCTGCTCGATGGCAGCATCGACATCTGCGTCGGCACCCATGCCATCTTTCAGGATGCCGTCGCCTATCGCAATCTGGCGCTGGTGGTGATCGACGAGCAGCATCGCTTCGGCGTCGGCCAGCGGCTGATGCTGACCCAGAAAGCCAAGCGCACCCCTCACTGTCTGGCGATGACCGCAACGCCGATCCCGCGCACGCTGACCCTCGCGCAATATGGCGAGATGGATGTCTCGCGGCTCGACGAGATGCCGCCGGGCAGGCAGGCCATCGACACGCGGGTGATTTCGACCGAGCGGATCGCCGATGTGGTCGAGGGTGTTGCGCGGCACATCGCCAAGGGCGCGCAGGCATACTGGGTGTGCCCGATGGTGCGCGAGCTCGAGACCGAAGACATTGCGGCTGCCGAAGCGCGCTATGCTGCGCTGAAGGAGAGGTTCGGCGATACAGTCGTCATGGTCCACGGCCAGTTGCGTCCCGAGATCAAGGACGCAGCGATGGAACGCTTTGCGCGGGGCGAGGCGCAATTGCTGGTGGCGACTACGGTAATCGAAGTGGGCGTGGACGTGCCGAACGCCACGTTGATGGTGATCGAGCAGGCCGAACGCTTTGGCCTTGCTCAGTTGCACCAGTTGCGCGGACGCGTAGGGCGCGGAAGCCAGCAGTCGACCTGCCTATTGCTGCGCGGTGAGGCGCTGTCAGAGACGGGGCGCGAGCGTCTGGCGCTGATGCGCGAAACGCAGGACGGCTTCAGACTGGCGGAGGAGGACTTGCGGCTGCGCGGCGGCGGCGAGCTGCTCGGTACTCGGCAATCGGGTGATACGCCGTTCAAGGTTGCCGATTTCGAGCAGATCGCGCGGCTTTTGCCCCTGGCGCATGATGACGCACGATTGCTTATGGAGCGCGATGGCGGTTTGGCTTCGCCTCGCGGGGAAGCGGCGCGTGTGCTGCTCTATCTGTTTGAGCGCGACTGGGGCGTCCAGCTGTTGCGAGGGGGATAGCGTGACGGGTTGGGGCGACGCGAAAAAGGGGTAAACGCGCCGCCCGCTCCCTGAGCTTTTGTTACTTGCCTGCAGGCTTGGTCGCTGCCGCGTCAGCGCTCTTGCCAGCGCTCTTCGTGGCATCGGAAAATGCCTGCGCAGTCATGCCGATCATCAGCCCCGAAGCGCCCTTGGCGACCGAGGTTTTGGGAAGCTTGACCCGCATGGTGCCGGCATCGAGCACGAAATCGGTGGCAGTCACTTCGGTGACCTTGCCAAGCTGGGTCGTGCCATCGGATGCATAGACCGGGGCATCGGCAACGATTGCGGCTTCAAGCTCAGCCTTGGCGTTGGCCTTTGCCTTTTCGGCTGCGGCATCAAGCTCTACCTTGGTCATGCCCAGAACCGGACCCTTGGGACCCGAACCCAACGCGGTCAGAGCGAGAGTGGCCGAGTTCTTGCCGGTATCGATGACGAAGTTGGGTGCATTGACGCTCTTGATCTTGCCGACTTCAGCGCCGTTCACGTCATAAACAGTAGCGCCGACAGTGGGCGTGGCTGCAGTTGCGGGTGACTCTGCGGTTGCAGTCGTTTCGGTTCCTGCGGCTGCTTCTTGTGCGCTTGCGGCAGTGGCTGGGGGAATGGATGCGACGAGAAGGGCTGCGGTGATATTGCGGATTTTCACTAGGGATTTCCTGTCCAGTTGTCGGAATAACATCGCCAATTTCGGCGCAGTTGTTCCGATCGGAAACCCGCTTTGCGATCCTGCGACGCGGAAATGTGGGCGAATTGAAGGACTTGTGCCGTAGCTGCGACGAGGCGATGAGGGCTGGCCAAGCGAAAAGAGCGGCCCGAAGGCCGCCCTTTTAGTCATCTCGAAGGATGAAGTGGTCGGGGAAAGAGGATTCGAACCTCCGGCCCCTGCCTCCCGAAGACAGTGCTCTACCAGGCTGAGCTATTCCCCGACCGATCTGCAAACCGGTTACCCGGCTGCAAGGCAGGCGCGCCCTATACGGGGCACATCCGGGGCTGGCAAGCGGGTAGGAACAAGTTTTTTAAGCCGTGGGCTTTTGCTCCGGCGAGTGCGGGGCGATAGAAGCAGAACCATGTTGAAACGCGCCGATTCCGCCCGTCACTATGAGTGGCAGTACCTCGATCTCATGCGCGAGATCTGGGAGAGCGGAGACGAGCGCGTCGATCGCACGGGCGTCGGCACGCGCTCGGTGTTCGGCGCGCAGTTGCGCTTCGATCTGTCCGACGGGCGGATGCCATTGCTGACGACAAAACGCGTCTACTGGAAGACCGCGACCCGGGAGTTTCTGTGGTTTCTTACCGGCGATACCAACATCCGTGAACTCTGCGCGCAAGGGGTAGAGATCTGGACCGACTGGCCGCTAGACCGCTATCGCAAGGCGACTGGTGATAGCATTTCTCGGGCCGACTTCTCTGCTCGGATCGTCGCCGATGCAGCTTTTGCGCGCGAATGGGGCGACCTTGGGCCGGTCTATGGCAAACAGTGGGTTGACTGGCCGGTTTACGAACCGGCGGGCGAGGGGCTGTTCCGGCAGCGTCCACAGGGCGTGAACCAGGTTGCCGATCTCGTGCATTCGCTGCGTCACAATCCCGGCAGCCGCCGCCATATCGTGGAAGGTTGGAATGTGGCCGAGCTTGACCAGATGGCCTTGCCGCCCTGCCATAAGACCTACCAGTTTCATGTGACCGGCAACCGCCTCAACGGGATGCTTTACCAGCGCAGCTGCGACGTGGCATTGGGTTTGCCGTTCAACCTGTGGGGAGCGGCGCTGTTCCTGCGCCTGCTAGCGCAGCAGTGCGATCTAGAGCCGGGCGAGCTGGTGTGGATGGGCGGTGATACACATCTCTATCTCAACCATGCAGAGCTCGTCGAAGCTCAGTTGGCGCGGGAACCGGAGGGCGATCCACGCCTTGCCATTGTGCGCCGACCCGATACGATCTTTGGATACCGGATCGAGGATTTCGAGGTGTCCGGATATGCGCCGCAGGGCCATCTTTCTGCCCCTGTAGCGGTCTGACCTCGCGATTGACTCGAAAAGGCGTGTGAAATAAAATAACACACGTCTATAACTTTGCATCTATCGCGCTTTTGCAAGTGCAAAGCGCGATTCGATGCGGGAGAGTCGAAAATGCAGGCGTTCACAGGATGAGCGGCGGAACGAACGGTGGTGCGCGCGGCAACTTGCCGCCGCTCTCGCTCCACGTGCCGGAACCGAAGTTCCGCCCCGGAGACGAGGTGGATTACTCTCATCTGGTCATCCCTCCCGCTGGCGCTCAGCCCCGACCTGACGAGCAGTGCGCGGCTTCAGAAACACAGGCGTTGTGCTTCGATCTGGTGCGTGTGCTGGGTGAGGATCATCGTGCGGTCGGGCCGTGGGATCCGAAGCTGGATGCCGAGACACTGCGCCGCATGCTCCGCACGATGGCGCTGACCCGTGCGTTTGACGACCGGATGTATCGCGGGCAGCGGCAGGGCAAGACCAGCTTCTATATGAAGTGCACGGGTGAGGAAGCCACTTCGGTCGCACCGGCGATGGCGCTGGCGGACGACGATATGGTCTTCCCAAGCTATCGCCAGCAGGGGATTCTGATTGCGCGTGGCTATCCGATCGTCGAAATGATCAACCAGATCTATTCGAACCGCGCGGACAAGCTGAAGGGCCGCCAGTTGCCGATCATGTACTCCGCGCGCGAAGCATCGTTCTTCACGATCAGCGGAAACCTTGCGACGCAGTATCCGCAAGCCGTGGGCTGGGCCATGGCAAGCGCGATCAAGGGGGACACCCGGATCGCTGCCACGTGGATTGGTGAAGGATCCACGGCCGAGGGCGACTTTCACTCCGCGATGACCTTTGCGACCGTCTATAACGCACCGGTCATCTTCAACGTCGTCAACAACCAGTGGGCGATTTCGAGCTTTTCGGGTTTCGCGGGGGCCGAGCGCACGACCTTTGCCGCGCGAGCTATCGGGTATGGCATGGCGGGGCTGCGGGTGGACGGGAACGATCCGCTCGCGGTCTATGCCGCGACGAAATGGGCGGCTGACCGTGCCCGCTCGAACGCGGGGCCGACGCTGATCGAGCACTTCACCTATCGCGCCGAGGGTCATTCGACCTCGGACGATCCCGGCCAATATCGCTCGGCGCACGAGCGTGAGGAATGGCCGCTCGGGGATCCGATCAATCGCCTCAAGCATCATCTGATCGTGCTTGGCGAGTGGTCCGAAGAGCAGCACGCCGCGATGGACCGCGAACTGATGGAGCAGGTCAAGGCGGCGACCAAGGAGGCCGAGAAAAACGGCATCCTGGGCCACGGTCTGCACCACCCCTTCCACACCATGTTCGAGGACGTGTTCGAGGAACTGCCCTGGCATCTCAAGGAACAGAGCGAGCAGGCGATCCATGAGCGTCGCGTGAAATGGCCAGAGTGGTCGGAAGCGTGGAAGGAAGCATGACCTACGAAGAATCACCGGTCAGTCTCGCCGAGGCTCCGACCCGCCGCCTCAACATGATCGAGGCGATCAACGATGCGCTCGACATCATGATGGAGCGCGATCCCAATGTTGTCGTCATGGGCGAGGATGTCGGCTATTTCGGCGGGGTTTTCCGTGCCACTGCTGGCCTGCAAAAGAAGCATGGCAAGACCCGCGTGTTCGACACGCCGATCAGCGAGTGCGGGATCATCGGCGTGGCAGTAGGGATGGGCGCCTATGGCCTGCGTCCGGTGCCCGAGATCCAGTTTGCCGATTATATCTATCCCGGGCTTGATCAGCTTGTGTCGGAAGCGGCGCGGTTGCGTTATCGCTCGGCGGGCGAGTTCATCGCGCCGATGACGGTGCGCTCCCCCTTCGGTGGCGGCATCTTCGGCGGGCAGACACACAGCCAGAGCCCGGAAGCGCTGTTCACCCATGTCTCGGGCATCAAGACCGTGATTCCGTCCACTCCGCATGATGCCAAGGGTCTGTTGATCGCGGCCATCGAGGACAATGACCCGGTCATCTTCTTCGAACCCAAGCGCATCTACAACGGCCCGTTCAACGGCTACTATGACAAGCCGGTCGAACCTTGGGCCAAGCATGCCGACAGCGTTGTGCCGGAAGGGTACTATTCCATTCCGTTAGGCAAGGCGCGCATCGTGCGGCCGGGCAATGCCTTCACAGTGCTCGCCTATGGCACGATGGTTCACGTTGCTGCTGCGGTCTGTGCAGAGAAGGGCGTGGATGCCGAGATCATCGACTTGCGCACGCTCGTGCCGTTGGACATCGAGACTGTGGAGAAGTCGGTGGAAAAGACCGGTAAATGCCTGATCGTCCATGAAGCGACGCGCACCTGCGGATTCGGTGCGGAGCTTTCCGCGCTGGTGCAGGAGCGCTGCTTTTACCACCTCGAAGCCCCGATCGAGCGCGTGACCGGGTTCGACACGCCTTATCCCCACAGCCTCGAATGGGCCTATTTCCCAGGCCCCGTCCGCATCGGCGAGGCCATCGACCGTCTGACGAAAGCCTGAAGCCATGGGAACCTACACATTCCGCCTGCCCGATATCGGCGAAGGCATCGCAGAGGCCGAGATCGTCGCCTGGCACGTGGCTGTCGGCGACATGGTCGAGGAAGACGGCCGCTTGGCCGACATGATGACCGACAAGGCGACCGTCGAGATGGAAAGCCCGGTTTCGGGCAGGATCGTCTCGATCGCCGGAGAGGTCGGCGACGTGGTTGCGATCGGCTCTGCACTTGTCGTGATTGAGACGGACGGGGAAGGGGAGGCAGAGGCGCCTGCGCATTCACAGTCCACCTCTCCTGCTCCGACGGCTAAAGTCGTGGAAGAGCGGATCGAGGTAGAAACGCCCGACGCGGCAGATGTGGAGAGGGTAGAGGCTGCAGCGCCGCCTCCGCCGCCTCCGCCCGCGCCGACGCCCAAGCCAGTCCCAGCGAGGCCGTTCGCGCAGTCAGTTACGCGTGACGCCGGAGCCAAGGTCCTTGCCAGCCCCGCCGTCCGCAAGCGCGCGCGCGATCTGGGCATTGACCTGTCCGAAGTGCGACCGTCCGAGGAAGGCCGCATACGCCACGCCGATCTCGATCAATTCCTCGCCTATAACGCCATGGGCGGATACCGCTCTGCAGGCGTCGAGCGTGGCGACGAGGTGATCAAGGTCATCGGCATGCGCCGCCGCATTGCCGAGAACATGGCGGCATCCAAACGACACATTCCGCATTTCTCCTATGTCGAGGAATGCGATGTGACGGCGCTCGAAGCCATGCGCGAGCAGTTGAACGCCAATCGGGGGGACAAGCCGAAGCTTACCTTGTTGCCTCTGCTGATCACCGCGATCTGCCGCACACTGCCGCAATTCCCGATGATCAACGCGCGTTATGATGACGAGGCGGGCGTGGTCACCCGCTATGGTGCGGTGCATCTTGGCATGGCGGCGCAGACGCCCGCGGGGCTGATGGTTCCGGTGATCCGCAACGCACAGAGCCTCAACCTGTGGCAACTTGCGCGCGAAATTGTGCGCCTTGCTGAGGCGGCGCGCAGCGGCAGCGCAAAGTCGGAAGAGCTTTCTGGTTCGACGCTGACCATTACCTCGCTCGGCCCCCTGGGCGGCGTGGCGACGACGCCGGTGATCAATCGCCCCGAAGTCGCCATCATCGGCCCCAACCGTATCATCGAGCGCCCGATGTTCGTGCCGGACGGCATGGGTGGCGAGCGGATCGAGAAGCGCAAGCTGATGAACATCTCGATGAGCTGCGACCACCGGGTGGTTGATGGGCACGATGCGGCCAGCTGCGTCCAGGCTATCAGGAAGTTGATCGAAACGCCGGTGCTGCTGCTGACCGATTGATGTGGTAGATCTGCGGATCGGAGGTGGCCATGCCGACAACTGATCCGCGCATTGATGATCACATTGCGAAGGCGGGCGCATTTGCGCGGCCGATCCTCGAGCGATTTCGCGCGCTGGTGCACCGGGAGGTTCCCGAGTGCGTCGAAGCGATCAAGTGGGGCATGCCGCACTTTACGCTTGGTGGTAAGAACCTAGCAGGCATGGCTGCGTTCAAGGCGCATGTTTCGGTGTTTTTCCATCACGATGAGCAGCCGGGCGGCACCGGACCATTCCGCAAGATCGCGTCACTTGACGAGTTCCCCGACGAGGGAATCGTGGCCGAGAGGCTGAAGGCTGCGGTTGCGCGTCTTTGCGCGCCAAAGACTGCCAGGCCTCGGGCGGCGATAAAGCCCGTTCCTGAAATGCCGGACGCGTTTCGGGCTGCCCTTGAAGCTGCTGCCTTGGGTGAGCGCTTTGCAGCGATGCCACCCGGCCAGCGCCGCGAGTACATCGAATGGATCGGCGAGGCGAAGACCGAAGTTACACGCGGCAACCGCGTTGCGCAGGCGGTGGAATGGATCGGCGAGGGCAAGAGCCGCAACTGGAAGTACCAGAAATGCTGAGCGACATTTGGTCGGCAAAAGGAAAATGCAGGCAGGCAGAAAATGACGTTCAAAGAGCGTTGACAGCCTGCAAACTCTGCCATAGAGGCGGCGCTCCCAAGGGTGAGCGGGTGTAGCTCAGTTGGTTAGAGTATCGGCCTGTCACGCCGAGGGTCGCGGGTTCAAGTCCCGTCACTCGCGCCATTGGGAAGATGATAAAGGCGCCTTCGGGCGCCTTTTTCTTTGCCTATCTGCCGGGTGCCAAGCTGTGGAAAAATTCCCGCTTTCAAGCCCGTTGACACACCGCCAGACCTGCCATAGAGGCGCGGCTCCCAAGGGGTACGCGGGTGTAGCTCAGTTGGTTAGAGTATCGGCCTGTCACGCCGAGGGTCGCGGGTTCAAGTCCCGTCACTCGCGCCACCTTGGGAATTTCCAACAGCAGTAGCGGTTAGAATGCGGCGGGGCTTAAGCGCCCCGTTTCAGCCCCAGCGTCCGGTTTCCATCCAGATAAGAAACCGCCGCAGCGGTAACAGCCACACGGTGCCAAGCACGATGTAGGCGAGTGTCTGCAGCAGCACGTGCCACGTCCCGATCACGTCCGACAGTGCGGCTACGCCAAGGGCATATATCGTGAGGGCGGCGACGAGGCCGAGGATTCCTACGGGTTTGCGCCAGGTCGGCTTGTAATCCTGATTCACGCGTCACGCTCCCATGGGCCGTAGATTCGTGTTGGCGTTACCACGGCGTGGAGCGGAACGTCATGCGGCTCGCGGGGCAGGTCGTCGACCCGCTGGCAATCCCATGCGAGCCCAATGGGCAGCGTTGCCGGATTCGCTTCAAGCCAGCGATCATAGTGCCCGCCGCCTTGGCCCAACCGTCCGCCATCTGCGCTGAAGCCAACGAGTGGCACGAACAGCACCTCGGGGACGACTTCGGCAGCGTCGCTGGCAGGCTGTACGATCCCTTTCCACGGACCGGGTTCAAGCAATTCGTCAACCCACGGCGAGGCCCATTCGCGGAACATCATCGGTGATGTACGATCTGCAAACCATGGCAATGCAACCTTGTGCCCGGCTTCGTGGAGCACTTGCGCGTAGGCAGTAGCAGGGGCTTCGGCGGGACCGGCGAGATAGAGACCGATTGTTGCACCTGCCGGTACCATTGCCAGCACAGGCGAGGGCGGCCGGCGAAACATCAGGGCTTTCACGCGCGGATCAAGCGACGCCACATGGGCATTGCGCTGCGCCCTGAGTTGCTCGCGCAGCGCGGTCTTGGCTTCCACGGGGTGCTCCGGATCAGTATTAGAGGGGGGTGACGGGCCCACCATGGGTCGTTAGCTCGGAAAATCCTCTGACGCCTCGACGTCAGGTGGGGACCGCTTACTCAGGACCAGGGTCCCATGCAGGGGCAGCCCCCTTGGATTGCTTATAGCCTCAGGGATGTTCATGCGGCTCGTGCCGGGCAGATCCCGTCACTGCTTAGTTAAGCGCTCACAGGCCCTTGCTCAAGGGCACCGGCAAGTTTTTCAATACGCTCGGCCAGTTGGAGCACGCGATCGACGAGGCGCCTCTCGGTCTCAGGGTCTGCGATGACTTCGACGGGGGCAGCCGCCGGAGCAGGGGCAGGGGACGGAGCAGGTGCCTGCTTGTGCGCCTCGTGAAGCTCATCAGCCAGCATCAGCGCGGCAAAAAGCAGCATGCGCGGCTCATTCTGTCCGCCGCCAATCTTGCGGGCGCGCTCGTCGATCATGCGGCCGAGCATCTCGATATGCTCTTCCTCGCCATCGGCGCATGATACGCCGAAAAGACGTCCACCGATCGGAAGGCTGACATTGCTCATTTGGGCAGGCCTGCCAGCAGAAGATCAAGCTGTCGCAATTCCTGCGCTACAGTATCCTTGAGTCTGCGATGGCGGACCTTGAGAAGCGCCAGCTCCTCTCCTCCCGCGTCGCCCCGCGTTCCCTGTTGTGCAACCGCGTTCTCGACTTGCACGAGCGCCTGCTCAAGCCTGTCCAGCGCGGCGTCCAGTGCTTCCGTCGCCATGGTCGGGCACGCTACCACATTGCCGCTCGTGCGCAACAGTCTGGCAGGAAAGGTCGCGGAAACTGCTGGCCAAAACCGGGACTTGTGCGTCTGCAGCAAAGAAGCGCCCCCCGCAGCCTTGACCCTTGGCCCTATGGTGACCAAAGAGGCCCCGCTCCGAATCACCGGATTCATGCGGTCAACGCCGTTCGGCCGCACGCAGGGAAGGGCTTTTTTCAGCATGACACGCGATTCAACCGCGCTGGCTCCCATGGCCAACGCGATCCGTGCGCTTGCCATGGACGCGGTTCAGGCAGCCAATTCCGGTCACCCCGGCATGCCCATGGGCATGGCCGACGTGGCGACCGTGCTGTGGACCCAGTTCCTGAAGCACGATCCTGCGGCACCTAACTGGTCCGACCGTGACCGCTTCATCCTCTCGGCCGGTCACGGCTCGATGCTGATCTATGCGCTGCTCCACCTGACGGGGTACGAAAGCCCGACGATGGAGGACATCCGCAACTTCCGTCAGCTGAACAGTGTCTGCGCCGGGCACCCGGAGAACTTCCTCATCCCCGGCGTTGAGCTGACCACCGGTCCTCTCGGGCAAGGCCTTGCCATGGCCGTGGGCTTCGCGATGGCCGAACGCCATCTCAACGCGCAGTTCGGCAGCGAACTGGTCGATCACAACACCTGGGTAATCGCCGGTGACGGCTGCCTGATGGAAGGCATCAACCACGAAGCGGCGGGCCTTGCCGGCACGCTGAAGCTCGGCCGCTTGAACGTGCTGTGGGACGACAACAAGATCACCATCGATGGCGACACTTCGCTTTCGACCACTGAAGACATTCTCGGTCGCTACGCAGCCTCGGGTTGGCACGTCGCCTCCTGCGACGGGCACGACTTCGCCGACATCGCGCGCGCACTGTCGGAAGCGCAGGCCGATCCTCGCCCTTCGCTGGTCGCCTGCCGCACGATCATCGGCAAGGGCGCGCCCAACAAGCAGGGCGGGCACAACGTCCACGGCGCGCCGCTGGGTGCCGACGAAATCGCTGCCGCGCGCGAATACCTTGGCTGGACCTCGGCTCCGTTCGAGCTTCCGGCAGACATTCTCGCCAACTGGCGCTCGTCGGCTGAACTGGGCAAGGCCGCTCGCGCTGAGTGGGAAGCCCGCGCCGCCGCGAACCCGCAGGCCGCAGAACTTGCTCGCCGCATGGCGGGTGATCTCCCGGCTGAGACCGGCTTTGACGCCTACGTACAGTCGCTGATCGCCAATCCGCCCAAAGTCGCCACGCGCAAGTCGAGCGAAATGGCGCTCGAAGCCTTCACCGCGAATGTGCCGGAAATGGTTGGCGGTTCGGCTGACTTGACCGGCTCGAACAACACCAAGACCAAGTCGACCGCGCCGTTTACGCCGGAAAGCTACGACGGGCGCTACGTCTATTACGGCATCCGCGAATTCGGCATGGCCGCTGCGATGAATGGTATGGCGCTGCACGGCGGGATCATTCCCTACGGCGGCACGTTCCTGGTGTTCTCGGACTATTGCCGCAATGCCGTGCGCATGTCGGCGCTGCAGCACGTCCGGGCGATCTACGTGTTCACCCACGATTCCATTGGCCTTGGCGAAGACGGTCCGACCCACCAACCGGTCGAGCATGTCATGTCGCTGCGCATGATCCCGAACCTGCTGGTGTTCCGTCCGGCCGACGCCATCGAGACGGCCGAGGCCTGGTCGCTGGCCTTGGCGAACAAGCACCGTCCTTCGGTGCTCGCGCTGACTCGCCAGAACCTGCCGCCGGTCCGCTTCGATGCCGAGATGAAGAGCGCAAAGGGCGCCTATCGCCTCGTTTCCTCAACTGCTGCGCGCAAGGTCGTGCTGTTGGCTTCAGGTTCGGAAGTCGAGATCGCGATGAAGACGGCCGCTGCGCTTGAGGAAAAGGGCATCGGCACCGACGTCGTTTCCTTCCCCTGCTGGGAACTGTTCGACGAGCAGGATGCCGCTTACAAGGCCGACCTGCTCCCCGCCGATGCGCTCAAGGTCTCGATCGAGGCTGGCGTGACGCTTGGCTGGCAGAAGTACGTTGGCGATGGCCTGACCATCGGCATCGACAGCTTCGGCGCATCGGCTCCGGCCGAAGTGCTGTTCGACCACTTTGGCCTCACGGCTGAAAAGATTGTCCCGCAGGTTCTCGCGCGGGTTTCGTAAATTCAACAGGAGAAAGCTGACATGGCGATCAAGGTTGCGATCAACGGTTTCGGACGCATCGGGCGCAATGTGGCCCGCGCCATTCTCGAACGGCCCGATTGCGGGCTCGAACTGGTTTCGATCAACGATCTGGCTGATGCCAAGGCGAACGCCCTGCTGTTCAAGCGCGACAGCGTGCACGGTGCGTTCTCGGGCGAAGTCTCGGTCGATGGCAATGACCTGATCGTCAACGGCCAGCGCATCCAGGTAACGGCCGAGCGCGATCCCGCGAACCTGCCGCACGCCGCCAACGGCATCGACATCGCGCTAGAATGCACCGGCTTCTTCACCAACCGCGATGGCGGCCAGAAGCACATCGACGCAGGTGCCAAGCGCGTTCTGATCTCGGCTCCTGCCAAGAACGTTGACCTCACGGTCGTCTATGGCGTGAACCACGACAAGCTGACCGCCGATCACAAGATCGTGTCGAACGCCTCTTGCACCACCAACTGCCTCGCGCCGATGGCCAAGGTGCTGCACGAAGCCATCGGTATCGAGCGTGGCCTGATGACCACGATCCACTCGTACACCAACGACCAGAAGATCCTCGATCAGATCCACAGCGATCCGCGTCGTGCCCGCGCCGCTGCGATGAACATGATCCCGACAAGCACCGGTGCGGCCGTTGCCGTGGGTGAAGTTCTGCCCGACCTCAAGGGCAAGCTCGACGGCTCGTCGATCCGCGTGCCGACCCCGAACGTCTCGGTCGTCGACCTGACCTTCACGCCCAAGCGCGACACCACTCTCGAGGAAGTGAACGGCGTCCTCAAGGCTGCTGCCGAAGGCGCGCTCAAGGGCGTGCTCGGCTACACCGAAGAGCCGCTGGTCTCGATCGACTTCAACCATGATTCGCACTCGTCGACCATCGACAGCCTCGAAACCGCCGTTCTCGAAGGCAAGCTGGTCCGCGTGCTTTCGTGGTACGACAACGAGTGGGGCTTCTCGAACCGCATGCTCGACACTGCGGGCGCGATGGCGAAGTTCCTTTAAGGATAAGCTGACATGAGCGGGCGTCTCGGTGGCATTGCACGGCATGATAGGCCGCGCGGGGCCATTGAGACGCTCGATCACGTTTCGGTGACCCGCGAACTTGGCGTTCGCGGCGATCTGCGTGGGGCAATCCGTCCCGGTAAATCTGGATGCAGGCAGGTCTCGCTGATTGAGGCCGAAAGCTGGGAAGCGGCAATCGCCGAACTGTGGCCCACACCGGATCATGACTTGCCATGGCACGTGCGCCGGGCAAACCTGCTGGTGCAGGGCATCCGTCTCCCGCGCGAGCCGGGCAAGGTCATCGCCATCGGCAAAAGCCTGCGGATCGAGACTACCTGCGAATGCGACCCATGCCACCGCATGGATGAAATCCACCCCGGCCTCAAACGCGCGCTCATGCCAGACTGGCGTGGCGGTGTGCTCGGCCGTGTGATCAGCGATGGCGAGATTGCCATCGGCGACGAAGTGAGGATCGAGGAATGAGCTTCAAGACGCTTGACGATATCGGCGACCTGACCGGCAAGACCGTGCTGGTGCGCGAAGACCTCAACGTGCCGATGGCCGATGGCGTCGTCACTGACGACACCCGCCTGCGCGCCACGATCGCCACACTCAACGAGCTTTCGGACAAAGGTGCCAAGGTCCTCGTCCTTGCCCACTTCGGCCGTCCGAAGGGGCAACCTTCCGAAGAATTCTCTCTGAAGAAGCTCGCTGCTCCGCTCTCGCATGTGCTGGGCCGTCCGGTCAGCTACATCGACTGGGAAGGCGACAAGGCTGCGGTTGCGGCTCTTGCACCCGGCGCAATCGCCGTTCTCGAGAACACCCGCTTTTTCGGCGGCGAAGAGAAGAACGATCCGGCGGTGATCGAGCGCTTCGCCGGCCTTGGTGACATTTACGTCAATGATGCATTCTCCGCCGCTCACCGTGCCCACGCCTCGACAGAAGGACTTGCCCACGTGCTGCCGGCCTATGCAGGTCGCGCAATGGAGGCCGAACTCAAGGCGCTGCAAAAGGCGCTTGGTGAGCCTGAGCGTCCGGTGGCCGCAGTTGTCGGCGGAGCAAAGGTCTCGACCAAGCTCGACGTCCTCAAGCACCTCGTCAGCAAGGTCGACCATCTGATCATCGGTGGCGGTATGGCCAACACCTTCCTCGCCGCCCGCGGTGTGAACGTCGGCAAGTCGCTGTGCGAGCATGACCTGACCGGCACCGCCGAGGAAATCCTCGACAACGCCGACAAGGCGGGCTGCACGGTCCACCTGCCGTATGACGTCGTCGTTTCAAAGGAATTTGCCGCCAATCCGCCGTCGCTTCGCACCTGCAATGTGCACGAAGTTGCGGCCGACGAGATGATCCTCGACGTCGGTCCGGCAGCAGTCGAAGCACTGGCCGATGCGCTCAAAACCTGCCGCACGCTGGTCTGGAATGGTCCCATGGGCGCATTCGAGACCGAGCCGTTCGATACTGCCACGGTCGCTTTGGCTCGGACCGCAGCTGCGCTGACCAAGGAAGGTTCGCTGGTTTCCGTGGCTGGTGGCGGCGATACCGTAGCTGCGCTCAACCACGCAGGTGTCGCAGCCGATTTCTCCTACGTCTCGACTGCAGGCGGTGCCTTCCTTGAATGGATGGAAGGCAAGGTGCTTCCCGGCGTGGCCGCACTCGAAGCGTAAAAAATTGAGGAGCGCGTGTTGCACTGCGGCACGCGCTCCTTTATGGCGCGTATCCGCATAGGAATGCGCCAGTCCCGACGCTCGCTTCAAACGCTGAGCGTCTTTTTAAGGCGCATTTGCGCATAGGTATGCGGAGCCGGAAATCGGGGCTTTCCGCCAGAACAGGACGGGCTGATGAACACGACCGAAATGACCGCCAAGATGGCCTCCGGAAATGGCTTCATTGCCGCTCTCGACCAGTCGGGCGGATCGACGCCAAAGGCGCTGGCGGGCTATGGCGTGACCGAAGATGCATGGACCACCGAAGAGGAAATGTTCGGCCTGATCCACGAGATGCGCGCCCGCATCATCCGTTCCGACGTTTTTCATGGCGACAAGGTGATCGGCGCGATCCTGTTCGAGCGCACCATGGACGGTACCGTCGATGGCAAACCGGTTCCGCAGGCACTGATCGAGAAGGGCGTCGTACCCTTCATCAAGATCGACAAGGGCCTGGAAGACGAAGTCAACGGTGTCCAGCTGATGAAGCCGATGCCAACGCTCGACGAACTGCTGACCCGTTCGAAGGCCATGGGCGTCTATGGCACCAAGGAACGCTCGGTGATCAACTCGGCCAACCGCGAAGGCATTGCCGCCGTGGTAGCTCAGCAGTTCGAAGTCGGCCGCCAAGTGCTCAGCCACGGCATGATGCCGATCATCGAGCCGGAAGTGAACATCAAGAGCGAGACACGCGCCGAGTGTGACGCGATCCTGCTCGAGGAAATTCTCAAGAACCTCGATGCGCTCCCTGAAGGCACGCAGGTCATGCTCAAGCTTTCGCTGCCGATCGTGCCCTGCACGTTCGATCCGCTGGTCGCGCACCCCAAAGTGCTGCGCGTGGTCGCGCTTTCGGGTGGTTACAAGCGCCCCGAGGCTTGCGTCGAACTCGCCAAGAACACCGGCATCATCGCCAGCTTCAGCCGCGCCCTGCTCGAAGACCTGCGTCATCAGATGACCGACGCGGAATTCGACGCAGCGCTGGGCGCCGCGATCGACGAAATTTACACCGGCTCGACGCAGAAGACCCTCGTCGCCGCGTAAGCATTACCGTTTGAGAGGACGGAAAGGCCGCCCCGTCACCGGCACAGCCGGGGCGGGGCGTTTTCATTGGGCCACGCTGAAGTGGAAGCGGTAGTCCGAAGGCTTAAGCTGCGTATCGGTCATCCGACCCGGTTCGACCGAATCGAGCATAAGCCCGTCTGAAGGCTCGCCCAAGGTGAACCTGCGGGTCTCGAAGGTTCCTCCGCGCATGACCGTTGCTTCGACGATCACGCGTCCGGCCCAGACGCAGCGAGCGTTCATCGGGCAGCGGCTGTCCTCGATCAGGGCGTCGGGGCGAACCTTGGCGCTGCCGACCAGCGTCGTTTCGCCGATCATGGCGAAGCCGTCGGTGCGTTCGGCCTTTGGGATCACGGCGCATGAAGCGAGCGAGATAGCGGGGATCAGGGCAAGAAGTGTTTTGGTCATTCGACGACAATGCGGTTGGCGCATGAACCGTTCCGGAACCGACGTTGCAGCTTGGCCTGTGAAGCGATAAGGCGCGCGCCATGGCCAAGCTATCCTCAGAACTCTACCTGATCTCCCCGCTCGACGTGGGCGGTACTTTTCCTGACAGACTTGCACGGGCGCTTGACGCCGGCCCGGTTGCCGCGTTCCAGTTCCGGGTGAAGGGCATCGACGAGCATGCCGCAGCAACACTTGCCGAGCCTCTGCAGCGCATCTGTGCTGATCGGGACGTTGCCTTCATCATCAACGATTCCATCAGTCTGGCCAAGCGCCTCGGAGCTGACGGGGTTCATCTGGGGCAGGACGATGGCGACGTTAAGGATGCGCGCGACCGCCTCGGGCGGAATGCCCAGATCGGTGTTACCTGCCACGACAGTCGCCACATGGCGATGGATGCGGGCGATGCGGGTGCCGATTACGTGGCCTTCGGCGCGTTCTTTCCATCGAGCACAAAGGAGACCAAGCACGTCGCCGGGCTGGACCTGCTTGAGTGGTGGCAGTCGATCTTCGAACTGCCCTGTGTCGCGATCGGCGGCATCACGCCTGCCAATTGCGGCCCATTGGTCCAGGCAGGCGCGGACTTCCTCGCTGTCAGCAATGCCGTGTGGAATGGTGACGAAGCGGCCAACGTCGCGGCCTTCTTCGATGCAATCCGTGCCAATCCCCGAGTGACCGTAGAGGATTGAGGGAACGAGCGGACGGGGCCGGGGTTTTGTCACGGAAACCATAATGGAATCCCGATGCCCCGTTTTTCCGCTGCCGCGCTTGCCGTCCTTGCGCTGACCGCCTGTAATTCCCGGAAGCCCGATCCCGCCCCGACCGAAACCGTTGCAGCGGCTCCCGCTTTCGTCGTACCAATGGCTTCGACGGATCCGGCACCGGGGCAACCTGCTGCGCCTGAAGACGCCGCCCGTCCGGTGATGCAAGCGCAGGTCGTGCTCGAACGCCTCGGCTTTTCTCCCGGTGTGATCGACGGCAAGACGGGCCTGTCTACTACCAACGCCGTCAGCGGTTTCCAGAAGGCGAGCGATCTGCCTGTTTCAGGCAAGTTCGATGCGCCGACGATGCAGGCGCTTGGCCGATGGTCGAACATTACCGCAACGCGCATCGTCACCATCCCCGATGACTTCGCCAAGGGTCCATTCGTCCCGCTACCCAAGGATCCTGCGCAACAGGCCAAGCTTCCCGAAATGGCCTACACCTCGCTCGAGGAGAAGCTGGCGGAACGCTTCCATACCACGCCCGAAGTTCTGCACGGGCTCAATCCACAGATTGCAAACGGCGCCTTCGCGGCGGGTCAACAGATACGAGTGCCTAGTACCGGTGGCGATCGCATCGATCCGTCAAAGGTTGACAACAAGGGCTGGCTTGCGACGCTAGCCACGCTTGGGGTGAGTGACGCCCAGCCCGAAGCGGCGCGGATCGTTGTAAGCAAGTCCAATGGCACGCTCATGGCCTATGACAAGGCCGACAAACTGGTTGCTGTGTTCACGGTTACGACCGGTTCGGAAAAGGACCCGCTTCCGCTCGGCGACTGGAAGATCAACGGAACCTCGTTCAATCCCGAGTTTTCGTACGATGCCAGCCTGTTCTGGGACGTTCCCGACAGCAAGGGCGAGCATCTCCTTCCTCCTGGTCCGAACGGTCCGGTTGGCGTGGTATGGATCGACCTGTCCAAGGAGCATTATGGCATCCACGGCACGCCCGAGCCGCAGACCATCGGCCGCGCCGAGAGCCATGGCTGCGTGCGCCTGACGAACTGGGATGCCGCACGGCTTGCGCAGATGGTCTCAGGTTCGACGAAGGTTTCGTTTGTAAGCTGATGCGGCTTCCCATGCGCGGCTGCCCGTGCAAGACAGAAGACCGGTCGCAGCGCATGGAGCACGAATGAGCGGGATTGCCCCAAGGGAACTGACACTTCGCGGCGTGGTGCTGGGCGCGATACTCACGGTCGTGTTCACTGCCGCAAACGTTTACCTAGGCCTGCGTATCGGCCTGACGTTTGCAACATCCATTCCCGCAGCCGTGATATCGATGGCCGTGCTGCGTGCCTTTTCCGGGACAACGATCCAGGAAAACAACATCGTCCAGACTATCGCCAGCTCTGCGGGCACGCTTTCGGCTATCGTCTTCGTCCTGCCCGGCCTTGTCACGGTGGGATGGTGGGCGGACTTCCCCTACTGGGAGTCTGTCGCGGTAATCGCAGTCGGCGGCATCCTCGGCGTCATGTACTCGGTCCCGCTGCGCCGCGCGCTGGTGACGGGCTCGGACCTGCCATACCCTGAAGGCGTTGCCGCAGCAGAAGTGCTCAAGGTTGGCGCGGGCGTTGGTGGAGCCGAAGAGAACCGCAAGGGGCTTGCCGCTGTCACCGCCGGTGGCCTGCTTGCCGCGCTCTACCCGCTGCTCGCCAAGATGAAGCTCGCAGTCGAGGAAGTAGGCGGCGCGTTCAAGGTCGGTTCGGGCGGATCGATGCTATTCGGCGGTCTCTCTCTGGCACTGGTCGGCGTGGGCCACCTCGTCGGTCTTGCAGTCGGCATCGCCATGCTCGTGGGGATCGTCATCAGCTTCGGCGTCCTCCTCCCGCAACTCACGGCAGGGGGAATTCCAGCTGGGACCGAACTCGCCGACTTCATCGGCACAGTGTTCCGCCAGAAGGTTCGCTTCATCGGCGCGGGCACCATCGGTGTCGCCGCGATCTGGACTCTGCTGCGTGTGATCGGACCCATCGTGCGTGGCATCACCGCTGCCATCGCCGCCAACCGCGCCCGCAGCGGAGCCGGTATGTCTGGCCTTGAGTTGTCCGAGCGCGATATTCCCATCGGCATCGTCGGCGGCACGATCATCCTCGCGATGGTCCCGATTGCCCTGCTGCTTGCCGACTTCGCTGTCGGCGGCCCGGTCGCTGGAGCGCTAGGCCTGACCCTCACGGCCTCGGTGATTTACGTGCTGGTTGCAGGCATCGTCATCGCTTCGGTGTGCGGCTATATGGCCGGCCTGATCGGCGCATCGAACAGCCCTATCTCGGGCGTCGGCATTCTCGCCGCGCTCGGCATCTCGCTCCTGCTTCTCGCTCTGTTCGGTCAAGGCGGCAGCGAGGCGGACACCAAGGCGCTGGTCGCCTTCGCACTCTTCGTCACGGCCATCGTCTTCGGCGTTGCGACGATCTCGAACGACAACCTGCAAGACCTCAAGACCGGCCAACTCGTCGGGGCGACGCCATGGCGACAGCAGGTCGCCCTGATCCTCGGCGTGCTGTTCGGCGCACTGGTGATTCCGCCAATTCTCGACCTGCTCAACTCCACCTTCGGCTTCCAGGGCGCACCGGGGGCAGGGGAGAACGCGCTGTCCGCCCCCCAAGCCTCGCTCATATCCGCCATCGCGCAAGGCGTGCTTGGCGGCAGTCTCGACTGGAACCTCGTTGGCCTTGGCGCTGCCATCGGCGCAGGCGTCGTCTTCGTCGACGAACTGCTCAAGCGCGCAGGCCGCGGCTCTCTTCCGCCGCTGGCTGTCGGCATGGGGATGTACCTGCCCACGCAGGTGACCATGATGGTCATTGTCGGCGCAGTCGTCGGCCACCTTTACAACAAGTGGGCCGCGCGCCAGTCAGCGCCGGAGTTTGCCGAACGGATGGGTGTGCTCACCGCAACCGGCCTGATCGTCGGCGACAGCCTGTTCAATATCGCCTACGCCGCCATCGTCGCCGCGACGGACAATCCCGATGCACTCGCCATTGCCGACGGCTTCCCTGCCGCGCTCCCGGTTGGCGTCATCGCCTTTGCCGGGATCATCGCCTACGCCTACTGGCGCATGCGGAGAGACAGTGTGACCGCGGTCTAGGTCGTAAGGGAGAGAGGACCCGCGTGGACGCAGCGCAGCCCCGTCGGCGCGTCGTCGGTCCCCAGTTCGCGCAGGATCTCCTCGCCATCCATCACGAACCGCCGCCCCGAAAAGACGCCGCTGGTCAGCGTGAGCCGGTCTGCCAGGCGCAGATAGCTCCCCCGCGAACCATCGGGCGCGACATAGGACGAGTCGGCAATCGTCTCAAAGCCCAGTTCAGGCTTGGCGACTGGAGTTACCGTGGCGTCCCCCGGAATCTCGCACGTCCAGTCACCCTTGGGCAGGACCATGAGCTTGCCTCCAGGCACGGCCTGCGCCACGCTGGCCAAGCCAAGTACTCCGACGACAAGAATGACCACGCGCTTCATTGGCTTCGCGCTAGCACGCCGTGCCCGCATCAGGCAATCACGCTTGAAGCTTCGCGCCCGAACCGCTAAGGGCCGCGCTTCCCTACTCACGGTAAGGCTCTTTCCATCATGAAGATCAGCGGCGTGGACATCCGTCCGGGCAATATCCTGGAATACGAAAAGGGCATCTGGAAGGTCGCCAAGACCCAGCATACCCAGCCCGGCAAGGGCGGCGCCTTCATGCAGGTCGAGATGAAGAACCTCATCGACGGCCGCAAGACCAACGTCCGCTTCCGCAGCGCCGACACTGTCGAGCGCGTCCGTCTCGACACCAAGGACTTCCAGTTCCTCTATGCCGAGGGCGACGATCTGGTGTTCATGGACGTCGAAACCTACGACCAGATCACGCTGCCGTCCGATCTTCTCGGCGATGCCGCCGCGTTCCTGCAGGATGGCATGACCGTCCTCCTCGAAATGTACGACGAGCGCCCGATTTCGGTGCAGCTGCCCGACCAGGTCGAAGCGACCATCGTCGAGGCCGACGCCGTGGTTAAGGGCCAGACCGCTTCGTCCAGCTACAAGCCCGCCATTCTCGACAACGGCGTGCGCGTGATGGTTCCGCCGCACATCGGCAGCGGCACCCGCATCATCGTCGACGTCTACGAGCGTACGTACGTCGGCAAGGTGGGCTGATCGATGGCAGCCATTTCCGGCCTGATGCGCGTGATGGAGCGTGCGGCGCGCAAGGCGGGTGGCCGCCTGCGCCGCGACTTCGGGGAGATCGAGCATCTTCAGGTCAGCAAGAAGGGCCCGGCAGACTTCGTCTCGAAGGCAGACCAGCACGCCGAACGCACCTTGTGGGACGAACTGCGTGCGGCACGTCCGGGCTGGGGCTTCCTTATGGAAGAAGGCGGCGAGATCGCTGGCGAACCGGGCAAGCCCCGCTTCATTATCGACCCGCTCGACGGTACGACCAACTTCCTCCACGGCATCCCGCACTTCGCGATCTCGATCGCCGTGCAGGAACCGACGCTGGACGGAAAGGGCTGGGGTGAAGTCACCGCAGCGCTGGTCTATCAGCCGATCACCGACGAAAGCTTCTGGGCCGAAAAATCGCAGGGCGCCTGGTTGCAGGACCGTCGCCTGCGCGTCTCGGCGCGTCGCCACATGGACGAAGCGCTGATCGCCACCGGCATTCCGTTTGCCGGCCGCGGTGACATTAACGAGTGGGCCAGGATCTACGCCGAACTTGGCCCGCGTATCGCCGGGATACGGCGCTTTGGTGTCGCCTCGCTCGATCTCGCATGGGTCGCTGCCGGTCGCTTCGATGGCTTCTGGGAATCAGGCCTCTATCCCTGGGATACGGCTGCCGGTTGCCTGCTGGTCCGTGAGGCGGGCGGCTTCGTGTCCGACTACAAGGGCCGCTCGCAGCCGATCTGTGACGAGACGATCCTTGCCGGTAACGATGCGCTGCACTCGAAGCTGCACAAGCTTCTTGCCGGAGCGCTTCGCGGCGCTTGACCTTTTGACAGGGCACTGGCTAAGGCCGGTGCCCTGAAGTGCCCCTGTGGCGGAATGGTAGACGCGAACGACTCAAAATCGTTTGTAGCGATACGTGCCCGTTCGAGTCGGGCCAGGGGCACCATTCTCTTTTGATCTCAGTCGATGCTTTCGGACCCGGACCGGGCAGCCGACTGTTCGGCCAGTGCGCTGATCTGCTGCTGCGTTGGCAGGATCGGCTCTTGCGCCATCCGTTTCAGCCGCTCTTCTTCCAGCTTGCGCAGATAGGCGGCGCGCTGCTCGGGCGTCATGCGGGCAAGCGCTCTCTGATCAACTTCGATGATGATTGGCGCTGGTTGCACCACCATTCCGGCCGGAATGTAGCTGCTGTCACCGCCACCGCCGCCATCCATCGGTGCGCCGAAAGGTCCATTGAAGCCCCCACCGCCGCCTGATTTGCGCTTGTCTGATCTCTTGTCAGTCAGTTTGGCCTTGGCAGCCCGCGTCTCGGCTGCGTTGTGTCTGGCAACTTTCTGGCTCTTTGCCATGGCCTGCTGCGCATCGCCATCGGCAAACACGGCCACGACCGTGGACAAGGCCACGGTGATGACCGCGAAGTGGCGGTACATCTTGGGATCTATGCCAAGGAAATGATTGGTCGGCGCAGCCATGGATAAGGGACATACCTGATCCTCCGTTAAGGATGATCCCAGACACCATGGTTAGCAAACCGCTACCGGCAACCGCTGCCATTTCGGCGGGACATGGCTTGCGTTCCATCTATGTTCTGGTAGTTGGCGGACATGGCCAAACCCAAACGTCGCTTCGTCTGCCAGGCCTGTGGCAGCGTCACCAATCGCTGGCAGGGTCAGTGCGCCGATTGCAGTGAGTGGAACACGCTCGCCGAAGAAGCGCCCGAAACGATCTTCTCGTCCAAGCACGATCTGTCGAGCGGTGGCCGCCGCGTTGCCTTCGTGCCCCTCGATGCGCCCATCGCCCTGCCGGTTCGCCGGTCGACCGGAATCGCCGAATTTGACCGTGCGTTGGGCGGTGGTCTGGTGCCGGGCTGCGCGATCCTGATGGGTGGCGATCCGGGTATCGGCAAGTCCACGCTCCTGCTGCAGGCATCGGCCAAGGTCGCGATGGCAGGCGGCGATGCGATCTACATCAGCGGCGAAGAAGCGTCGGATCAGGTGCGCCTGCGGGCTGACCGGTTGGGCCTTGGCAAGGCGCCGATCCAGCTCGCGGCTGCTACTTCGGTGCGCGACATCCTGACGACCCTCGGCTCGATGAACCCGCCGTCGCTGCTGGTGATCGATTCGATCCAGACCATGCATTCCGACCAGATCGAAGGCGCACCGGGCACGGTCAGTCAGGTGCGTGGCTGCGCGTTCGAACTGATCCGCTACGCCAAGGAGAACGGCGTCGCTCTGGTTCTGGTCGGCCACGTTACAAAGGACGGTTCCATCGCCGGCCCCCGTGTGCTCGAACACATGGTTGATGTGGTGATGAGCTTCGAGGGGGAACGCAGCCACCAGTACCGCATCCTGCGTGCCTTGAAGAACCGCTTCGGTGCTGTGGATGAAATCGGCGTCTTCGCCATGGCAGGGGCGGGGCTGGAGGAAGTCGGCAACCCTTCGATGCTGTTCCTTTCGGGGCGTGAGGACCAGGTAGCGGGCAGCGCAGTGTTCCCCGCGCTTGAAGGCACACGTCCCGTTCTGGTCGAGATCCAGGCCCTCACTGTCCGCCTGGCGAGCGGTGCAACGCCTCGCCGTGCGGTCGTCGGTTGGGACAGTGGTCGCCTCGCGATGCTTCTTGCCGTACTAGAAGCCCGATGCGGGCTCAGTTTCTCGACTGCTGAAGTCTATCTCAATGTCGCGGGCGGATACCGGCTGACCGATCCGGCGGCCGATCTTGCGGTCGCTGCGGCCTTGATCTCGGCCTTGTCCGATCGCCCGCTGCCACAATCATCGATCTGGTTCGGTGAAGTTTCTCTCGCTGGTGAAGTTCGCCCGGTTGCCCACACGCCTGTGCGCCTGCGTGAGGCTGCAAAACTTGGCTTTACGCTCGGTTGCGGGCCGGAGGCGGGGGCAGAAAAGGTGGATGGCTTGCGCTATTCCCCGCTCAAGCTCCTGCCAAATCTGATTGACCGGGTGATGGGCGGCTCATAGGTTTTCAGGGATATGACCGGCCTTGATTATGTAGTCCTCATCCTCGTCGGCATCGGTGCCGTCGGCGGTTTCATGCGCGGCTTCGTCGAGGAGGTCCTGTCGCTGGCCGCGTGGTGCCTTGCCTTGCTGGCGGTTCACTACTTTCACGAGCCGCTCACGCTGTGGCTGGCCGATCACTTGCCGACGGAGACGGGCGCAGGCGTTCTTGCGTTCTTCCTGCTGCTGCTCTTGCCTTATCTCGGCACCCGGATGATCGCGCGCCGCATGGGAAGCACAAGCCGCGAATCCGTGATCGGCCCGATAGACCGCTTGCTTGGCTTCGGCTTCGGTGCGGTGAAGGGCTTCATCATCGTCGTGCTGGGCTATTCGATCGTAGTCTTCGGATACGATCTGGTCTGGGGTGAGGATGGTCGGCCCGATTGGATCGTGGAATCCCGCACCTATCCGTTCCTGAACGCCGCCAGCGAGGAATTGCTGACCCTTATCTCGGAACGGCGCGAAGCTGCGGCAGAGCAGGCGAAGGAAGTGGCCAAGCGCAAGGCTCGCCAGCAAGTTCTGGGTGACTGAGATGAGCACGCGCGGGCTCTACACGCCCGAAATCCTTGCCTCAGCAATGGGGCTGGCCGAGTTTCCGTGGGATGAAACCTTGCCGCTGCGAGGTTCGGCTCGGTCGCGCAGCTGCGGCAGCGCCATCGAACTTGGCCTGATGCTTGACCCGGTCGGAGCAATCGAGCGTGTCGCCTTGCGCCCTCACGCCTGTGCGGTGGGGCAGGCGGCTGCCAACCTCTTCGCCCGGAGCGCTCGAGGTCGGACTCGCGCCGATATCGTGGCTGCCCGCGACGCCATTGCGCTTTGGCTGGCGGGTGAGGGGAGTGAGCCTGACTGGCCGGGAGTTGGTCTTCTGGCACCGGCTCTTGGCTATCCCGCCCGTCATGCCGCAATCCTGCTGGCTTGGGATGCGGCGCTTGATGCGCTTCCAGCTCCGGTTTCCGCCTGAAGCAAAGCAGGGCTTGCCGCAGGCGCGGCCCCTTCGCTACAGCACCAGCCAACAAATACGTGTCGGGGGAATTCTGCGTGTCGTCCACCATTGCCAACGGGCAGATGCCTGAGCCGAGTGCTTCGGAAATCCGCCTCGTCATTGCCGCAAGTTCTGCCGGTACCGTGTTCGAATGGTACGATTTTTTCATCTATGGCACGCTCGCTGCAATCATCGGCAGGACCTTCTTCCCGTCCGACAACGCAACGCTGCAGCTCCTGCTCGTCTGGGCAGGTTTTGCCGTCGGCTTCGGCTTCCGCCCCTTGGGTGCGGTGCTGTTCGGCTACCTGGGTGACAAGCTCGGCCGCAAGTACACGTTCCTCGTCACCGTAACGCTGATGGGCATCGCCACGGCGGGGGTAGGGCTCATCCCGTCGGCGGACAGCATCGGCTTGCTGGCACCTGCCATCGTCATCTTTCTGCGCGTTCTTCAAGGACTTGCACTTGGCGGTGAGTATGGCGGTGCGGCGGTCTATGTCGCCGAACATGCCCCCGGCGGCAGGCGCGGCTATTACACCAGCTACATCCAAGCGAGCGTGGTCGGCGGCTTCGTCCTGAGCCTGATCGTGGTGCTTTCAAGCAAGGGGTTGATGAGCGAAGTGGTGTGGAATGCTTGGGGGTGGCGCGTGCCGTTCCTCGTCAGTCTCGCCCTGCTCGGCGTGTCGCTGTGGATGCGGCTCAAGCTATCGGAAAGCCCTGTTTTCAAGGCGATGAAGGAGCAGGGCGAACTTGCGGGTAACCCCTTCGTCGAAAGCTTCACCTATCCCGGCAACAAGCGCCGGATATTCATCGCGCTGTTCGGCATCGCCGCTGGATTGACCGTGATCTGGTACACGGCGATGTTCTCCAGCCTCGGATTTCTCAAGTCCGCCATGCGGATGGACGATACGACGGCGGAGGTCATCGTCGGCATTGGCGGCGCCATCGGCATGGCGTTCTATCTAATTGCCGGCGCACTCTCGGACCGCATCGGGCGCAAGAAGCCCATCGTCATCGGGTATGCTCTGACTCTCCTGCTGCTGTTCCCGACGTTCTGGCTGCTGGGCTCGGCGGCGAATCCGGAGCTTGCAGCTGCTGCGCAGAGGAACCCGGTGGTCGTTTCCGGTTCTGACTGTGATTACAGTCCCTTCGCGGCCGAACAGAACAGCCGGTGCGGCAAATTGCTCGCCGATCTCTCGGCGTCGGGAATCTCCTACTCTCTGAGGCAAACGGGCAACTTCACCGCAACTGTCGGAGGCAGAGCGCTAACTCTCGAGAGCTATCCATGGACTGGCAAGGCCGCTGAACGCGCCAAGGCCCTGCAGGCGGAACTCTCCACTTACGGCTACGATTTTGCCAAGGTGAAGCCTTCGACCGGACGCCTCGCCCTGGTCCTCGTCGCCCTTGTCCTCCTGATGGCAATGTCGGGCGCGACGTATGGGCCGGTGGCGGCGCTCCTTTCGGAAATGTTCCCTCCGCGTATCCGCTATAGCTCGATGTCGATCCCCTATCATCTTGGGACAGGATACTTCGGGGGTTTCCTGCCGCTGATTTCGAGCTACATCGTGGCGCGGACCGGCGATCCCTATGCCGGGCTATGGTACACCTGGGTCATTGTTCTGGTTGCATTTCTCGTCTCGCTATGGGGATTGAAGCCGGGGCTTCCGACCGATTTCACGGACGACTGACATCACCCCGCTACCCCCTGCCTCCCTGCGCCTCGGCTTCGACGCTGACGCACTTGCCGCGAACTGGCGCACGCTTGATGACCTGTCCTGCAAGGCTGCAGCGGGGGCTGCGGTCAAGGCCGATGCCTATGGCGTAGGTGCCGCGCGGGTCATGCCGGTACTCTCGGCAGCGGGATGTCGCGACTTCTTTGTGGCGCACTGGTCTGAAGTCCCTGAAATTCTTGAGCTTGTTCCTCCTGAACAGATCGCGGTCCTCCATGGCCCGGCCAGTGCTGCCGAAGCGGACTTCGCCCGGGCGACGGGGGTGCGCCCCGTGCTCAACAGTCTGCATCAGGTTCGCGTCTGGCAGGAGAGCGGCGGCGGTGCCTGCCACCTGATGGTGGACACCGGGATGAACCGACTCGGGCTGTCACTCGCTGACCTGTCCGACCCCGCTCTGGCCTCCCTCGATGTAGACATCTGCATGAGCCACCTTGCCAGCGCTGACGAGGACGTTGCCCAGAACGAAGACCAACGCAGGCGGTTCGAGGCGGTGAGGGCGCAGGTTCCCGCGCGTCGCTATAGCCTTGCAAACAGCGCGGGGATTGCGCTGGGCGAGTCTTTCCATGCCGACCTGACGCGGCCCGGCATTGCTCTGTACGGCGGTGTGGCGCGGTCCGAACTTGCGGGCAAGATCGCTCAGGTCGTCAGGCCCGAGGCAGCGGTGCTTCAGGTCCGCGAACTGCAACCGGGCGACAAGGTTGGCTATAACGCGTTGTTTACGGCCAGTTCGCCGATCCGCGTCGGGGTATTGGCGATCGGTTATGCCGATGGGTACTTGCGCTGCTGGTCGTGCATCGGGAGTTTCCACTGGCAGGGCCGCAAGGCGCGCGTGCTTGGGCGCGTGTCGATGGACCTGACGATCGTCGACCTTTCGGACATGCCGGACTGCAAGGAGGGTGACTGGCTGGTCGCAGATTACGAGCTGCCGTCTGCTGCCAATCAGAGCGGTCTTTCGCAGTACGAACTGCTCACGCTGATGGGAAAACGCTTTTCGCGCCAAAGCGGTAATTGATTGGACTGGTCAAGATTTGTTGCGCCGCACATGCTGCACATGCTAAAAGCTTCTTAACGTCGCAGCGGGGGGTCCACCATGGCCAGTGATTCCAAGAATGGCGGCACGGTTATAATCAAGAAATACGCCAACCGTCGCCTCTACAATACCAGCACTTCCAGCTATATCACGCTCGACCATCTTGCCCAGATGGTGAAGGATAACGTGGACTTTCAGGTGATTGACGCCAAGACCGGCGCGGATCTGACCCATGCGATCCTGACGCAGATCATCATGGAAGAAGAGTCGGCGGGTGAGCAGATGCTGCCGACCAATTTCCTGCGCCAGCTGATCTCGATGTACGGCAATTCGATGCAGGCTTTCCTGCCGGGCTACCTCGAAGCATCGATGGAGCACTTCCGCGAGAACCAGGCCAAGATGCGCAAGGCGATTGAGGAAAGCATCGGGGCCAACCCGCTTGCCCAGATTGCCCAGCGCAATATGGAAATGTTCAAGGCTGCCGCTGCGGCTTTCGTTCCGGGTGCTGCGGCAAAGGATGAAGCGGTCCCTGCCTCCGAGGCCGATGACCTCGATGGTCTGCGCAAGCAGATGGCCGAGATGCAGAAGAAGCTCGACCAGCTTTCCAAGTAACCCCCTTTTCCTTCTCGCAAGGCCGCGCCGGGCATTGCGAGAAGGCGTTTTGCGCTTTAACGCGCAAGCCCATGAATCAGCCCGCAATAAAGCACGCGCTCAATGTGAAGCGCGCCGACGACTTCGCCCAGTGGTATCAGGCCGTGATCGCCGAGGCCGAGCTTGCCGAGGAATCCGGCGTGCGCGGCTGTATGGTGATCCGCCCATGGGGCTACGGCATCTGGGAACGCATCCAGAAGCTGATGGATGCCGAGATCAAGGAAGCTGGCGTCGAGAACTGCTACTTCCCGCTGTTCATCCCGCTGTCTTACTTCGCCAAGGAAGCTGAGCACGTTGAAGGCTTCGCCAAGGAAATGGCAGTCGTCACGCATCACCGCCTGATTGCTGACGGCAAGGGCGGGTTGACGCCGGATCCCGAAGCAAAGCTGGAGGAACCGTTGGTCGTCCGCCCGACGTCCGAGACGGTGATCGGCGCGGCGATGGCACGCTGGGTCCAGTCCTGGCGCGATCTGCCGCTGATGGTGAACCAGTGGGCCAACGTTGTGCGCTGGGAAATGCGCACCCGCATGTTCCTGCGCACCAGCGAGTTTCTCTGGCAGGAAGGCCACACTGCGCACGCTGATGAAGCGGATGCGATGAAGGAAACACTGCGCGCGCTCGAAATGTATCGCGCCTTTGCGGAAGGCCCGCTGGCGATGCCGGTAATCGCAGGCCCCAAGCCCGAGAACGAGCGCTTCCCCGGCGCGGTTGAGACGTTCTCGATCGAGGCGATGATGCAGGACGGCAAGGCGCTGCAGGCTGGCACTTCGCACTATCTGGGTACCACATTCGCGCAGGCGGCCGGCATCCGCTATCAGGACAAGGAAGGCCAGCAGGCGCTGGCGCACACCACATCGTGGGGCGTTTCGACGCGCCTGATCGGCGGCGTGATCATGACGCACGGTGATGACGATGGCCTTCGCGTGCCACCGCAGATCGCACCGCAGCAAATCGTGATCCTTCCGATGCTACGCGACAACGATGGTGACGAGGCGCTGCTCGCCTATTGTGAAGAGATCCGCAAGGCCCTTTCCAAGCAGTCTGCCTTCGGCGAGCGCATGCGCGTGCTGCTCGACAAGCGTCCCGGCAAGGCCACGCAGAAGCGCTGGGCCTGGGTGAAGCGGGGCGTGCCGCTGATCCTCGAGATCGGGGGGCGCGATGCCGAGGGCGGCATGGTTTCGGCCCTGCGCCGCGACAGGCTGTGGCGTGCGGATGCAAAGCCGAACTTTGTCGGTCAGGCCAAGGACGATTTCATCGCTACGGCGGCGGCGGAACTCGAAGCGATCCAGACTGCGCTTTACGAGGAAGCGCGGGACCGTCGCGATGCGCAGATCGTGCGCGATGTGACCGATCTCGCCGGGCTGAAGGCCTACTTTGCCGAAGGCAACAAGTATCCGGGCTGGGTCGAGATGGGCTGGAGCAAGCCCACCGGCGAGGCATTGGACAAGGTTGTCGAGCAGTTGAAGGCGCTGAAGCTGACGATCCGCAACACGCCGCTCGATGCGGCGAAGCCCGATGGGGTCTGTCCGTTTACGGGCGAGCCTGCGGTCGAGAAGATCCTGATCGCACGGTCTTACTGATTCTAGATCTTGTTCGCGCGGAGACGCGGAGAAGGGGAGAAAGAGCGAGAGACGATGAAGCCTGCGGCGCAGCCGTCTTCGGTTTCTCCATCTTTCTCCGCGCGTCTCCGCGCGCAATGTATTCCGCGCGAATAGCACCTTGAGAGATCCACCCTTTTTGACGGGTGGGCTTGGCGTGGTGCTTTGGGCCGGTAAGGTCTGCGTCCATGAGAAACGCTCTGGTCCTGATCCCGCTGCTTGTCTCCACCGCTGCTGTCGCGGCACCCGAGGAAGCGATTTCCGAGGCGCGGTTGCGGGCCGATGTCGAGAAACTGGTCAGCTTTGGCACGCGGCATACGCTGTCTTCGCAGACCGACCCAAAGCGTGGGATCGGCGCTGCGCGCAAGTGGGCGGAAGGGGAGTTTCGCAAGACGGCTGCAGCTTGCGGGGGCTGCCTCGAGATCGTGCTTCCTGAAACGGTGGTGAGTGGTGACCGGGTGCCGGTGCCGACGCGGCTCGTCAACGTGGTGGCGATCCAGCGCGGGAGCGAGCGGCCGAACGAAGTCGTGATTGTGCAGGGCCACATAGACAGCCGCGTTTCGGACCCTCTCGATGCGGTCAAGGATGCACCCGGCGCGAACGATGACGGTTCCGGTACGGCGTTGGTGCTGGAAGCAGCGCGGGTACTGTCGAAGGAAAAGTTTCCGACGACCATCATCTATGCTGCTCTGTCAGGCGAGGAGCAAGGCCTGTTCGGTGGCAAGTTGCTGGCCGACTACGCCGCGCAGCAGGGCTGGACGGTGAAGGCCGTGCTCAACAACGATATCGTTGGCGGTTCAACCGGGGCGGATGGATACAAGGACGATGCGCACGTGCGCTTATTGTCCGAAGGGCCGCGCGCCGATGCGACCGATGCCTTGCGGGCACAGATGCGCAGGTATGGTGGGGAAAACGACAGTCCTTCGCGCAATATCTCGCGTTGGGTGGCCAAGCTCGCCGAGAAGGATGGCAAGGGGCTGGCGGTACGGCAGATCTGGCGGGCTGACAGACTGGGCCGGGGCGGGGACCAGTTGCCATTCTCGGACAAGGGCTATCCGGCGGTGCGGTTTACCGTGGCGGTCGAGGACTATGAGCACCAGCATCAGGATTTGCGCACCGAAGGCGGGGTGAAGTTTGGTGATACCGTAGACGAGATGGATTTTCCCTATCTTGCCAAGGTGACCCGCCTGAATGTTCAGGCGCTTTCGAAGCTGGCGCGGACGCCGATGCCGCCAGCGCCGGTGGTGAAGGGGGCGGTGCAGCCGAGTACGGATGTGGAATGGCAGGCGGTGCCGGGCGCGGTTCGCTATGTGCTGTGGCAGCGGCGGACGGATGCGCCAATGTGGGAAACGCGGCTGCTCGAGACGGCAGAGGTCAAGGCCAGCCTACCGGGCGTTCGCGCCGATGACTGGCTCTTCGGGGTGAGCGCGGTGGCGGTGGACGGAAGCGAGAGTCCCGTTGCTTCGGCGGTTCCAGGTGGCCAGTTCGGTCCGCTGGCCAAGCCATGAGCGCTTGCCATCACGTGGCTTAGCGACCACATGCCCGGGATGGCTAAATTCAAGTTTCCGCAAGTTCTCCCGACGCGCCAGCAGGTGCTCGATTTCATCGCCCAGTCCGACGAGCCTGCGGGCAAGCGCGAGATTTCCAAGGCTTTCGGGCTTAAGGGGGCGGAGAAGATCGCGCTCAAGGCGCTGCTCAAGGACATGGCCGAGGAAGGCCTGATCGACGGCAACCGTAGCGCATTCCACGCGATGGGCGGCGTGCCCAAGGTGACCGTGTTGCGCATCGTCGAGATCGACGAGGGCGAGCCGGTGGCCATTCCTGACAGCTGGAGCCCGGAAGATGCCAGCCCTCCGCCGCGGCTGCGAGTGGTGGAACCGCGCGGGAAGCAGCGCGATCGCAATGCTGCGCTGCGCGTGGGTGATCGCGTGCTGGCGCGGACCGAGGAGGCGGGCAAGGGCTGGATCGCCCATCCGATGAAGAAGCTGCAGGGCGGCGAAGAGCAGATGATGGGTGTCGTCGAACTTGACGGCACCGGCAAGGGCTGGCTCGCTCCGGTTGACAAGCGGGTTCGCAATGCCGTTCCGATTTCCGACCTTGGTGGGGCCGAAGAAGGGCAACTGGTTCTCGCCGAACCTGCCGGTCGGTCACCGCGTTCGGGAATGCGTGTCGTGGCGGTGCTGGGCGATCCGCTGGCGCCGCGTGCGTTCAGCCTGATCGCGATCCACAAGCATGGCATTCCCTTCGTATTCCCTGAAGGCGCGATTGCCGAGGCGGAACTGGCGGCTAAGTTGCCGGTCAGCGAGGAAACGCGCGAGGATCTGCGTCATTTGCCGATCGTTGCCATCGATCCTGCCGACGCACGCGACCATGACGATGCGATCTGGGCAGAGCAGGACGGGGAAGGGGGCTTCCGTGCGGTCGTGGCGATTGCGGACGTCAGCTATTATGTGCGGCCGGGCGGGCAGACGGATCGCGAGGCGAGGAAGCGCGGCAATTCGGTCTATTTCCCCGACCGCGTCGTGCCGATGCTACCCGAAGTGCTTTCGGCGAAGGTCTGCTCGCTGAAGATGGGGGCGGACCGGGCGGCGATGGCTTGCCACCTGTCGATCGACAGTTCGGGTCATATCCGCGAATGGCGGTTTACCCGCGCCGTGGTGCGGATCGCTGAAGTGATTGCCTATGAGGAAGCGCAGCGGCGGATCGATGCCGGCGAGGCCGAGGCGCATCTGCAGAACTTGTGGGCTGCGTGGCGACTGCTGGAGAAGGCGCGCAATGCGCGGGATCCGCTGAACCTCGAACTGCCCGAGCGGCGCGTGGTGCTCGATTCCCAGGGCAAGATTGCCGAGATCGCGATTCGCGAGCGGCTCGATGCGCACCGCGTGGTCGAAGACTTCATGATTGCGGCAAACGTGGCGGCGGCCAAGGCGCTGGAGGCCAAGGTTGCCCCGGTGGTCTATCGTATCCACGAGCCGCCGAGCCGGGAGAAGCTGGTAGCGTTGAAGGACTACCTCGCCACGTTCGAGCGCAAGTTCACGCTGGGTCAAGTGGTTACGCCATCGCTGTTCAACCGGATGCTCAAGGACATTTCGGACGAGGCGGAGAAGGCGCTGATCATGGAGGCGGTGCTGCGCAGCCAGACGCAGGCCTATTACGGGCCGCGCAATGCGGGGCACTTCGGGCTGGCGCTGGGTTCTTACGCGCACTTCACCTCGCCGATCCGGCGCTATTCCGACTTGCTGGTGCATCGCGCTCTAGTCGATGCCTATGGGCTGGAGCAGCCGCGCCCGAAGGCTGACCTGCCGCCGACTTCGGGGCTTTCGGACCGGGACCGTGGCGATCTGGCGCGTGTGTCCGAAGCGATCAGCAACGCCGAGCGGCGGGCGATGGAGGCCGAGCGCGATACCATCGACCGGTACGTGGCGGCGTGGCTCTCGGGCAAGGTGGGCGAGGTGTTCGATACGCGCATTACAGGGGTGCAGAAGTTCGGCCTCTTCGCGACGATCATCGGGCTGGGCGGGGACGGGCTGGTGCCGGTCTCGACGCTGGGGGCCGAGCGGTTCAACTATGACGAGAAGGCGCAGCGGCTGATCGGGGAGCTGAGCGGTGAGGAGTTTGCCATGGGGCAGATCCTCAAGCTGCGGCTCGCCGAAGCGAATCCGCTGACCGGGGCGCTCAAGTTCGAGCCGGTGGATGTGGCCGAAGGCGTGCAGCGGATCGAGCGGCGTGGCGAAAAGCTGGGGCACAAGCCAAAGCGGCAGGGCAACTACGTGCCGGGCAAGCACGGGCGGCCGTCCAACATCCGCCACCAGGGGCGCAGGAAGAAGTGATCAGCTGAAGCGGTCGACTTCCTCGTCCGGCAGGGCGCCGGGGACAATCATCAGCGGGCAGGGGAGCTGGCCTGCAATCCCTGCGAAGTGAGTGACCAGCGGGCCGGGGTTGTTGCCGCCCGAAGCGCCGAGGACCAGTGCCGAGATCTCCGGATGTTCGGCGAGGTATTCGCGCACGACCTTCGGGCCATCGCCCTGGCGGACGGCGATGACCGGGGTCAGCCCGGATTCGCTGGCGAGACTCCCGGCGGCTGTCATTGCGAGAACCTCGGCCCGGTCGCGCGCTTCTTCCTCGATCGTGGCCTGCACGCCGCCGAACGCGACGAACTCCTGTTGCGGCACGAGCGCGAGGATATGGACGGCGCCGCCTGTGCGGACGGCACGGCGCGCAGCGAAGCGCAAGGCTGCCTTAGCCTCGTCGGTCTCGTCCATGATCACCAGATAGATGCGTTGCGACATGACCTTTGTCCTCTCGAAACCCTCGTATCGGCAAATTCGTATGCGGTGCAAGCGGCAAGCCACTTGACCCGACGCGCCATGCTGGTGAAATGGGCCTGACAAAAGATGCAGGAGAGGTTTCCGCTACGGCACCTCTGCTTCGCGCCATCAGGACACGGAAAAACGCCCATGCCCATCGCCATCAAGATGCCCGCACTCTCGCCCACGATGGAAGAGGGAACTCTGTCAAAGTGGCTGGTGAAAGTGGGCGACAAGGTTTCCTCCGGCGACATCATGGCCGAGATCGAGACCGATAAGGCGACGATGGAGTTCGAGGCGGTTGACGAGGGCACTATCGTTTCGATCGACGTGGCCGAAGGCTCGGAAGGCGTGAAGGTCGGCACCGTGATCGCGATGATTGCGGGCGAGGACGACGATGCGAGCGCGCCTGCCCCGAAGGCGGCGGCCCCGGCACCCGCGCCAACTCCGGCTCCCGCACCAGAACCTGCGCCTTCAGCCGCCCCTGCGCCGGTGGTTGCTGCTCCTCCGGCTGCCAAGGGTGATCGCATCGTCGCCAGTCCGCTCGCCAAGCGCATTGCAGCAGACAAGGGCATCGACCTTTCGGGCGTTGCAGGCTCCGGCCCGAACGGCCGAATCGTCAAGGCCGACGTCGAGGATGCAAAGCCCGGCGCTGCTCCTCCGGCTGCCATTGCTGCCCCTGCAGCCGCACCTGCCGCTGCGCCAGTCGCCGCATCGGCACCGGCTGCAGTTCCAGACTTCGGCATCCCCTATGAAGCGGCCAAGCTCAACAATGTTCGCAAGACCATCGCGCGCCGCCTGACCGAGGCGAAGCAGACGATCCCGCACATCTATCTGACGGTCGACATCCAGCTCGATGCGCTGCTCAAGCTGCGCGGGCAACTGAACAAGGCGCTCGAGGCGCAGGGCGTGAAGCTTTCGGTGAACGACCTGATCATCAAGGCGCTGGCCAAGGCGCTGGTGCAGGTGCCCAAGTGCAATGTCAGCTTTGCCGGCGATGAGTTGCGCAGCTTCAAGCGTGCCGACATTTCGGTGGCCGTTGCTGCGCCTTCGGGCCTGATCACGCCGATCATCGTCGATGCGGGAGCCAAGTCGGTCTCGGCCATCGCCACCGAGATGAAGGCGCTGGCGAACAAGGCGCGCGAGGGCAAGCTGCAGCCGCACGAGTATCAGGGCGGCACGGCTTCGCTTTCAAACCTCGGCATGTTCGGAATCAAGAGCTTCGATGCCGTGATCAACCCGCCCCAGGCGATGATCATGGCGGTCGGCGCGGGCGAGCAGCGGCCCTATGTGATCGATGGCGCGCTGGGCATCGCCACGGTGATGTCGGCGACCGGCAGCTTCGACCATCGCGCAATCGACGGCGCGGACGGTGCCGAACTTATGCAGGCGTTCAAGAACCTGATCGAGAATCCGCTGGGTCTGGTTGCCTGATCCTAGTTGCAGGGGTGAAGAGATGGCCGATCCGCTACCATCAGGCGAACCGGCCATCCGCATCACGGCAATGCCTGCTGATGCCAATCCTGCCGGCGATATCTTTGGCGGGTGGCTGATGGCGCAGATGGACATGGCAGCAGGCATCGTTGCGGCACGAAGGGCCAAGGGCCGTGCCGCCACGATTGCCGTAGAGGGCATGACCTTCCATCACCCGGTGCACGTGGGCGATGAAGTTTCCGTCTATGCGCACCTGAGCAAAGCCGGGCGCACTTCGATGACCATCGATGTGGAAACCTGGCGGCGGGCACGCACTGGCGAAGATCGCCAGAAAGTGACGCAAGCACGATTCTTCTTCGTCGCAATCGACGACGAACGCAAACCGCGGCCTTTGCCGCAGACAGACTGACAGGAGCATTTGCGTGGCTGACCAATATGACGTCATCGTCCTCGGATCGGGCCCCGGTGGCTATGTCGCGGCGATCCGCTGCGCGCAGCTCGGGCTCAAGACGGCCATTGTCGAGCGTGAGAACCTGGGTGGCATCTGCCTCAACTGGGGCTGCATCCCGACCAAGGCGCTGCTGCGCTCTGCCGAAGTGCTCAACCACATGAAGCACGCAGCGGCCTATGGTCTTGCGGCTGACAACATCCGCGCTGATCTCGACGCGGTGGTCAAGCGTTCGCGCGGCGTTGCCAAGCAGCTCAATCAGGGCGTCACGCACCTGATGAAGAAGAACAAGATCACCGTGCACATGGGCAACGGTGTCCTGAAGTCTGCGACCTCGGTCGAGGTTACGGGCGACAAGGGCAAGGAAGTCATTTCCGCCAAGCACGTGATCGTTGCCACGGGCGCCCGCGCACGTGATCTTCCTTTCGCCAAGGCCGATGGCGAGCGCGTGTGGACCTATCGTCATGCGATGACGCCCAAGGAAATGCCGGGCAAGCTGCTGGTCATCGGATCGGGCGCGATTGGCATCGAATTTGCCAGCTTCTACAACGATATGGGCGCCGAAGTTACGGTCGTCGAGATGATGGACCGCGTGGTGCCGGTCGAGGACGCTGACGTTTCTGCCTTCCTCGAAAAGGCGCTGACCAAGCAGGGCATGAAGATCATGACCAGCGCAGGTGTCGAAAGCCTTGCTGTCTCGGCTTCGGGCGTGAAGGCGAAGATCAAGGGCAAGGACGGCAAGGTCGTCGAAGGCGACTACAGCCACGTGATCGTCGCGGTTGGCATCGTGCCGAACACCGAGAACATCGGCATCGAGGCGCTGGGTGTGAAGGCAGAACGCGGAATCATCGCGATCGACGGTTATGGCCGCACCAACGTAAAGGGCCTGTGGGCCATCGGCGACGTGACGCCGGGGCCCTGGCTCGCGCACAAGGCAAGCCATGAAGGCGTGATTGCAGCCGAAGCCATCGCGGCAGAACTCGGCAACAAGGACGTCCACCCGCACCCGATGGATCGTGGCAATATCCCCGGCTGCACCTACTGCCATCCGCAGATCGCCAGCGTGGGCCTGACCGAGGCCAAGGCGAAGGAAGCGGGCTATGAACTGAAGGTCGGCACCTTCCCGTTCATCGGCAACGGCAAGGCCATCGCGCTTGGCGAGCCCGAAGGCTTCGTGAAGACCGTGTTCGACGCCAAGACCGGCGAACTGCTCGGCGCGCACATGATCGGCGCGGAAGTGACCGAAATGATCCAGGGCTACGTCGTGGGCAAGACGCTCGAGACGACCGAGGCCGAACTCATGCACACGGTCTTCCCGCACCCGACGATCAGCGAATCGATGCACGAAAGCGTGCTTGCGGCTTACGGGCGGGCGATCCACATCTGAGGGCTCCCGACGGGCTTGAAGGCAAAAAGAAAGGCGCGGACAGGAGAACCTGCCCGCGCCTTTTTGCATTCAAGGTTCAACGCCCGGTCAGTTCGCCGCAGGCGTGGCTACCGGTCCAGCCTGAGCAGGGACTGCGACCGGCGTCGATACCAGCGTACCGGACATTACTCGCGCAGCCGATTCAGGAACCATGAAATTCAACGGTTCCGCAGTCCGGGCGCGCAATTGCTGACCGTTCACAATCGTTGCAGATCGGCCGGTGACAAAGGCTGAGAATACGCCGACGGCAACCGCTGTACCAACCGTCGCGCCAGTATTGCCCTCACCTTCCTGACGATGGTTGCCGGTGAGTGAGACGCGCTTTCCGCCCATCTCAAGCCAATCAAAAGATACTTCCATCTTGCCCGATTTGCCGAAGGCGCCCTTGTTGGTCATCCAGGTGACAGTACCTTCGCCCATGGTTCCCTTGGGGATCATCACGTAGCCGTCCTGCATCACATCAAACACGGTGGAGATCCGGAACTTGTAGCCTTCCTTTAGCTTTTTGCCCTTGGTCGTCAGCGTATCGTTCGGAGTTACAACAACCTCCGAATTCGGGGGCAGGACGATTTGACGCATAGCCGGTGCTGCCGGTGCTGCAGGAGCTGATACTGCAGCCGTTGTCGTAGCGACAGGTGCGGAAGTCGCATCTTGCGCAGATGCGATCGATGGTGCGGCCGCAATTACTGCGGCCACCACAAATGTAGTTCGAAGCATTATTGAAATTTCCCTTCCTGTTGCCCAGGACGGAGTTCCACACGACTTGTCGAAAAACAAGCACAGAATTCGACAAGTTGCGTCGAGCAAGGAACAACTTCCACCTCCCGCGCTTTCTGTCGGCAAGGAGAGGTTCATTGGAATTCGAAATTGAAGAGCCCTTCAATCCGAACCCGTGGCAAGCAGCATGGCACCGCCAAGTAACGTCACCGGGGAAACAGATTTATCGAGACGAGATGTGCGTCAAGGCCATCGAGATTCCGGAGTCCGAGGAGCCGTGATCCAAGGGATGTGTTGGCGGACAGGGTGGAGTTCGAACTTCACTGTATTTGCTCCCGGAAAACCGTGATTTCTTGAAGGCTGGAGGTGTGCGATGCCCCCGCAGATGCCCCTGCTTTCACTGGTGCGTGAAAGGGCGGCTGGCCTGCCAGGCGTCGATTTCGTGCTGCTGCCAGGCGACGGCGCGCAGCCCGATGCGCCGCGGACGGGGGAACTTGTTCTCGTCCATGAGCCGGTAGATCGTCGTGCGACTCAGCCCGGTGCGTCGCTCTACTTCTGGCCGACGCAACAAGGGGCTGATGACTTGCTCGCTCATGCGGCGGCTGCCTCCTCGTCCTGCTCGGCCGCGGCATCGGCGTAGCACTGGGTCACAGCGCGCACTGCGGCACGGTTACGATGGATGGCATTTTCGGCAGCTACGTGGGCGATCTCTTCCGCCCATTCTGCTTGCGACAGACCGCTGATCACCACCTCGAGCAGTTCGTCGTCACGCGGAGAGAGCTTCAGCTCGGCGATCGCGCCGACGATGCCCGGGAAGATCGTGCCGGCATAGCGCAGCACCTCGCCGTCGAACGCGTTGCCAATGATCTTCAGCGCGCGACCGACGAGGGCGCCGCCGTGGGTCTTATAAGCCTTCTGGATGCCGGAGATGTTAGAAAGCTGTCCGGGCTTCCAGGCGGTAAAGTTGGTGTGCGGCGCAAGCGAGAGGCCAGCATTCCCGAGCAGGCGGGTGATCGCCAGCGCATTCTCGTCCATGCCGCTCGAGACGGCGGCGCGAAAGAGATCCAGCGCGCCAAGCGGGCGGCGTTGCTGGTTGAGCTGGGCAAACGCGCGCGCTTCCTCGGCGACGCTGCCAAAATCGTAAACCGAGCACGGCAGATCGTAGAGGTCACCCCTCAGACGTGCCGCCATCAGCCGGTGCTGCCCGTCTACGACGTAAAGCGAACTATCGCTTCGACGCGATACCACGAGCAGTTGGAACAACGACCAGTCCCAGGATGTGCCGATCTTGATGATCAGCGCCCTGCTCGAGCCGTTCTCGACAGAGCGCTGGTAAGTCTCATCGACCTGCAGTTCGCCGATCGTGCAGTTCATCAGCGTCGGCCGTCGCCCCAGAATAGGGTTGATCTTCAAACGGCCCTTCGTGGGCGTCCGTGAGTGGTTGGGGGAACGAGACGCAATCATGACGCGAAACTCCTTTCCGGCTGGCTGGAATCGGGGAGAGGGCAGGGCATGAAGACGAAGCGGAAGGCGATCACCGCCGGGTTGGCGCGGTATTGCAGGCGCTGCAGCTGGGTCTTCGAGCTCTGCTGCAGGGTGAGGCCAGCGTTCCAGGCAGCGGCGAACTCGTCGATCGAGCTGAAGCCTTCGGCGGCGATATCTTCAGGCGGGGTGTCGTGAAGGCGCTCAAGCGCGACATGGGTCACGACCAGGTGAACGCGATGCCAAAGCTTCGGCATCTCGCGCGCGAACCGGCGGCGGCCGAGATCGTCGACGGCGTAGTCGGGTAGATCGGCGTGGTCGGCCGCGTATACCGGACTGGCGCCGCGATCGAGCGCCTGCGTCGGCGCGATGTGTTCGAATGTTCTGGGCAGGTAGAACTGCTCACGGATCCACAGGCGATCGCCGGGCTTCAACGTCGAAAGCCGACCTTGCGGTCGGCGCAGTCGGGTGACCTCGTCCGCGAGGAGCGGGCGGATTGTCGGCGCGATCACCGTCACGGGATGGTCAGCCATTTGCGGCCTTCCTTTGCAGCTGGGGGAGATCGCGGGCGCGGATGAGCTGGCCTGCCAGATGTGGGGCTACCTTGCCTTCGATCAGATCGCGGGCACTGGCACGCGGGGCTGGCACGGGCAGGACATCAATGTTCCGGCGGGTGATGGTGAAAGTGTAGGCGACGACGCGGGGGTTATCGTCCCAAAGGCTGCCCGGCCGGTCGTTCAGTTGATCCCACAGATCTGCGTAAGCTTCGATCGGATCGCTAATCCATGGGAGGAAGTCCGCCGCGCGAAACAGCGTCGATACGAGAGGCCGACCGCAGTCGTCAGCATCCGCGTCGAGTTCTTCCTCTAGACCCTCAGCCTTAGCATCCGCCTCGCTGATGTCTTGCAGCTGCTGCATGCGCACGTCGGTGATCGTCAGGAACAGGCGCGAGGACCAACGCGGGGCATAACGTGCCGGGCGCCAGCGCTGGGGGAGTGCGCCCCAATCGATGATGGCCTTGCGGCCGAAGGCCTGCAGGACGGCCATGTAATCGGGCGCGAAGCAGTAGTGGCTGCCGCCCGCCGCGTAGTCGATCCAGCCCGGGCAGGGCTCGGCCTCGTGCGGCCATCCCTCACTGGCATAGGGCGAGATCCGGAACGTCTCGCGCACGTATACGCGATCACCGATCTGCAGGCGGGGTTTCTTGCCTTCCGGCAGCAAGCGCCGGGTCTGCCCCTTGCGGCCGTCCCACAACGCCCGCACCATGGGCGTGCTGAAGATCATGCCCTGGATTGAGCAGGGGCGGGCGCTACGCATCGAGATCCAGCCCCATGGAGCTCGCTTCATCACGCAAATGTGCGAGCCGATCGCGTGCTTGCATTTGCATGATTTCGAGCGCCGCTTTGAGCGCAGGCCCTTCGATCCTGTGAGAGAAGAGTGGGCGGTGTTCGAGCGGATCGTCCGGATTCTCGGCGGGAGAGCGGAACGTGATGCAGAGTCGGCCAGTGACGTCTCCGAATACCAGCGCGCGAAGGGACTTTGCCTCTTCCGATATCTCGTTCGCCCGGTTGAGCTGACTGGCCTTCAAGGCAGCGGGACCCCGGATCACGTCCGGGGTGACGGGATTGGGATCAGACATTGTAGGTGCGCTCCTTGAAGGCTTCGTCGCGGGCGCGGTTGATGCGCGCGGCGGCTTCAGTGGTGCCGCCGGCGTCGGGGTGGGCCGCGCGGATCTTGTCGCGGTAGGCGGCTTCAATTTCTGCGCGGCTGGCGGCGCGATCGACGCCGAGGACTGTCCACCACTGATCGGCGGCAGAAGGTGCAGGCAGGGCGGTAAAGCCCTTGAATGTCTGCCGGACGACGTGCAGCCCGCCGTGGCGCATTTCGGTGCGGCGCGCCTCAAGGATGTGGTGAATCGCCTGCAGGTTGCATTCGACTTTCTCGTACCGATCGACCGCAATGCAGCGATGTTCGCCGTCCCATGTGAACCAGACGGCGACGCCGGGATCAGCCGGGCGATTTGCCCCGAGGGTGACGTTGCTGCTGATCACGACGTCGGACAGCTTTCGCCCGCTGTCAGATCCGAACAGGCCGAGCGAGGACTGCACGTTCTTCAGCGCTGCCGGAAGCGCGGTACGAAAAGCGCTGGTGGTGCGTCGTTCATGTCGCGGCAGACCATCGGGCCAAGTGAGGGGGAAGGCCGCAGTCATGACGGCTGTTGGCCCGCGCACTGCTGGAGCTCATTGGCGATCTGTCCACGCCCCATGACGATCTCCATCATCACGCCGGCAACTAGCCCTTGGAATGCTTGGTCGAGATTGTCGGAATTCGTCAGCAAGGCAGCGCCACCAACGGTTGCGATCAGGACCTGCTTGCCGATCTTCGCGCAGATAAGCGCACCCTCCTCGGGAGAGACGCCAGCGGCTTCCATCTGAATCAAGTGACGCCTGAAATCGGCGATCAGCTTGCTGGAAATGTGCTTCGTCATGTCGTCGACGATATGCTTGCGGATCTGTGTCATGCGCACTTGTCATGCTGTTGGGCGCGTCCTTCGGCAGGCTCAGGGCGAGCGGACGGGCGTTTGGGTCGGGCGGGTCTGGCGAAGAGGAAGGTGAGCTGGCGACCGTCGCGCGGGTGATCGGCATCGAGAGCGCGGCACTCGCTGCAGCGGCAATACGTGTGCAGGGCTCTGCTACGGCCTTTGGCCTCCGCAACCGCTGGTGAATGCAGCGGCTTCATGCGACCGCTTCCGTCGCAGGTGCGGCTTCGGCTGGATCGGTCCAGAGTTCATCTGGCTGTTCGGGGAAATGGTAGCCAGCCGCGCGCATACGGGGGCCGACGACGGCGTTGAGGTAGCCGCGGCAAAGGCGGAGCTTCTGCGGCTTCTCGCCGTCTGCAGGGTAGGCAAAGCCGTGGCTGCTGTTCGGGTCGATCGGAACGCCCTTGTGGCAGTAGAACCTCGCGCCCATGCGCAGCTCGTGGAGCTTCCTGCCCCAGGCGATGCTGTCGGCCCGCTCGGGCGAACCCTTGCGGAAGGCGCAGTTGTCGCAAGGCTGCAGGAACGCGCCCAGTGGTTCGTGCTTCGGATCGAGCAGCTGCTCGGGGTCGAATGGCTCCCAGCTCACCCGGCAAGCGGGGTTGCAGCAGGTGCGGAGGACGGTGGCATAAAAGCCGGTGATGGCCTGCTGCACATCGGCCGTGTTGCGCGAGCCGCAACGCGGGCATTGATCGGCGCCCTTCATTGAGGGGGTCCTTCCATGTCCATGGGGTGAAGAAAGTTGCCGGTGGCGGCGCTATGCGCCTTCAGGTGATCCCTGACCTGACGGTCCCAGCGTTCGAGATCGTGATCGTACTTGTTGAGGATCGCCAAGGCCGGGGTAGCGCAGCCCTTGCCCACATGACGGGCCTGGGCGACATCGATGTCGAGTTCTCGCGCCCGCTTTGCGAGGCGGCTGGCCTCGGCGAGCAGGGCGATGCAATCGGGGCAGGTGGGGGCGAGCGAAGTCACGCGGCAAGCTCCCGCGCGGCTGGTGTCTTCTTGCGGGGTTCGAGTTCCCACTTGAACAATTCGGGGTAAGCGTCGTGCCTTCTGCCATCGAGGAGACGGCCAGCTTCGCGACGTCCGAGGCGGACGCTTTGCGTGGCCTCGTGGAAGGCCTTGCCCTTGAGCAGCAGCTTCTGGTCGTTGGTTAGGTGATCGCGGCCGATCCATTCGCCCCATTGCTTGAACATGAACGGGATGCCAGCCGTGGCACACTGATCGCGCAGCGAGGTGAAAGCGGCCGATGACACTGAGCGCGCGCCGCTGCCGCTTTCGCCGCCGGCGACGATCCACTGGATCTCCGGCTGCTTCCAACTGGGCAGATCATTCCACAACGGGTTTGGCAGGTACTCCGCGATCTGGATGGGCTCGAGCAGTGGCTCGCACGAAAGCCAGCGCAGGGCAGCGGGTGTTGCCAGGAGATCCGGAATGCGTTCGTTGGCGCGCTTCTGGTCTTCGACGCTGACGCCGAGCCAGACGTTGGGAAGCGGCCAGGACCATTTTGCCGAGTCCGGGAGAAAGCCGAAATGGCGGCACCAGCCGAGCACGCGTTCGGCGAGGTGGTTGTTTTCGAAGTACCGTCTCATCCGGTCCGACCGCTTGGTCAGGATCAGGTGGCGGTGATGCGGGGTGAGGGCGGCGATCGCCAGTTCGCGGTCAACCCATTCCTGCGGTACCGCCGGGTGGAACGGATCGCCGTGGGCGTTCCAGAAAATGCGCTGCGGCTTGGTCCACTTGATCGGCTTCTTCAGCCATTCCTCGTTGAGCCGGACAGCGCCGGTCCAGACATGCTCGCCACCGGGTCCGGCCTGCGTGAGGCCGCGCGCAGGATGATGCGGGCGGTTGTTGCGGCCCGCGCGCATGGCATAGCAGCGCTTGCACCCGGGCGAGACGACAGAGCAGCCGCTGATCGCGTTGATGGTGGCATGGCACCACTCGATCGAGGTGCCCTTACCCATGGGCCGTGCCCCCGGTGGGAGACGGCTGGTACCCATGGGCCGCGTTCCGTTCGAGCTGGCGCATCGCAGCGCCTGCGACCGACGTGGCGCCGCCCTTCGGCCAGTTCGTGCCCAGCCGCCGTTCGGCGATGCGTTGCCAACTGGCGAGCAGGCGCGCGCCCTTGTCGGCGGTGCAGCTCCCGGTCACGCCACAGCAGCGGAAGACGTTGGTGCCGTTGACGAAGCGGACGCTGGCGCCGTGGTGCTGCACCAGCTGCTCGACCTGGTCGACCACGGCGACACCACGGGCCTGCATCGTCTCAAGACGATCAAGCGCCTCGGCCAGCGCCAAGCGGGAAACCAGCGACGACTGCGGGCAATCGGGCGCGTTCACGCATCATCTCCCTGGTCGTAGCCAAGGAATGCCGGGGCGAATGTCGGCTCCGGCTCTTCGGGGATCTGGGGCTGGACGCAGGTGGGCAGTTCGTGGCGGTACCGCGCGCGCATGGCCCAGGCTGTCGCCGGTGTGCACGGCGTGAAGCGATAGAGCGATGCGCCACCGAGCAGCACCGGCGGCAGGAGCCAATCACCGAAAAGCGGTTCGATCTTCAGGAACTGCGCGCCGAAGGCTTCGACCTGTTCGAAGCGGCCGACGAAGCGCGCGTGGCCGAGCTGCTCGACCACAGCGTACTGTCCGGCTGGCAGCGCGGTTTCCGAGATGTGCACGGGTTGTGCGAGTTCGGGCAGCACAGAAAGCGGCACGCCGGTTGCCGGCGCGGGTGACTCTGCGGTCATAGGTACCTCGGGAGCGTGAGAAAGCCGGCGAAAGCGGCGAGAACACCGAACAACACGATGACAAAGGCGGCGCCGACCGCTGCAGCGAAGACCAGGCCGAGCACGGCCTCGATCGCGGCGACCAGCGCGCGCATCAGGCGGGCACTCCCTGCCAGATCGGAGCGACCATCATCGCGAGCACGATTGCTGCAAGGATCACGCCGGGCACGACGAGCAGGCAAGAGACGAGATCGCGGCCATCGTCTGACAGGCGGAGAGGGGTGAAGGCCCGACGCATGCGCTGAATCGGGCCTTCGTTCCTTGCCGGGTGAACAGACGGGACCCGGCGCGGAATGGTGATGAGGGCGGGCGGCGTCATCAGCGCGAACCCAGCGCTGTATCGAGCCGCTGGCGCATGTCCTCGACTTCGGTTTGCAGGGTAGCAAAGCGTTGCTTGAACACCAGCGACACCGCGTGGATCGAGCTTTTTGCTCCCATCCGGGCAATGGCGCGCATCCGGTGGACTTCGACGGTCCGCGCGCTGACGCCGAGGGTCTGCGCGATGTCCTTGTTCGATTGCCCTTCACAGAGCAGATCGAGGACCTGCTGTTCGCGAGGCGAAAGCTTGGTGGCTTTTTCAAGCGGTGCGATAGACGGGCCGGGCATCACACGCGCTCCGGCTGGCGAGCGAGGCGCTTTTGCAGATCCGTGAGGAAGGCGCTGTCGGCCGCTTCAGCCTTGTCCGCGACGGGCTGCAGCTTGCGGAACTGGGTCGCTTCCCAGAAGCCTTTGAATCCCTTGAACGCGAGAAAGATCGCAGTTCCGCGATGCGGGTGCGGCATGATCGCCACGTGAACGACGATGAAAATCTGGCCCTTGGTCGGCCCAGGTGCCCGGATTAGGCCGATGTTGGCGGGAATGCCCCAACCGATTTCGTTGATGCACTCGGCCTGATCGCCAGCCGCCCACGACTTGTCTTCGCCGGGTGCTTCCGGTGCGGGCGGCGGGCTGTTCCCGGCCTGGCTGTTCGTCTTGCCCTGGCGGCGAGAGAAGATGCGCAGGATGCGCTTGGTGAGGTCGGCACTCACAGCAAGCACCCCATCGGCGGTTCATCGTCCCGGAGGAAAGGTGCGACGACGAAATCGACAGGGCCGAATATCGGATCGCGAACCGTTACAGTGGCCTTGTCCCAACCGTTGGAATGCCTGAACGGCAAGCGCATCTCGTTGCCTGCACCTGTGCAAACTATGTGCTGTCCGTCGATCGACTTGAGATAGACCCAGTGAAATGCGTATGGAGCATTGAGGCTCGCGCCTTCCAGCATCCCCATATTGGCTTCGGCAAACGTCTTGACGTAGCGCCCCTCGATCGTGCCCATCACTCGATCCCCAGCGCGTTCTTGTAGGTATCGAGCACCGCTTCCATTTCGCGGCGATCGTCGGGCTTCATCTTCCGAAGCCGGACGATCTGACGCATGATCTTGGCGTCGTACCCGGTGGCCTTGGCTTCGTTGTAGACATCCTTGATGTCGTCCCCGATGCCCTTCTTTTCCTCCTCGAGGCGTTCGACGCGCTCGATCAGGAGGCGCAGGCGATCGTCTGCTGACTCAGCCATGTGCCGCCTCCGCCATTACAAGGAGAGCAACGATCATTACCGTGCCGACCAGGCCGACAAGGCCAGTGAGAAGGCGGATGCGGGCGTGGGCGCGATCAGCGGACCATCCCCCTTGGGCGATTTGCTGGGTGGTTTCGGCCTGCAGGGCCTCTGCGAAGGGCAGATCCTCATTGTCTGTCATGGCGAACACTTTCGGCAGCAGAAAACCGCCACCGGAAGCGAGGATTGCGACCGGAGCGGTTAGCATCGTTGGGTTGGGAGAGGCTGGCGGGGACCGTTTACCGGCCGCTCCCACATGATCACTTGGGGGAGGGCGGTGGCGGCGCGGTGGAGCGGTGTCCCGCTTCACCCTGATCGGGGAAGGGGGCGGGCTGGCCGAGCATCATGCGGGCGCGGGTGAGCACGCCAATGGCCTGTTCAACCTCGCGCAATGTCTCCAGCCGCTGTTTCGGACCGGAGCCGGGTTGCGATGACAGGACGATGGCCGAACCGGCCTCGCCGCATTCGCGGATGATCTCTGCAGCCAGACGACCGAGCGCGACCTCGTCGGCAAACCAAGCGCCGCCCTCGATCTGCAGCTGGTGCGCGTAGCATTCGAAGATTGGGGCGCCATCGCCGCCAGCGGCGCGATAGGCGAGATCGAGCTTGATTGCGTCGTCGATCGGGATCTTCTCGCGTCGATCGGGATCGCCCCAGGCGCGGACGTAGCCGGGATGACGATCAAGGGTTTTGCCCATTGTGTTCCAGCCGTCCTCAAGCTGACCGGCAATGCGGGCGAGGGCGGCATCGATGGAAAGAGGGGGGCGGCGCTTGGTCAATTGCCACCCCCCAAGTTGCCAGCATCGCCCCGGGTAGAATTGGGGTGTTGGTCGCTGGCGGAATGACATGCTGGAAAACGGCCAGGCGTTTCACGCATCCCGCTGGAATTGCAGCCATTATGGAGGAAACCCATGATCCTCATGCGGCTCCTCCTGCATTCGAAGGCGTGCCAAGAAGGTGCCCGGCGCGCGCCGTGGTGGAATGCGGCGCCGGGCCGGCGTGTGCGTCACCTTGCGGTGCCGATGCCGTATCGTGTTCGATTGGGTAGATGTCGGGGCGGAGATCGTGGCGGGAGACTTCCGTCGCCTTTTCAACGTCGAGGACGGCCTCCGGCCATAGCAGAAGGCCCTTCGAAAGACGCTTTGACACGGCTCCCTGCGTGCGGCCGGCGAGCTTGGCAAAGGCGATCTGACCACCCGCACGCGAAACCGCGAGGCGGAAGGCCTCAAGCGGTGAATCGGTGCGAGTCGAAGTGCAGGTCATGAGTGCTTGGTATTCCCAATCTCATATTCCGTCAATCCCACTCTCCATTCCGATAGGAATACGGAGTGCGCTACAACACCAGTCCATGAGCACGGTGGCGCAACGGGTCGCGCAGGCGATGGATTGGCGGGACATGGATCAGTCCGCGCTGGCCGATGCCATTGGTGTGACGCAGGGCGCGATCAGCAAGATTATCGTCGGGAAAACGGCCAATTCCCGGCTTCTGCCAAAGATCGCAGTTGCTCTTCGTGTTCCGTTGCCTTGGCTGCTTTGCAAGACGGACGATCCCTCTTTGAGCGCCGCCGAACTGGCGATCACGGAAGAGGATCGCGAGTGGCTTGATTTACTGCATTCGATGACCGCGCTTAACAGATCGGCAGTGCTGCAACTCGCCCGGACGCTTGCCGGCGGATCGAGTCGCGTTCCCGTTCCCGAAGATCCCGGTGACAACGTCACGGTGCATTCGCGCCGGGCTGAATATCGCGTCGGGTAGGATTATCGGAATATGTGATCCAGCGCACCGACTACGTAGTCTCCCCGGCGAATGACGAGTTTTCAAGCAGTTGGCGGGGGCAAGCATGAGTTTCTGGAAGGGTCTTGTCGCAGGGCTCATCGGTAAGCCTGCAGACCCTGCGGCATCGCCATGGCCAGCCCGGACAGAAAGCGACCGCCCGGTTGACACAAGGGTGCCGCCCGCACCGAAACCGGCACGAGTTGAACCCACACCTATTACGCTTGGGCCGCAAAGTGATCAGCTGACAGCCAAAATCATTGTGCCAGCGCGCCCGCGCCAGGTGATCGAGCGCTTCGTCGCGATCGATGTCGAAACTGCCAACCGGGAGCGCCACAGCATCTGCCAGATCGGCGTGGTGTTGTTCGAGAAGGGCAAGGAGATCTCGGCCGAGAAGGTTCTGGTCGATCCGAGGCATGATTTCGGCGAGTTGCAGATGCGGATCCACGGCATCAGACCGCAACACGTGGCCGGGCAGCCTTGCTTTGCAGACCATCATCCCTGGCTATCACGATGGATCGAGGGGCAGCACGTCGTCAGCCACACGGACTTCGACCAGCATGCGGTTCTGAACGCGTGCGAATTCCATGGGGTGAAGTCGATCGACGCGCGCTGGCACGATAGCTGCCACGAGGCGCGTCGGGCTTGGCCAGAGCTTCCCAATCACAAGTTGGGCACTTTGGCCGAAGCCTGCGGTATCATCTACGATGCGCACGATGCGCTGGCCGATGCGCGGGTTGCGGGCCAGCTGTTCTATCACGCAAAGATCGGAAGCTCGATCGACGTCGTACGCCACCTGCTGGCTACACCGATAGCGACCGTGCCTGGCGACGGCATTCTTTCCGGTCAGTGCGTGACGTTCACCAACGAGTTCGACATGCCAGAGGCGCATCTGAAGCGCATGGCAGTGGCGGCCGGTGCGACGCTCTGGGAGCGGATGAGCAAGAAGAACACGACGATACTCGTGGTTGGTGCACATGGTCGAAAGGCGGATTGGACGCGAAAGAGCCGCGCACAGATCGACGCGGAACGATGGGTCGAGGAGGGCAAGCCCATCCGGATCATGACCGAGGCCGAATTTGTGGCGATTGCAAAGCCATGACCGAGGGCACCACCGGGATTGTCCTGATCGTTCTCTTCGTGGCGCTGCTACTGGCTGCCATCGGCCTGGGGCGCAGTACGGCACCACCGAGCGGTGGTGACGCGCCGCTGCACTCTGCCGGCGGCGTCTCCTTACCGGCGGATGAGGTGAGCAGCTCGCCTGCTTCAGCGGGCGAAGGCAGCGCCCTCATGCCGCTCGGTTGGATCCTGATCGTGATCGGCACGGTGGTGGCGCTGTGGGCGTGGTTCTTCATGGACATCACCCCGGCCGGCTACAGCGACACGGTGAACATCGATGCGGTGAGCCAACGAAGCATGCTGCATCTGACCGGCGCGGCCGTGGCGATCGTCGGCGCCGTGATGGCCTGCGCCGGGCATGTGGTGAATGAGGTGAGGCGAGGGCGATGACGACGGGAAAGACGCGCGCACAGGTCTCAAAGAGACTTGCGGCGAGCTTGATTGGTGGCGCTCTGGCTATGGTCATCACCGGCGCGGCCGATGCGGCGCCAGCCAAGCGGCGACCACGGGCAAAAGCAACTGCGCCGGCCAAGCCGAAGATGTCGGACTCAGAATTCCTGGCGGCAGTGCTGTCATTGAACACCTATTCGATGTCTGCGCTGGAGACGTGCGGCCCGCGCAAATTCAAGGATCTGGCGATCGCGCTCAACGCGAACAGGGATTGGCTGGATGTTCCGCAGGGCGAGTTCGAGACATCTGAAGCGTTTGCCCAGCGTGAGAAGCAGCTATCCGATTCCCTGGGCGCGGACAGCATTCTGATCTGCGAAGACCTGAGTGACAACGTGGACGCCCCGTTCAAGTACGATGCGGACAAGCAGCGGTTCGAAGGCAGCTTTTCGGCGACCCACAATGTCTGGCGCGACATCAAGCAGCTTGGCAGTTATCGAGCGAAGACGCGCATGGGCATACCAATGACCGTCAAGGCGTCGGCCGAGTTCGAATACGATGTCACGCTGGAGTTTCGCAAGAATCCGAACGGCTGCATCAGCGGGACCTATTACAACACCTATTTCGTTCCGGTCTCGCTGGCGGATGCGCCTTTTACGAAGGCCGTCGGCAAGATCGCTTATGTTGCGCGCCTGACGGCCCCTTACGTCTCGTACAAGGAAACGCCGGGCCAAGCGAGCCTGGACGACCCTTACGAGATCCACACGTTCACGATCACGGCAACGGCGAAGCTTGAAAAGGTGCTCATCGTCGGCAGCGGCGGGCAGGTTATCTGGCAGTGCGCGGTGGAATGATGAGCGCATTGCCCGATATGCCTAACTGGGTGGACGTCGCCGATCTCGCTGTTCAACGTGAACTGGCCGGGATCGCCGAATGGATGCTGTGGCTGACGGCGGGGCAACTCGTGCTGGGCGTGCTCGGGACTATTGCACTGATCACCAACCTTAGAGAGGCGCGCAAAGCCACAGCGGCTGCAATGAGAGGACTGCACGTCCAGCAATCGGCAGAGCGGGCAATCTTGACAGCCTCAAGCTGTAATGCCGGTGTGTCACTTCCCGATCCGCCAAAGGCGGGTTCGGTTGTCTTGGGAATCAACACGAGATCAGATCCGTGCGGCTTCGCGTCGGTAAAGGTCATGAACCAGGGGAAAAGCATCGCTCTCATCCGCCGATACGGTATTGCTATCGTCTTCGACGAGGCTCCTGCGAAGCCAACTTATCCAATGAATGCGACCGTAGAGGCCCACAGACCATTGGAGGTTGGCGATGATTTCACGATTTTAGCGCCAGAATACATTCTGACTGATGAAAAGGCGGCATTTTACAAACTTAATGGGTTGAAGATGTGGATCTTTGGATACGTCGAATACAACGACGTGTTCGGCGATCCGCACACCCTTCGCTTTGCTTATGAACTCGAGCGTTCGAAGGGTAGGGGTTACCCAACGCAATTCGGTGGCGACGAATTCTGGGCGGCTGATTGATAACGCTCACGGCACTAGCGGCTTTGACCCGCTGATTTCCTTGGATTTCCGCACATTCCTGCTATGTTCTGTTCATGCAGGGGCGGGATAAGCTGAACGGAAGTGCGCTTCGGCTGACGCCGCAGATGGCTAGCCTTCGCCTGCTCGTGCTCCGCTTTGTGCGGGATTACCTGTCCGATTGGGGGGCTTCTCCGAGCTACGGCGAAATCGCGGCCGGGCTGGACACCAATCGAACCCGGGTGCGCAAGGCGGTGCGCAGCCTTGCCCAGGACGGGCTGTTGGCGCGATCTCCGGGGCCGCGCGGCCTTGCGCTCCCGGACGATCTGAGCGGGGCGATGCGGTTGCTGGCAGCGCATGGGTACCGTGTCTTGCCGGAAGCCGTCACAAATCCGGCCCTGCAGATCGATGGCGTGCTCGACTATGCTCCTGATGGACAGGAGATTTCGGGGCATGGTGAAGAAGAAGGCGCTGAGCGCGGTCGAAGCGAAGGAAGCCGACGACCGGAACCTGCAGCGCAGCAGCTGGGCGCGGCGTCACCCGAAGCGGGCGGCGGAGGAACGTCGGCTGCGGCTTGAGCGGCGCGATCTGCTCGATCGATGCCCCGCCACCAGCGCGGCAACACCCGAGACCAGGCACCAAGCCAGCCGCAAGCGCCAAGGGGCGCTGGCACGCCTACACGCCTCCGGCGCGATCAGCATCGAGCAGCTGGGCGCGGCTCTGGAGATTGCATCGGTTGCGGAACGCATCGGCAGCGAAGTGACGGTGCGGACGGTCAGCCTCGAGACGCGGGTGGATCAATCCATGCGTGGCGATGGCGGTTTCTTCGAGGCGCTGGGGCAGGTGCGGCGGGAAGTGGCCTATGGCAACTGGCGGCGGGCGTTGCCCGGGTTGCTCGCCAATACACCGGGAAATGGCATACCGATCGCGGCCGTGCTCGAGATGATTGTCGAGGACGTGGGCGTGACCATCGTGGCGCGGCGGTACCGCATGCACGTGCGGCGCGCGCGCAAGCTGCTGAGCGATGCGCTGGACGCATGGCAGGGACACTTGTGGGCGGCGGTGCGCGAGGTGGACGAGGCGACGTTGCTGGCGGCGCAGGCGGGGTTGGTTTGACTACGCTGGTGTGTGCTATGTCTCGAGAGCCCCCAGCTTTGCGGTCTAGGGTTCCCGCCGAATAATCGCGCCAGAGGATTCCCACTCGTACAAATGGGAGGCTGGGGGAACAGGGCCAAAGATCGCCGGTTTTCTGCCCGTCACAAAAAGGACCCTGCCGAGGTGGCCACGTTTCGGCCAAAAGTGACCCCGCGATAGCTGTATCGACAGCAGACCTGACCCCGCCCGCAGCCCCTGAGGCTCGCGGGCTTTCTTGTGTTCGGAGGTGGCATGCGGGTGACATTCCACCTTCGGCCGACGAGCGACATCGAGGCCGCGTTGCGCGACGCTTCGGCCGAGATCGACGAGATGCTCGCCGCTATCAGCTTGGGCCTGCGCGACCAGGCGCAGTTCGATGCACTTGAGCAGCGGGCCCAGCGGGTGCGGGCTCGCCTGCAGAAGGCGTTCCGGGGCTGACATGCAGACCGGCATCGATCTCGTCGCGGCCCGTGCTTTGGCCGACCGCGGCGATGCCCTGGACGAAGTGCGCGTGACACGGCGCTGGCTTGCGCAGGCCGTGAGCGAGATCGAGCGTGGCCGCTGGGCCATGGCGCAGGCGCGGCAGATCGGGCGGACCGATGGGGAATTACTCGACCTATCGGGAACGGTTGGTTGACGCGCGCTGGCAGGATCATGCCTTGCCGGGTGCGGAGAGTGGTGCTGCAACTGGCCGGGCAGGATGCTGTCCTGTGGCTCCAGCGCACCGAGAACTGGCAGTCGGTCACCTTCAGCGGCGAGCGGCATACGTTCTGCCTGAAGGTTCCGACCGGGTATCATGATCAGCGTCTGCAGGCAGCGCTGCAGGATGATGCGCTGGCGTTGCCCGGGATGATCGTAGCGGATGCCGGCATCGTCCGGCTTGACCACTCGGAGGGCCATTGCTGGCTTTCGATCGAGATCCTCACTCTTCATGTGGAAGGCGGACAATGATCCGATACCTGAAGTTCATGTGCATCGCCGCGTTGGCGTTGGTTGCAACAGCCTGCAGCGCGGCGCCGGTCGATCGATGTCTCGAGGCCAAGAACGTGCTGGAATGCCAGCAGGTGGTGAAGGCGGGCGGCAACGCCGACGACTACCTGCTCTACGGCATGGCGGGCTACATGCTCGGCACCGTGATGAATGGTGGGCAGCGGCAGACCGTGATCATGGCTGATCCCCACTATCGCGGGTATCGACCGGCGATTGCCAGCTATCAGCATGCTCCGACGTTCGTTGGCGCGCGCAAGCAGACGGTGACCACCACGACCACGGCCATGACAACTGGACGCAATGGCAGCGCGGTGACCAGCACGGTGAAGACCAGGACGTGGACGACTGGGTCGTCGGGCTATCGATCGACGTACAGCTATCGCCCATCGTTCATTTCGCGGCCCTCGTTTCGTTCGGGCAAGTAGCGTTGCCGACGCATGCGCCGGTGTTCGGCAAGGCATCGGCAGCACCGCGTAAAGCGTGGGCGCGTGATCCTGCCTACAAGGATCCTCGCAAGCGCGGCCGTGCTGGGCAGCGCGATCGTGCAGCGGTGCTCGATGAAGAGCCGTTCTGCCGGCAGTGCCTGAAGGCCGGGCGTGAGGTGGCTAGCGACGTGGTCGACCACGTCCAGCCGCTCGCCTGGGGTGGCACGGACGCGAGGTCGAACAAGCAGGCTCTCTGCCACCCGTGCCATGACGCGAAGTCGAAGGCGGAGCGGGCGGAGGCAGCGAAGCGTTCAGCTTTGGCGGGTCGAACCTGAACGGGAGGGGGAGGGGTAAAAACTGCCCGCCGGCCCCCTCGGACACCGACGGCTCCCTCGATTTTTACCGGGGCGAATTCAAAGGGTATTTTTTCGCGGGGTTTGCATGGCGAAGGGCGGGCCTCGGCCGGGGGCCGGGCGACGGCCGAAGTCTCCGGAGCTGAAGAAACTGGCGGGGACCGATCGCAAGGATCGCGAGAGGTCGCTGTCGGCGCAAGCTGGCGGCCCGATGATCGCGCCGCTGCATCTGTCGGATCTGGCGCAGCTGCATTTCGCCTCGATCGCGGAGATGCTCGAGAAGGAAGGGCGGGCCAACCCGAACTTCGCCGAGCACATCGCGCTGCTCGCGCTACGGCTCGAGCAGATCCAGCGGTTCCAAGCCGTGCTTGAGACCGAGGGTGACACTTACAAGACGGAGTCGGCCAAGAAGGTCGGTGAGGAAACCGTGATCACCCGGCTGATCCGGGCCCGGCCGGAAGTTGCGATGCTGAGCGACGCCCTGCGCCAGGCGCAGTCGCTGCTCGGCGAACTGATGCTCAATCCAGCGGCGGCGCTTCGCATTGCGGCCGGTCACAAAGAGGAAGACGACGCTTTCGGCGCGTTCTGAGGAGCAAACGATGTCAGTCAAGCAGCCCAGCACAATCCCCGCGTTCAATCCGTCAGGGTCGGAAGTGGTCGCTGAGATCAAACAGCGGACCGAAGATCTGCTGGCGCACATCGCTGCAAACGTGCTCGCTAACCGTGAGCGCGCTATCGCTGTCACCAACTACGAGCAGGCAGCTATGTGGGCGGTGAAGGCGAATTTCACCTGATGTGTCGGACCGCGATTACGCTGCGATCGCGCGGCAGTATGCCAGCGACGTGGTGCGAGGGAAGATCCCGGCATGCAAGACGGTCCGGCTGCAGTGCCAGCGGTTCCTGGATGAGCTGAAGGTCCAGAAGAAGAAGGGGTTTCCCTTCCGCTTTGACGAGGAGAAGGCCGCACGAATCTGCAGGTTCGTGGAGCTCATGCCCCACACCAAGGGCAAGTGGGCGCTGCAGCGCAAGAAGCTGATTCTCGAGGCTTGGCAGATCTTCATTCTTGCCTGCACCTTCGGGTGGCTTCGCAAGGTTGATGGGCTCCGCCGGTTCCGGGTCCTGTTTCCGGTGGTGCCGCGCAAGAACGGCAAGTCCGCTCTGGTCGCCCCAGTCGGCTTGTACATGCTATGCGCCGATGGTGAGTTCGGCGCCGAGGTTTACGCCGGCGCGGTAACCGAGAAGCAGGCGAAGGAAGTCTTCGTCCCGGCTCAGCAGATGGCCAAGCGCACGCCAGCGCTGGTCAAGAAGTTCGGAATCGGGATCAACAAGCATTCGTTGGTCCGGATCGCCGACGAATCCAAGTTCGAGACGATCATCGGGGATCCGGGTGACGGGCAGAGCCCGAGCTGCGCGATCCACGACGAATACCACGAGCACGTCGACGATCGGCAGATCGACACGATGGGCACCGGCATGGGCGCGCGTGAGCAGCCCCTGCAGATCATGATAACGACGGCCGGGTTCAATCTGGCCGGACCTTGCTACGCCCGCATCCAGGAGGAACGGCAGCGCCTGCAGGGGATCGGCGCATCGGAGGAGGTACAGGCTGAACGGGCGGCGCTGGGGCTGGGCCCGGGGCCATCGTTCGATGAGCGCACGTTCTTCATCGAGTACACGATCGACGAAGGGGACGACTGGCGATCCCCGCAAGTCCTGCGAAAGGCGAACCCGAACTATGGCGTTTCGGTCATGGAGGATTTCCTCCTTGGCGCGCAGCGCGAAGCGATCAACACCCCGCGCAAAGCGGGCAAGTTCAAGACCAAACATCTGAATATATGGGTTGCCGCCAAGGCAGCCTACTTCGACATCGAGAAGTGGCGAGCTTGCAGGGACCCGGATCTGCCGGCGAGGGCGCAGGACCTGCTCGCGCTGCCGCAGATGCTCGGCCGACGCTGCATTGCCAGCCTCGACCTGGCTTCGAAAACAGACATTGCCGCGTTGGAGCTGCTGTTCCTGCCGATCGGCGAGAGAGCAACGAAGGAAGATCCTTACATCCGGACAGGCTTCTACTTCCTGCCCGAAGACACGATCGCGGAGAACGAGACCTATCAGGGCTGGCATGCGCAGGGCCTTCTGACCAGCACCGACGGGAACATCATCGACTACGATGAAATCCTGACAGTGCTGGACGATGTGAAGACCCGATTCCAGCTCGAGCAGATCCCGTACGATCCGCACCAGGCAACCTATCTCGCCACGACGGCGATCAAGGCCGGCCTGCCGATGATCGAATATCGCCCGGTAGTGCTGAACTTCAGCGAGCCGATGAAGGAACTGGACGCCCTGACCAAGGCCGGAACGATCGCCCACGGCGGTTGCCCGGTCATGGAATGGCAGATGAGCAACGTCGTCGCGCAGGAAGACGCCAAGGACAACGTCTACCCGCGCAAGCCGCGGGCGGAAGCCAAGATCGACAACCCGGTCGCGCTGATTGCTGCGCTGGGGACTGCGATGGCGAAGGAGGAAGAACAAGTGCCGACTTCGCCGTGGGATGATCCCGAATTCAGTATGACGGACGCCTGATGTCGCCCGACGACTATCGCAATCGCGCCCTGGAAAAGCGGGCGGGCAATCCACTGGAGAACCCGCTCTACAGCTTGAGCTCGAACAGCGAAGAACTGCTGCGCCTGCTTGGAGTGATGGATAATCGCAGCCAGCTGCCGCCGGTTTCGATCGAGGCCGCGCTCGAGGTGCCTGCGGTGTTCTGCGCCGTGCACTTCCTGTCGCGTACGTTGGCAAGCCTGCCCCTTCATGGATACAGCTCGACCAAACGTGTCGACGGCGAGCTGGCCATGCTGCTGAACGAGGCGCCGAATTCGGAGTGGACCAGTTTCGGATGGCGGCAGTACTTCTGGCAACAGGTCTTTACCGGTGGCCGGGGTCTATCGTTCATCGAACGGGAAGGAACCAAGCCGGTAGCGATCTGGCCGATGGATCCGCACGAAACGACTGTGGGACGCAGGAGCGGGCGTCGATATTATCGCTTTGGCGGCCAGGAGTATGCAGCGGCCGATGTGATCGATCTCCCGTTCATGCTGCGCCCCAACCAGCTAGACGTCTACAGCCCGATCTACAAAGGCCGCAAAGCCATTGCGCTCGCGATCGCCATGAACGACTTCGCTGGCGGCTTCTTCGCAAGTGGTGGCACCCCGCCGCTGGCACTTGAGGGACCGCTGCCGCAGGGTGCCGAAGCATTCAAGCGGGCCCAGAAGGACATCCAGCGCGCAATCGAGATGGCGCTGAAGGCTGGTACGCCGTTCTTCGGCATGCCACCCGGCCATTCCCTGAAGCCGATCGGGATCGATCCTGCCAAGGGGCAGATGACCGAAGCCCGGTTGTTCCAGATTCAGGAAATCGGGCGAATTTACGGATTGCCCCCAGTGTTCCTTGGAGACCTGTCCAAAGGGACCTTTGCCAATACCGAGCAGCAGGACCTGCAGCTGGTAAAGCACCTGATCCTGCACTGGGCCAAGGCTCTGGAAGACGAGCTGAACCTGAAGCTGTTCGGCCAACGCCGCCGCGCGCGGCGAACCAAACATAATCTTGATGCAATCCAGCGCGCCGACTTCAAGACCCGTATCGAAGCAATGGCCCGTGCCATCCTTACCGGCCAGATGATGCCTGACGAAGCACGGGAACTGGAAGATAGGATGCCTTATGCCGGCGGCGTTGGGGCCAAGCCTTATGTCCAGCAAGCGACGGTCCCGCTGGGTAGTGTGCCCGACATGAAGGGGCACAACGACGGGCCACCGCTGAATGATAACGAGCCGGGCGCCGACGCGGCCGATACAACCAAGGATCCTGCCGATGACGGTGAAGATGCCGACGCCTGACGGTCGCGAAACACGCGCTCTTACCACGCCGCTCGAACTCCGTGCGGCCGGGGAGGGAGACAGCGGCAAGACTGCGACGGGCTACGCAGCGGTGTTTCGCACGAGAACAGACGTTTGCGGGATCTGGACGGAAGAGTTCCTGCCTGGCGCATTTACGCAATCGCTCCAGACCCGGGACGTGCTTGCAGTGCACAGCCACGACACAGGCCGTGTTGTCGGCCGGATGAAGGCGGGCACGTTGTCTCTTCGCGAGGACGACAAGGGCCTGTGGTTTGAAAACGCACTGCCTGACACCAGTGATGGCCGAGATCTCGGAGTGCAGATTGCCCGCGGCGACATCGCGGGCATGTCGTTTGCGTTCCGATCGCGCAAGGAAGAGTGGGACGAGACGGTCAGTCCGCCGCACCGAACCGTGATGGAGGCGGAGCTCTACGAGATCACATATACCGCGATGCCCCAGTACCAGGATACCGAAGTGGGGCTGCGCTCGCTTGAGCACGCTCGAAGCGAAAAGCGGCAGCACAATCGTGACGGTGCGATGACCCGTATTGCCGCACGTCGTGCAAAGCATGCGCAGCTCGAACGCGGAATTTGACCTTCACCCGGCGCTGATGCCGGAGGCGACGGGCTGTTCCCGTCCTCTCAGCCCGCTGCGAGCGGGCTTTTTCATGCCCAGGAGCAGAACATGGAAACTCTGACGAAGCTGCACGAAAAGCGCGGCGAGCTGGTTACGCAGGCCCGCGCGGCGCTGGACGAAATCACCAAGAACACGGACGAATCGCGTACCGCCGAGCTCGAGCAGCGCCATGACGCGATCATGGCTGAATTCGACAAACTCGAGGTCCAGATCAAGCGCGAAGAGCGCCAGGCCAACATCGAGAAGATCACCCAGGAGCATCGTGAGCAGCGCCGCCCGAACGGTTCCGATCTCGAGACGCGCGCCGCGGGCGACCACGACGGCAAGGATCGGCCTGCGGCCGAGAAGACGCAGGAAGAATACCGCGATGCTTTCATGGCATTCCTGCGCGCGGGCGCTGATGCGAGCGATCTGACGCCCGAACAGCGCAGCCTGCTTCGCCGCGGCTACGACAAGGAACTTCGCGTCCAGGTGGCGGGCACGGCAGCCTCGGGTGGCTATACCGTTCCGGTGCAGCTCGCGAACGAGATCGTGAAGTCCATGAAGGACTGGGGCCCGATGTACGACGAGAACATCATCCGCGAGATCGTGACCGGCTCGGGCAACGAATTCGACATCCCCACCAACGACGATACCGGCAACTCTGCTTCGGCGCTGGCGGAAGGCGCTGACCTTACCGACGACAACAGCGGCGACCTGACCTTCGGCCAGAAGCGCCTCGACGCCTACGTCGACGCCACGCCGTGGATCAAGCTCTCGTTCGAGCTGATGCAGGACTCGGCCTTCGATCTGACCAGCTTCCTGGCCGATGCCATCGGTGAGCGTCTTGGCCGCCGCGCAAACGCCCGCCTGACCACCGGTACCGGCACCAGTCAGCCCAACGGCATCGCGACCGCATCGACGCTTGGCGTTACCGCTGTAAGCGCCAGCGCCATCACCGCCGACGAAGTGATGGGGCTGCAGCACTCGGTCAATGCGGCCTATCGTCGCAGTCCGAAGTGCCGCTGGCAGTTCGCAGACACCACGCTGCTTGCCCTGCGCAAGCTGAAGGACGGCCAGGGCAACTTCCTGTGGCAGATGGGCGATGTCCGCATCGGCGCACCGTCGTTGCTGCTCGATCATCCGTACTCGATCAACGACGACATCGCTGCGATCGCCACCGGTGCGCGCGCGATCCTGTTCGGCGACCACAGCCGTTACTGGGTCCGCAAGGTTGGAGCGCCGCTCATCGGCACGGTGCGTGAGCGCTTCTGGCCGAAGATCGGCATGGCTGGCCTGATCCGCTTCGACGGCGAACTGGTCGATACCGCAGCGATCAAGCACCTCAAGCTGGCCTGATCGGCTTCCGCCTGAATTGCACAAGGATGCCGGGCGGGAGCGATCCTGCCCGGCCTTCTTCTGATCGCCGGGCTTCCGACGGTCTGGAGAGGGACGTCCCTCCTGATGCCAAGAAGGAATTCTCCATGCAGATGAAGATGAACGTGCCCCTTTCAGGACCGTCCGTAAGCGTTGCAGTCGGCGGCGTTCACGTATGCGATGCAGCCGAAGCCGTCCGTATCTTCCGCGCAGGCTATGGCGTGCCCACCGCTGACTCGAAGGACGAGTTCGCAGTGGCGCTTGCCGAGCAGGAGCAAGTGGAGCTGGCGGCAGCTGAAGCGGAGATCGCTGGGCTCGATGCAGGCGATGCAGGCGATGCAGGCGATGCAGGCGATGCAGGCGATGCAGGCGATGCAGGCGATGCAGGCGATGCAGGCGATGCAGGCGATGCAGGCGATGCAGGCGATGCAGGCGATGCTTCCATCCCGGCCACCGAGGTCAAGCCCGAAAAGCCCGCTCGCGGCAAGAAGGCGGCCTGATCCATGTGGCTGCCGCCGGTCACCACATCAGCGCCGGCAAGCGGTGCGGTTACGCTGGCGGCAGCCAAGGAATTCGTGCGCATTGCGCCTGACAACACGTCGTTCGATGTTGAACTGCAGGCCATCCTCGACGGCGTGATCGCCGAAGCGGAGCGGATCACGTCGACCAGACTGATTACTCAGTCGGTACTCGTTGCGTGTTCGGGGTTCGCGGACCTCGCTGCACTGCCCGTCGGGCCAGTGATCTCGGTGACGTCCCTGAAGTACCTCGACGAGGCTGGAGTCGAGCTGACGTTGGCTTCGGAGCAGTGGCGGCTTTCCGGCGGGATGCTGTCCTGGCAAATCGAACCGACGATCGGGACAGACTGGCCGACCTGTGCCGTGGCAGCGGACGCGGTCCGATTGACGCTGCAAGTGGGATATGGCGCGAGCAGCGCAAACGTCCCGCCGCATATCAGGACCGCAATCCTGCGCGCTACACGCGCCCAGTTTGACGACAAGCCGTTCGACATCGAGCAGCTGCTCGTCAACGACAGGATCTGGCTCTGATGGCGCCGGAACGCGCTTCGAATTCTCGCCCTGGGCGCGCTGCCAAGCGGCGTGAAATTATCACGATCCAGCAGAAGAACCTCGTCGACAATGGCCGGGGTGGGCGGGCGCGGCCTGCGGGGGGACCAGAGTGGATCGATTGGGCGAGCGGCATCTACGCGGAAGTGCTGCCGTTGCGCGGGGATGAGGCCCTGCAAAACGCTGTTCTGCGTTCGGTTCAGCTCTACCGCATTTCAATACCGGCGCGGGTGGGCGTCACTACGGCGATGCGCGTGCAGTGGGGCGATGTCACCATGAACATCAAGGCCGCGACGATGAGCACCGACCGGCGCGAGCTGGTGATCATGGCCGAGGCCGGAGTGCCGGCCTGATGGCGCGAGGTCGCGGGCTGCGGCGCTATCCGCAAGTCAGAAAGGTCCTTCAGGGTCTACCCAGGGCTGTTCAAGATCAGCTGCTTGCCGAGTTTGAGGTCATCGGCGGAAAGATAGCTGCCGAGCAGAAGAAGCGGGCGCCGAAGAAGACAAAAGCCCTGGAAATGGGGATCGACCACAAGGTGTTTCCCCAGACCTTGCGCGTGGAAATCGGCCTGCGAAAGCTGAAAGCGGGGCGTGCGGACCTGTTTTATGGCCGCATTCAGGATCTCGGCCGCCGTGCTCAAACCGTGATCGTTCGACGTCTGGTCAAAGGCGGACGGCAGGAATGGGTCGATCGAATTGCGAAAGGGCAAGCAAAGGCGCGGTCAAAGCCGCGGGACCTTGTGGCCAGCTATTCAATGCGAGTGCGAGCCATGGAGGGCAAGCACTTCGTAACTGGTACTTTTACGGAACTGCGCACCGAGGCCAGATCCAGCCTGCAAGGCATCTATGCCCGGGCAGTGGCAAGCGCAGGGGGTGGAGCTACAAATGGCTGACGCCAAAGACGCCACTGAGGCCGAAGCCTATGCCGCGCTGGCAGACGGCATTTCCGGGGCAACGGTGTTCCAGGACGTGCCGGCCAACTTCACCGGGCCGCTGGTGGTGATCGGCGAGACGAGCGCGAAGCCACTTGGCTGCAAGCAAGGCGGCGATGCCCGTGTGCAGCTGGAAATCGTGACGCTTGTCGATGCCGAAGAGCGCGCGCCGCTGCTCGATCTGCAGGGCCAGATCAAGACATTGCTCGATGACGCACGAATGAGCCCTGCCGGGTGGAACCTGTCTTTCCAATTCGAGGAAGACAGCGCCCGACTGCATGAGAACGGCGTGTCCTACGTCGGAAGTTCCCTCTTCAGCGTGTTCGCGCTGAAGGCCTGAAGGAGAAGATTGATGGCCAAGAAGCTGGGCAAGGATTATCGCCTGTGGATCGAGAGCTCGGTCGCCGGCACGTACAACGAGATCAAGGGCCAGGTCGGCCTGAAGGTCAGCCGGAAGGCGAGCGGCATCGACAGTTCGAGCAAGGACGATTTCCCCTATGGCACGGAGCTCAAGGGGCGTCAGAGCCTGACGATCGACTTCGACATCAAGCCGGATCTGCCCGATGCCAACGGCTACACCCGTTTCGAAACGCAGGCCAAGCTCTCGGCGCCGACGAACTTCCAGATCCGCAAGAACGGCTCGGCCGGCGCAGATCCGGGCGACGTGGTGTTCGCTGCGAGCATGAACATCATGACGAACGATCAGGACCTGCCTGACAACGACGTAGTGAAGGCGTCGGGCCAACTGACCCTTGCTGCGGCTCCCACCGTCGACGCGCTGTCGTAAGATGCAGGTCGCGATCGCCGGGCAGAAGCTGCCCACCGCCTTGCCCGATGATCTGGGACAGCAGGTCATCGCGGCGACTGGCTGCAGTGTTGCGGAACTGGCAGCTTCGCTCGACAGCGGCCCGACGCCGGCAGTGCTGGCCGAATTGCTACACCCGTGCATCACGGGCAGCGCAGTACCGTCGAAGCCGAAGCTTGCCGAAATGCTGGCCACGGCTTTGTCCGACGATCGCGCAGGCACAGTGGCGCAGGTGCGCAAGCTTCTGGCCGGAGTTGTGAAGCCAAAGAGGAGTGCCGCTTGATGGCGCGCAAGAAGTTGGATGCCGAAACTCCGCCGCGCCCCGCGAGTGTTGAGCGCGGCGAGATCACGTTGACACTCGAAGGAGAGAACTTCGTCCTTCGACCCAGCTTTGAAGCGATCGAGGCTTTCGAAACTGCGACGGGCAAGGGGCAACTGCAGTTGGCGCGTGAAGCTGTCAGCGGCACGCTTCGTTTGGGCGAGGTTGCGCAGATCGCCTGCGAATGTGTCCGGGCCTGGGGGCGTGCCACGCAACAGAAAAGCGCTGCTGGCGTCAACACCAAGCGCATAGCCGAGCTCATCCTGGAATCGGACGGTGGCTTGTCGTCCGCGATGCAGATCATCGGTGGAATGCTCGCAATGGCCTCTACCGGCGGGTACACCGCGTTGGGGGAAATGAAGGCGGGGACGACGACGAAGAGGACCAGCGGAGCCCCCGCCGAAAGCTGAGCAGCAGCGCGTACGCTGCGCTGGGATGGCGACCAGACGAATTCTGGTCGTCAACTCCACATGAATTTTGGACTGCCGTCGAAGGCTTCGAGCGCATGAATCGAAGCCCTGACGCGTGATTGCACGAGGATTGAAACGCAATGACCGATAGCCGGGAAGCGCTCATCCTCGAAATGCGGGCGCAGAATGAACTCTCCCCCGAAGTGACAAAGGCGATCCAGCAACTCGACCGGTTCGAAGTCTCGGCCGAGGAAACTGCGCAGATCTTCGACCGTGCTTTTGCAAAGACGCAGGCCCGGCTTGGTGCATTTGTCGACGCGACGGCAAACGCAGCGGCGGAGGTCGAAGGAAACTGGCGGCAGACCACCAAGTCCATCGACCAGTTGGCCGACCAGATCGCCAAGAGCGGCGGAAGTGCCGGCAACATCAATCTCGACACGGCGAAAGCCAATGCCCAGGTTCAAGCCGCACGCGACAAGCTGGCAGCCCTGAAACTGCTGGAAGCTGCGCAGATCAATGCTGCTGCAGGCGAAGGCAAGTTGACCGTGGCCACCGAGCAGTATGTCGCCGCAGTCCGTCAGGCAATTGCCGTCCAGGAGGCAGAAGTTCAGAGCCTAGGCGCGCAAGCGGGCGCGTTGGAGCGGCTCGAGACCGAACTGCGGCAGGTCAACCTTGCTTCCACGGGCTTTCACGAACAAAGTCGGCGAACGACCGAAGTCAGCGGGCAGACCCGCGCGGGCATGCAGCAGCTGTCCTTCCAATTGAACGACGTCGCTGTGCAGTTCGCGGCGGGCACTCCCCCCATGGTCATATTCGCCCAGCAGTCCGGCCAGGTGATCCAGGCGATCCAGATGATGAGTGGTGAGGCCAAGGGCTTCATCGGCTTCCTTGGCGGGCCGTGGGGTATCGCAATCACTTCGGCCTTGGTGTTCCTTACTCCGTTCGTGGCGAAGCTGTGGGAAGGCGACGAGGCTGCGAAGGCAGCCACCACGGGTGCGAATGCTCTTTCAAGTGCGCAGAGCGCGCTCGGTGGCATCTTCGACCTTACATCGGGCAAACTGCAAAAGCAGAACGAACTGCTGATTCTCAATGCCCGACTCACCGCGATGAACTTGCGGGCGGATGCGATTGCCAAGCGATCCTCGTCTACCGAAACCTTTTCCAATGCAGGAAGCAGAACAACTGGCGACTGGCTTACCGAAGCTTGGCGAAGCATCGATATTTCTGACGGCAGCACTCGGGGACAGACGAATGCCAAGGCAGTAGAAGGCCTGATCACAGGGCTTCAGTCCGGCCGGATTTCCAAAGAGAATGCTCTACGACGTACGGAGAAGCTTGATTTCGGTGGGCTTTCCACAAGCAAGCAGCAAGTCCAGCAAGCCATTATCGACGCTGCGACTGCCGATCTGAACGATCGCGCTGCAAAGCTGATCGATGAGTCGCTCGATACCGGCAAGCTGTCTGCTGATCTGGGTAAACCGTCAAAGGGCAAGAAAGGCCCTTCTGCGGAAACCTTAGCTAAGCGCGCTGAGGCGGCACGCCTGAAACTTCTCGACCAGGACACTGCCTATGCAGAGCAGGAGCGGCAAGCGCGCCACAAATTGCTCGATGCCACGCGCAAGACGGCCGAGAGCGAAAAGATGCGCGACGAGCTGCTGCGTGAGGACATCAACGCAGAAGCGGCCGCGCAGAAGGTCAAGATTCAGAACCAACTGTCGTCGAAGGACATCAGCGCGGAACAGGCCAAGCATCTGCTCGATCTGACTGAGCGCACCCGCCAACAGCGTTTGCAGAACCTCTACATCGAGCGCGCCAGCGCCACTATCCGCGAGCAAGCCGACATCCAGGCCGAGACCTTGGACGAGCAGATTGCGATGGCGCGCATTGAAGCGGACATGGCCAATACCGCGCGCGAAAGGCGGTCTGCCGAGGTGCGCATCCTTGAACTGCAGAAGCAGCGGGAAAAGGTGTTGCTCGAGGCGATCGTCGCCGATCAGCGTGCTACCGAAGCGCAAAAGGCTGCGGCGCAGCGTTCACTGGGTAACCTCGACAAGACCTACGATGCGCGAAAGGGCCAAGTGCTTGATCAGACTGCCGGCCCACTGGAGCAGTACAAGAAGCGGCTGAAGGATGCCGTCGGCAGCAACGACGCGCTGAAGGAATCGTTCGAGCGTGTGCAGGCCGACGGCATCCAGAACCTTGAAGACGGTCTGGTTGGCGTGATCAGCGGCACGCAGAGTGTTGGACAGGCCTTCAAACGGATGGCCGACCAGATCATTGCCGATCTGGTCCGGATTGCTGTGCGCAAGCTGATCGTGGACCAACTGTTCGGTTCGGCGATGAACTTCCTTGGCGGCGGCGGCGGGGGTGGGTTCGGCAGCGCCGCCAGCATCAACACCGATACGCTTTCCATCATCCGAGGCACCGATCTGAACCCGAATGTTCGGCAATTTGCTACCGGCGGTCGAATCTTCGGCCCGGGTACTGGGACGTCCGACAGCGTGCCGATCTGGGCCAGCCATGGCGAATTCATCGTTAATGCCCGATCTGCAGCACAATTCTTGCCGGCGCTGGAAGCCATCAATGCGGGCCGCGTGCCCAAGTTGGCCAAGGGCGGACTAGTAACCCCAAGCCTGCCCGCCAGCATGCGCAGAGGCGGAGCAGCGCGGGAGTTCGCAAGCGGGGGCGGCGACACCTACTATTTCCAAGGCAACATGATGACGCCGGAATTCTGGCAGCGCATCAGCATGCAGGATGCGCAGGCGGCAATGGCTGGCGGCGATCTGGGCTACCGAAAGGTCATTTCGAAGGGGCGAAGGAGTCTGGTGAAATGATCACGCTGCCAGACGAATTCGTCCCGCGAGAAGTGAAGCCTCAATTGATGGACTTTGGCATGTTGCTGCGCGGTGCATCAGGCGCACCTGCGTTGCGCGTGAACCGGGCGGGCAGCAGGTTTCAGGTGCAGATCTCCTTCCCGCCCATGGTTCCGGAAAAGGGCCGAAAGCTTGTGTCCCTGCTCGTTCAGGCAAAACGCGAAGGCCTGCGCATGCGCTGGCCGCTCAACGGCCTAGTCCAGGGGGGCGGCGCTGCGAAAGTGGATGGCAGCGGCGCTGCAGGTACGACCCTGCCGCTCAAGACCATGACGCCGGGCTTCATTATCCGGCAGGGCGTGTGGCTGACTGTGGAAGCCGCCGACGGTTCGAGGTGCCTGCATTGCGTTTCCGAGCCGGCGCGCGTTGGCACGGATGGCAAGGTAACCCTGACGATCGAACCGCCGCTCAGGGTTGCCCTGGCAACCGATGACGACGTGCTGATGGCTGCGCCAACGATCGAGGGCTGGATCACGAGCGAGATCGACTGGCTTCTGCCGATCGAGGAAGTGACCGATGGCCTGGGCTTTACGCTGGAGGAAAGCGCGTGAACTCGGTTGCATTGGTCGGGCTGCTCAAAATCGAGTTGCCCGATGCGACCGTGCGCCTGTGCGATGGCGGTTTGATCAAGTGGGGATCGGAAACCTTCGTGGCCAAGGACGCGCTGTTCGGCACCTTTGCCGCGTTCAGCGAGGTGAGCGAGGGATCGAGCGAGGAAGTACCCGCGTTCGAGATCACCTTCAACCCGCCGGAAAGCGCGCTGGCCGATGATCTGGCATCGCCGGGGTATCAAACCTCGCGCGTGTCTGCGTGGATTGCCGATTACGATCAGGCGACCGGCTCTGTCGTGGGTACGCCGGACCTGGTCTTCCTTGGTCAGCTCGACCAGATCGAGCTCGGCATCGAGAAGGATTCGCGCGAGCTCGGCGTCACGGTGGTCTCGACAGCGGAACGCCTGTTCAACCGCAACGAGGGCAACACGCTTTCGGAAGCGTTCCACAAGTCTGTCTGGCCGGGGGAATCCGGCATGGATGCGGCCAACGGGCTGACGGTGACGGTATCGTGGGGGGCTGAAAGCGCAGGGCAGGGCTACATGAAGGCGACGGGCGTGTTCCGGCGTGAGTGGGTGCAGGAATGAGCGCGGTTCCTGATCTGATCCGCAGGCAGCAGGCCACGCAGGCGACGCTGGCTAAGTATCGCAACAAGCCGTTCGACTGGAAGAAGGCGGTGACCTGCGTGCACATGGCGCGGTTCCATTTGCGCAAGATGGGCCATGCCGTGCCCGAGTTACCGCGCATTCGCGGCCTGATCGGTGCGACCCGCGCGCTGAAGGAACGGGGCTGGGACAACGTGGCGCAGATGCTCGATGCGCAAGACTCGCTCGAACGCATCGCGCCTGCATTCATGCGCGTGGGCGATCTGGCGGTGCTGCCGGGCGACGAGGCTATGGACAGCATCGTGATCTGCGCCGGCATGCACAAGCTGCTGGGATGGCATCAGGACTGGGCCGGGGGCATGATCGAGATGGAAGCTACGCTCGACGTGCTGCTGGGGGCTTGGCGGGCGTAACATGGCGAAGGTTTTGCGCATCATCGCCAAGGTTGCTTCGGTGATTGCGGTGATTGCGACATTCACCGGCAACCCGCTGCTTGCGGCAATCGCAGCGGGCGTTGCGACCGTTGCGACGATCGGTGCACAGTTGCTGACCAAGCCACCGCCGGCGCGCGGATCGCCGACTGAGGTGGTGATCGATGTCGAGCCGCCGAGGCCCTATGTCATGGGCGAGGGGCTGGTCGGTGGCGTGCTGCGCTACGACCGCGCCTATGGCTATGAAGACGATGTGCCGAATCCGTTCCGGTGGATGGTGTTCGTCTATTCGGGCGTCACCGCCACGACGATCGCCACCTATACCGACTTCGAACCGGCTTCGTCATGGTATCTCGGGTACATGGGCACTGCCACGCAGTTGGGCGCTTGTCCGGAAGCTTCGGCGCTGATGCCGCCGAGCTGGCCGGGTGCGCCGAACTGGACATCGGCCAGCAAGCTTTCGGGCTGTGCAGCGATCGGGTGGAACCTCCACTTCGACAAGAAGGGCAAGCGCTTTGCCAGCGGGCTCCCGCAACTGCAGGCCTATGGAAAGTGGTCGAAGGCCTATGATCCACGGCTCGACAGTACGCGCCCGGGTGGTTCGGGCACGCATCGCCTGATCGACGAAACGACATGGGCGTGGACCGAAAACCCTGCGCTGCATGCGGGAACCTATGCCTATGGCCGCTATCAGAACGGCACCAAGGTCATGGGTATCGGCATGCCCGACGAGGGGATCGACTGGACCGCAGTTGCCGCATGGGCGAACGATTGCGATGCCAATGACTGGACCATCTTCGGGCGCGTGTTCGAGCCGGGTGACCGCTGGGCGAATCTCAAGGAAATCTGCACGGCGGGCGGGGGCAAGCCGGTGTTTTCGGGCGGAGCGATCAGTTTCGACTGGAACCGGCCACGCGTGGCCCTGGCGACGATCACCGAAGCCGACCTTGGTGAAGGGCGCTATTCGAAGATTGCCGGGCGCAGCTATAGCGAGCGGCTCAACGCGATCATTCCGAAGTTCACGGATCCTGCGAGCAACTGGCAACAGATGAGCGCGGGCGAAGTGGCGGTATCTTCCTACATCACGGCGGACGGCGAAAAGCGCCGGCAGGAATGGCCGTTTAATCAGGTTAAGGACGTTGACCAGGCGGCACAGCTGGCCCGCTATGTCATCGAGGACAGCCGCGAACAGCAGCCGATCAAACTACCGCTGCTGCCACAGTGGCGCCATGCACGTCCCGGCGAAGCCTATGAACTTAACATACCGAGCCTGGGCTTTACCGATCAGGTGGCAGTGGTGACCGACCGGCAGGTGAACCCGCAGACCTTCGAAGTTACGTTGACGCTGCGCACCGAAAACCATGCCAAGCACGCCGCGGCGCTGGCCACCACCGGGGTTGCCCCGGCCGCAGTCGGCACGGTGCAGACATCGCAGGAGCGGGATGAACTGGCGGCAAGCGTTGGCGTGGTTTCGGAACTGGTCACGCAGCTGATCAGCACCAGCTATGTCACCGACAGCGACCCGGCGGACGGGCTGCTGCAGGCGACGGGCACCGCTATCACGGTAGAGACGCACACGCGCACTTATACCGACCGCACGGTTTCGGTGGCCGGCACGACGCTGACCACCGAAGCCGACGGCAGCACGGCGCTGACCGCAACGACCCAGTACCATGTCTATTACGACGATGGCGGCCGGCTTGGCGGCGCGGTGAGCCTGAAGGCCACGAAGATTGCCGCGGATGCGGCGACCAGCGCCGATCATCCGGCGCGGCACTACGTGGGATCAATCACCACCGATGTTGCCAGCGGCGGCACCGGCACCAGCGCAGGTGGCGCAGGCCCGCCGAGCTGGAAGCTTGACGACTGGTACGTCTGACCTCGGAGACAGCGATGAAAACCAATTTCGACACCTGGCTGCAAGTGCTTGCAGCCGGGGGCAAGGGCGGTGCGAGCATCGCGCTGAAGCTCGCCACGCGCTCGCTCAAGTGGGATGACGAGATCGAGCTTTCAGGCAACTGGTCGGACGCCACGCTGGAAGGTTCGATCAGCGGCTCGCCCGATGCTGGCAGTACGCTGGCAACGGTGACGGTGGGCTCGCCCAGCTATGACGCCACTGACGATGTGACGACGTGGGCCGTCAGCCTTGCCGCCGGTACGGGAAGCGACACCACAGGCATCCTGCCCAGCGACACCGATGGCGATGGCGTGGAGTACCTGCCGATCGCCTTTTACCTGACGCTTTCGGGCGGCTCGAAAGAGCTGCTGTTCGGCGCGGCATTCCCTCTTACCGGAAAGGTCTGATCCATGGTTGCGCTGACTTTCGGCGGATCGCCCATCATCGTTAATGTAGGCGAAAATACCGGCGAGGCCCGCCGCGCAAGATTGGGTGCCGAAGAGGCGGCCACGCGTTCACAAGATTGGGCGGAAGGTACCGAACCGGGCGGTCCGGGCACCAAGAGTTCGAAGGGGTGGCGTGATCAGGCGCAGTCTGAAGCGGCCGCGCAGATCGTGGCAGTCGAAGATGCAGCAGAAGCGCAGGTTTCGATCGTCAACGCTGCTGGCGATGCAAAGATCGCACTAGCCGGAGCCGAAGCAGATCGCGCGTCAGAGCAGCGCACGCTGACGGAAACCGCTGCCATACAGGCGCAGGCTGGCGCACTGGCGGTCAACGTCGTTCCGGCAGTGCTCTCGGCCAGTCCTTCGGCCTTCTTCGGGCAGGAGAGCGCCGACAGGCTCGTAGCAACGCAGGCCAAGCTCAACCTTCCGGCAGGTGCGCTGGCACTGCCGCGCGCGGGCACTGACTGGATTCTCGGCATCACCTGTCGCACTGGTGGACAGCTTCTCTCTTCACAGAGCGAACACCTTCTCTCGCGCGGTTCTCCCAACGCTACCGGGGGTAGTGATCGTGGTCTTTGGCTGACCGAGCGCAGGATTGAGCCGGGCGGCCTAACCTTTGGCTGGCTTCTCAAGCAGGGAAGCGTCGCATGGATGGTCAACACAACCCCCTCGACGCTCGCTGCGGCAAAGGTTGAGCCTGCGAGCGTGTACTTCGTTTTGTTGGCTCAAATTGCCGATAAGCCCTACGTTGGCTATTGTCAGGTGCAGCCGGGTGTGGGCGTGGTCGATGGCTCCGTTCGCCTATTCACGGGCGACAGCAACTACGGCTACAACACGTTCTGGTTCGGCGCGAAGAACGCAACGTCGACATACACCGCTACGCGCACTGGTGGTGTTGTAACCGTCACCCGGGCCAGCGGAGGTTCCGGCCTCACGGTGGGCGGCTCGGTCTATTTCTCATGCGATCAATTCAGTGGCGTGTTCACCGTCGCCACATCGTCAGGCACTTCGTTCACCTTCAACGCTCCCGGCGCGGACGGTGCGCTGACCAACCCAGGTTATACCGCGCCGACTGCGCCGGGCAACTTGTTCAATTGCATCGGGGGGGCTGAAACGGGCACGGACCAGCTGGGATGGGCAGGCGGCGTGGCCGATTTGTTCTTCCGCACAGGCACGGCGGGCATGCCCGGTTCGCTCTCCTCTGCTGCGCTCTCGGGTGGCGCGCTTAACGCCACACTGCTCGCGAACCTCGCCAACGACCGCGTTGCCTATTCCGCGATGCCGGGAGCAGACGCCTACAGCCATAACCTTGGCGACCTCTCCAAGCCCGCAACTGGCGCCAACAGCACCGCTGCGCCGACTGCGGTGGGTATCGTGATGCGCTCGGCCCCAATCACGCAGCCGGAATACCTGCGCCTTGACGCCCGCCCTCACGAGTGGCCGCATGCCACCGTGCTGGGTAAGCGCACCGGCTCGATCAGGCTGACCGGAACCACCAACGTCGCGATCCGCTCGCTCTTCGCCACGATCTATTCCGATCAAGCGATGACGACTGTCGTGAAGGCGCGGCATGTCTGCGGTTATCCCAACGTCTCGGGTAGCTTCTCGGTCGAGACGCAGGAAGTTCCCATTGGCTGCGGATACTGGATCAAGGTCGAGAACGGCGACAATCCCAACCTCGTGGCCATTTCGGGACCGCATGACGTGGGGCCGGTCTACGGCGTAATCTCGCAATCGACATTGGCCGTCCTCTTTGGGGCAGGAACTGGGGCAACCTTGGCACCGGTTGACGCAAGCGTCGGCCAATTCTCGGTGCTCGACGTTTCTGGCGGGCTCTCTGACACCGGTGCGAACTACACCAACCAATCCGCCTTCTGCCGCGCAACCGGGGCGCGTGTTCGTTTTGCGGGTCAGGTAGGTAATGGGATTGTAGGCGCGGCCAATAAGCTGCTCTCGCTGTTCAATGGCGCGCTGGGCGTCAAGGTGCCGCTCGGAGTTGCGAATTTCTGTACCTCAGGACATGCGGTGGATATCTATATCCACGACCGCAAGGTGCGCCGGAATAGCATCGGCGCGTTGGTCGCTGGCGTGGCATCCACCGGGACTTGGAGCCCGGTAGCGTCTCCCAATTTTACAGTCGGCCGCGCCAGGCTGATGCTTGCCGGGAGTGCAAAACTCTACATCAACGATGTTCTTGCCCCCACGACCGATGGTGCCGGGAATTGGGTGGGAACGGGCATATCGGGCACGTTCAACGCTGATACTGGCGCATTCTCTGTTACATCGGCTTACCCCGGCAATGCCGCCATCGAAGCGACAATGTTCTATAACACGCAGGGCGGAACCGAAGTGCGCAAGGGGGCGGACACGACCCTAACTTGCTTCGGGGATGAAACCTCTGGCGCCGTTACGGGCCACGTCCTCGAACGCCTGCGTGCAGCCAAGCGTTTGGGCGGCCTGACGGCACTCGTGTTCTCGTGGGAGAACTACCGTGTCAGTCACCTCGGTGGCTTGGCGGATGCAGACGCTACTGCGCACACGGCATATATGATGAGCCAGTTGCGCGCGCGCTTCGCCTCCGTTCTTGGCGTTGACCTTCCATGGATTGTCATGGGCGACCCTCGAACGACCTCTTACTCTGCCGCTGCGGAACATAAGGCCCGAAAATTCACCCGCGCTTGGGCTATCTCGCAGCCCAACACCTACTACATCCCTGCCGCCCTGACGGCGACCATGGATGCTGCAGTCTCGCCGCACGCTGGCCCGAATGCTGACGGTGGTCAGTATATCGGTGAGGTGATGGCGCATGGCATTGCCAGGGTCGAAGGCCTCGCAGGCGCTGTCGGCGAGGAGGTAATGCCGATCGCGGCGGTGCGCGTGAGTTCCACCACGGTCGACATCTACGTCAGTCGGCCTGTCGCCTTCCCGTCAGCTACGCTCGTCACCGGCGCTGGTGGCAATGTGCAGGGTGTCTACTTTGGCACCACTGCAGCAAACATGCTGCGCATCGATCCCGCTGCCGGGGCCGACAATGCCGAGGCGCTGGGCGGCTACACCCTGAGCATCCCGTCGGCCAACGTGGTGCGGATCACCAAGGCGGGCGGCATCCCATCGGGCTGGTGGAACATCAATCAGGGCGTGGCCTTCCAAGGCTCACTGTCCCTGACAACTCTAGCGACGCAGGCAGCAGCGCTTGACAATACCCTGTTCTACAACAGCGGTGGCTTCACCGCTGCGGCTCGTCCTGGTCTCGGCGTGCAGCCCGCGCCAGATGCTCTTTACGTCGCTTAGTACAACATGCCGGCTTGCCTTGATCCGTCGGCACACGAGAAAGTTCCCAACATGACACACCACGAAGCGGTCAAGACGGCCGGGGATCTTGCTGCATCGGCCGCTTCCACGCTGGTGATCGTCTCGCACTGGTCTGAGATACTGGCGCCCATCATCACTGTGATGGTGGGGATGCTGACATTCGTTTGGTGGGCGGTCCGGCTTTGGGATCGATATCGCTCGGGCCGGGAATATCCTGGGGTCAGCGCAGGTGACAGCCAATGAGTGCGCGCAAGCCGATTTTCGACGCAATCCGCGCCGCGCGCGGCAAGCCGTTCTCGTCGGCCGACGTCGTCCAGGTCGACGATCTGCTTGACCGCCTGGGCGTTGCACGCAGCGACGGCGCGCCTGCCTTCTTGCCCGTGCGGCGCACGAGCGCGGCAGGCGTGGCTATCGTCAAACGGTTCGAGAGTCTGAAGCTGCAGGCTTACCTTTGCCCGGCAGGGAAATGGACGATTGGCTGGGGCCACACCGGGCCCGACGTTCATCCCAACCTGGTCATCACCGAGGCGAAGGCCGAGCAGCTGCTGCGCGACGATCTGAACCGGTTCGAAGTGGCGGTGGCGCAGCTCTGCCCGATCGCCGGGGATGGGCAGTTCTCTGCGCTGGTGAGCTTTGCGTTCAATGTGGGGGGCGAGAACCTACGGAGCTCGACATTGCGCAAGCTGCACAATGCCGGCGACGAGGCGGGCGCGGCGCTGCAATTCGCACGCTGGAACAAGGCGCGCGTCAACGGGCGGCTTCGTGTCCTCGCGGGGCTAACAGCGCGCAGATCGGCCGAAGCCGCGCTCTACCTGAAAGGCTGAACATGGCGAACTTGCCGAGCTGGCCGCCGAAGGACTGGCGGGCCGCGATCGCGCTTGCCTTGTCGGCAGGTGGAGCCGTGGCGCTGACGGTGCTGACCTGGCTGATGGCGGCCATGCTATTGCCGGAACGGGGATGGACGCAGGCCAGCGAGGGCGAGCGGGTCACCACGATCCGCTGGGTGCTGTGGATCTGCGCCTTCTGCATTCTCCTGGTGCTGACAGGTCTCGGCTTCAGCGCCGGGCGCCGCGCGCTCGAGATGAAGGCTGGCGACAAATCGGTGAAGTGGGCCGGGGGCGAGGGTGCCGCCGGAGATCGGGAGACGGGCGATGTTGAAGGGGCTGTTGGGCAAGATCCTACACAAGGTGATCGTGCCGGTGGTGGAGAAGGCCGCGAAGGAAGCCGCTGAGGAGGCGGTGAGCGGCGCGATCGAGAAGCACATCGGGCCCGATGGGAAGATCCTCGCGGACACTATCAACGGAATCGGGAGTGCCAGACGATGAACATATTCGCCTTCACGCAGCCAGGCGGGTCTTACCCGGGCTTCGTTTCGGTCAATCACCTTCCCAACGGTGACGTCGAGATCCATCTTCGCGGCGAACCGACCGTGAGTGAAGGCATTCACGTTTGCGCCCACCCCCGCGATGCAGGGCCGGGGCGCTGCGTTGCCGGCGGGCCAACCTGCAACAACTATTGCAATTTGGCTTCCGAAAAGGGACCGATGCAAGACGCGCCTCTGCGGGCAACGCACGTCACCATGGGGCCGCAGGCCAGTCTGATCATCCCTGCGGCCGAGTGGGCAAGACTGACGCCTGGGGGATAACAGGGGGATAACGGCGGGCTTCAGGCGCAGCCAAAACCCCCACATTCCGGGCCTGAAAATGTAACGCAGCGGATGGTGTATCCGCCGCGATAGCGCTCCTGGCGGTGCTGCAGCCGCAAATCTGACATCGAGGACATGATGCTGAGTGACGCCGATCTGCGGGGCGCACGCCTGCGCGCGCGGCCCTACAAGCTGTGGGACGGGCAGGGCCTGCACCTGCTGATCGTGCCGAACGGACGACGGACATGGCTGTTGCGCTCACGCGCTGGCGGGCGTGAACGTCTGATCACGATCGGGAGCTATCCCGACGTCGGCATCGAGGACGCGCGCCGACGCGCGGACCTCGCCCGGGTTGGCCTGCCGTTCGAAGACGCGTTGCCGAGCAACACCTTCGAGCAATGCGCGCGCGCCTGGCACGAGCTGCACAAGCCGCACTGGTCGACCGCGCACGCCGACGACGTCCTCGCGAGTCTCGAACGCGATGTGTTCCCCGCGATCGGCGCAATGCGTGTGGCGGAGATCTCCGCGCCGGAAGTCCTGGCTGCAATCCGTGCCGTCGAATCTAGGGGGAAGGGGCAGACTGCGCGGCGACTTCGCCAGCGCTGCTCGGCCGTGTTCGGCTATGCGATTTCTGAAGGCTTTCGCCAGGACAATCCCGCGGCCGTTATCGGGCACGCGTTGCTGCCGCCAAGGTTGTCCAAGCCTCACCCGGCACTGACGTCGATCGATGCATGCAAAGCCCTGCTTGATGCATGCGAAGCGGTGCCTGGTGCATGTTCGACCCGGCTGGCGTCACGATTCCTCGCTTTGACTGCGGTGCGCCTCGACGCCGTGAGGGGCATGTGCTGGGATGAGCTCGAGCAGCTGGACGGAATGACCGTTTGGCGCGTGCCGCCGGCGCGCATGAAACTGGCGCGGGCCAAGAAGGAAGAGGCGCGGTTCGCGCACCTGGTGCCGCTGTCGGCCGCGGCGCAGAACGTGCTCGCGCGCGCGGCCGAATCGTCCGGCTCTCGAAATGGACTGGTTTTTCCCGGCAGGGGGAAGAACTCGCCCATTGGCGAGCGGGCGCTTGTTGATCTCTATGTCAACGCCGGGTTTCGCGGCCAGCACGTTCCCCACGGCTGGCGGGCCAGTTTCTCGACCATCATGAACGAGCGCCGCCCGGCGGACCGGTCGGCCATCGACCTCGCACTGGCGCACACGCCGAAGGACAAGGTCGAAGCCGCGTACAACCGGTCGGAGATGCTCGATCGACGTCGAGATCTCCTCGAAGAGTGGGGGCGGTTGCTCTCCCAATAGCGCCCTGAAGAACTGTCGGCTTTGGCAGAGGCAAGGTTGCGGCAAAGTGGCACGGGTTTTGCCCTTCCCCCCTGGGAAGCCCCGGAGCGGCACATGCCGCTCCGATCACCGGTGCCTCCGGCGCTTGGTTTGCGTTCTGACGGGACCTGTCAGGTGGCGCGTGGGGGATCAAACTGCGCGTGAGGACATGTAGATGTCCTCACTCGTCATAAGGATCAGAATGATCCCCCGGTTTCTCTCGTCCCGGCGGATTCGCGCTCCTGCTTTTCGCGCGCGTCGAGGAGCGCCGCGATTCTCGCGAAGGTTTCGCCGGCCAACCGATCGCCGTGCCAGTGCTGGGCTATCAGGTCCGTGGCGGTGAGCTGATCCACCATCGCCTTCCAGTCGGCTTGGCCTTGTTCCCGGCGCCATGCTTCGTCGTCTGGCACCGGTGTGTCGTCGATGAGGCGACGCGCGATCGTCTCCAGTTCGTCCGGAAGCGTCAGCACGTAAGCGTTCGGGATCTGCTCGACCTGCGGGCCTGCTTCGCCCTTGTTCTCCGTCGGTCGGCTGCGCCTGATCCATTGCAGGAAGCCTTGTCGGCGCAATCGCACCATGGCTTCATGAACGGCAGAGTAGCTGTGGCCGACCATGTCGGCGATAGTTCCGATGGCCGGTTCAAGTCGGCCTGTCGCGAAGTCGACCAGTTCGTACAGGGCTTCCAGAACGGCAATGCCGATCGCCCCGATCGCGCCGTTGCGTGCGCCCTTCTTTGCGCCCTGCAGTTCCCGCCTGGTGCGCAGTTCCACCCGCTTGGCCATCTGCAGCGCGACCGCCAAGTAGCGCTTTGCATTGCGCTTCTTGCCTCGGTTCTTGCCGACGCCGATCGGGCGCCAGATCCGGTCTTCGAGCTGCCCTTCGTAGTAGCTGTTCCGCCAGACCGGCTGGCCCGACCGGAAGATCTTTTCCGGCTTCGCGGGGGCAGAGAATTTCCCTCCAAGGATGCTGCCGATCGAGGCCGTCATGCTCGGCCTCCCAACATGATCAGCGGCGAGGAATATCCAGCAACGCCACGGCTGATTCCATGCCTTCCGTGAGCAGGTCCGCCCACTCCTGCGCGATCTGTCGCCGCCGTGGCATGTAGGCTGCCCGATTGTATCGGGCTTCGACCCCATCGGGTTCGTGCGCGAGCATGAGATCGATGATCTGCCGATCGGCTGGCCGATCCATGGCAATCGCGCGCTCGTTCATGATCGTGGAGAAGCTGGCGCGCCAACCATGTGGCACATGGCGACCAGCGTAGACCTGCATCCTGCGATAGGCGACGTTCAGCGCGTTGTCCGTGATCGGCCGGTGTGAATGCCGGGCCGATGGGAAAAGGTACTTGCGGTTCCGCGCATGCGCCGCTGCAGCCTTCACCGTTTCGACTGCCTGCCGCGAAAGCGGAATGATGAACTCGAACTCCTCTCGCTCGGATTTCGCGCGCTCGAGCTTCATCTTGGCGGCCGGGATGCGCCAGATCGGCTCCTTGCCGTCGAGATCCTCGAACTCCCCGATCATCGCCATCTGGACGACGCCAGGGCGAGCGGCTGTCAGCGCGAGAAGGCGCGAGGCAAGCTTCGTCGTAGGATGCCCCGGTTCGGCTTCGAAGGCCCGAAGGAAGGCCTGCGCATCGGCAAGCTTGAGCAAAGCCGGTTGCTTCCCCCTTATCACCGGGCGCAATGCGCCCGTGATCGATGCGGCTGGATCGAACTCCGCCTGATCGGTTGCGATCGCATAGCGAAACACCGCCGAAATGCGCTGCCGCAACCGGTGCGCCGACTCGATCGCACCGCGATCCTGCACCTTGTCCAGAAGAGTTCGCAGCGTCGCTGGTCGAATGTCGGCGATCGGCAATGATCCGATTGCCGGAAAGACTTCCGCCTCGAGACTGGCCAGAACATCGTGCGCGTGGCGTTCCTTCCACTGTGGCTTCTGCAGTTCGTGCCACCTGGTCGCGATAGCCTTGAAGGTCCGCTCGTCCTCGACGCTGCCCGATCGACGAGCAGCCCGGGCCTTGTACTCCTCCCCGGGATCCTTCCCCTGCCTTAAGTCGCCGCGAGCATCGTCCCGCAAATCGCGCGCCTGTTTCAGCGAAATCTCCGGGTAGGGGCCGAATACGATTCGACGTTCCTTTCCGCCGAAGCGATACTTCAGCCGCCAGCTCTTGTACCCGTTCGGGGTGACGTACAGATGCAGGCCGAGCGCGTCGGACAGCTTCAAGGGCTTGTCCCCCGCCTTCGCCGCACGGCATTGTTGGTCGGTCAGTGCCAAGTGCCCCCACCCTCCGGACATGATGCCCCAACGATGCCCCCGAAAGAGTAGGGAACGTCTGGGAACATCTGATTATCGGTGAGTAGGCAAATCCAAGGAATTCCGTGCTTTGTAAAGCAAATTGGGAACACTTAGGAACTCTCGAAAATGTGCCTTGGCGGACAGGGTGGGATTCGAACCCACGGTGAGCTTGCACCCACGGCGGTTTTCAAGACCGCTGCCTTAAACCACTCGGCCACCTGTCCGCGTATCACCAGAGCGCGGTGATCGGCTCGCCGTTAGCGAGTTCTGCATCGGTCGCAAAGGGGATTCCCATCGTTGCCCATCCATGCAACATCGTTTCCATGCAATTTCTTGAACGAATGAGAGGGTTTCGGGCTGCTAGCGTAGCCGCTTTTGCCTTGCTGATGGCGGGACCTGCGGTGGGGCAGGTCGATGCCGAGGAGGCCGGATTTCAGGGGTACCTGCAATTGCTGGCGGCGCGGGCGCGGGCCGAGGGTGTCCGCGAATCGACCATTGCGCAGATGACGCAGGGCCTGACGCTTAACCAGCGGGTGATCCAGCTTGATCGGGCGCAGCCTGGCTCTTCATCCGGCGCAATCCCCTCGTTCGAGCCTTATCGCCGCCAACACGTGGATGCGGCGCGGATTGCACGGGGGCGGCGGACTTATGCGTCCGTAGCCGGGCAGATCGGGGCGATCGAGCAGCGCTATGGGGTGCCGGGGCCGATCATGCTGGCGATATGGGGGCACGAGACCGACTACGGCGGATATACCGGGAGTTTCGATCTGCCGCGCGCTCTGGCCACGCTTGCCTACGAAGGGCGCCGCCGGGAGCTGTTTGCGGACGAATTCGTGGCGGCCATGAAGATGGTCGACCGGGGCGTACCCCGCTCGAAGCTCGTTGGCAGCTGGGCGGGTGCATTCGGCAATCCGCAGTTCCTGCCGTCGGTCTACCTCCGCGTGGCGCAGGACGGCGATGGCGACGGATTTGCCGATATCTGGTCAAGCCGGACCGACACGCTGGCCTCTATCGCCAACTATTTCCGCGATGCGGGCTGGCGACCGGGGCAACCGTGGGGCGTAGCAGTGAGCGTACCTGCTGACCTCGATCGCGCAAGCCTTGGCACGACATTGAAAAGTCCGCGGTGTCCACGCGTGTTTGACAGGCATACCGGATGGAAGACCATGGCCGAGTGGCGCGCACTGGGTATCGTGCCGCAATCGGGATCCTGGCCTGCAGACAATGTCATGGCGAGTTTGCTCGAGCCCGATGGGCGCGGACGAACTGCCTATCTGCTAACCGGAAATTATAGGGTTATCCTCGATTACAACTGCTCGAACTTTTACGCTCTGTCCGTGGGACTTCTTGCAGATGAGATCAGCCGTTAGTCGATCAGTGAGCCGCATCGCGATTGCCGCGACATTGCTCCTTGCGATTCAAGGCCCGGGGGTTGCCCGTGAAGCCCCGCCTGCGCAGGCAACTTCGCGCGGACCAGCGGGGGATTACCCGATGGTGCTGGGCGCGCCGTTCACGGTCGATGGCGTGACCTACACTCCTGTCGATGTGATGAACTATGATTCGGTCGGCTATGCGCAGGTTGGTGAAGGCGACGGGGTGAGTGGCGCGCATCGCACCTTGCCTTTGCCGAGCTATGTCGAAGTGACATCGCTGGAAACGGGCCGGACGATCCTCGTTCGGTTGACGCAGCGCGGGCCGATGACAGGGAGCGATCTTGTGTCGCTTTCTACCGGGGCTTGGGCCCAACTGGGTGCGACGCCAGGCGCGCGGGTGCCTGTGCGTGTACGTCGGGTCAATCCGCCCGAGGCCGAGCGCACGCTGTTGCGCAGTGGCGGGCAGGCTCCGGCGCGGATGGATACGCCGCCGGGATTGCTGGTTGCGCTCAAGCGCAAGCTGGGGATTGCGGTGGTGCCGCCTGCCGTATCGGAAGTTGGGACTCCTGCGCCGGCAAAGGTCGAGCCGAAGCCGCTTGCCAAGGATGAAGCCAAACCTGTTGCCAAACCGGCCGCACCGCCCAAGCCTGCAGAGCCGGTCAAGGCAACCGCTACAGCTTCCAGCAAGGCGCTCTACGTTCAGGTCGGCGCATACTCGACGCGTGCCCGCGCAGAGGCGTCGGCTAAGGTGGTGGGCGGATCGGTTACAGCGTCGGGCAAGTTGTGGCGCGTGCGGGTTGGCCCCCATAAGGACCGTGGACAAGCTGATGCGGCGCTGGCGAAGGTTCGCGCGGGCGGCTATGCCGACGCAAGGGTCGTGACCGCGCCTTGACCTGATGGCGCTGGGCGGCCTGATTTGTCCGGGGACTGTTCTTGCGCCTGAAGTTCGTGACGATTGCAATGGTTGTGGCGCTGGCGGGAATGCCGGTTCAGGCCGCTGCGCCCGAGGCACCTGCACACCAGACGGGGGTGGTCGATCCGCTCGCCAGCATGCCTCGTATCGATGCGCCGATAGCGTTGATGGTCGATGTCGGTTCTGGACGGGTGCTGTTCTCACGCGATCCGCACCGGCGCTTCGTACCTGCTTCGATCACCAAGATCATGACGAGCTATGTGGCATTTGACCTGATCGCCAAGGGCAAGCTGCGGCTCGACCAGCGCATCCCGATACGGCGCGAAACTTTCCGCAAGTGGCGCAATGTCGGCAGCACAATGTTCCTGCCCGCCGAAGCGCAGCCGACGGTGGCTGAGTTGATCGAGGGGATCGTCACCGTATCCGCCAACGACGCCTGCGTGGTGCTGGCAGAGGGGGCAACCGGATCGGTCTCGGCGTTTACCGCGCTGATGAATGGAGCGGCTGCGGATCTGGGCATGCGCGACAGCCACTTCAACACGCCAAACGGGTGGATGGACGAGGGGCAGACCTATGTGACCGCTGCTGATCTCGCCACGTTGAGCGGGGCGTTGATGACGCGCTTCCCCGATCTCTATCGTCGCTTTTATGGCCATTCCCAGATGACCTGGGGCGGGATCACCCAGCCCAACCACAATCCACTCTATGGTCACGTCGAAGGGGCTGACGGAGTGAAGACCGGGTTCACCAACGAGGCCGGATACGGATTTGTCGGTTCGGCCGAGCGCAGGGGACGGCGTCTGGTCATGGTGCTCGGCGGATACGACCGGCCGATAGACCGGACCAACCAGTCGCGCGCCTTCATCGAATGGGGCTTCGCGGCCTGGGACGCCAAGCGACTTTTCGCGAAAGGAACGAGCGTTGGCACTGCGGCGGTGCAGGGCGGGAACGAGCGCACGGTGCCGCTGGTTGCTCCGCGCGAATTGACGGTGACCATGCCGCGTGGCGCGGCTACGAAGTACACGCTTTCCGTGCGCTACAAGGGGCCGCTCAAGGCCCCGATTGCCAAGGGCGAGACGGTGGCGAGCCTGCTGGTCCGCGTGCCGGGCGAGCCTGTGCATGTGCTGCCGCTGGTGGCTGGCGTCGATGTCGGACGCGGTGGCGCCTTCTCTCGCCTTCGCGACGGGGCGCTGGGGCTGGTGGGCCTGTGACCGGGCGGTTCATCGCGCTGGAGGGTGGCGAAGGCGTCGGGAAATCGACGCAAGGCAGGCTTCTGGCCGAAGCACTTCGCTCTCGCGGACTCGATGTCGTGACCACGCGCGAACCTGGCGGAACAGCAGGCGCCGAGGCGATCCGGTCTATGCTGCTCAGCAACGAAGGCGATGGCTGGGGGGCGCGAGCCGAGGCTTTGCTGTTTGCAGCGGCGCGAGCAGATCACGTCGAGAAGCTGATCTGTCCTTCCGTGGCGCGCGGTGCCTGGGTGGTCTGTGACAGGTTCGTTGACAGCAGCCGAGCCTATCAAGGCGGCGGTGGAGGGCTTTCGGACGCGGATGTAATGGACTTGCATCGGATCGGCAGCGAGGGACTGTTGCCCGATCTCACGGTGCTACTTGCGGTGCGTCCGGAAGTTTCGGCGGAGCGGCTTGCCCTGCGCGATGGCGGACAGGCTGACCGGATCGGTGGGCGCGGTGCAGACTATCACGCGAGAGTGGCGGCTGCGTTCAGGGAATTTGCTCAGGCTGAGCCCCATCGTTTTGCCCTGATCGATGCCGAAGGTTCGCCTTCGGAAGTTCATGCGCGCGTGATGTCAGCTCTGGTGGAGCGTTTCCTGTGAGCGATCCGCATCTGATCGGACACGATGCGGCATGGCGCATCTGGCGCTCGGCCATCGCGGGCGCGCGCATGCATCATGGCTGGATTCTTGCCGGACGCGAGGGTTTGGGCAAGGCGGGCTTTGCCCGAAGCGCGGCGGCAGAGCTTGTGGCCGAGCCGGGCGTGCCGCAGCCACCGGTGGAATCGCATCCCGATATCCTCACCCTGTCACCGCTGCCCGCCAATGATGACGAGGCCAAGAAGCGCGACGACGGGAAGCCTTATCTTCTCAAGCGCAACATCTCGGTCGATCAGGTGCGAGATATCCAGCGCAGGCTTACCACGCGCCCGACTCTTGGGCGGCGCCGCGCTGTGATCATCGATTCAGCTGACTTGCTTGAGAAAGGTGCGGTCAACGCTCTGCTAAAGAGCCTTGAGGAACCGCCGGTCGGTACGTTCTTTCTGCTTGTCGTACACGCTTTGGGACGATTGCTGCCGACGGTGCGATCACGGTGCACGGTCGTGCGGTTCCATCCATTGGCCGATGCGGATGTTGCGCGCGCGCTCGATGTGGCAGCACCGGGGTTGGATAGCGAGACGCGTCGGGCGGCGCTGGCAGTCGCAGGTGGATCGCCCGGGGCCGCGCTGGCCTTTGCCGAGCAGGATCTAGGCAAAGCGCAGGCGCTTTATGCGCGTATCATCGAGCATGGCGACCATGACCTGTCGTTGCGCGGTGCGCTGTCGAGCGCGATCGGTGCACGGCCTGACCGTGAACGCCTTGCTGCCGCGATCGAGGCAGCGCGGATGACCGTGGTCGGGGCTTTGCCGAGAGTGGATGATGCTGGCAGGCTGCGTCTGGCCGAAGCCCATGCCCGATTGGTCAGGCTTGCGGGCGAGGCACCGATCTACAACTTCGATCCTGGTATGCTGATGATGGAAATCGGCTCCTTGCTGGCATCGGCTGCGCCGACTAGGGAAGGGGCGCGATAGGCGTCCGGATTCCCAGGGCACCAGACAGTTCGAGAAAGCGACCGGCCCGATGGGCGAACCCTTCTATATTACCACCGCCATTTCCTATCCCAACGGCAAGCCACACATCGGCCATGCTTATGAAGCGATTGCCGCCGACGTGATCGCCCGGTTTCAGCGGGCGATGGGCCGTGACGTGCGGTTTCAGACCGGCACGGATGAGCACGGGCTGAAGATGGCGCAGAAGGCGCGCGAGATGGGCGTGTCGCCGCGCGAGCTTTCGGATGAAATGTCATCGTATTTCATCAAGATGTGCGATGAACTGAACGTGTCGTACGATGTGTTTATCCGCACCACCGAAGAGCGCCATCACGCTTCGACACAGGAGCTTTGGCGGCGGATGGAAGCGAGTGGTGATCTCTATCTCGATCGCTACGAAGGCTGGTACTCGATCCGAGATGAGGCCTTCTACGACGAGAGCGAACTGGTCGTTGGGGAAGGGGCCGAGAAGCTCTCGCCTCAGGGAACGCCGGTTGAATGGACCGTCGAGGAAAGCTGGTTCTTCCGCCTTTCCAGGTACGCCGAGCCGCTGCTGAAGCTCTATAACGAGAACCCCGAGTTCATTCAGCCTGACAGCCGCCGCAACGAGGTGATGCGCTTTGTCGAAGGTGGCCTGCGCGACCTGTCGGTTTCCCGGACCAGCTTCGACTGGGGCGTGAAGGCGCCGGGCAGCGACGGGCACGTGATGTACGTGTGGGTCGATGCCCTGACCAACTACATCACCGGCCTTGGATTTCCCGATGAAAGCGGAGACTTTGCAAGGTATTGGCCTGCGGACCTCCACTTGATCGGCAAGGATATCGTACGGTTCCACACGGTGTATTGGCCAGCATTCCTGATGAGCGCGAAGATCGAACTTCCGCGCCAGGTTTTCGGCCATGGCTTCCTGCTCAACCGCGGACTGAAGGAGTCGAAGTCGCTTGGCAATGTGACCGACCCTCTCGATCTGGCCGAACGCTTCGGTGTGGATCCACTGCGCTACTTCCTGATGCGCGAGGTGGCATTCGGGCAGGATGGTTCATATTCGCCCGAAGCCATCGTCACGCGCTGCAATGCCGAACTGGCGAACAGCTATGGGAATCTGGTCCAACGTACGCTCTCCATGATTTTCAAGAACATGGATGGCGAACTTCAGAAGTTCGAGACTGTCGAGGCCGATGACACCCTGCTGGCGACCGTGTTCGATGCCTGCCGTGAGGAATTGCCGCGCGAGTTTGGTGCGTTGAACTTCTCGGCCGGGATTGACGCGTGGATGCGCGCTGTCTTTGCCTGCAATGCCTATGTCGACGAGCAGGCGCCCTGGGCGCTTCGCAAGACCGATCCCGATCGGATGAAGGCAGTGCTGCTGACGCTGTTCATGGCCATCCGCGATCTGACTATCGCGATCGCGCCGGTCGTGCCGTCTTCGGCGGCCCGAGTGCTGGACCAGATCGGCATTCCGGCGGACGCACGCGGGTTTGCAGCCTTGACCGATGCCGACTGGTATCTGGCTCGGGTGGCAACCGGTGAGCGGCTGACGCAGCCAGTGCCAGCATTCCCCAGGCTTGAACTGCCTGCGGAGGATGCCTCGGCATGATGCTGATCGATTCCCATTGCCATCTCAATTACAAGGGTCTGGTCGAGGATCAGGTGAAGGTTCTTGATCGCGCAAGGGAAAGCGGCGTTCGCGGTTTCCTCAATATCTCGACCCGAGAGCGTGAGTGGGCAGACATTGTCGCCACTGCCGAGCGCGAGACCGATGTCTGGGCGAGCATCGGCATCCATCCGCATGAGGCTGATGCCCACGCCGATCTGGGTGAGAGCGCGCTGCTCGCAGCGGCCGCGCATTCCCGCGTGATCGGCATCGGCGAGACCGGACTGGACTACTATTACGATCACTCCGACCGGCAAGTGCAGCAGGACCTGTTCCGCGTCCACATCCGCGTGGCGCGCGATACTGGCCTGCCGCTGATCGTCCACACCCGCGATGCCGAAGAGGACACAATCCGGATAATCGAAGAGGAAATGGGGAAGGGGTGCTTCCCCGCCTTGATCCACTGCTTCACCGCCTCGGCTCCGTTTGCGACAAGAATGTTGGAACTTGGACTCTCGATTTCACTCTCTGGCATTGTTACATTCAAGAATGCCAAGGACTTGCAGGCGATAGCTGCCAAGCTTCCTGAAGATCGCCTGCTGGTAGAGACTGACGCGCCGTTCCTTGCGCCGGTGCCGCATCGCGGCAAGACGTGTGAACCGGCATATGTGGCCGATACTTGCGCGTTCGTGGCGGGTTTGCGCGGTACGAGCGTTGAATCGCTGGCAGACACGACTGGCGCCAACTTCTTCCGCCTGTTCAGCAAGGCGCGCCTGTGAAGCTGACGATTCTCGGCTCCGGCACGTCGACCGGTGTCCCGCGCATCGGCAACGACTGGGGCGATTGCGACCCCAGCGAGCCCAAGAACCGACGAACAAGGGTGGCGATTGTCGTCGAAGGCGAAGACGGCAGCCGTCTGCTGGTCGATACGCCGACGGATCTGCGCCATCAGTTTCTTGCGTGCAATATCGATCGCGTCGACGGTGTGCTGTGGACGCATGACCATGCCGACCACTGCCACGGCATCGATGACCTGCGTCCGTTGCGCTACGGTCGTGGCGGACCGATCCCGGGATATGCAGCTTCGGAAACAGTGCGGCGGCTGCGCCAGCGCTTCGGCTATGTCTTTGCCGGGCAGCATGGTTATCACACGATCTGCGAACTCGACAATCTGGACCGCGTGCGCATGATCTGCGGCATCGGGATCGCCCATTGCCAGATGCCGCACGGTCCTGCGCAGTCGACAGCATATCGCTTTGATCAAGGCGGAAAAACAATCGGTTATGCGACGGACTTCAGTGAGATCACAGCCGAAATGATCGATCTGTTCTACAAGGTCGATGTCCTGGTGGTGGACTGTCTGCGCCGCCAGCCACATCCGACGCACTCGCACCTGGGCATGGCACTGGAACTGATCGAAGCTACGCGTTCGGGGCGCGGCATCCTGACGCATCTCGACAAGTCCATGGACTACCGGACTCTCTGCGGTGAAACGCCCGATCACGTTGAGCCTGCATATGACGGGATGGAAATCGTGCTTTAGGAGTGCGGCATGACCAACGACGACGTTGTCCGGCTTATTGGCATCGCCATGGCGCTCGTGCTGGTCGTGGCCAACTTGCGAGGGCAGCGCATTGGACTGTCTGACGGTCTGAGAATGGCAGCCTTGTGGGGCTTCTTGATCCTGACGGTGACGCTGGTGTTCTCGGTGCTTGGATGGTGAAGGACCGCAAGCGCGCAGCACGTAATTTACATAATATATATTATCAAATCTATGTGGGCAGTGACTCCAGCATCGACCAAATCCCCCTCACGCTCTCATGGACAAGATGACGAAGGAACACGAAATGTCACCGAATCTCTCTCGCTTGCTCGGCATCATGGCGCGGTTGCGCGATCCTGAGCGCGGCTGCGAATGGGATTGCGCACAGACGTTCGCGACGATTGCGCCTTACACGATCGAGGAAGCCTACGAGGTCGACGATGCCATCGCACGCAACGATATGGCGGCACTGAAGGAAGAACTCGGCGATCTGCTCTTCCAAGTCGTGTTCCACGCGCGCATGGCCGAGGAACTTGGCCTCTTCAGTTTCGACGATGTGGCAGCGGCAATTGCGGACAAGATGGAAGCGCGCCACCCCCACGTGTTTGGCGATGAAGCGGACGAAGGCCAATCGCGCGAGGAGCGATGGGAGACGGCAAAAGCCACAGAGCGCGCGTCCAAGGGTGCACAGAGCGCCATGGACGGTGTCGCTCTGGCGCTGCCAGCCTTGATGCGCGCCGAGAAGATCCAGAAGCGTGCTGTGCGACAGGGCTTCGACTGGCCCGACGTGCGAGGCGCGACCGAGAAGCTAATTGAAGAAATTCGTGAACTTGAAGCTGCTACATCAGAGGCTGAGCGCATCGACGAGGCCGGCGATCTGTTGTTCGCAGCGGTGAACGTCGTGCGCAAGTATGGCGTTGCACCCGAGGACGCACTGCGGAATGCCAACGCCAAATTCGAGCGGCGTTTTCGTGGCATGGAAAAACTTGCCGCCGGACGCTTCGCTGCTCTGTCACTAGACGAGCAGGAAGCGCTTTGGCAGGCGGTCAAGCGGTCAGAGAGGTAAACCGCCCAAGCTCTCGCGGGGTCAGTCGAACCTTGATGCGCATTGCTGGCGTGTCACCGGCGTCGACCTGCGCTTCCTCGATAATGTCGCCATGGGCATGAAGCCATGCGAGGCGTTGGCCATCCGACAGGGGAATTGTAAGTTCAAGCGTCTGAGCGCCGCCCGTCAGAATTTCGCCAAGCTTGTCCAGCAGCGCATCCACGCCCGTTCCGGTAAGCGCAGATAGTGGAACGACCGGGACCTCGGATACCTTGGCCGCGATGAGATCGCGCCGCATGGCCTTCTCTTCGTCCGAGAGCAGGTCCCACTTGTTCCAGGCCTCGATGACAGGAATGAGGGGCCCCCCTTCCCCGTTCACACCGAGGTCCGCAAGGATCTGCTCGACTTCGGCCTTCTGATCAGCCGTCGCCGGATTGGCGACATCGCGAACGTGGACGATCACGTCGGCGGCCGTCACTTCCTCGAGCGTAGCGCGGAAAGCGGCTACGAGTTGGGTCGGCAGTTCGGAGATGAACCCGACCGTGTCGGACAGGATGGCCTTTTCGACGCCCGGAAGACGGATTGCGCGCATCGTCGGGTCGAGCGTGGCGAAGAGCAAGTCTTCGGCCATGACGTCGGCCCCGGTCAGGCGATTGAACAGGGTGGACTTGCCCGCGTTGGTATATCCGACCAGCGCAATCACCGGCCACGGCGCCCGCTGTCGCCGCTCGCGATGAAGGCCTCGTGTGCGGCGGACCTGTTCGAGTTCCTTGCGCAGACGCGCCATGCGCCCGCGGATCTGGCGTCGGTCGGCCTCGATCTGGGTTTCACCGGGGCCACCGAGAAAGCCAAAGCCACCGCGCTGGCGCTCGAGGTGTGTCCATGAGCGGACCAGGCGGCCGGCCTGGTAATCGAGGTGCGCGAGTTCTACCTGCAAGCGGCCTTCAGCCGTTGCGGCACGCTCGCCGAAGATTTCGAGGATCAACCCGGTCCGGTCGATGACCTTGCGCTTGAGCTTGTCCTCAAGGTTGCGCTGCTGGATTGCCGAGAGCGCGCCGTCAACAATGACCAGTTCCGCGTCCGATTGGTTGCAGGCAACGCCGATGCGCTCGACCTGCCCTTCGCCGAACAGCGTCGCAGGCTTGACCGCACGGATTGGAAGAATGAAGGCATCGACCACTTCGATGCCGATTGCGCGCGCCAGCCCCTGCCCTTCTTCGAGCCGGGCTTCGGCGTCGATGCCCAGCCCCCCTCCCCGCTGCTTTATGTCGGGGAGGACGACTACGGCGCGCGCGCCACGGGTGACTTCACCGGCAACTTCGCCGGTGTTGTTGCCAAATTCAAAGGTGCTCAGGAATCCTCGCCATCCCAGTCGCCGGTAAGATCAACGTGACCGGCAGGCTGAATTGTAGAAACGGCATGCTTGTAAGCGAGCTGGACGTAGCCTTCGCGCTCGAGCAGCATGCAGAAGAGATCGTAGGACGCGACCTTGCCCTGAAGCATGACGCCGTTCACGAGGAACATCGTGACCTGGACGCCGGAATCGCGGACGCTGGACAGGAAAACTTCCTGAAGAAGGCGGGCCTTCTTGCCGTTTTCTTCACCACCCGACTGGAAGTGCGCAACCGAAAGCTGCTGTCCGGGCATGATCGTGGAGATCGCGTGCTTGTAGACCAGCTGCGACTGGCCATCGCGGCGCAGCAGGATCGAGAAGTTGTCGAACCACGTGACGATGCCCTGCAGCTTGACGCCCTTCACAAGAAACATCGTGACGGGAATCTTGTTCTTGCGCAGGTGGTTCAGGAAAAGGTCCTGGAGATTCTGCCCTTTTCCGCCCGTGGGGCCGGATACCGGCGCCGGAGTGTCTGCAACTGGGGCAGGTTCGGCCTTGGGCCGAGGGCGGGCGGAAAGCGTCTTGCCGGTCATTTCACGTGACTCCGTTTTATATTGGCTCGACCCGGTAACGGGTCTTCGCGATCTGGCCTTCGTGCAGCAACACTCGGGCCGGGTTCATTGACTAGTTTATGTCCCCGCGCCCCATCCGTAAACATGGGAAAATGCACAGGGTTCCGATTTAATGCGTATTCACAATCCTGAAGTCGGCATCACTCCTCTTCTTCGTCATCCCGTCGCTCTGCCATTCCGAGGAGCTTGAGCTTGCGATGAAGGGCCGAGCGCTCCATCCCGATGAAGCTGGCCGTCTTTGAAATATTGCCCGAAAAGCGCCGTATCTGAACCTTCAGATACTCGCGCTCGAAGTTCTCGCGGGCTTCCCGCAGTGGCACGCCCATCAGCGCTGACCCACCCGTTTCTCCGCCGATCGGTGTGCTCACGATTTCGGAGGGCAGCATGTCGGAGTCGATCCGTGCCAGCCTGTCACGCGGGGCAAGAATCACCGTGCGCTCCACCACGTTGCGCAGCTGGCGCACGTTGCCCGGCCAGTCGTAGCTCTGCAGCGCGGCCATGGCTTCTGGCGAAATCGCGGGTGGCGCTACGCCCTGTTCGTTGGCGTAACGGGTGAAGAAGTGGTCGACCAGAGCCGGAATGTCGTCGCGACGATCGGTCAGAGAGGGGATCGCAACTGGGACGACATTGAGCCGATAATAGAGGTCTTCACGGAAGCGGCGCTCGGCGATTTCCTTCTCTAGCGGGCGGGACGACGACGATACGACGCGTACATCGACCCGCAACTGACGATGACCGCCCACGCGGGCGAAGGATTGCTCGGTCAGCACCCGCAGGATGCGGGCCTGACTGGATGCGGGCATGTCCGAGACTTCGTCCAGGAACAACGTGCCGCCATCTGCCATCTCGAGAAGGCCCGCACGCACGAGCTTGCCGTCCACTTCTTCGCCAAACAGTTCCTGTTCGAAACGCTCTGGCGTGATGCGAGCCGAATTGACCGTGATGAACGGGCTTTGCGCACGCGGGCTCCACGAGTGGAGCAGGCGCGCCGCGACTTCCTTGCCTGATCCTGCGGGCCCGGTGATCAACAGACGACTGCCGGTATTGGCAACGCGCTTGAGCGTGGCGCGAACCTGGTTGATCGCCGAGCTGTTGCCGGTGAACTCCTCCGCCATGGCAAAGCCCTGGCGCAACTGCGCGTTCTCGCGGCGCAGCCGTTCCGTTTCGGTTGCCCGCTCGACCAGCAGCAGCAGGCGTTCTGCCTCGAAAGGCTTCTCGAGGAAGTCCATTGCGCCACGGCTGATCGCCGAGACAGCCGTGTCGATGTTGCCGTGACCGGAGAAGATGATCACGGGCAGTTCCGGCTCGCGCTTCTTGATCTCGTCGAGAACTTCGAGGCCGTCCATCGGGCTGCCGTGTAGCCACACGTCGAGTAGCACGAGGCTTGGGCGCCGCTCGTCGATGGCCGCGAGTGCCGACGTGCTGTCTGCGGCGAGGCGGCAGCCGTAGCCTTCGTCGGAGAGCACGCCTGCGACCAGTTCGCGGATATCGCGTTCGTCGTCTACGATGAGGATGTCGAGTGCCATGGCGGGGGTCCTGTCAGTCCTGTTCGGCGTGAGCGTCTGAAGTTGAAAGCGGATCGCGGGCGAAGCGCATGGTCACGCGGGTGCCGCCGCCCGGTTCGGGCGTGAAGGCCATTTCGCCGCCGTGTTCCTCCACGATCTTGTGGACGATGGCGAGGCCGAGGCCAGTGCCCTTCTCGCGCGTGGTCATGTAAGGCTCGAGGATGCGGTCTCTCTCGGCCGGCAGGCCGATTCCGTTGTCGGTCACACTTACCGTCACCGTCTCGTGATCGCCTGCGAGCGTGACCGCCACCCGGCCGCGATAGTCGACGTCCTCGCTCTTGGCACGGGTTTCGATCGCTTCGACCGCGTTCTTGAGAACGTTCGTCATGACCTGGCCGAACTGGTGCCGATCGCACTGGATCGGCATCGAGGTTGCATCGCACGCGAAGCTGAAATCGATGGAGGTATGAGCCACTTCCTGAAGGAACAGCGACTGGCGGACCAGGTCGCTGGCATCCTCTGCACGAAACACGGGCTTGGGCAGGCGTGCGAACGAGGAGAACTCGTCGACCATCTTTCGCAGATCACCCACTTGCCGGATGATCGTGCTGGTGAGTTCCTCGAACAATTCGGGATCGTTCTCGATCTGGCGGCCATAACGGCGACGCAGTCGTTCCGTCGCGAGCTGGATCGGGGTGAGCGGATTCTTGATCTCGTGGGCGATGCGGCGGGCAACGTCCGACCAGGCCGCGCGGCGCTGGTCGAGCAATTGGCGGGTAATGTCCTCGAACGTGATCACATGGCCGTTGCTGTCCTGCACCACACGGACGGCCAGCGTCCGCAAGTCACCACGGACCGGGTACTGGATGACATTGGTGGGCTGCCCTGATGCAACGAGTTGCGCAAGCACAGGGGAGACCTCGCCCAGGGGGCGGCCGATCGGGCTTGAGGGCCCATCGGCGAGCAGCACACGCTGGGCCGAGGAGTTGATGAGTTGTACGGCGCCATCACGCCCGATGGAGACGATGCCGGCAGTAATCGATTCGAGTACCGCCTCGATGAATGCGCGACGCACTTCGAGCTGCGCATTCGCGGTGACGAGTGCTTGAGTCTGCCCTTCGAGCTGCCGGGTCATACGATTGAACGCGCGGGCAAGGAGGCCGACTTCATCGGTGCCGCTACTTTGCGCCACCCGCATCGCGAAATTGCCACTGCCGATGGTGCGCGCCGCGGACACAAGTTCGGCCAGCGGCGCAACCTGCCGGTCCGCAAAGCGCAACGCGGCCCACACCGCCACACCGACGAGCGCAAGACTGACGCCGAACAAGGCAAGATTGAAGCGCAACTGTAGCGCCCTCGCCCGGGTCGTCAGCATGTCGTAGGCCTTGAGCACGGTTTGCGCGCGTTCCCACTGCTCGAGGGCGAGCGCATTGGATGTCCGCGCGGCGAAGAGGTAGATTCCCCTGTTCTTGTCGATGGGGGTCACCGCCTCGATACGTTCAGCCGATGCGCGCACAACGACAGCCTCGCCTGCATCAAGCCGCTTGAGGTCGGCGAGCGTCACGCGCTGCTGGCGATCGGTCTTTTCCGGATCGACGATCGCAGCGGTGCGCAAAGTTCCGTCAGGCGTGCGTTCCAGAATGGCGGATTCGTTGAGTTGTCGGCTCAGGACCTGGAATGAATAGCCTTCCGCAAACTCGGTGGATGTGATCGGGGCCTGATCCAGGTAGTCGCGGATGTCACCCGCCATGGTGACAGTCTCGTTTCCGACGTCGCGCAGCTTGTCCTCATAATAACCACGCGCGAGCTTGTTGGCGTTTTCCAGCATGCCGCGGGAGTTATCCGAGAACCAGAATTCGACGCCGGACTGAAACAGCAGAGATGCGAAGACCACGACAAGCAGGGTCGGGATCGCGGCAATCAGGGAAAACAGCCAGACCAGACGTACGTGAAGCCGCCCGCTGGAGCCCAGGACGCTCTTGGCAGCGCGCCGGATGGCGAGGCGACGACCGGCCAGAACGAGAAGTGCCATTGCCGGAACCAGCGTGCCGATCAGCAAGCTGGACGTAAGCCGCGACGGAAGGATCTGTCCTTCGGTGCTCGATGCGGTCACCGTCAGCCAACTGACGGCCAGCATTAGAGCGAGAATGGTGGAGGCTGCGACCTCAAGCAGGAAAAACACGTTGGCGCGGCGCAGGCTTACAAGAACGCGCCTGTACCAGCGCGGCATTCGGCGGACCGTGACTCTCTCTTCCTGCGGCATCGTTGCATGGTCACAACACTACTGTTGCAAAAATGCAAGAGGAAACCGACGGGCTACATCAGCCCTGCGGCAAGGCATCAATCGCGGGCGGCGTACTCCTCTGGCGCTATGCCGAGATCGGAAAGCCGCTTGCGCAAGGTATTGCGGTTGATGCCGAGTATTTGCGCTGCACGCAGCTGGTTTCCGCCTGTCTGCGCAAGGACCGAAACGAACAGCGGGTGTTCGAACGCTGCCAGCGCAGCGTCATAGACCTCGCCTTGTGGTGGTGCGTTGGTGGAGAGCCAGTGGCTGACGGCGGTGGCCATGTCGCTCGGGCTTGCAGGGCTCGCGGATTCGGGTGCAAGGCGCGATTGCGCGCCACTTTCCGTATGCACAAGAAGCGGTTCGATGGAGGCGGCATCGATAACTTCTTCGCGCGCGAGCAGCGCCAGACGATATATGAAGTTCCGCAATTCACGGACATTGCCACGCCAGGGCTGCTGCGCAAGCAAGTCCGCACCGGCCTGCGTCAACTGCCTGCGGGGTAAGCCCTCGGCAGCGGCGCTGGCGAGGAAGTGGCGTGAAAGCGCTTCGATATCGTCCGCACGCTCACGCAACGGCGGAAGCTCGATCGGGACCACCGCGAGGCGATAGTAGAGGTCTTCACGGAAGGTGCCATTGGCGATCATCGGCAGGAGATCGCGGTTCGTCGCTGCCACGATGCGGCAGTCGAGCGTGATCTCGTCGCGCCCGCCGACGCGGCGGATGCGGCCAGATTGCAACGCTCGCAGCAGCCGCGTCTGCGCCTGCATCGGCATGTCGCCGATTTCATCGAGGAACAGCGTGCCGCCGCTCGCCTGTTCGAACTTGCCGATCGAGCGGACGACTGCACCGGTAAACGCGCCACGCTCGTGGCCGAACAGTTCGCTCTCGATAAGCTCGGCGGGAATAGCGGCGGTGTTGACTGCGACGAAGGGGCCAGCGCGGCGATTGCCCAACTGGTGGATCGCTTCGGCAACGAGTTCCTTGCCAGTCCCGGATTCGCCGAGGATCAGCACGGTCAGATCATTGCGCAGTACGCGGGTGATCATGCGATAGACCGCCTGCATCGCCGCGCTTCGACCGACCAGTGGCAGGCCTTGCGTCACGTCCTGCGGTACGTCGATTTCCGCTGCTTCCGCCTTCCCGATGGCTTGCGTCACCGTGCGGACAAGTTCTTCGAGATCGAACGGCTTGGGGAAGTACTCGAACGCGCCAGTCTCGCTGGCCCGCACGGCAGTGTCGAGCGTGTTTTGTGCCGAAAGGATGATGATCGGCATCGAAGGATGGGCATCGCGCACAGGACCGAGCGATTCGATCCCGTCACCGTCGGTCAGCATCACATCGGTCAGCAGCAGGCGATAGTCGTTCTGCGCAAGGAAACGGTCTCGGCCAGCCACGGAGTCGCAGCGGTCGATGGCAAAGCCCTCCGCTTCGAGAGCAGCGGTGATCACCAAGGCGATCGAGGCGTCATCCTCGACAAGCAGTACGCGTTTCGTCATCTGGGCACCGTCCCGGCAACGGGGAGATGAATGCGGAAGTGGGTCAGGCCCTTGGCTTCATCGCGGTCATGGGTGATGCGGCCATTCATCTCGCGGACGAGCTTCTGCACGAGCGCAAGACCAAGCCCCTGGCCGCTCTTCTTGCCCGTCACGAACGGCTCGAAGATGTGGTCGCGCAAGGTCGGATCGATGCCGGGACCGTTGTCGGAAACACGCAGTTCGATCGGCAGACGCAGCGGCTTGCCGCCAGGTCCAGCGTGAAGCTGGATGCCGCTGGCAAAGCGGGTGCGTACCGCGATCCCCGGATTGAGCTGGTTCTGGCACGCCTCGCGTGCGTTGCTGAGCAGGTTCAGCAGAACCTGCACGAGCGAATCCGGATTGGCCATGACCGGCGGGAGCGAGGGATCGAACTCTTCCTCGATGGCGACATCGGACGGATGTCCCGCAGCAAGCACGGCCTGTGCCCGCCTGACGGCTTCATGCAGATTGCAGGGCTGGACCGGTTCGGCACTGCGGCGCGAGAGCGACTGCATCTGGTCGATCAGCTTGGCTATGCGGTCGACCTCTGCAGTGATCAGGCCGGTCATCGCCCGGTCGTGCTCATTGAGCTTGCGGTCCAGCAACTGGGCAGCACCACGGATCCCGGCAAGCGGATTCTTGATTTCATGGGCCAGGACCTCAGGCGCGCGCAGGGCAACGCCCTCCCCGCCCCCTGCTCCATGCCCGTCGCCCGAAAGCGCCTCGACCCCGACACCCTCGTGAAGCATCAGCAATTGCCAGCCCGGACAGTGGGTCACTGGGCTAGTCATCACGTCAAAGCGGCGAGAGGGTTGCCCCATGATGCGCACGCCAACTCCGCGTGCAAACAGGTGGGCCTCCCCATCGGCAAGACGGCCCAAGATCAGCGGTTCCTCGAACTCGAAAAGCTCCGCGACCGACTTGCCGACAAGCCGCCGGTAGCTCTGCCCCATGAGTTGCTCCGCAGCCGGGTTGACCGAAGCAACGATGAGATCAGGGTCAAGCTGCAACAAGGCGAGCGGCAGGCTGGCGACAACGCGCTTGGGATCGGGCTTCTGCCCGGGCTCCGTCCGCCGCCAGTCCGGAAGAGCAATCATGCCGCCTCGCGCTGCCCCGTCGATCCGGAGGCGAGCTGGTGCTCGATGGCCCGGCCGTAGAATTCGGCAAGGTTGGATAGGACGACCTCGGGGTCGTCGATAAAGTTTACCTTGTTGCGGAAGTCGGCCGATCCGTGGAGACCCTTCGTATACCAACCGATGTGCTTGCGGGCCATGTTGACCCCCGTGACGGTTCCGTAGTGTTCCTGCATTGCCTCGTAGTGTTCCACGATCAGCGCGTACTGTTCGGGTAGAGTTGGATCTTCCATGCGCTCGCCCGTAGCCAGCCAGTGCATGATCTGGCCGAGCAGCCACGGCCGCCCGTATGACCCACGCCCGATCATCACCCCGTCGGCACCACTTTGCTCGACCGCCGTGGCAACGTCCTCGATGCCGCATATGTCGCCGTTGACGATCACCGGGATCGTGACCGCGTCCTTGACCCGGCGCACGAAGCCCCAGTCGGCATTGCCCTTGTACATCTGGTTGCGGGTTCGGCCGTGGACGGTAATCATCTTCGCACCGATATCTTCGGCGATGCGCGCAAGCTCCGGGGCATTGAGACTGTCGTGACACCAGCCCATGCGCATCTTGACCGTGACGGGCACCTTGACCGCGTTGACCGTCGCCTCGATCAGCCGGGTCGCCAGTGGAATGTCACGCATCAGGGCCGAACCCGCGTCGCCGTTCACCACCTTGCGCACCGGACAGCCCATGTTGATGTCGATGATCGCGGCGCCTTGCTGTTCGACCAGCTTGGCCGCTTCCGCCATCTGCGCCGGATCGCAGCCGACGAGCTGCATCGAGACAGGCTCCTCCATCGGATGCCACGCAGCCTTCTGGATCGACTGTCTTGTTTCGCGAATAGCCGCTGGGCTGGCGATCATCTCGGTGACGTTGAGCCCCGAACCGAACCGGCGGACGATCGTGCGGAAAGGCAGGTCCGATACGCCCGTCATAGGCGCGAGCACGACGGGACAATCGACCTCGACGGAGCCGACGTGAATGGGCTTCAGCACGGGAGGAGCGGGCACTTCGGACATCGGGATCAATCTGCCTAAAAAACAGGCAGCGCTTAGTCGATTGAAGGTGAAACGGCAAGTCGCTTGGTCTGCGCTGTTGCTCCTGCCCCCACGTCGCTGGTAGAGGCCCGGCGGATGACCGAACCCCTCCCTCTTTCCATCAGATCGACCGCTGCCGTTGTCGTCGCTGCAGGCAAAGGTCTGCGAACAGGCGGAACGGTGCCGAAGCAGTTCGTTCAATGGCGAGGAAAGCCGTTGGTGCGCCACTCTGTCGAAGCATTGGTGGAAGCAGGTGTCCGCCCCATCATGGTTGCGATTCCCGAAGGTTGGGAAGAAATTGCGGCGAATTCACTGAATGGTCTGGCGGGTGTTCGCTTTGTCCTCGGTGGCGAGACCCGGCAGGCTTCGGTCCGACTTGCGCTCGAAGCACTGGAGGCTGACGCTCCCGCGCAAGTCTTGATCCATGACGCTGCCCGGCCCTTGCTGTCACAAGCGGTGATCGGCGGACTGATGGAAGCCTTGCTGCGCGGCGTTGCCGCCATTCCCGTTCTTCCAGTCGTCGACAGCATGATCCGTGGCGCCGGCGATGCCATGTCCGGAAAGGTCGAACGCGAAGAGCTTTATCGCGTCCAGACTCCGCAGGCCTTTAACTTCAGCGCAATCCTCGATGCTCACCGCCGCTGGCAAGGCGAGTTGGATGCAGGCGATGATGCCCAAGTGGCGGTCGCAGCTGGGCACGAAGTCCTGCTTGCACCCGGTGATGAAGCCCTGCGCAAGGTTACGTTTGCCGCCGATCTCGAGGAGCAGGACATGATACGCGCGCCCCGCACTGGCATGGGTTTTGATGTTCACCGGCTTGTCGAGGGTGAGGAACTTTGGCTCTGCGGGGTTAAAGTGCCGTACGCAAAAGGCCTTTCCGGGCATTCAGACGCCGACGTAGCAATTCACGCGTTGGTCGATGCACTGCTTGGCGCAGTCGCTTTGGGCGATATTGGCGATCATTTCCCGCCATCCGATCCTCAGTGGAAGGGTGCTTCGTCTGACCGTTTTCTGGCGCATGCCGCTCATCTTGCGCGCGAAGCAGGTTACGAGATCGCCAATGTGGATGTGACGATCATCTGCGAGGCACCGAAGATCGGACCGCATAAATCCGCCATGCGTGAAGCGCTTGCCCGGATTCTCGGGATTGACTTGGCCGCCGTCTCGGTGAAGGCGACCACCACGGAACGCTTGGGCCTGACCGGCCGAGGCGAAGGTATCGCGGCACAGGCCGTGGCAACAGTCGTTGCCCGCTGAACGCAGCAGGAGCAGACGAATCATGATGTCATATCGTAGAGCCGCTGCAGCACTGGCATTCATGGCCATGGCCCAGGGACAGGTCGCCCATGCAGCGACGGACGTTGCACCATGCCTGAGCGAGAGCGAGGTGACGGCCCTCGTCGGATACGCACTGCCCTCGGTAATTGACGGCACCATAAAGAGCTGCAAGCCACATCTGTCCTCAAACGGATACTTCGCGACGCGCGGCAGCGAGTTCCTGGGCCGCTATGCTGCGCGGAAGAACGATAACTGGCCGATGGCCAAGACGGCGTTCCTCAAGCTCGGCTCGAGCAAGGACCCGAAAATGGCCGAGATGATGAAGAACCTGCCCGACAATGCGGTGCAGCCTTTCGTCGAGGCAATGGTCAGCGAACTGGTGAGCGGCGAAATCAAGCCCGATCAGTGCACGGCAATCGAGCGTGGCGTCCGCCTGCTTTCGCCGCTGCCCCCGGAAAACACGGCTGAACTCGTCACTTTCGTTCTCGTGCTGGCTGACAAGCCGAAGCCCGGTAAGGCATCGTCCTTCCCGATCTGCAAGCCGGCAGCCTGAGATCATGCCCATGGACAGTCTGCTTCCCGCCGAAATTGGTGATCTCGCGCGCCGGGTCATTGAAGAAAATGCCGCAATCGGCCGCAAGGTAGCTGTTGCGGAAAGCTGCACCGGCGGCCTTGTCGCTGCGGCGTTGACCGAAGTGCCGGGCAGTTCGGCCGTCCTCGATCGCGGCTTCGTCACATATTCGAACGAGGCAAAGAATCAGCTGCTCGGGGTGTCGGAAGACCTTATCGACACGTTCGGTGCCGTGTCGATCGCGGTAGCGTGGTCTATGGCGCAAGGTGCGCTGAAGAAGTCCGGCGCCGATGTGGCGGTGGCCATTACCGGCGTTGCCGGACCCGATGGCGGAACAGAGCAGAAGCCCGTCGGCACCGTCGTGTTTGCTTGCGCCAAGCGGGGCGAGGACCCCGAGGCGACAAATGCCGAACTCAAGTTGTTCGATACGGCCAGCACCCGGGCCGAAGTGCGCTTTCAGGCGACGCTGACCGCGCTGGAGCTGTTGCTGCCGTAGAGCTGTTCCGCACGCTTCTCGAACGCGGCGACCATCCTGCGGAACGCTGCGTCGAGATACTGGCCTGCAAGCCTCTCGAAGATGGCGCTGCGGAAGGTGAAATCGACACAGAACTCTATCGTGCAGCCCCCATCCGGATTGCTGCGAAAGGTCCAGTCGTTCTCGAGCCGCTTGAGCGGGCCTTCGATATACTCGACCTTGATCGAACGGGGCCGTTCCTTGAGCACGCGCGACGTGAATTTTTCACGCAAGGCGCTGAAGCCGACCAGCATGTCAGCGATCATCTCGTGTTCGCTGTCGGACTTGATACGCGTTGCCAGGACCCAGGGCAGGAACTCGCCATAACGGCGCACGTCAGCAACGAGGTCGAACATCTGTTCGGCCGACCATTGCAGCGTGCGGGTTTCGGTTATGCGGGGCAAGCTCAGGCCTGTACTTCGGCTTTCTGGGCGAGCTTGGCCAGTTGCGTATCGCGTGCTGCGCGCATCTGCCGGAAATCGTCGCCAGCGTGATAGCTCGACCGGGTCAGCGGGCTGGCCGCGACCTGCAGGAAGCCCTTGGCGCGAGCGATGGAGCCATACGCCTCAAAAGCCTTGGGCGTGACGAAGTCGATCACCTTGGCATGCTTGGGAGTAGGTTGGAGATACTGCCCCATGGTCAGGAAGTCGATCTGCGCCGAGCGCATGTCGTCCATGACCTGATGAACCTCGAGCCTCTCTTCGCCCAGGCCGAGCATGATGCCGGACTTGGTAAAGATGCGCGGATCGTGGCGCTTGACCTGCTCCAGCAGGCGCAGCGAGGCGTAGTAACGCGCGCCGGGGCGAATGGTCGGATAGAGCCGCGGTACGGTCTCCAGGTTGTGATTATAGACGTCCGGCCCGGCTTCGACGATCGACTCGACCGCAGCTTCCATCTTGTTGCGGAAGTCCGGCGTGAGAATCTCGATGGTGGTGTTGGGCGTAAGTTCGCGCAGGGCCTTGATCACCTTTACGAAATGACCTGCCCCGCCATCCGGCAGGTCGTCCCGATCGACCGATGTGATGACGATGTGCTCAAGCCCCATCTTCGCGGCTGCGGTAGCCACGTTGAGCGGTTCCATCGGGTCAACCATGCGGGGCATGCCGGTTTTAACGTTGCAGAACGCACAGGCGCGCGTGCAGACGTCGCCCAGAATCATCACCGTTGCGTGCTTCTTGGTCCAGCATTCACCGATGTTGGGACAGGCAGCTTCTTCGCATACCGTGTTGAGGCCAAGCTCGCGCATAAGGGCGCGAGTCTCGCCGTAGCCCTTGCTGGTTGGCGCTTTTACGCGGATCCAGTCAGGCTTGCGTTGGCGTTCGGGGCGGAGGTTCTGGGCCGGCTCGTTCATGGCGACCAGATAAGCCGTTACGCCAGCACTTGAAAGACCCAATCTATACGGCCATTAGCCCGTTGCATGACCCAGCCCTCACCTGAACTCGACCGCCTGCTCGCAGGCTACCGCCGCTTCCGCGAACATGGCTGGACCCCAAAGCTGGAACGCTGGCGCGAACTGCGCGAGGGGCAGGAGCCGCAGGTGATGATCATTGCCTGTTCGGACAGCCGCGTGGACCCTGCACAGATATTCGACGTCGATCCGGGCGAGATCTTCGTCGTCCGCAACGTGGCGGCGATGGTGCCTCCGTTCGAGACCAATCCCGGGCACCATGGCGTTTCGGCCGCACTCGAATTTGCGGTGCAGGTGCTCAAGGTCAAGGAAGTCGTGGTCATGGGCCATGGCATGTGTGGTGGCTGCAAGGCTGCGCTGACGCAGAGCCTCAAGGGGACTGAGCCTGGCGAAGGTGGATTCGTTGCCGACTGGATCGCGCTTCTGGATGACGTTCGCGAGGAAGTCGTCGCGAACCACGGCACCGAAGGCCGTGAGGCAGAGCGCGCGATGGAGCAGGCGGGCGTTCGTGCCAGCCTCACTAACCTGCGCACGTTCCCCTGCATCCGCCGCAAGGAAGCCAGCGGCGAACTGCGGCTTAGAGGTGCGTTCTTCGCAATTTCCGACGGGATCCTGCACGTGCTAGACGAAGCAAGCGGAGAGTTCTCGCCGGCTGCCTGAACCCGGCAAAGGCCCGAAGGCAAATGAAAAGGGCGACCCTCGCGGGCCGCCCTTTTCTTTTTCAGGTCGTTGACGGTCAGCGATCACTGGGCCTGCGTATTTGCAAAGGCGAGCCACAGACGACCAAGGGCTGCGCGGGTCCCGCCGACCTGCGCGAAAGTCGCCTTGGCATCAGCGAACTTGTCCTGGTCGAGCTGGGCGATCCCGAGGCGGGTCAGCGCACGATCCTTGTCAATGCCGCCCTTCTCGAGCGCCATCTTGTAGAACTCCTCAGCCTTCGCTGCATCGTCATACGACAGATAGGCGTCGGCCATGGCCATCGGGCTCTTGCCGTCCTTGGCAGCGCGGGCTTCCTTGTCGAGCGCCGGGAGCGAGGCCTTGTCGGGCGCGATACGGCCCTTTGCCTGGCTCGTAGCGTCAGCCACGAACGGATCGTTCGCCTTCAGGATTCCAGCCTGAACGCCCATGTTCGCAACCTTGAGCACTTCGCCGGGAAGACGACGCGGGTCAGCCGCTTCGATGTATTCGACGTATTCACGTTCGACATACTTCGCATCGTTCTGGAACCCGCCCGAACGCAGCAGCAGTCGGCCAAGATCAAGCGATTCCTGGTTGGTGAACTGGCTGAACTCGCGCACCAGCTGTCCGGCACCGAGCCAGTTGAGCGGGGTCGGATCGTTTTCGACCATCAGGGTCGACCATTCGATCGCCTGCGGCCCAAGCTTGTTCTTGTAAGCGATCAGGTTCGCGCGCTTGAACCAGCCTTCAGGCACCGGCTGCGCAGCAGCCTTGCGCGCGCTTACAGCCATCTTCAATGCATCGAGTGCCTGAACGTTCTGGCCCTGCTGCGCATAGGAATCGGCCAGCAGTTCGGCAGCAGTGTCATCCTTGTAGTTCGCCTGAACGACCGGCGTCAGCGCCTTCACGGCGGTGGCGTAGTCCTTGTTCGAATATGCGAAGTTGCCGAGGTAGAACTGGTACTCGGTAACGTTGGCGGCCGGAACCTGTCCGCTGTCGAGCATGTTCTGGATGCCGCGCTGGCGCATCGCAACATCGTTCAGCACGCCGCCGACGCTGACCGCCCAGCCACCGGCTGCCATGCGGTCGAGCGGAGTCTTGATGGCAGCTTCCGCCGCGGCAAGCTCAGCCGGGGCATTGGCCAGAACCGCCTTTTGCGCAGCGGCGTCGGCACCCTTCTTTTTGGCTTCGTCCAGCGCCGTCATCGTCTTCTGCATCGGCCCGGCGGCGGCCACGAATTCCTTGGAGTAGCTGACCTTCTCAGCCTTGGGTTCCTTGTCCTTGGCGAAAGCCGCGGTCGACGTGACCGACAGTGCGCCGGCCGAAAGCGCGAGGGCCATCGCCGTCTTGCCAATCAGTCCGAAAGTAGCACGCATAGAAATCGTCTCCTGTTCGACCGGATGCGTCCGCGGGAGCGACCCTGCCCCGACACCTTCGCACCCCGGTGTCCTCTCACCTCTGGTCGATCCCGCTAGTGGCGCGGAATTTGGCCCTTGGCAACGGTTTGTGCGCTATCCTTTTCACGGTGAACCACGATTGAATGGCACCTTGTCCCAATATTCATGCACTTGGTCGCAGGTGTGGAAAACCATAGAGGTTTCCGGGCGATTGGCCCCCTCTTGCTGGCTATCGAACGGCAATTGTCCTAGGGCCGGATTCCACCCTTTGTCTCTATAACGAAAAGCTGTTCCCGTGAGCGACGACACCACGATCATCGACCCCCCTGCCCCCTCGCCCGAAGGTGAGTTCCAGCGGATCGACATCGTCGACGAGATGAAGACCAGCTATCTCGATTACGCGATGAGCGTGATCGTCAGTCGCGCGCTCCCCGACGTGCGCGATGGCTTGAAGCCGGTCCATCGTCGCATCCTGTGGACCAGCCACGAGAACGGGTTCGTCTCCACCAAGGCCTATCGCAAGTCCGCGCGTATCGTCGGCGATTGCATGGGCAAGTATCACCCGCACGGCGACAGCGCGATCTACGACGCACTGGCGCGAATGACGCAGGACTGGTCGATGCGGCTTCCGCTGATCGACGGTCAGGGCAACTTCGGATCAATGGATCCCGATCCGCCGGCGTCCATGCGCTACACCGAAGCGCGCCTTGCCAAGGTCGCGGATTCGCTGCTGGCCGATATCGAGAAGGACACGGTCGACTTCATCCCGAACTACGACGGTTCGGAGCATGAGCCCCAGGTCCTGCCTGCCCGTTTCCCCAACCTGCTGGTCAATGGTGCGGGCGGCATCGCTGTCGGCATGGCCACGAACATTCCGCCGCACAACCTTGGCGAAGTGATCGATGCGTGCCTCGCCTACATCGAAAACCCGCTGATCACGATCGACGAACTGATCCAGATCATTCCGGGGCCGGACTTCCCGACAGCGCCGCTGATCCTGGGTCTTTCCGGCGCACGCAAGGCCTATCACGAAGGCCGCGGCTCGATCATCATGCGGGCACGCCACCAGATCGAGGAAACGCGCGGTGACCGCCGCTCGATCGTGCTGACCAGCATTCCCTATCAGGTCGGCAAGTCGGGTCTGGTTGAGAAGATCGCCGAAGCCGCCAAGGACAAGCGGATCGAGGGCATCTCGGATATCCGCGATGAGTCCAACCGCGAAGGCGTGCGCGTCGTTATCGATCTCAAGCGCGATGCGACGCCTGAAGTCGTATTGAACCAGATCTGGCGCAATACGCCTGCGCAATCGAGCTTCCCCGCCAACATGCTGGCGATCCGTGGTGGTCGGCCGGAAGTGCTCAACCTCAAGGACATCATCGAGGCCTTCGTCCGCTTCCGCGAGGAAGTGATCACCCGCCGCACCAAGTTCGAGCTCAACAAGGCGCGCGACCGGGCTCATATCCTGCTCGGCCTTGTCATCGCAGTCACCAACCTCGACGAAGTCGTGCGCATCATTCGCGGCTCTTCTAACCCGTCGATTGCCCGCGAAGCGTTACTTTCGCGCGAATGGCCGATGGGTGAGATCGCGCCATACATCAGGCTGGTCGAGGCCATCGAGGACATGGGTTCGGTCGACTCCGCAACCTATCGTCTGTCCGAAGTGCAGGTGCGCGCAATCCTCGACCTGCGCCTGCATCGCCTCACAGCGCTCGGCCGTGACGAGATTGGCGAGGAACTCGAAGGCCTGGCTCGCACGATTGCAGAGCTGCTCGAGATCCTGTCCGACCGCGTGAAGCTCTATGGCGTGATGCGCGACGAACTGGCTGCGGTGCGACAGGCCTTTGCCACGCCGCGCCTCTCGGAAATTGCGCCAGCCGCCGATGGTATCGAGGACGAGGATCTGATCGAGCGCGAGGACATGGTCGTGACCATTACCCTCGATGGCTACATCAAGCGTACCCCGCTCTCCACATTCCGCGCGCAGAACCGTGGTGGCAAGGGCCGCTCGGGCATGGCGACGAAGGACGAAGATGCCGTGGCGACAATGTTCGTCACCAGCACTCATACGCCCGTGCTGTTCTTCTCGACGGCGGGCAAGGTCTATCGTCTGAAGGTGTGGCGCCTGCCCGAAGGTGGACCGACCACGCGCGGCCGGCCGGTCATCAACTTGTTGCCGGCGCTCGATCAGGGCGAGACCATCGCCACCGTACTGCCACTGCCCGAGGACGAAGCAGAGTGGGGCAAGCTCTCGGTGGTATTCGCTACGGCAAAGGGCAATGTCCGTCGCAACTCGATGGACGCCTTCGCCAACATCCCGTCGAACGGCAAGTTCGCGATGAAGTTCGAAGAGGACAGCGAAGATCGCCTGATCGGCGTCGCGCTGCTCGAAGCCAGCGACGACGTTCTGCTGGCGACCCGCTCGGGCAAGGCCATCCGCTTCGCAGGCGACGAAGTGCGCGAGTTTACCAGCCGCACCTCGACTGGTGTGCGCGGCATGACGCTCAAGGGCGATGACGAGGTGATTTCGCTGTCGATCCTTCACCGCGTTGGAGCGAGCCCGGAAGAACGCGAAGATTACCTGCGCTTCGCGCCTTGGAAGGGCGAAAAGGAAGGCGAGCCTTCGACTCCTGCCGAGCGGATGGCAGAACTCGCCTCGCGCGAGCAGTTCATCCTCACGGTTTGTGCAAACGGCTATGGCAAGCTCTCCTCTGCCTATGAATACCGGCGGACCGGCCGCGGCGGTCAGGGCATCACGAATATCGACAACATCGCCCGCAACGGCCCTGTGGTAGCGAGCTTCCCGGCAACGCAGGCAGATCAGCTCATGCTGGTGACCGATCAGGCCAAGCTCATCCGTCTGCCGCTGACGACACTGCGCGTGATCGGTCGTGGCTCGGCAGGCGTCCGCTTGTTCAACGTTTCCGGCGACGAACACGTGGTCAGCGCCGTGCGCCTTGCGGAAGAAGAGGGTTCCGAGGACGAGACAGGCGATACGGCTGAGGGCGAAGGCACCGTCAGCGAATGAGCGATGTTCTGTTCATTGCCTACAAGGTGCTGACGGCGCCGCAGATGGCGCAGTTGGAAACCGATGGCGTGTTCAGCGGCGCGCCGATTGATCTTGCGGATGGCTACATTCACCTTTCGACCGAAGCGCAACTGACCGAGACTGTCGACAAGCACTTTGCCGGACAGACTGATCTGCACGTCGTCGCAGTCGATCTCGCCGTGCTTGGTGATGCGGTGAAGTGGGAGCCATCGCGTGGCGGTCAGCTGTTCCCGCACATCTACGCTGACTTGCCGCTGAACGCCGCCATTGCCTATGGTCCGCTTGAACGGGATCTGGACGGCCGCGTCAGGTTGCCTGTGGCGAGCTAAACTCTCCTCTCCCACGGAGAGTGGAGATCACGCCGGTGCCGATTAGGAACTGGCCGAAATAGTAAAGCGGCCAGATCAGCAGTTCCGGAACCGGGCTACCTGCCAGTGGCCCCATGCGTGCAAAGATCAGCAGGTCTGAAACGACGAACATCATCGCGCCGAGGCCGACGCGGTAGCGGGGAAAGCTGCTGAGCCATGCTGCTGCCGCCATACCGGACAGGCTCAGCGCATAGATCGCAACTTGGGCCTGACCTGTTAGCTGCAGCGATATCAACGGAACAGCCAGCAGCGTAACGATCGCTGCAGCCTTCTGGCTTGGACTCGGGCGCTCCCGACGGAAGCGGAGGTAGAGCGAGATTGCCGCCAAATGACCGAGCAGGAACGCCACGGCTCCCAAGGCAAAGTTCAATTCCAGAACAACGTCGCCAATCGCGCCGAGCGCCATGATCAGCGCGATCAGGTGTGCATTGCGAGAAGGGTGATGCGCCCAGGCGTAGGCGGCAAGCAAGGCAACCCCCGCGCCTTTCCAGAGCATCAGCCAGAGACCCGGGACCTGACCTTTCGACGCAAGCCAGTAGCTTGTCCCTGCGACAAGGCTTGCTACAAGCCACGGCCGCTTATCCATCAATCCACGCTCTGACACCTGTCCCCTTCCCTTCTGCACCGCTGACGGTCTTGCCGCAGCGGCGCGGCAATGCCAAGGGCTGCGACATGACCCATCAGGTACACATCATCGGCGGTGGCATGGCCGGCAGCGAAGCGGCGTGGCAACTGGCCCGACGCGGCATTCATGTACGTCTCTCCGAAATGCGCGGCAGTGGCGACACGACGCCGGCACACAACAGCGACGGCCTGGCCGAGCTCGTCTGCTCAAATTCTTTCCGCTCGGACGATGATGAGAAGAACGCTGTCGGCCTGCTGCACTACGAGATGCGGCAGTGCGACAGCCTGCTGATGGCCGTCGCTGCCAAGGCGCGTGTCCCCGCCGGATCTGCTCTCGCAGTGGATCGGGATGTCTTTTCCGCTGAAGTCGAAGCTGCCCTGCGTGCCCAACCAACGCTGGAGATCGTGCGGGAGCGCGTGGACGCTCTTCCGACCGAGGGGCTGACCATCGTCGCCACAGGACCGCTGACCGCGCCTTCGTTGGCCAACAGCATCGGATCGGCGACCGGGGCCGACAGTCTCGCCTTCTTCGATGCGATTGCGCCGATCGTCTATCGGGACTCGATCAACATGGATGTTGCCTGGATGGCCTCGCGCTGGGACAAGGGGGCGGAAGCCTCGCTGGCCATGGGTGGCGACGGGCGGGACTACATCAACTGCCCCATGAACAGGGAGCAGTACCTTGCATTTCGCGAGGAACTGCTGGCGGGCGACAAGACAGAGTTCAAGGAGTGGGAAGCGAACACGCCCTACTTCGACGGCTGCATGCCCGTGGAAGTGATGGCCGCACGGGGTGTCGAAACACTGCGGTTCGGACCGATGAAGCCGGTCGGCCTCGACAACCCGCACTGGGCAACGCCAGAGCATCCCAACGGTCGCTGGCCCTATGCGGTCGTCCAACTGCGTCAGGACAACAAGCTCGGCACCTTGTGGAACATGGTCGGCTTCCAGACCAAACTCAAGCATGCCGAGCAGGTCCGCGTGTTCCGGACGATTCCGGGGCTAGAGAACGCGGAGTTCGCGCGCCTGGGCGGCCTGCACCGCAACACCTTCCTCAATTCGCCAACGCTGCTCGATCGCCAGCTGCGACTGAAGTCCGCGCCCCACATCCGCTTCGCCGGGCAGATCACCGGTTGCGAGGGCTATGTCGAGAGCGGTTCAGTGGGTATGCTGGCAGGGCTCATGGCCGCAGCGCAGATCGCGGGCCGGCAATGGTCGCCCCCGCCGCGCACCACTGCCCTCGGCGCACTGCTCGCCCACATCACCGGTGACGCCGAAGCCGAGAGCTATCAGCCGATGAACGTGAACTTCGGCCTTTTCCCGCCACTGCACGATGTGAAGAAGAAGGCACGCAAGGAAGCCTATACCGAGCGAGCAAAGGCAGACATGTCCGCCTGGATCACGTCCCTGCCCTGACGCGGCTTAATTGCACGAGCACTTCTGCTTCGGCTTGGGCTTGTCCTTCGGGCGGGTCGTCGCAAACTCCTGACGCGTCAGGAAGAGATCGCTGTTGCCATCGGCTGCCTTGAACTTGTCGACCGTGGCGAATGCCCACTCCTCGAAGGTCAGCAGGTTGTTGCCGTCCTTGTCGAGCTTGCGAAAGGCCTTCGCGCGCTGGCTCAGCATTTCGGCGCGGCTGATCCGGTTGTCACGATCCTTGTCGACCAGATTGAACCGCCGCGTTTCCTTGCCAACCACCGTTGCCTCCGGCGGCTCGGCCCCCATCAGGCCATCGACATCGGCACTGGGCAGATCCTCCGGTTCGCCAGCTGAAGCGTCCTCGATATCAAGCGCAGGCAACGCCTCGCCCGATACGGATTGTGCCCTTCCCTGCCACCAGAATATCCCCGCAGCGACAAGCATCAGCGCCGCCAGACCGCCAAGCAAACCACGCACCATCGCCACCGCCTCCGCGCACTTGGTCTAGCCGTGCCTTCGAGCGTGAGCAGCCTGAGATGGTGCCAGTTTGGCGTGAAGTCAGCGACCGAGGAGCCCGGCCCACATGACCCGTCCCAGATCGCGCAACGGCGTTGGCGTGCCACCGTGCGCTTCACGGCGAGCCATTGCGCGCAACACCGCTAGCGGCCGCATCGCGCGGGGCAGCGCTGAGGAAAACCCTGATGCAGTCGACGGATCGACGAACTGCCGAGCCGCTTCCCTTACGGAATCAGCATCATCGACCCCGAGCAGACGTGCGAGCGCGACAAGCGACTCCACGCGGGCCTTCGCGAGTTCGGTCCCGCCGTCCTCCGCAACCACAAGCGCTTCCCATCCATCAACAAGACAGACGAGTTCGCGATGCATCTCGTTCCAGGCTTTCAGGTTACCCAGAACCGGCTCACTGACTGGCCAGGCGGAAGAGGGCTCGCCAAGCCGATCACGCCACCATGAAAGCCTGAGCTGAATCATTAAAGGTTCACGACCCGGTCGCGCGGTTTCAGCCAGTCGCCTTTCAAACAGGAAGAGTGCCAGCCACGCTGCCCGCGCAGTGCTGGGCGCGTAGACCAGCGCCAGACGCTGTGCCGGATCAAGCATTTCGGGGGCTTCCGATGGTTTATCCTGCATTACCGCGACACCTGTATCATTCCCCTAATCTTTAACGGCCCGTCAACCAGATGGCTTCAAGATGAACTTACCACGACGAACTAATGAACGAGTCGCGCCGATCAGGCTTCGGACGCCACTGGCAAGGTGAAAAGACGCTAGCAGGATGCTTAAAGCATTTCGATCTTTGGTCAGGTTGCGTGACTTCTTCAAGCGCCTTGCCCGCCACACCAGCGGCAATGCAACGCTGCTTGTAGCGATTGGCATGCCGGCTTTCATCGGTGGTGCCGGTCTCGCTGTCGATACCGCGCAATGGTATATGTGGAAGCGTGAATTGCAGTTTGCAGTGGACCAGGCAGCCCTTGCAGGTGCCTGGGCGAGAACGCAAAGCGCCACCCGGCCCAATTACAGCGCCCGCGCGCTTCAAGAGTTCAATGCGAACCTCTCTATCACAAAGGACCTGACCGTCGCCCCGCCCACGGTGACGTTGTCGAACTACGCTGGTGGCAGCAACAACAGCGTCACGGTTAGCGCATCTGTCAGAGACACCCTTCCCTTCTCGAGTTTCCTGACCGGCAAGGGCACGACTGTGACCGCCTATGCGCAGGCGGCTTACACTGCAGGCAGCTCGTTCACGTCCTGCCTGATCGCGCTGGACGAAGACGACAGCGGTGCCGTGACGATTGGTGGTTCTTCGGTGCTGCGGGCCAAGTGCGGCATTGCAGCGCTATCCACGTCCGACTCCTCGGTACTTGTCGACGGCAACCCCGATATCGATGCTGGCTGGGTGCTTTCGCGCGGTGGCATCGACGACTGGTTCAATCTCCATACTGACGACGAGGTTCATGATTACCTCGAAGGGCTCTTCGATCCTTTTGCAAGTTTGAGCGCGCCCAATCCGATCGAAAGTCAGGTTGCACGGAGTTACTACTGCGTGCCCGGAACCACGACGACGCGTGCGGATCGCAGCAAGAAAACCACCGTGACCTACACCTACTGGAAGGGCGCGACCTGGCAAACTGCGACGACGCAGGTGACGAACAGCAAGAACGCAAAGAAAGACACCGTAACCACCACAGGCGAAAGCTATGTGATCGTTGAAAACACGAGCGTGGCCGGGGTCACTTACCAGACGACCACCGTCTGGACGCAAACCAACAACGGTTCAGGTAACAATACGGTCTGGGAAAAGGCCGAAACAGTGGTGGCAACCACGCTTTCAAATCTGACCAAGATCACGTCGCCCGATCTGGCGAGCATTTCGCCGGGCACCTATTCGGGCGGGATCAAAGTGAGTTGCGCTACCACTTTGGCACCCGGCGTCTACATTATAGACGGCGGCGGCGTAGAAATCTCCGGTCAGTATCCGGTGGTCGGCAGCGGCGTGATGTTCGTGCTCAAGAATGGTGCCTACATCAAGATCAACGGTGGTTCCAACATCAACCTGACGGCAATTCAGGCGTCAGATCTGGTGCAGCGCGGAATCGCAACCGATGCTGCCAATGCCCTGGCCGGGATGCTCGTCTTTGAGGACCGCGCATCCTACGGAACTGATCGCAGCAAGATCAATGGCAATGCTTCCACTGTTCTGAACGGCACCTTCTATCTGCCGCATAGCGGTCTCGATTTCACCGGTACTGCAACCGTTACCAGCCAGTGCCTGATGATTGCCGCCAACACGATCACGATCTCTGGCAGTGCGAACATGACTTCATTCTGTCCGTCAGGGATGACCGAGGACACGATCGTTGCGCGCGAAGTGAGCAAGGTGAAACTGGTGGTATGAAGTTTCTCCTGCCAAATCTGCGCCTTATCCTCATGGACAGCCAGGGTGCGATGGCGGTCGAGACCGCGATCATTGCGCCTCTGATGGTTCTTTTCAGCCTTGGCGCATATCAGGTGAGTTCGCTTGTCGCGCGGCAGAGCGAACTGCAAAGCGCAATGTCAGTGGCTGAGTCGGTCGCCCTTGCTACCGATCCGGACACCTCGGACGAATTGACGACCCTCAAGAATGTCATTTCGGCATCGACTGGCCTTGCATCGTCAAAGATCTTGGTCGCAGCAGCCTATCGCTGCAACTCCTCGGCATCCTATGTCGCGCTTGAAAGTACGTGTGCAACCGGTGCCAACGTATCCCGTTATGTTCGGGTTACGCTGTCCGACACTTACGTACCGATCTGGACCGAATTCGGCGTAGGCTCGAACATCGCCCTGCGAGTAGACCGATACATTCTCTACGGACAGAAGACGAAGGCATGATTGTTCGCCGCTTCATCAAGGCAATGCGCCGCCTCAGTTCATCGCGCGATGGGTCGGTCGTTACCGAATTCGCTCTGCTCGGCCCAACCGTCATGGCCATGATGCTTGGCGTGTTCCAGATCGGCATTGGCATGCAGAATTACAATGCAATGCGCGCGGTAGCATCAGACGCGATGCGCTATGCCGTGGTCAACTACCAGACCAACAACAAATTGAGCAACCAACAGCTCCGCGACTATGCGCGTTCAGTAGCAGTCAAGAATCCATATCGCCTGGAGAGCGCACGACTTGCAATTACTGTAACATCTGCGACCACATCCAGAGTGCCAGGAGCACTCGAAAAGAGTATCGCTTTTACATATAGCGTACCGACAGTGCTGAGCATTATTGGATTTGGTGATTTTCCGATTACGTACTCTCAGCCTCTTTTTCTTACGTCGGATTGACACAAAACCTACAAACTTTTGATTATAAAGCGTTAAAGATCTTTAAGATTTTAATTTCATAGCAATCTGGATTTCCGCGCTAATCTGTCTGATTTAACTTTATCGTTACCATAACGATTTGCCGAACATTACGTAACTCTACGTAAAACATTTGAATGTTCGTGAATCCTTCGCCCACATCACGAAAACAGCACGTCAAAGGCTTTCCTTTGCGACGGACACTTGTCGTGCTACGCGGGCTGTTCGCCGACAATGGCGGCAATGCCCTGATGATCCTGGCTTTCTCGATCGTGCCACTGCTGGCCCTTGTGGGCTCGAGCATCGACATGGGCCGGGCCTATCTGGTTGAATCACGCCTCCAGCAGGCCTGCGACGCAGGCGTTCTGGGTGCCCGAAAGGAGCTTGGCGCAATCACCAACTTCGATCCGGATGTCGACGGAGCGGCTGTCCTCACAAAGGGTAACCGCTTCTTCAACGCAAACTTTGCAGATGGCATCTACAATTCGGTCGATCGCAACTTCGAAATGACACTCGAAGAGGACCAGTCCGTCGGCGGAACGGCATCGGTGATCCTGCCCACCGAAATCATGCAGTTCTTCGGAAAGGAACAGATCGATATCTCGGTCAACTGCCGGGCCGAACTGAGCATTCCCAACACCGACATCATGATGGCGCTCGACGTCACCGGTTCGATGGCGGAGAGAAATCCCGACGATACCTCGCCGAAGATTTCAGTGCTGAAGTCCGTCGTGAAGGACTTCTACGCCACCATGGAAGCGACCCGACAACCGCAAAGCCGTATCCGCTACGGCTTCGTGCCCTACTCCACCAACGTCAATGTCGGTGCCCTGCTCAAGGACGAATGGGTGGTTTCCCAGTGGAGCTATCCCTCCAGGACGCTCGTCGGCACCAGCTCTTCCGGCGGACTCTATGGCTATTACAGCGCGGTGTCACCGGTATCGGGAACGTACTACACGACCAATTCGACATTCGCTGCGACGCCAACCGGAACGGGAAGTTACACCTGCAGTCGTCCGGCCAACACCTTGACCACGTCAACTGCGCTTGTGTCCACTATCTCCGAGACAGTCACCAATCCCGACGGAACCAAGACGACGTATACCTACAATCGCACACGCAATGGCGATACATACTCGGTCAGCCGTTCGGGAACGACCTGCACGCTCTCGACCACGACGTTTGCCAACTACGTTGACACGTACAAGTACATCACCGAGCCGACACTCGCGAGCGGGAGTTCATGGCTCTACAAGGACGTCGTGCGCGATACGAGCGATTGGCGCACGGCATCGAACGGCTGCATCGAAGAGCGTTCGACCTACGAGATCGGCGATTACGACAATGTCGACCTCGACCGTGCACTGGACCTCGACATAGACCGCGTTCCCACTCTTGGCGACACGGACACTCAATGGCGTCCGATGTTCCCCAACATGATCTACGAGCGTTCGCGACTCTGGAATGGCACAGGCAGCTTTACTACCGCTGAAGTAACGACCAACAGCGAGTTCATTTCGCCGGGCCCCGCAGGCTTCGCAGCCTGCCCTGCCGCCGCTCGCAAGCTGCAGGTTTGGGCGAAGGCCGACTATGATGCCTATATCGACAGCCTGGTCGCTGCTGGAAGCACCTATCACGATATCGGGATGATCTGGGCCGCCCGCCTGCTTTCGCCGACCGGTCTGTTCGCCAGCGAGAATGCCGATGTCTCGTCCAGACAAAGGACCAGCCGACACCTGATCTTCCTCACCGATGGGCAGACCTCCTCGCTGGATATCAGCTACAGCTCCTACGGCGTGGAGCCGATTTCGCAGCGGCGCTGGTCCCCCTCGTCGCCGCTGTCACTGACAGAAACGATCGAGAAGCGCTTCTCGTTTGTCTGTGAAGAAGCGAAAAAGAAGAACGTCACCGTCTGGTTTGTCGCTTTCGGGACCGACCTCAATCCGATCATGACCCAGTGTGCCGGAGCCGGCCACTACTTCAAGGCAAGCAATTCGGCAGAACTGCAATCCTCCTTTCGCAAGATTGCCAAGTCCATCGGTGACCTGAGGCTCGCGATATGACCTTGAGGACCGCTATCTCTATCCTGCTGGCTGATCGGAAAGGCGCAACTGCAGTCGAGTTCGCGCTCATCTCCCCGCTGCTCGTGTTGCTCCTCATGGGGCTCTTCGACATGGGTTTCTCGGTTTATGCCAACACGATGCTGCAAGGCGCGCTCCAGCGCGCCGCGCGCAGTTCCACGGTGGAAGGTGCTGCAGGGACGCTTGCTTCCATCGACAACGCGGTAGCAACCGAAATCCATCCCGTGGTTCCCGATGCCAATCTCGTGTTCTCTCGGAAGGCCTATGCCAACTTCACGGACGTGGGCCTTCCCGAAGACTTCACGGACAGCAATGGCAACGGCGCTTGTGATGCCGGGGAGCCTTACGAAGACGCAAATGGAAGTGGAACGTGGGACCGCGACCGAGGGGCTGCCGGTCTCGGCGGTGCACGCGATGCCGTCCTCTACACCGTCACCATGACGTACACGCGCAAGTTCCCGATGGCATCGTTGATCGGCATGTCTGAAACGGTGACCAACAGTGCCAGTACCGTGCTGCGGAACCAGCCCTACGACATGCAGAAGAGCCTTGCCAAACTGGGGAACTGCGCATGATGTCCTGGCGGAAAGTGCTCGCGCATCTGAAGCGGAGCCAGTCTGGCGTAGCAGCCGTCGAGATGGCGTTGGGTGCGCCACTTGTCTTGACGCTTTGCCTTTGGGGCGCCGAACTTGGCAATCTGGCCATCACGCACATGCGCATAAGCCAGCTTGCGATGCAGCTTGCCGACAACGGATCGCGCATCGGCGACGTCTCGATGCTGGAAGATCTCAAGATCTATGAGAGTGACATCAACGATCTTCTGGCTGGTGCAAAGATCCAGTCCGGCAAACTTGACCTGTTCGAGCACGGACGTGTGGTCATCAGCAGCCTCGAAGTTGTGCCAGGAACCGAAGACACCCAGTACATCCATTGGCAGCGCTGCAAGGGCAAACGCAACTTCCAGTCGTCATACGGTGGCGAAGGCGCGGGCCTTGATGGTTCCCTTGAGGGCATGGGACCTGCGGGCGAGGAAGTCAGCGCAGCTCCTGGAGATGCCGTGATCTTCGTCGAAATCGAGTACGCCTACCAGCCCCTGGTGAGCGCCCGGTTTGTTCCCGATGCTGTCATCCGCACGACTGCGACCTTCAATGTCCGTGATGACCGCGATCTCACGCAAATCTATCAGCGCAATTCAGCCACGCCAGATAGCATCGCAAGCTGCAACGTCTTCACCGGCTACACCACCTGACAAAAAAGAGCGCCGGATCCCTCCGACGCCCTCTTTGCCCAGATAACCCTTCGCGATCAGCGATAGCATACCTTGCGGACTGTCGCGGCGATCTTGCTGGCGTCAATCAGCGCCAGCTTCTCAAGGTTGGCGGCGTAGGGCAGCGGCACGTCCTCGTCACATACACGAAGTACAGGCGCGTCGAGGTGGTCGAAGCCTTCTTCCATGCAGATGGCGATGATTTCGGAGGCGATGGAGCAGACCGGGAAGCCCTCTTCTGCGACGACCAGACGGTTGGTCTTGGCGAGCGAGGCCAGGACGGTTTCCTTGTCGAGCGGCCGCAGCGTGCGCAAGTCGATCACTTCGGCGTCGATGCCTTCGGCGGCGAGCTGTTCTGCCGCTTCGAGCGCGAAGCCGACGCCGATCGAGTAGGACACGATGGTCACGTCCTTGCCCGGACGGACGATGCGCGCCTTGCCGATGGGCAGGACAAAATCGTCAATCGCGGGAACGTCGAAGGTGCGGCCGTAGACCAGTTCGTTCTCGAGGAACACGACCGGGTCCTCGCTGCGGATCGCGGCACGGAGCAGGCCCTTGGCATCGGCGCTGTCATAAGGCGCGATGACGACGAGGCCGGGCACGCTGGCATACCACGGACCGTAGTTCTGCGAGTGCTGCGCGCCGACACGGCTGGCGGCACCGTTGGGACCACGGAACACGATGGGGCAGCGCATCTGGCCGCCGGACATGTAGTTGGTCTTGGCGGCCGAGTTGATGATGTGGTCGATCGCCTGCATGGCGAAGTTGAACGTCATGAACTCGATCACAGGACGCAGGCCGCCCATGGCTGCGCCCGCGCCGATGCCGGCAAAGCCATACTCGGTGATCGGCGTATCGATCACGCGCTGCGGGCCGAACTCTTCGAGCAGGCCTTGCGTGACCTTGTAGGCGCCCTGATACTCGGCAACTTCCTCGCCCATGACGAAGACGCGGTCGTCGGCACGCATTTCCTCGGCCATGGCATCGCGCAGCGCTTCGCGAACCGTGGTCGGGACCATGGTGGTGCCAGCTGGCAGTTCCGGATCGGCGGCAGGCTTGGCGTCGGACTTGGGAGCGATCGACGCAGCGGCCTTGGCCTTGGCGTCGAGCCCGGCAGGAGCAGCTTCGGCAACAGGCGCGGCCGCCGGTGCCGGTGCGGGTGCCGGGGTTGCAGCGTCGTCATCGCCCTTGATCGTGGCGATCACGGTGCCGACCTTCACGCCTTCGGTCCCTTCGGCGACGAGGATCTCGCCAATGGTGCCTTCGTCGATGGCTTCGAATTCCATCGTTGCCTTGTCGGTCTCGATTTCGGCGAGGATATCGCCGGACTTCACTTCGTCGCCGGCCTTGACCAGCCACTTGGCGAGCGTGCCCTCCTCCATCGTCGGGGAGAGCGCGGGCATCTTCAGTTCGATGGCCATCTCAATAGGTCTCCACCAGCACATCGGTATAAAGTTCGGCCACCTCGGGCTCGGGCGAGTTTTCGGCGAAGTCCGCTGCCTCGGCAACGACCTGGCGAATGCGCTTGTCGATGTCCTTGATCTTGTCCTCGGTCACGCCGCGCTTGAGCAGTTCAGCCTTCGCGCCCTCGATCGGATCGTGATTGTCGCGCATCTCCTGCACTTCCTCGCGGCTGCGATACTTGGCAGGGTCGGACATCGAGTGGCCGCGATAGCGATAGGTCTTGAGCTCCATCAGCACCGGGCCGTTGCCAGCACGGACATATTCGAGCGCAACTTCGGCAGCCTGACGGACTTCGAGCACGTCCATGCCGTTGACGTCCATGCCGGGAATGCGGAACGCCGTGCCGCGACGGTAGAAGTGCGTCTCGGCCGAGCCGCGCTTTACCGCGGTGCCCATGGCATAGCCGTTGTTCTCGACCACGAAGATGATCGGCAGCTTCCAGAGCGCGGCCATGTTGAAGGTTTCGTAGACCTGGCCCTGGTTCGAGGCGCCATCGCCAAAGTAGGCCATGCAGACGCCGCCGTCGTTCCGGTACTTGTGAGCAAAGGCAAGCCCTGCCCCCAACGGTACCTGCGCGCCAACGATGCCGTGGCCGCCGTAAAACTTGTGCTCGGTGCTGAACATGTGCATCGAGCCGCCCTTGCCGCGACTGATGCCCGCACCGCGCCCGGTCAGTTCGGCCATGATCACCTTGGGATCGATGCCATAGGCCAGCATGTGGCCGTGGTCACGATAGCCGGTGATCACGCTGTCGTGGCCTTCCTGCAGGGCCGACTGCAACCCGACCGCGACCGCTTCCTGACCAATGTAGAGATGGCAGAAGCCGCCGATCAGACCGAGGCCGTAGAGCTGACCCGCCTTCTCCTCGAAGCGGCGAATCAGCACCATCTGCTCGTAGAACTTCAGGAGTTCTTCATCGCTCGCGTCATAGCGCTTGTTGTTGGCGTGCGCCTGCTGAAGGCTTCGCAATGCGAATGCGGCTTCCTCGGCAACGTCGGAAGCGATGATCGGCTCGGCTGCGGGAGCGGGTCTTGCGGCGCGCTTCGCAGCAGGCTTTACGGCAGATGCTGTGGCTCTGGGCCTCGGGGACTTTGCCAAGTCTGGGTTTCCTTTTCTGGCAGCCTCGGGTTCCGTAGGGTCGGAACGCTGTGAGAGCCTATACCTGACCGCGCTCCGTTCGCAACGCCGTTCGCTCAAGACGAACCTTTTGCGGATACCTATGCAAATTGCGCGAACCAATCTGGTTTCCAGTTCGCGGTCGCAACCAAGTTCCATCGCGCACCAACGAAAAAGGCCCGCACAATGGCGGGCCTTTTCGGCATTTTATGATGGCGCACCCGGAACGATTCGAACGTCCGACCCTCAGATTCGTAGTCTGATGCTCTATCCAGCTGAGCTACGGGTGCTCACCATCATGTGCGAAACGCACCTCGGTGCATTTCCTTCCCGAATCACTCCCGAAAGGGAATGGCGCACCCGGAACGATTCGAACGTCCGACCCTCAGATTCGTAGTCTGATGCTCTATCCAGCTGAGCTACGGGTGCTTGGGAGACGCGCCTTTAGGGGGCTGTTTCAGCTTTGGCAAGCCCTTCAAGCATAGGAATGATGGCATGCGCCAAAGGCACGTCGAGGGGAGGCATCGGCAGCTGCAGGAGTTCGTCGCGCCCCACCCACCGGATCTCCGAACCTGCCTCGAGAGCTCGGGCAGCACCTGACCATTTCAGTGTGCCGTAAAGCAGCAGGAGAATTGGCCGCTTGTCATGCACAAGTGCCTCACTTGCAAAGGAAACCGGAAAGAGATCAGCGGGTTCAACGACGATCCCAAGCTCCTCGTCGATTTCCCTTACAGTTGCCGATTCACACGTCTCGCCAGGTTCGACCTTGCCACCGGGAAACTCCCAAAGCCCGCCGTGCGCCTTGTTTTGGGGGCGTTGCTGCATGAGGACCCTGCCCGACGAATCCAGCAATGCCAACGCCACCACGATCCGCACTGTCGATGAATTTTCCATGTCCGCGCGAACCATCAACTCTTTCTTAGGGAAGCCACCGTAAAACTGTCATCACCGCAGTCTTGGGAATGACCATGAAGACCCTTCTTCGTAACATCATGCGCAATGACCGCGGTGCCACTGCCATCGAATATGGTTTGCTTGTTGCATGCATCGGTATGGCAATGGTTTTTGGCATGAAGTCGTTCTCGGCTTCCGTGTACAACATGTACGTGGAGGTCAACAACAACACCGACGAGAAGGTCGGAGGGAATTAACGGCTTCTTAGCCTTTGGTACGTAACAATGCCAATGCTCGCTCCGGGGACAAAAATTGGGGCGGGACGGGAAATGAAGACTTACTCTAGGAGACCGAACATGAAGCTTTTCCGTGACCTGCTCGCCAACAACGAAGGCGCCACCGCAATCGAATACGGCCTGATCGCCGCTCTCGTCGCTGTTGCCGCCATCGGCGCAATGACCTCGCTGGGCGGCTCGCTCGGCAACACCTTCAACGGTGTTTCGGACGAAATGGACAACGCGCTCTAAGAGCGTGAGGCGTCCGAAGAGGCGCCGATCCATTGAAGAACGGAAGGGCACCCCCAAAAGGGGTGCCCTTTTCGTATGTCGGATATGCCTGTTTCCGATCAGTAGACGACCAACTTGACCTTCTGCCCCGGCGTGAGCCTGCTGGACGAATTCAGCCCGTTGAGCACAAGGAAGCGCTCCAGCGGCTTGTCGGTAAACGCCATCCTCCTGGAAAGCGACGCGAGGGTGTCGCCTGACTTTACAGTCACCACGGAAAGGCGACGCGGCTTCACCGCGGATGCCTCGGTCGCGTTGATTCGGCGAATCGATTTGAACATCGGATCGAACTGAGCCGCTTGCCCGGCCTGGCTGATTGTTGCGAAGTGATAGGCCTGTTGCGGTCCGAACTCATAGGCATACACCACGATATCGACCTGGCCGTTTCCGCTGTTGGCGCGCGCTGTGCCGTAAACGGCAGGAAGCCCGTTGACCGTGGTACGCTCGATCGTAGTGGGAGCGAGTTGCTGCTCACTGGAAAGTCCGGCAAACACAGACCGGACATAGCTTTCCAGATTGCCACTGTAGCTTGCGCTGGCGAACTCGCCCTTCCCGCTCTGCCCCGAGATGGAAACCGCCCGTGTTCCATTGACGAGATAGAAGCCGTTTGGTGCCTGAAACGCGAGGCGAAGAACCGGATGGGTGAATTTCGAACCGTCAACAATGCCCTGTGCGGGATCATCGCCATAAGTCAGGCCGTTGATCCCCGACAGAAATGCATCACGATTCGTTCTGCCTGTCGTCGATCCTGCGCGTGCGAGAGCAGCGCGAACGCGTGACGCGGGATCGGGATGCGTGCTGGCCCATTCGGGAACCTGATTCGACGTTCCTTTCACGCTGGCATCCAGAGCGTTCTGATTCGCCAGGCTCTGCAATACGGTCGACATTGCTCTTGGATCGTAACCTGCCCTCTGGAGGTAGGTGATGCCGAGGTTGTCTGCTTCGGTTTCCTGCCCGCGCGAATACTTGAGAGTGAGCAACTGGCTGCCAGTGGAGAAGATCTGCTGACCAATCTGGCCCAGCGCACCGTTGCCCAGCAGCGCTCCCGACAGGATGGTTCCAAGCGCGCCCAGCAGGGAATTGCGCGTGGCGGCACTCTGGCGCTTGGCTGCGTGTCGAGCGGCGACGTGGCCCACTTCATGCCCGAGAACACCGGCAAGTTCTGCCTCGTTGTTCATGAGGGCCGCCAACTGCCGCGTGACGTAGACGTATCCTCCTGGAATGGCGAAAGCGTTGTTCACAGGCGAATTGAGCAGAGTGACGGTGAAGTCTCCCCGCGCGTTGCTCAGGCCCGATTGGGTGGCAATCGTCTTGCCGACCGATTCGACATAGGTCGCCTGCGGTCCGGTCAGCGCACCGCCGAACTCCTGCAGCAGTTGCGGATGAGCTTCGGAACCCTGCTTCTTGTCAGCCGCGCTGATTGCCTGCACCGCACCTTGCGCATTTGCCGGACTGCCGGTCTGGCTGACGCAAGCAGGCAGAGCGGAAAGCGCGAGGACCGAGACGGTCAGGAATGTGGCACGTGAACGACGGGCAAAAGGCATCTGCGTCTCCCGGTAACTGCGATCATTGGCGCGATCTGCCGATCACGCTCCAGAATGACTGGTAGAATATTCCACCAGCGAAACTGTCTTGTCGCAAATCCGGTTCCCGAGCGCCAGACGGCGCGCGGTCTCAGGCACCGATACGGAGGAAACGTTCTGCCCGGAGATTTCGCAGTTCGTCGGCAGGCTTGCCGGTCAAGGCGTCGAGTTCCTCGGCGATTGCCTTGCCCAGCGCTGCGCATGCGGCTGCAGGGTCGCGATGGGCACCGCCTACCGGTTCGCGCACGATGCGGTCGATAACGCCGAGAGAAAGCAAGTCCTGCGCCGTGACCTTCATGGCCTCGGCAGCGTCGGCAGCCTTTTCCGCCGTGCGCCAAAGAATTGAAGCGCAACCCTCGGGCGAAATCACCGAATAGACGGCATGCTCGAACATCAGGACGCGTTCGGCACTTGCAAGCGCCACTGCGCCACCCGAACCACCTTCACCGACGATGCTGGCGACCATCGGCACGCCCAGTGCAAGACAGGCCTCTGTCGAACGTGCAATTGCCTCGGCCTGCCCGCGCTCCTCGGCTTCGACGCCGGGAAACGCGCCCGAGGTATCGACCAGGGTCACGACCGGAAGTCCGAATCGGCTGGCCATCTCCATCAGACGGATCGCCTTGCGATACCCTTCAGGCTTGCCCATGCCGAAGTTGTGGCGGATGCGGCTCTGGGTGTCGTTGCCCTTCTCATGCCCTATCAGCATCACGCGGCGACCGTTCAGCCTGGCGAAGCCACCGACGATGGCCTGATCCTCGCCATAAAGGCGATCGCCTCCCAAAGGCATGAAATCCGTGAAGATCTTCTCCACGTAGTCCTTGAAGTGGGGGCGAGCGGGATGGCGGGCGACCTGCGTCTTCTGCCATGGCGTCAGGGCCCGATAGGTGCTGGCAAGCAGTTCGGCCGACTTGTTTTCCAGCCGACGGATTTCGGACGAAATGTCGATGTCGCCACCTTGCGCGGTCTCGCGCAGTTCGGCGATACGGGCTTCCAGCGCGGCGACCGGCTTTTCGAACTCAAGATAGGAGATCATGGCTTTTCCGCTAGGCGCGAGAACCGTTCCGGTCAACTCCGAGCGAGCGGATGACGCTCGTTGACGAGCGTCACGAGGCGCGCTGCGTCGACGTGCGTGTAGATCTGGGTCGTGGCAATGTCCGCGTGACCCAGCAGAGTCTGCAGCACGCGCAAATCGGCGCCGCCTTCGAGCAGGTGCGTGGCAAAGGCGTGCCTGAGCACGTGGGGACTGACCTTTTCCGGGTCGAGCCCGGCACGAAGCGCCAGATCACGCAAGAGCTGGAACAGCCTCACTCGCGACAGATGTCCGCCTCGCGGCGAAGGGAATACGAACCGCCCGCCCTTCCCCCTTGCCGCGAGCCAGTCGGCAAGAGCGCGCGTTGCGCGGGCGGAGACCGGCACCATGCGCTGTGTCCCTCCCTTGCCGGTGATGGTGAGAAAGGGAGCATCGCGCGGGACCGCGCTGAGCGGCAGCGACACCAGTTCGGTGGCGCGAAGGCCCGAGCCGTAGAGCAGTTCCAGTAGCGCCAGCATGCGCAGGCCCTCCGGCGTGCCCGAGCTGGCGTCCTGCTCTGCGATGGCGAAGAGATCGGCGACTTCCTGATGCCCGAGCAGGCGCGGCAAGGGACGGCGCGCCCTTGGTCTTGGCAGGGCCGGCGAAGGGTCGTCGCTTCGCGCACCTTCGTCGACGAGAAAGCCGTAGAACTGGCGCAGGGCCGACGCCTTGCGCGCCAGGGATGAGGGGGCGAGTTCGGCCCATGCTGTCGCAAGATGCCCGATATCGTCGCGCGTGGCTGAGGCCAGAGGCCCGATGGCCTCCGCGGCGCCTGCGAGGTCACGCCGGTAGGCGGCCAGCGTATTGGCAGCCGCTCCCCGCTGCGCTGCGAGCATCGCCAGGAAGCTCTCAACCGCAGGTTCCGCCTTTGCCTTCACGACATCAGACGCGCGCTACGGCCTCGGCCGCGATCATCCGGGCTTCGGCATCGAGCCCGACCCGATGCAGAGCAGATACGATATGGAAGAGGTGGACCGGGGTCATCCGGTCCCAGCCATTTCCCTGCATGCCAAAAGCGGCGAGCAGAGCGACAAGGCCCTGATTGTTCGAAGCGGCAGCAGCGTCGATCGCCCGGGTCCACCGCGTCTGCCGGTTGAAGTCCACTTCGAGCTTGCCGGCAAAATCGCGGGCCGCAGCGGGATCGACACGTTCCAGGCCCATCATGCCGGCCAGCAGGAACCGTGACCGAATTGCCCCATCCGAATCGTCATCATCGGCAAAGGCATTCAGGCCTTCGTTGCCGACCCTGGTGGCACGGCCCGGATTGGCCAGCACCAGCAGGCCCCAGGCCTCGCTGCCGACGGGACAGTATGGTGCCCATTTCAGCGCATTGCGATCGAGCCCTGCCGTGAGCATCGATGAAATCAGCGAAGCCGCGCTGTCGGATAGCCCCTCGTTCGGCAGGATACGCGCTGCGGCATGCGAGGTGAGGACCAGGCCGGAATAGGCCTTGTCGGGGTCGCTGCCGTCGCCCCACAAGGCGCGAATTGCGTCCAGCCTGTCATCCTCTGCAGCGGCAACATAGGCCGTACGCAGCTTTTCTGCCCGCAGGGTCCAATCATCCGCCGCAGTCTCCCCGCCGTCGACGTCCCGCTGCGCGTAAAGCTGACTGTAGAGATCGATCATCGCCTCGCTCGAAAGCACGCCACGCGCACCGGCAACATCTGCCGATGCGGCGCGCGATGCCAGCGGCAGCATGGGCGCGCGCGAGGCCAGCAAGGCGTACTGTGCGCCAGCCTTTGCACGAAGGCTTTCCGGCGGCTCAAGTCCGGTGGCAAAGGACATGCCGATGCTCCACGGTGTCAGCGCATCGACCTCGTCCCATTCGATCTTCACCGCGCGGCGCGCATTCGTTGCCGCCCCCGCGAACTTCTGCGCGAGCAGGATGTCGATCTTCGTCCCGTTCCCCCGGCGCAAAGACTTGTCGAGTTGGGCCATCGAGGTGGATCCTTCATCGCTGAACGATGAGCAAATCGCACGGACAAGGTCCCAGTCCCACCCGGCGCGTCCGGCCGCGGTCAGCGCCGTGATCGGGCAAAGACCAACCGGATCGGCGGTGGCAATGAAGCTCGCCATGGCTGCGTCTTCGAGGCTGCGCGTGAAGTTGCCACTATCCACCGACTGGACCATTGCACGCGCCGCATCTGCCTCGCCCATGCGCAGCAGCAACTGCGCGCGCATCGCTGCCCAGTCTGCCCCATTCATGCCAACCGGTGTGGCAAGGCGGCTGGCCAGAGCACGCCGCGCCAGGATGTGACCCCAGCGCGAGACGAACCGCCCGCGCATCCTGGTGACGATGCCTTCAACGAACTGCCCGTTGAGATAGTGCGTCGACACGGCCGGGAAACCACCGTCGCGCTCGTCGATTACGCCCACCACATCGAGGCTGCGTCGACCTGCAGGCGGAATATCCGACTTGGGCCGAGCGGAATCTATCAGCTTGGCCAGCAGTGCCGGATCGAGCGAATCAAGCAGGGCCTGGTCGCTGATGCCGCCACTCGACACCGGTACGGCCTCGCCCACGGGCAAAGGCTGGACGACCGGCGATGCTGTCGCGCTCGGCGCAGCAGGTTGCGATGCCGCGGGACGAGCCGCTGCCGTTGGTGTCGAACTGCGTGCAGGTGCTGGCGTTGCCGGGCGGGGTTGCGCAGGCCTCGATTGGGCTGGCGGATTATCGAAACCCGGCGGCAGCAGCGATTCCTGCGCCAGCAGCGTACCCGACAGCGAAGCGAGCGCGGCAACGCCGGCAAACAGCAGCGCTCGACTCTTCGTCGTGCCCTTCACTGCCCGCTACCTCCGCCCGAGATCGGACCTTGCGGACTGGATACCGGCTGTTCGATCCACTGCATCGGCTGCGTTCCACCCCTGATCCATGCCACTGCAAGAACTGCGGCCACCACGATTCCCGCAGCCACGACGATCTTCTTCATTCAGACACCCGGTTAGCAACCATGCAGGCGATACTTGCAACGGGCACTAGCGCAAGTATAGGCGGCGCGGCAATGGAACATGACGCGCACCCGCTCAGCTCGTCCGAAATCAGCCGTATCGCGCGGCGGATAGAGCGTCCACTGGTGCTTGTCGGCATGATGGGGGTTGGCAAGACGACGGTGGGACGCAGGCTCGCCGCAATGCTCCACCTCCCCTTCCTCGATGCCGACGAAGAGATCGAGCGCGCGGCGCACATGCCGATTCCGGAAATCTTCTCGACTTATGGCGAGCCCTATTTCCGCGATGGCGAACGCAGGGTCATCGTCCGGCTCATCGGCACGGGCAAGCACACCGATCGCAAGGTCCTGTCCACCGGAGGGGGAGCGTTCTGCGATCCTGCCACCCGCGCACTGATCCTCGAAAAGGGCATCGCCATCTGGCTCGACAGTGACGTCGACACCCTGGTCGAGCGAGTTGGCCGCAAGGACAACCGCCCGCTGCTCAAGACTGGCGACCCGCGCGAAATCCTCTCCCGCCTGAAATCCGAACGCGAACCGTTCTACTCGCAGGCCCCCATCCACATCACCAGCGGGGCCCAGCCCCATCATGTGACGGCGGACAAGATCCTCAAGGCAATTGACAAATGGCTGTGATACCCGTCGCCATCGCTGGCGCCCCTTATGAAGTGCGGATCGAAGCCGGCCTTCTCGCCCGCGCAGGAGAGCATTGCCGCCCCCTTATCCGAAAGGACCGCGTCGCCATCGTCACCGACGAGAACGTGGCAACCAGCTGGCGGGATACGATAGCCGCATCGTTCGACAAAGTCGGCCTGCGCAGCGAATGGCTCGTGCTACCCGCTGGCGAAACGACCAAGAGCTGGGAACAGCTTTCCCGCGTGGTCGACTGGCTGCTCGCGCAGGAGATCGAACGCAAGGACAACGTCGTGGCTCTGGGCGGTGGAGTCATCGGCGATCTTACCGGCTTTGCCGCCTCCATGGTCAAGCGTGGTTGCGGCTTCATCCAGATCCCGACCACGCTCCTCGCGCAGGTCGATTCCAGCGTCGGCGGCAAGACCGCGATCAACACACCGGCAGGCAAGAATCTCGTCGGGGCATTCCATCAGCCTTCACTCGTACTTGCCGACCCGCTCGCTCTCGACACGCTCCCGTTGCGTGACACCCGCGCGGGCTATGCCGAAGTCGTAAAATACGGCCTGATCGACGATGCGCCGTTCTTCGAATGGTGCGAAGCCAATGGCGCAAAGCTTCTTGAGGGCGACAGCGAAGCCCGTGAATACGCCATTGCCCGAAGTGTCGCGGCCAAGGCGCGCATCGTCGCTGCTGACGAAAAGGAGACCGCTGGCATCAGGGCTCTGCTCAATCTCGGCCACACCTTCGGCCACGCGCTCGAGGCTGAAACGGGCTTTTCCGACCGGCTCCTGCATGGCGAAGGCGTTGCGTTGGGAATGGCTCTGGCAGCGCGCTTCTCGGCGCGGCAAGGGTTGATGACGGGACAGGATGCGCAACGCATCGTTGCCCACCTTTCTGCCGTTGGCCTGCCTGCAAAGCTGACAGACCTCGGACTCGCCTGCACCGGTCGCCGCCTTGCCGATCACATGCTTCACGACAAGAAGATGGACGCAGGCACCCTGCCCTTCCTGCTGATGCGCGGGATCGGCGAGACATTTCTGGCCAAGGATGTCCACCTTGATGACATAGCCCTGTTCCTCGACGAGGAACTTGCCGGCTAAGCGGGCACAAGGTCGACCACGGCAAAGCCCGGAAGCATGGCCTGGCGCAACAGCGTCCGATGGCAACCGTGGGCTTCCCGCTCGTAACACAGCAGGGCGACACGCTTCTCGCCTGCCAGTTCCGCCAGTTTCGCTCCGGCAACTATGGCCTCGGGCAATTCAAGCTGGCCTTCGTAGATCCGCTCAAGCGTGACGTGATCGTTGCGCCGCGCGGCCGCGCGTCCTTCAGCGGGCGTCCCGAGCGCCTTGAAATGCACATACTCGATCCCCGCCTCGCGTGCATTTGCCGCCAGGGACGTTTTCGAGAAGCCCGGACGGCGTGAAAGGGGCAAGGCCCGAACATCGGCAAGAACTTCGACGCCCGCATCACGCAAGGCATCCATCACTGACGCGACAGTCGCCTGTTCATAGCCGATGGTCCAGATGGTGCGGGCAGTCATCACACACCCTAGGTGGGGCCACTGCCCGCAATAACAATGGGTTACCTGCCCTTGAACGCCGGCTTGCGCTTTTCGAGGAAGGCAAGCCCACCCTCGGCCGCATCGTCGCTGTCGCCAGCCTTCCACTGTCCTTCGGCTTCTACCTGCAATGCCGTTGCGAGATCGACTTCAAGCGCGCGGGCGATGGTCTGGCGCATCGTTCCCAGCGAGACTGATGGGCCTGCCGCAAGGCGTGTTGCCAATGCCAGCGCTTCGTCCTGAAGTGCCGCATCGTCGACAACCTTGTAAATCATGCCCCAGCTTTCGGCCTTCTCCGCACCGATCTTCTCGCCCAGCATCATCATTTCGGTCGCGCGCGCCTTGCCGACAAGACGCGTCAGCATCCACGAAGAACCACCGTCCGGCACCAGCCCGATATTGACGAAGGCCTGAAGGAAATAGGCGCTCCGCCCGGCGATGACGAAGTCACCTGCCAGCGCGATCGAGCAGCCGATGCCTGCCGCTGGGCCGTTCACCGCCGTGACGACAGGTACCGAAAGACGCGACAAGGTCAGCATCAGTGGATTGTAGGATGTCGTAAGCGACGAATAGGCCGCACGTCCGCCCGAGATCGAACGCTCCCCACGCGCCGCAAGATCGGCGCCCGAGCAGAAGGCACGGCCTTCGCCGGTGATCAGGACCGCCCGCGCACCGTCGAGATCATTCAACGCCTCGCCGATCTCGTTTGCCATGTTCGGGGGACAGGCGTTGAGCCTTTCCGGCCGGTTGAGCACGATCTTGAGGACATCGCCGATACGTTCGACGCGAATGGTTTCGTAATCCATGTGGGCACCTTCTCCTTCGGCATCCGCGAATCCAGCTTTGTCCCGGAGCATTACCGCTTCGGCGGAACGAATCCACCAAATTAATTGCCCGGTTAAAGCGTGGGATCCGGCATAGCAGGCACGGGAGTTACGTTGCGGTTGCCCAACAGCCTATCCGCATATTGATCAGGTCGGATAGGCCTGCGCGAAGGCAGCTGCTGCTCCGAAAAGACCGGGCTGCGGGTGGGTGATCAGCTTGACCGGGATGGCAGCCATCAGGGCCTCGAAGCGTCCCTTTGCGCGGAACCGATCGGAAAAGCCCGATCGAACCAGCGTGTCCTTGATCCGCAGACCCAGCCCGCCAGCCATGACGACGCCGGTCGAGCCATGCGCCAAAGCAAGGTCTCCGGCCACGCTGCCGAGCGAGAGGCAGAAGCGGTCGACGGCGGCGGCGGCGAGGCTGTCAGCGCCCGACGTGCCCAGTTCCCACAGCTCGCGATCGGTGCGCGGGGTGTAGGGCCTGCCTTCAAGCAGGGCGAGAGCCTCGTAGATGTCCACGATACCGGGGCCCGCCACGACACGCTCGACCGAGACGCGGCGGTGCCGCTTGCGCAGGCCCGCAAGGATTGCGTCCTCGATCGTGTCGAGCGGTGCGAAGTCGATATGTCCGCCTTCGGTCGGCTGCACCCGGTAGCTTGCACCATCGCGCCAGAGCTGGGCCACGCCAAGTCCTGTGCCCGGCCCGACGACACTGATCACCCCGCTTTCGGGCAGATCGGTTTCCGGACCTGACAGATGGAGGAAGTGGCTGTCATCGGCTTGCGCCACAGCGTGGGCCACGGCGGCGAAGTCATTGACCACGACATAGCGCTCAGCCCCCAGCTTTTCGGGAATCAGGGCTGGCCGGATGATCCACGGGTTGTTGGTGAACTTGATGATCTCTCCACCGACAGGCCCTGCGACAGCTATGGCTGCGGCCGTGGGCAAGGCAGTGCCGATCGAACGCCCGAAATCCTCCCATGCAAGCTGGAAGGAGCCGTGCTCGGCTGTCTTCAGCGTCACCGCCTCGCCAAGAGACAGCACCCGCCCACCAGCGACTTCGGCAATCGCGAAGCGCGCGTGGGTTCCGCCAATATCGACGGCAACTACCTGCATCCTCTTCCCCCTCGGTCCGTACTTCGCGCCTGTCAGAGGCCAGCCGCTGCAAGCATGGCCGATCCGCCCCGCTCTGCCTCGTCCGAATGCAGCCGCATCAGCGCGAACAGTTCCCGTCCTACGCCAAGACCTGCGGGCGGTGCTACTGCCTCTTCGCGAGCGTTCCATTCCTCGGCAGGCACCAGCGCGGTCAGCTCGCCGGTATTGGCACAGACCCGCACGATGTCGCCATCGCGCAGCCTGGCCAGTGGTCCGCCGGTCTTGGCCTCGGGCGATACGTGGATTGCGGCGGGGACCTTGCCCGACGCGCCGGACATGCGGCCATCGGTGACCAGCGCGACCTTGAAGCCGCGATCCTGCAGCACGCCCAGCGGCGGGGTCAACTTGTGGAGTTCGGGCATGCCGTTCGAGGCCGGTCCCTGGAAGCGGACCACGACGACGACGTCCCTTTCAAGCTCGCCCGCCTTGAACGCGGCGAGCACGTCATTCTGTTCGCTGAAAACCCGGCACGGAGCCTCGATCGTCCAGCGCGAGGGATCGACGGCGCTGACCTTGATCGTGCCGCGGCCGAGGTTGCCCTTGAGCAGACGGAAGCCGCCCTCCGGCTGGAACGGCGCGGAAACCGGCTTGAGCAGGCTTTCATCAAGCGAAGCTTGCGGCGCCGGGGTCCACTTGAGCGCATCGCCGTCCATGACCGGCTCCTGCGCACCTTCTTCGAGCGACTTGCCGTAGACGGTCATGATGTCGGCATGGGCAAGGCCGGCGCCGATCAGCTCGCGGATGACATAGGGCATGCCGCCGGCGGCCGCGAAGGCGTTCACGTCGCCTGCGCCGTTGGGATAGACGCTGGCGATCAGCGGGACGGCGCGGCTGAGTTCGTCCATGTCGTCCCAGTCGATCTGGATGCCGGCAGCGCGGGCGATGGCGGGGAGATGGATGACGTGGTTGGTGGAACCACCCGTTGCCAAAAGGCCAGCGATGGCGTTGACGATCGCCTTTTCATCGACGCAGAGGCCGAGCGGGCGGTAGTCGTCGCCGTTCCAACCGATCTGGGTAATCCGATGCACGGCGGCGCGGGTCAGTTCCTGGCGCAGCTTGAGGCCGGGCTGGACGAAGCTGGACCCCGGCATGTGCAGGCCCATCATCTCCATCATCATCTGGTTGGAGTTGGCGGTGCCGTAAAACGTGCAGGTGCCCGGCGAATGATAGCTGGCGCTTTCGCTTTCGAGCAGTTCGTCACGCCCGACCTTGCCTTCGGCGTAGAGCTGGCGGATGCGCACCTTCTCCTTGTTGGGCAGGCCGCTCGGCATGGGCCCTGCAGGAACGAGGATTGTCGGCAGATGGCCGAAGCGCAGGGACCCGATCAGCAGGCCGGGCACGATCTTGTCGCAGATGCCCAGCAACAAAGCACCTTCGAACATGGCGTGGCTGAGGCCAACCACAGTTGCCATTGCAATGTTGTCGCGGCTGAACAGCGACAGTTCCATCGAGTCCTGCCCCTGCGTCACGCCATCGCACATCGCCGGGACGCCGCCAGCAACCTGCGCCGTCGCGCCCATCTCGCGCGCGAAGATCTTGATCTGCTCGGGGTAGCGGCCATAGGGCTGATGGGCCGAGAGCATGTCGTTATAGGCGGTGACGATGCCGATGTTCATCGCCTTGCCGCTCTTGATCAGCGGCTTGTCCTCGCCCGAAGCAGCGAAGCCATGGGCAAGGTTCCCGCACGAAAGCTGCGGACGGTTCAGCCCCTTGTCGCGCGAACGCTCGATCAGGTCGATGTAAGCCGCGCGCGTCGGGCGAGAGCGTTCGATGATACGCTGGGTGACGCGTTCGACGGTAGGATGCAGAGGCATCATTCGCTCCAGTAGATGATTACGGGCGGGCCATAGCCACGCAGGAATTCGGTGACGGGATATCGTTCGTTTCCGGCCAGGGCGCTTTGCAGCAGCGCCTTCTTTGAAGCGCCGGTCACTACGAGGATGATCTCCTTCGTCGCCTTCAGCGCTTTCTCGTTGAGCGTCAGCCGGTCAAACGGCGCTTCGGACGGTAGCGGGATCGGCGTTGTCGCGATCACTGCGGGCCCCGGGCGGACATGCGCATTCATTTCGGGGAAGAGCGAGGCAACGTGGCCATCCTCACCCATCCCGAGCCAGACGAGGTCAAACGGTGCAACCTCTGCGCCTTCTTCAAGCCGCTCGAACCGCGCGCCGGAGGAGCCGAGAGCTGCGTGGATCTTGCCGAAATTGCTGGCCGCATGATCGTCGGGCACGCGGCGGTCGTCAGTCAGGGCAATCGTCACGCTGGACCAGTCAAGCTGGCGGTCCTTCAGCAGCGCCAGCACCTTGATCGGGGTGGAGCCGCCGGTAAAGGCGATGCGCTTCTGGCCGGGGGCCGAGACCACGCGCGCAATGTGATCGGCTACAGCCGCAGCATCGCCAGGTTCGGCCCAGATCACGGATGCGGGCACTTGCTCAGTCATTCCAGCTGCGTCCATCCCGTTCGGTCAGGGCGATACCGGCATTCGGTCCCCACGAGCCGGCGGCATAGGGCTTGGCTTCCATGCCGGTGTCAGCCCAGACCTTGCGGATAGCGTCGACCCATTTCCACTGCGCTTCCACTTCGTCACGGCGCACGAACAGCGTCTGCTCGCCCTCGATCAGGTCGAGGAGCAGGCGTTCATAGGCGATGCGGCGGCGAGCCTTGGCAAAGGCCATGGTCAGCGACAGGTCGAGGTTCACTTCGCGCAGCACGATCCCGCCGCGATCCAGCCCCGGCTCCTTGGCCATTACCTGAAGCCGGACGTATTCCTCTGGCTGAAGGCGGATGACGAGGCGATTGGCGCGCAGGCGTCCACCACGCTCGGCGAAGACATTGTGCGGCACCTGCTTGAACTCGACGACGATCTCGCTGCGACGCTCGCCCAGGCGCTTGCCGGTGCGCAGGTAGAACGGTACACCGGTCCAGCGCCAGTTGTCGACATGGGCCTTGATCGCGACGAAAGTCTCGGTGTCCGAAGCCTCGCCAAGATCCTCCAGATAGCCGGTAACCGAAGTACCCTTCACCGCGCCGGTGCGATACTGCCCGCGCACCATTTCCTCGGCCTTGACCGGGCGAAGCGCACGCAGGACCTTGACCTTCTCGTCGCGGATCGAGGTCGCGTCGAGATTGGCGGGCGGCTCCATCGCGGTCAGCGCCAGCAACTGCAACATGTGGTTCTGCACCATGTCGCGCAGCGCACCGGTATCGTCGTAGAAGCCCTTGCGCCCTTCGAGGCCGACTGTCTCGCTCACCGTGATCTGGACATGGTCGATGCCGCCTGCGTTCCACAACGGTTCAAACATCATGTTGGCAAAGCGCAGCGCCATCAGATTCTGGACCGTTTCCTTGCCGAGGTAATGGTCGATCCGGAATATCTGTTCCTCGGCGAAGGCCGCTGCCACCGCATCGTTGATCCGCGTGGACGAGGCGAGATCGTTGCCCAGCGGCTTTTCCAGGCCGATGCGCACGTTGGCATGGGCGAGCCCTGCCCGTTTCAAGCCTTCGATAGTCGGCTCGAACAGGAACGGCGCGGTCGAGAGGAAGATCGACAGCCCACACGAAGTGTCGCCCAGCTTTTCCGCAAGTGCTCCGAACCCATCGACATTCGAGGCATCGAGCGTCTGATATTCGAGCCGATCGAGGAAGCTCGCCAGCTTCTCCTCGTCCCGGCGATCCTCCGGCAGGAATTCGGCCAGAGCCGCGCGGGCAAACTCGCGAAACTCGGCATCGTCATGCTCGGAGCGCGCCGTGCCAACAATCCGCAGGTCGGGACGGATCAGCCCGTCCTCATGCAGTGCGTATAGCGAAGGCAGCAGCATGCGCCGCGAAAGGTCCCCGGTCGCGCCAAACAGCAGCAGGGCCGAGCAACTGGTTTCGATCATCGACGCTAATCTCCCTTGGCAATGCGGCCCGCCGAAATCGGCGTTCGGCCCGTGCCTCGCACACGGCCCTAGACCCTTAGTCAGTCCGGTTCAGCACGCATATGTATGCAGGATAGCTATGCGCTGGCACCTCATCACTGACATTGCACCGCAGCACCCGCTTGGGCAACCATCAGGGCCGGAACAACCAGTCCAGCGCCTCGGGAAGGCGCTGAGCCCAGGCATTCTCATCATGCGGCGCCCCCGGGTAAAACCGGCTTGCGAAATCCGTGCCCTCTACCCACCCAGAGGCAGCAAAGGCCGCGTCAACGTCGCGCTGGTACGGCGCATAGAACTGGTCAAGCGTCGCATCGCCGTGGTCCATCCAAACCTTGCGTCCCGCCGGGGGACCAAGCATGGCGGTATACCAGTCTCGCCAGACTTTCGCCGCTTGCGGATCGAATCCCGCGACCTTGTCCGGTATCGCCGCTGGCCAGTGCGAACTCATGCAAGCCGCCCGACCGAATGTCTCCGGCCGCGCCAAGATGGCGTAGCAGCTCATCAAGCCGCCCATGCTGGAGCCGACGATGGCTGTATCAACGGGCCCGGTCTGGGTCCGGAACGAACGATCCACCCAGGGCTTCAGAACGTCTGCCAGCCAAGCCAGATAAGCGTGCGAGATCACCGGCCCGCTTGCCATCAGGTCCATCTTCGCACGCAGTTCTGGAGGAGCGGCATCATACGCGGGCCTGGGAAGATATTCCCGAAACCGGTCTGTGCCCGGCGCCCAGATTCCTACGATGATGCGTGGCTCGATGCCCTTGCCAATCAGGCCGAGCATCGCCTTGTCGGCTGCCCAGATCTTGCCGAAGTTCGAATTGCGCAGGTCGAAGAGGTTGTGCCCGTCGTGCATGTAGAGGACCGGATAGCGCCGGTCCGAATTGTCGTACCCCGGAGGCAGCCAGATGGTCAGTCGCTGCGCCGGAATTCCGGCTGCTGCAACATCTCGATACTCCAGAAAACGCCCCTGTTCCTGCGCGGCTGCCGGAATAGCCAGCACCGCGCAGAGCAGCACGACGATTCCGGACAGCAGGCGCAGCATCAGGTCACTTGCCCGGATGCAGCCGGACGGCAAGCCCACCGCCCGGCGCCAGCCATGCCGGGAAGACGTCACCCTTCTTCACCTTGAGCGTGGCGTAGGCAATGCGGTGACGGGCCTCGGTCTCGTATGTCGCACCCTCGCCGTCCTTCCAGACTGTCGCGGTGTAGGTCTTGCCCGGATCGAGGAAATCGAGGGTCAGTGAAACGTCCCGCGCCGTCGCATCATTGACGCCGCCGACATACCAGTCCTCGCTATTGCGGTCCTTGCGCGCAAAGATCGCGTAGTCGCCCACTTCGCCGGCGATCAGGTGGCTTTCCGACCAGTCGGCGGGCACCTGCTTGATGAAGGCCAGTTCCTTGGGATGCGCCTCGAGGCTCTCGACGAAGTCCGCCGCCATCTGGATCGGGGAATAGATCGCGAGGTAAAGCCCGAGTTGCTTGGCCAGCGTCGATGCCAGCGGCACGTGGTTGGCGCCTTCAAGGCTGAGGATGCCGGGCGTGTAGTCCATGGGGCCGGAGAGCATCCGGGTATAGACGAGCGTGGGTTCGTGATCCGGTCCGTTGGCGAACTGGCCCCAGGCATTGTATTCCATGCCACGCGCGCCTTCGCGGTCTATCCAGTTGGGATAGGTACGGCGCAGGCCGGTGTCCTTTACCGGTTCGTGGGCGTTGACGACGATGTGGTACTTGGCGGCCGTTTCGACGACCTTGAGGTGATGCTGCACCTGACGCTGGCCGTCATGGTATTCCATCCGGTAGGTGTCCGGCGTGTCACCCGGCGCAAGAATGCCACCTGCGTCGGCGACGTACCCAGTCTTCACCGCGCGCACGCCGAGCTTGTCATAGAGCTTCATCGCGTCTTCGAGCTGTGCTTCGTAGTTCGCGATATTGCCGCCGGTTTCATGATGGCCGATCAGCATGACGCCCTTCTTCGCGCCGTACTTGGTCACCGCCTCAAGATCGAAATCCGGCGTTGCCTGCGTATAGGAGAAGTCCTTGCCGCTGCCGAACCAGGTGCCGTTCCAGCCCTTGTCCCAGCCTTCCACCAGCACGCCGCCGAAGCCGTGCTTGGCAGCGAAGTCGATGTACTGCCTGGTCCGCTCGGTCGTCGCGCCATGCTTGGGACCCTCGGCCCAGCTCCAGTCGCCACGGATCATGCCCCACCAGATGCCGATGTACTTCATCGGCTTGAAGTACGAGACATCGCCGATCTTGTTCGGCTCGTTGAGGTTCAGTTCGAGGTCGTTCTCGACGATACCCTTCGCACTGTCGGCAACGCGCATCGTGCGCCACGGCGTGTTGAATGGAAGGGTCCGCGTAACCTTGGGCCCATTCGGTGAAGGCGAGAGCGTGGCGCGGAACGAGGTGCCGGTCTGACGCTTGAACCACATGGCCGAATAATCGACCAGCGCGGCTTCATGAAACGAGAGATGCGTTCCATCATCCAGCTTCATGGTGATCGGCGTATGCGCGGTCGAAACCCCGTCGATCGGGGTCTTCTGATAGACCTGCTCGTAGCGGTTCCACTCACCGCCCGGAATCCACCAGGCCGTACCGTTCTGCGCGACGTTGAACTCGGTCAGTTCGTCGGCGATCTTCATCACCTTCATAGCGGGCTGCTGAGGGATTTCGTAGCGGAAGCCAAAGCCGTCGTTGAACAGGCGGAAGCGGACGTTCATGCGGCGGCCGCCCCAGTCGGGCACCTGCTCGAACTTCACCAGCAGTTCGTTGTGGTTGTCACTGACATAGCGACGCTCGCCCCAAGGCTGTTCCCATGTCTCCTTGCCCGAACCGGTCTCGCTGCCGATGATCTTCTGCCCGCGCTGCATCGTCAGGCCATCACTGGTAATGAAGCCGAGCATCGAGGAGCCGAGCAGCAGTTTGCCCTTGCGGGTCAGGCTATAGAGCGGGTGGCCATCGTTGTCGGTGGTCACCGAGAGCACGAGGCTGCCGTCGGGCGAGGATGCGGTTACGGTCTCGGCCAGAGCGGGCGAAGCCAGGGCGCACGAAAGGGTCAGCGCCAGCGGCGCTGCAACGTTCAGAAGGTTACGCATCAGATCCTCTCTTCGATCAGCAGCGCGCCGAATGGCGGTAGCTGCCCCGCGCTGGCGCCGTTTACCGACGCGATTTCCTTGCCATCCCGCACCAGCCCTTGCGGCCAGACCACCGGGACGGAGGACAGGTTGAATAGTCCTGCAATCGATTGCTCACCCGAAACGCGCCGAATGGCAAGTAGGCATTCGTCTGCATGGAGCACTTCGAACGAGCCGAGCCGCAGGGCTTCGTTGTCTCGCCGCAAATTCAGCAGTTTCGTGGTCAGGTTGAGCAGGGACGAAGGATCGGCTTCCTGACGGTCGACCGCGCGCGCAAGGTTTTCCTCGCCCACCGGAAGCCACGGGGCGCCCGAGGTGAAACCGCCCTCGCCCGACTGGACCATCCACGGCATCGGCGTGCGTGCGCCGTCGCGTGACAGCGTCAGCGGCCAGTTGGCGATGGCTTCGGGGTCCTGCAGCTGCTCGAACGGAATATCGACCTGCGTCAGGCCCAGTTCCTCGCCCTGATAGACGATGATGTTGCCGCGTAGCGAGGCGAAGAGCATGGCCTTGAGCCGCGCGAATGCATCGCGCTGGTCGGGCTGGCACCAGCGGGACAATGCGCGCGGCGCGTCGTGGTTCTCGAAGGCCCAGCTTGGCCAGCCGATGCCCGGCGTATCCGGCCACTTCGCCACGGCCTGTTCGACGAACCTGGGCGTCAGCTTGTCGGCGTAGAGGAAGTCGAAGCCATAGGCGCTGTTGAGGTGGTCCTCGCCTGCGGTGAAGGCCTTCATCTCCGTCTCGGCAAGATCGCCGCCGACTTCGGCGACGGTGAACACCGCGCCATATTCGTCGCAGAGCTTCCGCGAGCGCTGGATGAACTTCAGGATATCCGGGTGCGACTGGTTGTAGATCTTGAGCTGGTAGTCGAACGGGCGCGTCTTGCGGCGACCATCATCGGGCGCGGGCGGATTGTCGCGCAGAGTCGGGTCATGCATCAGGAAGTTGAGTGCATCGAGGCGGAAGCCGTCCACCCCGCGGTCCAGCCAGAAGCGCATCACGCCAAGCAGCGCCTCCTGCACGTCGGGATTGTGCGCATTGACTTGCGGCTGGGTGGAGAGAAAGTTGTGCAGATAATACTGCCGGCGCCGCGCGTCCCACGTCCACGCCGGGCCACCGAACACCGACTGCCAGTTCGATGGCGGCGAACCGTCGGGCTTGGGGTCTGCCCAGACATACCAGTCGGCCTTGTCGTTCAGCTGGTCCTGCCGGCTCTCCGCGAACCACGGATGCAGGTCCGAGGTGTGGGCATAGACCTGATCGATCGTGACCTTGAGACCGAGTTCATGCGCCCGCTTCACCATGGCATCGAAATCCGCGAGCGTCCCGAAGATCGGGTCGACATCGCAGTAGTCGGCCACGTCGTAGCCGAAGTCGCGCATGGGCGACTTGAAGAAGGGCGAAACCCAGATCGCATCGACGCCGAGCCGAGCGACGTGTTCAAGGCGCGCTGTGATGCCCGGCAGGTCGCCGATGCCGTCGCCATTGGAATCGCAGAAGCTGCGGGGATAGATCTGGTAGATTGCAGCACCCCGCCACCACGGCGCTGCGGCCTCTGGCTTGGGGCTGGCAAGGACGGCTTCTGAAGTCTTCATCGAACGGTGTTTTCCGGGGAGGGAGCAACGCGGCAGACCATGCTGCCAAATGCGGGAAGTTCAACGGTAACGCTGCCGGGTGCAGAAACCTGCGCGGGGCAGCGGCCGTAAAGGCTTTCAAGGCTTGTTGCAGACGCCCCGATCACGCTTTGTGCGACGATCGGCTTGTCCGATGTGTTGAAGGCAATGAAGTACTCGGTACCGCCAACGGGATCGAAGCGGGAGACCGAAAACAGTCCGGGAACTTCCGAATACGTCCGCGTAACCTGCCGTCCGCGGGCAAGTGCCGGATGTTCCTGGCGAAGTTTTGCGAGGGCCGAAATCAGGCGATAGAACGGATGGGCAGGATCGAAGTTGGCGACCGCAGTCGTCGACTTCGATCCAAGCAGCGCGTTATCGTTGTAGCTCGGGACCTTGCTTGCGAACATGTCCTCGCGGGCGTCCTGATCGTTGCCGTCACCGACAAAGCCCTGCTCGTCGCCGTAGTAGATCACCGGCGATCCGCGCATGGTCAGCAGCATGACGTGGGCCAGTTCGACGCGCTTGGACAGTTCCTCGTCAGAAATGCCCGGCATGTCCTTGCGGATCAGCGTGGAGAACCGCCCCATGTCGTGATTGCCGAGGAAGGTCGGCATGGCCAACGCCGCTTCCTCGCCACCCTGATAGAGCACGTCTCCATCAAAGGTGTCGGCCAGTACCTCGGTGCCCTTCCCCTGTCCCAGCACCGCGCGAACGGCCCCCTGGAATGCGAAGTCGAGCACCGCCGGGTAGCCATCGCGGCGGGTGTAGCGGGCGATGGTGCCGGGGTCCGGTCCTTCGTGCGCAACTTCGCCGAAGATGGTGAAGTTGGGTATGCCAGCCTGTTTCGCCGTGTCGAGCATGGCCGGGATGAAGGCCTGCCAGAAGCCGGGATCGACATGCTTGGCCGTGTCGATGCGGTAACCGTCGATGCCGAACTGCCTGATCCAGTCAGCGTAGATATCGATCATCCCGGCGCGAACGCGCGGATGCTCGGTGAACAGGTCATCAAGCCCGGCAAAATCGCCGAAGCGGCTGTTCTCGCCGCGAAACGTGCTGTCGCCGCGGTTGTGGTAGTAAATCGGATCGTTGAGCCAGTCGGGCACCTTCACGTGGGCCTCGGCTGGCGGCACAAAGGGTTCGTAGGCGGCGCCGGGATCGGTCAGCCTGGCGAAGTTCGCTTCGCGCGCATCCTCGTCTCCGGCAAAGCCCGGATTGATCGCCTGCCCGTTCAGGCCGCCCTTGCGCGAGTACGGCCAGTTGGCGCGGTCGCGGTAGGTGTACTGGCCACCCTTATACTGGATCACGTCCGCCGTGTGGTTGGCGATGATGTCCATGTAGACTTTCAGCCCACGCGCGTGGGCCGCATCGACCAGCGCCTTGAATTCGGCGTTGGTCCCGAAATGCGGATCGACACGCGTGAAGTCGGTAACCCAATAGCCATGGTATCCGGCGCTCTCGCGCCCCGGTCCGCCCTGCACCGGCTTGTTCTTGAACACGGGCCCCACCCAGATCGCGGTAGCGCCGAGACCCTGCAGGTAATCGAGCCGCGCGGTCAGACCCTTGAGATCGCCTCCGTGGTAGAAGCCCTTGGCGGAAGCGTCGAAGCCGGTCTTGTAGCGATCGCCCTTCAGGCCACCGCGATCGTTGGCCTTGTCGCCGTTCTCGAACCGGTCGGGCAGCAGGAAGTAGATAGTCTCCCCTGCAGCCGGGCGAGCGCGCACTTCGGACAGGGGCGTATCCGACAACGCGGGCTGAGCCACGAGCAGCGAAAGCAGGGAAAGACCGATGACCTTACGCATGCGCCGGGACCTGTCCGCAAACATGGGCCACGTATTCGGCGTGTGAGGGCATTCGGGCAACGTCCTTTTGGTAAGCGCCGCGCACGGTATCGAGGAAGGCTTTCAGGCTTTCGGGTGCAACCTGATCGGCAAGCGGATGCCAGCGCTCGGGGCTCACACCCTGCCCGATCATGACCTGAACCCAACCGGGCACATCGAAGAGTTCGTCGTGTTCGCGCACGATGCGTCCCGACGCGCGGAACATGGCAAGACGTTCGCCCAACGCCTCGGGCAGTTGTCCGTCTGCTTCCATCTTCCGCAGAGAGTCCCAGAAGGGTTCGCCGTATCTGCCATTGGCAACGTAGTGCAGGATCACGAAATCGCGGATACGCTCGATTTCGAAAGTCGCCAGACGATTGTAGGCATCGCGATCTGCATCCTGCACCGGACCGTTCGGCAGGAAATCGACGAGGCGGCTGATCGCGGTCTGGATCAGGTGGATCGAGGTGGACTCGAGCGGTTCGATGAACCCTGAAGAGAGGCCAACCGCCACCACATTGTGTTCCCAGAACTTCGCTCGGCGCCCGGCCTTGAAGCGGATCGTGCGCGGATCGGCCAGTTGCTCGCCATCGAGGCGACCTATGAGCCGCGTCGTGGCTTCGTCTTCGCTCATTACGTCGGAGCAGAAGACGTGGCCGTTTCCGGTGCGATGCTGGAGCGGGATGCGCCAGCACCAGCCTGCCGGCTGCGCGATGGAGCGGGTATAGGGGACAAGTGGCTCGGCTCTGGCGCAGGGCACCGCCACTGCGCGATCGCACTTCAGCCAATGGCTCCAATCGACGTATTCGACGCCCATCTCGTGACCGAGGAGAAGGCTGCGAAAGCCGGAGCAATCGACGAAGAGATCGCCCTCGACCACGTCGCCACGGTCGAGCCGGAGGGCCGCAAGATCACCATTTCCAGCATCGCGATCGAAGCTGACGATGCGCCCCTCGATCCGGCAGACACCATGTCCTTCAGCATAACGTCTCAGAAAGGCGGCATAAAGCGAGGCATCGAAGTGGTAGGCATAGGGCATGGGCGGCATGGCGCTGCCCTGTGGCCGATCAATGTGTGCAAACTTGTTGGCATCACCTGCAACGGCGTTGAGCACGTATTCGCCCAAGGGGCCAGCAAGCCCTTCGGCCCGACCGCGCAGCCAGTAATGATGGAATGGCAAAACGCCCAGGCTGCGGCCGGTGAGGCCGAAGCCATGGACATAGCGATCGTCAAAGCCGCCCCAGCCTTCAAAGGCTATGCCCAGCTTCCAGGTGCCCTGTGTCTCGCGGAGAAACTCGCTTTCATCCAAGCCGAGCATCTGATTGAAAAGGCGAACCATGGGAATGGTTGCCTCCCCGACCCCGACCGTTCCGATCTCTTCGGATTCGACAAGGGTAATGTCCCAATGGGGTGAGGCAAGCCGGGCAAGTGCCGCCGCAGTCATCCAGCCGGCAGTGCCGCCTCCAGCGATAACGATCCTGCGCCGTTGTTGTCCCGACATGCCTAGACTCCCGCAGCCATTCTTCACCAGAGTGCCTTCTGCGGGCACGTTATTGCAACGCTTCTGATCACAAGGGGTGGAGGGGGCGGATGAGGCCGCCCCCTCCGGAGGGATCAGAACTTGTAGTTGAACCCGGCCATGAAGCGGCGGCCATAGGTCTGGTAGTTGCGGATCTGGAGCGGAGCCCCGTTGTCCACCGAGACGAACGGCTCGTCGGTCAGGTTCTGGCCCTGGACGAACAGCGACAAGCCGTGCAGCGGGCTCGTGTCCTTGAAGTCATAGCCGACCTGAGCGTCGACAATGGTTTCCTTCAGAGCACGGCGCAGTTCACGCTCGCCACCGAAGCCGACGAAGATGCCCTGGAACGATGAGCGGTGACGAGCCGAGACGCGAGCGTTGAAGCCTGCCTTCTCGAAGAACAGCGTGCCCGAAGCAACCCAGCGCGAATAGTCCGGCAGATCCATCGCGTTTGCATTCGGACCCGGCTTGATCGAGGTCTTGGTGTAGCCCACGCCACCGGTAAAGCCAAAGCCTTCGAGTGCCGGGGTGATGACCTCGAATGGAAGGGTGCCGGCGAGTTCGACGCCATAGAGCTTGCCACCGGTACCGTTGACTGCGGTGTTGATGGTGCCGACGTAGTTGGTGATCGGAACCGGCGCGACAATCGGCAGGCCGGTGTAGTCGTAGGGGACAACGTCCTTGTAGATGTAGTTGTCGAGCTTCTTGTAGAACATCTGCAGGCCGATGTAGCCCTTGCGGCCGAAATACTTCTCGAAGTTCAGGTCGGCAGCCCAGGCCCGATATGGACGCAGTTGCGGGTTGCCGCCGTTACCGGTGATCACGCCGCTGTTGATGTTGTAGCTGTAATCGAGGCTGACCTTCATGTCCTCGAAGCGTGGACGCTGGATTTCGCGGGCGGCGGCAAAGCGGACCACCCAGTCACCCGGAATGCGGAAGTTCAGGTTGAGGCTCGGCAGGAAGTCCCAGTAGCGCGCGCCACGGACCGTCGGTACCAGCGAGGCAGCGGCAAGGTTCACGAAGCCACGCGACTTCTGCTCGGTGTTCTGCGCAAGCAGACCCACGTTGCCGTCCATCTCGACGTCGCCGAGCGAGGCCTTGAGATCGCCCTTGATGTAGATCGACATCACGCGCTCGGTGACCGAGTAGGCCTTGGCGGGCACGTCCTTCGATGCGTTGAGCGTCTTAACGTAGACGCCGTCCTCGAGCATCTTGAACGGATCGTAGCCGATGATCGGGCCTGCGCCGATGAAGCTCAGATCCGTCGCGCCCGTGCGGTACTTCTCGGGAACGACCAGCGACTTCACGCCGCCTGCAAGGTTGAGGAAGTACTCCTCGGGTGTCTTGCCCTTGGTGCGGTCGACGTAGGCCGTACCGACGGTGACCTTCGACAGGAAGCTGTCCTCGAGCTCCTTGCCGACTTCGACCTGGAAGCTCTTGATCTCGTCGTTGATGATACGGTCGTTGTAGTAGCCTTCCTGCGAGCCCTTGGGCGCGCCGCCGCCCCAGCCCAGCGGGTCGGTCAGCAGAATGGTGTTGTAGTTTCCGTAATCGAGCGTGTGGCTGGTAAAGCTGGTGCCGGTCGGTCCGCTGACGAAGGTGAGCGTGTCGGTCGCGCCATTACCACCGCCCGGGCCAGTGCCGGCGTTGGTTTCAAGGCTCAGCTCGCTGCGGTCGGTCTTCGAATAGCCGAAGTCGAACGAGGCAGACCAACCGTCCTCACCGGCCCAAGCTGCGTTGAAGCCACCCGAGAAGATGTCGGAATTACGCTGGTAGCCGTGGTTGTTGACCACCGCCTCGACGCCCGAGAACGTGCCATTGGTGATGAGGTTGCCGTTGGTCTCGATGCCTGTGGGCGAAAGCTGCGCGCCGCTCCATGCAAGCGGGAATTCGATCCCGCGCTTGATCTGCTTGTCCTTGAAGTTGCCGTAGAAGGCATCGACCGTAAGGGTCAGTTCGTCGACCGGCTTGAACTGCACGGTGCCCTGGACGCCGAGGCGCTTGAGCTGGGTCGAAACGCCGAACGGCTTCATGCCGCCGATGATCTTGGTGCTGTTCGGGCCATCGGCATAACCCCAGGCTTCGAATTCCTGCGCCTGGTAGGGCTCGTCGGTGTAGGCCGCCGAAAGGGCGACGCCGAGGCGGTCTTCCATGAACTGGCCGACGTAGGTCGCCGTGGCGCGGTAACCGAACTCGTTGCTGTCCTTGTTGACCTTGCCGAGATCGGCGTAGGTGCCACGGCCACCGAACGAGAGCAGGCCCTTGCCGAATTCCAGCGGACGGATCGTCTTGATGTCGACAGTGCCAACGAGGCCCTGATGGACGAGATTGGCCTGCGGCGTCTTGTAGACGTCCACCCGGCTGACGATTTCCGAAGGGAACTGGTCGAACTCGACGTTGCGCTGCTCGCCCGTCGAAGTTTGCGGACGGCCGTTGAGGGTGGTCGAGGACAGGTCTGCGCTCGAACCGCGAATGGCGATCGAGTTGGCGCGACCGAACAGGCGCTGGGTGGTCAGGCCCGGCAGGCGGGCGATCGATTCACCGATGGAAGCGTCGGGCAGACGGCCGATGTCTTCGGCCGAAACCGATTCCACGATGACAGGCGAGGTCTTCTTGACGTTGACCGCCGTGGCGAGCGCGGCGCGGAAGCCGGTCACGACGATGGCCTGTTCCTGACCTTCGGGAGCGGCGTCGGTGGCCTGGGCCTGATCCTGCGCGGCGTCCTGCGCCATCGCCGGGTTCGCCGCGAGTGCGACAGTGATGGCGGCGAGCGATACGCCCGCGACAGCGGTTAGATTGCGAAATGCCATGTTGAAATTCACTCCCCCAAGCCGGACCCAGAATAGGGCTGCCCGGCCCTGAACCTTGATCGATTGAAACCTGATCTGATCGGACGGTGCCGCTGATCCCGGCCTTCCGCTCCGTTTCGGTTTAATGGCGTGATGAAGAATGACGAATATGGCATACGTATACTATGCGTTGATTGGTTTCAGATGATGCTTTTCCGTCACTACCCAATGCTCCATCAAAACCATGGAATTTCCAGCATTTCCCGCACTTCTGGAGCACGCTGGACCGGTGCCATTGCATGAGCCGCAGTTCACGCATACAGTCCTCGACGACCGACCACGGGACCACACCGGGCGGTGGGAGAGACGGGGATATGGGGCGAAAGCCATCCAACAAACCAACCAGTTTCGACATTGCTTATCTGGCAGGCGTATCGCAGCCGACCGTCAGTCGTGCGCTGCGCGGAAGCAAGTCTGTCAGTCTGGCAACCCGTCAGAAGATCGAGGCGATTGCGCGGCAACTCAACTATACCGTCGACAAGAACGCCTCATCGCTCCGCTCGCAACGGTCCAACACCCTCGCGCTGCTGTTCTTCGAAGACCCGACGCCCGACGAATCCAACATCAACCCGTTCTTCCTGGCCATGCTGGGATCGATCACCCGCCATTGCGCCAACCGCGGACTGGACCTGCTGATTTCGTTCCAGAAGCTCGATGATGACTGGCACAAGCGCTATCAGGACAGCCATCGCGCCGACGGGCTGATCCTGCTGGGTTACGGCGACTACACCGCCTACGAGCCGCGCCTGCGGCAGCTGATCAAGTCCGGCACGCATTTCGTGCGCTGGGGTTCGGTCGATCAGGGAACCATCGGCGCCACGGTCGGATCGGACAACTTTGGTGCGGGAAGACTGGCCGGTGAGCACCTTCTGGCGCGCGGGCGCAAGCGGATCGCGTTTCTGGGGCAGGCAGATTCGCATTATCCCGAATTCGAACAGCGCTATGCGGGGCTTGCCAAGGCGATCTCCACCGCAGGTCTCACAGCGGATCGCTCGCTCGTGGTTGATGCGGTTTCGTCGGAGGAAGTGGGCTACCGGGCGGCGCGGGAATTGCTGGCGAAGGGCGCGCCATTCGATGCCATCTTTGCGGCGAGCGACCTGATCGCGATCGGCGCGATGCGTGCCCTGGCCGAAGCCGGACTTTCCGTACCGGGCGATGTTGCGGTCGTTGGCTTCGACGACATTCCAGCGGCGGCCTTCACGTCTCCGCCGCTGACGACGCTCATGCAGGACATCCGCCTGGCCGGTGAAGCTCTGGTCGAAAGCGTACTCGCGCAGGTCGAGGGACGCCCGCCCAATCCGCGCGTTCTCCCGGCAAGACTGGTGGTCCGGGCCAGCAGCGGCGGCTGATTCTCATCGCGCATTTGTTTGGTATTCGTATGCGCATCGATTGCAGCAAGCCCGGTATTCTGCGACTTCGGCGCACCTGAACCAGTCCCAAGGCCGCGTCAGACGGCCCTACCCCGCAGCCTCGACTGCGATCACGGAGAGCCGATGACTGCACAACTAGCGCAAGCGGCGAGACAGAAGCCTCGGCAGGGATTCTGGGGTCTGTGGAACGTAAGCTTCGGCTACTTCGGTATCCAGATTGCATTCGCCCTGCAGAACGCCAACGTCAGCCGCATCTTCCAGTCGCTGGGCAGCGAGGTCGACGATCTCGCTTTCTTGTGGATCGCCGGGCCGGTGACCGGGCTGATCGTGCAGCCGTTGATCGGGTATCATTCCGACCGCACCTGGGGATGGCTCGGTCGGAGACGTCCCTATTTTCTGGCAGGTGCGGTGCTGGCCGCACTCGCACTGATCGGGTTGCCGAATACCGGACTGCTGCTACTGGCCGCCGCGTTCCTGTGGATGCTCGACGCATCGCTCAACGTGGCGATGGAGCCGTTCCGCGCTTTTGCGGGAGACATGACGCCCGACGACCAGCGCGCGCAGGCCTTTGCCTTCCAGACATGTTTCATAGGTGCAGGCGCGGTTCTCGGAAGCCTTGCACCTGCCCTGTTCAACTGGCTCGGCATTGCCAATGTCGCGCCTGAAGGGGTGATTCCGCCGTCGGTGCGATACAGCTTCTATCTCGGTGCTGCGGCAATGGTGCTGAGCGTTGGCTGGACGGTACTGCGCGTGCGAGAATACTCGCCTGACGAAATGGCGGCGTTCGAACGGGCAACCTTCGAGGCAGGTACTGCGCAGCATGAGCCGCTGGTCTATCTTCGCAGCGGCCCCTTGTGGGTCATCGCGGGCATCGTGCTGCTGGCACTGGTGGCTTCGCTCGGGCTCGACAAGCAGCTTTACGTTCTTGGTTCCGGGCTGACGGCGTTCGGCCTGATGCAGATCGGTGTGCGGGCGACTTCGGCCAAGGGCGCGCTGGCGCATATCGTGAGTGATCTGGCGCAGATGCCGGTCCAGATGCGTCAACTGGCGTTCGCGCAGTTCTTTACCTGGATCGGCTTCTTCATCGTGTGGATATACACGACGCCGGTCGTTACCGCTCAAGCCTTCGGGACGACCGATACTGCCAGCGCCGCCTTCAACGAAGGGGCAGACTGGGTTGGCGTCATGTTCGCATTCTACAACGGGGTTGCTGCGCTCGCTGCATTTTTGCTGCCGGTGCTGGCGCGACGCATTGGCAATGCAGCGACGCACGCCGTCGGGCTCTTGTGCGGAGCAGCGGGCTTTGTCGGCTTGCTGCTGATCCGAGATCCGGCCCTGCTGCTGCTGCCGATGGTCGGCATGGGCATTGCCTGGGCTTCGGTCCTGTCGATGCCTTATGTGATCCTCACGCGCGTGCTGCCGCCGCGAAAATTCGGGATCTATATCGGCATCTTCAATTTCTTCATCGTGATTCCGCAACTGGTGGTAGCAACACTGATGGGTGGCGTGATGCGCAGCTTCTTCCCCGGCGAGCCTCGCTGGACGATGCTTGTGGCAAGTCTGATGATGGCGGCTGCGGCTGCCGCCATGTTCTTAGTCAAGGAAAACGCGAGGGTTTCGGGCGAATGAGCGACACAGGTCTGATCGGTGCGGTAGAGGCAGGTGGCACCAAGTTCGTGCTGGCACTCGCCACGCAAGAGGGTGAGATACTTGCCCGCACGCGCATGCCGACAAACACGCCGGTCGAAACCTGGCCTGCCATGCGGGCGTTCTTCGAAGCGGCGAGCGCAGAGCACGGCCCGATCGCGGCCTTCGGCGTAGCCAGCTTCGGTCCGATCGACATCGATCCCACGTCGGGTGCCTATGGCACATTCACGACCACGCCCAAGGCCGGATGGGCAGGCGCAAGGTTCCACGATGCGCTCTCCGGCTTCGGTGCTCCGATCAAGGTCGATACCGACGTGAACGGCGCCGCAATCGGCGAATGGATGGCAGGCGCTGGTCAAGGCTGCCGCACCCTGGCCTACACGACGATCGGGACAGGCGTTGGCACGGGCGTCGTGCGTGAAGGGCGCTCGTTGATGGGTATCTCGCATTTCGAGAGTGGCCACATCGTGCCGCCCCGCGATCTTGCGCGCGATCCCTTCCCCGGCATCTGCCCCTATCACGGCGACTGCATCGAAGGCCTTGCCTGCGGCCCGGCCATCGAACGTCGCTGGGGGCGCAGCCTTGACCAGCTCGGGCCTGACGAGGTGACCATCGTGGCGGACTACATCGCCCATCTGGCCAGCACGCTGGTCCTGCTGCACATGCCTGACCGCCTGATCTTCGGTGGCGGCGTGATGAAGGCGCCCGGTCTGGTCGAAGCCGTGCGCGGGGCGACTGCTGCAAAGCTCAACGGGTATGTGCAGCACCCGCGGCTCGAAGCAGGACTTGAAAGCTACATCGTCACGCCGGGTCTTGGCGACGACGCCGGGATCACCGGCGCCATCGAACTCGGACGTCAGGCGCTGGCGTCGAAGTAGCGCACGGACAACACGCCTTCGCCGCGCAGGGCCCAAGCCTCGCCGGCGAGGCGATGTTGCAAGGTAAGGCTGTCTGCCCCGTTCGAGGCAAGCACCTCGATACTGCCGCTGTCGAGCCAAACACGGATCGGGGCATCTGCGGCGACAGACATGTCACTCGTGCGGTTCAGTTGCGAGGTCATGGGATCGGTGCGGACGACGGACAAGCGGCCATGATCAAGCGTGACTGCGAGGCTCCGACCAAAGTCGTCAGTCAGGGTGAGCTGCAGGTTTCCAACCCCCGGCAGCTCCAGCAGCGAAGCAGCCGGAACGGGACGGCACCCCTCCCCCATTGCAAAGCTCTCGGGCGGGGAGAACCTCGCTGCGCAGGCAGGCTCGATTTCCTGCACAAGACGCAAGCCGCTTGCCTGCTGACGCAAGGACAAGCGGCGGGGAAGGCTCATTGCGCCACGCCAGCCTTGCAACGGCAGGTGCTTCTGCACCGCGTGATTGCCCATCCATCCGATCCACGTCGGACGCCCCTTGTCATCGCGCGGTTCGGTCCACCCGATGGCGGCGTAGAACTCGTCGCCGTAGTCGGCCACCAGCCATCCGCTTTCCGGCGTGAAGCGCTGGCCGTCGAACCTGCCGATGCGATAGAGCGCGCCAGATCCCGGTGCGCCTGAGAGCACGTCGACCTTGAACAACCAGCGCGTTTCGCTGCTGCCCTCGATCGGCAGTTCGACGAGGAACGGGCATTCCCACAAGTGGCCCGGAGCACCGTCGCGCGGGATTTCCGAAAGTTCGGTCCAGCGTTTCAGGTCGGGTGAGCCGTAGAGCAGAGCGCGGTTCTCGTCCGAGAGGACCACGGCCATGATCCATTGACCACTCGGTTCGTGCCAGAAGACGCTCGGATCACGGAAGTCGGCCATCTGTCGGTCGAGCACGGGATTGCCGACGAACTTCTCGAAGGTACGCCCGCGATCAGTGCTCGATGCAAGGCACTGGAACTGATGCAGGCGGTCGGTGCGCGCACCGGTATAGACAGCGACCATCGCGTTGCTGCCAAACCCTGCAGTGCCGCTGCGATCAATGACGGCCGAACCGGAGAAAATCATCGTCTGGTCGGTTTCGGCCAGCGCGACCGGGAGTTCCTGCCAGCTCGCCAGATCTGTGCTGACCGCATGGCCCCACGACATATGCCCCCATTCCTCACCGAACGGGTTGTACTGGTAGAACATGTGCCATTCGCCGTCCTGCCAGACGAGGCCATTGGGATCGCTCAGCCAATTGGCGGCAGGGGCATAGTGGTAGCGGGGGCGCATGTCAGGCTTTCATCAGGATCGCGGAGCTGCGGGGATGACGTCGAAGGCGATGGTCATGCGCTCGCCGTCGGCAAATGGCGCGGTGCCGTGCCACATTGTTGACGGGAACAGCGCTAATCGCCCCGGCCTGGGCTCGATCGCGTCATAGGGATCAAGCGGCAGGTTCAATTCCGGCGGTGGTGCGCCGAACTGGAGTCGTCCGGCCGGTGGTGGGCCTAGATCGGCACCATCGGGGACCGTCACATAAAGTGCAGAACTGATCCAGCCCATGGGATGGGTGTGCATCGCGTGGAAGCCGCCCGGACGCAGCTTCACTGACCAGCTTCCTGCAAACAGAAACCGACCGCGCGGTGCGGCAAGCAGGGGGTGCGCGGGATCGACTGCGGGAAGCTCTGCTATATAGCGCTGCACCGCGTTCTCGATGCGTAGCCGCGCCGCTGCTATTACAGGGTTGATCCGCAGCAATAGCGGCCTCTCTGTCTGCGTTCCGCCGCGAACGGACTGCTCGTGCCATGGCTGTTGCATGGTGTGAAGCCGACGCAGGGTCACCGCCAGTTCGTCAAATTCAGCGGGCGTGAAGTCGAGGTCAAAGCTGCGCACGTCGCGCATTGCGCCATCAAGCCAGTCGACCCGCTTGTCTCCCAGCAGCCGCCAGGTGAGCGAGAGATACGACCAGAATGCGCGCATCGCTGGTTTGCCGAAATGCCGCAGACAGACATCGCGCGCGCGTTCAACTTGGCCGCCACGCAGAAAATGGCGAACCCTCGCGATATCCAGCCCCACGTCAGTGACATGCTCGACGCCATCGAACAGTGTTGAGTCATCCGCTGCCTCACCGCTTTCGCTGGCGATGAACAGCTTGCCGAGCAAGGACGCCTGTCGTTCACCGAGACGCTCTTCGGCATCAGCAATCACTGCCCTCGCCTCGTCCCATAACTTCGCCGTGGACAGCACGTGGAACCATGCCATGCGCAGGCCAAAGTTTTCGGGATCCCGGGCAATTGCTGCGGGAAAGCTGCGAGCAAAATCGAGATCACCGGCCGTGGCCCGCATTCCGCTCAGGCAGCGATGGCCGTCGATCCAGCCCGGATTGGCGGCAAGTACCTCTTCGAGCAGGGCTTCGCCCTCGCCTTGTCGGCCTTCAGCCGCAAGCGCGGTTGCGCGACTGCGCTGAAGGTCGATCCGCTGGGGTTGCAGCTGTGCCGCGCGGGCATAGAGGTCGGCGGCGTCCAGCCCGGCCTCGAACGAAATCTGGGCAAGGCCGAGGGCGACGTTGGGTTCGTTCGGCGCGGCCGTGGCGGCCTTCAGGATGGCATCCAGAGCACCGCCCATGTCCTGCGCCTCGCGCGCGGCGATAGCGCTTTGGAACAGGCTCTGCGCGTCACTCATGCGGCGCAATTGGCCGCGATGAACTGCTCGTGTGTCGGTTGCTGCAGGGCCGCGTGGTGCATCGCCGCGCGCAACTTGCCCAGCCATTCGCGACCGTCGATGCCGCGGTAATCCGCCAGCGGATCGGTGCGCTCCGGGATGTTGCCCTGCCCGATGTGCACGGCGAGCCACGAAGGCGCGCCGAACAGGTCGGCGTCACGCTGCACAAGTCGTCCGTATCGCCGGAAATGCTCGATCTTGGTGTGGAGCGTGTCAGGAATGTCCATGGCCGCACAGTACCGCCACAGTTCGGAATCGTCGCGATCAGTCAGCTTGTAGTGGAGGATGAGGAAGTCGCGGATGCGCTCGTACTCGCCCACCGCGATGCGGTTGTATTCCTCGATCACCAGCGGATCGAAAGTGCGATCCGGGAAGAGCGCCAGCAGTTTGGAGATGCCGGCCTGGATCAGGTGGATCGAGGTCGACTCCAGCGGCTCCATGAACCCGCTGGAAAGCCCGACGGCAATGACGTTCTTCTCCCAGAACGTCTTGCGCCGCCCCGTGACGAAGCGCAGCGGACGCGGATCGGCCAAGGCCTTGCCATCGAGGCGCGAGAGCAGCTTCTCGGCGGCTTCGTCCTCGGACAGGAACTGGCTGCAGAAGACATAGCCGTTGCCGGTGCGATGCTGCAGCGGAATGCGCCACTGCCAGCCCGCCTCGCGCGCGGTCGAGCGGGTGTAGGGCGTAAGCGGCCCTGCATTCTCGCACGGGACTGCCATGGCGCGGTCGCAGGGGAGCCAGTGCGTCCAGTCCTCGTACCCGGCCTTGAGCGCGCCCTCGATGAGAAGGCCGCGAAAGCCCGAGCAATCGACGAAGAGTTCAGCATCGACCTTGCGACCGTCTTCAAGCGTCACGCCGGTGACGAAGCCGGTCTCGGCGTTCTGCTCGACGCTGGCGACCTTGCCCTCGATCCGTGTCACTCCCTTGGCTTCGGAGTACTCACGAAGGAACCGTGCGTAGAGCCCGGCGTCGAAGTGATAGGCGTAGTCGAAGGTCGACAGCACGTTGCGCTGATCCGGCATCGGCGGCGCAAAGCGGTTTTCCTTTGCCAGCGCCCAGGCCATCGAATGCTCGTCCAGCGGCGCCCTCTCGCCTGCTTTGCGCGCGCGCAACCAGTAGTGATGCAGGTTGACGATATCGAAGGCGCGGCCGTGCGGACCGAAGGGGTGGAAATAGCTGTTGCCCAGGCTCCCCCAGTCGACGAATTCGATGCCGAGCTTGAACGAGCCCTTGGTCTTGCGGACGAACTCGCGCTCGTCGATCTGCAGGGTTTCGTTGAAGGTGCGGATCGGCGGGATTGTCGCCTCGCCCACTCCGACCGTACCGATCTCGTCGGACTCAACCAGCGTTATGCTGCAGTTGTGCCGCAAGGCCTGTGCCAGCGCGGCGGCGCTCATCCAGCCTGCGGTGCCTCCGCCGATCACGGCGACGGAGCGGATCATGAGGTCTGGGTTGCTCATTCGGTCTTGCCTCTCCTTGGCGTCCCTTCGCCCCTTATCACCAATCGCTCTCGCGGCGATATTGGAACGGAAGGGCGGAAACGCACAAGCGCCCCGCCCCTCCCTCATGCGACCCGAAGTGGACGGGAGGAGGCGTCTGGTCCTCCTCCCGCCAACATCAGAAGTTGTAGCGGACCGAAGCCGAAACGGTGCGTCCCAGTGCCGGGGCGCCGCCGATCACGGTGGGGTTCACCGAGGCATCGGCGATGCCGCCGTTGCCGCGCAGGTCGAAGGTGTCGAACACGTTGTACACCTGAAGGCCGAGTTCGAGGTTCTTCACCGGATAGACGCGGAGCGACGGGTTGAAGATCGCCTTGCCCGGGTACTCGAAACCGCCATCGTCGATCGCGCTGGTCTGACCGGTCATCGCCAGGCCGACCGTGACGAGATCGCCGAAGTCGTAGTTGGCCGAAGCAGTGTAGATCAGGTCAGGCAGGTTCGGCGAACGCGAGTAGGAGGTTGCCCCCGCCGACTGGCGCTTTGCCTTCGAGTAGGTGGCGTTGCCGACGAAGCTGAAGCCACCGTTGCGGTAGGTCGCGAAGAACTCCGCGCCGGTCGACTTGAACTTGGCGTCGATTACGCAACCGCCGGCACCGCCGGGGCAACGCGTTGCCGAGAGTTCGTAGGTCGACTGCTTGAAGTTGCCCTTGAGCAGCGTCATTTCCATGGTGAACTGGCCGCCAAGCAGATCGCCACGGCTCTTGATGCCGAGTTCGTGCTGGGTGACGAAGTCCACCGAAGGCGTCACGCCATCGGCCGAACAACCGTTGCTGCCGATGTCGCTGGCGCGGCACAGGGCACCGTCGTTGCGAATCTTGCCACCGAGGGTCTGGCGGTCGCTGTTGAAGCGGCCACCACGCGACGTGCGGGCGAAGATCGTCAGGTTCGAGGTCGCCTTGAACAGGGCACCGACAGTCCACGAGGTGTAGCTGCGGGTGTAGTTCAGGTTCTCGCGGCCCCCATCGGCCGTGATCGCCGGGATGGTGACGCCGCCGCTGTTGATCGGGAACTCGCTGCCGCCGCCGATGGCATAGCCGGTCGACTTGATGCGCTCGAAGCGGACCGAACCGTCCAGACCGAACTGGTCATGGTCGAAATCGAGCGAGAGGTACGGCGCGGTGTTGGCATACGACAAGTCGTAGTCACGAGCGCAGCAGTTGCCCCAGTTGTTGTTGTAGCCCGAGGTGCCAGCCTGCGTCAGCTTGTTGCCCGCGCTGTCGAACAGGTCGAGCTGCGAGGGGTTGTCGCCGTTGAGTTCGCGCAGCGACTTGTTGACGTGCCAGTCCATCGCGATCTTCTGGTTCATGTAGAACAGACCGGCGCGCGTGGTCAGCTTGCCCGATGCGACATCGAACTTGCCGGCCACCGTGAGGTCATTGGCGAAGCTGCCGATGTCACGGATGTTGGTGCGGACGTTGACGTTGTTGTCCAGGTAGCGGTCGGTGAACAGCTGCCCGGCCTTGGGACCGCTGGCATAGCGGATCGCAGCGACCGTGCTGCCGTTTACGTTCGAGCCGAGCACCGACGAAGTCAGCGCGGTATTCAGGAACGGCGAGGCGAACGCGCCGCTCATGTTGGTGTAGCGCATGTTGTTGTCGACGGTGAAGCCACCATCGAATTCGTAGTGGAACTGGCTGCCGAAGGACTGCGCCTTGGTGGTGATGCCGTCCATCTTCACGCGCTCGAGGTTGCCCTCGCGGTTGTAGATCAGGAAGTCCTGATTGTAGATCGAGTAGTTCGACGCGTCACGACCGTCGAAGCCCGGATAGGGACGGATGTTCGTGACCTTCTTGCCGGTGATGGTGGCGAGCGCAGGAGCACCGGTGTAGTTCGGTTCCTGCGTGTCGGCGACCTTGAACAGCAGGCGGAAGTAGCCGCGACCTTCGTTGAATTCCTTGGTCAGGTTGCCCTTGACCTGGAAGGATTCCGACACGGTGTAGTCAGCCTTGAGCGGACCACGGCCGGTCTTCACGAAACCGCCGACGTGGAAGTACATCGTGTCGTTGATAGGGCCGCCATAGCGGAAATCGGCGCGGGTTTCATCGTAGCCGAGACCACGGTTGATCGAGACGAAGCCGCCTTCCTGCTTGCCGGTGTGGCTGATGTAGTTGATCACGGCGCCGGGAGCCTGCGAGGCGAACGTACCGGCCGAACCGCCACGAACGCCTTCGATGTTCTGCACCGAACCGTCGAAGCGGGTCCAGTAGTCGTTGTTGCCGAACTGGATGTCGCCGAACAGGACGGTGGGCAGGCCGTCTTCCTGGATCTGCACGAACGGCGAGCCACCGGTGGCGACCGGAAGGCCGCGAACGGCGATGTTGGAGTTACCGCCAGGACCAGCAGTACCGGCAACCTGGATACCCGGGATGGCGCGGAAGACTTCTGCTTCAGAGGTCGGACGGATCGCCTGAATCGTTTCCGAGGAGATCGAGCTGACCGAGACAGCGCTGTTGAGCTGGGTCTTGTCGCGGCCCGAGGCGGTTACGACGATGGCGTCAAGGCCAACCGCTTCCGGAGCGGTTTCGGCTGCATCAGCCTGCGCGGCATCCTGCGCAAATGCCGGCGAGGCCAGCATCGCGCTGGAAAGCGCGACAACAGATGCGCACGCAAAAAGGGGTGTAAACTTCATATTTCCTCCCACCAAGAAGCTCCTGCAGCGTCTGCAGGAATCAGTCATCGTCTCGATAAACACGGTAACAATCGTTTGCAACGACAATCGCAATCGATTGCAGCAATTCGTTTGATCGTGTCGTTCGTGCAACACAAAGCCGGTCGCACCAGAGTCGACGCGCACCTAGACGATTGACAGTGATGTCGGTAGCGTCGCATCAAAAGCATCAGGGGCGTTGCGCATGTTCGCGCACAGGAGCGCTTGCGCAGGACATCCAGATTCCATGGACGACGTAAAAAAACCGGCCAAAATCAAGAATATTGCTGAACTTGCCAGGATCGCTGGCGTTTCAGCCGGGACAGTTTCCCGCGCGCTGGCAGACAAGTCACTCGTAAACAAGGAAACCCGCGAACGCATTCAGGCGCTCGCGCGGGAACATGGCTTCAGGCCAAACCAGATGGCACGGCGGTTGCGCACGCAGCAAGCCGGGGTCATCGGAGTGGTGATTCCACTCGGCCACGAACGCCGCCAGCATATCTCCGACCCTTTCTTCATGACGCTTTTCGGCTACCTGGCAGACGAACTGACCGAGAGCGGGCACGACCTTATGCTCTCTCGCGTCATTCCCGGCGACGACGAGTGGCTGGACCGCATTGTCGATTCGGGAATGCTCGATGGCGCTCTGGTCATCGGCCAGTCCAACCAGTTCGACGTGATCGAACGTGTTGCGCAGCATTATCGTCCCTTGGTGGTATGGGGCAGCCATCGCGAAGGTCAGGCACAGTGCACTGTCGGGGTGGACAATGCTGCGGGCGGAACACTCGCGGCACGTCGGCTGCTGGCACGCGGAGCAAAGCGGCTCGCCTTTTTCGGCGATACGAACGGTCCGGAAATCGCAGAGCGGCTGCTGGGAGCGCAGCAGGCCTTGTCCAGCGCTCCTGACGCAAGCTTGCGTGCCTTCCCGACGCATCTCGCCAGCGACGAGATGGCCAACCAGATCGCCAGCCATCTCGACGAACTGGATGGTCGGATCGATGGTATCGTCTGTGCATCGGACATCATCGCGATGACCACGATCCGGCTGCTGCACGAGCGGGGTGTTTCCGTGCCGGAGCAGGTTGCCGTAACCGGGTTCGACGACTTGCCACTGGCCACGCGAATGGTGCCGCAGTTAACGACTGTCCGTCAGGACATCGCGGCGGGTGCACGCGCAATGGTCGATACGCTGCGCCGTCGCATCGCCGGCGAGGACGCGCCCTCCACGATCATGCAACCTGAACTGATCCAGCGCGAAAGCGCCTGATCCGCTGCCGTCCGATCAGGCAACTGTCACCCTGTCGCCCTCGAAGTTCAGCTTGAACCGGGGTGCGGGCGTTCCCCCGAAGTTGCTGCGCAGCAATTCCGGATTATCGGCCGTGTTCCGACCTTCCATCCCCCAGTAGTCAACAAAGCTCCACACTTCGGCCTCGCCCGTCACCCACCAGCTGTAGGACTGCTTGGGCTCGGAATCCGGATTGGCCGCAACGAGCCCGCTGCCGTTGATCGGACGCCACGGCCCTTCGATACGATCCGCAACCATGCCGTAGAGGCCATTGGGTCCTGCAACGGCGCCGGGAGCAAAGGTGTGCGTCTGCGTCGACCAGAACAGGTAATAGCGACCGTCGCGGACGAGGACGTGCGGACGTTCCAGTTCGTTGTTGACCCCAATGGCCTCGATGAGCGGATCGCCCAGTTGCCACTCGCCCTCGTGCAACGTTGCAATTCCAATGTTGCCGTTGAAAGGGTCGTCCGACCATGCGGCGCTCCCGGTGAACAGCAGGTGTGCCCTGCCCGTCGCCGGATCGCGCAGCCATGCCGGGTCGCGGAAGCCCTTGATCAAGCCCGGCGCACCGGTGTTCTGTCGGTCCAGCACATAGCGGACGCCATCAGCCGCCACGATTTCGCGCGGAGCCTGCCACTGGCCGGGGCCCTCATTGTCGAGGCGACCTTCGCTCAAGAAAAGTCGCTGCTCGAAACTCTGCGTCTCCTCACCTCTCCGCCCCGCGGCGGTGAAGAAATGCTGCACGGTTAAGCCGTCGTCCATAAGCACGGCGCAGCCCGCCCATTCGCGGCTGCCGGGCGTGAACCCATCGGGAAAGGCATCGCCATGATCGCGCCATCCATCGGAGCCGAAGGAGATCAAGCGGATGCGAGCATGGCCGTGCCGCTCGATCGGATCGGCAAAGACCGGCGAGGAGAGGAAGAACCACCAGTTGCGGCCCAGGTGCTCGACAGTACGGCCATCTTCGTGCGCGAGAGGCCAGCAGTCCCACAAGTCGAGATGGTCGAACAGCCGGATTACGTCATTCTTGCCGATAAGGGGAATACGCGGACAATCGCCATAGCCGCTTGGCTCCCACCGGCTCGCACCGAATGAAGCAATCGATTGAATCGACGAAGAAATATCGGACATCAGGAGCTTTCCGGAATTCGTGGTCAGGCGCGCTTGCGCAGATGGAAGATGGTGACGGTCTCGGCCTTGCCCGGTGGAAGCGGCAGCCCTGAGGCGGCGAGCCAATCGGCCGGGAATGGTTGAGGCGCTGCCTTCATGGCTTCGAACAGTGGCGTGGTGTGCGCGGCATGGCCGCCCTCGCCGCCTGCAATGCGCAGAAGGCTGACATCCCAAGTACCTGAACGTGCGCAGAAAGGCAGCGGTAGCGGCTGCGGGCGGCGATCGGACGGCGGCTCTGCTCGGATCACTAAAAGGAGCAGTTCGTCCTCGCGCCCCTGCGCCTGCCAGCGCAGCCCGTCGCTCCCCTCACCCAGCCAGACCCTGCCTTCATGAAGCAGTCCGCGCCATTGCTTGTGAAAGGCAATCCAGTCCGCGAGTTCGGTCCGTTCAGTTTCTGCCAGCGTGCGCGGGTCCATTTCGACGCCGAGGTGACCGGTCATTGCCATGGCCGCGCGGAACGCGAGCGAATGGCGGCGGCCGGTGGCATGTGCGGGACTGGCCGCGATGTGCGAGCCCATCACTTCGGGTGGCAAAAACGAGAGAAATCCGCGTTGTACGCCGATGCGGCTTACGGCATCAATGTTGTCGCTGGTCCAGTAGCGGTGGCAATAGTCGGCCATGCCAGCATCGTTTCGCCCGCCGCCACCGGCACAGGACTCTATCTCAACTCCCGGGTGCGAACGGCGAACTCTCGCGAGCAGATCGTATACTCCCCGCACCTGAGAGGCACCTCCGGCAGGCGCAAGATCGCGATTGTGGTCCCACTTGAGATAGGTGATCGGAAGCTCTGTCAGGAGCGCATCGAGGCATCCGAACAGGTAGTCGCGCACGTCTTCCCGGCGCATGTCGAGCACCAACTGATTCCGCGCCGTCGGGCGGTCCTGTCCCGGCAAAGACAGAGCCCAATCGGGATGGGAGCGGTAGAGGTCGCTGTCAGGATTGATCATCTCCGGCTCGACCCAGAGCCCGAATTCCATGCCGAGGGCATTGAGCCGTTCAGCCAGAGGCTTGAGGCCCCCCGGATACTTGCGCGGATCGGTCGTCCAGTCGCCAAGCCCTGCGGTGTCGTCATCGCGGTTGCGGAACCAGCCATCGTCGAGGATGAAGCGTTCGACGCCGACCGATGCTGCGGCCTCGGCAAGCGCTATGATGCGTTCCTCGTCATGATCGAAGTAGCACGCTTCCCACGAATTCAGATGCACCGGACGTGGGCGCATTTCACCACCGGGCCAGCGCAAGCGAACGCGGACGGCTTTGTGGAATGCTGATGCAGCGCCGTTGCGACCGGTGTTTGAAACAGCGACGATCGCGTCTGGCGCAGTCCAGCCTTCGCCTGGATCCAGCACCACCTCTCCCGGCTGCAGCAACGCGCCCGCAGAAAGCGTCCAGAAGCCTTCGTCGTCGCGTTCCACCGCGATGCGATTGTCGCCGGTCCATGCGAGTTGCAGGGCACGGACTTGACCCGCGTGGAAGGTTGCGCCTTCGTCGAGAATGAACAGGCCACCCGGTCCACCATGACCGGAAATGCCGCGACGCACTTCCCGGACCCAGGCCTGCTGCGGCATAGGTTCGCGGCATTCGACCAGTTCGGCGTTGTGACGGCCTCGCCACGAGATGATTTCCCGTGCGGAGCCGCAGATCGGCAGGAGTGCGCTCGCGAGCCAATCGACGGCGAACGGAACCGCGCCGATGTTGCGAACGGTGCTGTGGCATACGTATGCTGCGCCGACGACTTCGAAGACCTGCTCGAGTTCCACGCCAGCATTGGCGTCGATCGAGCGGACCGTCAGCTTACCGTCGGCTTCCGAGACAGCCACCGAAGAGAAGGCGACGGGCAATGCTGCCCCGTTGCGACTTAGGCGCAAGACCTCCGGGCCGAACCATCCCAGACCCGAGACCGGCGCTACGCAAAGCGGCTCGTCATGATCAAGCGAATATGATGCAGGGCCGCGCGTGTCGGCAAGGGCTGGCAGGCCCTCTGTGGATACTGCAGTACCGAAATGCCGCCAAACCGGCGGGGCACCTTCACACAGTTCCCAGACGACCGAGCCTGCGCCCGCATTCAAGGCGATCATGGAGCCCATTACGCCGCCAGTGCCGCCTGCGGCATGGCACTGACCCTGCCCTCACGCACCCAGAGTACGGAAAACCCGGCGAGCACGAGCGAGGCACCGCAGAACATCAGCATGTTGCGCGGATCGCCGCCAAGCGCGAGCTTGTACGCGTCGAAGCCGATCGAAACGAACCCGAGGTCAAGCCTGCTCATGACCACGGCGAAGAGCAGCATCGGGATGACGATCATCATGTTGAATATCCCCATGTAGACGCCGGTACGCTGCGGGGGGATCGAGTTGGTCAGGATCGCGTAGGGGTTGCCCATTATGCTGCCCCAGGCAAGGCCGATCCCGATGGCCGGCAGGAACAGCAATGCCTTGTCGGTGACATTGGGAAGGATGAACATGCCAACGCCGCCTGCGAACAGACACAGGGCGTGAAGTGGCCCCGGACCGATACGCTTGACCAGCGGGACCATGGCGAAGGCCGTCACGAATGAGATGGCGTTGTAGAAAGCAGCAACTTCGCCGTTGGTCAGTACAGCGGAATGGAAGGCGCTGCTGTGGACGTCTGTAGAAGCATAGACCGTGCGGCTGATCGAATAGACCGCGTAGGTCCAGTAGCCCGACATGCCGACCCACTGGAACAGGCTCATCAGGCCGAGCTTGCGCATGGCGACGGGCATGTCCGCAATGGCCTCGCCGATCTCGCGCAGCGTGGCCCATGCGCCCTTGGGCTGAGCGTCGATATGGGCGCGTTCCTCTTGGCTGAGCGGCAATTCCGGCACGCGCAGGACGGACCACAGGATGGTGCTGAGCGAGAGAACCGCTCCGACCATGAAGACGATGCGAACGGTATAGGGGATGCCGTGACTATCGACCCAGTCCTGGTTCATTCCGAGGCCGACCAGCAGCGACGGCGTGAGAAATGCCAGCATTTGCGCGAGGCCCGTGAATGCGCTCTGCGACAGGAAGCCCGCTTGCCGCTGATCCGGGTTCAAGCGGTCAGAGACGTAGGCGCGGTATGGTTCCATGGTGATGTTGTTGCCGGCATCGAGAATCCACAGCAGCGACATCGCCATGAGGATCGAGCTGGACAGGGGCATGAAGAACAGGCCGAATGCGCAGAGCACCGCGCCGATCAGGAAGTAAGGCGTGCGACGCCCCCACTTGCTGTTCGTGCGATCGCTCATCGCGCCGATGATCGGTTGCACCAGCAGGCCGGTGATCGGGCCAGCGAGCTGGAGCATCGGCAGCTGGGATTCGTCGGCACCGAGGTAGCTATAGATCGGCCCCATGTTCCCCTGCTGCAGACCGAAGCTGAACTGAAGACCGAGGAAGCCGAGGTTCATCTCCAGTATCCGCGCCAATGGCAGATGCGGCCTCATGTTCGTCGCAGTTTCCACGTCCGGCTCTCCCCCGGGCCTTATTGAGCCCTTGATCGCTCATGCCATAGGTTGACCCCCAAGACAACAATCGATTGCATATAGTTGGACTGAGCGCTTTTGACGACGCATGGCACTCGACCGATGAAACCTTGATGCGCCGATCACTGAAGAAATATCCTAATAATGACAATGCACTTGCACCTGAAGAACGCAAATTGCGCTTGCGCCCTGAAGGATCGCGAAAAACTCGCCGTTTAATCAGCGGCGCGGGACCGCCAAGAAACAAGGGAACGCTCGGAAATGCACAACCATTTGCAAAACCAAGACGTGGCAGATCTCCATCACGATGGCGAAGGCCTTGCCTCCGATCTCCGGCATTTCGAGCGCTTGCAGGTAGGACGACGCAGGGCGCTCGCACTGTTCGGTTCAGCTGGCGGCAGCGCCTTGCTGTTCGGCTGTGGCGGAAGCGATGGAACCGGAACAACAGCGAGCACCACAGTATCAACTTCAACCGCGACAGCCACAGCTACAGCCACCGCAACTCCGACCCCCACCGCAACAGCGACATCCGGAACCTGCACAGCACCCTCAAGCGAGACTAACGGTCCGTATCCCGCAGATGGGACCAATACCTCCTCTGGCCTTACCTCGAACGCCCTGACAGCATCCGGCGTTGTTCGTAGCGACATCCGCTCGAGCTTTGTCGGTTCTTCCACGGCGACGGCGGCAGGCGTAACGATGACGTTCACGATCACCGTCGTCGATGTGAACAATGGTTGCGCACCACTCTCAGGCTACGCGATCTACATCTGGCACTGCGACAAGGACGGCAATTATTCGCTCTACAACTTGCCAAACGAGAGCTACTTGCGCGGTGTGCAAGTCACCGACGCAAACGGACAAATCACGTTTACGACCATCGTGCCGGGTTGCTACAACGGCCGATACCCTCATATCCATTTCGAGGTTTTCTCTAGCCTCGCGACGGCGACCAGCGGCAGCTATGCGCGGCTCATTTCCCAGTTTGCCATTCCTGCTGCCGTCTGCGCTTCGGTCTATGCAACATCAGCATACGCCACGAGCCAGACCAATTATAACAATGGCAACAACTCAACCTCGACGGACAATATCTTCAGCGATGCAACGAGTGCACAACTCGCCGTCATGACGCCAACGATGACCGGGTCCGTCTCGGGAGGTTACACCGCAACAACGACGATCGGAATAGCGACCTGAAGGATCAGAACTGCATCTCGCTGACTGGCGTGGCCGCAAGCAGAGCCTCCGCACGCTCACGCATGCGGCCAGAAAACTGGCCATGGGTCACGATGTAGAGGCGGTCGGCCAGGATTGCATCCGCAACCATCTCGCCAACGTCATCTTGGTCCATCCAGTCATTGCCGACGACGCGTTGTGCCAATGCCTGTTCGGATGCGCCGAAACCGCTACCTTCCCGCAAATGCGCGGGGCGGTTGCGGGCGGCCTCATGGATGTTCGAGCGAACGAAGCCGGGGCACAGGACGCTACTGCCGATGCCTTTCGCAGCCAGATCGGCGCGCATGTTCTCGGACAGATTGAGCACGGCAGCTTTGCTGGCGGCGTAGATGGCGAGATGACCGGGCATCGTGACAGTTGCCGCAAGCGAGGCGGTGTTGACGACGTGCCCGCCGCGTCCATGGGCGATCATCTGCGGCAAGATCGCCTGCAAGCCGTTGACCACACCGCCAAGGTTTACCCCAAGCCCGAAATCCCAATCGGCGTAAGTTGCAGACAGCACCGGGCCTTCGACGCCGACGCCGGCATTGTTGACAAGAATGTCAACGCCGCCGAGTTCAAGGTCCATGCGTCGTGCGGCTTCGGCGTATGCATCTCGATCGGTGACATCCAGTTCGATGGCGATCACGCTTTCGCCAAAACCCTCGTCTGCCATGGTCTTGAGCGCGCTGGAGATATGATCCGCGCGCATGTCTGCCATGATCACGAAGGCGTCTTGCCGCGCGAGAGCCTTGACGATGCCGAGCCCGATGCCCGAGGCGCCACCCGTGACGAAGGCATTGCGCCCTGCAAAGGAATCAATCGCCATGGTCCTGCTCCCGCTGACCGGTGCCTTCACTCGCCCGGATTTATCAGCACCTTGCACTGGTGAGTACGCCTGCGCAGGCTCTCGAATACGTCGGGCGTTGCATCGAGCGAAATCGTGTCGGTTACGAGCAGGCGAGGCTCGACCGCCCCGCGGTCTAGCGCATCAAGGGCGGCTTCGTATTCCTGCCGGGTGAAGAAGGCCGACGTGACAAGTTTTACCTGCTTTGAAAGCATGGCGAAGCTGTTGAAGGTATCGGGGCGCGTACACAGACCGAGCAGGACGATAGTCCCATCATTGCGCACCTGATCGACGCCTTGCGCGATGAGACCAGGCACGCCGACGCATTCGAACACGACATCGGCCTTGCCGCCCAGCGCGCGTTCTGCGCTACCAACGGGATCAGCAGGCTCGACCACGAAATCGTGGGCACCCATCTGGAGAGCGCGGTCACGCTGCCATTCGGCGAGGTCCTGCACGACCACTCGACCTGCCCCGAGACGGCGCGCCCAGAAGGCGACGGCGAGGCCGATCGGGCCAGCGCCGAGAACGAGCACCCTGTCGCCGATGCGCATCCGGCTGAGCGCGACGCCATGGAGAGCGACGGCCAGAGGCTCGACGATCGCGCCGTCGGCAAGGCTGGCGCTTGAGGGCAAGCGGACGCACTGGTTCGGACGGGTCAGCGCGTATTCCGCATAGCCGCCGCCCTGCAGACCGAACCTTTCGCACCACTGGACTTCGCCGATCCGGCAGGCATGGCACTGGCCGCAGCTCTGGAGGGGGATGACCGAGACGAGGTCACCGGTCCTCAGCCCTTCCACGCCCTTGCCCAACGCCACGACTTCACCCGCAAACTCGTGGCCGAGGATCGAGCCCTCCCCCTGCCCGTAAGCCGGGTCTTCGGTCATGTGCAGGTCCGAGCCGCAGATACCGCAGCGACCGACCTTGACGACGACGTCGCCTTCCCCCGGCGTGGGGTCGGGGATCGTCTCGACGGCCAGCGGCTTGTGCAAGCCCTGCATCACGGCGGCGCGCATGGATTTCGTCCTTAGTTGTACTTGCCGAGCATCATGCCACCATCGATTACGACATGGCTGCCGGTCATGTAGTCCGATGCGTCGGAAGCGAGCAGGAGGGCGAGCGGCTTCAACTGCTCGGTTTCCGCGACGGAACCCAGCGGCACGATGGCATCCCATGCAGCGCGGGCAACGGGGTCCTTCTTGAGCCAGCCACCGCCGATGTTGGTGACGAAAGGCCCCGGCGCGATGGCGTTGATGCGAATCTTGAACTCGGCCAGTTCGAGGCCGAGCGCGCGAACCATGTGCAGGACGCCTGCCTTGGCAGGCATGTAGGGCAGGCCGACGATCGGCTCGGTCACGAGTCCGGCGTTTGAGGCGGTGGTGATGATCGAACCGCCGGTCCGACCGTTGGCGCGACCATCCTTCTTCATGATGCGGACAGCATTGCTGACGGTATAGAACACGCCGTTGAGGTTGACCTGGATCGAGCGGTCCCAGCGGTTGTGATCGTAAGTATCGACCTGACCATCGGGGTTGCGGTGACCGGCGGGGTTCCAGAATCCTGCGCCGGTATCGATCCCGGCATTGGCGAAGCAGATGTCGAGGCCGCCATAAGCTGCATCGTGGGCATCGAAGGCGGCGGCGACGTCATCCCAGTTCGACACGTCGAGGCGGGCCGCTCGTACTTCATAGCCCATCTCACGCAGGCGGGAGGCTTCTCGTTCGGCACCTTCAGCGTCGACATCGGTGAGCGAGACCGCAGCTCCTGCCTCGGCCATCGCTTCGGCATAGGCAAGGCCGATGCCTGAAGCGGCTCCGGTTACTAGTGCGCTGCGTCCCTTGATGTCAAACCTGTCGAGCGTTGCCATGGGTATCCTCTTGTTCTGATTGTTGTTCGCGGTCGATCAGGCGCTGCAGCATGCGCCTTGCGCGGACACCGCCGCCATCGCCGCCGAGGATCAACGGTCGCAGCGACCAGAAGTCCTCGCCCCGCATCAGGCGGTGGCTGTCGCGGATGATTGGCATGTCTTCCTGCTCGAACGCGAATTCGAGCGCGCCACGCATGGCGGCGGTGAATTCGGCATCACCAAGCTTGTAGTCGCGCGCCGTGGCCCAGAAGTAGTGGGTGGTGTCGGGCGTCTCGGGTGTGAAGGCATGTAGCGAGGGTAGCAGAGTGCAAGCTTCGCGCGGGGTGCCGGGATCGCCCGCGCGGAAATCGAAATAGAGTACTGCAGGCGCGTGCCATCGCACGAGGCCGTAGAAATCCTGCTTGCGGCCTTCGGTGCCCATGACCGCAGAGATGCCGACCGAGAGGTAATCGTTCAGTTGGACGTATTCGGCGAACACGTTCTCGCCATCCTGCCAGAACTTGCGGTCGCCTTCTGTAAAAGCTCCGGCGACGAGCGCGGGGTGGACGAAGTTGGCGTGGCTGAGGTCGAGGATGTTGTCGCTGTAGAGTTCGTAATGGCCTTCGGCGACGGTGCTGCCGCGCACGGCTTCCCATTTCGGGTCCGAAAGCCACGAAAAGTCTGGGATCAGGGTCGGATCGGCCTGTGCCGGATCACCCATCCAGATCCACAGCAAGGCATGCCGCTCGACCAGCGGATAGACCCTCAACTGGGCATCGGGAAGCTGGCCGCCGGGATGTGGATTGTGGACGCAACGGCCGCCACCATCGAAGCGCAGGCCGTGGTATGGGCACATCAAGGCCCCCTCCACTACCGTGCCATGCCCCAGCGGAGCGAAGCGGTGCGGACAGCGGCCGCTTATTGCGTTGGCAACGCCATCTGCATCGCGAAACAGGGCGACGGGCTCTTCAAGAAACGTGCGTTGCTGCGGCTCTGCGCCGAGCTGGTCCGCCCAGCTTGCGACGTACCACGCGTTGCGCAGGTATTTGCCAACCGGCTCCGCGGGGAGCCTCGGGACCGCTGCCTTCTCCCCGCTCATGTCCGCGCCGTCAGAGATAGAGAGCGGGGTTGATCGCGATGCCGTGTTCGCGGCAATACGTCTCGTAGTGGTTCATGAACCACCAGACGTCGAGCGTTTCGACATGATTGCCGTGCTCGTCGAAGAACTCGTTGGCGCCCTGCATGTGGAACAGCGCCTTCATGCCGTTGGGATCGTCGGTGACGAGGGTATGGGCCGTGCCGGGGGTTTCGGTAATGAAATCGCCCGGACGGCAGACCCAGTCGTATTCGAGGTAGCGGAACGAGCCTTCGAGGCCGATGGCCCAGACCTTGCCGCGATGCTTGTGCGTGCCGATGACGCCCGGCCCCTTGATCCACAGCACGTTGACATAGACGTTCTCGCGCACGTCGAATGCCAGATGGCGGATTGCGGCGTTGTCGCCGAAAGGAACCCAGGGGCTCTCGGCTTCCGAAGATCCGACATAGGTGCCTTCGACACCTTTGGCACGGATCAGGTCGCCGTAGAGCTCGGGGACGTTGACGATCTTGTAGGCGCCCGAAGGCGGCGCGGTCATGGTGCCCATGGTGGCCTCAGAGATAGAGCTTGGGATTGATGGCGATGCCGTTCTCGCGGCAGTAGGTCTCGTAGTGGTTGATGAACCACCAGACATCGGTGGTATCCACCAGCACCGCGTTCTCGTCGTAGAATTCGATCGGACCCTGCATCCACCCGAACAGCTTGCAACCCGTGGGATGATCTGTGACGAGCGTGTGGCTCTCTCCCGGCGTTTCGAGGATCAGGCCGCCGGGCGTTGCCACCCAGTCATATTCGAGATAACGGACGCTGCCTTCGAGGCAGACCATGGTGATGGTGCCGCGATGGAAGTGCGTGCCGATGACGCCCGGCCCCTTCACCCACAGGATGTTCGAGAACAGGTTCTGGCGCACGTCGAAAGCCAGATGCTTGATCGCGGCGTTGTCGCCGAAGGGAACCCAGGGGCTGTCGACATCGGTCTGGGCGTCGATGTAGCGGCCGCCGGGGCTGAGGCGCTTGACCAGGTCTCTGTGCGCGAAGGGAACGTCGACGATCTCGGCCTTGTCGGAGGGCGGCGCCGTCATCACGGTGGCGGTGCTCATATGCGGGTTCCTCTCAGCGGATCAGGGTGTCGACGTAGTCCGCGCCGATGCCGACAGCATCGTAATGCTCACGCGCGGCCTTGATGTAGTCGAACACGTCGTAGTGGCCGACGGTGTTGCCCTCTTCATCGAGCCACATCAGCGGGCCGGAGACGACGAAGAAGACCTTCATCGGATCCTCGTGTTCATAGCAGACGAGCGTGTGGCTCTCGCCCGGCGTTTCATAGACGAAATCGCCTGCCGTTGCGGTCCATTCATGCTCGAGATAGGCCCACTTGCCGCTGATGGTGTAGGCCCAGATCGGGTGCGGGTGATAATGGCGGTTCACAAGACCCGCCGACTTGCTCATCAGGACATCGGCCCACATGTTCTTCGAAGGGCTGATCCAGACAGGCTTGGAAAAGACGGTTTCGGAGATCGGAACCCAATAGCGCTCGTCACCCTCGGCAATCTTGGGCAGATAGACTTCAGGCAGGCTTCCTTCCCGGAAGACCTTCTCGACAGGCTTGATGCCTTTCCAGAATTCTGCATGCGGCGCTTCAGGCATTTTCACTCTCCGTGATGATAAACGCGGGCGAAGCCAAAGGGGCTCTGGCCCCGCCCGCGCAATCTTTCAGCTTATCAGAACTCGACGCCGAGACGCGCGAACCATTCACGCGGACGGCTGTAGGTACCGTAGAACTGACCACCGGCGATCTGGGCCTGGCCGGTGACCAGGTAGCGCTCGTCGGTGATGTTGGTCATGCCCACGGTCAGGTCCCAATGGTTGCCCGACTTGTAGGTGATGTTGCCGTTGACAATGTCGGTCGGGCCACGCTGCAGCAGGAAGGCGCGTTCGGTATCGTTCCAAAGCGACGTGGTGTGGGTCCAGTCGGCAATGACGACCAGCTTTGCGTCTCCGCCCATCGACAGTTCGTAGCGCGGGCTGATGTTGAACTTCCACCGTGGCGTCTTGGGAAGATCGGCACCCGGGAACACGCCAGCCTGGAACGGATTGGCAGCAACCTGGGCTCCTGCCAGAACTGCAGTGTAGTACGAGTCCGTGTAACCCACCGAAGCGTTGATCAGGAAGCCGTCCGTCGGAGCCGCGACGACCTCGACTTCGAAGCCCTTGATGCGCGCATCACCGGCGTTCTGAATGGTCGGCGAGACGCCCTGCTGGAAGTTCAGCTGGATGCCCTTGTAGTCGGTCAGGAACGCGGCTGCGTTGACCTGCAGACGACGGTCGAGGAACATCGACTTCACGCCCACTTCCCAGGTCGTTGCCTTTTCCTCGTTGAAGTCAGGCGCGGTGGGCAGCGGGTTGGACAGACGCGTCGTCCAGCCACCGGTCTTGTAGCCCTTCGACCAGCTCGCATAAAGCATGGCGTCTTCGGTCGGGTGATACTGAAGACCGATCTTGGGCGAGAAGTCGTTGAACGACTTCCGCTGGGTTCCGGCGACGTAATAGCGCAGCGGCTGTCCCTGGTTGGGGAAACCGGCAGCGATACGGCAAGCGTCGGTGATCGGATTGATCGATGCGCACGGTGGCACGCCGATCTGGTTTAGGATCTTGTAGGTCAGGCCGTTGGCATCCGACTGGAAGCCTTCGAAGCTCTTGTTTTCCTTGGTGTAACGGCCACCGATGGTGATGCCGAACTGTTCGGTCGGACGGTAGTCGATCTGGCCGAAGAAGGCGTAGTTCTTCGTCGAGAGATCGTTGGGACCGTCAACCTGCAGCAGACCTTCAGCAAAGGTCACATAGTCATGAAGGTCGCCCGCTTCCTTGAAGAAGTATGCGCCCAGCACGTAGTTGAGCTTCTTGTCCATGGCCGAACCGTTGAGCTGCAGTTCTTGGCTGAACTGCCACTGGTTCATCGTGAAGCTGGTGTGCAGGAAGTTGAGCGGCGAACCATCGAGGTCCATACCCGCATTCCAGTGCAGTTCGCGATAGGCGGTGATCGACTTGATCATCATCGTGTCCGAAAGATCGAACTCGATCGTGCCGGAACCGCCGTAGGTCTTCAGCTTGGAGTAGTTGTTGCCGTTGGCATAGGACACGTCGATGTCGTTCGACACGAAGCGGTTGTCGTAGGGCAGGCGGTTGTTGTTGGGATTGTTGTCAGCATTGACGCCAAACACGGTCGGGTTGTCGAAGATGCCGTTCAGACCACCGATGCCGCCGAGGTAGGCAAACGAAGGCGGGCCACCGCCGCAATCGCCAACCACAACGCCCTGGATTGCGCAGTTGTAGGTACCGGCAAACACGGCCGGCGTCGTGCTGATCAGGGTGTTGGCCAGCTGCGACTGGTCGATGTTGCTGTAGTCACCCGAAACGGTGATGCGCATGTTCGACTTGTTGTCGTAACGAAGCTTGCCGCGCAGGTTCCAGCTGTTGTCGCCACCTTCGCTGCCGTAGCCGATGTTGTGATAGCCAGCCGCCTTGTAATTGGTGATCGGCGTGGAATCGAAGTTGTTCGCTCCCGGGAAGGCAACGCGCTTGACGTAACCGTCACGGTTCTTGGTCGCAAAGCTGACCGATGCGGCAAGACCGTCGGTCAGCGGCAGATCGACCGTTCCACGGGTCTGGACGAGGCCGAAGCGGCCGGTGGTGACATCGCCCTTGAAGCGGAACTCGTCGCCCGGATCGTGCGTGACGATAGAGATCGCGCCGCCAATGGTATTACGACCGAACAGCGTGCCCTGAGGCCCCTTGAGCACTTCGATGCGCTCGACGTCCGGAAGGTCCTGGTTCGCGCCGACCGAGCGGGCGAGATAGACGCCGTCGAGGTAGACGCCGACACCCGGATCGATGTTGAACGCAAAGTCGTTTGCGCCGATGCCGCGAATGTAGGCCGACAGCACCGCCGACGAACCCGAAAACGGCGTGCCTGCGTCAAGCGTGACGTTTGGCGAGATGTTTGAAAGCGATGCTACGCTTCCGACTGCGCGCTCCTGCAGGGCATCTGCACTGAACGCGGAAATGGCGATTGGCACGTCCTGAACGTTTTCCGCACGCTTCTGCGCGGTAACGACGATCTGGGCAATGCCGCCGCCGGTATCCTCGGCCTGAGCCTGGGCCTGATCTTGAGCAAACGCTGGCGAGGCCAGAACCGTCGCCATTGCTGCTATGGAAACCGATGCAATTCTCATGGTTTTCCTCTCCCTGTTGTTGGTGTGGGCATTCCCGCACCCGGCTGACCGGGTACGGCATCACGCCAGCTTGGTACGCGCTGGCGACATTTCACGCTTGCACTGTGGCGCAAGGCGATCAGGACTGTTGCGCAAGAACCTCATGTGCGCCCCAGCCAGTGATTTCATGGCAATGGGGCCCGCCCGAGCCTCCAGTCGCGCGGTGCAGCACCGAACTGCTGGCGGAAACAGCGGGTGAAGTAAGCGCTGTCGTTGAAGCCCAGTTCGAATGCGACTTCCGTTATGCTTGCGTCAGGGCGAGCAACGAGACGGTCGGCAGCCCGGCGGAGGCGTTGCTCCAGAATATAGGCTGTCGGTGTTGTCCCCATGGCGGCGAAGACGTTCTGCACCGTGCGGACGGAAACATTGCAGGCATCCGCAATCGAGGCGGTCCGAAGTGCCGGATCGCCAAGATTTGCCGCAACCGTCGCAAGGACACGGCGGCGCATTTCGGCATCACCATTCGCTGATGCTGGACGCTGCGATCCGCGCATGGCCATGGCGGCAAGATCGTAGAACACCGCATTGACGCCGACTTCCCACTCAGGATCTTCGGCCGCGCTTTCCCCTTGCTGCCACAGCGACAGCAGGAAATCGTGGAACACGCGGCCACCGGGCGTTGCGCCACACATGCGCTGCAGCAATGCGTCATCCACCCCGGGAAAGCGCTCCGCCAGAGGAGCGCGGGGAAACTCGACCACGAGCATTTCGTGACCAGTCAGCTTGATCGAATAGGGCGTATGCGGGCTGGCCAGAACGAAGTCGCCAGGCTCCAACGCGCATTCAGCCTGCTTTTGCGTGTGCTGGCTGGTGCCCCGGCATTGCAGGTGCAAAATCAAGCGCTCTTCGTTCTGCGGCAGTGGCGTGCGGCCGACGCCCGAATGGGTGGAGTCGGTGCGAATCATCGCAAGTTCTCCGACCCGCCACGCAAGCATCTTTCCGGCAAAATCCTCGCCGGGCACATTGACGAACGTGCCGGTGAAGACCCGGTCGGCGATCTCGTTCCAGTAACGGGCACGCTCCTGCGGTGCCACGTCCCTGGTATGAAACCTGAGAAGTTCGCCCATGGTGCTTCCCTCCCTCGTCAGGCCCCGAAGGCCATTGCCGGAGCCGCGCGTCTTGCAACGACGCGCGGTGCGGATTCGATCAAGCCAAGTGTTAACAGCCCGGCCAGAATGGTGCAGCCGAACATCAGCCAAAGTGGTGCGGCCAGACCGTAAACGTCAGCGAGACTGCCAGCGATGAACGGCGAGAGCACGCCGCCGAGGACTTCGCCTGTTCCCATGACGACGCCCGTCAGCGTTGCGGTAAGCCGGGGATCGACGGATTCCGAAGGGATCGTCGCCATGAACATCGGAAACAGGCCATTGAGCCCCCAACCGAAGAAGAAGATCGCGGCCAAAACCCAAGTCGATCCCTCGTAGTACAGTCCGCCAAGCGGCAGGATCACGCCGAGGAACGAGAAGAAGATCATGACCGGACGCCGCCCGATGGCGTCGGAAATGGCGGGAACGACGAAGCTGCCGAGACCGGCCGAGATGCCGAGAGTCGCCATGAGCCACCCCATCGTTTCAGGAGTAAACCCGCGCGCCTTGGTCAGATAGAGCGGCATGAACGCCCAGCAGACGACGAGGTAGGAGACCAAGAGGATCGAGATCAGCGCGCAAAGGATCACATTGCGGTGGGCAAACGCTTCACGGAGGGTCACGCGGGGTGAGGCGTCGTCATGAGCCTCCACGGGCGGTTCGCGCAGGGTGAACCAGATCAGTGCTGCAGTGACGAGGCCGGGCACGGCCGCCAGCTAGAAGCCCGTTCGCCAACCCGCTGCCACGGCGACCGGCACCAGCAGGATCGGCGCCAGACCGGACCCAAGAAGGTTCGACCCGAGGTTCTGTGCGACACCCATCGCAAGGCCGCGCCGTTCGGGGGCCACTTCGGAAACGATCATCGAATGGCTGACCGGCATCACGCCACCCTCGGCAGCGCCCATCAGCAGTCGTGCGCCCAGCAACATGAGGAATGACGATGCCGCACCCGAAATGAACGAACACAGGCAAAACGCGATGGTTGCGACCACGACGACCGGCTTGCGTGAGCCGAGCTTGTCTGAGATGCGCCCGACGAGCAGCCCGGACAGCGCCCAGGTAAGCGACAGCGCCGAGCTGAACATGCCGACCTGCGTGTTGCTCAATTGAAGGTCAGGCTGGACGAACGGCATGAGAAAATTGAGCGCGTTGCGGTCAAAGAACAGGATGCCGAAGTTCAGGCTCAGCAGCGCCGTCACCCACACCTGGTATCCGCCGCTTCTGGTTGTGCCTGTAGTCATCCCGTGTGTCCCCTCGCTCTTGTTCTGTTTGCCTGGCTTCAGATGAAAGGCCGGATCGGATCAGCGCCATCCCAATCCTGCGATGCGCGCCACATTGCCGTGAAGTGTGCATCCATCCCGGGCGTTGCCGGAATCAGCTCCAGAAAGCCGGGCGCCGCGGCATCGCCACCTTCGAGGTAGGCCACGCTTCCTCCGGTCGGGACTGCGGCCTTGAATGCAAGGTCGTATCCGCGCGCTGTGTAGGCAACGAGGTCAGCCTCGACGTCGGCACAAGCGATGCCGAAGTGGTGGAAGCCGTATCCGCGCTGCTCGACGGTCTCGCGGTAGACCGAAGGGTTGTCGTCAAGCGGCTGGATCAGTTCAATCTGCATGTGCCCGGCAAAGCCCATGGCGATGGTGACGTCGGCGGTCGATGGCGCGCCCCGGTAGAACTGGTCCGAGCTGAGGAAGTTATCGAGCAGAAAGAACGGCCCCGCCCCGCAATCGCGCTGGAAGTGCGCGATGGAGGCGCGGATGTCCTCGACCACGAAGGCCGTCTGCATCACGCCACCAAACGGCTGGCCGAAGCCGAGCAACTGCGTCATCGATTTCCTCTCCTGCGCCCCGCCTCTTGCGGGCAGCGGCGCGTGTGACGGCTCAAAGCGTTATTGCGACTTTCCCGAACAATCCTGCCGAGGACTGATAGGCGTAGGCATCCAGCGCGTTCTCCATGGCGAACGCGCGGTCGACGACAGGCTTTATTCCGTGCGCATCGATGAAGGCGTTGAGCCGCTGCGCCATGCCCTTCGAGCCCACGAAGATTCCGCGGATCGAGGCACCCTTGAACATCAGCCCGTGTGGGTTCGTATCCCCCTCACGCGTCAGCACGCCGATCAGCGCGATCTCTCCGGCAAAGCCAACCGCGGCAATGGATTGCTTGAGCGTACCTGCCCCGCCGACTTCCACGACCTTGTCGACGCCGCCACCGGCAAGGCGTGCAGCTTCTGCACCCCACTCCGGCGTGGTGCGATAGTTGATGACGTGATCCGCTCCCATCGTCTTGACGCGCTCAAGTTTCTCGTCAGACGAGGACGTGGCGATCACCGTGGCGCCAGCGGCCTTGGCAATCTGCAGGGCGAGCAACGAGACGCCGCCCGTTCCAAGCACCAGCACCGTATCCCCAGCCTTGACCGGGCGGGGACCTTCCATCAGCGCGTTCCATGCGGTCACGCCAGCGCATGGCAGGCAAGCGGCTTCGACGTAATCCAGCGTTTCGGCAAGCCGAACGACCCCGTGTTCCGGAAGGACCACATATTCCTGCAACATTCCCGGAGCAGGAGGAGCGCCCAATGCCATGCCCATACCGGGGTTGGGTGGGCCGTCCATCCAGTCCTGAAAGAAGATACCGGCAACGCGGTCGCCAACGGCAAGCGAGGTTTCGCCAGTACCAATGGCTGCAATTTCACCTGCGCCGTCCGAAAGAGGCACCGTGTCGTTCTGCACGACACCACCCATGTAAAACCCGAGCGGAATGATCTGGTCGCGGAAGTTAAGCGAGCAGGCTCGTACGCGTACGAGCACTTCGCCCGGTCCGGGTTGTGGCGTCTCGGTCTCGACCAGCTTGAGATCACTGAGCGAGGTCGAGCCTGCGGAAATGATCCACTGGCGCATCGGCATTTTCTCCCTGTGGGTTGATCATCACCGATTCAGCGCCAACAATTAATCAGTTGGGCAAACAGATTTCATTTGGTGAAACTTAATTGGGGTTCGCTTCAAGTGCCGCACCGATTGCCCGCGCCGTGGCCTTGAGTGCATCAAGATGGCGTTGGACCACGGCCTCGTCCGCTCCCCGCCGGCCGGGCCAAGTCACGTTGATCGTCGCGATGGGAGCGCCCCCGACAAGGATCGGCACGGCCATGGAGCGTCTCCCATCCCGCAGGATCAACTGTTTCGACCTGTCCGGCCAAGGCAGGAGCGGATCCCGCGTGGCATACCCCCGCTGCCGGACTTGCTGCAGCATAAGCCGCAGTTCGGCCTCGCTTCCTTCTGGAGGGTTGGCGGGCCGCAGTCGATCGATGATCGAATCCCGCTCTGCGTCGCCGCACGCGGCCAGATAGGCGCGCCCCGTCGCGGTATGAATATAGGACAGCTTGACGCCCACCGGCCCGAGGATCGCCGAATCAAGCCGGAAGAGCGGGCTGTTCGTTTCCAGAATCTCCATGTGATCGAGTCGTGGCGCAGCAAGTACCGATGGCCATGCGACCTTGGTCGACAGAGCCTTCATATGGGGCGACGCAACTTCGGCAATGTGCGCTGGCGAGGTCACGGAGGCGCGCTCGATGCGGTCGACGTGCGGCAGGTAGGCGCCGTCCGCCAAACGCTGCCAGACCAGGCCTTTCTGCCCCAATGTCACCAGCATGCGCAGCAAGGTTGCCTTGGGCAACCCTGTGGCCTGATGCAGCTCATGGAGACTAGCCGCCTTCCTCGTCTGCACCTCGATCAGTACGTCGAGCCCGCGCTCCAACGCACGCACGGTCTTCACCTTGCGTTCCAGCATCCATCCTGCTCCGGCAAATTCTGCGTTTCACCTTATGCAACGCAAAATCACGAAACCCCCGTGCAAAGTCAACCGCGCTGACGCAGCAATAGGCGACGGAGAGGAAAACCACACGATGACCAAGCCAAGCGTCATGTTCATCTGCACTCAGGACACGAAGGAAGAGGAAGCCCGGTTTACCCGTGCCGCACTTGAGGCGGCGGGCGTCGACGTGGTGCACCTCGATCCGAGTGTGCGCCGCACTGTTGGCGGCGCCGAGATTTCACCCGAGATGGTCGCACAAGGTGCAGGCATGACCATCGAGCAGGTCCGTGCGCTCGGTCACGAAGGCAAGTGCCAGGATGCGATGATCCGTGGCGCAATCGCCGCCGCGCACGAATGGGATGCGAAGAACCCGGTTTCAGGCATACTTGCGGTCGGCGGCTCGATGGGCTCGGCGCTGGCCGGTGCCCTGATGCAGAGCTTTCCCTATGGCCTGCCCAAACTGATCGTCTCGACCATGGCTTCTGGCTTCACCAAGCCGTACATGGGCGTCAAGGACATCGCGATGATGAACGCGGTGACGGACATTTCCGGCATCAACACCATCAGCCGCGACGTTTTCCGCAACGCCGCCAACGCGGTAGCCGGAATGGCGAAGGGCTATGAGCGCGACAAGGGTCCTGACAGGCCGCTGGTCCTGATCACCACCCTCGGCACCACCGAAATGAGCGTGAAGCGCATTCGTCAGGCACTGGAAAGTGATGGCTGCGAAGTCATGGTATTCCATTCCTCGGGCGCGGGTGGTCCCACCCTGGACGGTCTTGCCACCGACAAGGACGTGTCCCTCGTACTGGACCTTTCGCAGACCGAAATCCTCGACCACATCTTCGGTGGGCTTGCCGATTCCGGGCCTGACCGTGGAAAGGCAGCGCTTCGCAAGGGCATCCCGACGATCATCGCCCCGGGCAATGCCGACTTCATCATCGGCGGCCCGATCGACATCTCGCAGGTGCAGTTCCCCGGCCGCCGCTATCACGAGCACAACCCGCAGCTGACCGCCGTGCGCACCGGTGTCGAGGACCTGAAGAAACTCGCCGACCACCTCGCCGCCAACGTGCGCGAAGCCAAGGGCCCGGTCCGTGTGTTCACACCGCTCGGTGGTTTCTCAAGCCATGACAGCAGCGCAGGCCATTTGCAGGACCTTTCGGTTCCCGGTCCCTTCGCAGAGTATCTCGCACAGGTCATGCCCGAGAACGTGCCGGTCACGGCCATCGATTCCCACTTCAACGACGAGGCCTTTTCGAGCGCGGTGATTGCCGCCGCGCGTGAGATGCTGGCTGCAAAGAACTGATCTGCAAATGACCGACGATCTTCCCCTCACCCACGAAGACATTGCCGAGATCGCCGCGATCCTCGAGAATTCGGGCTATCGCGAACTTGACCTCGCCACCCGCCGGTTCCGATTGCGCGTGGCGAAAGGTGATGGCGCGCAAGGCGGCACGACGCAGGAGTGGCAGTGGTCGGGGACGGCTGCGGACGTTGCGCCAGATGCCGTAGCGGCCATCGCAGATCCGGACGCGATCTGCTCCCCCTTGCCCGGCACGTTCTATCACGCACCCCAACCCGGTGCGCCTCCCTTCATCCAGCCCGGTGACGAGGTGGGGCCGGAGACCGTGATCGGTATCGTCGAGACGATGAAGCTGATGAACCCGGTCCACGCGGGTCGCAGCGGAACCGTGGGCGTGGTGCTGGTTCCCGATGGCACGCTCGTCGCCAAGGGCGAAGCGCTGGTGCGGCTGACCTAACATGATCCACAAACTGTTCATCGCCAACCGCGGGGAGATCGCCCTGCGCGTGATCCGCACTGCGCGAAGCATGGGTATCGAGACCGTGCTCGGCGCTTCGGAAGCCGATGCGACCTCGCTGCCGGCGAAGCTGGCCGACCATGTCGAGATTGTCGGCCCCGGTCCTTCCTCACAAGGCTACCTCGCCATTGACCGTGTGGTTGCTGCGGCGGCGCGGACAGGTTGCGATGCGGTTCATCCGGGATACGGCTTCCTTTCAGAGAACGCTGAGTTTGCGCGCGCTGTACTCGCAGCAGGAATGCGTTTCGTGGGGCCCGAGATCGCCACGCTCGAAGGCATGGGTGACAAGCTTGCTGCGCGCGCTCTCGCGGTCGAGGCTGGCCTTCCGGTCCTGCCGGGAGGTGAAGCGGCAACAAGGGCAGACGTTCACGCTCGTGCAGCGCAGACCGGCTATCCACTCCTCCTCAAGGCCGTCGCTGGCGGCGGTGGCAAGGGTATGCGCCGGGTCGACCGACAAGAGGACCTCGACACCGCACTCGACATGGCACAGGCCGAAGCACAGGCCGCATTCGGCAATGCCGCCGTCTATGTCGAACGGTTCGTTGCCATGGGCCGTCACGTGGAGGTCCAGCTGCTCGGTGATGGCACCAGCGCGATCCATCTCGGCACGCGAGATTGTTCGATTCAGCGCCGCTTCCAGAAACTTGTCGAAGAAGCCCCTGCCCCTGCGATGCCTGTGGAGGCGCGCGAAGCGATTGAACAGGCTGCGGTTCGCATTGCCCGGCACCTCAGCTATCGCGGTGCAGGCACGGCAGAGTTCCTCGTCGATGCGACCGACTTCTCGTTCTACTTCCTCGAACTCAACGCCCGCATTCAGGTCGAGCACCCGGTCACCGAGGCGATTACCGGCGTCGATCTGGTCGAACAGCAGCTGTTGGTTGCGATGGGCAAACCGCTTTCCCTCACGCAAGCCATGGTGCGTCCAACCGGCCATGCCATCGAAGTGCGCATCAACGCGGAAGACCCGGACGCTGATTTCCGTCCTTCTCCCGGTCGCGCCGCGCGTGCTGCCTGGCCAGCAGGCGACGGCGTGCGGATCGACACCCACATCGGCGTCGGCGGCGAGGTGCCACCCTTCTACGATTCCCTGATCGGCAAGCTCATCGTCCATGGTGACACGCGCGAGCAGGCTGTCGAGCGCCTTGGCAAGGCGCTGCAAGCGCTGCACATCGAAGGCATGCCGACCACGGCCTCACTCCATCGCCGCATCGTTGCCGATCCGCGCTTTATCGCAGGTGGCGTCGACACCGGCTTCCTCACGGGACTTGCCCAATGACCGAGATCCGTCTCGTCGACGTCACCATGCGCGACGGCAACCAGAGCCTGTGGGGGGCAACCGGCCTCAACACCGCGCACATGCTGCAGGCGGCCGCTTTGACCGAGGCTTGCGGCTTCCGCGCCATAGATTTCACCTCATCGAGCCACATGGCGGTGGCTGTGCGCTATTTCCGGAACAACCCGTGGGAGCGCCTGCGACGGATGGCGGCGGCGATGCCGACGACGCCGTTGCAGTTCATCACCACTGGCCTGCGTTTCATTGCGTGGCAGCAAGCCGATCCCGAGTTCATGCGCCTCGTCTATCGCGCCTTGCAGGTGAACGGCGTTGGCCGCTTCGTCCTGCTCGATCCGATGCACGAAGTACCGGCCGTGATCGAGGCTGCAAAGCTGGTGAAGGAGGAGGGCAACGCCGAAGTCATGGCCGCGCTCACCTTCACGCTTTCGGAAATCCATACCGACCAGTTCTACGCCGATTTTGCCAAGGCCGTCGGGCAAAGCCCGAACATCGATCTGTTCTACATCAAGGACCCGGCCGGCCTGCTCTCGGTCGACCGCGCCCGGACGCTCGTGCCTGCGGTAAAGGCGGTGATCGGCAATCGGCCGCTGGAAATCCACGCGCACACCACTGTCGGCCTTGGCATGATGGCCAGCCTCGAGGCGGCAAAGCTCGGCATTTCGGCGATCCACGTTGGCGTCGGCCCAGGCGGCGATGGCTCATCCCTGCCCGAAGCCAACCGCATGGTCGCCAATCTCGAGGAAGCCGGGTTCGATGTCGGGATCGACAAGGCCGCACTCAAGCGGCTGACAACCTACTGGCAGCGTGTCGCTCTGGCCGAAGGCTTGCCTCCCGGCCGCCCGCAGAACTTCGACGCCAGCTTCCTGCGCCACCAGATCGCAGGCGGCGTGATGACCACCATCGCCCGCCAGCTTGAAGAACTCGGCCTGTCGGACCGGATGGACGCGGTGATCGAGGAAACCGGGCAGGTCCGCGCAGACCTCGGTTATCCGATCATGGTCACGCCGTTCCCGCAGATGGTCATGACCCAGGCCCTGTTCAACGTGATCGGCGACCGCCGCTATGCTCAGGTCTCCGATCAGGTGATCCGCTATTGCATGGGCAAGTTCGGCAAGCCCACCTCGCCGGTCGATCCGAAGGTGCTGGCAACGATCATGGATCGTCCGCGCTCGCGCGAACTGGAAAACGAGCCGACTTTCCCGGCGCTGGGCGATCTGCGTCGCCAGTTCGGTACCAACCTGCCCGACGAGGAGTTCCTCCTCCGCGCCGTCATGCCCGCCGAGCAGGTCGATGCCATGCTCGCGGCAGGCCGTTCCCGCGCGACATACTCGTCCGAAGCCGCACCGATCCTTTCGCTTTTGCGCAAGCTCGCCGCCGATCCCAAGGCGCGCGACATCGTGATCGAGCGCGAAGGCTTCCGCCTTGCCCTCCATGCCGGAGCATCGCTTTGACTTTCAGTTCAGATTTTCAAGCCCGTCTGCGCGACGCTGCGGGCTATATCTTCGACATGGACGGCACGATCGCCCTGGGCGATTCAAAGAGCGGCGGTCATCGCGCCCTGCCCCATGCGATTGCCGTGCTCGAAGCGCTCAAGGCGAGCGGCAAGCCCTTCGTGGTCTTCACCAACGGCACTGCCAAGCCGCCTGCAGCATATGCCAATTCGTTGCGCAATGCGGGCTTTCCGGTCGAGAATGGGCAGATGCTGACACCATCGTCCTCTGCGGCAGTGTGGCTGGGCAAGGTGGGCCTTGGCAAAGTCCGCGTGCTGGGCAATCCGGGCTGCGCCGCGCCGCTGATCGATGCCGGGCTCGATGTCGTCGGCCCGTCGGAAGAGGCCGAGGGCGTTCAGGCCGTCTACACCGGCTGGTTCCGCGAGTTCGATTTCAACGCGCTGGAAGCCGCCTGCCACTCGCTGTGGAACGGCGCGCGTCTCGTTACGGCGAGCAACGTGCCGTTCTTCGCCACGGAAAACGGCCGCGCCATCGGTGCCAGCTTCCCGATCAATGCGATGCTCACCGCGATGACGCGCAAGCGCCCGCGCATTCTTGGAAAGCCTTCAAAGGTCGCCTTCGATACGGCCATGAAGATCATGGGCCTGCCACAGTCGGCAGCAAAGGACGTCGTTGTCGTGGGCGACGATCCGGCGCTGGAAATGCGCATGGCCAATGCGGTTGGTGCACATTCCATAGGGCTTGCCACCGGCATCATGGGCAAGGACGCGAACCTGCCCGAGAAGGATCGCCCGTCCGTTCTGCTCAAGGACCTGCAACCCCTGCTCGATGTGCTATGAGGCTTTAGACCTAGCGACGCTTGCGCGCCGTGGGTGCGTGAAAATCCGGATGCTTGTCGGCGATCCATTGCAGGAAACGGGCGATCTGCGGCGCGCTCTTCACTTGCGCGATGTCTTCGCCGAACCTGCCCAGTTCCGCATTGCTGAACACCGCATGCAGCGTGCGGTGACAGATCGGATGCACGGCCTCCGCAACCCGCCCGCCCCGGCTTTTCGGCACCGGGTGGTGAAACTCAACGCGCCGGCCGAGCGGACGTCCACAAAGCCAGCAGCCTTGTCCGATCTCTTCCATCAGTCCGTCATGGCAGGCTCTGACGGCGGCTTGCCGGAGCGCCAGAGGTAAAGTCCTGCGCCGACAATCACCAAGGCCCCCGCCGCCGAGACGATGTCGGGACGCTCGCCAAAGAGCAGCCAGCCAAAGCTGCCCGCCATCAGCAACTGAACATAGGTCATCGGCGCGATGGCCGCGGGTCCGGCCTTGGTTGTCGCGATATAGATGAAAGCATGTGCAAGGCTGGCGGTCACCGCGATGATCGCGCATTTGCCAAGGACCGAGAGCGGCAGCGCGGGAACCTCGAAGAAATGCACACCGCTGAAGTGACCGGCGGTTGTCCCGAGACACAGGAACACCGCGCCGATCACGGCCACGTTGAACTGCATGGAAAGTGCCGTGCCCGTTCCTGCAACCTTGCGATTAGCCACCATGAGCAGCGCCATGCCGGTCGCCGCGATCACCGGAAGCATGGCCACCGGACCCAGCAACGCGAGATTGGGACGAAGGATCACCAGAACGCCCGAAAACGCGACGATCGTCGCAATCCAGGTTTCGCGGCGCATCGGCTCTGACAGGAGGACCGCTGCCAGGATCGCGGTGATCATCGGGCTCGTGAACGAAATCGCGGTCGCTTCGCCGATCGGCATCAGGTGGACCGCGCTGAAGAACGCCATGGCCGACATTGCGACGCTGAAACCGCGAAGGACCTGCCAGCGCAATCGCGGAAACTTGAAGCCATCCGTCCCTTCGCGAACGAGCAGAATGATGCCGAGGCCGATGGCTCCGAACACATAGCGAAGGGCACCGATTGCCGTTCCCGGCCACGCGCCCGCCATGCTCTTCACCAGCACGTCGCCTACGGAAAGCAGGGCAAATCCGCAGAGGGCATATATCAGCCCAGATCTCTGACTGTTCTGCAAAAGCTTGCTTCCCGGGACCCGACGGCACTGATTCCTGCCGCACACCAATGCTCTAGCCGTCAAGCGCCCCGCCCTCCACACAGAAGTGCATCACTTTACCGGGAGTTAACCATGTGCCCCTACGAATACGGACTTGCGGGGCACCGGGGGCCCTTTTGCGCAAGGACGGAAACGGGGCCACATGACCAAGCTGATCATCCAGATTCCCTGCCTCAATGAGGCTGACAGTCTGCCGGATACTCTTGTCGCCTTGCCCCGACGCATTCCCGGGATCGACCAGATCGAAATCCTGATCATCGACGACGGCAGTACAGATGGCACCGCAGACGTCGCCCGCCGCTTCGGCGCGCACCACGTCGTGCGCCATCGCCGCAATCGTGGCCTTGCCGCAGCCTACCAGAGCGGCCTTGATGCCGCGCTGGCCGCCGGTGCCGACATCATCGTCAACACCGATGCCGACGGGCAATACGCAGGCGAGGACATCGCCAAGCTGGTCGCGCCTATCGTCGCCAACGAGGCAGACCTCGTCATCGGCGACCGGGGCGTTGGCCGGAACGAGCATTTCGGCCCACTCAAGCGCCTGCTGCAGCGGCTTGGCAGTGCGGTCGTGCGCAACCTTTCCGGTACCGAAGTGACCGACGCGGTCAGCGGATTCCGTGCAATAAGCCGGTCCGCCGCACAGCGCATCACCATCACCACCGAGTTCAGCTATACCACCGACATGCTGATCCAGGCAGGCCGCAAGCGGTTCAAGATCGTCAGCGTACCAATCCGCACCAACGCGACCGAGCGCCCTTCACGCCTGTTCAAGTCGATCCCGCAGTTCATCGCGCGTCAGCTCATGACGATGGGCCGCGCTTATGCGACCTACAACCCGCTGCGCACTTTTGCGTTGATCGGCGGGGGGATAGCTCTGATCGGCATGCTCCCGGTGCTGCGCTTTCTGGTCCTCTGGGCCATCGGTGACGGGGCCGGACACGTGCAATCGCTGGTCCTTGGCGGCGCACTGATCGTACTCGGAACTCTCACCGGACTCTTGGGCGTGCTGGCCGAACTCATCGGGGCAAACCGCAAACTCCTCGAGGCAGCATTGGGGCATATCCGCAGGCTTGAACAGGATATAGCCACGCTCAAGGACCGCACCCCACCGAGCGCCGGCTGGAACGAAAAGGACATCTCCAGCAAGGAAGCGGCATGACCTCCGTTGCCTCAACTGGCGTCGAGTCCAGGGCATTCCGGCAGCCCGGCGACCGCTCGCAACTCATCGCGTTTGGTGCCTTGCTTGTGGTCCTGGCCCTGCAGTTCCCGCTGGTGCTGTACCGCGCGGTGAACTGGGATGAGTTCTGGCACTACAGCCTGACCGTTCTGGCGGCGCAGGGCCAACTCGATCAACCATTGCAGACATTCTTTACCCGCGCCTTCATGTGGGTGCCTGGCCTGTCGGGCAACGCTGTCGACCATGTCATCCTGATCCGCCTGTTCATGCTCGGCTGCGAACTGGCGACGCTGGCGTGTATCAGCGCCATAGCGACCCGGTTCAGTGATCGGACCACCGGGCTGCTTTGCGCCCTGACCTATCTGGCAGCCGGATACGTGCTGCAGCATGGCACGTCGTTCCGGTTCGATCCTCAGGCGACGGCACTGCTGATGGCCAGCCTCTGGGTGCTGACCTGTTGTCCGCCGAACCCGCGCTGGCTCGTGCTCGCGGGCGTGATGGGGGGATTTGCCGGCCTGATCACGATCAAGGCCGTGCTCTATGCCCCGGCCTTTGCGGGCATTTTCTGGCTGCGCTGGGCCGAAGGCGGTCGTGACCGTGCCTACCTCAAGGCGGTTGCTGCCATGGTCGTTGCGGCCGGACTGACTTTCGCGATCGCCTATTCGATCCATGCCCAGGGGATTGTCGAAGCGAGTGGCCGCGGGGCGAAGGACATAGTCGGTGCCTCGGCGGAGAAAATGTTCAGCCTGACCAGCCACCCTTATTGGCGGCACAATCTCAAGGGCGCGGTCCTGGCGCCGGCAACGACGTTGCTGGTGCTGGCCGTTCCTTTCGCATTGCTGCGCCGGGACCGTCCAGCAGCTGAAAGGATCGCGCTTGCCGGGCTCTGGTTCCCCCTCACCACGCTCGGATTTTATCATAACACCGCACCTTACTATCACGTGTTCATGCTTGCCCCTGTGGCTGCATCGGCCAGCGCGATCATTCCGCTGGTGACGCGTCGCTACGGCACACTGTTTCTGGCCATTTGCCTCGTTGCAGGTGCGGCAATGACTATGGCTCGCGAAGAATTCGGCACGCTCGACAAGCAGCGCCAGCTCGTTGCGGCCGCGAACCAGATCTTCGGCAAGCCCGTCAGCTACTTCGACAGCTGCGCCATGCTGGGGCAATTCTCCAAGGCGAACGGCTTCATGACCCCGTGGGGCACGGAGCGCTACCTGCGTGGCGAACTGCCAAGCCTCGAACAGATCCAGCGCGAGCGCGTCGTGCCGCTGGTGGTGAACGACGACAAGATGTTCGCCGATGCATTCGAAACTGACGGCCCGGTTGCGGATTTCCTGCCCGCCGATCTTGCGATGCTGCGGCAGACCTATCGCCACTTCTGGGGGCCGTACTGGATCGCGGGGTTTGACATCGCGAAGTCGGAGCAGCCCGGCACCATCACGGTTCGGGTTCCGGGCCCCTATACCGTAAGCGCCGGTGGCAGCGTGGTGGTGGATGGCACCGAGTACCGCAGCGGACAGATTCTCGACCTCGCGCGCGGGAAGCACACGGTCCATGCAACCGCTGCCTCGACAACGCTGTCCTGGGGCCGTGCGTTGCACCAGCCTGCACAGCCTGCACCCACCGAACCCTACTTTACGTCATTCTGATCCGATGAACACGGCCATCACATCAGGCAATGCGGTTGACCGCATCACGCGCCTGCGGGCTCGCGCCCAGGCGGGAATGCGTGCCTTCTACGGCCCGTTGCTCGTGGCTGCCGCGCTGCTCTTCGTGTTTGGTGGATGGTATTCGTTCCGGCAACTCGATGTCACGCCGGACAACTTGCGACTGATCCCACTGGCGTTGCTCATGGCCACCGGCCCGATCACGCTCCTCTACAGTGGCGTCGGTCTCTTCCTGATGTCCCGTTCGGTCGGGACAGCAATGACGCTTCCGCGCGCGGTGACCCTGTCGACATACGCCAACCTTGCCGAGGCACTGCCACTGCCCGGCGGCGCGATCGTACGCACCGGCGCGCTTGTTGCATCGGGTGCAGGGCTGAAGACGAGTTCGATCCTCGTTGTGCTCTCGGCAGTCCTGTGGATCGCGATCGCTTGCCTGGGCTGCGGGCTTGCGCTGTACGGTCACGGGCATCCGGCCGCCCTTCCACTTTCGGTCATCGGATTTTGTGGAAGCGGTCTTGCGACTGGCTGGCTGGTTGCCCGCGCCGGATGGAGAAACGCACTGCTGACGCTCGGCCACCGCGTCGCCGGCATGATCTTCGTCGGCGCCAGACTGCATCTTGCGTTTCTGGCCCTCGGACAGGCGCTGCCGATGGCCGATGCACTTCCCTTTGCCCTTGCGAACGTTGCGGGGTCGGCTGCTTCGATTGCTCCAGCAGGTCTCGGCATCAGCGAGCTGCTGGCTGCAGGCGTTGCCAGCACCGTAGCCGTGGCGCCGGCGGCAGCATTTCTGGCGGTAGGCATTGACCGGCTCGTCGCCCTCGCTTCGAGCGGGCTCTATGCCCTTGCCAACATGGCAATTTCTGGCAGGCGTGGCGCAAGGTCGTGAGCGAACAAACAGAGCGCTTTCTCGTCTGGGGAACCTTCGACACCGGCAAGCCACGGGTGCGCATGCTGCTCGCCGCTCTGGCCGAGCTGCAACCTGGACTTACCGTCTGTCATCGCAAGGTGTGGGAAGGCATCGAGGACAAGAGCCAGATTGGCGGAGCTTCGCGCTGGCTCTCGATCCTGCTGACACTTCTGGTTGCCTATCCGGCCCTGATCGCAAGCTATCTGCGTGCGCCCAAGCATGAAGTGGTGCTGGTGCCCTACCCCGGCCTGCTGGATGTCCTGATCCTCTGGCCTTTCGCCAAGCTGCGCGGAAGCCGCATCTGCTGGGACATGTTCATCTCTGCTTATGACACGATCGTCGTGGATCGGGCCATGGTGTCCCGGCGCGGTCCCATCGCCAGAATGATCCATGCGGTCGAATGGCTTGCCACGCGCGCTGCCGACATTGTCCTGCTCGATACGTCGGAGCACGCAAGGCATGTCGCGGAAATCTTCGGCCTTGCACGGCACAAGGTCCGCTCCGTCTGGGTCGGGGTGGAAGACGAAACATTTCAGAGGGCCGGGCCACCCCGGACTGCCGGGCCGGTACACGTCCTGTTCTATGGCCAGTTCATTCCACTGCACGGATTGGACACGATCATCGCCGCCATCGCGAAACTGGAAAGCTCCAGCAAGACGCGTGATCTGCACTTCACCATCGTAGGGACGGGGCAGGAGGCGGCTCGCATCGACGCGAAGCTGAGCGCGCTGAACCTGGCCAATGTCGAACGCATCCAGTGGGTCGATTACGCGAGGCTCCCCGCCCTGATCGCCTCGTCAGACATCTGCCTTGGCGTATTTGCCAGCGGCGGCAAGGCTGCGCGGGTCATACCCAACAAGGTCTTTCAGATCCTCGCGGTCGGTCGGCCGCTCGTCACCATGGACAGTCCGGCGATCCGTGAGATCGTGGAACCGGGCGACGCCGTCCGGCTCGTCCGTCCCGGCGACGCGGATGACCTTGCCGAAGGAATAGAAGCGCTGGCCGAAGCCCTGCGTTCTGATGATGGTCATCGACGCATTTCTGCGGCACTTGAAGACTTGCCGCTTGCCGATGTCGCCCTCGTCCGTCAGCATCTTATCAGCGCAACGGAGACGCTATGACCGTTCAAGCCACCCTGACCGCTTCGCCAGTCACGGCAGACTTCGACAGGCAATATGGAGCGTACCTGCCGGGGCGTTGGGTGCCTGCGCCGCGCTTTGTCCTGCGACGCGACCGCATTCTTGCGCTGGCGGCGCGGCTGCGCCCCGGCAAACTGGTGGAAGTCGGCTGTGGCGCAGGTTCGCTGCTTTGCGACATGGTACGACGAGGCCACGATTGCACCGGGATTGAAACTTCCGTCCAGGCGCTGGCCATCGCGTCCGAAATGACGGCAGGAAACGACAGTGTTTCCGTGCGCGCCAACGCGGCGAGCACCTGGGACAGGCAGTTCGACCTGCTGATGTCGTTCGACGTGCTCGAACACATCGAAGACGATGCCTCGGCGCTTTCCCATTGGGTGAGCTGGCTCAAGCCAGGCGCCGCTGCGATCCTGTCGGTTCCCGGGCATCGCAAGATGTGGAGCCCGCGCGACGCCTGGGCGGGACATTTCCGCCGGTATGATCGCAAGGATTTCACCGATCTGGTCGAGCAGGCCGGACTGCGGATCGAACGGGTCGAATGCTACGGCTTCCCGCTGTCCAATCTGACCCACTGGCTCGGCAATCTGAGCGTGAAAGGGCAGGATTTTGCCGGTGGCGCAAATGACACCGCCGGGGCGACTGCGGCAAGCGGAACAGACCGCTCGACACATGTCAGGCTATTCGGGATCCAGCGATCGCTGATTGGCCGTGCGGCCATGTCGCTGGCATGCCTGGTGCAGAAGCTGTTTCTGCGTACCGATCTCGGCGACGGGTACATCATTGTTGCCCGAAAGCCCTGAAGTCTTTCGGCATTAGGAAATCCTCAAAGTTTCAGGGCTATTCACCATCTCTGAAGACGGATTGCTGACCAGACCGGTTGCATCGTGATCCGGAAGCTGACGGGATACGGCGAATGAGCGCTTTCGGGCGAAAGAACGGTATTGCAGGCAGCAGCGGCGGGGGGCGTCCCTCGTTCGGTGTGGCCCGGCCCATGCGCAGCGGCGAGGCGGCCGCGCCCGTGCCGACGGCGCCCGCTGCCGTGCCCATGCCGATGCCGATGGGCGGGGACCAGTTCCCGCCGCTTCCGCCGCTCGATCCGGTCGATGCTCCGGTTAATGCCGCATCCCTGAAGGCTGACGCCCTCACCCGTCTGGCCGACCGTGCCAACGGCGTGAACGAAGGCAACTATCAGGCAGAGGGCTTCGAAGCTTCGGTCCACAAGATCAAGGAACAGGTGCTGCCGCGTCTGCTCGAACGCGTCGATCCCGAGGCAGCGGCAACGCTGACCAAGGACGAGCTTTCGGAAGAGTTCCGTCCGATCATCCTGGAAGTGCTGGCCGAATTGAAGGTCACGCTGAACCGGCGCGAGCAGTTTGCGCTGGAAAAGGTGCTGATCGACGAACTGCTCGGCTTCGGGCCGCTGGAAGAGTTGCTAAACGACCCGGATGTGTCGGACATCATGGTCAACGGCCCGGAGCAGACCTACATCGAAAAGAAGGGCAAGCTCCAGCTCGCCCCGATCCGCTTCCGCGACGAAAGCCACCTGTTCCAGATTGCCCAGCGCATCGTCAACCAGGTCGGCCGCCGTGTTGACCAGACCACGCCGCTGGCCGACGCCCGCCTCAAGGACGGCAGCCGCGTCAACGTGATCGTGCCGCCGCTTTCGTTGCGCGGCACCGCGATCTCGATTCGTAAGTTCTCCGAAAAGCCGATCACGCTCGACATGCTGCGCGATTTCGGTTCGATGTCGGACAAGATGTGCACCGCGCTCAAGATCGCCGGCGCCTGCCGTATGAACATCGTCATCTCGGGCGGTACCGGTTCGGGCAAGACGACCATGCTAAACGCCCTGTCGAAGATGATCGATCCGGGCGAGCGCGTGCTGACGATCGAAGACGCTGCCGAACTTCGCCTGCAACAGCCGCACTGGCTGCCGCTGGAAACGCGTCCGCCGAACCTTGAAGGTCAGGGTGCGATCACCATCGGCGACCTTGTGAAGAACGCTCTGCGTATGCGTCCTGACCGCATCATCCTTGGCGAAATTCGTGGCGCGGAGTGCTTCGACCTTCTCGCGGCGATGAACACCGGCCACGACGGCTCGATGTGCACGCTTCACGCCAACAGCCCGCGTGAATGCCTTGGCCGTATGGAAAACATGATCCTGATGGGCGACATCAAGATACCGAAGGAAGCAATCAGCCGCCAGATCGCGGAATCGGTCGACATCATCGTGCAGGTCAAGCGCCTGCGCGACGGTTCGCGCCGCACGACCAACATCACCGAGGTGATCGGGATGGAAGGCGACGTGATCGTGACACAGGAACTGTTCAAGTTCGAGTATCTGGACGAGACCGAAGAAGGCAAGATCATCGGCGAGTTCCGCCCATCGGGCCTGCGTCCCTATACGCTCGAAAAAGCGCGCCAGTTCGGCTTCGACCAGGCCTACCTGGAAGCCTGCCTCTGATGCTGGATCAGGCCGCGAACCACTCTCTCGCGGCCAGACCCAGAAAGACGCAGGCAGCAACGAACGCGACGAGGTAGATCCCCGTCCAGGGCATGAAGCCGACCGCGTCCAGATTGATCCGCCTCATCCGGCGACGCTCTGCCCAGACGGACGAGAGCGCAACAGCCAGCGCAATGGCCCCGGCGCTCGCGTGAAATTGCCAGATATGATCAAACCAGTCTTCCATCACGGGCGAGATGGCGAACGAAGGGGTTGATCGCAAGGCCCTTTGGCCTATGGCCCCTGCCATGTCGTCACCCAACGCTCTGCGCCAGCCATCCCGCGATCGCCCGATGTTCGCGCTTGCGCTGCGACTGCTGGCGACAGTCCTGTTCTCGGTCATGCTGCTACTGGTGAAGCTGACGGGAGAACGCGGCATACCGCTCCCCGAGACGCTGTTCTGGCGGCAGGCCTTGCCGGCCATCGCCATCTTCGGGTGGCTCGTCTCACGAGGCCAGTTGCATCGTCTGGCAACGAGAAGGCCCTGGGTTCACGCTCGCCGTGCGCTCATTGGCGGGACGGGCATGTTCCTGACACTTGGCGTTGTTCGCTTGCTGCCTCTTGCGGAGGCGACCGTGCTCGGGTTCACCACGCCAATGTTCGCGGTGATCCTTTCTGCCTTGATGTTGAAGGAGAAGGTTGGGCCTTGGCGCTGGGGCGCGGTGCTGATGGGGCTCGTGGGCGTGCTGATAATCGCAGGGCCGGACACGTCGAACCTCCCGCCGTTCGGTGTCGCGGTCGGCATTGGCGCGGCGATGATGGTGGCGCTGGTGACGGTCCAGGTGCGGGACCTTGGCCGGACCGAGGAACCGCTGACGGTGGTCTTCTACTTCTCTGCGCTGAGTGCACCGGTTCTCGCCCTTGGCCTGATCGGCAACGACTTCGATCACGATGCGACAGGATGGCTGATGCTGGCCGGCATCGGCCTGACCGGCCTCTTCGCGCAAATCGCAATGACGGCATCTCTGCGCTATGGCTCCGTGGCGAGCGTGATGGTCGTCGATTATATCCAGCTGGCCTGGGCCACGTTCTGGGGATGGCTGATATTCAACCACCTGCCGCCAACCTCCACATGGCTCGGCGCGCCGATTATTATCGGGGCCAGTCTGCTGATCGCCTGGCGCGAGCATGTCCGCTCACGCACGCCAATCCCCGCACCTACGAACGCGTGATGGAACCGCCTCGGGCGACCGGCGTTTAGCTCTCGTCCAGTCCATGACGCGCAAGGCCGCGTCAAAGGCCAGTTCGAAAGGTGAAAGCCATGCTTCGCAAGATCGTATTCGCCACCATGATGGGTGGCCTTCTGATGGGTGCAACTGCCTGCAACACCGTGCGCGGTGCGGGCGATGACCTCAAGTCGGCAGCGAACACCACGGAAGAAGCGATCAACTGATCGCTTGTGCCGTTAAAGTTCAAAGGGCCGCTCCGGGAGACCGGGGCGGCCCTTTTCACATCAATTTTCCTTCCAGACCAGCTTTGGCTTGCGCGCGGCCAGCGTCTCGTCGAGGCGACGGCGCGGAGCGAGGTGCGGGGCGGATTTGAGCATCTCGTCCCCTGCCCTTGCCCGTTCTGCCAATGAGCGCATCGCGCCGACGAACTGGTCAATCCCGGCCTTGCTCTCGGTCTCGGTCGGCTCGACCAGCATCGCGCCGTGGACAACCAGCGGGAAATAGACCGTCATCGGGTGATAGCCCTCGTCGATCAGCCCCTTGGCGAGGTCATTGGTGGAGAAGCCCTCGGCAAAGCCATCATCCGAGAACAGCGCCTCGTGCATGCAGGGCCCCGAAGCCCCGAACGGTGCATCGAGCACGTCGTCTAGGCTGCGCAGGATGTAGTTGGCGTTGAGCACGGCATCGCCCGAAACCTGGCGCAAGCCATCCGCGCCGTGGCTCAGGATATAGGCGAGTGCGCGGGTGTACATGCCCATCTGGCCGTGGAAAGCACACATCCGGCCGAAGGCCTGCGGGTGCTCTTCGTGCGCCTGCTCTTCCTCGATCAGCTTGATCGAACCATCGGCCTGTCGCGCCGTAAAAGGCAGCGGGCCGAACGGCGAAAGCGCTTCGGACAGCACCACCGGCCCCGAACCCGGACCACCACCGCCGTGCGGTGTCGAGAAGGTCTTGTGCAGGTTGATGTGCATCGCGTCGACGCCAAGATCGCCCGGGCGCACCCGGCCGACAATCGCGTTGAAGTTCGCGCCATCGCAATAGACATAACCGCCCACGCCATGGATTGCATCGGCGATGATCTTGAGATCACGCTCGAACAGGCCGCAGGTGTTGGGGTTGGTGATCATCACGCCCGCTACATCGGGTCCGAGCCGCGCGATCAACGCAGCGGTATCGACACGGCCTTCAGGCGTGGCGGGGATGTTCTCGACCTTGAACCCGGCGAATGCTGCCGTAGCCGGATTGGTGCCGTGGGCGCTTTCGGGGACAAGGATCACATCGCGGGGATCACCCTTGGCTTCCAGCGCAGCGCGAATGCAGAGCAGGCCGCAGAGCTCGCCGTGGGCACCCGCCTTGGGGGTCATCGCCACGCCGTGCATGCCGGTGAGTTCGATCAGCCAGTGCGCGAGTTCGTTGATCACGCCCAGCGCACCCTGAACTGTCTGGACCGGCTGAAGCGGATGGACGTCGGCGAAACCGGGCATCCGCGCGACCTTCTCGTCGAGCCGCGGGTTGTGCTTCATCGTGCAGGAACCCAGCGGAAACAGGCCGAGGTCGATCGCGTAGTTCTGGCGTGAAAGGCGGGTGTAATGGCGCACCGTTTCCGGTTCGGACAGGCCCGGCAGGTTCGGCCGTTCTGCGCGAGCCAAGGGGCCAAGCGCCGAAAGGTCGATGCCGTCGGTATCCGGGAAATCGACGCCCGAACGATCGGCATCGCCCAGCTCGAACAGCAGCGCTTCCTCGAGCTGCAGCGCGCGGTTCCCGGTGAACGTGCGGATGCCGCTTTCAGGAGCATTCTCGCCCATCGAAGGACGCCATCCAGTGGGATTGATCGCGTTCATGCCAGCACCTCCTTGAGCGCCGAGAGCAGCGCTGCGATGTCCTCATCCGTCGTGCATTCGGTGGCGGCGACGACCATGCCCTTCGCAAGGGTCGCTTCCTGCGGATAGAGCCGCCCGAGCGAGACGCCGCCCAGCACCTGACGGTCAGCCAGATCGCGCACGACCTGCCGCGCGTCCTTGGGCACGGTGATCGCGAACTCGTTGAAGTAGTGGGTGTTCACCACTTCGACGCCGGGAACCTGCGCCAGAGCTGCAGCGGCCTTTCGCGTAGCCAGATGGCTGAGCTTTGCCATGTCCGACAGTCCCGATCCGCCAAGCAGCGTCATATGGATCGAGAACGCCAGAGCGCAGAGGCCCGAGTTGGTGCAGATGTTGCTCGTCGCCTTCTCGCGGCGGATGTGCTGTTCGCGGGTGGAGAGCGTCAGCACGAAGCCGCGCTTGCCATCGGCGTCCACCGTTTCACCGCACAGACGGCCGGGGATCTGGCGCAGATACTTCTCGCGGCAACCGAACAGGCCAAGGTAGGGTCCGCCGAACTGGAGACCGACGCCGAGCGACTGGCCCTCGCCCACGACGATGTCAGCGCCAAGGCTGCCGGGGCTTTGCAACACGCCGAGCGCCACCGGTTCGGTCACCACCGCGATCAGAAGCGCGCCCGCGCCTTGAGCAGCGGCGGCAATCTTCGCCAGATCGGGAATGCGTCCGAGGATGTCGGGGTACTGCACGACGACGCACGACGTATCAGCATCGATCTTCGTGATCAGCGCATCGTCATCTGGCGTGGCTTCCAGAACCGGAGCGCTGGTGTCGAGCACATCACCGGTGAACTTCGCCATCGTCCGCGCGGTTTCGACATAGTGCGGATGCACGCCGCCCGAGAGCACGGCCTTGCCCCGCTTGGTGATGCGGCCCGCCATGGCAATGGCTTCCCAGCACGCGGTCGAGCCGTCATAGAGCGAGGCGTTGGCCACGTCGGTGCCGAACAGGCGGGCAACCTGCGTCTGGAATTCGAACAGGACCTGCAGCGTGCCTTGTGCGATTTCCGGCTGATAGGGCGTGTAAGCCGTCAGGAACTCGCCGCGCTGGATCATGTGATCGACCGTCGCCGGCACATGATGGCGATAGGCGCCCGCGCCGAGGAAGAACGGCACCGATCCGGCGGTGGTGTTGTTCGCCGAAAGCCGCGCCATGTGGCGCTCTACAGCCATCTCGCTGGCGTGGTACGGCAGGCCCGCAATGGGGGCGGACAGGCGGGCTTCGGCGGGCACGTCGGCGAACAGTTCGTCGATCGAGCCTGCGCCGATGACCGAGAGCATCGCGCTCCGGTCAGCGTCGGTCAGGGGAAGATAGCGCATAGGATCAGAGCTCCGCGACGTAGGCCTGGTACGAGGCCTCATCCATCAGGCCATCGAGTTCGGCGGCATCGGATAGGGTCATCTTCCAGAGCCAGCCCTCACCCTCGGGGTCGGAATTCACCAGTTCAGGCTGATCTTCCAGCGCGCCATTGGCGACCGTGACTTTGCCCGAAACCGGCGCATAGACGTCCGACGCAGCCTTGACGCTGTCGACCACCGAGGCGCTGTCGCCCTTGCCGACTTCGCTGCCTTCGCCCGGCAACTCGACGAAGGTGATGTCGCCCAACTGGCTCTGGGCATAGTCGGTGATCCCGACCGTCGCCTCATCGCCCTCGACCGCGATCCATTCGTGGTCCTTGGTGAAATAGCGGGTCATCAGGCGGCTCCTTTGCGATGGTAGCGATGGGGGACGAAAGGCATGGGCACGACGCTGGCTGCGAGCTTGCGTCCGCGAACGTCGATGGAAAGCGGGGTTCCGGGAGTAGCGAGATCGACCAGCACATAGGCCATGGCGATGGGCCGCTCGAGGCTGGGCGAGAAACCGCCCGAAGTGACGAAGCCGACTTCGGCATCGCCCGACAGTACCTTGGCCCCTTCGCGCGCAGCCATGCGGCCTTCGATGGCGAGGCCGACGCGGCGCGTGGGCGCGCCACTGGCGATCAGCGGCAGGACCTTGTCCGCGCCGATAAAGCCGCCTTTGTTGCGGCGCCGCCTGTTGATGCCGAAAAGCAGGTCGGCGCTGACCGGATCGACCGTCTCGGTCATGTCGTGACCGTAAAGCGGCAGCCCGGCCTCAAGCCGCAGGCTGTCGCGCGCGCCAAGGCCGATGGGCTTCACTTGCGGCTGTCCGCAAATCAAGTCGGCCAGTTCGACCGCGTTTTCCGCCGGAACCGCGATCTCGAAGCCATCTTCGCCAGTATAGCCCGAGCGGCTGATCCAGGCATCGACGCCGCCCAACTTGAATTGACCGCCGCGCATGAAGGTCAGTGCCGCAAGCGAATATTCACCGGTCACCAGCGGCTCAAGTGCTTCGAACGCCTTCGGACCCTGCAGGGCAAACAGGGCGCTGTCATCAAGGTGGGTGAGCGTTACGGCGTCAGGGAGATGCTCGCGCAAGTGGGCGATATCGTCCCACTTGGTCGCGCCATTGACGACGAGGTAGAAGCCTGTGCCCCAGCGCGTGACCATCAGGTCATCGAGTATGCCGCCCTCTGCGTTCAGCAGCAGCGAGTAGCGCACGCCGCCCACGGGCAGGGTCGAAAGGTCGATAGGCAGCACGGCTTCAAGCGCCGCCTCAGCGCCATCGCCCGAAACGTAAAGCTGGCCCATGTGCGAAACGTCGAAGAAACCGGCGCTTTCGCGGATCCAGAGGTGTTCGGCGATGATCCCTTCGAACTGGACCGGCATCCAGTAACGCGCGAAATCGACCATTCGGCCACCGCGCGCACGGTGCCACTGGTCGAGCGGCAGGGTCAGCGGGCCAGCAGGTTCGCTGTCCGCTTCTTCACTTCCGTGAATTTCGCCCGAGTTATTGTATGTGTCGCTCACAAATATCATTCCCGTGCAGTTCAGACGCCATGCGGCGCCCCCTCTGTCACGGAAACCTGAGAGCTTTCCCCCGCCCGCCTCTCCAGACGGGTTTGGTTGGGGTTACCCCTTCGGCGGCCCTTCCCTTTCCGGGAAGTGACTCTTTCCAGAGTGTCGCTGTCGACCAACGCGGTCCATTTGCCTGAGAGATTCCGGGGCGGTTGCTCCTTCGGCGTCTCTCGATCCTGAACGAATCGAGAGAACTCTCCCGCGCGATCAGCGACGCTTCCTCATCGCTGCAGTGCAGCGTGAAGTCAACCGGACTGAGACAAGCTTATCCCCGGCGCAGGATGCGCCGCATCTCGTCGTGTTGGTACACCAACCGCCCATGCTGCTTCGTACCGGCCAGCTTCAGGATCACTTTCGCCACGTCACTGGCCTTGGCGGAGCGATATTTGCGCAACGCGCCCTGCATCAAAAGATCGATCAGCGGGCTGAGCATCATCCCGATCTTTTCCGCTAGTCTTGGCGTACCATCACGCTTGCCGCGCAGCAGCCCCGGCCGGATGATGTCGAGCCGCTCGAAATGCAGCTTGGCCAGCTTGTCCTCGACCTCGCCCTTGACCGAAAGATAGAAGTTCTTCGACGAGAACTGTGCGCCAATCGAAGACACGACGATCAATTGTCGTGCGCCTGCCGCCTTGGCCGCCGCCGCGCAGTCGAGCACGAGGTCATGGTCCACGGCACGAAAGGCCTGGCGGTCGCCTCCCACGGCCTTGATCGTGGTGCCAAGCGCAATGACCACGGCATGTGGGCGTCCGGCGGCTATGGCATCAGGCCAATGGTCGGTATCGGACAGCAGCATCTCCATGCGCGCGCCCGGCGGCAAAGGGACTTCGCGACGCGCAACAGCGACGAGATGGATGTCGGAGTGCCCGACAGCCTCGGCCATCACCGCACGACCGATCAATCCCGTCGCTCCCACGAGCACTACGCGGGTCTGCTCAGACATTGCGCAATCCCTCCGGTGCCTGGCCGAACAGCCTGGCATAACTGTCGATCGCATAACGGTCGGTCATGCCCGAGATGAAATCGGCGATGTGCCGCGTCCGCGAAGGTTCCGTTTCAGGCAGCGAAGCCCGCCAGCTGTCAGGCATTTGTGCGGGGTCCTCGGCATAGGCCTTGAACAGCGCCGCAATCACCCCGCGCGCGCGATCTGCGGTCTGGCACTGCTCCTCGTGCAGATAGAGCCGGTCATACATGAATTGCTTCAGCGCCCGCTCTTCCTCACTCATCGCAGGTGAGAAGGTCGCCAGCGGACGCCCCGCCGCGCGCACGTCCTCGACACTTACGACGCCCGTTTCCGCAATGTTGGCCTGTGCCTTGGCAATCACGTCGTTGACCATGCGCCCGATCTGCCCGCGCACCAGTTCGCGCAACAGACGGTCCTGCGGTGCATCGGGAAACCGACGCTCGATCACGCGCCACTGCTCTGCCAGCGAGGGCAGTTCGAGCAACTGGTCGAGGCAGAGAAACCCAGCCCTCAACCCATCGTCGATATCATGATTGTCGTAGGCTATATCGTCCGAGATCGCCGCAACCTGTGCCTCGAGCGAGGCAAAGGACTTCAGATCAAGCGGAAACGCGGCGTCCAGCTCTTCGAGCGCCCAGGTCGGCTTGATGATCGGCCCGTTGTGCTTGGCCAGACCCTCCAGCGTCTCCCACGAGAGATTCAGGCCCTCGTGCCCGCAATATGGGCTTTCGAGCCGCATCAGCACGCGCAAGGTATTGGCGTTGTGGTCAAAGCCACCTGCCCCGGCCATCGCCTCCTCCAGAGCATCCTCTCCGGCATGACCGAACGGCGGATGACCGATATCGTGCGCAAGGCACAGCGCCTCGGTCAGGTCTTCGTCCAGCCCCAGCGCGCGGGCGATCACCCGGCCGATCTGGGCCACTTCAAGGCTATGCGTCAGCCGCACCCGGTAATGGTCACCATCAGGCGCGATGAACACCTGCGTCTTGTGGCGAAGGCGGCGGAACGCAATCGAATGGATGATCCGGTCGCGGTCCCGCTGGAACGCGCTGCGCGGCCCGCGAGAGGCCTTGTCGTCCAGCCCGAACTCGCGCCCACGCGTGCGCGCAGGATCGCTGGCGTAAGATGCGCGGCGCTCGATCACGCTGCGTTCAACCGAGGATCCAGTCGACCGCCGCCTGCGCGTGGATGCGGGTGCCATCGAAGATCGGCAGGACGTTGGCATCGACGTCGATCACCATGTCGAGCTCGGTGCAGGCCAGCACCGCGGCCTGCGCGCCCCGCTGGCCCATGTTGGTCAGCATGGTCTTGAACGTACGCTCCGCCGCGCGCGAAGCTTTACCCTGCATCAGCTCGTCATAGATGATCGCGTCCATCGCCTCGACTTCTTCGACCACCGGGGGAAGCAGGCTCACGCCATGAGCGATCAGGCGCTTGCGATAGAAGCTCTCCATCACCACGTTGCGCGTGCCCAGCAGCGTGGCGTTGGTGACGCCAGCATCCTTCATCTTTGCGCCCACAGCGTCAGCGATGTGGATCACCGGCACCGAAACCGCCTCGGCCACCTTGTCATAGACCTTGTGCATCGAATTGGCGCCGATCAGCAGCGCCGTGGCCCCCGCCTGCTCGAGCCTGCGGGCACTGTCGGCAAGCACGTCTGCCGCGTGGGCCCACTGCTCGGGCGTGGAAAGGCGGATAAGGTGGGTAAAGTCGAGGCTTTCGATCAGCAGCGGCGCGCTTGCCACCTTGGTGGTGCGCGCCTGAACCAGCTGGTTGATGTCTTCGTAGTAGGTGCGGGTCGAAACCCAGCTCATGCCGCCGATAAGGCCGATCTTGCGCAAAACGATAACTCCCCGGGCTTGGATGACAGGCCCCTGCTTGCACCGGCCTTACGAAAGGCCGCGCGGGAGGTCCAGACCGCTAACGCTTCTTCTCTGGCGCCAGACCGCTTGCACAGAGCGCTGCAGCGCTTGTAGCTACGCCGAGCAGTTCGGCATCACCGAGACGTTTCACTGTCGCAACATAGTCGGCAAGCCCGCGCTTCGGCCCCTGCAGCGACTGCAGCCGCCTCAACTGACCAATGCTCAACCGGTCGGTCATCCGCTCCGCCATGCACGAAGCGTTGGAATCGGAAAGGCCCGCATCGACCAGAGCCGAGCGGACCTTTCCATAAGCCAGTTTCGAAGGTGCGCAGGCCGCCACCGTCAAGGCAATCGCTATGACGGTGATGGCGTTGCGCATCAGTGTGCCAGCGCCTTGACGATGTCCTCGACCATCTTCTTGGCATCGGCCAGAAGCATCATCGTCTGGTCCATGTAGAACACGTCGTTGTCGACGCCTGCATAGCCCACGCCGCCCATCGAGCGCTTGACGAAGAAGATCGTCTTGGCCTTGTCCACATCGAACACGGGCATCCCGTAGATCGGCGAGGACTTGTCCGTCTTTGCTGCAGGGTTGACCACGTCGTTCGCGCCGATGATGAAGGCCACGTCAGCCTGCGCGAACTCGCTGTTGATGTCTTCCAGCTCGAACACTTCATCGTAAGGCACGTTGGCTTCGGCCAGCAGCACGTTCATGTGCCCGGGCATGCGGCCGGCGACCGGGTGGATGGCGTACTTGACGTTGACGCCTGCCTTCTTGAGCACGTCGCCCATCTCGCGCAGCGCGTGCTGCGCCTGGGACACGGCCATGCCATAGCCCGGGATGATGATGACGTTCTCGGCTTCCTTCATCATGTAGGCTGCGTCTTCAGCCGAGCCGCGCTTCCACGGACGCTGTTCCTTCGCAGCACCGCCACCGGCAGAGGCTTCTGCACCGAAGCCGCCTGCGATCACGGCAAGGAAGCCGCGATTCATCGCCTTGCACATGATGTACGAGAGGATCGCACCCGAGGAACCGACCAGCGCGCCGGTCACGATCATGGCGGTGTTGTGCAGCGTGAAGCCCATCGCCGCCGCGGCCCAGCCCGAATACGAGTTGAGCATCGAGACGACCACCGGCATGTCCGCGCCGCCGATCGGGATGATCAGCAGGAAGCCGATGATGAACGAGAGCACCGTGATCGTGGCGATCACCCAGGCCGACTGGTCCTGCGTGAAATATGCCACCAGCCCGATGATTGCGATCAGCGTGCCGAGATTCAGAACATGGCGCCCCGGCAGCAGAATCGGCGATCCGCTCATCTTGCCCGCAAGCTTGAGGAACGCGATGACCGAGCCCGAGAACGTGATCGCACCGATGGCGATGCCGAGGCCAAGCTCGATGCGGCTGACCGGGTTGATCTGACCATCAGGCAGCATGATCCCGAAGGCGTCCGGGTTCAGGTAGGCCGCAAGGCCCACCAGCACCGCGGCAAGGCCGACCAGCGAGTGGAACGCGGCGACCAGCTGCGGCATGTCGGTCATCGCGATCTTGCGCGCGATGACGAAGCCGATGCCGCCACCAATGGCCAGCGCCACGATGATCTCGGGAAGGCTGGCGATCGAGTGGGTGAGCAGCGTGGTGGCGACCGCGATGGTCATGCCGATCATGCCATAGCGATTGCCCGCACGGCTCGTCGCGGGGCTGGAAAGCCCTCGCAGCGCGAGGATGAACAGGACGCCCGAGACCAGATAGGCCAGCGCCACCCAGGGAGAGACAGCGACGTGTTCCATCACTTCTTCTCCTTCTTCTTGTACATCGCGAGCATGCGCGCCGTCACGGCGAACCCGCCGAAGATGTTGACCGAAGCCAGCACCACCGCGCCCAGCCCCAGCCACTTGGCAGACGGGCTACCCGCAGCAGCCGATGCGACCAGCGCGCCAACCACGATGACCGACGAAATCGCATTGGTCACCGCCATAAGCGGCGTATGCAGGGCCGGCGTGACCGACCAGACGACGTAGTACCCGACAAAGCAGGCGAGCACGAAAATGCTCAGGATCGATATGAAGTCCATGTCAGGCCCCCTCAGCCGAGCAGACGTTCGTTGACCACCTTGCCGCCCTGCGTCAGGCGGATGGCGTTGCCGATTTCCTCGTCGAGCACGGGCTTGCCCTGCTCCTTGTCCCAGAAGGCCGAGAGGAAATTGTACAGGTTGCGGCTGAACAGCGCCGAGGCATCGGCCGGCAGGTGCGCGGGCGTGTTCGAATAGCCGACGATCTTCACGCCGTGCTTCTCGACCACCTGATCGGGCACCGAACCTTCGACGTTGCCGCCCTGCGCCACGGCAAGGTCGAAAATGACCGAACCGGGCTTCATCGTGGCGATCTGCGCGTCGGAGATCAGGCGCGGCGCGGCGCGGCCCGGGATCAGCGCGGTGGTGATGACGATGTCCTGCTTGGCGATATGCGCGCTGACCAGTTCGGCTTGCGCCTTCTGGTATTCCTCGCTCATCTCCGTGGCATAGCCACCGGCGCCCTCGCCTTCGATGCCGGCCACGTTCTCCACGAAGATCGGCTTGGCGCCGAGCGACTGGATCTGCTCCTTGGTGGCCGAACGCACGTCCGTCGCCGAAACCTGCGCGCCGAGGCGGCGGGCGGTGGCGATGGCCTGAAGCCCGGCAACGCCCACGCCCATGACGAAAGCCTTGGCAGCAGAGACCGTGCCTGCCGCCGTCATCATCATCGGGAAGGCCCGGCCATAGAGGTTCGCAGCGACCAGCACAGCCTTGTAGCCGGCAAGGTTGGACTGCGAGGACAGAATATCCATGGACTGCGCACGCGTGATGCGCGGCATGAATTCCATGGCGAGGGCTTCATAACCCGCGGCAGCATAGGCATCGACGCGCGCGCGCTTCCCGAACGGGTCGAGGCCCGCAACGATCCACGCACCAGCGTTAGCGCCCGCCAGCAATTCCGGTTCCGGACCCTGCACGCCGAGCACGATGTCCGCGCCCTGCACCACATTGTCCGCAACTTCGGCACCTGCCGCGCGGTACTCGTCGTCGGAGATCGAGGCCGTAATGCCCGCTCCGCTCTCCACGGCGACCTTCGCGCCCAGAGCAATGAACTTCTTCACGGTCTCCGGCGATGCCGAAACCCTGGTCTCCCCTGTCGCCCGTTCCCGAAGGACGGCGATCTTCATTGCCCCCGCCACGGCGCTTTTACTGGATCACCAGGATGATCACGAAGACCAGCGCGCAGATTGCAGGCGTGGCCCACTTCACCAGATTCACGAAACCGCTGTAGGTCGCCTTGGCGGCCTTGATGTCATTTGCAGGAGCCATTTTCTTCCCCAAATCCATGCGCCACGGTGGCGCGACGCGCATGCTCTAGCGATGGGCAGCCCGCTGCTCAAGTGCGGAGCGTACCATCGCGCTTAATCGCCTCTTTACCCAATCGGGCTACTGCTTTGCTCCTGACGCAAATGCGGGGGAGTCAAAGTACTAGGTCATGCACGAGCCCGAACAGCGCCTTCTCATGCTGATCGACGACGAACCTGCCCAGTGCCGCCTGATTTCGGCCCTGGCATCGCGGGAGGGTTGGCGCACGATCATCGCCCGCGACTCGGAAAGCGCGATCGCCACGCTCGGCACGCGCCAGGGGATGCAACTCGGCGCGATCATTCTCGACCAGTGGGTTCCGGGTGACGACGCCTGCGCCCTCATCGCCGAACTCAAGGCCCGCCGCCCTGCGCTTCCGATCCTGATGCTCACCACCAGCGCCTCGCCGCTGCTGGCGGTTGAAGCCATGCGTGCAGGCGCAACCGACTATCTGATCAAGCCCGTTGCGCCAGAACGCCTGTTGCAGGCCCTGCGCAGCGCCACCTCGCGTGAAACAGACGCGAGCGAGTTGCAGCCGCTGACCGAGAAGTTCGGCGCTCCGCTCGACTTCGATTCGATGATCGGCGCCGCGCCCGCCTTCCGTGCCGCGCTGGCCGTGGCGGCGAAGGCCGCGCGCACCCATGGGCACGTGCTGATCGAAGGCGAGAGCGGCACTGGCAAGGAAATGCTCGTTCGCGCCATGCACGCGGCGAGCCCGCGCAGCCGTACGGCGCTGCGCACGATCAATATCGGCGGCATGCCTGCCAACCAACTCGAGTCTGCCCTGTTCGGCCATGAAAAGGGCGCGTTCGCCGGAGCCTTCGAGCGCCACGTCGGCCTTCTGCAGCACGCCGATGGCGGCACGCTCGTCATCGACGAGGTCGACCGGCTGCCCGACAACGTGCAGGACCGGCTCGTCCGTTTCCTCGAACGCAGCGACGTCCAGCCCATCGGCGCGCGTCATTCCTTCCGTGTCGACGTTCGAATAATTGCCTGCGCCAACAGCGGCCTGCGCGATCTGGTGGAGACTGGAGATTTCCGCGCCGAACTTCACACGCTGCTGTCACAGACCCAGGTTACGCTCCCGTCGCTACGCGAACGTTCGGCAGACATACCGGCGCTGGCCCGCCATTTCCTCACGCGCATCGGCGAACAGCCGGGCCTCAGGCCACTGGGCATCACGGATGGCGCCCTCGCACTCCTCTCAGCCTACGACTGGCCGGGCAACGTTCGCCAATTGCAGGCCACGCTGTTCCGCGCAGCGGTGTTTTGCGATGGCGAGGCTCTGACCGCACAGGACTTCCCGAGCCTTTCGAACATGATCGGCGAAAGCAGCAGGCGCGCTCCTGCCGTTACCGACGGAGCAGGCATCACGCTTTTTGCACCCGACGGCAACCTTCGCCCGTTGGAAGACATCGAAGCCGACGTGATCCGCCTCGCCATCGGCCACTATCGCGGGCGCATGACGGAAGTCGCGCGCAGGCTCGGCATCGGGCGCTCCACCCTTTACCGCAAGCTTTCGGAACTGGGCATCGACAACGCCGCCTGATTGGCGCTAGCCTTGCGCCATGCAATCCCATTCAGAATTTGCAGGACGCACCGCACTTGTCACCGGCGCTGCCTCGGGCATCGGCGCTGCAACGGCGCGCTGGCTCGATGCGCACGGTATCCAGGAACTGGTGCTGGTAGATCTTGACCGTCCTGCGCTCGACCAGCTCGGCCTGTCCTGCAAGATCCGCCCGCTTGGCGGCGACGTATCGGACCCCGCTTTGTGGAAACTGCTGGAGCGCGAGCTTACCCGCCTCGATTATGCCGTCCTGAATGCAGGGATCGCCACCAACGGCGACATCACCGATCTCGACATCGCCAGCTGGCGCAAGACCATGGCGGTCAACCTTGACGGCATGTTCCTGTCGTTGCGCACGGCCCTGCGAGCCATGAAGAAGGCGTCAAGCGGCTCGGTCGTGTTGACCGCCTCGGTCTCAGGCATCAAGGCGGCTGCAGGTACGGCAGCCTATTCCGCGTCGAAAGCGGCAACCATCCAGCTTGCCAAGGTCGCCGCAGCGGAGGCCGCGAAGTACGGCGTACGCGTCAACGCGATTGCTCCGGGCGGCGTCGACACGGGAATATGGGACCGCGCCGAGTGGTTTGCTGGCCTCGTCGAACAGCACGGAGGCCGAGCCGAGGCCCTTGCTGCCATGGCGAAAGATGCGACGCCTCTCGGCCGGTTCGCCAGCGCCGATGAGGTCGCCGCGCAGATCGGATTTCTCCTTTCCGAGGCCGCCGCCACCATCACCGGCACCTGCCTCGTAACCGACGGTGGCGTCTCGCTCTAGGCCAACTGGCTGAAGTCGGTCAGCGCCGCATCACGCAGCCCACGCCAGACATGGAAGGCCTGCACGGTCTCGGCCACATCGTGAACGCGCACCATCTGGCACCCGGCGTCCATCGCCTTGAGCGCGAGCATGAGCGATCCCGGCATCCGCTGATGTGCGAGCGCTTCGTTGGAAAGCGCCCCGATCATCCGCTTGCGGCTAGCCCCGAACAGGATCGGTTGGCCCAGCGCATGGAACAGCGGCAGCGCATTTATCAGCGCGAGGTTATCGGCCAGCGACTTGCCAAAGCCGATGCCCGGATCGAGCAGGATCCTGTCACGCGCAATCCCCGCCGCCATCGCCGCATCGCGCCGTTCACGCAGGGCGTCGAATACGTCGAGCACGACATCGCCATAGTCCCCATCCGCATGGAGATCGCCATCGGCACCCGGCGCATGCATCAGAACCACCGGCGCGCCCGACCGGGCAACGATCTCCGCCGTTCTCGGATCGTGCCTCATAGCCGAAACGTCGTTGACGATATGCGCTCCCGCCGCGAGCGCAGCTTCGATCACGCTCGATCTACGGCTGTCGATCGAAATCGCCGCGCCTGCCGCAGCCAGTTGCTCGATCACCGGGACGACGCGCTTGACCTCGTCCCCTTCCCACACCGCCGCCGCGCCTGGACGGGTGGATTCCCCGCCGACGTCGATCAGGCCAGCCCCTGCCGAGAGCATGGCATGGGCATGCTCAAGCGCCGCATCGGGCTTGTCGAGAAACTTGCCGCCATCGGAAAAGCTGTCGGGCGTGACATTGAGGATGCCCATGATCTGCGGCTGATCGAGCCGCAACATCCGCTGGCCACATGCGATGGGCGCATGTGTGCGCTTCAGATTTTCCCATTGGTCTGTTGCTTCAGTCGCCAGAGCATCGGGCAAACCTGCAATGCTCGTCTGAACATCAGCCGTCCCGAAGCGGTGCCGTGAAACGACCTTCCCGCCATCGCGCACGATCAGCGCAAAGCGACTTGCATAGACCAGCCCTCCGCCGAGCCGGATCGCCTCACCCTCCTCCGACTGCGGACTGTCAGCGAGGGCAATAGGCCGAATGTAAACCTTCATAACTGCGTCCCCGCGAAGGCGGGGACCTCGTGCGGTCTTGCACGACAGGCTCCGCCAGAACACCAAGGCCCCCGCCTACGCGGGGGCACGCAGGTTATTCAAGCTGTCAGTCTTCCACCGCCAGCAGATACAACTGCCGGAGCGCATCGATGGGCTTGACCTCGCCTTCATGCTCCACATGCCAGAACGTCCAGCCATTGCACGAAGGCGCGCCCTGCAGCTTGGCGCCAAGGCCGTGGATCGAACCGATCTCGGCATCGGCCTGCAGCGAACCATCGGCGCGGACGGTCGCGGTGAAACGACCCTTCTTCGCCGTCAGACGCGTGCCGGGAGCCAGATAACCGCTCTCCACCAGCGCCCCGAAGGCGACCTTGGGAGCAGAGCGCTTCGACTGCATCGTCACCAGCGAGGACTCGTCCAGCGGCAGTGCCAGCTCGATGCGCTCCAGAGCGACCTCAATGTAGTCGTCCTCGCGCTCGCAGCCGATCCAGTCACGGCCGAGGCGCTTGGCCACAGCACCTGTCGTGCCGGTGCCGAAGAATGGATCGAGCACCACGTCGCCCTTGTTCGTCGTCGCCAGCATCACGCGATAGAGTAGCGCCTCGGGCTTCTGCGTGGGGTGCGCCTTGGTGCCGTTGCGGCGGAGGCGTTCGGGGCCGGAGCAGATCGGCAGCACCCAGTCCGAACGCATCTGCAGCTCGTCGTTCAGCGTCTTCATCGCGCGATAGTTGAATGTGTATTTCGACTTCTCGCTCTTCGACGCCCAGATCAGCGTCTCGTGCGCGTTGGTGAAGCGCGTGCCCTTGAAGTTGGGCATCGGGTTGGCCTTACGCCAGATGATGTCGTTGAGGATCCAGAACCCCAGATCCTGCAGGATCGTGCCGACGCGGAAAATGTTGTGGTAGCTGCCGATCACCCAGATCGAGCCATCGGGCTTGAGCAACCGGCGGGCCTCGGTCAGCCACTCGCGGGTGAACTGGTCATAGACGGCAAAGCTGGAGAACTTGTCCCAGTCGTTGGTCACTGCATCAACATGACTGCCATCGGGGCGCGCTAGATCGCCGCCAAGTTGCAGGTTGTAGGGCGGATCGGCAAAGATCATGTCGATCGAGGCATCGGGCAGCTTGCGCATTTCCGAAATGCAGTCACCACGCAGGATCTGGTTCACCGGCAGCGCAACATCCGCCTTCAGCACCTTTGCCGGTGCCGCGCGCAGAGCCTTCGCCCGTTCCTTGACTGCAACTGCCATATCTAGTCCCTGACCCCTTGTGGATAAGGGCACCGTTTGAGTCATCACGGACTCGCCGTCAAGCCGCGACTCGCCGGAATACGGCGAGTCGCGTGGGGTGCGGGATGAGAACGAAACGAGTCTATTTCGACATGTTGAGTCTCGTGATGCCACCCGGACTCAACATCTAGTGGTGTGCCTGTACGGACTCACCGGCAAATTTTTTCGTCAGAGCAACTGCAACTGCGCCACCGGAGCGAAACTGCGACGGTGCAGCGGGGTCGGTCCATGCTCGCGCAGGGCCGCCAGATGCTCGGGCGTGCCATACCCGGCATTGCGCTCCCAGCCATAATGCGGATGCGCCAGCGCCGCCTCGCGCATGATCCGGTCGCGGTGCTCCTTGGCGATGATCGAGGCCGCCGAGATGCAGGGCTCCAGCGCGTCCCCGCCAACGATCGGTCGCGCGGGCCAGCACCACTCCGGTCGTCGCCCGTGCGGTGTCAGGTTGCCGTCTACCAGCACCTCGCCCACGGCCTCGTCGTGCGTGATCTGTTCGCACAGCGCCTGCACGGCAAGCGTCATTGCCAGCATCGTCGCGCCGAAGATGTTGAGCCGGTCGATCTCCTCGGGCTCGACCACGCCCACCGCCCAGCGGCAGCGCCGCTTGATCTTCTCTTCCAGTTCCGCCCGACGCGCCGCGCTCAGCTTCTTGGAGTCATCCAGCCCCGAAGGTCGCGGCTTGCACAGCACCACCGCCGCCGCCACCACCGGCCCCGCCAAAGGCCCACGCCCCGCCTCGTCCACGCCGATGGTGACCATGGACGAAAAGGAGGTGGCACAACTGGCGTTCAGAGGCATTGTGGGCTGCATGACGAATCCGATCCTGCGCTCGCTATCGCCTCTCGCCCTGCTCCTCGCAAGCTGTTCCGCCCAAGGAGCCGATCCGGACGAGGCGGGGCTAGCGGTGACCGACGTCGCCACTTTCGACGAGCCCTGGGCGATGACCTTCCTGCCCGGCACCAATCAGGCGCTGATCACCGAAAAGAAGGGCAAGCTCAAGCTCTGGACCGAAGGCACCGACAAGACCGTCGACATCTCGGGCACCCCCTCCGTCGACTATGGCGGACAGGGTGGCTTCGGCGATGTCGTCGCCGCGCCCGATTTTGCGCAGAGCGGCATGGTCTATCTCAGCTGGGCCGAAGCGGGCCAGAACGACACGCGCGGCGCGGTCGTTGCGCGGGCCAGGCTGGTCATGGGCGATGCCCCCCGCCTCGAAGGCCTAAGCGTGATCTGGCGGCAGTTCCCCAAGGTCACCGGGCGGGGCCACTATTCGCACCGCATCGCCTTCTCACCCGACGGCAAATACCTGTTCATCTCCTCGGGCGAGCGGCAGAAATTCACCCCTGCCCAAGACCTGAACGCAAACCTCGGCAAGGTCATCCGCCTGCTGCCTGACGGCACCCCTGCCCCCGGCAACCCGTTCGAAAGCAAGGGCGGCGTTTCGGCGCAGGTCTGGTCCTACGGCCACCGCAACCTGCTCGGCCTCACCTTCTCGCCCGATGGCCGCCTGTGGGACATCGAACACGGCCCTGCTGGCGGTGACGAGATCAACCATGTGGAACCTGGCAAGAACTACGGCTGGCCGCTGGTGTCGGACGGCGATCACTACGACGGGAAGCCGATCCCCCGCAACAAGACCCGCCCCGACCTCGCCCAGCCCGCCATCAGCTGGAACCCTGTCATCGCGCCGGGCGACATGATCTTCTACACCGGCAAGGCCTTCCCCAAGTGGCAAGGCCAGGCCCTGATCGCTGCATTAGGTGCAGGCGGCATCGTCCGCGTGAAGATCGACGGCGAGAAAGCCACCGAACTCGAACGCATAGACCTCGGCAACCGCATCCGCGAGATTGAGCAAGCGCCGGACGGGACTGTGTACGTGTTGGAGGATGGTGAGGGAGCGAAGTTGCGGCATGTGGTGCCGAAGTCCTAGAACCCCCGCGACCACCGCACCGCAAACCCGCCATCATCTGCCGCACCGGCAAAATGCCCCGGCTCCTTGCGGAAGAACACGCTGGCCGAGGCATCGCCGCCCCACAACGCTGTCACCCACATCAGTTCGGCATCAAGCTCGCGGCCTCTTGGCGCCAACGACAGGGGCGTCCGGGAGAACTCTGCGCGTTGCGTGGCATAGTCCCACACCACTGGCAGGTTCAGTTGCAGCCCGCCCTTCTCGATCCGCATCGGCTGGGCGAGCCGGAACGCCAACCTGTCGCCATCGCGAAACACATCGCGGTGGGAGACATCGAAAGACCACGACGAAGAGACCAGTCTTGACCCCGAAAGCACCACGGCCCCGGTGTCCAGACGCGACAGACCGAGGTTGCCCGACGCTCCGATCGTGATGTTTCGTGCCGGTCTCCAATCGATGGCGGTGGATACTGTCGCGGTTGTTGCACCGCCTCCTCCCAGCGCATCGGCAAACCGCGCACCAAGCACCGTGTTGTCTTCACGCATCAGGTCGAGGCCGAAGCGCCAGCCAAAAGCGCGCTGCGCTCCACCGTCGATCATCACACCGACCCGTCGCATCCAGTCCGTCCGACGCTCGCGCAAGGGATCGTTGCGCAACAGGACGCTGCGCTCACCGGAAATCGTCAGACCCACACTGCCAAGGCCCAGGCCATCCAGTCGATACCGCGTGGCCAGTGCGGTCTCAGGACGTGCAAGAACGCCATCGTTCATGCCCGCCACGACGAACGGCAGGTTATCGCGCCCTTGCAGCTGCGAAACCAGATTGTCCGCAGCGATCCTCCATCCGACCGCAAGATCGAGCGACCGGCCAAGACGCGCGACGGCGGACGTCGCCAGAACCCGCGCGCGTTCCCCCTCGCCCGCTGCCAATCGCAATGGCACCACACCGAAACGACGGTCCACGGAGAATGCCATCGACACTCCCGGTGCCCCGATGGTGACTGGACGTTGCCCCCCTGCAAGCGCCTCATAAAGCGGCAGGCGTTGGCGTGAAACCCGAAGACCCGTAGCAAGATCAAGACTGTAGGCCCGGCCGTAGCTATCCAGCATCACTGTGCCGAGCGAAGCCCCGGTCAGTGCGTCACCCATCGCCCCGCTGCTCGTGCCAGAAAGGCTGTCAAGCGACACCGCCACCTGCGTGCCCGCAAGCCCTGTCGATCCCTGCGGCGAAAAGGCCCGCGCAATGTCGAGAATGCCGCGCCCATATGTCGCATCCGTCCCCGCCGGCCCTGCATCGCGCGCGGTGCGCAGCAGCAGGTCGACGATCTGTGTTCCGGTCAGGTTCGGAAAGGCCTGAGCCAGCAAAGCCACCGCGCCCGAAACCTGCGGCGCGGCAAAGCTCGTCCCGTTGACGACGGTCACGAACGTCCCTTGCGCATTGGTCGTCGTCTTGATCGTGCTGCCCTCATAGACGCAGCAGATTTCCTCGCCCTGTGCCATCAGCACCGATGCCGCAGACGCGCCCGCCTTGTTGCTGAAGTCCGAGGCAAGACCGCTCGAATTAACCGAGCCAACCACGATCACATTGCTGCTGCCCGCCTGCAGCACCGACACGGCAAAAGGATCGGGATTGTTGGGATCGACCGCCGGGTCCGTACTCTTGCCCTCGTTCCCTGCCGAAACGATCACGACCACGCCCGCCGATGCTGCCCTGCCCACGGCAGCCCGCAAGGTCGCGTTGCCTGGATCGCCGCCCAGCGAAAGATTGATCACCCGCGCTCCCGCGCCCACCGCCGCGTCGATGCCTGCAGCGATGTTCTCGTCCGAGAATGTGCAGCCATCGCTCCCGGTGCAGCTGCCCGGCGTATCGGCCCGCAACATCTGCACCGTCGCGTTCCACGCGATGCCCATCATCCCCGAATTGTTGCGCGCAGCGGCAGCCGTCAGGGCAACCTGCGTGCCATGGTCGTCATCCGCATTAAACAGCCCCCGCGTGCCTGCCACGTCGCGCGAGGCCGACGAGATGCGCCCCGCGAACTCGGTATTGGCGGTATTGATGCCGGAATCGACGATTGCAATGGTCGTCCCCGCGCCGTTCGCCCCGGCCTGCCAGGCCGTTACCGCTCCGTGCAGCGAAGGTCCGTCTGACCGCCGGAACTCGGCCGTATCGAAACTGGTCGCACTGGGCGTTGGCGTCGGCACCGGTGCGGGGGTCGGAGTTGGAGTTGGAGTTGGAGTGGGCGCAGGCACTGGTGTCGGCGTACTCGAAACACCTCCACCGCCCCCACACCCTGTCAGCACAACGGCAAGCGACACTATCGCGGCATGACCAACCCAGCGAATTCTCGACATCACCGCACCTTGGCTTCGGTAGCTTTGCTCAAGTCTTGCTGATAACCCCGCCATCGTAAATGCCGAATGACACAGGTCCGGACTGGAATACGCAAATGCCCTTCGACCCCCAAATCGTCGATTGCTGGATCTTCGATCTCGACAACACGCTTTACCCGCCCTCCACCCGCCTGTTCGATCAGATCGACCTGCGCATGGGCCTGTTCATCCAGCAACTGCTCGGCTGTGACGAGATCGAGGCGCGGCGCGTCCAGAAGCTCTACTTCCACGATCACGGCACCACGCTGTCGGGCCTGATGCACTACCACGCGACCGACCCGCACGAGTTCCTCGGCTTCGTCCACGATATCGACATGGCACCCCTGGCTGCCGCCCCGCGCCTTTCCGAAAGGCTCGCCGCCCTGCCCGGCCGCAAGATACTCTTCACCAACGGCGACGATGCCTATGCTGCCAAGGTGCTGGCCGCGCTGGATCTTTCAGACAGCTTCGATGGTATGTGGGACATCCATGCAATGGCCTACAAACCCAAGCCCGAGCCTTCGGCCTACACCAGCATGGTCGAAGCCTTCGGCATCACGCCCGAAACCTCCGTGTTCGTCGAAGACATGGCCCGCAACCTCGCCCCCGCCAAGGCGCTCGGCATGCAGACGGTCTGGCTCGACCTTGCGACGGACTGGGGCGATCGCGCCAAGGACGACGCCGCGATTGACGTGGTCACCGACGACGTGGTCGCGTGGCTCGATCATACGATTGCAAGCCTTGCCGATCAGGCATCGCTGGGCTAGTCGCCACGCAATTTTGTTCCATACCGATCCCGCACGGAGAAACGCCATGACTGAACAGCTGCAGGCTGCCATCGAAGCCGCCTGGGAAGACCGCGCCAATGTCACCCCGGCCAGTGATGCCGTGCGCGAGGTGGTCGAGGCCGCGCTCGAACTGCTCGACAGCGGCAAGGCCCGCGCCGCCGAGAAGGTGAACGGAGAATGGCGCGTCAACCAGTGGCTCAAGAAGGCCGTGCTGCTCTCGTTCCGTCTGAACGACAATGCCGTGATCGAGGCCGGTTCGGGCGGCGCTCCTGCCTTCGACAAGGTGCCTTCGAAATTCGCCGGCTGGGACGATGCCCGGTTCCGCGATGCAGGTTTCCGGGTCGTCCCCGGTGCCGTCGCACGCAAGGGCGCGCACATCGCCAAGGGCGTCGTCCTGATGCCGAGCTTCGTCAACATCGGCGCCTTCGTCGATGAAGGTACGATGGTCGATACCTGGGCCACCGTCGGCTCCTGCGCCCAAATCGGCAAGAACGTCCACATCTCGGGCGGTGCCGGCATTGGCGGCGTGCTCGAACCGCTGCAGGCAGGCCCGGTCATCATTGAGGACGGCGCTTTCATCGGCGCGCGTTCGGAAGTGGCCGAGGGCGTGATCGTCGGCGAAGGCGCAGTGCTGTCGATGGGCGTGTACCTCGGCGCTTCGACCAAGATCGTCGACCGCGCGACCGGCGAGGTCCACATCGGTCGCGTGCCGCCCTACGCCGTAGTCGTCCCGGGTGCGATGCCCGGCAAGCCGCTGCCAGACGGCACCCCCGGCCCCTCGCTTTACTGCGCTGTGATCGTCAAGACGGTCGACGCGCAGACCCGCAGCAAGACCGGAATCAACGAACTGCTGCGCGACTGATCGAGACCTGAGAACATCTGATCCGGTCCTGTCCATCTGGGCAGGACCGGAACGAGGCGCGTCTCTGCGCGTAGAGTCGGCAAGCACGGTTCTACCGAAGGAGAAACGCCATGGAACGTCACGGCGAAGAGACGCATATCACCACCGAGGAAGCGCGTGGTGGCACCGGCCTCAACGTGATGCGCTGGGTCCTGCTGATCAGCCTGCTCTTGGCGATCGGCGCATTGACAATGATCTGGGTGACAGGGGCACTTACCACGCCCCAATAGAAGTCTGCCCACTGAAGCCTTGTGGATGGATATGACGGTCGGCTGGAAACTCGATGCCCAATGCCGCGAGGATCTGCTGGCCGTCTATCCGCCGCGCTATACCCGTACCGTCGCCGATCACGTCACCCTGTCGGTATCCGGCACGGAAGCTCCGCAGCCTGTCGAGGAAGCATTCATCATCGGCCATGCAGACGATGGATCGGGCGTGGAAGCCTTCATTGTCGCCATTGCAGGATCGACTGCGCGCCCGGACGGCGGAACCTGGCACGTCACCTGGTCGCTCGCCGAAGGGCGTGCCGCGCGGGAAAGCAATGACGTGATCGCCCAGGGAGATTGGACCTCTGTCCCGGCCACCGCCCTTTCCCTTCATCCTGCGCTCTGGTGATTGACACGCCCCGGCCCGGCGGCAATCGTCCGGCAATGTCCGCCGCTCAAGACCTCATCGCCCAGCTAGGCCTGTCGCCCCATCCCGAGGGTGGCTGGTATCGCGAAACATGGCGCGCTCCTGCCGCTGCGGGTGCACGCCCTTCCAGCACGGCCATCCTCTTTCTGCTCGGCACTGGCGATCGCTCCCACTGGCATACGGTTGACGCGGACGAAATCTGGATCTGGCAAGGCGGAGATCCCGTTGCCCTGCAACTCTCGCCAGACGCCGGCACAGCTTCCCGGACCATCATTCTGGGCCCTAGGAGCAGCCACAGCTTGCAGGCAGTCGTCCCGACAGGCCAATGGCAGGCAGCATCCACTGTCGAGGGGCCGCACGGCTACGCTCTCGTGTCCTGCGTTGTCGCCCCCGGCTTTGATTTCTCGGGCTTCGTTCTGGCCCCACCGGGGTGGGAGCCTGGCGCATGACCCGCTCGGTCCTGCGCTGGGTGCTTGCCCTGTTCTACTTTGCGGCGGGCGTGATCCATATCGTCGCACCTGCCCCCTTCCTCACAATCATGCCCGCGTGGGTGCCTGCTCCCGAAGCCACCGTGCTGTGGACCGGCATCGCCGAACTTCTCGGGGCCATCGGTCTCGCCCAGCCCTTTTCCGCCCCGTTGCGCCGCGCCGCCGCTGTCGGGCTTGCCGCCTATGCGGTCTGCGTCTTCCCCGCAAATATCCACCATTTCGCGCTCGATATGGCCAAGGTCGATCACGGTGCGGGTCTTGCCTATCACGTGCCTCGCATGTTCGCGCAGCCGCTGCTGGTGTGGCTGGCCTTGTGGACAGGCGGCGTCACCGAGTGGCCATGGAAAAAGCGAGCCAGCTGACCCCATGCTCCTGTCCGATCCTGCAACGCTTGCCGCCTGCGTCGCGGCCGTCATCCTCGTCGGCATGGCCAAAGGCGGCTTCTCGGGCCTTGGCGCCTTGGGAACGCCGGTTGCCGCACTGGTCCTACCTCCGTCGACAGCCGCAGCAATCCTCCTGCCCATCCTGATCGTGCAGGACGTTGTCAGCGTGTGGTCGTTCCGCCATGCCTGGGACCGCTGGATTGTCGCCTGGATGCTGCCCGGCGCGTTCCTTGGTGTCGCGGCAGGATGGGCCATCGCGGCGAGCATTGACGAAAAGGCGCTGATGGGCGTGCTCGGCGGCATAACCCTGCTGTTCGGCGCCTACCGCCTCTGGGTTGAACGCGGCAACCGTGTCGTAGCAGCGTCCACTTCACCCGGTTGGGTCGGAGCGCTGTTCGGCGTGGCGACGGGCTTCACCAGCCAGGTCGCCCACGCTGGTGGCCCTCCGTTCCAGATGTGGGTCACGCCGCGCAAGCTGCCGCACCTCACATATGCCGGAACCAACGCGATCCTCTTTGCCGCGATTAACTGGCTCAAGGTGCCGAGCTACATTCTGCTGGGTGCATTCACCCACGAAGTCGTGATAACGGCCGCACTGCTTGTCCCGCTGGCGATCGCCACCACGCTGGTCTCGGTTCGCGTGGTCAAGGTCCTGCGCCCGGAACGTTTCTACACGATAATCTATCTGCTCATGGTCCTGCTCGGCGGAAAGCTGATCCTCGATTCCCTGTAGGACTGGTCAATCCCTGCGCGACCTGCCACGGCAATCAGCAAAGGAGATGATCATGAGCGACGACGATTACGTCTATGACGAAGACAGCGGCGAATGGATGCCCGCATCCGAACTGGCCGCCAAGCGCACTGCCGAGAGCACTGTCGAAGTCCGCGATGCGGTTGGCAACATCCTCGCCGATGGCGATCAGGTGACGCTGATCAAGGATCTCGAGGTCAAGGGCGCTGGCCAGACGCTCAAGCAGGGCACGCTTATCAAGTCGATCCGCCTGACCGGCGATCCACAGGAGATCGACTGCAAGTACCCCGGCATCAAAGGCCTTGTCCTGCGCGCAGAGTTTGTCCGCAAGCGCTGATTCCCGCACATCGATTGTGCACTGCCAGACGCCAATCCGACTCAAACCTCAGCGCATGACTACGTATGTTTGGGCAGGCCGGAATCCGGCACAGCAAATCATCATATTGAATCTAAACCGAAAGAGTGACGATTGCAAAACATGCAACCAGGGCTCCGGCAAATACAATTGCGGCGCTGCACACGATTTGTATGCTGCAACGCAACAAGATAAGGGTGCTGCTGAAGGCAATCTTTCCTTATCTTCCAGGAGACATTGCCATGTTCAAGACTATCCTCGCCGCCGCCGCTGCCGTGCTCGTCGCCACCCCCGTGTTCGCTGCCGAACCTGAAACCGGCTCGTTCACCTATCAGGGCGTGAAGTACGACTACACCGCCGAACAGCAGGGCGACGTCAAGGTTCTCAAGGGTGCTGCCTATGCCGGCAAGGTGCCTTTCGAACTGAAGGTCACCAAGCGCTCGGTCACCGGCCGCTTCAACGGTCGCCCGGTCGCCTTCGACGTCAAGGACGTCAAGAAGATCACGAGCAAGGCCGCTGCCAGCAACGATTGACTGCCCCGCAACACGGGACTGCCCACCAATCTGGCTCGTAAGGGCCAGTTGGCGAGCAGCGCCTCACCCGTGAACCGCGCCAGCTTCGCGCTGAACCGGTAGTCTCGAAAAGGGCGCTTCCCTCGCGGAGGCGCCCTTTTTCGCGTCGCTAACGCTGCAATAAGGATTTCCCCTTAAACTCCTTGGCGGACATTGAGGGAGGACAGGATGTTTGCCATTGCACGCGCCGTTGCGCGCCGCCCGTTGCCAGCGCTCTGCGTGGTCGGGGTAATCGGATTTCTTGCATTCGGGCAGACGCCCGAGAAAAAGCCCACTGACCCGTGGGGTTCTGCCCCTGCGGCGGCCGAAGCTGACGCCACGGCGAAGGACTCTGTGCTGGCCAAGGCCGTCGACAGCGCTGCCGACTACGTCGAAAAGGCCGACAGCACCGGGACGGTAGCCAAAGTCCGCGGCACGGTGGAAACTACCGCCAGCGGCCTGGACAACTCCGCAAACGAAGTGGCCAAAGCCACCGGGAACTGATCCGCGAGCTCCGGCTTTCCTCTGCATGACGGGGGAACGTCGGAGACTACGCGATGGAGCCGAACAGGATTGCAGCGCTGTTGCTCGTCGCAGGCGGCGCGATTGGTCTGGCCTGCGCCAACCTTGTGCCAACCCGTGCGGTATCGGCTCCTGCATCGTATCCTTCGGCCTCGGCCGACGACTATCCCGAGATTACCGCTGTCTCGTACGAGAACATCCCCGTCCCGGTCGCGCCAATCATCCGCCGCGGGCCCATGCAGCTTGCATCGTGGGAGAAGCCCTGGCTCGAACCGCCACCGCTCCCGCCTGAAACAGCTTACCCTCGTGCCGAAGACGACGATGCGAACGCAGACCTGTCGCCTGCGGACGACCTCGATCAGTATGAAGACGCTGAACTGGTCGACGAGCCTGTGGAAATGGCGATCACCCTCGCGGGCCACCCATGACGCGCACATCGAGCCCGCTTCCGACAGCCTTGGCATCATGCGCCGCGATGACTTCCTCAAGTCTGGTCGCAATCGCGTCATCATCAGCGCTACCATCCACAGGGTAACGCGCGATCACCATGCCATCGGCAACGCTGGTCACGCAGATGTAGCGAATGGTCGAGCGGGCAGCCAGCTCGTCAAGATCCACGCCGTCGGCAAGCCGCCACGATTTGCCCCCATGCGACCGGATCGGACGCAGGCAATGCCGACAGATCGAATGCAGGGCACCATCTTCCTCGCGCGACCTTTGCGCGACCGGCAAATGAATGCGCGTGTACCAGCATTGCGTCAGCGTATTCGATGTGGCGGGGCGGATGAGCATGCCACCACCATGACCGTTCATGGTTGGTAACCCGTCAAATGCGCCTTACGCAAAAGAACGAGGGGCCTAGGTCAGGCCAGCGTAACGAAAATCTCCGCCACCAGCACCCACAGCCCACCCGACTGCCGCCATTTGGCCGCAAATGTTCCGGACGCAAGTTCGGTTTCCGTTCCCTCGATAATGCCACGCCAGCGCCCATGCTCCATGGCAATCGGCTCGACGGGAGAGGCAACGACCGTTTCGGTGCTGCGGGTGTAGATGGTTCGTGGCCGAGCGCTGAATTCGCGCTTCCAGGCCTGAAGCTGGGCCTTGCGCCCGGCAATCACCGCACTGTCCGTACCGGTGACAAGGACCGCATCGGGGCCGAGGATCTGCCCGATAACGGGAAGGTCCGCCTCTGCCAGCGCGCGGTTGAACGCGGCGCGGCGGAGGCGGACCTGAAGTTCGGCGTCAGCGACTGTAGACATTCCAGCGCAATGGCAGATGCCATGCGATCTGAAAACCGTTCAGCCGACTGAAGCCTTGCAATCCGTACCGATCAATCAGGCCGAAGCGAGATTGACAGCCGAAGCCTTGCCATTGCGGCCGGTTTCGACTTCGTAGCTAAGGCGCTGGTCCTTATCGAGGCTCGACATGCCGGCAGCCTGAACGGCCGAGATGTGAACGAAGCTGTCCGCGCCGCCGTTGTCAGGCTGGATGAAGCCATAGCCCTTTTCGGTGTTGAAAAACTTTACGGTGCCTACTGGCATGGGATGTCCTTTCAGGAACGATTGTTGCCCGGCAGCGAAAGTGCAGCCGGGCCGTGCGTCAAAATCGTCAATTGAAAGGAAATCGTCGTCGAAGGCCTCGCCTTGGCCGAAGCGCCAGCGTGGTAGTCAATACCGAAGTCCGTCGCAAAATTCGACGTCAGCGGCGCTGTTGTAGCACCCCGGTCCTGCTTTGGCGAACGTAATCGGATGGTGGCCCTCGTGGCGTCCCGAAGCTATGGCACCTGCATGAGCGAAGAGCCCCCCGAAACGCCGCACATTCTGGTCGATGGCGATGCCTGCCCGGTGAAGGAAGAAATCTACAAAGTCGCCTACCGCCGCAACGTTGCGGTGACGGTCGTCAGCAATTCCCCGTTCCGCGTCCCCGTCCATCCGCTCGTCCGCCGCGTCGTCGTCAGCGACGGGTTTGACGCAGCCGATGACTGGATTGCCGAGGCAGCCGGCCAAAAGACCGTCGTCATCACCGCCGACATTCTGCTCGCAGACCGCAGCCTCAAGGCAGGAGCAACGGTCCTTTCTCCTGCAGGCAAGCCCTTCACCACCAGTTCCATCGGCAGCCAGATCGCAACCCGGGCGATCATGGCCGACCTGCGCGCCGGAGGAGACATCATCGGCGGCCCCGCCCCTTTTTCGAAGACAGACCGCTCCCGCTTCCTCTCTGCTCTGGACGAAGCGCTGGCCCGCCTCGCACGTTAAAGTTCGCTATTGCACTCCAATGCGCCTAGCCCGGACCCCGGGCTACCGCCCGAATGGAGAACGATAATGGCGAAGAGCCAGAAAAAGTCGAACCGAGAGGCTCGCAAACCCAAGGCCGAAAAGCCCAAGAAACTCAACGCCTCCAACCCGTCGCAAAAGCCCGGCGTGGTCGCAGGCCTAGACAACATCAGGAACACCTGACGGACAGGTGGGCTCCACAAGGGAGCCCACCGTTCCCTTTATTCAGCGGCAGCGCACGTTACTGCGGTTGTCGCGGTTGTTGCGATTGCCACTGTGAATGGCAGCACCGATCGCCGCCCCGCCTATTGCACCGATGATCGCGCCGAGCGGCTTGCTGTCGCCCTCTGCGATGAGCGCACCAGCGGCCGCACCACCCAGACCGCCGATGATCAACCCGGTCGAACCGTCCGAGCGACGGCAATAGTACCGTCCGTCGCGCCCTCGATAGACCCGGTCATCGTAGGAAAGCTGGCGCTCGCGATAGCGCCCGTTCTCGCGGTAGTACCGATCCGCCTCATACCGGCCATAGCGCGGGTCAGGGTTGTTGTAGTCGTACCGCCCATAGCGGTCGGAATACCCGCGATCGTAATAGCCCCACTCGTCCGAACCGTCGGCATATCCCGGCCGGTCATAATAGCCATTGCTCGTGCAAGCCCCGGTCAGCGTCGCCGCTGCCAGAGCCGAAATCATGAGGGCCTTTTTCATTGCGCGTTCCCATGTGCTGAAAGGCACGATGAGCCGCGCCATGTCATGATGGCAATCGTCTCGCGCGGGGGATGTTCCCGCCTGCTCTGCGAGCGCAGCGACCTTGCTCGTCCGCAGGGTGTGCAATAACATTGCGCCCGATGGCATTCTTGTCTTTCCGCACCCGCCTCCGCGCGTTCCAGACCATGCGCTGCGATCCCCCAGACCCGGGCTTCATCGCCGATCTCGAATTCCTGGAGAATCGCGACCTTGATCTCTCGGTGCGGCTGGGTGCGATGCTCGGATTCAACGCCTTGCTTATCACCATCGGCACTCATCCGATTTCGGCCAGCCCCGGCGCACCCCTCTCGCTTGATGCGCCCAGCCAGCCCGGCTTCGTTCTGGCGAACCTTGCCGCGCTGATGCCGCTCGTGATCTCATGCGCGCTGGCCCTGCGCGCGATGCTTCTAGGCGAAGAGTTCGACGCCGATGGGCTGGAAGGAGATACGGCGCTCCGCCAGCGCCTCTTTGCCACCTTCGTGCGTTCGATCGATGCCCAGGCGCGGCTGCTCTATCACGCCGTACGCTGGACACTTGCAGGCGGCGTGCTCAACCTGGTGCTGTGGGCGGCGATCCTCTACGCCAAGATGCACTGAAGCCGGATCGCACGAGGCGATCCGGCTTCATGGGGGTGATGACCGGCGCAGATAACCGCGCCGGCATAATCAATCGTGCTCACGCCCGCCTGCGCCGATGTAGAGCTCGCGGCCCATCTCGTCGTACTTAGCGCTCATGGCCTTCATGCCGGCTTCGGCTTCTGCCTCGTCAGCAGCCACGAACGTTTCGAACGGCTGGTTCTGCTTGGCGGCGAATTCGCGCACTTCCTGGCTGATCTTCATCGAGCAGAACTTCGGCCCGCACATCGAGCAGAAGTGCGCCGACTTGGCACCCTCCGCCGGAAGCGTCTGGTCGTGGTACTGCTCGGCGGTATCGGGATCGAGCGAGAGGTTGAACTGATCGCGCCAGCGGAACTCGAAGCGCGCCTTGCTCAGCGCATCATCGCGCACCTGCGCTGCCGGGTGCCCCTTGGCAAGGTCGGCCGCATGGGCCGCCAGCTTGTACGTCACCACACCGACCTTCACGTCATCGCGATCGGGCAGACCGAGGTGCTCCTTGGGCGTGACGTAGCAGAGCATCGCCGTGCCGTACCAGCCGATCTGCGCCGCGCCGATGCCGCTGGTGATGTGATCGTAGCCCGGCGCGATGTCCGTCACGAGCGGCCCGAGCGTGTAGAACGGTGCTTCGCCGCAGGCTTCGAGCTGCTTGGTCATGTTCTCCTTGATCTTGTGCATCGGCACGTGGCCGGGGCCTTCGATCATCACCTGAACGTCCTGCGCCCACGCCCGCTTGGTCAGCTCGCCCAGCGTGTAGAGTTCGGCGAATTGCGCTTCGTCGTTGGCGTCGTAGATCGAGCCGGGACGCAGGCCATCGCCCAGCGAATAGGCCACGTCATAGGCCTTCATGATCTCGGTGATCTCGTCGAACCGTTCATAGAGGAACGATTCCTTGTGATGCGCCAGGCACCACTTGGCCATGATCGACCCGCCACGGCTGACGATGCCGGTCATGCGCTTGGCCGCAAGCGGAATGTAGGGCAGGCGCACGCCCGCATGGATCGTGAAGTAATCGACGCCCTGCTCGGCCTGTTCGATCAGCGTATCGCGGAACACTTCCCAGGTCAGGTCTTCGGCCACGCCGCCGACCTTCTCCAGCGCCTGGTAGATCGGCACCGTACCGATCGGCACCGGCGAGTTGCGCAGGATCCATTCGCGCGTGTCGTGGATGTTGCGGCCCGTCGAAAGGTCCATCACGGTGTCCGCGCCCCAGCGGATCGACCAGACCATCTTGTCGACTTCGCTGGCAACGTCCGATGCCACCGCCGAGTTGCCGATATTGGCGTTGATCTTCACCAGGAAATTGCGCCCGATCGCCATCGGCTCGCTCTCGGGGTGGTTGATGTTCGAAGGAATGATCGCGCGGCCGCGCGCCACTTCGTCGCGCACGAACTCGGGCGTCACGTAATCGGGGATCGAGGCGCCCCAGTCCTGTCCGTCACGGATCAGCGCTTCCCTGGCCTGCTTGCGACCAAGGTTCTCGCGGATCGCAACGTATTCCATCTCGGGCGTAATGATGCCCTTGCGGGCGTAGTGCATCTGGCTGACGTTCTGTCCGGACTTGGCGCGCAGCGGACGCTTCACCACGTTGGGGAATGCCGGCACGCCTGCCGAACGATCCGGCCCCTTCAAGCCATTGTCCTCGGGCTTCGTTTCGCGCCCGTCGTATTCCTCCACGTCGCCGCGCGCCAGGATCCAGTCACGGCGCAGCTTGGGCAGACCCGCAGCAATGTCGATTGCCACGCGCGTATCGGTGTAGGGACCCGACGTGTCATAGACCCGCACCGGCGGCTCGCCACTCGAAGGCTCGAGCGAAATCTCGCGCATCGCCACGCGCACGTCCGGGAAGCGCAGGCTTTCGACATGGATCTTGCGGCTGCCACGGATCGGCCCGGTGGTAACGCCGATTTCCAGCTTGGAGTTGATGTCGGCCATTGAAGCGCTCCTCTGGTGGACGGTCCGGGAGCGCGTGTGCCGTAGCCGAGGCCTGCGGCACTGCCCTTCCCTCCGCCCGTGCTAACGGGTTCAGGTTCGACGGGTCGGGCTGCGTGACCAGCCCCTCTCAGCCACACTGGCTCCCCGGGGTATGACGTTCTTTTAGAGCGGTATTCGGCAATGGGCAACCGGCTACGACATCCGCTTCCCGTTCTTCGACAATCCCGCGCTCACCGCTGATGCCGACAACCGCCCTCCGCCGCTGTTCAAGCGCATCATGAAGCCTGAAGTGCCCGACCTCTTCTACGTCGGCCTCGCCCAACCGCTGCCGACGTTGGTCAACTTCGCCGAACAACAGTCCAAGCTCGTCGCCGCCTACCTCGCAGGGACATATGCTCCATCGCCGTCCACCGAAATGCACCGCGTGATCGCAAAGGAGGAAGCCTACTATACCGGCCAATACTACGCCGCCCGCAGCCACACGATCCAGCTCGATTTCGATCACTACAAGCGTGCTCTGGCAAAGGAACTCGCCAAGGGAGCCAAGCGCGCCAGGGCAAAGGCAGGCGCTGCCCGGTCCCAGCCACGCTGATCACCTCGCAACCGCACCTGGCACATCGAGGTCCGCTCTTCTGCGCCCCTTTGCATCCCACGCGAGGCAAGGTCGGCTAAGCGACGACAGCAGAGCGCCAGCTGGTGTGAAGTCTCCAGCCGCTTCCCTCGGCCAGATCTCATCTTCCGTCCCACCCATCGTGGTTCCGCTTGCACCCGCTGGCGGTGAAGTCATCGCAAAGAGATGATTGTTCGCAATTCTGATGTGCTCATTCGGCGCCCCTCTCCAGGTCACACTTGGTGCGACGTTATTGGCAAACAGGCAGTAATCGTCGATCTCCATCCCGTCTTCTGTCCTGAAGGCCCAGGCCTGCGTCATCGAGTTGTGGGCGAATACGAGATGGGACTTCCGCCCGGATCGCGCGATCTGGCTCGCGATGTAGTCCTTGCGACTATACTGACCGAAGACCTTCTTGGCTGCGAAGCTGTTGTTGACGAACACGAAATCCCGGGCCTGTGCGGGTGATGAAACAAAGAAGCATTGCCCCACAAACTCACGCACGACGTTGTCGGTGACGATGACATTTTCCTCGATGCCCTCGAAGAGATGCTGCCAGAAGTCCGCATGCAGATCGAGCATGGTAACAACTTGCAGAGTGACGCCTTTCACGTTCGTCGGCCCGAATGCGGTCCCTTTCATACCGTTCAACGAACACATCGTCGCCCTGCGGGTGTTGTTCTGAAGCGAGGCGGCAAAGCCGGGAATCCCGTTGAGCCAGTCCACCACCGCCGAACAAGGTGTGATGCGACCAGCAGCCTTGGTGACCTCAAACGTGCTCACCACCGCATCGTTGACGCGGGCCGTAAAAGTCCGCGTGGCCGCATCCGAGTAATCGGAAAGTTCGATCGTCGCGGATGCCGCTTCGCCGCTGTAGGAAACGGTGAAAGCAGGTACGTCCTTTGCCCAAACCGCGCATTGATCGAAATTCTCGACCAGATTGCCGATCACACACCGCGCATCGGTGAAGGCATCGCCAAGTCCGTCGGATAGCCTACACCCACGCGCCAGGCTCGCGCCAACTGCCATGTTCGGCAGACTGCTGATGTCACACTCGGTAAACCAGGGATTGTTGCGGGCGACGCCATAAGGCTTCGGTCCAAGCGTTTCCGGATTGCAGTATGCCGACCCGCCGCTCACCATGATCGTCATGCCATCGAACCAGTGCTGGTTACCCCGGCCCTCCTGGTGGATGATCTCCATATCGCGATGGTCGATGGTGATGTTGCGTCCGCGGAAGTGCAATCCGTCGTAACCCGTTCGCGGCGCGCCGGGAACGTACGATGTAGCCTTGATCGTGACAGGAACGCTCGCCTCGATCGTCGCATAGCCCTTGGCGCTGGTGTAGCGTGTTCCTATGGCCTCCAGCGTGTAATCGTCACGCTGTTCTACCAGCAGGATGCGTGGCCGGTGAGCCCCCTTGCTGGCGGCGTAAGCAAGCGCGTTCCGGATGGAACTGTACCGCGATCCCGCGATCTCCGGTTGCGACGGAGCAATCGTCACCTCAAGATCATGCAAATTCTGCGATGGCATGAACAGGTAGGGGCCCATGACCCGGTTCTGCATTGTCGCGTCGCGTGGAATGGCCTCGAAGAACAGATTGGCATCACCATGCCTGCCATCGTGCTTCAACCGTACCCACCACCCCAGATACTTGACCAGTCGGCCGTTCGCATCGTCGAACGTTTGGTACGAAGGCTGACCGATCTCGACCTTGTTGCCTTCATAATGAACGATGACCGACCGGATTCCGAGATTCTCCAGCATCGAGCCGCCATCATTGGCAAATGCGGATACGCCGACCAGCACGCTGTCCGTATAAGCCTGGTTCGGCGGAACAATCAGGCGCATGGCTGGCTTGGCAGTCAGCCGGACCGGATCTGTCGGCGCGGACGCAAAACCCGATCCGGCAGTGCCGGTCCAGCCCTGTGCAGGCCAGAGCCCGTCGATGCTCGCTGCAGACTGCGTTGCAATCGCCTGCGGTTGCTGCGTCGGTGTCGGAGTAGGCAGCAGGACCGGAGTGTTGCCGCTCGTACCGCCGCCGCCACATGCGGACAGCATCACGGTCATCGAAACCCCGGTCAGAAACGACCTCCGACTGAAATTCTTGTCAACCGTGGGAAGAGAACGACTATAAACCAGGCGATCAAACACAAATTGCAATCCCGCAACACCCTGAAAACACAAGGCGAATGCAGTGATTTGCTGACGGTTTGATAGATCGTTTTTGGTCTAAGTATATGTCTTATAGAGTAATATTTGGGGTCACAGCGGGATGCGGAGAAATTTCTTTCAGATCGCTTAATACCGCGAGACGTTCGCAGTTATTTTTACAAGGAAAGTTTCAGTGCCGTAAGCATACGGAGATTTCTGCAGTGACCCGCGCCTGAACGCCCCTTGTGCTCACCGCAGCGCTTCCGTCATAAAAATGACAGGCAGTAGAAATCCCCCACGCCGCCGCATCGGTACGAAGCGAATCATTCGCTGCCGCGACCACGGAATCCTCTAGGAAACGCCTGCAGCCCCAATGCCGCCGCACTGAAACGCTTCCAGGGTCAGGAGCCACGACGCCGTCTCGCGCAAGAGACATCCGATGAGCCAAAGGCTCACCAACATTACTCCCGATAACGCCGCCTTTGCCAGAGCGGTACGTTGCTCCTACTCCGCCGCCTCCGCCAGCGGCGCATCCCGCCGTACCCCATCATAGACGAACTCCTGCCCGTCCAGATCGATCGCCGGAAACGCCTCGCGCTCCAGCCAGTAGTTCTGGTTGTGCCGCCAGACGTCGTTGGACCCGCGCCGTGGCAGCTTGTCCATGTCGCGCATCAAGTAGCCGGGATTGAAGTTGTCCTCCTCGATCCACGGCAGCACCTCCATGCCGGCGTCCTCGTCGCGGAAAGCCACTTCCACCTTCTTCGCACCGCGCGCGTCCATGTGGTTGAGCAGGTGACAGACGAAATCGGCCATCATGTCCACGCGCAGGGTCCAGCTTGCCCGGAAGTAGCCGAAGACCCAGGCCATGTTGGGAACGCCGGTGAACATCATGCCGCGATAGGTCACCGTCTCGCCCCAGTTGACCGCCTGGCCGTCCACTTCGAACGGAATGTCGCCCAGAACCTTCAGCCGGAATCCGGTGCAGGCCATGATGATGTCCGCCTCGATCAGTTCGCCCGAACTCGTCAGCACGCCCTTGTCGGTGAACCGGTCGATCGTGTCGGTCACCACCGAGGCGTTCCCCGCCACGACATGCTTGAACAAATCGCCGTCCGGCAGTTGCGCAAGCCGCTGCTGCCACACGCGATAGCGCGGGGTGAAGTGCGGTTCGAACTGGAAATCCTCGCCAACATAGCCGCGGATCAGCGCGCGCAGGTCCTCGGCCATGGCCTCGGGCTCTTCCCGGCTGCGGCGGTCCATTTCGTAGAAGTTGTGGATGTAGTCCTGCCGAACCACCCGGTGGATGGTGGGCTCGTCGATCCCGATCGTGCGCAGCCGCTCGGCCAGTTCGCTGACATTGGGTGCGCAGTAGAACCATGTGGGCGAGCGTTGCAGCATCGTCACCTTGGCGCCCTGATCGCACAGCGCCGGGACCACCGTCGCCGCCGTCGCCCCCGATCCGATCACCAGAACGCGCTTGCCCGCAACGTCGGTCGCCGGGTCCCATAGCTGGGCGTGGACGAACAGGCCCTTGAAGTCCTGCGTACCCTGCCACTCCTTGGGAATGTAGGGCACCTGATGGTCGTAGTAGCCCTGGCACATCCACAGGAACCCGGCGGTGAAGGTGATTGTCGCGCCGTCCTTCGTCCGCGCATCGAGCGTCCAGCGGTTCGTCCTGCTGTCAAACTTCGCGCTCGTGATCGTGTGGCCATAGCGGATGTGCCGGTCGATCCCGCCTTCCTCGATCACCTCGCCCATGTAGTCGAGGATCGCCTGCCCGCTGGCGATCGGCGTGCCGACCCAGGGCTTGAAGCGATAGCCGAAGGTATAGAGGTCGGAGTCCGAACGCACGCCGGGATACTTGTGCGTTTCCCACGTGCCGCCAAAGGTGTCCTTGGCCTCGATGATCGCATAAGTCTTGCCCGGACACTGCTCCTGCAGGTGCCATGCCGAGCCTATCCCGGATATGCCTGCGCCGACGATCAAAACGTCAAAGTCGCCGCCCGATGCTGCCTGTTCGCTCATCATGCCTCTCCATGGTCTGACGCCATATGCGGCCGTTTTCGGCTCGTCCTAGAAAGTGACATTGATCGGTATCAACTTGCAACCGGGTGCGCCCTTTCATGAGGCGTTCGGTCAAGAAAATGAAACGCTTGGGGCATGCGTGCTCAACCGCCAGCCTGCCACTCCCGCACCGCGTCGAGCGGCCATGCGAGCATCAGCACGTTGAGTGCCAGATTGTCGCGGATCATAGCCAGCGTGAACAGCTCGAAGGCGATCGCCATCACCACCGTCACCATCGCCGGCGCCCTGCTCGCAAATACGAAGCCCAGCGCCATGAAGGCCATGTCGCAGAACGAGTTCAGCACGCTGTCGCCCGAATAGCCCCACGAGATCGTCACCGCGCGGTAGCGGTCGATGATGATTGGCGAGTTCTCGAGAATCTCCCACGATCCTTCGACCAGCACCGCCAGCGCCAGCGCCCATGTCGGCGAGATCGCCTTGAACCCCGCCCGCTGCCACAACAGATGCGCCGCGCCATAGAACAGGAAGCCGTGGATCACGTGGCTGAAGCTGTACCAGTCGGAGATCTGCTGGCTGTTCTCGGCCGATTCCACCACGCCCTGCCACAGCCGGATCGTCCCGCACGGGCAGATCGGCGGACGGTGCATCCCCAGCAGGATCACCACGATCCCCAGCGCCACGCCCAGCGCCGCAATCGCGCCTGCGCGCCCTGGCCGCAACGTCACCAATCCCGTCATTCGCTCCCCCTCAAATCCATGCCCTTTCTGACGGGTGAACCTGACAGTCACAAGCCCATGGTTGCACCGGCAACTGCATGGCCCTAAGCGCTTGTCCCATGAAAGTGCGGCAGTGTGACATCGCGATCCTTGGTGGCGGCCTTGCCGGCGGCCTCGTCGCATTGGCGCTGCGCCGGGCCCATCCCGAACTGTCGCTGCTGCTGGTCGAACAGGGCGAGGAGATCGGCGGCAACCACGTCTGGTCGTTCTTCGGCACCGATGTCGGCAAGGCCGGGCGCGACCTGCTCGACGGCATGATCATCGCCGCCTGGCCGGAATACACCGTCCACTTCCCCCGCTTCGAACGGCGGCTGAAGACCAGCTACTACTCGATCAATTCCGCCCGCTTCGACAGGATCGTGCGCGAACGCCTGGGCAATGATGCGATACTCACCGGAGTCCGGGCACTCGCCTGCAGTTCCACCAACGTCACGCTTTCCAACGGCACCCGGATTGAGGCTGGCGCGGTGATCGACGCCCGCGGCTTGCGCAGCGTCTCGGACCTTACCGGCGGCTGGCAGAAATTCGTCGGCCGCCGCTTCCGCCTCTCCGCCCCGCACGGTCTCGACGCCCCCATCGTCAAGGACGCCACGGTCGAGCAGATCGACGGCTATCGCTTCGTCTATTCGCTCCCCTTCGCAGTCGACGAGATCTTCGTCGAGGACACCTACTATTCCGATGGCCCCGCCCTTGATGCCGACGCTATCCGCGCCCGCATCGATGCCTATGTCGCCGCGAAGGGCTGGCTGGTCGCCGAAGTGCTCGAGGAAGAGCAAGGCGTCCTCCCCGTTGTCGCAGGCGGAGATTTCGAAGCGTTCTGGCGTGCAAGCGGTGGCCCGGTCGCCCGCGCAGGTGTACGTGCCGGGCTGTTCCAGGCCGTCACCAGCTATTCGCTGCCCGAAGCCGTGAAATACGCCCTCGCCCTCGCCCGCCAGCAGGACCTTTCCGGCGAAGCCCTCGCCCGGTTCAGCGAAGACTGGTCGCGCAAGCACTGGGCCCACTCTGCCTACCTTCGCCAGCTTTCCGCCCTGCTGTTTGCAGGCGCTGAGCCGGACAAGCGCTACCGCGTGCTCGAACGCTTCTACAGCCTCAGTCACGGGCTGATCGAGCGGTTCTACGCCGGCAAGAGCACTGTTTTCGACAAGGCCCGCATCCTTGCTGGCAAGCCACCGCTGCCAATTACCCGCGCGCTGGGCGTATTGACCGGGCTGGGCGCCCGCCCCCAACCCCTCTCGCATTCAGGAAACTTACGATGAAGCGCGCTTGCGTAATCGGCTCCGGCTTCGGCGGTCTTGCCCTCGCCATCCGCCTCCAATCGGGCGGCATCCAAACCACCGTGATCGAAGCGCGCGACAAGCCCGGCGGCCGCGCGTATCACTGGGTCAAGGACGGCTTCACCTTCGACGCGGGCCCCACCGTTGTCACCGATCCCGCCTGCTTCGAAGAACTCTGGGCGCTCTCTGGCCACCACATGGCCGAAGACGTCGAACTCATGCCGGTAACGCCGTTCTACCGCCTCAACTGGCCCGACGGCACCAACTTCGACTATTCGAACGACGAAGCCCAGCTCCGCGCCGAGATCGCCAAGCTCAATCCGGCCGACGTCGCCGGGTATGACGAGTTTCTGCGATATTCCGCCGGGGTTTACGAGGAAGGCTACGTCAAGCTCGGCTCGGTCCCGTTCCTCGATTTCGCCAGCATGATCAAGGCCGCCCCCGCCCTTGCCCGCTATCAGGCATGGCGCTCGGTCTATTCGATGGTCTCGAGCTACGTGAAGGACGAGCGCCTGCGCCAGGCCTTCAGCTTCCACACGCTGCTCGTTGGCGGCAATCCGATGAACACCAGCGCGATCTACGCCCTGATCCACAAGCTGGAAAAGGACAGCGGCGTCTGGTGGACCAAGGGAGGCACCAACAAGCTCATCGAAGGCATGCTCACCCACTTCCAGCGCCTCGGCGGCGAAGTGCGGATCGGCGATCCGGTCACCCACATCGAAACGCTCGGCACGCGGGTAACCGGCGTCACCACCAAGAGCGGCTGGTCGGCGAAGTTCGACGCAGTCGCCTCGAACGGGGACATCATCCATTCCTACCGCGATCTGATGCCTGACAATCCACATGCACAACGCCGCGCAAAGTCTCTTGCCAAAAAGAAATTTTCCCCCGGCTTGTTCGTCGTGCACTTTGGCGTTGAAGGCACCTGGCCCGGAATCCCGCACCACATGATCCTGTTCGGCCCGCGCTACAAGGGCCTGCTGGACGACATCTACAAGCACGGCGTCCTGCCGGAAGACTTCTCGATCTATCTCCACCACCCGACCGTGACCGATCCGTCCGTGGCGCCTGAAGGCATGAGCACGTTCTACGCGCTCGTCCCCGTCGCCAACATGGGCAAGCTCCCGGTCGATTGGGACGAGATCGGCCCGATCCTCGAAAAGCGGGTGCTGGACGAAGTCGGCCGTCGCCTGATCCCGGACATCCATTCGCGTATCGTAACGAAGTTCCACTACGCCCCGGATGACTTCAAGGCTGATCTTTCCGCCCATCTCGGCAGCGCCTTCAGCCTCGAACCGCTGCTCACGCAGAGCGCATGGTTCCGCGCGCACAACCGTGACGATACGATCTCGAACATGTATCTGGTCGGCGCCGGCACCCATCCGGGCGCTGGCCTTCCCGGCGTGGTCGGCTCAGCCAAGGCCACCGCGAAGCTGATGCTGGAGGACCTTGCTTGAAACGCCTTGCCGTCTATTGCGGCTCCGCCTCGCCTGCCGATACCCGTTACGTAACCCTTGCCCGTGAGATCGGCGCCGAACTCGCCCGGCGCGGCATCGGCGTCGTCTATGGCGGCGGCAAGCTCGGCCTGATGGGCGCGGTCGCCTATGGCGCGCTCGATGCCGGTGGCGAGGTTATCGGGGTAATCCCCGAAGCACTGGTCAACAGCGAAGTCGCCAACCCGGACTGCACCGAACTTCATGTCGTCCCCGGCATGCATGAGCGCAAGAAGGCCTTCACCGACCTCTCCGACGGCTTCCTAACCATCCCCGGCGGCGTCGGCACGATGGACGAGCTGTGGGAAGCGGTCAGCTGGGCGCAACTGGGCTATCACGCCAAGCCGGTGGGCCTGCTCAACGCCTTCGGCTTCTACGATCACCTGCTCGCCTTCAACCGCCACATGATCGACGTCGGCTTCATCCGTGAAGCCCACGCCGGGATCATCATTGCCGAGCCGGACCTTGATCTGCTGCTGGCGCGCATGGCAGCGCACGTCCCACACAAGCCGATCTTCGCGATGAAGGCGGACGATCTGTAACGGCATGCTTGATCGCAAGGCACTCGTTACTAACGCCCGCACGTCGATCCTGAAGGGCTCGAAGAGCTTCGCTCTCGCCAGCCACCTGTTCGACCGTGAGACCCGCGAGCGCGTCTGGCTGCTCTACGCATGGTGCCGCCGCTGCGACGACATCGTCGACGCGCAAGACCACGGCGGCGCGCTCGGCGATCAGGCGGGTGCCTACGAACGGCTTGCTCTGGTGCGCGAGAAGACCGCCTTGGCCTTTGCCGGCAAGGAGAGCGGAGACCCGGCATTCGACGCCTTGGGCCTCGTCGCCCGCGAAACCGGCCTCACGCTCGACATGGCCCGCGCCGTGATCGACGGTTTCGCCCTCGACGCCGCCGAATGGCAGCCACACAGCGAAGCCGATCTGATGCGCTACTGCTGGCACGTCGCAGGGGCCGTCGGCGTGATGATGGCCGTGGTCATGGGCGTCTCGCCCGATGACGAGGACACGCTCGACCGCGCCTGCGACCTCGGCCTCGCCTTCCAGCTCGCCAACATCGCCCGCGATATCGAGGAGGATGACGCCGCCGACCGTTGCTACATCCCGCTTGACTGGCTCTCCGAGGAAGACATCCCGCCCGGCGAGCAAATGAAACCGCACTACCGCCCCGCGCTCACTCGCCTGATCGCACGCATGTGCGAAACCGCCGAGATCCATGAGTGCTCCGCCCGCATCGGCGCGTCCCGGCTCAAGGGCCGCCAGCGCTGGGCCATCCTCGCTGCCGCTGGCATCTACGGCGAAATCGCCCGCGAAGTCGCCCGCCTTGGCGAGCACGCCTGGGACCACCGCACCGCCGTTAGTAACGCCCGCAAACTCGGCTTCGTCAGCAAGGCCGCATGGGCCGCGATGCGCCCGGTCCCGCGTTCCTGCATAGCCAAGGCGAGCATGCGCCGCTTCAACCGCGCAGACCTGATCGCGCTCGCCGCGCGCCAGCCTGCGGGTCATCCCTCCAACGCATAAGTCATATCGCTCTGCAGGTCCCTTGCTTCCCGCGCTGACTGTGGCACTCTCGCGCCAGGACAGGAGCAAAACCCGCCGTGGAAGCTGCAAGCTCTATCGTTACGTCACAGGATGACGCCCCCCCGGAAACCAGCCCGCTCGTCTACCGAACCCGCCTGCCGGTGCGCATCTGGCATTGGGTCAACGCCATCACGATCTTCGTCATGCTGATGAGCGGGGCGACGATCTTCAACGCCCATCCGCGGCTCTATTGGGGCAAGTACGGTGCCACCTTCGAAACCCCATGGTTCGAAATCGGGCGCCAAGGCCAGCAGGGTTTCCTTCGCCTCGGGAGCTTGCAGATCGACACCACCGGCTTCCTCGGCCTGACCGAGCATTCGACAAAGGCGTTTCCTCCGCTGGTCACGATTCCCAATTATTACAGCTTGGCCGAAGGTCGCCAATGGCACTTCTTCTTCGCGTGGGTGCTCGTTCTCTCGATCATCGCTTTTGTCATTTATGGAATTATTTCCAAACATTTGACACGTGATCTTGCGCTTTCACGTGAAGAATGGAAACCCTCGCACCTGTGGCATGACATCAAGGAACATGCCCGCCTGCGTTTTCCCACTGGCGAAGCGGCAAAGGCCTACAACCCCTTGCAGAAGATCGCCTACCTCGGCGTGATCTTCATGCTGATCCCGTTGGTCGTGCTTACTGGCATGACGATGTCGCCCATGCTCAACGCCGCGTTCCCGTGGTTGCTGGACATCTTCGGCGGCAGGCAATCAGCGCGCTCGATACATTTCCTTTGTGCATCAGGCTTTTTAGCCTTCATCTTCATCCATCTCCTCATGGTCGTGCTGGCGGGTCCCTTCAACGAACTACGCTCAATCATCACGGGCTGGTATCGCCTGCCCGCAGCACGGGAGGACAAGGCATGACCATTCTCACCCGCCGCACCGCGCTTGTTGGCGCAAGCGGCCTGCTGCTGGCCGGTTGCGAGAAGATCACGACTTCGCCCACCGTGCGCAAGGTGCTGACACTGGGCGAAAAAGCCAATCTTTCAGGGCAACGCCTGGTAACAGACCGCAACGCGCTGGCACCTGAGTTCACCCGCGCCGACATCTCGCCAAAGTTCCGCATGAACGGCAACCGCATGCCTACCTCGGCGGAATATCAGGCGCTCATGGCCAATGGGTTCGCCGACTGGAAGCTCGAGATCGGCGGAAAGGTCGCCCGCCCGTTCAGCCTGACCCTCGCCCAACTCAAAGCCGCACCGCAGCGAACGCAGATCACGCGCCACGATTGCGTCGAAGGGTGGAGCGCCATCGGCGAATGGACCGGCGTCCCCCTCGCCCTGCTCCTGCGGCAGGCACAGGTTTCCTCATCAGCTCAATACATTGTCTTCCATTGTGCAGACGACTTCTCAGGTAATCCCTATTACGAAAGCATCGACCTGATCGATGCTCTCCACCCGCAAACGATCCTCGCCCACACCATGAATGGCCAGCCCCTGCCCGTAGGCCACGGCGCCCCGATCCGCCTGCGAGTCGAACGCGCACTCGGCTACAAGCAGGCCAAGTACGTGATGAAGATTGAGGCGGTCGAAACTTTGGCCGGCATCTACGGCGGCGGTGGCGGTTACTGGGAGGACCACTCCGGCTACCAGTGGTTCGCCGGCATCTAGACCTTCACCACGCCCCGCTCGATCAGGCTCCGCGCGCAATCGAGGATCGAATCCTCCACCGGACGCATCGTCCACCCAAGCCGCGCCTGCGCATGGGCGGAACTGGCCCCACGCACATTCCCGAGTTCTCCGGTCACCTGCCGGATCACAGGATTGAACAGCGCCACAGTTCTGACCAGCCAGTCGGGCAACCGCCGTGTCGGCACCTTGCGAGCCTGTAGCCCCATGTTTGCCTTAAGCACTTGCGCCACATCGATAATCTTGAGGAACGGCCCCGACGCAATGAAGCGTTCGCCCGCCAGACCCGGTGTTGTCAGTGCACGGAAATGCAGATCCGCAACGTCACGCACGTCAACCAGCCCAAAGCCAATGTCCGGACACCCCGGCAACGCACCCGACAGAAGCTGGTTAACCACTTCAATCGAAGGCGAAAAATCGCTCGACCAGACCGGCCCTAGCACCGCCGCCGGATTGACCGAGACGAATTCCATCGCCCCGCCCTCAGCCGCCACCCACTCCCGCGCTGCGCGTTCGGCAATGGTCTTGGACTTCACGTAAGCGTAAACGTCTGATCCGTTTAGATTTGTCCAGTCCTTCTCGGTGAACTCAAACGTCCCCTTGCCATGGCCATAGGCAATCGCGGCGACCGAGGAAGTCTGGACGAAGCGCGTCACCCCGGCATCGCGGGCATAATGTAACGCGCGCAACACACCTTCCCGTGCCGGAACAATGAGTTCGTCCTCATGCTTGGGTGCAGTCGTGGTGAAGGGCGAGGCCACGTGAGCGACATGGCTGCACCCTGCCATCGCCTCGGCCCACCCGGCATCGGTGGTCAGGTCGGCGGCGAAAAAGCGCAGGGTTTCAGCGGTTCCACCGAGCAGAGGCCGCAGTTCGGCTTCGCGCTTAGCCGAGCGGACGGTGGCGTGGACGGTCCAGCCCTCGGCCAGAAGCTGCCGGATCAGGTATCCGGCGATGTAACCGCTGCCACCTGTAACAAGGACCTTGCCTGCCATTGTTCACGCCTCCCACCCGTTCATTATCGGAGAAGGATAGCGTGAGTAACGAGCGGCACCAAACGCCTTCGTCAGTATGGCTCCGGCAGGGCGTTTGCCTGCGGGAGTTGGGGGGGAGTCAGGGGGGAGTTGCCGGTTTGCCTCGGAGAGTTGGAAACCGGCAATTTTTCCCGATTATCGCATCAAAACAAGCTCTTCGGCCATCGACGGGTGCAATGCGACCGTCGCATCGAAGTCTGCCTTGGTCAGCCCCGCCTTCACCGCAATCGCCGCCGCCTGCAGGATCTCAGGGCTGTCAGGGCCGATCATATGGATGCCCAACACCTTCTCGGTCGAAGCATCGACGATCATCTTGTAAAGCCCGCGCTCGGGCCGGTGGCCGAAGATGTTCTTCATCGGGCGGAAGTCGGACGAGTAGACCTTGATGTTGCTGCCAAATGCCTGACGCGCTTGGCTTTCCGTCAGGCCAACGCCCGCGAGAGGCGGCTGCGAGAACACCGCGCTGGGGATGCAATCGTAGCTGACCGAGGTGTCCTTGCCGCCAAACACGCGGTCGGCAAAAGCCTGACCCTCGCGGATGGCGATGGGGGTAAGTTGCACGCGGTTCGTTACGTCACCGACGGCGTAGATGCTGTCGCACGCGGTCTTGCCGTGATCGTTGACCGGGATCTCGCCCGCAGAACCCAATGAAATCCCTGCGTTTTCAAGCCCCAGGCCATCCGTCTTGGGCCGCCGCCCCGTCGCCACCAGCACCACATCGGCATGGAGCGGATCCGGCTGCTTGCCAAGGAAGACGTCCAACGAACCATCGTCCCGCTTCTCGACGCGGTCGAACGGGCAGTTGAACTTGTATTCGATCCCGCGCGCCATCGTGATCTGCAGCAGGCGATCGCGCAGGGATTCATCGTAGCCCCGCAGGATCGTCTCGCTGCGGTTGACCACCGTTACGTGACAGCCCAGCGCGTTGAAAATCCCTGCAAATTCCATCGCGATATAGCCCGCACCGGAGATGACCACGCGCTTGGGCAGGCTTTCGAGATGGAACACCTCGTTCGACGTGATGCAGTGCTCGCTACCCTGAAATTCGGGCATGACCGGCCAAGCGCCGGTGGCGATGAGGATGTACTTCGCGCTGATCTCGCGCCCCGAGGCAAGGCGTACAAGGTTCGGCCCGGCAACGGTCGCACGCTCGAGGAAGCGCTCTACCTTGTTGTTTTCCAACGTGTTCGTGTAGGCGCTATTGAGCCTGTCGACATCCTTGAGGACCGCGTCACGTAACGTCGGCCAGTCGAAGGTCATCTTCTCGACCGTCCAGCCATAGTTGGCCGCGTCCTGCAGTTCCTCGGCAAAATGCGAACCATAGACCAGCAGCTTCTTGGGCACGCAGCCCCGGATCACGCAAGTCCCGCCGACCCGGTACTCCTCGGCCACGGCTACCCGCGCCCCATGGCTCGCCGCAATGCGGCTGGCCCGCACGCCGCCTGACCCTGCGCCAATCACGAAGAGATCGTAGTCGAAGTCCTTCCCGGAAACCTGCCCAGATACCTGCTCAGCCATATGCGCTCCTTGTCTCAGGCGAGCATATGGCCTCTGGTCCGCGCCAAGACCAGAGGCATTCCCTGCAATAGTCCGTTACGCGAAAGGTTCAGCCACCGATGCCCGCCGCCGCGAGCAGTGCCTCGGTCGAAGGGTCGAAGCCCTCGCCGCCGCCAGCCTCGATCTGCTTGGCGATGGCCTTGCCGAGTTCCACGCCGAACTGGTCGAACGGGTTGATGCCGAGCATCGCCGCCGAGACGAACGTGCGGTGTTCGTGAAAGGCGATCAAAGCGCCGAGCGTGGCGGGATTCAGATCCTCGCACAGGATCGTCGCCGATGGACGGTCGCCCGGATAGGCCCGCGCGCCATCGTCGGACGCCTTGCCCGCCATCAGCGCTGCCCCTTGCGCAAAGCAGTTCGACAACAGGATTTCGTGATGAGCCGGGTCAAGATCGTGCCCCTGCGTCTTCACCGCAAGGAAATCGACCGGGATCAGATGCGTGCCCTGGTGCAACAGCTGGAACACCGCGTGCTGGGCATCGGTGCCGACCCCGCCCCAAGTCACCGGAGCGCTGGCGCGGGTCAGCGGCGAGCCATCGGCCAGCACGCGCTTGCCGTTGGATTCCATCTCGAGCTGCTGGAGATAGTCGGGCAGCAGCTTCAAACGCTCGTCATAGGCGAAAACCGCGCGCGACTGGCAACCGCGCACTTGTGTGTAATAGAGATCGGCAAAGGCGGCGCGGACGATGACGTTCTCGGCAAAGTCCACGTCGATGAAGTGACGGTCGATCGCGGCGGCACCATCGAGAAACTCGGCAAAGCCCTGCCAGCCCAGCGCCATGGCGACGGGAAAGCCGATCGACGACCACAGCGAATAGCGCCCGCCAACGGTTTCCGAAAACGGCAGAATGCGGGTTTCATCGACGCCCCATTCCACCGCCTTGTCTGGCGCGGCAGTGAGCGCGATGACCTGGCCGTAGGGATCGGTCACCCCGCCTTCACGCAGCCATTCGAGTGCGGAATGGGCGTTGGTCAGGGTTTCAGTCGTAGTGAAAGTCTTGGAGGCGAGCGCGATCAGCGTGGTCTTCGGATCGCAGGCTTTCATCGCCGCTTCAAGCGCGCAGCCGTCGATGTTCGAGACGACATGGACGGCGACTTTCGCTCCGTCGCGGGTCAGTGCGTCGATGGCGAGCGCGGGGCCGAGCGCCGAGCCGCCGATGCCGATGTGGATCAGGCTCTTCACCTCACCCAGCGCGCCTTCGTGGATTGCCTCGACCAGCATCTGCATGCGGGCGTGGAGCGCTTCGGCTTCCTCAACGCTGGTGTCCTTGCCAATGCCTCGCTCGGCGGTGTGCTCGGCCGCGCGGCCTTCGGTGTTGTTGATCTTTTCGCCCGAGATCAGCGCATCACGGCGCCCTTCCAAGTCCATCGCTGCCGCCACAGCGCCCAGCAAGGCGTCGACTTCGGGTGAAAGGTGCGTCTTGGACCAGTCGAAGATCACCGGGCCGCCGGGCAACTCTAGCGTGGTGGAATAGCGCGAAAGACGCGAACTGTCGGCGAACAGCTCTTTCAGGGTCGGCTTGGGCAGACCTTCGAGTGCGGTCCAATACTGCTTTGCCTCGCTTGCGGACATGTCCAACCTCTTCCTTTCGCAACTGCGTAATCGCTCTAATGCCCGCCCGAGCGCGTCTCGCCAAGCGCGCTGTTCATCGACCGGCAAGCTGCGCAGACGTATTTCAGCCACTGTATTAGACAAACAACACACTTGACGAAGGGGCCTGCTGGCAACATGACCGCGACGATGAACGACACGCCCGACGCCAGCAGCCCGACGCCAGCGGATCAAGCCGCCCCCGCTTCTCCCGCAAGGAAGGAAAAGAAGGAGGACAGCTTCCCGGTCTTCCTGATCAAGCTGGTGCTGGTCGTGGCGATCTTTCGCAGCTTCATCTTCTCGCCGTTCAACATCCCGTCGGAATCGATGCTGCCGCGGCTTGAGAACGGCGACTACCTGCTCGCCGCAAAATGGCCGTTCGGCTACAGCAGCTACTCGCTGCCGTTCAGCGCACCGCTGTTGCCAAAGCGCATTTTCGCCAGCCAGCCCGAGCGCGGCGACGTGGTGATCTTCAAGGCCCCGCCGGGCAACGATATCGACTATATCAAGCGCGTGATCGGCCTGCCGGGTGACACGGTGCAGATGATCGGCGGCGTGCTCCACCTGAATGGCAAGGCCGTACCCAAGGTTAAGGTCGAGGATTTCGTCATCCCCGTCAGCCCGAACACCGATTGCCTTTCGATCGAGTTCGCGGTGACCGAGGCCGATGGCAGCCAGACCTGCCATTACCCGCAGTACCGCGAAACGCTGCCCTCGGGCAAAAGCTACAATGTCCTTGATATGGGCCAGCGGGCGGTTGACGATACCGCGCCGGTGATCGTGCCCGAGGGCCATCTGTTCATGATGGGCGACAACCGCGACAACTCGATGGACAGCCGCTTCCCGGCGATGGAAGGCGGCGGCATCGGGCTGGTGCCACAGGACAACCTCGTGGGCCGCGCGACGATCATGATGTGGTCGACCGATGGCAGCGCCAACTGGTTCCTGCCGTGGACCTGGTTCACCGCAGCGCGCTGGAACCGGATCGGGGGCACGTTCTGAGCGCGCTTTCCGCAGAGACAACCGCGTTCCTGACGCAGATCACCGGCTCTGCGCCCGCGCGGCCTGATTTGTGGGCAGAGGCGCTGACGCATGGCTCGATGGGCGAGGCGCGCGATTACCAGCGCCTCGAGTTTCTGGGTGACCGGGTGCTTGGGCTGGTGATCGCTGACTGGCTGCACGAGAAGAGCGATGCCGCCGAAGGCAAGCTTTCGCAGCGGCTCAACGCGCTGGTCAGCCGCGAGACCTGTGCCGATGTGGCACGGACGATTGCGCTCGCTCCCCACATCCGCCTTGGCAAGCAGGCGCGGGATGATGGCGGCGCACAGAGCGACAATATCCTGGGCGATGTGATGGAAGCACTCATCGGCGCGCTGTTCGTTGAACGCGGCTTCGATGCTGCGCGTGATTTTGTGCGCAAGGTGTGGGACAAGCCGATGGCTTCGGGCACCGGGCAGCGCAAGCATCCCAAGGCTGCGCTGCAGGAATGGGCGGCAGGCAACCGGCGCAAGCCTCCGGTCTATACCCTCGTCGCACGAGAGGGGCCGGACCATGCGGCCAAGTTCACCGTTTCGGTTGAAGTGAAAGGCGTCGGCGATGCCAGGGCGACCGGATCGAGCAAGCAGGAAGCCGAGACGGCGGCCGCGCGCGCCTTCATGCAGGCATTTGGCTGACGCGAAACTGGCGGCTGGGGCGCAATTCGCCTAAGGTGGCCGCAACTTTCAAAAAGAATTGGAATAATGACCGAAAAATGTGGCCTCGTGGCCGTTCTTGGCGCCCCGAACGCCGGCAAGTCGACCCTCGTCAACGCGCTGGTCGGACAGAAGGTGGCGATCGTCTCGCCCAAGGCGCAAACCACGCGCGCGCGCCTGATGGGCATCGCGCTGGAAGACGTGGGAGAGGACAAGGCGCAGATCATCCTTGCCGATACCCCCGGCCTGTTCGAGCCCAAGCGCCGGCTGGACCGCGCCATGGTCAGTGCCGCTTGGGACGGTGCGCACGAAGCGGACGCGATCCTGCTGGTGGTCGATGCCCGCAAGAAGAAGCGCGACTATCTCGAGCCGATCCTCGAAACGCTGAAGGAGCGGCCCGAGCGCAAGCTGCTGGTGCTCAACAAGGTCGACTCGACGCCCAAGGAACCGCTGCTGGTCATGGCTGAGGCCCTGACGCAGGAGGCGGCGTTTGACGAGGTGTTCTTCGTCTCGGCCCTCACCGGCGATGGCGTGCCCGAACTCAAGCAGCGCCTTGCCGCTCTCATGCCGGAAAGCGCATGGCACTATCCCGAGGATCAGGTGTCCGATGCCAGCGAGCGGCTGATGGCGGCGGAAATCACCCGCGAACAGCTCTACCGCCAGCTTCATGACGAACTGCCCTATGACAGCACGGTGCGCCCGGAAAAATACATCCAGCGCAAGGACGGCTCGGTCGAGATCCACCAGCAGATCGTGATCACCCGCGAAACGCAGCGGGCCATCGTGCTCGGCAAGGGCGGTGCGCGGATCAAGGCTATCGGCGAGGCGGCCCGCAAGGAACTGGCGCAGTTGCTCGAAACCAAGGTGCACCTGTTCCTCCACGTAAAGGTGGACGAGCGCTGGGCCGATGCCAAAGAAATCTACGAGGAAATCGGGCTGGAATGGGTGAAGTGAGGTTGCGCGCGGCACTGCTCGTTCTGGCCACACTGCTGGCCACGCCTGCACTGGCCAAGCCTGCGCCCGTACCCGAAGGCGCGCGTTACGTGGCGCTCGGCAGTTCCTTTGCCGCTGGGCCTGGCGTCGGTCCGAATACGCCGGGCACGCCGCCGCGCTGCGGGCGCGGAACGTTGAACTATCCGAACCTGCTCGCGGCCAGGCTCAAGCTTTCGCTCACCGACGCGACCTGTAGCGGCGCGACGACCGAGCACGTGCTGGGCCCCTGGAACGAGGTCCCGCCGCAGATCGAAAGCGTGACCGCAGACGCGCGGCTGGTGACGATCACCATCGGCGGGAACGATGTGAACTTCGTCGGCAATATCTTTGCCGCCGCCTGCGAGAAGATGGCGACGCCCGACCCGCGCTGCCAGAAGTGGCGCGAGATCAGCGAGGCTGAATGGAAGGGCGACGAGGAGCGCATGCGCAAGATCGTGCGTGAGGTTCGCCTGCGCGCGCCCGATGCGCGGATCGTGTTCGTCGATTACATCACCGTCCTGCCGCCTAAGGGCGCGTGCGCCGCCGTTCCGATCTCTGAAGAGCGGATGGCCTACAGCCGGGGGGTGGCAAAGCGGCTGGCAAAACTGACTGCCAAGATCGCGCGGACGGAGAAGGCCGAGGTATTCCGCTTCTCCGCACTTTCGAAGACCCACGCTCCATGCTCGGACGAACCGTGGAGCAATGGCCTGACAGCGCCGCAGGGCGACGGCATCCCGGTTCACCCCAATCGGGCAGGTCACGAGGCTGCGGCGACCGCCCTCGCCAAGTATCTATCGTAATCTCAGAAACATAAACTTCTGACGGGCGCTTGCGCGCCACGCTCCGTCGCAAGGGCGGCCCAGTTCGCGCGCGCGCGCGGAACCCGACATCAAAGGTTCAAGTTGCGCCCCTAGTCGGGTCGCGAAGGGTCCGGGCGGTTCGCCCGTTAACATCCCGGGTGCCATGATGGACGGAGCGCGGGAATGAGCGATAGCGGCGGCGTGTTGACAGTGGGCGCCGTGCGCCCGGCCACCGACCAGACTCTCCGGCCATTTCAGCCCCTCCCCGTTCCGGCTTCGATTAGCCGGACGCTGATGGAGGCGCTGGCCTTTCTGTTCCTGTTCCTCGCCACCCGCAGCTTCCTGTTCGGGAACCCTGTCGTCCACATCGACGAACAGTTCTACCTGTTCGTGGCCGAGAGGATGCGCGAGGGGGCCGTGCCCTATGTCGACATCTGGGATCGCAAGCCGATCGGCCTGTTCCTGATCTATGAAGCGCTGGCCGCCCTGCCTTTCGACCCGGTCATCGCCTACCAGATGGGATCGGCACTTTCAGCCACGCTGACGGCGCTGGTGATCAGCCGCCTCGCCCGCGAGATCGCCTCGCCCACAGCCGCATCGCAGGCGGGCGCGGCCTATCTCCTGTTCATGCCGATCTTCAATGCCGGGATGGGACAGGCTCCGGTGTTCTACAACCTGCCGGTCGCGCTGGCGGCGCTGGTCGTGGTCGAAGCGTTCAAGCGACAAGAGGCGCCGGGGCTGGTCTGGCGCGGCTGCGTGGCCATGCTGCTGCTCGGCCTTGCCATCCAGATCAAGTACACCGTGATCTTCGAGGGCGCTGCCTTTGGCCTGATGCTGCTATCGCGCGGATTTGCCGACGTCTGGACCTATCGCAAGCTCGGTGCGGCCGCAGCCTTGTGGATCGGCGTGGCCCTCCTGCCGACGGTCGCGGCGCTCCTCTGGTACGTGGGGATCGGGCAGGCCGATGCCTTCGTCTATGCCAACTTCGTCTCGGTGTTCGAGCGCGGGTCGGACGGCTGGAAATCGTACTGGCGGCTGACCAAGGAAGTCGCCGTGATGATCCCGTTCTGGCTGGCGATCTTCCGTGCGCCGCGCAAGTTCGATACCTCGGGCGGAACCCACCCCGCATCGCTGCGCGTGATCCGGCTGTGGGCCATTGCCGCCTGCATCGGCTTCCTGATCTTCGGCACCTGGTACGACCACTACGTTTCGCCGCTGCTGGTGCCGCTGTCAGTCCTTGCCGCACCGGCGCTGGCACGGGTCCGCGATGGCGAGCGCTGGTACGGCAGGCTCTTGCTGGGGTTCGGCGCCATCGCCGGTCTCGCAGTGATGATGTACCAGTACAACCAGCACGGTTCGACGCGCCAGTACGAGGCGATGAACGCCGCCATCGCGCAGGAAATGCGCGGCGGCTGCCTGTTCATCTACGAAGGCGAGATGGCATTCTACCGCACGACCCACAGTTGCCTGCCGACGACGCGCATCTTCCCCAACCACCTCAACACGTATGTCGAAGCTCCGGCAATCGGCGTGGATGCAACGGCGGAAACGGCACGAGTGCTTGCCTCGCGGCCGACGGTGATCGTGATGCGGGGCAAGAAGTTCAACCTCTACCTGCCCAACATGGACACGCGCCGCATGATCAAGGCCGCCCTGGCCCGCGACTACGAGCGTTACGCGGCGGTCCCGCTCGGCAACAAGGAATACTGGCTCTACCGGCTGCGCAAGCCCGCAACCGGTAGAGCCCCGCTCCTTAATCCTCGGCCTTAGTCGCCTTCTTGGCCGGAGCCTTCTTTGCGGCAGGCTTCTTGGCTGCGGCCTTCTTTGGTGCGGCTTTCTTTGCCGGAGCCTTCTTCTTGCCCTTCGCGGGCGCCTTTGCGGCACGCTCATCGATCAGGACGATGGCTTCTTCGAGCGTCAGCGCCTCGGGCTGCTTGTCCTTGGGCAGGGTGGCGTTGGTGGTGCCATCGGTGACGTAGGGACCATAACGGCCAGCCATGAGCTTGATCTCGCCGCCCGATGTGGGATGCGCGCCGAAAACCTTGAGCGGTTCAGCGGCGGTGCGACTGCCGCGCGCGCCTGCCCCCGCCGCTGCAGCAGCAAGGTGCATGACGGCGGCGTTCATGCCGGTTTCGAACACTTCCGCAGTCGAGCGCAGTCGCGCGTATTTGCCGTCATGGGCAAGGTAAGGACCGTAGCGGCCAATGCTGGCGGTGATCGGCTTGCCGCTTTCAGGATGCGCGCCAACCTCGCGTGGAAGCGAAAGCAGTTTGAGCGCCCATTCGAGATCGAGTTCGGCAATGTCCTTAGGGATCGAAGCGCGCTTGGCTTCCTTGCCTTCGCCCAGCTGGATGTAGGGGCCGAACCGCCCCGCCTTGCGCACGACCTCGAGGCCCGTCACCGGGTCCTTGCCGAGAACGCCATCTTCCGCGCCATCGCCCTCTGCCCCACCGGGCTGGGCGAACTTGCGGGTGTACTTGCACTCGGGATAGTTCGAGCAGGCAACGAACGCGCCATAACGGCCACCACGCAGTGACAGGCGGCCTGCCTCGCACTTGGGGCACAGGCGCGGATCGGTGCCATCCTCGCGCGGCGGGAACAGGTAGTCGGAGAGGAACTCGTCAAGTTCGGCAGTGACCTCGCTCGGCTTCTTCTCCATGACCTCGTCGGACTTGGGCTTGAAATCGCGCCAGAACGCGGCGAGCACCTTCTTCCATTCGGCGCGCCCGCCCGAAACGTCATCGAGTTCCTCCTCCATCCCGGCGGTGAACTGATAGGCGACGTAGCGCGAGAAAAATCGTTCGAGAAACGAAGTGAGAAGTCGGCCCGATTCTTCTGCTAAGAAACGGTTTTTCTCGGTTCGAACGTAACTCCGATCCTTGAGCACCTGCAAGGTCGAGGCATACGTCGAAGGACGGCCAATGCCGAGTTCCTCAAGCCGCTTGACCAGGCTCGCTTCCGAATAGCGCGGCGGCGGCTGGGTGAAGTGCTGCGTCGCATCGACGCCGCGCTTGGCCGGCGTATCGCCGGTCTTCATGTCCGGCAGCAGGCTTGCATCCTCGTCGTCGCCATCGGCCTTCTGGTCACGTCCTTCCTCATAGACGGCAAGAAAGCCGGGGAACTTCACGACTTGCCCTGTGGCGCGTAGCTCGTGCTTGCCAGTGCCATCACGCAGGGTCACGCTGGTGCGCTCGATGTTCGCAGACGCCATCTGGCTTGCCATCGCGCGCTTGTAGATCAGGTCATAGAGCCGCGCTTCGTCCGCCGAACCATAACGGTCCTTGCTGAAATCCGTAGGCCGGATAGCTTCATGCGCTTCCTGAGCATTCTTCGCCTTCGTCTCGTAATGACGCGGTTTTTCCGGAAGATAGTGCCCGTCATAGCGGTCCGAAATCGCTTTGCGCGCGGCCGAAATGGCGCTCGGATCCATCTGCACGCCATCGGTACGCATGTAGGTGATCGCGCCTGCCTCGTAGAGCGTCTGCGCCACCCGCATCGTGTGGCTGGCCGAGAAGCCGAGCTTGCGCGCTGCTTCCTGTTGCAGCGTCGAGGTGGTGAACGGCGGATAGGGATTGCGGCGGGTCGGCTTGGTCTCGACCTCCTCGACGCGGAAGGTGCCCGCTTCGACCACGGCCTTGGCCTTCGTCGCCGCGCCTTCGTCGCCCAGCGTCAGCTTGTCGAGCTTCTGGCCATCGAACTTTACCAGGCGCGCGGCAAACTCAGTGCCGCCCTGTTCAAGCCGGGCAATGACCGACCAGTATTCCTGGGCCCGGAACGCCTCGATCTCGCGCTCACGCTCGACGATCAGGCGCAGCGCGACCGACTGCACGCGCCCTGCCGACTTGGCTCCCGGAAGCTTGCGCCAGAGGACCGGCGAGAGGGTGAAGCCGAACAGGTAATCGAGCGCGCGGCGGGCGAGATAGGCATCGATCAGGTCCTGATCCAGCTCGCGCGGACGCTTCATCGCGTCGGTCACCGTCTGCTTGGTGATCGCGTTGAAGGTGACGCGCTCAACTTCCTTAGGAAGTGCCTTACGTTTCCTGAGCAACTCCCTGACATGCCAGGAAATTGCCTCACCTTCGCGATCAGGGTCAGTCGCGAGAATCAGACGATCGGCGTCCTTGGCCGCATCGGTGATCGCCTTCACGCGGGACTGCTTGTCGCCGTACAGTTCCCAGTCCATCGCGAAGTCCTCGTCCGGGCGGACAGAGCCGTCCTTCACGGGCAGGTCGCGGATGTGACCATAGGAGGCGAGCACCTTGTAGCCGGGGCCAAGATACTTCTCGATGGTCTTGGCCTTGGCCGGAGATTCTACGATGACAAGCTGCATGATCTGAAAAAGCAGTCCTTACGTGTACGTGTGCGCGAGGGTGGGGACTACCGGACAGGTTCGTCAAGCGGCAGCGTGGGCAGTCATTCAGGATTGGAGGCTGACGCGCCCTCCTGCATGACGCTGCAAGTGCCCTGCAAGTTCCATCTCCAGCAAGGCCATCTGCACCGCACCCGCGCTCGCACCGCTTTGCCGGATCAGTTCGTCGACGCCGATCGGCGCAAGCGTGAGCAATCCGGCAATGTCCGCCGGGTTTTCCTCGATCTCCGGTGCCCAGGAATGCTGGCCCTCGCGGAAGCTGGACCGGGGCTGGCCTTCGAAGCCGAGCAGCAGTTCGATCACGTCCTCAGGCGACTGCACGAGGATCGCCCCGTCGCGGATCAGCTGGTTGCAGCCGTGCGAGCGACTGTCGAGCGGGGAGCCGGGAATGGCCATAACCTCGCGCCCTGCCTCAGCGGCAAGCCGCGCAGTGATCAGCGAGCCTGACTTGGGCGCGGCCTCTACCACCAGAGTCCCGGTCGCCAGACCTGCAATGATGCGGTTGCGATGCGGGAAGTGGCGGGCGAGCGGTTCTGTGCCCGGTGGCATTTCGGCGATGAGCAGGCCTTCGCAAGCCACCTGCTCCTGCAGCTCGGCATTCTCGGGCGGGTAGCTGATGTCGATGCCGCTGGCGATCACGCCTACTGTGCCTCCGCCCTCAGCCATGCCCGCCAATGCACCGCGATGGGCGGCTGCATCGATCCCACGCGCCAGACCGGAAATGACCGCATAGCCCCTGGCGCTCAGCGCCGTCGCGAAATCGCGCGAGAGCTTCACCGCCGCTGCCGAAGCATTGCGGGCACCCACCACCGCTACCGAAGGCCGCGACAGCAGGCTGACGTCGCCCCGCACGGTCAGGATCGGCGGCGGGCTTTCCAGCGCGGCAAGGAGCGCCGGATAGTCCGGTCCGTCATGAAACAGATAGCGCGCGCCAGCCTTGCGGACTGCGGCAATCTCGCTCTCGATCCGCTCGACCGTCGCAGGGCGATAGGGCGCACCGCCTCGGGCGGCGAGATCAGGCAGTGCTTCGAGCGCTGCCTCCGCCGTGCCGAAGCGTCGCAGCAACTGATTGTAGCTGACCGGGCCGATGTTGGGCGAGCGCAGCAGCCGGATACGGGCGAAAGCCTCCCCCCGCGAAAGCGTGGCCTGCGCCGCCTCGCTCACTTCTTGCTGCCGACCCTGGGTTCGGTCCCGGCGCGCAGACGGCCGATGTTCTCGCGATGGAGGAAAACGACCAAGAGGGCGAGGAGAGCGAGAACCGGCACGTAGGCGGTGTAACCCAGCAGAAGCGCGGCAATCGGAGCCGCGACGGCGGCACTCATGCCGCCCAGCGACGAGATACGGCTGGCGAACAGCACACCCAGCCAGACGACCGCGTAGGCAAGGCCGATGGGCCAGGCGAGGCCGAGCGAGATCCCCATCATCGTGGCAACGCCCTTCCCGCCCTTGAACCTGAGCCAGACCGGGAAGCAGTGGCCGAGCACCGCGGCGAGCGCAGCAAGCGGCTCAGCCGAGGGCCAGAAGTGCCGGGCGATCAGCACGGCCGCGATTCCCTTGCCCATGTCCAACAGCAGCGTGGCCGCAGCGACGCCCTTCTTGCCGGTGCGCAGGACATTGGTTGCGCCGATGTTGCCCGAACCGATCGCACGCAGATCGCCTCCTCCGGTCAACCGGGTTAGGATCAGGCCGAAGGGCACGGAGCCGAGCAGATAGCCGACGAGCAGGGGCAATAGCGTTTCCACAGAACGCTCATATCCTCACACGGCACAAAAGCGAAAGAGGCCACTTCCCATTTTGCTGCCATTCCCGATACAAGCACCGGCAATGACCGACAGCCACCCGTCCGATCCTGCCGCCCCGCTTCTGCTGTTCGATTCGGGCGTGGGCGGACTTTCGGTCCTGTGCAAGGTGCGCGCAGTGCTGCCGCAGGCGCCGGTGATCTATGTCGCCGACAATGCCGGGCTTCCCTATGGCGAAAAGACCGAGGCCCAGATCGCGGCGCGTGTTTCCGGGCTACTGGGACGACTGACCGAACGACTGCGCCCGCGCCTCGTCTGCATCGCCTGCAACACCGCCTCGACCATTGCGCTGGCATCCGTGCGCGAAGTGCTCGAAGTGCCAATCGTCGGCACGGTTCCGGCAATCAAGCCTGCCGCTGCAATGACCAGGACCGGTGTGATCGGCCTCCTCGGCACGGCTGCGACGATCCGGCAGAGCTACGTCGACCGGCTCGAGGCCGAGTTCGCATCGGGCAAGACCCTGCTCCGCCACGGCGCGCCCGAACTCGTCGCCGCCGCCGAGGCCAAGCTGCGCGGCGAAGCGGTGGACCCTGCCGTCTATGCCCGCGCGGCACAGGCCCTGCGTGACATGCCCGGCGGCGAGCGTATCGACACTGTGGTCCTTGCCTGCACCCACTTTCCGCTGGTCCAGGACGAACTGGCCAAGGCGTTTGGTCCGGGCGTCGCCTTCATCGACGGGTCGGACGGGATCGCCCGGCGCATCGCCCACCTCACGCAAGGCCAGCCCAGGCGGCGCGAGCAGCCCGACCTTGCACTTTTCACCCGTGGGGGCGCGGAGATCGACCAGTTGCGACCGGCACTGGCCGAGCACAGGCTGGACCGGGTAGAGGTATTCTGACGATGAAGATGCTAACGGTGGAGATGGTAACGGGGGCCTTCGCGTGAGTCGCTTTTCCAAGGTCTTGATCGTCCTGCTGCTGGTGCTGGGTCTTGCCTACTACTGGCTGCTGGTGAATGCCGGTCCCTCGAACGTTCCGGCGCGAAAGTTCGATCTGGCCGTGCTGAGGCAGGCAGCGGAAGCGATTCCGGGCGACAAGCCGACCGCGATCACCTTCGCGCCCGTCGCCACGCGCTATGTTCCCGGTGCGGCGCTCGCGGCGGGGACCGGTTTGCGGACCGTGACATCCGGGGTCTTCGCGTGGAAGCTGACAACGCCGGGCGGCGGGATCGTGATCGATCCGGGCCTGTCGCGCACAGATGCGCTGGCGATGGGCTTCCGGCACTATGACGACAATGCCCGCAAGCTGGTCGATCGCTGGATGGACCAGGCGGAACTGATCCTGCTGACACACGCCCACATCGACCACGTCGGGTCTTTCCTCGATCATCCGCGTTTCGAGGAGATCGTCGACAAGGCCGTGATCACGCCGGGAATGCTCGGCAATATCAACTCGCTGTGGCGCGAGAATGCCCGGCTGATCAGCGAACCGCGCGAGCTCAAGCCGATCGAGGCCGTGGCGCCCGGCGTCGTGCTGATCCAGACGCCGGGGCACACGCCGGCTTCGGAGATGATCTACGTGCGGCTGGCATCGGGCCGCGAGTACATCTTTGCAGGCGACACCGCTTCGCTCTCGGCCAATGCCGAGATCCCGACGCCGCGCTCCCGCCTGCTGGCGGACTGGATGGCACCTGAAGACCGGCCTGCCGTGATCGGCTGGCTGAAGGGCCTGAAGGCCTTGAAAGAGCAGCACAAGGACCTCGTGATCCTGCCATCGCACGATGTCGACTGGACCATCTTCAACGCGCCGAAGAACGGCCTGACCCCCGCCCCCGAACTCATTCCTGCCCGAAAGGCCGAATAGCTCCGACTTTCGGGCAGTTACCCCAAATCCTGCTGGCAAAGCGAAAACAACAGGCGTAGAAGCCGCCCATTCGCCGGAGGGCCCAACGGGATCGGGCTCCCAAGGACGGAAACGTCCTTGTTGCAGGAAGGAGCGGCGGGGTGAATTACGATCAGGTTTTCGATTCTGCCATCGAGCGCTTGCACTCCGAAGGCCGCTACCGCGTTTTCATCGACATCCTGCGCAACAAGGGGGCCTACCCCAACGCGCGCTGCTTTGCCGGACACAACGGGCCCAAGCCGATCACGGTGTGGTGCTCGAACGATTACCTTGCGATGGGCCAGCACCCCAAGGTCATCGCCGCCATGGAAGAGGCGCTGCACAACGTCGGCGCGGGCTCGGGCGGCACGCGCAACATCGGCGGCAACACGCACTACCATATCCAGCTTGAGGAAGAGCTGGCCGACCTGCACGGCAAGGAAGGCGCGCTCCTGTTCACCAGCGGTTACGTCTCCAACGACGCCACGCTGTCCACGCTCGCCAAGATCCTGCCCGGCTGCGTGATCTTTTCGGACGAGCTGAACCACGCCTCGATGATTGCGGGCATCCGCAATTCGGGCGCGGAAAAGAAGGTGTTCCGCCACAACGACGTCGAGCATCTTGAAGAACTGCTCGCCGAGACCGATCCGAACGTGCCGAAGCTGATCGCGTTCGAAAGCGTCTATTCGATGGACGGCGACGTCGCCCCGATCCACGCCTTCTGCGACCTTGCCGAGAAGTACAACGCGCTGACCTACATCGACGAGGTTCACGCGGTCGGCATGTACGGCCCGCGCGGCGGTGGCATCACCGATCGTGACGAAGCGGCGCACCGCATCGACATCATCGAGGGTACGCTGGGCAAGGCGTTCGGCGTCATGGGCGGCTACATCGCGGCCGATCGCAAGATCATCGACGTGATCCGCTCCTACGCCCCCGGGTTCATCTTCACCACCTCGCTCTCGCCGGTGCTGGTCGCAGGCGTGCTCGCCTCGGTCCGTCACCTCAAGGGATCGAGCGAGGAGCGCGAAGGCCAGCAGGCGGCGGCCACCTACCTGAAGAAGGCTTTCGCTGACGCAGGCCTGCCGGTCATGCCCTCGACCACGCACATCGTGCCGCTGATGGTGGGCGACCCGGTCCGCGCCAAGAAGATCGCCGACATTCTGCTCGCCGAGTACGGCGTCTATGTGCAGCCGATCAACTTCCCGACCGTGCCGCGCGGCACAGAGCGTCTGCGCTTCACTCCCGGCCCCTCGCACACCCAACCGATGATGGACGAGTTGACCGAGGCGCTGGTGGAAATCTGGCAGCGCATGGAACTGGAACTGCGCAAGGCGGCGTAAGACCCGTTGCCGCCAACCAAAGAGCCCTCCCCTGATCCGGGAGGGCTTTTCGTTGGCGTCGGCGTTGCCTTTCCCAGAACGGACGCTAATCTTAACCGGACAGTTAAATCCGGGAGAGTTCATGCCTGCGCAGACGTACGACGAAGTGGTCCTTGGTCGCCGCTCGATCCGTGGCTATCTGGATAAGCCCGTCCCGCGTGCGCTGATCGAGGAGGTTCTGATCCTCGCCATCCGCTCGCCGACCTCGATGAACACGCAGCCCTGGCACTTCCACGTCATCACCGGCGAACCGCTCGACCGCATCCGCAGGGGCAACACCGAGCGCATCCTTGCGGGCGAACCCGACAGCCGCGAGTTCCGGCGAGGCGAGCCGTTTGGCGGGGTCCACCGCGAGCGGCAGGTTGAAGTCGCCAAGCAGCTGTTCGGCGCCATGGGCATCGCCCGCGACGACGCGCCTGCCCGTCAGGACTGGGTCCTGCGCGGCTTCCGCCAGTTCGACGCCCCGGTCTGCGTAATCGTGACCTATGACCGCGAGCTCGCTGGCAGCGACGACACGGCATTCGACTGCGGCGCCGTAACAACTGCACTCGTCAACGCGGCATGGTCGCGCGGGCTTGGCTGCGTGATCAACTCGCAAGGAATCATGCAATCTCCGGTCGTGCGCGAACACGCCGGCATCCCTGACGATCAGGTAATCATGAAGGCCGTAGCTCTCGGATGGCCCGACCCGGACTTCCCCGCCAACGCCGTCATCAGCACCCGCAAGAGTGTGAACGAGGCGGCACGGTTCGTGGGATTCTAAAAGCCCTACGAGAAAGGCCCCACCTTCCGGCAGGGCCTTCTCCAATTCAGTCAGCCGCAGCAAAAATCAGCGCAGCGAAACCACGTTGTCCGAAACGCGCGGATCGCGGCGGTCGCCACGGTACTGGCTTGCCATCGGTTCGTCCGAGACTTCGAACACTTCAGTAGCGCCAAAGCCGTTGAACGCGGTCTTCATCGCCGCGCCATAGGCGCCGAGCATGCCGATCTCGATGTAGTCACCCACCTTCACGTCCACCGGCAGTTCGAACGGGCCTTCCATGTGGTCCATGTCGTCGCAGGTCGGGCCGTAGAAGCTGAACGGCTCCAGCTCGATCTCGGTCTCGACGTCGTTGGCCACCTCGTCACGCAGCACGCGCACCGGGAAGCGCCAGCCAACGTGGGCCGCATCGAACAGCGCGCCATAGGCACCGTCGTTGATGTACAGCTCGGTCCCGCGGCGGCGTTCGACGCGCACGATCATCGAGTTGTATTCCGCGCACAGAGCCCGGCCCGGCTCGCACCACAGTTCGGCCGAGTACGATACCGGCAGCGATTCATAGGTGCGATCGATCACGCCGAAGTAGTCTTCGAGCGGCGGCGGTTCCATGCCTGGGTAGATCGACGGGAAGCCGCCACCCACATCGATGATGTCGACGAGGACCGAAGCATCGACGATGGCGGCACGCACGCGCTCGAGCGCCTGGACATAGGCGTGCGGGCTCATCGACTGGCTGCCGACGTGGAAGCAAACGCCGAGCGAGTCTGCCACCTGACGGGTCGCCTGAAGCAGTTCTGCTGCATTCGCCAGATCGCAGCCGAACTTCGACGCGAGGCTCAGCTCCGAATACTCCGACGAGACCCGCAGGCGCACACACAGCGTCAGGTCTTCGGGCACGTTACCATCGGCGTCGGCTGTTGCCGCCTTGATCTTCTCCAGCTCCTCGATCGAATCGAGGCTGAACACGCGCACGCCATAGGTGTGATAGGCTTCGCGGATCGCTGACGGTGCCTTCACCGGGTGCATGAAGCACAGCACCGCCTCAGGCAGCGTTTCGCGCACCAGACGGACTTCAGCGATCGAGGCGACGTCGTAATGCGTAACGCCCGAATCCCACAGGATGCGGATCAGGTCTGCCGACGGATTCGCTTTCACCGCATAGAGCGACTTGCCCGGAAACTTCTCGACGAAGAATCGGGCAGCGCGCGCTGCGGCGTGCGGACGGTTCAAAATGGCGGGTTGTTCAGGCGCGGAGGCGCGAACTACAGCCAGTGCGTCAGGATGATGGTGCAACTCAAGGGACCCCCAAACGGAACGTTGAACGAAGCTGCCTTGCGGTTTGGAAGTCCCCATGGGGCAGCGAGAGGGGGGTAATAAGGCCCTGTGTCTGAATCTCAAGTGAAAATAACGCCGGTCAAAACAACTGTCAGGAAAATGAAACAATTCCAAAGGGTCTCAAAGATTTCAGCACTTTAGTGCATCGGCAAGTGCAGCCCACGCGGGCAAGGAAAGCGGGTCGTTTGCGCCGTTAGCCGCCGTGGGATGCGATGCGAATCGTGCAACGGTCATTTCAGCCGCCGGATCGACCCAAACGGTCTGCCCGTGGATGCCCCTGCCGGAGAAGCAACCGCGGTTGTTGTTGCTGATCCACCACTGGCTGCCATAGCTCCAGCCGGGCAGTTGCGGATAGCGATTGCGGTCGAAATGCGCGGGGTCCCCGCCGTGGGTTGCGCGCTGCGCCACGCTCTCGGGAATGACGCCAAGCCCGCCCAGCCGCATCGCCTCGCCAAAGCGCGCCAAGTCCTCAAGCCGCAGGTTCAGGCCGCCACCAGCAAAGGCGGTGCCTGCCTGATCCACGATCAGATCGGCATCGCCCAGCATGCCCAGCGGCTGCCACAGCCGTTCGCTCAGCACATCGGCGAAATGCTTGCCCTCGATCCGCGAGATCATCCACGCCAGAACCTCTGTGTTCGGCGTACGGTAGGTGAAGCCCACACCATGCTTCCCAGCCTTGCCGATGGTCGGCAGGTACGAGCACAAGTCGATCGGCCCTGCATAGTCATCCGGCCTCGGCGTCAGGCCCAGAGCGGCACTGTAAGCACCGATACCCGAGTTGGGATCGGCATAGTCCTCCGAGAAATCGAGCGCCGTGGTCATGTCGAGCACCTGCCGCACGGTCGCGTCGCCAAAGCCGCTGCCGATCAGTTCCGGCAGGTAGTCCGACGCCAGCGCAGCCGGGTCCAGCCTGCCCTCCTCGACAAGCATTTCGGCAATCGTGCCGACGAAGCTCTTGGTGACCGAGAACGCAATGTGCCGCGTCTCCGGCCGGGTCACGCCGAACCAGCGCTCGAACACCACCTTGCCGCGATGGAGGACGAGGATGCCGTCGGTAAAGGCCTGCGTCAGCGATTGCTCGAGCGTGACGGGCGCATCCGCATTCAGCGGCACGAACGAAACCTGCCCAAGATCATCGCGCAGATCCCGCTCGAACGGCACGCCCTGCCCCGATGCCGCAACCCGGCGCGAGGGCACGAACTGGCGCATGTTGGAGTAGGACCAGCGGATCATCGGAAAACGCATGTGATCCGCGCGCGAGGCGAGCAGCAGGCGGTCGGCAGGCGGCGGGTTGCCTTCCATCCAGCCCATGCGCACCGGATCGCTGGTCATCCCATCGAGCACTTCCCCCGCCATTGCACTCTCCCGCCTACATCTTTGTCAGCAGGCAGCATGCATCAGGAAAGACGGTCGCGGAAGTCCTCGTAAGTGAAACCCTTCACCTTCTCGAGGCGGTCGCTCTCGCTGTCCCACAGCCAGATCGAAGGCAGCGGCACGCCGTTGAAGGTCGTCGTCTTGACCATCGAGTAATGCGCCTGATCGAGGAAGGCAAAGCGTGTGCCCGGCTCGGCCAGCCCCGGCTTGCGATAATCGCCGATGACGTCCCCTGCCAGGCACGAAGGGCCGCCCAGACGGACCGGAGCCTCGCCCTCCCCGCCGTCCTCGTACTCGTCGATCGGCTGCTCGCCCAGCATGGCCGGGCGATAGGGCGCCTCAATCACGTCGGGCATGTGGCATGTCGCGGAGATATCGGTGATGCCAAGCTGCATGCCGTTCCAGTGCGTATCGAGCACGGTGCCCACCAGAATGCCCGCGTCCAGCGCCACGGCCTCGCCCGGCTCCAGATAGATCTCGCAGCCGGTGCGCGCCTTCACGTCGCGCAGGAACGCCACCAGATCATCGCGCTGGTAATCGGCGCGGGTGATGTGATGGCCGCCGCCGAAATTCAGCCACTTGAGCTGCCCGAAGTACGGAGCGATGTGGGCTTCGAGTGCTTGCCAGGTGCGCTGGAGCGGCTCGAAGTCCTGCTCGCACAGCGTATGGAAGTGCAAGCCTGAAACACCGTCGAGATGCTCCGCCGTTAGTTGGTCCACCGGAAACCCGAGACGCGAATGCGGCGCGCAAGGGTCATAGCGCGGCACCTCGCCCTCGGCATGGAGCGGGTTGATACGGAGGCCGATGTCGAACGCCTCGCCCGCAGCCCGCGCCGCCGCAATCTCACCGGCAAACCGCGAATGCTGTCCCGGAGAATTGAAGATCACATGGTCGGAAAGCCGCAGGATTTCAGGCAGATCCTGCGCCTTGTAAGCCGCACAATAGGTCGCGATCTCGCCCGAATAGTGCCCGGCTGCCAGCTTGGCTTCCCACAAGCCGGACGTGCAAACCCCGTCGAGATACTCCCCGACAATCGGCGCGACCTTCCACATCGAAAACGCCTTGAGGGCCGCCAGCACCTTGATCCCGGCCCGGTCCCGCACGTCGGCCAGCACCGCCAGATTGGCTCGCAGCTTTGCAGAATCGACGACAAAGGCAGGGCTATCCACCCGCCCAAGATCAAACTGCACAAAAGCGTCCGGATCGCCCGCTCTGGTTTCCATATTGATACCTCGTTTGGTTCACGCAGAGACGCGGAGAAAGAAGAAGAGGCGCAGAGAGTTAGTCAGGTTTGTAATCGTTGACCACTCTTCGGATGCCGTCCTTCAGGGTAGCCTCGGAGAAATTGAGAAGCAGCCCGACGGGCTGCTTCAGCAATCTCAGATAAGTCAGCAACTGCTTCGCGTGAGCCTTGCTCAATTGCTCCACAGCCTTGATCTCAAGCACCAATCTTTCGTCTATCAGCATGTCGATCTTGAACGCGGGATCGTATGTAACTCCATCGAAGATGGCTTTCACCTGCACCTGCCGCTCGACCTTGATCCCCTGCTGCCGCAACCGCCCCGTCAACACGGATTCATAGACGGCTTCATACAATCCGGGGCCAAGCTCCCTGTGAATGGCAATAGCCTCCGCAAGGACGATCGAGCACAACTCGTCAATCGAAAGCACGGCCCCCTCCGCGTCTCTATTCTCTTCTCCGCGTCTCTGCGTGAAACAGAAAGATCAAAACGCCAGCGGCCCCGCCAGTTCCTTCACCTGCCACGGCAACCCGTGCTTGTTCAGCATGTCCATGTAGGGATCGGGATCGAACTGTTCCATGTTGAACACGCCCTCGCCCGACCAGATGCCCTGTACCATCATCGCTGCGCCGATCATGGCGGGCACACCGGTGGTGTAGCTCACCGCCTGGTTGCCGGTCTCGCGATAGGCGTCCTCGTGGTCACAGATGTTGTAGATGTAGAAGGTCTTCTCTTCCCCATCCTTCAGGCCGGTCGCAATGTCGCCGATGTTGGTCTTGCCCTTGGTCGTGGGACCAAGCGAGGCCGGCTCCGGCAGCACGGCTTTCAGGAACTGCAGGGGGATGATTTCCTGTCCGTTGTAGATCACCGGGTCGATCCGGGTCATGCCCACGTTCTGCAGCACGGTGAGGTGCGTGATATAGGCGTCGCCGAAGGTCATCCAGAAACGGATGCGCTCGATCTCGGGCAGGTGATGCGCGAGGCTTTCGAGTTCCTCGTGGTACATCAGGTAAATGTTCTTCGGGCCGACTTCCTCGAAGTCGAACTGCTGGCGGATGGTCAGCGCGGGCGTCTCCACCCACTCACCGTTCAGGTAATGGCGCGCAGGCGCAGTCACTTCGCGGATGTTGATTTCCGGGTTGAAGTTGGTGGCAAAGTGCTGGCCATGATCGCCGCCGTTGCAATCGAGAATGTCGAGTGTGCGGATCGTGTCGAGCTTGTGCTTCTTCAGCCAGGTGGCGAAGACGCTGGTCACGCCCGGATCGAAGCCCGAGCCCAGCAGCGCCATCAGGCCTGCTTCCTTGAACTTGTCCTGATAGGCCCACTGCCACGAATATTCGAACTTGGCCTCGTCGATCGGCTCGTAGTTTGCAGTGTCCATGTAGTTGACGCCCGCGGCAAGGCAGGCATCCATGATGTTGAGGTCCTGATAGGGCAGCGCGAGGTTGACCACGAGGACCGGCTTGACCTCGTTGATCAGCGCGGTCGTCGCAGCCACATCGTCCGCGTCGATCTGGTAGGTGTCGATAGCAACGCCGGTGCGCTCCTTCACCGAAGCGGCAATCGCGTCGCACTTGGACTTGGTGCGGCTTGCGAGCGCAATGCCGGTGAAGATGTCGGAATTCATCGCCATCTTGTGGACTGCGACCGAGCCGACGCCGCCTGCGCCGATGACGAGAACTTTTGCCATGATAACTCCAAGTGTCTTTTTGCGCCCCGCTGCGATGCTGCGCAGGACATTCATGGGCAGCGCCTTTAGAGTAGTGGCATGACAAACCCAAGTCCTTCTGTCGCCAAGCGCCTGCCTACACGGGAAGGCGTGCTGCGCGCGGCAGACAAGATCGCACAGTTGCTGCCGCAAACACCCGTTCTCCCGCTGGAACTGCCCAATGGCGCGATGGTCTGGTGCAAGGCCGAAAGCCTGCAGCCCGTTGGCGCCTTCAAGATTCGCGGAGCCTGGCACCGCCTGACCGACCTTGACGAAGACGAGCGGGCCCGAGGCGTGGTCGCGGTATCGAGCGGCAATCATGCGCAAGGAGTCGCCTGGGCGGCGCGCAGGCTGGGCATAGCCGCGAAGATCGTCATGCCGAACGACGCGCCTGCGGTGAAGCTTGCCGCGACCCGTGCGCTGGGTGCCGAAGTGGTACTATACGATCGGCCCGGGGGAGAGGACCGCGACGAAGTGGCCCTTCGTCTGACGTCCGCAAGCGGCGCAACGCTCGTTCACGCCTATGGCGATCCGTGGGTGATCGAAGGACAGGGCAGCACCGGCATCGAACTGGCAGCGCAGATGGAATGCCTTGCCGGTAGCCCGCCCACCCGCGTCGTCACCCCATGCGGCGGCGGCGGACTCGCGTCGGGCCTCGCACTGGCGCTGCCCGACGCGCGGATCGTGCCGATAGAACCCGAAGGCTGGGACGATGTGGCTCGCAGCCTTGCATCGGGCGCAATCCAGCGGGTGGCCGCCGATGCGCCCAAGACTGCCTGCGATGCCCTGCAGACGCCTGCGACCTTTCCCATCAACTTTGCCGTCATGGCATCGCGCGGCTTGCAGGGCCTCAGCGTTTCCGAGGCCGAAGTTCGTGCTGCGCAACGCTATGCTTTTGCCAAATTGCGGCTGGTAGTGGAACCGGGCGGCGCGGCAGGACTGGCCGCAATTCTTGCCGGAAAGGTTGCCACTGACGGCGACACTGCAGTGATCCTGTCGGGCGGCAATGTCGATCCTGCAGCCTTTGCTGCGGTGATTTCAGAGGGTTGAGCGCGCGTCTTACAGCTTGCGGACAATCCGCGGTCAACTGCCACACAGACGCAATGGTCACGTTCTAGCCGCACTCCCGAACAGTCTTCTTCGGGGATCTTGCCAATGCTGGAACGTGCCCGTTCCCATCCGATCACACGCTCCGTTGTCCGCCGGGGCTCCGGCATGGCCAACCGCGTGCTCGACCATGCCTTTGCGCTCGCGTTCCGTGGTCTTGTCTATGCGCAGATCTGGGAAGACCCCGACGTCGATATGACGGCGCTGCAGATCCGGCCCGACAGCCGCATCATCGCCATCGCCAGCGGCGGCTGCAACGTCCTGTCCTATCTCACGGCAAATCCCGAAGCGATCACGGCGGTCGATCTCAACACCGCCCACATAGCGCTCAACAAGCTCAAGCTCGCCTCGGCACAGCACCTGCCCGATCACGCGCACTTCCGCCGCTTCTTTGCCGAAGCCGACAGCGCCGCCAACATCGCCGCCTATCGCACCTACGTTCTGCCACACCTCGACGAAACGACGCGCCGCTATTGGGAAGGTCGTGACCTGTCCGGCCGCCGTCGTATCAGTGGCTTCACCAGCAACATCTACAAGCGCGGGCTGCTCGGCAACTTCATCGGCGTCGCACACCTCCTCGCCCGCCTCTACAAGATCGATCTTTCAGCGATCCTCGCCGCGCGCGACATTGCCGAGCAGCGCCGAGTGTTCGAGCGCGAAATGGCTCCGGTATTCGACAAGCGCTTCGTGCGCTGGCTGACCGACCAGCCCGCCTCGCTGTTCGGCCTCGGCATCCCGCCTGCCCAGTTCGAAGCCCTTGCCGGGAACGAGCCGATGGCCGAAGTCCTGCGCCGCCGTCTGGAAAAGCTCGCCTGCGATTTTCCGGTAGAGGACAACTACTTTGCCTGGCAGGCCTTCGGACGTGGTTATGGCCGAGGCGACCGCTCCCCGCTGCCGCCCTATCTGCAAGCCGCTAACTGGCAAACCGTGCGCGAGCGGGCAAACCGCATTGACGTGCGCCACGCCAACCTGACCGAGCACCTCACCGCCCAGCCCGCTGCCTCGCTCGATCGTTATGTCCTGCTCGATGCACAGGACTGGATGACCGACGACCAGTTGAATGCGCTGTGGACGCAGATCACCCGAACCGCCCGTCCCGGCGCACGCGTCCTGTTCCGCACTGCCGCCGAACCGAGCCTCTTGCCCGGTCGCGTGAACGAGGCACTGCTCTCCCGTTGGCGTTATGACGAGGCCCTGTCTACGGATTGCACGGCGCAGGATCGCTCGTCGATCTACGGCGGCGTCCACCTTTACGAACTGGCCTGAAAATGGCTTCTGCCGCCTCACACTCTGCACATGGTGCGCTGATGGATGCCGTCTATCGCCACCAGAAGCACATCTACGACGCAACCCGGAAGTATTACCTGTTCGGACGCGATGGCCTGATTGCAGGCTTGGACGCGGCCCCGGGCAAGGCTGTGCTGGAAGTGGGCTGCGGAACGGGACGCAACCTCGCCTGCATTGCCCGCCAATGGCCGGGTGCGCACCTGTATGGCCTGGACATTTCCGATGAGATGCTCACTGTCGCGCATAAGCGGCTCGCAGGCAGCTGCGCCCTTGCGCACGGCGATGCGACGGATTTCGATGCCGCTGCCCTGTTCGGCAGGGCCTCGTTCGATCGCGTGGTCATTTCCTATGCTCTCTCGATGATCCCGCAGTGGCAGCAGACCCTGGAACATGCTGCCAGCCTGCTTGCCCCCGGCGGTTCAATTCACATCGTGGATTTCGGCGACTTTGACGGCCTCCCGCGTCCGCTTGCCCAGCTGATGCACGCTTGGCTCGCGCGGTTCCACGTCACGCCCCGTGCCGATCTTGCCACCTTCGCAACACGGATCGCGGCCGAGCGCCAGCTTGGCCAGCGCACCTTGCGGGGACGCTACGGCTACTTCCGCCGGATCACGCTGCGACGATAAGTTGCAATTGACAATCCAAGAGACACCTTTCACTCTCCCGAAAATCTCGGGGGAGATCTCAAATGATGGCGCAAATCCTGACGCCCGCAGCCGTGCTCGTGCTGTGGTCGATCGTAATGCTTTTCTGGATGGCGGGCACCCGGCTGCCTGCACTCAAGCAACTGGGCGGACTTGGCAGGGCCAAGCCTGGCGGGCGCGGACAGGACCTTGACGGTGTGCTGCCTGACGAGGTCAACTGGAAGGCACACAATTACGCGCACCTGATGGAACAGCCGACGCTGTTCTACGCCACGGTGATAATCCTTGCGATCATGGGGGCTGGCCGTCTCGATGTGGCGCTGGCGTGGTCCTATGTCGGCCTGCGCATCGTGCATTCGATCTGGCAGTCCACGGTGAACCGTGTGCCTGTGCGCTTTACCTTGTTCCTGCTGTCGACGGTGTGCCTCACGATGCTGGCGCTGCGGGCACTGGGAGCCACGCTTGGCCAGGTCTGAGTTTCAAAAAAGAAGGGGGAGAATGCCATGACGATTGCCAAGATCCTGCAGCCCGCCGTCGCCCTGATGGCGTGGACCATGGTCATGTGGCTGTGGATGTATGCCACGCGCATCCCGGCGATGAACGCCGCCAAGCTCGATCCTGACAGCCTGGCCCGCGATCCGTCGAAGACGCTTGACGATATCCTGCCGGCGAACATCCAGTGGAAGGCGCACAACTACAACCACCTCCACGAAGCGCCGACGCTGTTCTACGCGGTATGCCTTGTGCTGGCCGTCGCGGGCATGGGGAACGGGACGAGCGCAACGGTGGCCTGGGCCTATGTCGGCCTGCGCGTCATCCACTCGCTGGTACAGGCGACCGTGAACAAGGTCATGGTTCGCTTCATCCTGTTCTCGCTGTCGAGCGTCGCACTTATGGCGTTGATCTACCACGCCGCTCGCGTGGTCTTCGCGGCCTGATCGCTGCATACAGACACCTTGCGCCCCCGCGAAGGCGGGGGCGCAAGGTGTTGTTACCAAACGCTGATTCAATCCCGCGTAAACAGGCTCGCCAGTTCTACATGCGTCGACCAGCGGAACTGGCCAACCGGCCGCAGCTCCGCCAGCCTGTAGCCGCCCGTGATCAGCTTCACCGCATCGCGAGCCCAGCTCGCCGGGTTGCAGCTGATGTAAACCACGCGCGCTACCTTGCTCAGCCCGATCTGCTCCACCTGCTCCTGTGCCCCGGCGCGCGGAGGATCGAGCAGGACGCCTGCGAAACGATCCAGTTCCTCCACTCGCAGCGGATTGCGGAACAGATCGCGGTGCAACGCATGGACCGGCCGCCCGTTCATCCGCGCCGCAGCCTGACAAGCCATGAAGGAATCGCGCGCAGCCTCGACTGCCAGTACCTTGGTCTGCGGCCCTGCCAGTGCGAAAGCGAACGTGCCAAGGCCCGAAAACAGGTCCGCGACCGTCGCGGCTCCAGCCAGCCACTCCCGCGACGCGCCGACCAGTTCAGCCTCACCATCAAGAGTCGCTTGCAGGAAAGCCCCCGGCGGCAACGAAACCGGCGTCTGCCCGAGCGTCACGGTTACCGGCTCAGGCTCCCACAAACCTTCAGGCCCATAGCCTGAATCGAGCGTCAGCCGAGCCAGGCCGTTTTCGCGAGCAAAATCGAGCAGGGCTTCGGTTTTGGCGAGCCCTTCGGCCGCTATGCCCTTCAGGCTCACCGAAACGCCCTGATCTGCCAGCGCCATTTCGATATCGACGTTGAGCTTGCGCTCGCCCCAGCCTTCGAGCAGCCGACGCAGCGGCTGGACCAGCGCAAACAGCGGCGGCGCGAGCACATGGCATTCGCGCATGTCGACAATCTTGTGCGAACCCTGCTCGCGAAAGCCGATGACCACCCGCTTGCCGATCGCCTGCGCATGAAGCGTGGCGCGGCGCCGCGAATGGGGCGGGGAAACGTGCGCAGGCTTGGCGGGAACCTCGGCAATGTCCTGCCCCTTGGCCGCACCGACCACGCGGTCGAACACGTAATCGGTCAGCGCACTTTCTGACAGGTGTTGCAACTGGCACCCGCCGCAGGCCGGGAAGTGGCGGCAGGGCGGATCGACATGGTTCGGCCCATGCACCAGCGTGCCATCGGCCTGCAGCATGTCGCCCGGAGCGGCCAGCGCGGCGTACCTGCCATCGGCGGTCGCGCCTTCTCCCTTGGCGGCAACGCGCACGATCAGACCGGCATCACTCATTCAAGACATTCCTTCAACGCCGCTTGCACGGCATGGGCCAGCTCACCGGCCGTAAACGCAGCCCCGCACAGGCGGGCCGCTTCGGCGTGGAGCCATAGGCCTTCTTCCGCCGCGCGCAAGGCTTGCCCCAAGTCTTGGCCCAAGGTTTGGCCCAAGGTTTGGCAATGCGTGGCAAGCCGACTGGCAATGGCCCCGGCCAGCACGTCCCCGGTCCCCGCAACCGAAAGCCACGAAGACGCGCGGGGGGCGACGACCGCGCTTCCATCGGGCGCGGCAATCACCGTATCCGGCCCCTTCAGCACGACCACTGCGCCTGAAACCCGGGCCAGAGCCAACGCCCGCTCCCGCCGCAATCCTTCACCAGAAAGCCCGAACGCCCGCTCCAGCGCCGCCATCTCGCCCTCGTGCGGCGTCAGAACGGTCGGCGACGATCCCAGTATTGCCGGGCGCAGCAATACCAGCGCATCGGCGTCGATCACACTCGGCAGCCCTGCGTGAAGCACCCTCGTCAGCAACCGAGCCGCCTGATCGGACCGCCCAAGCCCCGGTCCCACAAGCAACGCAGCCACGCGCGGATCGCCGAGCATTGCCGCAACGTCGCCGGTCACCACCAACTCCGGCGGAACGTTCGAGGGCGCATCCGGCGCGACGAGCTTCACGTACCCCGCCCCCGCCCTCAATGCAGCGGTCGCCGCCAGCAGGCTTGCACCGGGCATCTCTCCTGCCACGATCCCCAGCATTCCGCGCCGGTACTTGTGCGCATCGGCCGCAGGTGCCGCCACCCTCGGTCTGGCCAAAACCCGCGCCGCCCCCGGCACGGCAGCCACACCGATATCGACCAGCCTCAACGCCCCCATCGACACACAAGCGGACATGGCAAAGTGCGCATGCTTCCACGCACCCAGCGCCACGGTCATTGTCCACTCTGGAAGACCAGCATTGAGCGCAGCGCCGCTGTCGCTCTCGATGCCGCTCGGAAGGTCTATCGCAATGCAATGCCGATGCCGCCCGGCCAGCGCGCAGAGCAGGCCGAACAGGTCCTCCGGCAGAGCCCGCGTCAGCCCGCTGCCGAACAGACAATCGACGAAGACATCACCCGACGGCACGCCATCCGCCCCGACAATCGCGCCGCGATACAACGCCTTGGCATTGCGTGCCGCATCGGTCGCAGGCGCCCGCGCCTCGACCACCTGCACCGTATTGCCATGTTCGCGAAGGTATTCGGCGATGACCCAGCCATCGCCACCATTGTTGCCCGGCCCGCACAGCACGGTGACCGAACCGCCGCCCGCGATCCGCCGCACCCACTCGGCAGCGCCGCGCCCGGCCACCTGCATCAGCGCGTCGACACTCGTGCCCGCCGCAATCAGCGCCTCCTCCGCCTCGCGCATCTGCGCCACGGTAAGGACTTGCGAAAGCACGGCGTCACGGCTGCGGGGCATCGTCCTTCATCCTTGCCGGAAAGCGGTAGCGGTCCCCCGCCACCGAAACTTCGAGCACGCCTTGCGACGACCACTGCGCGGTCGCCTCATCGGCACCATCAGCCGATACCACGCCGCGCCCGTCGTCGACCATCTCGAACCGGCGGAAGCCCCCGGCCTTGTGCCGCACGGTCAGGAAGCGCTTGTCGCCCACGCGCGAGTCCTCGACGAAGCATTCGGGCAGGAACTTTGCCGAACCTCCCACCGCGCAATCGATCACGCGGCCCTTGGGCGCTTCCTCGGCCTTCGAACAGGCCGCCAGCGCCACACAAAACAGCAACGCTGGCAGGCCCGCTCGCATCAGTCGATGCCAAGCTGCTTGAGATCGCGCACCGCGCCACGCGCCGCGCTGGTGGTCATCGCGGCGTATGCCTTGAGCGCGGTCGAAACCACGCGCGGACGCTCCTGCGCAGGCTTCCAGCCCTTGGCGTCCTGCGCCGCACGACGGTGTGAAAGTTCCTCGTCGCTCACCGCGAGGTGGATGGTGCGATTGGGAATGTCGATCTCGATCACGTCGCCGTTCTCGACCAGCCCGATCTCGCCCCCCTCGGCTGCTTCCGGCGAGGCATGGCCGATCGACAGGCCCGAGGTGCCGCCCGAGAAGCGCCCGTCGGTCAGCAGCGCGCAAGCTGCGCCCAGCCCCTTCGACTTGAGGTAGCTCGTTGGATAGAGCATTTCCTGCATGCCCGGACCGCCCTTGGGCCCTTCATAGCGGATCACCACCACGTCACCGGCTACGACCTGCCCGGTGAGGATCGCGGTCACCGCCGCATCCTGGCTTTCATAGACCTTGGCTGGGCCGGTGAACTTGAGGATCTTGTCGTCCACGCCTGCCGTCTTCACGATGCAGCCATCGCGCGCGATGTTGCCGTAAAGCACGGCAAGCCCGCCGTCCTTGCTGAAGGCGTGCTCTGCCGAACGGATCACGCCGGTCTCGCGGTCGAGGTCCAGTTCCTTCCAGCGTCGGTCCTGCGAGAACGCGACCTGCGTAGGCACGCCGCCCGGTGCCGCCTTGAAGAATTCCTGCACGCTTGGCGAAGTCGTCCGCTTGATGTCCCAGCGATCCAGCGCCTCGGCCAGCGTGCGGCTGTGCACGGTCGGCAGGTGCGTGTGGATCAAACCTGCACGATCCAGCTCGCCAAGGATCGCATAGATCCCGCCCGCGCGGTGGACATCTTCCATGTGCACGTCCGACTTAGCCGGAGCGACCTTGGACAGGCACGGCACGCGGCGGCTCAGCCGGTCGATGTCGGACATCGTGAAGTTCACGCCCGCTTCGTGCGCAGCGGCCAGCAGGTGCAGCACGGTGTTGGTCGACCCGCCCATTGCAATATCGAGGCACACCGCGTTCTCGAAGGCATCGAAGCTGGCGATCGAGCGCGGCAGGACGCTGGCATCGTCCTCCTCGTAATAGCGCTTGCACAGATCCACCGCGAGGCGCCCCGCTTCGAGGAACAGGCGCTTGCGATCGGCATGGGTTGCCAGAGTCGAGCCATTGCCCGGAAGCGACAGGCCCAGTGCCTCGGTCAGGCAGTTCATCGAGTTTGCGGTGAACATTCCCGAGCAAGAACCGCAGGTCGGACAGGCCGAACGCTCGATCGCGGTCACTTCCTCGTCGGTGTACTTCTCATCCGCAGCGGCAACCATCGCGTCTACCAGATCGAGCGCGTGCTCCTTGCCATTGAGAATCACCTTGCCGGCTTCCATCGGCCCGCCTGAGACGAACACCACCGGAATGTTGATCCGCATTGCCGCCATCAGCATGCCCGGCGTGATCTTGTCGCAGTTGGAGATGCAGACCATCGCGTCGGCGCAGTGCGCGTTGACCATGTACTCGACGCTGTCGGCGATCAGGTCGCGGCTCGGCAGCGAATAGAGCATGCCGTCGTGGCCCATGGCGATGCCGTCATCGACCGCGATGGTGTTGAATTCCTTGGCGACCCCGCCCGCAGCCTCGATCTCGCGCGCGACCATCTGGCCAAGGTCCTTGAGGTGGACATGGCCCGGCACGAACTGCGTGAACGAGTTGACCACCGCGATGATCGGCTTGCCGAAATCCTCGTCCTTCATCCCCGTTGCGCGCCACAATCCGCGCGCGCCGGCCATGTTGCGGCCGTGGGTGGTGGTGCGTGAACGATACGGGGGCATGGTGTGAACTCCGGTCAGGGAATCAGTTTTTGTGGGCGACTTGGGATCGTTCCCTAGCCCACGGAATCGGCCGCTGTCGAAAGTATTAATTACAACTATGCCAGTAATCCCGACGCCCGAAACGCCCGGAAAACCTAGCTGATTGCAACGGCAACCTGATTGGCGATCCGCGCCAGCCGCTCGGCCCACTCGGCCTGCCCGTCCGGGTGCCCGATCAAGTCCTGACGCACCTCGATGCCGAGGTAGGGCCGACCATCGGCTTCGGCATGGCGGTTCATCGTCGCATTCAGCAGCCTGCCCGAATAAGGCAACTGGTCCCCTACGCACAGGCCCTCTGCCTCAAGCAGCGCAATGGCAATCCGCGCCGCCCGGTCATCCTCGTTGTAAAGCACGCCCACGTGCCACGGCCGGGGCTCGTCGCTCGAAGCCAGTTGCGGCGTAAAGCTATGCAATGAAACGATAAGTGACTGCGGAACGTCCGCCAGAAGATCCGCCAGCGCATCGTGATAGGGCCGGAAGAAGCGCGCCAGTCGCGCCTCATGGCCTGCATGGTCGAGCGCATTGCCGGGAATTGCGTGCCCGTCGCTCGCAATCGGCACCACGGTCGGCAGATGCTCGTCACGGTTGAAATCGCACACAAGCCGGCTCACCCCGCCCTGAAACGCCGCGATGCCCGGCCGCTGTGCCATCAACGCGCCCACTTCGGCCACGCCAATGTCCACCGCAATGTGCTGGCTCAGCAATTCAGGCGCGATGCCCAGATCAATGTCATCGGGAACGAGGTTCGAGGCATGATCGGAAACGACCAGAATGCCCCCGAACCGCGGGTTGCCAATGATCCGATAGGCCTCGCTCACCGCAACGCTCCAGCCAAAGTCCACCACCCGGCAAGCATGGCCGCCTGCGCTGCATCACGCTCCTCCACGCTGTCATAGAGGGCAAAACAGGTTGCCCCCGAACCTGACATACGCGTCAGCCAAGCACCCGTTTGCGCCAGAGCTTCCAGCACTTCACCTATTTCTGACACAAGCGTCAGCGCCGGAGCTTCAAGGTCGTTGCGCCCGAAAAGCGCTATTTCCCTGAGGTTGGCGCCCTCCATCGGCCCGCGATCGACCCCGTCCCAGGCCTTGAACACCGGCCCTGTCGCCAGTGGAATGCACGGATTGACCAGCAGCACCGGGGTTCCCGCCAGATCGTTGGCAATCGGCTCAAGTTCGGTCCCGGTCCCCCGCCCGATGCAGGCCACGCTCTCGACGCAAGCCGGAACATCGGCACCAAGCTCTGCTGCACGTGCATGCCAATCCTCCGGCAAACCATGGCTGTCCCGAACCATCCGGAAGATCGCCCCGGCATCCGCCGACCCACCGCCAAGCCCCGCCGCCACCGGCAGGTTCTTCTCCAGCGTCACCGCCCAGCCCGGCCCATGCGGCAAGGATTGCAAGGCCTTGGCCACGATGTTCCCAAACGGATCGTCCAACGCCCCACCGAACTCGCCGACAACGCGCAGCGAGTCCGCCGACGCTGGCGAAACGCTCAGCTCATCCCCCGCATCCACGAAGGCAAACAGCGTCTCCAGCTCATGATACCCGTCATCACGTCGCCGCCGCACATGCAGCGCAAGGTTGATCTTGGCGTAGGCTGTCTCTCGCAAGGTCATACCCTTCCCTGAAACGGAAGAAGCGCCGGAGCAAGCCCCGGCGCCTCCTGATATCGTTGCCCGTTCAAGTTACATATTCGGATAGTTCGGCCCGCCGCCACCTTCGGGAGTCACCCATTCGATGTTCTGGGTCATGTCCTTGATATCGCAGGTCTTGCAGTGGACACAGTTCTGCGCGTTGATCTGGAGGCGCGGGTTGCCTTCTTCCACGCCCACGTACTCATAGACCCCCGCCGGGCAATAGCGCTGCTCAGGCCCTGCGTAGAGCGGCAGGTTGATCCGCGTCGGCACCGTCGGGTCCTTCAGCACGAGATGGCTCGGCTGGTCTTCCTCGTGGTTGGTGTAGGAGAACGAGACGCTGGTCAGACGGTCGAAGGTGATCACGCCATCGGGCTTGGGGTACGCGATCGGCTTGAACAGGTCGGCGCGCTGCGTGGCCTCGGCGTCCTTGTGGTGCTTCATCGGCTTCCAGATGCCGAAGCCGCCGATTGTGCGCAGCCACATGTCCGCGCCCGCCAGCACCGTGCCCAGCTCGCCGCCGAACTTGGCGACCAGCGGCTGCGCGTTCTGGACCTTCTTGAGCTCCTTGGCGATCCAGCTTTCACGGACGGCCGAGTCATACTCGACCATGTCGTCCTTCTCGCGGCCCGCAGCGATGGCCGCCGCGATCGACTCCGCCGCCAGCATCCCGCTCTTCATCGCGGTGTGGCTGCCCTTGATGCGCGGCACGTTGACGAAGCCCGCCGAGCAGCCGATCAGCGCGCCACCGGGGAACGACAGGCGCGGCACCGACTGCCAGCCACCCTCGTTGATCGCACGCGCGCCGTAGGACACGCGGCGGCCGCCTTCCAGAATCGCGCGGATTTCCGGATGCTGCTTCCAGCGCTGGAATTCCTCGAACGGATAGACATAGGGGTTGGCGTAATCGAGCGCGGTGACGAAGCCCAGTGCCACCTGGTTGTTGGCCTGGTGGTAGAGGAACCCGCCGCCCCACGAATTCGATTCCGAAAGCGGCCAGCCTTGCGTGTGGATCACGCGGCCCGGAACGTGCTTTTCGGGATCGATGTCCCACAGTTCCTTGATGCCGATGCCATAGACCTGCGGCTGGCAATCGCGCTCGAGATCGAAGTGCGCCTTAAGCCGCTTGGTCAGGTGCCCGCGCGCGCCTTCGGCAAACAGCGTGTACTTGGCGTGGAGTTCCATGCCGGGCTGGTAGTCGGGCTTCTTGGAGCCGTCCTTGGCAATGCCCATGTCGCCGGTGGCAACGCCCATCACCGCGCCGTTCTCATCGAACAGCACTTCCGCTGCCGGGAAGCCGGGGAAGATCTCGACGCCCAGTTCCATCGCCTGCTCGGAAAGCCAGCGGCACAAGTTGCCAAGGCTGCCGGTGTAGTTGCCCTCGTTCGACATGAACGGAGGCATCGGCCAGTGCGGGACGGACATCTTGCCCTTCTTCGACAGGACCCAGTGCCAGTTGTCCGTCACCGGCACTTCGGCCATCGGGCAGCCCTGCGTGCGCCATTCGGGCAGCAGCTCGTCCAGCGCCTTGGGATCGACGACCGCGCCCGAGAGAATGTGCGCGCCGATCTCCGAGCCCTTTTCGAGCACGCAGACCGAGATTTCCGGGTTGACCTGCTTCAACCGGATCGAGGCCGCCAGCCCCGCAGGTCCGCCGCCGACGATAACGACGTCATACGGCATCGATTCCCGTTCGCTCATGCCCCGATAACTCCCGACTTTATGCCAATTGCGCGTTTGAATTCGCATTGTGCCTTGAAAGAGCCTACCGGCAAGGTCAAGACCACAAATCGGACTGCGAGGAAGCACAGGTTGCCTGATAGCGCCAACATGCATGACACTGGCCTCGGCACTGACATGGGCCCTGCCCTTACGGCAGCGCTGGCGTGGTGGCGCGATGCCGGCGTCGATCACGCATTCATAGATGATCCGCAGGATTGGCTGGCACAGGCCCGGCAGGAGTCCCCTCCCCCCGCCCCTGCACCGATGAAACCCTTGCGCGAACTCGCCGCAGAACGCAGCGATTCGCCGGTCATCGTGAAAGTCGCGGATCGCAGCGGATGGCCGCAGGACCTTGCCGCATTTGCCGACTGGTGGCTCACCGAACCCGCCCTCGCGCCTGCAGGCCTCAAGCGTCTGGTGCCCACAGGGCCTGCCAATGCTTCGCTGATGATCCTCGTACCGATGCCCTCGGCTGACGATGGCGATGCTCTGCTGACGGGACGCGCAGGCAAGTTGCTTGATGCGATGCTCGGCGCGATGGGCATAGACCGGGCGCAGACTTACCTCGCCTCCGCCCTTCCAGCCCACCTGCCGATGCCCGATTGGGAGACCCTGCGCGCCGCCGGGCTGGGCGAGGTGCTGCTGCATCACATCGCTCTCGCGCGGCCTAGGCGGCTGCTGATCCTGGGCGGATCCGGCATTTCAGCGCTTCTCGGCCACGACCCGCCGAATTTGGCTCAAAGTTTACGGGCAATTAATCAAGAAGGGCCACCACTCCCTGCGCTGCCGGCGTGGGATCTCGAAGCCATGCTGCAACGCCCTGCCCTCAAGGCAGGTTTGTGGAGCCGCTGGCTCGAATGGACGGGGACCGAAACGATTTGAAGCTGGCTCACGCCACCAAGTACACGCTGCTGGCTTTTGCGACTTCGGTTGCAGCGCTCTCGGCTGTGCCCGCGCAGGCGAACAGCGCAGCGGTCGACTATTTTCGCGGCCGCGCCGATCGCACCGCCGTACCCTCGCTGCTCAGCCAGGATGACCGGAGCTACTACAAGAGCCTGTTTTCCGAGATCGAGCGTGAGGACTGGACGCAAGTGCAGGCCCTCTTCGCCCAGCGCACAGACGGACCGCTGCACACGGTTGCCCGCGCGCAATACATTCTCGCGGCCACTTCGCCCAAGGCCGAACTCGCGCCGATCACCGACGTCCTGAACAAGGCGCCAGACCTGCCATGGGCTGAACAGCTTGGCCGTCTCGCCCTCAAGCGCGGCGCAACCGAGCTACCCAGCCTGCCGCAAGCGCAGCGCCTCATGGCTCTGCCCAACGTCTCGAAGCGTATCCGTCCCCGCTCGATCGATGACGGCACGATGCCCGCCAGCGTCGCCGCTGCAATTCAGGACCGCATCAAGTTCGACGATCCCGTCGGCGCCCGCGTGCTGCTGGATGGCGTCGACGCCACGCTCTCGTCCGACGCCCGGGCCGAATGGCGCCAGAAGATCGGCTGGGCCTTCTATATCGAGAACGACGACGCCACCGCACGCGCCATCGCGCTGACCGCCGCCGAAGGAACGGGGCCTTGGGTCTCCGAAGCCTACTGGACTGCGGGCCTTGCCAGCTGGCGCCTGGGCGATTGCGTCGCGGCGGCCGACGCGTTCGAGAAGACCGCAGGCTTGGCGCAGAACGACGAACTGGCCTCTGCCGCGCATTACTGGGCAAGCCGCGCGTGGCTGCGCTGCCGCAAGCCCGAGAAGGTATCCGCGTCGCTGCGCAATGCCGCCCGCTTCCGCGAGACGCTCTACGGCATGATGGCCTCCGAAGCGCTCGGCCTGCGCGAAAGCGCGCCGCCGGTCGCCCCCGATTTCTCGCTGGCTGACTGGCAGCAGCTGCGCGACGTGCCCAACATCCGCACCGCCGTGCAGCTTGCCGAGATTGGCGAGGACGGCCTTGCCGACGAAGTGCTGCGCCATCAGGCCCGCATTGGCGCGCCCGGCCAGTATGCCCCGCTCTCGCGCCTCGCCCGCGATCTCGGTCTGCCCTCAACCCAGCTGTGGATGGCCTACAACGCCCCGTCAGGCGCCCGTCCGGATGAAGCCGCGCGCTTCCCGGCGCCGAAGTGGACCCCGGCAACCGGCTGGAAGGTCGACCCAGCGCTGCTCTTTGCGCACTCGCTGCAGGAATCGAACTTCCGCACTGCTGTCACCAGCCCTGCAGGTGCGAAGGGACTCATGCAGGTCCGACCCGGCACTGCCAAGGACATGGCCCGCTTAGAGCCACTGATGGCAGGGCGCGATCGACAGCTCGACCTGCCCGACGTCAACCTCGCTTTCGGCCAGCAATACCTTCAGCAACTGCGGGATTCCGATGCGACGCAAGGCCTCCTGCCGAAGGTCATGGCGGCGTACAATGCCGGACCTCTGCCCATCGCGCGCTGGAACACCGAAATCCGCGGCGGCAACGACCCGCTGCTGTGGATGGAATCGATCCCTTACTGGGAAACGCGCGGCTACGTTTCGATCGTGATGCGCAACTACTGGATGTATGAGAAGCAGGCTGGTGGCCCGTCCGAAAGCCGCCTCGGCCTCGTCCAGGGCCTATGGCCGAAGTTCCCCGGCCTGACCGGTGCAGAAAACATAAGGATCGCCTCGCGTGGCAATTGATACTTCGCGCGAGTTCAAGCCGATCAACATCGCCCTGCTCACCGTTTCCGATACGCGTGGGCCCTCCGAGGACACCTCGGGCGATATCCTTGCCGAACGCATCAAGGCCAAGGGCCACAAGCTCGCCGCCCGCGCCATCGAAAAGGACGATGCCGACCGCATCGTCAGCCGCCTCAACAACTGGATCGATGACCGCACGGTCGATGCCGTGGTCATCACCGGCGGCACCGGCCTGACGGGACGCGACGTCACCCCCGAAGCGCTCGACCGGGTAAAGACCCGCGAGATCCCCGGCTTCGGCGAACTGTTCCGCTGGCTCTCCTTCAAGACCATCGGCACCAGCACGATCCAGTCCCGCGCCTGCGCTGTCGTCGCCCGCGGCACCTACATCTTCGCCCTGCCCGGATCGAACGGCGCGGTGAAGGACGGCTGGGACGGCATCCTCGACGAACAACTCGACAGCCGCAACCGCCCGTGCAACTTCGTGGAACTCATGCCGAGGCTGCTGGAAAAGTAGGCTTTTCCCAAGCCCACTTGCATTTCTGTTCCACTTATGTTCCAATCTCACCATGGCAGTCCATGGCAGAGGCGCGCAATCGGCAAGTGTCCCCACCCGCTTCGGCCTCGCCACGCGCGAGGCTGACGGCGACTGGCTCGACGCGCGCGAGGATATCGACGGCCCCGGCCCAAAGCTGCGCACGACGGTAACCGAGGAACACCCCCGCGCCATCCTCACCTTCAACCGCTCGCCCGACATTCCGTTCGACCGTTCGGTAAACGCCTATCGCGGCTGCGAGCATGGCTGCGTCTATTGCTACGCCCGCCCCACCCACGCATACCACGACCTGTCACCCGGCCTCGATTTCGAAACGAAGCTCTTCGCCAAACCCGATGCGGCCAGACTCCTGCGCGAAACCCTCGCCAAGCCCGGATACAAACCCGCGCCCATAGCCATGGGCACCAACACAGATCCTTATCAGCCGATAGAAGCCCGCTACCGCATCACGCGAGAGGTGCTGGAACTCTGCCTCGAACTGCGGCACCCGGTCACGATCACCACCAAATCGGCCCGCGTGCTGGATGATGTCGATCTGCTGACAGAACTCGCCCGCCACCACCTCACCGCCGTCGGAATCTCCGTAACGAGCCTCGACCCGCGCCTGTCCGGGCTGCTCGAACCGCGCGCTTCCTCACCTGTCAAGCGGCTGGAGGCATTGGAGAAACTGGTCGCAGCAGGCGTGCCAACGCACGTCTCAGTTGCGCCGGTAATCCCTGCGATCACCGACGAATTCATGGAAGGCATTCTCGAAGAGGCGGCGAGGCGCGGCGTGCGCTCGGCCAGCTGGATCATGCTGCGCCTTCCCCACGAAGTCGCCCCGCTGTTCCGCGAGTGGCTGGACACCCGCTTCCCCGACCGCGCTTCGAAGGTCATGGCCATCGTCCAGGCAGTGCGCGGCGGGAAGGACAATGACGCGCAATTCTTCACCCGCATGAAGCCGAACGGCATCTGGGCCGACCTCATCCGCACCCGCTTCCGCATAGCATGCCGCAAACACGCCATCGGCAAGGCCCACGTCGATCTCGACTGCTCGCAGTTTCGCAAGCCCAGCCCGAACGGCCAGCTGGACCTGTTCGCTCCCACCACCTAACCCAACGATCACGTCGCCCCGGGCGTGACCCGGGGCTGGGCTTTTCTTCTGCGCTCCGCTTGAAGCCAAAAAGCCGGGTCCCGTATCAAGTCCGCGACGACGACAAATGAGCGGGTGCGTTCTACGCGGTTACGCGAGCAAGCACCCAACTCAGTCGTCTTCCCCGCACCCCTTCGTCATTCCCGCGCAGGCGGGAATCCAGCGACAAACAACCCCGTCGCCCCGCGACGACATTTCTTGCGCCATCTGGACCCGCCTGCGCGGGAATGACGAGAGAGGGGGTGGGGAGCGACGACGCGTGCTGCGTTCCATCTTGACAAAACGAACCATATAGGTTATACGCCCCGCCCACAGGTCAGGAGAGGGCAAAAGGCCAACCCGCTCCTCTCCCTTCGGAGGTCAGGCTGTTTGCCGAAGCCTCCGGCGCGATCGGTGCGGCAGGTGCGCGTGGGTTCAATGCGGGGCGTTAAGCCCAAGACCCACCGGGCAAACCCTGTCGTGACCCAAGGACAGACAGGACAACCCAAGGCTGATAGCACGGCGCCGAACCCTGAGCGACGCTGCGGATGCGGAACCCGCCATGATTGTGCGACAGTGTCAGCACAAACGACAGGTTCTTTTCACGCAGCCGCTTGCCAGAAGCCAAGGCAGCACGCGAGCCGCTGCCAAGGCTTCGTCCTTTCACATATGTCCGCCCTCAGGCTGAGCCGACAAGGGGTCCGGAACCGCCCCCCGGCCACTCGCAACCGGTCCCGCGCCCTCCCCGCGCGTGCCACGACGGCACCGCACCGGTCGCGCGATCTGTGCCTTCCCCCGGCGTTACCGTCCGCACTCGCCAGCGGATCATCCCTCATATCGCGTGTCCGCGATGCCCAGCCCCAGCTGCTTGACTTGCGGTGCCGAGGGCGAGGCTAGTCGCAGCGAGGGGACACCCCGTTGCCAAGCCACAGAAAGGCTAAGTCCCCCGAAACCGAATCAACCGGCTGTTCGCCACCGCCGCCGTCCGGTGCGGCAAGGCATCGCGCGCATAGGCCTCATCCTTCACCATCGCGAAGAACGCTCCTGCATCGGGGTAGCCCATGACGAACGCCTCGTCCCACTCCCCTTGAGGGCCAGTGACGACACATTCCATCGGCGCATGCCAGACCATCGCCGCGCCGAAATCCTTCACTAGCGCCTGAAACGCGTCCTTGTAGATCGCGTAAGCTTCGCGCCCGGTCAGGCCCTTGCCATGGTTGGGATGACCTTCCGGATACTCGGCCAGTTCGCGGAACTTGATCAGGTTGAGCATGTGCAGCGGCGTATCGCGTGGTAGCGACTTGAACACATCGAAGTTCTCGCGGCTCGGATCGATATAGACTTCGGACATGCTCAAGCCACCTTGTCCCACGCGAAAGTGCGAAACTGGTCGCGCAGGTCCTTCTTGCTGATCTTGCCGGTGCCGGTGTGCGGGATCTGGTCGACGAAGACCACCGCGTCAGGCACCCACCACTTGGCGACATGACTCGCGAGGAACCCGCGAATCTCGTCCTGAGACACGTCCTTGCCCGGCTTCTTCACCACCACCAGCAGCGGCCGCTCGTCCCACTTGGGATGATAGACGCCGATCGCCGCCGCCTCTGCCACCGCCGGGTGCCCGATCGCAGCGTTCTCCAACTCGACCGAACTGATCCACTCACCGCCCGACTTGATCACGTCCTTGGTCCGGTCGGTCAGTTGCAGGGTGCCATCGCCATGGATCACGCCAACGTCACCCGTATCGAACCACTGTCCCGCCACGACCGCATCGGCCTCGGCCTTGAAGTAGCGCTTGATCACCCAGGGCCCGCGCACCTGCAATGCTCCCGCCGTCACGCCATCGCGCGGCAGGACCTTGTCCGGATCATCGAGATCGACGCAGCGGATCTCCACCCCGAACGGCGGACGCCCCTGCATCGCCTTGACCGTCACCTGCTCGTCGAAGTCCAACTCGTCCCAGTTCCACGTCTCGGCCCCGGTGGTGCCGATGGGCGAGGTTTCGGTCATGCCCCAGGCATGGGCGACGCGGCAGCCTGCGCGCATGAAACGCTCGATCATTGCGCGCGGCATGGCAGAGCCGCCGGTGACGATGGTCTGCAGGCTCGCCGGAATCTCGCCGCCGTTGTGCGCGTCGACATGCTGGAGCAAAGCCAGCCAGACCGTCGGCACGCCGGCCGAGCAGGTCACCTTCTCGCGGTTCATCAGCTCGCACAGCACCGCGCCATCGTTCACCGCCGAATAGACGAACTTCGCCCCCGCCGCCGCGCCCGCCCATGGCAGGCCCCAGCTTGCAGCGTGGAACATCGGCACGATCGGCAACATGACCGAGCGACAATCCATGCCAAACACCGGCGGGCTGATCGCGCTCAGCGCATGCAACATGGTCGAGCGGTGCTCGTAGAGCACGCCCTTGGGATTGCCGGTGGTGCCGCTGGTGTAGCAGAGCATGCACGGATCGCGCTCGTCCCCGTCGTGCCACTCGGTCTGGCCATCCTCGCCGCCAATCCACTCCTCGAAGTGCAAGGCAGGCTCGCTGCTGTCGAAGCAGATATAATGCTCGACCGTCGGCCAACGCGGCTTCATCCGCTCCACGATCGGCGCCCACTGCTTGTCGAACAGCATCACCCGATCTTCGGCGTGATTGACGATGTAATCGAGCTGATCGTCGAACAGCCGCGGGTTGAGAGTGTGAAGAATACCGCCGACGCCTACTGCGCCGTACCACGAGACGAGATGCCGGTGATGGTTCATCGCCAGCGTGGCGATCCGGTCGCCCGGCTGCACGCCCAGTTTGCGCAAGGCCTGCGTCATCCGCAGCGCGTCGTGGCGGATGCCCGCCCAGTTTGTCCGGGTCTCGCTGCCATCGGCCCAGCGGCTGACGATTTCGCGCTCCGAATGCTCGCGCGCGGCGTGGTCTATCAGATGTGTGACCCGCAGCTTCCAGTCCTGCATCGCGCCCAGTTGCTGCATCGCTCTCTCCGTTCGTTTTCTTATTCGACGAGCCGCAGATGCCTTTCCGGTCTTGCGGTCAGCGCCACATTGGCAAGTCCATCTATGGGAATCAATCGTTCGATTAAGTCGCTGTCCAGTTTAAAATCATTGCCGAGCCTGACGAGTGGCTCCTTCGGCCCGCCGGTGCGCAGCCGCGCCAGGACTTCGCCCTTGCCGCCGGGTTCGCGCGGCAGCAGCATCGCAAGTTCGGAAATCGCCTCAGGCTTGCTGACGTCGAGCTTCAACTGCATCCGCGAGGCACTCGTCACCGATGCCAGCGGACGCGCCCCGCGCACCGTCACGCGCGGCGCTTCGTCGGGATTGGGCCGGTCCAGCTCGACGTTGAGCAGTACGCAAGTGCCATCGCGCGCCCACTGCTGGAACGGCTCGACCAGGCTCTCCTCGAAGCACGAGGCCGAGAACAGGCCCGAACTGTCGGAGAAGTCGGCCATGACGAAGTCCTTGCCCTTCTTCGTCTTGCGCTTCTGCACGTTCTCCACCAGCGCCGCCATGACCGCGCCCGAGCGCCCGCCCGGCTCGCCGCTGCTGGTCATCAGGCTGCCATAGGAGCGCGCGCCATTGGCCGAGGCGACCGCGCGATATTCCTCCACCGGATGCGCCGCGAAATAGAACCCGAAGTTCTCCCGCTCCGCCGCCATCTGGTCGGCCCGGCTCCACGGCTTGGTCTCGGCAAGGCGCGTCGCGGGCGTGGCGTGATCGTCCCCGCCGAACAACCCGCCCTGCCCCGACGTGCGCGATCGCGCGGCCTCGTCCGCCACCGCCATCAGCAGTTCGGCATTGGCGATCACCTGGGCGCGGTTCGGTTCGAGGCAATCGAGTGCCCCGCCCGCCGCCAGCGCTTCCAGCTGCCGTCGGTTCATCGATCCCGCCGGAATGCGCCTGAACAGATCGTCAAGCGAGGCATAGGGCCCGTTCGCCTCGCGCTCCTCGACGATCTGCTCCATCGCCTTCTCGCCCACGTTGCGCAGGCCCGCCAGCGCATAGCGCACGGCAAAGCCGTCCTGCGTCCGCTCGACGGTGAACTCGGCCTCGGAATGGTTGATGTCCGGCCCGGCCAGCGCCACCCCGTTGCGACGCATGTCGTCAACGAAGACCGAGAGCTTTTCCGACTGGTGCATGTCGAAGCACATCGATGCCGCATAGAATTCGTGCGGATAGTGCGTCTTCAGCCACGCCGTCTGGTACGCCAGCAGCGCATAGGCCGCAGCGTGGCTCTTGTTGAAACCATAGCCCGCGAACTTGTCGATCAAGTCGAACAACTCGTTGGCCTTGGCCGCCGGAATGTCGGACACGGTCTTGCAACCATCGACAAAGCGCTGGCGCTGCGCGTCCATCTCGGCCTGAACCTTCTTGCCCATCGCGCGGCGCAGCAGGTCGGCATCGCCCAGCGAATAACCCGCCAGGATCTGCGCGGCCTGCATGACCTGTTCCTGATAGACGAAGATCCCGTAGGTCTCGGCCAGGATGCCCGCCAGCTTCTCGTGCGGATACTCGATGCTTTCGAGGCCATTTTTGCGCCGCCCGAACAGCGGGATGTTGTCCATCGGGCCGGGACGGTAGAGCGAGACGAGCGCGATGATGTCGCCGAAGTTGGTCGGCTTCACCGCCGCCAGCGTGCGCCGCATCCCTTCGGATTCCAGCTGGAACACGCCGACGGTATCGCCCGATTGCAGCAGCTTGTAGGTCTGCTCGTCATCCCAGGCGAGCGCGGACAGATCGATCTCGATCCCGCGCTTGCCCATCAGGTCCACCGCCTTGCGCAGGACCGAGAGCGTCTTGAGGCCGAGGAAGTCGAACTTCACCAGCCCCGCATCCTCGACATGCTTCATGTCGAACTGCGTGACCGGCATGTCCGAGCGCGGATCGCGGTAAAGCGGCACCAGTTGCGCCAGCGGCCGGTCGCCGATGACCACGCCCGCCGCGTGAGTCGAACTGTTGCGCGGCAGGCCTTCGAGCTGCATCGCGAGGTCAATCAGCCGCTTGACCTCGGGATCGCGGTCATACTCGCGCTTGAGCTCCAGCACGCCATTCAGCGCGCGCGGCAGCGGCCAGGGGTCGGTCGGATGGTTGGGCACCATCTTGCACAGGCGGTCGGTCTGCCCATAGCTCATCTGCAGGATGCGCCCTGTATCGCGCAACACGGCGCGGGCCTTCAGCTTGCCGAAAGTGATGATCTGCGCGACGTGGTCCAGCCCGTACTTGCGCTGAACATAGCGGATCACTTCGCCACGCCGGGTTTCGCAGAAGTCGATATCGAAGTCCGGCATCGAGACGCGTTCGGGGTTGAGGAAGCGTTCGAACAGCAGGCCCAGCTTGATCGGATCGAGGTCGGTAATGGTCAGCGCCCAGGCGACCAGCGAGCCTGCGCCCGAACCACGCCCCGGCCCCACCGGAATGCCTTGCTCCTTGGCCCACTTGATGAAGTCGGCCACGATCAGGAAGTAGCCCCCAAAACCCATGCGGTTGATGATGCCGACTTCGAACTCAAGTCGGTCACGATAGCCGAGCACTTCCTCCCACACGCCCGCGACATTGAGCTGCGGGTAATCGGCGGCGTCCGGCTCGGCGTCGGGGCCGAGGCACAGCACGCGCTCAAGTTCTGCGTGCGCAACCTCGGGGTAATAAGGCTTCAACCGCAGAACGAGGCCCTTGCGGCTGTCTTCGGCACACATCCGCGCCTCGCCTTCCTGATCGCCGGCAAGGCTGGGCAGGATCGGCTTGCGCTTGGGCGGCATCACCGCGCAGCGCTGCGCCACGACGAGCGTATTGGCGAGCGCTTCGGGCAAGTCCTTGAACAGCTCCTCCATCACCTCGGCAGGCTTGATCCACCATTCCTTGCTGGAACGCGGGCGGTCAGTGCTGTCGACATGGGTGGAACTGGCTATGCACAGCATCGCATCGTGCGCATCGTAGAACCCGCGCTCGGCAAAGCAGGCGGGATTGGTCGCCACCAGCGGCAGGTTGCGGGCATAGGCAAGGTCGATCAACGCCTCTTCGGACGCTTCCTCCACCGGCTCGTTCCGTCGCGCGATCTCGATGTAGAGCCGCTCGGGGAACAGCTCCTGCAACCGGTCGAGATAGGTCTCGGCGGCACTTTGCTGCTGCCCGCCCAGCAGACGCGCCAGCGCGCCCTCGCCCGCAGCCGTCAGGCAGATCAGCCCATCGGTGTGCCCAACAAGGTCTGCGAGCACGACATGCGCCTCGAACTCCAGCGGCCGATCAAGGTGCGCCCGGCTGACGAGATGGCACAGGTTGTCATAGCCCCGCGCATCCTGCGCATAGAGCGCCAGCCAGTCCACGGTGGGCGCTGCAGGCCCGAACCCGGTCGCCGCGCCGTCGCGATCAGGCCGTGCCACGGCGAGCATCGTGCCGATGACCGGCTGCACGCCCATATCCTTGCACGCCTTGGCATAGGCGACGCTGCCATAGAGCCCGTTGCGATCGGTAATCGCCGCCGCCGGAAACCCCCGCTCCGCCGCCGTCTTGGCAATAGCCTTTGGATCGATCGCCCCATCGAGCATCGTGTAGGACGAGAAGATGCGAAGCGGAACGAAGGGGGCGTGGGGCATCCCTTCAAGGTAGGAAAAAGGCCGCGCTCTTGCGAGAGGCGCGGCCTGTTTTTCCCCCGAACCGTCAGCGTGCTCAGAGCAGCTTTTCAATATCCTTCGCAATGCTCTCCGGCTTGTCGGTCGGCGCATAGCGGCGCACCACCTTGCCGTCGCGGCCGATCAGGAACTTGGTGAAGTTCCACTTGATGGCCTTGCTGCCGAGAATGCCCGGCGCCTCCTTTTTCAGCCAGTCGTAGAGCGGGTCGGCGTTGTCACCGTTGACCTCGATCTTGGCCATGAGCGGGAAGCTGAGGCCGAAGTTGACCTTGCAGAAGCTCTCGATCTCGTCCGCCGTGCCCGGCTCCTGCTTGCCGAACTGGTTGCAGGGAAATGCCAGCACCTCGAAGCCCTTGTCGCCATAGTCCTTCCACAGCTTCTCGAGCCCATCGTACTGCGGGGTGAAGCCGCACTTGGATGCGGTGTTGACCACCAGCAGGACCTTGCCCTTTTTCTCGGCAAGGTCGATCACTTCGCCGTTGGGCTTCTTCGCCTTGAAATCGGCGATGGTTGCAGGTCCGCTCACGCGATCCCTCCCTTGGCTGCGAGTTCAAGGATTTCGACCACGTTAAGCGACTTGCCGCCCGCCACGTCGATGACCAGACGCGCCCGCTGTGCAGCATCCATCGCAGCAACCTCGGCGACAAGTTCGCGCAAGGTCCCCTTCTTCAGCGCATTGAAATTGTACTGAAGTTCCGAGCCGCCATCGTCGCGCTCATGCAGTGTTCCCTGCGCATCCCAATCAAGACCGGACATGAATTCTCCCCTTGTCGCGCAAATGGTTCGCACGACAAGGGGACCGGATCAACGGCTAATCATCAGGGGCAAATCAGGCAGGAAAGTCGATGCGGTGCGACAGCGCAAGGATTTCGGCCGGGCCGTACTGCCGGTCGCCCGACTTCTCGATCACCAGCGTAGCGCGTTCGGCTTCAGGCATCCGGGCGACCATGCGAACCATGTCGGCAAAAGTCCCGGCGTGGAGCGAGGCGAAGCCGTGAAAGACGCCGTCTGCCGCTTCCCGGCGCAGCACGACGGCATGGTCGTTCCAGAACGATGCAGCATCGGCCGCCTCGGCGCGGATCGTTGTATTCATGATACGATCTCCTTCTGCCCGTGAAAACGCGTGCAGGAGACGATGTATCCCTACTGCAAAACGCCTTCGTGCAGCCGAACCACGCGGTCCATGCGCAAGGCGAGACGCTCGTTGTGGGTCGCGATCAGCGCCGAACTGCCTTCGCCGCGCACCAGCTTGAGGAACTCCTCCAGCACGCGGTCGGCAGTCGCCTCGTCGAGGTTGCCGGTCGGCTCGTCGGCCAGCACCATCTCGGGCCGGTTCGCCAGAGCGCGCGCCACGGCAACGCGCTGCTGCTCGCCGCCGGAGAGCTGGCTTGGCCGGTGGTCGAGCCGCTGCGCAAGGCCCAGCGCCGAAAGCAGCTCCCGCGCCCTGCCCTCGGCCTGCGCCCGATTCTTGCCCGCCACCAACTGCGGCAGCACGACGTTCTCCATCGCGTTGAAATCGGGCAGCAGATGGTGGAACTGGTACACGAACCCGAGGTGATCCCGCCGCAGCGCAGTGCGATCATCGCCCGAAAGCTTCGAAGCATCGGTGCCCGCAATCTCGATCAGCCCGGAAAAGCCGCCTTCGAGCAGGCCGATTGCCTGAAGCATGGTCGACTTGCCCGAGCCGGAAGGCCCCAGCAGCGCAACGATCTCGCCCGGACGTATCTCGAGATTCACGCCCCGCAGGACGTCGATGGTAACGCCCCCCTGGCTGAACGAACGGCGCAAGTCGCGCAGGCGGACTACTGGATCACTCATAACGCAGCACCTGAACCGGGTCCGTACTCGCGGCCTTGAGCGCCGGGTAGAGCGTGGCGAGGAAGGAGAACAGCAGGGCCATCAGGCTGATCGTGGTGATCTCCACAGGGTCGGACCGGCTCGGCAGTTCGGTAAGGAAGCGGATCGAGGGGTCCCACAGGTTCTGCCCCGTCAGCCACTGGATCGCGTTGACGATGGGCTGGCGGAAGAACAGGAACACGAAGCCCAGCGCAAGGCCCGACAGCGTGCCCAGCGCACCGATCACGAAGCCGATCGTCACGAAGATCTTGAGCAGGCTCTTCCGCGTCGCCCCCATCGTGCGCAGGATCGCGATGTCGCGGGTCTTGGCGCGGACCAGCATGATCAGCGACGACAGGATGTTGAACACCGCCACCAGCACGATGATCGAGAGCACGATGAACATCGCCACGCGCTCCACCGCCAGCGCCTCAAACAGGCTGGCGTTGATCGTCTTCCAGTCGGTGACGACTGCAGTGCCTTCTAGCTGCTTCGTGATCGGAGCCAGCGTCTCCGAGACGGTATCGGCGTTGGTCGTAGTCACTTCGATCATGCCGATGGAGTCGCCGGTCAGCAGCAGTGTCTGCGCATCGGCAATGGGCATGACAACATAGGCATTGTCGTAGTCGTAGATGCCGACTTCGAAGATGGCCGAGACGGTGTAGGCAATCTCGCGCGGGACAGTGCCGAACGGCGTTGCACGACCTTGCGGGTTGATGATGGTGATGCTGTCTCCCACACGCGCGCCGAGGTTCTGTGCGAGGCGCGAGCCAAGGGCGACATTGCCTGAACCCGGTCGCAACGAGGCGATCACGCCATCGACACGCTTGTCGTCGAGCCGCTTGATGTCGTCGGCGGTGTTGCCCCGCACGAGGATCGCCTCGACCCGGCCGTTGAAGCTTGCCAGCAGCGGCTGCTCGATAAGCGGAGAGGCATGGGTGACGCCAGGCGTCGCCTCGACCTTCTTGAGGATGTCCTGCCAGTCATCAAGCCGCCCGCCGTAGGCCTGGATGATCGCATGGCCGTTGAGCCCGACGATCTTGTCGAGCAGTTCGGCGCGAAAACCGTTCATCACGCTCATCACGATGACGAGCGCGGCCACGCCGAGCATGACCGCGACCAGACTGATGCCCGCAACAAGGGCGATGAACGCTTCCCCTCGCCCCGGCAGCATGTAGCGCTTGGCGATGGTCCATTCGAATGGAGACAGGATCAAGCAGGGGTCCTTTGGCAGGAAGACGGCCTAGAGATGGATCGAGCGCCAAGCGCCGCAACCCCGGCCGATGTAGGCCGGAGCGGGGCAAACGGCAATGCTTGCGCTGAGATGCGTTGCTCTAGCCAAACGTGGGCAGGGAGCGCTCGAGTTCGGCAATGCGCGATTCCATCGCGCGCTTCTCGACGATCCTGCGATGGCGCTCGCACGACAAGGGTAACGCCGCCAGCACGGTCACGCCGACGTAAAGCTGGAAGAACTGGATGCGATCGCCGAACCCGATGTCCATTCCGGCAATGGGGCCATGGCCCATGACGGTCATCGTGCCCCCGATCACGATCAGCAGCAGCGGCATCAGCGTCGTGATCGCTGCGGGCGCAAGGGCAGAGGCGATCACCAGAAACACCAACGGGAAGACCAGCAAGGCGCGCATGTCCAGCGCGAAGACGAGCACGGTCAACAGCATGAATGAACCGAACACCAGAGTCGCCAGAGGCCACTGGCTGGCAGGGGGCAGGAAGCTGCGCCCTCGGGAAAGCCGGTGATAGACGAAATGAAACACCGGCAGGCAGGCGACGAGCCCGAGCGCGTGGCCGATGATCCACCGCGTGAAGTTCTCGACCGGTGGCTGATCCAGAACAAGCCACGCAACCAGCGAAGCGGCCGCGCCTGTCAGCGAGGGCACGGTCAGGCCGATGCCAATATAGAAAGACCCCACCCATTCGAGGATGTCGTGCGGCCAGAACGCCCTTGTGATCGATCGCCACAGCAGCGCCACGAGCACGGCTTCTGCCATGTTGATGAGGGCAAAGGGAAAGGCACAGGCCCAGCCGAGGCCAAAGAAGCCGGTGACTGCCATGCTTGCGATTCCGCAGAGCACCAGCCATCGCCACCACTCGCGCGACGGTTCGTGGACCAATCGTGCCGACAGCACCGCGCTGGCCAGCCAGACCATCGCGACGCCGCCGGTGAAGCGCCCGAAATGCACCGCACCATAGGCCAGCACCGCGTAGGCGATGGCTGTGCTGACGGGTCCTGCCAGGATCTGTGCGAGGCGCATGCCCCTGGATATCGCGCATGGTAGTTAAGAATTCCCGTCCGTCGGATGCATGTCTTTGCTAGGCTGGCATAATCCGCAAGGAGAGCGGCTGACCGGAATGCCGTGTCGCGGCTGCAACTACGCACGAGATGTGTCGCGGTTCCACGCCTCGGTTGCCTGCTTCGGCGGGACTCGCGAACCTTGCCCTTGCCATTGGCGGCAAACGTCGCCATTTGGGCGCCAGCAATCGGCCGGCGCGCACGCGCCCACGCGAGTCCACGGGACCCATGACCACAGATCAAGAATTTCGCGACGCAGCACCGTGGGATATCGGTGCCGATGACGACAAGCTGCGCGAGGAGTGCGGCATCTTCGGCGTACTCGGCGTTCGTGACGCCGCTGCGACAGTCGCGCTCGGCCTCCACGCCCTGCAGCATCGCGGGCAGGAGGCTGTCGGCATCACCAGCTTCGACGGGCAGGAGTTCTACCAGCGCAAGGGCATCGGCCACGTCGCGGCGAACTTCTCCACCGGCTCGGCTATTGCCGAACTGCCCGGAACGATGGCCTCGGGCCACGTCCGCTATTCGACCACCGGCGGTGCTGGCTTGCGCAACGTGCAGCCGCTCTTTGCCGATCTCGCCTCGGGCGGATTCTCGATCGCCCACAACGGCAACATCTCCAACGCCACTTTCCTCAAGCGCGACCTCGTCCGCAAGGGCGCGATCTTCCAGTCAACCTCCGACACCGAGGTGATCATCCACCTCGTCGCGACGAGCCGCTACCCAACCCTGCTCGACCGCTTCGTAGACGCGCTGCGCCTGGTCGAAGGCGCATACTCGCTGATCTGCATGACGCCGCAAGGCATGATCGCCTGCCGCGACCCGCTCGGCATCCGTCCACTGGTGATGGGCAAGCTCGGCGATGCGGTAGTGTTCGCCAGCGAGACCGTTGCGCTCGACGTGGTCGGCGCTGACTTCGTGCGCGAAGTGGAGCCGGGCGAACTGATTCAGGTCGATCTGGATGGCAACCTCAGCACACACCGCCCGTTCGGCACGCCCAACGCCCGCCCCTGCATCTTCGAGCACGTCTATTTCAGCCGTCCGGATTCGGTCATGGGCGGCAGCTCGGTCTATCAGGTGCGCAAGGCCATCGGCGCGCAGCTGGCGATGGAAAGCCCGGCAGACGCCGACCTCGTCATCCCCGTGCCCGACAGCGGCGTTCCTGCCGCGCTCGGCTATGCCCAGCAGTCGGGCATTCCGTTCGAGCTTGGCATCATCCGCTCGCACTATGTCGGCCGCACCTTCATCCAGCCCTCGGACGGCGCGCGCAACGCGGACGTGAAGCGCAAGCACAACGCCAACCGCGCGCTCGTTGCCGGCAAGCGCATCGTGCTGATCGACGATTCGATCGTGCGCGGCACCACCAGCCTCAAGATCGTGCAGATGATGCGCGATGCGGGCGCGGCCGAAGTGCACATGCGCATCGCCAGCCCGCCAACCGAGCATTCCTGCTTCTATGGCGTCGATACGCCCGAACGCTCGAAGCTGCTCGCCGCGCGGATGGACGTGGCCGCCATGGCCGAGTTCATCCACGCCGACAGCCTTGCCTTCGTCTCGATCGATGGCCTCTACCGCGCCGTAGGCGAGGCAGAGCGCAACAACGCCTGCCCGCAATACTGCGACGCCTGCTTCTCGGGCGAATACCCGACCAAGTTGACCGACCTTGCCGAGCGCGACAATCCCGACCAGCTCTCGCTGCCGGTCGGCAAGGTCGCCTGACATGAGCCTGCAGGGGCAACTGGCGCTGGTAACCGGCGCAAGCCGGGGCATCGGCGCGGCCACAGCCAAGGCACTGGCCGCACAGGGCGCGCACGTCATCCTCGTCGCCCGCAACGCCAAGGACCTTGAAAAGGTCGAGGAAGAGATCTTCGAGGCTGGCGGCAGCGCCACCATTGCCCCGGTCGATCTTGGCGAGCCTGAAGGCATCGCCCGCCTTGCCACGGCCATCGGCGGGCGCTGGCCCGCGCTCGACGTGCTGGTCATCAATGCAGCTGTCCTGCCTACCCTGACCCCGGTCTGGCAGATCGACGCGGGCGAGTTCAACAAGGCGCTCACGCTCAACGTACTGGCTACGCAGGCGCTTCTCGCGGGGTTCGACGTCATGCTGCGCAAGAGCAAGGACGCTCGCGTGATCGGCGTGACCAGCAGCGTCGGCGCCACACCGCGCGCTTATTGGGGCGCCTATGGCGCCTCCAAGGCCGCGTTCGACAATCTGCTCAATTGCTACGGGCAGGAAGTGCGCAACACCGCTTCTATCCGTGTCGCCGTTGTCGATCCCGGTGCCACTCGCACCAAGATGCGCGCCCGCGCCTATCCCGGTGAAAACCCCGAAAGCGTCAAGCCGCCCGAGGTCGTTGCTGACCGGATCGTTACGCTTCTTGGTGAACAGTTCACCAGCCCGCACCGCATCCGCGTTAACCAGGACTGATAGGCCTGAATTAACGAAATACCGCGATTCTCTGCAATGGTTTGTCACGCGTCGTGACGGGCCCCACGCAGCAGAGGGTCGAGGTGTCCGGCATGACGACGACGGACTGGAACACGAACATTTACGGGCAGGCCGCGCTCGAAGATCGCAGCGCACCGCGCCAGCGCGTCAACATCCCGGCGACCCTGCGGCCTTCCGGCGGCAAAGGCTTCCAGACCGTGGTGCTCGACCTGTCGCTCGGCGGCTTCTGCGCCAATGCCCTGCAACGCCTGCACCCCGGCAACCGTTGCTGGCTCACGCTTCCCGGCATGGAAGCGCTGCAGGCCGAAGTCATCTGGTGGGATTCAGGCCGCGTCGGCTGCGCCTTTGCCAACCTGCTGAGCCCGATCGTCCACGACAACATCCTCGCCCGCTATCGCGGCGATGGCGTGTTCAGGCGACCCTGAGTCAGGTCTTTACCAGCGTCACCTGGCTGACGTTGATCCCGCCGCCCCGGAAACCGCCCTCGCAGTACATCAGGTAGTAGCGCCACAGATCGACGAAACGCTGATCGAAACCTGCGGGCAGACGCCCATCCACCACCGCCCGGTCCAGCGCATCGCGCCACAGCTTGAGCGTTCGTGCGTAATCGAGGCCGAAGTCCTCGCGGTCCTGCCAGGTCAGCCCACGCTCGCCCGCCAGCCTTGCAAACTCGCGCTCGCTGATCAGAAGGCCGCCCGGGAAGACATAGGCCTGGATGAAGTCCGCGCTGGCGGCATAGGCATCGAACAGGTCGTCGCGGATCGTGATGTATTGCAGCGCTGCCCGCCCGCCCGGCTTGAGGCACCGCGCGAGGCAATCGAAGTAGGACGGCCAGTATTCACGGCCCACCGCCTCGACCATTTCGACGCTGGCGATGGCATCGAACTGGCCTGCGACATCGCGGTAGTCCTGATGGCGGTACTCGATCCCCGACAGGCCGGACGTCGCCAGCTCACGCCGCGCCCATTCGAGCTGCTCGTCCGAAAGGCTGATCCCGGTCACCCGCGCGCCATAGGTCTGCGCGAGTCTGCGGGCCAGGAAACCCCAGCCACAGCCGATTTCCAGCACCTCGCTGCCCGGCTTGAGATCAAGCCGTCCACCCAGCCTGTCGACCTTGTTCGCCTGCGCTTCGGCCAACGGAGCATCTGGCGCGATGCCGTCCCACAGCGCGCTCGAATAGCTCATCGTCTCGTCGAGCCACTGGCGGTAGAAATCGTTGCCGAGGTCATAGTGCGCGGCGATGTTGCGCCGCGCCTGCGCCTTGGAGTTCTTGCGCAGGAAATTGAGCGCCTTGCCCGCAAGGCGCCAAGGCCCCTTGGCCCGCCCGACATCGCCAAGCGTCGCCGCATTGCGCATGAACAGGTCGAATATCGGCACCGGATCGGGACTTTCCCATTCCCCGGCAGCCCAGGCCTCGTACCACCCGATCGAACCCGCCGTCGCCAGTCGCATGATCGCGTTCCAGCTGCGCAGGTGGATGCGAGCGACAGGCCCCTCGCCCCGCCCCCCCACGGTGCGCTGGCTGCCATCGGGCAGGATCGCGTGAATCGTCCCACGGACAAGTCCACGGTCGATCCGCTCGACCACTGCGTCGAACCGACCGGCAAAAATGCGTGCGATCCAGCGTCCGGCGGCGGAGATGTTCCAGCCCCCGGCGACCAGATGCCTCCCCCTCGTTGGCGTCTGCGCGTTCATTGCGTGGATATGCGGTGGAGAAGCGGTGCGCGCAAGGTCAGGCTTGCGCCTTCATGGCATCATGCGCGGCAAGCGCCCGTGCGCGGGCCTCGGCGTGGGGCACGATCTTGCGCACATAGCCCTGCGGCGGAAAGGTGGGATCATGAATCTCGGCGTCCGATAGCCGGCGAAGCTCGGGCACCCACTTGCGGATATAAGCCGCCGCGTCAAATTTCGGCGATTGCGTCAGCGGCGCCATGATCCGCACGAACATGTTGGAATCGACGCCGGTGCCCGCCGTCCACTGCCAGTTGACCGCGTTCGAACCATAGTCGGCATCGACCAGCGTATCCCAGAACCAGCGCTCGCCCTCACGCCAGTCGATCAGCAGGTGCTTCACGAGGAAGCTTGCCGCGATCATGCGCACGCGGTTGTGCATCCACCCGGTGTGCCACAGCTCGCGCATTCCCGCATCGACGATGGGGTAGCCGGTGCAGCCCTGCTGCCACGCCTGCAGACCTTCCGGATCATCGCGCCATTGCAGCCGGTCATAGGCCTCGCGCGCGTTCTTCGAGCCGTAGTCGGGGAACTGCACGATCACGTTCTGCGCATAGTCGCGCCAGCCAAGTTCGCTGAGGAACACATCGACCGAACCACCCACGTCGGCGACGCGGTGCCAGATGGTGGCCGGCGAAATCTCGCCGAAATGCAGGTGCGGCGAGAGACGCGAAGTGCCTTCGATCGAAGGCAGGTTGCGGCACTGCTCGTAGCGTGCGGCGCGGGCGACAAAGTCATCAAGCCGTTCAAGCGCGCCCGGCTCCCCAGGCGTCCATTCCTCGCGGAAGCCGCCGGCCCAATCGGGCGCAGTGGGCAGGAGCTTCCAGTCGTCCAGCTTGTCGCTCGCCGGCCAATGTTCGGGAGCATCCAGTGTGATCGGCGCCGCAGCCGGATGCGCGGGCGGCATCCGCTCCTTGAGCGCATGCCAGAACGGCGTGAATATCTTGTAGGGCGCGCCGCCGCCGGTCTTCACGGCCCCGGCAGGCGCAAGGTAGTTTCCGTCATGCAGGACTAGCCGCATGGCCTTGTCGACGGCCTTTTCGGCGTTGCGCCACCACGGTTCGTAGTGGTGCAGGGCATGGACCGTGCGCGCGCCGGTCTCGCGGCGGATTGCCGCCAGTTCCTCGTGCACCTTGCCTCGGCGCAGGATCAGCTTCGATCCGACCTTGCGCAGGTCCCTGTCGAGGCTGGCGAGGCTGTGGTGCAGCCACCAGCGCGAAGCTGCGCCCATGCGGCGATGCTTCGGTGTGTCGTCATCGAGGATGTAAACCGGAATGACCGGCCCCTCGGCCGCAGCAGCGAGCAGCGCGGCCTGATCGGCCAGACGCAAGTCGCGGCGGAACCAGACGATGGACGGCTCACCTCCGCTCTCAAGCGACACGCATACCCTTTCTTCACATCGGTGACGCGATAAACTATTGATGAGGAACAAGCATTGCGCTTGCCTCGTTCCATGGAACCGATGATCCAAGCCGCCCCCGAAAGACACCTGCCCCAAAGGGCACGCAGCTGGCGCATTTCGCCGCAGCACGCCCTGATTGCCGCGGCAATCTGCTGGCTGGGGTTCATTGTGGTGACCGTTCTGGTGCTCGGCGGACGCAGCAGCCGCGTGGACAATGCAGGCCTGATGTTCTGGCGACGCGGAGCGGAACTTGCGCCCGCAGGCCCACAATGGCTGCTTGAAGCGGTGCGCGACCTCACCTCGCTCGGCGGCGTACTCCTGCGCAATCTGATCCTCGCAGGCGTGCTCGCCGCCCTGCTGTTCCTGCGCCTGCGCCGCGAGGCCGTGCTGCTGGCGGCAACCGTCGTCGGCGGATGGGTGGTCAATTCGCTGGTGAAGTTTGCGGTCGGACGCCCGCGCCCGCTGATCGTCCCGCACCTTACCGAGGCTGGAGGACAGAGCTTCCCGAGCGGCCACAGCTTCAACTCGGCCGTCGTCTATATCGCCATCGCACTCGCCTTTGCCGCGATGAGCCCAAGACGAGACGTGCGCTGGACGCTGGTGGCGACGGCCATCTTCCTGAGCCTGGCCATCGCGGTCAGCCGGGTCTGGCTCGGCGTGCATTTCCCCACCGATGTCGCGGCGGGCTGGCTTGGCGGCGCAGGCTGGGCGTTCCTCGCCTCGGCCCTGCTTCACCGTCCGGCCAAGGCCGTGGCCGAGCAGGCAGGCGACATGCTCGATACGCTGACGCCGCGCGCCTAGCAGGTCTTGAGATCGACCACCGTATTGAAATTCCGGGCCATGGCGGGACCGGTAAAGCGCGCGTCGGCGAAGGTCACCGTGGCCCGGCAACCGGAATGCTCCACTTTCACGATCGGCATCTGTGACCACGCGAGGAACTTCACTGCCTCAGGCGTTGCGACGGCAGCCTTGCGAACAAGCGGATCGCTCATGTTGTCAGGTACCGGATCGTCGAAGGCCGCAAGACCGCCAAGTCGCAAAAGCGGATCGTAGCGACCGAAGGCGATCATGCCCCTCTCCCGCCAGACCACATCGCGCCGCCAGAACCGCAGTGGTTCGGGCGCAGCGAACACGCGGTCGGGATTGGCATAAGGCGCATCTGTGCGCGGTGCCTCCCACGCCAGCATCGATATGCCGACATTGAGCAGGATAAAGGCTCCGCTGATCACCAGCGAAATCATCGCGAATGCCCCGGCGGCAAACCGCCGCGCCGCCCATATACCTGCGCCAAGCATGGCCAGCAGCCATGGCGAGACGATGAACAGGCCATCGGCGTGGAACCACTGCTCGCTCCATGGCGACATCAGCTGAACCGCATAGACGGTCTGGAGATCGAGCAAGGGATGCGTGATCGCGCCAAGGTAACTCAGCAGCACCAGCCAGCCCAAGCGTAGCGGTGGTGCACCCTCCACGATCTTCCCGCGAGAGGCCTGCCAGCGATCGAGCAGCCACAGCAACCCCGCCAGCAGCGGCGACATGAGCAGCACGCCACCGACCAGCCCATGGGTAAACCCGCGATGCATGGCGAGCGGCGCCCACGGCGCCCAACCGAAGAAAACGTCGATATCAGGCATATTCGCCGCCAGCACCAGCGCCGCCAGCCCCTTGCGCGTCCTGTGCTTCAGCCCGCTCTCCGCCAGCGCCCACCCGGCAAGGCTATGCGTCAGATTGTCCAAGCGATGACCTCAAACAGAAAGGCCGCAAGGGCACGACCCAAGTCGCATCCTTGCGGCCTTTGATGCCTTAGGGAAACCCGGCAATCAAACCGGATCGGCAGCCGTTCCGCTGACGGTCCAGGTCTGGCCTTTGCCGAGGAGCTTGGCGAGGTTGGCGTCCTTGCCCTTGCGGGCCTGTTCGTCCTGGCCGAGCAGCACGTCTTCGTAGGAAGGTCGCGCGTCGTCGTAGATCACGCCCAGTGCCATCGGGAACGGGCCGAACGGCATTTCCACCAGCATGTGCGCGAGCGCGCGGTTCTTGACGTTGTGGACGATCACGCCCGCGGCCTGCCAGTCGCCATCTACAACGTCGACGACCTTGAGGCTCAACGTCTCCATGTCGAGCGCGATACCCTTCACCCCACCCGACTTTTCCGAACCGAACAGCATCGGCTCGCTATCGGTCAGCCAAAGCTGGTTCTGGTCGGCCACGCCCTTGGCGACGAAATCGTCGAAGCGGTCCTTGTTGTAGACGATGCAGTTCTGGAAGATTTCGACGAAGGCCGCGCCCTTGTGGGCATGGGCCGCCTTGAGCACGCCGGGCAGGTTCTTCGACACGTCATAGGCCCGCGCGATGAAGCGCGCGCCCGAACCCAGCGCGAAAGCGCACGGGAGGGCGGGACGGTCGACCGAGCCGAGCGGCGATGTCGGCGAGTTGGTGCCTTCGCGGCTGGTCGGCGAGAACTGGCCCTTGGTCAGGCCATAGATCTCGTTGTTGAACAGCAGGATCTGCACGTTCACGTTGCGACGCAGGATGTGCATCGTGTGGTTGCCGCCGATCGACATGCCATCGCCATCGCCCGTCACCAGCCAGACATCGAGGTCAGGATTGGCGAGCTTGATGCCGGTGGCAAAGGCAGGCGCGCGGCCGTGGATCGTGTGGAAGCCGTAGCTTTCCACGTAATAGGGGAAGCGGCTCGAGCAGCCGATGCCCGAAACGAACACTGTGTTCGAAGGATCGGCGCCGATCTCCGGCAGGGTGCGCTGCACCGCCTTAAGGATCGCGTAGTCGCCGCAACCCGGGCACCAGCGCACTTCCTGGTCGGTTTCCCAGTCCTTGAGCGTGGTCTGGACCGCGATCTTGGTCATCTCGTTCATGTTCGTAACCTTTATGCGAGCGCAGCTTCGATCGCGGCTTCGATTTCCGCGATGGTGAAGGGCTGGCCGCTGGTCTTGTTGAGCGGCTGGGCGTCGATCAGGAACTGGTCGCGCAGCACCGTCTTGAACTGGCCGGTGTTCATCTCGGGCACCAGCACCTTGTCATAGGACTTGAGCAGGTCACCCAGGTTCGACGGCATCGGCCAGATGTGGCGGACGTGGACGTGGCTGACGTCGAGGCCCTTGCGGCGGGCGCGGCGCACGGCCTGGTAGATCGGGCCATAGGTGCTGCCCCAGCCGACGACCACGAGCTTGCCCGAAGCCTCGCCGTGGTTGACTTCCTGCAACGGGATCGAGTTCGCGACGCCTTCGACCTTGGCCTTGCGGGCGTCGGTCATGATCTGGTGGCTGGCGGGCGAGTAATCGATGTTGCCGGTGCCGGGGTTCTTCTCGATGCCGCCGATGCGGTGCATCAGGCCGGGGGTACCGGGCTTGATCCACGGACGCGCGCCCTTTTCATCGCGCGCGAAGGGCAGCAGTTCGCCATTGGGGCCGTTCTTCGCTTCGAGGAACGTGACCGGGAACGGCTTGAAGCTTTCAGGATCGGGCACCTTCCACGGCTCGGCCGCGTTGGCGATGTAGCCGTCGGTCAGGAGCATGACCGGGGTCATGTACTCAACCGCGATACGGCAGGCCTCGATGGCGACCTCGAAACAGTCCGAAGGGCTGCGCGAGGCGATCACCGGCATCGGCGCGTCACCATTGCGGCCATAGACGGCCTGATAGAGGTCCGACTGCTCGGTCTTGGTCGGAAGGCCCGTGGAGGGGCCGCCGCGCTGCGAGTTGACGATGACCAGCGGCAGCTCGGTCATGATAGCAAGGCCCATCGCCTCGCCCTTGAGCGCAATGCCCGGGCCTGACGACGAGGTCACGCCCAGCTGGCCCGCATAGCTTGCGCCGATGGCCGAGGCGATTGCCGCGATCTCGTCTTCCGCCTGGAAGGTGGTGACGCCGTATTCCTTGAGCCGGGCAAGGTTGTGCAGGATCGCCGAGGCGGGTGTGATCGGATAGCCACCGAAGAACATGTGCAGGTCGGCCAGCTGCGCGCCCGCGACGAGGCCAAGGCTGATCGCTTCTGCACCGGTGACGGTGCGGTAAAGGCCCGCTTCGCTCTCGACCGGGGCGATGTGGTACTGCTTGAGCGGGCCCGACAATTCGGCGGTTTCGCCATAGGCGTGGCCTGCGTTCAATGCGGCGACGTTAGCTTCGGCCAGAACCGGGTTCTTGGCGAACTTGGCGTTGAGCCAGTCGATCAGCGGCTGGCGGTCACGGTCGAACATCCACAGGGCAAGGCCCAGCGTCCACATGTTCTTGCAGCGCAGCGCTTCCTTGTTGCCAAGGCCGAAGGGCTTCACCGCCTCGAGTGTCAACGCCGAGATATCGAACGCGAGGAGCTGCCACTTTTCGAGGCTGCCGTCCTCAAGCGGATTGACCTCGTACTTGGCCTTCTCGAGGTTGCGCTTGTTGAACTCGCCAGTGTCGGCAATGATCAGGCCACCGGCCTTGAGCGCGCCGACGTTGGTCTTGAGCGCAGCCGGGTTCATCGCCACGAGCACGTCGGGCTGGTCGCCCGCAGTGTCGATCTCGGTCGAGCCGAAGTTGATCTGGAAGGCAGAGACGCCGAACAGCGTGCCTTGCGGCGCGCGGATTTCCGCCGGAAAGTCCGGGAAAGTGGCAAGATCGTTGCCCGCGAGCGCGGTCGAAAGCGTGAACTGACCGCCGGTCAGCTGCATCCCGTCGCCCGAGTCACCGGCAAAGCGCACGACAACCGCTTCGGGAGCCTGCGTTTCCTTGCCGCCCGTCAGCGCGTCCGGTCCATCAACTAGTGTAGCCATATCGTCCTCTGCTGCGCCCGGGATTCTCACCCAGTGCTGACACGCGCCTATGCCCCTCCCGTTCCGTTCGCAAAGAAGAAAATCTGCGCGAGCGGAAAAATCCTTCTGCGCTCTTGATTCCCGATGCGCTTGCCAGTCAAGTTGCAAAAGCCAACTTACCACGGTGTTTATAACGAATCCTGTCAACAGGGCGAGGAACAGTCATGACCGAGCAGAAGACCCATTACGTACGCCCCGATGTCCAGGGCTTCCTGGCGTTCCTCAACGGCACCGATGCACCGCCGATGAGCCAGCTCGGGCTTGAAGCCGCGCGCGCCAGCTACATTGCCATGGGCCAGCTAGCCGAAGCCGATCCCCGCGAACTGGCCGTGATCCGGGACCTGACCTGCCCCGGACCTGCCGGTGACATTCCCCTGCGCCTCTATGACTTGCGCGAAGTCCGCGAGCCGGGCCCTGCCGTCATGTTCTATCACGGGGGCGGATTCGTGATCGGCGATCTCGACAGCCACCACAGCCTCTGCACCGAAATCGCGGCCGAGCTCGACATGCCGGTGATCGCTGTGGACTACCGCCTCGCCCCTGAGCACCCCTTCCCCGCCGCGCCCGACGATTGCGAAGCCGCCTCGCGCTGGGTCGCGGCAAACTCCGCTGCGCTGGGGCGCGAGATCACCGGCCTGATCCCGATGGGCGACAGCGCGGGCGGCAACCTCGCCATCGTCGTCACGCAGGCGCTGGTCGAGGAACCCGCCGCCGTGCCGGTGATCATGCAGGTGCCGATCTATCCCCTCTCGGATGACAAGCCCGACCACCAGTCCTTCCTCGATTTCGCCGAAGGATACCTGCTGACGGCAGACACGATGCAGTGGTTCGGCAATGCCTATCAGGCGGTCACCGGCCACAAGCGCGCCTACCCGATCTACGGCGAGCACTCGACCACGCCGCCAACGGTGCTAGTGACGGCAGGACTCGACCCGATTCGCGATAGCGGACGGGTCTATGGTGCGGAATTGATCCGTGCCGGGGCCGAGGTCGTGTTCCTGGAAATGAAGGGCACGATCCATGGCTTCACCCAGGTGCGCAAGGCTATCCCGAGCGCGCAGGCAGACATGCAGTCCATCTTCAAGGCCGTGAGATTGCTGCTGGAAAGGTTGAAATGACAGACGAATTTGCCGGGCTTCCCTACCGTCCCTGTGTCGGTGTCATGCTTGTGAACAGCGCCGGGCGCGTGTTCGTGGGCAAGCGGATCGACAACAAGGAAGTGAATGGGGACGCCTGGCAGATGCCGCAGGGCGGGATCGACGACGGGGAAGAGCTCCACCCCGCCGCCCTGCGCGAGCTGGCCGAGGAAACCGGCGTCTCGCCCGATCTCGTGACGATCATCGCCGAAAGCCGGGAGGAGCACTTCTACGACCTGCCCGATTTCCTGATGGGCAAGCTGTGGGGCGGCAAATACCGGGGTCAGCGCCAGAAGTGGCTGCTGATGCGCTTTGGCGGCGAGGATTCGGACATCAACCTCGAAGCGCACGAGCATGCCGAGTTCGAGGCGTGGAAGTGGGTCGAGCCCGAACTGCTGCCCGAGCTGATCGTGCCGTTCAAGAAGCGGGTCTATCGCCAGGTGGTCGAGGAATTCCGCGAGTTGATTTGAAGACTAGCGAGGCGCACCCGCGTAGGCGGGGGCCTCAGTCGGTTTCAAAAGAGATTCCATTACAACACCAAGATCCCCGCCTGCGCGGGGATTCAGTTCGTCTCGACCTTTTCGGTCGGCATGACGGCCTGAGCCGAAACCACTTTCGGCGCAGGGCCGCGCGCAATGGCGGCGGAGAGTTCGGCGGTTTCCGCGCAAGTCTTGCCACACAGCCCTTCGAGGCGGGTAAGGTTCCGACGGGCCTTTTCCAGCGCGCCCTTCTCCACCATCGCCCCGCCTTCGCCGGAAATGGCGACGACGTTGTTCGGCTCACGCGAAAGGACTTCGCGGTAATAGTGGATCGCCTTGCCCTGCAGGCCATCGCGGCGGGCCGCGTCAGCCAGAGCCAGCAGCGTGGCGTTGCTGGCCGGATCGATCGCCAGCGCAGCCTCGAAACTGTCGGTCGCCGCAGCGACATCACCCTTGGCCAGCGCGGCGCGGCCGTCCTTGAGCAAGGCTTCGACGCGCGGATCGGAGGATACCGGGTTCTTCGCCACGCCCATGCTTCCGGTCACGCCGACAACCAGCGACAAGGCAAGAGCAAAGGGGGCGTAACGCATCAGCAACTCCTTGGGGTGTCTGGCTTGGCGCAGACCATTACTGAATGAACCATCGTCCATGACGCTTCAGTTAACACGGCGTACGAGCGTTGCGAAGAAAAACCCGTCCGTGCCATCCCCAAAGGGCGTAAGACGGATGCCCTCGCCGCGCGGACGCCCTGCAGGCAGCGGCGGCATCTGCACTTGCCAATCCGGGTTGGCGGCAAGGAAGGCGTCGACCCGGTCCGCCCCTTCGGCATCGAGCAGCGAGCATACCACGTAAGTCAGCCGCCCGCCGGGCCGCACCAGCGACGCTCCGATGTTCAGCACATTGGCCTGCATCGCGCAGTATTTGTCGATGGCCTTGGCATCGAGACGCCAGCGCGCTTCGGGATTGCGCCGCCAAGTGCCGGTGCCCGAGCACGGCGCGTCGATCATCACCGCGTCGGCCTTGCCCTGCCAGTCGGCCAGCATCTCGGCCTCACGCTCTGGATTGAGCAGGCGCGTTTCGACCAGCACGCCCGCGCGGGCCGCGCGCTCGGGCAGGCGCGACAGACGGGGACGGTCGATGTCACAGGCGAGCAGCTTGCCGCGATTGCCCATCGCCGCGCCGAGCGAGAGCGTCTTGCCTCCCGCTCCGGCGCAAATATCTACCACCGCCTCCCCCGGCTGCACGCCAAGGGCCATGCAGGCGATCTGGCTGCCGGCGTCCTGTACCTCGAACAGGCCCTCGGCAAATTCGGGCCAGGATTCGACGGCGGTGCCCGATGGCAGGCGCAGACCCTGCGGTGCAATTGCCGGTTCCGCCTCCACCGGCAGGCGGGCGCGCAGATCGTCGCGCGTGATCTTCAGCGCATTGGCCCGGATATCGAGCGGCGCCCTGCCCAGCAGCGCAGCCTGTTCGTGATCATCCAGACCCGATGCCGCCAGTCGCTTGGTCAGCCATGCGGGCGCGGTCCCGCCGGGCGCCACCGTTTCGCCTGCCTCTATCGGCGCTGGCCCATAGTTCGAACCATCGAACAGACCCGCCAAGGCTGCATCGTCCTGCGCCAGACGCAGCATCGCAGCACGTCCGGACACCGGCGCCTCGCCACAGGCCCGGATCGCATTCCACACCAGTTCGCGAATGGCGCGACGGTCCTTCGAGCCGACGTAACGCCGCGCCCGGAACCAGTCCGCCGCGATACGGTCAGCTGAGGCACCCTGCCCGCGCGCCGCCGCAATCACCGCATCAAGCAGGTCGATCGCGGCCTGAACCCGCGCCGCAGGCGTCATTCAGCGGCCCTCAGCCAACCTTGTAGTTCGGTGCCTCGCGCGTGATCGTCACGTCGTGGACGTGGCTTTCGCGAAGCCCGGCGTTGGTGATGCGGACGAACTGCGCGCGCTTGCGCAGGTCTTCGATGGTCTTGCTGCCGGTGTAGCCCATCGCGGCCTTCACGCCGCCGACGAGCTGGTGGACCACATCCTTGGCCGGTCCCTTGTAGGGCACCTGGCCTTCGATGCCTTCGGGCACCAGCTTCATCTGGTCCTTGATGTCCTGCTGGAAATAGCGGTCGGCCGAGCCGCGCGCCATCGCGCCGACAGAACCCATGCCGCGATATGACTTGTAGGCGCGGCCCTGATAGAGGAACGTTTCGCCCGGCGCTTCTTCGGTGCCTGCCAGCATCGAACCGATCATCACCGAGCTTGCGCCGGCAGCAAGCGCCTTGGCCGCATCGCCCGAGGTGCGCAGGCCGCCATCGGCGATCACGGGAACGCCCGACTTCTCGGCTTCCTCGGCGCATTCCATCACGGCGGTCAGCTGCGGCACGCCGACGCCCGCGACGATGCGCGTGGTGCAGATCGAGCCGGGACCGATGCCGACCTTCACGCCATCAGCACCCGCATCGATCAGCGAGCGCGTGGCTTCGGCAGTGGCGACGTTGCCCGCGATCACCTGCACCGAATTGGACAGCTTCTTGGCCGCTTCGACGGCGCGGGCGACGTCGCGGTTATGACCGTGCGCGGTATCAATGATGACCACGTCGCACTCCGCCTCGACCAGTGCCCGCGTGCGCAGCAGGCCCTTTTCTCCGACCGTGGTCGCAGCAGCAACGCGCAGGCGACCGGCGGCGTCCTTCGTGGCATCGGGGAAAGTCACGGCCTTCTCGATGTCCTTGACGGTGATAAGGCCGATGCACTTGAACGCATCGTCAACCACCAGCAGCTTCTCGATCCTGCGCTGGTGCAGCAGGCGGCGGGCGTCGTCACCGCTCGCGCCGAGCTTCACCGTGGCGAGGTTCTCGTGCGTCATCAGTTCGCGGACGGGCTGCTTGGGATTGTCGGCGAAGCGCACGTCGCGGTTGGTGAGGATGCCGACGAGCTTGCCCGAGGCCTCGACCACCGGAATGCCGCTGATCTTGTGCTGGCGCATGAGCGCATTCGCCTCGCCCAACGGCGCATCGGGCGAAATCGTGATCGGGTTGACGACCATGCCGCTTTCGAAGCGCTTGACCGCGCGGACCGCAGCGCACTGCTCTTCGATCGAAAGGTTGCGGTGAAGGACGCCGATCCCGCCAAGCTGGGCCATGACGATGGCCATGTCTGCTTCGGTCACGGTATCCATCGCCGAGGACAGGACCGGGATGTTGAGGCCGATGCCCTTGGTCAGTCGCGTGCGCGTATCGGCCATCGAAGGCACGATGTCCGACTCGGCAGGACGCAGCAGCACGTCGTCGAAGGTAAGGCCGAGAGGGATATCCATGATGCGCGCCACTTCCATGAGGTCCGGGTAGATTCGTGGCGGCCCATGTAAACAGGAAGGTGCGGATGCGCTAGGGGGTATTCGGACGCTTTGGCGGCGCGGTTCCCGACCTGCCCGGATAGCGTTTCGGATCGGCAAAGGCGCGGACCAGTTCCACCTGCAGGTTCACGTCATCCGCCATGCCGGCATAGTCAATCGGCTCTCCCGGCTGGTCGCTCGGACGGTGGTAGGTGTCCTCCATGAACCGCTCGATCCGGTCCATGTCGCCATAGGAATTGCTGACCATGACCGTGGGCACATCGTGCTGCATCAGGATCCAGCTGTCCTGCCGCCGGATGTAGGCGTTGGGTCCGTCACCCGCAGCCAGCTTGCGCTTCATGCGCTTGACCACGTCGGCGATCAGCGGGTCGAGCGGAGTCAGCCCCTTGCCCACCACGCCTATCGGACCACCCGGCGCAACAAGTCCGGTGCTGTCGACATTGAAGGCGGCAACGAAACGGTCGAGCGGGATCGGCGGGTTTTCGGCAAAGGCCATGGCGCCCAGCAGGCCCAGCTCTTCCCCGGTGGTCGCGAGGAAATATACGTCGCGCTCCATCGGTCGCCCGCGCGAGAGGATGCGCGCTGTCTCGGTCAGCACGGCAAGGCCCGAGGCGTTGTCGATCGCGCCGTTGCAGATCACGTCCTCGGCAGGAGCGGCACCGCACTCGCCGAAATGGTCCCAGTGCGCCATCATCAGCACCGCACCTGCCGCCGGATTGCGCCCTTCGAGCTTGCCGATGAGGTTGTGCGTCTTGATGCGCGTCTCGCGGCTGGTCGCCTCGAACGTGCCGGTCAGGCCAAGCGGATAGGGGGCAAAGCCGGGCGCTGCAGCATCATCGCGCAGCCGGGCAACGGTGGGGCGGGTCGTTCCGGCAAGCATCAGGTCAGCCGTTGCGGGGGAGACGAAGGCCTCGATCTCGCTGCCGATCGTCTCGCCTGACACGGCATAGCCAGCGCGGCGGCGGCGGGCGATAACGTCCTCCAGCCCGCGCTGGTCATCAAGCACCGTCAGCACGGCGAGTGCGCCTGCGTCGAGCAGCTTGCCTGCCCGGTCGCCCACCGTGGCAGGGTCGGCACCCACGGGGAGACTGTCGAGCATGACGGCAACGCGCCCGGCCAGTTCGGCGCGAGGTAGTGCCGGAGTCGCCGCGTGGCCCACGAACAGCAGCGGCGCGTCCTGCACGAGACTGCGCAAGCCCGAGGTTACCACAAACACGCTATCGGCAGGCAGGTTCACCCGCTTGCGCCCGCGCATGAAGCTCGCACGCGAAAGAACCGGCTCGCGTTCGACCAGTTCGACCGGCGCGAACCAGCCACTACCGGGGATGTTGGTGCCCGCCTCCATGCCGATGTCGAACCACTGGCGCGCAAGATAGCGCAGCGTCTTGGTCTCGCCCTCGGTGCCCGGTTCGCGTCCGTCAAAGTCGTCGCTCGCCAGTGTTTCGACATGGGTGCGCAGGGTCTGTTCGAGGGGAGTCGGCTTGCGGGGCGCAGGCCTGGCGGCGACGAGCATGAGCGCGCCGAGGACCAGGGCCCCCGTCATCGCAGTCCGCAAGCCCCCCAAACGCTTCATCGCCGCCCTCAAACGCTTCGTCGCAGACCCTTGCTCTCAAAAGCGCGAGCGCAGCGCAAGTTCCCATTTGAGCGGGCGCGCATGAACAGAAGTTTACGCAGCAGCTTGGGGGCCAACCTTATTGCGCCACCCAGCCACCATCGACGTTGTAGTTCGCGCCGGTAATGTTGCGCGCCGCATCCCGGCACAGAAACACCGCAAGCGCCGCCAGCTCGTCAGGCTGAACGAACTGCTTGCTGGGCTGGCGCTCCAGCATCACGTCGTTGATCACCTGCTCGCGCGTCAGGTTCCGCGCCTTCATCGTGTCGGGGATCTGGTTTTCGACCAGCGGCGTCCAGACATAGCCGGGGCTGATGCAGTTGGCGGTCACGCCATGGGTTGCGAGTTCCAGCGCCAGAGTCTTGGTCAGCCCGGCAATGCCGTGCTTGGCCGACACGTAAGCCGCCTTGAATGGCGAGGCAGTGAGCGAGTGGGCCGAAGCGGTGAACAGGATGCGTCCCCAGCCCTTGGCCTTCATCCCGGGAATGCACAGGCGGCAGGCATCGAACGCGGAGGTAAGATTGAGCGCGATGATCGCGTCCCACTTTTCGACCGGGAAATCCTCGACCGGCGCCACGTGCTGCATGCCCGCGTTGTTGATCAGGATGTCGACCGCACCAAACTCTGCAAGGGCGGTCGCCACCATCGCTTCAGTGCCCTCGCGCCTGGTCAGGTCGCTTGCCGCAAAGATCGCTCGGCCTCCGCTGATTGCAGCCAGTTCAGCGCAGATTGCGTCGATCTGGTCGGCATCGCCGAAGCCGTTGAGCACCACGTTCGCGCCCTCTGCTGCCAGCGCCCGTGCATAGGCGAGGCCGATGCCCGAGGTGGAGCCGGTCACGAGCGCGCACTTGCCCTTCAGGAACATTCGATTACTCCGGGGTTTCTGGATGGATTGTTCGCTCTGGCATTGCGGGCGCTGCCCCGCTTGTCCAGTCGCAATTTCAAAAAGGGTGAAGCTATGCGGCTCGACGATTTCGACAATTCCATCAACGTCGAAGACCAGCGCGGCGGGGGCGGTTTCCCGCTCGGCGGCGGGGGCAAGGTCGGCTGCGGCTCGATCGTGATCGCGCTGATCGCGGCGGTTGTCTTCGGGGTGGACCCGATGCAGATGCTCGGCTCGATGCAACAGGGACATGTCTCGGCACCGGTCGAACAGCAGGGAGGCGCGTCGGTGGCCGAAAGCTGCACGGTCAACGAATTCAGCAAGGAAAGCTGCAACGCGCTGTCATCGCTCAACAAGACCTGGGGGCCGCTGTTCAAGCAGGCCAACATTCCCTTCGAGGCACCCAAGCTGGTGTTCTATGCGCAGAACGGCAATTCCGGCTGCGGCGCGGCGCAGAGTGCGATGGGGCCGTTCTATTGCCCTAGCGACGGCGGCATCTACATCGACACCGACTTCTACAGCGAAATGGACCGCCAGATGGGCGCAGGCGGTGATTTCGCCCGCGTCTATGTGATGGCGCACGAATACGGCCACCATATCCAGAACCTGCTCGGCACGTCAGACAAGGTGCGCCAGTTGCAGCAGCGCAGCCCGAGCCAGGCCAACCGCTACTCGGTTGCGCTGGAACTGCAGGCGGATTGCTACGCAGGCGTCTGGGCAGGCCGCAACCGTGACCGCATCGAGGCGGGCGACATCGAGGAAGGCATGCGCGCCGCGCACCAGATCGGCGACGATACCCTGATGAAGGCTGCGGGACGCCGTCCGGTGGAAGATGCCTTCACGCATGGCAGCGCGGCGCAGCGGATGCAGTGGCTGCGCAAGGGTCTGGAGACAGCCGACGAGGACCAGTGCGACACTTTTGCCGCGCTCTGACCGCAGTCGTTAACATTAATTCACGGAACCGAAAGGTCCCCTGTGGCTTCATCCGCTAAACAGGGGAAGAAATATGAAGTTCACCAAGGCCCTTCGGTTCGCAACGATACTGCCTTGCACGCTCGCTGTCGCCTTTCCTCTTTCCGCACAGACTGCGGTGTCTGAGGAAAAGGTGACGGCGGGCGATGTGGTTACAAAGCCTTTGTCGGACTTCAACATCAAGAAGGACGAAGTGCCCGAGGTCCTCGTCGCTGCGCGGCAGAAGCCCTATGCACTGACCGGCCTGAAGAAGTGTCCGGCTATTGCGGCGGAAGTCGCGAAGCTCGATGCGGTCCTGGGGGACGACATCGACGTTGCCCGAGACGATGGCAATTCGACGATCAGCATGGGCAATATCGCCAAGTCGCTAGTTGGCTCTCTTATTCCCTTCGGTGGCGTGATCCGCGAGATCAGCGGGGCCAATGCCCAGCAGCGCAAATGGAACGAAGCGATCTACGCAGGGTCCGTCCGCCGCGCTTTCCTGAAGGGCGTGGGCGAGCAGCGCGGCTGCAAGTACCCCGCCCGCTCGGCCACGCCGAAGGACGTCTCCGCCCTGTGGGCCGCGCGCGACGCGGCAGAGAGCAAGGGCAACGCCGCGAAGAATGGCGAAGACAAGAAGGACGAGGACAAGAAGGACGGCAAGGGCAAGAAGGACAGCAAGTCCGAGCCGACCCGCTTCGAAAGCAGGCCGGTCGTCCAGCGCACACCCTAAGGGCTGAGATCAGCCCTTCGCCTTCAGCTTGGCCATCTCGGCATCAAGCTCTTCAAGGACCTGCTTGCGGATCGAATCGGAGAGCGACTTGTCCCGGGCGATTTCCTCGCGCGCCTCGCGGATGCCCTTGAGGGCTTCGGCCATGGCGTGCTTTTCGATCTCGGCTTCCGTGCCGCAAGTGCGGATGCGCACGCGGGTGACCTTGCCGTCGCGCTCTTCGGAGGTATCGACATCCGAAAGCATGGCCTTGCCCTTGCAGCGATCTCCGGTTTCCGTGACGATGTCGGTGACGCCGTTGTTCTCGCCATCGATCACGATCACGCGCTGCTGCATCCTGCGCTCACCCTTACCCGCCATGGGCGGCACCGGAGGTACGGGAGGAATGCCTGCCTCGGCGCGTGCGATCTTCGCCTCGACATCGGCATCGGACATCGCCTTGTCGCTCTTGAACACGAAGGTCTTGCCATCGCGGGTGACGGTGCGCACGTATTCCTGACCATCCGATCCGCCATGCTTTTCGACGATGACGATCTGGTGCGCCATGCCCGGTTCGGGTGGCGCAGGAGGGGCAGGCGGTGCCGGAGGAGCGGGTGGCACTGGTGGTGCTGGCGGCGGTGGCGGCATGTCCGTCATGCCTTGCGCCATGGCTCCGGCCGCCGTGACGACCAGCGCAGCACCGGCAATCAGCGCCACCTTCGAATGCTTCCAACCGTTCTTCATCGAACTGCCTCCCCAGGCGGCCCATTTCGAAGGGCCCAAAATGACTGATGCCGAGGTATCACACCCCGGCATCACATCATTTCATCATCGACGAACCGCCAGTCCCGATGGACCAGCGTCAGGTCAGTACACGCGCTTTTTGGGCTTGATGTACTCGACGTCGTCGGTGAGCGTGTATTCGTGGACCGGACGGTAGTCGAGCTTGACCTCGCCGCCCTTGCCGCCCCAACCGTTGAACCAGGCTGCGGTGTGCTTCATCCACTCGGCATCGTTGCGATCGGGGAAATCCTCGTGCGCGTGAGCGCCGCGGCTTTCCTTGCGGTTGTGGGCCGAATGCATCGTCACCGAGGCCTGGCTGATCAGGTTGTCCAGTTCGAGCGTCTCGACCAGGTCCGAGTTCCAGATCAGCGAACGGTCGGACACGTGGATGTCCTCCATGCGCTTGTAGGTGTTGGCGAGCTTGACCTTGCCTTCGGCCATCAGCTCATCGGTGCGGAACACTGCGGCGTGGGCCGACATCGTGCGCTGCATCTCGATGCGCACTTCCGCCGTGGGCGAGCCGCCCTTGGCGTGGCGGAAGTGGTCGAGGCGGGTCAGCGCGAGGTCGGCGCTGTCCTTGGGTAGCGAGTTGTGCGAGGTGCCCGGCTTGATCAGTTCCTTGAGGCGCAGACCGGTTGCGCGGCCGAACACGACAAGGTCGATCAACGAGTTCGAGCCGAGGCGGTTGGCGCCATGGACCGAAACGCAGGCCGCTTCACCCACCGCGAACAGGCCGGGGACGACCGTTTCGGGGTTGCCGTCGGCACCGATGGTGACGACTTCGCCATGGTAGTTACAGGGGATGCCGCCCATGTTGTAGTGGACGGTCGGAACCACCGGTAGCGGCTGACGCGTGAGGTCGACGCCAGCGAAGATCTTGCCGCTCTCGGTAATGCCCGGAAGACGCTCGGCCAGTACGCCTGCATCGATGTGATCGAGGTGCAGGTAGATATGGTCCTTGTGCGGGCCGACGCCGCGACCTTCGCGGATTTCCATGGCCATCGAACGCGACACGACGTCACGCGAGGCGAGGTCCTTCGCCGACGGGGCATAGCGCTCCATGAAGCGCTCACCCTCGGAGTTGGTGAGGTAACCGCCCTCGCCGCGCGCGCCTTCGGTGATCAGCACGCCAGCACCGTAGATGCCGGTCGGGTGGAACTGGACGAACTCCATGTCCTGCAGCGGAAGACCTGCGCGCAGGACCATGCCGCCGCCGTCACCGGTGCAGGTGTGGGCCGATGTCGCAGTGAAGTACGAACGGCCATAACCGCCGGTTGCCAGCACGACGGCGTGGCTGCGGAAGCGGTGGATCGAACCATCGTCCATGCACAGCGCGATCACGCCACGGCATTCACCGTTCTCCATGATCAGGTCGATGGCGAAGTATTCGATGAAGAAGTCCGCGTCGTACTTCAGCGACTGCTGGTAGAGCGCGTGGAGCATGGCGTGACCGGTACGGTCGGCTGCGGCGCAAGTGCGCTGGACCGGCGGGCCTTCGCCCATGTTCTGCATGTGGCCGCCGAACGGGCGCTGGTAGATCGTGCCTTCGGGGTTTCGGCTGAACGGCACGCCGGCATGCTCGAGTTCATAGACCGCAGCCGGGGCTTCGCGCACCATATATTCGATGGCGTCCTGGTCACCCAGCCAGTCCGACCCCTTGACGGTGTCGTACATGTGCCAGGTCCAGTGGTCCGGCGAGTTGTTGCCGAGCGAGGCGGCGATGCCGCCCTGCGCCGCCACAGTGTGCGAACGCGTCGGGAAGACCTTGGTGATGCAGGCAGTGCGCAGGCCAGCCTGGGCAGAACCCATGGTGGCGCGCAGGCCCGAACCGCCGGCACCGACGACGACAGTATCGTAGGTGTGGTCGATGATCTTGTAGGCAGGCTGAGTCGTCATGTCTTATGCGCCCCCGAGCGCAATGCGCAGAACCGAAAGAATGCCGAAGGCGGCAGCCGCGAAGGGCACGATGTTGACCAGCAGCCAGGCTGCGATCTTGCCACCTTCCTCGTGAACATAATCCTCGAGCATGACCTGCACGCCCATACGGGCATGAGTGAAGGTGTTGATCATGATCAGGATCATCGCGATTGACGGCAGCGGCCGGGCGACCCAGCCACGCACGGTGGCGTAGGCATAGTCGGGCAGCAGCGCGAGGCTGACGAGGAGGAACGAGATCAGGACGAGGTTGCCGACGGCGGTGAGCCGCGCGGTGAGCCAGTGATGCGTTCCCTGATGGCTGGAGCCCAGCCCGCGAACGCGGCCAATGGAGGTGCCGTTACCCATGGGTTTTAGCCTTCCTTGCTATGCAATCGTGCCGGCGCTCAGCGCAGCAGCACGAAAGCCCAGAATGCGATGGTGAGAAGGATCGAGATGACGATCGTCAGGCTCGACCAGCGGGCGTTCGTCTCAAGCTCGTAGCCTGCGCCGATGTCGAGAATCAGGTGACGGATGCCCGATGCGGCGTGCTGGAAGAAGGCCCAGGTCAGGCCGACGAGCACGACCTTGCCGAGAATCGACGTCACGGCCTGAAGGCCACCGCCTGTGCCAAGCCAGACGTAGTCCAGGAAGGTCTGATAGGCTTCCGCCCCGCTTGCCAGAGCACCGATCCACCACAGCAGCAGCCCGAGTCCTGCGAATGCAAGGCCGTTGCCGGTGACGCGGTGCAGGATCGAAACCAGCATGGCCGGGCCCCAGCGCCAGATCTGGAGATGCGGAGAAATCGGCCGTGCCTTGCGCGCCTGCGCCATGAACATACCCCCTCGACTAGGTATAGGAACGCAAGGGTACCCCTGCGATGAATGCCGAGTCCTATTAGTCGAAAAGACCGCCCACGCAAGCGTATGCGGGATGTAAAAAAGGACAGCCGGTTGCGCTTGCGCAGGACGGTGCCTAGACGCACTTGCATGAGCATCACCCTTGCCGTCCTCGCCGCCGCAACCGCAGCGGCACTCACCCCGGCAGACCCAGCCGCCGCGCGCGCAATCGTCCACCAGTGCGAGGGTAAGGAAAGCTTCTCCGACCCTGCCTCGCCTGCCCGCATCTTCGGAAACGTCTGGTACGTCGGCACCTGCAACGTCACTGTGCTTCTGGTCACCGGACCGCAGGGGCACATCCTTGTCGATGCCGGCATGGAAGACTCGGTGCCCCAAGTCCTCGCCAACATCCGCAAGCTGGGCTTCAATCCGAAGGATATAGGCCTGATCGTTTCAAGCCACGAACACTTCGACCACATTGGCGGCCTCGCGTCTTTGCAGAAGGCGACAGGCGCTCGCTTCGTCGCGACGTCCGATGCGGCGAAGGTCATCCGCAGCGGCAAGGTCAGCCCTGCCGATCCGCAGGCGCAGGAGATTCATGGCAGCCGCCCTGCCCGCGTCGACTTCATCCTGAAGACGGGTGACGTGTTCAGCGTCGGCCCCCTCAAGATCACTGCCTTCGCAACACCCGGCCACACCGAAGGATCGACCAGCTGGCACTGGAAATCGTGCCAGGGGCAGGACTGCCGTACCATCACTTACGTGGACAGCCTGACCGCTTTGCCACTGGGCACTTATCGCTTAGCCGATCATCCTGAGCGCGTGGCGATGTTCCGCAGCACCTTTGCGCAAGTCGAAGCGCTGGAATGTGGCATCCTCCTTACGCCGCACCCTTCCGCCAGCGAGATGTTCGCGCGAATGAGCGGGAAGCAGCCGCTGGACGACCCAAAGGCTTGCAAGACGCTGGTGGCCGGAGCGCGCGACCGTCTCGAAAAGGCCATGGCAAAGTGAGTGCGGCGAAATGAGCTGGAAAGTCACCGTTTTCGCCCCGCGCGACATCATTCAGGCCGCGCTGATCGCGCATGAAGACGCTTGGGACTGGGACCACGACATCGTCATTGCCGGCAGCGAGATCGCAGAGGACAAGCCCGACGACTGGCAGTTGGAGGCCTGGCTCGACCGCAAGCCGACCAAGGCCGACCAGAACGCCATTGCCGACCTGTTCGAGGGCACACCGCCAAAGCTGCATGTCGAGAAGCTGCCTGAAACCGACTGGGTGACGCTGAGCCAGCAGGGCGTCGAGCCGATCCGCGAGGGCGTGTTCCATGTCCACACGCCGGAGTATCCTCAGCTGAATCAGCCGGGCGTGCGCGACTTCGTGATTCCCGCCAGTCAGGCCTTCGGCACCGGCCAGCATGCGACGACCGCCGGGTGCCTCGCCATGCTCACCCACATGAAGCGGCAAGGTGTGACCGTGCGCAATCTTGCCGACATCGGCACCGGCACCGGCCTTCTGGCTTTCGCAGGCCTGCACCTGTGGCCCACCGCCCGCGCCATCACGAGCGACATCGATGCGGTGTGCGGGCCGGTGGTGGCGGAGAACGCTGCAAACAACGGCGTGCCAATCGGCGATGGCAGCGGGCGCATGGCCATGGTCATCGCGGCGGGGATGGATCATCCGCTGCTGGAGGCGGCGGGGCCTTATGACCTCCTGATCGCCAACATCCTTGCCGGGCCGCTGGTCGAGCTGGCTCCGGAGTTTGCCCGTGCAGTAGTGCCCGGCGGCAGCGTGCTGCTGGCCGGTCTGCTCGAGACTCAGGAGGCGACGGTGCGCGCCGCCTATCGCAAGGCAGGCTTGCGGCTTGCGGCGCGGATGGTGCGAGGCGACTGGTCGATCCTGTGGCTGCGGCGGCGGGCTGGTGGGCGCGTGCGCTCGAGCCGGGTCGGTGTCCTGCCGGAGTGGTCGAAGCGCTGGTAAGGCGCGAAGGCACTTGTGCATCGCGCGCTCTCGCTTAAGCATTCGGTTAAAGTGGGAGATCAGAGATGGGCTACGAGACCTTCACTGTCGAAAAGCGTGGGGCTGCGGAGTGTGTGACGCTCAACCGGCCCGAAGTGCTCAACGCCATTTCGCTGCAGATGGTGCACGAACTCAGCGAATATTTCGGCAAGCTGTTCCATGATCGCGAGACCCGCGTGGTGGTCCTGCGCGGGGCTGGCAAGGCGTTCTGTGCTGGCCTCGACATCAAGGAGCGTGCGGAGAACCGCGAGCAGATTCCATTTGCGGGCGGGTACAGCTTCCAGGGCTATCTCGCGGACGTCTATATCAGGATGCGCCGATGCCCGCAGCCGATCGTGAGCCTGGTTCATGGGGCAGCCTGCGGCGGCGGCTTCTCGTTCGTGCTGGCATCCGACATCCGCATCGCGGGCGAAAGCGCGAAGATGAATGCGGCCTACATCAAGCTGGGGCTCTCGGCCTGCGACATGGGCTGCAGCTATTTCCTGCCGCGCCTTGTCGGCACTTCGGTGGCGAGCGAACTGATGCTGACCGGGCGCTTCATCCATGCGCCGCGCGCGCTGGCGACCGGACTCGTCTCTGAGGTAGTGCCGGACGACCAGCTCGAAGCGGTGGGGCAGACTTATGTCGACGACCTGTTGGCGGCCTCGCCAATGGGGCTGCGGATGACCAAGGAAGGGCTGAACCTTGCCATCGATGCACCCAGCCTCGAAGCGGCCATGGCAATCGAGAACCGCAACCAGCTGATGACCTCGGCCAGCCCGAACTTCCGCGAGGGAATGCAGGCTTTCCTCGAGAAGCGCAGGCCGAACTACGTGGTGGAGTGAGCCGCCAGCGTATCGCGCAACAGGATCAGCGCGGCGCGGGCAAAGACCTGCATGTTGGCCAGGCGGTCGTCGCTTTCGTTGACGACGACGGTCGAATCCTCGATCCCACCGGGCCCGACGAGGCCGATGGCACTTGTCCCCGAGGCTACACCGAGCGGATGTGCGCTGCCGCCTGACGCGCCGGTTTCGGCAATGCCCCAGTCCCCCCCGAGCCGCTCGCGAATCAGGCGGGCCTGCGCGAGCGCATAGGGTTCGGTCGCCGAGGTGAAGCCGCGCAGCGAACCAGGCTCGTGGCCCAACGCGATGCGGCGGCCTTTCAGCGAGTAGATCACCGAGCCGCCAAGGAAGAAGGCCGATGCGCCCGGCATGGCGAGGAGGCTCGCCGAAATCAGGCCTCCAGTCGAACCGTCGACGACCGCAATCGTCTGCTTGCGCGCCTTGAGCAGTGCGCCAGCCTCAGCGCCGATTCCAGCCAGTTGTTCGAGCATGTCGTTATCCTGCTTGTCTGACGATCTCGGCCCATGCCGCTTCGTCGATCACGTCTATTCCGAGTGCTGCCGCCTGTTTCAGCTTCGATCCCGCACCCGGTCCGGCGACGACAAGGTCGGTCTTGGCCGAAACCGAACCTGCAGCGCGGGCGCCGAGAGCTTCGGCCTGGGCCTTTGCTTCGTCGCGGCTCATTGTCTCAAGCTTGCCGGTGAACACGATGGTCTTGCCGGCAACCGCGCTGTCCTTCGTCTCGACCACGTAGGGTGGCGGCGTGACTTCCGAGAGCAGATCCTCCCAGACGGCGACGTTGTGGGGTTCGTGGAAGAAGTCGCCTAGTGCCTCGACAACGACGGGGCCGACACCCTCGATCGAGAGCAAGTCCGCAGTCGCATCGCCGCCTTCGCGCGCCGCGACTGCAGCGTCGCGCAGAGCAGGCAGCGTGACGAACCGCTTGAGCAAATCCCGCGCCGTGACCGCGCCGACGTGCCGGATGCCGAGTCCGAACAGGAGGCGCGCAGCGTCGGGTTCGCGCTTGGCTTCTATGGCGGCGAGCAGATTGTCGACCGACTTGTCCTTCCAACCCTCGCGCCCGACGATATCGCTGCGGCGTTTGCGCAGGCGGAAGATATCGGCGGGACTCTCGAGCCAGCCCAACTGGAAGAACTCTATGATGGTCTTCTCGCCCAGACCTTCTATGTCAAGCGCGGCGCGGCTGACGAAGTGCTTGAGGCGCTCGACGCGCTGGGCGGGGCAGATCAGGCCGCCGGTGCAACGGACGTCGACTTCGCCTTCCTCGGCCACGGCTTCGGACTGGCATTCGGGGCAATGGTCGGGGAAGTGGTACGGCTCGCGCAGGGTGTCGCGCGTCAGGTTCTCGACGACTTGCGGGATCACGTCGCCTGCGCGCTGCAAGACAATGCGGTCGCCGACGCGAAGACCGAGGCGGCCGATCTCGTCGCGGTTGTGCAAGGTGACGTTGGTGACGGTTACGCCGCCAACCAGCACCGGCTTGAGTCGACCAACAGGCGTCAGCTTGCCGGTACGGCCGACCTGAATATCGATAGCTTCGAGCGTGGTTTCTGCCTGTTCGGCGGGGAACTTGTGGGCGATACCCCAGCGCGGAGCCTTGGCGACGAAGCCAAGGCGTTCCTGCCAGTCGAGCCGGTCAACCTTGTAGACCACGCCGTCGATGTCATAGGGCAAATCGGCGCGCTGCTCCCCGATGGAGCGATAGTGCGCTACCATCTCTGCCGCCGACGAGCAGCGCACGAGAAGAGGCGAAACCGGCACGCCCCAGTCCGCGATCTTGCGCATCATCTCGAACTGGGTGACAGCCGGAACCTCGCTCGCCGCGCCCCAGCCATGGGCGAGGAAGCGCAACGGGCGGGCGGCGGTGACGGTCGCGTCCTTCTGGCGAAGCGATCCGGCTGCAGCGTTGCGCGGGTTGGCGAAGACTTTGTCGCCCGCCTCGGCCTGACGCGCGTTGAGGGCGAGAAAGTCGGCCTTGGCCATGTATACCTCACCGCGAATCTCGAAGACGGCGGGTATGTCGAACAGCCCTGCCCCCTTCAGTTCCTGCGGAATGTCGGCAATGTGTGCGACGTTGGCGGTGACATCCTCGCCAACCTGCCCGTCGCCTCGCGTTGCAGCGCGGACGAGCCTGCCGTTCTCGTAGCGCAACGAGCAGGACAGACCGTCGATCTTGTCCTCGGCGGTCATCACCACTTCGGCACCTTCCGGCAACGCCAGGAAGCGGCGAACGCGGGCGACGAAGTCCTCGACCTCCTCGTCGGTAAAGGCGTTGTCGAGGCTCATGATGCGAACCTCGTGCGTCACCTTGCCGAGCGGAGAGGATGCAACTTCGTGGCCCACTTGCGCGCTCGGGCTATCGGGCCGGATCAGGTGCGGAAATGCGGCCTCAAGCTCGGCATTGCGGCGAACAAGCGCGTCGTATTCGGCGTCGGAAATCTCCGGCGCGTCCTCGGCATGATAGAGCCGGTTGTGCTTGGCGATCTGCCTCGCGAGCCGCATCAACTCATTGGCGGCTTCGGCTTCGGAGATATCGGTCATTGCACAGGTCCAAGGAGGGTAGCGACCATTTCGCGGCGGGGGCGGAAGCCGAGGCTTTCATAGAGGCGAATGGCCGACGCATTGGTCGCGTAGCTGTGGAGATAGGGCAATTCCCCGCGTACGGCCATACCCGCCATGACCTTGCGGATCAGGCGGGCGGCGAGGCCCCTGCCCCGGAACTCGGGCCAGGTGCAGACGCCGCTCACTTCGGCAAGGTTGGCAGCAGGGCGCATGCGCTCCCCGGCCATCGCGGCAAGCCTTCCTTCGATGCGAATTCCATAAAACTGGCCGTATCGCCATGTTTCTGACGCCCAAGGGCCTGGCTCGGTCGCAAGCGCCAACTCTGCCATCTCTGCCGCATCATCGGACCCGAGGGGGATTATCTCCTTATCGTCGAAAGGGACAATCGGCCCGTCAGCGATCATCTGGAGCAGCGGGGCTACGCGCAGCACTTGCAGGCCCGCAGGTGCAGGCATCGCCTTGGCTTCGACCAGCCAGATTTCTCCGCCAACAAGGTATTCGGCAAGTTCGGCTTCGCGGCCCGGTTCGGCGGAAGCGAAAGGGCCGTAGGCCGGGTCGAGACGGCGCACAGCGCCTTGCCCGACATCGAGAGACTTCTGCGGGCCTCCCAGCGAGTTCCAGACAGGGCGATCAAGAACGTCGAAGGCGGTACTCTGCATCACGTTGACGTCAGTGCTTGCCACCAGCAGGCTCCACTTCAGCCCGGGCGCCAAAGCCCGCGATGATCGGGCGGGCCCTGCGGATGGCTTCCTGCACCTGGGGCAGCGCGAGGCTGGCCTTGTGCGAGGCTTCGTCCTTCCACACCTCGGTGATCCAGATGCTGTTCTCGTCCGCCTTGTCGCGCCAGATCTGGTAGGCGAGATTGCCGGGCATGGTGGCGCTGCCTTCGGCCAGGTAGCCGATCAGCTCTTCGCGCTTGCCCGGAGCGGCAAGCATCTGGCCGATGATGGCATAGACGTTTTCGGTGTCGATCTCTTCCAAGGCCGTGACCTTCGTGGGCAGGAGCAATGCCGCAGCGGCACTGCCGAGAAACATGCGGCGTTCGAGCATCATGCGCGCTCAAGCAGCCGGTCCGCCTGCGCGCGCGCTTCAGCGGTGACTTCCGCGCCGGACAGCATGCGGGCGATTTCCTCCTTGCGGGCGGCGGCATCGAGCAGGCCGACCGAGGTACGGGTGACGGTGCCTTCGGAGGACTTTGCGATCATGTAATGCCGGTCTCCGCGCGCGGCGACTTGCGGGCTGTGGGTGACGGCCAGCAGTTGACCACCGCTGGCAAGGCGCGAGAGACGCTCGCCAATGGCGCTGGCGACGGCACCGCCCACGCCACGGTCGATCTCGTCAAAGATGATCGTGGCGGCACCGCCCTCTTCGGCCAGCGCGACCTTGAGCGCGAGGATGAAGCGGGAGAGTTCGCCGCCTGAGGCGATCTTGCCGAGCGGTGCAAAATCCGCGCCGGGGTTGGTCGAGATGAGAAACTCCACCGCATCCATGCCGCCAGCACCCCAACGGTCTTCGGGCAGACGCAGGACTGCGGTGTGGAACTTCGCGGCGTCGAGCTTCAAGGGCGCGAGTTCGGCGGCGACCGCCTTGTCAAGGCGGCGGGCGGCTTCGGCGCGCTGGACTGACAGCGTTTCGGCCTTGGCCTGATAATCGAGGGCAGCCTCGCGGGCGGCGCGTTCCAGCCCGGCGATCTGCGCCTCTCCCCCTTCGATGGCATCGAGTGCGGTGCGCATCTCGGCCATCTTGTGGGGGAGTTCGTCGACCGTGCAGCCATGCTTGCGGGCGGCGGCGCGCAAGTCGAACAGGCGGGTTTCTATACGATCGAGCAGTGCAGGATCGTGCGCAAGGGCCTCGGCGGCGCGGGCAAGCTTGTCCTCTGCCTCGCCCGCTTCGATGACGGCACGGTCAAGCGCTTCGAGCGCGTCGGTGAGCAAGGGGTGTTCGGCAGCAATGCGATCGAGGCGCCGCGCAGCGCTGCGCAAGGTGGCGAGCGCGGAATCCGAGCCTTCCCATAGCCGCTGCAACTCGACGAGATCGCCCGATAGCCGCTCGCCCTTCTGCATGTCGGCGCGCTGGCCCGCAAGTTCCTCTTCCTCGCCGATCACCGGCGCAAGCGCCGTCAGTTCGGCGAGGTGAGCGAGAAGCAGATCCTGTTCTTCGGCAGCGCGGGTAACTGCAGCGCGAGCGCTTTCGAGAGCGTCTTCGGCGCGGCGCCACTTGATCCAAGCCGCTTCGACGCTGCCCGAATCCGCCCCGGCGTAGCGGTCAAGCAAAGCACGGTGTCCGCGGGCATTCACAAGGCCGCGATCATCATGCTGGCCGTGGAGTTCGACAAGGCTGCGGGCAAGCTCGCGCAGGAGGGCGACGCCGACTGGCTGGTCGTTGACGAAGGCCTTGGAACCGCCATCGGCACGGACGCGGCGCTTGACGATCAAGGGTTCGCCCGGCTCGACGTCCACTTCGGCTTCGGCAAGCGCCGAGCGGATCGCGGGCGGGAGGCGGTCAAATTCGAAAGTGGCGGTGACGCTGGCCTGATCCTCGCCCGCACGGACCAGGCCGCTGTCGGCGCGATCGCCGAGCACGAGGCCAAGGGCATCGAGCAGGATCGACTTGCCCGCGCCGGTTTCGCCCGTCAGCACGCCCAGCCCGCCGGCAAAGCTGAGATCGAGCGCCTCGATGAGTACGACGTTGCGGATCGACAGGCTGGTGAGCATCGCGCGATTCTCTAGCCGGTTGTGTGGCGCTCGTCCACGCAAGGCTGACGTCTTCGTTCACCACTTGTTTCATTGCAGTGACACAGTGCCACACGCGCGCAACGCGAATCCGGCAGGGCCTTATCCGACATGGAGAAAGGTTCGCTGATGGCATCCCGTGCGAAGCTAGACGGCAAGTCGCCGTTCAAATCCGCCGCCGATCTGGTTTCCTCGGCTCCCGCGTGGCTCGACTTGCCCGAACCACGCGGCTTCCGGCCCAAGCGCAAGTACCGCACGGTGTGGATTTCCGACGTCCACCTTGGCACGCGTGGCTGTAACGCCGCGCTGCTGCTGGATTTCCTAACCGCCATCGAATGCGAGACGCTGTATCTTGTCGGTGACATCGTCGACGGATGGCGGCTGAGCAAGGGGTGGTACTGGCCCGACGCGCATAACGAAGTCATCCGCAGAATCCTCAAGATGGCGCATCGCGGCACTCGGGTGATCCTCATCGCCGGCAATCACGACGAAATGCTGCGCCCCTATGCCGGCATGAGCTTTGGCGGGGTGGAACTGGCTCTGGAGACGATCCACGTGACCGCGGACGGACGCCGCCTGCTGGTGACCCATGGCGACGGTTTCGACGGTGTGGTGCTCTACGCCCGCTGGCTCGCCTTCCTCGGCGACAAAGCCTATTCGCTGCTGCTGCGGGCGAACGTGCTGTTCAATGCGGTGCGCCGCCGGATGAAGATGCCGTACTGGTCGCTTTCGGCCTATCTCAAGAAGAAGGTCAAGAACGCGGTCCAGTTCGTCTGCGATTTCGAGGAAGCCGTGGCGCACGCCGCGCGCGACATGGGCGTGGACGGGGTGGTCTGCGGCCACATCCACTGCGCCGAGATCCGCCAGATCGGCGACATCACCTATTACAACGACGGCGACTGGGTCGAAAGCTGCACGGCTTTGGCTGAAGATTTCGATGGTGCGATGTCGATCATCGACTGGGCCGAGGAAACGCGCCGGACCGTGGCGCTGAAGGCTGTACTCAAGCCCATCCCGCAACTTGAGGAGGAACCCGCATGAGGATCGCCATCTGCACCGACGCCTGGCACCCGCAAATCAACGGTGTTGTCCGCACGCTGGCAGCGACGGTCGACCGGCTCATCGCGCGTGGTCACGAGGTTGAGCTGGTCACTCCAAGCCAGTTTCGCACGATGCCGTTGCCTGGATACAGCGAGATCCGTCTGGCGATGCTGCCGCGTTTCGGCACCCGTCGCACGCTGTCAGACTTCGCGCCCGAGGTGGTCCACATCGCCACCGAAGGCCCGATCGGCTGGAGCGCTCGGAGCTGGTGCAAGGCCAACGGCGTGCCGTTCACCAGTGCCTTCCACACGCGATTCCCGGAATATGCAGCTGTGCGCACAGGCCTGAGCGTAAACCGCTTCTGGCCGTTGATGCGCCGATTTCATGGGCCGAGCCGGGCGGTGCTGGTCTCCACGCCAAGCCTTGCTGACGAACTGGCTCAACAGGGAATCACGCAGACGCGGCTGTGGACTCGCGGCATCGACCGGGATCTATTCGTGCCGGGGCATGAGCCGCTGCCCGAGCTGGCGGACTTGCCGCGACCGATCCTCCTGAACGTTGGCCGCGTGGCGATCGAGAAGAACCTTGTGGCGTTTCTCGAGGCAGACGTGCCGGGAACGAAGGTCGTCGTGGGCACAGGGCCAGATCTGGCGCGGCTGCAAGCGCGCTTCCCCGACGCGGTGTTCCTTGGCGCACGGCATGGAGAAGAACTGGCGCGCGCCTATTGCTCGGCGGATGTCTTCGTCTTCCCAAGCAGGACCGACACGTTTGGTCTGGTGATGATCGAGGCACTGGCTTGCGGCCTGCCCGTCGCGGCATATCCTGTGCCGGGTCCGCTGGATGTGGTCGGTGCCAATGGGCATGGTCCCGCCGATGACCTGCCAATGCAGATCGGTGCGGTCGACGAAGACCTTGCACTCGCCATCCACAAAGCGCTGCGCTGCGACCGGATCGCTGCAGCGGTTCAAGGTGCGCGCAACAACTGGGACCGTGCGACCGACCAGTTTCTCGCAGCGGTGAGCCAAGCCGTCGAACCGGTCAAAGAGATGGAACACGCCTGACCATGATCACGATTACCTCATGATAACAGAGCATTGCCGACAAAGCGGTAGAAAGGCCGAGCACGCGCGTGTTAAGGGCGCGCAATGGAATGGTCTCACTCATGATTGGCATTGCAGGACTATCGGCAGCCATCGTCGCGGCGGCCGCAGCGCCAGTTGTAAGCGATGCAGCGTTCCCAGCAGGCGTAGCAGAAATGATCGACGCGGCGCTGTCTTCGGGCGATCAGGCCGAAGTCGAGGCGGTGCTGCGCGCGGCGCGGCGTGCATATCCTTCGGCTGGCGAAGCGATCGAACAGCGCGTCGCCGCGTGGAAGGCAACGCGATTGGTGTCGGCTACCGCGACTGTCACAGCTGAGCCGGTCAAGACCGCAGATTCCGCCTCGGAGACGCCCGCGCAGACACGTTTGGTCAAATGGACCGGCGAAGGCGAGGCCGGGGCCTTTGCCAACACCGGCAACGCACCGGGGATCGGACTGGTCGGCGGGTTCAAGTTGCTAGTCGAAGGGGCGAACTGGCGGGTCGGCACGACGGCACGGGCCGACTATCAGGAAACTGACAGCGTGGTGACGCGCGAGCAGTACCGCTTCTCTGCCGAACCCAACTACAAGTTCGATGATCGCGGGTATCTCTACGGGCTCGGCCAGTATGAGCAGGACCGCTTTCAGGGCTTTGCTTCGCGCTACAGCATCTCGGGAGGCCTCGGCTACAGCGTGCTGAAGGACGAAGGCGCGAAGCTGAGCATCAAGGCAGGGCCGGCATGGCGCGTCACCAATGCCGTCGGTGGCGAGCGAGAATCGGTCGTGGCAGGTCTTGCCTCGCTGGAAGCCAAGGTGAAGCTCGGGTCTGGCCTCGAGTACAGCCAGGATGCCAGTGCATATGTAGATGCGCAGGGCAGCACGTTCTACACGCTCGCCGCGCTCGATTCGCGTCTGATCGGCAAGCTCAAGGCGCGGCTGTCCTACATGGTTCAGCACGAAACCGCCCCGGAACTAGGGCGGCTGGGAACGGACACGACCAGCAGGCTAACGCTGGTTTACGGCTTCTGAGAGACCGGCTTCAGACCGCCTTGGTGCCCGGAGCGTACTTGTTCATCAGCTCGTAGGAGCGCTCGTACCACTTGCTGCCGGGATAGTTGGTGCCGAGGACTGCAGCAGCCTTTTGCGCTTCCTCAGGCAGGCCCAAGGTCAGGTAGCTTTCCACCAGACGATAGAGAGCTTCGGGCGCGTGGCTGGTGGTCTGGTACTTCTCCGCGACCGTGCGGAAGCGCAAGGTGCCCGCGAGCCACTTGCCGCTGCGCTGGTACATGCGCCCGATTTCCATCTCCTTGCCCGCAAGGTGATCGTTTATCAGGTCGATCTTGAGGCGCGCGTCGGCGGCATAGTCGGTGTTGGGATAGCGGCGGACCAGCTCGTTCATCGCGGTCAGCGCCTGCTGGGTGATCTTCTGGTCACGCGTAACGTCCGAGATCTGCTCGTAATAGCACAGCGCGACGAGGTAGTAGGCGTAAGGGGCGTCCTTGTTGCCGGGGTGGATCGACAGGAAGCGCTGCGCCGACTGGACCGACTTCGAATAGTCGCGCGCTGCGTAATAGCTGAACGCGCTCATCAACTGGGCGCGGCGGGCCCAGGGCGAATAGGGATGCTGGCGTTCGACTTCATCGAAGAGCGCGGCGGCCTGCTTGGCATCGCCGCGATCGAGGCGGTCCTTGGCAGCGGTGTAGAGCGTATCAACGTCACGCGCGACGTAGGCCACGTCCTTCTTCTTGTTTCCGCCGCCTGCACAACCGGCAGTGACGCCCATGGCGACGGTGGCTGCAGCAAGGACGGCGAAGCGCATGGAGCGGCGCATGTCGAGGACGTTCATGCCGACCCTATAGCCAGCCGGTTCCTGAACGCCAAGTGAAGTTACTGCGATTTACGCCTCGGCGAAGGGCGCTTCGACCGCGATCGGATCGGCAAGGGTAATCCTGTCGAGAATCGCGGCCGTTTCGTCACGAAGTTGCAGCATGAGACCGCGCAGGCGGCACTCGGCCTCGGGCAGGCAATTTGTGCAGTGCTCATGGGCGTTGCGTGCGGCGCAAGGGACCAACGCGAGGCTCCCGCGAGTGAGTCGGATAATGTCGCCATAGCGAATGTCGACCGGCGGAAGCGCGAGTTCGTACCCACCATCCCTGCCGCGATGCGAAATGACGATGCCTTCGCGCGCCATTTCCGAAAGGATCACGGTCAGAAATTTGCGCGGAATATTCTGTGCTTCGGCAATCGCATCCAGGCGCACCGGCCCCTGGCCGAAGGTGTCGGCAAGGTGTTGCAGAGCCCGGATCGAGTATCGCGTCTTTTGCGAAAGCATGGGAAAGACATGAACACTCGCGCGCGAATGTCAACGTGGGCGGTAGAATTACCTGTTCAGGCGCCTCCGTATGCACGGACACGCGCTGCCACGGCGCAATGCGGCACTGGGAAGCTGGCTTAAAGGAGTTGCCTTCAGTGGACGATTGCGGCGACGAACGTGACGCGTCCGGCCAACCCGGAATTTCCAGATTGGGCGCCACACGCCCGTCTCCTCAGCAGGACCGGGCGTGTGGCGAAATTGCCTGGGTGCGACCCGTCAGGCTCTAACTGCCGAGCCGACGCATTCCCATGAAATCGAGGTGGGCGCGATATGTATCTTCGACATGGTATGCTTCGATTTTGGCTACGCCAATAACCGTGAGAGCACCCACCTTTCGGGCGTGGCACTATCTGCCTCGGTTCACCTCTGCCCTTCGAGCGTCACCGGACCAATCAAGCCGGACGGGCGCAGCGGGGCATCAGCGGAGTACGTCGGGATCGCGGTCCACGTTACTTTCGTCGCGCCAGCTTGCGCATCGCCGATCAGGCGGTTGACCCAGAGGTTGGCAACCTTGACCTCGATGGCGTTTTCCCCCTTCTTCACGAAGGCCGAGACATCGACGCGATAGGGCTTGTGCCAGGCATATCCGGCGTGGCGACCGTTGACGGAAACCTCGGCGATCTCGCCGACCTCGCCGAGGTTGATCCACAGCGACTGACCGGGCTTCGCGCCTTTGGGCAAGGTGAATGTCGACGAATAGGTGGCAAGGCCGGAGAAGTACTTCACCCCCGGATCGGCCTGATCCGTCAGCGATGCGAGCTTGGGCAGCGTAAGCGACGGGGGCGCGCCGCGACCGGGTTGCAGGGCGACTTTCCACGCACCCCCAAGGGTCGACAAGGTTACGGGAGCGAGCTTCTTGATCGCCAACGCATCGGCCACGGCAGGCTTGCGGAACACGACAAAGACCGAACCTTCCGGCTCGAGGTCAAGCGGCACGATCGTCTGGCCGTTCTCGATGCGGTAGGAGACGGCTTCGGTGCGGCCGGTGTCTGCGTGCCACAACTCGGGCTGCTTGCCTGTGACGCGGAAGCGGGCTTCTACGGTTTCTGGAGCCGCCTTGCGGTTGTTGAGGAACCAGACTTCGCCATCGCTGACCGCCCGGTGTACGAACAGAATCTCGGCATCATCGGACTTGCCGGCAAGCACGAGGTCAGGCGCCACTCCCGCGCCTGCGAGTGCATCATCGATCGACGATGAGGCTATGACCTGACCCGTGCCGACCCTCGTCGTCGGAGCACCGCTCCAGAGCTTGCCGACGAGCGCCGCGAACTCGGCCGGATCATCGCCCAATGCTGGCGATGCAACCGGTGCCTTGCCGACAAGCGTGGCCCCGGCCTCGACCAGTGCCGCAAGACGACGCAGCGTGGGCAGGGTCATCTTCTGCGACGACCCGCCAAGCTGGATCGCCTTGTAGCGCGCTCCCCCCTTGCTGACGACTTCGCCCCCCTGCACTTCGACCGCATCGAACAGCGCATCGCGGTTGATGAAGTCCCATGCGTGGACCTTGGGCGCGTCTGCGATGGGCTTCTTGCCGTAGAGCGCGGTTATCGGGCCCTCTTCGCCATAGAAGTAGGCAACATCGGCAACGTTGCGACCTGCCTGCAGCAGCAGCGAGGAACGCGCCATGTAGTCGACCCATGGCCGGGCCAGTTCCGCCCAAGCTTCATGCCGGTTGAAAAACTGGCCAAAGATCATCAGCGACACGCCCGGCACCTTGTCGTCGACCGGTTGGTGCACCGAAGTGTGGACGACAGGCCGGTTGATACCGCTGGCAAATTCGAGGTCGATGATCCGCCGCAATTCGTTGGGCGCGTAAGCCCATGGGGCGAGCGCGGAGGTCATTGATTCTGCCGCTACGAGGTTCTGGCCGTAGATATGCGCGACCGAGGCCGCGCCCTTCATGTCCGCGATATAGCTGGGGTTCGGGCCGGTCTTGCGGCCGAATGTCCACAGCGCCGCCATAGGCACGTCCGCGTGCGACCGCATCGCGATGTCGTCCCCAAGCGAGGGGCGGTTGTCTTCCAGCGCTTCGCCATAGACCTTCAGCCCGTTCTTATGCGCGACCTTGGCGACTGTGCCGTAGTGCTCCGACGCCATAAGATCGGCCAGCGTCTGGCGGTAATCACGAAGGAAGCGATCCGACTGTTCGCGAGTGCCGATGAGCACGCCTGCCAGGGTCGGAAGGTACGGCGTCGGATCGTAACCTCGCAGGCGTTTGAACTGCTCAACCATCTTCGGCGTCCAGTTCGCTGCGCCGACCTCGATTGAATCGGTCAGGATCGCCCTCACCCCGCGCTTGCCGATCAGGTCGGGCCCGGCGGCGTCGCGATACATGCCGATGTAGTGTTCAAGATAACGGCGCACGGCAGCGCCGTCGAACTTGTCGACTTCGAGTCCCGTGGCTTCGGGCGGCGCAGGGTGGTTGGTAGTCCCGAGCAGGCTCGCGCCGAGGCGGATGATGCGCCAGTTGCCCTTGGGCGGCGTCCAATCGAGCGAGCCGTCGCTCTTGAGCTTCGACGTCAGGTCGATGACCTTGGCTGGATCGATGCCGATCGTGCCGCTCTCTGGAACTGAAAGGGCGTCATAGTCCTGCACGACTGCGAATCCGGCCTTGCTTTCGAACTGGTCGATCTGCGGTTCGGACGAGAGGCGGAACTGGCGGATGTCGAAGGGCGCGCGGGCGGCGGCGGCCATCATCTCGACAAAGCCACCGGCGGGTGCAAGGCCGGGCACGGGATCGCCCATGTTGGAGCCGCTGAACGGCAACGGGGCCAATACAAGACGGAAATCTTTCGCGATTACCGGTGCGAAGCCGACCGTCGAAGGCGCGGCGGTGATCGGGAAATCCGCAATCTTGCGCCAAGTCTGCCCGTCATCGCTCGCTTCGAGACTGGCTGCGACGGTGGGGCCGGAGAAAATGCCCTTGGCGCCGGGAATGGCGATGGTTGCAGAGTGAATGGTTTGTGGCTTTGCGTAGGTCGCGGTCAGAGTAGTCGGCGCTTCTGGCGTTCCGCGCGGGACAGTCACACCGCTGAGGAGAGAACTGTCGGACAAGACCGCGCCATCGAGCGCTTTGCCGGCCGAAGCATACGTCGGCACCGCTTCGAAGGTGCCAATATCTGGTAACGCGAACACAGCGATGTCGCGGTAATGCTCCGGTGCCTTGAAGCCATGCTCGCCCGTCAGCGCTGCAAGCGGATCGGAGATCGGCATGTCGAGAAACGGGCCGGTTGCAGTAGGCGGCGGCACGAGCTTGCCAGTGAAGCGCTTCCCCCCCTTTAGCCGCGTCTCACTCCAGACGACCTTCTTCAACCCATCCTCGGCCTTGACCCAAGGCCCGCCGGTTTCCGACCAACCCGGCGAGGCGGCAATCGCAAGTTCGAGGCCGAGCCGGTCGGCTTCGGTGGCGGCAAAGTGGAAGGCGTCCTTCCATTCGGGCGTCATGTAGACGAGGCGCTTGTCGACCACCTGGGGGGTATCGAGTCCGGCATCGAAGTTCTGCAGACCACCGATGCCGACGCGCTTCATCCACGCGAGGTCCTTGGCGATGCCGTCCTTGGTGACGTTGCCGTTCATCCAGTGCCACCAGACGCGGGGGCGCGCTTCCATCGGCGGATCCTGGAACTGCTGTTCGAGGGTGTCAGCAGGGCTAGCCGCCTGCGCAGGCGCGGCGCTTTGGGCATATGCTGCCGGAGTGAGCAACGTGGTCGTGGCAAGGATCGTGGCGACCGTCAGGCCCCGGCGAATGGTCATGCTGCTCTCTCCGATTTTCTTTTGATTTTCAAACGTCAGACGATGCCGGCACCGAGGCCGACCGCTTTGCGCTCCTGCGCCTTGCGGCTGCGGTACTGGCTGAGACGATAGGCTTCGAGCACGTCGATCGCCCCGCCCGCTTCCAGCCTTGCCTTGGCAAGGACAGGGGCGACATCGATGTTGTAGGCGCGGCGCAGGGCCTGGAAGGCCATCATCGTGTCGTTCGATGCCTGCGCTGCATGAAGGGCCTCGCGGTCGACCAGTTGCGCTTTTGCGAAGCACTGAGTGATCGTTTCCGCCGACGACAGCATGGATTCGATCGGGTCGGTCACGTTGTGCGACTGGTCGATCATGTAGCTGGGATTGAAGCCATCCCGAGGGTTGAGTTCCGCCTCAACCAGTTCGTTGAATACGAGGAACAGCTGGTGCGGGTTGATCGAGCCGCTGTCGAGATCGTCGTCGCCATACTTGCTGTCGTTGAAGTGGAAGCCGCCGAGCTTTCCGAAGCGGTGGAGGCGCGCCACGATCTGCTCGATGTTCACGTTGGGCGCGTGGTGGCCAAGGTCGACAAGGCACTTGGCCTTGGGGCCGAGTTCCTGCGCGGCGAGGATGGAAGAGCCCCAGTCGCTGATGACAGTCGAATAGAAAGCCGGTTCGAACATCTTGTGTTCGAGCAACATGCGCCAGTCATCCGGCAGCGCGGCGTAGATCTTCGAGGCAGCCTCCAGATAACGGTCGAGGCTGCGGCCTAGATCCTGCTGGCCGGGGAAGTTGGTCCCATCGCCGACCCACACGGTAAGGTCGGTGGAGCCGAGCTGGACGCCGATCTCGATGCATTCGATGTTGTGATCGACAGCCTGCTGGCGCGTGGCGGCATCCTGCGCGGCGAGTGATCCGTTGGCGTAAGTGTGAGCCTGGCCCTGCTGGTCCTGAAAGGTGTTGGAATTGACCGCATCGAAGCCGAGACCGAGGCTAGCGGCCTCTTCGCGCAATGCCTTGTAATCGCTGACCTTGTCCCACGGGAAGTGCGGGCTGACGCGCGGGGTCACGCGGCCAAGCTGCTGGATGACGGCGCAGTCCTCCAGCTTCTCGTGGATGTTCGTCGGCTCGCCGGGGATCGGGAACTTGGCAAAGCGCGTGCCACCGCGCCCTGCACCCCATGACGGGACCGCGACCGAAAAGTCCGCAACGCGGTCCTTGATCGCATTAATGTCGATTCCGGTGCGCGAGAGCTTGCGCCCGAGCGCGGCGTAGTCGTCTTCCAGGGCTTCGGCATGGGCAGCATTGCGCTCGGCGATCAGGTCGGCGGAAATAGGAAGGGTCATTTGCTGTCCTTTGGCGTGAGGAAGCCCTGCATGCGCAGCCACGCGGTAAATTCGTCGATCATCAAAGTGGTGGTCGTGCCCGGCACCCCGAGACCGAAGCCGTGGTCCCCGGTCTGGTAGCCGTGGATTTCCACTGGGCGCTTGGCTTCAAGGTAGCTCTGCGCGATGGCGAAGCCCTTGTTGGGGAACAGGCTGTCGTTGAGCGCGATCGCATCGAACATCGGCGGTGCATCGACGGGTACGGGCTCGGCGTCCTGCGGACCGTAGATGTAGCCGAGGAACGCAGGCCGCGATTGTGTATCGGCATCAAGGCCGACCCGGCGCGTGGTCATCGCGCCGGCTGAAAAACCCATCATGCCGACGCGCGCGGGATCAATGCCGTACTTCGCCGCATTGGCGCGCACCCAGGCAATGGCGGCCTTGCCATCGGCAGGCGCCATCGACTTGCCGAGAAGGTCACCCGCCATCGGACGGCAGACTTCCTTCATCAGCGCCTCGCTCATGTACCTTCCGGCCTCGGCCTCGTCCTTCGGGGTCGGGTTGAGGCGGTACTTCAGCACAAATGCGGCAATGCCGCGATCCGCCAACGCCCGGGCGACGTTCCAGCCTTCGTGATCCATCGCGAGGATCATGAATGCACCGCCCGGCGCGACCACGACAGCGGCACCGGTGGCCTTGGCCGGATCCGGCAGAACCGGCGTTATGGTAGGCCGCGTCACGTTGCGAGCAGCAAGATCGCGGCCCATGAACTTGACCCATTGCTCTGTGGCCGCCGAGCCGGGAGTCTTGTCACCGTAAAGCGGAATAGCATCCGGCTCAGCCGGAGCAGCAACCGGGACCGACGGTGGCGGGCCATTCTGCGCGAAGCCCGGGACTGCAATGCCAAGTGCCAATGCTGCCACAAACGATTTCTTTTTCATTGCCTTGTCCTCTCACGAAGGCGTCAGCGCGTGAAAGCCTGCGCATTCCCGGCGTCGACGTTGATCATGTTGCCGGTCGACTTTGCGCTCATGTCCGAAGCGAGGAAATAGACGGCTTCGGCAATGTCCTCGGGCAGCACATCGCGCTTGAGCATCGAGCGCTGGCGATAGTGCTCTTCCAGTTCCTTGCCGCTGTCGATGCCGTGGGCGCCTGCGCGTTCCTTGCGCCAGTCGCCGTCCCAGATGCGGCTGCCCTTGATCACCGCGTCGGGGTTGACGACGTTGACGCGGATACCGTGGGGCGCGCCTTCAAGGGCAAGGCAGCGCGCAAGATGGTTTGCTGCGGCCTTGGCCGAGGCGTAGGCGCTGGCATTGGTGGCGGCGGCGACGCCGTTCTTCGAGCCGATGAACACGACGGATGAGCCGCCCTGAGCCTTCATCCGCTTGAGCAGCGGCCAGGCCGCGCGGCTGGTGAGGAAGTAGCCTTGCGCCAGCACGTCGTAATTGCGGTTCCACAGCTCGAGCGTGGTGTCCTCAAGCGGGGCCGAACTGGCGATTCCGGCATTGGCGACGAGAATGTCGAGGCCGCCGAACTCGCGCGCGGCGAGGTCGAAGGCGGCCTGGACCTGTGCTTCGTCGGTTACATCGCAGACGGCAGCGCGCACGACATCCTTGCCAAACTGCCTTGCGAACCCGGCGCGTACGTCCTCGACCGCAGCAGCATCACGGTCAGCCAGAACAACGCAGGCTCCATCGCGCAGCAGGCGGGCGGCGGAGGCGGCGCCGATGCCCCCTGCCCCACCGGTCACGAGCGCGATCTTGCCGACCAGTGGCTTGGGCGCGGGCATGCGCTGTAGCTTGGCTTCCTCGAGCAGCCAGTACTCGATGTCGAAGGCTTCCTGCTCGTCGAGCGCGATGTATTCGCCAATGGCTTCAGCCCCGCGCATCACATTGATGGCGTTGCCGTAGAACTCGCCAGCAAGGCGAGCGGTGGTCTTGTCGGTGGCGAAAGTGATGCGGCCGACGCCTGGCACCAGCACGACGACCGGGTTGGAATCCCGCATTGCAGGCGAGTTAGGCCGCTTGCAGCGCTCGTAATAGGCGGCATAGAGTTCGCGATAGTCCGCGATTTTCTGCTGGAGATTGGCATCATCCTGCAGCCTTGCCGGATCGAGCGTCAGCGGGGCTATCTTGGTGCGCAGAAAGTGATCGGGGCATGAGGTTCCGAGTGCGGCAAGGCGCTCGAAATCGACACTGCCGACGAACTCCAGTGCTTCTGCATCGTCCGAGAAATGGCTCAGCTTCTGTCGTGCGCCGGTCATGAAACCACGCAGGCGAGGCATGAGGTCGGCAGCGATGACGGCGCGATCTGGGTTGGCCGCAACAGCCTGACCTCCGAAGGCAGGCTTGCCTGCCAGCTTGCCATTCAGATAGTTCGCGGCATCGGCGATCAGCTGGAGGGTGTGTTCGTAGCAGGCCTTGGCGCTATCGGCCCAGCAGATGATCCCGTGGCCCGCCAGCATCACGCCTTCCACTTGCGGATTGGCTTTCACGTAATCGCGCAGCATCACGCCGAGGGTGTAACCGGGACGCTTCCATGGCAGCCAGCCGATCTTCCCGCCCCAGATTTCGTGCGTCGCCGCTTCGCCGCCCGAGGAAGCTGCCAGCGCGATGATCGCATCGGGGTGGACGTGATCGACATGCGCGAACGGCAGCAGCGAGTGCAGCGGCGTGTCGATCGACGCGGCACGACCATTCAGGTTGAACGTGCAGTGCGGCAGAAAGCCGACCATCTTGTCGTCGTCATCAGGGCCCGAATAGTGCGCTTCGAGTCCCAAAAGCTTGGACTGATAGAGCGTGGCAAAGCCATCGAGCTTCATCGAGCCGATGTCGCCGCCAGATCCCTTGACCCACAGGACCTCGACCTTCTCGCCGGTCAGCGGGTCAATTTCCTCAAGCTTGGCGGACGTATTGCCGCCGCCGAAGTTGGTGACCGTGAGATCTGAACCGAGCAGGTTCGAGCGGTAAAGCAGCAGTTCTGCGGGCGATAGCGAAGCCGCAACGGTATCGTCCCACCGGCTGGACGGAACGGCAAAAGGCAGTGCGGCGGCAATCGGAGTGTGGGCGTTCATGGCATCCCTGCAGACAAATGGGCGCACTCTCGCGCCGTCGCAGAGTCGATAGCATCATGCGCATAAACGATCAAGAATGATCATTTATGATTGTTTGATTTCTCCACGCACAAAAAATGCCCTCGTAACCCGAAGGATGCGAGGGCCCGCAGCGATTGGTAACGGATTTGGGACTCAACGCGCCGATTGCTGCAGGAACGCGATCAGATCTGCCCGATCCTGAGGGTTGGCAAGCGGCGGAAAGGCCATGCGATTGCCGGGCACATACTTCGAAGGACCGGACAAAAATGCGTCGAGAGAGGTAGCGTCCCAAACGACGGCCTTGTCTTTCAAGGCTTGCGAGTAATTGAAGTTCGGCATCGTGCCGGAGGTACGCCCGACAACGCCCTTCAGCGAAGGACCCAATCGCGTCGCACCGGTATTGAGATCATGGCAGGCCGCGCAGCGCGCATAGACCGACTTGCCCCGCACAGGATCACCCGCCGCGCCGCCTGCAGACTGCGCCATCGCGCCACCCGCAGCAGCAAGGGCAAAGGCCGCAACAACGCCGGGCACGAACTGCTTCATCGAAGGGAATCCTTTGAACATCGCTGCGGGATAGCGACGATGTGATGTCCCGAGCCTGAACGTCAATCCTTGGCCGGAGCCGAGAGATAGAGCTTCATCAGAATGCGGAAGAGTTCGGACTTTTCACGTGCCGTCAGGGCTGTCGTCAACTGCTCTTCGTGTTCGGCAATGGCCTGACGTGATTTGGCCAGAACCTCGCGCCCTTCATCGGTCAGCCACAGGCCACCGGCACGACGATCGAGCTTGGATGGTTCGTTGAGCAGAAAGCCGTTCTTGATCAGTTGGCGCACAAACTGGTGAACGGTGGGTCGTTCGATCTGGAAGAAGCGTGAAAGGTCTGTCTGCTTCACGCCCGGATTGGCATTGACCAGCCAGAGGATCGCGACCTGCTTGGGCGTGACGCTCAGCGGATCGAGCCGCTTTTCAAGCCGGCTCACGAACAGCGTGTTGACCGTGCCGATGTGCAGCCCGAGAACGGAGTCGAGGTCATCGAGATCAAGCTCGGGGACGACGGACTGACGGGTAATCTCTGCCGTGGCCACGGACGGTCCTTCCAACGCAAAATGCGCGCAGCTTTCGGCAAATTTCACAAATCCGGAAGGAAAGCGCGCGGCGAACGGAATTTCCATTAGTAAAGCATACAAAGAGTGCAAAGCCTTTTGTAATCCGACAAGCATGTGGGCCGTGAATCTGCGGACTGTCACTCTGCGAAATCGGCGTGCCAACGCCGTTTGCTAAGGGAGAAAAAGATTGAAGTTCAAGTACTTGTTTATCGCGGCAGCGCTGCTGGTACTGGGATCGTCACTTCACGCTGACGATGGCCCGAACGCGCCCGCACCGACGCTTACTTACGCCTTTTCAGTGCGTGCAACGCTGGCACCCGCTATCGAACAAGGTGAAGTGGACCAAGGACGCAAGCGCTTCGTCGCGATTACCGGAGGTTCCGTCAGCGGACCGAAGCTTGCAGGTGAAGTGCTTCCGGGCGGCGGCGACTGGCAGGTCATTCTGCCCGGTGGCCTCACCAGTATCGAGGCACGCTACTTCCTCAAGACCACCGACGGCACCGTCATCGAAGTGACGAACCCCGGTGTGCGCATTGCAGCACCCGAGGTCATCGAGAAACTGGCCAAGGGCGAGAACGTCGATCCGGCGGCCTACTATTTCCGCACGACTCCGCGATTTTCGGTCAAGGCTGGCGCTTACGAGTGGCTTCGGCGCAAAGTGTTCGTTGCCCGCGGCATCCGCAAGCCCGACAGTGTCGTGATCGACTTCTACAGCGTGGAGTAAGGCTTCAGGCCTCGACCGGCGCCGTGGTCAGGCCCAGCGCAGGAATGCCGACCGAGCGCCTGCCACCGTAATCGGTACGCACGACGATCAGGTTGCTCTTCTCCAGGTGCTCGAGCAGTCGGCGGATGCGGCCCGACGAGCGCGTGCCGTAGATCTCGGCAAGGCGCTCGTCATCGGGGCACGGTGCGCGATCGACAGCGGCGCGCGCGAGCGTGAGGAACGGCGCAAGCAGGTCGTCGGGCACGTCCTTGCCGATGCGCAGGAGGTCCTGCCATTCTGCAGCCTTGTCGTCGGCGATACCGGCCACAGCCATGGCAAAGCGACGCCTGAACGCCCCGAGGTCCATGCCCGGCAAAATTCGCAGCATCCGGCAACGCACCGTGAAGTCCTGATAGAGCTGCGCGGCAGGTTGGAAGGTGCAGTCCGGCTCGGCGGCCATTTCCGTCAGGATCGAGGCAATGCTGGCGGCAGTTTCCTCGGCCTCGAACAGGCTGGGCGCAACCGGAGGCTCGACCTGCTCGGCGGCAGGCACGAAGCCCTCGATCTGCTCAAGCAGTTCACCGCTTTCGGGCACGACCAGTTCCGGCTCGGGCGGGCGCGGCACGGGTTCCATGGCGAGGGGTTCTGACAGAAGGATCGATTCCATTTCCGCCCCGCCCGCATTCGGAAGCGGCATCAGGCCCTGGATGACATTGCGCGCACGGGTCTGGACATCGGCAATGCGCACGCCGACCGGACGGCGGGCAATGGCCGGGCCAAGTCCGAGGAAGTGACCGCGTTCGAGATCGCGGATCGTCTCGGCCTGCCGCCGCTCCATGCCGAGCAGGTCCGCAGCGCGGGCCATGTCGATGTCGAGAAAGGTACGGCCCATCAGGAAGTTGGAGGCTTCCGCCGCCACGTTCTTGGCCAGCTTTGCGAGGCGCTGCGTGGCGATGACGCCTGCCAGTCCGCGCTTTCGGCCACGACACATCAGGTTTGTCATGGCCGAGAGGCTGAGGCGGCGCACTTCGTCGGACACGTCGCCCGCCGCAGCGGGTGCGAACATCTGCGCTTCGTCGACCACCACCAAAGCCGGGTACCATTCGTCGCGGGGCGCATCAAACAGGGTGTTTAGGAACACGGCGGCGCAGCGCATCTGTGCTTCGAGTTCCAGCCCATCGAGCGTCAGGATTACCGAGGCACGATGCTTGCGGATGCGGGCGGCGAGCTTGGCGATTTCTGCGCCATCGTAAGCCGAACCATCAACCACGACATGCCCGAACGCATCGGCAAGCGTGACGAAATCGCCTTCGGGATCGATGACTACTTGTTGGACGATACTGGCGCTTTCCTCCAGCAACCGGCGCAGCAGGTGCGACTTGCCCGACCCGCTGTTGCCCTGCACCAGCAGGCGGGTGGCAAGCAGTTCCTCGACGTCGATCCTGACGGGGGCGCCGGAACGGTCGGCGCCGATGACGATATTTGCGCTCACGCAGAAGGCTCTGGCGAAGCCCACGAGAGTCGGCAAGGCCGCGGCATGGCGATTTCCCCGGCCTAGATTGGATTTCAGGGCAGAACGATGCCGTCACCACGCTTGTAGAGCGGCATGGCGCTATCATCGGGACGACCGGGGTGCTGGTCTTCCACCGCCTTGGCCGACGACGGCAGTTCGAACGGCAGGCGTCCGCGCGACTTGGCCTTGCCAGTGACGAGATCGACCAGCACGGCGTCGCTGGCACCGAAGAGACCGTAAAGCGCGCTCGCCTTGTCCTTGAGCAGGGTAAGCACCGCCGGACGATCAAGATCGACAGCGACGATGGTCGGCACCTTGGCAGCCGCCATCGCCACGGTCTTCGTAGGCTCGTCATCCGCGCGGAAGTCGAGACGGCCTTCGTGCTGGCGCGAGCCGAAGAAGTGGTTTGGATGCAGATCCTCGAACGGCGTGGCTACGCGGACCAGTGCGACGTCTGCCTGATCGAGATTGTCGACCACCGTCAGCCCCCTCGCCCGCGCAACATCAGCCGAGACGCCCGAGAGCCAGACTTTCTGCCCCTGCGAAAGAGGCAGAAGGTTGTGCTTGTTCTCCAGCAGGACCTGAGCCGCGCGCTGGGCTTTGTCAGCCTCGTCCTGGGTTGCCGGATCGCCGATCACCTGCGCAGCCCGTGCGACATCGACATAAGGATTGTCGAACAGGCCAAGCTCAAATTTCAGCGCGAGCACGCGGCGCGCAGCCTGATCGATGCGGGCGCGCGACAGCTTCCCGGCCTTGTATGCGGCAATCAGCGGGGCGGGATCGTCGACACCCCCGAACTGGTCGATGCCAGCGTTTGCCCCGAGAGCATAGCGATCGATTTCCGAAAGGTTCTCGACGCCCCATGGCATCGCGATGTTATAGCCTTGCGGCTTTTCGGCGGTTGGCCGCATGCACTGCTCAAGGCAGGTATTGGTGATCGCCCAGTCAGAAATAACGATTCCGCCGAACTTGCGGGTCTTGCGCAGGAGACCATCGATCAGCGGTTTGCTGAAGCCGGCACCCACCTGCGGCAGCGATTTGCCATTGATAGTGACGCCCTCGGCAATGACATAGGTCGGCATGACACCAGCCGACTTGGCAGCCAGCGCCCCGTCAAACGCGGCGACGTGCTGCGCGAAGCTTGCGTTATCGAGCTTGGCGATGCGGCCATAGTAGTTATGCCCGTCGAAGCCTTCGGGCTGGGCTCCGTAACCAACCCAGTGCTTGACGACGGTGGCGACGCCTGAGCGCACCAGCCCGTTCGGACTCCCCTGGAACCCACGCACATAGGCACCGGCAAGGCGCGAAACCATTGCGGCATCAGCACCGAACGTCGCCACGCCACGCGGCCAGCGCGGCTCGGTGTAGAGGTCAGCCTGAGGACTCAGTGCTATGTGGATGCCGACCGCGCGATACTCTGCTGCCACCAGCCTGCCGAAGCGCTCGACCAGCTTCTCGTCCCCGATTGCCGCCATGCCGAGCGTCTCGGGCCACTGCGAGAAGCCTCCGCTGGCCGAGCTGACGCCGACAGTGATTTGGAAGTGGTTGCGCGGGTCCGTACTGATCGTGGCGGGAATGCCGAGGCGCGTGGCCTCAGCCATCTTCTGGATCGTGTTGTTCTCTTCGGCAAAAGCCTTGGGGTCAGGCGACAGGCGGGTGATGAAGCTGTTGACACCGCGGGCCAGCAACGCCTGAGCGGCAGGCTTGTCATAGGCTGTGCCCACACCGATCCGCGCCCCGTTCTCGGCCGCGAGCGTGCCGTGCAGCATCAGCGCAATCTTTTCCTCGATCGTCATCTGCCCGAGAAGGTCGTCGACCCTCTTTGACGTGGCGAGCACCGGGTTCTCGTAAGGATCGAGCCGACCATTGTGGTTCAGATCGCGATGGGGCGTATCGGCAACGGCCGGCCCGTTCAGCCCGACCAGCGCCGCGACCGTTGCCAGCAGACCGGATGCGATTCTCCGCGTGAGCCTTGGAAACGCCATTTCTCTCTCCCGACATATTTTGACAGCGCAAGACATAGCGATGCCTAAGCGAGCTTCCCACTGAACGCAATGTTCAAAGCAAGAGCGGCGACGCAATTGTCTTGCGCCGCCGCCTTTGCGACCCGTCGGGCTTAAAATGAGGGTAACCCTAAGGTTTTGGTTGTGAAACTTATCCCTGTCGGATGAGGTAGTCGAAGGCAGAAAGCGCAGCTTTGGAACCTTCGCCCATGGCGATGATGATCTGCTTGTAGGGCACCGTGGTGGCATCGCCCGCCGCAAAGATCCCCGGAACGCTGGTCGCGCCGCGCGCGTCGACCTCGATCTCGCCGCGCGGGCTTAGATCGATGGCACCCTTGATCCACTCGGTATTCGGGACAAGGCCGATCTGCACGAAGATGCCTTCGAGCTCGACCGTGTGCAGTTCGTCGCTTTCGCGATCCTTGTAGACCAGCCCCGTAACCTTCGCGCCATCCCCGAGCACTTCGGTGGTGAGCGCCGACGTCACGATCGTAACGTTGGGCAGCGAACGCAGCTTGGTCTGCAGCACGGCGTCGGCACGAAGCTGATTGTCGAACTCGATCAGCGTGACGTGGGCGACGATCCCGGCAAGGTCGATAGCTGCCTCGACGCCCGAGTTGCCGCCGCCAATCACAGCCGTGCGCTTGCCCTTGAACAGCGGGCCATCGCAGTGCGGGCAGTAGGCGACGCCCTTGTTGCGATATTCGTCCTCGCCGGGCACGCCCATCTGCCGCCAGCGGGCACCGGTGGAAAGGATCAGCGTCTTTGCCTTCAGGCTCGCGCCGTTCTCGAGCGTGATCTCGTGCAGGTTGCCGTCACTACAGGGGAGCAGCGTGGTCGCCTTCTGCAGGTTCATCACGTCGACTTCGTATTCCTTGACGTGGTTTTCCAGCTGCGCGGCCAACTTGGGGCCTTCGGTGTGCTGGACCGAGATAAAGTTTTCGATGCCCATGGTGTCGAGCACCTGTCCACCAAAGCGCTCGGACACAACGCCGGTGCGGATGCCCTTGCGCGCCGCATAGATCGCAGCAGCAGCGCCAGCGGGCCCACCGCCGACGACGAGCACGTCGAACGGCTCCTTCGCAGCAATCTTCTCGGCAGCGCGTGCCGAAGCATTGGTATCGAGCTTGGCGACGATCTGCGCGAGGTCCATGCGGCCCGAACCGAAAGGCTGGCCGTTGAGGAACACGGTAGGCACGGCCATGATCTGGCGCCGCTCCACCTCATCCTTGAACAGCGCGCCGTCAATGGCGACGTGCGTCACGTTCGGGTTCAGCGCTGCCATGATGTTGAGCGCCTGGACCACGTCGGGGCAGTTCTGGCAGGTCAGCGAGAAGAACGTCTCGAAGTGCAACGGGCCTTCGAGACCGCGCACCTGCTCAAGCAGTTCAGCGTCTTCCTTGGGCGGGTGTCCTCCGACATGCAGCAGCGCGAGAATCAGCGAGGTGAACTCGTGGCCCATCGGAAGCCCTGCGAAGACCGCCTCCGCCCTTCCCTCGTCCGCGCGAATAGCAAAGCTCGGCGCGCGCTCGTCGGTGCCGTCGAAGCGCGTGGTGACCTTGTCGGACTGCGCGGCAACCTCCTCGACAAGGCTGCGCATCTCTGCAGACTTGGGGCTGTCGTCGAGGGTTGCAACCAGCTCGATCGGCCGGCGCAGGTTGCCGAGGTAGGCCTTGAGCTGGGCGGTGGTGGCGGCGTCGAGAACGGGCATGGTCACTTCCTTTGGACAACAGGGCCCGCGCGTCACCGAAAGGTCGGCGCACGGGGGATCATCTCAGTTGCATGATCGAGGGCGTGGAACCGGCGGGCCGCCCGTAAGCGGCACGGCCCGTCCGGCGGTTCTTGGCAGGACGTTCAACCCCACGCGGTGAACGTCCTGCCGGATTGGATCAGATCTTGCCGACGAGGTCGATCGACGGAGCCAGCGTGGCCGCGCCTTCTTCCCACTTGGCCGGGCAGACCTGGCCGGGGTTTTCGCGCCAGTACTTGGCAGCCTTGATCTTGCGCAGCAGTTCCGCAGCGTTGCGACCCACGCCCTCGGGGGTGATTTCGACCAGCTGAATGGTGCCGTCCGGATCGGTCACGAAGGTACCACGGTCAGCAAGTCCGACGCCTTCGCGCAGAATGCCGAAGTTGTTCGAGATCGTGTGGTTCTGGTCGCCCAGCATGTAGTAGTTGATCTTGCCAACGGCCGGCGAGGTTTCGTGCCATGCCTTGTGGCTGAAGTGGGTGTCGGTCGATACCGAGTACACTTCGACGCCGAGGCCCTGCAGCTCGCCATAGATGTCGGCGAGGTCTTCGAGCTCGGTCGGGCAGACGAAGGTGAAGTCGGCCGGGTAGAAGAAGAACACGCCCCACTTGCCGACGACGTCGGCGTCGCTGACATCGACGAACTTGCCCTGGTGGAAAGCGGTTGCCTGGAACGGCTTCAGCTTGGTTCCGACGATCGACATAGACTCAAATCCTTCTCGTTGTGGATGGGTGAACCGTGGTGTGATTGGCGAGGTAGTGCATGGGCAGCCCTTTTTCCAATGAGCAAATTCGCCCTGTTTGATTTACTGCCTCGATCAATAGCCCGACATTGATGGTCCATTCATAGAGGAAATCGGCGGCCTGACCTAATGGGCAGGCGATGATCGATTGCCGGAACATGGCCGTTTTCCGCACGTTGCGCCGACAACATGCAGATTTTGCACGATGCCTCGCAATTTCAGCACTTGAATTTCTCCCCGCTCTAAACCAAGTGGCAATCCGCAACGGAACGATTTCGTTCAATTCTTCCGAATGGACCTCAGATGGCTGCCTCGACCGACTCCACGCCCGCTCCGACGACAGATGCAACCGAAGGCCGTCGCAAGACGATTGGCCGGATCGCGGTTGGCGTACTGGCCGCTGGCGCTCTTTATGGCGCGTGGACGCTCTACGATTACGAGACGGTGGGCCGCTATATGCAGGAGACTGAAGACGCATACGTAAAAGCGGACGGCGTCACGATCAGTTCCAAGCTCGGAGGCTACGTGCGGCGCGTTTCCGTGGCCGACAACCAGTCAGTCGAGCAGGGAACCCTGCTCGTCCAGATCGACCCGACCGATTACAGCACCCGCCTCGCCCAGAGTACCGCGCAAGTCGATGTCGCCCGGGCAACCGAAGCGGCAGCGCTGGCAGCCATTCAGGAAGCGCAGTCGGCCACCGGTCAGGCCCGCGCAGCACTGCAGGCATCGCAGCGCGATCTTGCCTACCTCAACGGCGAAGTCGCCCGCATGCGACCGCTGGTGGCCAGCGGCGCAGAGCCGCGGCAGGCCTTCGACCAGCTTGTTGCCAACCGCGACAAAGCTGCAGCTGACGTGGCCGCCAAGCAGGCCGCGCTGGCCGCTGCCAATGACCGCGTTACCAGTGCTCGCGCACAAGCAGGACAGTCCACCGCCCAGATCAAGGCCGCGCAGGCCCAGCGCGAAGCGGCCAGCACCGACCTTGCGACGACCCGTATCATTGCGCCCATCGGCGGCAAGGTGGGCAACTCCACCGTCCGCCTTGGTCAATTCGTCCAGCCCGGCCAGCGCCTGATGACGATCGTGCCGACGCAAGCGATCTATGTCGAAGCGAACTTCAAGGAAACGCAGATCGGCCTGATGCGTCCCGGGCAGCCGGTTACCGTCCACGTCGACGCCCTGCCCGATGTCGAATTCCATGGCACGGTCGAGAGCATCACTCCGGGCACCGGCGCGAACTTCTCGTTGATCCCGCCGCAGAACGCGACCGGCAACTTCACCAAAATCGTGCAGCGCGTGCCCGTACGCATCCGCATCAACGCCGGCCCTGAATCGCGCAAGGTTCTGGTCCCCGGCCTTTCTTTGTCGGTGGAAGTGGACACGCGCTCGGCCAAGTCCGCAATAGACGCGATCCGCGACGAGCAGGAACGGGCACAGGCCAAGTGAGCACAGTGGCGACCATGGATGAAGATTTGCCAAGCGCGCCTGCGCGGCCTTCGGACAAGGCAGATGTAGGTGCCTGGCTCGGCGTTGCAGCGGGCGCGATCGGCTCGCTCATGGCAACGCTCGACATCTCGATCGTCAACGCATCGCTGCCCACGATCCAGGGAGAGATCGGCGCATCCTCGAGCGAGGGCACGTGGATTGCCACCGCCTATCTCGTCGCCGAAATCATCATCATCCCGCTCACAGGTTGGCTCGAACGCGTGTTCGGCCTGCGCCGTTTCCTGCTGATCGCGGCTATCCTGTTCACGGGCTTTTCGGTCATGTGCGGACTGTCCACATCGCTGACCATGATGATCTTCGGCCGCGTCGGCCAAGGGTTCACGGCAGGCGCGATGATCCCGACTGCGCTGACCATCATCGCGACGCGCCTTCCACCAAACCAGCAGCCTATCGGCACTGCCCTGTTCGGCTTGACCGTGATCATGGGGCCGGTGATGGGCCCGCTCGTCGGGGGATGGCTGACCGAGAATTTCAGCTGGCACTATGCCTTTTTCGTCAACGTGCCGATCAGCGCGATCCTCATCACGCTGCTGCTCGTCGGCCTGCCCAAGAGCAAGATGCAACTAGGCGAACTGGTGAATGCCGACTGGCTCGGAGTCATCGGACTGGTTCTTGGCCTCGGCGGGATAACCGTGGTGCTTGAAGAAGGTCACCGCGAACAGTGGTTCGAATCCGCGCTGATCTGGAAGCTCTCGGCCGTGACCCTGCTCGGCTTTGTGCTTATCGCCGTCGGTCAGTTCACGGCAAAGCGTCCAGTGATCAAGCTTGCCCTTCTGCGCAACCGGGCCTTTGCCGCCGTGTTCACGCTGGCGCTGGTGCTGGGCGCGGTGATGTTCGGCACCGCATACGTCATCCCGCAATTCCTTGCCGCAATTGCAGACTACAACGCGATGCAGGCGGGCAAGATCGTCTTCATTTCAGGCATCCCGGCCATGCTGATGATGCCCATGTTTCCGATCCTCGTCGCCCGGGTCGACCTACGCCTGATCGTCGGCACCGGCGTCGTTCTGCTCGCTCTGTCCTGCTATCTCGATGTCAACCTGACGGCGCAATCGCGCGGGGGCGACTTCGTTGTCACGCAACTCCTGCGCGGACTAGGCACCGTATTCTGCATGCTGTTCCTGAATCAGGCGGCAATCAGTTCGGTCCCCGTCCATGATGCCGGCGATGCCGCCGGATTGTTCAATGCCGGGCGCAATCTCGGCGGCTCCATCGGCCTTGCCATGCTCGCCACGCTTCAGGACGAGCGCTGGGAGTTCCACCGCTGGTCCCTGCACAGTGCGCTCGAAGCCAATGATCTGAACATCCAGGACTGGGTGAGCCAACAAGCCATGACATATGGCGGCGGCCCCGATGGCATGGCGGCGGCATTGCGTTCGCTCGATGGCATGGTCCTGCGCGACGCGCTCGTCATGGCCTTCAACGATGATTTCATGGCGCTGACTGTCGGCATCCTGCTGGTGGCTCCGCTTGTCTTTCTCTTGCGCCCGCTTCCCAAGGGCTACCACGCAAAGGCCGCACACTGATGACTGGCACCTCTTCACTCCGTCGCATGGCCGGCATCACGGTACTGGCCGCGCTACTTGCTGGCTGCGCCACGGTGGGCCCTGACTACAAGGGTGCGCCGCAGGCCGCCCCACAGGCGGAAACACGCGGCGCATTCGTGCGTGCCGGCGACAAGGTGCAGGCGACTGCACCGACGGGCCGCTGGTGGGAGAGCCTTGGCGATCCAGTGCTCAACCAGTTGGTCGAGACAGCGCTTTCGGACTCTCCCGGCATCGCTGCCGCAAACGCCCGCGTGGCCCAATCGCGCGCCTCGCTCGCTGCCAGCCGCACAGCCGTGCTGCCGACCGTGAGCACTTCGTTCGCCGCGCCCTACATCAACGTGCCGGGCAATCTGGTCGGCAACGGTGGCGGACGTGACGAGATCAACGCCTACAACCTTGGTTTCGACGCGTCGTGGGAGATCGACCTGTTCGGCGGCACCCGGCGCAAGGTCGAAGCGGCCACTGCGCGAGCCGAGGCTGCCGAAGCTGGCGCGGCAGACGCACGCGTCACGCTCTCGGCAGAGATCGCCCGCGCATATGTCGGATTGCGGGCGCGACAGGCCATGGTCGGACTGCAAGACCGGCAGGTTGAAATCGACCGCGAGCTGGTCGCGCTGGCAAAGCAGCGTTTCGCTGCTGGCACCATTCCGCAGCAGCCAGTGAACGCGGCCGAAGCGCAGGCATTCGCCAGCGAAGCCGACGCCGCGAAGTCACGCGCCGAGATCGCCGTGCTCATGGACCAGATCGCAGTGCTGACCGGCAAGGAGCCGGGTGCGCTAGATGCCCTGCTCGGAACGCCCGCTGCGGTCCCTTTGCCCCCAGCTGTGGTTGCCGTTGGAGACCCGGCGCTGCTGTTGCGCAGCCGTCCCGACGTTCGCATGGCCGAGCGCCAACTGGCCGCAGCAAATGCCGATATAGGGGCACGCATCGCCGACAAGTTTCCGAAGATCTCGTTCCTTGGCCTGCTTGGCCTTGGCGGGCAGAACATCGGCGACGTGTTCGATCCGGGCAACATCGTCGGCATTGCGCTTCCGCAGATCAAGTGGAGCCTGTTCGACGGCGGACGCGCCGAACGTCAGGTCGAAGTGGCCAAGGGCGCATATGCCGAGAACGAGGCCAACTACCGCCGCACGGTCCTGTCAGCCTTGCAGGACGCAGAAGGTGCATTGGCACGCTTTGGTGCGCAGCGAATCGCGTTTGGGAAGGTGCTCGATGCTGAGGCGCGAGCGCACAAGAACGTCGATTTGCAGACGCAAAGGCTTGCAGCGGGGACCATCGGGCGGCCAGACAAGCTCGATACCGAACGCCAGGCGCTGCAACTCGCCATGGCCTCTGCATCGGCCAGAGCAGAGCTTACGACCCAGTTTATCTCGGTGGAAAAGGCACTTGGGCTTGGCTGGACTACCGACCAAAGTGCGTCTGGACAGGCTAAATGAAACGAAACCGCCCAATTTATAGTATATTGACTATCCAAACAGCTAGGGCACTCTGCTCCCACGATACGCCGCAAAGGCGAGAAAGTGGGAAAGATGCGCTGGATTACCGATGCGGGCCTCCGCTTCTGGCAGGCCTATCGCGAAGGACTGGAGATGTCCTGCCCGGTTCACAACCGGATTGCCGAAGCGCTGGCAGAACGCCTGTGCGAACGGGATCGTCCGCATGACAGTTCAGCACACGTCGCAGGAGCGGAGCAGCCCACCGTCCACTGAGCTGCCCTCAAAGGACGCTGACAAAAGCGATCAGTCGTCCACGTGCAAAGGTGTCGGCCGCAGAGGCCGTCCTTCGATAGAAGAAGCGCAACGCCTTCCAGCCCGCATTCTTGAGGCCGGATGGGAAGTACTGCGCGAACATGGCTTTGAAGCCTTCACATTCGACCGCGTCGCCCGCCATGCCCATATCGGCAAGGCCACCATCTACACCCGCTTCGCAGGCAAGCGCGAGTTTCTTGAAGCCCTGCTCGCACAGAAAACAGTCGAACGCCGGCTTCAGATCATGAAGCTCGGTGAAGGCCTGCCCCTGATCGAGTCCTTCTGCATTCGCGCGGCCGCCGTGATGCATGTGCTGCATTCGCCCGAAGGCCGCATGATGGAGAGACTGGTCGACTGGTGCGACCAGGAATTCGGCAACGGCGAAATGAATTATCGTCAGGCGATGTATGTCGATGCCCTGACCAACATCACCGACGAACTAGGGCAGGCCGCCAAGGCACAGGACATCGAGATCGCCGATCCCGAACTCGCGGCGAGATTCTGGCTTGAAGGCTTGCTCGGCCATGCACGGTTGGAGACTTCGGCTCAGACCGTCGATCCGCAAGCGACCGAGACTTGGGCGCGGGCCTACTCGGAGTTCTTCTTCGCAGGCCTGCGCCACAGCGGCGCGATCAGGGCGCCTTCCTCACCGCCTTCAGATTGAAAACGACGCCCACGGCATCCTTCAGCTGATCGGTGGCTGACCATTCCGCTTCACCAACGCCAAACGAAAGGCGCTGGAGCGTTGCGTTCCCCGAAGCCGTCGCGCGATTGCCGTCAATTTTCAGACTGAAGCGCAGAGCCACAGGCTTGCGCTGTCCATGGAGCGAAAGCGTTCCACTGGCCACGTAGCGCCCCTCACCCGCAGCGCGGATGCTGGATGAAACGAACTGGGCGGTGGGATGCGCACCGACGCCAAAAAAGCTTTCACTGCGCAGCATGTCATCGCGCTGGCTGTCGCCGCTGTCCACCGAGGCAAGATCGATTGAGGCGCGGATCGACGAGCCTTGCAGATCCTCGGGATCGAACACGATGGTGGCATCCCACCGGGAGAATGACCCCTTGATCGTTTCTCCACTGTATTCCGCCGTAAAACCGAGACGACTACCCTTTTCCAGCTTCCACGGCGTCGCCTTTGCCGAAGTTGCCGCTGCGTCAGAGGCCAAAGCGGACGGTTCCGCCGCGATGTCTGACGCCACTTCGGATGGCATCGCCTCCATCGCGTCTGCCGAAGCGGTTTCCACTGGCGCGGGGGTGGCCTTGGTTGCCGGGAAGGAAAGGAAAAGGCCGCAGATCAGCGCGCCAGTGCCCAGCGCAATCGCCACGAAAGCAGCAATGCCGATCGAGCCATGCGAACGCACGGCTGTCGGCAGCATCCGCCCGATCACGTCCTCGCGTTTGAAATGATGGTAGAGCGCGCCTGCGACGTGCAGCCCGATCAGTATGATCCCGACCGTTCCCAGCGCACCGTGCAGAACCTCCGCAGGTTCATGCAAGCCCTGCCCGACCGGAAGGTCAGGCCATGGAACCTTGCCGAACAACATCGTCTGCAGTCGCACCTTCGCGGTCGAGACGATGAGCCATCCAGTCAGGGGACCGACGATCATTACAGCGTAAAGCAACACATGTACTGCCGAAGCCAGCAGCATCTGCGCCTTGCCGTCCTGCACTGGAGCCGGGCGTGGACGGACGAGGCGAACTGCCAGTCGCGCGAGACTCAGCAGCAGGATCGTGATGCCGATCGACTTGTGGAACTGATAGCCCGCGAACTGCACCGCGCCCTTTGGCAAGTCCTCAAGCGCCCAACCAAGTCCGATCTGGAACAACAGCAGCAGGGCAATGGCCCAGTGCAGCGCAATGGCAATTCCCGAATACCGTACCGGACGCAGTGTCGTCATACTTGTTTTCCCCTCGATCCGACGAGCGTCATAACAGCGCCGACGAAGACATGATATGCCCTCTCGCATCGGCGCGGTGGATTGCGACATCTGCGCTATTGCTTCTTTTCGGGAGACTTGAATGACCAATAGTCCATGGGCCCATCACCGCAGCGCTTCCATTGCCGACGACATCGATTTCGAGATCAAGGGCCAGGAACTGCAGTTCCTCGAGATCGAACTGGACCCCGGTGAAAGCGCCGTGGCCGAAGCCGGTGCCCTCGTTTGGAAGGACGGATCGGTCGGCATGACCACCGTGTTCGGCGATGGCTCGGGCGACCAGCAGGGTGGCTTCATGGGCAAGTTGCTGGGCGCGGGCAAGCGCCTCGTCACCGGCGAGAGCCTGTTCACCACGGTGTTCACCCACAATGGCTCGGGCAAGGCGCGCGTAGCATTCGCCTCTCCCACGCCCGGCGCGATCCTGCCGATCAAGCTGTCCGACGTCGGCGGCACCCTGATCTGCCAGAAGGACAGCTTCCTCGCTGCCGCACGCGGCGTGTCCATCGGCATCGCATTCCAGCGCCGGGTGATGACCGGCCTGTTCGGCGGCGAAGGCTTCATCATGCAGAAGCTTGATGGCGATGGCTGGGTCTTCGTGCAGATGGGCGGCACGCTCGTCGAAAAGGAACTGCGCCCCGGCGAGGAACTCCATGTCGATACCGGCTGCCTTGCCGCATACACGCCCGGCATCGACTTCGATCTCGTCACCGCAGGCGGCGTGAAATCGGTGCTGTTCGGCGGCGAAGGCCTGTTCTTTGCCCGTCTGCGCGGTCCGGGCAAGGTATGGATCCAGTCCCTGCCCTTCTCGCGCCTTGCCGGCCGGATGCTCGCAGCGGCCGGATCGCGCGGAGGACAGAACCGGGGCGAAGGCTCTATCCTCGGCGGCCTGGGCGATTTCATCGGCGGCAACAACTGACAAAGAAAGAGGCCGGTGGATCGCTCCACCGGCCTTTGAGTTCCGCATGCGCTGCGGGGTGGGAGAGTTCGTTCAGAACGTGGCTTTGATCGTCCCGCCAAAAGTGCGCGGATCGCCGATCTGTCCCGCGATCAGGCCGGTGTTGCCACCTGTGCCAGCCAACAGAAGTTCGACGTAGTTCTGGTTGAACGCGTTACGCACCCAGCCAAAGATGTCGAAGCGATCGGTACGGATGCCGGCGCGGAAGTTGTGCAGCGAATAACCCGCAACGTTAGTGTAGATCGAGGGCGACGGATTGGATGACCAGCTCGAACGATAGCTGGCATCATAGCCGAAGTAGGCCTGGCCCTCCTCGCCGAAAATCGGCGTCGGAAGGTTGAACTCGGCGCCCCAGGCCGCAGCCCACTTGGATACGCCCGGCAATGGCGAACCCGAGATGTCGACGAAGGGCGGGCTCACCGCACCCGGAGTACCTGCCGCACCGATCGTGCCGGTGTAGGTGCACTTGCCGGTCACGACGATTCCGGTGCTGGGACCACCGGAAAGCTCAGGCGGCGGCGGCGCGTCGCAGAACTTATCGAAGGTGGCGTCTGTATATGCTACGTTCGCATAAGTGCTGAACCGGTCGCTGGGACGAAGCGAGAGATCAGCCTCGACGCCGCGCGAGCGGACCTTTTCGGCATTGGCAAGATAGCCGCGGACGGTGCCCAGCTGGCCGTTGCTGACGCTGGCCTGGAAGTCCTTGATCTCGGTCCAGAACCCGGTGACGTTGAAAGTCGCCTTGCGATCCCAGAACTGCGTCTTGAAGCCCGCTTCGAAGTGATCGACCTTCTCCGGCTTGATCGTAAAGGCCGAAGCGATGGGCACGCCATTCGCATCAGCGGGAACGCCATTGAGGTTGATGCCACCCGTCTTGAACGAGCGGGCGTAAGTCGCATAGACGTTGATGTCCGGCGTGATCTTGTAACGCACGTTCACGTCGTACGACAGGTTCCAGGCGCTGAACGTCGGCTCAAAGAACTGCGAGGCCTGAATGCCGCGCAGCTGCGCGATCCATGCATCGGTGTAGTAAGGCGAGCCCGGAACTGGAGAGACGACCTGACGCGTGCCGTCCGAGGCGTTCCCGGTCACGACCGAATCGTAAAGCCCCTTCTTCTTGTCGTAGTTCACGCGAATACCAGGCGAGATAACCAACTGATCGGTCACATCCCAGTTCAACTTGCCGAACAGAGCCAGACTGGTGTTGTCGAGCCTGATATCGTTGATCGCAACGAGGTTGTTGGCAACGTTGGGGTCGTTCGAAAGGGCATTGGTCGGGTTGAGCAGCCACTTGCTCGCAGCCGTCCCTGTCTGCTGAATACCGCTGGTGCGGATCGACTGGTGGAAGCCGAACAGGCCGATCACGAAGTCATAGCCTGAACCCTTGTGGTTCCAGCGGAACTCCTGCGTGTACTGGTTCTGCTTCGTCGGGTTGTTGACCTTGGTGTAGACGGGCAGGCCGACATAGTCGCGGTCGTTCGCCGGGCCCCAGTCCCAATAACGCCACGCCGTGATCGAGGTGATCGTGTTGCCTTCATCAATATCCCACACAGCCTTGGCCGAAAGGCCGCCGTGCTCGTTGCGGGCTGTCAGCTGCGCATCAACATCGGTCAGACGATCAAAAGGATCGACGTTCGGCAGCGGGTAATCGGCGCGCGGGTAACCGGGGAAATAGGTCAGCAACGCGGGCAGCTGGCGATTGGCGGCACGCTGGGTTTTGCCATAGCTGTAGTACGGCAGGGCACAGCAGATCGGATCCTGCAGATTCCAGTCACCGGACAGCGTCACGCTAAGATCGGACCTGGGCTTCCACAGCAGTGCGCCACGCACGCCGATGTTGTCGATCGACTGGATATAGGTGTTGGTCGAGACATTGAAGATCGTGCCGCGGCGGCTGGTGGTCGAAGCGCTGATGCGCGCAGCCAGCGTGTCCGAGATCGGGCCCGTAATGGTCGCCTTGCCCTGCTTGAAGTTGAGGTTGCCCAGCGTCACTTCGGCCTTGCCGCCGAAGTCGAAGCTCGGCGGAGTGGTTGTGATATTGATCGCGCCGGCCGTCGTGTTCTTGCCGTAGAGCGTCCCTTGGGGCCCGCGGAGTGTTTCGATCTGCTGGACGTCGACAAAGTCTAGCGTCGCCGATGCGATGCGGTTGTAATAGACGTCGTCGATATAGATGCCGACACCCTGCTCGAACCCGTCGTTGGTCAGCCCGAACGGCGCACCGATGCCGCGAATATTGATGAAGGTGTTGCGCGGGTTCTGCGAATAGAACTGCAGCGTCGGCTGGATCTGGGTCAGGCGCGCGATGTTGAACGTGCCTTGCGCTTCAAGGCGGCCGGCGTCGACCACTGAAACCGCAATCGGAACAGTCTGGACGTTCTCCGTACGGCGACGCGCTGTCACCACGATGTCGCCGGGCGATCCTTCGGCTTCAGCCGGGACAGCCGTCACGTCAGCAGGGGCGGCCGCGTTCTGTTCGTCGGCAACCGGAGCAGGCTCGGCCGCCAGGGCGGCATGCGAGAGAAGAGCGAGCGGCGCAACGCCACCCGCGAGAAGGACGCGGAAATTCATCGTAGGACCTCATGTGTTCCCGAACGATGCTTCCGGTGGTCCGGTCAGCGGTTGCGGTTGTTCTGTTCTTGAAACCTGGTGCGTGGATCGATCAGTTCGGCTTGAGCCGTCGCTTCTCGGTCACGTCGATCTGGACGACACGTCCTTCATGGACGGTCAGTTGGATGGAGCCATAGCGCAGCCCGGTGAGGGCTTCTCGCACGCTGGCCAGGCTTTCCTCGAGTAGGCGTTCTGCCTCACCCGTGGTGCCGGCCCCAGTCCTCGCAGCTGTATTGGTGGGTTCGGTCATCGCCGGTTCGATCCTGTTGCCGCGCCGGGAGCCAGTCGATGATGCTTCCATTTTCGCACTGCCCCCTGCGCAATTTCCGGCGATTCGCGTCGCCGTTGAACGCTCTCTATACTCAACCAATTCACTAGACATTAAACTTCGTCTGTTCCGCCTCCAAGCTTTCCTATCAGGCTCGAAATGGGAGGCGCGGACGGACGACGCATTGCCCGCCGGACAATCGCGACCTAAAGTCTATTCAAATGATAGACAATTCGGCTGCGCCAGAACGCACGAAACTCCCGACGAGTCGTGCAACGCCAGCTACGGGTCGTCGCCAATCAGGAAGATGAAACCACCAGTCGCAGTTTCGGGGCGCGGCCTACGTCCTTGCTCTCGTCTGAAGTCGGCTCGACAATGCACTGCTTCAGGCAATCGACAGCCATCGCCAGATGCAGCGCCGCCATGGCCTCGCCGTGCTGGTCAAGATCGACAAGCGCATCGGAAAGGGTCTCGAACACTTCTGCGAGTGGCTTTGCTGCAACCGGCATTTGGCGACGCCTTATTCTGGGAGCGGGCGTTGTGCACCGTTCCGACATCCGTGGGCGTAGGTAACGCAGAAAGTGCGTGTTCAAAGGGAAGATTACACCGCTTATGAGCAAGCTGCAGACGAACCTGCCTGGCAGGTTGTGTGGGTCTGCGGATAATTACTTACCAAACTGTACGTTAGCAGATGCTCTTTCGAGCGTTTCAAAAATCCTGCAGGGATGTGATCTGTATCACAAACTGACTCCGCAATGGCCAGAGGTTGCAAAACGAGGTCCTGCGCCACTTCAGCACCCTTCGAGACCTCCGAATACGGCAATCGATTCGTCAGGCGGCGCGGGTCCGGACCGGGTGAGCGACTTGCCCCAATCAGACTTGGAAGAAGCAAGCCGACCACCGCCCCGATTGACGTGTGTTAACCTTCAGATCGAACCAATCCTTCGCGCGCGGTCGTCAGATGCAGCGCTCCATCGCTTCGCGCGCCAGCCTCGCCAGTACCGGAAATGCCTCCGCGCGATCCTTCGCGTGTGCCGAAGCAGCGGTCCCGCGCAGATAGCGCCCCTTGATTCCGTGAAAGATCGCGGCCAACCGGAAGAAGTTGAACGCCATGTAGAAATCCCAGGACGGAATCGTCTCGCGCCCGGTGCGGCGGCAATAGGCGGCAACATACTCCGCCTCGCTCGGGATGTTCAGCGCCTGCAGATCAGCCCCGACCAGCCCCGCCACGATATGCGGCGGCATGTGGTACATCATCGCGTGATAGGCAAAGTCGGCCAGCGGATGGCCGAGTGTTGAAAGCTCCCAATCAAGCACGGCGATCACGCGCGGCTCAGTCGGGTGAAAGATCATGTTGTCGCAACGGAAGTCACCATGGACCACGCTGGTCTCGTCCCCCTCGGGGATCGCCGTCGGCAGCCATTCCACCAGCGCATCCATGTTCGGATCGCGCCCGGCCAGTTCGTCCTCGAGATACTGCTTCGACCAGCGCCCGACCTGACGCGCGAAATAGTTACCGGGCTTGCCATAGTCGCCAAGGCCGACGGCTTCGTGATCGATCGAATGCAACTGCGCAATCGTCGCGTTCATTGCGTCGAAGTAGGCTGGGCGTTCTGCAGCAGGCACATCCGGGAAGGTCGCCTCCCAGAAGATGCGACCCTCGACCATTTCCATCACGTAGAACCAGCTGCCGATCACGCTCTCGTCGGTGCACAGCCCATAGACGTGCGCAACCGGAAAGCCGACCGAGCCGAGCGCCGAAAGGACTTTCGCCTCGCGCTCCACCGCATGGGCACCTTTCAGCACCGGCCCGGGTGGCTTGCGACGCAGGACATAGTTCCGCCCGGGGGTAAGCAGTTTGTAGGTCGGGTTGGATTGCCCGCCCTTGAACTGCTCTACCGCCAGCGGACCTGCAAAACCCTCGACGTTCGCCTCCATCCAGCGGTAGAGCGCAGCTTCGTCGAAGCTGTACCCCTCGCGGACCGGAGTCGTCCCGGCGTTGGCTTCCTGCGTCGCGGCCGACATTACTGCGCGCTCCCGGCCTGGGCGTGACGCCAGTCGCGGCGGATCTTCTTGGCAAGGCTCCACTTATGGACCTCGGTGGGGCCGTCATAGATGCGGAAAGCGCGCACTTCGCGGAACATCTGCTCCACGATGGTGTCTGTGGTGACACCTGATCCGCCCATGACCTGCACGCACTTGTCCGCCACGCGCATCAGCGCTTCGGAAACGGCAACCTTGGCCATCGAGCTTTCAACGGTGCCGAGCGAGCCTGTATCGAGGACGCCCGCGCACCAGTCGATCATCAGTTCGGCCTGCTTCAGGTCGATCATGTTCTCGGCGAGCATGAAGCCCACGCCTTCATGGTCGATCAGCTGCTTGCCGAACGCCATGCGGCGGTTGGCATAGTCGGACGCGATCTCCTGCGCACGGATGCAGCCACCCAGCCAGCGCATGCAGTGCGACAAGCGCGCGGGGCTGAGGCGCACCTGCGCGTACTTGAAGCCCTCGCCCGGCTCGCCAAGCATCTGGTCTGCCGAGACGCGCAAGTCCTTGATGTCGATCACCGCGTGGCCGCCAGGCATCGAGTTATCGATGGTATTGGGCACGCATACGATCTCGATAGCAGGGTCTGGCAGGTCGACTAGGAACATGCATGCGCCGCCCTCCTCGTCCTTGGCCATGATGATGCCGACCTTCGCGCCCTTGGCCCCGGTGATGAAGGCCTTGCGCCCGTTGATCACCCAGTGATTGCCATCGCGGCGGCAGGTAGTCTGCATCATCGAAGGGTCGGAGCCCGCGCCGCCTTCGCTCGCCGGCTCGGTCATGAAGAACGCCGAGCGCGATTCCCCTGAGACGAGTTGCTTGAGGAAGCGCTCCTTCAGTTCCGGGCTGCCGACTTTGCCGAGAAGGTACATGTTGCCCTCGTCCGGCGCCTGCGTGTTGCAGGCCAGCATCCCCAGCGGCGAAAGCCCCGAGCGGATAAGCACGACTGCCGTCTCGCGCTGGTTGAGATGACGGCCATCGGACAGGATATGCGGCGTCAGCACGCCTGCCTCGCGCGCCAGGCCACGCAGTTCCTGCACCAGTTCATCCGTCGGCGCGCCGTGATCGTCGCGGCGCGGGTCGCTCTCATAGGGAACAACGACCTCGCGGACGAACCGCTCAACCCGATCCGCGATCTCCAATGCGGCGTCCATGCCGATGCCATTTGCCATTATGTGTCTCCTGTATCGCGGGATCGGTTGGTAAACGTGTCAGCGCGGGGCCATGCGGATCGCGCCGTCGAGGCGGATCACTTCGGCATTGAGCATCGGGTTGACGACAATGCTCTCGACCATGCGCGCGTATTCCTCGGGCTTGCCGAGGCGGCTGGGGAACGGCACCTGCGCCCCGAGCGAGTCCTGCGCGTCCTGCGGCAGCGACTGCAGCAGTGGCGTCAGGAACAGACCGGGCGCGATGGTGTTCACGCGGATCCCGTAGCGGGCAAACTCACGGGCGATCGGCAGAGCCATGCCGACGACCCCGCCCTTGGATGCCGAATAGGCCGCCTGCCCGATCTGTCCTTCGAACGCCGCCACGCTGGCGGTGTTGATGATCACGCCACGCTCTTCGCCTACCTGCTCGGCATCGAAAATGCGGGCAGCGAACTTGGAGAGCACGTTGAAGGTGCCGATCAGGTTGATCTGGATGATCTTGCTGAAATCCTTGAGCGGGATCGCCTTGCCATCGCGGCCGATGACCTTGGCCGGCGGGCCGATCCCGGCGCAGTTCACCAGAATGCGCGCCTTGCCGTTCATCGCCTCGGCTTCAAGGATGGCGTTGTCGACCGCGTCCTCGTCGGTCACGTCGACCTTGAAGAACGTACCACCGATGGCTGCTGCATGGGCCTGCCCCAACTGCTCGTTAAGATCGAAGATGGCGACCTTGGCGCCAAGCTCGGCGAGTCGCGCAGCGGTAGCTCCGCCCAGACCCGAAGCGCCACCCGTAACGATTGCGGCAAGACCATTGATTTCCATGACAAAATCATCCTTCCGGTCACTGGCAAACCACCTTTCGGAAACCAGTGAGAACAATATCTACTTATGAGTAAGTATTGTCCGAATGGGTATGGTGTCAATCGCAAGATTGCCCTACCCTGCCCGGATCAAAGACCCGGCACGTCCGGCTTTCCAACTGGCACATCACGCAGGTATCCGCATTTGGCCGAACGATCGCCCTTCAAGACCCCCGCCGAACGCACCGAGGAACGCGAGGCCAAGCGCATGGCCGTGCTCAGCGCAGCCGTGCGGATGTTCAACGCGCGCGGCTACCACCAGACCTCGCTTGACGACGTGGCCGCCAGCCTCGGAATCTCGAAGCCGACCATCTACCATTACCTTGGCAACAAGGAGCAGGTGCTGGTCGAATGCCTGACCATCGGCATGAACCAGTTGCTTGCCGCATCGGACGATGCCCGCGAAGTCCACGGTCGCGGCATCGATCGCCTCCGTGCCTTTCTGCAGGGTTATGCCGAAGTGAACATGGAAGACTTCGGCCGGTGCAACATCCTGACCGCAAACGAAGCTCTGTCACCCGACGCGCGCGAAACGATCCGGCTGCTCAAGCGCCGCATCGATGGGGTTCTGCGCGAACTCGTGGAACAGGCGATAGCGGACGGCTCGGTCGCGCCGTGCGATCCGAAGCTCGCTGCGCTAACTCTAGCGAGCGCGCTCAACGGCCCCGCCCGCTGGCATCGGGCGGATGGCCCGCAATCGCCGCGGGAGATCGCGAAGACGCTCGTCGATTTCCTGGTAGCGGGCCTCGCCCCACGCTGATCAGGGATTGCGGTAGAAGTCCTTGAACGAAGCCGGCGCGCCGCACTTTGCAATCGCGGTGACCACATGGCGCTTGCGCTCGCTCACCAGCGAGGCCGACGTCAGCGCGAACTGCCGCTCGTACCCCACTTCCCTGGCTGTGAATGGCTGCGTCCCCGGCAACACGCTTTCCCCACCAAGGCCAAACACCATGAAGTTGAGCATGTCGGCCAGCTGCTGATTGTCGGATATCCGGCTCTTTGCGATGTTGGGCAGGCGCAGCAGATAGGCGCGCGTTGCAGGCGTGCACATCATGTAGCCCACCCGTCCGCGCAATTCCGGCAACCTGGCGGGCGCTGACAGCCCCTGCACGCCATGGCAACCGGCACAGTGCTCTACATAGTCTGCCTTTGCCAGTTCCGGATCGCTGATAGCGGACAGCCCGCGCGCCACGGTTTCAGCGCGCGGATCACCCTTGGCCGCAAGCCCCGGCGCCACGATGGCAAATACAGCTATCAGTCCTGCCAGAGCCAGCGTGCGCACAGCCGCCTCCGTCAGGCCGCGCCGATCATCATCGCGGTCGAGCAGTGATACTCCATGCTGCTCGTGCCGAAGCACCAGATGACGTTGTTGTTGAGCTGCGGCAGATAGAGCTGCGTCTCACGGTCGGTATTGTCGCAGCCGCACTGGCCGCAGGCAGGCTTTCCGCAGCAATCGCGATAGGCGATCATGTAGGCCTTCCCGTCATCGGGGTTGATGCAGGAACCCACCCACGAAACCGGCGAAGGCTCCGCCCCTGCAGGGCACGTATGAATGCCGCCGCCGCAGCAGGTGCACAGCGCGCCGTCGATGGCGCAATAGCGCCAGTAGTTGCACTTGGTGTAATCCTTGGTCTGGGCAGTGCGCGCAAACGCGGTCTTGGCCTCGGGCGAGCGGTCCGGCTTGGCCGCTTCGGCGCGGCTCACCGGAAGCAGCGGAAAGACCGGCGCGGCCACCAGCGCTGCACCAAGGCGCGACAGGATGCTTCGGCGGGACGTGCCACCGGCAAGGCGGCGCAACAGCTTCTCGCCCATCGCATCGGGATTGAAACGCTTCATCAAATGCCCCCTTCTAACGCTTTCCCGGCGCGACCGATCAGGCCGCCTCGACCTTCTTCAGCTTGCCGATATAATCCTGCACCGTGGCGATGCCCATTTCGTGGGCGACGACGAGGCTCTCGAGATGCTCGCGGCTATTCACCAATCCCTTTGACAGGATTGTACCCTCGGCATCGAGCAGCACCGCATAGGGCAGCTTGCCCACCTCGAACGCCTGTCCAACTTCCGGCCCATTGATGAAGCGGTAGCTTTCCAGCCCCTGCGCCGCGATCAGCCCGCGCTGGACATGCACGTCGTCGTCGCCGACGAAGGTCAGTTCCACGCGCTCATCCTTGGCAAAGGATCGCGCAGCCGGGATCAGGCCCTTGCACAGCGGACACGTCGCCGAGACGAACATCAGCAAGCGCAGCGGCACGGTCTTGGAAGGACCGCCCACAATCACGTCCTTGCCGTCAAGCGTTTGAGCAGGAACTGCCGGAGCCTTGCCCCCCACCGCCGGTCCACCGCTCGTCTGCAGCGCGCCTGCCGGTGCAACCCGCATGTGCAGCACACCAACCTGGCGTGCCAGCGCCAGCAGCGTCACGACCAGTGCGAGAATGACCACCCAGGAAAGCACCTGGGCCACGATCAGCGCCGTCATCATCGCATATTCCTTTCCATGGCAAGCGGGCCCTTCGCCAATGCCGCAAGGGCATTGACCAGCAGGGTCATGAGATAGAGCGCAGCACCGCTTGCAAGTCCGATCAGCCAGCCCGCAGACCCCGGCGCTGGCAGTTGCCCCAACGCAGGCAACAACAGCGCCGCCAGCACGAAGTTGCGGATTACGAGCGTTGCACTCAATGTCTGGCGCAATTCGGAGCGACCGCATCCGCAGTCTATATGCGAACGCCCACGACGAATATTGACGGCCATCGCCGCTGCGAACAGCAGCAACAAAGCGGCAGCCGGAATTGCCGCGAGGCTTATTCCGGCGATCAGGAAAAGTCCGATTGCCACCTCTGCGGGCGGGAGCAGACTGGCGACCGTCCCCACCAGCGCTGGCGGCAGCAGGCGGTAGTTCGCGACAACACCCGGCAACACCCGCCGATTGCGCAGCTTGGCGATTCCGGCCGTGAGGAACACTGCCCCGACACCGAACGCGGCTGCATACCCGGCTATCCCCAGCGCTGCGCCGAGATTTAAGCCGAGAGTCGGGGCCATCTCGATGATCACATCGGCTCCACGACCGTGATCAGGCCGCTTCCGCCATTCTCGATCTTGTGCTTCACCTCGCCGGTCTTGGAATCGATGATCACGGCATCCTTGCCGCCGCCGTTGACCATGATCATCGCCGCATCATCCTGCGTGATCTGGATGTTGCTGGGCTTGTCCTCGACCGGGTAGCGCTTGACCACCTTTTTTGCTGCAAGATCAATGCCCCAGATTTCCTCGGCACCTTCCTTGTGGCTCCAGTATTCGCCCTTGTGCATGAGCACCCAAAGTACGCCTGTGGGCCGGTGCAGCGCCATCGGCTGCATCCCGCCGGGATACCACGCGATGTCCAGCGGCTTCACATCCGCCGCCCTCATCCCTCCTGCTTCCTGAATGGAAAACGGCGCCCCCACTTCCACCTTGGCCCCGACCGTCGCGGTGCGAACCATGCCGGTGTAGCTGAGCATCACGACCTGCTTCTTCTTGCGGTCATAGACGGTGTTCGACCAGATCGGGTCCGCCGCTGCATCGAAGAAGGGTTCGGTACGGGTGATATCCTGCGTCGCCCCCTTGATCGCCACAGTGGCAATCGTCCCGTCGGCACAGAGCGATGAGAAGCCCACCCCGGGATTGGGGATCATCCCTGCACACCCCGGAAGCTCGATCGCCCGCACGAATTTGCGCTTGGCCAGATCGATGATGTTGACCGAAGAGGCCGGGTCGAAGTTGTAGTCGTAGGCAGTCTTCCCGTCGTCGGTCAGCACGAAGTTGGTGGAGAACCCGCCAACGATCAGGCGTCCCGGCGTCGGGATCTCGCCCAGAAGCTTCAACGTCTTGCTGTCATAGACCGAGACGAGGTCCTGCCGCGTGCCCCGGTTGACCTTGGACCACATCGTTTCGGCCACGTAATAGAACTTGCCCGCCGGATCGATGCCAAGGTCCGAGTCCCGGCTGGTGGCGATCATGCCGACCATCTTGCCGGTGCCTGCATCGAAGATGCTCGTCCCGGCAGAGCCCCAGCCACCGCGCACGAAGAACCATGTCGGCTTGGGCGGCTCCATCGTCATCACGCCCGGCTCTTCGGCCTCGGGCACGACGGCTTCGGCCGATGCCACCGCGGCGTTCATGGTGGCGAGCGAACCTGCCATCGCCGTTCCGATCAGAACCCGCGCCAACTTGCGTCCAAGCGTCATTCCGGCCCCCTTTGCCTAACCGACGGCAAGAGACTTGACGACTGTCCAGATTCGGTCAACGCCTTTTTTTGCGCCTGCGAAGAGAACGGCTATTTGCGGTCGGCCAGACCAGCAATCTCTGCCGACGTCACCGTCTTGGCAAGCGAAACAAGCGCATGGGTAGCAATCGCGGTAAACGCGCCCATTCGCGAAGCCCAGGGCTTCTCGTAGCCAAGGAACGGAGTCGCCCCCTCCATCGAAGCGCTGATGTAGAGCGCAACGTCGCGCACTTCCTGCGCGCTCAGCGCCGGGTTCAGTTCGGCGACGTATTCGGCGATGAAATCGTGGACGCGCTGATAGAACAGCCGCACACGATCGGCGACAAACTCGTTGTGGTTGGCCAGCGCCCACAGCTCGGTGAACAGCCGCGTGGTTCGCTTGCCCGCGATATCGTCAAGGCACATCACCACGATCAGACGCAGCCGCTCCTCGGCATCGAGGCCCGGCTGGCGCACCGTGCGCTCGAGCAGCTTGTCATAATTGCCGATGATATCGTCCAGCAGCGTCTGGATCAGCAGTTCCTTCTTGGGGAAGTGATAGCTGACATTGCCGACCTTCATCCCGCACTCGGCGGCGATGCGGCGGATGGTGAAGGCACCCGCCCCTTCATCGATCAGGACGCGCAAGGCCGCCTTGATGATCGCGTCGACCGTTTCCGTGCCACGCGCATAAGTGCCCGGACGCGGGGCGGACGGAAGGTCCGTGTCGAGAGTATCCGGTCGGGCAGCCATTGTCAGACGCGCATAACACCACCTGTCGCCAAGACCAAGGACGCGCATCACCGGGCGATCAAAGCGTTCGATTGCCCAACAAGGCGCTTGACCGGCCCTTGATGGCTGTCCAGATTCATTCGTGCGCGACATGGCTGTCCACGTCCGCGATCCCGGCATTCGGAAGACCCAAGGATTTGAGACGATGAGCATTTCCCTCACCGTGAACGGCCGCAAACGCATCGTTGAAACCGATGCCGACAAGCCCCTGCTCTGGGTCCTGCGTGAGGATCTCGACATGCCGGGCACCAAGTTCGGCTGCGGTGCCGGGCTGTGCGGTGCTTGCACCGTCCACCTTGATGGTGACGCCGTACGCTCTTGCCAGACGCCCATCGCCGATGCCGCAGGCAAGTCGGTCACCACGATCGAGGGCGTCGGCCTCAACGACATCGGCAAGCGCGTGCAGGAAGCGTGGATCGCGCTCGACGTGCCGCAGTGCGGCTATTGTCAGGCCGGCCAGATCATGTCCGCTACCGCCCTGCTCAAGCAGAACCCCATGCCCACGCCCGAGGACATCGACGGCTGGATGAGCGGCAACATCTGCCGCTGCGCCACCTACATGCGCATCCGCGCCGCGATACGCACCGCCGCAGGCCTGCCCACCGAGGAGTCCGTGGCATGAGCGACGCAATTTCGCTTTCGCGCCGCTCCTTCATCGCCACCTCGCTTGCCGGCGGTGCAGTTCTGACGCTCGATGCCTCGGTCGTCCTCGCCGCAGCAACAACCGCGGCTCCTGCCGACGTGCTGAACGCCTTCGTCCGCATCAACGCCGACAACACCGTCACCATCGGCGCCAAGAACCCCGAAATCGGCCAGGGCGTCAAAGTCATGCTGCCGATGCTCATCGCAGAGGAAATGGATCTCGACTGGGAGCAGGTTCGCATCGAGCAGACCGATGCCGACGAAAAGCGCTACGGCCCCCAGGTCGCCGGTGGCAGCACCGCCACTCCGCGCAACTGGCTGCCGATGCGCCAGGTCGGAGCGGCTGCCCGTGCCATGCTCGTGGCCGCAGCGGCAAAGAAGTGGGCCGTCGATCCGTCCAGCCTTTCAACCGCCAAGGCCGCCGTGATCCACGCAGCCTCCGGCAAGAGCGCCACTTACGCCTCCCTCGCAAAGGCCGCCGCCACCGAAACTGCGCCCGATCTTGCCAAGGTCCCGCTCAAGGACGAGAAAACCTTCACGATCATCGGCAAGTCCAAGCCCGGCGTCGACGTGCCCAAGATCGTCAAGGGTCAGCCCCTTTACGGGATCGACACCCGCCTGCCCGGCATGGTCCACGCCGCCGTGGTCAAGTGCCCCGCCCACGGCGGCACCGTCGCCTCGATCGATGATGCAGCCGTCAAGGCAATCCCCGGCGTCCTCGCCGTTACCGCCGTCAACAGCGGCTTCGTGCCCGAAGGCAAGTCCGACACTGTCGTGATCATCGCCGACAGCTGGTGGAAGGCCAGCAAGGCGCGCGAAAAGCTTGGCGTGAAATGGGACGATGCCGCCGTCACCGGCTTCACCACGGCAAAGTACGAAGCCGACGCTGCCAAGCTGGTCACCAGCGCCCCGCAGGCCAGCCTGCTCAAGACCGGCGATGCCGATGGCGCGCTGGCCAAAGCGGCCAAAGTGATCAAGGCGGACTACGACTATCCCTTCCTCGCCCACGCCCCGCTCGAACCGCAAAACTGCACCGCGCTGTTCAAGGACGGCAAGCTCGAGATCTGGGCGCCCAGCCAGAATCCCGGACAGGGGCGCGCCGAAACTGCCAAGCTCTGCGGCCTGTCGCCCGATGACCTTACCATCCACCTGACCCGCATGGGTGGTGGCTTCGGCCGCCGCCTGATGAACGATTACATGGTCATCGCAGGACAGGCGGCAAAGGCCCTCCCCGGCAAGCCGGTCAAGGTCCTCTATGACCGCACCGACGACTTCCGCCACGACTTCTACCGCCCCGCTGGCTGGCACCGCTTTACCGCAGGCCTTGATGCCAGCGGCGCACTGGTTGCCCTCAAGGACCACTTCGTCACTTTCGGCAAGGACGGCAAGCCGATCCGCGCCGCGCAGATGGCGCCGACCGAGTTTCCCGCACCGGTCGTGCCCAATGTCGATCTCGGCATCAGCTACATGGCGACCAACCTCGCCACCGGCTGGCTCCGCGCGCCCACGTCGAACGCGATGTCCTTCGTATGGCAGTCGTTCATGGACGAGGTCGCCGAAGCAGCCGGGCTTGATCTTCCCGAATTCATGCGCCGCACACTGGGCCCCCCGCGCGAGATTCCCGGCGAGCGGGTCAGCTTCCACACCGGTCGTGCCCGCGGCGTGATAGACGCCGTATGCAAGTCTGCCAGCTGGAAAGGGCGCGAAAAGGGACGTGGCTTCGGATTCTACTTCAGTCACCTTGGATACTTCGCTGAAATCGTTGACCTTTCCATGAAGAACGGTGCTATCAGCATCGACAAGGTCTGGGTCGCCGGAGACATCGGTGCGCACGTGATCAACCCGATCAACGCGATGAACCAGGCGCAGGGCTGCGTCATCGACGGGATCAGCCAAGCGCTCATAGGCCAGAAGATCGTGCAGGAAGCCGGGGCCATCACCGCCGAGAACTTCGGCGATTTCGCGCTCATGCGCATCGATGCCGCTCCGCGCGCCATCGCCGTCGAGTTCGTGAAGACCGATTTCCCGCCAACCGGACTTGGCGAACCCGCCTTGCCACCGGTCATTCCGGCGCTGGCAAACGCGGTCTATTCGCTCACCGGCAAGCGGCATCGCCGACTGCCGCTGGAGATGGTATAGCCCGCGATCTATGGTCGCCACGACTCCGCTGGACATCCTGAACTTCCTCGCCGCCCGCGCGGAAGAAGGCATTGATTGTACGCTGGTCACGCTCGTTGCCGTGACCGGCGGCTCTTCGCGTGCGGTCGGCGCACAGATGGCCGTGGCCGCTGACGGACGACGGATCGGCTCCTTTTCGGGCGGATGCGTCGAGGACGCCGTCGCCGCCGAAGCGATCGACGCTTTGCGCGAAGGCTGGGGCCATGTCGTGCGCTATGGCGTGGGCTCGCCCTATATCGACATCCGTCTGCCCTGTGGCGGCGGGATCGATCTGCTGTTCACCCCGCGCCCCGATCCTGCGGCAATCAGCCAGGCCATTGCGCAGCTCGCAGCGCGCCATCAGGCAGTTTTGCGCATCGAATGCGACAAGGTCGTTCTCGCCGATCCCGCCGATCAGTCCGCTTGGGACGGCATTGCACTCACGCATTGCTACCAGCCACCGCTCATGGTCCATGCCTTCGGCCAGGGTGAGGATCTCACGGCTTTTTGCCGTCTGGCCAAGGCTTTCGGCACCACAGTTCATGCGCTATCTCCCGAAACCGAAACTTGCGCGAGCCTTGAGGCCGAAGGCGTAGCCGCAACGCTTCTCCACACCCGGAACACCATGCCTTTGACGGATGTTGACCCGTGGTCTGCCATCGTCTTCCTGTTCCACGGGCGTGACTGGGAGGAAGGCCTGCTTCCCCAGACACTGGCTTTCCCGGCGTTCTATCACGGTGCCATCGGCAGCCGCCGGACCCATGCCGCGCGCCTTGATGCCATGCGCGCTGCAGGCATCTCCGAGGAACGGATCGCAACGCTTCGCGGCCATATCGGCCTGATCCCCGCTACGCGAGATCCTGCAACGCTGGCGCTTTCGGTCCTTGGCGAGATCGTCGCCGAATACAATGCCCTCGCCAGATGGACTTACTGGACCGGAGCCCCACTGGAAGCCCAAGCCGCCCAATGAGCGTGAAGGCATGAGCGCCGAAGGCATTGCGCTCGTCCTGCTCGCAGCCGGGCGCGGATCGCGTTTCGGCAGCGCAAAGCTGGCCGCGTTGCTCGGTGGTAGGCCGCTGGCCCATCACGTGGCAGAAAGCCTTTCCGCCCTGCCCTTTGCCCGCCGCCTTGCGGTCTGCTCGCCAATGACGCCCGACCTGCCGGGGTTCGAGAGGGTCCTGATCGACCCACCCGACGCACCGCTATCCCGTTCGATCGCTACCGGAATTGCCAGCGTGCGGGATGCACAAGCTGTGCTGTTCGCGCTGGCAGATATGCCACTGGTGCCAGCAAGTCACTTCGCCCTCCTTATCGCCGAGTTCGATGGCAACCGCATCGCCACACAGGTCGGGTTGCTGACAATGGTCCCCGCCATCTTCGGCGCAAGCCACTTCCCGGCGTTGCAGTCGCTTCAGGGGGATCGCGGCGCAGGCGCGCTCCTCCGCGATGTTCCGTCCGTTGACCTCGCCGAAGATCTTGCCCTCGATATCGACAGGCCCGAAGACCTGCAGCGCGCCGAAGACATGCTTCAAGGGCGGTAACTGCGCTCCACATGGCCTGCGAGATCTTCAGGGTAGAAGTACACTGGTCGCATCCCGCCCGAGGCATAGAGCCCAGCCTGATCGTTGAAGTGCAGTGATCCCTCTCGCCCGCTCGCTCCGCCGGACGACACTGCCATGGCCCGCACCTTCGCCCCGAACTCCACCACCGCGACAAAGCTGTTGCCGCTTGTGCCATACCAGCGCCGCGTGCCCGGATACTGCTTGGCCCCGAACGAGGCGAGCGAGCCCCAGCGCGCCGAGGCGAAGGCCACAGGAAGGCTCGGTTTGTCGTCCGCGAATTGCTGGACGATGGCCGAGGTCGTCCGCTGATAGCGATTGACCTCGCCCCAGGGCACCTGCCACCCGCCGAAATCTGCCGTCAGCTTTGCAACGGCGCGCGCCAGTGCATCCCGGCGCTGTGCCGGTGACGTCCGCCGCATCTCGTCGAACACGTTGCCGTGCCGGGGCAACGCGGTCTGAACGCTCGCGCTCAACTCCTCGCCCCAATAGTTGGCAAGGCTCATGGCCTGCGAATCCATCGACCAGCGCCGGTCCCACCCTTTTAGCAGCGCCACCGGCCCTGCCAGCGGATCGCCTGCGGCAACCTCGGGCAGACCGGGGATCAGGTCCTCGAACAATGGCATGTGCGGATCGTAAGCCAGCGTGCGCAGCGTATCGAGATCGAGCGACTTGGCCTTGCCCAGAAGTTCCAACGCGTGGTCCCCGCGCGGATTGGCGCCGACCTGATCGAACGTCGCCGCCCAACGTGCCGGATCAACCGTCCCTTCGCCAGCGGCACGCCATGGCGCATCGTTGGAATTGTACAGCCAGCCCGCTGCCGGATTGAGCACATCGGGTCGTTCACTTGCCTGATAAACCCCGCGCCAGTCCGCTGCCGGATTGCTGCCGTCCACCGGATCGCGATAGTCGAACCGTGCATCCCGTCGCGGCGCGAACTGCGGCAGCAACAGCGCGATATTGCCCGCCCGATCGGCAAAGAGCGTGTTGTTCGAGGAATTGGCCTTCAGCTCCGCCGTCTTCAGAAACTCCGCTTGCGTCCGCGCCTTGGTCCGCAGCCATGACTGGCTGAGCGCTGCCACCGGCCGGTGCATCAGTGACAGGGCGATCCAGTTGCCCTTGCTGTCACTTCGCACGACCGGCCCATGCACGCTTGCAAAAGTGGTGAAGGTCTTTTCACCCAGACTTCCATCCAGTTTCCTGTAGCGCAGGGTCACCGGCTTCTCAGCAAATGGCTTCAGGACATTTCCACGCCTGTAGAACCACTTGCCAGACTTTCTTGATACCGTCTCGACAAACTCGTCGACATTGTCGGCGCCGCTGGTCGTATGCATCCAGCCAAGGTTCTCGTTGAACCCCTGGTAAATGAAGAATTGCCCCCAGGTCGACGCGCCATAGGCATGAAGCCCCTCGTCGCTGCGCATCTCCAGCTCCGAGCGGAAAAACAGGGAGGTGTGGGGGTTTATCAGCAGGAGTGCATGTTCATTGGCAGACATCTTCGGCGCGATTGCAATGCCGTTCGATCCACGCGGCTCGTTGTCGCGCACGGTCTCCATCGCCAGCGCCAGCGGGCTTGCCTCGCCTCCATAGAATGCGGCGAGCGGCTTGAGCGGGGCCTTCTCGATGTCGCCACCGATCGAGCCTTCGGTGAACGACAGCGCCATCCACGGCTCGAACCGTGTCAGCACTTTGGGCCGATCTTCCGGATGCGTGGCAATGTAGTGGTTGAGCCCCGCCGCCCATGCGTCCATCAGCCTGCGCAACCACGCGGGTGAGCTTGCATAATCGCGCTTGAGCGCTTCCGGATCGATCCACAATCGCTGGCGCAGGTCCTGCCAGAGGAAGTCCTCGCCCTCTGCCTCTGCACGCCGCCCCAGCGCGGTCAGCAGGTTTGCCTCCACGCGCGGAAAATCGTCCTCGGCTTGGGCATAGATCGCACCGAACACCGCGTCCGCATCCGTCTTGCCGCGCACATGGGCAATGCCCCAGTCGTCGCGGGTAATGCTGACGTCATGCCGTCGAGCTTCCGCAGCCGATGCAGGCACGCTGGTCAGCAGGAGCGCCGCCAAGGCGCTGCGGGAAAGGGGCTGGATCCTCATCCGAAGATCATAGCGCCTTTCCCGCAGCTTGGCGAAGGAAGAGGGAGAGAGCGGCCCCCTTCGCCAAACCGGTTCATGCAATCGTCCGCACTGCAAACGCCGCCGCCGCCGCGCGCGTTTCCACGCCCAGCTTCTCGAACACCTGCTCCAGATGCTTGTTAACCGTGCGCGGGCTGATCCCGAGAATCTCGCTGATCACGCGGTTCGGCTTGCCATAGCTGATCCACAGCAGCACTTCGGCCTCGCGCTGGGTCAGGCCATAGCGCTCGCGCAAGCGCTCCACCTCCGCCCCCTCACGGATCAGGTTGAGCCGGATCAGCAACTCCCGCCCGCCCGCGTCATCACCGCGCATCGGGCCGACCATGACCAGTTCGATGGTCTGCCCCGCCGCATCGAAGCGCAGTGAAGCTTCCGGATTGTCCCGCTGAGCCAGCAATCGGGCGACGGGCGCCGCGAAGTCCGCCGGCAGCCCTTCCCCTTCGCCCATCCCGCTCATCAGCCGCTCGACCTGCGGCGTGGCCCAGAGCAGTTGCCCGGCCCGGTCGACCGCAAACAGATGCCGCCCCGTGGCATCCAGCGCCGAGCGCCCCGCCTGCGAAACCCGCGCCGCCGCCAGATGCACCCGCATCCGCGCCAGCAATTCCTCAATGGCGATAGGCTTGCGCACGTAGTCGACCCCGCCCGCATCGAGCGCGCGCACCGCATGCTCGGTCTCGGTCAGGCCGGTCATGAAGATCACCGGAATGTCGGCTAGACGCGGCTGCTTCTTGATGGCCCGCGTCGTATCGAACCCGTCCAGCCCCGGCATGATCGCATCGATCAGGATCAGGTCGGGCGCGACGTGCTCCAGCAATTCCAGTGCGTTGCTGCCATTGGTAGCGATCAGCACGGTCATGCCGGCGCGTTCGATCGTGTCGATCAGGAAGTGCAGCGATTCCGGATTGTCGTCGACGACAAGCACCGTATCGCGGCCCGCCTCCCCGCTCAGACCTTCACTGAACATGGACGACACCTCGTCGGAGGGCCTCGCGCAGGCCCTTGAAATCGAAGCATTCGAGACTGGTACGCAAGTGTGCGACGAAACGGGCTGCATCGGGAACGGCATCCTCAAGTTCGGAAAGACGGTTCTGGATCGCGCGGACGTTGCCGATCCGGGCGAGGCTTTCGATTTCGGGTACGAAGGGCAAGGCGGCGGCAGGCAGGTGCAGTTCGACCGCCGAGGTGGCAGGCATCGCCTTGCGCGGGCTGCCGTCCTCGACGGTCCAGGTCACGTCCAGCTGCCACGACAGCGCATCGAGCAAACTGTCGAGTTCGATCGGCTTGGTCAGGAACATGTCGTGCGGATCGTGCCCGTCCCCACCGCGCCGGAACTGGTGCGCATCGGCCGAGACCATGACGATGCGCAAGCCGCTGCCATGCGCCGCCCGTAGCAGCCCTGCCGTCTCCCAGCCGGTCTTGCCCGGCATCGAGATGTCCATGAGCACGATGTCCGGCCGCGTCGCCGCCGCCAGCGCAATCGCCGTATCGCCATCGCGCGCGCCAACAACCGTGAAGTCCAGCGGCCGCAGCAGGTTCTCGATCACAGCTGCCTGCGCTGCATCGTCGTCCACCACAAGAACCCTGCGCCGCTCGCCTTCATAGCCGGTGATCACGTCCGCGCGGTGGCTCTGCACCGGCTGCGTCACCGGGCGCGAGAGCATCAGGCGCAGCGCAAACCGCGTCCCTTCACCCAGCGTGCTGTCCACCGTCAGGTCCCCGCCCATAACGTGAACCAGCGTCGAGGTGATCGCCAGCCCCAGCCCGATCCCCGGCTGCCCCGCCACCGAATTGCTGTTGCCCCGCTCGAACGCGCCGAAGATCCGGTCCATGTCCTCGGGCGCGATGCCGATGCCGGTGTCGATCACCTCGAACGTCGCGATCTCCCCGCGCCAGCCGATCCGGAACGTCACTGAACCTGCGGGCGTGAACTTGATCGCGTTCGAGATCAGGTTGATCAGCACCTGCCGCAAACGCTTCTGGTCCCCACGCACAAACTCGGGCAACTGCTTGGGCGTTTCCAGCTGGAACTTCAGCCCCTTGGCCTGGGCCTGTGGGCGAAACATGTTGGCGATCTGCTCGACGAAGGCCGGCAGGCGGATCGTGTCGCGCGACAGGCGAAGCACGCCCGCTTCCACCTGCGCGATGTCCAGCAACCCGTCGACCAGATTGGACAGATGCTCGCTAGACCGGCAGATCACGCGCCCCGCATCCTCGGGCTTCAGATCGCTCCCCCGCTCAAGCAACTGGGCATAGCCGTAGATCGAATTGAGCGGCGAGCGGATCTCGTGGCTCACCGATACGAGATACCGGCTCTTCGCCGCATTCGCCGCCTCGGCCACCTCGCGCGCCTTCTGCAAGGCCGCATCGGTCGCCTCATGCGCCGCGATTTCCTGCTCCAGCTCGCCAAGGTGCCGCCGTGTCTCGTCCTGCGCCGCGCGGCGGCTCTCGTGCGCCAGCACGATGAACCAGCTCCCCACGCCCGACATGAAGAAGAACACCAGAAACACCGCGAACAGGATAGACCAGACATGCGTCGCCAGTGCAGGATAGACCCGCGCATACTCGCGCCCGATCAACCCGAGCACCAGCATGTTGGCCAGCGTGAACGCGCCAGCGACACCAACGAAATGCCCGGTCGTTGTGTGCACGTATCGTGCCAGACGCTGCGGCAGCATTCGCTCGGCAAGGTTGGTGAACTGCTCGGTCGCCCGGCTGCCCTCCTTGCAGATGTCGTGGCAGCGCGTCTCGAGCGTGCAGCACATCGAGCAGATCGGCCCCGAATAGACTGGGCAATGCGCGGTATCGCCGCGCTCGAAGCGGTTCTCGCAGTTCACGCAAGTCTGGATCGCCGCTTCGCAGGGCGTACGCTTGCGGGCAATGTAGTACTGCCCCTTGGTCAAGATCGCGAGCATCGGCGCTGCTACAAATGCCACAAACAAACCGATCACCGGCGCGAACGCCTGTGCCACTTCTCCGGCAAACCCGAGCTGGCACAGGGCTGAAGCGACCAGCGACAGCAGAATCGCGCCCATACCGACCGGATTCACGTCATAGAGGTAGGCGCGCTGGAACTCCGTGTCTTGCAGCCTCAAGCCCAACGGCCCCGACACCAGAAGGTCCGCGCTCAAGGCACCGATCCAGCCTGCCGCAAGGCTGGAATAGAGCATCAACACGATCTCCATCGAGCGGAAGATGCCGAAGAACAGCAGGGTTGTCGCCAGCCCGACATTGAACGCCAGCCATACCGCACGTCCGGCATAGCCATGGGTCAGGCGCGAAAAGACATTCGACCAGGCAATGGCCCCGGCATGGGCATTGGTCACGTTCACCTTGAGCTGGCAAACGATCACCAGCACTGCGGTCATCACCAGTCCACCGCGCGCAGACCCGGTCAGCGGGCCGAACACCTGCCCGAACATCGCATCGGGCGTACCGGCGATGTCAGGCGCAATGCCCGAAGACACCGCCCATGCCACAAGCACGGACCCGAGCAGCAGCTTGCCCCCCCCGATCAGCAACCAGCCCGGTCCGCCCAGCACCACCGCTGTCCACCACCGCCTTGCGCCAATCACTTCGCGCGGCGGCATGAAACGCAGATATTCAACCTGCTCACCAATGCGGGGCAAGAGCGATAGCAGCACCGAAAGCGCAAGGCCGAACGAAACCAGCTGCGTTCTCGGAGCGTAGATCCCGGTAAAGTCCACCCAGGCCGTGATCACCTCGTCACCGCGCCACAGCACATAAGCCAGCGGGATCAGCTGCAGCACGATCCACAGTGGCTGGGTCCATGTCTGAAAGCGCGCAATCGTCCGCATTCCATGAAGCGCGATGGGAAGCACCACGAGCGCACAGACGATATAGGCAAGCTCGATCCTGATCCCGGTCAGCGCCTGCAAGGCCACCGCCATGATGCTCGCCTCGAGCGCAAACAGCAGGAACGTGAACGAGGCATAGATCAGCGAAGTGATCGTCGAACCAAGATAACCGAAACCCGCGCCGCGGGTGATCAGGTCAATGTCGAGCCCCTTGCGGGCCGCGTGCACGGCAATGGGCAGGCTGACGATGAACATCAGCAGACACCCTGCCAGGATCGCCGCGACGCTGACCCCCATGCCGTAGAACAAGGTGATCGTCGCGCCGATGACTTCGCAAACCAGTGAAGCGCTTGCGCCGAGCGCGGTCTGCAACACCACGCCGGTCGACCAGTGACGGGCAACTACGGCGGTCTGGCGATGGGCATGGTCGTCAAGCGTCTGTCCGGTGACCCACTGGTTGTAGGATCGCCTCTCGGAAACGATGGTGACAGCGCGCGGCACCGCCTCAGGTGGCCCCGGCCGACTTGATGACCCGCTCCGCGATGACAGTTGCAAGCCGCCTCAAACCCCCGATGGGCGAGAATTCTGTCGGCATATCAATGTCCGTCGGCGGCACTGTGTCCATGCCTTGATAGTGCCGGTCTGCGACGCTCCCGAGGATGGGCCGATTTACGTACGCCCCTTGGTGCGAACGCTCTCACTCTACGTCAAATGACCCATAGGCTCCCTTCAGCAAGCGTTTAGCCTTGTAATCACTCTGGATGAAAGTGCCGGGCCAGAGACATGTCGGGTCAAGAAGGCTCCAGAAAAAGAGAGCCACCGGCGGGGATGACTGAAGCCACGAGACAAGAACAACACAGTGAGGGTTTCATGCAATTTTCCCTGAAGCGCGCAGCGCTCCTCTCGGCCAGCGCGCTCGCCGGTCTCGCCGCCCTTCCCGCGTTTGCGCAGGAAGCACCTCAGGCTGACGCCACCGCTGCCGAAGCCGGTGAAGATCCCGGTTCCACGATCGTCGTAACCGCCACCCGCCGCGCCGTCTCGCTTCAGGACGTTCCCATCAATATCACTGCGGTCTCGGGCTCCGACCTAACCGAAAAGCGCATCGACGACGTACGCGGTCTTGCCGCGTTCACGCCGGGCCTGACCATTCTGGACACAGGTCCGCGCTCTACCGGTGCCATTGTCATGCGCGGTCTCTCGGCGGCGGACGTCGGGGTAACCGGCGCCAACTCCGACAGTGCCGTCGCAATCTACCTCGGCGAAGTGCCGCTCTATCAGGACTTCAAGCTTCTCGACATCGCCCGCGTCGAAACCCTGCTCGGGCCGCAGGGCACGCTTTACGGCGTCGGCACTCTCGCCGGTGCCATCCGCTACATTCCCAACCGACCGGACCCGACGCGCTGGACGGCGGATTTCCACGGTCGCGTCTACGATGTCGCCCACGCCGACGATCCGGGCTTCCAGGTCGATGCCACCTTCAACATCCCGATCGTGACCGACAAGGTCGCGCTGCGCTCGACCGTCGGCTACTACAACGATCCGGGCTTCATCGATTATGTCGCGCTGCTGAAGGAGCCTGGCGTTTCGCTGCCACAGCCCGGCGGCCCCGCCACCTCGCGCACCGCGCCGCTCGGCACGCCCGAACAGATCGCGGCTAACCTCTACACCTACAAGGATGCCAACTTCGAGCATACCTTCACCACGCGCAACACGCTGGCTCTGTTCCCGACCGAGACGATCGGCGTCTACATAAACTATGCCTACCAGAACACCTCGACCAACGGCCGCCAGGTCAATGGTGCCGGCGTGTTCGGCACCGGCAAGTATGAAGCGGTCGGTCGCTATCTCGAGCCGTCCAAGCGTCAGGTCCACCTCGTCAGCGGCGAAGTCCAGATCGAGCTGGGTGACATTGCCCAGATGGTTTCGGCTACGGCCTGGTCACACCAGAAGATCCGCTCGTCGAATGACGTGACCGACCTGCTGCTCGACCTCGACTACGGCTACGAACTGTTCCCGCAGTTCTCGGGCTTCACCCGCTCGGCTACCGATATCAAGCAATTCAACCAGGAAGTCCGCTTCGTTTCCACGCACGGCGGCCCGTTCAGCTGGGTGTTGGGCGGTTTCTACAACGAGCGCAAGACCAAGGGCACTTACCGCGAAGTCACGCCCGGCCTGCCGGAATTCTACTTCGGCCCGGTCACCTACTCGCCCGCCTATCCTGAGCCGATCGAGTACGCCAGCTTCAACGACAGCAAGGTCATCGAAAAGGCGGTCTTCGGCGAAGGCACGTTCGAGATCACGCCGAAGTGGCAGGTCACCGCAGGCGGCCGCTATTTCAGCTACGACGCCAAGACCAACGGAGGCATCACCTTGCCCCTACTCGAACCGGTGCCGGTGCTGCGCTTTGATACGGGCGGCGGTGACTCCGGGAAGAATGGCGTCGTCTGGAAGTTCAATACCTCCTACAAGATCACGCCCGATCTTATGCTTTATGGCACCTACAGCGAAGGCTACCGCATCGGCGGCCCGAACAGCGTGCCACCGTGCCCCGAGAATCTTGACGATGTGCAGAATGCCTGCGCCCTGCCCAACGAACAGTTCTACGGCCCGGACAAGACCCAGAACAAGGAAATCGGCGTCCGCGCCACCCTGTTTGGCGGCAAGCTCCAGACGACGATCTCGGGCTATCATATCAAATGGCAGGGCATCCAGCTGGCCTCGCAGACCCAGTACGGCATCGCCGGCATCACCGCCAACGGCGGCTCGGCAGTGTCCAAGGGCCTCGAAGCGACGTTCAATGCCAAGCCGATCGACGGCCTGACCATTACCGGCAGCTACTCGTACAATGACGCGAAGCTGACGCAGGACGTGATCGGCCTCCTGACCATCCGCAACCAGAATCTCCGGGCACGTCCAAAGAACATCCGCGTCAACGTGCTGGCAGGGGATCGCCTCCCCGGTACCGCACGTCACACCGGCAGCCTCGGCGTGACCTACGATGCCAACGTCGGCTCGGATGCGGTTGTCTCGACCAACTTCACTGCCACCTACCAGGGCGAAGTGCTCTCGCGCATCGGTGCACGGGCCGGCGGCGAAGTGATCCCGGATTACATCCTGGCTCGTGCCTCCATCGGCTACCGCCGCGACAAGTACGAAGTGCGCATCTACGCCGACAACCTGTTCAACAAGTTCGCGGTATCCTCGGTCGGCGAAGACCTTTCGCGCCGTATCATCAACGACGGCATCGTTTCGCGCTACTACAGCAACGCGGTGATCGCCCCGCGCAAGGTCGGCATCGAGTACTTCCTGCACTTCTGAGACTTCGCCGGTCCGCGTTTGCGGACCGGCACCCGACTTCCTGCGAAGACTGGGCCGCCGATCGCAAGACCGGCGGCCCTCTTTTCCTTAGCGGATCAACCCCACGCTACTTGCATATCCTTCGTCATTGCGAGGAGACGCAGTCGACGAAGCAATCCATAGCCCTCGCAGAGCCGCCCCGGATTGCTTCGCTCCGCTCGCAATGATGAACCTGAAGAGCCGCCCGAAAGCGGCGGAAAAATCAGTCCAGCGGAATACCGTTGGCGGTGAAGAAATCCATGACTTCGCCAAGGTGCTGCTCGTACTGCCTCCAGCGCCCGACCGAGCGGGCATTGATCGGCACACGCACCTGCTGCGCGCTGGGTGTCGTGACAGCAGCGGCATTCTCGTGGAACGCAAGGCACGCTGGGTCCCATTCGAGCCCGCAGCTGGCGAGCATGCGCCGCGTCTCCACTTCCTGGTCGGCGACCAGCCACTCGTAGGTAACTTCGTGGATTCGCCCGGGAAACCGTTGGCGCCAGAAGGCCATCAAGCGCTGGAACGACAGCACGTAACGCGCCGTGTCCATCAGGTCGTAGGACCAGCGATAGTAGGGCGATCCCGTGGCAAAGAGGTGCTTGTAGTTGCTCCACACGCTGTCCATCGCGCCCCGCCGCAGGCAGACAACACTGGCGTGCGGGAAGGCCTGAAGTATCCAGCCTATGTAGAGGAAATTCAGCGGAAACTTGTCGGTAAACCGCCCTTCCCTCGCCCCGGCATTCTGCCGCGCCCGGGCAAGGTAAAGTTCTCCCAGCTTCTGCGCCGAAATCCCGCCCAGCGCTTCGACCGTCGGCACATCGAGCACCAGCCGCGACGAGGTTCCGGCAAGCTGCTTGACCGCCAGCGGCATCGCCTGCAATTCCCCCGCAGATGTGATCTGCGCATGGGACGAGAGGATGCGGTCGACCAGGGTCGTGCCGGTGCGCGGCAGACCGACGACGAAGATCGGGGCGTCCTCGAGCTGGCTGTCGGCGACCAGCGGAAGGTCGCGGGCGAAGGTCCGGCGGATACCTTCGAACACCGCTTCGTCACTCTCGAACTGGTAGCCGAAGTTGGCCCTGAGTTTCGCGCTGGCGAGCGAGAGTTGCCCGAATGCCTCCGAGAGTTGCCCCTCTGCCTCGGAGAGTTGGACAATTGCAAATCGCAGCCTGACCTCTTCAATCGGGTCGGCAATACTGCCCATAACCTCTTGAATTCGCTCAACTTCTCCACCGGTTGGCTTGCGCCGCAGTCCCGCCAGGCCGAGGTGCGCGCGGCCATGGCCCGGTTCGATGGCAAGAATCGCCTCAAAGGTCTCAGCCGCCTCGTCCACGCGCCCGAAGAAGCTCAGGGTGCTTGCCAGATTGAACAGGAATTCAACACTTTGCGGCGCCCCCGCCACCGCTCTTTCGAATAACGGCAAAGCTTCGTCATGCGCCCCCAGTCGCGCAAAGACGCACCCGATCGTATCCAGCACCAACGGGTCCTCACTACCCGCCAAAACCGCCATCCGCGCGGCTTCCAACGCCTCTGCTTCGCGCCTTGCGAGCAGCAGAATGCGCGCTTGCTGGGCGAGATACTCGGTGTTTTTTGGCGCAACTTTTACAACGGCGCCAATGGCTTGCATAGCATCGGCCACGCGCCCGCTCTCAGCCAAGGCAACCGCCGCGACGAACCCCGCCTCGACATCTCGTGGATCACGCGCCAGCGCTTTACCCGCTTCGGCGAGAGCGTCGGACATCCTGCCAGAGGCAAGGAGTTCGCGAAGGGTGCTGCCGGACGCCATGACGCAAGCCTAGCCGCGCGAAGCACGACTAGCGCTACGCAAATTGACGCAATCGCAGATGCTCGGTCCGGAACGGGGCACCTGCCCGAACGTTCAGACGGGGAACCATTCCGGGAGAACCGCAATGCCCGCAAAATCCGCTGCCCAGCAGAAAGCCGCAGGTGCCGCCCTGTCGGCCAAGCGCGGCGAGACGCCGAAGAAGGATCTCAAAGGCGCCTCGCGCTCAATGGAAAAATCGATGAGCGATAAGGAGTTGGAGGATCTTGCCGCAACAAAGCGCAAGGGCAAGCCCGAACACGTGCGCAAGGATTGAGTGGTGGAGCAGACCTTCACCACCATCGCCAACAAGGTCTCCGGGCTCGCCGGCCGACCCGCAACGTTCATCGTCGCGCTCGCCATCATCATCGGCTGGGGGCTGAGCGGACCTCTGTTCCAGTGGAGCGATACCTGGCAACTGGTGGTCAACACCGGCACCACGATAATCACCTTCCTGATGGTCTTCCTGATCCAGAACAGCCAGAACCGCGACGCTGCGGCGATGCAGGCCAAGCTGGACGAACTGATCCGCGCGGTAGACAAGGCCCGCGAAGGATTCGTCGGGATCGAGCATCTGACCGACGACGAAATCTGCCGCCTGCGCGCCGCGCTCGAACGCGAAGTGGGTGCAACAGGCGACAAGCAAGCTACAGCAGGGGAAACGGTGGAGCGCTTGCTCGACCGAACCTGACCGGAGAGCACAAATGCAGCGGATCGAAAGCGACAGCCTCGGCGAAGTGCGCGTGGACGCGCAAGCCTATTGGGGGGCGCAGACGCAGCGCAGCATAGAGAACTTCCCATTCGGTACGATGGAACGGATGCCGGTCGGGATCATCCATGCGCTGGGCGTGATCAAGCAGGCCGCCGCCCAGATCAATCGTCGGCATGGACTGGACACCGGACTTTCGGATGTGATCGACCAAGCCGCAGCGGAAGTCGCGAGCGGCAAGCTCGACGATCAGTTCCCGCTGGTGATCTGGCAGACGGGAAGCGGCACGCAGACGAACATGAACGCGAACGAGGTGATCGCCGGCCGCGCCAACGAGATGCTTACGGGGAAGCGAGGCGGCAAGAGCCCGGTGCACCCCAATGACCATGTAAACATGGGGCAATCCTCGAACGACACCTTCCCCACGGCTCTTCACGTTGCCGCGGTCGAAGCGCTGAACAGTGAGCTGATTCCTGCACTCGACAAGCTGTCAGGCGCATTATCCGGCTGCGCGATTGCGTGGAAGGACGTGGTCAAGATCGGGCGCACACACCTGCAGGATGCGACGCCGCTGACCCTGGGGCAGGAGTTCTCAGGCTACGCACAGCAACTGCGCAACGTTTACGACCACTTGCGGCACGTGGAGCTGCATCTGCTGCGTCTGGCGCAAGGCGGCACTGCGGTCGGCACCGGTCTCAATGCACCCGAGGGCTTCGCCGAGGATATGGCGGCGCAGATTGCCGAGCTGACCGGCAGGCCCTTCTCTACCGCTCCGAACAAGTTCGAGGCGCTGGCATCGAACGATGCATTGGTGCAGCTTTCGGGGACGCTTTCGACGCTGGCCGTGGCGCTGACGAAGATAGCCAACGACATCCGCCTGCTCGGCTCCGGCCCCCGCTCGGGTCTTGGCGAGCTGGAGCTTCCGGCCAACGAGCCGGGCAGCTCGATCATGCCGGGCAAGGTCAACCCGACGCAGGCGGAAATGCTGACGATGGTCGCCGCGCAAGTGATCGGAAACCATCAGGCGGTGACCGTCGGCGGACTGCAGGGTCATCTCGAACTCAACGTGTTCAAGCCGATGATCGGCGCGGCCGTGCTGCGTTCGATGCACCTGCTGAGCGTGGGCATGGAAAGCTTTGCCAAGCGCTGCGTCGAGGGCATCGAGCCGGACCGGCGGCGGATTGCCGAACTGGTCGAGCGCTCCTTGATGCTGGTGACGGCGCTGGCCCCCGAAATCGGGTACGACAACGCGGCGAAGATCGCCAAGCATGCCCACGAGCATGATCTGAGCCTGCGGCAGGCCGCGCTCGCGCTTGGGCTGGTTGATGAGGCGACGTTCGACCGGCTGATCCGGCCAAGGGATATGGTTTGAAACTGCGGGCTCAAACATCCGGCAGAGATTGCTCCGCCATGCCCCAACCGCGCAACAATTTGCTTTCGCTGCGTTTCAGCAGTTCTTCTGCATCGCTGATGGTAAAGGCATGGGCGCTCTCGAAGTCCTCCAGTTCACCCCAGTCAATCGGTGTGGCAACGGGGGCATTGGCGCGGGCGCGGGCGGAATAGGGCAGGACGGCCGTGCTGCCGCGCTGGTTGCGCAACCAGTCTATGAAGATGCGGCCCTTGCGTTTGGCCTTGCTCATCGTGGCGACATAGCGATCGGGGTCGGCCATGCCCAGGGCCTTGGCGAAGCGTTCAGCAAAGTTGGCGTGCGCTTCCCAAGAGTGATCGCGGCGGAGCGGCAGGACCACGTGGATGCCCTTGCCACCTGACAGCATTGCGAAACTGACAAGGCCAAGGTCCGAGAGACGGTCGCGGATGTCTTTTGCCGCGCGCTTCACGTCGGCAAAATCGAGTCCTTCGTCGGGATCGAGATCGATCACCATCCGATCGGGCGTTTCGACATCGTCGGCCTTTGCGCACCAGCCATGGAATTCGATCGTGCCCATCTGCACGCAGGTGATAATGCCGGCGGCGTCCGCAACGAAAAGGTAGTCTTCTGAATTGCCGTCCTTTTCCTTGATCGACACATGGTGGACATGCTCACCGAACGAGCCGCTGTCATGCTTCTGGAAGAAGCACTGCTTGGCCCTCCCTTGCGGACAACGGACGAGACTTACCGGGCGATTGGCAAGGAATGGCAGCATCGCGGGCGCCAGCATGGCATAGTAATCGGCAAGGTCGCCCTTGGTCTGCCCGCTTTCAGGGAAGATCACGCGACTGCGATTGCTGATCGCAACGGTTTGCATCTGCGGTTCGATATGGACAGCGCGTTCGGGTATCACGTCCTCAGCCTTCTTGTCCTCGCGCAAGGCGACGAAGCTGGCATGGCGCACTCTGCCATCGCCGGTGAATTCGGCAAAGGCCACTTCGGCGACAAGTCTGGGCTCCAGCCATAGTGCGCCACGCGCTTCGGTCTTCGGCACCTCGAGCACGCGCTCCTCGCGACGGAGCGGCTGTAAGCGGGTGGCGAGATCATCGAGCAAATCCGCATCGAAACCGGTGCCCACCTTGCCCTTGTAGACGAGTTGATTGCCCTTGCGCTGGGCGAGGAGGAGCGAGGCAAAGGGGCGACGTCGCGCAGTCGATTTCGTCATGCCGACGATGACGAATTCCTGACGCAGGATGCATTTGACCTTGAGCCAGTTCTGCGTGCGCCTAGGTACGTAGGGCGCATCGGCGCGCTTGGATATGATGCCTTCCTGCGCGGCGCTGCACATTGACTGAAACAGCTTTTCACCGCCGCCGATGATGTGATCGGCCACGTGTATGGGAGGGGGCGCGGACGCAAGGAGCGCGGCGAGGAGTTGCTTGCGCTCGATATTCGGGAGGGGTTTGAGGTCATCGCCGTCGATTTCGATCACGTCGAAGGCATGGAACGAGAGCGCGTCGTGCTCACCCTGCTCGCCGTGGCCGCGTTTGAGGACGTTCTGCAGACGCGAGAAGTCGGGATTGCCTTCGTCGTCTGCGGCCGTGATCTCGCCGTCGATCAGGCAGGACGGCAGATCGAGCGCGGCCAGGTGCCGAACCAGAGGCGCGAACTTCTCGGACCAGTCGAGCCCGCTGCGGGTGTAAATTCGAACGTCCTTGCCCTTGGCGGCAACAAGAGCGCGGTACCCATCGAACTTGATCTCGTGGAGCCACTGGCTGCCTTCGGGAACGCCATCGACCAGCGTGGCGAGTTGAACCGGCTGGAAGGCGGGCAGCGGCGCGTTGCGCGGCCTGCGCTTGGGCGACGCCTTGGAGACTTTTGCATTGTGACTGCTCGCGGCCTTCATTTCCGCCGCAAAGTCCTTGCCCTTCTTGCCCTTGAGCGAATGGCTGCCACGCTTGTCGGCGGCGATCTCGGCCATTGTCCGGCCAGTGAGCACGCTGGTAAGCGCACGCTCCACCAGCAGGTCGCCCTCGGCAGCAAAGGTATCCTCGATCTTGCGCAACAGCCAATTGTCGCGCTTTTCGTTGCCGCGTCTTTTCAGACGGATGAGCAGCCATTCGCCTTTCATCCGCTCTCCATCCAGGCGGAAATGGAGGTGGCCCCTTTCAAGGTCCTTGGCGCTCTTGCCCTCGACCGGCTCCCATGTGCCGCGATCCCAGAGCATGACCGTGCCGCCGCCATATTCGCCTTCCGGGATGGTTCCTTCGAACTCGGCATAGCTCAGCGGGTGGTCTTCCGTCTGCACGGCAAGGCGCTTGTCCTCGGGATCCGGGCTGGGGCCTCGGGTTACGGCCCAGCTCTTCATCACGCCATTGACTTCGATGCGGAAATCCCAGTGGAGCCGGGTGGCATCGTGCTTCTGGACGATGAACAGGTTGCCGCTCTTGCTCGACTGCAGCTTGCCCGAAGGCTCGGCCGTGCGGGCGAAGTCACGCTTGGCGTTGTAGGCCTCGAGGGGATCGCGCCTCGCCATGGGTCAGGCCCGCTTCCGGCGCGCGGGAGCCGAACGCTTTCGCGGCGGGCCTTCACCTTCGTCCTTGTCGCTGCCCAATGACTTCTTGAGCGCGGCCATGAGGTCGATGACATTGCCACCCTTGGGCACTTCGTCGGCATCGGGATCTTCGATGATCCGCTTGCCCTTGGCCTTGACCTTCTTGTCGATCAGCGCGTGGAGCGCGTCGACGTAGCGATCATGGAACTTGTCGGGAGCAAACTTCGCGGTCTTCTTCTCGATCAGGCTGGCGGCAAGGTCGAGGAGCTCGGGATCAGCGTCGCGTGCGGGGATGTCGCGGAACCAGTTCTGGGCGCGCTGGACCTCGTCGGCATAGCGCAGCACTTCCATGATCAGGCCGCGCCCGCAGGGTTTTAGCGAGACAAGTTGCTCGCGCCCGCGCACCGACAACTGGCCAAGGCCAACAGTGCGCGTCTTGCGCAAGGCTTCTCGCAGGACGATGTAGGCGTCTTCGGCCAGGTCGTCCGCCGGCACGACGAAGTAGGGCTTCTCATAGTACAGCACGTCGATCTCGTCGGCGCCGACGAACTGGACGAGTTCGAGCGTCCTGCGGCTTTCGATGCGGACAGATTCGATTTCCTCGTCATCGAGCAGGACGTAGTTGCCGCGCGAGACTTCGTAGCCTTTGACGATGTCCTCGCGGTCCACCGCACCAACGCCAGCAGCGACCTTTTCGTAGCGGATGCGCTTGCCGCTGGGCTCGTGGATCTGGTGGAAGCTGATCGCCGCGCCGCTGCGCGTGGCCGGATAGACCTCCACGGGGATCGAGACGAGGGCGAGGCGCAATTGTCCCTGCCAGAATGCACGGGCGGCCATGGATGGCTTCCTTCCGAAAAGACTGGCACGCATGGAAGGGCGCACCGGCTTCACTTCCTCTATACATCATCAGCAGCGAGGTTCCCGGCGCCGCCAAATGATGCGCCCAAGACCAGCCAGATCGCCGAGGGCTCTGCAGCCGGAGAGCCCGGTCCGACCCTCGCGCTATCAGGAGCAAGTCACCGTGCCTGAAAGAAAAGCACTCCGGCCCTAAGTGTTATGACCGACTTAACCTCGTTTCTTGGATCGCTGCTAAGCGGTGGATGATCATATGACGCCATGACGATCAGAGCAGCACCCATCCTCGTCCTTGCCGGCATGGCCTTTGCCATACCGGGAAGCATCACGGCGGCGCCATCCGGCGTTGCCCGACACGACGAGACAAAGGTTGTCCGGTTCGGTGCGTTCGCGCTGGTTTCTGCAGATAGGGCGCGGCTGGTAGGGGTGACCGACGGGAATTCGCCGTCCGATTTCATAGCCATGATGGAAGCGCATCCGGGCATTCGCGCGCTGGAGCTGGTGAACTGCCCCGGCACGAGAGACGACATCGCCAACCTGCGGCTCGGCCGCATCATCCGGCAGCACGGGATTGTCACGATCGCGCCCGCAGGCGCCTCGGTGCGCTCGGGCGCGGTGGAGATCTTTCTTGCCGGGACGACCCGCAAAGCTGCATCGGATGCACGCTTTGCCGTGCATTCCTGGCTTTCCGCCGATGGAAGGCAGGCGTCCGGCTCTCGCGGTGACGATCCCGCTCGCGCTGCATATGAACGCTACTACCGCGACATGGGGCTGACCGAGGCAAGAGCGCGAGCGTTTTACGACCTCACGGTTTCGGTACCCAACAACCACACGCTACAGTTGGCTCCACAGGACCTTGCGCGCTACGCCAAGGTGTCCGTCACGACCTGACGCGCTGCGAAGCGCCGCATGCCTGTGCGAGCGCAAGGATGCTGGAGGGACCGTCACTGCCTCCGAACTCGATCGTCGTCCGGTCTGCCGCAACAACGATCTGATCGAACTGCATCAGCGCCTGCAATTCCTTTGCCGTGAGTGGGTGGCCGCGACCGTCCTTGCCCGGTTCAACCGGGAAGCGTGCCAGCATACGGCCGCCACCATATACCTCGGCAACGTTTGACGGGCCATTGACGGCATTCATGAACGCGCTGGTGCTTTGAGCGGCCGCACCTTTGACGCTGGAATGGACCGAGCCGTTGCGGAAAAGTGCGTGGAGCTGTCCCGCTCGGCAGGTCACTTCAAAATTGAAGCTCGCCAGTTCGTTGCCGGGAAAGCCGGAGACTGAAGAGAATGCCTGATAGGTGCCGCGGGCCGGATCGGGCGTCAGCAAGCCTGGCGCAAACACCCAGCGGGATTTGACCGGCGGACGCGGACGGCCTGTATCCTCAAGCGCCATGCGGCTTGCGCGGATTGGCGATGTACTGCCGCAGACGAGCGCATTCGTGGCGGTCAATGAACCATTGCCGGTGAACCAGAATGCCTTTTCGCCGACCTTTACCGTCACGGAGCGCGCCGACCGGATTAGGCCGTACTGTTCGGCTGAAAGATAGCCGGCGACGTAGTCGGCCACACCGGTCAGACCGAGTTGCCCCCTGCCCTCGAGCGCGACGGCGAACTCGGCCCAGGCGGACTGGGATTCGACCGAAACCTTGATGAGACGCGGACGGCTGGTGCTGATGGCCTTGAGCAAGCCGCCGACGTCTTCGTTGCGGTACGCCCCAAAAATCAGCCGCCGGCCGCGGAAGTCGTTCGGGTCGCATTGCACGCCGAGCATGGCACCCGACTGGGGGCGCCCAGCCGACACGAGCGCCGTGCTGCCGGCCTCGGCCAGACGCCAGTCCGACTGGGAGGAAACGATACCTTCGGCCAGGGCCTGGCCCGAAGCCAAGGCCGTTGCGGCCAGTGCTGCGCAAGTAGCTGCAAAACGTCGCATTGTGATCAACCCCCAACTCAATCTCGATTGAGGCTGTGTTAACCACTTCCAGCAAGCAACTGCTTACCAGATAAATGCGTAGTCACCCTTATCCTGCCAGCTCCGCTTCCATTATCTTGCGCATCTCGAACTTCTGCGCCTTGCCGGTTACGGTCATGGCAAACGCTTCGACGATGCGGATGTGGCGTGGGACCTTGTAGTGGGCGATACGGCCCCTGCAGTGGCTCAGGACGTCGTCAGGCCCCAGAGACTCCCCTGCCCGCGCGATGATCCAGGCACAGACTTCCTCGCCGAACTTCTCGTCGGAAACGCCGAACACTTGTGCGTCCTGAATGGCGGGATGCGTGAGGAGGAATTCCTCGATCTCGCGCGGGTAGATGTTCTCGCCGCCGCGGATGATCATGTCCTTGATCCTGCCGGTGATGCGGACATAGCCATTCGCGTCCATCGTCGCGAGATCGCCCGAGTGCATCCAGCCTTCGGCATCGATCGCTTCGGCAGTCTTTGCCGGATCGTCCCAGTAACCGAGCATGACCGCGTAGCCGCGTGAGCAGTATTCGCCCTGCTGGCCAATCGGCAGCGTCTCGCCATCGGGACCGACGATCTTTGCCTCAGCGTGTGGATGCACCCGACCGACCGTACCGACGCGCTCGTCGATGGGATCGTCGGTCGCGGTCTGCGTGGTCAGCGGACTGGTCTCTGTCATGCCATAGCCAATGGTCACCTCGGTCATATTGAGGCGGTCCATGACCTGCCGCATCGTGGTGACGGGGCATGGCGATCCGGCCATGATTCCTGTGCGCAAGGTGCTTACGTCATAGTCGTCGAGGTCCGGCTGGGCGAGGATGGTGATGAACATCGTCGGCACCCCATAGAGCGCGGTGCAGCCCTCCGCCTGAACCGCTTCGAGTGCCAGCTTGGGATCATAGGCCTCGCCCGGATAGACCATGGCAGCGCCGCTGGTCAGCGATGCAAGATTGCCGAGGACCATGCCGAAGCAGTGATAGAGCGGCACCGGGATGCAGATGCGGTCCTTGTGGCCGATCTTGATCGTGCGGGCCGTGAAGTGGCCGTTGTTGAGAATGTTGCGGTGGGTGAGCGTCGCGCCCTTGGGGAAACCGGTGGTGCCGCTGGTGAACTGGATGTTGATCGCATCGTTCTGGTGAAGCGTTCTGGCGACCGCATCGAGCCGCTCCATGTCCGGCTGGGCGCGCAAGGCTTCCCATGGCTCGAAGCCGTCATACTGCTGTGAGCCTAGCGCGACCATGCCACGCAGCATCGGCAGCTTTTCGGGTCCCAGTTCACGCAGCATCGCTACGTAGTTGCTGGACTTGAAACTGGCTGCGCTAACAAGAAAGGTGCAGTCGACCTTGTTCAACGCGTACTCGACCTCGCTGGTGCGATAGGCCGGATTGATCGTGACGAGGATTGCGCCGATCCGTGCGGTCGCAAACTGCAGGACGGTCCATTCGGCGCAATTGGGTGCCCAGATGCCGACGCGGTCGCCCTTGGCCACGCCGCGATCGAGCAAGCCTGTGGCGATGCGATCGACTTCATCGTCAAGCTGACCCCAAGTCCAGCGAATGCCCTGATGGCGCGAGACCAGTGCCAGATCCTCGCCCCATAGACGGGCGGCGTCTCGCAGCGCCTGCCCGATGGTCTTTTCCAGAAGCGGCTCGTCAGTCGCGCCCTTGGCGTAGGAAAGCTGCGTCATCGCTTGATGTTCACCACCTGGGTCTGAGTATATTCGGCAAGGCCTTCGACCGACTGTTCTACGCCGAGACCGCTGGACTTGAAACCGGCCATGGGAATGTGCGGGCCGATGGCGATGTGCTGATTGACCCAGACCTGACCACTCTCGATGCGCGACGCAATGTCGGCCGCGCGGCCGACGTCCTTCGACCAGACCGAACCGCCAAGACCGTAGTCGCTGGCATTCGCACGCGCGATCACGTCCTCCACATCGTCGAACTTGATGATCGGGAGGATTGGGCCGAACTGCTCCTCGTCGACGATCTTGTCGCCATCGGTCACGTCGCGCACGATGGTCGGGCGGATGAAGTATCCGGCACGCTCCATCACTTCGCCGCCTGCCACGATGGTTCCGTCCTGACGCGCGGCTTCGAGGAAGCCCTTGACCTTCTCGAACTGCATCGCGTTCTGGATCGGACCAATCTGGGTGCCCTGCTGGAGACCGTCGTCGACAACGGCGGCTTCGGCAAGGCGGGCCAGTTCGCCGCACATCGCGTCATAGATGTCGGCGTGGACATAGGCGCGCTTCACCGCGAGGCAGACCTGACCGTTGTTGAAGAAGGCATTGCCGAAGATGGCCTGCGCGGTCTCGCGCACATCAACGTCCTCGAGCACGATTGCCGGGTCGTTGCCGCCAAGTTCTAGCGTGACGCGCTTGAGCGTGTCGGCACCGCTTGCAGCGATGCGTTTGCCGGTGGCGGTGGAACCGGTGAAGCCGACTTTGGCGACATCGGGATGGGCAGTGAGGTGCGGGCCGAGGTCGTTTGCGTCCGTGATGATGTTGACCACGCCTGCCGGAAACACATCGCGACAGATTTCGCCAAGGATCAACGCGCAAACCGGGGTTGTCGGCGCTGGCTTCAATACGATGGCGTTCCCGGCGAGCACGGCCGGGCCGATCTTCCAGCAAGCAACAAGCAGCGGGAAGTTCCACGCGATGATGCCCACGACAACGCCCAATGGGCGGTGCTTGACGGCGATATAGCCGGTATCGTCATCCTGAATGACGCGGTCGGGCAGTTCGAGCGTCGCGTAGTGACGAAGATAGGCGTCCGTCATGCCGAGTTCGCCGATGGCTTCTGCGAGAGGCTTGCCCTGCTCAAGGGTAAGCGCGCGGGCGAGTTCGTCCTTGCGGGCGGCAATGGCGTCGGCAAGCTCGATCAACTTTGCCTGCCGCCCGGCCCAGGGAACGGCGGACCACCCCGGCACTGCAGCCTTTGCCGCAGCGATGGCAGCGTCCGCCTGAGCCGCAGAGGCGCGGGGAACCGTGCAGAACGGCTCCCCGGTTGCCGGGTTGATGACGTCCATCGTCATGTCGCCATCGACGAGGTTGCCGCCGATGAGCAGCTTGTAGTCAGCCATTGTCCTCTCCCGGCTGCTGTGGCGCAGCCTTGTTCAGGTTATCTCAGAACTTCGCGCCAACCGTCACGCCATACATGCGCGGGTTGCCGATGTGGTTGTAATCGAAGCCGAATCCGGCGAGGAGATCAACGCGGGAGGTGAAGTAGAACTTGTCGGTCAGGTTCTTGCCCCAGATCGATGCGTTGAACTTGCCGTCGGCGCTTTCCCAATCGATGTGACCGCCGACCAGCGCATAGGACGACTGGCGCAGGCGGGGCACGTTGAGCACTTCGAAGAACTGGCTCGACTGATAGGCGATGTCAGGATGGAGCGAGAGCTTGCCCATGTCACCGTCGAACACGGTCAAATCGACCGTCGCGTTGAAGGTGAAGGTCGGAGCGTTCGAGAGCCGGTTACCTGCCACGTTCACGCCGCTGACGCTGCCGCGCTGGATCTTGGTCGCGAGCACGCCCATGCCGCTGTGAATCGTCAGGCGGTCACTGGCGCGGATCGTCAGCTCTGCCTCGCCGCCGTAGATGCGCGACTTGGGAATGTTGAGCAGGGTCTGCGCGGCTGACGACGGATCGACGTTGATGAACTGCTGGTTGCGGTAGTCGTAATAGAAGCCGGCAACGTTCAGCGTGACCTTGCGGTCAGCAAACTGGGTCTTGGCACCGACTTCGTAGGACGTGACCTGCTCCGGCTTGGCAATCGACAGTTCCGATGGGTCGAAGAAGGCCTGGGCATTGAAGCTTGGCGCGCGATAGCCTCGGCTGACGCTGGCATAGAGAAGGTTACCGTCGGCCAGCTTGTAATCGAAGCCGATCTTGCCCGAGACGTTATCTTGCGAGTAGCGCAGCGACGAGAGTGGGATCAGGTTGACGATCAGCGAGTTATCCACGCCCAGTGCGTCGGACTGGAAGCCGCTCTGCACGCCGGTGTCGTGGGTGTAGCGCAAGCCGCCGCGCATCGTGACCGCATCGGACAGTTCGTACTTCACGTCGGAATAGATCGCGTAGCTCTTCTTGAGCTGGTCGAAGCGGTTGCGGAACAGGCACGCGAACGGCAGGCCGACGGCGCAATCGTTGGCGGTGATGCCGGGAACGCCATCGGAATCGATGTCCTTGCCGATTTCGAATGCCGTCTCGTTGAACACCTTCTCGCGATGGAAATATCCGCCGAGGATGAAGTCAAACGCTCCGCCGAAGTCGCTGGTCAGGCGCAGGTCCTCGGCAAATTGGGTGGCGCGATCATTGTAGGGAATTTCGAGCAACTGGCTCGCGGTGCCGTCGGTGTCTTCGTAGAAGAACAGGCTTCCCTTGTCCCAGGCGGTGATGCTGGTGACGGTGAGTGCGTCGGAGATATCGAACGTGCTGGTCAACGCGACCGAATAGGTCCGCGCGCGTCGCTTGGTATCAATGTTCGACGCAATCTCGCGCTTGCCGAGTCCGGGGCGGTTGACCGCTTCGGGTTGAGCATAGATGCCGTAGTTCTGCGGGTTCTGGAAGCTGGTCGAAGCGCGCAGGACGAAGCGGACAGTCTCGCTCGCCTCGACGTTCAATGTGGCGCGGATGGCGTATTCATCGGTCGAGGCAAGGTCGGGCTTGCCGGGGACGACGTTCTTGAACCAGCCATCGGCCTTGGCATACGTGCCAGCCACGCGCAGCGCTGCCTTGTCGCCCAAAGGCACGTTGACCGCACCATTCAGATCGACGCGATTGTAGTTGCCATAGCCCGCATTGAAGTAGCCGCTGGTCTCGCCGAGCTTGGCGCTGTTGGCGATGATGTTTACCGCACCGCCGGTGGTGTTCTTGCCATAGAGTGTGCCCTGCGGCCCGCGCAGCACTTCGACGCGCTCAAGGTCGTACATCGCCACGCCAAGGAAGGCGAAGTTGCCCTTGTAGACTTCGTCATAATAGGTCGCGACGGGGCTCGCCTGATTGAGGCTGTAGTCCGACATCGACACGCCGCGCAGCGAGAAGATCGGCGTATTGTCACCCACGATCGAGGTCAGCTGCAGGTTGGCGACCTTGGTGACGAGGCTGTCGACGTTGACGATGCGTGATTTCGAAAGCGTTTCGCCACCGATGGCCGAGACCGAGATCGGGATGGATTGCAGGCTTTCCGCGCGCTTCGTGGCGGTAACGACAATCTGGCCGTCCGGCACGGCATTCTCGGCCTGCGCATCCTGCGCCAAAGCGGGCGTTGCTGCGAAAATGGATGTTGCGGCTACCCCAGCCAGCGCGATCCCGCGAAAAAGACGTTCCCTCATTGTCTTGCCTCCCATTCAGGGCATGTTTTTACGGATTGCTCGGTCTTGTTTTTTCCTGCGCAAAACCTGCGACCAGTTGCGCCCTCATCGGAGCCCTTTCCAGCCGCAGGGGGTGGCGCCGCAGCTGACCGATTTCCTTGGCCGTGTAGGGCCGGAAATCGGTCGGCATGTGCGCCGGGTCGAAAGTGTAGAGAGTCCAGTTCAGCAGATTTGCGAGCCGTACCTCGTCGAGGTCCACGGTCGATACTCCAGGCACACGGCCGAGGAACTCACGACCGCCAGGGACACTGAGGAACCGCGCGACGATGTGCTTCATCGGTGGGTTGGAGCGGTCGTCGCCGCTGCCGTCAGGGCGGTGACAGCCCTGGCACTTGAGCATGTAGTCGATGCGAGCCTGCTGCGGGTTGCTCACCCCGCGCATGACCGGTTCGCTCGCCCGGACGCCGAAGCCCGCTGCAATGGCAGCGAGAAGGACGACCGATGCGAGCGCAATCCGCTTCATTTGCCGCCAGCCCCTTCGTGGAGCTTGGCCACGTCAGCCGCAGAAAGTGCAGCGCCGGACGCCCGGTGCGCGGCGACCTCCTTGTCGGTGAACGGCTTGAAGGCCGGGCCGGTCTTGGCGATCTGGGTGCCGACATGGTTCAGGACCGCCGCGGTTGAAGCATCGTCCAGCACCTGCGCAGGCATGACGCCACGATATGGCTTGCCTTCGACGGTCAGAGGCCCGGAAAGGCCACGCAAGACAGCAAGGGCAATGTATCGCCGTCCAGCGGGCTTGGCTGCGAGAGCGCGGAAATCCGCGCCGAGCGGAGGGTAGGCTCCCGGCACGCCGGCACCGGTCTTGGTATGGCATGCTGCGCATCGCGCGAATACCGCTGCACCATCGGGAGCGGCAACGGCAGGCAGTGCGAACGCCGCAACGGCCATCACCGGCACAAGGCCGAGCAGGATCTTCATTTCAGCGCGTCCAGCGCAACGCCGACGATCACCGCTGTCGAACAGTTGTAAACGCTGCTCTCGGTGCCGAGGCACCAGTTGTAGTCGTTGTTGGATTGCGGCCGGACCTGCGGGCGATCACCCTCATTGCGGTTGCACAGGCACTGGCCACACGAAGAGGTGCCACAGCAATCGTTGTAGCTGATCACATAGGCGCGGTTGTCAGCCGGATTGGTACACGTGCCGATCCAGGTGATCGGCGACATTTCGGTGCCTGGAGGACACGTGCTGACCGAACCGCCGCAGCACGAGCACAGGAAGCCGTCGATCGCGCAATAGCGCCAGTAGTCGCACGCAGCCTGATCGCCGGGGTCCTGCGGATTGCCCGAGGAGATCGGTGCATGACCGCCCCCTCCCCCATGCGGACTGCCGCTGGCAGCGCGAGCCACCGGGAGAACCGGAAACACAGCAGCTCCGGTTATCGTCGCACCGAGCCATGCCAGCGTGCTGCGGCGTGAGGTGCTTCGCGCTATGCCGCGGGTCAGGCGTTCCGTCCATTTGTCTAAACCAGCCACAACTCAGGCTCCCTTACGACGGGCGAGAAAATCCTGGATCGAGGCAACGCCCCGCTCCTTGGCTTCGAACAGGCTTTCAAGATGTTCGCGGCTGTTGACGAGGCCGAGCGAAGCGACCTTCCCGTGCTCGTCCAGCAGGACGGCATAAGGGAGCTTAGATACACCGAACGCCCGGCCAAGAGCTTCCGAAAGGACCATCGGCACCCGCTCAAGCGCATGGAGTTCACGCAAGCGCTGATACTCCGCCTTCGAACCATCACCTGCCACTATGATGTCTAGCCAATCGGCTTCGGCCCCTGCAGCGGATCGCACAACAGGCAGCAGCGATTTGCAGACCGGGCAGTCGGGCGAGGCAAAGAACAGCAGTTGGCTGCGTCCGTCCCGCTTGCCGCCGATTTCCACCGGCGAACCTTCGATGGTGGTCAGGGTCATCGGGCTGGCCACTTCGCCGACCTCGACCTTCTGATGCAGCGTCAGAGCGCCTGCCGGAGCGATGCGTTCATGAAGAATGCCGACCTGCCGCGCGAGTGCCGCGATAAGCAGCCCTTCTACGATCACGGCGGTCCACAACAGGATCTGGGATGTCAGCATCACGACTTCCTCCAGCGAGGATGGGGAATGGCGAGCAGCTCTGAAGCCGCAAGATAAAGCGCAAGAAGTCCGGCGGCGGCGAAAGGCGCATCAATGCCGATCGGCGCCGCCGGCAGGGTGGAAACAAAAGCGGCCATGGCTGCAAGAACAGCAGGGCGTGCGATCAAGGGCCAATCAACCGGCTTCTCGCGGACCACGAGGTCGCACCCGCAATCGAGCGTTTCGCCGCGGTGCCGCAGCAGCGCGACTGCATAGGCCGACCAAACTGCGGCGGCGAGAAGCGAGCCCGCATTGCGAAGGTCCGGCAAGACCAGACACGCTGCAGCCACCGCTTCGAGCGTGCCTGCCAGAATCAACACCGTGATCCCTTGGGCACGCAGGCCGGTCAGACGGCTCGCGACGCTTGCGAGCCGGTCATGCGCGGTGGCCTTGTGCACGGCCGAACCAGCCAGAAGCAGGGCGAGAAAGAGGGCAACCGGGACCATATCAGGGCGCCGTTATCAGGATCGGGTTGGCACCACCGGCAGCTCCGAGCGAGCGAAGGAAAGCGCCCGAAACCGGATCGTGCACGTCGACCTCGCCATCGCCGCGCGCGACGATCAGGCGGGGCTGCGCTTCCTTGGTCAGGGAAATGGCCGTGGCTACTCCGCGCAACGCAATGCGTGCGGTGCGCGCCTTGGCAACGGGATCGACGACCCACACTTCCGTACCGCCATCCTTGTGGCTGCCTTCGCGACCGGCGGGGCTCATGAGCACGTAAAGCTTGCCAGCCGAATCTGCAGCAATGACTTGCCAGCCGCCAGGACGCCATTCCGGCGTGGCACCTTCGGCAGTACCCACGTTGAAGGTTCCAGGCAGCGCCTTGCCGACTTCTCCCGAGAAGTCGAACGCCTGTATCTGGCCATGATAGCTGACAAACCAGGCAGTCTTGCCGACCCAGGCAGGCGTGCTGAAGAGTGGCTGGTTATCGATGTCCTGGACCTTCTCGACGGTCTTCGAAGACACGGCCTGTCCATCAGGCCCCAGCTTGACGCTGAAGAGCGAGCCATCGGCGCAAAAGCTTGAGAAGCCACGGTCGCCGGTCGGGTATATCTGGGCGCAGCCCGGGAGATCGATCTCTGCAATGACCTTGCGTGCATCAAGGTCCAGAACGCTAACCGATTGTGCAGGCGTAAAATTCGCGACAAGTGCCCATTTGTCTGCGTTGGTGAACTGGAACAGTTGGGGGTACGTTACGGACTGCTGGCGCTTGCCGCCCGGCAACACGATTTCACCCTTGGGCTGGAGTGTAGCCATGTCCCAGATTGTAACTGCATCGGTGCGTTCGCCGCGCGTAAGGCGCGAGTAAAAGGTTTCCGAGGTGAGCACCTCGCCTCGCGTGGGAGAGACGAGCATGTTTGCAAACTGCGCTGCGCGCACCATCCCCTTTACCGGGCGGTCGGCGGCGGTCGTATCGACCAGCATCACACGCCCGTCGACGATCGCGTTGAAATGGAAATCGTGGATCAGGACCCAGCTCGCCGGCCACTGCGCCGGCAGCTTCGCCACCGCAGGAATGGGTTCTTCAGGCAGCGCCTTTGGGAATGGCGCTTTTGCTGGAGCGGGCGCGGCGAGCGCATCACCACCAAGGCATGTCCCGGTCGCCAACAGGGCCAGGGCCAAAGCAAAAAACCTCATGCGAGCACTCCCCTCGCTAACCGAAGTACCTCTCCGGCCGCACCGACATAGTCTCAAATAGGCAAAAAACCTGTCAAGTGACCTATTTTTGTCGTATGACAGGTTTTCAGATTTTTGGTATCAAGCAGGCGAGTTCAAGGACTTTTCTCAATGAATCAGGTAGATGATACCCCAAAATTCGTAACCGACATGATCATGCCGGAACGCGAAGGTGGCTATCTGAAAGGGCAGGAAACGCGCGAACTGATCCTGCGCACCGCCCTCTCGATCCTGATCGAGGAAGGCTATCGCGCCATGTCGATGCGCCGAGTCGCGACTGCCTGTGGCATGAAATTCGGCAACCTCACCTATCACTATCGCAGCCGCGAGGACCTCGTGCGCGAGCTGATGGAAGCGGTTATCAGGAGCTACGAAGTCGAGTTCGTCGAGATCGTGCACATGCCGGGCGTTCCCGCCGAAGAACGCCTGCGCCGCGTGTGCAACCTGATCCTCGACGACATCCGATCGAAGAAGACCACGAACTTCTTTCCAGAACTATGGGCGCTGTCCAACCATGACCCGTTCGTGCTCGAACGCATCCAGGAACTCTATGTGCGCGCTCGCGCTCCGCTCGTGGAAATCATAGCGGAAATGCGGCCGGACCTCGACGAGAAGTATCGCGAAATCGTGGCCCTGTTCATCTCGGGCTCGATGGAAGGCATGACCATCTTTGCCGGACACGAAAAGCCGTTCGAAGCGCGCATGCCGCAGATCGAACGGATCGCCGCGCACTCGTTCGTAACACTGGTCAAGACGATTACCGAGGACGAGATCAGGGGGCTCGCACGCTCCGAACAGGGTACCCCCGCATCTGCTTGATCCGCCGAAGGGAGAAGCTGGAGCGCATCGAGGACACGCCTGGCAGGCGGGCGAGGCATTCGCGATGAACCCAGTCGTACTGGTCAAGATCGCGCGCAGCCACCCGTAGCAGGTAGTCCGCTGTGCCGGACATCAGGTGGCATTCGAGGATTTCGTCAAAGTCGAGAACCGAACGTTCGAACCTGTCCATCGCTTCGCGGCTCTGGCTGGTCAGGGTGATTTCAACGAAGACCTCGACCGACAGCCCGAGCAGTCGTGGCTCAAGCCGGGCACCATAGCCCGCAATGACGCCTGACTGCTCGAGCGCCTTGATCCGGCGATGACAGGCTGAGGAGGACAGCGCGACCTTTTCTGCCAGTTCAGAAATTGACAGCGACGAGTCGCTCTGCAGCGCTTCAAGCAGGGCAATGTCAGCACGGTCCATGCAAAAACTTACCGATTATAAGCAATATTCTGGGAAATATCACCGTTCATGCCGCAGGCAAACGCCAAAATAGACAAGAACTGCCGGAACCGCCGGGATAATCTTGCGTCATCTGGTAGAACTCGATCCTCAGGAGCGTTCCATGCGCGTCGGCACCGTAAAGGAAATCAAGAACCACGAATACCGCGTCGGTCTGACACCGGAAAGCGTGCGTGAACTCGTCGCACATGGCCACGAAGTTTGGGTCGAAACGGGCGCGGGCAATGGCATAGGTGCGAGCGACGCCGATTACGAAGCGGCCGGCGCAGCTATCAAGGCTGATGCGCGGGTCGTGTTTGATGGCTGCGAGATGATCGTGAAGGTCAAAGAGCCGCAAGCCGTCGAACGCGCGATGCTGCGCAAGGGCCAGATCCTATACACCTACCTGCACCTCGCACCCGATCCTGAACAGACTGCCGACCTAGTGAAATCCGGCGTGACGGCCATCGCCTATGAAACCGTGACCGGTGCAGGCAACGCCCTTCCCCTGCTCAAGCCGATGAGCCAGGTTGCTGGACGCATGGCGATTCAGGCCGGAGCCACTGCGCTCGAGAAGGCGCATGGCGGGCGCGGCGTCCTGCTTGGTGGCGTTCCCGGCGTGTTGCCTGGCAAGGTCGTGGTGATCGGTGGAGGTGTCGTCGGTTTCAACGCTGCGCAGATGGCCGTCGGCCTCGGCGCGGAAGTGACCATCCTCGACCGCGATCCGGACGTGCTTGAAAAGCTTGACAATCACTTCGAAGGCCGCGCCCGCACGCTTTATTCGGGCAAGGCCGCGCTGGCTTCGCTGGTGGCCGAAGCGGATCTGGTAATCGGTGCGGTGCTGATCCCCGGTGCCGCAGCACCGAAGCTGGTTACGCGGGACATGCTTTCAACGATGAAGCCGGGTTCGGTGCTCGTCGACGTGGCGATCGACCAGGGCGGTTGCTTCGAAACTTCAAAGGCGACAACCCATGCCGAGCCGACTTATGTCGTCGATGGCGTCGTTCACTATTGCGTCGCGAACATGCCGGGCGCGGTCGCCCGGACCAGCACTTACGCGCTGAACAACGTCACCCTGCCTCACGCCTTGCGCATTGCCGACAAGAGGTGGAAGGCTGCTCTGCGTGCTGATCCGAACCTTGCGGCCGGCCTTAACGTCCACGAAGGCAAGGTTACATACGAAGCTGTCGCCCGCGAACTGGGCTATGACTACGTGCCGGTCGCAGACGTCATCGTCTGATCAGATCGCATTGATGTCCACCACCGTGGGGATTGTGTCATTGAGAAGAATGATCTTCTTGCGCGCGATCCGCCACGAGTTGTCCAGTCGAACCAGTCGATACTCGTAGCGGCCGAAGAAGCAGTCCGAGCGGTTCATCCGCACATCGAAGCGATGGCAGGTGAACGCCGCCGACACTTCCCCCTCCCCCGTGACACGCACGTTCGTCACCTGATGGACAACGCGGGGTAGCGGGGCCGAAGCGGTCGACAGGCCCGAGGTAAGGCGCATGACCCGGTCCTCGAGATTGCGCCGCCCCTTGTAGTATATCAGCGACAGCTCGCGATCGGGGTCTTGCGTCGGCGTTACCTCATCGCGCCATGCGGGCATCCAGAATTCGGCGTCGGCCGTGAACAGTTCGAGCCACTCGGCGAAACGGCTTGCGTCGATCAACATGGCCTCGCGGTAGAGGAGGTCCTCGGCTTCGCTGCGGGTCAGCGCGCCACTCATGCTGCGAATTCCCCGGCCATCCGGCGTGCCCATGCGCGATAGTAGCTGTGATACAGAGTCTCATCACACAACTGTGAGTCCGCAAGCACGCTGCGTTCCGGGAACAGGTCGATGCGGTCGGCAAAGCGGTTTCCGCCCGCGACGCTTGCGGTCATGCCGCGGGCGTATCCTTGAAGCCATGGCTCGACGGCTGCAGCAAAGCCGATCTGGCAGTTCTCGTATGACACCGTGTCGTCAGGCGTGGCCATGCCGGTGGGGTTGAAGAAGTCCTCGTACTGACGGATGCGCTGGCGGCGAGCGGCGGCGCCCTCGCCCTTGGGGGCAATGCACCATGTTCGCATTTCGGTGAGACCCGGCGCCAACGGACGGATCACCCGCAATTGGCTCGATGCGTTCTCTGCAACCTGAAGGTTGGGGAAGATCGTGAGGTTGCGCATGTTGAACATCCAGTCGCGCTTGCCTTCCCCGTGTCGCTCGGCAAGCTGCGCGGCACGTTCGTAGAGCGGGATCGCCGGTGTCACGCCGAACACGCCCCAGTTCAGCACATGCCCGTTGGCAAAGCTGAAACTGCCGCCGCCAACGCCCTGCGTGTCCTCTTTCCAGTAGTCGCTGTTCTCCCAGACGGAAGCGACGACGTCTTCGCTAAGTTCCTTCTGCCGTCGCTCCAGCACGCGGATGTACGAGGGATGCGCCGAGGTGAAGTGATAGGCGTCCGAGCAATTCTCGAGCTGAAGCTTCCAGTTTGCCTCGTAAGTAAAGGTCACCTGCCCTGGAACCAGTTCCATACCTTCGTCGCTCTGATCCGCCACGAGATCGAGCAGCTTGGCCGCCTCGCCGAGATAGTCAGTCAGGGTTGGAACGTCGGAGACCAGACTGCCGAAAAGGAACCCCCGATAATTCTCGAAGCGCGGAAGCACTGCGAGGCCGTGATCATCGCGATCGAATGCTTCGGAATAGCAGCCAGCCGACTTCCACTTCACCGCCTTGTTGCGTCCTGCGCTGTCGAAGCTCCAGCTGTGATAAGGGCAAACGTGCAAGCGAGCATTGCCCTGCCGTAACTGCGCCAGTCGAGCGCCCTTGTGCGGGCAGGAATTCACGAAGGCCCGCAGGATACCCTCGCCATCGCGCTGGACCATGACCGGCACGCGCCCGGCAAGGGTGGTGAAGAAATCGTGCGGCTCCGGTGCCTGACTCTCGAGGCCGAGGAATATCCAACCACCTTCGAACAGATGGCGCATCTCGGCCTCGAACACGCGCTGGTCGGTGAAGATTGCGCGACTGACGCGGAACACGCCCTCGTCAGGACGGTCATCAATGAGGTCTGCGAGGGACAAGGTCATAGCACAACTGCTTCCACGAGAGTTGGACCCGAGGCACCGAGCGACCATGCCAGCGCATCGTCCAGTGCCGCAGCGTCTGTTGCTCGTCGAGCGGCCACGCCGTGGCCCTCGGCCAGCTTGCAGAAATCGAGTTCAGGAAATTTGGTGCCGACAAGTTCCTGCATGCCGAAGTGGCGACCGAAGTGGTGGAGCGCTTCGTAACGGTTGTTCTTGATCACGATGAAGCTGACGGACAGGCCGTGCTGGACCGCTGCATGGAGGCCCTGGATCGCATACATTGCAGACCCGTCGCCCAACACCGCAATCACCTTGTCATGCGGCCTGGCCATGGCCATGCCTACCGCAGCGGGAAGACCGTGGCCCAGCCCTCCGCTTGCCGTAGTGTAGAACGTGTCCTTGCGCAGGATGGGCAGAAAATCGTGCATCGGCCCACGGCTCGATGGCGCCTCTTCGACGATCACGCTCTCGGGCGTGCGAAGGGCAGCTAGGCGCTGCAGGACGTAAGCGTCCGTCATCGCCCTGCCGTCGAGCAGCGGCGCGGGATTGCGGGGGGCTGGCTCGGGGCGAACAGGATTTCCGGCTTTCGCCAGCAGTGCCGCAACCGCATCCTTGCATCCTGCGACGATGGCAGTGCCTGCCGGTGCCCATGCGGCATGAACATGGTTGTCGCCGATCAGCCAGACTTCGCACGTTTCGGGAACATGCCGCCCCTGCCCCTCGACGTGGTAAAGGCTCATCGGCCCCCCCAGCGCCAGAACGAAATCGTAGTGGGAGAGCGCTTCAACGATCGCCTTACGTCCTGCCGTGAGAAAGCCTGCAAACAGTGGGTGATCCTCGGGGAAACTGCAACGGGCCGACATCGGTGCGACCCAGACCGAAGCATTCTGCTGCTCCGCCAGTGCAATGACATCATCCCACGCGCCGTCCCGCGCCACACCGGCACCGACGACAATCGCAGGCCGTTTCGCGGCTGCCAGACCCTTGGCGCAGGACGCTATGGCTGCACCATCTGCCTGACGCGCAGCGAAGACCTTGCGCGGGGTAAACGGCTCGCATTCACGGTCCCAGTCATCGATGGGGATCGAGACGAACGTCGGCCCGCAGGGCGGCTCCATCGCAACCAGCCATGCGCGATGGATCGCGGCGGGCACATCCTCGGCCCGCGCGGGTTCGCAAGACCATTTGACGAACGGACGTGGAAACTCCGCGGCTCGCTCGGCAAACAGGAACGGCTCGTATGGCAGGATCGAGCGCGCCTGCTGACCGGCCGTCACTACGAGCGGGGTCTGGTTCTTGAACGCGGTGAACAGGTTGCCCAGAGCATGGCCCACGCCGGCAGAGCTATGCAGATTGACGATTGCCGCCCGCCCGGTGCCTTGCGCATAGCCATCGGCCATGCCGAGCACGACGCTTTCCTGAAGGCCCATGACGTAACGGAAGTCGGCTGGAAAGTCCCGGAACATCGGCAATTCCGTGGAGCCCGGATTGCCGAACACCGTCGTCATCCCGAGTTCTCGCAAGAGGCCAATGGTTACGGCGCGCACTGTCAGCATGACTCTCCCCGCTTTTTGATTGTGCCGGAGAGTGAACCTGCAGCCCTTGCGAAACAATTGCATTCTTCAGGCAAAGTCATACGTTTTGCGCATGAATTTTGACGAACGCCAACTTCGCGCCTTTCTCGCCATTGCGGAGACCGGAAGCCTCGGTCGCGCAGCCCGCGTTGTAAACCTCACGCAGCCCTCTCTCAGCCGTCAGGTCCAGGCGATGGAGCAGCGCCTTGGACACCGGTTGTTCGAGCGCGGTGGCAAGGGCATGGCGCTCACCGAAGCCGGACGGCTGATGCTTCCTCACGTTCGCCACCTGATCGGCGAGATGCAGAACACGCGCGACGAATTGGCCGCATTAGGCGGACTCAGGCGCGGCACCGTACGCATCGGGGCGGTTGCCGCCGTGCAGCGCACGCTGGTTGCCGAAACGGTCGGACGGGTACTCGCCGAGACACCGCTGCTCACATTCGAGATGATTGAGGCGGTGGACGGCGAATTGCTCGAAGCGTTGCTCACCCGGCGAATCGACCTCGCCATCACGTCCCGACCGCTATCGCACCGAGACGTGAGCACAGTTGGACAATGCGACTACACCGACTCCTTTGCGGTTTTCTGTGCCGCAAACCATCCATTGCCGACGACCGCAAGCTTGCGCGACGCCCTCGCCTGCGGCTGGGTTATGCCGGGTCCTGCCTTCACGCCACGCACCCTGTTTGAAGAACTTGTCGAGCGATCAGGCATGCCTGCTCCGCGGATCGTGGCGGAGAGCAGTTCGGTCGAAGCGATGATCGCGGTTGCCTCGCGCAGCGAACTCCTGTGTTGGTTGCCAGAGCCCCTGCTCTCGCCTCACATCGCCAATGGCACCGTTCGGAAACTCGCAATTCCGGAACTGGCCATGAACCGCCGCTTCAGCCTGCACCGTCGCCGCTCTGGCATTTTGCCCGAAGCCGCCACCCAGTTTGTCCGACATTTTCCGCTTTTGCGAGATGGACAGGGTTGACCTGACTTCTCCACGGTCGGGATACTCGCGCGCACATGCACGTACGTGAGGGAATTTCCACGATGGAGAGAGTTGTTGTCGTCGGCGCTGGAGCGATGGGATGTCTCTTCGCTGCTCGCCTGGCACTGTCTGGCAGCGAAGTGACGGTGGTGGACGTTGATCGTGAACGGCTCAGCATCATTGCCGACCAAGGAATCCATTTGCACGACGAGACAGGCGAGCATGTCGTCAAGGTGAAGGCCTGTATGGCAGCGGACACCGACGGCGCAGATCTGGTACTGCTGTTCACCAAGGCGATGCACAGTCGCGCTGCCATCGCGTCGGTAGCTCACCTGGCCGATGGCGCATGCTGCGCTCTGACCCTGCAAAACGGTCTGGGCAACGCCGAAGCCATCGCAGAAGTATTCTCTCCTGCAAACGTGATTGCCGGAGTGACCGATTGGCCTGCCGATTTTGCGCCGCCGAATGGCGTCGCGGCACACGGCACGGGTCATGTGTGGCTTGGAGCCTTCGATCCGGCGGGTGAAGCGTCAGCCCGGACTGCGGTGGAGTTACTCAATGCTGCACGCATGGGGGCGCAACATGATTCGCAAGTGCTTGCCACCATTTGGGAAAAGGCGGCGTTCAATGCAGCGCTGAATGCGCTATCCACGATCCTGAATCTGCCGGTTGGCGGGCTAGATACACAGGAAGGCCGCAGCATTGCGACTGCCGTCATCGACGAAACCATCGCCGTTGCTGCCACCAAGGGCATTGCCATGGATCGTGCGCGACTGCTGGCCAAGACGGACTTCGCGCTCGCCAATCACAAGGCGCACAAGCCCTCGATGCTGCAGGATCGTCTGGCAGGCCGGCTGACCGAGATTGACGCGATCAACGGTGAAATCGTCAAAGCAGCGCAGACTGGAGGCATCGCGGCACCGGTGACTTCAACCTTGGCTGCGCTGGTCAGGATGGGCGAGCCCGGGCGGAACTGATCCGCACCAGGCTCAACCACATATCTTCATCGCATCAGAACTTCGCACCGGCACGCACGCCGAATGTGCGTGGCGTGTTGGGCACGATGTAGGGCCGCTGGGTGCAGGCACCGCACTGTACGAAGCGCGAAAGCTGCCCACGCTCATCCGCAAGGTTCCGGACGAATGCTTCGATGGAGTAGGTCGACCATTCCGCGCCGATTGCGAGGTTGACCTGCGCAAAGGCCGGAAGCCTGCCCTGAGCCGCAGCAAAGTCGACACGAAGGTCCGAGCTTGCCGAACCCTGGTAAGTGGCGTTGACCTGCCCGTAAACTTTCCCAGCCCCCATCGGAACGGTGTAGCGCGCCGTACCGCTCATCTTCCACTGCGGCGTGATCGGCAGGCGCGTGCCCGCGGGAGCGCTGATGCTGTTGTCGGGGTCCGAACAGGTAAAGGTCGGGTCTACCGCAGCGCAAAGATTGTTCCTGATCTTCGCATCGGCATAGGCGCCCGAGACGTTCAGGCTCAACCTGTCCAGCGACAGCGACGCATCGATATCAAAGCCACGAATGCGGGCATTCGGTCCGTTGGTGATGATCGTGAAGCTGTTGGGGCCAAGGTAGGCGAACTGGAAGTTCTTCCAGTCCTGCTGGTAGATAGCCCCGTTCAGCCGAACCAAGCCATTGGCCAACGTCGTCTTGAAGCCGATCTCGTAGTTGGTGAGGTAATCGGGCTGATAGGCACCGAAATCGCCTCGACGGTTGATGCCGCCGGGACGGAACCCGCGCGAAACCGTCGCGTAAGCAAGGATATCGCTGTTCGGCTTCCACGTCGCGTTGAAGCGGTAGGTGCCACCAGTGCCCGATGCCTTGACCGGCTTGACGCCGTCGGTCGTGAACACGCCAAGGTTGGTGCACGGGCCGCCTGCCACTTCGGCCGGAAGCAGCGTCGTGTCCGTCTGCCCGGCAAGCTGGGCATCACGCAGGCGGAGGCCCGACTGGGTGAAGCAAGCTGCCACGCCGGTGCGCGAAGAGCCCGCAGCGTTGGGCGGAGGATTGTCGTCCGCGCCCTGGATGAAGGCAGGATTACGTCCGAACCCGAAGAAGCCGACCAGCGTGTTGTCGTAGATGAACACGCGGCCGCCGGCGGTCAGCGTGACCGTGGGCGAAACATCGAGGCTGAACTCGCCGAAAGCGGCATAGTCCTGATCGACGCGCTTCTGCTGCGTGAGCCACAATGTGCCGGGCTGACCATTGACCGAGAGGAGCGGTCCAAGGTTGGCGATCTGGTAATCCTGATGGATCAGGTTCGACTGGTACTGATAGAACAGACCACCGACGAACCGGAACGGCTCGCTCTGCGGCGAGGATACGCGGAACTCCTGGCTCAGCTTCTTGAAGTGATCCGTGCCGATGACCTTCTGTCGCGGATCAATCGTGTTGCCGAGAGAATCCTGATAATAGAAGTAGTTGGCGAGGCCTCCGTACGATTGGTACAGCGAGTCATACGCTTCCGAGTAATCAGTATAGTCGCTCGACTGGAAGGTCTTGCGATCGAGGTAAGCACCGGCATAGGTCACGTCCCAGTTGCCGAACTTGCCTTCGATGGTCAGCGCCGCCTGCCAGAACTTGTCGTTGCGGAATTCCGGGAAGAAGTGCTGGACCTGGAGGTCACCGACCGAGGGATCGAAACCGTAGGAGCCGCGGCTTTTGGTTTCCTGGTACATGAACTGCGGGGTGACCGTCCAGTTCTCGTCCAAATCGACCTTGAGCGCCGCGCGACCGCCGTAGATATCGGTGTAGTTGTAGTCCTTCTTTACGAAGGCTGCATTGTTTACGCTGATGCCATCCTTGATGCAGCCGTCGATATTGTCATCTGCATCGCGGGTGGGCGTACCGCAGAACGTGCGCGTACCCGGAACGTTGTCAATGAAACCGGCGTCGCGCTGATACCAGCCGACAATGCGGAACGCCGCCGACGACGAGATCGGCGCGTTGATCATGCCTTCGAACTTGTAGCCCTGCCCGCCCTTGTTGACGGTGTTCACCTCGCCATCGACGCTGCCATAGAAGCTGCTGGTGTCGGGCTTGTTGGTGATGATGCGGATCGTGCCGGCTTCGGACGATGCGCCGTAGAGCGTGCCCTGCGGCCCGGAGAGGCTTTCAATGCGGGCGATATCATAGACGTGAACGTCAAGGTTGCCGCCGATCGTGGTGACGGGCTGTTCGTCAAGATAGACGCCAACCGAAGGCAGCGAGCCGGAGTGGTTACCATCACCGCCCGATGCAACGCCACGCATATACACGACATTGGTACCGGGCGTGCCACCGAGCGCCTGGAAAGTAACTGCGGGCAGTTGCTGCGCGTAGTCGGTGAAGCTGGCAACGCCGAGCTGCTCGAGCTTCTGCGTGCCAAGCGCCTGAATGGAGATCGGCACGTTCTGCAGGTTTTCGCTGCGCTTCTGTGCCGTCACGATGATCACGTTGGGATCTGAGTCGGTCGCCTCCGACTGTGCTTCCTGCGCCATGGCAGGCATACTGATCGCAGTGCCTGCAAGAAGCAGCAGCCGCGCAAATCGTCCATTGCGGTTGGTCTTGGAATTCCGGCGCATGGCAGAATGTACCCTCATGTTTCTGTTTTGCGACGCAATGCTGCTCCGCAGCAGGGCGGATCGTCAAGCCGCATGGCGCGGGAAACGATTGTTAACTCAGCGGCGTGGCTAATTTACAACGATGTTGGTTCAGAAGTTACGAGGCGCGTCCGGATAGCAATCAAGCACTTCGCCCAGCGCAGTCTTGAGCGGCTCGAGCCAAGGTCCGAACGGCTTCCAAGCCTCGGTGCCTTCGCGGAAGATCGGACGGCGCACCTGCTCCGAGCTTGCCGTGCGTACGGCCCGTTCGGTCTGATGGAACGCGAGGCAGGCTTCCTCGAACGGGAGACTGCAATGCTGCAGCAAGGCACGCACTTCCGCTTCCGTGTCATCCACCATTCGCTCATAGATCACGCGATGCACAACGCCCGGCAGGACACGATCATAATGCGCCATGGCTCGCACATAATCACGGTAGTAGCGCCCCATGTCGTCGAGCGAATAGCTGAAGCCCTGCCCTCTCGCGAAGTGCTGCTTGAAGTTCGAAAAGCAGCAGGCGAGCGGATGCCTTCGCGCGTCCACGATCTTCGCATTCGGCAGGATCAGGTGGATGAATGGCACATGCAGCCAGTTGTTGGGCATCTTGTCGATGAACAACGGGCGCGAGGTATGGCGCTGCACGCGCGTGCGCGCAAGGTAGGCTTCACCCCGCTTAAGCAACTCACCCGACGGCAGACCGGCCAGTGCAGCCGGATAGCCATCAATGTTGCGCGCGAGGAAGCCGATATCGGAAAGCTCGCTGGTGCCTTCGACTTGCGAATGGCTGGCAAGGATCTGCTCGACGAGAGTCGATCCGGCGCGCGGCATTCCGAGCACGAATATCGGGTCGGGTGCCGGACAGCCTTGTCCTGCAAGCCTTGTAAGCAACGCGGGCGTGAATGTTGCGATCGCAGCGTCGACACTTTCGGTTGTATCTTCAGCCTTGTAAGGCATCCTGCGACGTCGCAGTTCGTTGCCCGCGGCATAGTGACGAAACGCAGCCTCTGCCTCGCCCCGGTCCTCGAACGCCTTGCCAAGCGAGAAATCAAGGTGCCAGCGGTCTTCGGGCGTCAGATCATCGCGCTTCAGCGCAGCTTGCATCGCGGCAATGTCGTCATCCGAGAACTTCACAGTCTTGAGATTGGCAAGGCTCCACCAGGCCTCGCCGAGCACAGGCAATAGCTCGATTGCCTTGCGATAGGCGGCGATACCATCAGCCTGCCGCCCCACGGTCTTGAGCATGTGGCCATAGCTCATCCACACGCGCGGCTGGTTCGGCGCTTGTTGCAGGACCTGCTCGTAAAGCGCCAGCGCCTCATCGAACTCGCCGAGACGGCCATAGGCAGCGGCCTGCAGATTGGCATGGCCGACGTTGTCCGGATCGTCAGCCGTGACCTTGGCCAGTTCCTCCAGCGCTTCGGGCGCGCGATTGGTGCGATAGAGAACCAGCGCGAGATTGGCGCGTGCAGGCGTGAATTGCGGGGCAAGTTCAATGGCGCGCCGCAAAAGGTTTTCCGCATCGGCATAACGCCCGATACGTCCTGCCAACTCGGCAAAAAGACGGATCGCGCGAACATCGAATGGATCGTCCTTAAGAAGCGAACGCAGCAAGGGCTCTGCCGTCGGCAGATCGTTCTCGTTCATCGCGACGGCCGCACGGACCAGGCGCGGATCATAGGCAGGTGCGGCAGCGCGGCGGGGGGATGTGGTGACGTTGGCCATTGTGCGCATCACAAACATGGTGACGGCTCGCGATCAAGCGTTACTCTTCACAAGTGTCGTTTCCGGAGAACTGCAAATGCCCTCGCACAAACGCGGCTTAGGTTTCTGGATGACGCTCGCGCTGGTCGTCGGCAACATGATCGGCTCGGGGATCTACATCCTGCCGGCAACGCTCGCCCCGCTTGGTTACAACCAGTTGATCGGCTGGGCCGTAACGCTTGGCGGAGCACTCTGTCTCGCTTTCAGTTTCGCCCGTATGGGCGCGCGTCTGCCGCTTGCGGGCGGGCCTTATGCTTATGCGCAGTCGGCGTTCGGTCCGATCCTCGGCTTCGTGACGGCTTGGTCCTACTGGACCATGCTCTGGGCGGGCAACGGTGCCGTTGCCGTGGCAGTGGTGAGCAATCTCAGCCTGCTCTTCCCATGGATCGGCAAGACGCCCGCCGTGCCTGCCCTGCTCTCGGTGGGCTGCGTCTGGCTGCTGACGCTGGTCAACATCCGCGGCGTTCGCGCTGCGGGCGATGTTTCGGTGGTGACCACAGCGCTCAAGCTAGTGCCCCTCGCGGGCCTCAGCGGCCTTGCCGTCTGGCTGCTGGTGAGTGGCGCGCCTCCGGTTGACCAGCCTGCCGTTGCCCTCTCCGGCGGCGTGGTTGCAACGGCAGCGGGCCTCACCTTCTGGGGCTTCCTCGGCCTCGAATCCGCCACTGTTCCGGCTGACAAGGTGGAAAACGCCAGTACGGTCGTTCCGCGCGCAACGCTGATCGGCGTTGTACTTACGGGACTCGTGTACATGGGCATCTCGGGTGCCTTCGCACTCTACATGCCCATGGCCGAAGCTGCCGCCTCCCCCGCCCCCGTCGCCGATTTCCTCGCCAAGTTCTTCGGATCGGGCATGGGCCAGATCGTAGCCGTGTTCGCCGCAATCAGCGCATTCGGCACGCTCAACGGTTTCATCCTTCTACAGGGCGAAGTTCCTTGGGCGATGGCACGAGGTGGCGTGTTTCCCCGTTGGTTCGCGGTCGAGGGCGCACGCGGCACGCCTGTCCGCTCGCACGTCGTGTCGAGCGTCCTGTTGAGCGTGGTGACCCTGCTGAACTACGGCCGCGGGATGGGCGATCTGTTCGCCTTCATCGCATCGGTGAGCCTTGCGGCGGGCATGCTGTCGTACTTCATCGCCATGCTCGCCGCCGTGCGCCTGCTCCCCGACGAGCGCGTCCTTGTCGGCGCAGCGCTGGTCGGAGCGGCGTTCATTGGCTGGGCGGCATGGGGCCTTGGCCTCGAAGCCCTCACCTATGGCGCGGGCTTCATCGCGTTGGGCTTGCCGGTGTACCTGCTAATCAGGCGCGATGCAGCAGCTTCCACAGCATCGAGCGATCCCGGATGATCTCGGCCGCTGCATTGTGCCCCGGCGCACCGGTCACACCGCCGCCGGGATGCGTGCCCGAACCGCACATGTAAAGGCCCTTGATCGGCGAACGGTAGTCGGCATGCCCCAGCACCGGACGCGCAGCCCACAGTTGGTCGAGGCCCATCGTGCCGTGGAAGATATCGCCCCCGATCAGCCCGAACTTGCGCTCCAGATCGAGCGGCGAATGGATCTGCCGCGCGATGATGCTGCCCTTGAAGTTTGGCGCATGTTCGGTGACCGTATCGATGATCAGATCGGCCACCTTCTCGCGGTGCTTGTCCCAATCAACGTTCGGATCGAACTGCTGGCAGAACAGGCTGGCCACATGCTGTCCCGGAGGTGCGAGGCTGTCGTCCACTGTGCTCGGAATCTTGATCTCGACGATTGGCTTCTTCGACCAGCCGTGCTGCTGCGCATCGATGAAGGCCTGATCCATGTAGTCCATGCCCGGCGCGATGATGATCCCGGCGGTGTGGTGCTCGGCCTGCGCCTTGCCCGGCAGCACGGTGAAATCGGGCAGCTCGGATAGCGCCACGTTCATGCGGAACGTGCCTGATCCGGTCTTGTAGCTCTTCATCCGACGGTTGAAATCCTCATCGAGATCCGAGGAATCGACCAGTTGGCGGTAAAGCAGCGCTGGGCCGACATTCGCAGCGATGATCGGCGCATAGAGCTCCTCGCCACCTTCAAGCTTCACGCCAGCGGCCTTGCCATTGTTCACCAGCACCTTGGAGACCGGCGCCTCAAGGCTGATTTCCACGCCCACGTCGGCACAGGCCTTGGCCATCGCCTGGGTGATCGCACCCATGCCGCCAACCGAGTGGCCCCATGCGCCCAGCTTGCCGTTCACTTCGCCGAACACGTGGTGCAGCAGCACGTAGGCGCTGCCCGGCGTGGAAACGCCCGCGTAGTTGCCAACCACCGCATCGAACGCGAAGGCGGACTTCACGTGATCGTCCTCGAACCAGCCATCGAGAAAATCGCGGGCGGACTTGGTGAAGATGTCGAGCAGATCACGCTGCGTGGCGATGTCCAGCTTGGCAATCGGCCAGCCCTGCATCGCGGCAGACTTCAGCGCAGCCATCCCTCCACCGACGTTCGGTGGCGTCTGCAGCGAAATTTCGCGCAGCACGTTGGCGACCTTCTCCAGCGCAGCGTCGTACTTGGGATAAGCCTCGGCGTCCTTCTTGGAAAAGCGCGCGAACTCCGCTTCGGTGCGGCCCGGGCCGCCACCAAGTTTCAGGTAGGTATCAGGGAACGGGAAGAAGTTGCTGATCGTCCGCTCGATCACGCGATAGCCATAATCGTGCAGCTTCATGTCCGCGATCACCTTGGGCCGCAGCAGGCTGACGGTGTAGCTCGCGGTAGAATTGCGGAAGCCGGGATGGAACTCCTCGGTCACCGCTGCGCCGCCGACTATATCGCGCCGCTCCAGCACGCGCACCTTCATCCCCGCCTTGGCAAGGTAGAAGGCGCAGACAAGGCCATTATGGCCGCCACCGATGATGAGAGCGTCGTAACGGTTGGACATGCGGTAACTCCCCGAAAATTCTCGTGATTACTTCTTCGACCAACCGGCCGGAGGTGCCCTGTGCAGGCGTGCCTCGGGCGTGATCGCGCGGATCTTGCGGGCAAAGCTGCGCAGGCAGACCTCGCTCCGTCCGATTGGCCCAGCGCCATAAGTCTGCGAGGCCATGCCCTGCTGGATACGCTCGATCAGCCAGGTGTCTTCCTTGTTGACCACCCGATTGATCCGCCAGTTGGCATAGCGGACCAGCTTCATCTCCCGGCGTTTTCCTTCAGGAGTAAAGGCATCTGGCAGCGCGTAGCACATCTCGCGCAGCACCGTTGTCGTTGGCGTCAACGGCAGCCACTGCATGAAGTCGATCTGGTCGGCGTAGATGTCGAACGCAATGTTCGGCCAGAGCTTGTAATAGAGCCAGCGGCGCTGCGACTCCTTCGAGAGGTGCGGCACTTCGGGCAGGTGCGCCTGATAGAACCGTTCCCAGAAATTTGCGGAGGGCTTCTCGACCAGATCACCCTTCATCCGGTCAGCCCAGCCATGGTCCGAAATCTCGTAGGACTTGCCGAAGATGCGCGTCAGGCCATCATGCGCCACCGGAATGTGCAGATTGTCCGAATAGTTGTCGCCAACGTTCTTCCAGTTCACCTGCCGCTCGCGCAGGCGCACGTCGCCGATCCGCCGCATGTCCTCGAAACGATATGGCGCAACCTCCTCCTCGAACGGCGCCATCATCTCGGCCACGCTCGGAAAGCCACCATCGACCAGCCGCACGAAGACGAAGCCGCGCCAGATCTCGACCGAGACAGCCACGAGCCCGTTCTCTTCAAGCTTCAGCGCCGGATAGTCCGACTTCATCGGCACGCCTGAAAGCCGCCCATCCGGCTCGAATGTCCAGGCGTGATAAGGGCAGACCAGCTTTTTTGCGCAACCGGAAGGTCCCTCGACCAGACGCATGGCGCGGTGGCGGCAGACGTTGGCAAAAGCGCGGATCACGCCATCATCGCCCCGGATCGCAATCACGCTTTCGCCCAGATAATCCAGCGTGCGGTATTCACCCGGCTGGGCGATGTCGCTTTCGTGGCAGACGATCTGCCACGAAGGGCGGATCACCCTTTCCATCTCCACGCCGAAATACTCGGGATCGGTATAGAGCCAGCCCGGCAGGCTCCAGTCCGCATCCGGATCGACTTCGTCCGATGAGATGTGCCGGAATGCCCCGGAGAGATCGCCCATATGCCCGAATCCAGATTTGCTTGTTGAACAATCGTACAACAACGGGCAGAATGTTCAAGAGATGAGCGAAGCAGAATCCTCCCCCGCCTTTCGCCGTACGGAACCCGATGCCCGGCGGCTCAGCCTGATAAAGGCCTGCGCCCGCGTCCTCGCGCGCAGCGGAGCCGCAGGGGCCAGCGTTCGCGCGATCGCGCAGGAAGCGGGAGCATCCGTCGGTCTCGTTGGTCACTACTTCGGTGGTGTGGATGCGTTGGTCGCGGCAACCTACGATCATGTAGATCGGCGCGTTGCCGAGGCGCTTGATGGTGCCGTGAACGCTGCCGGTCCTGCTCCGAAGGACCGGCTCGAAGCCTTCGTCACTGCTTCCTTCGCACCGCCCATCGCGGACCCTGCGCTCCTCGCCACCTGGATCGCATTCTGGAGCCTTGTCACCGCACGCAAGGACATCGCCCGTCAGCACGACGAACAATATGCAGGCTACCTTGCCCGGCTTGAAGCCTTGCTGGACGATTGCAGCGTGCCGCAGCACAACCAGCGACGTCACGCGATCGCCATCACCGCCTTGGTCGACGGACTCTGGCTTGAACTCTGCCTCTCACCCGGATGCTTCACGGCCGAGGAAGCGCGAGACATTGCCCGCGACTTCCTCGCCACGATCATTTCGTGAGATCGGTGATCAGGCTGAGGTAATAGGTGATGCCGGGGCGGATATTGGACAGCCGCGTCCGCTCGTTCAACCCGTGCGAGAAGTCTTCCGAGTCCTTGGAGAACGACGGGCTCAGGCCATAGCTTGGCACGCCCAGCGCGCGGAACCACATCGAGTCCGAAGCGCCCGAAGCCTGTGACGGGATGAGCGGCACGCCGGGATAGGCCTTGCTCATGGCTTTCGAAACCGCAGCCACGACGTCGGCCCGCACCGGCGATGCTGGCGTGGCGACCGAACCAGCCGTCACGTCGGTGATCTTGACTGCAGGATCACCGATCACGCCAGCCAGTTCCGCCATGATGGCTTCCTTGGAATGGCCGGGGAAGATGCGGCAGTTGATATTGGCAAAGGCACGTTGCGGCAGCGCATTCTCGGCATGGCCACCGCCCAGCATGGTCGGCACGCACGTCGTCCCGACCTTGCCCACCATCGAAGGGTCGGCGCGCAAGGTTGCCAAGGCCTTTTCATCCGCAGGATTGGCCGCGAAGGCGCGCATGGCCGCAGCGATCTCCGGCCGATCGGTAAATGCAGCCGCCTTCTCGAAATAGCCCTTGGTAATTTGGTTCTGCTCGGCCTTGAACTTGTACGCCCCGACCTTCACCAAGGCCTGCGAAAGCTGGACGATGGCGTTGTCCGGCCGTGGTGCCGAGCTGTGGCCGCCCGGGTTGGTCACCTCAAGCCGGTAATCCGCGTAAGTCTTTTCGGCACCCTGCCAGGTCCAGTAAAGCGGCTTGCCGGTTACCTCGTCTAGCGCTCCACCACCACCGTCGACATTGATCACCAGTTCAGCGTTCTTAAGCTTCTCGGCGATGATCGCGCTGGTCTTCATCGTCGTTTCTTCGTCACCGGAAAACTCGATGACGATCGTACGCTTCGGCTTGTAACCCTGCCGGCGCAGCTCAATCAGGGTCGACAGCGCCAGTGCGCCGTCGAACTTCATGTCGCTTGCACCGCGGCCGTAGAGGATGCCGTTCTCGACCACAGGTACGAAGGGATCGCGCTCCCAGTCCTCGCGCTTGGCCTCCACCACATCCATGTGGCCCGAGATGACCAGAGGCTTGAGCGCCGGGTTCGTGCCTTTCCACGTTGCAATGAAATAGGCTGTGTCGTCGATCGGCGTGATTTCGATGTCAGATGCGCTCCAGCCGCCTGCCACGAGCGCATCGCCGAACAACTTCGCCACATCGATTGTCTTGTTGCCCTCACCCCGCACCGAACGGATGGCGATGGCCTTCTGCGCCAGATCGAGGACCTGCGTTTCAGCTTTGGGATATGCCGCTTCCTTGGCAACAGCAGGCATCGAAAGCGCTACCGATGCAGCGAGGGCAATTCTCAACTTCACAGCCATGAGTGCGACTCCTTTGTCGCATAGCTGGCCGCAACACCCTGCGCTGGCAACAGCTTTCACATGACATTTCAAAACGCAAAGGCCCCGGACGCTTCAGCGACCGGGGTCTTCCGTGATTACCATCAGGCTTGAAAGATCACGCCTTGACCTTGCTCGTATCGAACGTGCCGAGACCAGGCTTGAAGCTCTTCTCGTCGAGGAACTGGCGCGTCGCTTCCTTGCGAGCCGCTGCACCGCCAAAGCTGTGCAGCGCTTCCTGCGCGCGGATCTGGTATTCGAGGCCATTGTCGTAGGTCATGTCGACCATGCGGCGGACAGTCCACTTGGTGGCACGAAGGGCGTGGCCGTCCTTCTTCTTGAGCGCCTCACAGATTTCCAGCACACGGGCCTTCAGACGGTCCGCCGGGACGGCTTCCGTCACCAGTCCCTGCTCCTCGGCCTGCTTGCCGGTGAGGTTTTCGCCCATCATGGCGTGGTACATCGCCTTGCGGAAAGGCATCAGTTCCTGCGCCACCTTCGAAGCACCACCGCCCGGCAGGATGCCCCAGTTGATTTCGGAAAGCCCGAACTGCGCGTCTTCCGAAGCGATCGCGATGTCGCAACCGAACAGCGGGCCGTAGCCACCGCCAAAGCACCAGCCGTTGATCATGGCAACGGTCGGCTTCTCGTACCAGCGCAGGCGCTCGAACCAACCATAGCTTTCACGCTGCGACTGGCGCACCGCGCCAAGACCCTTGGCTTCGTTCTCGCGGAAGTATTCCTGAAGGTCCATGCCGGCGGTCCAGGCATCGCCCTCGCCGGTCAGCACCAGCACCTTCACGTCTTCGCGGAACTCCAGTTCCTCAAGCACCGCCTTCATCCGGCGATTGAGCTTGGGGCTCATGCAATTGCGCTTCTCTGGGCGGTTGAACTTCACCCAGGCAATGCCGTCTTCGACGGTGAAAGCGACGGTGTCTTCTTCCGCGCGCTCGATCTTCTGCTTTTCGGTCATGGTCGTTCCTCTAGGGTAATCGTGTCAGTTCAGATCGGGAAATGGCGTCAGATCGGGAAGTGTCCGGGCTCGGTTTCCATCGTGATCCAGCGCAGTTCGGTGAAGCTGTCGATCCCGGCCTTGCCCCCGAAGCGGCCGTAACCGGATGCGCCCACGCCGCCGAAGGGCATCTGCGCCTCGTCGTGCACGGTCGGGCCATTCACGTGGCAGATGCCGGACTTGATCTGGCGGGCAACGCGAAGTCCGCGTGCGGTGTCACGCGTGAACACAGCGGCCGACAGGCCATATTCGGTGTCGTTGGCCAGTTCGACCGCATGCGCCTCGTCACGCGCCCGGATCACGCCAACGACCGGACCGAAGCTTTCATCGCGGAACAGCTTCATGTCCTGCGTCACGCCATCAACGACATGCGCGGGCATCAGCACGTTGTGCGTAGTTTCGCCGCCTGTCAGAACTTTGGCACCCTTGGCTACGGCATCGTCGATCAGGCTCTGGCAATGCGCCACGGTCTTCGCATCGACAACAGCGCCGAGCGGCGTCGTACCTTCACGGGGGTCGCCCACCGCAAGCGTGGCAACCTTGGCCTTGAACTTCTCGGCAAAGGCATCGGCCACAGCATCGACGACGATGATCCGCTCGGTCGACATGCAGATCTGGCCCTGGTTCATGAAGGCACCAAACGCGGCGGCCTTCACGGCCTCATCAAGGTCAGCATCTTCCAGCACGATCAGCGGAGCCTTGCCGCCCAGTTCGAGCAGGCAGGGCTTGAGGTGCTCGGCAGCGCGCTTGGCGATAATCCGGCCGACTGCGGTCGAGCCGGTGAAGTTGATCCGCTTCACGTCCTTGGCGTCGATCAGCGCGCCGACGACATCAGCCGCGTCCTTCGGCGCATTGGTGACGACGTTGACCACACCTTCCGGGAAGCCCGCCTCGGCAAAGGCCTCGATGATCAGCGCGTGGGTGCGCGGGCATTGTTCAGATGCCTTGAGGATAACGGCATTGCCGCAGGCCAGAGGCACGGCGATCGCACGCACGCCAAGGATGATCGGCGCATTCCACGGCGCGATGCCGAGAATCACGCCAACCGGTGCGCGCAGAGCCATCGCCAAGCAACCCGGCTTGTCGGACGGAATGACTTCGCCCGAAATCTGGGTGGTAAGCGCGGCCGCCTCACGAACCATCGAGGCCGCGAGGCCGAGATTGAACAGCGCCCAGCCCTTGGTTGCGCCGATCTCGCCCATCATAGCCTCGACAAAGGCATCGGCCTTCGCCTCAAGCGCACTTGCGGCCTTCATCAGCACGGCACGGCGCGCGTTCGGCCCCATTGCGGCCCAGGCCGAAAAGGCAGCGCCAGCCTTGGCCGCAATCGCCGGAATGTCAGATGCCTGCATCGCCTCGGCGGTTGAAGCGACAGCACCGGTCATGGGGTTGATGCGTTCGAATTGCATGTCAGCTCTCCCTATCTGTTATGATCTATAGCAATTTCAGATTTGCCTCGCAACTGGCGAAATCAGGGCGGATGCCCCCTGTTCTTTTGTGCAGGAAATGCATTCGAAAGGGCACGTCAAAGCTTGCCTCGAAACGAAGCCCAACAAGCTGTATTATCCTAATTTCTTGGCAAATATCCTCTGCCCATCCTGGGCATGAGCGGTTAGTGCCAGAACGGCTAGTTGCATTTATTGCAACTGCGTACGTATCTTTCGCACTTGCACAAAACCCGGCCCGAGCCCATTTCGGTCAGGCCTTTCAGGCATCCTCTCCCAAACTTTTCAGGGCCGCCCGGCAACGGTGCGGCCCATTTTTTTGCTCTGAAAGCCTGAAGATAGCGGGCAATCAGCCTTGGGGAACAATCACGCTTCGCCCGATCACACTGCGTGATTCCATGGCGCGATAGGCCTTTGCCCAGTCCGCCAAGGCGAAGCAGGCATGCACATGCGGCATGATGACACAATCCGACGCCAGTTTGCGGATGCTCTCCAGATTCTCGGCGCCTCTCTCCGGGAAGCGCCTGCCATATTCGCCTGCGCGAACCCCCACAACGGAAAATCCCTTTATCAGCGGTATGTTGGCGCCAACTTGGGGAATGCGCCCCGCCGCAAAGCCGATTACCAGAAGACGCCCGTCGAAGGCGATGCATCTGGTCGACTCGTCAAAGACATCCCCGCCGACAGGATCGAAGATGAGATCTGCGCCGCGGCCGTCGGTCAGCGCCAGAACCTGTTCGCGAAAGCCTGCGCTCCCGTCGATTACATGCGCGGGTCCATAAAGCCGGGCGATCGCCTCACGCTTCGACTCGGACGACGCGACCGCGATGACCCGCAAACCCAATGCCTTGCCCAAGTCCACAGCGGCGAGTCCGACGCCCCCTGCCGCCCCATGCACCAGCAACCATTCACCCGCCTGGGCCTGCCCACGACGAACAAGGGCGACCCATGCCGTCAGATACGCCGCCCGCAACGATGCGCCCTGTGCCATCGACAGGCATTCCGGCAGCTGAATCAAAGCGTCGTCAGCGAACACGCCGTATTGCGCGACGCCGCCAGTCAGCCCGCCCGCGATCACGCGATCTCCCACTCGCCACCGACTTCCCGCTGCCGCCTCGACTACAATTCCGGCCGCCTCCATGCCGGGGACGAACGGAAGTGGTGGCTTGGCCTGATAACCACCACGCGTCATCAGCAGGTCCGGAAAGCCCAGAGCGGCAGCCTCGATCCTGACGAGGACTTCTCCCGGACCAACTTGCGGAACCGGCAGTTCCACAAGACCCATCCCGCGAAGGTCTTCGGCGAGTTCGTGCACCAGAAGGGCCAGCATCTTTTCCATGCAAATTCTCCCGGAACGACACTGAACGATTCTGCTTGGCGCACCAAGCTGCCCCTTCTTGACCGATCACTGCAAAAAAGTTCGTCCAGGATGCTGCAGTGCACCGGGAGCAATCGGCAAGGAGTACCCGAGCAGCGTCTGTCAGGCAGCAGCGTCGCAGGCCCGCCTGCAACTCGCTGACATCGGCCATAAATTTGAACACCTGTCCTAAGTCGGTCAGGCAACGGGCTCTTTCATTGCAGAACAGAGCTGGTTTCAATGGCATTCAAATTGCTGCACGGCACAAGCCAAAACCCCTGAAAACCAACGCTTTCCGCACCAAATGTGCTTGTTCAAAGCCTGACTGAGGTCTATTTTATGCATGGATCGAACAAGCGGGGCAAACCCGGCGGTCCAAAATAAAAGGGGAGGTCAGCAAACGGCCTTCACCAAAAAGACAATACGCAGGAGAATACCCCATGAAGATCCTTTTCGCCGCCACCGCGGCGGTCGGCTTGCTGTCTGCGCCGCAGATTGCATTCGCCGCTCCCGCTCCCCAGACCGTGAACATCTCCGTTTCGGCCGACGGCCTCGACCTGACCCGGCCTTCCGACATGCGTCGCCTGCGCAATCGCATCGCCGACGCCGCTGCCGAAGCCTGCGATCCATCGGATCGCATGATCACCACGCCGATGCCTGATTACCAGTGCCGCCGTGTTGCCATCGCCAGCGTCGAACCGATGGTGCAGGAACTGGCTCAGGCCGCTCGTAGCGGAACCATGGCACGCCGCTGATGCGCCAAGGTTGATGCCCCGCCGATCAGCGCGCGCCGTTCCCTGGACGCGCGACGATCCAAGGCATGCACGCCCAGCGCCGGACGTGGAGGCATGCCCCTCCCGGCCGGCGTTGTCGCATCAGGTGCCCAGCACCTTGATCGCCACGGCGGCAGCTGCAGCGCGCGTTTCAACGCCGAGCTTTTCGTAGATCCGCTCGAGGTGCTTTTGCACTGTGCGCGGGCTGATCGCGAGGACCTCGGAAATCATGCCGTTGGACTTGCCATAGCTGATCCACAGCAGGACTTCGGCCTCGCGGTCCGTCAGCGCAAGGCGCTGCTGCAGCTTGCCCACGTCAGCCCTCGGGTTGAGCTCGTTGAGGCGGATAAGGACTTCAGTCTCACGGTACTGGGCAATAACCACCAGCTCGAGGGCACCTTCTTCCTGCTCGATCCGCGCCGTCGCCCCCAAGGCATTGCGCCCGATCAGACGCGTCAACGGTCCACGCAGGATATCGGGCAGAGGCCCCTGCTCCTTGTTCCAACCCGGGCTGACGCGACTGATCGCCTGCTCAGCCAGCGGCGTGCACCACAGCAGCGAGCCCTGCGTGTCGGTCGCCATCATCAACCGTCCGGTCGCATCAAGGCCCGCAGCGCCAGCTTGCATCGCTCGCGCATGGCCCAGATGGACGCGAACGCGGGCGAGCAGTTCGTGCACGTTCACAGGCTTGCGCAGGTAATCGACCCCACCGACCTCGAACCCCTCGATGACATGCTCGCTCTCGGTGAGCCCGGTCATGAACATTACCGGCACGTGCACAAGTTCCGGCCGTGCCTTGATCCGCGCAGTTGTTTCGAAGCCGTCGATCCCAGGCATGACCGCATCCATCAGGATGAGGTCGGGCGTGATGTGTTCAAGCAGGTCGAGCGCGGCCGTGCCCGAAATCGCCACGAGCACGGTGATGCCCGCCCCCTCCAACGTATCGGTCAGGAAGCGCAGCGAATCCGGCTCGTCGTCCACGACGAGAACGGTATCGCGCCGTGCGCTAACGCCACTCATCGGGCAACTCCTCAAGCATGCGCCCCATCGCGGCAAGATCGAACCGGTCGAGGCATTCGTAAAGTTTGGCAGCCAGGGGGGCCGCTGCAGGGTCGGCCTGCTCCAGATTCCTGATCTCGCCTTCAAGTGCGCGCACATGACCGATGCGCACAAGCGATTTGAGTCGCTCGGCATGCTCGCGCGCTGCTGCGGTGATGCCCTCGCCACTGCGCAAGAGCGTGGCGCGCCGCCGGCAATCTCCACTGTCCGCGTTGATCCACTCCAGGCTCAAGTGCCGGCCAAGGGAATCGATCAATGCCCCCAGCTCAACCGGTTTGAGCAGGAACGCATCATGGTCAGCTTCGCGTCCTGACTGGCCGTGCCGCTCGAACGCATTGGCCGACAGCATCAGTATGGCAAGCGAGCGACCATGGAGAGCACGAAGATGTGCAGCAACCTGCCACCCGCTCATGCCCGGCATGCTCACGTCGCAGATCACGGCATCGAACCGCCCTTGTTCGGCAAGAGCGATTGCGGTCTGCCCGTCGCTGGCCTGCGAAACCTCGAAGCCCACTTCCGTCAAGGTCGTCCGCAGGACGCTCAGGTGGTCGAGATCGTCGTCAATCAGCAGAATCGAACGACGTGCGCCATGGTAGCCCACCGGTCGCGTGCGTTCGTTGGCGCGCTCGACCATGCCAGACACCTGCGGGGCCATCAGACGGATGCTGAAGCAGCTACCCTCGCCTACCCGGCTTTCAAGCGTTAGCTCGCCGCCAAGCATGCGCACCACCGCACTTGTGATCGCCAGGCCAAGGCCTGCGCCGGCACGCTCCGCTTCGCCATCGACATCGGCCCGCTCATAGGGTGCAAATATCCGCTCCTGGCGTTCGGGTGCAATGCCTGGCCCGGTATCGTGCACCTCGAAAGTCGCGATCTGGCCTGACCACTTGAGCACAAGCCGTATCGCGCCCGTCGGTGTGAACTTCACCGCATTGGAGACCAGATTGATCAAGGCCTGCCGCACCCGCCGCTCGTCCATGCGCACGAACTCGGGCAGCCGGTCTGGCAACTCGCATGAGAACGCCAGCCCCTTCTGCGTTGCCAGTGGCGCAAACATCTCGGCCACCTGCTCCACCAGCGCGCCGATACGGATCACGCCATTGTCGATACGCACCACGCCCTGCTCGACCGATGCGATATCGAGCAGTCCTTCGACAAGGTTCGTCAGGTGCTCTGCGCTCCGGCGGATCACCCGCGCCGCGTCTTGCGGATCGACGCCCGCCCCTCGCTCCACCAGTTGAGCGTAGCCATAAATGGCGTTGAGGGGCGAGCGGATTTCGTGGCTAACGTTGGCGAGAAAGCGGCTCTTTGCGCTATTGGCGGCCTCGGCCGCAGCAAGTCTTGCTCGCAGATCCTCGACATCGCAACCGGTCTGCGAGGAGCGCAGGCGCAACAAAGCGCCCGCTTTCTTGATCAGTCTGTTTCCGCCCTCACGGAAAGTGACCATTGCAACGACCTCGCGTGCCCGTGTTGTTGTATGGGGCACTTACGGTTTGTGCACTGCAACGGAAACAAACTCAAGCCCTGCCCTCGGTTTGCGCAGCAGGTATGTGAGCGTTCAAATAAGCTGGTCGCGCTGCAGGCGCTGCAACAGCCGTTCTGCCACAGAGTGACGGATCGCCTTCCCCTCGCGCAGCTTGACCCATGTGTTGAGGCCGATTCCGAAGTGGTTCTGGATCACTTCGGGCTTCTGGCTCTTGAGCATCGAAGCCATCTTGTGGACGACTGCAGGCTCGACTTGTGTGAGACGCGGCGTTGTCATGTTCCCTCACGAACTATGGTTTCTGCCGACACCATATTTTTTGCAGTGCACGAGAGGACATACGTCAAATGCCGCATGGCATTCCTTGACGCCTGTCATAATTTGAAATGCTACCGTTGGAGTTGGCGACGCAACTGGAGTTGGCGACGCAACGCACTCTACGCGCGTGACGAATCCAGTCCGCAGCCCTAAAGTCCTCGCGGAAGCAGGAATCGGGGATTCACGATGGCGACACTGGCGGCAAACGATCAATTGGTACGCTACAACGCGGTAGCCCGCGCCTTTCATCTCGTGATCGCCGCGATGGTCATCTTCAACCTCGTCACCGGGATTGCCGGAGATGCGATTGAAGACATCTGGCAGCCGTTCCCCGCGCACAAGGCAACCGGCATACTGATCCTGCTGCTTTCGCTGGGTCGTCTCGGCTGGCGCTTCACCTGGACCATGCCCGACTGGCCAAGCACGATGGGTAGCCTGCAACGCAAGATCGCGAGGGTCACGCACGTTGCGCTCTACTCTCTCATGCTGATCGTCCCGCTGACCGGTTGGATCTTTTCGTCGGCTGGCAAATACCCCCTATCGATCTACGGCCTGTTCGACTGGCCCAAGCTTGCCGTCGCCAAGGGCTCTGCCCTCGCCGATGCCGCGCATGAGGGCCACGAAGTGCTAGGCTTCCTCATGGCTGGCCTGGTTGTGCTGCACATTGCCGCGGCCTTGCATCACCATTTCGTCATCAAGGACAATGTCTTGCGCCGCATGCTCTGATGCGCAGACGTATTCTGGCCGACAGCGAACGACATACCGCCTAGAAGCCGCTCGACAAGAATGGTCGGTGGGGCATGCGATCAGGCAAATCTGCTGCAAGAGTTGGCGCACGCAATCGCCGCTTGCCCATCATGGGCAGGCTGGCCTACCCATTGCTGCGGGAGTTCGATGCAAGGTCATGCAGCCTGAAGCCGACCGGTAGCAAGCCGCGCGGTGCAACAACTCGGCGCTTGGCATGGAAAGGCCGGTGCAACGGGCACGGGCATGCGGCGATGAATTCTCGTCGGAACCTCGCGCCAAACAGGGTGGAACTTGGCGCATGAGCCTCGATACGAATTCCAGAGCCAGCGAGATCGACGCGAAGATCATCGACGTGCTGCGTCATCGCGTCGGCAAGGACGAGCGGGCTGCAAAGCCACACGACTGGTACACGGCCACGGTTCTCACCCTGCGCGATGCGATCATCGATCAGTGGATGGAATCCACCCGCGAGACTTACGAGAAGGGCGGCAAGCGGGTCTATTACCTCAGCCTCGAGTTCCTGATCGGTCGCCTGCTGCGCGATGCCCTTTCTAACATGGGCCTGACCCGCGACATGGAAAAGGCCCTGCGCGAGCACGGGTTTGACCTTGCCGCACTCGAAAACCTCGAACCTGACGCAGCGCTGGGCAACGGCGGTTTGGGCCGCCTCGCCGCCTGCTTCATGGAAAGCCTCGCCAGCCTCGGCATCCCCGCCTACGGCTATGGCATCCGCTACGTTAATGGCATGTTCCGCCAGCGGATCGACGATGGCTGGCAGGTGGAACTGCCCGAGACCTGGCTCTCCCACGGCAACCCCTGGGAATTCGACCGCCGCGAAAGCGCCTACATCATCGGCTTCGGCGGCGAAGTGGTCGAGACCGGCGACGGCGTCGAATGGCGCCCCGCCGAAAAGGTCGAGGCAAGCGCGGTCGACACGCCTGTCGTCGGCTGGCGCGGCAAGCGCGTCAACACGCTGCGCCTGTGGACCGCCCACGCCTTCGATCCGCTGCGCCTCGATGCCTTCAACGCCGGTGACCACATGGGCGCCATGGCCGAGCAGGTCCGCGCCGACAGTCTCGTCCGCGTGCTCTACCCGGCTGACTCAACCCCCGCCGGACAGGAGTTGCGCCTGCGGCAGGAGTACTTCTTCACCTCTGCCTCGATCCAGGACATCGTTCGCCGCCACGTCCAGTTCCATGGCGACATCCGCACCCTGCCCGACAAGGCCGCGATCCAGCTCAACGACACGCACCCTGCCGTTGCCGTTGCCGAACTGATGCGCCTGATGGTCGATGTCCACGGCCTCGAATTCAACGAAGCGTGGGAAGTCACCAAGGCCACCGTTGCCTACACCAACCACACGCTACTGCCCGAAGCGCTCGAATCCTGGCCGCTGCCGCTGTTCGAGCGTCTGCTGCCGCGCCACATGCAGATCGTCTACGCGATCAACAGCCGCGTCCTGCGCGAGGCGCGCAAAGCCGGGATGGACGATGCCGCAATCGCCGCAATCAGCCTGATCGACGAAGGTGGCGAACGCCGCGTGCGCATGGCCAATCTTGCGTTCTCGGGCGCCCACAGCGTCAACGGCGTGGCAGCGCTCCACACCGATCTGATGAAGACCACCGTCTTCTCCGACCTGCACAAGCTTTACCCCAACCGCATCAACAACAAGACCAACGGCGTCACCCCGCGCCGCTGGCTGCAGCAGTGCAATCCCGGCCTGACCTCGGTCCTCAAGGACGCCATCGGCCCCGCCTTCCTCGACGATGCCGCAAAGCTGTCTGACCTCAACGCGCTCGCGGATGACGCGCCGCTGGGTGAGCGCATTGCCGAGGTCAAGCGCTCCAACAAGATCGCTCTCGCCAAGCACATCAAGGAACTGATGGGCGTCCGCCTCGATCCCGACGCCCTGTTCGACGTCCAGATCAAGCGCATCCACGAATACAAGCGCCAGTTGCTCAACCTGGTCGAAACCGTCGCGCTCTACGACCAGATCCGCAGCCACCCCGAACGCGACTGGGTGCCGCGCGTGAAGATCTTCGGCGGCAAGGCCGCGTCCAGCTATCACAACGCCAAGCTGATCATCAAACTGGCCAACGACATCGCCCGCCGCGTCAATTCCGATCCTTCGGTCGGCGGACTGCTCAAGGTCGTGTTCGTGCCGAACTACAACGTCAGCCTTGCCGAGAAGATCATCCCGGCCGCAGACCTGTCCGAACAGATCTCCACTGCGGGGATGGAAGCCTCAGGCACCGGCAACATGAAGTTCGCCCTCAACGGCGCACTCACCATCGGCACGCTCGATGGCGCGAATATCGAGATCAAGGACCATGTCGGCGATGCCAATATCGAGATCTTCGGCCTCACCGCCGATGAAGTCGAAGACAAGCGCGCCAACGGCTACAATCCCCGCGAAGTGATCGAAAGCTCGCGTGAATTGCAGCAGGCCCTTGCCGCCATCGCCACCGGCGTGTTCTCGCCCGACGATCCGGACCGCTACAAGGGCCTGATGGGCGGCATCTACGACCACGACTGGTTCATGGTCGCCGCCGATTTTGACAGCTACCACGCCGCTCAGCGCAACATTGATCGCCGCTGGGAACAGCAGGCGGCATGGCGCGCTTCGGCTATCCGTAACATCGCCAACGTAGGCTGGTTCTCGTCCGATCGCACGATCGGCGAATATGCCCGCGATATCTGGGGGGTCTGACGACCGCAATGAAACCACCGGCGAGCGCCATCGAAGCCCTTCTGGACGGGACGCACGCCGATCCTTTCTCGCTTCTCGGCATCCACGAAGGGCCGGACGGCGCATTCGCCCGTGCCGTCATGCCCGGCGCGCAAGAGGCCGTGGCCTGGTCGCTCTCGGGCAAGAAGCTGGGCAAACTGGTGCGCGTTGATGGGCGCGGGCTGTTCGAAGGCAAAGTCACCGGCCCCCGCCAGCCCGTTCGCTATGCCTGCAAGGCGGGCGCGCACGAATGGCTGGTGACAGACCCTTACTCGTTCGGCCCCGTCCTTGGCCCGCTGGACGATCTCCTGATCGCCGAGGGCACCCACCTGCGCCTGTTCGACAAGATGGGCGCCCATCTGATCGAGCATGAAGGCGCAAGCGGCGTCCACTTCGCCGTCTGGGCACCCAACGCGCAGCTTGTCAGCGTCGTCGGCGATTTCAACGATTGGGACGCCCGCCGCCACCCGATGCGCCGCCGGGTCGATATCGGCGTCTGGGAAGTGTTTATCCCGGACATCGGCGAACATCGCACTTACAAATATCGCGTCGTCAGCGCGGACGGCACCGTCCTGCCCCTCAAGGCCGACCCCTTCGCGCAAGCCGCCGAGTTCCGCCCTAGCACGGCCTCGATCACCGCCCATCCGGTCAAGATGGACTGGGGCGATGCCGACCACCGCGCCCACTGGGCGAGCATCGACGCCCGCCGTCAGCCCATGTCGATCTACGAGGTCCACCCCGGATCGTGGCAGAAGCCGCACGACGAGGGCTTCTACACCTGGGACGAACTGGCCGATCGCCTGATCCCCTATGTCACCGAGATGGGCTTCACCCATATAGAGTTCCTGCCCGTCTCCGAACACCCTTACGACCCGTCATGGGGCTACCAGACCACCGGCCTCTATGCCCCGTCGGCACGCTTCGGCCCGCCAGAAGGCTTTGCCCGCTTCGTCGATGGTGCGCATCGCGCAGGCGTCTCGGTCCTGATCGACTGGGTGCCCGCACACTTCCCGACCGACGAACACGGCCTTGTCCGATTCGACGGCACCGCCCTTTACGAACACGAAGATCCGCGCCTCGGCTTCCACCCCGATTGGAACACGCTGATCTACAACTTCGGCCGCCGCGAGGTCGTCAGCTTCCTCGTCAACAACGCCCTGTTCTGGGCCGAACGCTACCACGTCGACGGGTTGCGCGTGGATGCCGTCGCCTCGATGCTCTACCGCGATTACTCGCGCAAGGCGGGAGAATGGATCCCCAACGAGGAAGGCGGTCGCGAGAACTGGGAAGCGGTCGAGTTTCTGAAGGCGATGAACCGCGCGGTCTACGCCAGCCATCCCGGCTTCCTGACCATCGCCGAGGAATCGACCTCATGGCCCGGCGTCAGCAAGCCCGCCTTCGCCGAAGCCCCGCGTGAGCATCTGGGCTTCGGCTTCAAGTGGAACATGGGCTTCATGCACGACACGCTCCAGTACATGGCGCGTGATCCGATCCACCGCCGTTACCACCACAACGAAATCACCTTCGGCCTGACTTATGCCTTCAGCGAGAACTTCGTCCTGCCGCTGAGCCATGATGAAGTGGTCCACGGCAAGGGCTCGCTCCTCGCCAAGATGAGCGGCGATGACTGGCAGAAGTTCGCCAACCTGCGCGCCTACTACGGCATGATGTGGGGCTATCCCGGCAAGAAGCTGCTGTTCATGGGACAAGAGTTCGCCCAGCGCCGCGAATGGAGCGAAGCCCGCTCGCTCGACTGGGATCTGCTCAACGCCCCCGCACACGAAGGCGTGCGCCGCTGGGTGCGCGATCTCAACCGCATCTACACCACCCGCCCTGCTCTCCACGCCCGCGATTGCGAGGGCGAAGGCTTCGAGTGGCTGGTAGTCGACGATGCGCAAGGGTCGGTCTTCGCCTGGGTGCGGAAGGCGCCGGGAGCAAAGCCGGTGGCGGTGATCTGCAACATGACGCCGCAAGTCCACGACAGCTACCGCCTGCCCCTGCCCCACGATGGCGCATGGCGCGAAGTGCTAAACAGCGATGCGCAGGACTATGGCGGCAGCGGCATCGGCAATCTCGGGCAGGTCACGGCAGAAGGCGGCGCGGCATTCGTCGTGCTCCCGCCATTGGCCACGCTCATGCTGGAATTCGAAGGTTAGAAAAGAGGACGGAGAACAGGGGATGCGCGAAACTTACTCTCAGCCGCTGGCGCGCGATGCGATGGCGTATGTCCTTGCCGGTGGCCGTGGCAGCCGGTTGAAGGAACTGACCGATAACCGCGCGAAGCCTGCGGTCTATTTCGGCGGCAAATCGCGCATCATCGACTTTGCGCTGTCCAATGCGATCAACTCGGGCATTCGCCGCATCGGCGTCGCCACGCAGTACAAGGCGCACTCGCTGATCCGCCACATGCAGCGCGCGTGGAACTTCATGCGCCCCGAACGCAACGAAAGCTTCGACATCCTCCCCGCATCACAGCGCGTTTCGGAGGATCACTGGTACGAAGGCACCGCCGATGCCGTGTTCCAGAACATCGACATCATCGCCTCCTACGCGCCCAAGTACATGGTCATCCTTGCGGGCGACCACATCTACAAGATGGACTACGAATTGATGCTCCGCCAGCACGTGGAAAGCGGCGCAGACGTGACGATCGGCTGCCTCGTCGTGCCCCGGATGGAAGCCACCGGCTTCGGCGTCATGGCGGTCGACAAGACCGATTCAATCACCGATTTCATTGAAAAGCCTGCCAATCCTCCAGGTATCCCCGGCAACGAGGAGATGGCTCTGGCCTCGATGGGCATCTACGTGTTCGAAACGAAGTTCCTGTTCAAGATGCTGCAGGAAGATGCCGACGATCCCAATTCGAGCCGCGATTTCGGCAACGACATCATCCCCAAGATCGTCAAGAACGGCAAGGCGGTCGCCCACCGCTTCACCAATTCCTGCATCCGCGCAGCCGAGGAAATCGAGGAATACTGGCGCGATGTCGGCACGCTGGATGCCTACTTCGAAGCCAATCTCGACCTGACCGACGTTGTGCCCAAGCTCAACATGTACGACCGCGACTGGCCGATCTGGACCGACCAGATCATCGCCGCCCCCGCCAAGTTCGTGCATGACGAGGATGGTCGCCGCGGCATGGCGATCTCCTCGCTGATCAGCCAGGATTGCATCGTCTCGGGAGCCGTCGCCAAGCGCAGCCTGTTGTTTACCGGCGTAAAGATGGGCTCGTTCTCCTCGTGCGAGGAAGCCGTCATCCTGCCCTATTGCAACATCGGCCGTGGCGCGCGGCTCAGCCGCGTGATCCTCGATTCCGGCGTGCGCATCCCCGAAGGCCTCGTCGTCGGCGAAGACCCGATCCTCGATGCCAAGCGCTTCCGCCGCACTGACAGCGGCGTTTGCCTGATTACCAAGCGGATGATCGACCAGCTGGCATGAGCGTGAAAGTCTTCTCCGTCGCCTCCGAGGCCGTGCCGCTGATCAAGACCGGCGGCTTGGCCGACGTGGCGGGTGCGCTGCCTTCGGCAGTGGCCCCGCACGGGGTGGAGATGACGACCATCCTCCCCGGCTATCCCGCTGTCATGAAAGCACTTTCCCGCCCCCGCGCCGTGCATGCGTGGGACAGCCTGCTGGGCGAGAAGGCACGCTTGGTGGGTGGCAAGATCGACGGGCATCCTTTGCTGGTCGTTGACGCTCCCGCCTATTTCCAGCGCGATGGCGGCCCCTATGTCGACAGCTCAGGACGCGACTGGGCGGACAACTGGCGCCGTTTCGCGGCCTTCGCCAGAGCGGCTGCCGATGTCGCTGGCGGCGCGGTAAAAGGCAAACGATTCAACGTCGTACACGCGCACGACTGGCAGGCGGCAATGACGCTGGCCTACCTGCGTTTCGCCCTGCCCGCCGGAGGCAAGCGCATCCCCTCGGTCATGACCATCCACAACATGGCGTTCCAGGGCCACTATAGCGCGGACCTGTTCCCCGCGCTCGGCCTCCCGGCTCAGGCCTGGGCGATGGACGGGGTGGAGTATCATGGCGGCGTCGGCTTCCTGAAAGCGGGGCTCGAGGCCGCGAGCATGATCACCACGGTCAGCCCGACCTATGCCCGCGAGATACGAACGGCCGAATTTGGCATGGGACTTGAGGGACTTATCGTCAGTCGCGGCGATCGCGTGAGGGGTATCGTCAACGGGATCGACACTGCCCAGTGGAACCCTGCGACCGATCTCCAACTCTCCGAGGCATACGGGCAACTCTCGAAGGCAAACGGGCAACTCTCCCTGGGCAAACGGGTAACCAACAAGCGCGCGCTGGAGGCAGAGTTCGGACTCGACGAGGGCGACGGCCCCCTCTTCATCGCCATCACCCGCCTCACCTGGCAGAAGGGCATCGACGTCCTGCTGGAGTGCATCGATCACCTCGTCGGCCTCGGCGGACGCCTCGCCCTCCTCGGCTCGGGCGACAAGGCCATGGAGAACGCGTTCCACGCCGCCGCCCTGCGCCACCCCGGCAAAGTCGGCGTGCGCATCGGTTATGACGAGGGGCTTTCCCACCGCATGCAGGGTGGCGGAGACGCGATTCTGGTGCCTTCGCGCTTTGAGCCTTGCGGCCTCACCCAACTCTATGGCCTCGCCTATGGCTGCGTTCCGGTGGTTTCGCGCACCGGGGGCCTCGCCGACACCGTGATCGATGCCAATCTGGCGGCGGTGATGGGCGGCGTGGCGACTGGGGTGCAGTTTGATGGCGTCAATTACGCGAGCCTTGCCGACGCGATCAGTCGGACTGTAACGCTTTATGGGCAAAAGGATATCTGGCTGGCGATACAGCGCGCCGGGATGAAGACCGATTTCTCGTGGAGCCGCTCGGGCAAGGCCTATGCGGATCTCTATGCCAGCCTGATCGCGGAGGACCAATGACCCGTACCGTTGCGTCGACACCTTATGCAGGGCAGAAGCCCGGCACTTCCGGCCTGCGCAAGAAAGTGAAAGTTTTCCAGCAGGCTAACTACGCGGAAAACTTCATCCAGGCGGTGTTTGACGTGGTGGAGCGGAGCCCCGGCAGCACGCTCGTCGTCGGCGGAGACGGACGCTACCACAACCGCACGGTGATCCAGCAGACCATCCGCATTGCCGCTGCCAATGGCTACGGTAAAGTGCTGGTGGGGCAAGGCGGTATCCTCTCGACGCCAGCCGCATCCAACGTGATCCGCAAGTATGGCGCGTCTGGCGGCCTGATCCTTTCCGCCAGCCACAACCCCGGCGGGCCGGACGAGGACTTCGGGATCAAGTACAACATCGCCAACGGCGGCCCCGCGCCCGAGGGCGTGACCGAGGCGATCTATGCCCGGACCCAGACGATTGACCGCTGGCTGACGGTTGATGCGCCCGATGTCGATCTCGATACGGTGGGCGCAACGCAGGTTGGCGATCTTACCGTCGAAGTGATCGATTCCGTGGCCGACTATGCTGAGCTCATGGAATCGCTGTTCGATTTCAATACTATTCGGGCCAATGTTCAGGCTGGTTTTACAATGGCGTTCGACGCGATGAGCGCCGTTACTGGCCCATACGCCACCGAAATCCTCGAAACCCGTCTTGGCTTCCCGAAAGGCACCGTGCGCAACGGCGTGCCGCTTGAGGACTTTGGCGGGCATCACCCCGATCCGAACATGGTCCATGCGCACGAACTGTTCGAGACGATGTTCGGCGAGGACGCACCCGATTTCGGCGCCGCTTCCGATGGTGATGGGGACCGCAACCTGATCGTCGGCAAGCATCGCTTCGTCACCCCGTCCGACAGCCTCGCCATGCTGGCCGCTAACGCCCATCTTGCCCCCGGATATGCAAACGGGCTCAAGGGTATTGCCCGCTCGATGCCGACCAGCGCCGCCGCCGACCGCGTGGCCGAGGCACTCGGCCTGCCGTGCTTCGAGACGCCGACGGGGTGGAAGTTCTTCGGCAACCTGCTCGATGCCGGGATGGCAACGATCTGCGGCGAGGAGAGCGCCGGGACCGGCAGCGACCACGTGCGCGAGAAGGACGGGCTGTGGGCCGTGCTGCTCTGGCTCAACATTCTTGCCGTCCGCAAGATCAGCGTGGACCAACTGGCGCGCGAGCATTGGGCGAAGTTCGGGCGCAACTACTATGCCCGTCATGACTATGAGGCCTTGCCCACCGACAAGGCCGATGCGCTGATGGACGAACTCAAGGGTTCGCTGGCAAGTCTGCCAGGCAAATCGTTCGGTACGTTGGAAATTGCCGAGGCAGACAACTTCTCCTACCTCGATCCGGTCGATGGTTCGACCAGCAGCAATCAGGGCGTGCGCGTGCTGTTCGCGGGCGGATCGCGCGTGGTGTTTCGCCTGTCCGGTACCGGCACCGAAGGTGCGACCTTGCGGGTCTATCTCGAACGCTACGAGCCGGTCGGTGGCGATTTGGACCGCGAGACGCCGGACATGCTGGCCGACCTGATTGCGGCGGCAGACGCGATTGCGGGCATAACCCGCCATACGGGACGTACCGCGCCTGATGTGGTGACGTGACGCCGGGAGTCGAGATCAAGGACGGTCGAACCCGCTTCACCGTCCGCTCCCCCCGCGCCCAAGCCCTGACGCTCTGCCTGTTTGATGGCGACGCCGAGCAGCGCTTGGCGATGGCGCGGGACGGCGAGAACTGGACCATCGAAATTGCGCAAGACTTGCGCGGTGCCCGCTACGGCTATCGCGCTGAGGGTGAGTGGAATCCCGCGAACGGTCTGTGGTTCGATCCCGCAAAGTTGCTGGTCGATCCCTATGCGCTCGAACTTGACCAGCCCTTCGCGTTCGATGTGAGCTTGTCGGCCTATGGGGCTGATACGGCTGCAATTGTTCCGAAGGCTATAGTCACCACGCCTGAGCCCGTTGCGCCTGCTGCGCCGCTCTTTCGCCATGGCGGGCTGATCTACGAACTCAACGTGCGCGGCTTTACCAAGCTGCACCCCGAGGTGCCGCAAGCGATGCGGGGCACAGTCGCCGCGCTGGCCCATCCTGCGGTGGTGAAGCACCTCAAACGCCTGCATGTCTCGGCGGTGGAACTCATGCCCATCGTCGCGTGGATCGACGAGCGGCACCTGCACCCGCTCGGCCTGACGAATGCGTGGGGCTACAACCCCGTTGCCATGATGGCGCTCGATCCGCGCCTGTGCCCCGGCGGCGTGGCGGAACTGCGCGATACGGTGGCAGCGCTGCGTGCGCATGGCATCGGCGTGATTCTCGACGTGGTGCTGAACCACAGCGGGGAGTCCGACGTTCTCGGCCCGGAGATATCGCTGCGCGGGCTGGACGATGCGGCCTATACCAAGGCACCGGACGGGTCGCTGATCAATGATACCGGCTGCGGCAACACGCTGGATTTCGGAAATCCTGCGGTGCGTGAACTGGCGCTCGATACCTTGCGCCACTTCGTCAGGCACTGCGGCGTTGACGGATTCCGCTTCGATCTGGCGCCGATCCTTGCGCGAAGCCCCGGCTTTGCCGCCGATGCGCCGATCTTTGCCGAGATTGCCGGCGATCCCCTGCTGGCCGACCGGGCCATGATTGCCGAACCCTGGGACATCGGTCCTGGCGGATACCAGCTGGGAGCTTTCCCGCCCAACTGGCTGGAATGGAACGATAGATTTCGCGATGACGTTCGTCGGTTCTGGAAGGGCGAGGCTGGCGTGAATGTGCTGGCGACGCGGATCGCTGGCTCAGCCGACCTGTTCGGCAAGGCCTGTCGTTCGGTCAACTTCCTCGCCGCGCATGACGGCTTCACGCTGGCGGACATGCTGGCTTACGAGCAGCGCCACAACCACGCCAATGGCGAGGACAATCGCGATGGGCATGGCGAAAACTTCAGCTGGAACAACGGCGTGGAAGGACCGACCGACAATGCGCAAGTCCTTGCCCGCCGTGCGGCCTATGCGCGCGCGATGCTGGGCACCCTGTTCGTTTCAACCGGCACGATCATGCTCACGGCGGGCGACGAGTTCGGGCGCAGCCAGCAGGGCAACAACAATGCCTATGCGCAGGACAACGCGATCACGTGGATCGACTGGGAGGGTCGGGACCGGGCGCTGGAGGCCCATGTCTTTGCGCTTGCAGCATGGCGCAGCGCGCGAATCAAACAGTTTGCCAGCTTCCCGGACAATGGGACATGGCGCAGGCTCGATGGGCCAGACATGCATCCCGGCGACTGGGAGTGGCAAGAAACTCCAGGATTCTCGTGGCAATGCGAAGGCTATGGCTTCCGGGTCGACCGGACCGTGCCGCATGCAGGTCCGGTCGAAAGTTCAGGCACCGAGACGGCGCAAGGCGCGGTCGGGGTGGAAGGCGCCTAGCGGAGCGCGCTGGCTGCTTTCGAGCGCGATGGGCTTGGGCAGCAGCTGGTTGAGCAGCAGGCGGCCGAACGTCCATTCGCCAAGTCCGGATTCAGCATTGATGTGGCCGACCTCGCCCGCATCGGCAAAGCCGCTGCCCCATGCGCGCGCCAGATGGCGGGCCTGTCCGATGCCCATGTAGGGATCGTTGCGGCTGGCGACGAGGATCGACGGGAACGGGAGTTCGCCGTGCGGGAACGGCGCGAAACGGGTCAGGCGGCGGTCGATCGGGCGCACTTCTACGTCTGGGGGCGCGACCAGCAGCGCACCGAGAACCTTGCCATCGGCGGGCTTTTCGAACTCTGCCCACCACGCGACGGCGAGGCAGCCGAGGCTGTGCGCGACGAGGACGACGGGCCGTTCGGAGCGATGGACCGCAAGGTTGATCTTGTTGACCCAAGTGTTGCGGTGCGGATCGTCCCACAGGCCGAGGTCGACGCGGCGGCAGTCGGGCAGGTCCTGCTCCCACTGCGTCTGCCAGTGACCGGGGCCGCTGTTGCCGAGACCCGGGACGGTAAGGATCAGCGGGTCCTGCCCCGCTGCGAACGAGCGTTGTTGAGTCATGATGCTGTCTCCTGAAGCGGAAAGCCGGTCGACTCGGTCTACGTCCCGACAGCCTCAAAATAACTCAACTGATTTGATAGACAAGAGGCCTGCGCCAGATTGCAGGCGGCTTGCGTCAAGCCGTTGACGGCATGCCCCATGCCCGCTCCTTGCGGAATGCGCCCGCCGTCTGGCCGGTGCGAGCCTTGAAGAAGCGGGCGAAGTAGGCGGGGTCAGAAAAGCCCAGCGCATAGGCGATCTGGGCGATGCTCGCGCCCGAAAACGCAAGGTTGCGGCGGGCTTCGAGGACAAGGCGGTCATGCAGGATCTCGGCCGGCGGCTTGCCGGTGAGCAGGCGGGTGGCGCGGGTCAGCGTGGAGGCTGTGGTGCCAAGCTTGGCGGCATACTCGCTGATCGGAAGGTGATCACGATAGTGCTGTTCGGCCAGCGTGCGGAAACGGGCGACCAGCGGCTCGTGCCCGCTTCCACTGCGGGTGCCGTGATCGTGCGACGCCGCCTGCGCCGCGATGGCAAGGATCAGCGCGACTTGCGCCAGCAGGGCCGGGCCGACCGCATTGCCCTGCCCGAGCTGATGCGACAGGTCTGCGAGAAGCCAGCCGAGACGTTCGATGGTCTGCGGCTGGGCACCAAGGGAAGCGGCCAATGCCGAACCGCCGATCTGCTGCAGGTCTTCCAGCAGGCCTGCCAGGCGCGGATCGTTGGCGAGGTCGGCGGCGAGCGAGAGGACCCACCCCTCGGCCCCTGCGTCGAAGCGGAAGGCGTGGACGCAGGAGGGCGGCACGATCACCTGCGCGGGGGCTTCGAGGCAATGCTCGGCCTGCTCGCCGTGGAGCGTGACGCCGCCGGATTGGAGCAAAAGGAGCTGGAGCATCTGCGGGTGAGCGTGCGGCTCTATTGTCCATTCATGAAAGGTGGCGCGATCGCGGATGCGTTCAAGGTGGACGAACTCCGGAGGCAGGGAAATGCCCTGTTCTCCGTAAAGCGTGTAGCGACTGAAGCTTTTCGCCTGCATGGACCGCACTGTCGCAGGTTGCGCGAAAAGTGCAAGAATTTGCGCGCAGGCTGCGTCGCCTCGAATGCCCCGGCCGGGCATCATCCGCGGCAAGAGAGGAGACTTGCCATGGCAACCGTGATTGATCGTACAGCGTTCCGCTTCGATCCTTATTCCCCGGCCATCGATGCCGATCCGTTTCCGGCTTACAAGACGTTGCGCGATGAATATCCGTGCTTCTGGTCCGAGGATGCCGGGAAGTGGGTGCTTTCGCGCTATGCCGATGTGCTGGGTGCCTTGCAGGACTGGCGTACCTATTCCTCGGCCAAGGGCAATCTGGTCGACGAGTTTCCGGGCCGTGCGAGATCGACGCTCGGGTCAAGCGATCCGCCGCGGCATGACCGTCTGCGGGCGCTGATCCAGTCGGCAGTGACCAAGCGGGCGCTGGAGCACATCGTCGAACCGGCGCGCGCAGCGGCGCGGGCGCATCTGGCCGAGATTGCGGACAAGCCGGTGTTCGATCTGGTGGGGGACTACACCTCGAAGTTGACGGTCGATCTGCTGTTCTACCTGTTTGCTCTGCCGGAAGAGAATGCGGACCTGGTGCGCCACAACGCGGTGCTGATGGTCCAGACCGATCCGGTGACGCGGCAGAAGAGCCCTGAACACCTCGCCGCATTCCACTGGATGGCGGAATATGCCGAAAAGCTGGTGCAGGCGCGCAAGGCCAATCCGGGCGACGACTTGCTGTCGAACTTCATTACCGCCGAGATCGACGGCGAGAAGCTGCTCGACAAGGAAGTGCAGCTGACTGTGACCACGCTGATCATGGCGGGGATCGAGAGCCTTTCGGGCTTTATGGCGATGTTCGGACTGAACCTTGCCGACTATCCGCAAGCGCGGCGGGCGCTGGTTGCCGATCCTTCGCTGATCCCCGATGCCATCGAGGAATCGCTGCGGTTCAACACTTCGGCACAGCGCTTCAAGCGGACCCTGACGCGGGACGTGGAACTGCACGGGCAGGTGATGAAGGCGGGCGATGCGGTGATCCTTGCCTATGGCTCGGCCAATCGTGACGAGCGGATGTTCGAGAACCCGGACGTCTATGACATCACCCGCAAGGCGAAGCGGCATCTGGGCTTTGGCGGGGGCGTGCACGCGTGCCTCGGATCGATGATCGGACGGCTGGCGACGCAGATTGCCTTTGAGGAACTGCTGAAGGTCGTGCCGGAGTTCAGCCGCGTCGACGAGACATTGGACTGGGTCTCGTCATCGAACTTCCGCAGCCCGAAAGTGCTGAGGCTCGTCAAAGGGGCTTGAAGGGGCGCAGGGCTCAGCAGGTGGCGGGTCATGCACGGCTCGTCGCAAGGGAGCCCTGCAGCACTTGCAGGTGTGATGCGGTGCATACAATTTGCGGACCAATGGATGATAACTGGGGTCTCGCATAATGGTTCCTGATCGGCGCCAGTTTTTGGGCGCCATGGTTGCAACGCTGGGCAGCATGGCCGTATCGGGCCAGCCTGCACTGGCAGTCACGCCTCCCAAAGAGTTGGAAGTCTCCCCTTTCGCGCAGCCGACGCCGCCGTTGCTGGTGCAGCGCGCGATTGCGGCGCTGGATGCGCACGGGGCGCATATCCGGCACCGTGACCTCGTCGGACTGGTCGATTTCGGCAAGGCTTCGCGCGAATCGCGGTTCCATCTGGTCGACATCGAGGCCGGCAAGGTCGTCTCCTCGCACCTCGTTTCGCATGGCAGCGGGTCTGACCCGGCCAACAGCGGTTGGGTGCAGCGGTTTTCGAACCGCTACGGCTCGAACGCATCGAGCCCCGGTGCTTTTCTCACTGGCGTGACCTACTACGGCAAGCATGGCCGTTCGCGTCGTCTGATCGGGCTGGAAGATGCCAACAGCGCCGCGCTCGAACGCGGCATCGTGATCCACGCGGCAAGCTATGTCAGCGAGGACATGGCGGCGACACAGGGGCGGATTGGGCGCAGCCAGGGCTGCTTCGCCTTTTCGAACAGTGACATCAACGGCGTGCTGGAGCGTCTTGGTGAGGGCCGCCTGCTCTACGCGGTCAAGTAAAAGCGGCACGCGCGGCTTCAGCCAGCGCACTTGAATCGACAACAAGATCCGGACGCTCCCGCGCAGCGATCAGCCCGATGGTGCGCCTGAAATCGTAATCAGCCAGCGGCACCGCGACGACCCCGTCCCGCGCCAGCGATTGCGGTGCGGTTGTCACACCCATCCCGGCTCTCACCATCTCGATGCAGCGATCATCGTTGGACGATCGCAGGAAGAACGGCGGGCGCACGCCGCGCTGGGTGAACCAGCGACTGGTCTCGCCCAGTATCTCGCAGGAGCGGCGGGCGATCATGGTCTCGGTGGCGACATCGCGAGCATCGAGCAGCGCGGCTCCGGCAAGGGGGTGGCCTTCGGGCATGAGCAGGCGGTAGCCTTCTTCCAGCAGCGTGAGCGAGGGCCGGTCGGCGTCTTCGGGGCGCAAGAGCGTGAGGATCGCATCGATCTGCCCTTCTCCTAGTTTGCGGCGCAGTTCTGCGTCGGTGCCTTCGGAAAGGCTCAGCGGCTGTGGACCGGTAAAGCGGCGGACCACGCCCGAGAGCATGGGCGTGGCCACGGAAGGCAGAACGCCCAGACGCAAGGGACTAAGCGGGATCGGCGCATCGGCGAAGGCGGCTTCGGCGGCGCGGAATTCGCGCTCTATGGCGCGGGCGTGGGTGACGAGACGGGCGCCCGCATCTGTCAGGCGGACCTGGCGCTTGTCGCGCATGAACAGGCGTGTCCCGGCAAGGCGCTCAAGCTCGGCAATGGCAGCAGACAGTGTCGGCTGCGCCACGCCAAGGCGCTCTGCCGCGCGAGTGAAATTCCCCGTTTCGACGAGGGCAAGGAACTGGCGGAGATGGGCGCGTTTCATCATAGGTAAAATCTATCGCAGGGCGCACGATAAATCAATTTTGAGCGATGGTTTTGCGATGATACCTTTAGACGCGAAAAAGCTTGCAGAGGATGCCCGAGATGCGCGCCACGCCCGATTTCGACTTCGGCCTGACCGAAAGCGCCCTGATGATCCGCGAGGCGGCGGGTCGCTTTGCCGATGAGCAGATCGCCCCCCTCGCCGCCGAGATCGACCGCAACGACCGCTTCCCGCGCGAGTTGTGGGAGCCTATGGGCGCGCTGGGCCTGCATGGCATCACGGTGGAGGAAGAGTTCGGCGGGCTTGGGCTCGGCTATCTCGACCACGTCATTGCGGTAGAGGAAGTCAGCCGCGCAAGCGGGTCGGTCGGCCTGTCCTATGGCGCGCACTCCAACCTCTGCGTCAACCAGATCCGCCGCTGGGGCAGTGACGAGCAGAAGGCGAAGTACCTGCCCAAGCTGATCTCGGGCGAGCACGTGGGCAGCCTTGCCATGTCTGAGGCGGGCGCTGGATCGGACGTTGTATCGATGAAGCTGCGCGCCGAACCTGTTGCGGGCGGATTCCGCCTGAACGGCACCAAGTTCTGGATCACCAACGGCACTTATGCCGACACGCTGGTGGTCTATGCCAAGTCCTCTCCTGATGCAGGCAGCCGGGGCATCACCGCATTCCTGATCGAGAAGGACATGCCCGGCTTCTCCATCGGCCAGAAGATCGACAAGATGGGCCTGCGCGGATCGCCCACCTGCGAACTGGTCTTCGACGATTGCTTCGTGCCGGAAGAGAACGTGATGGGGCCGCTGCATGGCGGGGTGGGCGTGCTGATGAGCGGGCTGGATTACGAGCGCGTGGTGCTGGCGGGTATGCAGATCGGCATCATGCAGGCGTGCCTCGACACGGTCATCCCCTATGTCCGCGAGCGCAAGCAGTTCGGCCAGCCGATCGGCACGTTCCAATTGATGCAGGCCAAGGTGGCCGACATGTACGTCGCGATCCAGTCGGCGCGAGCCTACGTCTATGCCGTGGCCAAGGCTTGCGACGCCGGGCAAACCACGCGCTTTGATGCGGCAGGGGCGATCCTGCTAGCCAGCGAGAACGCGTTCCGCGTTTCGGGCGAGGCGGTGCAGGCGCTGGGCGGTGCAGGCTATACCAAGGACTGGCCGGTGGAGCGCTACCTGCGCGATGCCAAGTTGCTGGACATCGGTGCAGGAACCAATGAAATCCGCAGGATGCTGATCGGGCGTGAACTTATCGGAGCGCGCTGATCGGCAAACGATAGTGACCTTGTGGAGAGATCGATGCGCCTGAAAACCCTTGTTGCCTGTGCCGCCCTGCTCGGGCTTTCCCATCCGGCACTTGCGCGGATGGAGAAGACTACGGTCCACAGCGCATCTGTCGAAGGCAATCTGGAGGGCAACTCCGCCGAGCGCACGGTCTACGTGTTCCTGCCCGACAGCTACGACAAGGCCAAGGGCAAGCGCTATCCGGTGATCTATTTCCTGCACGGGTACAATTCGACCGCTGACCAGTATGTCGAGCGCAATGACTTCGATGCGGCGCTGAAGGCATCCGGCGTCGAGGCGATCATCGTCGTGCCCGACAGCATGACCAAGTGGGGCGGATCGATGTATTCGAACTCACCGACGGTTGGGAACTTCGAGGATTTCGTGGCGGTCGATCTGGTGGCGTGGACGGACAAGCACTTCCGCACGATTGCGACGCGTGAGGCGCGCGGCCTCGCCGGGCATTCGATGGGCGGCTATGGCACGCTCAAGCTAGGCATGAAGCGGGCAGACGTGTTCGGTGCGCTCTATGCGATGAACCCCTGCTGCCAGATCCCGCGCCCCGCCTCTTCGGCCGATCCGAAGTACGAAGGCTGGTCAGTGGATCAAGCCCTTACGGCTGACTGGATGAGCCGGGGCAACTTTGCCGTGGCGGCAGCATGGTCGCCCAACCCCGCCAAGCCCCCGTTCTACGCCGATCTTGGTACGAGCGATGGCAAGGTCAACGAACTGGTCATCGCCAAGTGGGCGGCCAATTCGCCGGTGGCAATGGCCTCGCAATACCTGCCCTCGCTGAAAGGGATGAGCGGCATCGCCATCGATACCGGGGATAGCGATTTCGTGAGGGCGGACGACGAACTGATCCACGACACGCTGACCCGGTTCAGCATTGCGCACGACTGGGAAATCTATGTGGGCGACCACGGCAACCGGGTGAAGGAGCGGTTTCGCACGCATGTGCTGCCCTTTTTCTCCCGCCATCTTAAACCGCACCTGAAAGGCAGCACGCGTTGAGCGCTCCGGTCCTCTCGAGCAACATCGAACTCAACTCCGAACAGGCGCGGGCACGCGCGGCGCACAACCGTGCGCTGGCTGCCGAACTGCGGGATCGGGTCGCCAAAGCCGCGCTGGGCGGTGACGAGCGCAGCCGGGAACGCCACGTCTCGCGGGGCAAACTGCTCCCGCGTGACCGGGTTGAACGGCTCCTCGATCCCGGCTCGCCGTTCCTCGAGATCGGGCAGCTCGCGGCGGGCGGCATGTATGGCGACGAGGTGCCCGGCGCTGGAATCATCACGGGCGTGGGCCGCGTTTCGGGCCGACAGTGCATGGTCTTTGCCAATGACGCGACGGTCAAGGGCGGCACCTACTTCCCGATGACGGTGAAGAAGCACCTGCGTGCGCAGGAGATTGCGCAGGAGAACCGCCTGCCCTGCGTCTATCTGGTGGACAGCGGCGGCGCGAACCTGCCCAACCAGGCAGAGGTGTTCCCGGATCGCGATCACTTCGGGCGGTTCTTCTACAACCAGGCCAACATGAGCGCGCTGGGCATCCCGCAGATCGCCAGCGTGATGGGATCGTGCACGGCGGGCGGCGCCTATGTTCCGGCGATGAGCGATGAATCGGTGATCGTAAGGGATCAGGGCACGATCTTTCTGGCCGGGCCTCCGCTGGTTAAGGCAGCGACGGGCGAGGAGATCACCGCAGAAGCGCTTGGCGGTGGTGACCTTCATGCGCGCAAGTCTGGCGTGGTCGATCATCTGGCCGATAGTGACGAGCACGCGCTGACGATCGTACGCGATATCGTTTCGCACATCGGCTCTGCAGGCGATGCGGGCATTGCACGGCGGGAGCCTGTCCCGCCGAAGTACGATGCGGAAGAGCTCTACTCGATCATTCCCGAGGACGTGCGCGCACCCTATGACGTGCATGAGGTCATCGCGCGGATCGTCGATGGCAGTGAGTTCCACGAGTTCAAGGCGCACTACGGCACCACGTTGGTCTGCGGCTTTGCCCATATCCACGGGCTTCCAGTAGCGATCCTCGCCAACAACGGCGTGCTGTTTTCTGAAAGCGCGCAGAAGGGCGCGCATTTCATCGAACTCGCCTGCCAGCGCCGCATTCCACTGCTGTTCCTGCAGAACATCTCGGGCTTCATGGTTGGCGGCAAATATGAGGCAGAGGGCATCGCCAAGCACGGCGCCAAGCTGGTGACTGCGGTAGCGACGGCACAGGTCCCGAAGATCACCGTGCTGATCGGCGGGAGCTTCGGCGCAGGCAACTACGGCATGTGCGGCCGCGCCTATCAGCCGCGCTTCCTGTTCACATGGCCCAATGCTCGCATCTCGGTGATGGGCGGTGAGCAGGCCGCAAGCGTGCTGGCGACGGTGCATCGCGATGCAGACAAGTGGTCGCCGGAGGAAGCAGAAGCCTTCAAGGCGCCGATCCGCCAGAAGTACGAAGACGAAGGCAATCCCTATTACGCCACGGCGCGGCTGTGGGACGATGGGGTGATCGATCCGGTGCAGACAAGGGATGTGCTGGGGTTGGCCCTAGAGGTTTGCCTGCAGGAACCGATTGCGGAGGCGCCCCGCTTCGGGGTGTTCAGGATGTGATGGCAATGATCAGCATGATCCTCTCGTTCGCACTTTCAGCTGACACCGCGCTGCCGAAGGCGGCCCCGCTCGCGCAACCGGACTTTGGCGACAAAGCGATATTGCAGGTGATCGACGCCACGTTTGCCTCGCTTGAAAGCGGAGATGGCGAGGCGCTCTTGAAGCTGGTCTATCCCGAAGGCCGAGTAACCGCCCGGGGAGCAAAGCCCGACGGAGCGGCTTTCATGCGCACGCAGACTTTCGCAGAATATGCCGCAAAGATGAAATTGGGTTCGGGTTTCATAGAACGCATCAGCAACCCGGTGATCGAGCAGGATGCCGATGTCGCGATGGTATGGGCACCCTTCACGACTACCGTCGGCGGCAAGGTCGTCAGTTGCGGATATGATCATTTCGATCTGATCCGCGAGAATGGCGCGTGGAAGATTCTGAACATCACTTTTTCCACCCGCACCACGGAGTGTCCGGGGCAATGATCAAATCCCTACTCATCGCCAATCGCGGCGAGATCGCCTGCCGGGTCATTCGCACTGCGCGGCGCCTGGGCATTCGCACGGTCGCGGTTTACTCCGACGCTGACCGCAACGCGCTGCATGTGCGCTCGGCGGACGAGGCGGTACACATCGGACCTGCAGCAGCGCGCGAGAGCTATCTGGTGGGCGAGCGGATCATTGCCGCGGCGCTCGCCACGGGAGTCGAGGCTATCCATCCGGGGTACGGGTTTCTTTCGGAAAACGCCGAGTTCGCGCAGGCGGTGCTGGATGCGGGACTTGTTTGGGTCGGGCCCAAGCCTGCCTCGATCACCGCCATGGGTCTGAAAGACGCGGCCAAGGCGCGGATGATTGCGGCAGGTGTACCGGTAACGCCGGGATATCTGGGCGAGGACCAAAGCCCTGAGCGATTGCAGGCCGAAGCCGATGCGATTGGCTATCCCGTGCTGATCAAGGCCGTGGCGGGTGGCGGCGGCAAGGGCATGCGGCGGGTTGAGCGCGCCAGGGACTTTGCCGAGGCCCTGGCTTCGTGCCGCCGTGAGGCTGCATCGTCGTTTGGCGATGATCGGGTGCTGATCGAGAAGTACATTCTCTCGCCCCGGCACATCGAAGTGCAGGTCTTCGGCGACAGCCATGGCAACGTCGTCCACCTGTTCGAACGTGATTGCTCGCTGCAACGGCGCCACCAGAAGGTGATCGAGGAGGCCCCTGCCCCCGGCTTGGACGCGGCTACGCGCAAGGCGGTGTGCGGCGCGGCAGTGCGTGCGGCCAAGGCTGTCGATTACGAAGGCGCGGGCACCATCGAATTCATCGCCGACGGGTCGGAAGGTCTGCGCGCGGACCGCATCTGGTTCATGGAAATGAACACGCGCCTGCAGGTCGAGCACCCGGTAACCGAGGAGATCACCGGGGTCGATCTGGTGGAGTGGCAGTTGCGGGTGGCTTCGGGCGAAGCGTTGCCCAAGCGACAGGATGAGCTGAGCATCAACGGCTGGGCGATGGAAGCGCGGCTCTATGCAGAGGACGCGACACGAGGCTTTCTGCCGAGCATCGGCCGCGTCGACGACTTCATCTTCCCGCACTACCGCGCCCGGATCGATACCGGCGTGGAAGCAGGCGCCGAGATCACGCCGTTCTACGATCCAATGATCGCCAAGGTCATCGTCCATCGCGACACCCGGTCAGAGGCCATCGCTGGCCTGCGCGAGACGCTCGAGGAAGGCGTCGTAGGACCGCTGATTACCAACAGCGGGTTCCTGTGGCGGCTGCTTGGCCACGCGGCGTTCGAAACGGGTGTGGTGGATACCGGGCTGATCGAGCGGAATCTGGAGACCCTTACAACGAGGCCCGAGCCTTCAGCCGAGGCTTTGGGGCTAGCGGCGATGCGTCTTGTTGGCACGCCCGGCCTGACGCCTTGGAGCAGCCAGAGCGGTTTCCGCATGAATGCTCCGGCGCGACGGGAGATAAGACTGTCGGACCAGTACGGGCGAACCTTCGCCGTGGACCTCCCGCAGGAGCAGGCGGTCGACTATTGGCCCGGCGAAGACGTGACCGGCATCGACGAGGGCGGTGAGCGGTTCCTTGTCAGGATGGCCCGGGCCGAAGGTGGTGCGGGTGGATCGGCTTTGGATGGTGCGATCCTCGCGCCCATGCCCGGCAAGGTCATCTCTGTCGACGTCTCCGCAGGGCAGTCCGTCACCAAGGGACAGAAGCTCATGGTGCTTGAGGCAATGAAGATGGAGCATGCCCTCACCGCTCCGTTCGATGGAATGGTGGCTGAACTGAATGCAGTCGCTGGCGCACAGGTTCAGGTCGAGGCGGTGCTGGCGCAGATCGAGAAGGCAGAAGTCTGATGGCGGGCAAGTTCTTCGACGAATGGCAGGTGGGTGACACGATCGAGCACGAAATCCGCCGCACGGTCACCGAGACCGACAATCTGCTGTTCTCGGTCATGACCCACAACCCGCAGCCGCTCCACATCGATGCCGAATCGGCAAGGGCGAGCGAGTTCGGTCAGATCCTGGTGAACGGCACATTCACCTTCGCGCTGATGGTCGGATTGTCGGTCGGAGACACGACTTTGGGCACGCTGGTGGCAAATCTGGGCTACGACAAGCTCGTCATGCCCTTGCCGGTTTTCATCGGCGACACGATGCGTGCAAGCACCGAGGTGGTGGAAATTCGCGAGAGCCGCTCGCGCCCTGACGCCGGGATTGTCACTTTCAAACATGAACTTATCAATCAGCGAAACGAGGTCGTTTGTCGCTGTCTCCGGTCTGCGCTGCTCAAAAAACGGCAGAATTCTGCGGAAAAATAAAGTCATTTCGGACTAAATTCTTATAGTTAAATTTAACTTAATTACGAATGTTGCATTTCGGTAAACCCCGCCGGGCTGAAACTTGCTACGACGAGCGAGCACGCGGGATCAGTGCACTCGTAGTATGAGACAACCTTCGGGGGGCTAAAAATGAATATGATGATCAAGCGGCTTGCCGCAACGCTTGCTGCTGCGAGTGTACTTTCCCCAGCCATTGCCATGGCCGGCACGAGAGCGGCAACTGCAGTTCCAGCATCGAAGGCATCGAGCCCGGCGCAGGGGCCAAAGAACGGATTTCCGGCCAGCCCAGGACTCGAGATTGCCAAGATCAAGGCCAACGGCAACGCAGCCTTCAAGCGCAAGAGCGCCAGCACCTGATTGTCTTGGGCTTGAAACGTGACGCGCCCCGTCAGCCTCGCTGTCGGGGCGCTGTCGCATCAGGACACTGGGCAAGTCGCGAGCGTAGCGCATCGAGCACCCAGGCACGTGCAGGTCCGATAGGACAGTCCCGCCGCCATAACGCGTGGAAGCGATAAGGCATTCCCGGAGCCTCGGGCAGAGCCAGTTGTACGAGGCGACCGGAGGCCAGGTCCGTCTCGACAAGATGTCGGGGCATGTTACCCCAGCCGATCCCTTCCCTTAGCAAGGCATGGCGCGATCCCAGATCGCCCAGCCGCCACGTGCTTGCCGCGAACACGGAGAAATCCCGTCCTTCGGTCAGTCGGGAACGGTCTGTCAGGACAAGCTGGCGATGCTTGCGCGCTTCTCCGGGTGGAATGACGCTCATCCGCGCCAGCGCATGGTCCGGCGCTGCGACAGGGATGAGATCCACCTGGCCAATGACTTCGCGTTCAAGTTCCGGAATGGCAACAAGTTCCGGGCCGGATATGCCGAGTTCGGCCGACCCATCGAGCACGAGCGCGGCAATGGCTCCAAGCGCTTCGACATTCAGGCGCAACTGGACAGTCGGGAATATCTGCTGAAATTCGCGCAGGACTTGAGCCACAAGGTGGGTCGGGAACATCACATCGATGGCCAGGCCAAGTTCCGCTTCGAGACCCTGATTGAAGTTCCGGACGCCCGCGATCAGCGCGTCGATATCGTCAGCCACGGCCCGCGCCTGCGCCAGCATTGCCTTGCCTGCGGGGGTAAGTACCGGCTTTTTCGACCCCTCGCGATCGAACAGCGTCACCCCTAACTGCGTTTCCAGCGTCACGATGCCATAGCTGACGACCGAGATGGCGCGGCCCAACTTGCGCGCTGCGGCGTTGAAGCTGCCTTCGTCCACCACAGCGAGGAACAGGCGGAGCTGGTCGAGTGTTGGCTGTCCGACGTCCATCGACGGGCCTTTCAAGTAATTCGAATATCCTGATTGAATTTATCGGGATATTCCGAACGGATCGCAAGGCCTATCTCCGCCCCAACAGGACGGACCAGACACCGCCCGTTTGGAGAAATCGCCATGACCCAGACACTTGCAAAAGCTCACATCGAACTGCGTCCCTTCGCCTCGCTCGGTGCAGCAAACCACGGTTGGCTCGATGCCCACCACCACTTCTCGTTCGGCGGCTACCATGATCCAGCGCGCGTTCACTGGGGTGCATTGCGCGTGTGGAACGACGATCGCATCGCTCCCAAGAGCGGCTTTCCCACCCACCCGCACAGCGACATGGAGATCATCACCTATGTCACCCAGGGCGCGATCACCCATCGCGACAACCTTGGCAACGAAGGCCGCACTGAAGCGGGTGACGTGCAGGTAATGTCCGCCGGCACCGGCATCGCGCATTCGGAATTCAATCTCGAAGGCGAGGAAACCCGCCTGTTCCAGATCTGGATCATCCCCGATCGCCGTGGCCACGCACCGAGCTGGGGCGCGCGTCCTTTCCCAAAAGACAGCCGTGAGGGCAGGTTCGTAGCGCTGGCCTCGGGCATCGCTGGTGACAGCGACGTGCTGACCATCAACGCCAACGCCCGCGTCCTTGGTGCAACGGTGAAGGCAGGCGAAACGGTTCGCTACGAGTTGACCGAAGACCGCCACGCCTACCTTGTTCCTGCCAAGGGCAAGATCCGCATCGGCGACGTCGAAGCCAATGCCCGCGATGGCGTGGCTATCACCGGCCTCACCGAGATCGTCATTACCGCACTTGAGGACGCCGAGCTGGTTCTCGTCGACGCGGCCTGACCGTGACCGAACTGTTCCCCCAAATTCCCCAATCCAGACTTCTGCAAAGGACCGATCCCATGACCACCATTGCCCTTGATGTGCCCCGCGCATCGTCCACCACGTCAGACCTGCTGGCAGCGACAGGCCGGGTACTGCTTGCCGCAATCTTCGTGCTGAGCGGTGTTTCCAAGCTGGCCGATCCCACCGGCACCATCGCCTATATCAGCAGCGCAGGACTGCCCGCCCCGAGCGTGGCTTATGCCATCGCGGTGATCGTCGAGCTCGTAGGCGGCCTGCTGCTGATCGCAGGGTTCCGCACCCGGATCGTCGCATCGGCCATCGCACTGTTCAGCCTTGCAGCTGCCGTCGGCTTCCACGCGAACCTCGCCGACCAGAATCAGTTCATCCACTTCTTCAAGAACGTGGCGCTGGCTGGTGGCCTGCTGCAGGTCGCCGCTTTCGGCTCGGGCCGCTTCGGCTTCGACCGCCGCTGATACCCCCCGCGGGCCGGAGTGCATTGGCCTCGTGCGATTGCGCTCCGGCCCCACCCCCCTATCTTTCCCATACCTCTCCAAGGAGCATCCCATGACCCGTACCGCTTCTCCCCGCGTCCTGCCGATCATCGTCAACCGCTGGAGCCCGCGCGCGTTCGATGGATCGGCTGTGCCGCAGTCGGACCTCGACGTGATCTTCGAAGCAGCAGGCCTTGCTGCCAGCGCCTACAACTACCAGCCGTGGCGCTTTGCCTATGCGCACAAGGGCGATGCCAACTTCGACAAGTTCCTTTCGGCGCTGGTGGAGTTCAACCAGAGCTGGGCCAAGGATGCGGGCGTGCTGGTCTATGCGGTTTCGGACGAATTCATGCGCAGCGACCGTGGCAACAACCCGAACCACAGCCACAGCTTCGATACCGGTGCCGCCTGGGCCAACGCTGCCTTGCAGGCCCTGCACCTCGGTTACCATACCCATGGCATGACCGGCGTTGACTTCGCCAAGGCTGCTGAAGTGCTCAACCTGCCCGAAGGCTACCGCGTGGAAATGGCCTTCGTGATCGGCAAGCAGGGCGACAAGTCGCAGCTGCCGGACATGCTGCGCGAGCGCGAAGTGGTCAGCAGTCGCAAGCCCGTCGGCGAGATCGCGTTTGCAGGTCCGTTCACGGCATAACGCACAAGTGGCGCCGCCCGCGCGATTTCGCTAGGGCGGCGCCATGCTTCGTATCAATGAACTGAAACTGCCACTCGATCACGCCGCAGAGGACCTCCCTGCGGCGATCTGCGCACGTCTGGATATCGCGCCGGCAGACCTCGAACGTTTCCAGATTTTCCGTCGCGGCAACGATGCCCGCAAGAAGCACGCAATCCTGCTGACTTATGTGGTCGATTGCGTCATTGCCAACGAGGCCGAGGTCCTGGCCCGCTTTGCCGACGACCAGAACGTCAAGCCGACGCCCGATACCTCTTACAAATTCCCGGTAATGGCCCCGCAAGGCTGGAACGGTGAGCGCCCGGTGGTAATCGGCGCGGGGCCCTGTGGCCTGCTCGCTGCCCTGATCCTCGCCCAGATGGGCCTCAAACCCATCATCATCGAACGTGGCAAGGCTGTGCGCGAACGCACCAAGGACACCTGGGGCCTGTGGCGCCGCTCGGTGCTGGAGCCGGAATCGAACGTCCAGTTCGGCGAAGGCGGAGCCGGCACCTTCTCGGACGGCAAGCTTTACAGCCGGATCAAGGACCCACGCCACCTCGGGCGCAAGGTGCTCGTCGAGTTCGTGAAAGCGGGTGCGCCCGACGACATCCTGACCGAAGCCCATCCACACATCGGCACCTTCCGCCTCGTCACCATGGTCATGTCCATGCGCGAGACGATCGAGAGCCTTGGCGGCGAATACCGCTTCCAGACCCGCGTCGAGGACTTCGAGATCGAGACTGCTCCGGATGGCGAGCGGCGTATCGCTGGCCTGCACCTCTCGGACGGCTCGTTCCTGCCCGCCCGCCATGTGATCATGGCAGTCGGCCATTCGGCGCGCGACACCTTCCAGGTCCTGTACGATCGCGGTGTCCACATCGAGGCCAAGCCCTTCGCCATCGGCGTGCGCATCGAACATCCGCAAAGCTGGATCGACACTGCCCGCTATGGCCCGAGCGCTGGCAACAAGATCCTTGGCCCCGCAGCCTATTCGATCTCGCACAAGTGCAGCAATGGCCGCACGGTCTATTCGTTCTGCATGTGCCCGGGCGGGCGCGTGGTTGCCGCGACGAGCGAAGAAGGCCGCGTCGTGACCAACGGCATGAGCCAGTATTCGCGGGCGGAGTTCAACGCCAACTCCGGCCTCGTGGTCGATATCGACCCCAATCGTGATTACCCTGGCGGGCCGATGGCGGGTATGGCGTTCCAGCGTCACTGGGAAAGCCTCGCTTTTGAAGCAGGTGGGCGCAACTACATGGCACCCGGGCAGAAGCTCGGCGATTTCCTTGAGGACCGGCCCTCCACCGAATTCGGCGACGTGATCCCCAGCTACAAGCCGGGCGTGCACCTGACCGAACTGAAGACGTGCCTGCCGGACTATGTGATCGAATCCATCCGCGAGGCACTGCCGGTGTTTGGCCGGATGGTTCCGGGCTACGATCACCCCGACGTGGTCATGACCGGCGTCGAAACCCGCACCTCCGCACCAGTGCGGATCACGCGCGGGCGGGATTGCCAGAGCCTCAACACGCGCGGTCTTTACCCTGCGGGAGAAGGCGCGGGCTATGCCGGGGGCATCCTTTCGGCTGCGGTTGACGGGATCAAGGTGGCCGAAGCGCTGGCCGCCGAAGTGCTCAAGTGAGCGCAACCTACGACGCGATCATCCTCGGCGCGGGAGCGGCGGGGCTCATGGCTGCGCTCACCGCCGGGCAGCGCGGGCGTCGGGTGCTGCTGGTCGACCACGCCGACGAGCCGGGGAAGAAGATCCTGATTTCAGGAGGCGGGCGCTGCAATTTCACCAACATTCACACCGCAGCCGATCGCTACATCTCGGAAAACCCGCACTTTGCGCGGTCTGCGCTGGCGCGATACACGCCTGCCGACTTCCTCGAACTGGTGAACTGCCACGGCATCGCCTGGCATGAAAAGACGCTGGGGCAGCTGTTCTGCGATAGCTCCGCGCGCCAGATCGTCGAGATGTTGATGGCCGAGTGCCGGGATGGCGGCGTGAGCTTTGCGTTTGGCCAGCCGGTCAGCGCGGTCGAGCATGTCGATGGCCAGTACCGCGTGACCATAGACGGGCGCGACCATTCCGCCCCCGGACTCGTTCTTGCAACGGGCGGTCTTTCCATTCCCAAGATGGGGGCCACGGGCTTCGCGCTGGATATTGCGCGCAAGTTCGGCCTGCCCATCGTGCAGACCCGCCCTGCCCTCGTTCCGTTTACGCTCGGCGAGGACGAAGCGCTGTTCCGGTCGCTTTCGGGCGTTTCGGCTGACGTGATCGCACGCTGGGGCAAAACTGCCTTCCGCGAGGCTGCCCTGTTCACGCACAAGGGGCTTTCCGGCCCGGCCATGCTGCAGATTTCATCCTACTGGCAGCACCGAACGCCGATCGAAGTGGACTTCCTGCCAACGGCAGAAAGCGATTGGCTGATCGAAGAGAAGCGAGCGCGCCCGCGGTCGGCTTTCCGCACGGCCCTCGCCCGCCGCTTGCCCGAGCGGTTGGCGGAGACACTTGTCGAACGGTTAGGGCTTGAAGGCGAGTTGTCCGCAATGCGCGATGCGGCGCTGCGCAAGGCGCAGGACCAGCTTGCACGCTGGCCGTTCCACCCGAACGGCACCGAGGGCTATGCCAAGGCCGAGGTAACCGCAGGCGGCATTTCCACACGGGCCCTCTCCCAGAAGACGATGGAAGCGAGCAATGTCCCCGGCCTCCACGCCATCGGCGAGGCGGTGGACGTCACCGGATGGCTCGGCGGCTACAATTTCCAGTGGGCCTGGGCGAGTGGCCGCGCGGCGGGTGAAGCGGTTTGACTTGCGGCGTTACGGATCGATGAGGTCAAGGTAAGCCACGACATCGTTGTCGGTTGCGATGAACAGGCCATCCTGCACCGCTTCGGGCTGTTCGGCGGCTATCTGCAGGGCACGGTACAACGGGCCATAGAAAAGCGTATTCGCCGATCCACCGTCAGGACCATCGGCCAGATGATAGAGCCGGACGCTCACCTCGTCGTGTGTGGTACGCATTTCATGCCGTTGGCACGGTGCAATCGGCTTGTCATCCCTTTCGGTGATGGATCGAGCGTCGACACCATGGCATTAGCCGTGCTGTAGCAGTCCTGTCATTCATGGAAATTTAATCGCCCGCTTCGTTGATCGATCAGCTCTTGCAAGACAATGTAATGCGCAGGACAGGGCCTGTACGAGCGTTCTATAAGGGCGCGAGAGATGCAGGCAGGGGAACACCGTTTTTATGCGTGAGGAGAAAGTTGGCGGGCCATCGTCTGCAGCCAGTCTGGCCAACTGCCAATTGCAGCCGGTTGCGCCTACTCCGATCGGATCTGAGCGAGAATGAACGCGCTTCGCCTCAAATTCTGGGTTGCACTGGTTATGGTGATCTTCGCGATCGCCGTGCCGGGAGTCATCGCCAATCATGCCGTCAAGGTCGTGCGCGCAGAGCAAGAACGGTCAGAAGCCTCTTCCCAGTCCCTGAGCTCGTTCCAGCGCCTGGCTGTGCTTGGCTACACCCTGCAGCAGGAACGCTACGTCAATCCTGAAGGCTTTGCCAAGGATCGCCAGCTCTACATCGATGGCGTGCGATCGCATGTCGTCAACGCGGAACGCTACATCAACGCCGAGATCAAGATCCTCAGCGAAACGCCGCTGCGTCGCAAGAAGCGCGCCGCGGCGGTCGAAGAGGAAGTGCACCAGCGTGAGATCCTCCACAAGATCGGTGCCAGCCTTGAACGGTCGCTGAGCGGTAGCAAGCCCGAAACCCTCTGGGAAGATCTCGTATTCGAGGCGATCAAGGTCGAGGAGCGCGAAGCGAAGGAATACCGGCGCAGTTCGGTTGAAGCCATTCAAGGGGTGATCGATACCCTGACCCTGACACTGTCGGTCGTTGCGATCTGTGGCTTGCTGGCGGTGTTCTGGGGACAACGCCAGATCATCCGCCCGCTTGGCAACCTTTGGCGCGGCACACAGGCCCTGGCAGCGGGGGACTACAATCAGCCGGTACCGGTGGTGGGAACGACCGAGTTTCGCACAATCGCCGAAAGCTTCAACACCATGGCGGCACGCGTCGCCGAGGCAGCGGACAGCCTGCGCCAGACAAACGAGGAACTCGAACGCGCCGTCGCGCGCCGGACCGCAGAACTCGCCGCGACCAACCGCTCGCTGGAACGCGCCAATCGCTTGCGACAGCAGTTTCTGGCAGATGCAAGCCACGAGTTGCGCACGCCGCTTTCGATCATGCGGTCCGAGGCGGAAATCACCCTGCGTGATGACAAAGCCCAAACCGAAGACCTTCGCGCAGGCCTTGACCGGATCGTGCGCCTGTCCGAGCTCATGGGCGAAATGATCGACGACATGCTCCATCTCGCCCGCGCGGAAGAGCCGATGCTGAAGACCAGCATCGAACCGGTCGACGCAGTTGCCGCAGTGCGCCAGTCAATCGATGATTTCCACCGTGTGATCGAAGCAGACGGGGGAAGCATCGTGCTGAACGATGCACCACCTTCGCTGATCGTCGAAGGCGATGAGATGCGCCTGAAGCAGGTCATTCGCATCGTTGTCGACAACGCTGTTTGCTATTCTACCGAGGCGCCGAAGGTTGACGTATCGGTTGAAGCCGAGGATGGGCATGCCTTGATCATCATTACCGATCATGGCGACGGAATTCCGAGCGAAGACATCCCGTTCCTGTTCCAGCGCTTTCGCCGGGGAAGCAGGCAGACCGGAAGCGGTCAGGGCCTGGGCCTTTCGATTGCACGATCCATCACCGAGGCCATGGGCGGCACCATCAGGCTCAAAAGCAAGCTCAACGTCGGGACAATCGTCACGATCCGACTCCCCCTCATGCCGGCCTATGCGATGGCTGACGGATAAGACTCATGAAACTACTGCTCATCGAAGACGAAGTCGAACTTGCGGCGACGCTGCATCGCGGTCTCACGCAGGAAGGCTGCAAGGTCACGCTGGCCACCGACGGTGTGACCGGACTGGAGCTTGCCAAGGGTCTCGCGTTCGACTTCATCCTGCTCGATGTCACCCTGCCCGACATGTCCGGGTTCGACGTCTGTGCAGAAATCCGGGAGTTAGGCGTGACGACACCGGTCATCATGGTCACGGCGCGAGACGAGATCGCGGACCGCATTCGAGGACTGAAAGGCGGGGCCGACGATTACCTGCCCAAACCCTTTGCGTTCGAAGAACTGCTGGCCCGGATGGACGCCGTCAAACGCCGGATGAGCCGCCCGCAGGTCAACCCGGTACAGGCCGATGGGTCCCTCACTGTGGGCGACCTGCACTTCGATCCGCGCACGATGACACTGACGCGCGGCGGCGCCCCGGTACAATTGACGGTCAAGGAAATGGGCGTCTTGCGCCTGCTAATGGAATCACCCGGCACGGTAATCTCCCGCACCGAAATCCTGCGCGCGGTGTGGGGTATCGAGGACGATCCTCTCACCAATATCGTCGAGGTGTACCTCAGCCGACTGCGCCGCAAGCTCCACGCGCTGGGACCGCCGGTCGTTGAGAACGTACGAGGCTTCGGCTACCGCCTCAGCGCCTGAGAAGCCGCTTCAAAACCAGCCTGCACAGAATCACGGTTGCCAAGCTCGCGGGATACCATCCTGCGCTCAGCAGCCGTGCTTGTGCCCATCGCAGCTTTGGGCAACCAGACGTGCGTAACGCCGAAGCCTCGGCAAATCGGCACGGCGACTGCTGCCAGACAGCACATCCAGGTCGTTGGGGTAATGGTAGCGGAGGAGGGATCTATAAGGCAGCCCTAACCATCTGATGTTGTTATTCATTATCTTAGAACAGGCGCAAATACCCCCACCAATACCCCCGCGAACTTCGTTTCTGCGATCGTATGTTTCGGCGATCAGATGGATAGAGTTTCGGTTGTTGAACTGATGTACCATCACAACAGGATACTGCCGCAACGCGAATGAGAGATCCTAGCGCAAGGCTACAACTGCACAGAAGCGCCGCCGTCCATCAGTGCGAAAGCGCGCATGCTCTTCTCGATCGACCTCGTGATGCCGAGGATGCTCGTGCCGGAAGTTGGAGACGCCGATGGCGCGCACTCTGCCCTCGTCGCGCAGCCAGATCAGTGCCTTCCAGGGCTCAACGTAGTTCTTGCGGGTAGGCAGTCGCCAGCGCAGCAGGTAGAGAGCGACCGTTTCGAGCCATGCCGATCGACTGTCCGGTCGAAAGCCGACAGCGCCTCCTCAGGACGGCTGCTGGAATTCCAGAACTTGGTTGTGGGGAGCAGTTCCTCGCGCAGCACTGCGGCTTTGCGCATGGCTTTGCCCACGACGTGTTCACTGCAATAGATTGGCGCGATAGCCAGTTGACCAGTGGCGATCGTCTGTTCGGCGGGAATCGCAAGGGTGCCGCGTTCGAGCGCCGGATAGCCCAGCGGGACATCGGCACACGATGGATCGAGTACAGTCATGGGCTCCTTGAATTTGGTAAATCAGTTGACATTTTTGAACCCTGCCCTAGTCACATAGTCAAGAGCACGCGGAAACGCTGCTGCGGACCGGCTCACCGGGAGACGTTTCGATGCCTATCGCCAAAGCCGCTGGCTGACACGGGACCAGGATATGTGGCTCTATCCAGAAGTGCGCACGCTCGGTGATACCATCGCCTATTTCGCACGACACGAACCGGATCGGCGAGCACTGGTACACGGCTCACGCACCATCGAGTTCACCGAGTTCGACCGCATCGCCAACCGCATCGCACGCGGACTTCTCGCAAGAGGCGTCGGTGCTGGCGATCGCATCGGATTTTTCGGTCTCAACAGTCCGGACCTCTACTTCGCGCTGATCGGCACGGCGCGTACACGCGCAACTTTCGTACCGCTCAACTGGCGGCTTGCTGCACCCGAACTGGCCGCTCTGATCGCCGATTGCGAAACAGGGCTGGTCTTTGCCGAGCGCGCCCTCGAGCCGCTCTGGCGGGAGGCTCTTGCAATGGCTGGCAGCGAGGTCGAGACGGTATGGTTCGATGACGAGGACACGCTGGAAGCGCGGTTCGCTGGCGAACTGGACAGCTATCCTGCAGTCGCCGTAAGCGAGGAGGACATCGCGCTCCAGCTCTATACCTCAGGCACCACCGGCGTACCCAAGGGGGTGATGTTGAGCCACGGCGGGTTGAACCGAATGCGCCTGTGCGAGCATCTGGAACCGGCCTATCAGTGGCAGCACGACGACCTGTTCCTCAATCCCTTGCCGAATTTCCATCTGCTTGCGCTCGGCATCGCGATCCAGTGCCTCTACAACGGCGTTGCAGTCGGGATCCTGCGCCAGTTCGATCCAGCCGTGATGTGTGCCGCGATCCAGCGCGACCGACCGTCGCTGCTGACGCTGACACCCACGATGATCCAGATGCTGATCGACCATCCGTCAGCGGAGCACACCGATTTTTCCTCGGTGCGCCTGACACTCTATGCCGGCTCGCCCATTTCGCTCGGGCTCATTCGGCGGGCGATCCAGCGAATGCCAGGGCAGTTCATGCAGTTCTACGGATCGACCGAAGCTGGCGGAGCGTTCTCGATCCTGCGGCCGGACGAACACGATCTGAACGATGAGGGCCGTCTGCAATCGTGCGGACGGCCACTGCCACTCATCAGCTTCCGGATCATCGATAGCGAGGGTGAGGACGTGCCCGATGGCGAGCCGGGTGAACTGGTCGTACGCGCGCCTGCGATCACGGCTGGATACTGGAAGCAGCCTGAGGCAACCGCAAAGGCGATCCAGCATGGCTGGTACCGTACCGGAGACATCGCCCGGCGCGATGCGCAAGGGTTCTACTACCTTGTCGACCGGCTGAAGGACATGATCGTCTCCGGCGGCGAGAACATCTATTCCGCCGAAGTGGAGAACGCGCTGTCGACCCACCCTGCGGTCGCGCAAGTCGCGGTGATTGGGGTGCCTGATGCGCGCTGGGGAGAGGCAGTGCTGGCCTGCATCATGCTCCGCCCGGGGAGCACGGCCGACGAGGCAGAACTCATCGCCCATGCGCGAACCCTGCTTGCCGCCTACAAGGCGCCCAAGCGCGTGGTTTTCATGGAAAGCTTCCCATTGGTGCCCAGCGGCAAGATATCAAAGAAAGACCTCCGCGCGCCCCGTTGGGCAGGCGAGAACCGCAGCATCTCCTAGAGCACCGGGTAGTCGGTGTACCCCCGCGCTTCCCCGACATAGGCATAATCGAAATCGGGTGCCGCGATCTGAAGCCCCTCGCGCATGCGGCGCACGAGATCAGGATTGGCGATGTAGGGGCGTCCGAACGACACCGCATCGGCCTGCCCGCTGGTGATACAGGCATCGGCACTGGCCGCATCGAAGCTGCCGTTCTGAATGGTGACCCCAGGGAAGGCCTTGCGTACCCGTTCGACCACAGGATTGTCCGGGCGCTCCATGAAACCCGAAGCAATGGGTTCGATGAGGTGGACATAGGAAAGACCGAAACGGCCTGCTATCGTGGCTACCCCTTCGGCGAGGGCGCCCGGATCCTCATCACCCATGCCTTTGCGCGCGCTGGTCGGGCTGATCCGCAGCCCGACACGATCCGCCGGCATCTCGGACGTCACCGCCTCCAGCACCTCCTCGAGCAGCCGTGTGCGGTTGGCAAGGCTGCCGCCATAGTCATCGCTTCGCCGGTTGCTCGCGCTTTGCAGGAACTGGTCGATCACGTAGCCGTTGGCGCCGTGGACCTCGACCCCATCGAAACCCGCATCCCGGGCGCGCGCGGCACCTTGCCTGAACGCTTCGACGAGCCGAGCAATGTCTGCGGTGTCCATCTCGCGCGGGATGACATAGGGCTTCATCGGCAGGAAACCGCCTTGATACCCTTCGCCGGGCGGGGCGAACGTCTCGCCCGTGGCAGCGATGGCCGATGGCCCCAGCGGCTGCGCACCGCCGATGTAGTCGGGCAGGACCAATCGCCCCATATGCCACAGCTGAAGTACGATACGCCCTCCCGCAGCATGGACCGCATTGGTGACTGCGCGCCAGCCTTCGACCATTGCATCGGTCCAGATTCCCGGGACGCGGTACCAACCCATGCCGAGCGGATCGACGGCCGTCGCCTCGGACACGATCAACCCGCAATCGGCACGCTGCGCATAGTAAATCGCCATCAGCGCAGTGGGCACATTGTCCACACTGGCACGGGCGCGCGTAAGCGGAGCCATGACGACCCGGTTCGGCAGCGCCAGCGCGCCCATCTGCAATGGACTGAATAGGCTGGGCAAGGCGATTGTCATGGTTTCACTTTCCAAGCGATCTGCCCGCCGTCGAGCACTTTGCGCGTGCCGACATGGGCGGTGAAACGGGCGGCGTGATTGCCATCGCGCCAGATGCACCAGTCGAGTTCGTCGCCCGGCATGACCACCCCCGAAAAGCGGCAGGCCAGCAGCCTGAGCCCCGCCGGATCGCGGCCCAGCGCGCGCGATATGGCTGCGCCAGCGACGCCGTAGCTTGCAAGGCCGTGCAGGATCGGTCTGGGGAAACCGGCCTTCGCCGCAACGGCAGGATCGAGGTGCAACGGGTTCCAGTCGCCCGAGAGCCGGTAGATCAGCGCCGCGCGCGAGCTCGTCGCAAAGCGCGCCATCAGATCGGGTTTGCGTTCGGGCAAGGCATCGACACTGCGCGGCGCGGGCAGGCCGCCAAAGCCGCCGTCTCCGCGTAGAAGCAAGGTCTGCTCAAGCCGGCAGAGCAGTTCGCCGCCGTCGGCATTGAAGATCCGCCGCTCGAGCACGAGCACCGCGCCCTTGCCTTCGCCGCGATCGGTCAGCGAGATGACCTGCGCCTCACCCCGCACGCGCGCCGAGGGCGGCAGGGGGGCGAGGAATTCTGCGGACTGCGCGGCATGGACCAGCTTGCCGAAATCGACGCCCAGCGCAGGTTCCTTGATCCACATCCCCGGCGAGCATAGCGTGACCGCAAAAGTCGGCAGGACCGAAAGCGCCCGCTCGTCCAGAAACGCCAGATCGGCCGCATCGCAGGGATCGCAGCCCAGCCCCACGCCCAGCGCATAGAGGATGGCATCGCGCGGGCCATAGGTCTGTTCCGGCCGGCCAAAATCATGCGCGAGGATCGCGGCTGGCTGGATCACACCGGATCCCAGCTGAACACATCGGCAGAGCGATGCAGCGGATAAAAATCGTTCGCGAACTGCGGGAAGACCCGCTCGGAGATCGCTTCTGGCGTCCAGCCCTCCGCCGTATGGGCCGCACGCATCGGACGCGGCTGCGAGAACAGGAAGATCTCGTTGTTGCGCACGCCGAAGATCTGCCCCGTAACCTTGGCCGCACCATCACCGCAAAGGGCGACGCACAGCGGCCCGATCTTGTTGGCATCGAGCTTCTTGAGGCCATCGACCCGCTTTTGCTGCTCGGGCGTATCGGTCGGGATGGAATCGATCATCCGCGTCCACGCAAACGGCGCGACGGCGTTCGAACGGACACCGAAGCGCTGCATATCGAGCGCAATCGACTTCGAGAGGCCGACGATCCCCAGCTTGGCGGCGGAATAGTTGGCCTGCCCGAAATTGCCGATCAGGCCGCTGGTCGAAGTCATGTGGACATAGGCCCCGCTGCCCTGCTCCTTGAAGAACGGGGCCGCCGCGCGGCTGGTGTGGAAGCTGCCCATCAGGTGCACGTCGATCACCGCGCGGAAATCCTCGGGGCTCATCTTGTGGAAGTAGACATCGCGCAAGTTGCCCGCGTTGTTGACCACCCCGTCGATCCGCCCGAAGCCATCGACGGCGGCCTTGACCATGCGGCAGGCTCCGTCCCATTCGGCCACGCTGTCGTGATTGGCGATGGCCTTGCCGCCCGCCGCGCGGATTTCCTCCACGACCTGCTCTGCGGGGGAGCCTTCATCGGCGCCCTCGCCGCTCAGCGCCACGCCCAGATCGTTGACCACGACCGCAGCGCCGGCCTCGGCCATCGCCAGCGCGATCCCGCGTCCCACGCCGCGCCCCGCGCCCGTCACGAGCACGGCCTTACCGTCCATCAATCCCATGGAATGTTCCTCAATAGCTCTTGGGCAGATCGAGCACTTTCTCCGCGATGAAGCAGAGGATCAGTTGCTCGGTGATCGGGGCGAGCCGGGTCAGTGCGCTTTCGCGGTAGAGCCGCTCGACATGGTATTCCTTGGCGTAGCCGAAGCCGCCGTGGGTCGCGACGGCCTGCCAAGCCGCATCATGGCAAGCACGCGCGGCAAGGAACTTCGCGGTATTGGCTTCGGCCCCGCAGGGCAGGCCCTGATCATAGAGGCGTGCTGCCTGCTGGGTCATCAGCCAGGCGCTTTCGAGGTACATCCACTTTTCCGCGAGCGGGTGCTGGATGCCCTGGTTCATGCCGATGGGCCGATCGAACACCACGCGCTCCTTGGCGTAGTTGACGCCCCGGCGCAGTGCATCGCGGCCGATGCCGATGGCTTCGGCGGCGATCAGGATGCGCTCGGGATTGAGGCTGTGGAGGATATAGCCGAAGCCCTTCCCCTCCTCGCCGATGCGGTCTTCCTCGGGAATGAACAGCCCGTCGATGAAGATCGCGTTCGAATCCACCGCCTTGCGGCCCATCTTGGGGATGAGGTGCACGTCGATCTTCGAACGGTCGAGATCGGTGTAGAAAATGGTGATCCCGTCGGTCGGCCGGGCGCAGTCTTCCAGCTTGGTCGTGCGGGTCAGCAGCATGATCTTGTTGGCGACCTGCGCGGTGGAGGTCCAGACCTTCTGCCCATGCACCACGTAGCCGCCGGGCACCTTCTCGGCGAAAGTCTTGATCCGGGTGGTGTTGAGCCCCGCATCGGGCTCTGTAAAGCCAAAGCAGCACTGGTCCTCGCCCGCGACCAGCCGCGGCACCCAGCGCGCCTTCTGCTCGGGCGTGCCCTTCACCACGATGGGGTGCGGGCCGAACAGGTTGATGTGGATGGTCGAAGCCGCCGCGAAGCCGCCGCCGCAGGCCGCAACCTCGTTCATCATGGTCATCGCCTCGGTCACCCCAAGGCCTGAACCGCCGAATTCCTCGGGCATGGTGATGCCGAGCCAGCCGCCATCGGCCATGGCGCGGTGAAACTCGCGCGGGAACTGGCCGTCATTGTCGCGGGCCAGCCAATAATCATCGCCAAACGGCGCGCAGGCAGCGCGGACGCCCTCGCGGATGGCCTGAAGGTCTTCCTCGGTGGGAAGCGGACGGGTGTGGATCATGCGGTTTCTCCGACAGCAGCGAGTGTCTTCAACGCGGCCTTGAGGTGCGGGATATCGACCATCTTGCCATCGATCCCCAGCGTGCCCGCATCGGGATTGGCAGCGAAGGCCTCAACGATCCGGCGCGCATGGGCGATTTCTTCATCCGAGGGGGTGAAGCAGCGGTTGATCGTGGCCACCTGATCGGGATGGATGGCGATCCGGCCAAGGAACCCGTCGCGGCGGGCGCGGCGGCAATCGATCTCAAGCCCCTCGGCATCGCGGAAATCGGTATAGAGCGTATCGACCGGCACCACTCCGGCCGACGCGGCGGCGAACAGGCACAGCGAGCGCGCGTAGCGATAGGGCTCTGTCCACTGCCCATCGGGTTCCTTGTTGTCGGTCGCGCCGATGGCAGCGGCAAGGTCTTCCGCGCCCCAGGTCAGGCCGACAAGGCGCGGGTGGGGCGGCGTGTAGCTGCCGAGGGCGAACATCGCCTGCGGGGTCTCGGTGGCGACGACCATGATCCTGACCGTGCCCGGCGCCATCCCGGCGGCGGCTTCCAGCGGATCAATCATCGCCGCAATGGTGGCAATATCGTGCGCGCCGTTGGCCTTGGGCACGAGAATGCCGGCAAGGCCGGGGCGCACCACGGCGGCAAGATCATCGGCGGTCAGCCCGGTGTCGAGCGGGTTGACCCGCACGAAGAGGCTGGCCTCGATATCGCCCGCCTCACCCAGCCATCCCGCGACCAGCTCGCGCGCCGCCGCTTTCATCGAAGGCGCGACGGCATCCTCGAGATCGAGGATCAGCACGTCCGCACCGGCCGCACGGCCCTTGGCGAACTTGCGCTCGCTGTCTCCGGGCACGAACAGAAGCGAACGCAGCCTCATGCCACCGGCTTCTTCATCATGAGCGCATTGCGCACGGTACGGCACACCACTTCGTCGCGCTGGTTGAGCCCGACATGCTCAAACGTCACGATGCCCTGCGTGGGGCGCGACTTGCTCTCGCGCAGTTCCAGCACGCGCGTTTCGGCGCGGAGGGTGTCGCCCGAGAAGACCGGCTTGGGGAAGGTCGTATCGGTCATGCCGAGATTGCCGACCGTGGTGCCCATCGTCGTGTCCTGCACGCTCAGCCCGATCACGAGACCCAGCGTGAAGATCGAGTTCATCAGCGGCTGGCCGAATTCGGTGCCTTCGCAGTAAGCGTGATCGATGTGGATCTGCGCCGGATTGTAGGTGAGCGATGAAAACAGGCTGTTCTCGTAATCCAGCACGGTCTTGCGCACCTCGTGCCGGAACACCTGCCCCACGGTGAATTCGTCAAACCAAAGACCCGCCATTTGCCTCTTCCTCTCAGTTCAGCCGGCCAAGGATCGCGACAGCGGCCACGCTGTTGAACGGCGATCCGCCAAGGTTGTGCGTCAGGCCGAAATCGACCTTGCCCCGCTGGCGCTCGCCCGCCCGGCCCTGAAGCTGGGTGTATACTTCATAGGCCATGCGCAGACCCGAAGCACCGACCGGGTGGCCGAAGCACTTGAGCCCGCCATCAAGCTGGCACGGGATCGCGCCGCCCGAATCATAGCGCCCATCGAGGATGTCGGCCGGAGCGCGGCCCTCGTCGGAGAGCCCCAGATCCTCCATGATCACCAGTTCGGTGATCGAGAAGCAGTCGTGCACTTCGGTCATGTCGAGCTCGGCGCGGGGATCGCGGATACCCGCTTCGGCATAGGCGCGCGCGGCGGCCGCGCGGGTGTTGGGCACCGAGGCCCCATCCCACGCGCCAAACTGCATTTCCCAGCCATTGCTCGCCGAAAGCTGGATCGCCTTGATCATGACCGGATCGGCCTTGCCGAGCGCGCGGGCGATTTCCGGCGTCGTCACGATGGCCGCCGCTGCGCCGTCCGAAACGCCGCAGCAATCGAACAGCCCCAGCGGATCGGCGATCAGCGGCGCATTGAGGATCTTGTCCATATCGACCGCGCCGCGCAGGTGCGCCTTGGGCGAAAGCGCGCCGTTCTGGTGGCTCTTCCACGAAACATGCGCCATCGCGCGTTTCAGATCGGCGGGAGCGATACCGTGTCGCGCGGCATAGGCCCCCGCGAGCTGCGCGAACGTGCCGGGGGCCGAACCATAGGGCATCCACAGATCGTTCTGCATGCCCTTGGTGCGCAGCGGCAGCCCGCCGTAGCCGGTGTCCTTCAGCTTCTCGGCACCGATGGCGAGCGCCACATCCACCGCGCCGGACGCCACGGCATAGGCCGCGCCGCGCAGCGCCTCGGTTCCCGTGGCGCACATGTTCTCGACGCGGGTGACCGGCACCTTGTCAAGCCGCAGGGCATGGGCCGCAGGCAGCGCGCTGTTGCCGACGTTGATATCGTCGAGCGCATTGCCGACCCACGCAGCCTCGATTCGCGCGCGCTCGATCCCGGCATCGGCCAGCGCTTCGGTGAAGGCTTCGACCATCAGTCCGTCCGCACCCATGTCCCAGCGCTCGCCGAAGCGCGTGCAGCCCATGCCGACGATGGCGACCTTGTCGCGAATACCCGTAGCCATCAGGCGTCTCCAAGCAGGGGCCGCGCCAGCGGCGCCGCCTTCCAGAAGTAAGTGCGAAAACCCAGACTGCGATTGTGGGACTTGATCCGCAGCCGCATCCGCACACGGTCGCCCACGCGAAAGCCCTCGGCCGGGCGGTTGACCATTTCCATGAGAACTCTCGCACCGTTATCGAACTGGACGAGGCCGAAGTCGAAGGGCGGATCGGGGCTGAAGTTCAGCCGGTCTGCGGTGATCGACACGACGGTCGCTGCCAGATCTGCAAGGCGGACATCCTCCATCGCCTCGACAGCGCCCAGCGCAGGATTGACCGGAAAGGCGCTCTTGGGAAACTGCACGTTGCCGGTGCTGTCACGCCCGCCGATGAAGCCGATCATGTCGCGCCCGACCCGCTCAAGCACGGTCGCCTGCGCCTTCTGCTCGAACTCGGCGCGCATGCCCCAGTCGAGTTCGACCGAGCCGGTCAAGCTGAGGAAGCGGGAATAGCTCGCAAGGATCTGGCCCTCGTCAAGCGCGCTGCGCATGGCTGAAGCGCCCGGTACCGGGCCGGTTACTTCGAAGATAAGCGCATCCGCACCGCTGCCGAAGCCGACGAGCAGCACGAACTCGCCAGCCTGCGCCGCATCGAGCGCAAGGCCGAGCCCGAAGAGCGCATGGGCGGCCCCCAGATTGCCGACCTTTTCGGAAACCACTTCACAATGATTGGCAGCCTTGCACCCCAGGGGCTTGCCCATCGCGCGCCAGCAGCCGCCAACCGGTTCGTGGACGGCGACATGGGCGAGCTGCGCCGAGGCAATCCCGGCGTTCTCGCAGGCTGCACGCACGACCGGCAGCAGCACTTCGGCGACCGCGGTATCGCGCACGAAGCGCTCCTCGTAGGCGTAGGAGACCTCGTGCTCGCGCGAGGCGTAGCGGTCCACCAGATCGTGCGAGAGGCTGGCGTAGCCGGCAAGGCGCACCGGGGCCCCGGCTCCGGTGCGCACGGCAGCAGCACCATCTCCGAAGGCCAATTGCGCCGCGCTGCCTGCCTGCGTGGGCCGCCTCTCGCCAGCCGTCACGATCTCGTCGCGGCCGCCAAGCAGGGCCTCAAGCAGCGCGGACGTCGCGGCACGGCGCGAATTTGCGGCATCGCTGGTGCGCACCGTGCGGGGGAGCGCCAGCGCATCCAGCGCCATTCCGCTTTGCGCCCGGTCTGTGAAATAGGCCGAGGTCGAGGCAAACCGCAGCGCTTCGGGCGCACTCAAGCCGCATAGGGGCCGCGCCGCTTCCACGGCCATCGTGAAGGCATCTTCATCCCAATCGGCAACCGCGCGTGTGCCGCTGCGCGGCATGGGGAGGCCCGATCAGGCCAGCTCGCGCGCCGCCGTCTTACGGTCCAGCCGCAGCAGCGGGACATAGCCGCCGAGCGCGGCAATGCCGAACGATTGCGCTGCTCCTGACATCCCCATCTCCTCGATCCGATATCCTGCCTTATCGCTCAAATATGGCGGTTTCCCTCCACTCGCGCTTGACAGCCTCGAATCATGTAGTAAACAGCTTAACATTATCTGGCAAGGGCAATTGGCCGCTGAGCCATGTGGAGCCAGCACGGAGACTACCATGACCTTTTCGACTGAAGGCACACAATCCGACCGTTCACCGCACGCTTGAAGGCTGCAAAATGATCGAACGTTCCCTCTTCCAGCCCGAGCACGAGATGTGGCGCCAGACCGTGCGCCACTTCGTCGAGAAGGAAATCGTCCCCTACCACGAGCAATGGGAGAAGGACGGCATCGTCCCGCGCGAGCTGTGGCTCAAGGCGGGCGAGGCCGGCCTGCTGTGCTGCACCGTGCCGGAAGAATACGGCGGCCTTGGACTTGACTATCTCTTCGATGTGGTTGTGTTCGAGGAACTGTGGCGCGTCGGGGCCAGCGGTCCAGGCTTCCTGATCCATACCGATCTCGTCGCCACCTATATCCTCACCTTCGGCAGCGAAGCGCAGAAGCGGCAATGGCTGCCGAAGATGGTGCGCGGCGAGGCGATCGGCTCGCTCGGCATGACCGAACCGCACGCTGGCAGCGACCTGAAGGCGATCCGCACCAAGGCCGAACGCGATGGCAATCACTTCGTGATCAACGGCCAGAAGGTGTTCATTTCCAACGGCCAGATGTGCGACGTGCTGGTGCTCGCCACCAAGACCGACACCGCCGCAGGGGCCAAGGGCGTCACGCTGTTCCTCGTCGATGCATCGCTGCCCGGCTTCAACCGGGGCAAGAACCTCGACAAGCTGGGGATGAAGGCACAGGACACTTCGGAGCTGTTCTTCGACAACCTGCGCGTCGATGCCGATGCCATGCTGGGCGAGGAAGGCCAGGGCTTTTCCCTGATGATGACCAAACTGGCGCAAGAGCGGCTGGCGCAGGCCATCCGCTCGGCCACCGTGGTCGAGACGGTGATCGACTACACCGCCCAGTACACCAGCGAGCGCAAGGCCTTCGACCAGACCATCGCCGATTTTCAGAACACCCAGTTTGTGCTCGCCGACCTCAAGGCCCGCAGCGTGATGGCACGTGTGTTTACCGACAAGTGCATCGAACTGTTCATGCGCGGGGAACTTGATCCGGTAGACGCTGCCATGGCCAAGATGGTGACCTCCGAGCTGCACTGCGAAACCGTCGACAAGTGCCTGCAATTGTTCGGCGGCTGGGGCTACATGTGGGAATACCCTATCGCCCGCGCCTATGCCGATGCGCGCATAGTCAAGATCGCGGGCGGCTCGATCGAGGTGATGAAGACGATCATCTCGCGCGACATGTTCAAGGGCAAGCTGGCGCGCAGAAAGTGAACTGGCTTACGCGGCCTCTTGCGCCCGGCGCGGCGACGGCTAGTCCGGGAGCATCCACTCCCGGAGATGCCCGCATGATTCAGAAAAACCTCGATTCCAGCCTGCGTTTCGGCTTCCTCATCCACGACGTCTCGCGCCTGCGCCGCATTGTCGTCGACCGCGCGCTCAAGCCGCTGGGGCTGACGCGCTCGCAGTGGTGGGTGCTGGCGTTCCTCTCGCGCCGTGATGGCATGACCCAGACAGCGCTTGCTGCCGATCTCGACCTCACCAAGGTCGCCATTGGCGGCCTGGTCGACCGGATGGAAGCCGCCGGCTTCGTCGAACGGCGCTCCGACGAACGCGATGCCCGCGCCCGCCGGGTTTACCTGACCCGTGCAGGCCAGCGGCTGGTCTCGACGATCCGCGAAAGCGTGGACGCTGTCGAAGCCGACATTCTGGCAACCGTCAGCGAGGACGAACTCGACGCAGCCGCGCTGGTGCTCGTGAAAATCAAGAACCGCCTGCTCGAACTGGCTGGCGGTGAAGCTGAAGGCGGGCAGGACTTAGATCTCTGACCGCCGTACCCGAATGGAGGATTGCTTGAGAGGACTGGACGGAAAAGTCGCGATTGTCACTGGCGGTGGCCAGGGCATTGGTCGTGCCCTGTCGCTGCGGCTCGCGGCAGAGGGCTGCAAGGTCGCCATCTTCGACCTGAGCACGGCAGCCGGTGAGGAGACCGCCAAGCTGGCAGGCCCCGGCGCCACGGTCCGCACCTGGCAGCTCGATGTGAGCGACCTGCCTGCGGTTCAGGCAGCGGTCGAGGCGGTCGAGGCGGAACTTGGCCCGATCTGGGCGCTGGTAAACAACGCCGGGTGGGACCGCCCTGCCCCGTTCCTCAAGACCACGCCCGAGTTCTGGGACAAGGTCATCTCGATCAACCTCACCGGCAATCTCAACACGCACTACGCCGTGGCGGGCCGGATGGTCGAACGTGGCGGCGGGCGCATCATCAACATCGCCTCCGATGCCGCCAAGGTCGGCACCGCGATGGAAGCGGTCTATTCGGCGTGCAAGGGCGGCCTCATCAGCTTCACCAAGTCGATCGCGCGCGAACTCGCGCGCAAGAACGTGCTGTGCAACGCGGTCTGCCCGGGGCCGACCAACACGCCGATGATGGCCGAAGTCGCCGGGACCGGCCCGGAGGCGGAGAAGTGGAAGGCTGCGCTTGAACGCGGCATCCCGCTCGGCCGCATGGGCGAGCCCGAGGACTATGCCGGCATCGTCGCGCTGCTCGCCTCGGAAGACGGCGCCTACATCACCGGGCAGGCCATCTCGGTCTCCGGCGGCATGAACATGGTCTGAGGCGCAGCTCTCTCAGCCTCGAAATCTCACGAAAGGATGCGCCATGAGCACTCCCGAATTCGAAGACATTCTCTATGAAGTGCGCGGCCGGGCCGCATGGGTCACGATCAACCGCCCCAAGCTCTACAACGCCTTCCGCGCGAAGACGATCGAGGAGCTGATCGCGGCGTTCAAGCTGGCGGCGGATGACAGGAATGTCTCCTCCGTCGTGCTGACCGGCGCGGGCGACAAGGCCTTCTGCACCGGCGGCGACCAGAGCGCGAAGGACGGCCAGTACGACGGACGCGGCATCGTGGGCCTGCCGATCGACGAGTTCCAGTCGATCATCCGCGACATCCCCAAGCCCGTCATCGCCCGCGTCAACGGCTTTGCCATCGGCGGCGGCAATGTGTTCGCCACGCTGTGCGATCTCACCATCGCCGCGGACACGGCCAAGTTCGGCCAGGTCGGCCCCAAAGTCGGCTCGGTCGATGCCGGCTGGGGCACGGCTTTCCTTGCCCGCCATGTGGGTGACAAGAAGGCGCGCGAGATCTGGTTCCTCAACCTCCAGTATTCCGCGCAGGAAGCGATGGAGATGGGCCTCGTCAACAAGGTCGTCCCGGCGGCCGAACTCGATGCGGCGGTCGATGAATGGACCGAGATGCTCGGCCAGCGCTCCCCCACCGCGCTCGCGCTTGCCAAGCGCAGCTTCAATGCCGACAGCGACAACATTCGCGGCATCTCGATGATGGCGCTGAATTCGGTGAAGCTGTTCTACGACACCGAGGAATCGAAGGAAGGCATGCGCGCATTCCAGGAACGGCGCGCGCCGGAATTCCACAAGTACGTCAAGTAGTCTCACCGGGGCGCAGCACATGACCACGCGCCATCTGCGCCCCGGAGACCTGCCCGGCGTCCTCCCGCCGGGCGGTCTCACGCTGGTCTCGTCGAGCCCGGCCGAGTCCGATCTGCTCGTCAGCGAAGTGGCCGCAGCAGGGTCCGCACTCGGCGCGATGACCTTTTCCGGCGTGTTCGTGCCCGGCCTCAACAAGGCGGTCTGGAGCGCTGGTCCCGAAGCAAGCGTGTTGACCTTTTTCCAGACGCCCGAACTGCGGCGCGAAGGCGCGCGAAGTGATTTCAGGCCGCTTTGCTATCAGGATATACTGCGGCTCTACCGGCGCGAACGGCCCGCCGCGGCCCTGTTCATGTGCAGTCCGCCGGATGACGAGGGCCATTGCAGCTTTGGTGCCGAGACGGGCTTCATCGCCGCGCTCTGGCGCGAAATCCCGGTCCGCATTGCGCACATCAACCCCTCGATGCCGCGCACGCCTGGCGATCCCGGCGTTCCCCTTTCCGCCATCACCGCCTGCTACGAACAGGACCAGCCGCTGCGGACCATGGCAGGGGGCAGCGACGCCGTCAGCGAGGCGATTGCCGCCGCCATCGCGCCGCTGATCCCCGATGGGGCGACCTTGCAGACCGGCCTCGGCAAGATCCCCGATGCGGTGCTGCGCGCCCTGTCAGGGCACCGCAACCTGCGGCTCCACAGCGGCCTCATCGGCGATGGCGCGCTCGCGCTCGTCCGCTCGGGCGCAATGGCCCCGGGCCGCTCGGCGCTGGCCGGTGTCGCGATCGGCAGCGCAGAACTCTATGCCGGGCTCGATCACGAGCACTTCCAGTTCCAGCCCGTCTCGGTGACCCACGATCCGGCAACGCTGGCCGGGATCGAGCGGCTGGTGACGATCAATTCGGCAATGGAAGTCGATCTCTACGGCCAAGTCCACGCCGAGGCGTCGTCGCGCGGGTTCCTATCCGGCCCCGGCGGCGCGGGTGACTATGCGCGCGGCGCACGCGCCAGTCGGGGCGGACTCCGCGTGATTGCCCTGCCCTCTGCGGCGGGTGGCGCCAGCCGCATCGTGCCAGCGGGGCACGGCCACGGCCCGGTTTCGCTGTCGCGCTTCGACGTCGATCTCGTTGTTACCGAACACGGCGTGGCGGACTTGCGCGAACTGGGCCACGAGGCCCGCGCGCGGGCGCTCATCGCCATTGCAGCACCCGATCAGCGCGAGGCCCTCGCCCGCAGTTGGCGTGACAGCATGAACGCGCTTCAGGAGAACTAGGATGTCGCAAGGCAAGGTCATCATCAGCTGCGCCGTCACCGGCTCGATCCACACCCCGTCGATGTCGCCGCACCTGCCGGTAACGCCGCAGGAGATTGCCGAAGCCGCGCTGGGCGCGGCCGAGGCAGGGGCCGCGATCGTCCATCTCCACGCGCGCGATCCACACGATGGCCACCCGGTCCATACGCCAGAGGACTTCGAACCCTTCCTGCGCGTGATCAAGCAGAGCAGCGATGTGGTGGTGAACCTTACTACGGGCGCCTCGCCCTACATGCCGGTCGAATACCGCGTGAAGCCCGCCGAAGTGTGGAAGCCCGAAGTCGCCAGCCTCAACATGGGCTCAATGAACTTCGGCCTGTTCCCGATGCTGAAGCGGTTCAAGGACTTCAAGCACGCGTGGGAACCGGAAATGCTGGAGGGGAGCCACGATCTCGTGTTCCGCAACAGCTTCAAGGACATCCGCTACGCGCTCGACACGCTGAACGCCACCGGCACGCGCTACGAGTTCGAGTGCTACGACACGAGCCACCTCTACAACCTGCACTACTTCTGGAGCGAGGGCCTCGTGCAGGCGCCGCTGTTCATCCAGACCTGCTTCGGCCTGCTTGGCGGCATCGGCGCGCATCCGGATGACGTGATGCACATGAAACGCACGGCGGACCGGCTGTTCGGCGACAACTACCGCTGGTCGGTGCTGGCGGCCGGGGCGAACCAGATGAAGGTGGCCGCCATGGCCGCCAGCATGGGCGGCCACGTGCGCGTGGGGCTGGAAGACAGCCTGTGGATCGGGCGCGGCCAGCTGGCGAAAAGCAATGCCGAACAGGTGACGCGCGTCCGTCAGATCATCGAGGGGCTGGGGCTTGAAGTCGCCACGCCCGACGATGCCCGCGCAATCTTGTCGCTGAAAGGCGCCGATGCCGTCGGCTTCTGATCCCTTCCTGCCCCTGGCTGACGTTTTCGCGCGGGTTCCGCCCGAACGCGAAGCGCTGCTTCACGGCAGCGAGCGGTGGACTTTCGGCGAGCTCGATGCGCGCAGTGCAGGCCTTGCGGCATGGCTTCTCGGCAAAGGCGTAGAGCCGGACGATCTGGTCGCCTTCCAGCTGCCCAACGGGCCGGATTTCCTCGCTCTCACCTTCGCGATCTACCGCTGCGGCGCAACCCCGGCACCGCTTTCGCACCGGCTGCCTCCGGCCGAGCGTGATGCCATCCTTGCTATCATGCAGCCGCGCTGCGCAATCGATGCGGCGATGCTGCCTGCGTCCTCGGCAACACGAACTGCCGTCGTGCCGCGCCCGGTCGCTGCCTCGTGGAAGGCCTGCACCAGCGGGGGCAGCACCGGCACGCCCAAGGTCATCGTCGATGGCCGCCCTGCCGGGTTTCCGGCCGGCACGAGCTTCATCGGCATCCCCGCCGAGGGCCGCGTCGTGGTTCCCGGCCCGCTCTATCACAACGCGCCTTTCAGCGCGGCGGTCTTCGCGCTGTGGAACGGCTCTACCGTCCACACCATGGACCGGTTCGATGCGGCGCAAGCACTGGACCTGATAGCCCGGAACTGCATCAGCTGGGCGCTGATGGTGCCCACCATGATGCACCGGATCATGGCCCTGCCCGCAGCCGTCCGCCCCGCCCATCGCTTCCCCGCGTGGAAGCAGGTCGTCCACACTGCCGCCCCCATGGCGCCCTGGCTGAAGCAGGCGTGGATCGACTGGCTTGGCCCTGATCACATCTGGGAAGTCTACGGCGCAACCGAAGGCCTCGTCCGCTGCTGGATCGGCGGGCGCGAATGGCTGGAGCGGCCCGGCTCGGTCGGGCGGCCCATCGGCAATGCCCGCATCCGCATCCTGCGCCCCGATGGTTCCGACGCCAAACCGGGCGAGCAGGGTGAAGTCTTTGCCATGCCGCCGGGCGGCCCCGGATCGACCTACCGCTACATCGGGGCCGAGCGCCGCGCCACGGCAGATGGTTGGGAAAGCGTCGGTGATATCGGCTGGCTCGATGCGGACGGCTTTCTCTTCCTCGCCGACCGCCGGGATGACCTCATCATCAGCGGCGGCATCAATATCTGGCCCGCCGAAGTCGAAGCCGCCATTCTTCGACACCCGGAGGTGCGCAGCTGCGCCGTTTTCGGTAAACCCGACCCGGATTTGGGAGCCGTGGTCCACGCCGTGATCGAAAGCGACGCGGCGCTGACCCTTGAAAGCCTCTGTGCCTTCCTCGCCGATCACCTCGCGCGCCCCAAGCATCCGCGCTCGATCGACGTTACCCGCCAGACCGTGCGCGACGATGCGGGCAAATTCCGCAAGCCGCGCATGACGACCACGGAGATGCCCGCATGACCCTGCCCGCCCTCACCCAGTTCCGCGTCGAACTCCAAGAAAATGGCCTCGTCCACCTCGTCTTCGATTGCCCCGACCGGTCGATGAACGTGTTCTCCAACAAGGCGATCCACGAACTTGGCGAATTCGCCGAATGGCTGCACCGGGCCGATGTGAAGGGCGTGCTGGTGCGATCGGGCAAGGCCACGGGGTTCTGCGCGGGCGCTGATCTCACCGAACTTGGCGTTGCCTACGACATGATCGTCGCCGCGCCCGCCGCTGATCGCTTCGATATCGCCTTCAACCATTTCTTCCCGCTCAGTCATGCCATCCGGCGGCTGGAAACTGCGGGCAAGCCCATAGCCGCCGCAATTGCGGGCGTTGCGCTCGGCGGTGGCTGCGAGCTGGCGCTGGGCGCGCACTACCGCGTCGTCACCCGCAATCGCCGGGCCATGCTCGGCCTGCCCGAATGCGCGGTGGGGCTGCTTCCCGGTGCTGGGGGAACCCAGCGGATGCCCCGTCTGGTTGGCGTGGAGCTCGGCCTTGAAGTGCTGCTGCTCGGACGCACGCTCGCTGGCACAGAGGCGCAGGAAGCGGGCCTCGTCCATGCCGTGGTAGACGAGGGCGAGGAAATCGCTGCGGCTGAGGCGTGGCTGCTTTCCGGGAACGCGCACGCCGTGCAGCCGTGGGACCGCGCCGATGCCGATCCGCTCGCCCATGCGGCCTATGCCGATGCCATCGCCGCGCACCGCGCGCGCGAAATGGCGCGCATGTCAGGCCACGAACCCGCCCCGCTCGCGATCCTCGATTGCGTCGAGCTTGGCCTCATGCAACCGCTGGACGGCGCAATCCGCGCGGAAATGTCGGTCTTCGCGCGCCTGATCCAGCGGCCCGAGCCACGCAACATGATCCGCACGATGTTCCTGGGCAAGCAGGCCTATGACAAGGCCAGCCGGGACGGCACACTTTCACCGGCGGTGATCGCGGCGAGCGAGGCGATTACCCGGCTGGTTGGCCCGGCCATGTCCGAGCATGCGGATCTGACCGCAGCGCTTGCCTCATTGGCGTCCGAAATGGGCAGGACCGTGGCGAAGGTTTCCGCAGCCGAGATGCTCCAGCTGGACCACGCCGTCACCTTGAGCGGTGCAATCCCGCCCTATCTGGGCGGGGTCAGCGGCGTGCTTGAGCGAGCGGCTTAGCCCTCGCCAACGCCACGCGCGTTCAGTGTTGAAACTTCGGGCGGTGCGCCAAGGTGGGCAATCAAGGCCTTGAAGGCAGCCTTGTCGATCCGCTGGCTACCCTCGGCATAGTGCGCCGCCGATTGCCAACGCTCGATGAAAATGCAGCGATTTGCATCTGCCTCATCCTGCCAGATATCGACCCCGACAACTCCGTCGAGAGCGGATAGCAGCTCTGACAGTCTGCCAAGTTCAGCCAGCAAGGCCTCAGCCGCGCCTTCCTTTGCCCGCAGCACATAATGCTTGATCAACAGGTCCATGGCCGCGTCCCGCTCGTGCTGCGAAGACGCGGGCAGAGCCACCGGCTCGGCCCGCGTCCTTCATGAGGGTTCAGGCTTTCGGAGGCAGCGCCGCGATCAGCTCGGGCGCAATGTCCTTCTTGCCGTGTTCGTCGATATGGCGCTGGATGCGCTCCTGGATCGCGGCACCGATCTGCCCGGCCAGTTCCGGCCGGTTGGCGCGGCATTCGGCTTCCGAAACAGCGCGGTTGTCGATCATGTCATCGACCTGCGGGATCACGAAGCGGGCAAACATCTCGTAAGACCGCTTGGTCTCGGCCCAGTCTGCCCAGTTGTGCGCAAACAGCACCAGCGTGCCGAAGCCGCCCGATTGTGCCTGAAGCCGTTTGATCTGCGCCACCGCATCATCCGGTGTGCCGATAACGGCCATGTGCGAGCTCATCAGCGCATCAATCACATCGCCGCCGCCGGGAACGATCGGCAAGGCCGCCACATTGCGAAGATAGTCGGCCCAGCCCTCGACGCCGAACTCGACTTCCTTGCGGGCCTGCTCGCGCGTCGGTGCGATATGCATCGGCGCGACGAGGCGCCAGTTCTTGCGATCCACCGTCTGGCCGCTGGCCTTGGCCACGTCCTCGGCAATGTTCCAGTTGGCCGAGAGCGCATCGAACGCGCCGCCGGAGGTGGCACCGAAAGAAAGCATGCCGATCCCGTTGCGCCCCGCCGCGCGCGAACCGGTGGGAGACACCGTGCTTGCCGCGATCATCTCGATCCCGGGCCGCGAATAGGGGGTCATGTGGATGCGCGCGTTATCAAGCGTGAACCAGTCGGTCTTGGCCGTCACCGTCTCACCGCGCAGCAGGCGGACGAGCACGTCAATGCCTTCGTCCATCATGTCGCGCTGCTTGGAAACTGGAATGCCCATCATCTTGGCATCGGACGCCAGCGAACCGGGCCCCATGCCGAGCATGACGCGGCCGCGGGTCATGTGATCGAGCTGGCTGTAGCGTTCGGCGATCATCAGCGGATGATGATAGGGTACCGAGGTCACCGCCGAACCCAGCTTGATGCGCTTGGTGCGCTCAGCCGCTGCCGCGATCATGATTTCCGGGCTGGCGATCAGCTCCCAGCCGGCCGAATGGTGCTCGCCGTACCACAGCTCGTCGAAACCGAGGTAATCGAGGTGCTCCGCAAGCTCGAGATCGCGCTGCAACGTCAGCGTCGGGTTTTCGTTCAGGGGATGGTGAGGACCGCAAAAAGCGCCAAAGCGAAGCTTGCCAGACATCCGTGTTCTCCAGACTAGTAGTCGTTTGACTGTGCCCCGTGACGTCCGGGGTGCTGTGAACCGGGCGGATGAGGGAACCCGCCCGGCCCTGACTTCAGAACTTGTAGCGCAGTTCAGCCATGAAGGTGCGCGGTGCGCCCGGAACCACGGTGTTGAACTGGAACAGCTCGCCAGTGGCGATACCGCCCACGTAGTAGACCCGGTTGAAGGCGTTCTTGAGGTTGGCCGCCAGCGACCAGCCCGCCTTGTTGTCCGCCAAGCCGAGGCGGAAGTTCACCAGCGTATACCCCTTAATGTTGGCGCCAGGGCTGCGGTTGCCGGTCGATGCGAACCAGAACAGCGACTGCGCATAGAGGTCTGACCGCAGGCTGAGATCAATCGAATCGCGAACCGGGACGGTGACTTCACCGAATGCCGAACCCGACCATTCCGGCGTATCGGGATAAGTGCCGAAAGGAACCGGAGTGCCGCCGCCAATCGAGACCAGATTGTCGGTGAACCGCGCATTGGTGTAGTTGAGCGAGCCGCCAAGGTTCAGCCACGAAGCCGGCCGGATGGAACCATCGAATTCAAAACCGGTGATCTTCGAGAAGGGTACGTTGACGGTCACGGCGGCAGGGGTCGAACCCAGCAGCGTGTAGGCCACGCGCTGCCCGTCCTTGATCCAGTTCTGGTATCCGGCCAGATTGAACTGGACCGGAACACCGCCCATCTGCCCGCGATACTTGATGCCGATTTCCGCGTCGGTCAGGGTTTCGAGCCCATATTCGTTGCCGCCCGTTGAACCGAGGCCGGGCTTGGGGTTCTGGATCCCGTTGTAGCCACCGTTCTTGTAGCTGCGACGCGAGGCGAGATAGACCAGCAGGTTCGGATTGACCTGATACTGGAGACCCAGCGTCCAGCTGAGGTTGCCGAAGGACTTGCGCTGATTGAAATCAAAGGTCGCACGGACTGCGGGGGGCTCGTTGTAGGCCGTGTCCGCCGGGAGCGTGTCGAACTTGATCTTCTCATGCGTGTAGCGCGCACCGATCGTGATACCGAGACCTTCGAGACCGGTCGCCTCGCTGAGATCATAGGTGCCCTGCGCATAGCCCGCAATCATGTCGCGCGTGGTCAGCTTGTTGTAGTTCGTCCGCGACGTGAGCGGGGGGAACTGCAGCAGCAGGCTGGTCGTGACGTTCTCGTTGGTTTCATGGCTGAGGAAGCCGCCGATCACGTAGTCGAGGTTTCCGTCGAACGCCTTGCCGACCAGCTGAAGCTCCTCGGAATACTGGCGCGTGTTGTCGTTCTTGCCGCCATCGCCGTTGTCATCGATGCCGAACGGCGTGCCGTCGATGTCGCCCCGGATGCCGTTCTGGAGATAGGTATAGCCGAAGATGTTGCGGATCTTGGTGTCCGGCCCGACCTCGAACGAGGTGATGTTGGAGATGATGATGTTGCGGCCGCGATACTCCGCCGGGCCATCCGATTCGATCTGATACGGACCGCGCGCCTTCTGGGTCGCCAGATAGGACGCAAGACCGCCGGGATCGAGCTTCGGGTTGGCCGCAGCATAGGCGGCAGCGCAGTTGTTCGTCGTGTCGTTGCAACCAGCGGCACCGCCGGTGAAGGCATTGATCAGGAAATTGTACTGCGCCTGATTGCCGAAATTGGTCAGCGCAATCAGCGGGATGAGCCCGGTCGGCTCAAGGCTGTCGATCAATCCGCTCAGGCTGTTGCCGCCCGAATGCAGGTAGTCGACCACGAGTTCGTTCTTGATGGTATCCGAAAGCTTGAAGGTCAGGCTGCCGCGCAGGCCATAGCGATCGACATTGCCGGCGCGCGTGTTGTTGAACAGGTTGCGCTGATAGCCATCGCGCTTTTCATAGAAGCCGGCCACGCGGGCCAGCACATTCTCGCCCGCCAGCGGCACGTTGAGCGCGCCTTCGAGCTGGTAGGACTTGTAGTTGCCAACGCGTCCGCTGAAGTACCCGCCGAAGTTCTCGTCCGGCTTGACCGACGTGAACAGAACAGCGCCGCCGGTCGAATTGCGGCCGAACAGCGTGCCTTGCGGCCCCTTGAGCACCTGCACCGACTGCAGATCGTAGAACGCCGAGGAACCGCCGCCGACACCATCGAGCTGGATTTCGTTGAAATAGGGCAGAACGCCGGGGCGCGTATCGCTGAAGGCATCAAGCGACTGGCCGCGCAGGGCGTAGTTCAGCTGGTTGGAATTGTAGCCCGCGCGGATGATCAGACCGGGGCTGGCCGCCTGCAAATCCGCCTCGGTCACGATGGCCCGCTTGGCAAGGGCATCGCCGCTGACCACCGAGATGGCCACCGGCGTGCGCTCGAGAGCTTCGGCGCGGCGCTGCGCGGTGACGATGATCTCGCCTGCAGGATCGCTGGCAGCAGCCCCGTCCTGCGCAGCCTGTGCATGTGCGGCAGTTGCATTGGCGAGGGCCAGTGCAGTCAATGCGGATGCAATGCCAATCTTGTGCTTGGTCATGGAAATCCCCTTCCCTTGTATGTCTTGGATTTTGCCTTTGCGCCGTTGCCCGCCGGACATGGCCGGCCTGGCAAGGACGTCGGGGATCTCTTCCGCCCGAACGGTTTTTGGTGAACCAGTTCACTGAATATGGTCCAATCACCATTCTGTCAACACACTAGTTGAAAAACTATCGCAAATGCCGGCGAAAGGCTGGAATTGAGCCAGCCCTCGGCGAGCCCCGTCAGGTGCTTGGCCGGAACAATTGGTGCGGTGCGCTGTGGACAGCGAGTCGGGCAGGGAAAGCGCGCTGCTATCCAGCCTAGCGATCCGGTCAGGATGCGCCTGCCGACCGCCCTCAGGCCCCGCCCCACACGCCGTGGAGGGAGCTAAAAAATCATCAAAAACAAATACTTGATGTCAGTAAGGCGACTCAAGACCCGACAGGATCATTTCCGCATAGATCTTGCCGATCTCCTGCGCGCTCGATTCGCTCTTATCGGGCCTGAACCAGCGATGGGTCCAACCAAGCACTCCGAAAATGCCATAGGCGACAACACGTGGAGATCCGATGTTGCGAAAGCTCTTGTCGGCATAACCTTCTTCGATGATCGAGATCACAGCCTCAGTCGTCTCGCGGTTCATCTCGCGCATTTCTCGCGACCAGGCGGCGCGTGATTGTTCGACATGGCTCAGATTCTCACGGATGTAGATGTAAAACATCGGATATTTTTCGCCGTAAGACGTCATGATCGCCATGATGAACTCCCTCAGCTTTCGCCTTGGGGTCATGTTGCTTTCGCATATGGATTTGGTGATTTTAAGATTTTCTTCAACTACCGATCGAACCACTTCGTCAAATAGGGCTTCTTTTGACGGGACATAGTAATAGAGCGATGCCCTATCGACCCCCATCTCATCAGCTACGGCCTTGAGTGTGGCACGCTGCAAGCCAACCCGGTTGAATACGCGGACTGCTGCCTGCGCAATTTCAATCCTGCGCTCCGCGTAGGCCTTGCTTGAATCCTCGCTGGCAGCAAGGCGCCGTGAGCCAATCCCGCTGATTTTCTTCAAAGATGCCTGCCCTCTTGAGAATGGATCGATGGCGGCTTTTTGGCCCCACCTGCCCCTCAACACCACGAACCACGCCCACCTACAAGTCGGATTTTATCAACGCCAACGTTGCCAAGCTAGTTTTTTCGTCGTAGTCAACAAAGGCGTAGATTCCAGGACTCCGGTTTAAAGCTCGTGGCAAAGGTTCGCGCCGCCAACGCAACGCATGCGAGGTCCGGCATACAAGTTGGGAGAGAACAGGTGAGCAGATTGTCCGGCAAGGTCGCCATCATCACGGGTGCGTCGCAAGGCATGGGCGAAGCGCATGCCAAGGCCTTCGTGGCCGAAGGCGCCAGCGTGATCCTCACCGACATCAATGCGGCGGCGGGCGAGGCGCTGGCTGAGGCGCTGGGCAGCAAGGCCCTGTTCGTGAAGCACGATGTCGCTAGCGAAGCCGGCTGGGCCGAAGTCGTCGCCGCCGGAGAAGCCCGCTTCGGCCCGGTCACCGTGCTGGTCAACAATGCCGGAATCATTGGTCCGATCGCCAAGGCCGCAGATCTTTCGGAAGCCGATTTCGCCCATGTCTGCGCAGTCAACCAGACCGGCGTGTTTCTTGGCATGCGCGCCGTCCTGCCTTCGATGATTGCTGCGGGCGGCGGCTCGATTGTGAACATCTCGTCGATCTCGGGCATGCTGGCCAATCTTGGCACGCCCAACCTCGCCTATGCCGGCAGCAAGTTTGCGGTGCGCGGCATGACCAAGCAGGTCGCGGTGGAATATGGCGGCCAGAACATTCGCGCCAATTCGGTCCACCCGGGATACGTCAAAACCCCGATGATGGTGGCCGCAACCGACGAGGATGGCGGTGGCGCAGCGGCGGCGATCCCGCTCGGCCGCTTTGCCGAACCCTCGGAAATCTCGCCGCTGGTGGTGTTCCTGGCCTCGGACGAATCATGGTTCATCACCGGCACCGAACACGTCATCGATGGCGGCATGATCGCGTGCTGAGCCGGTTGGCTTCGGAGGCCCTGAGATGATCACGGCACAGGATTTCGCGTTCCATCCCCGCGACCCGGCGGATGAGCATTGGACCGAGACGCTGTTCCTGATTTTCTCGGTGCCCGAAGCGGGGATCAGCGGCAATCTCTACAACCTCGCCCGCCCCAATCTCGGCGTGTGCCACAGCTCGATCGAAATCCACAAAGGGCTCAGCCTGCACCCCTGGCAGATCGAGCACAACGATGCGCAGATGCACTTGCCCTGCCCCGAGCGGTTCGACAATTTCACGCTCGCCAATGGCCTCTCGTTTCAGGCCCACAGCGCACGCGATTGCGCTTTCCAGTACCAGTCGCTCGATGGCAACTGCGCGCTCGACATCACCTACAGGGCGGTGTGCGATCCGTTCGATCCGCATGATCCGGCGGAAAACCCGCTGATCGCATCGTCCAAACTCGCCGGTTATGACGGGTGGAACACCGGCCATATGGAAAGCAAGGGCTGCGTTACCGGCACGCTTTCGCTTCATGGCCGCGAGTACGAAGTCGATTGTACCGAGGGCATGAACAAGAGCTGGGGCCCGCGCAAGGACTGGGGCAGCAAGGGTGGCACCTGGGTCCATGTCAACCTCGGCCCCGATCTCGGCGCGTTCCTCGTCCTCGGTCTGGAGTTCGAGAACAAGGAGGTCGTCTACGGCCCCTTCAAGTTCGGCTACGTGGTGGTCGATGGAGAGCGCCGCCCGCTCGTGCGGGCCGCCATGCGCGCGCAGCGGTTCGACATGCTTGTCACCCGCGCCGTGGTCGAGTTCGAGGACGAGCGCGGCAATTGCTGGGAGGCGGTGGGAACCACCGTTGCGGCGGCGCCGTGGTACAACTTCAACCCTTCGAGCGCTGCCTTCCAGACCCTGATGCGCTGGGAAAGCGGCACCCGCGTCGGACACAGCCATATCGCCGATTTCGCCGGCCTCGCGCACCTTTCGCGCGGCATGGCCGACAGGCACGACACCTGAAGCGCAGGACGACGGACCAAAGCCATGACCGACGACTCCATCCGGCAGCATCCCAGCGATCAGTTCATCGAAGCGATCCGCGCGCGGTTTCCCACCGAGCGCGAAGTGGACGCCGTGCTTACGCGCAAGATGCGCCGCCGCAATGGTCCGGGATTTCAGGCAGTCGCACTGGAAACGCTTGCGGAGGGCACGGAGCGCCTGATCACCAATCAGGTGGGGTATCCTGTCCGCATCGCCGATGCGCGCTGGCTCTCGGGCGGCGCATCGAAGTTGCAGATGCTGTTCAACCTGCACTGGCGCGGCGAGAACGCCGATGGTCAGGCGCACGTTGCCACCCCGATGGTGCTGCGCATGGAACCGGCAGCGTCGGTCACCGAATCAAGCCGCCGCCGCGAGTTCGAAGTGATCCGCGCGGTCGAAGGCACTGTGCCCGTCCCCCATGCCTACTGGATGGACCCGGATGCGCAGTTCTTGCCTTATCCGGCGATGATCTATGGCTTTGCCGCCGGCTCGGCCAAGCCTTCGCACGATGCCGGCAAGGTCACCGGGCTGGGCCAGAACTATGGGCCGGAGCTGCGGGCCAAGCTGGCACCGCAGTTCATCGATTACCTCGCCCGCATCCACAATCTGCCCATCGGCGCACCGCCAATGCTGGCCAGCTTCGACCGGCCTGAGGTGGGCTCTAACGCTTCGGTCATCCGGCAGGTCAATGCGGCGCGGCGAATCTGGGAAGAAGACCGGATCGAGGAAGAGCCGGTCATGGCGGTGGTCTACAAGTGGCTCATCCGCAACGCCCCGCCGATCGATCATGTCTCCATCGTCCATGCCGACTATCGCAGCGGCAATTTCCTGTTCGATGAGGCAAAGGGCGAAATCACCGCATGGCTCGATTGGGAAGGCGCGGTGGTGGGCGACCGGCATCAGGACCTGACTTACGCCGCCCTGCCGATCTTCCAGCACTACGCCGAGGATGGCGAGACGATCCTGGTCTCTGGCATGATGCCGGAGGCCGAGCTCTATGCGGCCTATGAACAGGCTTCGGGCCTGCCAGTCGATCCGGCGCGCATCCGCTATTTCGGCGTGTTCAACCGCTACCTCGTCTCGGTGCTGCTGCTGGCGGCCTCGACGCGCGCGGCACGCGGCGCGGCTACCCATCAGGATGTGCTGCTCAACCATGTTGCCGGAATGGGCTACCTCGCCCTCTCCGATCTGCTCGGCTATTTCCGGAGTGCGTCGGCATGAACCAGGATTTCGAAACCCAGCTGCAGGTTGTCCAGCGCGCGCTGCGCGAGGTTGTCCTCCCGGCGCTGGCGGGCGCGGACAAGCATGTGATCGAACAGCTCCACCTCTCGCTCGCAGCCATCGGTTTCATGCAGCAGCGCCTGCCGCTGGCGCGCAGCTACTATCGCGGCACGCTCCAGCGCTATCTGGCCATGGCAGGTGCGGTGTCCGATCTGCTTGGCACCAGCGCGAAGGGCCTCGCGGACGAGGCTGCGCACAGCAAAGCGGTGCTGGATGATCCCGCCGCCGCGGATGCCGATCTGCGCGCCGCGACCGCAGCCTTGCGGGCCGGGATTGCGGCACTGGTTGAAGCCGCGAAGGATACGCCGCAGGAAAGCGCCCTCGATGCGCTGGTTCTGGAGCACAGCGAGGCGATCCTGCTGGGGGACCGCTCGTGGTGCATCCCGCTGGGCTTTGAACTGCGGCCCGAGGATCTGCCCAAGGCGGATTGGCAGCCCTAGGCGAAGTGCTTTACCGCGAAAGTAAGCGGATCGGGGCCGGTGCGACCTTCCGGGCTGTCCAGCGTCGCAATCGCGGCAAGGTCGCCCTCATCGAGATCGAACGCCAGCGAAGCCATGTTATCGGCCAGATGCTGCGCTGACGTTGCCTTGGGAATGGCGGATGCGCCGGATTGGGTGAGCCAGCGCAGCACGACTTGCGAGGGCGTGCGGGCGTGCTTGGCGGCAATCTGCGCCAGCACCGGCTCGCCTAGCAGGGGGACGCCGCCCGTCCCGCCGCCGCCAAACGGCGACCATGCCTGCGAGATGATGCCATGTTCGCCGTGGAAGGCATGGAGCGCCCGCTGCTGGAAACGCGGGTGCATCTCGATCTGGTTGACCGCCGGTGCGATCCCGGTTTCCGCGATCAGCCGCCCAAGATGCGCCGCCGTGAAGTTGGAGACACCAATCGAGCGGACCAAGCCCTCATCCCGCAAGGCGATCAGCGCGCGCCATGTTTCGACATAGAGATCGTCCATCGGCAGCGGCCAATGGATCAGGTAGAGGTCGACGTGATCGAGCCCCAGCCGCTGCAAGCTGCCTGCGAGCGCGGCACGCGGCTTCTCGCGGCCATGTTCGGTGTTCCAGAGCTTGGTGGTGACGAACACTTCGTCCCGCGCCAAGCCTGATTGGCGCAGCCCTTCGCCCACCTGCTGCTCGTTGCCATAGACGGCAGCACTGTCGAACAGGCGATATCCGGCATCCGCCGCACTGGCGAGCACCGCTGCCGTTTCCGCTTCCGAACCGAACCGCATGAGGCCCAGCCCCAATTGCGGCATGCGGTGGCCATCGTTGAGGATCACATCCGGGCTCATCATGGCCCCTAGACCCTCGCCGCCTTGGCGTAGTTCATGACCTTCGCCTGCGTGAACTCCAGCAGGCCGTGCATGCCCATCTCGACCCCGACGCCCGACATCTTGGCCCCGGCAAACGGCGTGTCCGGCCCGATATCGCCATGCTTGTTGATCCACACCGAACCGGAATCGAGCCGCGCCGCAACCGCACCGGCGCGCGCCGGGTCCGCCGACCATACCGAATTGCCGAGGCCGAAGCTGGTGTTGTTGGCTCGCGCCACGACATCGTCGATATCGGCAAAGCGCAGGACCGGCAGCACCGGGCCGAACTGCTCTTCGGCAACAAGGCGCGCGTCATCGGAAATATCGCGCACGATGGTCGGATTGATGAAGTACCCCTCACCCTCCGGACTATCACCACCGGCGATGATCGTGCCCTCAGCGCGCGTCTCCTCGATCAGGGCCGTCAGTTTTTCGAACTGCACACGGTTCTGCACCGGGCCGAGCTGGGTACCCTGCTGCGATCCGGGGCCAATGACAGCCGCCTTCGCGATCTCGGCCAGCTTGGCGCAGACCGCATCATACTGGCTTTCGTGCACGTAGAGCCGCTTGAGCGCGATGCAGACCTGACCGTTGTTGACGAACGCTGCATCGAACAGTTGCTGGGAAACAACCTCAGGATCGCAATCATCGAGGACAATGCCGGAATCGTTGCCGCCCAGTTCCAGCGTCATGCGCTTGAGCGAGGCGGAACCGGCCGCCATGACCTTGCTGCCCGTGGTGGTCGAGCCGGTAAAGCTGACTTTGCGTACAAGCGGATGGCCGGTCAGCGCATCGCCCAGATCGTTGTTGTCGGTGACGACATTGACCACGCCCGCCGGCACTAGATCCTTCCACAGCGCCGCGATTTCCAGCGTGGCGAGCGGGGTAGTGGCCGCTGGCTTCACGACCACGGTGTTGCCGGTCAAGAGCGCCGCACCGACCTTATTCACCGCGGTGAGGACCGGGAAGTTCCAAGGCACGATGGCGGCAACCACGCCGAGCGGGCGGCGGTGCAGCTCGATGAGGCGGGCTTCGCTGTCCTCAATCACTTCGACCGGGATGGTCTGCCCGGCATAGTAGCGTAGGAAGTAGGCTGCCCCGCCCACTTCTGCCTGTGCATCGGGGATCGGCTTGCCCTGCTCGCTGGTGAGCGTGCGGGCGAGCGATTCCAGGTTGGCTTCGATCACTTCGGCCATTTTTATCAGCAACGCGCTGCGTTCTTCGGCGGTGGTCTGCGACCATGCCGGGAACGCGGCAGCCGCCGCCGTCACCGCATCCTCGAAGTCCTCGCGTGAACCGCTGGCGCAGCTGGAGAAGATCTGGCCGGTTGCAGGATCAACCACGTTCAGTGTGCGGTTTCCGGCGACGAGTTTGCCGCCGATCAGCATTTGCAGGCTCACTGGTCCGGCTCCTTCGCCAGCAACCGCGCACGATCAGCAACATAGGCCCGCACGGACTCGATATCCTCGGGCGTCATCCATTTGGCGAAGCCGACCATGCCGTTTTCCTTGAGCGCCCCGTCATGGACGACCGCCTGCCACGTCGCCTTGTCGCCCAGCACGCCAGAGCGGCGCAGATCGGGCAGCACGCCCGAGGAGCGCACGCCGCCGCCATGGCAGACCGAACAGGTGTTGCCGTAAAGCTCGGCGCCCCTCGCCACCGTTTCAGGCGTCCATTCATTCTGGACAATGACCGGGGGAGCCTGCAGCGCGCGCTCGATCTTGTACGAGGCTTTGCCGCCTAGCGCGAAGACCAGCAGGCGGCCATTGGGTCGGGGGCCCTGCAGCTCTGCAAACGCAGTCGGCAGGCCATATCCGCCGCCATAGCCTGCCATCACAGCCACATACTGAACACCCTTCACCGAATAGGTGATCGGCGGGGCAATGATGCCGATGCCTGCGTCATAGGACCATAGTTCCTTGCCGCTGGTCGCTGCATAGGCAACCAGCTTGCCCTTGGCATTGCCCGCGAAGACAAGCCCGCCCGCACTGGTCAGCACACCGCCGTTGCCGGGGCCGCCAAGATCGACGCGCCAGGCCTCTTTCTGCTCCACAGGGTTCCAAGCGATGAGATAACCGCGCAGCGTGGCGCGGATCGCCTTCAGCGCCGCCTTGTCATCGGGCAGCGAGTTGATCGCGAGATTGACGCCGAGGTTCCAGCCGCCGGGGCGCGCCACGAAGGGCTTGTCGCTGACATAGGCGAGCGGCACTTCCTGCGCCGGAATATAGGCGAGGCCTGCCTGCGGGTTATAGGCCATCGGCTGCCAGTTGTGCGCACCGTGGCCCGAAGGCGTGGCGACGAACACGCCCTTTTCGTAGCGGGCATCGGGGTTCTCAACCGGGCGGCCGGTCGCCATGTCCACGCCGCTGGTCCAGTTGACCGGCACGAAATTCTTGGCGGAAATGAGCTTTCCGTTGCTGCGGTCGATTACGTAGAACAGGCCGTTCTTGGGGGCCTGCATCATGACCTTGCGGTCTGCCCCGCCAATCTTGAGCGTGGCGAGAATGATCGACTGGGTCTGGGTGAAATCCCAGCTTTCGCCCGGAACGCCCTGATAGTGCCACTTGTACTCACCGGTATCGGCATCAAGTGCAACGACCGAAGATACGAACAGATTATCGCCCTTGCCGTTTGAACGAATGCGGCGATCCCACGGCGAGCCATTGCCGACACCAATCAGGATCTGATTGAATTCCTTGTCATAAACAATTGAATCCCAGACAGTACCGCCGCCGCCGAACTTGGACCAGTCACCGTCCCATGTGGCCTGCATCTTCTCGATGATCTTGTCCGAAGCCGCGCCATCGGGGCCGGCCCCCTTGGCGGGCGGCACCGTATAGAACCGCCATGCCATCTTGCCGGTCTGTGCGTCATAGGCACTGACATAGCCGCGCACGCCATATTCAGCGCCGCCATTGCCAATAAGCACGCGCCCCTTCACCACGCGCGGCGCGCCGGTGATCGTGTAGGGCTTGCTCTGATCGACGGTCAGCGTCGACCAGACCAGCTTGCCGGTCTTGGCATCGAGCGCGATCAATCGGCCATCGAGCGTGCCGACATAGACCTTGCCGTCGTACAGCGCTGCGCCACGATTGACGACATCGCAGCAGGCCTTGAACCCGGTCTCGCCCGGCACCTTGGGATCATATTCCCACAGGAGCTTCCCGCTCACTGCATCGAGCGCATAGACCTTGGACCACGCGGTTGTCGTGTAGATGACCCCGTCCGCCACCAGCGGCGTAGCCTCGAGCCCGCGCGCAGTATCGAATTCGTGGCTCCAGGCGAGGCCGAGGTTGCCGACCGTGCTGGCATCGATCGCCGTCAGCGGGCTGAAGCGCTGCTCTTCGGCGGTCCCGCCGTAGGTTCGCCAATCGCCCACCGATACCGACGTGACGGGATCGGCGATGGCCTGCGCGCAGCCCGCGAGCAAAACCGAAAGAACAACCGGATGAAACGTGCGCATGAATGCAGCCTATGTGCGGATGGGAAACGCTGAAAAAATGAGGGCACCTGCGCCGCAGATGCCCTCTTGGTCATGTCATCAGAACTTGGCGCCAACCTCGATGCCGAACTGGCGCGGTGCCGCGCGGATCCGGTAATCGCTGCCGTAGCTGCCCTCGACGTTGATTGCGTTGGGGTAGTAGAGCTTGTTGGTCAGGTTCTTCACGTAGCCGGCAATGCTGAAGTGCTGCGTGGTGTAGGAGATGCGGCCGTTGATCAGCCAGTACGGGGCCTGGCCTTCGCCCAGCGGGCCGCGCGCCGAATTGACCGAGCTGCCCTGCGGCCCGACATAGTCATACGAACCGAACACGTCGTAGTAGAAGCGGCCGGTGTAGCTGGTATCGGCGTGCAGCGTCAGCGTGCCGGCATCGGTCTTCACGGCATCCCAGTCCAGCCCGACGTTGCCGGAAACCTTGCTGGCATAGGGGAACGGATTCCCGCCCACGTCGATCTTGCCGCCGCCGGTCGAAATGCAGTTGCCGACCTGAGGGGGCGTGCCGCTGATCGGGGCCGCCGGGCAGGCGCCATTGTCGAACTTGCTGTCGAGCACGCCAAGACCCGCGTTCAGACGGATGTTGTCGGTGACGGCAACGATGAGTTCGGCATCCAGACCGGTCAGCTTCCCGTCGAGATTGATCAGGAAGGTCACCGAGCTCGGATCGAGCAGCTGCTGCTGCTGCGCCTTGTACTTGTAGTGGAACGCGGAGAGGTTGAACTGCACGCGGTTGTCGAAGAAGCGGCTCTTCAGGCCGACTTCGAAGGCATCGACCTTTTCGGGCTGCACGAAGTAGACCTGCGCGGCGGACTGGAACGCGAGGCCATTGTAGGTGCCGCCGCGATAACCGCGGCTGTAGCTGGCATAGACCAGCATGTTGTCGGCCGGCTTCCAGTCGATGATCGCGCGACCAGTCAGCGCGTTCGATGCGTCGCGGCGGTTGAGCGGCTTGATGCTCTTGTCGAGCGCCGGATTGTCACCGATGAAGTACTTCGACAGCACGCCGCCGGGCGCATAGTCGGACACGGTGTAGAGACGCGGCGCGCCGGTGTCGTCGTAGAACGTGGTGAGCGCATCGAGGTAGGCGAACTTGTCCTTGGTGTAGCGGAGACCGGCGGTGATCTTGACCGTGTCGGTCAGCTCGTAGCTGGCCTCACCGTAGATCGCGTAGGACTTGCGCTCCTGGGTGTAGTTCTGGGTGGCCTTGAGCGCGGTCGCCATGCCAGCCTCGCGGCCAAGTCCGGCGGGGTTGAAGTAGGTCTTGGGGTTGCCGATCGCGGCGTTCACGTCGCTGAGGAAGCCATAGAAGTCGGGCGTGTTGTTGGTGACGATCTTGTCCCAGCCGTAATAGACGCCCGCGATCGCCTTGAACCGGCCGCTCGCATAATCGAGGCGCAGATCCTGGTTGAAGCTGCGCGAGGTCGAAGCATAGCCGATCGAGCACACGTTATAGGGCGTGCCGTCGCAATCGATGCGGGGCAGCAGGCCATTGCGGGTCCGGTCGAAGCCGGTGATCGAGGTCAGGTTGAGCTTGTCGCCCAGTTCGAACTTGGCATTGAGCACGGCGCCGAAGGTCTTGGTCTCGGCCGTACCGATCGAGTTGCCCTCGATCTCGCGATCGGTCAGGCCGCGGCCCTTGGCGCTATAGGCGGGCGGCAGGAAATCGGTGAGGTCCTTGCCATTGCCGAACAGCTGGCTGGCGAGCGGCGTATAAAAGAAGCCGAACGCCGAATCTGCAAGGCTGATCGTGTCATTGGTGAGCGAGGGGCCATGGTTCTGCGGCGAATCCTGCCCGCCGACCGACTGCGCCACATAGGCCTTGAGGTTGAGATCGATCGTCTCGGTAGGCTTGAAGCGGATCTGCCCGCGAACGCCGAACGATTCATGTCCGCCCGGCGAGATGCCGGCGTTCTTGTCGCCAAACGCGACGTTGTCGGGAACGTTCGGGTTGGACTTGATCAGGCCGACCGGCTGCACGTTGCGCACGAACGGATCGGAATCGACATAGCTGCCGGCGATACGAATGCCGAGCTTGTCTTCGACCGGGGTCACTTCGATGGCGCCCTGCGCGCTGACGCGGTTGAACGAGCCGTAGCCCAGCGTGATCGCGCCGTTTGCACCCTGCAGCTTGGGCTTACGGGTGATGAAGTTGATCGCGCCGCCGGTGGTGTTGCGGCCATAGAGCGTACCCTGCGGGCCGCGCACGACTTCCAGCTGCTCCAGATCGAACAGCTGCTGGCCGTGGCTGGCGCGGAACGACTGGTACACTTCGTCGACATAGATGCCGACCGGCGATGCTGCGTTGGAGTTGTACTCGGTGCCGACGCCGATGCCGCGAACCGTGAAGTTCGGCTGCGTTTCACCATAGGCCGAGCTGACCTGCAGGTTCGGGATCGAGTTGTTGAGGTCCGTCGTCGAGAACACGCCCTGCTTGGTGAGCTGCGCCGCATTCACCGCGGTGATCGCCACCGGCACGTTCTGCAGGTTTTCGCTGCGCTTGGTTGCCGTCACGATGATTTCGCCAAGGCCCTCGGTGGGCGCGGCCTGCTCAGCCGGGGGGGCCGCCTGAGCGTGCGCGGTCGCGGCGAGCGACAGGACGCTGGCCGAAACGAGCGCAGCACGAAGAATGGTAGGTCTCGACATGGACATCTCTCCCCTTGGCGTTGGCACGACTTTGCAGCCGGCATTGAGTCGCCTCTCATTGATCAACACATCCGTAGATTACGGTGACGGGCCTCGTCAACAGTAGTGTAAAATTTTTCGGCTGCACCTACCGACATGGTTGCATCAGAGGGGAATTACCCTCATTTTTTCATATATTTGATCTGTTTTCCCGAGTCTTCCGGCTGCCACCCCCTGCCCGAGAAGCCCGCCTTTTCGACCGAACGCGCCTTTCATCAACATAGATGTTGACATTTCCCGCGTGGTTGCGGAGAGAGAGGCCAAGTCAGCTCCGCAACCGGAGCGCGACAGGCAATCACAAGCAGTGGCAGGTAGCTGTGCAGAACACCGAACATCCTGATTGGCTGACCGACGCGCTGGCGGCCGCGAATGTGCCAACCCTGGCCTGCCTGCTGGTGCAGCTGACGGGCGAGCGGCGCTGGATCGAAGGAAAGTTCATCCCCACCCGCACGCGCGGTATGGACGACAATGACAGCGGCGGCCTGCCCGATGATGTGCAGCGCGAAATCCGCGAAGCGGCCCACGCGGCGCTCACCGCGCACTTCGCGGGCGAACCGGCCCGCCTCGCCAATCCCTCCGATGCGCTGCTGGTCGAGCTGATGAGCGTTTCGCTCGGCGAGACGATCCCCGCCTCCTACGCGGCCATGATCCGCGCCGATCTCGATCTGCCTGCAGCCGATGGCGCCGAGATTGCCAAGGCGCCCGTTCCGGAAGGCTTCCGCGCACTGATCATCGGCGCGGGCATTTCGGGCCTGTGCGCCGCGATCCAGCTGGCCGAGGCAGGCATTCCCTATACCATCGTCGAGCGCCACGACCGGCCCGGCGGCGTCTGGCTCGAAAACCGCTACCCCGGTGCGGCCTGCGACGTGCCGAGCCACCTCTATTCGTTCTCGTTCGCGCCTTACGACTGGTCGCGCTACTTCGCCGGCAGCCGCGAGATTCACGCCTATCTCGAAAAGGTCGCGCGCGATCACGATATCCTGCGGCATATCCGCTTCGGCGTGGAAGTCACCGAAGCGCGCTTCGACGAGGGTGCGGGCGAATGGACCGCGCTTGTCTCCAACGAGGCGGGCGAGCCCGAAACCTTGCGTGCCGCGATCCTGATCAGCGGTGTCGGCGCGTTCAACAAGCCGCGCCTCCCCAATATTCCGGGGCTGGACACCTTCAAGGGCCCCAGCTTCCACACCGCAACTTATCCCGACGAAGGCGTGCCGCTCGAAGGACGCAACGTGGTCCTGATCGGCAACGGGGCGAGCGCGATGCAGGTCGCTCCCGCGATTGCGGACACGGTTGCCTCGCTCACCATCGTGCAGCGCACCCCGCAATGGGCCGCGCCCTTCCCCAAGTTCGGCAAGAGCATTCCAGAGCCGCTGCGCCGCCTGCTCGATGCCGTGCCGCTCTACCGGCGCTGGTATCGCATCCGCCTGAGCTGGGCGTTCAACGACAAGCTCTACGAAGCCTTGCAGCAAGACCCGTCGTGGGAGGGTCATGGCCGTTCGATCAATCCGATCAACGATGCCCACCGCAAGGGGCTTGAAGCCTATATCACCGTCGAACTCGGCACCGCCACCGATCTGCTGCCGCAAGTGCTGCCGGACTACCCGCCCTTCGGCAAGCGCATGCTGCTCGACAACGGCTGGTTCCGCACCCTGGCGAAGGACAATGTCACGCTCGTCACCGGCTCGGTCGTCGAGGCCCTGCCGGACGGGGTCCGCACGCAGGACGGCGCCGTGCACAAGGCGGATGTGCTGATCTGGGCGACGGGCTTCGATGTGGTCAACCTGCTCGCGCCGATGAAGGTCGTCGGCACAGGCGGGCGCGAACTGCACAAGGACTGGAAGGGCGACGATGCGCGCGCCTATCTCGGCACCGTCGTCCCCGGATATCCCAACTTCTTCTGCCTTTATGGGCCCAACACCCAGTTTGGCCACGGCGGCAGTCTGATCACCGTGCTCGAGCGTCAGATGCACTATGTGATGTCGCTCATTCGCCAGATGCTCAGCGAAGGCGCCACGCAGGTCGAAGTGCGCGAGGAGGTGCACGACGCCTACAACGTGAAGGTCGATGCGACGCACGCCGGGATGGTGTGGACTTATCCGGGCGTCGAAACCTACTACAAGAACTCGAAAGGCCGGGTCGTCGTCAACAACCCGTTCCGGATCATCGACTTCTGGTCCATGACCGAGGCCGCCGACCTTGGCGAATACCGCCTCGGCAAGGCCAAAGCAGCCCTGCCCGCAGCAACAGGGGCGGCCTGAGCCATGGACAGCCCCGTTCAGATCGAGCAGCACGGCGCGGTCCTCGTTATCGCGATCAACCGCCCGCAGCAGCGCAATGCGGTGACCCATGCGGTCTCGCTCGCCATCGCGGGCGCGCTCGACCAGCTCGATGCCGATCCGGACTTGCGCGTGGGCGTGATCACCGGGCGCGGCAGCTCGTTTTGCGCGGGCATGGATCTCAAGGCCTTTGCCGATGGCGAACGGCCCGAGCTGGAAGGCCGGGGCTTTGCCGGGATCACCGAAGCGCCGCCGAAAAAGCCTGTCATCGCCGCCGTCGAAGGCTTTGCACTGGCGGGCGGGTGCGAACTGGCGCTGGCCTGCGACATGATCGTGGCCGCTGAAACCGCGTGGTTCGGCCTCCCCGAAGTGGCGCGCGGCCTTGTCGCGGGTTCGGGCGGGCTGGTGCGGCTGCCGCGCCGCATTCCCGAGGCGATTGCGCTGGAATATGCGCTGACCGGCGCGCGCATGGATGCTGCCACGGCGCACCGCTGGGGCCTCGTCAATCGGATCACCCCCGAAGGCGGCGCGCTCGATGGCGCACTGGCGCTCGCAGAAGCCATCACCGCCAACGCGCCGCTCAGCACGGCGATGACCAAGCGCATCATCCGCGAATCGCGCGAGTGGCCCGAAGCCGAGATCTGGGACCGCCAGCGCCCGCTCGTCGACGGCGTGCTGGCCTCTGACGACGCAGCCGAGGGCGCGCGCGCCTTTGCCGAAAAACGCCCCGCACAATGGACCGGACGATGAACGAAGCTTTGGCAAACCAGCAGATCGCCGTGGTCGGCGGCGGCACGATGGGCGTCGGGATCGTCTATGTCAGCGCCATGGCCGGCGCGCATGTCACGGTCGTCGAACCCGATGATGCGCGCGCGGCGGGACTGCGCGACACGATCAGCAAGACCGCCGCTTCCGCCATCACGCGCGGCAAGCTCGATCCGGCAGGCGCGGCCGCGCTCGAAAGCCGGATCACGCGGATTGCCAATGTGGATGCGCTGCCGGAGGGCCTCGATCTCGTGATCGAGACCGTGCCCGAACGGCTGGAGCTGAAGCTCGACATTCTGGCGCGGATTGCTCGCCGCGCGCCCAGGCTCATCGGCAGCAACACCAGCGCGATGTCGATCGACCGGCTGGCGCAGGCCCTGCCCGATCCGGGCATCTTCCTCGGCATGCATTTCTTCAATCCGGTCTGGTCGATCCATCTGGTCGAACTGGTCGAAGGCGCGAAGACCCTGCCCGAGACGCTTGAAGCGGCCCGTGCCTATGTGACCGCCATCGGCAAGCAATCGCTGACCGTGCGCGATGTGCCCGGTTTTGCCACCAGCCGGCTCGATCTGATCGCCAGCCTCGAGGCCATGCGCATGCTCGAATCGGGTGTCGCTTCAGCCGAGGATATCGATCGGGCAGCCGTGGTTGCCTATCGCCACCCGGTCGGCCCGCTGCGGCTCAGCGACATCGTCGGCATCGACGTCCGGCTCGATATCGCGCGCACGCTGGAGGCCGCGCACGGGCCGCGCTTCGCGCCGCCGCAGATCCTCATCGACATGGTCGCCGCAGGCAAACTCGGCGCCAAATCGGGCCAGGGCTTCTTCACCTGGCCGCAGTAAACCATTCTAGTACCTGGAGCATTTCCAATGTCGTCTGATCTTTTCCAAACAACCTTGTGCGATACCGCAGACCATCATCGCGATCTGCGCGACAGCGTCAGCAAACTCGTCGGCAAGTTTGGCCGGAAGTATTTCCAGGACGTCGTCAACAAGGGCGAGCAGCCTGAAGCACTGTGGTCGGCGCTGGGCGAGGCCGGGTTTCTTGGGGTCCACGTGTCCGAAGCCTACGGCGGCGGCGGCGGCGGTCTTGCCGAACTGAACATCTGCATCGAGGAAACCGCGGCGCACGGCTGCCCGATCCTGTCGATGGTCATCTCCTCGATCACCGCGCCGATCATCGCGGGCTGCGGAAGTGAGGCACTGAAGCAGGAATGGCTGCCCGGCATCGCCAGCGGCAAGCGCAAGATGTGCTTCGCGATCACCGAACCCAACGCCGGTTCGAACACGCACAAGGTGACGACCCATGCCGTGCGCAAAGGCAACGGCTGGGTGATCAACGGCGCCAAGTACTGGACCTCGGACATCGACCAGTCCGATGCCGTCATGGTCGTGGCGCGTGACGGCGTGCCGGTGACCGATGGCTCGAAGCAGGGCCTTTCGCTGTTCATCGTGCCCACCAGCACGCCGGGCATTTCGATGACCCGCATCGACGCCGCGCTGCGCACGTCCGAAAAGCAGTTCTCGGTATTCTTCGACAATGTCGAGATCCCCGGCGATGCCTTGATCGGACAGCCGGGCGCTGGCCTCAAGCAGGTGTTCTCCGGCCTCAATCCTGAACGCATCGCGGCTGCCGCGATCAACAACGGCATCTCGCGCTTCGCCATTTCGCAGGCCGCGCAATATGCCAAGGACCGCTCTGTGTGGAGCACGCCGATCGGCGCGCATCAGGGCGTGGCGCACCCGCTGGCCGAGGCCTATATCAACGTGCAGGCCGCGCGCCTGCTCAATGCCCGCGCCGCGCAGCTTTGCGACGGCGGGGAAGACGCCGCCGAAACCGCCAACATGGCCAAGTTCGCTGCCGCCGAAGCCTCGCTCAAGGCGCTCGATCAGGCCATCCAGGTCCACGGTGGCAACGGCCTTTCGAACGAGTATGGTCTGTCGGATCTGTGGTTCATCGCGCGCCTGCACCGCACCGCGCCGGTGAGCCGCGAGATGATCCTCAACTATGTCTCGACGCACAGCCTGGGCTTGCCGAAGAGCTACTGACGAAAAGCTGCCGATCCCCGTGGAAACCAACCTGCTGACCCTGCTGCGCCGGCATGCCGCGCAAGCCCCCGATGCCCCGTGCCTGACATGCGGGGACGAGACGCAGAGATTCGCCACATTTGACGCGCGGGCCAGCCGGGTGGCAAACGCGCTGGCGGCGCAGGGCGTGCAGGCTGGCGACCGCGTCGCGATCATCGCGCGCAACGGGACGGCGCAGTTCGAGCTGTTCTTCGGCTGCGCCAAGGCGGGGGCGATCTGCCTGCCGATCAACTGGCGGCTGGCCCCGCGCGAGATTGCGGGCATTCTGGGCGACAGCACGCCTGCGCTGCTGATCGTCGAGGAAACCTTGCAGGGCCTGCTGGCTGAAACGCCATCGCCGCCCGCCACGATCCTGCTTGCAGACTATCCCACATGGCGCGATGCCGCCAGCAGCGCGGATCCGGGCACCCTGCCGACGCCAGATAGCCCGCTGCTGATCCTCTATACCTCCGGCACGACCGGCCTGCCCAAGGGCGTGGTGCTCAGCCACCGCAACCTCTCGTTTCTGGCGCGGATGGCCCACGAATTGTGGGACATGACGGGCGGCAGCGTCAATCTGGTGGCCAGCCCGCTCTTCCATATCGGGGGGATCGGCTATGGCCTGACCGCGCTGAGCCAGGGCGGCCACACCGTGCTGATGCAGCAGGTCGTGCCGACCGAAATCGTCGCGGCGATAGCAACCTACCGCGTCACCCACGGCTTCTTTGTGCCCACCGTGATCCAGATGCTGCTCGAAGTGCCGGGCGTGGCCGGGATGGACATATCGAGCATCAACCGCATCGTCTATGGCGGCGCGCCGATTGGCGAGGCCGTGCTCAAGCGCGCGATCGCGGTGCTCGGCTGCGGCTTCATGAACACCTACGGCATGACCGAAACCGCCGGTACGGTGATCATGATGCCCCCTGAGGACCATGATCCGGGCGGGCCGCTTGCGCACCGGCTCCGGTCCTGCGGGCGGCCGATGCCGTGGAATGAGTTTGCGCTGGTCAATCCGGCGACAGGCGAGCCGGTGGCGACAGGCGAGGTTGGCGAGATCCGCATCCGATCCGAGGCGATCATGCTCGGCTACTGGAACAAGCCTGCGGAAACCGCGAAGACGATCACGACAGATGGCTGGATGTGCACCGGCGACGCCGCCTGGCAGGATGCCGACGGCTACATCTACATCCACGACCGCTTCAAGGACATGATCGTCTCCGGCGGGGAGAACATCTACCCGACCGAGATCGAGAACGTGCTCTACGATCACCCGGCAGTGGCGGCGGTAGCGGTCATCGGCGTGCCGCATGAACGCTGGGGCGAGACGCCCAAGGCCTTCGTCGTTGCGCGGGCGGGCACTTCGCCGAGTGAGGCGGAGCTCATCGCGTTCACCCGCGCCCGCCTCGCGCACTACAAGTGCCCGACCGCCATCGCGTTCGTGGCGGCGCTGCCGCAAAACGCCTCGGGCAAGATCCTCAAGAAAGAGATGCGCGATCCGCGCTGGCTGGAAGAACAAGCATGACCCTCAGTCCCTCCGCGCGTCTGCTGCGCGGCTTTGCCGTCGATTTCCTCACCTGCCACAATGTCGCGGCGGTCGAGATGATCATGGAGCCCGACTACGCGCTCAGCATCGGCGGGTTCCTGCTGGCTGGCCGCGACAATACCTATTTGCCGGCGACGGCCGCGCAGCTCGACCAGTTTCCCGGGCTCTGCGTCACCGTCCACGATACGGTGATCGGCCCCGATGCGGTGGCGATGCGCTTTACCGAGCATGGCGCGTCGATCCGCCATGGCGGGCGGCTTTCGACCTGGGGCGGGGTCACGCTGTTCCGCATCAAGAACGGGCGGTTGCACCGGGGCTGGGCCGAGGAAGACTACTACGCCCGCAAGCGCCAGCTTGCCGGCAGCACGTGCGATCAGATCCGCGCGCCGCACCCCGCGCCGTGGGACGCGCCGTGCGAGGCACCCGATGCGGCGGTGGAAGCCCTTGCCGAGGCGTGGCTGACGACCCCCGCCAACTGGACGAACAGCGCCATGATCGACGAGATCAGCGCCGAAGGCCCGCGCTTTGCCGATCTGGTCGCCATCGAAGCCATCACTGTCGACCAGCTCTTCTCCGCCGGGCCGCGCGGGGCCTTTCACCTCACCTGCACCGGCACCTATCGCGGCGGGTTCGACGATATCGATGCCGCGCAGATCGGCCAGCCGGTGACTCTCGCGCTGGCAGGCCTGTTCGATACGCAAGGAGACCAGATCGTGCACGTTCAAGTCACCGCCGACCGGCTCGGCCTCAACCGCGCACTGATGCCGCCGCGATGAGCAAGGTCATCATCACGTGCGCCGTAACCGGCGGCGCGCACACCCCGACGATGTCGGACGCCCTGCCCTGCACGCCGTCCGAAATCGCCGAGCAGTCCATCGCGGCGGCGGAGGCGGGCGCGGCCATCCTGCACCTTCACGCGCGCAATCCCGCCAATGGCCAGCCGACCGGCGACCCGGCGATCTACGCGCAGTTCCTCTCGGTCATCAAGCAGCAGACCGATGCCGTGGTGAACATCACCACCGGTGGTTCCGCCACGATGCCGCTGGCCGAGCGGCTGAAGGCAGCGGTGCAGTTCAAGCCCGAGATGTGCTCGCTCAACATGGGCTCGATGAACTTCGCGTTCTTCGGCGCGGCGGCGCGCATCTCCGAATGGAAGCACGATTGGGAGGAGCCCTATATCACCGGCTCCGACGACTTCATCTTCCGCAACACTTTCCGCGATATAGCCGCGATCCTTGAAGTGATGGGCGAGGCCGGCACCAAGTTCGAGCACGAATGCTATGATGTCAGCCACCTCTACAACCTCGCGCATTTCGTGGACCGGGGCCTGGTGAAGCCGCCGTTCTTCATCCAGATGATCTTCGGGATTCTGGGCGGCATCGGCCCCGATCTCGAAAACCTGATGTTCATGAAATCCACCGCCGATCGGCTGTTCGGCCGCGACAACTTCCAGTGGTCGGTGCTCGCCGCCGGGCGCCACCAGATGCCGTTCCTGACGCAGGCCGCGCTGATGGGCGGCAATGTCCGGGTAGGACTGGAGGACAGTCTGTTCATCGAACGCGGAGTACTGGCCGCCTCGAACGCGCAGCAGGTGGAAAAGATCGTGCGGATCATCCGCGAGATGGGCCATGAACCGGCCACGCCCTCCGAAGCCCGCGCGATGCTGGGCCTCAAGGGCGGCGACAGGGTGGAGTTCTAGGGCATGGCACGCACGATTGTAGACCTCTCGATCTACCTCGAAAACGACGTGATTTCCGATCCGCCGCCCTACCGGCCGAAGATCGACTATATCGACCACAAGACCTCGATCCCCGATCTGGTCGGCTTCTTTCCCGGCCTGCAGCCCGAAGACCTGCCCGATGGCGAGGCATGGGCGATCGAGAAGATCGAGCTCATCACGCACAACGGCACGCACCTCGATGCGCCCTACCACTTCGCCTCCACGATGAATGGCAATTTGAAGGATGGGGGCGAGCGCGCGATCACCATCGACGAAGTGCCGCTCGACTGGTGCTTCCAGCCCGGCGTGAAGCTGGATTTCACCGCCCTGCCCGATGGTTATGTGGTGACGGCCGCCGATGTCGAGGCCGAACTGGCGCGCATCGGCCACACGCTGTCGCCGCTCGAAATCGTCGTGGTCAACACGGCTGCGGGCAAGCGCTACGGGCAGGACGACTATGTCACAGCGGGCTGCGGCATGGGCTACGATGCCACGATGTACCTGCTCGAACGCGGCGTGCGGCTGACCGGCACCGACGGCTGGAGCTGGGACGCGCCGTTCGTCCACACGCGCGAGGCCTATGAGGCGACAGGCAACGCGGGGCTCATTTGGGAAGGCCACAAGGCAGGCCGCGATATCGGCTACTGCCACCTCGAAAAGCTGCACAATCTCGAAGTGCTGCCCCCCACCGGCTTCACCATCGCCTGCTTCCCGATGAAGATCCGCGCCGCCTCGGCCGGGTGGACGAGGGCGGTGGCGATCTTCGAGGACTAGTTCAGACGATCTTCTCCTTCAGCGCGAACATCACCGGAGCCGTCGCGCGCACCGAGGGGCGGTCGCGGTGGAAGGCCTCGAACCGCGCGAGATTGGGGTAAAGCTCGTGCCAGGGCGCCATGTCCGGCGCGTAGGCCTGCCAGAGCGGGATCATGCCGGTCTCGATCACGATATCCTGATTGCCGAGCAGCGCGATCACCGCGATGTCGGCCAGCCCGAAGCGGTCTCCGACAATGTAGTCGCGCGCGCCCACCCGGCGATTGAGTTCGGTCAGCCCGCCCTTGACCTTGCGCAACTGCCGCTGGGCCCATTCCGCGCTGGGCTGGGGCCGCTGCATTTCCCAGAACAGCAGCACGGTCGCATCGAGCACGCCTTCGGCGATCACCTGCACCTGCTTGGCCTCCAACGCCGCCTCGGGCGCATCGGGCAGCATCGGCGGCGTGGGATAACGCCACTCGATCCATTCCATGATGTGCGAGGATTCGAACACCGGGTCCGCATCATCGGGGATCAGCACCGGCAGCTGCTCCAGCGGGTTGTAGCGCGATGTCTGGGTGTCGGCGTGCCAGGGCACCTCGTTTTGCAGGGTGAAGGGCACGCCCTTTTCCATGAGGGCGATGCGCACCTTGCGCGCAAACGGGCTGGGTGTGGCGCTGATCAGGATCATCATGGGTTCCTTAGTTCATCCAGTGTCCACCGGTGACGTTGATCGCCTGTCCGGTCATGTAGGCGGCGCGGTCCGAAGCCAGGAAGGCGACGAGTTCGGCAATTTCACCGGGGGTTCCGGCGCGGCGCAGCGGGATCGCCTGAACCCGTGTGGCGACATCCGGCAGACCCTGCGCGCGGTTCATTTCCTCGGCTTCCGCGCGCATTTCGGTATCGACGATGATGCCCGGGCACACCGCGTTGATGCGGATGCCCGAACTGCCAAATTCGCCCGCAAGGCTTTGCGTCAGGTTGATGATCGCCGCCTTGGTGGCACCGTAAGCGGCGTGGTTGGGCACGCCCTTCTTGCCGGTCCACGATGAGACGTTGACGATGGCTCCGCTGCGGCGCGCCACCATGGCGGGCAGCACCGCCTGCGAGCAATGAAACACCCCGTCGAGATTGATTGCGAACATGCGCCGCCAATCCTCCTCGCTCACATCGAGGAACGCAGCCGTGCGCAGGATCCCGGCGTTGTTCACGAGGACATCCACTGGGCCCAGTTCGTTCATGATTGTCTCAAGCCCGCGAATCACATCGGCGCGGCTTGAAACGTCACCAGTGACGACCACGGCCCGCTGCCCAAGTGCGGTGATCACCTCGGCCGTGGCGGCGGCACTTGCGGCATTCGTATCGAACAGGCCGACATTCGCGCCGTTCATCGCCAACCGCAGCGCAATGGCCCGGCCAATGCCCGCACCCGCCCCGGTCACCAGCGCCACCTTGTCTTTCAGATCATCCATGCCCATCACCTTACCAGTTGGTATTGATTTAATCCAACGGGTTTTCTATGTTTCAACATATGCGTTGATTCGACCTTGTGTCGAGCGCAAAATGCGGCCCAAGCAGCGCCGGAAGAATTGATGAAAGGGATCTCACTGATGTCCGAGCCTGCCAGCGCCGCGATCAAGGCAGACTACGATGCCGTCGTGGTGGGGGCAGGCTTTGCCGGGCTCTACATGATCCACAAGCTGCGCAGCCTCGGCCTTTCGGTCCTTGCCTTCGAAGCGGGCAGCGGGGTCGGCGGCACGTGGTTCTGGAACCGCTACCCCGGCGCGCGCTGCGACGTTTACAGCCTCGAGTATTCCTACTCGTTCGACGAGGCGCTGCAGCGCGAATGGGTCTGGACCGAACGCTATCCCGCGCAGGCCGAAATCCTGCGCTATATCGAGCACGTGGCCGACCGGTTCGACCTGCGCCGCGACATCCGCTTCAACACCCGTGTTGCTTCGGCGCACTACAACGCGCCCGCAAACCTCTGGCGCGTTGAAACGGAAACCGGCGAGGCCGTCACCGCGCGCTTCTGCATCATGGCCTCAGGCGCGCTCTCCGCCCCGCGCAAGCCCGATTTTGCAGGCCTCGATGACTTTGCCGGCACCTGGTATCACACCGGTCACTGGCCGCACGAGCCGGTCGATTTCACCGGCCAGACCGTTGCCGTGATCGGTACGGGGTCCTCGGGCATCCAGGTCACGCCGATGGTCGCGCAGCAGGCCAAGCGCCTGTTCGTATTCCAGCGCACGCCCAATTTCAGCATTCCGGCCTGGAACCACCCGCTGCCTGATCACGTGCAGGATGCCTGGAAGCGCGATGCAGCGCAGCTGCGGGCCAAGGCCAAGGCGACCAAATCAGGCGCGCTCTACGAATATGGCCAGCGCGGCGCGTTTGAGGTGAGCGAGGAGGAACGCCAGCGCGAGTTCGATGCGCGCTGGGCGCGCGGCGGTGCCAATTTCACTCATGCCTTCAACGACCTGTTCAAGGACCGGGCCGCCAACGATCTCGCGGCGGACTATGTGCGCGGCAAAATCCGGGAGATCGTGAAAGACCCGGCCATCGCAGCGAAGCTCACCCCCACCGACCATGCCATCGGCACCAAGCGCATCTGCGTCGACACCGACTATTACGCCACGTTCAACCGCGAAAACGTGACGCTGGTCGATGCGCGCGAAACCCCGATCACCCGCATCACTCAGGCGGGGATCGAAACCTCCGGCGGCCACTACGCGGTGGACAGCATCGTGTTTGCAACCGGCTATGATGCGGTGACCGGCGCGCTCACCCGCATCGACATTCGCGGGCGCGGCGGCGTCTCGCTGGCCGAGAAGTGGCAGGACGGGCCCAAGACCTATCTTGGCCTGATGGTCGCGGGTTTTCCCAACCTGTTCACGATCACCGGCCCCGGCAGCCCCTCGATCCTGACCAATGTGGTCATGGCGATCGAGCAGCATGTCGAATGGGTCGGCGATTGCCTGACCTACATGGCCCGCAACGCCGCCACGACCATCGAGGCCGAGCCCAAGGCCGAAGAAGACTGGGTGAACCACGTGCGCGAGGTGGCCGAGGCGACGCTGCATGTGCAGGCCAACAGCTGGTATATGGGCGCCAACATCCCCGGCAAGCCGCGCGTGATGCTGCCCTATGTCGGCGGGCTGGGCGTCTACACCGGCATCTGCAACGACATTGCAGCCGATGGCTATCGCGGCTTTGCCATGGCGCGCGCGGGCTGACATGCAACCGCCGCTCAGCCGTACTTTCCCGGAGCTCCTGCGCGAACTGGCGGCCACAGCGCCGCAGCGGTGTGCGGTCATCGATGGCGACGTGACGGTCACTTATGCCGCGCTGGCGCAGCGCGCGCTTGCGGTGACGAACGCACTCAAGGCCGCAGGCGTTCAGCGCGGCGACCGAGTCGGTGTGCTCCTGTCGAACCGGATCGAATGGCTGGAAATCTTTATCGGCGCGAGCGCGGCGGGCGCAGTCGCCGTGCCGATCAGCACGTGGTCCAAGCCGGCCGAACTGGAGTTCATTCTGAACGACGGCGGTGTCTCGGTGCTGTTCGCGATGCCATCGTCCGGCAAGGAAGATTTCTTCGCGGCGCTCCACACGCTGGTGCCGGAGGCTTTCGAGCAGGAGGAATGGGTCAGCGCGCGCCTGCCCGCGCTGCGCCTGCTTGTTGCCATGGCCCCCACCGCGCCCGGCGCGGGATGGCGCACCTTTGGTGGGTTCTGCACCGCCAAGTCCGCTCTGCCGCCCGGCGATGGGCCGGATCCGGCGGACGACGCGCTCATCCTCTACACCTCGGGCTCGACCAGCAAACCCAAGGCCGTCCGTCTCGCGCACGGCGCGCTGATCGAAAACGGTTTCAACATCGGCGAGCGCATGGGCCTCGGGCCGGACGACCGGGTGTTTGTCCCGGTCCCGCTGTTCTGGGCCTATGGCTCGGCCAATGCGCTCCCCGCCGCCATGAGCCACGGCGCGGCGATCATCCTGCAGGACCGGTTCGAGCCGGGCGGCGCGCTGGCGCTGATCGAGCAGCACCAGTGCACGGCGATCTACACTTTGCCGACCATGACCACCGCCCTGGTCGCGCACCCGGACTTTGCCCCGGCCCGCACCGCGAGCCTCAGGACCGGGCTCACCATCGGCAGCCCGCAAGATGTGATCGCGGCGGCCGCGGCGCTGGGCGCGGCGCATATCTGCAACGTCTACGGATCGAGCGAGACCTGCGGCAACTGCTGCGTCACGCCGTGGGATTGGCCGCTGGAGCGCCGCGCTGCCTGCCAGGGCCCGCCGCTGCCCGGTGTCAGCCTGCGCTTCATCGACGCCGACACCGGCGTTGAGGCCGCGCCCGGCCAGCCCGGGCTGATCGAGGTGACCGGCTATCTGATGGCGGGCTATGGCGGCCAGAGCGCCAGCCACAACGCGGCGGCCTTCACGGACGACGGGTGGTACCGCACCGGCGATCTTGGCCAGCTGAGCGAGACCGGAGACCTCGTCTTCCTTGGCCGCGCGACCGAGATGATCAAGCGCGCCGGGATCAATGTCTCCCCCGCCGAAGTCGAGGACGTGCTGCTGCAGCATCCGGCTGTTGCGCAAGTCTCCGTGGTCGGCGCGCCCGACGCCGCGCGCGGCGAGATCATCGTGGCATTCGTGGTTTCAGCCCAGCCCGTAACCGAAGCGGAAATCATCGCGCACGCCCGCGCGCTTGCCTCCACTTACAAGGTGCCCGACCGGATCGTGTTCCGCCGCGATCTTCCCGCCACCTCTACCGGAAAGCTGCAGCGCCAGCCGCTCAAGGCAGAAGCTGCCGCATTGACCATGAAGGACACAGCCCATGTCGCGTGATGCCTGGGGCCGCTGGGGCGAGGCCGACGAAGTCGGCGCGCTCAATCTCGTCGGCACGCGGCAAGTGCTGGCGGCCACCGGCCTTGTCCGGCAGGGCCGGGTCGTCAGCCTTGCGCAGCCGCTGTCGAAGAAGACCCCGGTCCCGAGCAACCGCACCGGTCTCCTCCATTTCATGGACCGCGACGGCGGGGATTATGCGGCAGGCGCACGCGTTGCCAACGGCTTCCAGTTTGCCGACGACAGCGTGGTCATGCCGCTCCACATCGGCACGCACATCGATGCGCTCTGCCACGTGTGGACCGAGGACCAGCTCTACAATGGCCACCCCGGCTCGGGCACCAACAGCACGCACGGCGCGAAGAAATGCGGCGTCGAAAAGCTGCCGCCCATCGTCACGCGCGGGCTGCTGCTGGATGTGGCGGCGCTGCACGATGCGCCGCTGCCGTTCGGCTATTCGATCGGCGTGGATGAACTGAAGGCCGCGGCCAGCCGCGCCGGGGTGGAGCCCGCGAGCGGCGATGCCGTGCTGGTCCGCACCGGTTGGCTGGAAAATCAGGCAGGCAAGCCTGCACATACTGTCGATTTCAACGAGGAACCGGGCATCGACGTCGCGGCCGCGCTGTGGCTGGCCGAGGCCGGCGTCGCGCTCGTCGGCGCGGACAACTATGCGATCGAGGCAATGCCGTTTCCCGCAGGCACGACCTTCCCCGTCCACCAGCGCCTCATCCGCGATTATGGCATCCCGCTGCTTGAGGGGCTGGTGCTGCAGGACTTCGCCGCGCTTGGCGTGCCCGAGTTCCTGTTCGTGGCCGCGCCGCTGCCGATCGTCGGCGGCACCGGCAGCCCGATCACCCCGCTGGCGATCTATTGAACCCATGGCATCGGACGCTCCTGAGACGGACACGACTGCAAGGCAGGTGGCCGATGGGCTGGCGCAGCTTGTGCGGCATGCCATCCCGTCGGCCCGCGATATCGCCTTCACCGGGCTCACCCGCTCCGCTGGCGGCCTCAGCCGCGAGAACTGGTCGTTCGACGCCAGCTGGACCGATGTCCAAGGACCCCACGCCCACCGCCTCATGCTGATGCGCGATGCCAGCGGCACGCTGCTCAAGACCGAGCGCCGCCGTGAATTCGATGTGCTGAAGGCGCTTGAAGGCAGCGCTGTGGCAGCACCGGCAGTGTTCTGGATGGATCCCGATGGGCAGTTCCTTGGCGCGCCCTCGCTGGTGATGGAGCGCGTTGCAGGCAGCTGCGACTACATGGTGCTGAATGGCGCGCGGCCGCTGGAAGAGCGGCTGGAGCTTGCCCACGCCTTCCTGCAGTTGCTTGTCGATATTCAGGCCGCCGATTGGCAGGCGCGCGGCCTTGGGCCAAGCCTGGGCGTGCCGGAAGGCTCGCCAGCCGAGATCGCGCTCGATGAATGGGAGGCGGAGTATCGCCGTGTGCAGATCGAACCCCATCCGGAGCTGGACTACGTGCTAGCGTGGATGCGCCGCACGGCCCCGCTGGCCCAAGCCATTGTCCTCGTCCACGGCGATTTCAAGCCGGGCAACGCGCTGATCGAAGGGACGCGGATCACCGCCAAGCTCGATTGGGAAACCGCGCATCTGGGCGATCCGCTCGAAGACCTCGGCTGGATCACCAATCCCGTGCGGCGGCGCGAGCACCAGATCCCCGGCCACTGGGAACGGGCGCAGATCGTCGAGGCCTATACCCGCCTGACCGGCCGCGCAGTGGATGACGCGGCGCTCGCCTGGTGGAACGTGTTCTCGTGCTGGAAGCTTTCGGTCATCCAGCTGACGGCGGTGAACGAGTTCGTCTCGGGCCGCTACAACCGCGTGTTCCAGACCCCTTCGTGGCTGTTTCGCCCCATGCTGCAGATGATGGAGCGCGCGGCATGAGGCCATCGGTCGAAGAGCAGCTGCTCGGCACGTGCCGCATTCTCGAAACCGTCGTCGCGCCCGCCGTGGCCGAGCCTTTCGCGCGCACCATTCTGGACAACCTGATCGCGAACCTGCGCATGGTGACCGAGGCCCTGCCCGCCGTGCCGGGCTTCCTGCGCTGGGACAACGCGGCGACGCAGGACCTGCTGCACAAACTGCGCGGCGCGGTGCCGCCGGAGCTGGCCGGGCGCATCGACGCCGCTGTGAGCGCCCCCGATCCGGACGGCGATGACAGCGCCGCCCAGACCGTGCGCAACGGGGTGCTGCGCGCCCTGTTCGCGGAGGCCGCCTGCACGGCGGACCTCGCCGCCGAACTGCACAGAGCCATTCAGGACCACATGATCGCCCGCGCCTCGCGCGTGCCCATGCGCTATGTGCCGACCGCCCCTTCGCCTGCCCCCACGCCCACCTTGAGACCGTAAACCCATGCTCACCGCGCTCGACGATACGCTCTGGCACCAGTTGCCGACCACATTCGATCACGTCTGGACCAGCGACCCCCGGTTCTTCGACCGCTACTGGTTCGCGATCTATTCGGGTGACGGACGGGTCGCGATCCAGATCACGATGGGCGCCTATCGCAACATGAACGTGCTCGATGCCGGGGCGGTGATGATAGTCGATGGCAAGCAGTACAACCTGCGTGTGTCGCGCTCGCTCAATGGCAGCGTCGAGACCGTCTGCGGCCCGATCCGCATCACGCCCATCGAGGCCCTGCAGACGCTCGACATCGTGATCGAGCCCAGCGAGGGCGTGCTCCACGGCCGCATCCGCTGGGACGGCGTGGAGCCCGCTCACGAGGAGCATCCCCACTACACCCGCCTGCAGAGCCGCACGGTCGAGGACTACCGCCGCTTCGACCAGATCGGCGTGGCCAGCGGCTATCTGGAGGTTGACGGCCAGCGCATCGAGATCGACAAGTGGTGGTCCTGTCGTGACCATTCGTGGGGCGTGCGGCGCGGCATGGGTGTGCCGGAACCGGTCACCGGCCCCAAGCTGCCGCTCTCCGAGAAGGGCCACGTCATGGCCTTCCTGTTCTTCTCGACCACAGCGATGAGCGGCAGCCTGCTGTTCTCCGGTCGCGGTGACGATACGCCCTACACCACCGGCGTGCTCACCTTGCGCGAGACCGAGACGGCGCACGATGTGACTCATATCGCGCTTGAGGTTGATCTGCACGAAGGCACGCGCCGCTTCCGCCGCGCGGCTGTCGTGGCCCAGTTGGAAGGTGCCGGGGAACTGCGGCTGGAACTCGATGCGCAAGGCGCCTCCATCGCGATGCAGGGCATTGGCTACAGCGGCGGCTTCAACGACGGGCGCGGGCTTGGCGCGTGGCGCGGCGAAACCTGGCTCGAAACCGATGTGTGGGACGTCTCGCACCCGGCCAAGGTGATCCTGCCGGACGGCACCGAGAAGGTCCACTGGCACCGCATCCAGCCCGTCTCCATCGCGGCCAGCCTGAACGGGGAAACCAGCGAGGGCACCGGCAGCATGACGCTGACCATCGCAGGCCAGTTGCCCGCGCATCTGCAAGTCCAGTCCGCTTCCAGCTAGACCGCAGGAGAGCCGCTTGTCCGCATCCTTGCTTGCCGAAGTCCTGCGCCCCGGCGACCGCGTGGTCGTGGGTCAGGCGACAAGCGAGCCGATCGGGCTGATCGAGGACATGTTTGCCGCAGCGGCACACATCGCTGACGTGTCGGTCTTCTGCGGTTTCTCGCTGAACCCGGCATGGACGGGCACCGTGCCTGACGCGCTGCGGATCACGACCTATTGCGGGCTGGGCACGATGGGTGCGCTGACCCGGCATGGGCGCGCGAAGATCATCCCCTTTGCGATGTCGCAGCTGAGCGCCGCGCTGGCCGCGCGCACCTTGCCGGTGGATGTGGTACTGCTGCAGGTCTCCCCCGCCGACGCCGATGGCTATCACAGCCTCGGCTTTGCCGCAGACTATGTGTGGGAAGCAGTACATCTGGCACGGGTCGTGGTGGTCGAGGTCAATGCGCGCGTTCCCATCACCCGCAATTCCTGCCGCGTCCATCGCAGCCAGATCGTGATCGCGCGGGAAAGCGATTGTCCGCTGCCGCAAGTGCAGCCCGAGCCTGCGGGCGAAGTGCAGACCCGCATCGCGCGCGAAGTGGCCAAACTCGTGCCCGATGGCGCAACCGTGCAGATCGGCATCGGCAAGCTTTCCGATGCGATTACCCATGCGCTGCGCGACCGGCGCGGGCTCAAGCTCCGCTCGGGCATGGTGGGGGACTGGTTCCCGGCATTGGTCGATGCCGGAGCCATCGACACCAGTGCGCCGGATGCCTGCCTCGCCTCGCTCGCCGTGGGCAGCGGCGCGCTGTACGATTGGCTGGGCCGCAGCGATCTGCTTGGTTTCGCGCTGCCCGAACGCCTGGTTGTGCCGATCCCCGGTTCCCCGTTCATGGCGATCAATTCCGGCATCGAGGTAGACCTGCGCGGACAGGTCAACGCCGAGTTTCTTGGCGACCGCTATGTCGGGGCGTCCAGCGGCCAGCCGGACTATTTCCGCGCCGCGCGCCGTTCGGCCGGCGGCCTCGCGATCCTCGCCTTGCCTTCAGCCAATGAGCGCGGCGACGTGAGCCGCATCGTTCCCCGCATCGCCAGCGGCTATGTCACCTCCTTGCAGAGCGATGTGGATGTGATCGTCACCGAACATGGCATCGCCGATATCCGCGCCACTGATTTCGAAGAGCGCAGCCGCCGTATCTTGAAGATTGCCGAACCGCGCCTGCGCAGCGGGCTGCTCCCGCCTACTTTGTAAGAGAAAGATCAGCGCTGACCGGCTGGCACAACCACGCCGGCCATCGCGAGGATCAGGCTTGCAACCTCATCGGCCAGCGCTTCCAGTGAAAGGCGGCCATGCGGGCGGTACCAGACATAGGCCCAGCTCACGAGCCCGCCGATCGACAGCGCCGCGACATCGGGGTCGTTCAGATGGAACTCGCCCGCATCGACCCCGGCTTGCAGCAGCGCCACCAATTTGCGGTCAAAATCCCGCCGAAGCACACTGAGCCGCTCGAAATCGGCGGGCTCCAGGCTCTTTTCCTCGCGCGTGAGGATCGCGATATAGCGCTGGTTGCTGAGCACGGCGGTGAGGAAGCCGCGCGAGAGCATCCTGAGCTTTTCGGTCGGCGACACGTTCGCCGCCAGCGCGGCCTCCATCGCGACGAGCGAGGCGCTGACCCCGCGTGTGCAGATATCGGCGAGCAGTTCGGCCTTCGATTTGAAATGGTTGTAGATGAACGGCTTGGTGACGCCCATGGACTCCGCGACAGCCTCGAGCGTCGTTTTCTCGTAGCCACGGTCGTAAAACAGCTGCGCCGCCGCCTCGACCGTGCGTTCGCGCTTCAGCGCTGTCACTTCATCCCGGATCGTCGCGAATTCAGCCATCTCAAACCGGTCGCTTAACGCCATTGGCGGCATAGTCCAGAGCCAGCCGCTTGCGATAGCGGCGCGGATCGAGTTCCAGCCCATAGCGCGGGCTATCGGGAAACTGGGTCTGCGCCCAGGCGCGTTCGGTCTCGATCGCCGCGAGCATGTCCTGCTCGCTCGGCCGCCGGATCGCGCCGGATGCCATGGCGGCGATATAGGCGGCCTGATCGTCCATCATGCGGATATTGCTGCCCCCGGTCACATCGAAGTAGCCGATGAAGAACAGCCCCGGCACGCTAGGATGCGCCACGCGGTTGTAGAGCGCGACATGGGTCGTCGCTTCCTCGACCGGCGAGATGGCTTCCGGCAGAAACGGAATGGCGGTGGTGTACCCCGTTGCAGCGATGATCGCATCGAACTGGTCCTCGCTGCCATCGCTGAACCGCACGGTCTTGCCGCTGACCGCCGTGATCCCCGGTTTCACCGTGATCCTGCCCCAGGCAATCTGCGAAATCAGCGTGGGATGGCTGATCGGGTGCGTCCGCGTCTTCGGCGTGCGGAAGCCCCACTGTTCCATGCGGCCATGGAACATCCGCGTCAGCGTGGTGCGGATCCAGACGCGCACCTTCCACGGCAGGAACGGCCGCTCCAGCTTCAGCAGCGTGCGCGAATTGGGTACTCCGAACATCATGCGCGGCATGATCAGCACCGGCGAGCGGGCGGAGAGGACCGTATGTGCGGTAACCGTGCAGATATCGGCCGCGATATCGACCCCGCTGTTGCCCGGCCCGATCACCAGCACGCGCTGGTCGGCATAGGGATCCGGCACGCGGTAGGCATGGGCGTGGGCGTAGTGCCCGGTAAAGCCATCAATCTGTGGCGGGTGGCGCGGCACGCTCTGGTGGCCGCTTGCGACCACGACCCCGTCGAAGGTCTCGGTGGTTCCGTCTTCCAGTTCGATGCGGAACGTGCCCTCCACCGGCGTGATCTGCTTCACGCGCGCCTTGAAGCGGATGCGGCGGGCCAGATCGAAATGATCGGCATAGCGCGCGAAATAGCGGCTCATTTCCGCATGATCGGGATAGAGCGGCGCACCATCGGGAAACGGAAAATCAGCCAGATTGCTGACCTTGGCTTCGGAATTGATGTGCAGCGACTTGTAGGCCGGGCTCATCCCGCTGTCGTTGTTGTAGACCCACAGCCCGCCGACCTGCGATCCTGCCTCGAACAGGGTCACCTCGATGCCCTGCGCGGTCAGATAGCGCGCCGCGCAGAGCCCGCCCGCGCCTGCGCCGACAATGGCGAAATGGCGGCTCATGCCTGCACCGCCAGCCAGGCACCGGCCGCCGCCATGGCTTCATCCGCGCGGTCCAGCGAACCGGCCATGCCCATGAAACCGTGGTTCATGTCGTCATAATGGACCAGCGTGGTATCCACCCCGGCGGCGGTCAGCCGCTCGGCAAAGGCTTTGCCCTCATCGCGCAGCAGATCGTATTCGGCGGTGATGACATAGGCGGGCGGCAGACCGGCGAGGTCCGGTGCGCGCAGCGGCGAGGCATGGGGATGCGCGCGGTCGGCCGGGTTGGTGATATAGAGGTCCCAGCCCCAGCGCATGGCATTGGCGGTCAGCCCGCAGTCCTCGCCGCGCTCGACATAGGAAACGGGCAGTGCGTCGGGATAGTCGGTCACCGGGTAGATCAGGAACTGCGCGGCAATCGCGGGGCCGCCCGCATCGCGCGCGCGCAGCGCGGTCACGATTGCCATCGTCGCCCCCGCGCTGTCGCCCGCCACGATAATACGCGCCGGATCGCCGCCAAAGCTGGCGGCGTGTTCGGCCACCCAACGCGTGGCCGCGAAGCTGTCGTCCGGTCCGGCAGGGAACGGGGCTTCGGGCGCGAGGCCGTAGTCGACCGAGACCACGACCGCACCTGATTGCAGGCAAAGGTGGCGGCACAGCACGTCGTGCGTATCGATGCTGCAGATCACGAAGGCGCTGCCGTGGAAGTAGGTGATCACCGCGTGGCCGTCTGCCAGATCGGGCCGATAGATGCGCACGCGGATTTCGCCGCGCGGGCCGGGGATCATGCGGTCTTCGACATGGGCCACATCCGGGCGCGGTGCCTTGGCGGTCAGCGCCTCGTAACTGGCGCGCAGCACGGCCGGCGCGACGCTCTCCATCGGCGGCATGCCGGCTGAGGCGTCGAGGATCGCCTGCAACTGGGGGTGTAAAGCCATGTCAGTCTCCACTCGTTATCCGAAAGCCGGCGTAGCCGCTGGCCGCAACTTCGTCGCAAATCGCCCGGTAGCGGCCGATGCCGCCAACAAAGGGCATGAAAACACGGGGTTTTCCGGGAATATTGGCCCCGAGATACCAGGAGTTCGCCTGCACGAAGAGCGTCTCAGCCGCTGCATCGTTGACCTGCTGGACCCACGCCGCTTCGGCCTCGGGTTCAGGCTCGATCCGCGTGGCACCGGCGCGGTCCAGATGCGCGATGCACGCCGCGATCCAATCGATGTGCTGTTCGATGCCGACGACCATATTGACCAGCACCGAGGGGCTGCCGGGGCCGGTCACGATGAACATGTTGGGGAAATCCGCCGTCATCAGGCCGAGATAATTGCGCGGACCATCGGCCCATCTGGCGCTCAGCGCCGCGCCACTGCGGCCGCGAATGTCGATCTGCGCCAAGGCACCGGTCAGCGCGTCATAGCCCGTGGCGCAGACGATCACATCGACCGGCAGCGCGGCGTCGGCAAGGTGGATGGCATACCCGCCGATCGCCGTGACGGGCCTCGCCTGCAGATCGATCAGCGTGACGTGGGGCCGGTTGAAGGTCTCGTAGTAGTCCGAGCCGACGCAGATGCGCTTGGCCCCCAGCGGATAGCCGCGCGGGCACAGCATTTCCGCTGTCTCCGGATCAGCAACCAGTTCGCGGATGCGGGCATGGACAAAGTCTGCGGCGGTCTGGTTGGCTGCCGGATCGGTCATGATATCGCTGAAGGCATGGACGAAGTTGACCCCGCCCAGCTCCCACCGGCTGCGATATTCCGCCTCGCGCGCCTCGGCACTGACGGACAGCGCCGGGGTCTGGCTGAAATCATAGAGCGTGCCGACCTGCCGCGCCTTCGCCCGGTATTCGCCGTGGGCTGCCTTCCATGCGCCCTGTTTCTCATCGCTCAGCGGCTGGTTGCGCGCTGGCACCACGAAGTTGGGCGTGCGCTGGAGGACGACCAGCCGCTCTGCCGAGCGGGCGATCTGCGGAATGGCCTGCACGCCCGACGATCCCGTGCCGATGACTGCGACGGACTTGCCGGCAAAGTCCACGCCGTCACGCGGCCATGCCCCGGTGTGCAGGACCTGCCCTGCGAACGTCTCGATCCCCGGAATATCCGGGAGGCGCGAGGCTGAGAGCGATCCGCTTGCCATGACGCAGAAGCGCGCGGTGACCGTATCGCCGCGATCCGTATGCACATGCCAGCGGTCCGCCGCCGGATCGAAATGCGCCGAGGTGACCCGCGTTCCGAACGCAATCAGCGGTCGCAAGGTGAACCGGTCGGCCACATGGTCGAGGTAGGCAAGGATCTCGCCCTGCTGCGCATAGCGCTCCGACCAGACCCATTCCTGCTGGAGCGGATCATCGAACGAATAGCTGTATTGCAGGCTTTCAACATCGCAGCGCGCGCCGGGATAGCGGTTCCAGTGCCACACCCCACCAACATCGTCAGCAGCCTCGAATGCGTGGACGGCAAACCCCAGCCCGCGCAGCTTGTGCAGCGCATAGAGCCCGGCGAACCCGGCGCCGACCACAACCACATCCAGTTCGCGCGTCATGCATCCGGTTCCCGGCGCAGCGGCGCACGCAGGGCGGTGCGCTGGCCGTTGAAGGTGGCGGGGAACAAGGTCTGCAGTGCGCCATCGCGGCGCTGGACGAGGCCGCGTGCACGCACCTGCTCTGATGAAAGTGCTTCGCCGAGATCGAGAACGGGCGAAAGGCAGCAATCCGCACTGGCGAACTGTGCCTCGATCTCGCTCAGGGTGCGGCCGGCAAAGAACGCGGTGACGTCTGCAATCAGGTTCGTCTGGGGCAGCGGATCACCCTGCCGCGCTGTCCAGTCCGGCCGATCTGCCGCCGCGCAGAAGTTGCGCCAGAAGCGGGGCTCGACCGGCCCCAGCATCACATGGCGCCCATCAGCTGTCGGGTAGATGTTGTAGTAGGCCGCCGCTCCGTTGAGGTAGGTCGATCCCCGCTTTGGCACGGTGCAGTTGGCGCCCCATTCGGCCACTTGCATCGCCTGCAGCGGCATCAGCGTATCGGCAAGGCCAAGCTCGATATGCGCCCCCTCACCCGTCCGCTGCCGCGCGTTGAGCGCACCGAGGATGGCAATCGCCGCATAGAGCGCGCCCGCGGTGTCCGCTATCGGCGGGTCGAAGAACACCGGCGCGTCGCGGCCATTGCGGTCCAGAATGCCGCTTTGCGCCAGATAGTTGCCATCATGGCCCGCCGCTTCGGCCAGCGGTCCCTCGGTGCCGTACCCGCTGATCGAGCAATAGATCAGCCCCGGATGGCGCGCCGCCAGCACGGCGTAATCAAACCCGAGCCGCGCCATGACACCGGGGCGGAAGCCCTCGATCAGCACATCGGCATCGGCCAGCAGGCCCTCCAGCGCACTGCGCCCGGATGCGGACTTGAGATCAAGCTGACGCAGCGATTTGCCTGCGTTGAGGCTGGCATAGAACACCGGCTCGCCAGCGGCATCACGCGGCCCCAGATCGCGCATCCCGTCGCCCGCTGGCGGCTCGATCTTCACCACTTCGGCACCCATGTCCGCCAGAATCTGGCTCGCGATCGGCCCTGAAATGTAGTGCGAAAGATCGAGGACTTTCACACCCGCCAGGAAGGAACCGACATCGCCCAAAGCGCTCACCCCAGCGGGACAAGCCCCCGCAGCTCTCTCAAGATTCTCATTGGATAGAAACCATACTGGTGGGTATTATGCAAGCATGAACGCCATCAATTCGACCAGCCGCCGTCGATTATGTGGCACTGCCCGGTGGTGAAACGGGCCGCATCGCTCGCCAGATAGAGCGCAAGGCTGGCGATCTCGTCAGCCTGGCCGAACCGGCCGAGCGGCTGGCGCGCGGCAAAGGCCGCGCGGGTCGCTGCATAGTTACCGATTGCCTGCATCCGCGCTTCGAGCGCTGGTGTCTCGATCGTGCCGGGGCAGATCGCGTTGGCGCGGATGCCTTGTGCGGCGTGGTCTGCCGCCAGCGCCTTGGTCATGCCGATGATCGCCGCCTTGGTTGCGGCATAGGCAAACCGGTCCGGCACCCCGCGCACCGAACTGGCGACCGAGGACATCGTGATGATCGCCCCGCCTCCCTGCGCGATCATTGCCGGGAGCAGCGCGCGGATCATGCGGAACATGGCGGTGACATTGAGGTCGAACGCGTGTTCCCAATCCGCATCGCTGCAATCGAGCACTGTGCCATACGGCACAGTCCCCGCGCAGAGGAACGCGATGTCCACCGCGCCCGCCGCCCGCGCGAAGGTTCCGATCGCGGTGCCATCCGTCAGATCAAAGGCAAATGGTTCGCACCCGCAGGCCGCTTCAAGCGATGCGAGGGCAGCCGCATTGATATCGACCGCCAGCACACGCGCTCCCTCGCGCGAAAAGCGTTCGGCACTGGCCCGGCCGATCCCCTGCCCGGCGCCGGTGACGACCGCCGTCTTGCCGTGCAGGACGCCGGTAGCCGTCAATAGGGCGATTCCAGCCCAGCCAGCACCATCTCTGCGTAGATCTTGCCGATTTCCTCGGCGCTGACATCGCTTTCCGCGGGTCGGAACCAGCGGTGCGTCCACCCGACGATGCCAAGCACGCCATAGGCCACAACCTTGGGCGAACCGACATTGCGGAACGACTTGTCGGCATAACCCTGCTCGATGATCGCGATCACCGCATCGGACATCTGCCGGTTGAGATCGCGCATGTAGAGCGACCATTCGGAGCGCTTGTCGCTGACATTGCTGAGGTTTTCGCGGATGTAGATATACATCAGCGGATAGTGCTCGCCGTAGGACGACATGAGCGCGATGATCAGGTCGCTGAGCTTGCGCCGCGGGCGCATGTCGCTTGCCTGGATTTTCAGCGCCAGTGCCACGTTGCGCTCGACCACGGTGCGGACGATCTCGTCGAACAGCTCCTCCTTCGACGAAATGTAGTAATAGAGCGAAGCGCGGTCGATATTGAGTTCGGCTGCGACGGCAGTCATGCTCGCCCGCTGGAAGCCCATCCGGTTGAACACCCGGATCGCCGCCTCGCTGATTTCCTTGCGGCGTTGCTGATGCGAGACGCTGGAATCCTCGCGCGCCGCCGTGCGCCGCTTGCCAATACCACTTTCGGAGTGTGCCATCATCGGCTTGCCATCTTTCATCATGCACCGCCGACTACGCGATCACTCGCGGAAGTTCCAGTTGCAGCCTTCATCCGCGCGGCCCTCCGGCCACATAAAGCACCTGCCCTGTCATAAAGCCCGCTGCGCAGCGTCGATGAACGACAGCGAATGTGCACTGGCGCAGGCGAAACAAGCGCATCCACCGCTCGCGTGAAAGCTGAAAATCGCGCCGCCACAAGAATGGATGGCGGCGATGCGGGCGGCGTTGCGGGCGGCGATGCACGGCGTTGATCGCGCTGTCGCAGAATTCCTTGAGAGCATAACCGGTTCCAAAATAGGCACCGTCGGCCTTAATCACGAGCAGACGCGCCTTCTCGTCATGATCGAGATTGACTATCACCCGATCAAACTCGTCGCGAAGCTGAACCGTGATAGCATTGCCGGTGCGCGGCCGGTTCAAGGTGACAGTCGCGATGCCGTTCAGCTCTTTCGTCGTTCCGGGCCTCAAATTGCATCGCCGACATCCTCGATTGGTCTGATCTGCGGGGAGCATGGCTATCGGTCAAGGACGCGTTAGTCAACATAAGTGTTGAATTAACCAGAAACGCCCAGGAATCTGGCCCTGAACCAAAGCCTGAAAGAGCAATATCAACGTATATGTTGATACTTCTTTCGCCGCATCGGTATCTGATTGTAGACGCCCGAAAACCAGATACACACCGCTGTTGATATTCTGATCGCAGGCGCCGGTCTCGCCGGGCTACGCGCCCTCCATTCAATCCGAGCGGCTGGCTTCTCGGTCGCCGTAATCGAGGCAAGCGATGATCTGGGCAGGGTCTCCAGCGCCCCCTCATTCGCGCCGATCGGGCCGAGATCAGGAAGTCGGAACAACGCCCCGTGGTTTTCGCAAACGTATCCGCGCGCGGCGCCGTCTGGCAGCTCGACGCGGAAACGCATGCCCCGATGCAACAGCAGGATCTGCCCGGGCGAAACGTCTAGGCGGCCCTGTTCCGTCGTGACCAGCAGGCGCTTGCGGCCCATCCCTTGATCGCCAAAGTCTCGTTCACGGCATCGACCGCAACCGGGAAGGCAATCGGCCATACTGCTGTCGAGAGCCTCAAGCGGTTCACGCTCGAAATGGGGGGGCAAGGCACCGCTGCTGGTCCTCGACGATGCCGATCTCGACGAGGCGGTGAAGGCGGCCGCGTTCGGCGCCTTCATGAACCAGGGCCAGATCTGCATGAGCACGGAGCAGATCATCGTGGTCGACGCGGTGGCCGATGCCTTTGCAGAGCGCTTTGCGGCAAAGGCGGCAACGCTGCTTGCCGGCGATCCGCGCGAAGGCAATACGCCGCTTGGCGCCGTGGTCGATCGGAAGACCATCGATCATGTCAACAGCCTGATCGACGATGCCGTAGCCAAGGGTGCCCGCGTGATCGCTGGCGGCAAGGGCACCAGCGTGGTGATGTCTGCAACCGTCGTCGACGGGGTGACGTCCGCCATGAACCTCTACCGCGACGAGAGCTTTGGTCCGGTGGTGGCGGTGATCCGGGCGCGTGATGCCAATCATGCGGTCGAACTCGCCAACGACACCCAGTACGGCCTGTCTGCCGCCGTGTTCACGAAGGACATCGCCAAGGGCCTGACCATTGCCCGGCGCATCCACTCGGGCATCTGCCACATCAACGGGCCGACGGTTCACGATGAAGCACAGATGCCCTTCGGCGGCGTCGGTGCTTCGGGCTATGGCCGCTTCGGCAGCAAGCAGGGCATCGACAGCTTCACGGAAACCCGCTGGGTCACGATCGAGACCCAGCCTGGCCACTTCCCGATCTGACCGGTCGATGCTGTCGCCATATCCAAACTGCTCGGACGCTTCTCAGTCCATCAGGGCGCGGAGTGCCGGGAGAAAATGGGGCCGGTGGCGCGCGGGAATGCGTGCCATCAGGTCGTCCTCGAACTTCTGCACCACGCAGCGAATTTCCGCCAGCATGTCGCGCCCGCGCGCGGTGAGCACGATGGCCTGCGATTTGCGGTCGATCGGCTCGCGTCGAATCAATCCGGCGGCATCGAGCCGATCCAGGATCGGCACCATGTTGGCCCGCTGGATTTCGAGGATCGTCCCGATTTCGCTTGATGTCATGCCGGTCTTTTCGCCGACGACCTGCAATACCGCCGAGTCCGAGATGCGCAGATCAAGGTCGGCCAGGCGTCCCGCGAGATCGGCCATCATGGCATTGGCCGCGCGGCGCAGCGCGTAGCCCGGTAATCCGGTAAGTCCCACGTGACTGGCAAGTATGGCTTGAGAGGGCTTCATCTGCACCTTTATTGCTATGTTTAATAGCATTTTTTCCTATATTTATCATAAACATCGTACACAGAAATGAAAGGGAATGCCATGTCGGAACGTGCCGAAGCAGATACTGTGACCTGCGTTGTCGAAAATCGCATTGCATGGGTTTCGTTTGCGCGTCCCGGGAAGCGGAACTGCATGGGCCCCAAGCTCAACCGCCAGATGAAGCGCGTGATCGAAGATCTGGAATTCCGCGACGATGTCGGCGTCCTGGTGCTGACCGGCGAAGGCACGTCATGGTCCGCTGGCATGGACCTGAAGGAATACTTCCGCGAGAACGAGGAGAAGGGTCTCGGTGCGATCCGGGGCGCCCAGCGGGAAGCCTACAGCTGGTGGGAGCGCCTTCGCTGGTTCGAAAAGCCGACCATCGCGATGATCAATGGCTGGTGCTTCGGCGGTGCCTACGGTCCGCTCTTTGCCTGCGATCTGGCGGTCGCGGCAGAGGATGCCCAATTCGGGCTTTCGGAGATCAACTGGGGCATTCTGCCCGGTGGCGGCGCGAGCAAGGTCATTGCAGAGCTCACCGGTTTCCGGAACGCCATGTACCACGGCATGATGGGGGAGAACGTCGACGGGAAGAAGGCTGCCGAATGGGGCCTAGTCAACGAGGCGGTGCCGGCGGACCAGCTCAAGGCGCGCGTTACGGAAATCGCCAATGTGCTGCTTGGCAAGAACCCGCAGGCCCTGCGGGCCACCAAGTGGGCAATCCGCCGCGTGCGCGAAATGACCTACGACAACGCACAGGACTACCTGATCCGCACCCAGGAGGCGGCCAACTCGTTCGACAACGAAGGCCGCAAGGAAGCCACCCGGCAGTTCATCGACGAGAAGACCTTCAAGCCCGGCCTCGGCGCTTATGACCTGAAGCGTTCCGGCAAGGAATAGAGACGCTCGAAAAGCAAGCCAAGCGGCTCAAGCTTGACTGAGAACTGCCAAAGAATGGCTCCCGTTGCACGGCGAAAGGCGCGCAATGGGGGCCTTTTTCATGCAATGTCGGCGAGCACTCTTTCAACACCAGCCCTGAAAACGGCATAGGCCGCGTCGAGCCGGCTACTGCAATTTACATCGGCAACATGTACTTCGCACTCCCCGGTGTTCCTGGGGTGATGCAAAGTCAGGTCTTGGCGCGTTCCATGATCCAGTCAGCAGTGATCAGGGGCTGTGTGAGCGGAAACATATGCCCACCTTCGATCAGCTTGAGTTCGGCACCCTCAATCGCGGCAACGGTCGGCTGGCCGTGTACGGAAGGATCCAGCAGGAGGTCGCCTTTCGCAAACATGACCCCGACCGGGATCGACAGCTCGCCATAGCGTGCGGCAATGCCCGCCATCTCTCCGCGAGCCGCCTCGACATCGCCGCAAGCCGCGACGAATGCCTCGGGGCGCAGGGTCAGCGCCGCGCCGCCCCGCGTTTCGAAATCGACAGGGAAAGGTTCGGGGCCGAAAACCTGGGCATTCGCCGCATCTGCGCCGAGGCGCCCTCCGGGCGCTGCCAGCGTCCAGGCCAGCACCGAGCGTGCAATGGGCGACTTGAGATCAAGCGCCTTGAACACTTGCGGGATAGTCTCAATGGGCTGGGTGAGCGGTGCGAGCAGCGCAAGGCCGCCAATCTTGCCGGGATTATCAAGCGCCATCGCCAGAGCAATCGCACCACCAAGCGAATGTCCGACCACCAATGGCCGATCCAGCCCGAGCTGGTCCATCAGCTCGACAATCATCCTCGCCTGCGCAGCAAGACCACGCTGGCCGTCATCAAGGTAGGTCGAATATCCCGATCCCGGCCGATCGACCAGGATGAGCCGATGGTGCGGCGAGAGAAGTTCGCTCAAGGCATACGTGAAGTTGCGCAGCTGGCCGCCAAGACCGTGTACCAGCACGATCGGTGGTCCTTCCCCAACGGCGAGGTAGTGCAGACGAGCGCCCTTCACATCGGCGAACTGCCCATCGGGTGGCACCAGCTCTTCGGCGCGCTTGCCGTTCCATGCGGTGAACGCAGCCAGCCCTGCGGCTGCTGCAAGCGTTGCGGCGCCACCGCCCATGATGGCCTTGAGAATCCTCGCCATAGCTTCGCCATCCTACCAATTGCCGGGGGCAGGCTGCATCTCACACCTATGCCGTTTCGGCAATTTCAGATAGCGCCACGGCGTAGCATGAACGGGTCTTCACGCCGCAACTGCTGAATGGCTTGATCTGGTCGTCGGATGCCATGGTTGTCGAAAGCGCCCTCGCATGACTACAAATATGGGCCGGAGGTCGAATTGCATTTGGAGCTTACTACAGCTGAGTGGTTCCCACTGCGGGACCCACATTCGAGCGGAAAACAAGGACCTTTGAAACGCTGCCTGTCGCAATGGCGACAAAGTCCGCTCGAATCAGATATCTGATTTCGCCTGAGAATTACGCAAATCTCTGCGCTGTGGACTTGGGGGTATCGTACAAGGGCGCGGGTAGCGAAAAGTACCCCCAAAATACCCCCACGAAACGCTGGCTACATGCGGACGCATCCAGCTTGTTGTGGACGGGTAACTCATCGAAATCCGCCGGATTTCCAAGCATTCTTGCTGATCGAACGGTCGTCTACGGCGCCATGCAGAACCATATGGCTGCATACGGACGGTAGCGGAGGAGGGACTCGAACCCCCGACACGCGGATTATGATTCCGCTGCTCTAACCAGCTGAGCTACTCCGCCCCATGGCTTGCCCGTCAGTGCGGAGTGGTTAGTTCCGCTGGGCAGGCCGCGCTCCTAACCTTGCCCGACGGGTCGGTCAACCGGGTTTGCGGGATTTTTTGCGCGAGGATCCGGATTGGTCCCAACCCTCAAGCTCGCGGCACGTTCCGCCTGCCTACATGCACCCTTTCCCCGCAGATGCAGGCGCCAGCGATGCCTGCATCATGACCCAGCGCGGGCGTGGACAAGCAAGCATCATCACCGATAATGGGCGGTGAATCGACGCCCAGATGCTCGACCATCGCCACAGCGCAGCACCAATCAGACCATCGGCCTGCATCACTCCTTGCCGCAATCAATGCGGCCGTGCACTCGGGCATGCTTTAAGCCAAATGGGCATGCCGCATCCCTGCGCTCATCCTCGACCTCCTGCGCCTGATCATCGTGCTGGTGGCCGCAGCCTTCGTTCTGGGGCGTCGATCTAGGCAACGTGCTGGCAGCGCTGGGGTCGGTTCGGTCGTGCTGGGGCTTGCGCTGCAGGATACCGTGTCGGACCTGTTTGTCGGCATCTCGCTGATCTCCGACCGCCATTTCAAGGAAGGTGACTTGATCGTGAGTGACGGAGTCGCCGGGCGGATCCTGCAGATGGACTAGCGTTCCGTCACGGTCCAGACGCTGGACGACGAACACCTTGTCGTCTTCCCGAACTCCGAACTCGCCAAGGCGCAATTCATGGTGATCAACACCGACATCCGGCCTTTCGGCCAGAGCGTACGTGTGAAGTTCGCCTACTCGGTACCCCCTGCCCGTGCCAGCGCCGCCATAGAACGGGCTCTGGGCGCCGTGGACTTGATCCTTCAGGAACCGGCGCCGGGCATCGACATCGTCAGCCTTGGTGACGACGGGATAGAGTTCGAGGTAACCTTCCACGCCGCCACGCGCTCCGATGGCGACGAGAGGCTGACCCACTTCTTCCGCAAGCTGTGGTACGTTTGCCAGCGCGAGGGCCTGGACTTTGCCGGCGCGCTCAACCGCATGTATCGCAGCGTATGACCTGTGACGTGACCCCCTGATTTTTCTCCAAGTTCGATTAGAGTCCGGCCATTGGAAGGACGGACAGATGAAGCGAACGAGGTTCATGGAAGAGCAGATCATTGGCGTACTGAAGGAAGCGGAGGCGGGTGCGAAGACCGCTGACCTGGCTCGGCGGCACGGCGTTTCGGAAGCGACGATCTATAACTGGAAGGCCAAGTATGGTGGGCTCGAGGTATCGGACGCAAAGCGGCTGCGGGCGCTCAAGGACGAGAATGCCCAGCTGGACACCCGCAAAAACCGATGGAGTTTCGGTGTCGATGGTGATTCATTGATCGAGAGCGATCATGGAGAGCCGTGGTGGATCCGAAGTCCCTGTTCAGTTTGAGCGATCATCTTGAAGCCTTGAGCAAGGACGGCGATCAGCTCGAGGTTCTGCAGCAGACGGTGGACTTTGAATATTTCCGGGGCTGGTTGGTCGAAGGGCTCGGCTACGGCGATGGTGCCAAGGGCGGGCGGCCGCCGTTCGATCCGGTTATGATGTTCAAGGCGCTGATCCTTCAGGCGCAGCACAACCTGTCGGATGCACGGATGGAGTTCATGATCCGGGATCGGCTGAGTTGGTTGCGCTTCCTTGGGCTGTCGCTCGGGGACCGGACGCCGGACGAGAACACGATCCGACATTTTCGCAATCGCCTGACCGAGACCGGAACCCTCAAGCGGGTGATGAAGGCCTTCGACTGGCAACTCCAGAAGAAGGGCTACATCCCGATGTCAGGGCAGATTGTCGATGCCTCGCTGGTGCCCGCGCCCAAGCAGCGAAATACCGAGGGTGAACGCGAGGCGATCAAGTCGGGCAAGAGTGCGAAGGATATCTGGCCCGATGAACCGAACAAGGCCGCGCAGAAGGACACCGATGCACGCTGGACGCTCAAGATTGGCGGCAAGGTGCGCCATCGGGCAACTACGCACGGTGCTTTCATCGAAGGCCGAGCGATTTGCTGAATCGGCAGGGCCGAGCAACTGGAACCGCGCGGCAGGCACGGCCTGACGCAAAATTCTTGCTGCCTCCACGAACTCAAGCACGCCCTTGTCTCGCAACATCCGGGCGATGAGCAGGAAGACAGGCGCATCCCCTCCCGGCAACGGCACGGGCGCAAAGTGTTCGAGATCGATCCCGGAACCGGGAAGCACCTGCGCCTGACTTTCGCGAACCAGCCGACGGTCAAGAAACAGCCCGCGATCCTCGCTGTTCTGGAAGAAGACGACAGGCAACCCGTCGAATGCGGTGCGGTAGAGATTCTCGACAAGGTAGCGCAGCAAAGGCCCGGACAGGAACGCGGTGCCCAGACCCGGCACGTTGGGCACGAACGGAATGCCAAGCGGCTTTGCGGCTAGAGCTCCGAAGATGTTGTTCTTGATGGTGTAACTCAGCACCACATCCGGTTTTGCGGCAGCAAAGGCTGCGCGCAATTGGCGCATCAGGGCAAAATCCGTCAAAGGATTGAGGCCCTTGACGTTCATATCGAGTGCCACGGTTTCGCAGCCGATGGAGCGAAGCCTGTCGACCGCATGATCCAGGGGCGCAACAACGGTGACCCGCCCGCCTCTGGCCAGAACGTCCTCGACTACCGGCCTGCGGAAGTTCCAGACGTTCCAGGCCGCATTCGCGGTCAGAAGGACGTAGATGGGACGGCTATCTGTCATTTCAGGAAGTGCAGCGACCCCGGAAAGGGCGCCGCCCGTGACGGGAGACCCGACGGAACGAGGACCGGACAGCCCGGACCATGCTTCATTGATTGCAATGCTTTGCAGTCAAGCTCGGGGGATGAGATTTGCCTGTCCGACGCAGAACCACGGCTACCGCACGGCAGGTGAAATTCACCGACCGTTGCGCGTCTCGTCGCGACGGATAGAGCAATCAGAACGCCTCGGAATGCGCTAAGTTTGCTACGAAAACATTATTTTTTTGACGAGAGATTACTGGGCAATGACGCCCGGACGAAGCCTTGGAACACGGCCCCGAACGAGAGTTCCTCCAACCTAAGGTTGTTGCCATTATATCGTTAGTTATCAGAAAAACACGGGCGATGAATTCTCCGTTCGGCAGTCAAGGGATCATAAAGAAACTCGGGCAGCAGCGCCGCAACCGTAAGGGATATAGCTCACGGCATTCCGCTCAAGGGTTCTGACCACTCGAACTATAGGTCGATAGCAATATGCCGTAGCCCATCGTGATGATTTCGGTGTTCCCAACGCCAGCCTACCGCACTGTTACCTTCAACTGCGTCCTGTGTCTTTTGAACGCGGGGCCAAAAACACGGGGTAACCATGCAACTCGATCGAACGCGTTTTGCGGCGCGCACGATACGGCAGATACTTCTGCTGTTATTCGCCGCGTTCGTCGCCATGACAACCACCGCATCGCCTGCCCTGGCGGGCAGTGCAACCAGCGGTGGCATGACGATCAATGACCTTTCCCTTCCCGCAGCACAGCGCGGAGTCGCCTACAGCTTTGACATCAAGGATCGTCTGAGCGGCGGTACGCCCAGCTACACATTCGCGCTGACCAGTGGGTCTCTGCCCACGAGCCTGTCGCTTTCCACCGCAGGCGTGCTCAGCGGCGTGAGCTGCGACAACACCAACGGGTCATTCCCGTTCACGGTCACGATCACGGATGGCAATGCCAACGTCGGCACCTTCAACTTGTCAGTCAATATGACGGCGGGTCCGGGTGGCGCATGCAGCCTCTCGGTCAATCCCGCCACGATCAACGATACCACCACGGTCGGCACAAGCTATTCCTCGACCGCGATCACCCCGTCGGGCACCGGTCCGTACACTTACACTCTGACGAGTGGCGCCCTGCCTGCAGGCCTGACACTCGACAACGGTGGCGCAACTGCGCAGATCACGGGCACCTCGACCGCAACCGGTACCTTCAATTTCACTTACGACATTACCGACACATCAACCGGCTTCGTCACGACGCTGACCGGCACCATTCAGGTCAATGCCGCAACGCTCGCCATCGGACCGGCTTCGCTGCCCAATGGCACGAATGGCACGCCATACTCCCAGACGCTGGTACCGACCGGCGGTAGCGGTCCCTACACCTGCACCGTGACCGCAGGTGCTTTGCCTGCTGGCCTCACGCTTGATGGCGTAACCGTCAGCGGAACGCCGACCTCGGCAGGCAGCTATGACTTCACCGTCACCTGCACCGACCGCTATGGCAGTTCGGCGACCAAGCGCTACACGCTTGTCATCGATCCGGGCCAGGTACTGACCCTCGGACCGGCATCGCTGCCCAACGGCACGAACGGCACGGCCTATAGCCAGACCCTCGCGGGATCGGGCGGAACCGGCACGGGATACGTGTACTCCCTGACGTCCGGAGTTCTCCCGGCGGGCCTGACGCTTGACGCGAACACCGGTGCCATCACTGGCACCCCGACAACGCCGGGCACCTACAACTTCACGGCTCGCGTCGTGGATTCCGCTGGCAACTACCAGACCCACGATTACTCCATCGTCATCGCGCCTGGCGCGCTCCTCAACCTCGGCCCCCAGTCGCTTGAATCGCCGACGCAGGGCATCAACTACTCCTCGCCCGTCGTCGCCACAGGCGGGTCGGGCACGGGTTACGTTTACTCGCTGGACTCTGGTTCGCTGCCCTCCGGCCTGACGCTGAACCCGTCGACCGGCGTGATCAGCGGCAAGACCCTGGCCAGTGGCACCTATACGTTCACCGTCCGCGCGGTGGACTCGCAAGGCAACTACGGCACTCGTACCTACGTCTTCACCATTCGCGAGCGGCCTGATCCGACTCTCGATCCGGAAGTCCGCGGTATCGTGGCCAGCCAGTTCAGCACCTCCTCGCGCTTTGCGCAGGGTCAGCTGAACAACGCCATGCGCCACATGGAAAGCCTGCACGGCGGTCTTCGCTGCGGTGCTAACAACGAACTGCGCGTCACCGACACCACCGGCGCAAACGCCAGCAGCCAGCCCTCGGCCGCTTCTGCGGACGATAAGGTATCGGCCAAGGCCAAGCCCACCGCTGTGGTCTGCGACGACAACGCACCCAAGATCGCTGCCTGGTCAGCAGGCTCGATCGACCGTGCAACCGACGACATCCATCACTTCAACGCTGATGCAGTGACATTCGGCTTCGACGTTCAGGTCGGTCCCAAGGTCATTGCCGGTGCGGCGTTCGGCTATGGCTGGAACAAGAGCACGATCGGCACGCACGGTTCGCGCACGTCGGACAATGCCAAGTCGGCCATGGGCTATGCCAGCATCAACCCCGTCAAGTCCGTGTTTGTCGACCTTGCGGTCGGTGGCACCTGGGTCGATCTTGGCGGAAGGCGCTACGTCACCTCCGATGCCAGCTTCGCCGGCTTCTCCCGCAAGGGCAACGTGACGTTTGGATCTGCAGCCGTCTCGGTCGAAAAGCCGGTGGGTGCAATCCTCGTCGCCGGAAAAGTCCGCTATGACTACATGAGGGCCAGCCTCGACGGGTTCAGCGAAACATCGTCCAGCCCGTATGCGCTGACCTACAATGACGCCAAGCAGACCACGCAGAACCTCACCGCAAGCCTGCGGATGGAGACCAACCTGTCCTATGACTGGGGCCGTCTCAAGCCGATGCTGCGCGCTGACCTGCGTCATCACGTCAGCGGGAACTACGATCAGGTCATGGCTTACAGCGACCTGCTCTCCCGCACCTACACGCTTCGCCATGCCACTTCGAAGCAGAACAACCTGTCGCTGGCAGGCGGTGTCACCGCCAACATCGATGGGACGGAACTGACTGCGGAGTACGGCACATCCTCGACGGCTGAAGACGGCCTGACGGGCGGTGAAGTCCGGATCATGGTGCGCCTGCCGTTCTGACGGCAGCCATCAGCTGATCAAAAAAATGCCGGGGGCGATAATCCGCCTCCGGCATTTTTCATTGGAGCGTTTTCCCAAGACTTTCAGATCCGAATCGGACCTTGAGGCCATTCCTTAATCGCCGCAGCATCACACGCAAAAGAGCGGGCCCGTCAGATCATGTAAGACCGCACAGACGTCCTGAAACAACGCAGCGCATGGTCCGCTCAATAGTGACTGGTTCGAAGCGTATGTCGTGTGGGTATCGATATCAAAACTACAGCCTGACGACGTTATGATCATGGACAGCTTGGGGTGCAACACCACGCTTCCTTCCACCCTAAAGTCGCAACTTCAAAACCTTCGAGAGTGTGCCATCACGGCTCAGAGAGTGATCCGTACGGCAGACGAAATAACCGTCTCCGGCCTATGAAGCCTCATCGGCAAGCTCGTCGACATCTTCACACCTGAAGAATGCACCAACACATTCCGATCGCGCGGCTATAATCCAGCATGATTGGAAAACGCTATTGCGCTGAAATTCATGCCCCCATTCCTGCAGTAACCTTAGGAGTGGATGAGTGGCGCGATGACTTGCCAATAACATGGCGCTCAATCAACCAATAATAGAAGATCCCGGCTACAGTGCCGAGTAAAGTCCCGATGCCAAACACCGCATAGGGATTTGATGGTGACAAGCGAGCGGCTGCTGATATCGCAGGATTGTGCACGAGATATAAGGCGTAAGAAGCTGTGCCTAGAAAGGTCAGCCAAGCTGGAACAGAGATAGCCATTCGGCGTTCCATGCGGATGACAGGTTGCATTGCAACTCCAAACGCAATCCCAACGATCGGGGACATGCTCCGGTCTGCCCCGAGGGCCAGCCATAGCGCGAACACGCCCGCACTTGGGATCAGTAGCCAGTTGGGGCCCCAGCCTCTACGTGCGAGCACTGCAGTGGCAATGCCCATGAAAAATTCGAGATTGATTGACGCAAAGGGCACGCTGTTGGGTAGCCTCTGAACCGCCCCGGCTTTCCCGGAGGCTCCTATCTGTGAGAAGGAGCCACGATGAGCGCTACAAGGAACAAGTTCTCGCCTGAGTTTCGCGACCGTGCGGTGCGGATGGTGGAGGAGCACCGGGGAGATTACCCGTCGGAGTGGGCGGCGATGACGTCGATCGCCGGGAAGGTTGGCTGCACGACCGAGACACTGCGCCGCTGGTGCCGTGAGGAGGCGAGCCGACGAGCAGGGCCAGCGGCGCAGGCTGTCAGTGATCGTGATCGGGTCAAGGCCCTGGAGCGCGAGGTCAAGGAACTGCGCCGGGCCAACGAGATCCTTCGCAAAGCCTCGGCATATTTTGCGCAGGCGGAGCTCGACCGCCACGGCAAATGGTGATGTCGTTCATCGACGCTCACCGGAAGGAATTGGGTATCGAGCCGATCTGCCGGGAACTGGCAATCGCCCCTTCCTCCTACCACGAATATGCCGCCCGCCTTGCCGATCCCGGCAGGCGCCCCGCCCGTGTCCGGCGCGATGACGAGATGCGCGAGGCGATCAAGCGCGTCCACGAGAACAGCTTTGGCCTCTATGGTGCCCGCAAGGTCTGGCACCAGATGCGCCGCGAGGGGATCAAGGTGGCCAAGTGCACCGTCGAGCGGCTGATGCGCACCATGGGCCTGGCAGGCGTGCGCCGGGGCAAGACGACGGTGACGACCATCAGCAACCCCAAGGCACCGTGCCCGCTGGACAAGGTCAACCGCGAGTTCCGCGTCAGCCGGCCCAATGCGCTGTGGGTGGTCGACTTCACCTACGTCCATACCTGGGCCGGGTTCGTCTATGTCGCGTTCGTGATCGATGCCTTCGCCCGCCGGATTGTGGGCTGGAAGGTCAGCACCAGCGCCACGGCGGGCTTCGTACTGGATGCCCTGGAGCAGGCGATCCATGCCCGCAGGCCAAGTCCAGATGATGGCTTGATCCACCACAGCGACAGGGGCGTTCAATACCTGGCGATGAACTACACGCAGCGTCTGGCCGAAGCCAACCTCGTGCCGTCTGTGGGCAGCGTCGGCGACAGCTATGACAACGCCTTGGCCGAGACCATCAACGGTCTCTATAAGGCCGAGGTCATCTGGCGGCAGCGCTCATGGCCGAGCGCATCGGCCGTGGAAATGGCAACGCTGCGCTGGGTGGACTGGTTCAACAATCACCGCCTGTTCGGACCCATCGGGCACATCCCACCCGCCGAAGCCGAAGCCAACTACTATGCGGCCAACGAGACCCTCGATATGGTCGCATGACTCAATTGAAAATGCCTCCGGGAAAGCCGGGGCGGTTCACACCGCCAAGGGAGTACCCTAACTGCCGGTATTGCCCCCTCAGAAACGCCACGCACTTTTGCAAAAGAGTGCCATTTCAGAGTCGCGTTTACGCTCTCACCAATACGACCACTGCCCCCAGGCTATCGCCTGCACCGAAAGCAGGAAGTTCGTAATGGCGTGGGCGTAGAACGCAGGAGCGATTGAGCCTCGGCGCAACGCAAGACCGCCATAGACCAGGCCCGCCAGCACGGCCGCCCAGAAATCGCCATGCATGGCTGCGAACGCCACGGTCGAGACGGTAAGCGACACGGCTGCCGACGCGTAACGAACATTCGGCAGTACGATGACCCTGCCAGCCATACGCTGCAAGCCACCCCGGAATGCCAACTCCTCGAACAAGGGCGTGACCAAAGTGGCGCCAAGAAGTCGGAACGCTATCCAGATCGCGGCAAGGATCGGCGGCGCACTGTCGAGCGCTTCCTGCATGAAGTCGCTGCGCTCCATGTCCAGAGGCACAAGCGCCAGCCAGATCAGATAGACCGCCACCCCGCCAAGGATATCCATGGGCTGGATGCGCTTTGCGATCTCCGAGGTGACGACCGCCCGGAACTTCCATGCGATGAAAAGACCGACCACCGCCTGCAGCGGATAGAGCCAGTTGAACTCGGTGGAAGCAAGTCCGACCACCATGCCTGCAAGGAGAAAGCCCGCAAGCGGAAGCAGCATGATCACGTCGGCCGGTCGCATCGAGAAATCGAGGCGCGGCATTTGCGAAGGAGACGAAGGCAACGGCTCGTCTTCAACGGCATCGCTTGATGCGAATGCCGGCGCACGCGAAAACCACGGCGATTGCATCAGCCAAAGGAAGCCGAACGTAACTGTCAGTGACGCCAACAAACCGAAATGCGAATGGAACCCGCCTACTGCAACCTCGGCCGAAAGGTACTTGCCGACGAGTATGAGCAGGGCAATCCGCAAGGCGTTCGACAGGAACACGGAAATGCAGGCCAGAACGAGCAGGATCGCTGCTCGCTTCAACCGCAACCGCGTCCGCGCCGCAAACATGTAGAGCGCGATAAGCCCGAAGCACAATGTAATGCCCTGCGCACCGGCACATGACGGTGCGATAAGGACCGAGAAGTCGCCAAGGTGCATGATCGGGTTTGCCATCGGGCCTGCCTGCGTGACCCTCGGGAAATCACCTGTCATCATCCAGATGATCCCTGCGCTGATATCAATCGTCAGTGCCAGCAATTTGTAGAAGATTCGGTCTCCGATCAAAGCGTAGATATCGAGTTGCGCGGCGATGATGAGCCAGAAGATGCCTGCATAGGCATGGATAATCCGGGGCGCTGCAAAATAGCTTACCGGCGGAGCGAGCGACAGCGCCGTACCCCATGCCATGGCCAGGACTAGCAGAAGCGGCACCGCCAGCACCGCTTCGGTCCCATGCATCTGCCCAGGGCATGTGCCCAGCCCGCAGAGCAGGCTCGGCAAGGCAAGGAAAAGCGCAAATGCACCGGCTGACAGTCCGATCCAGCGCATCCGTTGCCGCAAGGGATAGATCCGCCGCCGCTCCTGCGCCAGGAATCGGGTCATGAAGTAGACCATCGCCAGAATGATGACATTGGCTTTGGCAAAGTACTTCAGGACAAGAACCGGGTTGATGCCCTCCTCAGGCGTGATCCGGTTCTCGAAATTGGCGTGCCAGACAAGGTACACCGGGATCAAGCTCAGCAAGACCAGCACCGGCGGCACGATCGCCTGCCATCTGGAACGAGTCGGCAACAATGGCGTCATCGCCCCGGAATCGTCACCGAAATTCGTCATGCTCGATCTCCGCAAGCAGCGTCAGGTCGTAGGAGGATTGGCCCAAGCTCGGTGCGCCACCCGGGAGCCTTGTCAGCACTCGCCATATTCAGCGGTCCGACACGCGGCCGAGGCATTGCGCCCCTTGGCAATCTGCTTTTCCGACATGGCAGGAATGACCCTGTCGAGATTGCTGCGGCCGTCTGCCGATCCCAATCCTGCGGCCAGATCGAACCACATGAACGCGCTCGAAAGATCCTTCCGGACCCCGAGCCCTTGCTCATAGATGAGCCCAAGGTTGACCATTGCCTCACTATTCTTCTGCTGGGCCGCAAGTCGGCTCCAACGCAGTGCTTCAACGAAATCGAGCGGAACCACTTTCCCCTCGAGATGCAGGAAGCCAAGCGCTGCGGCCGCTTCCGGCACACCTCTGTCAGCCGCCGCGTGGAGGAGTTGAAGCACCTCGCCCTGCTGCTGATCCGGGACTTTCGCAGTCCTCAGGATAACGGCCAGATTGTACGTCGCCATGGCATCACCTGCCAGCGACGCCGACTTGTACCAGCGCAACGCTGCTTCCAGGTCCGTTTGTCCTGAAGCAGGATCGGCCAGCAGATCCCCAAGGTAGACCTGCGCCGTGATGTTGCCGCGTTCGGCATAGAACGCCAGCAGGCAACGCGCGCCGGACATATCCCGCGGAACGCCCAGCCCGAACTTCAGGCTGATCGCAAGATTGACCCCTGCTCTCTCTATGCCTGCCCGCGCCGCCCGGGCCCAAAGCTTCACAGCCTCGGATCGGTAAGGGGGAAGGCCCAAACCCTCGGCAAAGAGATCCGCCAGCGCGGCTTCGGCAAAGGGCATCCCCTGCGACGCCGCCTCACGATACCATCTCGCAGCTTCCGCATAATCCTGCTCGACGCCAAGCCCCCGCTCGTACAGCAACCCCAACGCAGCCTGTGCTCGCGGGTCCCCTTGCTGTGCTGCTTCGGATAGCTTGTTCCGCCGCGCAGCATCCACATCGCCGCCAGTGTCCTTGATCAAATCCAGCAAGTCGGGCCCGCGAACCGAGGCAGGGTCGATTGGCAAACGGTCGATCGGCTCGGCCTTCAGCACTTCAAGCGGGCATGCCGGACCAGCGCGACTGTCCTGCGCACTCGCTGCGACCGACCATAGTGCCGACCCAGCGAATACGAGCAACGACAAGCGCCGTAGCGTTATCATGACAAACCGGCGCTGTCCGGCGTGCAGTATCTGCTTAAAGATACCATGCGGCCGCGAACATGATCGGCAGCAGGAGTGGTATCGGCCAGAGCGCACGAACCCGATCTTCATGCGTAAGGAACGAAACCGTGCTCCAGGCATATGCCAACGCCCCGCCGACCAGCAACGCCCCGACGCTTATTGTGACGAAGGTTCGCACGCTAAGAACATGGAAAATCTCGGGAATGGCATAACCGAGGATCCACAACGTCGCGGCCCAGCCACCAGCAGACGACAGCGCGACGAGGTAGCGGTTCAACGACCAGCCATCCAGCTTGGAACCGCGCCCTCTTCGCCTTAGCCTGCGCCGAACGAAGAAATACCAGCGCGCGCAAACCCACAGCAGGAACGGCGCGGCTACCAGCAGGATGCCCAGATGCGCCGAGGCACGCTGGATTCGCACGTTCGTGGTCAGGCCCTTGCCCGTGATGATACTGGCCTGAGTTCCATAACTGCGGAACAGGTTCAGGACCGAACCATCACTTCCCGCCTTCGCGGCACGCGCTGCGACGTTCTTGTCGACATCGCCGATCACGTTCACAAATTGGCCATCATCCTTGCCCTTGGTCCGAAGGTCCCTCAGCGCAGCCGCCGCCAATTCGTCGATCAGGCGCTGCCGATCCGACTGCAACTGCGCATTTGCAAGGCCCTGGGCCACCTGCATGCGCATCTCCTCGGGATCGACAGGATCAGGAAAGCGGTCAAGCAGGACAATCATCCGGAAGGCACCCTGACCTTGCTGGATACGGATGAAGTCACGCGTACGGGCCATCTCCTCGAGCGTACCCAGCATCTCACGCGGCATGGCCTCGCTGCTGCGGAATACCTGCTGCCCGGCCATGGGAATGGAAAGCTGGCGCAACCGCGCCTTGAACGCGTTGACGCGCTCGATCGAAGGGGTTCCCGAAGCGCGCAACGCATCGACTTCGCGCTTGGCCGCGATGGCCTGAAAAGGTTGCCGCGTGATGACAATGAATTGGAAGAACCGGAACGTTGCCCGACCCGCGAACAGCTGTGGCTGGCTGATAATGGCCTGATCAATGGCTTCCGCAGGAGGCTGAGGCTTTTCGAGCTGCATGCCAAGGTAATAGTCGAGCAGAATCTGGCGTCGCGCCTCACTGATCTGACGCTCGATCATAGACGGCGGACGACGGCCACCGCTCGTCACGCGATCTTCGACAGCATAGGCCGCGATCAGTGAATTCGTCACCTGCTCCCGCAGCTTTGCAGGTGGCTGACCGCCGGTATTGCCAATCCGGACCAGAGCAGTGTCCACATCCGCAGTGGTGATCTCGCCGTTCGGAAAAGTCGCGATCACTGCAGACTTCTGGTCCTTGTCCGCAGCAATCGCCGCAGTCCCCGGCAGAACCAGAAACATTGATGCGAAAAGTACCTTCAGCAGTAAGCGCAAAACTGATCTCACAGAAACCTTGCCGGACAATTGGCCGCCGACGGAAAAGAACAAAGGCAGCGTAAACAGCAAAATCGCCCGACCGTACGCCATGTCCGGAGGGCGATTTCATTTGACTTGCGGCGATCTCAGGCCGTGAGCGCGGCACCCTTGCCGAACAAGCCTCGCAGCGAACCAAGACGCTGACGAAGCTGGAAGGCAGCCATCATAACGAATGCGACATACGCGAGCAGCCCAAGCTTGCTGCCATCAATTTCGGGCACTGAAGCGGTTGGCGCAGCCGTCGGCGTGGTACCCGAATTCTGCGGCGTGGCAGGATTGCCATTTGGATCGGTAGGTGCGCCAGAGCTGTTGAAGAACTGCGTAGCATAAATGAGATTATTGATCTTATAGTTATTGCCGATATTGCTAGCCTCCTTGCTGGTGAAGGAAGCATCTGGCGAAAAGCCAAAGTCGAAACCGCCAGCATTGACAGTGTTGGATCCACCAGAGAGCTGATAGTAATTGCCGTCTTGGAACTTGCCCGTTGCCGAGTTCAAGAAGTATACGCCAGCGGTCCCACTTTCCTTGTAGGTCGCCGTTCCAGTCTGGGACAACTGCTGGGCAGCCCCAAGCGCAACCCAGGAACCCGCCGAATTGCGATATCCCGTCACCCAAAGAGCATCAAAACTTCCACTGGTGCCAGTCAGCGTGCTCCCCTTGGTGGCATATCCCGAGAAAACAACATTGTTGCCGTTGGAAGATAATACGCTGAAATCATACTGCACTGCCTGCCCCGAAGCGGACACTGGTACGATTGCCACAGCCACAACGGTAGCGAGAGCGAGCTTGCTAAGGGTTTTCATTTGGCACCTTCATCAATGAATTTTCTAACCCCCGCCGCCATTCCGAACCGCGATTATGGCTCATAGACTCGGCGAGTTTTACAATTCTGTCAGCTAGCAATAGGCACTTCGGAAACGCCGGGACATAATCGTCTTGACTATACCTTTTGTTAAGTGCCCCTTGAAACACCGGAAAGTAATCAGAAAATCGACGCCTTGCGGCTCAGGTACGGCAATGGATTGACCGGGCGACCGGATATCCGGACCTCGTAGTGAAGATGCGGCCCGGTCGATCGTCCAGTCGATCCGACAAGCCCGATGATATCCCCCGCCCGCACGCTCTGCCCCGGGGTAACCAGTAGCCGCGACATGTGCCCGTACCGCGTCTCCATGGCCGGACCGGTGCGCAGCGCCACGAACAGGCCGTACCCCCCGAACCAGGATGCCTTCTCGACAACCCCGTCCGAAGTCGCCCTGACTGGAGTTCCGAACGCCGCGGCAAGGTCAATGCCATCATGATTGCGAAGCTCGCCACTCAGCGGGTGGACGCGCAGGCCGAAGCCGCTCGTCATGGTCACTCTGGGCACTGGCAACGCGCCCACGAAAGCCGATGCAGGACGCGGCGTAACGTGTGCGTCAGCGCGCAATGCAGAGTCGGAGAGGGCCTTTGCAGCAGCTTGCTGCCAAGTCCGCCCGCTTGCAGCGAGTTGCATGAACACTTCGCCGTTACTGCTGGCCAGCGCTGTGAGAACCATCGGAGCACGTGTTGCCAGGGCCGGCATGGCAAACTTCGGCGCCGAAGGAGCCACAAGAGCCGCTGCATCCTGTGCGCTGGCACGGCAGGGTAGCAGGGTAACAGCCATCGACAGTGCAACGGTCGCGATGCCGAAGCCCTGCATCACTCGACCGTACCTGATCGATGGCTCCACGATTGCGCGCAGCCAATGCCAAGCAGTGCCGCATAGATCACTGCAACTCCTGGCAATTGTAAGCTGAAATCTGCAAGGCTATGTATCGCCACCAGTACGCTGGCAGACACCGCGAGGACCGGAAAAATCCTTTCGCGCTTGCGCCGGAATGCTCCGAGAACGCAAAAGCCGAATAGCCAGACGAAGGCCCCGAGAGCGAGCACCGTTGCAGGTATGCCAAGTTCGAATGCCAACTCAAGATATACGTTATGTGCCTCGGTCACGTTCGTGCCAATGGCAAAATCGGCAGTGCGATAAGCTTCGAATGCGTGAGCGAAGGTTCCGTAGCCATGACCGGTCCAAGGCAATCGCGCTATCGCATCGACGCAGGTCTGAAAAAGAGGCCATCTCTCAGAGTCTTCTGATCCACTGAAGCGATCCAGAGTCGTCAACCCGCTGACGTAGAGATAGAAGAACAAAAGACCGATAACCACCGCGGCAAGCCGCCGATCCGCTCGGAAATACCCCAGCGCCGCAAGCAAGCTCACAGCAACGAGAAGCGCCACGATGAAGGACACCATTCCCATCCGCGAATGGCTCTGGAACAGCCCCATCACGCAAATGCTGGCGGCCAGAAAGTAAGCCGCCGGAGTCCCGGCAAAGGCCGATAGCGCGCGAACGAAAGACGACGGCAGATACGCAACGTCGACCCATCGCTTGCGAAACCCGATGAAGGCAAGGGCGGCATTTGCAAGAGCGCAAAGCCCTGCGTAAGTGGCAAAGTGATTGCGGTTGACGAATGTGCCAGTGACGTCGCCAAAACCACCATATCTCGCCTGAAACAGAAGATCGCGATTGCCCAGCGAGAAATTGACTATGCCGTAAAGCGAAAGCACCGCGCCGGACAATCCGATCCAGCGCAGCAGCACAACGGCGCGATCGGACTGTCGAGAAAACTGCAAGGCCAGCCAGAACGCGCCGAGATAGCTGCTCAACCGCACAAGCGCTTCAAGCGTTCCTGCGGGATAGATGCTGATCGTTCCACTGCGGTGAATCCCCAGTGCCGCGTTCGCCTTGTCCCATAGCGGATTGCCGCCCGGCATTCCCGGCACGATCGTAGCGACGATCCATGCGACAATAATGATCGCAATGATGAGCGCAGGCAGGAGTTGCCACGCATACTCAATGCTGCGGACTTCGCCGCGCGCAATCTTCCGCAACATCGACAGACACAAGAGAGCCGTAGTCAGCGCAATCGCATGCCAGAAGAATGGCCTGTTGCCCCCGAAGAACATCGGTGCAAGCAACATCAGCCAGCCAAAGGCCCTGAACTCCGTCAGATCGGCAATCTGGCGCTGAGCTGTCCGGCTCATACGGACTTTCTCCGCGCCGTATGCAGGGCATTGATGAAGTCGAGGTGCTCTCGCTGCCGACCGACAAGTGAACGGTGACAGAAGGTAACAAAGCCAGCATCGCGATTGAATCTGGCCAGATCGCGCGCACGATGTCTCGCTGCAAAGATAACCTGATCGCGGGCCAGGTCTTGAAGGCCGGCTTGTCCCTTCGCCGCCAGGCCGTAGGCAAGTCTGGCTCGCCAGGCTGCAATGTTCACCACATGCGGTCCTGTCTGCATCGACAGTTCCAAAGCCGCCACGGCCCCTTTGTTATCGCCACGCTGATTGCGAGCCCACGCTACCCGCATCCAGTTGTAGGTATTGGACGGATCCGCTTCGAGCGCGCGAGCGGCCACGGCAAGCAGTTCGTCGCCTTGTCCCTCGAGGCTGCCATGACCGTTCTGGGGCAAAGCCGTGATCGCAACCGCCGCGTTCGTCAGATTCTTCGCAGGATCGGTCAGACGCGCCGCTGCGACGCTGGTGTCGTAAGCGACACGCAGGCGGTCCTGGTCAACGACCTTTCCGCTGCGCAGCTCATCAACCACATCATTGGCCTCGAACGCCCATGCGTTTCCCAGTAGTCCGGCCAGTGACATGATCGCCACGGCAACTGCCGCTACCGTGGGAAACATCAGCGCGACCGACCGCTCAGTTACCATAAGTGTATGCTTTATAACGGTAGTAATAGTAATTGTAGCCAAGCCGGTCGTAGGACGCGTACTTGCGCAGGTCGACAAGGCTCATGATGGTCCCGGCCAGCGGAACTTCGAGCCGCTTCATGATGCCGACCACGTTCTTGACCACCGAGACCGGGGCCTTCGCCCATGCCACCGAGAGCAGAACCATGTCGACATGCTTGGAGATCACCTGGCTGTCACTGATGGGTGCGAAGGGCGCCGTGTCGATGATGATCGTATCGTAATGGTTGCGCAGTTCTGCCAGCAGCGCCGGAAACGCCGGCCTTAGGAGAAGCTCGTTCGGCGACCGCTGCCGAGCTCCTGCAAGCAACACGTCCAGATCCGAAAGCGTGTCCTTGACCAGTACGTTGCCCACGCTCTCCTGCCCGAGGATGACTTCCGCAAAGCCCGGACCGGACTCGAGGCCGATTGCAGAGCCCATGCGCGGCCGGCGCAGGTCGAGTTCCATCAGCAGCACGCGCTGCCCCCGCATCGCCAGCGAGCGCGCGTATGTGACCGAGGTGAAGGTCTTACCCTCACCCGCGATCGATGAGGTGATCATGACGATCTGGCGAGGCCAGTCGGACAACTGTGTCTCGATAGCCGCGCGCAGCGTTGTCAGCGATTCCGAAGCGGCAGAATGCGGGTTGGACAGAACGGTATCTTCAGGACTCTCGTCCCCCGCATCCGTCAACGAAACCATCGCCAGCATCGGGCGGCCAGTTATCTGCTCTACTTCTTCCGCCAAGCGGACGAAGGGATCGAGGTATTCAAGCGCGAATGCAACCGCTCCACCAAGCACCAACCCTGCAATCAGCGCCGCCACCAGCGTTGGCACCTTCTGGGGATAGCTGGGATAGAACGCCGGCCGGGCAAGGGTGATGATGCGCGCATCGGGCGACTGGATGCCCTGCTGCTCGCTCGTCTCCTTGTAGCGGTTCAGGAAGTTCTCGTAGAGCGACTTGGCCGACTGCGCATTGGTCTCAAGCTCGCGCAGCTTCACCGCTGCCATCTTCTCGCTGCCAGTCCGCCCAGTCGCCGCCGCAAGGCTGGCGGACAGCGACTTCTCGCGCGCCTGGGCAAGCGAAAGGTCATTCGCCGTCGCTGCAGCAATCTTGCGGATCTCGATCTTGATCTTCTCGCGGAGATCGCGAAGCTCGGCATTGGCGTTGATGACGCGCGGGTGCCTCTCGCCCAGGTTCGTCCTGAGTTCCGAAAGCTTGCGCTGAATGTCGATCTCCTGCTGCCTCAGCCCGGAGATGAAGCCCGATTGCAGGATCGCGCTCGAGCTTTCCAGTCCGGCTCCGCCATTGGCAAGAAGCTGGTTGACCTGGTTCAGCTGGGTCTGCTTCTCCGCGCGAGCCGCACGCGCCATCATCAGCTGCGAATTGACATCGGTGAGCTGCTGACCGACGATCGTGTCGTTCTCTCCCCCGCCCACGATGCCGTTCGCCACGCGATATGTCTCGACCGCCTTGTCGGCAGCGACCGACTGCTGACGAAGCTCCTCGACGCGCTTCTCCAGCCAGTTGGTGGCACGCCGAGTTGCCTCGAACTTGGTGCCGATCTGCTGCGAGATGTACTCGCTCGCCAGAGCATTCGCGAGACGCGCCGCCTTGTCGGAATCGCGCGAAGTGATCTTGATCAGCAGGACATAGGAATTCTTGATCTGATCGACCCTGAGGCGCGCGCCGAGGTTCGCCGTCGCGATCTCTTTGCGATGCGCAAGATCGTCAGGGCCACTGGCGTCACCCGCCTTCTCGTCATCCTTCGACTTGGACGGTCCAAACCACGTGCTCGGCGACCACCACTTGAAGCCGCCCTTCGCCTGCTGCCCCAGAAACTCGGGATCATCGTAAAGCCGCTGTAGGTCGACAATGCGCATGAGAATGTCGGGCGACCTGATCGTCTCTGCTTCGGTCGCAAGCGTCGCCATGTCAGGCTGCACCGAGGACACCACCTGCTCCACGTCAACGACCTGCGTCTTGCGCGTCTCGATCGCTACCGACGCCGCGCTTTCGTAGAGCGGCGTGATCTGCATGACGACGATAGTGGCGAGCACGCCGACGATCGCGGCTGTGCCCACGATGATCGCCCAGCGCCGCTTGGCAACTTCCAGCAGCCTCTTGAGATCGAAATCGCCCCCGTTCTCCTGAACGGGACCGTCATTTACCTGCAAAGTGTTCAAGACAAATTCTTTCCGAAGCTCACATCCGCCAGCTGAGCGACAGGTTCAACTTGTTGCGGCTGAAATCGAGAATTGATTGCGCCGAGTTCCTGTGCATCAGTGCATAGGAGAGACCGACTGCAAGGTTGCGCGGAAGCTTGTACCGCACGGTCGCATCGACCGAGTAAAGCATGTCGTGGCGCACTACGTTCGACAGCGTCCCCGTATCGAGCGTGAGAAAGTCGTTGCGCCCGATGCGCCCGCCAAGGCTGGCGGACAGGCGCGGACCAAACTCACGGTCAGCAGAAACTTCGAGTGTCGTGATAACGTAGTTCTTTGAACCGTTCAGCGCCGTTTCCTCAATGCGACGGTCCGCCGCGACGCGCACCTTGGTATTGGGCGCAGCCGACCAGATCAGCGCAGCGCCGAACACAGGAGAACGGAAACGCCTAAGGTCGCCTGAACGATACGTGCGCGAGTGATAACCGACGAAGACTTCCCCGGTCACAAGATTGGTCAGTGCGAGATAGAGCCCCGCTGTTCCGCGCCACGTCGTTGAATCGCGCTGGATCCCGAAATCGTCCCGTTCGATTAGGTAATTGATCTTGGTCCATTCGCCGCGCAGCACGACCGAATAGCCCGGCGAAAACTGGTATTGCGCACGGGAACGGATCTGCGTCGTCGTGCGGTTCCGGTCGCGGTTGTTGATCGTCCCACCGTCGTTGCGGGGGGTGTTCCGATAACTGTACTCCTGGACCGCGCCATCGAGGTTCATCTTGAGACGGCCGAGTTCGCGGCTAAGGCTCAGCTCGGAGTTCCAGAGGCCAAAGGGAGTAGGTGAGATCGAACTTGCATCGTTGTTCGGATCACCGCGATCCTCATGCGAAAACGAGTAGCTCGTCCGGGCTCTCAAAAAGGTGTCGCGGATAGGCTCGAGTTCGAGACCTCCATTGATATTCCTGTCCCAGCGGTTCTCACGCGTCCTTTGCGCATATTCATAGCGCGTGACCGCCCCGCCAAGGTTAAGCTTGTAGCGGGTCGTGTCCTTCTTGATGTTGAGTTTGGGCGAGGACTTCACGTATAAGTCACTCACTCCGCCATCGCGCGAGGCATAAATGTTGTCATCCAGATAGGCATCGACATCCATCGCCAGGGTGACGCGAAAGCCACCCACGTCCGCTCCTGCGGAATCCTGCCCGAACGCTATTCCGGGTGCGGAAAGTGCCAACGGCCCGAGAACCATCGCAATGCTGTACTTGGCGCACGGAGGGGCCATCTTGCTAACCTTTGTCTTGATTCAAGAAAGACGAGGACAACTGAAATTCACGAAGGACTGATGTTGTCCCGCGTCGGATTCTCGACAAAGTCGGGCGGCCCCTGATTACCGGGTCCCGGGTCGTCGAATGGAGAGTTTCCATTATTCCCGTTGTTGCCGTTGTTGCCGTTGTTGCCGTTATTGCCGTTATTGCCATTCCCGGACTGGTTCTCGGTCACTGCAGCAATCGCCTCTGCTGCGGCAGGCATCGCTTCGGCGATCTGCGGTGCAATGTCGGGAAGCTGCTGCGCCAGCGCGGCTGCGGCGGCAGGGTCGGTTAGCACGATCTGCAGGATGCCATCGACTACGCGATAGATGATGCGACCATTGCCGCGAACACCTTGATTGGCAATTTCCTCCTGCGACACGACAAGGATCTGGACCTTGAGCTTCGGATTTGCCTTGCGCAGCTGCTCGATCGATGGCGGCTCAACCGCATTCCAAGCCTGCGTCTTGCCATCGCCCGGCTGATTTTGCGCAGGATTTCCATCGTCCGGCTTTTCCGTAGCCGCTGGTGCCGGTGGGTTACCATCGGTGGACTGCCCGACTGCGACACTCCCGCATGCCAGTAACATCAATGACAGGCATGCCATGCCAACGACACGCGACCCCCGCCGTTCCTGCTTGGCCGCCAATGCACCCATCATTACACTGTCCACTGTCCAACCCCTTCATCATGCAGCCGGATCTGAAATTGCGATCCGGACATCAGAAGAACCTCTCATTGACTTTGATAATGTCGCCGGGAAGCACGGTTGCATTCACATCAACCGAGACCTTCTTGTTATCGGGTCCACGAATGAGCTCGAACTTCGATTGCTTCGCCCGGTACGTGTAGCCACCCGCAAGTGCGATCGCGTTGAGCACGGTCATGCCGGCCACGTAGGGATAGCTTCCGGGCTTGCCCACTTCACCAAGCACGTAGAACGGGCGGTAGTTCAACACGTCGATCGCCACTTTCGGCGAGATCATGTATCCCTCTTCGCGAAGCCGCCGCTCGATGAGAGCTGTCAACTGCGTGAGCGTAAGACCCACGGCCTTGACCTGCCCCAGCAGCTGAAGAGACAGATTGCCGGTGCTGTCCACCTCGTAGTCACCCGAGATGGTATCCTCGTTGTAGACCCGGATACGAAGCTTGTCGCCCGATCCGAAACGATACGCGACCTCATCTGCAGACTCCGCCGCGTCCTGCGCCACTTTGGCGCCCACGCCGACCAGCAGCGCATCCGCAGACGCAGCTTCCTGCGCCGCGGCCTGCTGGGCCGTCAGGCTAAGGCAAGTCACAAAAGACATGATTACGACGTCGATTCTCATTCAATACTCTTTGACCAACACCACAATACAGCGGATGCGTTCATGAAGTTCTGTACCAAGATCTATTAAAAGACCCAATTTGCGTTGGCTTTGCAAAGTCATGTGCTACGACGTTAATCGAAACGCTTGACCTTTTTCTGTCCCTATCCGCTGATTATTATGTGAATTGGCCCTTCACTATATCTAAATGCAACTTTCGATACCTACCAGACGCACAAGAAAATCCCATGCTGCCATTGGCTTACAAAAATAAACCATCGGACTATCTGAGCCCGGGTTTGTCGCCGTCGTTCTCTGCTGTCGCCGAACCCACGACTGTACGATCGAGGTAGTCGTCGATGTCACCGAGGGCATCGCCGCTGTTTTCGATCGCCCTATCCCCGGGAAGTGGCGCGGCCATGGTTGGAGCGCTATCGTGTCCGGAACTGTCGCGTGAAGGACGATCCGCCTTGGACCGCAGAGGCAACCGGTCAATTGCCTGCACCAGTGGCGTAAGCAGCGGCACGTCGCCGTCATTACGCGCTCGCGCCACTCGCTTGTCGATATCAGCTCTCATGAGGCCGGGGGCAAAGACGCCCCAATCAAGCAAACCTGCTGCCGCCAGGACCCGCGTTCTTGCATTCCTGGCAGTGGCTAGCGTCGCATTGTAGTTGATCTGTGCCGAAAGCAGGTCCCTCGCAAGATCGAGAACGTCCAGCGTCGTCCTCATTCCCAATTGCTCTTGCTTCACCGCACCTTCATGGGCCCTGCGCGCAAGCTCCACCGCATCGCCAAGGTTGACCAGCGAAGCTTCGGCACTGACCCATTCGTTCCAGGCATCGGAAAGTTCCGCGCGGGATTCCCGCAATGCCTGATCGATGAGACGCCAGTCCGCATCGTTGATCGCTTCGGCTTCATGCACCCGTGCCGTAAGAAGGCCACTCTGGAAGATTGAGCCGGAAAGCACGACCTGCCCGCTCATTTGCGAACGCTGGCGCCACTGAAGTCCGACAAGGTTGGTATCTACCCCGGCACGGCCTCTGAGATCGACCCGGACGCGGCCTTCCGCCTTTGCACCCTCGACCCCGGCCCGCGAAACCTGCTCGCGGGCGTAGGCAGCCTTCATCACAGGCAATTGGTGCTGTGCCACCGCAAATCCGTCTTCGATCGAACGGAAGGGGACTGGTGCTGAGGGTGGCGGAGCCAGATCACCTGGGCGCGCGCCTACCAGGCGCTGAAACAGCGCTTCTGACGCGGCGACAGAGCGCTGCGCCTGCAGCAACTGCGCTCGGCCAAGTTCGACGCGCGTCGCTACCTGCTGCACATCCGTGCGCGTGGTGTCGCGCGCCCTGTAGCGCGAGGCATTGTTGCGCAATTCGCGTTCAAGGAGTTGGAGGTTCTCACGCGCTATGTTCTCAGCCGCACGATCCCTTATCACACTGACGTAGGCTGCGAAGGTCTGCGCCACCAGTTGCTGCTCGGTCGCCTGAACTGCTGCGCGCTGATATGCGATCTGTGCCTTGGCCTCGCGTTCGCCCGCAGCATTGCGCCCAAATGTGAAAAGCGGTTGCGTCAGGATGGCCGATGCAGCAGTCGACCAGTCTGACCGTTTGACAAAGTTGCCAAGCAACTGCTCGACATTGTCGCGCTGATATCCGTAGCTCGCTTCGAACGACAGCTGCGGTCCCGACCGCGCCCTCGCCTGCGGTAGTCGATAGCCCACGCTTTCGAGCTTCGCGTATTGCGCAAGCAATTCCGGGTTGCTCTCATAGGCTCGCTCGAGCGCCTCTTCCAGACTGCGAACCGGTTGGTCGGCCCGATCCTCAGAGGCTTCTCCCGAAGTTGCCGGAGCGTCGGCTGCAGGTGACGAATTCCCATGCGCGTTCGACTGGGACGGCACAGACATCATCAAACCTAAGGACAACGCCTTCAGGCGGATCGAAGCGACCCTCGCCTTGCAGCGGCTATGCTCAACGAACATTCACTGGATCTCCAGGTGATCTTGCGCCGAACCGGCGCTGCCGGACCTCGACTGCACCGATTTCAGTCGCGGAACGCGCGCTCGAGTTGGTCGAAGAATGGCTTGGTCAGATAGGACAACAGCGAACGATCGCCCGTGGAGATGAAGACTTCCGCAGGCATCCCGACAGTCAGCTTGAGTCCGGTCTGCTTCTCGAACTGGCTCCGGTCAAAACTCAGTTTGACGCGGTAGAAAGTCGCGCCAGTCTTCTCGTCCGCAGCACGCTCTGGTGCGATGAAGGTCAGCACGGCGTCAGCCTCCGGAGTGGTCTGGGCATTGAACGCGGAGAAGCGCAGGCGGGCCTTCTGATTCAACTGCAACTGGTCGATGTCGGCCGGGCTGACCCTGGCGTCGACGATGAACCTGTCGCCATCCGGCACGATCTGAAGGATCTGTTGTCCGGGCGGGATAGCGCTGCCCGGCGTCGAATAGGCAAGACCGAAGACGATACCGTCCTGCGGCGCACGAATGACGCTGCGGTCGTACATGTCGCGAGCATCGGCGCTCCGTACCTCGCCTTGGTTCAGCGCCTCGATGACCTGAGCAAGCTCGATTCCCGCATCCGCCCGGCTTCCCTGCTTTACGCTCAGCATCTGCTCGCGGATTTCGGAAATCCTGGCCGTGATCTGTGCGACGCGCGCCTCAAGCGAGGCCGCTTCTCCCGAAAGGCTGACGGCAGTTCGCTCGATCTCGTTCAGGCGATTGATGGTTACGAGCTTCTCGCCATAGAGCTGGCGAAGGCTGCCCAGTTCGGGGGAAATGAGCTTTTCCTGCTCGCGGATCGCCCATATCTGCTTTCGCGTACTATCGATTTCCGAACGGGCCTGCGCCACGCGCTCGTCCAGAAGCGCAATCTGGCTTGCACGTTCGGACTGACGAATGGCAAAGAGACGTCGCTCGCGTTCAAGCGCCGCCACGATGGACGGGTCGCGCGAGGACAGCATGTCCTGCGGAAACGCAATCGCGCCACGCTCCGAGATTTCCGCCTCGAGCCTTGCCCGCCGCGCCCGCAATTCCGCCACGCTGGCGCCTGTCAGGTCGGCATTGACCGAGGTCACCGCATTGTCGAGCCGGAGCAGGATATCACCCTCCTTGACCCGCGAGCCGTCATGCACGAGCACTTCCGACAGCACGCCACCGCGCAGGTGCGACACCGATTTGACCTGCGACTCGACCGTCAGCGCGCCGCCTGCGACGACGGCGCCCGTCACCTGCACCACTTGCGCCATCAACCCCAGGACGACCACAAACGCACCAATGGCGCGGTAGGCCGTGCGGGTGCGTGACTGCAGTCTGTAGATTTCCGCTGAGAAGTGACCCGGTAAGGGCATAAATTTCCATTGAGAATTGACCCATGTTTGAACCCGCCCCTGGCTGACCAGTCAGGGGTATCGGGAGTGATCGACATGGATTTATTGAGTGTAATTCGCCGGTGGCGCCTTCGTGATAAGATCCCGCTTCGTGAGATTGAGCGGCGCACCGGTTTGTCGCGCAACACGATCCGCAAGTATCTGCGCGCGGATACGGTGGTGCCGCAGTTCAAGGTACCTGACCGGTCGAGCAAGCTGGACCCGTTTGCTGAGAAGCTGACGGGTTGGTTACAAATCGAGGCTGGCAAATCGCGCAAGCAGAAGCGCACGGCGAAGCAGATGCATGCTGATCTGGCCGTATTGGGCTACGAAGGGTCCTATAATCGTGTCGCTGCCTATGTGCGGGATTGGAAGGCAGGCCGTCTCTTGGCACAGCAGGCCAGTGGCCGCGGAACATACGTGCCTTTGGTTTTCCAGCCAGGTGAGGCGTTCCAGTTCGACTGGAGCGAAGATTGGGCAATTCTTGGTGGCGAGCGTGTCAAGCTGCAGGCGGCCCATACCAAACTATCACACAGCAAGGCGTTCATCGTGCGGGCCTATCCGTTACAGACGCATGAGATGCTGTTTGATGCACTGACGCAGGCATTCCGCGTGCTGGGTGGTGTGCCGCAGCGCGGGATCTTCGATAACATGCGAACTGCGGTCGATAAGATCGGCAAGGGCAAAGCCCGACAGGTCAACGCGCGCTTCACCGCAATGGCCAGCCACTACTTGTTCGAGCCTGCATTCTGCAATCCGGCCTCGGGGTGGGAGAAGGGCCAAGTCGAGAAGAACGTGCAAGATGCACGGCGGCGGCTGTGGCAGAAGTTGCCGAGCTTCCCGGATATCCATGCGCTCAATGCCTGGCTCGAGGAACAATGCATCGCGCAATGGGGTGAGATCCAACATGGCAACTTGCCCGGCACCGTAGCCGATGTACACGCCGCTGAGGTTGGTAGTCTGATGCCGCTGGGGCGGACCTTCGATGGTTTTGTCGAACACACCAAGCGGGTGTCCCCGATCTGCCTCATCAGCTTTGAACGCAATCGGTACAGCGTCCCGGCATCCTTTGCCAACCGCCCGGTCAGCATCAGGATCTACCCCGAGCGGATCGTGGTGGCGGCCGAGGGGCAGATCCTTTGCGAACATGCCAGAATCATTGACCGATCCCACCACACTGGCGGGCGGACAATTTATGACTGGCGGCATTATCTGGCAGTAGTCCAGCGCAAGCCGGGAGCACTGCGCAATGGCGCGCCATTCTTGCAGCTCCCAGAGGCCTTCAAGCAGCTGCAAAGCCAGCTCCTACGTCGTCCCGGCGGAGACAAGGAGATGGCGGAGATATTGGCGTTGGTGCTGCAACATGACGAACAGGCAGTGCTTTGCGCTGTCGAACTGGCGCTGGATGCGGGCGTCGCCACCAAGACCCACGTCCTCAATATCCTGCACCGCCTGATCGATGGTAAGGCTCCACCGGCAGCGCCGATTGACGCACCGCAGGCTTTGCGCCTTGCGCAAGAGCCGTTGGCCAATGTCGGACGTTATGATGCCCTGCGTGAGGGAGGGCTGCGTCATGCGTCATGACCCCGCCAGTGCCGCCGTTGTCGTCATGCTCAAGGCGCTGAAGTTGTATGGCATGGCCCAAGCAGTGGGGGACCTTATCGAGCAAGGCGCCCCAGCCTTCAGTGCCGCAGTGCCGATGGTCTCCCAGTTGCTCAAAGCCGAGATGGCCGAACGTGAGGTCCGCTCGATTGCTTATCAGATCAAGGCCGCCCGGTTCCCAGCTTACAAAGACCTGGCCGGGTTCGACTTCGCATCCAGCGAGGCCAACGAGGCCCTGGTTCGGCAACTCCATGGTGGCGAGTTCATCGACGGCGCTGACAACGTAGTACTGATTGGCGGGCCCGGAACCGGCAAATCGCACATCGCCACTGCGCTGGGAGTTCAAGCCGTCGAACATCACCGCAGAAAAGTGCGCTTCTTTGCCACGGTCGATCTGGTCAATGCGCTCGAACAGGAAAAAGCAGCCAACAAGGCGGGGCAGATTGCCGAACGTCTGCTCAAGCTCGATCTCATCATCCTTGATGAACTGGGCTATCTGCCGTTCAGCCCATCAGGCGGAGCTTTGCTGTTCCACCTGCTCAGCAAATTGTACGAACGCACCAGCGTCGTGATCACCACTAACCTCAGCTTCAGCGAATGGGCCGAGGTATTCAGCGATGCCAAGATGACCACAGCCCTGCTGGATCGGCTAACCCATCATTGCCACATCATCGAAACTGGCAATGACAGCTTCCGGTTCAGGGCCAGCTCTGCCTCACCAAAACCACGAAAGGAAAAATCACCAGCTTGACCCAAAACCCGCTCTGCGGGACATACCATCACCCGGGTCAATTCTCGATGGAAATACCGGGTCACTTCTCAGCGGAAATCTACAGCCGATGGCGAGATTGCCGTCGTTGGTGCCGTAGGTGATCGACGAGACGGTCGGGGCCGTCGCGTCGACGGCGACAGTGCCGGTCGGGTTGACGTTGTTGAAGCCGGCGGCAGTGACGGCGTTGCCGGCCGCGTCCGTGATCGTACCGGTCAGTGCGTTGGCGGCGGCAGTGGCGATGTCGGCCGTGGTCTGGCCTGCGGCGGGGGTGTAGCTGAACACCAGCGTGCTGGTGCCCGAACCGCTGACGTAGGACGCCGTGCCGCCGTTGGCGAGGGTGATGGTCGGCGTGCCGCTAACCGTGACGGCCTCGCTGAATGCGACCGAGAGGTTGATCGACTCTCCGACGGCAAGGTTGCCATCGTTGGTGCCGTAGGTGATCGACGAGACGGTCGGGGCGGTAACGTCGACGGCAACGGTGCCGGCCGGGTTGACGTTGTTGAAGCCCGAGGCGGTGACGGCATTGCCGGCCGCGTCCGTGATCGTGCCGGTCAGCGCGCTGCTGGCGGCAGTGGCGAGGTCAGCCGTGGTCTGGCCTGCGGCGGGGGTGTAGCTGAACACCAGCGTGCTGGTGCCCGAACCACTGACGTAGGACGCGGTGCCGCCATTGGCGAGCGCGATCGTCGGCGTGCCGCTAACCGTGACGGCCTCGCTGAACGCGACCGAGAGGTTGATCGATTCACCGACAGCAAGGTTGCCGTCGTTGGTGCCGTAGGTGATCGACGAGACGGTCGGCGCAGCAACATCAACCGCAACAGTGCCGGTCGGATTGACTGCGTTGAAACCGGCTGCCGTGACCGCCGTTCCGCTCGACACAGAGGTAATCGTACCCGTACCGGCGAGCGCGGCCGTCGTGGCCGTCGCAAGGTCGGCAACGCTCGTGTTGCCCGCACCAACCGTGTAGCTGAAGACCAGCGAAGTCGTACCGGTGCCGCTCTGATAAGTCGCCGATCCGCCGTTGTTCAGCGTAATCGCAGGCGTACCGCCGCTGACATTGACGGCTTCGGAGAAGGTTACGGTGAAGGTGATGACTTCACCCACACTCAGCGCACCGTCGTTCGCACCATAGGCGATGGACGACACGGTGGGGGTTGTAGCTGCGGCAATCGTCAGCGTTTGCGTGGTGTTCGGCAGAGCAGTTGCACCAGCAACAGATGCCGAGGTCGACGCAAAGATCGTGTATGTGCCTGCGGCGAGTGTGAAAACGGCTGACGTCCACGCAGCGTTCGTCTGCGTAGCAGCGAAGGTAATGGAGTCGACCTGCGTCGTCGTACCGGCGCCATTGGTCGCATAAATGTAGAGCTTGTCGTTCTTGGCGTTCGTCGCCAGGCCACTTACCTGAATGCTCGTGGAAGTCGTACGCCAGTCGCCTTGCGTACCGGTGTCATAGGTTGAAACCAGAGTCGTAAGCGTGACGGCCGAAAGGACGTTTTCTACCGTGATCGCCTGACCACCGACCGTCACGGTACCAAGGGATTCGCTCCCATAGAAACCAGCCAACGAGTCCGTGAGCGAGACTTCACCGAGCGCCAGGGCGGCGAAGATGCCGCCTTCTTCGCCGAGCGCATCGCGGCCGCCGTTGAGCAGCGTGTCGAAGGCGTGGCCGACTTCGTGGAGCAGCAGCTCGACGATGGCGCCGGTCGACGTGGCCTGCGCGAGGTAGTCGGCGTTGAGGTAGATGACCGGTGCGCCATCGGGACCGACGGCGGCGTAGGCACCGAGGGCGCCATGCATGTCCGCGCTGGACAGTGCTTCGACAGTGATGCCGAAATTGCCGCCGAGGATGAGGTCACGCAGCGTCAGGATGTTCTGTTCGAACGTGGCAGCGTCGGTGCCTGCGGTCGCATAGGCGGCGCGCAGGATGTCGTCGAAGTTGTCGGACGAAGCGAGGCTGACCAGAAGGTCTGTTACCTGCGAGGCTGCACCATCAAGAATGGTCTGCTGCCCGGTCGCAAATACATCGGAGTCAAACGAAAACATGCCCACCACCTACCTCAAGAACTAGAACACCGACGGGATACCCGCCCCTGATTGGACCAATCATCGTCAGGCAAGGAGCGACCTTGCCCTCTTCACTTCACTTTCTGCCCCGGCATTTGCAGCGTGCGCCGCCAGTCCAGATCATCGGGAAAATGATAAATTCCCGAAATCACTTCAGCATCATCATTCGACAGCACAGAGACATCAGTCAGAGAAGGAATCACACGAAACCAACTTTGGTTAAGATGAACGCCTGCAGACCTGCCCCACGCAGACTCCAGGTGTACGGCCCAGCCTTTGCCATTTCAGACAAATCACTGGAATGTTTCGATCTTCTACAAAATACCTGCGCTGTCTCTCCCCACATATCTTTAGTTAATCACGATTTTTCAGTGATATGCTTGACGACGTTTTTACTATTTCGGACCCCAACGAGACATAACCCGATGGTTTACACGCCGCTGGATGATGAAAGAATGATGTCGAATTCACTGCGAATTCGGAAGTCACAGAAGGCCATAGGGAATGTCGTTAATCCGCGACAGAGGGCGATATTCGCAACGAATCGCCGGTCCATATGACTTTGGCACGAGTGGACCGGTATTCCTGGCATGGCTCGCCGATGTCCGGCAGGCCCCCTCGCGTTCATCTGTTTTTAATGATGATTGGAGCGGCGAAGCAGCAAGTCGGGAAGAAAGGCGGCAAAACTGGGACATTCCAGAGCAATTCAGGGCACTGCTGGAACAATCCAGTCAGAAAAGCGCATGGCTGTAATATGCCAGAGCACAGGCCAGGCCTGATTCAGCAACTGTTGCTTCTGGCGCAAATCATCTGCGCAGCGCGCATACGACGCAATTCACGCGCCGATGCGCTTGCTCCCGGCTGATCCGGCCCGCGCCTTGGCAGGTGCTTTGGCTGGCCCCTTGGCAACCTGAGCACCAGCGGGTTTCGTCCGCTTTTCCGGATCGCGACGTTCCGACCATGTCCGGTTGGCCAGTTCGCGACGTTCTTTCGAGTACCGGGTGGCCACCATCGGATAGTCATCGGGCAGACCGAACTTCTGCCGATAGTCCGCAGGGCTCAATCCATGGCGCGAAAGATGGCGACGCAGTGCTTTGTAGGGCTTCCCATCGATCAGGGAGATGATGAAATCGTCAGATGCGAGCGATTGCTCTATCGTAACGGACAACTGCTGGGCCGAGGCTTCGGCGGCAGCGCCGGCAACCATGGCACCGGACTGCGAAGCGTGCCCATTGTCGAGTTGGCTGCCGGGCAGGTTCATGGGCTGACCGCAGACCTGGGTGGCAAGCTTTTCCACGACGCCGAACATCGAAGTCAGGAAGGACACGGCATCGTCCTGACCTGCCCTGGTGTTGGGATTGGACAGCCATGCGACCGTCAATTCGTTCGCAAATTGCAGCGACCGCGCCGCATTTACACTGTCCACCTGATCACCTGCGGGAAGCTACCTGTCCGTTAACCGTCGCATAACCCGCCAGATTAGCGATGTAAACGAAAGTGGCGCGTGATTCCGCGTGTTCGGGGATAACAGGAGCACATGCGCGCTAACCTTTGGCGAAATCATAGCCAATCAAGGGCGCTGCGTGAACGAACCGGCTATTTAACGTCCGGCACCGCTCATGCACAATCAGGTCACAGGCTTCCGATGCCCCAGTGGCTCTGTCCACCCCGCAGCACGGAAGCTGCGCCCCTCGCAGCTCTGCCACGATCACCGCGAGGGGCGCACTTTTTACAGAAACCGCAGAGCACCCTGTCCACGCCTTCGCGTAATCGTTGGGGCATATGTCCTTTGCAATGACCGATGCCGTTACGTGGTCATTGCGAGCGGAGCGAAGCAATCTAGAGCGTCGTGCATAAGACTCTGGATTGCTTAGTCGGCCCAAGAAAAACGGGCCTCCTCGCAATGACAAAGCTTGCTTTGCAAAAGGCATGATAGCCTGATCATTTGCCTCAGGCTGGCTGGACTGCCGGTTCACTGACCGCATGCCTGGGAAGCCGGACTTCGAAAAGCGCTCCCTGGGCCGTGTTGTGCAGTTCGAGCTGTCCGCCAAAACCGCTGACCAATCCGAACACGATGGACAGCCCCAACCCGGTCCCTTCCAGTGGCGGCTTGGTCGTGAAGAACGGTTCGAAGACGCGGTCGCGTATCCGGTCCGGCACGCCGCCGCCATCGTCGTGCACCGCGACCGTGACCCAAGTCTCGTCAGAATGGCAGACCACCTCAACCTGCCCGGCCGAGGCTCCCTTGCGCCTGGCTTCGATCACTGCGTCATGCGCGTTGACCAGCAGGTTCATCAAGACCTGCTCGAGCGCCAGGGCAGTGGCCTTGACGGCGTATTCGAGTTCCAGCCCAGTGGCCTTCAATGCAATGCCGGAAGCCTCGAACTGGGGCGTGACCATAGCGATGACAGACCTGACGGCCGCAGCGACATCGACTTCGACGATCTCGTCGACCGGCATTCTGCCGTAGAGCTTCATCTGCCGGATGATCGCCGCTGCGCGCTCGATCTGTCCGGCGACCACGTCAAGCTTGGCATGCAGGGCTTCTTCCGGAAGCTGGCCGATGCGGATGCGCTGGCGGATGTTGGTCACGGCCGCATTCATGATCTGCAGCGGCTGATTGAGTTCGTGCGCCACGCCAACGGCCATGCGGCCAAGGCTTGCCATCTTGTCTGCATGAAGCAGTTCGGCTTCGGCAGCCTTGCGGTCGGACACATCGATCAGCAGGCCCACGACTTCGAGATGCGCATCTTCGCCACGCTCGACCGACAGACTGTCGAGAATCCAGACATAGTGCCCGTCACGGTGTCGTAGGCGATATTCTACGGATGCCTGCAGGCCTTCCTGAAGGACCCTTCGCTGCCTGGTGATCTTGTCCAGATCATCGGGGTGATAAAGCTCTTCGAGCCGTTCCATCCGGGTGATTTCGGCGGGAGTGTAGCCAAGCAGGCGTTCGACCCCGCCGCTGACAAACACGATCTCGAAGCCGCCGCGCGCATCAAGATCGACAGCGTAGATCGCCACGGGGGCATTGCGCGCGATGCTGCGCAGACGCCTTTGCGCTGAACGCAGGCGGTCTTGTTCATCGGCGACGACTTCTCCTGCGCGTGCGATTTCGCGAGCGAGATCATCAAGCTCGACAAAGTATTCGTCATCCTTGCCAGTCGACAGATCATCGTCCCGCGCCATCGACATGCCAACTGCCGTCTGGAGCAGACGACGGACCGAGACCTTTATCTCGCGCGCGAAGACAGCGGTTAGCGCAATGATCGCGGCGATCATGACCGCGAGCAGGCCGAACAGTTCGAGCTGATAGACGCGGATCTGATCGATTTCGCGCGTGACGGGAACCAATACCGCAAGATGTCCATACCTGCCGGGCGCAGGTGCGGACTTGATGTAAACCGACGCGGACAGGCTGGTCATGATCGGCGTGCCGAATGCCGTTGGCGCAAGGAAGCCCTCCCCTGCCGGGTTCAGCATGGCATCGCGCACCTTGCCGCTGGTCGGGACATCACCGCCGTTGAGAGGCTCGATCCTGCGACCGGGCATCACGAGATAGATCTTGCCGAAGTCGCGGTTCGGCATGGGGTTTGCGACGAAATGGGCGCGCACTTCCATCGGGGCAGGGTCTGCCGCGAGAGATGGCGCCTGGCCCCTGCCCTGTCGGCGGGCATTGTCGGCAAGGTCGGTGAGGATCTGCGCGGCGATCCCCAGGCCTGCATCGGCCTTTGCGGTGGCCAGCTGGCGCAAGTCGGCCTCCTTTTCCGGCGCCGCGAGCCGGGTGAACCCGAGGACGGGAAGGATGCTGGCGATTGCGAAACTGGTGAGCACGAAGGTTTCGAGCGACAGCTTGGGCAGTTCGCTGGCCTGTCGACGACGGGTGGCGTAAAACAGGTGATAGAGCAGTTCGCCGATAGCGACGTTGAACACGCCATTGACCGCCTGCTTCACCGCAACAAGCTGGAGCGCGACGCCGCTCATGCCCATCAGCCAGCCATAGCTGGCCAGCGCCATCGGCGCGCCAAGCACGATCCAGAACAACGCATCGGCTGCAACGGGCACGAGGCGGCGCTGGAGACATGCCACCATCGCCACTTCTGCGGTCCAGATGGTGACCGCCCAGGGGTGATGCCAGATGAACAGCGTCGGCAGGCTGGCCAGTGCTCCGGCAAGGATCAGGAGGCGGCGGTCGAGCACTCTGGTCGCCGCCATGACGACCGCAAGTCCGAAAACGAGATCGAGGCCCCATCCCAGCGAGAGCGGGAGGAAATTCAGGCCCGCGCCGAGAGCCGCCACGATCGCGAACATCACCAGCTGTGACGCCAACGATGCCCTGTCGGGTTCTGGCGGACGCGGTCTGGCCATCAGGTGTTCAGTCGCTCACGGATCATCCGCAGGAGGAGATCGAAGTCGACCGGCTTGGCCAGTGCGGGGACGTCTTCGAGCTTCTGGTCGGGCGCGAGGTCGATCATGCCGGTGAGCATGATGAAATGGACCTTGCGCTCAGGCGGAAGCGACTGGCGCAGGGTCTGGATGAGGGTCACGCCATCGAGGCGCGCCATCCGCAGATCGGTGACTACGACCCGTATCGCGGCATCGGCAAGAACGCGCTCGCAGGCGGCAATCGGAGAGGTCTCGGTCGCCACTTGCAGGCCGAGCAGTTCGAAGAGTTCGGCATATTCCTCGAGCGCGGCAAGCTCGTCATCGATGATGAGAACTTCGCGGGCGGGCTCGGTGCCGACGGAGGCGTGGGACTGGGGGGTCACTCGCCCCTCCGTCCCAGCGATGACGGACCACGTGACGGGATGGCGAGCATGCTCAGGCGTTGTCCGAGCCTGGGGCGGGATCCTTGCCGTAGCGATCCACCACGCCCTGCGCACGCTCGATCTGTTCGTCGATGCGGGCGAGCTTGCGCAGGAGGTAGTCCTGCATGTCGTCAGGCATCTTGCCGCTCAGCGCATTGCGCAGGTTGGCAGTGGCCACGCTGATGACGTTGAGCGGCTGGCTCAATTCGTGAACGAACTTCCTGTCGATACCGCCGCTGGTCATGGCCGGACCCTCCCCTTGTCGCGGGTAGCTGTCCGCGCACCGTGTTTCGGAAGGATCGGGACATAGGACTGTCCGCAGGTTGGCGCAACACGGGTGCCATCGGCTGGTGCGAGTGTCATCGGGCGATCAGTCCGCTGGCGCTCTGGCGGACTTTGCCATCTCCACGATCTTGACCAGCTGCGCGGACGAGGTGACGCCGAGCTTGTTGAAGATCCGGAAGCGGTGGATCTTGGTGGTGTTCTCGCTGCGGTCGAGAAGGTTCGCGATCTGCTTGGTGACGTAGCCCTGGGCGATCAACTCGGCCACGCGCCACTCGGCAGGGGTGAGCGCCTGGACCATGCGGCCGACTTCCTCGACCGATTCCCGCCGACACGTCTTCATGCGGCCGGCACCGATTGCCGCGGTTAGCGCGCGGCGCAGATCGCCCTGCTTGATCGGCTTGACCAGAAACTCGACCGCGCCTGCGCGCATGCAACTGACGGCGGTCTCGATGCTCGATACGCCGGAAAGGAAGATCACGGGCAGGTTCGGAGCAACGGACCGGAGCCAGGTGTGCATCTCGATGCCATCAATGCCGGGGAGTTCGACGTCGAGCATGACGCAGCCCTGCAGGCTGGCGACGGACTCGCGCTGGAACTCGAGCGGGCTGCTGAAGCACTTGACGGTATAGCCGCACCACTCGACCAGTTCGCGCAGCTCTTCGAGGATTACCGGATCATCATCGAGGATGTAGACGGTCTCTCCCTGCACGCGGCAGATCTCGTTCTGCGGGCATGGCAGGCCGACGAGCGGAGCCTCACCGATGGCCTGGCACGGACGATTGAACGCCTCGATCCCACAACGGGTTTCGAGCGTATAGCCCCAACGCAGATTTTCCCTCGGCCGCAACAACGAAATTCCCCCAATCCCCAGTCATTTGATGACGACAACCATCATCGAAACAACGTGCTACGCCCCTAAATCCAGCGCCCCATGCCACACAGCTCTGCTACTCGCAAACGATTGAGGATTATGGCGATAGTCTAATTGGTTAGGTGGCCGACGAAAACAAGTGTTACGATCCCGAAAGGGGACAGCAGGTATCCCCGGGGCACGACGCAAGTTTCGGGGTGACGGCGAAGGCTGGCGGCTATCCGGCAGGGCCGGAGCCGTCACCGTGGCTATCACTGGGCCGCTGGAAGTTCGCTCTGCTGGCCGGTTTCGATGCGGCGGAACAGATACTGGTACATCTGTGGATCGGCCACGATCACTTCGGTCTTGGACCCCGTCACGCCCGGAATGCCGCGCGAGATGATCTGGACGACCTTGATGCTGAGAATGCTGTTTCCGCGCTGGCCAGGAAGGACCATGGCGTAGAACTTCAGGCCCTTCTCGCTGTGGGTTTCGTCGCCGGTACGTCCGCGCGTCCCGCTCATCTGGCCGGTCGCCCGGTCCACGACGTCGAGCTTGTAACCGCCCTCGCGGAACACGGCGGCCGCGCGGTCGAAGGTATCCTCGATGGAGAACGCGTACTCGTAGCGCTGGTAATTGCCGTCGAGCGAGAACAGGGCCCGGTCAGGCTGCAGCGTACCGTTAGAGACGCACCCTCCAAGGGTGCACGCAGCCAAGACTGCGCAGATCTTGCCAAGATGCAAAGCCACGTGATGCCTCATCGAATGCAGGACGAATGCGTCCGGTTCCGGCTCAACCCGCCATGGCCGCAAGCGCACGGGGCGCACTTGCAGACTCTACTGGCGTGCGCTCGGCAGACAGCTTCTCGACAGCCGCTTCCAGGGCTTCGCTATCGATCTGGTAACCTTCTTCACGAACGTTCCTGATCTTGAGCAGGCCGGAAAGCTTTGCGTTCAGCCTGCAGATCATGACCTGGATCGACTTGCGCGGATCGCCAGTCTTGGCCCGGCGCGTCATCTGACCAAGGGTGGTGTAGCTTACAGGCCGACCGGCGCTCTGCTCGAGCAGATGGATGAACTCGGCTTCGGCCCGCGTGAAGCTGTGCGCCCCCAGCAGCGCCACAAGCCGTGAATTGCTCACCGCCTTGGCGGGCACGGCGGCGAAGCTGTCCTGCCGCTTCATAGCGCTGGCAAGCCAGGCATCGGCAACGCCACCTTCGCTGAACAGATCATAGACCGCATCGGCGCCAGCACGATAAAGCAGCGCGCGCTCGGCCGCCCGTGCATGGGACAGCACCGCGATCATCAGCTTCGTGGGATAGACCTCGCGGAATTCGCGCAGCAAGTGGGCAACCCTGCGATCTTCGTCCCCATGAACGAGAATGACATCGAACCGCGTGCCTGCCTGCGCGAGCAACCCGGTATTCCAGGGGCTGTAGGTCATTTCACGCTCGACATTGGCCCATGCCGCAACCCAGTGAACACGTTCATCATAGGTCCGGCCCGGCAACCCGATCACACGGACAAGGGGAGAGCCGTCAAGCACAGGGGAATGAGAAGCTTCTTCGCGCCGAACAGGTTCTGCCGCCATGGCCTTGCCAACGAGTGGCCCTGCGCCATCATCGTAATCAAAGTGGCGTTCAAGGTCTGCCTGAAGCAGCACCGCTTCGCGCATATCAAGTTCTTGCGCTCCGGTTGCAGGATGGCCACCTTGACCCAGCAGTTCGGTACGAGGATCCGGCTGGAAATCGAAACCTTGCGTGATTGCAATCCGGACTGCATCCGCAACGTTTCTTGCACCGATACGGGCCAGCGCCTGAGCGCGGTGAAGTTCGACCGTGCGCGGGCTGATCTTGAGCCATTGCGCAATGTCATCAGCGCTCATCCCCCAGACGACAGCTCGCAGTATTTCGGACTGACGCCCGGTAAGGCCGCCGAAACGGCCCAGCCTCCAGGAGCTGGGTGCCGCCGTATGATTTTGATTCAACGCGATTTCCACTGCGACCACCTTTCCCGCTGATGGGGACTTGAAGCGATACGCAATTCCTTCGGGATCAATCTGCCTCGGCAAGATGAGCACCTTGCGGCACCTTGCAGGACAGCTTCTTTCCAGACCCGGAAAAGCTAAGACTTTTTAAGCTTAGTCTCGCTTTTTCCGATATATTACAATTTGGCTATAGAGGTCGACCATTTGCCTATGTAGCTGTATCGTCGATATGTACGCCGGTTTTCGCCAAACCAATGCCTTGCGAGTTTTCGGTTTTTCCCGCGTTCCCCTAGTCGGGCGCGGGTTGCCCGATCGGGCGATGGCCAAGCGACGTCGCGTCAGGCAAGGGAAGCCGAACATGAACGCTGGAGTTATAATCTGTTCATGAACAAGCCGGCATCTGGAGTCCATGGAATGTCACCGCGGCATGCCTTTCAAAAGCTCGAAGACAGCGCACTGGAAGTTCTTGGTCGGCTTGCCGCGCCGGTTCACATCTACAGCTTCGGGCAGCAGAGCATCTGTTGGGCAAATCGGCCAGCCGAAGCGCTTTGGAGTGCAAGCGGCCCTGACGAGCTGAGTTCTCGCGAAGTCTCTCCCCAGAGCACTGCCGTACGCCTCCGGCTCGAAGAGTATCGCGAGGCTTTTGCCAGAGGTGAGGAACGCACGGAAAGCTGGACACTCTATCCCAAGGGCAAGGCGACGACTGTCCTGTGCCATTGCCGGGGCGTCAGCATTGAAGGCCATCCCGAGGCGATGCTGGTCGAAGTGGTTCCCTTTGCGGACGCCACGCTTCCGGACGCCGAAGTGCGCGCCATAGAGGCCTTGCGGCATACGCCGCTGATGATTTCGCTGTTTGACGGCAAGGGCAATGTCCTGATGCGCAACCCTGCCGCAACCGCCGCATTCGGCTCCATCGACACAGCGACGCCCGGTGCGGACCACTTTGCCGAGATGTTCCTGGAAAAGGACGCTCCGGCACGCCTTCTCAACGCGGTAAGGGCTGGCGGCCATGCTATGGAAATCTGCCGGACCACTGCACCAGGCCATCCTTCACACAGCCTGCAGATCAACCGGCTGGCAGATCCGGCAACGGGCGAGGAGGTCATTCTCGTTTCACAGCAGGACGTGACCGAAACGCTTGAAGCGCGCCAGCATCAGGCTGAAAGCGAGGATGCGCTCGACCTTGTGCTTTCACTGAATGTTGCCCCACTACTGATCCTGTCGGAGACGACGGAAACCCTGCTGCGTTGCAACCGCTCCGCGCAGGACATGCTGGGGATCAGCGATGTCGGCAGTCTTGCCAGCGACAGGCGTTACTGGGACCGGGAGGCGCTGGCGGCACTCCACAAAAGGCTGGAACAGGAAGAATTTGCCAGCGGTGAAGTGGAACTGCGCAGGGCAGATGGCGAAACGCTGTGGGTCTTCCTTGCAGGCGTGCGCATTCATTACCGCGGCCAACCCTCGCTGATATTCACCGCGACGGATATCGACAAGCTCCACCGTGCCAATAGAGAGCTGGAAGCCGCCCTTGGCGTCGAACGGCGGGTCGGCGACCTCAACCGACAGATCCTCGCCATAGCATCGCACGAACTGCGCACCCCGCTGGCGATCATCGACAGCGCGGCGCAGAGAATCGAAAGCAATGCAGAGCGCAGCGCAAATGCCTTTGTCGTCAACGCGGCACAACGCATCCGGAAATCTGTGCAGGTCCTGGTCAGGGTCATGGACAGTACCCTTTCGCGGGTCGAACAGGCCCTGCCGCTGCAACAGGCGCCTCTGGTCGAGACCGACCTTGCCGCACTGATCGAATACTGCGCTCAATCCGTTCGCGACATCAATCCGGAAGCCAGGATCAGGGTGTCTCTCCCCTCCCTGCCGAAGGTGCGCCTTGATGGTTCGCTGGTCGAGGGGTTGTTCTTCAACCTGCTCGCCAACTCGATCAAGTACAGCAACGGACCTGCAAACATCGAAATCACCGGCGCCATCGAGGATGACAAGATATCTGTGGTCGTGCGTGACGAGGGCATAGGCATACCCGAAGCGGATCGGCCGGCCGTGTTCGAGAAGTTTGCACGGGCTAGCAATGTCGGCAGCAGGCCGGGCAGCGGCCTTGGTCTGGCGCTGGTGCGTGAAGCGATGGAGCGCCATGCCGGGACGATCAATCTGCTGCCGGATGACGGAACGGGCCTTGCGCTCAACCTGCAGTTTCCGCTTGTCCGGGAACTGTCGTAAACGATTTCCGACTCGTGTCTGATTAGATTCTAAATATTAAAATCAGATCAAAAGTAGGGTATGCGCGCGCCATTCACGCTACATACCGTTGTCACCAGTAGCCAAGGCGGTTAGAGGAGCGACGCTAGGCATAGTATCGAAAGCAACTTTTTCGCCTTGAGTGTGCGCTCGCGCACAGAATGCGTAGAGAGATGCCGTAAAGAATGCGCAGAGCAACGCTGTAAAGTCAGTTTACACAAAAAGGCGGGCGACGAAGAGATGGAGGCCGACAGCGAAGCGGAAAAGTCATCCCGCACGCCGATCCGGCGCTGGCTCTGGCTGTCTTATCTCAGGGCCGCAATCGTCCCGCTCCTGTTCATCGAAGTGACCTTCCTTGCGATCTTCGTACTGTCCAACTCAATCGTTCACGATGCCAATATCGAAGCACTCGAAGACGTATCGGGATCCTATCTCGACAGCGTCGCGCGGCTTGAGGCGCAAGGCATTGCGACCACGCTCGAAGGCGTATCCAGCAGCACCGGAATCCTTGCCGCCCAGACCAAGGTGGCACTCGATGGCGATTATCGGCCCTCGGCAGCGGAAATGGCGCGCTATGCCCGCACGTCCGACGGCGGCTTCTATACGCGCTACGGCATCGGGACGACAGCGAGCTACTATACCGGCGCGACACCGGTAGGCCCGGATGAGATCCGCAAGGTCTGGAAACTGGCCGCGCTAGATCCCCTGATGGCGGACCTTGAGAGCGCCAGCCCGCTCGTCGCTTCGGTCTACGTCAACACCTACGACAGCTACAACCGGATCTACCCCTACTTCGACGTGCTGGAGCAATATCCGCACAAGATGCGGATTCCGGACTTCAACTTCTATTACCTTGCCGACGCCAGGCACAATCCGGCTCGCAAGCCGGTCTGGACCGAAGCCTATCTTGATCCGGCCGGCCATGGCTGGATGATCTCTTCGATTGCGCCGGTTTACAGAAACGGCAAGCTGGAAGCGGTCGTCGGGCAGGACCTGACGCTCGGCAACATCATTTCCCACCTGCTCAATCTCAAGATGCCGTGGAATGCCTATGCGATGCTGGTCGATCGCGAAGGGCGCATCATCGCCATGCCGCAGCAGGGCGAAGTGGACCTAGGCCTGCGCGAGCTGACATCGTTCAAGTACTCGGACGCGGTTCGGGCCGACATGCGCAAACCCGAGGCGTTCGATCTCAACAAGCTTGCGGCGACCAAGGCCCTGGCCGAAGCGATGAGAAAGTCGGACCACGGGCGCATGCGCTTGTCGATAAACGGCCTCAGCGTTGCCAGCTATGCCCAGATCGCGGGACCGGAATGGCGGTTGGTGGTGGTGGCGCCACAAGCGAAGATCATCGCCGAAGCCGACAGCCTGCGCGACCAGCTTCACACCATCGGCTGGAGCATGGCGGCCGCGCTGGTCGTGTTCTATTTCGGCTTCTTCCTGTTCCTGTATCGTCGCGCAAAGGTGATGAGCAACGGCCTTTCCGGCCCAATCGGCAAGCTCATCGGCGTGCTCGACCGGATTGCCGCCGGCCATTACCGTCACGAAGTTCCCTCGACGGATATTGCCGAACTCGACGATCTCGGGCAGCGGCTGGTGATCACCGGAGAGAAGCTTGGCGAAGCGCATCGCCGTCTTGCCGACCAGCAGCGACTGACCGAGCAGGCGCTGCGGCGGCAGCAGCAGGCCAGCGTGGAGCAGATGCGCTTCATCCGCGTCCTTTCGCACGAGATACGCACGCCCCTGTCAGTGATCGACAGCGGTGCGCAGATCCTCGAGAAGAAGGCCGGCGACATCGGCGAGGCCGATCTGCGCAAGCGGGCGACGCGCTTCCGCGGGGCGGTGGAGCGGATCACCGGGCTCCTTTCGAAACTGGGCCGCAGCCTTGATGCAGGGAACGAGGGGGCCGAGCCTAACCTCGCCAATGCTGCGCCACTGGACGACATCGTCAGCGCGCTTGCCCTCGAGATCGTGCCCGAAGAGCGGCTCGTGCTCGAGACCGATGTGCGCAATGCGATCGTCAAGGACAGCGGCGCCATCTCGCTCGCGCTCCGCACCGTTCTCGACAACGCGGTCCGCTATTGCCCCGAGGGCAACATTGCGGTCTCGGCGGTTGCGACGCAGGACCTTGGCACGATTACCGTTCGCGATCATGGCTCGGGCGTGACGGCGGTGGAACTCGGTTTGATCGGCACGAAGTTCTTCCGCGGCAACAATGCGGCGAACCAGCCCGGCGCGGGAGTCGGCCTGTTTCTTGCGCGCCGCGTGCTGGAATCAGGCGGCGGGTCGCTCACGCTGGAATCGAACGCCAGCGGGACAACCGTTACCCTGACCTTCCCCATCACGACACAGGCCGACGAAAGCCCCGAGGTCATCGCGCATGCGTGATAGTGCGATCCGCATCCTGTGCGTCGAGGACGAACCCGATCTGCGCGATGATCTGGTCGATGTGCTGCAGGAATGCGGGTATGGCGTGGATGCCGCGCACGATGGACCTACCGGCTTCGCCATGGCGCAGGAACGGTGCTATGACCTCATCCTGTGCGATGTGCTGCTGCCTGGCATGAACGGTCACCAGCTTGTGTCGGAACTGCGGCAGAGCGTCGGCGCCAGCAGCAACTCGCCGGTGATCTTCCTGACCGCCTATGCCGACCGGAAGCTCCACGATGACTGCACCAGCCTGGGCAATGCGCAAGTGATCATGAAGCCGGTCGACTATCGCAACCTTGAAAGTCTGATCGCGCGGAGCGTTGTCGGCGCGCGGTGACCTCGGCCCAGCCCTAGCGCGAACCAAATCCGGTCAGGACCGTCCTGACGGTGAGCAGGATGACAAGAATGTCGAGCCACACCGAGCAGTGCTTGATGTAGTAGAAGTCATACTCGAGCTTGCGCCTTGCCGCGTCAGTCAGAGCAACGTTGCCCTGGTTGACCGCCGCCCACCCTGTGATGCCCGGCCGGACCGAATGGCGATAGGCGTAGTAGGGAATCTCGGCCTGGTACATTGTGGCGAGCGACACGGCTTCGGGGCGTGGCCCGATGAAGCTCATGTCGCCGCGCAGGACGTTGAACAGCTGGGGAAGCTCGTCGATGCGCCATTTGCGGATGAAGCGGCCAACCCGCGTGATGCGCGGATCCTTGGCTTCGGTGAAGGCAGGCCCCGGGACGTCCGAACGCATGGAACGCAGCTTGTAGCAGACGAAGACCTCGCCCTTGTAGCCCATGCGCGGTTGACGAAACAGCGCAGCACCCGGGCTTTCCAGCCGGATCAGCAAAGAAGCCAGCGCGATGACCGGCAATGCCAGCACGATGCCAGGAATGACCACAACCAGATCGGCAAGCCGCTTGACCCTGAGCAGCGGACGCGAAGGCATCAGCAGGCCGAAATACTCGATAGGATGCGTGGCAAGGCTCACCCGTCCGGAAAGCATTTCGGAGAAATCGCTGGCTTCATAAACCGGCAAGCCATTGAGAACGGCCTTGCCCAGCAGCTTCTCCGCATGCGGAGACATCGGCTGGCTCTTGTCGAAAACGACGCCCGATATCTCACCGGCCAGATCACTGGTCGAGAGGACAGTCCAGTCGATCTGGGCTCCGGCCAGCAAGGGATCGCGCGGCATACCTCCGACGAATGCGAGACGAGGCATGCCCGATCGGCTGCGCAGCATGACGACGGCGAAGTACCAGACGATCGCACAAACGAAGCTCGCGACAGCGACATAGCGAAGGAAGGGCAGTCGCAGCAGCGAGGCTGCCGAGAAGAACACGAAGTAGTTGCCGAGGAATGCCGGGAGAACGAGAGCCTTGTCCGCTGCAAAGGCGAGCATGCTGACCTGGCGCAACGCGACATGCGCGCCGGTCAGGGCCAGCCCGCAGACGACCAGCGTCAGTATCTCGACCAGCGTCATCGGCGGGCGTTCGATGTGACCGTACTGGTTCACGACGTGGCCCAGCCAGGGCAACCCCAGACCTGCAAGATAAAGACCGCCGAGCGTGAACCTGTTCGAACGGATCAACGCGTCCCAGCGACCATCGGCGTAACCCGATTTCCCGGTAAAGCCGAGCATCCGGTCAGGGAAGTGCATCTTCATTGCAGTGGTCCGATGGAAATCGAGGAAGGCAGAAGTAAACAGGCGGCGGAGGACGGCATCAGATCGCCGGTTCCGGCGAGATATTTCGGGCACTAACCCGGAGCCTTGTTGCCCGGCCAAGTATGTCGAGAAGCACGCTGACGCGGCCCCTGTCATCGAGATGCTCGATGGTCGCCAGATGATCGGCGAAGGCGTGCGAGATCAGGCGGACCGGCATTCCGGGGCGCAAGGACGCCTCCGACGCGCCGACGCACCTGTCCAGAAGGGCCTGCATTGCAGCGCGCGGCACGGCCTGCGGCCTTGTGCTGTCGGGTCCGACAATGCGGCGGACGCCGCGGGTCCCGTTGATCGAGCGCCAGGCGTGAAGTTCGGGATTGAACTGGACGAAGGCATAGCCTGGAAAGAGCGGCACCAGCGCTTCATCGACGCGCCGCGCATGCCTGCGGACCTTGCGCATCCTCGGGAGGAAGCAGGAGAAACCCTGGCGCACGAGATTTTCCTGCGCACAAAGTTCGAGACGGGGAAGGGTCTCGACTACGTACCACGATGCGGGAGAGGCAACTGAGGGTACCTTCTCACCTGTCGGACGCACCTTATCGGCGCACGCCACCGGATCGACGGCAAAAGCGTTCCGGGCACAGCCTTCGAGCTGTGCGGAATTGCTTGCAGAAACAAGCATTTTATATCGAAATCCCCTTGCAGCGACCAAGTAGTTCGCTCTCGGACTTCGTTATAATTCACCGCACCAACCATAAGTTATCGCCGGTTCGGTTACTTGGCTCATGATTTCGCCAATCCTGTCGCCGCACGGGCTATGCCAAGCCACTCACCCGGCATGAGCTCTATTGTCCAAATTCGACGCCAAGCAATCCCGTCACTGCGGCGAAGGCCGGGGGCCGGTACTTAGCGGCTTGAGGCGGTGAACATTGGGCAAACTGCTGGTGCGGTTGGCGCCCTCGGAACTGCGTTTGAAGGAAAGGCCTTGGGCCCCGGCCTTCGCCGGGGTGACGGATTGAGTCGCCAGAGTCATATGCCCCACCCCCCGTCGTCCCGGCGTAGGCCAGGGCCATTACGGCGAAGCATTGCGCGGCGCTTCCGGTTTCCACGGCGCCTGAGGCTTGCAACTCCAGTCCTGCCCTTGCACGACAGGGCATGGCCCCCGGCCCGCGCCGGGGCGACCTGGCTTGAGGGGCGGCAGGCGATGCTCATCGTTTTCCCCCGTTTGCCTGAGCGGCAGGAGGGGGATCAGACAAGCGTGTCCGACACGCGCGTGACGGGTGTCACGGGGTCATTCTTCCGGGATTCTTTCCGAGAAAGGGTGGATCAGTTACCGGCGGCGACCGCGCCGCGCCGCGCCCGCCATGCCTTGACCAACGGCATGAACGGGAAAACCCACTGTTCGTAGATCGACAGCCGCCGACGGTCATCCTGCCCCACTACGGCGGCTTCACCTTCCTTGTAGGTCCCGAAGATGCGGTCGCACAGGATCAGCGAGTTGCCATAGTTGCAGCGCGTGTCCTCGTAGGGGACCGAATGGTGCAGGCTGTGGTGGCGGATCGTGGTGAAGAAGTACGAATAGAACTTCGGCGGATCGGACCGCACGTTGGCGTGGGCGAAAGTCGAGATCACGCCCGTCGCCCCGAATGCTCCCATGATCGCGGCCTGCGACACGTCGAACATCACCACGATGCTCAGGCTGATCAGGACCAGCTCGATCGGATTGCCGACCGCGCCCTTCATCGCATTCAACTGCGTGATGTGGTGGTGCGGCGCGTGGGTCAGCCAGAACGGCGTCGAGTTGTGCATCAGGCGGTGCATCCAGTACTGCCCGAACTCATAGACGAACAGCACCAGCGCCACTTGCGCAAGGAACGGCATTTCCCCCGCCCAAGGCGTCGCGATCCCGGCAGCCTTCTTGAAGGCCATCAACGGCGCATCGCCGACCATCTGCGAAACCTTCGAGATCAGCGTGGCGTTCAGCACCATGTAGAACAGGTCGGTAAAGAACTCGCGCCGGTTCATCCGCCAGCCTTCGTGGCGTTCGAACACCAGTTCGAGTCCCAGAACCCATGTCGTGACCAAAGCGGTCATGATGATCGCGGTCCATGTGCTTTCGACCCACGCCTTTGGCGCAAGTCCCCAGAAGGAAACGACAATCACCAGCGTGACCGGCGGCAGCATGTCGACTGCAAGCTTCCTGATGTTCATGACGATGCTCGCTGAAGCCCCATAGCCTGAGTGTTCTGCAGCAATTGGCACGAAGCGGCCACGACAGCCGCTACGTCAATCGACGTATCCGCACTTTCAGGCAGGCAGGTATTACCAACGCAGCTGTTCGTAATACCAAGGACCGCCGGTCCCCGACAGCGATGACGCTCACTCCACGAAGGGGAATGGCTGGTGCTTCATGCTTTCAGGGCGCGCTTGGGTGCCCATCTCGGCAAAGTCGGGAAAACCGCACTGATCGCCGCAACTCTGGCTCTCGCCGCGTGCTCGGGTGGCGGGAAGGTTGCCGAAAAGCGCACCGAATTCAGCATCGGCTGGTCGATCTACGCAGGCTGGATGCCCTGGCCCTACGCCCAGCAGGCCGGCATCGTGAAGAAGTGGGCCGACAAGTACCACATCAAGATCAACGTCGTGCAGGTGAACGACTACGTCGAATCGGTGAACCAGTACACGGCGGGCAAGTTCGATGGCGTGACCGTGGCCAACATGGATGCCCTCACCATCCCTGCCGCCGGTGGCAAGGACACCAGCGCGATCATCGTCGGCGATTATTCCAATGGCAACGACGGCATCGTGCTCAAGGGGGCGAACAGCCTCGCCGCGATCAAGGGCCGCCAGGTCTATCTCGCGGAGCTTTCGGTCTCGCACTACCTGCTGGCCCGCGCGCTTGGCAGCAACGGCATGGCGCTGACCGACGTAAAGACGATCAACACCTCCGACGCCGACATCGTCGCCGCCTTCGCTTCGCCCGACGCCACTGCGGCGGTCGCATGGAACCCGCAGCTTTCGGTCATGGCCGCGCAACCCGGCGTCTCAAAGGTCTTCACTTCGGCCGACATCCCCGGCGAAATCCTCGACCTGCTGGTGGTCGACACCGCCACGCTCAAAGCCAACCCCGACCTCGGCAAGGCGCTGGCCGGCATCTGGTACGACACGATGAAGGTGATGATCGCTCAGGACGAGCAGGGCAAGCAGGCCCGCGCGGCCATGGCCAAACTCGCCGGGACGACGCCGGAAGTGTTCGAAGCCCAGCTCAAGACGACCTTCCTCTATGCCCAGGCCAAGGATGCCGTCGCCGCGACGCAGGCCCCCAAGCTGATCGAGACGATGACCCGGGTGCGCGATTTCAGCTTTTCCAAGGGGCTGTTCCCCGGAGCATCCTCGGCCGATGCAGTCGGCATGGCCTTCCCCGGCGGCAAGACGCTTGGCGATCCGGCCCACGTAACCCTGCGCTTCGACGAAAGCTTCATGAAGCTCGCCGCCGACGGAAAGCTCTGATTTCCTTTATACTTCGGGATAGTTCCTCATGCGCTGGGTAAACCGCGAACCGGATCGCAAGCAGCGCATCGCGCTGGGCGCCGTGCCGATCCTGCTGCTGGTGATCGTCTACCTCTTCGCCGCCTATGCCCGGCACGCGGTGAACCCGGTCGACAAGATCCTGCCGCTCCCTTCGGGCATTGCGACTGCGCTCTGGGCGCAGATGACCAAGACCGACGTGCTTTCCGGCACGGTGGTGTTCTGGGCCGATACTTTGGCCAGCCTGCAGCGGCTCGGCCTCGGGCTTGCCATTGCCACACTCATGGCGCTGCTGGTCGGCCTCCTCCTCGGCGCGCTGCCCCCGGTACGCGCCACCTTCGGCCCGCTCGTCACCTGCATTGCCGTCATCCCGCCGATCGCACTGCTGCCGATCCTGTTCGTTGCCCTGGGCCTGGGTGAGACCGCCAAGGTTGCGCTCATCGTCATCGGCATCGCTCCGGTGATGATCCGCGATGTCGCAGGCCACGTCGGCACGCTCCCGCGCGAAATGGTGGCCAAGGCGCAGACGCTGGGCGCGGGCAGCTGGCAGATACTCATCCGCGTTGCCCTGCCTCAAGCCATGCCGCGCCTGATCCTCGCGCTGCGCCTAGCGCTTGGCCCGGCATGGGTGTTCCTGATCTCGGCAGAGGCCATCGCGTCGGATGTCGGCCTTGGCTACCGCATCTTCCTCGTCCGCCGCTACCTCGCGATGGACGTGATCATCCCCTACGTCGCGTGGATCGCGCTGCTCGCCATCGCCATGGACTGGGGCCTCAACTCCCTGAGCCGCAAGGCCTTCCCCTGGGCACACGGAGAGAAGCATTGAGCGCGCTCCTCTCCCTGCGCAACGTCTGGGTCGAATATGGCGACCGCATCGTCCTCGAGAAGGTCGATCTCGACGTCGCCCAAGGCTCTTTCGTCTCGGTCGTCGGCCCCTCGGGCGCGGGCAAGAGCACGTTCCTGCGCGTGGTGCTCGGGCAGGAAGTGCCGACGCAAGGCACGATCACGCTCGACGGCGAACCTCTGGCGCGCGAATGTGGCCCCGATCGCGGCGTGGTGTTCCAGCGCTACTCGGTCTTCCCGCACCTGACCGTGCTGCAGAACACGATGTTCGGCCTCGAATGCACCAAGGCGCCGCTGCTCGCCCGCCTGTTCGGCAGCGCGAAGAAGGCCGCCGAGGGCGAAGCTGTCGCCATGCTCCAGTCCGTGGGTCTGGGGGACAGCCTGCACCTCTACCCCTCGCAGATGTCGGGCGGCATGCAGCAGCGCCTCGCCATTGCGCAGGCCCTGATCATGCGCCCGCGCATCCTCCTGCTCGACGAGCCGTTCGGCGCGCTCGATCCCGGCATCCGCGCCGACATGCACGTGCTGATCCGCAAGCTGTGGCAGGATTTCGGGCTGACCATCATCATGGTCACGCACGACATTAAGGAGGCTTTCTCGCTCGGCACCCGCGTCCTCGCGCTCGACAAGCGCCGCCACGATCCGCACGCCCCGCACCGCTATGGCGCAACGGCGGTCTATGATCTGGAGCTGCGCAAGGACGCGCTGGAGCCCGAGCCGGAACCGGAAGCGGCGTGATGTCCAGCGAACCCGCCAGCCTCGCCCGCCTCAGCATGAGCCTGTCCGCGGACCTGTTCCGCAAGCTCGACATGATGGTCGAGGAACGCCAGCTCCCCTCGCGTTCGCAGCTGATCGCCGAACTGATCCGCCATGCCCTCGCCGCGCACGAGGCGCTGACCCGGCCCGAGGAGATGCTCGCGGGCACCATTACCCTCGTCTATCGCGGAGACCGGGGCCGCGTCCGCCAGCAGTTGGCCGGAACGCAGGCCGAATTCCAGACCGAGGTAATCTCCACCCAGCACGTCTTCCTCAAGGACGACCAGTCGCTTGAAGTCCTGCTCGTGCAGGGCCCCGCCGCCCGCCTCAAAGGCCTTGCCGACGCGCTGCGCCGCGTGCGCGGGGTCCAGCAGTTGCAACTCGTCACCACCACTGCCCTTCTGCCGCCTCTGTCCGAGGCAGGCCCCGGATCGAAGAAAGGAGCGGCCGCATGACCGACGCCCCCACCTCAACCCCCTCCTCTACACTCGCAAACCCCAACGCCGCCCGCGACCATGCCCGCTCGATGGCGGGAACGGTCGTGGAATCGATGCCGATCCTGCCTCCAGCCGCATCCGACCTGCCTCAGGGCATCAGCGCCGATGACCTGCTGTGGGAAGAAACCGTCGCCCCCGGCGGCTACGCCACGCGCCGCATCGCGCGCGGCACCCGCCTGCGCCTGATCGACGTGAAGGGCGATGCCTGCGCTTCACTGAACCTGTTCAATGCCGAGATGCCGACCGAGCGGCTGAACTTCGCCGATACGGTCAAGGTCCAGTGGAACGCCTACCTCGGCACCGGCAAGCTCCTCCTGTCCGACATGGGCCGCGTGCTGATGTGCATCGAGAGCGATGATGCCGGCACACACGACTGCTTCTGCGGCACCTCCAACGCTGCCACCAACCTCGCCAAGTACGGCGAAGGCCGCAACAGCGGGGCCTATCCCAACGGGCGCGACCGCTTCCTGCTGGGCGCGGCCAAGCACGGCCTCGGTCGCCGCGACGTCCACCCTTGCGTCACCCTGTTCAAGGGCACCCGGATCGAGGACGACGGCAGCATCACCCCGCTCGTCGGCCCCTATGCGCCGGGCCGCAGCGTGGTGCTGCGTGCCGAGATGGACGTGATCGTGGTTGTCACCAACGTCCCGCATGTTCTTGATCCAAGGCCGGAATACGCGGTCACCCCGCTGCGCGTCACCGCCTGGCGCGGCGCCGTGACCACCGAGGCCGACCCCATCCGCAACGCGACGCCGGAGGGCCAGCGCGCCTTCCTCAACGTCGAAGACTACTACCGCCGCTGAAAAGGACAGGCCTCATGACCGATCCCCACCTCTCCGGCCTTTCCGGCAGCATCGTCCACGACGAAGTCGTCCCCGCCCGCGCGCCTTGGCTGCACCATGTGAAGCAGGGCGAGACGCTGCGCATCGTCGATCTCGAAGGCAATCAGGCGGTCGATTTCCTGATCTATAGCGCCGCCGACGATTCCGAACGCTACAGCGCGCAGGATACCGTGGCGGCGCAGGGCAACCTGTTCCTACGCGAAGGCACCCGCCTGCTGTCGAACGAAGGCCGCTCGCTGATGACCATCACGGGCAGCGCGGTCGATTATCACGATACCATCGGCGGCGCTTGTTCCTGCGAATCCAATACTCTGCGTTACGGACATCACACCAAGTCGCAACACGCCTGCGTCGAGAATTTCCTTGAGGCCAATCTCTGGGAAGGCCGCGGCAAGCGCGACATCGTCTCGAACATCAACTTCTTCATGAACGTGCCCGTCGAGGCTGACGGTGCGCTGGGCATCGTCGACGGCATTTCCGCCCCTGGCCTCACGGTGGACCTGCGCGCCGACATGGACGTGATCGTCGTCGTCTCCAACTGCCCGCAGATCAACAACCCCTGCAACGCGTTCAACCCCACCCCCGTCCGCATGATCGTGAGCGCATGACCGCCCTTCCCGCATTCGACACCGTCCTCATTGCCAACCGCGGCGCCATCGCCACCCGGATCATCCGCACTCTGCGCAAGATGGGCTTGCGCTCGGTCGCGGTCTATTCCGAGGCCGACGAGGCCTCGCTCCATGTCGCGCAAGCGGACGAGGCCGTGTTCATCGGCGGCGCGCGGCCTTCGGAAAGCTACCTCAACATCGCCGCGATCATCGACGCGGCCAAGCGCACCGGCGCGGGCGCAATCCATCCCGGCTACGGCTTCCTGTCGGAAAACACGGAGTTTGCAGCCGCTTGCGCCGAAGCTGGCATAGTGTTCATCGGCCCCACGCCCGACAACATCCGCACCTTCGGCCTCAAGCACAGCGCCCGCGAACTCGCCGCCGCCCATGGCGTACCGCTTGCCCCCGGCAGCGACCTGCTGACCAGCGAGGACGAAGCGCTTTCTGCGGCAGACGCCATCGGCTTTCCCATCATGCTCAAGGCCACCGCAGGCGGCGGCGGCATCGGCATGCGCGTATGCGAAACCGAAGCCGATGTGCGCGAAGGTTTCGCTGCCGTCGCCCGTCTGGGCCAGAGCAATTTCGGCGATGCTGGCGTCTTCCTAGAACGCTTCGTCCGCCGTGCCCGCCATGTCGAAGTACAGATCTTCGGCGATGGTGAGGGCCGCGTCGTTGCCTTGGGCGAGCGCGACTGCTCGCTCCAGCGCCGCAACCAGAAGGTCGTCGAGGAAGCCCCCGCGCCGCTCCTGCCCGAAGCGGTCCGGCAAGCGCTCTATACCGCAGCGATCCGCCTTGGCGAAGCCGCGTGCTACCGCTCGGCAGGCACCGTGGAGTTTCTCTACGATGCTGAGCGCGAAGAGTTTTTCTTCCTAGAAATGAACACCCGCCTGCAGGTCGAACACGGCGTGACCGAAATGGTCATGGGCGTCGATCTTGTCGAATGGATGATCCGAGGCGCTGCGGGCGATTACAGCTTCCTCAATACCGCTCCCACCACCCCCAGCGGCCACTCGGTGCAGATCCGCCTCTATGCCGAGGACCCCGCGCTCGACTATCGCCCCACCTCGGGCACACTGACCTGCGTGGAGTTTCCCGCCGACATCCGCGCCGAAACATGGGTCATGGCGGGCACCGAAGTCAGCGCCTGGTACGATCCGATGCTCGCCAAACTGATCGTCCACGCGCCCACCCGCGCCGAGGCCGTGACCGCCATGCAGGAAGCGCTGGCCAGGAGCCGCGTCGATGGCATCGAGACCAACTTGCGCTGGCTGCGCAGCGTCGTCGCCGCGCCTGCCTTCACTTCAGGTGAAGTCTCAACACGCGCGCTCGAAGACGTTGTTTTTACGCCCCAATCGATCCGGGTGATCAGCGGCGGCACTGCCACCACCGTGCAGGACTGGCCCGGTCGCCAGCACCTCTGGGCCGTGGGCGTGCCGCCATCCGGCCCGATGGACGACCAGTCCTTCCGCCTCGGCAATCGCCTGCTCGGCAATCCCGAGGGTACGGCGGGGCTGGAAATGACCGTCACCGGCCCCACCCTGCAGTTCGCAGCCGACGCGACCCTGTGCCTGACCGGCGCAGACTTCGGGGCAAGTCTCGAAGGCAAGCCGGTAGCTGTCGGCCGCCCCTTCGATGTGAAAGCAGGGCAGACACTCAGCATCGGCAGGGCAACCGGAGGCGGCATGCGCGGCTACCTGCTCGTTGCCGGAGGCCTCGACATCGCCCCCTACCTCGGCAGCCGTAGCACCTTCGAACTGGGCCAGTTCGGAGGCCACGCCGCCCGCCGTCTCGTTGCCGGAGATGTCCTGCATCTCGCCAATGAACCGATCGGCGAACCGCTCAGCCCCCCACCGTTGCCCACGCTCCCGACAGACTGGTGCGTGCGCGTGCTTTATGGCCCCCATGGCGCGCCGGACTTCTTTACCGAAGACGACATCGACATGGTCGTCACCGCCGAATGGCAGGTGCACTACAACTCCAACCGCACCGGCGTGCGTCTTGTCGGCCCCAAGCCCGAGTGGGCGCGGCGCGATGGCGGGGAAGCGGGGCTGCACCCCTCCAACATCCACGACAACGCCTATGCCATTGGCGCGGTGGACTTTACCGGCGACATGCCGATCATCCTCGGCCCCGATGGCCCTTCGCTCGGCGGCTTCGTCTGCCCCTTCGTGGTGATCGCGGCGGATCGCTGGAAGATCGGCCAGCTCGTACCCGGAGACCGCGTCCGCTTCGTTCCCGTGACCATGGCCGAGGCAGTGGCTGCGGATGAAGCGCAGCAACTCTACCTTGAAACCGGCAAGAAGCCCGGTTCCAGCCGCCCTTGCGATACCGCCACGCAGACCCCGATCCTCGGGCAAATCCCCGCAGGCCCCAGCCGCCCCGCCGTGGTCTATCGCCAACAGGGTGATCGCAACATCCTCGTCGAATACGGCCCCATCGTCCTCGATCTCGAACTGCGTATCCGCGTCCACGCGCTGATGACCGAGCTTGAGCGCATGGCCCTGCCCGGCGTGATCGATGTGGTGCCCGGTATCCGCTCGCTCCAGCTGCACTTCGACGGCCGCTCGCTCAGCCAGTCTGAGGCGCTTGCCGCGCTGAGGGCGGCAGAAGAGCGTCTGGGCGATCTGGAAGACTTCGCGATCCCCTCGCGCATTGTCCACCTGCCGCTGAGCTGGCGCGATCCGGCCACGATCGAGACCATCGAGAAGTACATGAGCGCGGTGCGCGACGATGCGCCGTGGTGTCCGGACAACATCGAATTCATCCGCCGCATCAACGGGTTGCCCGATGTTGCTGCGGTAGAAAATCTGATCTTCGAGGCCAGCTACCTCGTCATGGGCCTGGGTGACGTTTACCTCGGCGCGCCTGTTGCCACCCCGGTCGATCCGCGCCACCGCCTCGTCACCACCAAGTACAACCCGGCGCGCACCTGGACCCCGCCCAACGTCGTCGGAATCGGCGGGGCCTATATGTGCATCTACGGGATGGAAGGCCCCGGCGGTTACCAGCTGTTCGGTCGCACCGTGCAGGTGTGGAACACGCACCGGCAGACGGCGGATTTCATCGAAGGCAAGCCGTGGCTGCTGCGGTTCTTCGACCAGATCCGCTTCTACCCAGTCAGCGCCCAGGAGCTGGCCGAATGGCGCCGCGATTTCCCCAGCGGCAAGCGGGCGTTGAAGATCGAGCCCTCCGAATTCCGCCTGTCCGACTACCGCAAGTTCCTTAGCGATAACGCGGAAGCCATCGCCAACTTCGAAGCCACCCGCAAGGCCGCCTTCGATGACGAACGCGCCGAATGGGAGCGCCGTGGCGAGTTCGACCGGGTGAACGCGCTGGCAGAAAGCGATGCCCCTGCCGAAAGTGCGGTCGACGTACCCGAAGGCGCTGATCTGATCGAAGCCCCGTTCGGCGGCAGCGTGTGGAAGCTGCTCGTCCAGCCCGGAGATGTGGTGAAGGCGGGTGAGACCATCGCAGTGATCGAGGCGATGAAGATGGAATGCCCGGTCGAAAGCCCCGGTGCCGGCACCATTGCCGCGCTCTACATCAAGGAGCGCCAGTCGCTCCAGCCCGGAACCCCGATGCTTGCCCTGCGGAGGAGCGCATGACCCTGCTCGACCGTCGCAGCGCCGCAGCCATTGCCGCAGGGGTCAATGCCGGCACCACGACCGCGGTCAGCGTGATCGAGGAAACCCTCGCCCGCATCGCCACATATGATGCGATCCAGCCACAAGTGTGGATCAGCCGCGCTTCGGCAGAGGACCTGCTGGCGCAAGCCCGTGCCATCGATGCCCGCGTGGCAGCAGGCGAAGCCCTGCCCCTTGCGGGCGTGCCCTATGCGGCCAAGGACAACATTGACGTAGCGGGTCTTGAAACCACTGCCGCCTGCCCCGCCTTCGCCTATTCACCCGCCGAAGACGCCAAGGTCATCGCCCGCCTGAAGGCCGCAGGGGCAATCTGCGTCGGCAAGACCAATCTCGATCAGTTCGCCACCGGGCTCGTCGGCACGCGCAGTCCCTATGGCATTCCGCGCAATGCCTATAACCGCGACTACGTCAGCGGCGGATCCAGCTCCGGCTCGGCCATTGCGGTTGCCGCAGGGCTCGTGCCGATTGCGCTCGGCACCGATACCGCAGGTTCGGGCCGCGTTCCGGCTGCTTTCAACCATCTGATCGGCTTCAAGCCGACCAAGGGTCGCTGGAGCACCAAGGGCCTCGTCCCCGCCTGCCGTTCGATCGATTGCATCACTGTCTTCGCGTCCGACACCATCGATGCCCGTCTGGTGGACCATACGCTGGCAGGCTTCGACGCAGACGATCCATGGTCGCGGCAGCTTGCTGAAACCCCGCTCGCCGCCAGACGCATCGGCGTCCCCCGCCGTGACCAGCGCGCCTTTTTCGGCGATAGCGAGTCAGAGTTCTTCTACGAACAGGCCCTCGCCACACTGGCCGAGCAGGCCGAAGTGGTCGAGATCGACATCGCGCCGCTGCTCGAAGCCGCACAACTGCTCTACGGTGGCCCATGGGTCGCCGAGCGCACTGCCGCCATGGCCGCGCTGCTGAAAGACGATCCCGAAGCCATCGATCCCACCGTTCGCAGCGTCGTCGAAGCCGGATGGAAGAAATCCGCCGTCGAGCTGTGGAACGGCATCTACCGCATGGCCGAGTTGAAGCGCCATGCCGACCAGCTGTGGGACAGCGTCGACATGCTCGCCTTCCCCACCACCGGCACGACCTATCGCGTGGCCGAACTGGCGGTGGCCCCGGTCGCGCTCAACAGCAACCTCGGCTTCTACACCAACTTCGTGAACCTGCTCGACATGGCCGCAGTCGCCGTGCCCGCCGGCATTCGCCACAACGGCACCGGCTTTGGCATCACCCTGATCGGCCCCGCCGCCACCGACCGCGCCCTGCTCGATGCTGCTGACGCGTGGCTCGCTTCGGCCAACCTCACTCCCCCACCCCCGCTTGATCTGGAGGGCAAGATGCAGACAGTGAAACTGGCCGTTGTCGGCGCACACCTCGAAGGCATGCCACTGCACTGGCAGCTGACCTCGCGCGATGCGAAGTTCGTCGGCGCGTTCGAGACCGCCCCTACCTACAAGCTCTACGCCATCGCCGAGAGCGTGCCGCCCAAGCCCGCACTGATGTTCGACGAAGGCGGTGCGGCGATCAAGCTGGAGGTCTACGAACTCGGGATCGCCGAATTCGGCAGCTTCACCGTCGAAGTCCCGGCACCGCTCGCTATTGGCACGGTTACGCTGGCAGACGGCAGCAGCGTCAAGGGCTTCGTCGCCGAACCGCGCGCGCTGGCCGGGGCCGAAGACATTACGCACCTTGGCGGATGGCGCGCCTACATCGCCTCGCGTAGCTAAGCCTCAGGAAGGATTTCCATGCTCCGCAAACTGCTTCTCACCGCCGCCGCTCTGGTCCCGACCCTCGCCCACGCGCAAGTCGAGCAGTCCCAGACGGTCCCCGGCTTTGCCGATTTCCTCGCGGTCGATGGCGACGCGGTCTGGGCCACCAATCGCGGCAAGGTCGAGAAGTGGTCGCGCAGTGGCAAGCTCGCCGAAGTCGCCATTGCCCGCCCCTGCGGCGCGATGACCGTGGCGTTCGGCTCGCTGTGGGTCGCAAACTGTGCCGATGGCTCGCTGGTGCGGATCGATCTCGAAACCGCGAAGATCACCACCACCATCCCTACCGGCATCGCCAACCAGAAGCAGGGCGAACTGATCGTCGCCAATGGCGCAGGCTCGATCTGGCTGGCGAGCAAGCCTGAAGGTGCCGTCGCACGCGTCGATCCGGAGACGAATACCGTCGTCGCCTCGATCCCGGTCGATGCCGACACCTGGTACGTGACCTTCGGCTATGACGCCGTCTGGGCGGTCAGCGCCACCAAGCAGACGCTCCAGAAGATCGATCCAGCCACCAATACCGTCGTCGCACGCGCCGCGCTCGGCACGATGCCGGGCTTCCTCGCTGCGGGCGAAGGCGGCGTGTGGGTGCAGGAGCAGGGCGATGGCACGCTCGTCCGCGCCGATCCTGCCACCGGACAGGTCGTCGGCCGGGTCAAGGTCGGTGCAAACCTCAAGTGGGGCGATATCGATACCGGCGACGGCAAGGTCTGGCTGCGCACAACCGACGATCAGGTCTGGGCCGCCATCGATCCCAAGACGATGACCGTGGCCCAGCGCGGCGGCAAGCCCGCCGGAAGCGGCGCACTGCGCTATACGCCCAAGGGTATGTGGACCTCGGCGCATGACGTGCACACCCTGTCGTACTGGCCGGTTTCCGGATTGAAGGCGCAGCCAAAGCCCTGAATGCGACAAAGCGGGATTGCGCCTGAGGCAAAGTCGGGCAAGATAGCCTCCTGAGCCGTCCGGTTGGCGGAGAAGGCCAAGGGAATCAGGGGCATGGCGTCGGACCGCCAACAGCGCGAGACGCAACTGTTCGGTCATTGGCCGTTCTCGCTCTGCCACGCCCTGCTCGGACGCCCGATTCCCGGCATTGCCGCTGCCTTGCTGCTCGTCTGCTCGTCATTCGGCGTGCGCCTGATGATGGGCCAGCCTGCGCCTGCGCCGCTGCTGCCTTATTACCCGGCCATCGTGGTGGCCACGTTCCTTGGCGGTCGCATCCCCGGATACTTCGCAACCGTCCTGGCATGGGTGCTGGCATGGTACCTCTTCCTGCAGCCATCAGGCGGCTTTGAACTCCGGGATGGCGCTGTCGTCGCCCTGATGGTCTTCGTGCCGTCAACCGTGATCGTGCTTGAGGTGGTCCACTCGCTGAGCACCAGCGCGATGGACCTCATCGCCGCAAAGCAGCAGCTCGAGCGGGACGGCGAATGGCAGGCCGAGCAGCGCGCCCATCTGCTCGGCGTGATCGATGAGCTTCAGGCGATTTACGATGAAGCCCCGGTCGGCCTCGGCCTGCTCGATGCCGACCTGCGCTTTGCCCGCATCAACACCGCGCTCGCTGAAATGAACGGCTTTACGGCGGAGGATCACATCGGCCGCAATGTATGGGATCTCCTGCCCGATCTCAGGTCATCGGCCGAACCGCTTTTGCGCACCGTGCTAGAGGGCGGCGAAGTCATGCGCGGCGTCGAGATCTCGGGCGAGACGCCAGCCCGGCCGGGGGTCAAGCGGACATGGTCAGAAGTGTTCTATCCGGTCCATGGCCCCGATGGCCAGCGCCGCGGCGTGGGCATCTTCTGCATCGAGATCACCGACCTGAAGCAGGCTCGTGAACGCGAGGACTTGCTGACGCGCGAAGTCGACCACCGCGCCAAGAATCTGCTCGCCGTGGTACAGTCGATCGTCCAGATGATGAAGGCGCAAGGCTCGGTTGCCGATTTCAAGGAGGCCCTGATCGGCCGCATCGCCGCAATCAGCCGCGCGCACAGCCACCTGTCGGAAAACCGCTGGGATGGCGTGAAGCTTCAGGCGCTGATCGCCGACGAGTTGACGCCCTATGGCATCGCCGTGGACCTTGATCCCGTCGTCAACGATCTCGTGCTCAGGTCGAGCACCGCTCAAGCCATGGCCATGGTGCTGCACGAACTTGCCACGAACTCGGCGAAGTATGGCGCGCTGTCGGCAGATGGCAGCGTCGAAGTCTTGTGCCGCGCGACCGCTGCGGAGGACGAGGCGCTGGTCGTGCAATGGCGCGAAACCGGCGGCCCCATCGTGAATGCGCCAAAGGCGCGCGGCTTTGGCACGCGCCTGATCGAACGTTCGGTCACCCATGGCATCGGGGGGAAGCTGGACTACCAGTTCCTCCCCGAAGGCGTGTTCTGCCGCATCAGCATCCCGCGCTCGGCACTGGGCTGAAGGACTGCGCTGCCCGTCTCGTCAGTGGTTCGAAATGTGCTGTCCTAGGTGCTTTCCGGCAAGGTAGCCGAACGTCAGCCCTGGCCCGAGCGTACCGCCCGCCCCGCCATAGACCTCGCCCAGCACCGCCGCCATCGCATTGCCCGCAGCATAGAGGCCGGGGATCGCATTGCCGCTCCAGTCGACGACCTGCCCGTCAGCATTGGTCTTCGGCCCGCCAGCCGTGCCGAGCGCGCCCGCTTCCATCTTCACCGCATAGAACGGTCCCTGATCGATCAGGCCCAGCGTGCGGTATGGCGGGTCGAACGCCATGTCGCCCCACATGTAGAAGTTGTCGTAGGTGCTGTCGCCACGGTTGAAATCGTCATCATGACCGTTGCGCACCATCTGGTTGAAGCGCGCGACTTCGGCCTCAAGGCCTGCCGGATCGATGCCCGCCTTTTCCGCCAGTTCGGCCAGCGTTGCCGCCTCGATCGCATAGGACGGCGTTGGGCTGCCCGGCTGCGAATTGAACAGCGGGTACTTGTCGCGATAGCGCTGGTCGATGATCAGCCAGTACGGCAGGTTGGCGTATTCATGGGTGCCGCCATCGAAGGCGTGGAGCGACTTGCCCAGAGCGTTGTAGTTCGCCGCCTCGTTGACGAAGCGCTTGCCCTTGCGGTTGACGAGGATCGCGCCGGGCCGCGCGCGCTCGTCGGAACCCAGCATGTAGTTGGGCTTGGCATTGCGGTGCTGCGGCTTGAATTCCAGCACGCTCTGCATCCAGAACGCGTTCTGCATGTTGCCAAGCTGCGCGCCCGCCTCGATCGCCATGAGCAATCCGTCGCCCTCGTTCTCGGGCACGCTCACCGGGCCGGTCAGGGGGCCACGGATGAAGGCCTTGACGAGCGTCTCGTTCCATTCAAACCCGCCGGTCGCGATCACCACGCCACGGCGCGCGCGAACGCGGAAGTCCTTGCCGTTGGCGTCCTCGGCCACGACGCCGATGATCCGGTCGCCATCCTTGACCAGCTTGCGCGCACGCTTTTCAAACTCGACCGGAATGTCGCGCTCGATCACGCCAAGGAACAGCGATCCGATCAGCGCTTGCCCAAGCCCGCGATAATCGCCCGCTTCGCGCTCGGCCAGCGTTGCCTCGTCCAAGGTGCCGCGCGTCGCCTCGATCAGGCTGCCGCGCAAGGGATAGGCCATCTTGCTCGGGTTGACCCGTGCTGCCCACTTGCCGAGCCGCGCAAAGCTGAACGCCTCGTTGTCGAGCGAGCGCCCGCCATCGGGCTTGGCGCCTGGAGAGTAATGCTGATAATCGGGAAAGTCCGAGAACGAGCACATCCGCACCGGCGTGTTGTCCTCGAGGAAGCGCAGCATCTCCGGCCCGCCCTGCATGAACGCCCACAGCGTTTCGGGGTCGAGCGCGCCGGGGGCAAGACCATCGAGATAGGCGACGACATCCTCGTCCGATTCCTCGATTCCTGCGGCCAGCTGGTGATGGTTGCCGGGGATCCACAGCATCCCGCCAGACATCGCGGTGGTGCCACCGACCATCCCCGAGCGTTCGAGAATGACCACGTCCTTCGCGCCATGATCGTGCGCAGCAATCGCTGCCGTCAGCGCCGCACCGCCCGAGCCGAGCACGACAACATCAGCCTCCCGGTCCCACTCCAAAGCACTCGCCATCGGTCATCTCTCCACATGCGGCTGACAAAACCGGCACTACCGCCTTTTTTTGCAGGTGTAGATGCGAGGCCGAAGCGAGAACCACTGCCACTTGTCCTAGGCAGATGCGAGGACAGCGATTTCCTGCGGCTGAGGTGACCAGATTCCACCCAAGGGCCCGTCTTCGTGGAAGATTTCGGTGATGGCCTTTGCGGGGGCATCTGCGCGCGCAACCATGGTCGTGAGCCTTTCGGCCATGGGATCATCCACCGGGCCGTTGGCGCCTGACAGGTGGTGTATCCATGCGCCGATGCCTTGGAGGATGGCGGGGCATTGACGGCCTTGGGCGACATTGGCGGCGAGGGTTTGGAGCCAACGCTGGGGGATTTTCTGGGAGCCGTCCATGGCGATCTGGATCAGGCGGTGGTTGAGGCTGGGGTTGGCGAAGCGGGCGATCAGGGCGTCGGCGTAGGCTTCAAGGTCCTGGCCGGGGGCGGGCGCGATCGTCGGGGCGGCTTCCTCGCGCATCAGGCGATTGGCGAGATGGCGCAAGGCCGGATCGGCCACGGCCTCGTGAACGTACTCGTAACCAGCCTTGAGGCCACAATAGGCAAGCAGCGAGTGCGCGCCGTTGAGCATCCTGAGCTTGGCGGTTTCGTAAGGGCCGACTTCGCTGACCAGCTGCGCGCCGACCGCTTCCCAGCGCGGGCGCGGTCCGGCAAAGCGGTCCTCGATAACCCACTGGCTGAACGGTTCGGTCACGACGCAGGCTTCGTCTGTGAGGCCGCCCAAGACCTGCGCCACCATCGCCCGGTCCTCGTCGGTCGTGGCGGGCACGATGCGGTCGATCATCGTCGAGGGGCAGGTGCAGTTTGCCTTGAACCACGGCACAAGATCGGGCTCGTGCCGCTCGAGGTACTGCAGCATCAGGGCATTCAGCTTCGCGCCGTTGTCGGCAAGGTTGTCGCACGGCAGCAGCGTCAAGCCGGGCAGCCCCGCCTTGGCCCGCGCCAGCAGGCCTTGCGTGACGAAGTAGTAGAAGCTCAGGGAGTGCGCGAGTTCGAAGTCGAGCGTGCCGTCCGGGCGGCGGCAGTAACCCTTCTCGGTCACGGTCAGGCTGACGATCCGCGTGGTGGGCGCGGCCACGGCGGCGATCACCGCATCGGGTTCCTCGCTCGCCACCAGCACGTTGCGGACAGAGCCCACGATCCGAAGCGCAGCACCCTCGCCCGACTGTTCGGCAACCGTATAGAGCCCGCCTTGCGGGTTCATCTGTCGCGCCACACCGGCCGAGCGCAGCGAGACGCCGGTGATGGCCCAGTCGGCGTCGCCGCTGTTCCCATTGTCCAGATTCAGGGCAGCATCGGTGTACCAGGCCTGATGCGCACGGTGGAACGCGCCGATGCCGAAGTGGACGATGCCGACGGCCTGAGCGTCGCGGTCATAGACCGGGCGCGCAACCTCGGCGGGGAGGCTGGCGAGCGTGTCCGGAGACAGGCGCGTCACAACTTGTACGCCTTCTTCGCGAGGTTGTACGACAGGTCCTGCGCCAGCTCCGCCGCTTCCCAGTCCTCGATGCGGTGCTCGGCGACCAGCTCTGCAAGGAAGCCGCAGTCGATGCGGCGGGCAACGTCATGCCGCGCCGGGATCGAGAGGAACGCGCGGGTATCGTCGTTGAAGCCGACGGTGTTGTAGAAGCCCGCCGTCTCGGTGGTCATGCGGCGGAAGCGCTTCATGCCCTCGGGGCTGTCGTGGAACCACCATGCGGGGCCGAGCTTGAGGCAGGGGTAATGTCCGGCAAGCGGCGCGAGTTCGCGGGCATAGGCGCTCTCGTCGAGCGTGAAGAGAATGATCGACAGGTCCTTCTCGTTGCCGAACCTGTCGAGCAGCGGCTTGAGCGCATGGACGAAGTCGGTGCGCGTGGGGATGTCCGCGCCCTTGTCGCGGCCGAAGCGCTCGAACACGGCGGCGTTGTGGTTGCGGAAAGACCCGGGGTGGATCTGCATGACGAGGCCATCGTCAAGGCTCATCCCCGCCATCTCGGTCAGCATCTGCGCGCGGAACAGTTCGGCGTCGGAGGCATGGAACTTGCCCGAGGCGACGCGGTCGAACAGCGCGGCGGCCTCGCTGGCAGAGAGGTTGGCAGTGGCGGCGGTCGGATGGCCATGGTCAGTGCTGGTCGCGCCCATCGCGGCGAAGAAGGCGCGGCGCTGGCGGTGCGCGGCAAGGTAGCCGGTCCAGCTGCGGCAATCCTCGCCGGTCAGCTGCGAGAACAGGTCGAGGTTGGCCTGGAAGCCTTCAAAGTCCGGGTCGATCACCGGGTCGGGACGATAGGCCGTGATGACCTTGCCGCTCCATCCGGACTCGCGGATCGCGGCGTGGTGCTCCAGCGTGTCGAGCGGGCTTTCGGTCGTGGCGATCACCTCGATGTTGAACCGCTCGAACAAGGCGCGCGGGCGGAAGGCATCGGTCGCCAACATCTCGGTGATCGTGTCGAAGTAGAGGTCGGCCGTCTCGGCGCTCAGCTGCACGCCCATGCCGAAGGCCTCGGCGAAGACCCAATCGAGCCACATCCGCGAAGGCGTCCCCCGGAACAGCCAGTAGCGCTCGGCAAACAACCGCCACGCCGCGCGCGGATCGACACCGCGATTGCGCACGCCCAGGTCCTCAAGCGACACCCCTTGCGAATAGAGCATGCGGAAGACGTAGTGATCGGGCACCAGCAGCAGCTCGGTCGCATTGCCGAACGATCCATTCTCCGCAAACCAGCGCGGATCGGTGTGCCCGTGCGGGCTGACGATCGGCAAGTCCGCCACGCTCGCATACAACTCACGCGCAAGGCCGCGCACAGAGGGATCGGCCGGCAGCAACCGGTCGGGATGAAGGTCAAGATCGCGGGGCATGTCAGCTCTTTCAGATAACGGAAAATCTCACGCCATGGCGCGCGAATAGCGGTCGCGCTTGGCCTGCGTAGCCTTGCGTGCTTCGGCCAGCAGGCGCTCTTCGGTCGCAAACAACAGGCCGTCAAGCACGGCGGACAGGTGCGCGCGCATTGCCGCCCGTGCCGCGTTGGGATCACGCGCGCGCAGCGCTTCGAGCACCGCCGAATGCTCCTCGACCACCGGCTTCACGTTGGCGTGGCGCGCCTTCTCGTGCAGGAGCGCCGCTTCCGGCGAGGTGGCGCGCAAGTCCCACAAGTGCTCGATCGCATTGTACACCGCCACGTTGCGCGTCGCCCGCGCAATGGCGAGGTGGAACTCGCGGTCGGCGCTTTCGGTGCCGTTGGGGTCCTGGTTCTCCTCGGCAATGCGCTGGACCAGCACCTCGATCTCGGCGATGTCGGCATCGTTGACCTGCGTTGCCGCCAATGCCGCCGCCTCGCCTTCGAACAGCAGCCGTGCCTCGGTCAGTTCGAACGCGGTCACGTTGAAACCGGGACGGTCCTCTTCGCCCGGCAAGCGCCGCACGTAGGCGCCCGAGCCGATCTTCACCTCGACCAGCCCTTGCACTTCCAGCGCGATGATCGCCTCGCGCACCGTCGGGCGGCTCACGTCATAGCGAAGCGCCAGATCACGCTCGGCGGGAAGCCGGGTGCCCACCGGATACTTCCCGCTGGCCAACTCCTCTAGCAGCGAGCGGGCGAGGTCCTGATAGAGCCGGTCGTTCGATTTGAGGTTTGCCATGGCGCCTTTCTGGTATTACCAATTTTTCTGAACTTGACAAACCAAAATTGGTCAGTCAATCGGTATTACCACATTCGACCAACCAAAGCGAGTTTTCGAGTCATGAAAATCACCGCCGCCCGCGTCATCGTCACCTGCCCGGGCCGGAACTTCGTGACGCTCAAGATCGAGACCGATCAGGGCGTCTACGGCATCGGCGATGCCACGCTCAATGGGCGCGAGCTTTCGGTCGTCGCCTATCTGCAGGAGCACGTCGTGCCCTGCCTGATCGGCATGGACCCGCGCCGGATCGAGGACATCTGGCAGTACCTCTACAAGGGTGCCTACTGGCGCCGCGGCCCGGTGACGATGCGCGCGATCGCCGCAGTCGACATGGCGCTGTGGGACATCAAGGCCAAGATGGCCGGCATGCCGCTCTACCAGCTGCTTGGCGGGCGCAGCCGCGACGGGGTTATGGTCTATGGCCACGCCAACGGCTCGGACATTGCCGAGACGGTCGAGGCGGTCGGCCAGTACATCGACATGGGCTACAAGGCGATCCGCGCCCAGACCGGCGTCCCCGGCGTCAAGGACGCCTATGGCGTGGGCCGGGGCAAGCTCTACTACGAACCCGCCGATGCCAGCCTGCCCTCGGTCACCGGCTGGGACACGCGCAAGGCATTGAACTACGTGCCCAAGCTGTTCGAGGAACTGCGCAAGACCTACGGCTTCGACCACCACCTGCTGCACGACGGCCACCACCGCTACACCCCGCAGGAAGCGGCCAATCTCGGCAAGATGCTCGAACCCTACCAGCTGTTCTGGCTGGAGGACTGCACGCCTGCCGAAAACCAGGAAGCGTTCAAGCTCGTCCGCCAGCACACCGTAACCCCGCTGGCCGTGGGCGAGATCTTCAACACGATCTGGGACGCCAAGGACCTGATCCAGAACCAGCTGATCGACTACATCCGCGCGACCGTCGTCGGCGCGGGCGGCCTCACCCACCTGCGCCGCATTGCCGATCTCGCCAGCATGTACCAGGTCCGCACCGGCTGCCACGGCGCGACCGACCTGTCGCCCGTCACCATGGGCTGCGCGCTGCATTTCGACACCTGGGTCCCCAACTTCGGCATCCAGGAATACATGCGCCACACCGCCGAGACCGACGCGGTCTTCCCGCACGACTACTGGTTCGAAAAGGGTGAGCTGTTCGTCGGCGAAACCCCTGGCCACGGCGTCGACATCGACGAGGAACTGGCCGCCAAGTACCCCTACAAGCCCGCCTACCTCCCGGTCGCCCGACTGGAAGACGGCACGATGTGGAGCTGGTAAGATGATGCGCAATATCCTGCTTTCGGCAACCGCCCTCGTTGCCCTTACCGGCGCAGCGCCTGCGCCCGCCCCCTCGCTCCAGCTCGGCACTCTCGCCAAACTCGGCACGGTCAGCGAACGCTACCAGTCCTACAACATCGAGATGGTCGAAGTGACCGGCGGCCGCTTCTGGGCACCCTATGGCGGCCCGGCCGACGAACGCTATCGCCAGCGCCCGCCGATCGACCTGACCGACCCGAAGCTGGTTGCACTGGCCAAGGCGCTCGGCCCCAGCCTCGTTCGCGTCAGCGGCACCTGGGCCAACAACACCTATCTCGAAGCCGAGGGCGAGAACCTTTCCGCTCCGCCTGCAGGCTTCGTGCAGGTCCTGAAGCGCGACCAGTGGCGGAACGTCGTGGCCTTCTCCAAGGCCGTCGACGCGCCCATCGTCACCAGCTTTGCCGTCAGCAATGGCACCCGCGATGCCAATGGCGTGTGGACGCCCGCGCAGGCCCAGCGCCTCGTCGACCTGACCCGCGAGGCGGGCGGCACCCTCTACGCTGCCGAATTCTTCAACGAAGCCAACATGCCCAGCGCCGCGCCGCAGATGCCCAAGCCCTACACCGCGGCCAATTACGGCGCCGAATTCCGCCTGTTCCGCGATTGGGCACGCAAGGCCGTGCCCGACATGAAGATCCTCGGCGTCGGCGGCGTCGGCGAAGCGGGCCTGCTCAAGGACGTTCCGGTTCCCGCCGAAATGGGCAGCCACGTCAGCAGCGAGGACATGATGCAGGCCAACCCGAACAGCGTGGATGGCGTGTCATACCACTTCTACGGCTCGGTCTCGCAACGTTGCACAGGCCTCGGCATCGGCACGGCGCAGAAGCACGACGCGCTCACCGCGAAGTGGCTCGACATGACCGTGCGTGACTATCGCTATTACGCGGCCCTGCGCGACAAGTACGAGCCGGGCAAGCCGATGTGGAACACCGAGACTGCGCAGGCGGCCTGCGGTGGTAGCCCATGGGCTTCGACCTTCCTCGATACCTTCCGTTACCTCAACCAGAACGCCGCCCTTGCCCAGCAAGGCCTGCAGGTGGCCATGCACAACACGCTGGCCGCGAGCGACTATGCGTTGATCGATCGCGACACGATGACCCCGCGTCCCAACTACTGGGGCGCCGTGCTGTGGAAGCGCACGATGGGCAGCACCGTGCTGGCATCGCCGCGCTCGCCCTCGCCGGCACTGCGGCTCTATGCGCATTGCCTTGCGGGCAAGCCCGGCGGCGTTGCGGTCATGGCGCTCAACACCGGCGAGGCCGCACAGAAGATCAGCCTTGGCGGCAAGGGCCTTGGCTGGACCATGACCGGCCAGCCGCTCGATACCCCCACCGTGCTGGTCAATGGCAAGGCCCCTGCCCTCTCGGCAGACCTCACGCTGACCGGACTCGATGGCGCTCCCGTTGCAGGCAAGGTCACCATTCCCGGCCAGTCCATCGCCTTCTACGCCATCCCCGGCGCGGCAAACCCGGCCTGCCGTTAAGTGTCTGACCAGCGCGTGCGGGTCACCCCCTATACCGTCCTCGTTGGTGAAGCCATGCTGGAGCTGTCGCAAGACGGCTCCAGCCAAGGCGGTTCAGGCTGGCATCTGGCCTATGGTGGAGACACGCTGAACACCGCGATCCACCTCACCCGCAACGGCCTGGATGTGGCCTACCTGACGGCGCTTGGCACCGATCCCTTCAGCGAGGACCTGAAGGCCCGCTGGAGGGCCGAAGGGCTGGATACCACTCTCGTGCTTGCAGATCCGGCCCGCAATCCGGGGCTCTATGCGATCACCACGGACGATGCGGGCGAGCGCAGCTTCACCTACTGGCGCGGCGAGAGCGCCGCACGACACCTGTTCGCTTGCCAGCACATCGATACCGCGCTCGAAGATGCTGCGAATGCAGACCTCCTGGCATTCTCACTGGTCTCGCTGGCAATCCTGCCCGAAGAGGGCCGGCAGGCGCTGATCTCGCTTGCCCGCAAGGTGCGTGCGCGCGGCGGCCTTGTCGCCTTCGACGGCAACTACCGCCCTCGCCTCTGGCCCGACCGGCAGACCGCCCGTGCCGCGCGCGATGCCGCCATTGCCACAGCCTCCATCGGCCTGCCGACGCTCGAGGACGAAACCATGCTCTCGGGCGAGACCGATGCCGCCGCCGTTGCCGCGCACTGGCAGCGCCTTGGCTGCGCCGAAACCGTGGTCAAGCTCGGCGCGCAAGGCTGCCGCCTGCCCGATGGCGCAATCGTCGCCCCCGAACGCGTGCTTGCCCCTGTCGACACCAGCGGCGCGGGCGATGCCTTCAACGCCGGTTACCTCGCCGCGCGCCTGCGTGGCGAAGCCCCAGCACAGGCCGCAATCGCGGGCCATGCGCTGGCAGGCTGGACCATCATGCGCCGGGGCGCGATCCCAGCGCGGGATTTCTAGGGCGCGAGGGCAAATTCCCGGATGGTGGGGACGTCAGCTATCCGCCATCTTTTGCTAAAAGTGGCCTGTCAGGATACGACGCCATTGCGGACACTGGCGCCATTTCTCTCACACCCCTGCCGTCACCCCGGGCTTGACCCGGGGTGACGCTTTCTCTTCGCGCAAGCTATCCAAGGATCACGTTGTAAAGATCCAGCCAGTCAGGATTGCCGCGCTCGATTAGGTCGAACTTGAACGCTCTGCGCCAGCGCTTCACGCGCTTCTCGTGCGCTATGCAGTCCTCGATCCGATCACCGCGTTCTGCCCAGACCAGCCGCTTCAAACCATAGCGGGCACAGAAGTCCGATCCCCGGTCCTCTCGATGCTGGTGGATGCGCGCCGCAAGGTGCGAAGTCACGCCAACGTACATCGCGCCTCGGTAGCGATCGGCCATGATGTAGACCCAACCGCCGAGCCTTTCCCTATCCATGGCGCAAGGAGAAAGAAAGCGGGACCCCGGGTCAAGCCCGGGGTGACGATAATGGTGCTGTTATGGAAGCAACAGCAGAAATCCACCCCTTTCCTGCCACTCAGTGCCCTGTCGGAGATCCACAATAGCTGTCATCCCGTCAGTGCTAAAATCTCCTAGGATCTCGCTCTCAACAGGCTCCACAGCACCACCGCCGCCAGCAGGTCCAGCCCCGCCAGCGCCACGAACAGCGGATTGTAGCCGAACACGTCGGCGCTCTGCCCGATCAGCAGCGTGAACAGCATGCCGCCAACCCAGGCAGACGTGCCCGCCATGCCGCTCGCAGTGCCCACGGTGCGGCTGTCGAACACGTCGGCGCAGAGCGTGATCAGCGCACCGTTGAGCATCTGGTGGGCAAAGCCGCCCACGCAGAACAGCGCAATCGCCATCTCCGGCGACGTCGCAAGGCCGATGCAGGCTGGCCCCACCATGCACAGCGCGCCAAGCGTCATGGTGATCTTTCGCGATGACAGCATCGAGGAGCCGCGCTTCATCAGCCATGGCGGCAGGAGGCCCGCTGCAAGACTGCCGAAGTCTGCGGCAAGGAACGGCATCCAGCCCCACATCGCGATGGATTTCAAGTCAAGCTTCCACACCGCCACAAGGTAGAGCGGGATGAAGAAGTTGAAGGTCTGCCATGCAGGCTCGGCCAGGAAGCGCGGTACGGCAATCGCCCAGAACGAGCGGCTGCGCAGAACGTCGCCCTTGGTCGCGGGCTTGGTCGCGTCGGGCTGGTTCATCGCCACGATCGCATCGCGCTCGGCTTGCGAAAGGCGCGGATGCACGGCGGGATCGCGGTAGCCGAACCACCACAGCCCGGCCCAGACGAGGCTCAGCGCGCCGGTCACGATGAACGCCGCCTGCCAGTTCCACGCAAGGATGCAGAACGCCACCAGCGGCGGCGCGATCATGTTGCCAACGCTCGTCCCCATCTGGAACAGGCTGGTGGCGAGCGGACGCTCCTTGGGCGGGAACCACTGCGAAACCGTCTTGGTCCCCGCCGGAATCGCAGCGGCTTCGGTCGCGCCGAGCAGCGAACGGAAGAAGGCCAGGCTCATCCAACCGGTCGAAAAGGCATGGGCCATGTTGCTCAGCGCCCAGCCCACCGCGAACACGAAGAACCCCACCCGCGTGCCCAGCGCATCGAGCACCGCGCCCGCCACGGTCTGCATCACCGTGTAGCTCGCCTGAAAGGCCAGCACGACCCAGCTGTACTGCTCGGTCGACATCGCAAATTCGGTCTTGAGCGTAGGCGCGGCGACCGAGAGGGTCGAACGCGCAAGATAGTTGAGGATCGTGCCGAGCGTGATCAGCGCGATGATCCACCAGCGCAGCGGGAGCTTCCTGAGCATGTGTCTTTATCCGTTGGCTTGGGGGAGGATCAGCGCAGCCGCTCGATCTCGATCATCGAGACGCGCGGCTCTGCGGTGCCGGGCACGAAATCGAGTGCGAGGGTGCCCTTTGCCTTCAGCGTAATCGCCTTGGCTTCCGCCACGGCACCGGACGCCGGAATGGCAGGCTGGAATTTGCGCAGCAGCGCCTTCTTCCCGCTCCTGACTTCAAAGGTTCCCGGCTTCTGGTCGGCCGCCGTGGCAAACCACAGCGTCACCTTGTAGCGGCCATCGGACACCGGCACGCGGTAGGAGAACGTGCCCTTGCGATAGGTCGCCAGCGCGTCGCGCTCGTTGGTGCCTGCGATCTCGGTCGGCACCGATGGCCTGCCGAAATCGGCCGGCTTGTCGAGCGTCCCGGTGCTGCCGCCTTCGAACCAGTTGTCGGAGCCGAGGATCCGCTCCGCCCCGCGGCTTACCACCAACGCGCCGGTATCGATCACGAAATGCTGGCGGGTCCGGGGCGCCAGCGTCCACTCGGTCCGGTCCTCGACCTGTCCGCCGGCGTGGGTTCCGCGTGCCACCAGAGCGTTGGCGCCATCGTCCAGCGCCACCGCCGTCCACACGCAGGCCTTCTGCGGGCAATCACTCTTCACGCCCAGCGAACGGCCATTGAGCAGCAGTTCGGTGCGCGCGGTGTTGCTGTAAACCTTGACGTCGGCCACCGGATAGGCGCGGTTCGCGTAGCGCTTGGAGGTGATGTGGACCATCGGCTCCGCGTTCCAGTTCGCCTTGTAGAAGTACCACGCGTCCTTGCGGGTCTTGTGGTCGTAAGCGACGAGGCCCTTGGTGTTGATGTCCTGCGCATCGCCCTCGGTGCGCACGGTCGTGGCAAAGTCGAACGAGTTCCACAGCCACGTCGCATAGAGCCACGGCCTTGCATCGAGCTGCGCGAGCGCGGTTTCGTGAATGTAGCTTTCGTACTCCTCGGGCTGCGCAAACCCGCGCGAGTCCACAGGAGCGCCGAGCACGTAGTCGGTGTGGATGGTCAGGGCGCCGCCAGCGCCATATTCTGTCACCGCCAGCGGCTGCAGCGGACGCCTGGCGCGAAGCCCATCGAGATGCGGCCCGAGGTCGCCCGGCTGCCCGAAGTACCAGCCGAAATAGCGGTTCGCTCCGCCAAGATCGGCCGCTACCGCCGTGGTCGGAATCTCGATGTCGCTGCCGAACGCCCGCGCCTCGCAGCAGGTGGCAAGTGCGGTCGGACGCGAAGGATCGAGCGCCTTGGCGGTCTGCTGCAACACGTTCAGCAGCGGCATCGGATCGACCTCGCGCCCATTGACGCCGCCGAACAGGAAGGCCGGCAGCGAATTGCCGAAGTCCACCTCGTTGGCGATGCTCCAGATCGCGCTGGCCGCGTGGTTCTGGTTCTGCCTGACCAATTCGGTCAGCTGCGCCTTGGCATTGGTAACCAGCGCCGGATCGGCGTCCTTCTTGCCACCCAGCGTCCAGACCGAGACCAGCGGAATCTCGTCCCACACCACGATCCCGGCCCGGTCGGCGATGTCATGGACATCCTGTCCGTGCTGGTAGTGGGTCAGGCGGATCGTGTTGGCGCCCATCTCGCGGATAGTGGCGACATCTTCCTCGACGTCGGCGCGCGAAATCGCCCATCCTTTTCCGTCACGGTCCTGATGGTAGCCGACGCCCTTGAGGCGATAGGGCTGGCCATTGAGCAGGAATCCGCGCGCGGGATCGAACGCCATGGTCCTGATGCCGTAGAGTTGGCTCACTGTATCGGAGAGTTGGCCCTCTGCCTTCGAGAGTTGCCCGTTTGCCTCGGAGAGTTGGACTTTGAGGTCATAGAGGTAGGGATCGCTAGTGCCCTGCCACAGGCGGGGGTTTGCAACGGTGAGCTTCGCATTGATTTCACCAGTTTTTCCTGCCGCCAGCGTGGCCGGAACCACCGCACTTGCCACCTCGCGCCCGTCACGATCGACCAGTGCGACGCGAACCTGCGCCTTCGCCGCCTTGACCCCGTCATTGGCTACGCGCACGGCCACATCGACCACCGCTTCCTGGGCCGAGGCCGAAACCGTGGTGGCCCGCACGCCGGGGCCGCCGAAGTCCGCCAGATCGATATGCAGCGCCGAAGTCGTGACCAGACGAACGGGGCGATAGAGCCCGCCATGCACGAAGAAATCCCCGGAAAGCGGCAGCACATCCGCAGTCGGCCCGCCTGCCTTGGGCTGGGAATTGTCGACGCGCACGACCAGAACATTGTCGCCATCGCCCCGCATCGCCGCCGTGGCATCGAGCCGGAAGCGCGAGAAACCGCCGCGATGCTCGCCGAGGTACTTGCCGTTGAGCCAGACCTTGGCCACCCGGCTGGCGGCATCGAACTCGAGCCACTGGCGCTTGCCCGCACTGGCGGCGGGCGTGGCGAAATTGAGGCGGTACCAGCCCACACCCTGGCGCTTGTCGACTGTGGCCTGGCTGTTGGTGCCACCCAGATCGTGATGATAGTAGCCGACGCGGTTCCAGGTGTGCGGGACGGAAACGCTTTCCCAAGCGGCATCGGCAAAATCAGGAGCGACCGCATCAGGCGCATCGCCATCGAAGAATCGCCAGCCCGAATCGAGCTGCGTCACCGCACGCGCCTCTTGCGCAAGGACGTGAGTCGGCCAAAGGGCGAGCGCAAGCCACGAGACCGGCCCGAAAATCCTGCGCTTCAGCATCGCTTTTCCCCTTTGCACTTTTTTCGTTAAGATTGGTCAGGCCGATAATAGAGCGATATTCTGGCGATTTTGCAAGACTTTCATTCCAAGTTTGATAGATTTCTGCTCCGAGCGGCTAACCAGAATCCGGACTGTTCGCAAAAAATTGGCTTGACAGGCGCTCGATCAGACGCAATTCGGTCAGACCAACAAGCTTTGCCAAATTCCAGACGGGAGAGAGTTATGTCGGTCCACAGGCTACTATTGTCAGCAGCGGCGGTCGCGCTGATGCCCGGTTTCGCTTATGCGCAGGACGCTGGCCAGACCGATACCAGCCAAGCTGCTCCCGAGCAGAGCGGTGAAGGGCTTGAGGAAATCATCGTTACCGCGCAGAAGCGCGAGCAGAACATGCAGGATGTGGCCGTTGCGGTCACAGCGCTGAGCGGCGAAGCCCTGACCAATCGCAACGTTGCGACCGTCGGCGACCTTCCCCGTCTCGCCCCCAGCCTCACCCTGACGCAGGGCAACGTGCCCACCAACAACTCGCTCAACCTTCGCGGCATCGGCACGGTCTCGTTCAGCACCGCGATCGAGCCTTCGGTTGCCGTGATCGTCGACGATGTGCCATTGCTCCAGCAGGCCCAGGCCTTCTCGGGCCTGAGCGACATCGCCCGCATCGAAGTGCTGCGCGGCCCGCAGGGCACCCTGTTCGGCAAGAACGCCTCTGCCGGTGCCGTCAACATCGTATCGCGCGGCGCATCGAAGGACCTGACCGGCGCCGTGACCGGCACGGGTACCACCGATGACGAATTCCGCGTAGAAGGCTCGCTTTCCGGTCCGCTCGGCACCGGCGTCGGCTTCCGCGTCAACGCGTTCTATGCCGACCGCAAGGGCTACATCCGCAATCTTCAGAACGGACAGCGCCTCAACAACGACAAGAGCTACGGCGTGCGGAGCCGCCTCGAGTTCGAACCGACGGACAACCTGAAGTTCGACGTGATCGCCAGCCACTCGGTCAGCGAAAGCAACGGCTTTGCCCGCACCTATCGCGCAACTCCTGCCGGCGCGAACATCTTCGGCACCCCGCTGACGGCTAGCCTTGTTGGCGTCACTCCGGGCGAGGACAACTACAACGTCCGCCTGAACAAGCCGCTGTTCAACAAGAGCAAGCAGACCACCGTTTCAGGTCGCGCGACACTCGACCTCGGCTTTGCCGATCTGGTCTCGGTCACCAGCTACCAGGACTGGAAGTTCCGGTTCGAAGAAGACTTCGACTACACCATCTCTGACGTGCTGGGCATTCCCGGCGGCATCACCGCCAACAGCACCTATGCCGCAACCCAGTTCACGCAGGAACTGCGCCTCGTTTCGCCTTCGAAGTCCGACCTGACCTATGTCGTCGGGCTGTTCTATGCCAACGGCAAGACGGACCGCCAGTTCGCACGCGGGCCGTCAGGTCCGGTCGTCGCGAACTGGACTTCGCGCAGCACGACGAAGAGCTACGCTGCGTTTGCCCAGTTGACCTACAACCTGTCCGACACGACGCACGTCGATGCAGGCGTCCGCCTGAACCACGAAGACATCGGCGCGCGGTTCCTGAACAACGTGCCGAATGCCAACCCGCCTGCGAACAATGCGACCTGCCTCAGCGCCTGCGTCGGTGCGGCCAAGGACACTGTCGTCACCTGGAAGACCTCAGTGCGGCAGGACCTTTCGGATGCGGTGATGGTCTATGCCTCGTTCGCGCGCGGCTACAAGGGTCAGGGCTTCGACATCAGCACCGGCTTCAAGCCCGCCCGTGCAGCAAGGCCCGTACGTCCGGAAACCTCCGATGCCTATGAAGCGGGCATCAAGTCGCGCTTCCTCGACAACAAGGTCCAGCTCAACGTCTCGGCATTCTGGAGCAACTTCCGCGATTTCCAGGCGCAGTCTGGCCTTGTCCTTCCGGACAACACCATCGAGCTGACCCTGAACAACGTCGGCCGGGTGCGGACACGCGGCTTCGAAGTCGAGCTTTCGGCGCGCCCTATCCCGACGCTGACGCTGGACAGCGCGCTGAGCTTTACCGACACGCGCATCATGTCGTTCCCGGGCGCGCAGTGCTATGCCGGGCAGACGACGGGTTGCGTCGATCTTGATGGTGCAGGTCCTTCGACCGTCAAGGGCCAGAACCTTGCCGGCAAGCGCCTTCCCAACGCACCGCGTCTGAAGTTCAACGTCGGCGGCACCTACGACATCCTGCTGCCTTCGCTGCCGTTCGACGCGTTCATCCAGACCGACGTTTCCTATCAGAGCGCGGTCAACTTCGACCTGCTGGCGAACCCGCTGACGGTGCAGAAGGGCTATACCGTGGTCAACGGCAGCATTGGCATCGACCAGAACGATCGTGGCGGCCTGCGCGTCGCCCTGTTCGTGAACAACCTGTTCGACAAGCGCTATGCCTCGAACATCTCGGTTTCGCCTGGCGGTTCGCTGGGTCTGCTGCAGCAGGCTCTCGACCGCAATTCGCGCCGCTACTTCGGCATCAAGGCGCGCTTCGAGTTCTGATCGCAGCGCATCGCCAAACGAGCCACCTTGCTACTGCCGGATCTCCCAATGGCGGTGGCACCCCTCAAAGGCCCCGGAGTGAAAGCTCCGGGGCTTCTTTTTTGGTCACTTCTCAGAGGCGTTTGACGGCCTGCTTGTGCACAACCTCACCGCCCAGCAAGTCCACGATCCGCGCAAGGCCTGCCTCTGCATCGGCCGAGACGCCGCAGACGAACAGGTCAACGGCGGCCACGCCGGTTTCGGGCCAGGTGTGGATCGAGATGTGGGATTCGGCGAGCATGGCGACTGCGGTCAGCCCCATGCCTTCGCCGAAAAGGTGCATGTGCAGGCCGACGATGCGGGCGTTTGCGGCGCTCGCCGCTTCGCGCAGGGCCTGTTCGATCAGCGCGGCATCGCCCAGCCCGTGGCATTGCGCGAGATCGGCGATCAGGTGCACGCTGGTGCCGGGCGGGTGGGCCATGTCAGGCAAGACTTTCGAACGGATGCGCGAGGTGGGCAAGCACGCCTTCCGCTGCAACTACGCCGCGATAGTGGGCTTCCTCGAACAGCGAAAGGCCGGAGATGTCGGAGTGGGCGAACCAGACCGGCGGCTTGCCCCGGGCGGCGGCGATGCGGGCGGGATCATCGAGGAAGCCGGGCACGGGGCTGGCCATGGCGTGGCCCCAGCGCCAGACGTCGATGCGCTCGATGGCTCCGGCAAGGTCGGGGTTCATGGCGAGCAGATCGTCGGTTATGATGGCCTGCCATGCCTCCAGGCTGCGCGTCATCAGGATCTTGCGCGCCTGAGCGGGCGTTTCCCGGCTTAGCGGCAGATACCATGTTAGCACGGTGGCGCCGCTGCCAGCAGACGACGTCTGGTGCGTGGCGACGACATAACCCAGGCTTTCGCTGGCGGCCGAGACATTGTCCCATGCGAGCGGCGTGCCCTTCCCTGTCGGTGGGCGATTGACGGTGATGTTGGCGACGACCCACGGGGCGTAAGCGAAGCTGTCCTTGGCTGCGAAATCGGGCGCAACGCGGGCGGCGACGAAGTGCGGCATGGCGAGCACGGCGGCGCGGGCGCGGATGCGGCGGTTCTGTTGCTGGCGGTGATCGAAGATGTCAGCGAGCACCTTGTCGCCCTCGCGGACCACGCGGACGACCGATTGCGCGGGGCGGATGTGGCCGGAAAGGCGATCGGCGAGGAGCGCGGCAAGGCGGCCATTGCCTTCGGGCCAGGTCAGTTCGCGATCCCCATCGCCGCGCGCTGCCCATCCGCGACGCCCGGCAAAGTAGTGAAGCCCCGCCCATGCCGAGACGCGCTCGGGCTCGGTGCCGTAATCGTCACGGACGCAGTAGCGCAGATAGGCGCGCAAGGGTTGGGAGGTGTAGCGTTGTGCATCGAGCCAGTGGGCGAAGGACTGCTTGTCCAGCGCGCGGTATTGCGGGTCTTCGCTGGACAGGGCCATGGGCACGGCGAAGGCGGGCTTGCCATCGCTTCCGCTGGCGCTGCGGAACTTGGCCATGGCGGCATCGAAGCGGCTGCGCTGGGCGCGATCGTCGGGCGACAGGGCGGTCTGCGGATAGAGGCCTTCCTGCCACTTGCCGCGCCACAGCAGGCGTTCCTCAAGGTCGGCGCAGAGTTGCAGCGGGTCATAGACCGGCGCGCCGTGCTCCTCGCCCACGATCATGCCGAATTGCCTGAGCATGTGGCGCAGCGCGCGGGCCTCGCGGTTCGGGACCGGCAGGTAGTGCGCGCCGAGGGGATAGGCGCTGACTGCATTGCGCCCGGAGCGGGCGTTGCCGCCGGGAGTGTCTTCCAACTCGCACAGAGCGAAATCGGCAAAGCCCGCCTCGGCCAGACGCCAGCCGGTGGAGAGTCCGGCGATCCCGCCGCCAGCGATCAGCACGCCGATGTCCTCGACCGGGCCGGTGGGGGCGGGAAACCTGCCCTCGCGGATCAGGTGGCCACGTTGCCAGTTTGCGCCGCCGAGTTCTCCGGGGAGGCTGCTGCTGGTGCAGCCGGGCAGCAGCGCAGCGCCCGATCCCACCAGTGCCGCGCCGATCATTTGCCGACGGGTCGGCTCAACCTTCATAGCGGCCCCATTCCTCGGCAAAGCTGCGCACGAGGGCCTGATTGTCGAGCCGGTTCACTGGCGTGGGCCGCCGCGCCATGTCGGGCGGGAAATCGAACATGGCGCGCTCGGCTGCGGGATCGAGGAAGCGCAAGTCCGGCGGCAGGCGCACGGCATCGCCGATGGGCTGGTGCGCGGCCATGGTGAAGCCCCACTCGCCGAAACTCGGCACATAGGCGTGATCGCCGCGCGCGGTGAGGCCTGCGGCTTCGAGCGTGCTGGCGACGGTCCAGTAGGAGCGCGGGGCGATCAGCGGCGAGGTGCTCTGCACGGTCATCACGCCTTGCGGGGCCAGCAGGCGGGCGACTTCGCGGTAGAAGCTTTCGGTGTAGAGCTTGCCGAGCGAGAATTCGGTGGGATCGGGGAAATCGACGATGATCGCATCGTAGCGGCGCTGCTCGGCGCGCACCCAGCGGAAGGCATCGGCGTTGACCATGGTCAGGCGCGGCGAGGCGAGCGCCTGGCTGTTCAGTTGCGCGAGTTGCGGCGTATCGCGGAACAGGCGGGCCATTTCGGGATCGAGATCGACCAACGTGACATGGCCGACGCGGGCATCGCGCAGCACCTCGCGCGCGGCAAGGCCATCGCCGCCGCCGAGGATCAGGACGTTGCGGGGCTGCGCGACGCGCCCGAGCACCGGCCAGACCAGCGCTTCGTGATAACGGTATTCGTCGCGCGTGGAGAACTGGAGGTTGCCGTTGAGGTAGAGGCGCAAATCGCCATCGCGGCGGGTGATGACGATGCGCTGGTAGGGGGTGGAGCGGGCATAGACGACCGGCTCGTTGTAGAAGGCGACCTCACTCATCCGCTGGAGCCGGTCAGCAAAGAAGAGGCCTGCGAGGAGCGAGGCGGTGACGATCAGCGCGGCTGCCATGTCGCGGGCGATGCGCTCCTGCTTGCGCAGTGCGACTAGCAACGCGATGGCGACGCCGACGTTGGCGAGGCCGAAAACGAAGCCGGTGCGGATCATGCCAAGCTGCGGCACCAGCACCAGCGGGAACAGCAGCGAGGCGATCAGCGCGCCGACGTAGTCATAAGTCAGCACGTTGGAGACCAGCTCGCGGAAGGCGAAGCGGTGGCGCAGGATGCGGATGAGCAGCGGGATTTCGAGCCCCACCAGCACGCCGATTGCCATGACCAGCGCGTAGAGCACGATGCGAAAATCGCCGACGAGCGGGAACAGCAGGAACAACCCGGCCGCCGACCATCCGCCCAGCGCGGCGATCAGGATCTCCACCCGCACGAACACCGCCATCTCGCCGACACGGACATGGCGCGAGAGCCAGCTGCCCACGCCCATTGCGAAAAGGTAGGTGCCGATGACGGTGGAGAACTGGGTTACACTGTCGCCCAGCAGGTAGCTTGCAAGCGTGCCTGCGAGCAGTTCGTAGATCAGACCGCAGGTGGCAACGACGAGAACCGAAACGAGCAGGATGACCGCGAGCGAGGCAGGAGCGGCATCGCCCCCGCCTGCCGTCGCGGCTTCGGGCATGTCATCCATGCACGGCGGCGGCGATGATGTTCGAGATACCGATGGCAACCGCTCCTGCAAGCAAAGCGACGGCCATGTTCTTGCGCTCGATGATCTCGCGCCACAGCTCGCCGGGGGTCAGCCGGTCCACCAGCACAAAGCTGACGATGAAGATCACGATGCCGAGCGCGGCATAGAGCATCGTGGCGATGATGGTGGTGGCAGAGAGCATGACAGGCTCCTTTCAGGATCGCGGGATCACTTGTGGGTGGGGCCGACGTGGCCGGATGCGGATGGGCGGTCCTCGTCGTCACTGTAGAACGAGTAGGCGTTGAACGCGGCGAACAGGGCTGCGGCGAGCAGGCCGAAGCACAGGATCGCGAACAGGATCAGACGCTTGGTCATTTGTCGCGGTGCCTCCACCACAGGATCGAGACGGGCCAGAGGAAGAGCGCGATGACCAGCGTCCACCACATGCCCCACGACATCGCGCCGGTGCGGGCCTCGACCCAGACGTTGATCGTCTCGGCCTGCCCCCAGGCGTCGTTGGGCGCGGGATCGACCGGCCAGCCATGGGCAGTGCCGCTGGCATAGACGTCGTAGGTGCCGCGCGGAACGTGCCCGAACATGGTGTCGCCATGGTAGCTGCCTTCGGTCCAGTAGCCGTCGGAATCGCGGCCTGCGTAGTGCTCGACCAAGCCGAACGCATCGATGGATTGCTCGCTCGACCGGTCGACCAGATTGTATTCGAGATCGACCCAGCGGTTCTCGAACATGTTGGTGTCTGCGTTGACGGTGACGAATTGCCACGGCCTGCGCACGGTGATCGTGCCGATCTTGACCGGCGCGATCTGCCCGCCGACCGGCACCTGGATCATCGAACTGGTCTTCGTGCTCGGCCCCGCCAGCAGCGCCATGGCGATGGCGGCGAAGAGCGAGACGGCCATGGCCAGCAGGAACATGCGGCCAAGATCGTCCTGCTCCATGCCCGGTGCGGCCTTGAACTGCATCAGGCCCTGCGCGGCCTTGCGCCGGGGCAGGCTGCGGCGGTTGAGGCCGAAGGCGTTTTCGATCTCGGCTTCATCAATCGGGACCAGTTGCGTCCAGTTCTCCTTGCCGTCCGAGACTTCGCGCGAAAGGATCGTCTCGCCCGACTGGAACAGGGTGGCATTCGCCGTGTCGCCTGCCTTGACCCGCCAGTAGAACTCGCCAGCAACCGCCGTGGTCGAGGTAGGCTGATCACGCCCCAGCCGAGAGAAGTTTTCGCCTCGCCAGAACACCCGGTTCCGGTCCCCCTGCGGACGATCTGCCAGAGGCGTGCCGAACTGCCATTCGCCATCGGCCACAACCAGCCAGCGATAGCCAAGGTAGGGGTTGAACAGCAGGAACTCCTGCCAGATCGTGATCTGGTCCTTGCGACGAAGCGCACCGACCACTTCCCACTCTTGCCCGAACACCGTGCCGCGCTTGCCGATTTCAAGCGCGAAGCTGGCCTTCGCCTTCTCGTGCCGTCGGATGAGCGCAACTTCTGGCCGCGAGACATCGAGAACCGAGCCGCAGTTCTGACAGATCAGGTTTACCGAGAAACCGGCGGCGCGCACTTCGATGGTCCCGCCACAGGCCGGACAGGTTATGGCCTTTCCGCCACTCACCTCAGCTCTCCGGGGATCGTCCAGCCATCAAGCTGGCGCAAGTTGCCGGGCTTCAGGCTCAGCAGGTTCCAGCTATCGCCGAACCACGCGGTCGTCCCGGTTTTGTCACGCTGAAGCGAGAGGACTTCGCCGCTGGCGGAGCGGAAATCGACGCTGGTCATGCGGGTGCCGACCAGCGTGGAAATCGGCAGATCGCCTTCGCTGCCGAGGCATTCGACCTGCTTGATATCGCTGGCAAAGAGCTTTCGACCTTCAACTTCGATAACATCGCCCCGGGTTATCGCCTCACCTTGCGCAAAGGCGCGAACCTTGGGCTGATCGAGCAATTGCGGCCATTCGGCGGTCAGCATGAACATGCCCGCAGCCTCGGCCAGCCAGAACTGCGCACCGGTCTCGGCAATGGCGAGCCATTCGTTCCACGATCCACCGGACCACGCCCAGCGCACCCTGCCCACGACCGTCATCCCGCGCCCATCCGCAACCAAGGTGGTGCCAAGCTGGATCGGGGAGACGTCGAACGGCAGCACCGCTACCTTGCCCTTGTCCTCCACGCGCAGGCCTTCGCGCAGGATCAGCGTCTGGCAATAGGGGCACGTGCCATAGGGCAAGGACGGCCCGCGCACCGGCACTTGCGCTCCGCACGACGGACAGTTCAGCACCGCTTGCAATTCCCCCGTTGCGGCAATCAGCGAATGCGCGAAAGCAGCTCGGCTTTCTTCGCATCGAACTCCTGCTGGCTCAATGCGCCGAGCGTGACCAGCCTGTGGAGTTTTTCGATGGTGGCCAGCGGGTCTTCTTCCGGGGCAGCAGGAGCCGCTGCCCGGCTAAGACCCTGCGCCATCGCGCCGCCAAGTGCGGTGGCAGCAGCCACGCCCGCGCCGATCCCGGCCACACCGCCGCCTTCCTGGTTCGCTGCATCTTCAATTGCTTCTGCGGCCTGAAAACGCGTGTAGTTGCCAAGGTCCCCCAGCACGCGCATCGAACTCGCCTTATCGAGATGGGCCTGCACCTCATCGGGCAGCGAGACGCTTTCGACGTAAAACGACAGGCAGGTGAGGCCCCACTGCGCGAAGGCCTTGTCGACTTCCGCCTTGATCCGGTCCGACAGTGCCTGCTGGTTGGCGGCGAGATCGAGGAAGGCAATGCCGCTGCCGCCGAGCGCAGTCGCCATCGCGGTCTGGATCGCGGCGCGCAATTGCGGCTCGAGCGTCGGCACGGCCACGCCTTCAAGCGTACCGAGCACACGCGAGACGAACGGGGCGACCTCATTCACGCGGAAGGAATAGGAGCCGAATGCGCGCAGGCGCAATGCGCCGAACTCGGCATCGCGCACGGTCACGGGCTGCGCGGTGCCCCACTTGAGGCCATGCTGTTCCTTGAGCGAGAGGAACACGACGTCCGACTTGAACGGCGATTTGAAAGCCTTGTCCCAGTTCATCAGGTTTGACAGGAGCGGCAGATTGGCCGTTTCCAGCGTGTGCAGGCCGGGGCCGAAATAGTCCGCCACTCGCCCCTCGTTGACGAAGGCTGCGATCTGGCCCTCGCGCACCGTCAGCTGCGCGCCGTGCTGGATTTCGCGGTCGGCAAAGGGCACGCGCCATGCGAGCTCGCCGGGGCGCTCCAGCCACTCGACGACATCAACGAACTGCTTGCGAAGGAAATCGAACATGGCTGTCCCCGCTGGAATGAGCGGGCAGATTAGCGGTGGCGACGCGCGCTGCAACCGGCAAACGCCTCCGCCCTTGCGAAGCCTGAGCGGCGATGGCTATCAGGCGCCATGCGGATCGCCCTCTATGAACCCGAAATCGCCGGCAACGTCGGCGCCGTGATGCGTCTTGGCGCGTGTATGGGCGCGCAAGTCGAACTGATCGAGCCCATGGGCTTTGCTTGGGACGACCGCCGCGTGCGCCGCACGGCGATGGACTACATCGACCATGTGACCGTGCGCCGCCATGCCGGCTTCGAGGCCTTCCGCAAGGCGGTCGACCCTGCGCGGCTCGTGCTGTTCACCACCAAGAGCAGCGCGTCGATCTATGACTTCGCCTTCGATCCCGACGATATCCTGCTGTTCGGCAAGGAAAGTGCGGGCGTTCCGGCAGAAGTCACCGAAGCCTGCCACGCCCGGGTGCGCATTCCGATGCGGCCACAGGTCCGCTCGATGAACCTCGCAACCTCTGCCGCCGTGGCGCTGGGCGAGGCGCTGCGGCAGACGGGGACGCTACCGGGCTGAGCTTGGCATCAGGCCCTGCCCTGCCGCCCTTCGATCCAGTCGTTGAGCACTTCGTGGAAGAAACGGATGCGGGTTTCCTGGTCTGACAGATATGCGTCGCGATAACCGCGCGAGTGCATGCCCGCCTGCATCGCCTCGGCCAGTGCCATGTCCTGATAGACGATCTGCCCGGCAAGCTCTGGCACCCCGCGCCCGCCATCGAACACCCGGTGCTCGCACTCGGCAACCTCGCGCAGGGGCTTCATGCCCGCCATGATCGACTGGACCTCGGCCTGCCCTTCCACCGGGAACGCCATGCACCACAGGTCGAAATAGCACTTTTCCGGATCGGTCGCGTGCGGTTCGCTGCGGAACAGGATCAGGTTGTCGGGCAGGAAGCTGATCGTGACATTGGGGAACATCACCGTGTGCGGGCTGTCGGTGATCTCCTCGTCATCCATGTGCTCGTAGTGGAGATAGCCCTTCTCGCGCCACAGCTTCTGCTTGGCGGCCTTGAGATCGAGCCAGCCCTGCATCGCGAAGTCCTCGTAGGTCGCGTAGCGGGCCGGGTCGATGTCCCACTTGGCCAGTTCGGCCTCGAACATCGCATTGCCGCTTCCTTCAGGTCGGTCGGTCAGCGAGGGGCGCATCGGCTGCACGGTGCGGCCATGGCCCTTTGGCCACATCTCGTGCCGCGCGGAATCGACGTCCTGATCGATCCATGGCGGCACTTGCGGGTGCGCGGTGCGGGTGTGGTAGCTTTCCGAGAAGTTGTCGGTGACGAACTTCCAGTTGGCGTTGATCTCGATCCGGTACCACGCCACCCGCACGGCCTTGTCCATCGGGTAGTTGCGATAAAGCTCGGGCATCGGCTCGAGGAAGTCCATCAGCGAAGGGCTGTCGTCGGACATCGTGTACCAGACAAAGCCGCCCCACACGTCGCAGCGAAGTTCGTTGAGTTTCAGCTTGCCGCAAGGGTTGCCCTTGCTGAAATCGACATCGGCGTCCTGCGCGTGTTTCAGAACGCCATCGATGCCCCACTTCCAGCCATGGTAGGGGCAGTGGAACGCCTCGACCGAGCTGGAATCGTGGACCATGCGCATCCCGCGATGGCCGCAGGAGTTGTAGAAGGCGCGGACCGAGCCGTCTTCCTGCCGCACGGCGATCACCGATTCCTTCATGAAGTTGTGGACGAGGAAATCGCCCGCCTCGGGAATGTCGGCAGTGCGCCCGGCAATGTGCCAGATGCGCGTCCACATGTGGTCCCATTCCTTCTGCGCGAACTCGGGCGAAAAGTATCGGTCACCCGTGATCGGATCGCCACGCAAGTGCGAAGGATCGCGGCCATCCATCGGGGTCGGAACGGGGCCTCGCAGGCTCATGGGACTATCCTCTCTACCGGCATCGCAACCTTGTGAGAGGACTATCGGCAGCGCCACCACATGCGACAACTGCACTTTGTGTGAACGGTGCGACGAAGCGCACTCACCCGAGTGGAAGCCTATCAACGCAGTGCAGCAACAATCTGGAAACACCTTTCATCGAACTGTCTCCGAACTGACGCCGGACCGTCAATCTTGTCCCCTAGGCGCGGGCTCAGGCAGAGCTTTCAGGGGGTTACCAGACAATGACATTCTCGCGCACCAGCCGCATTGCACGCGCACGTCTTTCGCTGCTCGGCACCGCCGCATTTGCCTTCGCCGCGCCAGCCCTTGCGCAGGAAGCGCCCGCCGAAGAGGCTCCCGGCGATGTCATCGTCGTCACCGGCGAGCGTCCGATTGCCGAATCCGAAGCGGCCGCGTTGCAGATCCAGAAGATGTCGGATTCGCTGGTCACTGTCCTGTCCTCGGACGGCGTGGGCCGCCTGCCCGACCAGAACATCGCGCAGGCCACCAGCCGCCTCCCCGGCGTCGCCATCGAGCGCGATCAGGGCCAGGCGCGCTACATCAGTCTTCGCGGTGCGCCGAACTACTGGACCACGCTGAGCTTCGACGGCATCAACGTCGTCAGCCCCGAAGGCCGCGATGCGCGGTTTGACTCGATCCCCTCGGCCATTGCCAAGCAGGTGATCGTTTCGAAGGCGGTGACGCCGGACATGCCGGGCGAGACCGTTTCGGGCAACATCAACGTCATCACCCGCTCGGCCTTCGATTTCGACAGCCTCCATGTGCAGGGCAAGGCCGGCATCGGCTATGCTGAACTGGGCGACCGGCGCGAATACGAAGGCTCACTGGTCGTTTCGGACCGCTTCAAGGCGGGCGACGGCGAGATCGGCGTGCTGCTTTCGGGCAGCTTCTTCGAACGCAACATGGTGACCGATAACTTCGAGATCGACTGGGAGCGCGTCAGCCAGGACCAGCGCCCCGGCAACGGCACCCGCTTCTGGGCGCGCGAGACCGAAAACAAGCTCTATCGCCTGCGCCGCCGCAACTGGTCGGTCTCGGGGCGGCTCGACTGGAAGCCCGACGGCGACAACACGGTCTCGCTGCGCTCGGTCTACACGATCTTCACCGACGACGAAGCGCGCGACAACTACATCTTCGACCTAGACGACCGCCAGAGCGACCTGTCGAACAGCACGGATGCCTGCCCGACAACCGTCAACACCACGCCGCGCACCACCGGCTATGCCGATGTCTGCATCGGAAATACCCCGCTCAAGGGCACGGTCTACGGCATCGACATCAACCAGCGCTCCACCCTGCGTGCGTTCCGCCAGTCGATCTTCACCAACACTCTCGAAGGCACGCATGAGTTTGGCGAAGGCTGGAAGGTGAACTGGCTGGGCAACTACACTGAGTCCAAGGATGACCGCTCGGTCGTCGGCGAAGCGCGCTGGAACAGCCCTTCGACCCGCTCGGCGCGTCCGACCGTGGTCTATGATTTCACCAATCCGAACCGCAACACGCCGCTGCTGTTCACCACCGTCCAGCTGTCGAGCCCGACCCGCTACACCGCCGGGACTGCCGTCACGGCAATCGACACTTTCACGAAGCCGCTCGCGTCGCTGCGCCTGCTAGATGCGGTGGACACGACCAAGGCCTATACCGGCCGCCTCGTCATCTCGAAGGACACGAGCTTCCTTGGCGGCGACGCTACCTTCAAGCTCGGCTTCCAGTTCGACCAGCGCACCAAGGTGGTGGACGAGAACCAGCTCGAAATCACGTCCGGCGCAGACTTCGCCAAGATCGGCCTGTCGACCAACTACAGCGACTTCTCGCTCGACAAGGCGTTCCTCGGCGCGCTGCCGATGGGCTATACCTTCCGCTACTTCGATACCGACAAGATGCGCCAGTACGCCGATGCAGCGCGCGAGAACTTCGCTTTCGCTCCGGTCACCGGCAACATCTACGACGTGCGCGAGCAGGTCTTCGCAGGCTTTGCCATGGGCACGCTGCGCTATGACTGGGGTTCGATTGTTGGCGGTGTGCGCGTGGAGCACGTGAAGAACCGCGGCATCGCCGAAGCCAACATCGCCGGGACGACCGGGCTGGTAACCGCGGAATCGAGCCAGACGCTCGCCTTCCCCAGCCTCCACCTCAACTACAATCTCGCCGAAGACAAGAAGCTGCGCCTCTCGTTCAACAGCGGCGCGGCGCGGGCCGATTACGACCAGATGCGCCCGAACGTGACGGTTAACGACGCCAACCTGACGATCTCTGGCGGCAACCCTGCAGTGAAGCCCGAGCGCGCCTATGGCGTCGATGCCTACTTCGAATGGTACGTGCGCCCGCAGGGTTACCTGATGGCCGGCGCATTCTACAAGAAGGTCGAGGACGTGCTCTATTCGCAGCGCCGGACCTTCAATTCCGACGTGCTGAACAGCAATGGCGTCGACCGTTCGCAGTACACCTTCACCGGGATCGCCAATGGCGGCAACGGGCGCATCTTCGGTTTCGAAGTGGCCGCACAGCTTCAGCTCGAACCGTGGACCGAAAGCCTTGGTCTGCCCGACTTCATGGGCGGGTTCGGGGTCAGTGCCAACCTGACCTACAATGATAGCGAAGTGACCAAGCCTGCGGTGGGCGACGTCCCCGCCCGCAAGGTCCGCCTGCCCGGCACGTCGGACTGGGTCTATAACCTTGGTGCATACTACGAAAAATACGGCCTCTCACTGCGCCTGCAGTACCAGCGCCGCAGCACCTGGCTCGACGGTTATGCCGACGACCTGACCGACGCTGGCGACACCTACTGGGCGGCGGATGACGAGCTGGATTTCTCGGCGCGCTATGCGGTCACGAAGAACTTCGAAGTCTATTTCGATGCCTCGAACCTGCTCAACAATCCGGGTCGGCGCTATGCGGAGCCGGGCAATCTGCTGACCGCAACCGGCACGCCGACCAAGGCGACCGACATCTACACCATCGAATGGGAACGCTTCGGCCGTCGTTATGCCGCTGGCGTGCGGATCAACTTCTGATGCGCGCAGTGCGACACGCCATGGCCCTGATCCCGGCACTCGCCCTTGGGGCTTGCGCCGGGATGCGGGAAATGCCGCGCCCGGTCTATCCGGCAGTGAACATTGCCGCGACGGGTGAAACCACGCCGGTCGGCTCGGCCAATGCCGATGCGGCCGATGATCCGGCAATCTGGCGCAATTCCGCAGATCCGGCAGCAAGCCTGATCCTTGGCACCGACAAGAAGGCCGGGCTTTACGTCTATGGCCTTGACGGCAAGGTGCGCGATTTCGTTGCGGCAGGCGCGCTCAACAATGTCGACTTGCGCGAAGTGCGCCCCGGCTTCGTGCTGGTCGGCGCGAGCGACCGCAGCGACCTTGCCGAACCGAAGATCGCACTGTTCCGGCTTGATGGTGCGTCGGGGAAGCTCTCTACGTTGGGCGCGCTGCCCTTCCTCGGTGCTGGCCATGCCCCGGCCGAGGCATACGGCTTCTGCATGGGCAAAGGCCTCGCTCTTGGCGAGCTGGCCCGCGCCTATGTCGTGCTCAAGGACGGCACCGTGGCCGAGAGCGTACTGACCGAGGACGCGGGCACGATCACCGCACGGCATGTCCGCTCGGTAAAGTTCGCCACGCAATCGGAAGGTTGCGTGGTGGATGACCGGACCGGGCGACTCTACCTTGCCGAAGAGGACGTCGGCATCTGGCAAGTGGACTTGCGTGCGGCGGTGCTCAAGCCGCTGGAATTTGCCATGGTCGGCAAGGAGGCAGGCCTCGTCGATGACGTCGAAGGGCTTGCCCTCGCGCCCGAAGGGACGGACAGCGGAATGCTTGTTGCGTCGAGCCAGGGCGACAATGCCTATGCCCTGTTCGATCTTGCTACTGCCGCCCCGCGCGGTCGCTTCCGCATTGCCGCCGGCCGCTTTGGCGCGACGAGCGATACCGACGGTATCGAGCTTGCGACTGGCGATTTCGGACCGGACTGCCCGGGCGGCCTGTTCGTGGCGCAGGATGGCGACAACGCGCCGTCTGCGCAGAACTTCAAGCTGTTGGCGTGGGACGCGATCTTGCGGGCGGTGGCTGCAAGCAAGCCCTAGTCGGACGGGCCGCGCCAGCCTCTGGCGCGCGCGGCCCTTTCCGCTGCGGCATCGAGTGCGGGTCCGGCGGCGAGCGCTTGTGCCTGCGCCATGATCTCGGATTCGCTGCCGGCCTGCCGATATTCCCCTGCTTCCGGTCTTGCGCCAGCAGAAACTGCGCCTTGCAGCTTCCAGCCTTCGCGGTCGCGGCACGCTATGCCTGACGCTTCGCTTGCCGAGTATGCACGACAATAGGCTCCACCTGAATCGCGGAAACTCAGCAGCACCCGCACCGGGGCGTTCGCTGGCTGTTCCCCGACAAGCTGGCTGTCGAGCGCTGCGGCAATCTGGTCAGGGGCATAGTCCGCGCCTGTGCCGCCGCCTCGGCCAAGCGTAACGGCGAGAACCAGCGAGGCGGCAAGTGCGGGGCCTGCGGCCCATATCCACCGGGGCAAGCCGCTACGCCGCGCGCGGACTTGCGCGAGGTCCACGACCTCGGACTGCGGCGGTGCGAGCAGCGCTGCGAGGCGATCGGGGACCGGTTCGCTGGCAACGGGCGCGAAGTGGCTGGAGAGGCGCGCGCGCAAGGCCTGGTGTGCGGCGACCTGCGCGACCATTGCGGGGTAGGCGTCGATGGCGGCGGCGACGTCGGCGTGCTCTGCTCCTTCGAGCTGACCGTCGGCGAAGGCGGCGATCTGTTCGGGGGTGGGCTGTTCGGGGGTGGGTGTCGTCATGCCGCTTCTCCCAGACGCGCCAGCAGCGCATCGCGTCCGCGCACCAGTCGTGAATTGAGCGTGCCCACCGGACAGCCGACGATCTCCGCCGCTTCCTTGTAGGACCACCCCTCGATCATCACCAGCACCACCGCCTCGCGCTGCTCATCAGGCAATCCGGCCAGCGCGCGGTCGACATCGCCGAGCGCCGCACTTTCCTCCTGCCCGCCCGAAGCGCCGATGCCGAGCCCGGCTTCCTCGTCGACGAAAGTCTCGCCCCGCCTGCTGCGGGCGCGGACTTCGTCTATCCATATGTTGCGCATCATCCGGTACATCCAGCTGTCGAGCCGGGTGCCCGCCTGCCACTTGTCGCGGTTGCGCAGCGCCCGTTCGATGGTCGTTTGGCAAAGATCGTCAGCCTCCCCTGCCCCGCCACGCGACAGGCCTGCGGCGAAGCGCCGCAAGCGCGGAAGCAGGGCGAGGATGCCGTCGGCGAAGGGATCAGCCAGTGTCGTTGCCTTTCTGATGGATAGAACGGGCGGGCTCGTCCGTTTAATCCCATAGACAGACAGGTTATGACAAAAAGCCCATGAAAATGAAACGCTTCGCCCTTGCCGCCATGCTCCTGTGCACCGTAACCGGCCCCGCCGTGGCGCAACTGGCGCTGCCCGACGTGCGCGGCAGCGTAAATCCAACTCTCCGAGGCATAGAGGCAACTCTCCCCCAACTCTCCGAGGCACTGGGGCAAGTCGAGGGCATCTCGAGGAGCCTCTTGCAGGTCAGGCTCGACCGTCTCACCCGCATCCTCGATCGCAACCGGAAGATCATCGAACGCGACGCATCGGGTGACCTTGCGCGCAAGGGCGAACTGCTCCTGACAGACCCTGCGCCCGGCGCGGTGGAACGTGCCGAGGCCGCCGGGTTCACGGTCCTGTCCACCGAGACGCTGGACACGCTGGAGATCACCGTCGTCCGCCTCGCCGTGCCATCCGGCATGAGCCTCGCCAAGGCGCAGGCGCTGCTGAGCGCCCGCCTGCCCGATGCAACGATTTCCGCAGATACGCTGAGCTTTGCCAGCGGTGGCACTTCTGGAGGACGCGTGAAAGGGAGCGGAAGTGCGATGCCGCCGATTGCGACGCCGGTCGGGGTGATCGATGGGGGGGCCGGGGCGGCAGTCGCTGTTGCGGAAACCAGAGGATTTGCGCGGGGTGCGCCCAGGGCCAGCGATCATGGCAGCGCCGTGGCCTCGCTGCTGCGTCATGCGGGCGTGCAGCGGATCGTGGTGGCCGATGTCTATGGCGACGATCCGGCAGCGGGGAATGCGCTGGCGGTGGCGCGGGCGCTGAACTGGCTGGTGGGCAAGGAGGTGCGGGTCGTTTCGATAAGTCTCGTCGGCCCGGCCAATCCCGTTGTTGCCCGCGCCGTGGCGGCGGCGCAGCGGCGGGGTGCGGTGATCGTGGCGGCGGTGGGCAACGATGGTCCGGCAGCGCCACCCGCCTACCCTGCCTCCTACCCCGGCGTGCTGGCGGTGACCGCCGTGGACGGGCGCAATCGTGCGCTGATCGAGGCAGGGCGCGCACTGCATCTCGATTACGCCGCGCCCGGTGCCGACCTGTTCGCGACCAATGCTGCGGGACGTAGGGTGAGAGTGCGGGGCACCTCGTTTTCAACGCCGCTGGTGGCATCCCGGGCGGCGCTTGCCATGGGCGGCAATATCAGGGCGCGACTTGATGCCGAAGCCATCGATCTGGGCCCGCGCGGGGCAGACGGCACCTATGGCCGGGGCCTGCTCTGCACCATCTGTAGGCCGACGCGCTGAAAAAATTTTGCGAAGCCATGCATTAAACCTCTGACGCGATCCGTTTTCCTTTCGAGAGGCAGTCAACGCGACGCCTCGGACAGTTCGAGGAAAGGAAAATCGAGATGCGTGCATTTCTGGCAACTTCGACCGCACTCCTGCTGCTGGCCGCCCCTGCCGCACAGGCCCAGATCCTTGGCGGCGCTGGCGGCGGCCTGGGCGGCGCGCTTGGCGGCGGAATCGGCGGGACGCTTGGCGGCACCCTGAACGGTGGCACGATCGGGGGCGGCACCATTGGCGATCCGATGGGCAGCATCGAGAACACCACGCGCGGAACGGTCAATGGCAAGGGCCGCGCATCGGCCAACAAGTCGGTCGACCGCAAGAGTGGCAAGGTCCACGCCGATGGCAATGCCGATGGTTCGCTGACCGGCAGCGTCGGTCAGGCGCTTTCCACGCCCAGCCGGATGGTCGGCACCAGCGGTTCGGCCAGTGGCTCAGGCTCGGCTGCCGGCAGCGCCGATGCACAGTTGATCGGCACCGATGCAGTGCGTTCGGCCGCCGGACAGGTGGGCAGCACTGCGCGGGGCACCGTGCGTGGCGGAGCCGAGACGGCAGGATCGCTGGCTTCGAGCGGCCGTGCGATGGCTGGGAATGCTGCAGGGTCGGCCAGCGGAGCCGCAAGTGGCGCCGGCAGCGCGGCGACTTCCTATGGCTCCGGCTCGCTTGCACTGGCAGGAAGCCTTGCGTCTTCGGCCAATGGTGCATTCTCGCTGAGCAAGGGCATGACCGTGCTTGGCCCCGATGGCGAAAAGATCGGCAAGGTGCGCGAAGTCATCGCCGACGGTCGCGGGCAGGTGCGCTCGCTGCTGGTCAAGGTCGATGGCGAGAAGGCGCTGCTGCCCGCCGCCAACTTCAGCGGCAGCGGCAACGCGGTCGTCTCGGCAATGGGCGAAGGCCAGATCAAGCAGGTTGCGCAGCAGCAGCAGGGCAAGGCCGAACCGCGCAAGAACTGAGCGAGTTCGTCGCGATGGAGTGGCACGGTTCCGAAAAGGGCGCCGTGCCACTCTGTTCTTGCGCACGCTTCACGGCGAAGAGCGAAGATGCGCTCAATGGGTGCGGGGCGGCGGTGAGGGCCGCCACCCCGCTCACCTGCGCTCACGCAGGCTGGTATTCGGTGGCCTTCTCCTTGCGCACGGTGCGGCTGTGGCGGCCGTCGATGCCGACCGGCACTTCGCCCGCGATAGTGGCACGACGCAGGGTGCGGCGCTGCAGGCCGAAGTCGGCGACGGCGCGGTGCTGGGTCGACTGGTTGTCCCAGAACGCCACGTCGCCCGGCTGCCAGCGCCAGCGCACGACGTTTTCAGGCCGGGTGATGTGGTCCTGAAGGATCTGGAACAGGCGCTGCGAATCCGCTTGGTTCAGCCCGACGAACTGCTTGACGAAGTGGCCGAGCAACAGGCTGCGCTGGCCCGATACGGGGTGGACGCGGACGACCGGATGTTCGGTCTCGTAAACCGTCGAGGCAAACACGCTCTTGTGAAAGTTGGTGCGCTCGCGCTCGCTGTCGTCTCCCTTGGGAGCATTGAGCACGGTGGCATAGTCATAGAGATTGGTGTGGACGGCCCAGAGGTTGTTCACCAGCTGGCGCAGGGTTTCCGGCAGGCTTTCATAGGCTGTCTCACCATTTGCCCAGACGGTATCGCCACCTGCTTCGGGAATGGTGATCGCGCGCAGGATCGAGCCCTTGGGATAGGCATCGACGAAGGTGACGTCGGTATGCCAGCTCGATGCGGCATAGCCTTCCTTGCTATCGAGTTCGAGCAGGTAGCGCGAGCCTTCGGCCACCGGAACAGTCGGGTGTGCCACCGGATCGCCGAACAGCGAGGCAAAGCCTTCGTGGCGGGCATCGTCCAGCTCCTTCTGGCCCCGGAAGAACACGACCTTGTGGCGGACGACGGCATCCTTGATCGCCTGCACGGTCGTCGCATCGAGGTCGCCCGAGAGGGTAACGCCCCGGATTTCCGCGCCGATCGTCCCGGTGATCGGTACGATCTCGAGCGGGGAACTGGGGTCCTTGGCATTGGCATAAGTGGTGATGGCATTCATGGCAGGTACTCCTTGAGGGGATTGGAGATCGGGGGGATTATTCGGCAGGCTGGAGCGCGGGGTCGGCAGCGGAGTCCAGACGGCGGCGAATGGCTTGGTGCTGCTGCGCATCGAGCGAGAAGCCCGAGACGAGAGCGGCGGAAAGGGCATGGGCAAGCGCAGGGCCGAGCGCGAAGACCAGCAGCACGCCCTGCAGCGCAGCCGGGCTGTTGGTCGCAAGCTTCGGGTCGAAGCCGAACCAGGCGACGAGCGGCAGGGCGATCCCGGCGGCAAGCGCGCCGCCGATCTTGTCGGCCAGCCCGAAGACCGAATAGTACAGCCCTGCCCGCTCCTCGCCGGTGTCGGCGCGATACTTGTCGGCAACGTCCGCAACCATCGAGCGCAGCATGATGTTGCCCGAACCCTGCGTCAGACCCTGTGCCAAGGCGAGCGCGAGGACCAGCCAGAACCGGTCGGGCGTGGTCAGCACCAGACCGAGGTTGATCAGGGCCTGCAGCACTTCGGCAAGGATGGCGGCGTCACGCTTGCCGAGCCGGACGCCGATGCGCTGCCAGATCGGCGCCGAAAGCATGCCGAACGCATACTGGAACAGGAACAGCCCGGCGCCCCACTCGGGACGCCCGAGATAGAAGGTCACGTAGAACAGCAGCAGCGTGGTGCGGATGCCCTGCCCGGCGCGCACAGCAGCGTCGGACGCGAGCACCCGCAGCAGCAGCGGATTGCCGAATACGGCGCGCAGGGCAGCCGCGGGGGAGAGCGGGGCGGAAAGGAGCACAGGCTGGCTCTCGTCGCGATTGGACAGGGTGAGCCACAGCGCCGGAAGGGCGGTTGCCAGCACGAGCAGGCCGAACAGCGTGAGTTGAAGCTTCCCGTCGCCGGGCCGCAAGTGCTGCGCCAGTGCAGCAAGGCCGAGCGCGCCGACCAGCGCGACCGATTGCCACAGGGTGAAGATCGAGGCGGCGCGGGTGCGGTCGTTGTAGTCGGGCGCGATCTCGCCGCTCCACGCAAGCAGGGGCGTGGAGAGCAGGGCAAGACCTGCGTAGTAGGCAGCAAGCGCTACGGTCAGCCAGCCGACGCCGGGGCTTGAGGGCGGGAAGAACAGCAGCGCTGCGCCTCCCGCAAAGAGCACCCCGCCGCCCGCAATCCAGGGACGCCGCCTGCCGAACCGGCTCTGCGTCCGGTCGCTCAGCGCGCCGACGACCGGGTCGAGCAGGCAGTTGAGCAGTTGGCCCGCGAGATAGAGCGTGCCGACCAGCGTCAGCGGCACGCCGTAATCACGCGCGAGGATGGCGGGGAGCCAGGCTGCGACGGGCTGTGCGGCCGCTGTTACGGGCACGTAGATCGCAGCGAGGCGGTGGAAGCGGGCGGTGGAGTGCCGGGTCATGTGCGGGTCCTCACAGGCGCGTCCGCAGCGTGACGCCGTAAGTGCGCGGCTCGCCCGCCTGGGCAGTGACCACGCCGGTGTTCGCAGCGGAGAGGTTGAGGAAGTAGTCTTCGTTCAGCAGGTTGCGCGCCCAGAGCGACAGGTCCCACAGACCGTCATCGGTCTTCAGTCCGATGCGGGCGTTGGCGATGCCGAAGCCGGGCACTTGCGCCCAGGCCGAGTTGGTGGCCGAGGTGTTGAAACTCGACCGGTGGGCATAGTCTGCATGGCCATAGAGGCTGATTTCCCGCCCGCCGATGCTGCCGAGCGGTGCGGCGGCATCTGCTCCCACCGACCAGGCGAACTTGGGCACGCCGGACAGCGGCTTCCCAGAAAGGTCCTGAATTCCCCCGAGATTGAGGTTCTCCACCGCCTGTGGAGCATTGGCATATTCGACGTACTTGGCGTCGGTGTAGCTGGCCGAAGCGGTGAACGAGAGCGCGTCGCTGGCGCGGAAGGCGAAGTCGCCCTCGATGCCGCGCGAGCGCACCTTGGGGATGTTGGCGATGTACTGCCGGAAGGTCACGGCGTTGGCCACCTGCTCGGTGATCGCGGTCTGGTAATCGCGGATCTCGGTCCAGAACGCGGCGGCATTGAGCGTGGCGCGGCGATCGAGGAACTGCGACTTGAAGCCCAGTTCGAAGGCATCGACCTTTTCCGGCGCGACTTCGGGCTGGATGCCTGCGGGCAGTGCCGTCAGGTTGAGCCCGCCCGACTTGTTGCCGCGCGAATAGGTCGCGTAGATGTTGGCATCGGGCGAGACCTTCCAGTTCAGCGTCACCAGCCCCGAGAGGTTGTTCTCGCTGAACTTTGTCGAAAAGCTCGTGACCGGATTGAACTGCGTCCGGATGGCGTTGATTTCGGTGATCTGCGCCGGGGTGAAGCCGGAGAGGTCCGCGCCGTCGACCCAGAACTGGCTGAACGCGCCCGACTTCTTCTCATGCGTCCAGCGCAGGCCCGTGGTCAGCGTCAGCGCATCGGACAAGTGCCAGTCGGTCTGGCCGAACAGCGCAAAGGTGCGCGTTTCGGGCGTCGAGGTGGAATTGGCCTCGAAGCCGTCGAGTGCGGCATTGGCGATCGTCTGGTTGGCGGCGGGCAGGTTCCACAGCGCCGCAGCCGGCCCATAGCGGGTCGCGCCATAACCCTTGACGATCTGCCAGAAGTAGTAGGCACCGATGACGTAATCGACCGTGCGGTTGCCCTTGGAGGCGAGCCGCAGTTCCTGGCTGAACTGGCGCTGGCGGTTGGCCTGCTGCGCCTTGGTGGTAATCGGCAAGGAGGTGCTGTCGCCGTCGTTGGCCGGGTTCCAGTCCCACCAGCGATAGGCGGTGATCGAGGTCAGCGCGGCGCCGCCGAAGTCCCAATTGACCTCGCCCGAAACGCCATAGCCTTCCATGTTCGACTGATAGTGACTGTCGGCCTCGCCGATGCGGTCGAACGGCTTGAAGGCGGGCAGCGTGTAGCCGGGGAAGCGGGCGGCGCGCAGGGCGAAGTTGTTGGGGATGGTCGCGCCATTGGCATAAGTCGTGTGCAGGTCTGCAAAGACCGAGAGCACATGGTCCTGCTCCTGCTTGGCGTAGTCGCCGATGATCCGCACCTCGAAGTCGGGCTCGGGCGTGAACAGCAGCTGCCCGCGAATGCTTTCGTTGCGGTAGTTCTGGGCGCGGGTCTTGGTGGTCTTGTTGAACAGGAAGCCGTCGTTGCCGCTGATCGCACCGGAAAGGCGCACGGCCAGCAGATCGGGCACGATACCGGCCGAGGCCGAGGCGCGGATCTGGCGGAAGCCGTAGTTGCCGATGCTCGCCTCGCCCGAGAATTCCGGATCGAAGCTCGGCTTGCGCGAGGTGATGTTGATGACGCCCGAGGTGGTGTTCTTGCCGAACAGCGTGCCCTGGGGCCCGCGCAGCACTTCGATGCCCTGCAGGTCGACCAGATCGAACTGCGAGAGGCCGACGCGCCCGTAATAGACGTTGTCGATGTAGAAGCCGACGCCGTTCTCCAGCCCGTCGTTGGTCAGCGCGACGTTGGAGCCGAGGCCGCGAATGTTGATGTTGGTGTTGCGCGGGTTGAAGCTGAACACCTGCAGGCTTGGCACCTGCTGCTGGATCTGGCCGAGCGTGAAATCACCCCGCTTTTCAAGCGCATCGGCACTGATCACGCTGATCGCGACGGGAACGTCCTGGACGTTCTCGTCACGGCGGCGCGAGGCGGTGACGACGATGGCCTCGCCGCCGTCTGCGGCATCGGCGGCAGCGGCCGGGACCGCTGCCTCCGCCGCGCCGTCGGTCTCGGCCGCAAAGCCGGGACCTGCGCTCAGAAGCGCTGCAATGGCCACGCCCGAGAGGATGAGCGGACGCTGTGCCTTGAGAAAAATCGTTTTCATTCTGTTACTTCCCTGAACCCAAGTATGCTGCCGCGCTGCTGTTGCGGCGGTTGAAAGTGGATGGAACGGGCACGGTTTCGCGCTGCGTGTCGCCGGGGGCGACGCCGCAAAGGGCAACAATCGTCTGCTGCAGGGACGCGGGATACCGGGCCAGTTCCGCGAGATCGGAACTGGTAAGCGGTCGCATGACGCACTCCTCCGGGCGGCGACCCGTGCGGATCGGCGCCGAGCTGGCGTTATGAATGGAAGGCCGCAGGACGCGGGCCGCGCCCCTCGTGGGTTGCGCGGATCGTGCTGTCGGCTGTCAGGTACGCGTCAGGCGCGGATGGTCATGATAGTCTGCATCGTATCACCTCTGGTTGAGGGGAACACGATGCCTGGCGCTGTCGCCCCAGCATCGCGCGCTTTAGCGGTTGGTAACGCGGAGCAAGCTGCTTCCCGATCAAATGCCGCGGATCAGGACCCTCGAACTGCATGCCGGCCTGATCACTGGGAGCCATGCGGGTTAATCTCTACCTATCTAGTTGAGTCTTTCCGGTCAACCGGGTGCGAGCCATTTCAACGCAAAAGGAAAACTACCCGACAGACAAGATCAATTGTCTATCGATCTAATAGACATTGATCTGCGCGGCGATAGGCTCATTCTGCCTTACGCGACCACGCGCAGGTCCACCTGCCAGCAGCAACCACGGACCGCACCATGACTTCGACCTTCAATCTCACCCGCCGCGCTACCATCGGGGGTGCCGCCGCTACTCTGGCCCTAAGTGCTGCGCCCGCGATTGCCCGCAAGCGCGCACGCCAGTCCAACATCCTCTACATCATGGCCGACGACCTCGGCTTTGCCGACCTCTCCTGCTACGGCCGCCGCGATTTCGAGACGCCGGTGCTCGACAAGCTGGCGGCGCAAGGCCTGCGTTTCACCAGTGCCTATGCCAACAGTGCCGTCTGCACGGCAACGCGGGTCGGGCTGATCACCGGGCGCTATCAGTACCGCTTGCCCGTGGGCCTTGAAGAGCCCCTCGCCTTCCGCCCGAATATCGGCCTGCCGCCATCGCACCCGACACTGCCATCGCTGCTCGCCAAGGCGGGCTATCGCACCTCGCTGATCGGCAAGTGGCACCTTGGCAGCCTGCCCGATTTCGACCCGCTCAAGAGCGGCTACAACACCTTCTGGGGCATCCGCAGCGGCGGGGTGGACTACTACACTCACGCAACGAGCAACGGCCAGCTCGACCTGTGGGACGGACCGACGCCGGTCGAGCAGGCAGGCTACCTGACCGACCTGCTCGCCGACCGCGCGATTGCCGAGATTCGCGAGGCCTCTGCAGGGAAAGCGCCATGGTTCATGTCGCTCCACTTCACCGCGCCGCACTGGCCCTGGGAAGGGCCTGACGACGCCAGCGAATCCGCGCGCATCGCCAAAATCAAGGACCCCCGGGCCCTGTTCCACTTCGACGGTGGCAGCGCGGCGATCTATGCCGCCATGGTCCGCCGCCTCGATTACCAGATCGGACGCGTGCTCGCCGCGCTCAAGACCAGCGGAGCCGAGGAGGATACCATCGTGGTGTTCACCAGCGACAATGGCGGCGAACGCTTCTCCGACACCTGGCCGTTCAGCGGCCGCAAGACCGAGCTGCTCGAAGGCGGCCTGCGCATCCCCGCCATCGTGCGCTGGCCCGGCGTAACAAAGGCTGGCTCCACGAGCGATGCACAGATCATCTCGATGGACTGGCTGCCCACGTTCCTTGGGGCAGCAGGGGCAGCGCCTGACCCGGCCTATCCCAGCGACGGTATCGATATTCGTCCCGCCCTGACCGGTCAGGCCTTGCCGCAGCGGACGCTGTTCTGGCGCTACAAGAACCATGCCCAACGCGCTGCGCGGCGCGGGAATCGCAAGTACCTCAAGATCGGCGAGAACGAATTCCTGTTCGACGTGGCCGCCGATCCGCTGGAGCGCGCCAATCTCAAGGATCGTGAGCCTGACGCGTTTGCCGACCTCAAGGCGGGGTGGGAGCGATGGAATGCCACCATGCTGCCTCTCGACCCGCAGTCCTACACCCATGGGTTCGGCCCCGGAGAACTGGCCGATCACTTCAATCCGGAGCACTGATCCCGATTCCGGTGGCGGCCGGCGCTGCGAAGGTTTTGCCCTTGCCGTTCCTGCCTTTGCAGGCCTAGCGTCAATCCCACGGGGGACGTTGACGGCGGAATGAGCGCGCAGATTGCAGCAGTGATGACCGTGGCGCTGTTCGCGCTGATGTTCGGCGTTGCCGCAATGACCGAGCGCGGACGCGTGCGCTGGCGATATCAGGCGCGGCTGCGACATGGCGCCTATACTCTTGCGCTTGGCGTCTATTGCTCCAGCTGGACGTTCTACGGCTCGGTCGGCACGGCGGTGAGCCAGGGCTGGAACTACCTGCCGATATATGCTGCGCCTGCGCTGCTGCTTCTGCTCGCTCCGCGCTTCCTTGCCCGGCTGGCAGAGGAAGTTCAGCGCGAACGCACATCGACCATTTCCGACTTCATCGCCGCGCGCTTCGGCCATGACTCGGGCGTTGCCCGCCTGATCACGGTGATCGCGCTTTGTGGCACGATCCCCTATGTCGCGTTGCAACTCCGCTCCATCGGAACGGCATTTGCAGCGACCTCCGGGCAAGATGTAGCAGTGCCGGTCATGGTTGCCAGCGCCGTGGTACTGACGGCTTTCGCCATTCTGTTCGGTGCCCGGCGCTACGAAATCGCGGGCCGCAGCGAAGGGCTTGTCTTCTCGATCGCGCTCGAGTCCCTGATCAAGTTCGTTGCGCTGGCCATGGTCGGCGTCGTCTCGGTCCTGGTTCTGCTCGATGCAGACGGTCCGGCCCTTGCCCGGGGCCTGCAGGAGATGGGCCGCGAGTTCGCCCCCGATCACGTGACGACCGAGACCGTGGTGATCGCGCTGGTCTCGGCCTTCGCGATCATCGTCCTGCCGCGGCAGTTCTACATGGGGCTCGCCGAAGCGCACTCGGCACGCGACCTGCCCAGAGCGCGTGTGGGCCTTGCGCTCTACATTCTGGCGATGGCGGCGCTGGTCGTTCCGATTGCGCTTGCCGGACTCGTCGCGCTCCCGTCAGGCACATCGCCCGATCGCTACGTGCTGCTGTTGCCCGCAAGCGGCGGCTACGGCCCGGTGGCGGTTGCAGCACTCCTCGGAGGCCTCAGCGCCGGCTCGGCCATGGTGATCGTCGATGCCACTGCGCTTGCGATCATGGTTTCCAACGACTTGATCTTTCCGGCTCTCCTGCGCAGCGAAGGACAGGCCGAGGCGGGCGATCTGGGCCGCCGGATGCTCACGGTCCGGCGCGGAGCGATCGTCGGCATCGTCGTGCTCGCCCTGTTGTGGGCGCTGCTTGTCGATCCGGCACGTTCACTGGCCTCGATCGGTCTCGTCGCCTTTGCCGCAATGGTCCAGTTCGTGCCGCATCTCCTGATGGCGGTATCATCGCCCGGCCACGACCCCGTGGCGGCACGGGCAAGCCTGCTGACGGGCCTCGTGTTGTGGCTCTACACTCTGGCGCTTCCGCCCGTCATGCCCGCACAATGGCTGGCCGCGCTGGAAGGAACCCTGTTCGATCCGGTCCGCCTGCTGGGTATCGGGAATGCGAGCCCGCTGGTCCATGGCGTTGCCTGGAGCCTGAGTGCCAATCTCGTGGTCCTTGCACTGGCACGGGCGCGCAAAGGGCGTGCGCCACGGCTGCCAAAGCTGTTCTCCGGCAATCGGCAAATCGCCAACATCGGCGATCTGGCATCGCTGATCGCGCGCTTCGTCGGCGAGGAGCGCGCTGCTGCCGCCTTTCCCGCCGACCGTCACGGACAACCGGTCGATCGCTACTCGGCACGCCTTGCGCAGGACATGATCTCGGGGGTGATCGGCAATTCCTCGGCACGCACCCTTGTCGCCTCGGCGCTGGCCGGTGCGCGGATGAGCGTCGAGGACGTCACGCGGCTGCTTGACGAGGGAGGCCAATCGCTGAGCTTCTCGCGCCAGTTGCTGGCTGCGACGTTCGAAAACCTGCAATCGGGCGTCAGCGTCATCGATGCCGACCTCAACCTCGTTGCGTGGAATACCCGCTACGTCGAACTCTTCGACTATCCGCCGGGTCTGGTCCGGGCCGGCGTTCCGATTGCAGAACTGATACGGTACAATATCTTGCGCGGCAGTTTTCCCGGCTCGACGCAAGTCGAAGTGGACAAGCGCATCCACCACCTGCGGGCTCGCCGGGCCTATGCTTCCGAGCGCGTGCACCGCGACGGTCGCGTGATCAAGTCGGTGGGAGGGCCGATGCCCGGCGGGGGCTACCTGACCTCGTTCACCGATATCACCGACGAAGCCGAAGTCCGCCGCGAACTCAACCGTACGCTCGAGGAACTGGAACGGCGGGTGGATGAGCGGACCCGCGAGTTGAGCGAGGTGAACAGGCAGCTGGCTTCGGCCACGCAGGAGAAGACCCGCTTCCTTGCTGCGGCAAGCCACGACCTGCTCCAGCCCCTTCATGCCGCGCGGCTGTTCGTGTCGGCTCTCGAGCGCAATCTCGAGGGCCCCGGCCAGATGCTCGCCCGCAAGGTCGACCGCTCGATCATTTCGGCAGAAGCCTTGCTGCGCGCGCTGCTGGACATCTCGAAGCTTGATGCAGGCGGGGTGCAGCCGAGCCCTGAACCTGTCCAACTCGCCCCGTTGCTCGACGAAGTGGTCGAAACGCTGCGCCCACTGGCCGAAGAGAAGGGGCTTGGCCTGCGCCTGGGGCCGATGTCCGGATCAGTGATGACCGATCCGGGTCTGCTGCGATCGGTCATGCAGAATCTGGTGACCAACGCGATACGCTACACCACAGATGGCGGCGTGGTGGTGGGCGTGCGCCGGAGGGTGAGCGATCTGCGGATCGACGTGATCGACAGCGGCGTCGGCATTCCGGCCGACCGGCAGCGCGAGATCTTTGCCGAATTCACCCGCATCGGCGCCGTGGAAGCCGAAGGTCTCGGGCTGGGCCTTGCCATTGTCGATCGCATCGTCCGCCTGCTCGGTGCGAGGATCGAGGTCGCATCGACCGAGGGTCAAGGCAGCCGCTTCAGCATCTTCATGCCCGCCTTCGCGATTGCCGGGGCCAATGCGCCGCGTCCTGACGCGCCGTCGGTTGCGAACCGCGCCATGGAGCGCCAGCTTCGCGTGCTGGTCGTCGACAACGATCCGGACATTGTCGAGGCAACCGTCGCCATGATCGAAGGGCTGGGCCATATCGCCATTGGCCTGCGCAAGGCGGAGGACGCCCTCCCCCGGGTGATGGAAGTCGACGTCCTGTTCGCCGACTATCACCTCGATGCCGGTGAAGACGGCCTGCGACTTCTCGATCAGGCACGCTCGCGCAATGCGTCGCTCGCCGTAGCGATGATCTCGGCGGAAAGCGGCCCTGCCTTGCGCAATCGGCTGCGCATGCGGCGCGTGCCCCTGTTCGTGAAGCCGGCGTCTCCGCAGGCGTTGGAAGCGTTCCTTGCCGAGTGTGCCTCAGCTGGTCAGATCGAGCCCGAGTGAACGGGCGATCAGCGCGGCCTGCGTGCGGTTCTGGACATCGAGCTTGCGCATGATCGCGGTCATGTGCGCCTTTACCGTGGATTCGCTCATGCCAAGATCATAGGCGATCTGCTTGTTCAGCTTGCCGTCCAGCACGGCCAGAAGCACCTTCAGCTGGGTCGGCGTCAGGTTGGCAACTTCGCGGCGGACCTCCTCGACCGGCTCGGCGCTCACCTGCGCGGGCGCTGCCCCGCCCAGCGCGCTGCGGATCGCATCCTCGATCCGGGCAAGATCGGAATCCTTGCGCAGGAAGCCTACCGCACCAAAGGCTCGCGCCTCGTCGGCAACCTTGGCGCCTTCTGCACTCGAAACGACAAGGATGGGGACATCCGGCCGTTCGGCGTGAAGCAGTGCAATGCCGGAATATCCGATTGCGCCGGGCATCTTGAGATCCAGTGTGATGAGCGCAAGGTCCGGCGCTTCGCTGGCGGCGCGCGCAGCAGCGGTGAGAGTTCCGGCCTCCACCACACGTGCCCGCGGCGCAACATTTGCGACCGCAAGCGCCAACGCCTGCCGGAACAGCGGATGATCGTCGGCAACCAGAATTGTCTCGCTCACATCACTCCCCCGCCAGGACGATCTGCCCTCGCCCTGCGGCAAAGGTCGAACGCGCTCCGTTCCGGCACAGCTTATCTGCTGGCTCGACATCGGCAAGTCCGCTGTTTCGCATGGCAGACCGACACCGGGACCCGCGACTTTGGTCGAATGGCTACGACCAATCGCGCTCTGTCGGGAACGGCCATTCGCGCCGAGGCTGCAATCCGGAAAGTGCGAAGTGCGCACACCTGGAGAGGGAATGATGTCTGTGAAGATCGCGAGGAATCTGTCCTTGCTCCTTGCCGCTACAAGCCTGAGCTTGCCGACGCTGGCCCATGCCGCCGCACCATCGCAGCGCGAAGCCGAGCTTGTTGCCCGGCTCGAAAGGCTCGAGGCAGAGATGGCCGCGATGAAGAAGGATCTGCAGGAGGCGCGCGCACAGCAAGCCAGCGCCGCGAGCGTGGTCCAGGTAGGGCAGGCCGTCGAAGTCGCCGAGGCCGCTTCGGCAAAGGCAGACGCCGCGACTGCCAAGGTCGCCGCGCTCGAAGCCAGGCCGCAGCCTGAAGGCTTCAGGGTCGGCGCGACCACGGTCAAGCTTGGTGGCTGGATCAAGCTCGTGGCCACGAACAGCCGCTTCAGCGATGGGGAAGTCGCCAACAACGCGTTCGGGCGGGATTTCTGGCTGCCGCAGCAGATTCCCGTGGGCGGTGCTCACTCCGCACGCGAACAGGATTTCAGCGCGCGCCAGTCGCGCTTCTGGCTGAACCTCGATACGACCGTCGCAGGCCACAGCCTCAAGGGTTACGTCGAGACCGACTTCGAGACCTCGCCCGGCACGCAAGGCACGCAGCGCACAACCAACGGCTACAACCTCGCCCTGCGCCGCGCCTACCTGCAGTTCGACAAATGGACCTTCGGTCAGGACTGGTCGACCTTCCAGTACACCGGGGCGCTGCCGGAAAGTACCGACTACGTCGGCACCACCGAAGGCACCGTCTTCGTGCGCCAGCCGGTCATCCGCTATTCGACCAAGGTAGGCGACGGGCTGACCCTGCATGTCTCTGCCGAAAACCCGGAAAGCGCGACCGCGACAGCAGGCTCTGCAACGCTCGTCGAAAACGGTGACGACCGCATTCCCGATTTCGCCGCACGCCTTGCGTGGAGCGGCAAGAAGGGCGAACTTTCGCTAGCAGCCCTTGCCCGCGAACTGCGTGTCGAGACCAACGGCGTTGCCGACAGCCGCTTTGGCTGGGGCGTGAGTGCCGCGGGCAAGCTGTTTCTCGATGACGCCAAGGTCAGCGACTTGCGCTTCATGGCGACTTACGGACAGGGAGCCGGGCGTTACATCGGCGTCAACTTCGCTCCGGACGCCGTGTTCGTCGGTGCCACAGGGAAGCTCGAGAACGTCACCGTCGCTTCGGCGATGCTGGCCGCGCGCATCGGCATTGCACCGGGACTTCGCGCCAACCTGATGGGCAGCTGGCAGCGCGTGACATACGCCGATGCCCTGACCGCCGCGATGGTCGGCACCTACAACAAGCAGGCCTGGAGCCTTGCCGGCAACCTGTTCTGGTCGCCGATAAAGAATGTCGACCTCGGGATCGAGGTCCGGCACGGTGAGCGCAAGCTCGTCAACGGTGCGAGCGGCGCGCTCGATCGCATCGAATTCGCCGCCAAGTACGGTTTCTGAGAGCCCACCAGAAAAAGGGGGAGAGGATATGTCCAACGTTCCGATTACGGATGATCTTTCGGCTTTGCCGAAGCATCACAAGGCCACCCACAGCGAGAAGCTGATCATTACTGCCTCGTCGCTCGGCACGGTGTTCGAGTGGTATGACTTCTACCTCTACGGACTTCTCACCGCGATCATCGCGGCCAAGTTCCTGACCGGCCTAAATCCGACCACATCGTTCATCATGGCGCTGCTAGTCTTTGCCGCAGGCTTCATCGTCCGCCCGTTCGGCGCGCTGGTGTTCGGGCGCATCGGCGACATGGTCGGCCGTCGCTATACCTTCATCGTGACCCTGCTGGTCATGGGCCTTTCGACCTTCCTCGTCGGCTGCCTGCCCACTTATGAAAGCGTCGGCGTGGCCGCGCCTATCATGCTGGTGGTGCTGCGCATGTTCCAGGGTCTTGCCCTTGGTGGCGAATACGGCGGCGCGGCGACGTACGTTGCCGAGCACGCCCCCGAAGGAAAACGCGGGCTCTACACCAGCTGGATCCAGATCACGGCTACCGCAGGTCTTGCGATGGCCCTGCTCATCGTCATTCTCGTGCGCTCGCCGGTTACCGGCGTGGGCGAGGAGGCGTTCAAGGACTGGGGCTGGCGCGTGCCATACCTGCTCTCGGGCCTGTTCCTGTGCGTTGGCCTGTGGCTCCGCCTCAAGCTGCATGAATCGCCCGTGTTCCAGAAGATGAAGGACGAAGGCACCTCTTCCAAGCGGCCGCTGGGCGAAGCCTTTGGCGAATGGAAGAACCTGAAGATCGTGCTGATCGCCTTCTTCGGCGCCATCGCGGGTCAGGCCGTTGTCTGGTACACCGGCCAGCTCTACGCGATGTATTTCCTTGAAAAGATGCTCAAGGTCGATGGTCTGACCGCCAACATGCTGATCATCATCGCGCTTGCCTGCGCCACGCCGTTCTTCCTGTTCTTCGGCTGGCTCTCGGACAAGATCGGCCGCAAGAAGATCATCCTCAGCGGTTGTGCGCTGGCCGCACTGACCATGTTCCCGACCTTCCAGGCACTGACCGAAGCCGCCAACCCGGCCCTCGCCCATGCCCAGGCCAATGCGCCGGTCAAGGTCATGGCCAATCCAGCGGAGTGCTCATCGCAGTTCGATCCGGTCGGCGCGAACAAGTTCGACACGACCAGCTGCGACATCGTCAAGAACGCGCTCGCCAAGGCGGCCGTGAACTACGAGAACGTCGCTGCTCCGGCGGGCACGATCGCCTCGATCCAGATCGGCGGCACCACCATCGTCGCTCCCGATCCGTCGAAGGTCTCGGGCGACGAGAAGAAGGCTGCCATTGCCGCCTTCACCGCCAAGGTCGTCGGCGCTCCCGCCGTGGCGGCAAAGCCGGCCGAGGGGGACAAGCCTGCGGTCGAGGCCAAGCCTGCGGTCGAGGGTGAACTTGCCAAGGTCGGCTATCCGGCCAAGGCCAACCCCGACCAGATCAACAAGCCGCTGGTCGTGGCGATCCTGTTCTACCTCGTGCTGCTGGTGACCATGGTCTATGGCCCGATCGCGGCAATGCTGGTCGAGCTGTTCCCCAGCCGCATCCGCTACACCTCGATGAGCCTGCCTTACCACATCGGCAACGGCTGGCTCGGCGGTCTGCTCCCCGCCATCGGCTTTGCCATGGTGGCGGCCAACGGGGATATCTACCACGGCTTCTGGTATCCGGTGATCGTTGCCGCCGCCACTTGCGTGATCGGTCTGGTGTTCCTGCCGGAAACCTACAAGCGCAGCATTGACGACTAAGGTCTTACTGGAGCGGGTAGCGGTTTGCGCCGATACCCGCTCCAACCGTTTCAAGAGTCGGGTGAGGACATGAGCGAAGCATACAACCGGGCATGGCAGGCCAGCATCGACGATCCGCAAGGCTTCTGGGGCGAAGCAGCCAAGGCGCTGGACTGGGTCACGCCACCATCCGCCACTTTCGCAGAAGGCGAAGGCTGGTTTCCGGGCGGCACGCTCAACACCGCCCACAACTGCCTCGACCGCCACGTTGCGGCAGGGCGCGGCGATGCCATCGCTCTGGTCTATGACAGCCCGGTCACCTCGACGATCCGCCGCTACAGCTATTCCGAACTTCTCGCCGAAACCGGCCGTGTCGCCGCCATGCTGGCCTCGCTCGGGGTGGGCAAGGGTGACCGGGTCATCATCTACATGCCGATGATCCCCGAGACGGTCTTCGCCATGCTCGCCTGCGCGCGGCTTGGCGCGATCCATTCCGTCGTCTTCGGTGGCTTTGCCCCGCTCGAACTGGCCAAGCGCATCGACGATGCCAGCCCCAAAGTGCTTCTGACCGCCTCTTGCGGTATCGAGGGCAGTCGCACAATTGCCTACAAGCCGATGGTCAACGAAGCGCTCAAGCTTGCGCATCACCAATTGGAGCGCGTCGTCGTGTTCCAGCGCGAACGGCTGCCCGGCGATCTGTCCGGACCGCGCGATCTCGATTGGCAGGCCCTGCGCGCGGCGACTGCGGATGATCCGGTTCCCGCGCCCGTGCCGGTGGCATCTTCCGATCCGCTCTATATTCTCTACACTTCGGGCACGACCGGCACCCCCAAGGGCGTGGTGCGCGAGAACGGTGGGCATGCAGTGGCCCTCGCCTGGTCGATGCAGAACATCTACGGCATCGGCGAAGGCGATACCTTCTGGGCCGCATCGGACGTCGGCTGGGTCGTGGGCCACAGTTATATCGTCTATGCGCCGCTGCTCGTCGGCGCGACCACCGTGCTGTTCGAAGGCAAACCGGTCGGTACGCCCGATCCCGGCACCTTCTGGCGCGTGATCGAGCGGCACGGCGTGAAGACCTTCTTCACCGCACCCACAGCCATCCGCGCGATCCGCAAGGAAGACCCTGACGCGACGTTCCTTGCGCAGATCGGCACGGGCCAGTGCGAGGCCATATTCCTCGCAGGCGAACGCGCCGATCCCGACACCATCGGCTGGCTCGAGGACAAGTCCGGCCTGCCGGTCATCGATCACTGGTGGCAGACCGAACTCGGCTGGCCGGCAATCGCCTCGTGCTTTGCACTGGGCGACCTGCGCCGTAAGCGCGGCAGCGCGGGCTTTCCGGTGCCCGGCTATGCCTTCGCGATCCTCGACGAAGGCGGGCACCCTGTGCCGGTGGGGCATAGCGGCGCCGTGGTCATCAAGGCCCCGCTCGCGCCCGGCGCGTTCCGAACGCTGTGGAACAACCATGCCGGTTACGCGAAGAACTTCGCCTCCTTCGATGGCTACTACGAAACGGGTGATGCAGGCTTCGTCGACGAGGACGGCTTCGTCCACATCATGGGGCGCACCGACGACATCATCAACGTTGCGGGGCACCGCCTGTCCACCGGACAGATGGAGCAGATCGTCGCGGCGGTTGATGGCGTGGCCGAATGCGCGGTCATCGGCGCCGAAGATGCGATTAAGGGCATGGTTCCGATGGCCTTCGTCGTGCCGCGCGCGGGCTTCGACACGGATGCGACGCTGGAAAAGCGGGTCGTTGCCGCAGTGCGATCGGAACTTGGTGCCGTGGCGGCGCTGAAGATCGCCTTCATTGCGCCGGGCCTGCCAAAGACGCGTTCGGGCAAGATCCTGCGCAACCTCCTGCGCAAGATCGTCAATGGCGAGACCTGGAGCGTGCCTCCGACGATCGAGGATCCCGAAGTGCCCAATGCCATCCAGCAGCTTGTCAGGCAGCACATTCCCGCCTGACGGATGACAAGTAACCCGAAGTGGCGGCGCTGCCGGGCGATAGGCCGCCCGACAGCGCCTGCCGAATTACCGGGCAGAAATTGACGCCGGGGCAACCTGCGCGTCGGGCATGGCAACGCCCAGCTGTCTGGCCAGCGTCGGGGCGATGGCGCGCATGTCGATTTCGCCGAGGTTGCGTGCTTTGGCCACGCCCTTGCCCATGATCAGGAACGTGGAGCGCATTTCGGGCATGGCGGGGAAATAGCCGTGCATGCCCTTGTAGCGCGAGGGCTTGGCGAGGGGCGCGTCGGCGGCGAAGTTGCCTGCAAGGGCGCCCGGCTTGAGGTCGACGTAGAAGCTCGCCTCGGGGTTGCCGCCCATCTTTTCGATCTCGGCGCGGGTGGCGACCCTGGCGATCATCGCCTTGGGATCTGCGGCCAGCTTGTCGAGCAGCGCGGCGACCATGCCGGTCAGCGCCGGGTCTTGCGGGCGGGCAAGGACGACGGCGATGGAGCCGCCCGAGGGCCAGGGCATGGCATCCCATGAGGCGACCTTGCCATCGGGTCCGAGCTTTATCAGCCCGGCGTCGATGAACGGACGGAACAGGTTCACCTCGATATCCGTGCCGACGAAACCGTGATCGCTGACGACAGCGACGGTCGCATCGGGGCGCGCGGCGAGTTCGGCGGCGACGAGCTGGCCGACAGCGGCATCCAGGCGTTCGAGCACGGCATTGGCCTGTGCGCTGCCGGGGCCGAACAGGTGCTCTTCGTGATCGAGCGCGGCGAGATAGACGGTGACAAAATCGGGCTTCTTCGTCTCGATCAGGCGGACGGCGAACTTCGCGCGGGTCTCATCCCCTGCAATGCCCTCGTCGATGCCATCGGCATAGGCGCCGCAATCGTGTTCGAGAGCGTCGTAGAGACCTTCGGTCGAGAGCGCGCGGACGAGCTTGCGGTCGTCAGCGTGGCCCGAGCGCCAGATCTGCGGCAGATTGTATGTCAGCGACTTCACGCCGACGCTGACCGGCCAGTGGACGTTGGCGGTGGAAAGCCCGGCAGCGTGGGCGGCATCCCACAGCGTGGGCGCCTTGATGTCCTGCGCGAACCAGTACCACCCGCCGTAGTTGATCTGCTTCGGATCGAACGTGGTGTTGGAGACGATGCCATGGCGTGCAGGCGCGACGCCGGTGATCAACGTGGTGTGGCTGGGATAGGTGACGGTCGGCAGGTTGCCCATGACGCCGGTGGCGTAAGTGCCCTCTGCAAGAAAGCGGCGCAGGTTCGGGATCTTGAGGCCGCGCTTTTCGGCTTCGAGCACATCGCCGGGGCGAAGGCCGTCGATCGAGATCAGCAGGACAGGTTCGGCCTTTGCGACGACGGGCGCCGTGCTGCCAAGCAGCACGACGCCCGCGATCAGGGCCTTTGCGGTGGAAAGGCCGCGCATCATCAGAAGCCCGCCTTGAGCGTGACGAAGACCTGGCGCGGGGCGGCCGCGAGCAGGGTCTGGTTGTCACCGCTGAAGCCGAAGCCGTTGGACCCGATCGTTGCGACATAGCGCTTGTCGAACAGGTTCACGGCGTTCACTTGCAGTTCGATCGGCTGACGCTGGCCGATGTTCAGGCGGTAGCCGATGGTCGCGTCCACCAGCGCACGGCCCGGGACTTCCTTGTCATTGAGGTAGGTGAAGTAGCGCTTAGACATGTAGTTCACCCCGATGCGGCCGAACACGGTCTGGCTGTCATAGGACAGTTCGCCGCGCAGCAGGTGCTTGGGCGTATCGACCACGGTCTTGCCCCTGGTAGCACGGATCGTGGTGACGCCACCTGCGGTGATGACGACGTCGTCGCGGTAGGTCGTGTCGTTGTAGCTGTACGATGCGAAAGCGCCGAAGCCGCCGGGGAGCTTGACGTCCACCGCCGCTTCGATGCCGAGCGCGCGGACCGAGCCGACGTTCTGCAGCGCGTTGGTCGCGCCGACGATGCCGACCGAGGTCGGGATCACCAGCAGGCGGTCGCGGAAGTCGACATAGTAACCGGCGAGCGAGGCATTGATGATCCCGCTGTTGTAGCGCAGGCCCGCTTCATAGGTGTCCGAGCTTTCCGGCTTGATCGTGTTCTTGATGGCGTTGAAGCCATCCTGCGTGGCCGAGAACGGACCGCTGGTGGTCGAAGCCTGGAAGGCGCGCGTGACCTGGGTGAAGCCGGCGAAGGCTTCGAGCCCGTTGCCGAACTTGTAGTTGAGGCCGACGTGCGGCTGGAACCAGTCCTCGACCTTGAGATCACCCGTGGCGCGGCTGTTGGTGTTGACCAGCGAGAAGGCATTGGTGTCGACCGAGTAGCCCTTCCAGCCAAGATTCACCTTGAGATCGCCGAGGTCGATGTCGTCGGTGACGTAGTACTGCAGCGTGTCGGTCTCGAACGCGATCGACCACTGGGTGAAGAACGGGTTCGTCTGGAATTCGAGGTGATCGCGGCCCGGATTGGTGCGGCTTTCATAGCCATAGAACTTGCGCGACTGGATGAAGTCGTTCTTCTCGTACCAGCCACCAACGGTGATGTTGTTCACGCCAAAGCTGTTGCTGATCGAAGCGAAGACGCCCTTCCGCTTGATGTCGTATTCGGTGGTGCGCAGCGCCATCGGGACGCCCGTCGGGCTGTTGACGTAGGGGCTGCCCCAGGTGCCCTGGCCGTCGTTCTCGTGGTAGTAGCCCTTGATCTTGAACACCGCCTTTTCGGCAAAGGGCACGGTCAGGCCAAGCGCTGCAAGCGTGTCCTTGCGCAGGCCAGAGGCGTCGTAATAGGCATCGTCCGCGGTGGTGATCGGCGAAGGATAGGTCGTGCCTGCGGCGGGATTGAGCGGAGTGGTGCCGGTGTCGCCACGGTTGGCGGCGATGTCGGCCACGCGGATGGCTTCGGCGTAGTTTTTCGGGCCGAAGTTGTCCCAGTCGTAGCCGAGGCGGTTCAGCTGTTCGAGGCTGAGGTCCTGATAGTCCTGCTCGGCGCGGTCCGAATAGCTGATGTAGCCATCGAGGTCGGCACCGCCCAGCGGCAGCACCGCCTTGGCATTGGCCATGAAGGTGCGCTGCTTGCCATCGCCCTTCCACTTCTCGCCATCCTGGTACTGGACCGAAGCATAGCCGCGCAGGCCGTCGGTGGTGCCCAAGGCTACGCGGGCAAAACCGCGATAGGTGTTGGCCGAACCGTAGGATGCGCTGACATCGGCGCCGAGCACGTCCTTGGGGTCCACCGAAAAGAACTCGAGCGTGCCACCGAGGTTGTTGGTCGACTGCGTGGCGATCGAGCCCGAGCCCTGGCTGACGCGGGTCACGCCGATGTTTTCCGAAGTGATCGCACGGCTGATGTGCAACCCGTTGCTGTTGCCATAGGACATGTCGCCCAGTGGAATGCCGTCAAGCGTGAAGCCAAGCTGGTTCTGGTTGAAGCCGCGGATGGTGACGCGGGTCGACCATTCGTAGTTGCCGAAAGCGTCGGCCGACTGGAAGTTGACCGAAGGCAGCTTCTCGATGGCCTTCAAGGGGCTGGTGCCCGAGGCGAGGATGGTCAGGTCAGCGGTCGAAAGTTCCTGTACCTGGCGGGTCTGACCCGATCCGAGCACGACGATTTCAGCGTCTGCGGACTCAGCGGGCGCAGCGGCTTCAGGTGCGGGGGCGGCGGTTTCGGCAGCGAAGGCCGGAGCAGCAGGGGCCAAGGCAGCAATGGGCGAAGTGCTGGCAAGCAGCACGGCGACGATACGCATGGTGAATTTCCCTCATAGACCACATCGGTGTGGCGAGGTGCTGCTAGGCCCGCGCTGTTGCAGCATCGTGCAATTTCAGGGACAGATCAGCGACATATCGGTGACCATGGCTTGACGGAGGCTTTGCTGGAGCCGCCGCACGTCCGATCCTGTGCGGCGGATAAGTAGCGTGCGGTTGTATCGATTGGACAGGAAACGCCCGGGCGCGTCTAACCTCTCCAATAGAGATAAGCCCCATGCGGGCCCGATCGAGCGTGGGAGAGAGTCAGGTCATGCACAGGCATCGTGAACCGGGAGTCATGACCGGAATAGCCCTGCTGCTGCCGATCACCCTGACGACCATGGCAATCGTCCTGCTCGCCCCGGTCCTGCCCAAGCTGATGGCCGAATACGCGGACGTTCGCGGCCACGAATACCTCGTGCCAATGGTGCTGACGCTGCCGTCGCTCTGCGTCGCCGTGCTCTGCCCCTTTGCCGGAATGCTCGGCGATTACTTCGGGCGCAGGCGGCTGCTGCTTGCCTCTTTCGTGCTCTACGCGGTGGTCGGGGTGGCCCCCTTGTTCCTCACCGATCTCGTCCACATCCTGATCTCGCGCCTTGGCGTGGGCATCGCCGAAGCACTGATCTACGTCCTGTCGACAACGATGATCGGCGACTACTACGAGGGCGAAAAGCGGGACCGCTGGCTGGCCGGACAGACCGCCTTCGCATCGGTCTCGGCCCTGCTGTTCTTCAATGTCGGAGGCGTTCTGGGCGAGATCGGGTGGCGCGCACCGTTTGCGGTCTATGCCTCCGCGCTCGTCATGTTCGCGCTGGTCCTGAAATACACGTGGGAGCCGACCGGCGACGCATCTGCCGAAACTCCACCCGCCGCGCCACGCAACCTGAGCTGGGCGGGCTTTCCCTGGGGGAAACTGGCGGTGATCGCCGGCATCACGATCTACGGCTCGATCTTCTTCTACACCGTGCAGATCCAGGCTTCGGCAGGGCTGGCCGAGCTCGGGCTGTCGAGCGCGGCGCGGATCGGCTTTCTCACCTCGCTGGCCAGCCTCGGCGTGCCGCTGGGCACTTTCATCTATTCGCGCATCGGCAGGCTCGGCGTCGGCAGGCTGCTGCTTGCCGAGTTCGGCCTGCTCGCTTTCGGCTTCCTGCTGATGGGGCGCAGCGGCACGACGGGCGGCTTCCTTGCCGGGTGCTTCATCAACCAGCTTGGCGCGGGGATGCTGCTGCCGACACTGCTGGTCTGGTCGATGAGCATCCTGCCCTTCGAAGTGCGCGGGCGCGGCACCGGCTTCTGGCAATCGGCGTTCGCGCTTGGCCAGTGGCTCAGCCCGATAACCGTGACGTTCTTCGCAATGCAGCTGGGCGGGCTGATGAAAGGCCTCGAAATGCTCGGCTACATGGCCGCTGCGGGCTTTGCCGTCGCGCTGGCCGTCCGGCTCCTTGCCGGTCGCACCGGAGGAGAAACGGCCCATGCCTGACCGGCTTGCAGGCAAGATCGCCGTCGTCACGGGCGCGGCTGCCGGGATCGGCAAGGAATGCGCCCGCATGTTTCGCACAGAGGGCGCTCGGGTCTTCGGCCTCGACCTTGCAGGCGCCGACCTTGACATCGACCTGACCGATGAGGCTTCGGCCAATGAGGCATTTGCTACGCTGATCGCAGAGCATGGCCGCATCGACATTCTGGTCAACGCCGCCGCCTTTGCCGTGTTCGACTGGATCGAGACGATGTCGCTGGCTGACTGGCGGCGCACGCTGACCGGCGAACTCGATACCGTGTTCCTGCCCACGCGCGCGGCGTGGCCGGGCCTCAAGGCGAGCGGCGCTGCCAGCGTGATCAACTTCGCCAGCGCCAATGCGCGCCATGCTCTCGAAGGATCGGCCGCTCTGGCTCACTGCGCCGGCAAGGGTGGCGTGCTGGCCATGACACGTCAGCTGGCCATGGAAGGCGCCCCCCACGGCATCCGCGCCAACACGATCTCGCCGGGCTTCATCAGGACCGAAGCCACCGGGCGCCATCTCGCCGAAGTGCCTGAATTGCGGGAGAAGGTCCTCGCCAAGAACATGGTCAAGCGGCTTGGCGAACCGGCCGACATCGCCTGGTGCGCCACCTGGCTGGCCAGCGACGAGGCAGGCTATGTGACAGGTGCCGACATCCCCGTCGATGGCGGCGCGACGGCCTGGTAGCCGCCGCGCACCTTGATTGTCAGAACGGTTCGTTAAGTCGGCCCAGCGCGCCTTCGAGCATGTGGGCGTGGACCTTCGGGTCACCATGTTCGAGTTGCAGCTTGCCCACCGCCACGCTGGTTTCAATCACGTCGCGGCAACGGTCGAAGCGGCGCTCCTGATAGGCCTTCAGCGCATCCCCGACATCGCCGGTACGGGCCAGTTCCTCGGCCAGCACGATGCCGCTTTCCACGGCCATGCCCGCGCCCGACGCGAGATGCGGGGTCGTGGCATGGACGGCATCTCCGAGCAGAACGATGCGCCCATTGAACCAGTCCCTCGGCTGCAGCACTGCCGCCAGCGGGCGATAGTTGATCCAGTCCTTGCGCGTCATGTTGTCGCGGATCCAGCCGGCATTGCCGCCGAAATCGGCGAGCAGCGCCTTGAGCGTAACGAAGAGTTCCTCCTCGTCCATGTAGCTCTCACGCTCCTCGTGCGGGGTGAGCATCCACATGTAGACCGTATCCGGCGCGCACGCGGTGATGCCGCAGGGGTTGGCGTGGCCCAGGAAGAATTCGCCCGCATCGAGGCCGGGCGGCTTGGCGATCGAGATGCGCCAGCACCCCTGCCCCGTCGGTTGCGCCGGACCCATGTGCGGAAATGCCAGTTCGCGTACGCGCGAGAAAATGCTGTCGGCCCCGACCACGAGATCGTAACGCTGCTCGGTGCCGTCGGAAAAGCGCACGGCAACGCTCTGCCCTTCGTTCTCGAGCGCATCGACCGTGAGGCCGAGGCGGACCGGAATGGCCAGTTCGCGCACGCGTGCCTGCATGATCTGATGCAGCACCGGACGCATTATGCCACCTGTGGCGGGCAGCCCTTCCTCGATCACCGGTTCATCGAGATCAAGCATGTGCGTGCCGTCAAAGCGGAACAGCCGGGTCTTGCTGGTGATCGCGCCTTCGGCCTTGATCGCATCGAGCAGGCCAAGCCGCCGATAGGCGCGCAGCGTCGGGCCGGTGATGGTGATCCCCGCCCCGTAAACGCGCCAATCGGGGTCGATGTCGATCAGGTCGACCGCGACTCCGCGCTCGGCCAGGCTGATCGCCGTGGCCATGCCGCCGATACCCCCGCCAACGACAAGCGCCGTGGCAATGCTGCTGATGGTCTCCCGTGTCATGGCGCCCTGACCTAGCGAATGGCGCCGCACGCACAAATCCGAACTGTGGATAGGAACCCATCCATACAAACGGCGGGATGTTCGTCGCCTGGCGGTCTATCGGCTCGAGCAACAAATCTACACAAATGCGCCAAGGGGAGGAAACCAATGCGCCTTGCACTTCTAGGCTCCACTGCACTCATTGCCGTGGCCATCGCCACACCGGTCGCCGCGCAGGAAGCGCAGGCAGAGGCCGGTGCCAACGACGGCATCACCGAAATCATCGTCACCGCCCAGCGCAAGGAAGAATCGCTGCAGAAGGCCGCGATCGCCATCGACGCGGTGTCAGGCGCGGATCTGGGCTCGCGCGGCATCACCAACGCGCTCGACATCACCAAGGCCGTGCCCGCGTTGTCCGTCCCGGCCAACGGCGGCAACATCGCCTCGATCTTCATCCGTGGCGTCGGCAACATCACCACCAGCAGCTACAACGACCCCGCTGTCGCCCCGAACTACGACGGCGTCGTGCTTGGCCGTGGCGGCGGCGTGTTCGGTGCTGCCTTCTATGACCTGTCGCGCGTCGAAGTGCTCAAGGGCCCCCAGGGCATTCTGTATGGCCGCAATGCCACGGGAGGCGCGGTCAACATCATCCCGGCGCGTCCCGAGATCGGCCGCAATTCGGCAGGGTTCAACCTGTCCTATGGCAACTTCGACGCTGTTGACGCCGATGCACATGTCAATCTTGGCGTCAGTGACAAGAGCGCCCTGCGCCTTGGCGCGGCCTACACCTCGCGCGATGGCTACAACCGTGACGGCACCGACGATGCAGAGCGGGGCTCGCTGCGCGCTCAGTACCTGATCGAACCGTCGAGCGACCTGTCGCTGCGCATCGGTGCGGATTACACCCACCTGGGCGGCAAGGGCGTGGGCGGCAGCTACGTGGGCGGTTACGTGCCCAACGGCACCGGAGGCTACATCTTCATTCCCTCGGGCCTTGATGAGAGCGAAGGCTTCAACACCCCTGCCGCCAATGCCTTCCGCAGCCATAACCTCGGCGCTCCGGCCTTTGCGTTCCTCAGCCCGATGAACCGCGACCAGAAGCAGGACAGCACCTACTGGGGCGTCAACGCAGAGCTGAACTGGAAGACCGGCATCGGCAAGCTCACCGTCATCCCGGCCTACCGTGAAAGCACCGACGCGACGTTCTTCTACGGTCCGGCCTTCAACGTGGCCAACACCAACGAGAAGGTCCGCCAGACCAGCCTCGAAGCGCGCCTCGCCGGCAGCGCGGGCATGTTCGACTATGTCGTCGGCGCATTCTACTTCAACGAGAAGATCAAGGCGAACAACCAGTACAACCAGGAGTTCGTGCTGCCGATCCAGAACTACAGCCACAAGACCGACAGCTACGCCGGGTTCGGCCAGCTCACCGCGCATGTATCGGACCGCTTCCGTCTGATCGGTGGCGCGCGCTACACGCATGACAAGAAGTCGATCGACGGGCTGATCAACAACTTCATCACCTTCTGCGGTGGCCTGCCGCCTGCGCTGATCACCCCGCCGGGATCGTTTGCCCAGGGCTGCGCGACGCCAGGCAACATCCCCTACTACCCCAATTTCCTGAACACGACCGACACCATCAACTGGCTCAAGTCCAACGGCTGGATCGCGGCAAACAGCACCGATCAGGCCGGCTACCAGGTCTTCCCGCTGGTCAACGGCGTCGGCGCGATCCTCAAGACCTACAACCCGGTCAAGGACAGCAAGGGCTATTCGCGCGTCACCTGGAAGGCCTCGGCCGAATTCGACGTGACGCCGGACAATCTCGTCTATGCAACGGTCGAAAGCGGCTACCGCGCGGGCGGCCTTCAGATGACCGAGAGCAAGACCACCTACAAGCCGGAGTTCATCACCGCCTATACCATCGGCTCGAAAAACCGCTTCCTCGACAATCACCTGCAGCTGAACCTCGAAGGGTTCATCTGGAAGTATCGTGACCAGCAGATCACCTACTTCACCGTCGATACCTCGGGCACGCTGATCAGCTCGAACGAGAACGCTGGCAAGTCCTCGATCAAGGGCTTCGATGTCGATCTCCTCGCCAAGCCGACCCGCGGCACGACGCTCAGTGCCAAGTTGCAGTACCTCGATACCAAGTACGACGACCTGCACCTGTTCACTGCCGCACCGCGCGACAACTTCGGCTGCCCGTTCACCTTTACCGGTGCCACGGCAGGCGGTGCGCCGGTCAAGGACTTCGACTGCTCGGGCAATCCGCTGCTGTTCAGCCCGAAGTGGACCGTCAACCTCGGCGCGGAACAGGTGCTGCCGCTGGGTGACAGCCTCGAACTGGTCGCCAACGTCGACACCGCGTGGCGCGACAGCCAGTGGGGCGCATTCGAATATCTCGATTTCGAACGCATCCCCGCCTATTGGACGACCGATGCTGCGCTGACGATCCGGCAGTCCGATGGTACATGGGCGCTGACCGGCTTTGTCCGCAACATCGAGGACAAGCGTCGCAATCTTGCGCCGCAGGCCTCGCCCATCGGTGTCGCGGTCGGCCACTACTCGGCACCGCGTACCTATGGTCTGCGCCTGTCTGGCAACTTCTGAAGGACGACATGACGATGAACTTAGTGGTCACCGGTGCAGGCGGTTTCGTCGGGCGCGAGCTTGTGCGGATACTTCTGGAACGGGGCCACCGCGTTGTGGGCATCGATAGCGCGGCGGGCGGCATTCCCGAGGGTGCCGAGGCCATCGCGGGCGACCTTGGCGATCCGGCGATCAGGTCAAAGGCCCTCGCCCAGGGCTGCGACGCCCTGATCCACCTCGCCACGGTGCCGGGGGGCGCGGCCGAGGCCGATCCCGCCGCCTCGCGCCGCATCAACGTCGATGCGATGTACGATCTTCTGCTGGAAGCCTCTGCGATCCAGCCCGGCCTGCGCGTGGTCTATGCCAGTTCGATTGCGGTCTTTGGCGATCCGCTACCGGCGCTGGTCGATGATGACACTCCGCTCAGCCCGAAGATGATCTACGGCGGACACAAGGCGATGATGGAGGACGCAGTGGCGATGTTCTCCAACCGTGGCGTGATCGACGGGGTCTCCGTGCGCCTGCCCGGCATTCTTGCCCGGCCCAAGGGACCATCGGGCATGAAATCGGCGTTCATGTCCGACCTTTTCCATGCGCTCAAGGCCGGCGAAGCGTTCACCTGCCCGGTCTCGGCCGAGGCCACGATCTGGGCGCAATCGTTGCGTCAGTGCGCTGCAAACTTTGTCCATGCACTCGATCTCGACAGCGCCCTGCTGCCGCCCACCCGCGCAGTCACGCTTCCTGCCCTGCGCGTCACGATGGGCGAGCTTGCGGCCGAGATCGCGCGCCAGTGCAGCGTCTCGTCGGACCTTGTCACTTATGCCCCCGATGCCGCGCTCGAAGCGGCCTTCGCCAGCCAGCCACCGCTCGAAACGCCCGCCGCGTTCCGCGCCGGTTTTGCGCATGACGGCGATTCTGCTATGCTCGTAGCCAACGCGCTCGCAACGATCTGAGGCGCGGCGGAGATGGCAATGCGGTTCGGACGGCTTGACCTCAACCTGCTGGTCGCACTCGATGCACTTCTGACCGAGCGCAGCGTCAGCCTTGCGGCCGATCGCCTGTGCCTTTCGCAGTCCGCCACCTCCAGCGCGCTTGGCCGCCTGCGCGAGTATTTCGGCGACGAACTGCTCGTCGTCAAAGGCCGCAACATGATCCTCACCGCCCGCGCCGAGGAGCTGATCGAGCCGGTCCGTGCAGTGCTCGAGCAGATCCGGACGACGGTTGCCGTCGCGCCGCCATTCGATCCTGCGACGGCTGAGCGCACGATCCGGATCATGGCGTCCGACTACTCCACGGAAGTGCTGCTGGCCGGGGCCTTGGTTGATCTCGAACGCGAGGCGCCTGGCCTGCGCTTCGAGATACAGCCGATGAACGATACGCCGATCGAGGCGGTCGAACGCGGCTATGTCGACCTGCTGCTGACCATCGACCTTGCCGTGTCGGCTGACCATCCGACGCAACTGCTGTTCCAGGACGATTATGTCGTTGTCGGCGCTAGCGACAATCCCGCGATGGCCGGTCCGATGACGCGTGACCTCTATTTCAGCCTTGGCCATGTCACGGCGCGGTTCGGCAAGGCGCGCGTGCCTGCCTTCGAGGACTGGTTTGTGCGGCGGCAGAAGCAGCAGCGGCGGATCGAGGTCGTCGCGCCGTCGTTCCTTTCGTTGCCCGGCCTGATCGTCGGCACACGCCGGATCGCGACCATGCACCGCCGCATGGCCGAGCGCGTCGTGCGCAACATGCCGCTGGTCCTGCGCGAGATCCCGTTCGACATCCCGCCGATCCGCGAGACGATCCAGTGGAACCTCGCCAACAACAACGACCGTGCCTTGCGTTGGGTGGTCGAACGGCTGCAGGCGGCAGCCGGTGCCGGCGAAGAGACGTCAGCCAACGTCGTTCCGCTGACTCCCGGCTCGTCGGTAGAGCGTGACGAGATCGAGGTCGAATACCGGATGAACCACCCGCAGCGTTAAGCTCAGTCGGCAGCCCGATCGAAAGCCTGACGCGCTGCCCTGATGGCTGCCGTGCGGCCATTGCTCCAGTCGATCAGCCGCCGTGCCTCGGCATGGAGTTCGCGGCCCAGCGGCGTCAGGGCATAGCTCACCTTCGGTGGCACATCTGCGCTGACCGTGCGCTCGACGAAACCGTCGCGCTCCAGCGTGCGCAGCTTCAGCGTCAGCACGCGCTGCGAGATGGCCTGTTCAGCCGAAAGCTCGCCCAAAGTGCGCCGCAGTTCGGCATGACGCCATGCGCCCGTGGCCAGCACCAGCAGGATCAGCGTGGACCAGCGATCGCCAAGCAGGCCCATCACTTCGCGCGCGGGATCATCGCGATCCTTGCCGTGCTGCGCCATCTCCGCAGCCAGTTCGGCGATCTGTTGCGCCGTCTCGGTCGATCGATGCCCCACGCGCCCGTCCAACATTCTCGAAGGCACAAAAAAGTGCCGTCTTCCGCTGTTCCTTCGCTGTCCTAAGACGCTGCGCAAGGCAAGAAACAATGGGAGTTGTGCATGGCAGCCGATGCAATTCGCATGGAGGGCAAGGTGGCGATCGTCACTGGCGGCGCAGGCGGGATCGGTGCCGCCACGGCACGCCTGCTGACCGCACGCGGCGCTCGCGTCGCCATTGCCGATATCGCCAGCGACCGGGCACAGGTGCTCGCCGCGGAACTTCCCGGCGCGCTCGCCATCACGCTCGATCTCGAACAGGAAGCCTCGGTCGAGGCGATGGTTGCGCAAGTGGTGCAGCATTTCGGCAGGCTCGATGTGCTGCACAACAATGCGGCGCTGCTCGGCCCCGATATCGCTCTGGCCGACGGCGACATTGAGCACATGGCCACCGCGCTGTGGGACCGCACTTACGCGGTCAACGTGCGCGGCACGATGATCGCCTGCCGTGCTGCGCTTCCGCACTTGCGCCAGACGCGCGGCTGCATCGTCAATACCGTCAGCAACCTCGCCCTGCAGGGCCACCTGATCCAGGCCGCCTATTCCAGCAGCAAGGCCGCCGTGATCCAGATGACCCGCGCGATCGCCGCAAGCCACGGCAAGGCCGGGGTGCGCTGCAATGCTGTCGCCCCCGGCATGACCATGACCCCAGCCCTGCGCGAAGCCTTCCCGCCCGCCTTGCGAAAGGTGGTCGAGGACGAAACCTTGCGCGACCAGCTCGGTGATCCCGAAGACATCGCCGAAGCCATCGCTTTCCTTGCCTCCGACGCTGCAAGCAACATCACCGGCCAGGTCATCGTGTGTGACGGCGGCGGGGCAAGCCACGTGCCGGGCCTCGCGGGCTTCCGCAGCTTCTTTTCGGGAGAACATTGAGATGAGCCAGTACGACATCGTGGTGATGGGCGCGGGGCACAATGGCCTCGTCGCTGCCGCCTACATGGCCAAGGCCGGAAAGAAGGTCCTCGTCCTCGAACGCAAGCCGCACTACGGCGGCGGCGTCTCGACCCGCGAATTGCTGCACCCGGGCTTCTGGCACGACGAGCACTCGAACGTGCACATCATGATCCAGGGCAACCCGATGCTGCGTGAGGACGAGCTGGGCCTGCTCTCGAAGTTCGGGCTCGAATACATCTATCCCGATCTCGTCCATGTCTCGATCTGGGAAGACGGCACGGTCATCCGCTCCTACAAGGACCTGGACCGGACCTGCGAGGAACTGGTCCGCGTCGCGGGTGAACGCGATGCCGAGGCTTATCGCCGCTTCGTCGGCATGAGCATGACCGCGCTGCCGATGCTGATGAGCGGGATGTACGCCCCGCCCTTCCCGCTCGGCGCGTTCGTGGCGATGATGGACCAGTCGGACGAGGGCCGCTTCCTGCTAGACCTGATGCAGCGCAGCGCGCTCGACATCGTCGACCAGTACTTCGAAAGCGACATGCTCAAGCTGCACATCGTGCGCATGGTCACCGAGAACCTGCAGATGCCCGATGAACTCGGCACCGGCATGGGGGCATTCGTGATGCCAGGGATCATCCACACTTTCGGGTGCTCGATGCCCAAAGGCGGATCGGGCCAGCTCAGCCACGCGCTGGTCCGCGCGATCGAGCATTTCGGCGGCGAAGTGCGCTGCAATGCCGAAGTGCGCCGCGTGATCGTTTCAGGCGGCAAGGCGGTCGGCCTCGAACTGACCGATGGCGAGAGCTTCATGGCGCGCGATGGCGTGATCGGCGCGATCCACCCCCACGTGCTGCGCAAATTCGTTGGCGAGACGCCCGAGCCGGTGCTGCAGCGCGCCGAGCGCGTCAGCCAGTCGACCTTCTCGATCAACCTCACCCACCTCACCCTCAAGGAGCGGCTGCGTCTCAAGGTCGGCAACGATTGCAACGCGATGATGACCGAACTGATGGACTTCTATTCGGTGCGCGACATGTGCCTCGAGTACGACAAGCTCCGTCGCGGCGAAGTGAGCGAGCGGCTGATTGCGGGCGGAGACAACACGATCTTCGATCCCACCCGGGCACCTGAAGGTGCAGGCGTGTTCTACGGCGTGAACTTCGCCCCCTATGACCTCCACCCCCACGGCCCCGGATCGTGGGACGAGCGCAAGCACGAAGTGGCAGACAAGGCGCTGGCGCAATACCGCAAGTTCTACGCAAACCTCACCGACGACAACATCACCGGCCGCCTGATCCGCTCGCCCGTCGATCACGAGCGCGACAGCCCGGCCAGCTTCGTGCGCGGCGACATCCACGGCTGTGCGCCGTTCTTCTACCAGTCCGCCGGCCACCGTCCGACGCCCGACCTCGGCTCGCTGCGGGTACCGGAGATCGATGGGCTCTATCTCGTCGGGCCGTTCATGCACCCGGGCGGCGGGATGTTCGGCGCAGGCCGCGCCACCGCGATCCAGATGATGGACGATATGGCTATTGATTACGACAAGGTCTGCGGAGGGCCGATCTGATGAGCAACGCAAAGCCCAAGGTGCCGGTGGCGCGCATCCTCGACGCGCAGGACAAGGAACTCATGGCGATCCGCAAGATCGAGCCGGATGGCAATACTCTGGTCATTCGCGGCAAGATCTTCGGCGCGATGCCGATGGTTGCCAAGCTGACGCCCGCCGAAGCGCGCGCTGCGCTGAAGCTGATCGACTTCAGAACGTTTCTCTTCCTGCTGACGATGCTGTTTCGCAAAAGCTGACGCGCAAATCTATTGATTTGGCAGATGCATGGGCGTCAAAACAATTCATGGTAACGATTTGCGCTACATCAAGAAGCGCAAGCCCCGTCCATCGCAAAACGCTCCCGGTAATCACGGGAGACTTTGCATGGCGATCATCGGCATCAGGCGGCTGACATGGATGGTGGAGGACGTGCCGGCGTGCGTGCGCTTCTTCACCGACTTTGGCCTTTCGCTCATCACGCGGGACGAGACTTCGGCACTGTTCGAGGCCGCTGACGGTTCGCAATCGCTGTTTCTCAAGGCCGGTCATCCGCGCCTGCCTGCCGGGTCGGTACAGACCAAGCGAGGCGTGCACGAGTGCGTCTGGGCGGTCGATAGCGAAGAAGGCATGGCCCGGCTCAAGGCGCGGCTCGCGCCGCTGGTGAAACTTGCCACCGACGACGAAGGCATCGTCCATTTCGTCCCCCCGTTCGGCCAGGCCATCGGGCTTCAGGTGTGGCAGCCGCGCGCCGTGTTCGGCGCCCCGACGCCGCAGAACACCGTGGGCCGCATCGCCCGGCTGAACCAGCCGCGCAAGTGGATCGACCGCGCCGTGCCGAAGCGGACCCACCACTGCGTCTGGACCTTTCCCGACGTGCAAGCGGCGGTCGATTTCTATCGCGACGTGCTCGGCTTCCGCATCACCGACATGCAGAAGGGCTTCGGCGTCTACATGCGCGCCGATGGTTGCTACGAGCACCACAACGTGTTCCTCGCCGATGCCCATGCGCCAATGCCGGGCTTCGACGGTACGCTGAAGTTCCATCACGCCAACTGGGAAGTCGAAGACATCGACGAGCTGATGGTCGCGAAGAACTACCTCGACCGGCGCGGCTACACTTACGGCGACTGGAACTGGGGCTTCGGCCGCCACCGCCTGACCTCCGCCGCGTTCTTCTATGTCCCCTGCCCTGCAGGTGGCGAGGCCGAGTACGGCGCGGACTGCGATTGCGTCGATGATGGCTGGCGCCCGCGCATCTGGGACGGCGCGTTCGGCACCGCGATCTACATGACCAACCTGCCAGATTTCATGAAGGGCGAACCCAACTGGGACGTCACCTATGCCCGGCCCGACCAATTGCACTACCACCCGGCAGACCCGGCCCCACTGGCCGAAGCTGCCGAATGAACGAGAGGATTTGGCACATGAACAAGGCAAGGAAAATTCTTGTCATCGGCGGCGGCGTGGGCGGCCTGTCGGTAGCGATCGGTCTGCACCAGCGCGGGCTGGACGTGGAAGTTGTCGAACGTGACAAGGACTGGAAGGTCTATCACGTGGGCATCATCGTCCAGGCAAACTTCGTCCGCGCGCTGAACATGCTCGATGTGGGCGAAGCTGCGGTGAAGGCAGGCTATGCCTATCGCGGGGCGCGGTTCCTCGACATCGACGGCAGGGTGATCGAAACGCTCCCGGGCGATACGGCTGTTGACGGCCTTCCCTCGGACCTCGGCATCACCCGGCCCGCGCTGCACAAGGTTCTGACCGACAAGGTGCGCTCGCTCGGCATTCCGGTGCGGCTTGGTGTCACCTTTGAAAGCCTCGACGATCACGGCGACGGGGTGGACGTGCTGTTTACCGATGGCACGCACGGCACCTACGACCTCGTGATCGGCGCTGACGGCAACTATTCGGCCGTGCGCAAGGTCCTGTGGCCCGAAGCAAGGCCGCAATACACCGGGCAAGGCGTGTGGCGCTACAACGTGCCGCATCCCGAAGGCCTTGAGTGGTCCGACATCTATCTTGGCAAGAGCAAGGGCAAGGCCGGCTACTGCCCGCTCACGCCCGAGGAGATGTACATCTTTGCCGTGTTCGAGGAGCCGGGCAATCCCCGCTTCGCGCCCGAAACACTGGCGGACGAGATGCGCGCGCGGCTGGAAGGATATGGCGGCCTGCTGGCAGATGCGGCACGCCATGTCACCGACCCGGCGCTGGTGGTCTATCGTCCGCTCGAGGCCTGCATCATGCCTGCACCGTGGTACAAGGGTCGCGTCGTGCTGATCGGTGATGCCGCCCACTCGGCCACGCCGCATCTTGGCCAGGGCGCCGCGATGGCGGTCGAGGATGCTGTCGTCCTGTCAGAGGAACTGGCCGAACGCGATGTCGATGATGCACTCGCCGCCTTCATGGAACGCCGGTTCGAACGCGCAAAGCTCGTCGGCACGAGTTCGATCCAGCTTGGCGAATGGGACATGCATCCCGAAGCCGCTGGCGATCCTGTTGCCCTGACCGACCTGATCCGCAAGAAGCTGGGCGAACCCGTCTGATCCATCTGCACGGTCGATAGCTTGGGTCCGGAAACTTGCGTTTCCGGACCCGTTGCTGGTTGGGCATGAAGAATGGGTTAGAGATAGCCCGGGAGAATTCATGCCCCTCAAGTCAACAAATGCCGTGCTCGGCGTCGAAAGCGTCGTCTTCGGCGTGACCGACATGGCTGAGAACGTCCGCTTCTGGACCGATTTCGGACTGCCGCTGGAAAGCGAAAGCGCAAGCGAAGCGGTGTTTCGCCTGCAGTCGGGCAGCCGCGTGATCCTGCTGCTGCACGGCGATGCCCGCTTGCCCGTGCCCGATCCCTTCGCTGGTGACGGGATCAAGGAAACGGTCTGGGGCATCGATACCGCCGCCAACCTTGAAAAGATCGCCGCCAGCCTCGCCACCGAAGTACCGGTAGTGCGCGATGCCGATGGCACCGTCCATTGCGTCTGCCCCGATGGCCAGCCCATCGCCCTGCGCGTGTGGGACAAGCGTCCGGTGGTGTCCGAGGCCAGCCCGGTCAACACGCCGTCGAACTGGCCGCGCTTCAACCAGCACCGCATCTGGCGCAAGAAGGCCATTCCCAAGACGATCAATCACGTGGTGTTCTTCAGCCCCGATTATGTCGGCAGCTTCGAGTTCTATGAGCGCCACCTGGGCTTCCGCTATATCGACCATTCGAAGGGTACCGGCATCTTCGCACGCGCGGGCGGCACGTTCGAGCATCACTCGATCTTCTGGGTCAACTGCGACCTGCCGATTGCGCCCGATCACTTCAAGTTCATGCACATCGCCTTTGGCTGCGATGACATCGACGAAGTCATGCTCGGCGCGAACATCATGGACAACAAGGGCTGGAAGAACACGACGATGAACACCAGCGGCGGCATCTCGCGCCACCGCATCTCCAGCGCGATCTATTACTACTGCGAAATGCCGGGCCATGCCGGGGAAGCGGAATACCACGCCGACACCGACTACGTGGACGACAACTGGGTGCCCCGTGCCTGGGACTTCAAGTTCGGCTCGCTATTATGGTCGCACAACGCGCCCGCGATCTTCCGAGGCGACGATATCCCCTGGGACATGGTCTTCGACCATGACCGCAAGAGCTTCGAACCCTACCGCCGCGCCAAGCCCGGCAAGCAGCCGATCACCGGCGACCTGGCGAACCTGACCGAAGAGGACGAACACGCGATCTGATGCGCCCGTAGCAGGCGGCGGTTACCCCGTCGCCTGCTCGCGCGCGATCATCCGCTCCAGCAAGCGCCGCGCGCGAGTACCTCCCTGGTCGATCCCCAGCGACAGCGGCCTTTCCTTCCAGAAATCCCCGCCTGCCTCGAGATTGTCGCGCACGTTGGCATAGGCCGCCTCGATCATCGGCTTGTCTTCGAGGTCGAAAGCCTCGCCGAACAGCGCCAGCAGCATTGCGTCGACTTCGGTGCTCTCGAGATCGTTGTAGCGGGTCGATGACCAGAAGTAGTGCGTCGTGTGCGCATCTGCCGGGGTCAGGATGTGAGCCTGCGGCACTTCGAACCCTGCCTCGCGCCCGGCACCATGCGGAGCAACGCCGACGTTTAGCCGCATCGAGGCAGGCGCGTTCCAGCGCATGTCCAGCCAGTGGTCGACCTTGGCCTCGGGCGGGAACACACCTTGTGCCACCGACGGCGGCGCGATGTCGGGCATCCACCAGTTGGAATGCAGCGTTTCCCCCTCCACCTGCACCGTGTGCTCGCCCGCGAAGATCACGCCTTGCCCGGCGAACGTGCCCTTGTGGACGAACTCGATATGCGAAAGGTCGAGCAGGTTGTCGGTGCCGTATTCGTAGTTCGCCTGCATCAGCGTGTAGCCGCGCACGGTGCGGCTGTGCGGCGTGTCGGGGATGAAGCCGAAGTCGGGGATCAGCGCCGCATCGGCCGCCTCTGCCGCTCCACCCCACAGCCAAACGATGCCGTCACGTTCGGCGACGGCAAACACAGGGATGTCGGAACCTGCGGGCACGCGCTCACCGAACGGATTGCGCACGCACTTGCCCTCAGTCGAAAACGCCAGCCCATGATAGCCGCAGACCACGGTGTCGCCTTCGCGCGTGCCTCTGGACAACGGCGCAAAGCGGTGCGGGCAGCGATCGAGCAAGGCCGCAACGGTTCCGTCAGCCTTGCGGAACAGGAACACCGGCTTGTCGATGATCTTTCGCGCAAGGCCCGTCGCCCCGACCTCATCGGACCAGCCCGCCATGTACCACGCGTTGCGCAGATAGCTCGTCATGCATCTCTCCATATGTGTACCATCGGTACATATTGGAGATGCGATGCCGGATCAAGCGCTTCGTGCTGCTAAGATCGCCGGCAAGACAAGCGAAAGCGTGGCAGCAATCCGCGCTGAGACAGCAGCATCGTCGGCTGCGCCGTCAAGGCCGATCAGGGCTTTCTCGTAGACTCCGGCGCGGATGGCATGCAGCAATTGATCGGCCACATCCTCGCAATCGAGCTCGGCTCGCACCTCCTGCGGCTTGCGCGCTTCGAGCAGCGCCGCGATTGACGCGACGATCACACGATGACCATGGACGTAGAATGCCTCCGCCGCACCGTTCGAACCGGTCGCCGCGCTGATCACCGCGCGATAGAGAGCCAAGGACCCCGGCGTCAGGTAGAAGCGCAGTACGCCCGAGAGCGCTCGCGCAAGCGCCCTGTCCAGCGGCTCGGCGCGCGCCTCGTCGCTGTCGAGGTCGAGCCTTGCCATGACGCCGAGCGCTTCCTCGTGGATGGCAGCAGCAATCAGGCCATTGCGATCGCCAAAGTACTTGACCAGCGTCGCCTTCGATCCACCGGCCAGGCGCAGCACTTCATTGACGCTGAAGCGGTCCACGCCCACCGCCATGATCTGGGCCCGGGCATGACGGACCATCGCGTCGCAGCGCTCCTGCGCCGCGCGCTGCTTCGCTGAGACGGGCGGATCTGCCATGGCAACGGAAAAACGCATGCGCCTTGCTTGCCCCCGTGCGCACGACGGAGCAAGGGCGTAGGTCAATCGGCTGGTTCTTCCACGAACTCTATCAGGTTACCCGCACAGTCGCGGATGAAGCAGCCCTTGCCGAATGCCTCGCGCACCACGAACGCCACGTCCGCGCCTTTTTCTTCCATCTCGGCAAGAAAGGCATCGAGATCAGCCACCCGAAAGGCGACGTGCTTGTTGCCGTGGGTCCGCACATCACGCGGCGGATGGCGGCGGTCGTCGGGCAGAGGTGCTGCACCTTCCACCTCGAAGATCTCGAAGCGCAAGGGCCCCTTGCGCACCATGGCGGTGTGGCTGCGGGCGGCTTCGATGGTGAAGAGCTTCTCCACCTCGAAGCCCAGCACCCGCCCGTACCAGTCTATCGCCTCGTCAAGCGATGGAACCGAGACGCCGCCATGGTGGAAGGTGAACTCGGCCACGCCCTCAGCCCTTGTTCGCGGCTATCTCGGCAAATGTCTGCGCGCACCAGTCGGCGATGTAGTCGCGCATGCCGGTGCCGTTGTCGGCCCCGCAGTGCTCAACTTCGAAATCGGCCTTGGTGAAGATGCGCAAGGTGCGCTTCGGGCTGTTCACCGCCTGATCGTAAGACATCTGCGCGTTGAAGGCCGGGATCTGGCGGTCGTTTGCGCCATGGGTGATCAGGAACGGAACGCGGATCTTTTCGACCTGTCCGTCGAGCGTGATCTGGTCGGCATAATCGAGGAACGCCTGCTGGCTGTCGATCCCGAACACCCACATCACGTGGTCCCAATAGTGCGGAACCGGGTTCTCGCCCTCGTTGGCCACGCGCTCGCGCTGGCGCTGGCCCCATACATGGTTGGCCCCCATCACCGCACACAGCGCATAGCGCGGATCGTTGGCGGCAATGCGCGGGGCGTGATAGCCGCCGAATGAAAGGCCGAAGATGCCGATTTGCGAATGGATCACGTCGCTGCGCGTCAGCAGGTAGTCAAACGCCGGACTCCCCCAGCGCTCGGCATCGTAAACGGCTGGCAGATTGCGCTTGCGGATCGCCTCGCCGGTGCCGGGCTGGTCGAGGAACAGCGTGTTCATGCCCCTCTCGAGATTGACTGACCCGTGCCCTGCCATGTCGACCTGCTCCTTCATCGAGTCGAGCCCGTTGACCGAGACCAGTGTGGGGCGCGGCGTGCCGCTGCCATCGTGGACGAAGATCGCCGGATAGCTCGATCCTTCGTAGGGAATCTCCACCTTGTCGACATGCAGGCCGCGCAGCGCGCAACCCTTGTGATAGAGTTCCAGCCCCTTGTCATAGGCCACCCAGCGCGGCGCATAGTCGCGGCTCTGCAGGCGCTCGGCACCGAGGTAATAGCCGGAGGCGCGCAGGTACTTCGCGCCTGCAGAAAGCAGGAAGCCCTCCTCCTCGTCGCGCTGCGAATTGCGCGCGACCTGATCGGCCACCGCGATCCAGCTATCGAACAACTGGGCCGAGCCCGCATCTGCCCCGGCCTTGGCAGCCTCGCGCACCGGGCGACACACCTCGTCCAGCTCGCCATGGTTTCCGCCGGCAATCAGCGCAAGATTGATGCCGAGGTTCCAGACGTAGTTTCCGGGAAATGGTTCGAACATGGTATCTCTCTTCAGGCAGGTATAAGTTCAACCGGCAATTCGCCGATCGCATGGAGGGTGTTGTTGAGACGGCGACGCAGCGGGCCTGCCGGGCGGATCTCGGAAACGTGCTTCAGCAGCGCCACGGCCACCGCTTCGGATTCCATCCGCGCCGCCATCTGTCCAAGGCACTGATGGATGCCGAACCCGAAGCCGACATGCCCGCTCGCCTGCCGGGTGATCATGAACCGGTCCGGATCATCCCACTTGCGCGGGTCGCGGTTGGCCGCTGCCAGAAACAGCAGGACCTTTGCGCCCTCGGGGATGACATGCCCCGCAATTTCAACATCGCGCGAGGCCGTGCGGAAGAACGTCTGGACCGTTCCGCCCCAGCGCAGCGATTCCTCGACCGCTTTCTTCGCCAGACCCGGCTCCGCGCGCAGCCGCTGCCATTCCCCGGGATACGCGGCGAAAGCGTGGACCAGCGTGGCGATGCCATTGACTGTGGTATCGACCCCTGCCGTCAGGAACGAGCGGACGAGCCGCTCGGCTTCCTCATGCGTGCACTCGCCCCGATCGGCCGCCTCGAACACCTGCATGCCCCAGCCACCGTCTTGCAGCATGTCGCGCTTGCAGCTTTGCGCCACCCATTCGGTTGCCTCGCGTGCCGCTTCCATCGTCTCGGCCAGCAGCGCGTTGCGCGGTCCAAAGGCATTGAAGGCCACCGTGGCGTAGGGAATCAGGTTCTCGCGCCCGTCCTCGCGCAGGCCGATCAGGTCGGGGAACACCGCAAGCGGAAAGGCCTCGGCCAGCGCCGGGACCGCATCGAACGCGCCCTGCCCCACCAGCCGCTCGACCAGCGCATCGGCCTTTGCCTGCCACTGCGGCATCACGGCGCGCAGACTGGCGAGCGATGCCACGCGGCTCATGAGCCCGCGCGTGCGATCGTGCGTGGGCGGATCGGTTTCCAGCAGCAGCGATGGCGGACGCCATGGCGTTTCCTTCAGGAAATCAGCGAGACCGACCCCGCGTCCGGAGACAAACGTTGCGAAGTCCTTGAGCGCGGCTTGAACTTCGGCATGGCGCGCCATGGCAAAGCAGCCGATCGCCGGCAGGAACACCACCGCCCCGGCATCGCGCAACCGGGGATGTGCCGCAAAGGGATTGGCAAGGAATGCCGGATCGAACGGGTCGATGTCGAGGTGTGGAATCTGCGAGGCCGCGCTGTTCGCCACGTGCTACTCCGCCGTCCAGCCGCCATCGACGACAAGGCTTGTCCCGGTCATCAATGCCGAAGCATCGGAGGCAAGGAACAGCACCGCGCCCATCAGGTCTTCGACTTTGCCGATGCGCCCGAGCTTGATCTTGGAGAGCACGCTCGCCTTGAACGCGGCGTCGGCGAACATCGGCTCGGTCAGCGGGGTTTCGATGAAAGTCGGCGCGATGGTGTTTGACCGGATGCCATGGCTGGCAAGATCCAGCGCAAATGCCTTGTTCATCCCCTCGAGCGCCCACTTGCTCGCGCAGTAGAGGCTGCGGTTGGGCCCGCCGACATGGCCCATCTGGCTGCCCATGTGGATCAGCGAGCCTTGCGTGCCCGTCTCGATCATCCGGCGCGCGCAGGTCTGCGCCACGAAGATTGCCGCTTTCAGGTTCAGATCAAGCACCGCGTCATAGTCGGCCTCGGTCACGTCCCACATCGGCTTGGGCCGGTTGGTCCCGGCATTGTTGACCAGCACGTGGAACGGCTCACGTCCGGCAAAGAACGCCGCCACCGCAGCCGTGTCGGACACGTCGAGGGTCGCGGCCTCCGCGCCGTTGCCGATGGCGCGGGCGGCCTCCTCGATCTCGCCCGACGAGCGCGCCACGAGTGTGACCGCCGCCCCGGCTTCAGCCAGAGCGGCGGCCATCGCCAGCCCGATCCCCCTGCCCGCGCCTGTCACCAGAGCGCGGCGCCCATCGAGCCGGAAAGACGGCGTGCGCGGCAGCTTCATCACGCGCGCGTAAGTTCGCTGGGTTCGGCCTGCCCGGCATAAGGAACGTTGCGCCCGCCATAGCGGCGCACGCGGACGTTGGCCTGCTCGCCGTGCCCGGCAAAGCCCTCCAGCGCGCAGAGGCGGCTGCAGTACTCGCCGACCAGCGCCGAAGCCTCGTCGGTCACGACCTTCTGGTAGGTGCAGGTCTTGAGGAACTTGCCGACCCACAGCCCGCCAGTATAGCGCGCCGCCTTCTTCGTCGGCAGCGTGTGGTTGGTGCCGATCACCTTGTCACCATAAGACACGTTGGTGCGGGCGCTCAGGAACAGGGCGCCGTAGTTGGTCATGTTCTGCAGGAAGTAGTCGGGATCGGCGGTCATCACCTGCACGTGCTCGCTGGCGATCTCGTCGGCGATGCGCACCATCTCCTCGTCGCTTTCGGCCACGATCACTTCGCCATAGGTCTCCCACGCCTTGCGGGCATGGTCGGCGGTCGGCAGGACCTGCAGCAGGCGTTCGATCTCGGCCATCGTCTCGCGCGCCAGCTTCTCGGAATTGGTCAGCAGCACGCCGGGGCTGTCCGGTCCGTGCTCGACCTGTCCGAGGATGTCGGTGGCAGCCAGTTCCGGATCGCAGCCGATCTCGTCGGCGATGATCAGCGTCTCGGTCGGCCCGGCGAAAAGGTCGATCCCCACGCGGCCGAACAGCTGGCGCTTGGCCTCTGCCACAAAGGCATTGCCGGGGCCGACAAGGATGTCGACGGGATCGATGCTCTGCGTGCCGATGGCCATCGCGCCGATCGCCTGGATGCCGCCGAGCGCATAGATCGCGTCGGCCCCGGCCATGGCCTGTGCCGCAACAATGTGGCGCGCGATCTTGCCCTGAAACGGCGGCGCGCAGGTAATCACGCGCGGAACGCCCGCTACCTTGGCGGTGATCACGCTCATATGCGCCGAGGCGAGCAGCGGATACTTGCCGCCGGGCACATAGCAGCCCGCGTTCTGGATCGGCAGGTTCTTGTGACCCAGCACCACGCCCGGCATCGTCTCGACCTCGACATCGGTGATGCTGGCGCGCTGGATCTGCGCGAAGTTTTTAACCTGCGCCTGCGCGAATTCGATGTCCTTGCGCTCCTGCGGCGTCAGACTGTCGACCGCAGCATCGATCTCGGCCTGTGAAAGGCGGTAGTCATCGCGGTCCCAGCCGTCGAACTTCACGCTCATCTCGCGAATGGCGGCATCGCCGCGCCGCTCGATGTCGGCCAGCGCCGCTTCCACCGTATCGCGCACCTTGCGGTCGCCTTGCGCCTTCACGTCCGCAGCTGCGCCGCGCTTGAGCCAGATCGCCATGTTTCTCCCCGCAAGGTTGTTTGCAATGGAGCAGCCCATTGCAACACCCTCCCGGTTGCGACCATCGCATTGTATCGATGCAAGCCTATCGACCGAATGCCTTTGTCCTGTTCAAGCGCCCTGCCTAACGGCAGGATCAACAGCTGTCGGGGAGAGAACACACATGCGTCTGGCCACATTGCGTGATGGATCGAAAGACGGACGGCTCGTGGTCGTCTCGCCCGATGGCACGGCTTGCGCGCCTGCGCCGGTCGGCACCTTGCAGCAGGCACTCGAGGCGTGGACCGAGGTCGAACCCGCCCTGCGCGCGATCGATGACTTCCCCGAACCTCTCGATCCCGCGGGCATCATGGCTCCCCTGCCCCGCGCCTGGCAATGGCTCGATGGCTCGGCCTTCCAGAGCCATGGCGACCTCATGGACGCGGTGCTGGGCATAACCAAGCCCAAGACCGACCTGCCGCTGATGTATCAGGGCACGTCCGACAAATTCTACGGCCCGACCGACGCGGTGAAGTTCCCCGACGAAGCGCTCGGCATCGATTTCGAGGGCGAATTTGGCGTGATCGTCGATGCCGTCCCGATGGGCGCGACCGCCGCCGATGCAATGGGCCACATCCGCCTGATCGTCCAGATCAACGACTGGTCGCTACGCACTCTGGCAGGGCCCGAAATGAAGACCGGCTTCGGCTGGATTCAGGCCAAGCCCCCCTGCGGCATGGCGCCTTTCGCGGTGACGCCAGAGGAACTGGGCGACAACTGGCGCAACGGACGCGTCTGCCTCAACCTCAATGTCGACTGGAACGGCCAGCGCTTCGGTGCCGCCAATGGCGAGCCGATGGGCCATGGCTTCCATGAACTCGTCGCCCACGCCGCGCGCACCCGCGATCTGGTCGCGGGCACGGTGATCGGATCGGGCACCGTCTCCAATCCCAACTTCCGCGAGATCGGCTCTTCATGCATAGCCGAGCGGCGCGGCATCGAAGTGCTGGACCAGGGCGAGCCGAGAACCCCATTCATGACCTTCGGCGACACGGTCCGCATGGAAGCGGTCGATTCAAACGGGCGCGCCCCGTTCGGCGCGCTTGAGCAAAAGGTGATCAAGGCATGAGTGAACAGGTCCTTTCGGATTCCGGCCTTCCCCCCGTCCAGCGCGTGGTTACCGGCCACGATGCAAACGGCCGCGCCATCTTCAAGTCCGAAGACGTCACCCCCACGAAGATGATCCCCTCGGGCGATGCTTCGTTCCTGCTGATCTGGACCACGCCCACGGTCCCTGCCGACAACAACGACGAGACCGACGGTCGCCACCGCGAGGCGGGCCTTACGCTCGAAGGCGGTTCGGTCATCCGTATCGTCGACATGCTGCCGGGCAAGGAAAGCCCGATGCACCGCACCAACTCGATCGACTACGGCATCGTGCTTGAAGGCGAGGTTGAGCTGGAACTGGATGATGGAGCCAAGCGCACCATCGGCCAGGGCGGCATCATCATCCAGCGCGGCACCAATCACCTGTGGCGCAACACCAGCGACAAGGTCTGCCGCATCGCCTTCATCCTGATCGAGGCGCCCGCCTATATCCACAACGGCCAGCCTCTGCCAGAGGACAAGCCGCACTGATGCCCGGAACGATGTTCGACCTGTCGGGCAAGCGCGCCATCGTCACCGGCTCCACCCGTGGCATCGGCCGCGCCGTTGCCGAAGCATTGATCGGGCAAGGTTCGCGCGTCGTCATCTCCAGCGAAGACGCCGCCGATACCGCGCGCGTCGCGGCGGAACTGGCCATGCCCGGCCTTGCCTGCGACGTGACCGACGACAACGCACAGAAATCCCTCGTCGATTTGGCGCTCGAAGCCTTCGGCGGCCTCGACATTCTGGTCTGCAATGCCGGCATCACCGGCAAGCCCGGCCCTTTCGCCGAAGTGGACATGGACGATTACGCTCGCGTCATGGCGATCAACCTGCGCAGCCAGGTCGTGCTGTGCAACCTCGCCCTGCCCCATATCGCGGCGTCTGGTGGCGGGGCGGCGGTGCTGATGGCGAGCCTTTCCTCGCTGCGCGGAAACGGCCGGATCAACGCCTACGCCCTGGCCAAAGCGGGTGTTGCCCAGCTCGCCCGCAATCTCGCGGTCGAATGGGGGCCGCAAGGCGTGCGCGTCAACGCGATCTCGCCCGGCTTCATTGCCACCGAACTCTCGCAGCCCCTGCTCGACGACCCGGCCTTCATGTCCCGCCGCATGGCGATGACCCCGCTGCGCCGGCCCGGCACTCCGGCCGAAGTCGCAGGCGCCGCTGTCTTCCTCGCGTCGCCTGCGGGGGCCTTTGTCACCGGTCATAATCTCGTCGTCGATGGCGGAACGCTGATTACCGACGGGTCCTAAAGTAAGTCCCGGACCGGAAACCTGCCAGTAATCAGTTTGCGTACCCGACCTATAGACCTGAAATAACGAGGGATTTCTTCCTTTTAAGGTATTGTTGCAGCGGCAACCTTGAAAGCAGCGGCGGATATTCTCCTGCGGAAGGCCCACAATTCGCATTGGCCGATCCACAGCCTGTTGGATTGGCACGCCGTATTGCTGGATTAAACCAATCAGCTATATCGACGCTATCCTCTATAGGCCAAACTTCAACCTTTGATAGGGGTTGAACCGCCCCGGCTTTCCCGGAGGCATTTTCAATTGAGTCATGCGACCATATCGAGGGTCTCGTTGGCCGCATAGTAGTTGGCTTCGGCTTCGGCGGGTGGGATGTGCCCGATGGGTCCGAACAGGCGGTGATTGTTGAACCAGTCCACCCAGCGCAGCGTTGCCATTTCCACGGCCGATGCGCTCGGCCATGAGCGCTGCCGCCAGATGACCTCGGCCTTATAGAGACCGTTGATGGTCTCGGCCAAGGCGTTGTCATAGCTGTCGCCGACGCTGCCCACAGACGGCACGAGGTTGGCTTCGGCCAGACGCTGCGTGTAGTTCATCGCCAGGTATTGAACGCCCCTGTCGCTGTGGTGGATCAAGCCATCATCTGGACTTGGCCTGCGGGCATGGATCGCCTGCTCCAGGGCATCCAGTACGAAGCCCGCCGTGGCGCTGGTGCTGACCTTCCAGCCCACAATCCGGCGGGCGAAGGCATCGATCACGAACGCGACATAGACGAACCCGGCCCAGGTATGGACGTAGGTGAAGTCGACCACCCACAGCGCATTGGGCCGGCTGACGCGGAACTCGCGGTTGACCTTGTCCAGCGGGCACGGTGCCTTGGGGTTGCTGATGGTCGTCACCGTCGTCTTGCCCCGGCGCACGCCTGCCAGGCCCATGGTGCGCATCAGCCGCTCGACGGTGCACTTGGCCACCTTGATCCCCTCGCGGCGCATCTGGTGCCAGACCTTGCGGGCACCATAGAGGCCAAAGCTGTTCTCGTGGACGCGCTTGATCGCCTCGCGCATCTCGTCATCGCGCCGGACACGGGCGGGGCGCCTGCCGGGATCGGCAAGGCGGGCGGCATATTCGTGGTAGGAGGAAGGGGCGATTGCCAGTTCCCGGCAGATCGGCTCGATACCCAATTCCTTCCGGTGAGCGTCGATGAACGACATCACCATTTGCCGTGGCGGTCGAGCTCCGCCTGCGCAAAATATGCCGAGGCTTTGCGAAGGATCTCGTTGGCCCGGCGCAGTTCCTTGACCTCGCGCTCCAGGGCCTTGACCCGATCACGATCACTGACAGCCTGCGCCGCTGGCCCTGCTCGTCGGCTCGCCTCCTCACGGCACCAGCGGCGCAGTGTCTCGGTCGTGCAGCCAACCTTCCCGGCGATCGACGTCATCGCCGCCCACTCCGACGGGTAATCTCCCCGGTGCTCCTCCACCATCCGCACCGCACGGTCGCGAAACTCAGGCGAGAACTTGTTCCTTGTAGCGCTCATCGTGGCTCCTTCTCACAGATAGGAGCCTCCGGGAAAGCCGGGGCGGTTCAAGGTCAAGGACGGCATGGTCACCGCGTGGATCGCGACGGCGGACGAAGATAGTGCAGTACTCGGGTTCTATACGCTTGGCGCGATGGCCGTGAGATCGGAATTTGGCCCGAAGAAATGGCAGCGAGCGCGGGTTCCAGATGTCCCGGTCATTTACATTCGAGCGGTAGCCGTCCGCGAGGACATGCAGGGCAAAAGCCTTGGCACCGCCCTCGTCATTGATGCGATGAAGCGATGCGCCGGCATCGCCGACCAGATGGGCGCAGCCGCCATCGTGCTGGATGTGCTAGATGGCGACCACTTCGATCGGCGATGGAAATTCTACGCTGATCTCGGCTTCTTGCCGCTGGGTGATCCAGAGAATCCCCGCCGGGTGTTCATTCCAATAGCTAATGTCAGGGCCACACTGGCATAAGGTCGTGGCAAGCCGAACCTGTGAGCCATCAGGATTTATACCTGCTCCAAGCTCACACGCGCGTTGATCTTCTGTGCGGCGGGTGCAGATGCAAACCAACCACGCGCGTTCTGGAGAGCATCCCTTACCTTTCCAGGCTGCGCTTCCAGAGCGGGCAGCATTTCAGATGCGCGGAACAAGCCACCTAGCGACGGTGGTGGCATATCCCGTTTCTGAAGCGCTTGGCGTGAAACCTGAAGCCGAGCAGCAACATCGGCAAGGCTCACGAGATCAGGCTTCACTTCACGCAGTTTCGCACCCTCAGGGAAAGCAGACAAAACCTGTTTTACAGTCTCCAAAATGACTGATTCAGCGTCAGCCCCGGAACGCGTGAAACCAAGACCCACGAGTCCAGCATTGCCCAAACCGACCACTGCATCATCGCATCCCGCATCAAACAGGCTATCCAGGATGATGGCTTCGTCAGGCGCGCCCTTCGGCAGTGAGACAACGATGTCGAATTCGAATTCCATATCATCAGTCATCGTCATTTCCCTTGAACACACAGCCCACGGCCTTGCGGAGCAATTCACGGGCGTGGTTTTGAGGATTGGTCGGCGTACTCCAGATCGACATTCGGCAGAAAACGCCAGATCTGCAATCGCTTTGCATATTCCTCGGACAAAGCACAAAACCCCACGAATGGGCACTACGGCCTTTGGCCTCCTCTACCATCCAACCCAAAGCCTCGAGTTCTCGAAGGGCATTTTCGATCTCTTTGGATGGATGCTTTCGTCTGGCCATTAGATAGTCCTGCTAAGGTCTGGTTGTCAAGTGACAACCGCAATTGGGTCTGGCAAGGATGCCTTGCGGCTTCTCGTTCCCTATGTCGCTGTGGCTTGCGGCGAATTGCTTGTCGCCAGCATCCGCTCGAACCGCCACATTGAAGCGCACATGTCCTCCAGGCCGAGGACCGCCTCCCAGCCCAGTTCAGCTTTTGCCTTGTCAGGGCTGGCATAGCAGGAGGCAACATCGCCGGGCCGACGATCTGCGATTTGGTAGGGCACGGAGACCCCGTTCACGCGTTCGAAAGCGTCGACCATTTCCAAAACAGAATAGCCCTGGCCTGTTCCCAGGTTCCAGGTCGAGATAGGATCGTTGTGGCTGGAGATAGCGCCCAGAGCCGCGAGATGGCCGGCCGCCAGGTCGGTGACATGGATGTAGTCACGCACGCCCGTGCCATCAGGCGTGTCGTAGTCGTCGCCGAAAACCGACAGCCTTTCCAAGCGCCCCGACGCGACCCGGCTGATAAACGGCATCAGGTTGTTGGGAGTTCCGTTCGGGTCTTCACCAATCAGACCGCTCTCATGGGCGCCTACCGGATTGAAGTAGCGCAGCACCGCGATACGCCAATCAGGATCGGCCGCCGCGATGTCGGTCAACATTTCCTCGATCATCAGCTTTGTCCGGCCATAGGGATTGGTGGCCGACGTCGGGTGAGTTTCATCGAGCGGCAGATACTGCGGTTCGCCATAGACGGTGGCACTGGAAGAGAACACCAGCGTCTTAACGCTACAGGCGATCATCGCCTCAATCAGGCTAAGTGTGCCCCGAACGTTATTGTCATAGTAGATGAGCGGCTTCGCGACCGCTTCACCCACGGCCTTCAAGCCCGCAAAATGGATCACTGCTTCGATGGCGTGGCTCCGCATTGCCTGTTCCAGCGAAGTCCTGTCACGAATGTCGCCAACGATGAGCGGAAGGGACTGTCCAGTAATGTTTTCCAGCCGGTCCATGACTGCGGCTCGGCTGTTGGAGAGATTATCAAAGCAGACGACCTCGTGGCCGGCAGCGGATAGCGCCACGGCAGTGTGGCTGCCGATGTAACCAGCTCCACCGGTCAGAAGAATGCGCATGCCTGGATTTCTCCTAATTTGTTTATGACTGCTCTGCAGGTGCGTTGCCGACAGGCCCGACAACTTTACCCACAAAAGTCATAAGTCCCATAATTATAGCGACTGCGCCGCAGTCGGCCAGCCAGTCGAGCAGGCTGGCATCGCGGTGCAGCATAGGGATTGCCTGGAGCGCCTCAATCAGCGCGCCCAGGAATGCAAGGCTAACAAAGAGCCTCCAGCGCGTTGTGGCTGGATATGCAAATCGGGCCAGCAGGGTCAGCACCGCAAAGGCGGTGATATGTTGCACCTTGTCGGAAGGCTGGCCTGGGATCTGCGGTGGCTGCGGCAGGCTCGCCATAATCACCGCGAACAGCACTGCCCCGAAAAACACGAAGCGCATGAATAGGATTCGAGTGCGTTGTTGGCCAGCCATGTCGCCGCCCTATCAGCCGGCGAGACGTAAATCAGCAGACCTGATGGCCACGCGGGTATTTTTGCCAAGGATGTCGAGAAGAACCCAGATCCGCTGATCGGGTGCGATCTGCTCGACGGTTCCGATGAAGTCGGCAAACGGGCCACTGGTTACGCGCACAACGTCGCCGCCATGCAGAAACCGTGGCGGGAGCAATTTGCCGGACGGGTCACAGCGACGCATCAGACTTGAAATCAGCCCGAGCGGCACTTGCGCAGGCCGGTCTTCGGCAAAGCTCACCAACCGGTTGACCCCAAGGGTGCTGTTCACCGTCCGCCATCGAACGGTGTCTTGGTCAAAGCTGACAAACAGATAGCCCGGGAACAACGCCTTGCAGGTTTGGATCAGCTTGCGTGCCTTGCGGGAGGTCACTTCTTCAAATGGCGCGAAGATCTGCATGCCTTGCCGCAGGAGATTGCGCTTCGCGATGGCCTCGGCATTCGGCTTGAGCTGAACCACAAACCACGGCTGTGTCACGCTTACGAGGGGTTTTGCAGCGGCAAGAGTAATCTCGTTCATGGATGAACGAACTGCTTGGATAGCTCCAAGAAGCCAACGTAGATCAGGTGCACATCAAGTGATATCAAACTCAATCCCAGACATGGCATTGAAAGAAATGGAGAACGTCTTGAATTGAGTTGCTAGCGTTGCCGAGGCTGGCGCGAGCCTTCAACGTCAACCTCTCCAGCATCAACCGCAGGGTCAATTTGCTCCAGGGGATCTGCCCCAAGGCGGTCGAACTTCTCCAGGATCAGCAGTTCCCGCCCGATGTGACCCGTATCCTGCGCAAGATGAAGGCGGCCCGCCAAATTGAGGCGGTCGAGTTGATGATTGCGTCCAACACCCTGACCTCAGCCGATGCTGACGCGCTTTACAAAGCGACGCCGCCCGAACAGCGCACGGACTACACCCCGCCTGCGCGGGAAAAGCCAACGGGCGATCCGCTGGAGCAGATCGTCAAGCTTGAGCGCGAAATGAGCCAGGTGCAGACCAAGTACAAGGATGCCGAGCAGTCGTATGGCTCGGAGCTCCTCAATCTGGTCGTGGCAAGGGGCTTTCTAGCCAAGCTGCTAGAGAATGAGGCAATCCAGGAGTTCATTGGCGGCGCACAACCCGAGATCCTGGCGCATTTTCAGATGATCGTGAACGCCGCCACCATTGAGGAGGAGATCGCTTCGCAATCTGGAGATGACCTGCTCAACGCAGCCGAGTAGGGGATCGCCTCGCGGAGATTTTATTAAGGGGGCGTCGGAAAACCCTTTTCGAATCTGACGGGATCGCCTAGGCGTTCAGGAATGAACGAGAGGCTTCAGCTTGCTCGTAGATCTCAGCAGTCACGGAAGGTGCAGTGTCACCCTCCGTGCGGTAGCTTTGGTTCGAGCTGTATCGGTCGATCCCATGGTCAGTGACAAAATCGCTCAGCAGCGCGAGGATGTGCATTTCAGGGTCCTGCGCCTTCTTGAAAGCCGCCCAGACGCATCGCAGCGGGAGATAGCCGAGGAGCTGGGCGTGAGCCTTGGGGCGATCAATTTCTGCGTAAAAGCGCTGATCGGCAAGGGGCACATCAAGCTTGCCAACTTCAAAGCTTCAAAGAGCAAGCTTGGTTATGTTTACGTTCTGACTCCGGAAGGCATTGTGCATCGCGCCCAGCTTGCCGCCGGGTTCATCAAGCGCAAGATGGCCGAATTTGAGACGATCCAGGCTGAGCTCGAGCTGCTGCGCGGCGAATTTGACGAAGACCAGGCGGGCTTGGCGCGCGACTGAGAGGAACAGGTTGTCCGGGTGTTTGATCCGAGGACTATCCATGCCCTGCTTTACCAGCAGTTTGCAGATTTTAAACCGTTGAGTATGGCAGTGACCTCAACCTCGCAAAATATTGAAATCATGTCATGAAGATCGCAATGGTTGGCTCGGGCTACGTCGGGCTGGTTTCCGGTGCCTGTTTTGCCGACTTTGGGCACGAAGTGGTCTGCGTCGACAAGGATCCGGCCAAGATCGACAGCCTGAAAGCCGGGATCATGCCGATCTACGAACCCGGCCTGGCCGAACTCGTGGCCGGTAACGTCAAGACCGGCCGCCTGTCCTTCACCACCGACCTGGCCCAGGGCATTGCCGGTGCCAGCGCGATCTTCATCGCGGTGGGCACTCCCAGCCGCCGCGGCGATGGGCACGCCGACCTGTCATTCGTCTACGCCGTTGCCAAGGAAATCGGCCAGAACCTGAAGAGCGATGCGGTGATCGTCACCAAGTCGACCGTACCGGTCGGCACCGGCGACGAGGTTGAGCGGATTTTGCGGGATAGCGGCCTCGCCGTGCGCTTCGCCGTCGCCTCCAACCCTGAATTTCTGCGCGAAGGCGCGGCGATCGGCGATTTCAAGCATCCCGACCGGATCGTGGTCGGCACCGAGGACGAATGGGCCAAGGGCGTGATGACCGAGGTTTACCGCCCGCTGTTCCTCAACAAGTCGCCGATCCTTTTCACCAGCCGCCGCTCTTCCGAACTGATCAAATATGCTGCCAACGCCTTTCTGGCGGTCAAGATCACTTTCATCAACGAAATGGCCGATCTGTGCGAAAAGGTTGGCGCCGACGTGCAGGATATTGCCCGTGGGATCGGCATGGACGGCCGCATCGGGCCCAAGTTCCTGCACGCCGGCCCCGGCTATGGCGGATCGTGCTTCCCGAAGGACACTCTGGCCCTGCTCAAGACCGCCGAGGACTATGAAGCGCCGACCCGGATCGTCGAGGCGGTGGTCAAGGTCAACGATGCCCGCAAGCGCGCGATGGGCCGCAAGGTGATCGAAGCGCTGGGCGGGATGAAAGCCGCGCGGGGCAAGAAGGTCGCCCTGCTGGGCCTGACTTTCAAGCCGAACACCGATGACATGCGCGACAGCCCCTCGATCCCGATTGCCATGGCGCTGGCCGATGCCGGGGTGCAGGTCTCTGCCTATGATCCCGAAGGGATGGAGCTGGCCCGCCCGCTGTTGCCCGAGGTGACGATGTGCACCAATGCCAATGCCGCGATCGAAGGGGCTGATGCGACCGTGATCGTCACCGAATGGGACGTTTTCCGCGCGCTCGATTTGGAACGAATCAAGCAGATCGCCAAGGCCCAGGTGCTGGTCGATCTGCGCAATATCTACGAACCTGCCGAAGTCCGGGCCAAGGGCTTTACTTACCTTAGCATCGGACGCTGCTGACCTCCCTGCGTAAAGATTAACAATGTCAAGCTCAGAACAATCCTCGTCCCGCCGCATCCTGGTTACCGGGACTGCCGGGTTCATCGGGTTCCACCTTGCGCGGCTGCTCCTCGACGAGGGCTTCTTGGTGCACGGCTACGATGGCATAACCGATTATTATGACGTCGCGCTAAAGAATTGCCGGCACCAGATGCTCAAGCAGATGCCCGGCTTTGCCTGTACCGAGGGCATGCTCGAAGATGCTAACCTGTTCGCACGGGTCGCTGCTGAGTTCGCACCCGATGTCATAGTCCACCTCGCGGCGCAGGCGGGCGTTCGTTATAGCCTTGAGAACCCTCGCGCTTACATAGATAGCAACGTCGTCGGCACCTTCAACGTGATGGAGGCGGCGCGCGAGCACAAAGTCCAGCACCTGCTGATGGCGTCAACATCTTCCGTTTATGGCGCGAACGAGGAAATGCCGTTCAGAGAGCTCGATAAGGTCGATACCCAGCTCACCATCTACGCCGCCACCAAGAAAGCTAACGAGAACATGGGCCATTGCTACGCCCACCTATGGAATCTGCCGGTGACGATGTTCCGCTTCTTCACCGTCTATGGTCCGTGGGGCCGGCCCGACATGGCACTCTACAAGTTCGTCGATGCCATCCTCGAAGGGCGGCCTATCGACATCTACAACTACGGCGAGATGTTCCGCGACTTCACCTACGTCGGTGACCTAGTGCGGGCCATCCGTCAGTTGATCGATACACCACCAGTCCGGCCAATTAGCCCTACTGACATTGATGCGGGTGACAGCCTGTCGCCGGTGGCCCCCTTCCGCGTGGTCAATATCGGCAACTCCGACAAGGTTCGCCTCACCGATTTCATAGAGGCCATCGAGAAGCAATTGGGTAGGAAGGCTATCCGCAATTACATGCCGATGCAGATGGGTGATGTTCCTGCGACTTGGGCCGATGCCTCTCTGCTGCAGCGTCTGATCGGATACCTCCCCCAGACGGATCACCGCGACGGGATAGCCCAGTTCGTGACTTGGTTCCGCGACTACTATCAGAAATAGTATTGAGCATGCATGATAATGATACTTGGCTAGATGGCGCGCGTTTAGGGGTTATCGGCCATGGCAGGCTGAGATCTTTCAAATGAATTTGAAATATTTATTACTGTGAAGAAGCAATCTCAATTCGATATTTCGAGTCTATTTTATTTGCAATTAGTTGCTTTCTCTCCAGATGTATCCAATCCCGTTGCATCGCCGTCTCTGAACACTCACGGAAACACCCGAATATGACCAATAAATCATCTGTGAGAAAAGCTTGGGATCTGCTCGACACGTGCGAGCGGCGTAATGCGTTCATTGTACTTGGTGTGATGATTGCATCGGCCTTCGCTTCAGCGGCTATGGTGCTCTCAATCTTCCCATTCCTCTCGGTACTATCCAATCCCGAGATCATCGCCGAACGGCAGCTGATTAAAACTGTCTACGATTGGGGTGCGTTTGAGAACGAATACGACTTCGTGGTCGTACTGGGCCTTAGTTCGATCGGCGTGATTGTCTCGGCCAACCTGCTTCTGATCCTCAATACCTGGGCGGTGACGCGTTTCTCACAGATGCGCGTTCACACGATAAGCCAGAGGCTACTGGCGCACTACCTGTCGCAGCCTTATGAATTCTTTCTTGAACGCCACTCGGGAGACATGTCGACCAATATTCTTTCTGAAGCCTCGCAAGTGGTGATGGAGGTTATCCGGCCCCTGATGTTCCTCATCTCGTCTTCACTGACAATCCTTTTGGTAATCGTGGTGCTTTTGGTTGTTAACCCCTTGGTGGCGGGCCTGACCTTCGGGGTAATTGGCCTAATTTATGCTGCGACATTGCTTGTCGCGCGACGATTTGCACTACGGATGGGCGAGGAGCGAGCGGCAGCTAATCAATTGCGATTCCGCACAGCAGGTGAGGCGCTAGCCGGCGTGAAGGACGTTAAACTCCTCGGGCTCGAGGCGGCCTACGTCGATACCTACAGCACGCCCTCCCGGGCTTGGGCGCAGACACAATCCGCTGTGTTGATCTTGGGCCATACGCCTCGCTTTGTCATTCAAATCGTTGGGTTTGGGGGCATTATCATTCTCGCCCTTGCGTTGCTGGACCCAGCGACCTTCGGCGAACGCAGTGCGCTGGCGCGGCTGCTGCCGTTGCTTGGTTTGCTCGCCTTTGCCGGGCAGCGACTTCTCCCTGAATTGCAAACTGTTTACCAGGCGATCACCAGCCTCACCTCGGGCAGTGCGGCACTTGAGCGGGTTCATGGTGACCTGCAAGGCTACGTGAGTGGTGCGCTTGAGCGTCGTCTCGCTCCGCGACTGGGCCTCGTGCAATCACTCACGCTCGAGGGCGTCACTTACGCCTATCCTGGATCCCCGCGGCCCGCGCTTGATGGCCTCTCTCTTGAAATCAAAGCGGGCGAGCGCATTGGCGTGATTGGCTCGAGCGGTGCAGGCAAGACGACGCTTGCCGACATTATCCTGGGTCTGCTGCAGCCAAGTGGCGGGGTGATCTGCGTTGACGGACAGAGGTTGACGGACAATAATTTGCGCAGCTGGCAGAGGTCGGTAGGGTATGTGCCCCAAGATATTTTTCTGTCTGACGCGAGCTTGGCCGAGAATATCGCCCTTGGCCTCAGCGTTGAAAATATCGAAAATGAAAGAATTGAGAGGGCTTCACGCACGGCCCAATTGCATGAATTCGTAGTGAAATCTTTGCCCAAAGGCTACCAGACCGCCATCGGGGAGCGGGGCGTTCGTCTATCGGGCGGACAAAGGCAACGCATCGGTATCGCGCGGGCGCTTTATCATGACGCGGACCTGATCGTATTTGATGAGGCCACCAGCGCTCTCGATAACCTTACTGAGGCCGAAGTAATGTCCGCGATCGAAGCTTTGCCAGGTGACAAGACAGTGCTGATTGTCGCCCACCGGTTGAGCACTGTGCGGCGCTGTGATCGGATCATCATGCTTCATGAGGGGCGCGTAGCCGCGTCGGGGAGTTGGGATGATCTTGCCCGCGAGAGCACAGAGTTCCGCGCCCTCACCGCCGCCGCTGACGCCATTCCCTTGGTGGCAGAATAAGCTGCACCTGCCTCCACGGATAACCCACTACTCTTAGCAGAGCTAGACGCCACAATGCGTGAAACTAATTGCTGGCTTCCGCGTGCGCGCGACGCGATCCCATAGAGCATCGCTCTGGGACAGCCTCGCGAAGATTAGTGTCATGTGTCAATTTACCCGCGAGCGTGACCTGGTGCGCTCAGCCAGTATTGATTGCTAGATTGTCATAAGAAAGATTGTGCCATGAGGAAACTCGCTGCGCTGATATCGAGCATTTTCAGGGACGGGCCGATTGTCGGCTATGGTTCCTATCTTCAATACAGGCTCGGCCCGGTGTTCGGACGCACTGAACCAATGCAGGTGACAGTTGGCGGGCAGAAGATCTGGGTCCGGCCAGGTACGCCGGACCTGCGCGTAGCCTTCCAGAGTTTGCGGGCGGAGTTCGACATTTTGTCTGACCTGTTGCCGCCAGACTTCGAAGGACTGATCATCGATGCGGGCGGATACATTGGGACTGCTGCATTGAAATTATCCAAGATGTATCCCGATGCGACCGTCGTGACGATTGAGGCGTCGTCGCGCAATTTCGAGATGCTACTGCGTAACGTGGCTGAAAACGAGAAAATCGTGCCCATCAAAGCTGCCCTCCACGCTGAGGCGGGCATGTCATTTGAATTAGCAGACCGCGGCACCGGCGCTTGGGGATTATCGATCGCGACTTCGGCTGCGGACGGCACCGGTGTCGAGACTGTGACAACGGTGACGCTGGCCGAGATCATGGCGCGCTTTCCGGGCAAGGAGACGGGGATTATGAAGATCGATATAGAGGGCGGTGAGCATGCGCTGTTTTCCAAGACTGACCCCGTTCTTGAGGCGGTTGAAGTAATCTTTATCGAATTACATGACCGCATTGCCTCTGGCTGCACCGACTTGTTCAAAGCATTCAGCATCGATCGTTGGCTACTGAACCCGGGGGGAGAAAAGTTCCTATCCCTGCGCCGTTATCTTCCAAATTTATCAAATACGACGGCTACTTGCAGTGCAGATGTCGGCGTCGTAAAAAATCAATAACAGTCTGATTTTAGCGATGACTGCAAGAAAAAATTCCTCTTCCTGCCCGCCTTTGGTTGACGGTCGCGTAAGCCTATTGGTGCCATGTTATAATATAGAAGAATACTTCGGCGATTTTCTTCAATCGGTTTTACAGCAGAATTGGCAGGACCTCGAAGTGATATTGGTTAATGATGGCGCCAATTCCGCCACTACCTGTGCGTTACACAATGCCGTCCCTAAACTGGAAGCGAGGGGCTGGCACGTCGAGCTGATTGAGCAGGCGAACAAGGGACTAGGCGGTGCTGTGGACGCTGGTCTCAAGAAGGTTTCTGGGGAATTCCTTATGTGGCCCGACCCTGACGATTGGCTGCTGCCCAATTCGATCGCTCGGCGCGTGGAATTGATGCGCGGCCACCCCGACGTGGGGCTTTTGCGTTCGAATTGCCAGCTATTCATTCAAGCGAAGGAAGAATTTGACGGGCACTTTCTGCCCACAAACCAACCTCCACGGCGCGTGCCTGAGCTCTTTGAGGACTTGGTCTACCAGCGCTTCTTTTTTGCGCCTGTTTGCCATTTTGTGCGCTGCGATATGTTCTGGCAGGTGCACCCCGACCGCAGCATCTGGTATTCGCCCGCGTCATCGCAAAATTTTCAGCTGCTAGTCCCATTTGTGGAACGCTTTCCAGTGCTGCAGGTGTCAGAGCCATTGGCTGTCTATCGTGTCCGCGAGGACAGCCGATCTCGAGCCAACACCAAGACGCCAGAAAAGCTTATGTCGCGTCACGAGCAACTTTACGAGCTCACGCTGCATACGCTGCCAAAGCTGTGCACCTACACTACGAGTCGCGCTGCGCGGCTGCAGAACCAGCATTGGCGAAACAAGATGCTGCCGACTGCTATCCGCGGAAAGATGATGACTAGAGGTCTTGATCTTATTCTCAAAGCTGATCTTCCCAAGTGGCGTAAGGTGGTGGCGCGGGCCTGCCTGCAATTGCGCTGCAACTCTGCGCTTGACGCGTTAGACGCTCGTACAGGGCGATTCTTGTCGCGGGTGCTAGCGCGAACGCTGGACGCGGCTGTGCGGATGCCTGAACACGAAGCGATCTGGGGCACCGGGCCGCTGTGGGATGCGGCGGGTGCGCGCCGCGAGACGGCAGCAGCATGACCGACGCTTTGCGACAGGTGATCGAAGGTGGCTATTGCGTTGGCTGCGGCGCCTGCGCCGCGCTGGATCCGAACATCGTGATGGGGTTCGATGACACCCTCCGTCTGCAAGCCCGGCTGCCACAGGACCGCACGCCGGATACGGCCGCCGTGCAGGCCTGCCCCTTCACCGATGAGGGACCCGACGAGGATGCGCTGGCTCTCGATCTTTTCACCGATCCCGCAGTAGTAGCGGACAGACGTATTGGGCGGCACCTCGCCTGTTTCGCCGGTTGGGTCGATGAGGGCGACCTGCGCCAACGGGGTTCGTCGGGTGGCATCGGCACCTGGCTGCAGCGCGAACTGCTAGCGCGCGGGATGGTTGACGCAGTGCTGAACGTGGCGCCGTATGACGGACAGGGTGAGGGACCTTTGTTCTCCTTCACAGTGGCGAAAACGCCCGAGCAGGTAGAGGCCAATGCACGCACCCGCTATTTCCCGGTCGAAATGTCGGGCGTGATCCGCCACGTGATTGACCATCCTGGCCGCTACGCGGCAATCGGCATTCCTTGCTTCGTCAAAGCGCTGCGGCTGGCTGTGCGCCAGTCGCCCGAATTGCGCGAGCGTATGCTATTCGTGCTCGGGATTGTCTGTGGGCACCTCAAGACCGCGGCATTCACTCAGACACTGGCATGGCAATGCGGAATTGATCCAAACCGTGTGGATACGATCGACTTCCGCGCTAAGTTGGAAGGCAGGCTCGCCAGCCGCTATGGTGTATCGGTAACCGGCACGCCTGTGAGGGGTGGCGCAACGGAAACCATTACACGACCGATGGAGGGGCTGATCGGTGCCAACTGGGGACATGGTCTGTTCAAATACAAAGCCTGCGAATTCTGTGATGACGTGCTGGCCGAGACAGCTGACGCTGTGGTGGGCGATGCATGGCTTCCGACCTATGAAGGTGATCACCGTGGAACCAATGTTGTCATAGTACGTCATCCGACGATTCATGAAATGCTTCTCGAAGGGTGCGAGGCGGGTCAACTGCATCTGGATAAAGTGGCGGCTGATGCCGTCGCAGAGAGTCAGGCGGGCGGGCTGCGTCATCGCCGTGAGGGATTGGCCTATCGTCTGTGGTTGACCGACCGTGCCGGACTATGGCGTCCGCGCAAACGCGTGGCGGCTTCAGAAAGGCATTTGGCGCCATCGATGCGGCGCATCCACGCTGCGCGCTACGTACTGGGTCAGGCGAGCCACGGTGCGTGGCAGGCAGCGCGGGCAGCGGGCGACCTGACGCTCTTTGTTAGAGTCATGGGCCCCATGATCGCGGCCTATGATCGACTCATGAAACCCGGCTTTGCGGCTCGCACGCTGCAACTGATCGAACGCAAGATCGAAAATGTGTTGTTCCGAGCGGGCATGCGCCGATGAGTCTTGAGGATATGGAGGTGAGCATCGAGGAACAGGGTGCCCTCGTCGACCGCCCGCTGCTATTCGTCGGCAACGGCCCCTACCGTAATCGCGGCTGCGAGGCGATCGTCCGCGGGACGATGGAGATATTGTCGGAGACCTTCGGCCCCGATCTGAGCGCACGCTCTGGCGTAATGGCCTCGCCTTCTACCGTCGCCGCTCAGAAAACGGAGGAAATCGACCCCCGCGTAGGCAACTTCCCGGTATCCCAGGTCGGGCCGAGGCTGTCGCGCAAATGGTGGATGTCGCAGGCCAATGTCCGGCTGGGGGCGAACCTGCATCCGCATGTGCGCGACCTGTATGGACCGGCGCAGGGCGTGGCCTGCGCGCTGCAACTGGGCGGCGACAATTACTCGCTCGATTACGGTCGCCCGTGGGATTACATCTCAATGGACCGCTGGCTGGCCAGGCGCGGCGTGCCGGTGGTGCTTTGGGGCGCCTCGGTCGGGCCGTTCGAGGCCGATGCCGAATTCGCCCCAGTCATTCACGCGCATCTCAAGACGCTGGCGGGGATTTTCGTGAGAGAGACTGCCTCTCTCCACTATCTGGCGCGGCACGGTATTTCTGCCAATGTTCATTTGGTGGCCGACCCGGCGTTCTGCATGACCCCGTCCGAGCCTGCCAAACCAGCCCTGCGCGAGCTGGTGATGGAGGGGATGATCGGGATTAACATCAGCCCGCTGGTGGCGCGGTTCTCTGATACCGCGGGCAATATCGAAGCGTGGCGGAGAAAATCTGCCGACATGATCGCGCAGGCAGCCGAACGCACTGGTCGGCCTCTGCTGCTGGTCCCGCATGTCGGCTCGCCCAAGCCCGACGAGGACGATTATGCATTCATGGACAGCCTCGCGGCGATGGTCGCGCCGCGCGTGACTGTGCCGGTGCGGGTCGCGCCAGCGGGCCTCAGCGCGGCGGAGCTCAAATGGTTGATCGCGCAATGCTCGGTGTTCGCAGGCGCGCGCACCCATTCGACCATCGCGGCTCTCTCTTCTGGCGTCCCCACCCTAAGCCTCAGCTATTCGTTGAAGGCGATCGGGATCAACCAGGACATTTTCGGCAACTTGGATTTCTGCAAGCCGGTCAAGACGATCGGGGTCGAGGATTTTGCCGGGACGATAGCGCAGATTGTTGCCGACGAGACCGCGATCCGCACTGATCTGGCGGTGCGCCTGCCCAAGGTGAAGGCCCGCGCCCGTTCGGCCGGGCCCCTGCTCGCGCGGATCATCGGGGCGCAGTCGGCATGAGCCCGCGCGTGTCGATCGTGATCCCGTGCTACAACAAGCGCGCCTATGTAGCGGCCGCGATCGAGAGCGCGCTGGCGCAGACCGCGCCTTGCGAGGTGATCGTGGTCGACGACGGCTCGACCGATGGCAGCCTCGACGAGCTGCGCCGCTTTGAGCAGCGCATCTTTCTGGCAACGGGACCCAATCAAGGGGGCAGCGCGGCGCGCAACCGCGGACTGGCGCTGGCGACGGGGGACTATGTGCAATTCCTCGACGCTGATGATCTGTTGCCCCCCGACAAGATCGCGATGCAACTGGCCGAGCTGGCCGATGCTCCCAAGGACGCAATGGCTTTCTGCCCCTGGTCGCTGTTCCGCGATGACGGCACCATCCTGCCGCCGGGAATGCGCCGCTACTGGCGCGACTATCCCGACGGGCTGTCGCTTCTGATCGACATGTGGACCTTCGGCGGCTTCTTCCCTCCGCATGCCTGGCTCACGTCGCGCGCGCTAATCGAGCGGGCGGGACATTGGGACGAGGCGCTGACCGGCGACGATGACGGCGAGTTCTTCGGTCGGTTGCTGACGCATGCCGGGGCGGTCCACTTCTGCGGGGGCACGAACGTGCTCTACCGAGACCCACCCGAGGGCTCGGTCAGCCGCAACCGGTCGCAGAGATCGGTTGACAGTTTTCTCTCCGCGTATCTTTCGGTTTCTAATGCGATCTTGAGACAACGCGATGATCCTGCAGCAAGAAGAGCGTGTCTGGGCCGAGTCCGCGACCTCGCCTACCAGCTCCGCCAATTCGACGATCTGGTAGCGCGCGCGGCAGCGGAAGAACGGCGACTGAACACGTTCGGCTTCAGCGTTCGTCTTCCGATGCCGACCCGGATTATCGTGGGGCTGCTCGGCCTCAGGCGCGGACTTGCTTTGTATCGACTGCTCGAAAAGGCATAGATCGATTTGAAAGGCTAACAATGCAGATAATTTCTCGAGGCAAGAAACTTGTAAATATCGTGTTGGGCGCTTGGGATCAGGTTCTTACCAACAAACGATTCGTACCTTTGCCCGAGCGTCTGACTGCCATACTCAAGGCCTATGATCAGGTTCCCCAGACCGTATTCGACGTAGGCGTTGCCGAGGGAACACCTTGGCTCTATGATGCCTTTCCGAAGGCGAAATTCCACCTTATCGACCCGACCCGCGAATCCTTGCCACATATGAAAAAATGGCAGCGGGTGCTGGATGCCGAAGTGCATCCGATCGCGCTTGGTGCCGAAGCAGGCACGATGCACATCCACATGCGTGACACGATCAAGCACGCCAGTCTGATGACTGACCTCACATCGCCCGACATCTCTTCCAGCTACGAAGTACAGGTGGAACGCTTCGACGAACGTTTCGCAACCTTCGCGGGGCCCGCGTTCTGCAAGATCGACGTGGAGGGCGCCGAAATGCTAGTGCTGAAGGGAATGGCGGATCGACTGACGAAGTTCGCCGCTGTGGTCGTGGAGACATCAATGAACAGCCTTTACAAGGATGGGGCTGATTTCGGCGAAATCATGCAATTCATGACGGCAAACGGAATGCGCTTCTTTGACTTCATCGGCCTATCGCGGCGACCGTCTGATCTTGCGCTTCACCAGATCGACGCAGTTTTCGTGCCTGACGATTCGCCGCTAAGGGTTAAGATCTGGGATGAAAAGGTTGCCGTCCCATTGGCTGGATACTCTCTCAAAGCCTAGTTGAACGCATCTCCCTTCAGATGATGAGGTTCCCCGACTTTGTCTGGCTGCGCGCGGTCGCGATCCAGCCGGCACGGATCATATATATCATGTTCTACGTCATTTTCATCTTGACCTGCGAAGAGCTGACGAACTTGGTGGTGTCATTGACAAGCTCGACATTCTTCGCACTCTAAGACCAAGCGAGCTATTTCGACCTCGCCGCCGAGAGCAATCCGCTGCTGCCAATCATGTATGCTTGGTAACGGCCAAGGTGGTTTGTAAGTGCTGCCGCGCCCGTTGAACGAAACCCATAAGGCTTCATTTAAAGACCACAATTAGCATCATGCCCGAGATTAGTGTCATCATCCCCGCATTTCGTCCGCAAGGTTTCGCGACGCTGCTGCAAAGCATGGCTGAGAACGCTGAAGCCGATGCCGAGTGGATCGTGATAGACGACGGATCGGGGGCGGGGTTCGATCTCGTCTATGCCGAGCTCGATTCCACCCCGGCGCGAGTGATCCGGCAACCACAAAACCGCCGCCAAGGCGCAGCGCGCAATGCGGGATTGAGTCAGGCTCAAGGGCATTGGGTCAAGTTTCTCGATGCGGACGACAGACTGGATAGAGGCCATTTGTCGGCACTGCTTGAGGCGGCCACGGCAGCGCCCGCTGGAGCGATCCCGTTCGCGCCCACGCGACACGTATTCCCCGCCGGCGCGACCTCGGTCAACGACAGTTGGCGCGACTTGCCGACCGAGGCGGAGGCACAGCTCGAACGTCTCCTCCAGCGGCCGTTCATCCACCATTGTGGAGCGCTATTCCCGCGCCAGCTGCTCCTAGATCTCGGCGGCTACGACGAGGGCCTCGTAACCGACGAGGACGGCGACCTGTTGCTGCGGGTGCTGATGTCGGGCGCGCATTTCTTCGCCGTTCCCGCGGTGCAGTATCACTACGTGCATCGTCACAGAGGAAACCGCGTTTCCTCTGATGTTGGCCCAGCGAAGCTGGCGGCGCGCTTGCGGGTCTGCGGCAAGGTCGAAGCAGCTTTCGCTAATGGCGGGCGCACGATGCCCGATCCCATCCGCCACGGGCTCGCGGTGCGGCTCGACAAGATTGCCCTGGCCTGGTGGAGAGAGGATCGCGCGGCTGCCCGTGCTGTGCTGGAGCGCGCCCGCGTGCTCTCGCCAGGATATCGCGCTGACGATCGATTGCCAATGCGGGCGCTGCGGGCCATTGGCGGTCCGGGCGCAGTAACGTGGGCTGTGCGAATGTACCGCAGCCTGCGCGGCCGGCCCGTCGGTGGCGCGCAGGGATGACGGTACCACGATGAAGCTTCTGGCGATCAGCGAACATTACTTCCCGCGCCTCGGCGGCACGGTGAGCTATCTGCACGAGACGCTGTCGGCGCTAGCGCGGCAAGGGGTTGACGTCGAGCTGTGGGTGCCCGGCCCCGCGCCGTCGGACTGGCTGCCGCCCGAGAGGCCGCGTCCACCGTACTCCGTGGTCTGGATCGACGCCGGCTATCCGGAGCGAGGCGATCCGACACGCGAACAGCGCTATACCTTTTGTGCTGCGGTCAATGATCGGGCGCAGGCACGTGCCGACGGCACCGATGCCCCCGACATTCTGCACGTTGTGTTCGGTGTGTTCGTGATGGAGGTGCTGAACACCGAGGCGTTGCGTCGATCCGGATTGCCTTGCGTAGCTACGGTTCACAACGTTCCGCCGCAAGAATGCCGTTTGGTGGCGCCGGGCGCGGCCCTTCCCATGCGGCTGAAGGAGGAAGCGCGGCTCCAGCTAGTCGGGTGGAAGAACCGCACTCGACTCCGGGCGCATCGCTGGGATGAGGTAGTGGTGCCATCGGAACCGGTGCGCGACTTACTAACCCAAATCGTACCGGGTCAGAGTATCACCGTGATCGGCCACGGCCCTACGAGTGAATTGATAGAGCGGATGAATCCACCGCGCACACGGCGGCCCGAGCCGGGCGCAAGTGTTAGATTGCTGACTGCAGGCGGCTTCGCGCCCCACAAACGCCAGCACCTCATCCCCGAGGTTGCGGCGATGCTGCACAAGGCTGGCGTAGACTTTGAGTGGGATGTGGTCGGTCCAGCGGGCCGTGTCCCTAACTATCATGACGTCGTGGTCCGAGCGGTCGAGGCGACAGGGCTGTCTGATCGGGTGCGGATGATCGCGGGCGTGCCTATCGACAAGTTGGCCACACTTTACGATTCTGCACATATTTACGTCCAGCCGTCGATCGAGGAGGGTTTCTGCATTACTGCACTGGATGCGGCCGCGGCGGGGCTCCCGGTAATTGCTTCGCCCGCCGGTGCACTCGCGCGCATTGCCGAGGCATCGTCCGGGGCGCTGGTTCACAGCGAGCCTAAATCACTGGCGCAGGCTGTAGCAGATTTTGTAGCTCAGGATCGCTGGGGCAACGCCTCCGAGCAAGCACGATCGGTGCGAGCACAGTTTTCCTGGGGAGTGGCTGCAGAAGCCTTGATGGAACGCTATGCTGTCCTAACAGCGCGCTTATAGGTCACAAATGTCTCATATTATACGTGTCGCCCTACTTACCTCGAAGATGTCGTCTGCGGCGGGAGGATTGTCGGTGTCGGTTCCCGGCATGGCCTATGGTCTTGAAGTCTTTCATGACGTCGAAAGTCACGTGCTAGGAACTCTCGATCCGGCCGATCCGGATGCAGCGCAGAAATGGGGGCAGCGGGTGCAAGCCTTTCCGGTCTCCGGGCCCGCCGCACTCCAGCGAGCACCGGACATGGCGCGAGCGCTGGAGCGGCTGAACCCCGATATCGTCGATGTACAAGGTATTTGGACGTGGTCCTCCAAAGTTAGCCTCGATAGGCATCGCCGGCATAGGACACCTTACATTGTCACGCCGCGGGGCATGCTTGATCCTTGGGCGCGCCGCAATTCGGCCTGGAAGAAACGCATGGCTGCGATCTTGTTCGAGACAGCGCATTTGAACGGCGCCTACGCCTTGCGTGCCACCGCCGAGATGGAGGCACAACATTTCCGCGACATGGGCCTCACTAATCCCATCGCGATCGTGCCCAACGGGTTGAACCTTCCTGATCTGGCGCCCCGAACTGATCGCCCCTTACGCTCTGTTTTATTTCTTAGCCGGCTCCACCCCAAGAAGGGCGTGGATTACCTCCTACGAAGTTGGGCTGTGCTGCAGGCGGACTTCCCGGGCTGGGAGATCGTGATCGCTGGCATCGATGAAAACGGTCACGAGGCTGAATTGCAGGTTCTCGCCGCCAAGCTACGGCTCGACCGCGTGCGGTTCGTTGGGCAGTCGCATGGGGCAGCAAAACAGGGTCTTTACCGCGACGCAGATCTCTTTGTGCTCCCCACCCATGCCGAGAACTTCGGACTTGTCGTGGCCGAGGCGCTGGCACAGGAAACGCCGGTCATCACCACTCGGAACGCGCCCTGGGCAGGGCTTGAAACACAAGACTGCGGATGGTGGATCAACCTCGACCAGACCTTACTGATCGAAACAATGCGCGCCGCCATGTCCTTGCCCTCGCAGACGCTCGCAGCTATGGGCCGGCGTGGACGCGTTTGGGTGCAACGTAATTTTGCGATGGCGAAAGTAGCCGATCAGATGCGCGACGTGTATCTTTGGGCCGCTGGCAAAGCGGCGAAACCGGATTGCGTCGATGTCTGAACCCATTCAAAGGCTCGACCTTTTCGAGAACGCTTCTTTCTCGCGGGGAGCATCACGGCTGACGGAACTAGTATGGCTGACCCTGTCAGGCATGTTGGTCTCGAGCTGGCTTCCAGGCTCTGGCTGGCGCGTAGCGATCCTACGTGCATTTGGGGCAAAAATCGGGCGCGGCGTGGTTATCAAGCCCCATGTCACGATCAAGTTTCCCTGGCGGCTGGAGTTGGGCGATCATGTCTGGATCGGCGAATGGGTCTGGATTGACAACTTAGCAAAAGTGACGATCGGATCGCAAAGTTGCATTTCGCAAGAGACCTACCTCTGCACCGGCAGCCATGATTGGAGCGATCCACGGTTTGGCCTGGTTACGCGGCCCATCACCGTTGGCCGCGGCTGCTGGGTGGGGGCTCGCGCCACGCTGGCGCCTGGCTGCGAGATGGAGGACGGCGCGGTTCTAGCTATGACCGTGCTAGGAAGCGGGCGATTGGCGGGGGGCACTATCCACCGCGCCGATGGCAGCACGAACACCCGCCCGACAGCCAGCTCGAGCACGCGATGAGCCTGTCCTACCGTCCAGAGATCGACGGCTTCCGCGCACTGGCGGTGGCCACGGTGGTGCTGTTCCACGCAGGTGTTCCAGGCTTTCAGAACGGCTTTGTTGGGGTCGACATCTTCTTTGTCATCTCGGGATTCTTAATCACCTCGATCATCGTTCGCGAACAGGCGGAGACGGAGTTTTCCTACACCCGCTTTATGATGCGCCGGGCCCGCCGCATCCTGCCGGCGCTGGTGGTCATCATGCTGGCCTGCATTCCCTTCGCCTGGTTCCTTATGTTGCCCGACCCGCTGGAGAACTTCGGCCAGTCGTTGGTTGCGACGGTCTTTTCGGCCAACAACATCCTGCTCTGGCTGACCGCAGGCTACTGGGACCTAGCTTCGGATTACAAGCCGCTGCTTCATACCTGGTCGCTAGGGGTCGAGGAGCAGTTCTACATCCTCTATCCCATGCTTCTGGTTTTTGCTCTGCGCCTGCCGATGCGGGGCTGCTACGCCCTGCTCGCGGCCGTGGCAGCGCTGTCCTTCGCGCTGATGATGTCGGCACTGCAGACCGATCCGGCGGGGGCCTTCTACCTGTTACACACCCGGGCCTGGCAACTGCTGGCTGGCGGCATCGCTGGGCTGATCGCTGGGCGCTCGGGCTCGAGCTTAAGCGGACGGCCGGGCATGGCGGGGCTGGGACTGGCGATGGTGCTTGCTTCGCTGGTCCCATGGCTCAGCATGTCGATGGCGGTGAGGCTGGTGTTGGCCACGCTAGGTACCGCGCTCTACCTCCTATGGGCGCGCGCCGACAGCATGGTGGCTTGGGTCTTCACCCGCCGCCCGGTGATCTTTGTGGGTCTTGTCAGCTACAGCCTCTACTTGTGGCACCAACCGGTCTTTGCCTTCTTGCGTGTCGATCTGCCGAAACCTCCCGGAGGGGGGATGATTGCCTTTGGGATCGCGCTGGCGTTCGTGCTGGCGGTGCTAACTTGGCGTTTCGTCGAGAAGCCATTCCGCTCAGCCCGTCGGATCGGACCGGGCACGTTTTGGACCTTTGCGGGGGGCGGCATAGCGCTAACGGTCTGCATCGGCTTGGCCATGCACCTAACTGCAGGGTTTCCGCAGCGGCTAAACTATCCGGTAGACGAGGGGTACGCGGGGGTTTCCATCACCTACAACGAGCGCGTCCGCGCCCTGCTGCCCCGCGAAATCCCCGAGGGTGCCGAAAGGCCTGCCGTGCTCTTGGCCGGCAACAGCTTTGCCCGCGACTTCTCAAACGTGCTGCTGGAGACGGGACTCGGCCAAAACCTCTCACTACTCTACCGCGACGATCTGTCTGTCTGCGCCGCGGACTGGTCCGACACCGAGCGCGCCCTGGTGGCCCGGCTGGATATGCTGGTCTTCGCCAGCGGCTCCTACCCCGAAAACTGCGTCAATGAGACCCTCTCCGTTGCCCGTCGGGAAGGGGTGCCAGTCTTCTTCGTCGGACCAAAGGAATTCGGCGAGAACCTAAACCCGCTGCTGCGGTTGCCGGCAGAGGCACGCAGCGCAGCCCGGCTGCGGATCAGCGACAGGGTCCGGCAGATCAATGAAAAACAGAAGACGCAGATTGGTTCGCGCTACGTCGATCTCCTGTCGGTTCTGTCCGAGGACGGCGGCGCGACCGTGCGCGTAGCCGACGAGGCAGGTATTCTCCTTACCACTGATCGGGTGCATTTTTCACGGGCGGGAGCGCGTCTTGTCGCGCGCCGGCTGCACGATCTATTTCCTGCGATTTTCGCACTGGCCGGGCAGGATCACACTCTAGATGCAGGACGCTGACACGTGCCGTTCGGATACACCCTCCTAGATCCGCTTGTCGTCCTGCTGGGGACGGCCTTGGCGGGTTATTTCCTTTGCACTAAGCCGATAAGGCTGATGGCTTGGCTGCCGTCCATGCTTGTGCTTTACTTCTTCATTCCCGTCGTAACGCTGCTAACACTGTCGCAGACAGTTCCGCTGCTGCTGGCAGGGCGGGCGTTGTTGAAGGGGCAACTCCAGGCATACGGTCCAGCAAAGCCGGTCCTGCTCTTCTTGCTAGTCGTATTCGTCGCCTCGGCTTTCTATAGTTTGCTACTGGGGCAGGACGGGCCCCGAGTGGCCCTCCGCATCCTCTACTACGTCGGTGTTTTCGCGGTCATGTCCTTCACCTACGAGATGGCGCGCAGAGAAGGTAGCTACGAGCTGTTCCTGAAGGGGCTGGTGCTGCTGGGCATCGCGCTGTCGGTCTATGGGCTCTACCAGATTGTTGCAATCTATACCGGCCTACCCTTCCGTGGCATCCTGCGTGGCGTTGACGGAACGCAGGCGGCATTTGAAGGCAGTTTCTTCCGCATTAACAGCCTGGCCAGCGAACCCAAGCGCTTGGGCTACGTGATGTTTGTCTGTGCGTTGGCCTGCCTGTTTTTGGCCCAGCTCCGGCCGCAGCGCGCGCTCTGGTTGAAATGCACAGGTGCGGGGATCCTAGTGATGTCGATCTTAACATTTGCGACCTCTTACTTCGTCGCGATCATGTGCTTTGCCCTGGCCGCATCGTTCTTATATCCGTCCCGATCGGCGACTTATATCTTTGGCCTCGGACTGCTGTTCGTCGCCGTCCAGACCCTTTTTCCAGAGCTTGGGCTCTTCGATGCCATCCAGGAAGGCTTCGGTCGCCGCAGCCGGGAATTCGAGGTCGGCCTGGATGGGCGGCAAGTCTATCGGCAGGAATTTTTTGCTTGGGATTACTTGGGCAACCACCCGGAGGCATGGCTCTTCGGCGTGGGCCTCGGGCAGTATTTTCAGACCCTCTCTAACACATACGGCTTCGTTGCGGGGATCAGCGAATATGGTACGCTGCTGCCCCTCAACTCTAACGCCCTTGAGTTGGTGTACGACTTTGGCGGGATCGCGACGGCAGCATTTTATGGCGCGATCTTTTTGCTGATCCTTGCTCTGCGCAAGCAGGGGGAAACCTTCGTGTGTCTCGCACTGCTGTTTGTTGTGGTGCAGAGCTTTTTTATCTTGACGCTGAATTTTGTGGTGCTCTTCGCCGGCATCGGCGCAGGCCGTCTGGCGCTGGCTCGGTTGAGACTTAGACAGGTCTCGGCACGGGCGCTCACCGCCAGGATCCAAATGTCCTAGCACTGTTTGGGCATCTTTATGATTGGAGGGTCTGTCGCAGGGAAAGCGGGGGCGGCTCAGGGCCCTGAAGGCGCTTGATGGATACAGCTGCTAGTTGGCAGGCTTGCCTTTCAAATAACCAATCTCACCCCCCCACACCGCCAAAAACAAAGACGATTGCCTTCGTGACAAAACTCTGCACTGGACCATTTAGTAATGACGATTTCCATCATCACCGCCGTATTCAATAGAGCCAGCTACATTGCGCGCGCCATCGATACCGTTCAGCGGCAAACTTTTGCTGACACTGAACACCTCATTATCGATGGGCAGTCTACAGACGGTACGCTTGAGGAGGTCTCACGCCGTCGCACGCATTCGCTGCGCCTTATCAGCGAGCCCGACAGGGGGATCTATGATGCCCTCAACAAGGGAATAGGCTTGGCGCGCGGCGATATTCTCGGTGTGGTGCACTCAGACGACTTTCTTGCCCATGACCGCGTTCTGGAGCGCGTGGCGGGAGCCTTCGAAGACCCCGCAATCGACGCAGTTTATGGCGACCTCGATTATGTTTCGGCAGACAATCCCGACCGTATTATCCGGCATTGGCGTGCGGGGAGTTTCAGGCATGATAATCTGAGGCGGGGGTGGATGCCGCCACACCCGGCGCTGTTTATCAGGCGCCGGGTGGTTGAAGCCCACGGGGCTTATGATCTGCGATATCGCATCGCGGCCGACTACGACGCCATCCTGCGCTGGTTCGGCCGCGGCGGCATTCGCGCGACATACATCCCCGAGGTTCTTGTCAAGATGCGCCTGGGAGGCGAAAGTAACCGCTCACTCGAGCGCATCCTGCTCAAGAGCCGGGAGGACCTTGAGGCCCTGCGCAGGAACGAGATTGGCGGCCTCGGGACCCTTGCGCTGAAGAACATTTCTAAACTCAACCAGTTCATCATTCGACCCCGAAGGCGCAGCACATGAACAAGAGTGCACTCATCACCGGCATAACGGGACAGGACGGGTCCTACCTCGCCGAATTTCTGCTCGCCAAGGGCTACGAGGTTCACGGCATCAAGCGCCGCGCCTCGTCCTTCAACACGCAGCGCATCGACCATATTTACGAGGATCCCCACACCCCCCACCCGAAGCTCAAGCTGCACTATGGGGACCTCACTGACACGTCGAACCTGACGCGCATCCTCCAGGAAGTGCAGCCCGACGAGATTTACAATCTCGGCGCGCAGAGCCACGTCGCGGTAAGTTTTGAGGCGCCGGAATACACCGCCGACGTCGACGCGATCGGCACGCTGCGCCTGCTCGAGGCGATCCGCTTTCTCGGCCTCGAGAAGAAGACGCGCTTCTACCAAGCCTCGACCTCGGAGCTCTACGGCTTGATCCAGGAGAGCCCACAGCGCGAGACGACGCCCTTCCACCCGCGCTCGCCCTACGCCGTCGCCAAGCTCTACGCCTACTGGATTGCCGTGAATTATCGCGAAGCCTACGGTATTTACGCCTGTAACGGCATTCTCTTCAATCACGAGAGCCCGCGCCGCGGCGAGACCTTCGTCACGCGCAAGATTACCCGGGGCCTGGCCAACATCAGCCAGGGCCTCGAGAGCTGCCTATACATGGGCAATATCGACGCCCTGCGCGACTGGGGCCACGCCAAGGACTACGTCCGCATGCAGTGGATGATGCTGCAGCAGGATGCGCCAGAGGATTTTGTCATCGCGACGGGCCTCCAATACTCCGTCCGCGAATTCATTACCTGGGCCGCGGAGGATCTTGGAATTACGCTGAGCTTCGAGGGCGAGGGCCTCGAGGAGCGCGGCGTCGTCGAGACCGTCAGCGGCAACATCTCGACGGCCCTGAAGCCGGGGGACGTCGTCGTCCGGATCGACCCGCGCTACTTCCGGCCTGCCGAGGTCGAGACCCTGCTGGGCGACCCGACGAAGGCGCGGGAGAGGCTGGGATGGGTCCCTGAGATCACCGCCCGGGAGATGTGCGCGGAAATGGTTGCCGCAGATCTCGAGACTGCCCGGAGCCACGCGCTGCTGAAGGCGCATGGATTTACGGCGCCCTTGGCCTCCGAGAATTGAGGGGAGGCAGGCAATGCGCATCTACGTCGCCGGACACCGCGGCATGGTTGGGTCTGCCATCGCGAGGAGGCTAGAGGCTGAGGGGGCGACCCTGATTGTCCGCACGCGCGCCGAACTTGACTTGACCAGCCAGATCGCCGTCCGCGACTTCATGGCCTCTGAGAAGCCAGACGCCGTCATTCTGGCGGCCGCGAGGGTGGGCGGCATTCTTGCCAACGACACCTACCCCGCTGAATTCATATATGAAAATCTGATGATGGAGTGCAACGTCATCCATCAGGCCTTTAGGGCCGGAGTTCGGCGGCTCCTCTTTCTCGGATCTTCATGCATTTATCCGCTCGATGCGGCGCAGCCGATGGCGGAAGAGGCGCTGCTTACGGGTGTGCTGGAGCCAACCAACGAACCATACGCCATCGCCAAGATCGCTGGCATCAAGCTGTGCGAGAGTTACAATCGGCAATATGGTACGGACTACCGCAGCGTGATGCCTACCAACCTCTACGGACCCGGCGACAACTTTCACTACGAGAACTCGCATGTCCTCCCCGCCTTGCTCCGTCGTTTTCATGACGCTGTCGAGACGGGGCAGGAAGAAGTGGCCATCTGGGGAACGGGCAGGCCAAGGCGCGAATTTCTTCACGTCGACGACATGGCCGAGGCCTCACTCTTCGTAATGCATCTCGACTATAACACCTATCGTGCAAATACCCAGCCGATGCTTAGCCATATCAATGTTGGTTGCGGTGCCGATGTCTCGATCGCAGAGCTGGCCACGATGCTCGCAGAGGTGACAGGGTTCAAGGGGCGCATCGTGTTCGACGCGACAAAACCCGACGGCACTGCGCGCAAGCTGATGGAAGTAAAGCGCCTGACTGCGATGGGTTGGACGGCGCGAATACCGCTTCGGAACGGGATTGAGCAAACCTATCAGTGGTTTCTTGATAATCAGGCAGCCCTCAGATTGAAGTAAGTGGGAGGCCGAATGATGCCATTCGCAATTCGAAATGAACATCCAATGATGGGTAAACGCAAAAGCCCCCACGTGCTGTGTTTGGGTGGCTTGTTTGATGGCAGGTTTTTGGGGAGAGCGGATGTCGGTCCAATTGTAGGGCAGCAGGTCGTCGATGGGATCTTCATCACTGCGAAGGACGATCCGGCTGAATTGAAGGCATATCCTTCCAAGGTAGCCATCTAAAGAGTTTTGCGGACGCGGTAGCCTCACACTGCTTGTCCAGTGACACTGCCAATGAAGGCCTGATCCATCTCCGGCTCATGCCATTTTTCCGTGAGCCTGCCCCAACGATCGAGACTATTCTGGAACTCATAATCATCGATCAGCAGGTGATATGTATAGATCCTGTTCACGATTTGCATCATCAGGGCACGCATCTGGCCCTGGTCGAGGTGAGCGGCGCAGTTCCAGGCAATTTCACGCCCATCAGCGTCAATGACGCGAACGTCGGAGTAGTCGCCGGCATGAGTGACCGGGACGATGCCGGAATGAAGGGTTTCAAGCCCGGTATTGCGGACGCACATCATGGCGAGCGTCTTCGCCATCATGGCGGCAATGCGCTTTTCGTCGGCCTTGGTCATGAACGCAGTATATCGGCAATTGCCCGTGGGTATAGGTGGCCGAAACGGACTGAGGTCGAGTGGCAGACCTCAGCCCGCTTGCACTAAGCGGCCAACCAAACTCGGTTAAGAATTTCCGCCGCCAGCGCAGCCTTATCCTGCGGCAAGAACCTGCCATAATGCTTGGCCACCACCTCAGGCGTGTCCTGAATAGCGTAGCTCGCTTGTTCGTAGGACCCAGTCTGCTTAAGGATATGTGTCGCAAGCACGTCGCGCACATTATGGGGCCCATGCGGCAATAGCCCCTTAATCACGCCGCGACCGGTGTACGGGTTCCAGATACCGTAACGCTGGATCGCTAGTCGCCAGGCCTCGTAAAAGGCGTTCTGGTCGTAGGAGTCATCCTGGCTGGTGATCTTCACCGTCTTCACGAACAGCGTTCCGGGATCGGGCGCGTCGATCAGAAGCTGGTGGCGATGGGTTCGGATATAGGCATCGAGGTATCGATAGAGGCCGCCCAGATCAGGCAAAACCAGCCGGAACGGTCGCCCGCCAAAAAAGGAAGATCCTGCATTCTTGAACGCCGCGGCGGGGATCAGAACTTCCCAGCCATCCGCCCGGTCGCTCCAGCGCAGCTCTCCCCGGCGCATCGTCTCCAACTGGCGTTCCGTGCGTGGGTTCTGCCCACGCGGACAGAGCATCAACTGCCGCAGATTTTTCTGCCGCAGCCCCAGGTGCAGACCAAGCCGAAGGATCAGAAATGACCGAACCGCCTCGGCAGCCTGCCGCGGATAACGGCGTGCGTCAGGCAAAGTACGCAGGATCTCCTCGGTGATCTTGCGGTATTCGGCAACTGGGCTGTCAGCCTCCAGGATCGGCAGGATCGGCTCGAACGGGTCACGGTGGACCTGCGCGACGCGCTCCACTCCTTTTGCCCGGGCCGTGCCGTGCGCATACATCGCGTCACAGGCAGCTGCCCAATCCGACTGGGCCAGTTCGATATCAGCCTCAGACACCAGATTAGGGATCGGCCGCAAGCGATCCGCCAGATGGGGCATCTGCCGTATCCAGCCGGTATCGGCCCGCGTCAGAGCAACCCCGAGGCGAAGCATGTCGACTTCCCAGCGCGTGTAAAACCCGCGGCGCCGTTCACGCCACTGCACATACCAGTCCCAGACTGTCGGGAAGACCAGAAGCCCAAAGGTCAGATCGGAAAGCGCCACACCGAAGCCGGCAATTACGCCCTTGGGAGCAGCAGCCAATGCCCCAAACATCAGGCCAAGATGCTCGATCTTCTGGGCCGAGGTTTCTTCACCCCACACCCCGTTCCGCTGGTAGCCAATCTCGGTCAGTGTCGCTGTCTTGAAGGAGACCAGTCGTTGCATTTCATCATTCAGGCGTGGTGGTGCATCATAGGCTGCAGACAACGCCTCGGGGTCTTCGTCAGCGACTGCCTCGGACGCAGGCATGGGGCTGCGCTTACGGCCCGTGATGGCCGGAAAGCGGATGGCATAACGATGCTTCATCGCCTCGGCTTGGAACCGCCGATATTCGGTCGATCCGGTGATGATATGAGTGCGCACCCATTCGACGATCTCGCGGCGCTCCCTCGCTGAGCGGCTATTGAAATCGTCCGGCAGGTGCCAGGCCAAACGGCGCTGTTCAGCCGGCGCGATCCCGATCAGCTTGTGCCCGGACACGGCTCGGGCCGGGTGCGGAAGCAATGCACGAAAATGGCCAGTTGGTAGCCGGTAGCGATCCTCGATTCGAGAAAGCATCTCGAAGCTCTTGGCACTGCGCGGGGCTCTGCGACCGGCCGTCCAGGATTGGATCGTGGTCCGGTCGAAGGTTTCTCCCGGGCGAATGAGAGCACGCCATAGCCCCCAATAGGTGTCGCCATGGCGGCGCATGTGGAGCGCGAGGGATTCGTTAAAGGTGCCGGGTTCGATCCAGTCCGTGAACAATGGCTTGGGGTATTCGACAATGGGAGCCGGCTTTTGACCGCGCCGTCGGCCGGTGGTGATGGCGGTCGTTGGTTTGGCGGAGACCGAGGACTTACGACGTACAGGTTTACTTGAAGGCATGGATAATGTGGCCCGTGTTTTCAGTTGATATGACTTGCCGCTGGGCGGCGAGCCGGGCCGTAACGGGCTCACCCGCCCTCAACACACGCATTGCAATTTGTGCACAAAATCAGACGCGTCATCTGATTCAAGTGGCTGTATTTAAGCCATTTCGTATTTTCGACCCCCGGTCGCTAATTCGCGGTTGCGTGAATTTTGGATCGGAGGCGGTTTCCCCCTCGAACCCTTTATAGTTTTACCCTCCCCCCCCGGGGGCGCGGAAATTCCCGCCAGTCAGGCCACCAACTCCGCGCCTGTCACCACTTCGCAGTCGGCTAATGCTCCCAGCCGCTCGGTGAGCCACGCCGCAGGGTCTGGGATCAAATTCAGGTTGAACATCGCGGTCCGGACCTTCTGACCGGATCCCTCAGGCCGGTAGGTCACCGCAGCCGAGGAGCGGGACATTTCGCTATTATAGAAGATCCTATAATAGCAATTTGTCCCGGTCCTCTGCCCGTCCTTCCGCGCCGCCTCGTAGTTTGGCCACAGGTCGGGGAAGCACTTCGCCCGGTCCGCGGCGTTGTCGAGAACTGCCCCGCGCACCGCCATCATGTCGGTGCGGCTGGGAACAAGGTCAGCCCAGTCGATCACCTCGTCTGCGGTGATGGGCAGGACGATATCCGTCAGCAGATCGACCTGAAGAGGGCTCTCGGCGGTGCGGTTGACACCCCGGCCCCGTCCCAGCGCCTGAACCAGTTCCGCCTCACAGATATTCCAACGGATGGCCTCTGCAATCGGGTCGGGATGATGTTCCCCCATGACCATGCGCGATCGACCATTAGGACGACGGATCACACGCTCGGTCAGCGGGTACCACCAGCTTTTGAACCGCCCCGGCTTTCCCGGAGGCTCCTATCTGTGAGAAGGAGCCACGATGAGCGCTACAAGGAACAAGTTCTCGCCTGAGTTTCGCGACCGTGCGGTGCGGATGGTGGAGGAGCACCGGGGAGATTACCCGTCGGAGTGGGCGGCGATGACGTCGATCGCCGGGAAGGTTGGCTGCACGACCGAGACACTGCGCCGCTGGTGCCGTGAGGAGGCGAGCCGACGAGCAGGGCCAGCGGCGCAGGCTGTCAGTGATCGTGATCGGGTCAAGGCCCTGGAGCGCGAGGTCAAGGAACTGCGCCGGGCCAACGAGATCCTTCGCAAAGCCTCGGCATATTTTGCGCAGGCGGAGCTCGACCGCCACGGCAAATGGTGATGTCGTTCATCGACGCTCACCGGAAGGAATTGGGTATCGAGCCGATCTGCCGGGAACTGGCAATCGCCCCTTCCTCCTACCACGAATATGCCGCCCGCCTTGCCGATCCCGGCAGGCGCCCCGCCCGTGTCCGGCGCGATGACGAGATGCGCGAGGCGATCAAGCGCGTCCACGAGAACAGCTTTGGCCTCTATGGTGCCCGCAAGGTCTGGCACCAGATGCGCCGCGAGGGGATCAAGGTGGCCAAGTGCACCGTCGAGCGGCTGATGCGCACCATGGGCCTGGCAGGCGTGCGCCGGGGCAAGACGACGGTGACGACCATCAGCAACCCCAAGGCACCGTGCCCGCTGGACAAGGTCAACCGCGAGTTCCGCGTCAGCCGGCCCAATGCGCTGTGGGTGGTCGACTTCACCTACGTCCATACCTGGGCCGGGTTCGTCTATGTCGCGTTCGTGATCGATGCCTTCGCCCGCCGGATTGTGGGCTGGAAGGTCAGCACCAGCGCCACGGCGGGCTTCGTACTGGATGCCCTGGAGCAGGCGATCCATGCCCGCAGGCCAAGTCCAGATGATGGCTTGATCCACCACAGCGACAGGGGCGTTCAATACCTGGCGATGAACTACACGCAGCGTCTGGCCGAAGCCAACCTCGTGCCGTCTGTGGGCAGCGTCGGCGACAGCTATGACAACGCCTTGGCCGAGACCATCAACGGTCTCTATAAGGCCGAGGTCATCTGGCGGCAGCGCTCATGGCCGAGCGCATCGGCCGTGGAAATGGCAACGCTGCGCTGGGTGGACTGGTTCAACAATCACCGCCTGTTCGGACCCATCGGGCACATCCCACCCGCCGAAGCCGAAGCCAACTACTATGCGGCCAACGAGACCCTCGATATGGTCGCATGACTCAATTGAAAATGCCTCCGGGAAAGCCGGGGCGGTTCACAGCCACCCGTTACGTTCTTTGGCGACGCCAGCAGCAAGGGCCATGATTTCATGGTGGCAGGCGGTTTTGCCGTTTCGTCTCACCGCATACAGGAAATCGAACAGAAAGTCGCCACTCTACGAGAAATAGCCGGTGTGAGTGAGTTCCACTGGTCTGAGTATTCAGGTGGGGCAAGCCGTGCCGGGTACGAGGCATTGGTCGATTATGCGTTCGAATTGGTAAGGAACGGTAATGCAGCCCTGCACGTGATCATTGCTCCGTTCAAAGGATATCGGCACAAAGCCAAGCCCGGTCAAAACCGGGATACGAGCGTCAACAGAATGTATTTTCAATTGCTCCTGCATCGCCCCGCGCGGTTCTATGGGAAAACCAGGCATATCCACGTTCGTCTAGATGGCGGCAGTGACTCAAAAGACATTTGCGAGATGCGTAACGAACTGTGCGCGAAAGCCTATCACCAGCACAAGACACGTCCCAACTGCATCCGCAGCCTGCAATCAATGCCGTCGCACGTATCGGGCATAATCCAAATGGCAGACGTGATACTTGGCGGTATCGCGGCTAAGAGAAACGGCTTAATTCACAAGACGGAAAAAGGCCCTCTTGCGGACCGCATTCTTGATAAGTCGGGTCATGGAGCTTGGCACTTGGACACTCACATCAACGCTCGAAAGCTCACAGTGTGGAATTTTAGCGGGAGTTGATGGGGTTACCCCGTAGCCTATCCGCAGAAAACTGCGTCACGGGCGCTCTGGCCGTATTCGGACTACGGGGGCCTAATCCTACTTATACCGATCAAATACGAACTCAAGCTGAACCGCATCCACCTAACTCAAGCGAGGGTCAGCTTGCCGAAACAGGCCCACCATAGCTCAGACGCTTGCCGATGATACCACGCAGAACATTCCCAGCGCGATCCTTATCGTTGCAACCGAGCGTTTCGCCGTTGTTATAGCGGAACTCATATTCGGCAAGGTAGCGGTGCAGGTGCTGTTCCAGATAAAAAGGTACTGTCACGCACTTCGACGCTGTGGACCCGTTCTGGGGTGTGCGTCGAAAGGATAAAGGGTTGTTCCTCTCGGCCATGGTCAGTTCGTACAAGTTGCGGTTAGGGCCGTTCGTTCCTGCCGTTGGCGTCGCCTGCAATCTGACCCGCTCGACTGTCAGCTATTATCGCCAAAGTGGTTGCGATACGCAGTTCGAGATCAGGAAGATTTACTGAACCCTTCGACTGCGCAGAATCGTGTGCATAGAGGAATCGTGGGTCCCATCTGCCAAGATTGGGGGGTGGCACCCCGGTGGGGTTCGGTAATGGCGATTTTCTGGAGGGGGTGGGGGCATCAAACTGCCCACCCACCGCTTGCACGGTTCGAACCCAATTCCGGTTGGTGGGTGGAAAGGTGGGTAGCTTGGTGGCTATGCTCGTAAGCGCCTGATTTTATTCAGGTGGTGGCGGAGCGGGAGGGATTCGAACCCTCGATACGCTTTTGACGTATACTCACTTTCCAGGCGAGCGCCTTCGACCACTCGGCCACCGCTCCGCATTGCTCTGGAAGTGCGCCCCTAGCGGCACATGATCGCTTTCGCAAGGCGTCGGTTCCTGCAATGATCAAGTAATGTCGATCCTCGCCTTTCTTGCCGCTGTCGCGGCCTCGCCTGCCCCCGCAACGCCGGTGCTCTCGCCTGGCGAAATCGTGGCTGCATCGCCCGCGACCGACTGGTCGCCGATTTCTCCGGACGACCTTCTGGTCATGGACCTCGCCCCCGAAGCTTCGGGCAAGCCACGCCGCGTCGTGTTCCAGTTGCTGCCCGATCCGTTCTCGCAAGGCTGGGTCGGCAATGTCCGCACGCTGGCCGCCACGCACTGGTGGGACGGGCTCTCGGTCTATCGCGTGCAGGACAACTGGGTGGCGCAGTGGGGCGATGGCGAAGGCGAGGACAGGCTGAAGGCCAAGCCCCTGCCTGAAGGCCTCGCCCGCGTGCCGCAGGAGCGCTACGTGCTGCGCCCCGAAGGCCCCGAACGCAGTGCCACGCATGAAGAACTCGACACCTGGCTTGCCACGATCGAAGGCACCCACGGCGCGTGGCATGCGCTGACCGGGAAAGGCGCCGCGATCAAGGATACCGACCCTTACGCCGACGAGACCTTCTTCTATCGCGGCTGGCCGCTTGCCGCCTCGCGCAAGGGGCCGAGCGCCTGGCCGGTGCACTGCTATGCCAGCATCGGCGTCGCCCGCGACGGCCCGCCCGATACCGGAACCGGCGCCGAACTTTACGCCGTGATCGGCCATGCGCCGCGCCAGCTTGACCGCAACCTTGCGGTGATCGGTCGCGTGATCGAGGGCATCCAGTACCTCTCCACCCTGCCGCGCGGGGCTGCGCCGATGGGCGTCTATGCCGATCCGGCAGAGCGCACGCCGATCATTTCGCTCCACCCCGCCGCAGAAGTGCCCGACCTCCCACCTTACGAATACCTCTCCACCGAAAGCCCCTCGTTCCGCCGTTATGCCGATGCGAGCGCCAACCACCGTGAGCCGTTCTATGTCCAGCCCGCCGGCGGCATCGACATCTGCAATCTCAAAGTCCCGGTGCGCCACCGCAAATGAGCGACGCTGCCTATGACGTGACGACAACGCTGTGGCGCTGGTCCGGCGGGGTCAATGGCGGCGACTGGTTCTTCGTCACGCTGGATGGCGCGGTGGGTGAAGCGCTCTCTGCCACGGCACTGATGCACCGCCTCGAAACGGGCCGCCGCTCCGGCTGGGGCTCGGTCAAGGTCGGGGTGCAAGTCGGCGATACCGAATGGCGCACCTCGGCATTCCCCAGCAAGGAGCACGGCTGGATGGTCCCGATCAAGGCCGCCGTGCGCCAGGCCGAAGGACTGGCTGAAGGCGAGCCCTTTGACCTGACACTCAAGTTCTAGGCCCCTTGCTCACCCCCGACCCCTCCCGCCTGCGGGAGGGGAGGCCAAACGCAGCGCAGCAAATCCAGCCCTACCGCAGGCGGGAGGGGCGCGAGACTTGGCCTTTCGCAGAAAGGCTTAGTCGCAGCGGGGTGGGCAATCCGCAGCCAAGACCGTAAACCCTGCCTTCCCGCCAACCCCAAGGACACCACGTGCCCCACAACGTCGCCCTCGTCGGCTATGGTTACGCCGGAAAGACCTTCCATGCCCCGCTGATCATGGCCGAACCCGGCTTGCGCCTTGCCGCCGTCGTCTCCAGCGATCCGGCCAAAGTTCATGCCGACCTGCCCGGAATGCGCGTCGAGACAGACATCGCCACCGTGCTTGCCGACCCGGCAATAGACCTCGTCGTCATCGCCACGCCGAACGACAGCCACGCCCCCCTTGCCCACGCCGCCATCGCGGCTGGCAAGGCGGTGGTCGTGGACAAGCCCCTCGCTCTCACCCTCGAAGATGCCCGCAGCATCGCGGCGCACGCCGCCGGGAAAGGCACTCTGCTCAGCGTGTTCCACAACCGGCGCTGGGACGGTGATTTTCTCACGATCCAGAGCGCCTTGCAGCAAGGCCTGATCGGCAAGGTTGCCCACTTCGAAAGCCATTTTGACCGCTTCCGCCCGCAAGTGCGCGATCGCTGGCGCGAGAACCCCGGCCCCGGCAGCGGCGTCTGGGCCGATCTCGGGCCGCACCTCGTCGATCAGGCGCTCTGCCTGTTCGGCCTGCCAAGGCGCGTGCTAGCCAGCCTCGGTGCCTTGCGCGAAGGCGCGCGAACCGACGACTGGTCGCATGTCGTGCTCGAATATCCTCGCCTGCGCTGCGTCCTCCACGCCGGAATGCTGGTGGCAGGTGGCTCCCCCCGCTTCGTCGTCCACGGCAGTTCCGGCAGCCTGGTAAAGCACGGCCTCGACCCGCAGGAGGCGCAACTGCTCGATGGTCTGCGCCCCGGCGCGCCGGATTGGGGCCGCGAACCGTCTCCCCTCACCCGCTACGATGCCGAGGGGCAAACCCATCCACTCGCCATGCATCCGGGTGCCTATCAGGCCTATTACGCCGGGATTGCGGCGGCTCTCGACGGTGCGCCGCTTGCCGTAACGCCTGAGCAGGCACTAGCAGTGATGGCCGTGGTAGAAGCCGCCGCCGAGTCCGCACGCACCGGCATGGCGCAAGCGGTCCCACCATTCCGGTTGTAAATCGCCTGTCCTACACGCCCGCATCCGGGGCAGGCTCCGCTGTGCTCCTTGAACCGTCAATCGCTCGTGCCTCACTGGACACTAAGCCTGCGCCCTTCGTACATCCGGCACGCAGGCTTGGGTCAGCGACTCACCACTGACTCGTCATTGCGAGCGAAGCGAAGCAATCCAGAGCGTGGCGGGTTGTGCTCTGGATTGCTTCGCTTCGCTCGCAATGACGAATGGGAAACATTCGGTCAGCATCCCCGAAAATCACCACGAAAAGGCCCCCGAAGTTTTCTCTCTGGACAGTGTAAACAGCGTAAACCCCTGTTCACATATGCGAACAGGCTATCGCCCGCGCAGCACCGTCTCCACCGCATCGCAGATCTGCTGGACCGAGAAGGGCTTGGCGAGGAAGTGCATGTTGGGAATGTCGATCTCGCGCCGCAACTGCTCCTCGGCATAGCCCGACATGAACAGAAACGGCAGTTCGGGGCGAAGGGTGCGAATCTCGCGGGCCATTGCCGGGCCGTCCATCGTCGGCATGACCACGTCGGAGACGACCAGATCGAAGCTGCCCTTGCCGATGGCTTCAAGCCCCTCCTCGCCGTCAGCCGCGGTCGTCACCTCATAACCCTGCCGCACCAGCGCGCGTTCGGCGACGGCCCGTACGGTGTCCTCATCCTCCACCAGCAGGATGCGCCCGCCGCCCGACCATTCGCGCTTCGGCTCGGCCGTAGTGCGCACCGCAGGCGCTGCTTCGGCGGCATCGGGAACGTGGACGGGCAGGTAGATGCTGAAGCGGGTGAACTTGCCGACCTCGCTTTCGGCAAAGATGAAGCCGCCCGATTGCTTGACGATGCCATAGACCGTCGACAGCCCGAGCCCGGTGCCCTTGCCCTTTTCCTTGGTGGTGAAGAACGGCTCGAAGATCTTGCCGATCTGCCCAGGCTTGATGCCATGGCCGTTGTCCTCGACGATCAGCGCGGTGTAGTCCCCCACCGGCAGAATCTCGCTCTTCATCGCGCGCACGTCGGCAGCGGTCACGCGCCGGGTCATCAGCTTGACCACGCCGCCGCCCTTGGCGCCTGCTGCGGAAAGCTTGTCGTTGATCGCATCGCGCGCGTTGACCGCGAGGTTGAGCAAGACCTGTTCAAGCTGGGTCGGGTCGGCCCGCACGAAGCCGAGATCGCGGTCGTGCGTAACTTCGAGCGTGATCTTCTCGCCGATCAGCCGCTTGAGCAGCGCGGAGACTTCGGCCACGACATCGGGCAGCTGGAGCACCTGCGGGCGCAGCGTCTGCTGTCGCGAGAAGGCGAGCAACTGCCGGGTCAGCGATGCCGCACGGTTCGAGTTGGCCTTGACCTGCTGGATGTCGTCATAATCGCTGTCGCCCGGCGTGTGACGCATCAGCATGAGGTCGCAGTAGCCGATGATCGCGGTCAGCACGTTGTTGAAATCGTGCGCGACGCCGCCTGCCAGCTGGCCCACCGCCTGCATCTTGGTCGCCTGAGCAATCTCGCGCTTGAGCCGGGTCTCTTCGGACGAGTCCTTGAGGCTGAGCAGCACCGCCCCCTCGCCAAGCCCGCGCACGCCGGCAAGGCTGAGCGAGACGGGCTCGTCAGGCGCAGCGCGAAGGCGCACGGCCACGTCGCCCGCCGTTGCCTGGCCCTGCGCGTAACGGCGCACCGCATCGAGCAGCGCGCCCTTGTCTTCCTTGATCACGAGGTCCGACGGGTACGGCGGCGGAATGCGGTCCTCATGTCCCGCGGCGCGCAGGAACGCGGCGTTGGCGAAGAGGAAGCGGCCATCGCGGTCGGTCATGGCAAGGCCGAGCGGCAGACGCGCCAGCAGCGCCTCGATCTGCGGCAGCCCCGCGCTCACTTCGCCGACGCCGCCCTGGCTGTCGATCAGCAAGAACAGCGAGGCGGTGCGCGCCGGGTCGATATTGGCGATGCCGTCGGGGTCGGCGACTGGCAGGTGGACGAGCTTGACCGGTGTGCCCTTGCGCCCCTCGCGGGCATAGAAGATGCGGTCGCTCTCGTCGCTGGCGAGGTAGGAGACGAAGTCCGCGCCGGTCAGATCCTGCGTGGCCGAGCCGGTGGCGCGCTGGGCGAAGGCGCTGTTGGCGGCGAGGATTGCACCGTCCGGCGCGACGACGGCGGACTGCAGCCCCTCGCGCGCCAGGGCACGGCCGAGCTTGCCGCCGATGTGCCCGGCCATGTCGGCCACGAGATCGTGGGTGACGACGGGCAGGAACCGCCAGACAAGAAAGTCCTCGCCCCGCCCTGCCCGCGACAGTTCGGCGCGCCATGTGCCTTGCGAGGACGCCAGCCCTTCCGCCGAGGCACTGCCATCGCGCCAGGCGGCACGGGTGGCGGCTTCGAGCAGTTCGGTCGAGGCGCGCTCCAGCGGCAGGCGCGGCGGCGCGGCGGCAGGGCCGAACCATTCGCCCATCAGCGCGTTGGCGCAGACCAGACGCCCGGCACGGTCGGTAATCGCGATGCCAACATCGCTGCGTTCGATCGCGGCGTTGGTCACCGACCAGTCCGGAATAGCGAACTCGGCTTCCGTCGCAACTTGCGGAGACCGGAACGCAAGACGCAGCGCGGCACCGATCACGCCTACGCCACCGACGAAGCCTGCAACCAGCAGGGGCTGGCCCGAGACCGCCCACAACACGCCAGCGCTCGCCAGCACGGCAGCGCCAAGCATCAGCCAGTCGCGCAGCGGCGCGGGCGCGTCAGGTACCGTCGCCGCCTCGCTGCCCGAGCTGGGCATCAGTCAGGGAAATCCCGCGCGGCGGCGCGGAGTTTGCGGACCTTGCGCTTGTGCGCGGTCCACCAGCGCCAGCCGAGTGCGGAGATGACATAGCCAATGCCTGCCGCCACCACCGAAATCAGGAACAGCCCGATGATCAGCGACGGCGCAGCATCGGTTCCGAGCCAGGCGAGCCAGTCGGAAATGCTCGCCCCCTTGGCGACAAGCGCGTGGACGGTCGAAAAATCGGCGTGGTAGCCAAAGCTGTTGCCCACCGCGATGGCGCCGGGGAGGAATACGAACAGCGTGGTCGGCGGGATCGAGATGAAGGTCATCAGCACGGCAAGCGGGATGTTGCCCCGGCACGGCACGCACATCAAGGCCGCGCCGACGATCTGCACGCCGGGGATCAGCGCGAAGATGCCGATGAACAGGCCAGCGGCCACGCCACGCGGCACCGAACGGCGGGTGAAGCGCCACAGTTCATGGCGCGCGGCGAGCGGACGGGCGAAGCGGTTCTGCTCCATCTGCTCGCGCGTCGGCATGTTGGCCCGCGCCCAGTTGACGATCCTGTCGAACATCGCCTGCTTGTTCTACCCGTTTCCCGTCCGCCCCGCCACGGGACATCACATCGCAACTAGACCGGAATTCCTTGCCGGTCGGTGAAGTGGATTACCGCTGAGGTGACTTAGCCGTGATCCTTCATGATCCGGGCCTTGTCCCGCTTCCAGTCGCGGTCCTTGATGGTGGCGCGCTTGTCGGCAACGTTCTTGCCCTTGGCGAGCGCGAGTTCGACCTTGGCGCGGCCCCGGCTGTTGAAATAGATCGACAGCGGCACCAGCGTCATGCCCTTGCGCTCCACCGCGCCTGTAAACTTGGCGATCTGCCGCTCTTTCAGCAGCAGCTTGCGCGGGCGCTTAGGGACGTGGTTGAAGCGGTTGCCATGGCTGAATTCTGGCACGTTGGAATTGACCAGCCAGACCTCGCCGTTCTTCACCTCGGCATAGCTTTCGGCGATCGAGCCTTCGCCGAAGCGCAAGGATTTCACCTCGGTGCCGGTCAGGCAGATGCCCGCCTCGTACTTCTCCTCGATGAAGTACTCGAACCGCGCCTTGCGATTCTCGGCGACGACTTTGGTCTTGTCGAATTCAGGATGTACGGGACGTGCCATGGTCCCGCCCATGTAGGCGCTGCCCCGACAAAGCGGAAGGGGAACTTCGCACTTTGTCGGGCAGCTGTTCCTCAGATCAGGCCAGCGTGCTCCAGCGCGGCATCGACCTTGGCGCGGGCTTCGGGGCTGGCGGGGACGAGCGGCAGGCGCAGCTCGTCGGTCAGGCCTTCGAACACGCGGCTGAGCGCGTACTTCACCGGCGCGGGCGAGGCGTCGGAGAACATCGCGTAGTGCAGCGGATAGAGCTTGTCGTTCAGCTCGCGCGCCTTTTCGAGATCGTTGGCGGCGCAGGCGGCCTGGAATTCGGCGCAAAGCTTGGGCGCGACGTTGGCCGTCACCGAGATGCACCCTACGGCCCCGGCAGCGTTGGCGGGGAGCGCCAGTTCATCATCACCCGAAAGCTGGCAGAAGTGCTTGCCGATGCCCATCCGGTGGTCGGTCACGCGCGAAAGGTCGCCGCTCGCGTCCTTGATTGCGATGATCTTGTCCGGATAGCGCTTGGCCAGTTCGCACACCGTTTCGGGCAGGATGTCGGTCACCGTGCGACCCGGCACGTTGTAAAGCACGATCGGCAGGTCGTTGTGCTCGGCAAGGTAGCTGAAGTGGGCGATGATGCCCGCCTGGCTTGGCCGGTTGTAGTAGGGCGCAACGCAGAGCGCAGCCGAAGCGCCGCACTTCTTCGAGAAGTTCATGTGCAGCAGCGCGTTCATCGTGTCGTTGCTGCCGCAGCCTGCGATCACTGGCACGCGGCCCGCTGCCTGTTCGACGCAGACTTCGATCACGCGATGGTGCTCGGCATTGGACAGGGTCGATGCCTCACCGGTAGTGCCGCAGGGCACCAGCGCGGACGAGCCGTTCTCGATCTGCCAGTCGACCAGGCGGCGGAAAGTTCTCTCGTCAAACGCTCCATCGCGAAAAGGAGTCACAAGGGCCGGAATCGAGCCGGAAAACATGGACAATATCCCTCAATTTATCCCATAGTCGTGTTCGGCTTACGACGAGCCGAACCCGGCGGGGGTCTGTTCAGCGCCTGATAAGGAGCCGCTCCATAGTATGTCCGGCATGGACGTGAAAGCCTTGATGTTGCGATGGGGTCTGGCCGGGGTGCTGTTGCAGACGGTTGCCGCGTCGAGCGCGGTTCACGCAAGCGGTGCCGATGGCGCGGACGGGTCCGACTGGGACCGGGCGCGGGCCAATCTGGTGGCCGGTCAAGGCGGGCCGATGATGGCGGCGGTGGAGCGGTGGAAGCTGCTCTCCAGTTCCAACCGCTTCGGCTTTTCCGATTATTCGAGCTTCGTCCTGTCCTATCCGGGCTTTCCGGACGAGGAGAAGCTGCGTCGCTATGCCGAGCTTTCGCTGGAGCGGGACTTTGCCGATCCTTCGCGCCTCGTGGCCTATTTCAGCCAGAAACCGCCGCTGACCAACCTTGGCCGCGCGCAATATGCGCTGGCTTTGACGCAGCTTGCACGGCCTGAGGCGCGCGAGGCGGCGCGGGCGGCATGGCGTGGTGGAGCAATGACCGATGCTGCCGAGAGCGCGCTGTTCTCGGCCTGGGGCACGAGCTTTACGGCTGAAGATCACGATGCGCGGATGGACGCGCTGCTGTGGGCAGGTGCGGCGGATCAGGCGGCGCGGCAGATCGTGTGGGTCAGCCCCGCGCGCAAGGCGATTGACGGGGCGCGGCTGGCGGCGATGCAGGGGGGCGATCCCTATGCCCTGCTGGCAGGCGTGCCCGCGCAGCATTTCAACGCCGATCCGGGCTTCATCTTCCAGCGCGTGCGCCAGTTGCGCAAGAGCGGACAGGGTGCGGCGGCACGCGATCTGCTGGCCAATCGTCCATTGCTGGCAAGGCAACCGCTCGACCGTGAAAAGTGGGTCGAGGAACTGCTGGTCAATGCGCGGGGCGCGGCCACATCAGGCGATGCGCGTGCGGCGATGCGGATCGCGGCGGGGATCGATGACGCCTTTGCGCCGGGCGAGGACGTCAGCCAGCTGAACTACGGGCTGCGCGATGATTACACCTCGCTGATGTGGCTTGGCGGCACGCAAGGGTGGTTCAACCTTGGTGACTATGCGGGCGCGGCGCCGCTGTTCTGGCGCTATGGCGCGGCTGCGCGGACGCCGGGGACGCGCTCGAAGGGGTTCTACTGGGCTGGCAAGGCCGCGGCGCGAGCCGGTCAGCAGGACGAGGCGCGGCGCTATTTCGAGATGGCGGCGCAGTATGGCGACCAGTTCTACGGGCTGCTGGCGCTGGAGCGGCTGGGCCGTCCGGTGCCGCAATATGCGACCGACTCTTCGGTCCAGCCCTCACCCGACGAGCGCAGCCGGTTCTACAGCCAGCCGCTGACGCTGGCCGTGCGCGAGGTTGCCCGCAATGGCGACTGGAAGACGACCGTGCGCTTCTTCAAGGAAGTGGCAGAGCAGCAGCAGAGCGAAGCGCAGCACATGATGGTGGCGAACCTTGCGCGCGAGCTGGGGCGGCGCGATCTGGGCGTGATCGTAGGGCAGGCAGCGGCCGCACGCGGCTACCTCGATTTCCAGCACATCGCCTTCCCGCTGATCCCGGTGCCGCCGGGTTATGAGGCCAAGTGGACCAGCATTCACGCGATCAGCCGTCAGGAAAGCCAGTTCGCGCAGAACGCCGTCAGCCATGCCGGCGCGCGGGGCCTGATGCAGCTCATGCCGGGGACGGCCAACGAGCAGGCGGGCAAGCTCGGCCTGTCTTACAACGCCTCGGCTCTGACGCAGGATGCGGGGTATAATCTGCAGCTCGGCTCAGGCTATTTCCAGCGGATGCTCGATTATTACGGCGGTTCGTGGCCACTGGCGGTTGCAGCCTATAACGCGGGGCCGGGCAACGTGAACAAGTTCCTGCGCGCCAACGGCGACCCGCGCAAGGGCGAGATCGACTGGATCGAATGGATCGAACGCATCCCGCTCTCGGAAACCCGCAACTACGTCCAGCGCGTGCTGGAAAACGCGGTGGTCTATGAGGCAATGAACCCGCAATATGCGAGCTATCGGGGGAGCAATCCGATGAGCTACTTTATTGGCAAGCGGGAGCCGGGGTGAGTGGGTTCACCTGCACAGCTTTGACGTGGGCTGCCTGACATATACCAGCCGTGTGCCATCCGAAGCATATATCTCAAAGCGTCCGGAATACTCGCGAGGATGCCTAATTCGGTTTCGATTTTTTCCTTCTTCAGGAAGAAGCGACCAGAAGTAACCGATCCCCCTTGCCTGTTCGAAGTGGTACTTCCCGTCTGCTTGGAGTTTGGGCTGCAGGGCTGGCCTGACGCTTAGCTGATAACTCGTTTTTGATTGTTGCGGCTCGTAGCTCAATCTTCGCGCATCAGGCTCCGCGATGCGGATTGTCGACAATCCGATTTCGAGTGGCGGAGCCCCGGGTGCGGCATAGCAACCAACGACCATGCTGGGTTGAATCTCTTCTCTTTGCACAAACAACGCGATGAACACCATGGGCACAACCACCGCCCCCATGGTCAATGCGAAGAAGGTGATGCGAACGCGGAGGGGAACGCCAGAGAGGATACTTGATGCCATTGCTAAAATCATACAGCGGCTTGATGGCGTAACAACCGCAGACGTCGCTGAAATGGCATCAGCGAACGGCCTGTTCCTTGGGACTTGCAAGGAAAAGCGGGATCCCGGGTCGAGCCCGGGATGACGGGGTTGGTGTTAAGATAGCAGTTATTCATCCTCCCTGTTTTTGCGGAGCACAAATGGGGAGGTGTCAGCGGCGTAGCCGGTGACGGAGGGGTTCTTCGTTTCTGCCCCCTCCACCAGCCGCTGCGCGAGCGGTCCCCCTCCGCATTTGTCCTGCGGAAAAATGGGGTGGATTTGTTGTTTCGACCAACATCATCGCCCACAAGCGCCTCATGAAGCCTGACGGTCACCCCATTACTCCCGCCGGATTTGCCGCCTTGCGCGCGCGGTACGATCATCTGCTCGGCACCGAACGGCCCGCCATTGTCGAGATCGTCAGCTGGGCTGCGGGCAACGGCGACCGGAGCGAGAACGGCGATTATCTCTATGGGCGCAAGCGGATGCGGGAGATTGATCGGGAGCTGGCGTTTCTGGCGCGGCGGATGAAGGCGGCGCGGGTGGTCGATCCCCGGGCGCAGGAGGACCGGACGCGCGTGCTGTTCGGCGCGACGGTGGAGATTGCCGACGAGGACGACAACCGCCGCGTGCTGACGCTGGTGGGGGATGACGAGCAGGATGCCTCGAACAACCTGATCGGCTGGAGCGCGCCGATTGCCAAGGCCCTGCGCGGGGCGCGAGTAGGCGATTTGCGCGTGGTGCGGCTGCCTTCGGGGGAGAAGGAGTGGGAAATCATGAGCATTTCCTATCCCGACGCCGCAGGCTAAAGCCCTGCCCATGAAACGCGGTCGCTTCTATATCATGCGCCATGGCGAGACGGTCTATAACGCGACGCGTCGGCTGCAGGCGAACCACATCCATACGCCGCTGACCCGGCAGGGCTTCGAGCAGGCCGTCGCGATGGGCTGTGCGCTGCGGCGCGAACTGGGCGAGCGGCCGCAGGTGACGCTGCATATATCGGATACCGGGCGGGCTTTGCAGACGGCGGCGCTGATTGCCGAGGAGCTGGGGCTCGACTGGTTTTCAGGGCGGCGGACGCTGGATCTCAAAGAGATCGACATGGGATCGTGGTGCGGGCGGTCCTATAGCGACGTGGAGGACGAAGTCGGACCGATCGTGGTGGAAGACCACCTGCTGCGCCCTGCCCCCGATGGTGAGGACTACCCGATGATTGCGGCGCGGCTGAACCGCTGGCTTGATGGGCTGGAGGATGACAGCGGCGATCACATCGTGGTGATGCATGGCATTTCGAGCCGGGTGCTGCGCGGCATCATGGCGGGCTATCCGGTGCATCCCGTGCATGGCGCACCGATTGCGCCCTCGCTGGTGCAAGGCTCGATCGCGCTCGTGGAGGATGGCGCGGAGAGCGTGCTGTTCGGATCGGAACGCGGGATCGAACACGCCTGATGGGCGAGGTCGTGAACCTTCGTGCCGTGCGCAAGGCCAAGGGGCGCGAGGCGCGGGCGGCGGAGGCGCAGGCCAACCGGGCGAAGTTCGGGCGGACCAAGGGTGAGAAGCTGCGCGAGGTGCAGGAGGCCGAGCGGGCGGCGAAGGTGCTTGAGGGCGCCAGACGGGAGGAGCCGTGAGGAAGCTGCTGCTCCTGGCGGTTCTCGCCCTATCTGGCACCGCAATCGCGCGCGACAGCCTGGGCGTGTTCGGCGCCTGGGGCGCGTTCCGCGATCCGGGCGTGCCACGCTGCTATGCGATTGCCATGGCCGAGAAGGTGGCGGGGCGCGAGCAGGCGTTCCAACCTTACTTTACCGTGGGGTACTGGCCAAAGCGCGGCATTCGTGGCGCGGTGCATGTGCGGCTGGCGCGGCGGCTGGCGGCGGGATCGAAAGTGATCGTCTCATTCCCGGAAGCCAACTTTGCGCTGCAGACGGGGCAGGCCGATGCCTGGCCGGTTGACCAGACCGCCAACGCCGGGATCGTCGCGCAGATGCGCAGTGCCGGGAGCATGGTGGTGATTGCCAAGGGTGCGGATGGGCGCTCGTTCCGGGATCGCTATGTGCTTGAGGGTGCGGCTTCGGCGATGGATGCGGCAGCGTTGGGGTGTGGGCGGTAGGGTTTCGTATCGTCGTAACAGGCCCTCCCCCGGCCCCTTCCGCCTGCGGCAGGGGAGGCAGCGAAAAGGGCGAGCCTTGCGGCCCGCCCTTCCCGTTTTGCTTCTGGCGTGACGATTAGAAGCGCACGCCGACGCCTGCCGTCACCGAGTGACGGTCGGTGTCGATGTTGAAGCGGCTCGAGTCCGGCGTGTCGCCGTTGAAGTCGAATTCGCCCTTGCTGTAGTTGGCGTACTTGTATTCGAGCTTCACGAACGCGTTGCTGCCGACCTTCTGTTCGACGCCTGCGCCGACGCGATAGCCATCGGTGTCGAGACGCTGGCGAAGATTGACGGTGCCGTTGGTGCCCTGAAGGTTGTAGCGGGCGTTGCTGTAGCCGCCCTTGACGTAGACCATCGTGCTCGGGCTCATCGCGTAGCCGAGACGGGCGCCCACGTAGTACTGGCGACCGGCTTCAACGCGGCCGAGGTTGAACACGTTGGGCTGGTCGTTGTTGTTGTCCCACTTGGCGCTGCTGTCGGTGATTTCGGCTTCGACACCGGCGACAAGGTTGGTGCCCAGCGGGATGTCATAACCGATCGCACCACCATATTCGACGCCGTCGATCGACTGCTTCAGGTCGCGGGTGCCATCGACATCTTCGGTGCTGCCCGAGCGGTTGTGGTCGTAACCGACAAGAGCTTCGGCATGGAAACCGCTGAACGCCTCGGCGGGGGTGGCGTCCTGCGCGAACGCAGGAACTGCGGCGAGCGCGGTGCCGGCGGCGAGGATTGCGCAGATCTTTTTCATGTCAGACTCCATTCGAAACATAGGCTGCCGGTTCTCGTTATCGTTGCGACCCGACAGTGGTTCTCCGAATGCGTGGGGAAGCGATCCGGTTTCATGAACGTGAGACAACAAGAAACCGTGATATTTCAGCCACATCTCTTGCGACGATATGGTAGCTGGAACCGATGAGCCGGGGGAACAGGATGGTCTGTGCGACGTTCGCGCGAGCTGGTTCGCAGCCTGTTTGCTTGTGCGGGCGGCTCGCACTATATGCGCGCGATGCAGTGCTCAGCCGATCCCAGCCCTTCCCTGCCCGCCAACATGCCGATTGCAGGCCACTTCGATCCCGTGCCTGTGCCGCGCGAGGTGACCGCGCGCGAGGATGGCCGGGTCGACCTGATCGGGTTGACCAAGAAGCAGATTGCCGGACTGTTCGAAGCTGCAGGGCTGGACGCCAAGGCGGCCAAGCTACGCGCCAAGCAGGTGTTTCACTGGCTCTACCATCGCGGCGTGACCGATTTCGAGGCGATGACAGACATCGCCAAGACCATGCGGCCGTGGCTGGCCGCCCGCTTCGTGATCGGGCGGCCGGAAATTGTCGAGGCGCAGGTTTCGACCGATGGCACGCGCAAGTGGCTGCTGCGTACGGCCGACAACCATGACTTCGAGATGGTGTTCATTCCCGACGCGGACCGGGGCACGCTGTGCGTTTCAAGTCAGGTGGGCTGCACGCTCAACTGCCGGTTCTGTCACACCGGCACGATGCGCCTGGTGCGCAACCTGACGCCGGGCGAGATCGTCGGGCAAGTGATGCTGGCGCGCGATGCGCTGGGCGAGTGGCCCAAGGCAGGCGGCACGATGGCGGGCCTCGATTTCGATGACGACGACGAGGATGCCGCCAGTGCCTATACCCCGGATGGCCGTCTGCTCACCAATATCGTGATGATGGGCATGGGCGAGCCGCTCTACAATTTCGATAATGTGCGCGATGCGCTCAAGCTGGTGATGGATGGTGATGGCCTTGCCCTGTCGAAGCGCCGCATCACGCTTTCGACCAGCGGCGTGGTGCCGATGATGGCGCGCGCGGGCGAGGAGATCGGCGTGAACCTTGCCGTCTCGCTCCACGCGGTGACCAAGGACGTGCGCGACGAGATCGTACCGATCAACCGCAAGTACGGCATCGAGGAACTGCTGCAGGCCTGTGCCGACTACCCCGGCGCTTCGAATGCACGGCGGATCACGTTCGAGTACGTGATGCTCAAGGACAAGAACGACAGCGACGAGGACGCGCGCGAGCTGGTGCGGCTGATCAAGCAGTACAAGCTTCCGGCCAAGGTCAACCTGATCCCGTTCAACCCGTGGGACGGCGCGCCTTACGAATGTTCCAGCCCCGAGCGGATCAAGAGCTTTGCCAAGATCGTGTTCGACGCAGGCATCAGTGCTCCGGTGCGCACCCCGCGCGGGCGCGACATCGATGCGGCTTGTGGACAGCTGAAGACGGCTGCGGAAAAGAAGAGCCGCGCAGAACTCGACCGGCTGGCGGAAGAAAAGCAGGCTGCGCTGGGCTAACCCGCCTCAGCCGACCTTGCGCTGGACGACCGCTTCGGGCTCTGACGTCACGGGTGGCTTTCCGGCGACAGCGGCAATGCGGCCGCCTTCGTCAAGGCGCAGCGGCATCGAGAACTCGACGCCCATGCGATCATCGCTCGACCAGCGGCAGGTGGCGGTCACGGCGTGATTGTCGGCCAGCAGCACGCGGAAGATCGTGCCGGGGGGCACGTTCCACAGCCCTTCGATCAGCGCGCCGGTCTGGCTGATGTTGCGGACCATGGCGTTGTAGCGATGGCCTCCGTGATCCAGCACGACCTTGCGCAGCATCGACTGGCGCGCTGCGCGGGAAGATCGAGGGCCCTGCGCGATGGCCATGAGACCGGTGGAAAGGCGCGCGGCGGCATTCATGGCCGATAGCGGACGCTCGTAGATGTAACCCTGCACATGGCTGCAGCCGAGCATGCGGACGAGATCGAGCTCGTCGAGCGTTTCGACGCCTTCTGCCGTGGTTTCCATGCCGAGCGCTTCGGCAAGGCTGACGATCGAGGCGATGATCGCGCCGTTGCGGCTGCCGGGCTGGGTCGCACCGCGCACGAAGGACTGGTCGATCTTGATCTTGTCGAAGGGCGCCGAGCGCAAGTAGCCGAGCGAGGAATAGCCGGTGCCGAAATCGTCGAGGGCAAGGCGGACGCCGATGGCCTTGAGCGACTTGAACATCTGGTCGGTGCCCTCATCATCGTTGAGGAAGACGCTTTCGGTAATTTCCAGTTCAAGGCGCTCGGCAGCAACCTGGGAACTTGCCAGCGCATTGGTGACGACGATGGGCAGCGAGGGGTTGGCGAACTGCAATGGCGAGACGTTGACCGCGACACGCACGTTCTCAGGCCAGCGCGAGAGGTCCTGGCAGGCGGTGCGCAAGGCCCACTCCCCGATGGGGGCAATGAGGCCGGTGTCTTCTGCGATGGGGATGAACCGGGTCGGGCTGATCCAGCCATGCTGGGGGTGGTTCCAGCGCAGCAGCGCCTCGAAACCGGTGATCTTCTCGGTCGCTGTCTGGACGACCGGCTGGTAATAGAGCTCGAGGCCGCCGTTGGAGACCGCGTCGCGCAGGTCTTCTTCCATCTGGCGGCGCTCTTCGGCGTCGCTGTGAAGGTCGGCTGCGTAGAAGTGATAGCGACCGCGCCCGCCATCCTTGGCGGCATAGAGCGCAAGGTCGGCGTTGCGGATCAGGGCTTCGCTGGTCACGCCGTCGTCGGGCGCGAGTGCAATGCCGACCGATGCGCCGATCATCACGCGGCTGCCCTCGATCGAATAGGGCTGGGACAGGCTCTCGATGATACGGTGTGCAAGGTGACCGAGCTGCTCGCGCTCGATCTTGCCGGGCAGGATCACCTGGAATTCGTCACCGCCCAAGCGGCCGACGCGGCCCATCTTGCCGACAACACGCTCGAGCCGCTGGGCAACCTGCTTGAGCAGGGCATCGCCCGCCGGATGGCCAAGAGTATCATTGACCTGCTTGAAGCGGTCGAGATCGAGCAGGAAGACCGAGCAGGCGCGATGGTGGACCTGCGGGGCGAGGAGGATTTTCTCCAGCGTCTGCGACATGCGGAAGCGGTTGGACAGGCCGGTCAGCGAATCGTAGTGCGCAAGGCGCGAGGCGTGCTCCTGCGAGCGGCGCTTTTCGGTGAGATCGGTGCCCGAGCCGCGGAAGCCGGTGAAGTTGTTGAAGGTGTCGTAAGTCGGGCGGCCAGTAATCGACCACCAGCGCTCTTCATCCGAGGTTGCCGCGCGCACGGCCAGTTCGCTGAAGCTGGAGCGGGCCGAGAGGTGGAAGGCAAGGGTGCGCTCGCCCTCGCCCGATTGCTCGGTCAGGTTGAACAGTTCGGAGAACGGGCGACCGATGAGGTCCGGCACCTTGCGTCCGAGAATCTCGGCAACGGGCGTGGAGAGGTAGGTCAGCTGACCGCGCCGGTCGGTTTCCCAGAACCAGCCCTGCCCGGTTTCCTCGTAGTCGGCGAGGATTTCCTGCGCACGGGTCTGTGCGCGCTGGTCGCTCTCCACTTTCTCGCGCAGGAGCAGGTCGATCTTGCGCTGGCGCAGATAGGCGACGATGGCGATGGTCACGCCGATCGCAAGCGAGAAGTAGCCTCCGAATGTGCTGGCAACGCAGGTTATTCCCGACCAGATCGATACCTGCGAGGCCAGAACGCCAAGCAGGCGTCCGGACTGGACAACGGTTGCGAGAAGCGAAACCGTAGCGACCGCGACAAGGCAGTAGAACCAGTCAACCTGCCCCGAACTGCCCCAGACGCCCATAGCCGAGCCAAACAGGAACATCGGCAGCGCGACGGCGAGCCCCATCGCAATCATGCGCTGGCCGGTCTCCATCTGCCGTGTTTCTTCCCGGCGCACGGCCAGACGCGAAAGATGGGCAGCAATCGCAGCCATAACGGCGAGAAGTGCGGCAAGGGTCTGTGGGATGACGAGGTTGTAGGCTGCAATTGCGATCGGAATCAGCAGCATGGGAATAGCCATTTGCGGCCATTCCGGCGCGACCAGCCGATTCGTCGGGTCGCTGCCGAACAGGAAGCTGGCCCCGGCTTCGCGGCTCGCCGGAACGGGCACGCGCTCGCGCCGCCGGGTGCGGGCGAAATCGCGTTTGGCTCCTTCCTGCTTCGTTTCGGCGGCAACTTCTGCGGACATATCCGCTTTCTGCACCGTCGGGCTTTGAGAAACCGTTAAGCTCACACCATTGAGGTGCTTTTGCTGCGACTGCGAAGGTGCTAGGCCGCAGTTGGAACGTGGGGGTTCAGTGTCGGATACAGTTGATATGGCAATGATCGGCGTCGCCGGACGCAGGCTGCACCTCGCGCGATGGCATGAGGGCAGGCGAAGTGCACATCGCCCTTTGCTGATGCTCAATGGCATCGGCATGAATCTCGAGCTACTGGAGCCCCTTGCCCGCGCGCTGCCCGAGCGCGAGGTGATCTGCTTTGACATGCCCGGTATCGGCAGTTCGCCCGATCCGATCCTCCCTTACACCATTCCGAGCATGGCGCTGACTACTGCGGCACTGCTGGACCGGCTGGGCATCGACGAGGTCGACATTCTCGGGATCAGCTGGGGCGGCGCGCTGGCCCAGCAATTCGCGTTCCAGCATCGCGCCCGCACTGGCCGCATCGTGCTGGCCGCAACGGCTTCAGGTGGTGCGACGATGGTGCCGGGCAACGCTTCGATGCTGGCCCACCTTGCCGACCCGCGCGAATACACGGTCGAGAGGACACTCAGGCGCAACCTCGCCTCGATCTACAATGGCGGTGGCAGCGGCAAGGTCTCGCTCAATGCGGCAAAGGCGCCCTCGCCGCTTGGCTTCTCCTACCAGATGATGGCCTTTGCGGGCTGGTCGAGCGTGCCGTTCCTGCCGCTGCTCAACATGCCGGTGATGGTCATGGCCGACGAGGAGGACCAGTTGGTCCCGCCGTCCAACGCGCATTTCCTGCACAACGCCATCCCGCACAGCCGGATCGAGATGTTCCACGGCGGCGGACACCTTTTCATGCTTTCGCAGCGGGACCGCTTCATCGACAAGCTGCGCGACTTCCTCGACGAGGATATCCACTACGGCTGACACGCCCCAGCCTCTCCCCGCTTTCCTTTTGCCGGTCAGGCGATAGCATCGCGCAAAGACTCGAAAAGGCTGAGGAGAGGCCATGCGGCATATCGCGATCGTCGGTTCAGGACCGGCCGGGTACTACACCGCAGAGGCCGCGCAGAAGCAGTGGGGCGACGATGTCCTGATCGACATCTTCGACATGCTGCCGGTGCCATACGGGCTGATCCGCTTCGGCGTTGCCCCCGATCACCAGTCGATCAAGGGCGTGACGCGCAGATACGAGCAGACCGCTCTGGCGGACAACGTGCGCTTCGTCGGCAACGTGAAAGTCGGCAGCGACGTTTCGATTGCCGAACTGCAGGACCTGTATGATGCGGTCGTGCTGGCGACCGGCGCGCCCCGGGATCGGGATATCGGGGTACCTGGCGATCACCTGAAGAACGTCTTCGGCAGTGCGGCCTTCGTCGGCTGGTACAACGGCCACCCGGAGTTTGCGGCGCTCGATCCCGATCTTTCCGGGCATACCGCCGTGGTCATCGGCATGGGCAACGTCGCGCTCGACGTCACCCGCATTCTTGCCAAGACCCGCGAGGAGTTTGCCGGAAGCGACATCGTTGCCCACGCGCTGGAAGGGCTGATGGCGTCGAAGATCCGGCGGATCGTCATTCTCGGTAGGCGCGGGCCGCACCAGATCATGATGACGCCCAAGGAACTGGGCGAACTCGGGCACCTTTCGCGCACCGCCCCGTGGGTCGATCCGCGCGATCTGCCCGAGGAAGCGGAAGATGCGCTGCTGGAGCCGGGCATCCGCAAGTCGGTCACGCACTTGCGCTCCTTTGCCGCGATACCGGAGAGCCATCGCGCCGATCTGCCGCTTGAAGTTGAGTTCGACTTCTTCGGCGCGCCGCGCGGGTTGCTCGGTGAAGGCAAAGTGCGGGCAATTGCGGTGGAGCGCACGCGTATCGAAGCGGGGCGCGCGGTCGGCACGGGCGAGTTCTACGAAATCCCGGCCAATCTGGTGGTTTCTTGCATAGGCTACCAGACCTCGCCGATCGAGGGCGTACCATTCGACGACCGGGCGGGACGCTTTGCCAATGACGAGGGGCGCATCCTGCCAGGGCTCTATTGCGTCGGCTGGGCACGGCGCGGACCTTCGGGGACGATCGGGACCAACCGACCGGACGGGTTCGGCGTGGTCGAAATGATCGCCGAGGACTTACCCTACGGGAGCCGCAAGGCCGGACGCGCTGGCTTCGACTTGCTGGCCGCAGCGCGAAAGCTGGACATCGTGAGCTTCGACGACTGGAAGAAGATCGAGGAAGCCGAGGAGCAGCGGGCTCGCGATGATTCTCCGCGCGAGAAATTCGTCGATGTCGAGGAAATGATCCGGGCCAGCGGGCACGATTGACGGTTTGGCTACCGGCGATTGACCCCGAGGCAAAGCTCTGACTTAATCGCACGGTTAACGCGACAGGCCGCCGCTGTGAGTCGGCCTGCGTGGGAGAAGGAGCAGGCCAATGGCTGTCTATGACCTCATCATCCGCAATGGCACGATTGTTGATGGCACCGGCGCGCCACGCTTTACTGGTGACGTCGCCATCAAGAACGGACTGATCGCCGCTGTCGGCACGGTGCGTGGCGATGCCGCCGAGGAGATCGATGCAAGCGGGCGCGTGGTGGCACCGGGCTGGGTCGACGTCCACACGCACTATGACGGGCAGGCCACGTGGGATCCGGAAATGGCACCGTCCTCGTGGCATGGCGTGACCACGGTGGTCATGGGCAACTGCGGCGTGGGCTTTGCCCCTGCAGCGCCCGACCGGCACGACTGGCTGATCGGCCTGATGGAAGGCGTTGAGGACATTCCCGGCACCGCGCTGGCTGAAGGGATGAAGTGGGACTGGGAAACCTTCCCCGAGTATCTCGATGCGCTCGAGAAGATGCCACGCGCCGTGGATATCGGAACCCATGTCCCCCACGGCGCAGTGCGCGCCTATGTGCTGGGCGAGCGGGAGAAGCCGGGCGCTGTCCCGACCGCCGACGACATCCGCAAGATGGCCGAGATCGTGGAAGAAGGCGTGCGCGCCGGGGCTCTGGGCTTTTCCACCAGCCGCACGGTGATCCACAAGTCGGTTGATGGTGAAGTGGTGCCGGGCACGACCGCAACCGCTGAGGAACTGATCGAGATCGGCCGGGCGATGGGGCGTGTCGGTCATGGCGTGTTCGAGATGGCTTCGGACATGAAGCGCGAATGGGACGAGTTCGGCTGGATGGGGGCATTAAGCCGCGAAACCGGCCTGCCCGTGACTTACGCCGCACTCCAGTCGATCGCCAAGGAACTGCCGCTGGAGGAACAGATCGCCGAGATGCGCCGCCAGAACGCGCAAGGGGCGAACATCGTCGCGCAGATTGCGCTGCGCGGGAACGGCGTGGTCATGGCGTGGCAGGGAACGATCCATCCCTTCCGCTTCCGCCCGAGCTATGCTGCGATTGCCGACCTGCCTTGGGATGAGCAGCTTGCGCAGCTCAAGGACCCGGCGTTCCGTGAAAAGGTGCTTTCGGAAGCCAACGTCTATCCGGAGAGCGACATCATCGGTCTGCTGATGATGATCTCGCAAGGGTGGCACAACCAGTTCATCATGGACGACGGCTTCGACTACGAGCCTCAGGCCGAGGCCAGCATCCTGGCCAATGCGAAGGCGGCAGGCGTCGCGCCTGATGCCTATGCCTACGACAAGCTGATGGAGAATGACGGCACCGGGTTCATCTACCTGCCGATCCTCAACTATGCCGATGGCAATCTCGATTTCCTCGAGGCCTTGCAGGCATCGGACGACACGGTGAACTCGCTGTCCGATGGTGGCGCGCACTGCGGCACGATCTGCGACGCGGCGAGCCCCACCTTCATGCTCGAACACTGGGTGCGCGACCGCAAGCGGGGCGGCCGCATCAGCCTCGAGCACGCGGTGAAGCGGCAGTGCCACGACACGGCACGGCTCTACGGCCTCGACGACCGTGGCATCCTGGCTCCAGGCTACCTTGCCGACATCAACGTGATCGACTTCGAGAACCTGAAGCTGCTCAAGCCCTGGCTGGCCTTCGACCTGCCGGCGGGCGGCAAGCGCCTGCTCCAGAAGGCGGAAGGCTATGACTACACGATCAAGGGCGGCAAAGTGACCTTCCGCAAGGGCGAATGGACAGGCGCGACGCCGGGCGGGCTGATCCGCGGGCCGCAGCGCGCAGATCTGCTCGAAGCTGCAGAGTAAACGGCCACCTCAGGCGGCGTGACGCAGGCCGGGTGGACCGGCCTCGGCGCCGCCTTCGAGCCGGAAGCGGTCAACCAGCGAAGCGAGGCGCGTGGCCTCTCCGGCGAGGCTGCGAGCAGCCGCTGTCGCCTCTTCGACCATGGCGGCATTCTGCTGGGTCATCGTGTCCATCTCGCGCACGGTCTCGCGAACCTGGCCGATGCTGCCCGCCTGCTCCTGCGCCATTGCGGCAATGCTGCTGGCCAGTCTGGCGACGTGACCGACCTGCTCGACGATCAGGGCAAATGTCTCGCCGGTCTGGCCGACGAGGCTCACACCGCGTTCGACCTGGGTCGAACTGGCCGTGATCAGATGCTTGATATCGCGCGCTGCATCCGCCGTGCGCTGGGCAAGCGCGCGGACTTCGGTCGCCACGACGGCGAAACCACGCCCGGCATCCCCGGCACGCGCGGCCTCGACCCCGGCATTCAGCGCCAGCAAGTTCGTCTGGAAGGCGATCCCGTCGATCACCGAGATGATCTTGCCGATCTCCTGCGCGGAGTTGTGGATGTCATTCATGGCCTGAACCGCCTCACTGACGACGGCCCCGCCCTTGAGCGCTTCACCATGCGCCTGCTGCACGGAATCATGCATGTGAGACGCATCGTCAGCGGTCGTCTTGACCGTGGCGGCGAGCGTCGTCATCGCGGCGGACGCCTCTTCGAGGCTTGCAGCCTGCTGCTCGGTCCGTCGAGCGAGATCGTCGGAGGCCTGCCTGATCTCGCGTGCTCCAACGCCCACTGCGCTCGAAGTATCGGCCACATCTCCAAGCGCGCCCGAGACCTGTCGGCGCATATCGTCGAGATGACGTTGCAGTTCCGCGAAGGCATTGGGGAGATCAGGAGCATGCGTTGCGAAATCGCCCTCTGCCATGCCTTGCAGTGCAGAGCTGACCTCATCGATCACAGCCACGCGTGCCGCTTCCTCGGCGCGAAAGTAGGACGAGATAGCAACCTCCATGTCGAGCAGTGCCATCTTCACCATCGAAGCGACTTCCGCTCCGGCATTGCGGCGCCGCAGGAAGCTGCCCGACCCGGAGAGCATCTTGTCGATGATGCGCTCCAGCACGCTGGCGTAGGCACCGATGTACCATCCAGGTTCAAGGCCGATGCGAGCGTGGACGTTGCCGACGCGTTCGGCGCTGTCGAAATAGCTGCGATCGAGCTTTCCGCCGAACATGCCCGCCCAGTGCTCGATCTGCTTGTCGCGCGCATGGCGCATCATCTGACGCGAGCCGAAGAACCTTGCCGTTTCGGGAGTTGCGGCAATCTGGTCGTAGAGCTGATCCAGTGCGGCGGGCGCATGCTGTGCCATTGTCCGACCCAGCGAACCAAAGCGCGCAATGTCTGCACTGCCAATATTGAAGAAGGCCAGCTTCTTCGAGATTTCCTGATCGGTGAAATTCTTCGCCATACGCGTTGCTCCTCGTCCGGAAACAATCGCGCTTGGCAGTGAAGATCAGCGAAAGGGCTATCGGCGTGGCAATACTGTGCAGGTTGTTGCCACCCGTTAATCTTTGCCCCCTGGTGACCCGAGCCGCAGGACCCTGAAATTACAACAATCTCTGTCAACCTGCCCTTTAGGACATGTCTGGCAGAGATCAGACTCGCATCGGCATAAGTACGTAGAGTGCCGGCGACTTCTCGTCCCGACGGATCAGCGTGGGCGCGCCAGCATCGGCAAGATGCAGTTCCACCGTGTCGCCATCGATCTGGCTGAGGATGTCCTTGAGATAGTTGGCATTGAAGCCGATTTCGAACCCGGCGGACGTGTAGTTCGCGGGCAGTTCTTCGGCGGCGGTGCCATTGTCGGGGCTGGTCACGGACAGCGTCACGCGATCGGTTTCGAGCGCCATCTTGACCGCGCGGGTCTTTTCGGTGGCAATGGTCGCCACGCGATCGACGCCCTCGAAGAACGAACGCGGATCGAGCTTGAGCAGCTTGTCGTTGCCGGTGGGAATGACGCGGCTGTAATCGGGGAACGTGCCGTCGATCAGCTTGCTGGTCAGCACGACGCCGTTTTCGCCGCCAAGGGTAAAGCGGACCTTGCTGGCCGAAAGATCGATCAGCACAGCCGAATCCAGCACTTCTTCGAGCAGCTTGCGCAGCTCGCCCACGCATTTGCGCGGGACGATCACGTCGGGCATGCCTTCCGCACCTTCGGGGCGGGCGATGGTGAAGCGGGCGAGGCGATGGCCGTCCGTCGCTGCAGCCTTGAGCACCGGCTGGGCATCGTCCGAAACGTGGAGGAAGATGCCGTTGAGGTAATAGCGCGTCTCTTCGGTGGAGATCGCAAAGCGCGTGCGGTCAATCAGTTCGGCCAGCGTTCGCGCCGGAATCTCGAAGCTGGTCGGCAGGTCACCCTCGACGATCACCGGGAAATCATCGCGCGGCAGGGTAGGCAGTTGGAAGCGGCTGCGCCCGGCCTTGACGATCATGCGGTTGTCGGACGTTTCGAGGCTGACCTGCGATCCGTCCTGCAGCTTGCGGGCGATGTCGAACAGGAGGTGCGCCGAGACGGTGATCGCCCCTGCCGATTCCACCGAGACGGCGGCCATCGTTTCCACGATCTGCAGATCAAGGTCGGTCGCCATCAGGCGGACCGTGCCATCGGGCGCAGCCTCGATCAGCACGTTCGACAGGATCGGAATCGTGTTGCGGCGTTCGACCACCGACTGGACGTGGGACAGGCAGCGCAGGAGCGTCGCGCGTTCGATCGTCGCCTTCATTCTCGTCTCGATCCCCCCGGGGAGTGGGCCGATAGCCTGCCCCCGTGAATATGGCTGAACCGGGGAATCACGCTCCCCGGCGTATGGTTCGAACTATCTGTCTTAACGCAGAGGCGAGGCTCGGCAAGCACCGGCCCCGCCCTTGCGCCCTAAGTTGGGGATAAAACCGCCTGATTCAGCCCATAACGGCGAATTACGAGATCCCCTAGGACATCATCGCCATGCCGCCGTTGACGTGCAGAGTCTGGCCGGTGACGTAGCCGGCTTCCTTCGAGGCGAGATAGGCAACAGCCGCGCCGATGTCCGAGCCCTCGCCCATGCGGCCCATCGGGATGCGGGCATTGAGCGCGTCCTTCTGGCCATCGGGCAGGACGTCGGTCATCGCGGTGCGGATGAAGCCGGGGGCGACACAGTTGACCGTCACGCCGCGGCTGGCGAGTTCCTGCCCCAGCGACTTCGACATGCCAACGAGGCCCGCCTTGGCTGCGGCATAATTGACCTGCCCCGGATTGCCGGTCGCGCCGACGACGCTGGTGATGGTGACGATCCGGCCGAAACGGGCCTTCATCATCGGCTTGGTGGCGGCGCGCATCAGGCGAAACGCAGCTTCGAGGTTCACGCGGATGACCGCGTCCCACTCCTCGTCCTTCATCCGCATGGCAAGATTGTCGCGCGTGATGCCGGCGTTGTTGACGAGGATGTCGAGCTTGCCGAGCGTATCCATGGCAGCGGGCACGAGATGCTCGACCTGCTCGGTGTTCGACAGGTCGCAGGTGATCTCGACGTGATCGTGACCGTATGTGTCGTTCAGCTCCTCGCGGAAGGCGCGCAGTTTGGCCGGGTTGGTGCCGGACAAGGCAATGCGTGCCCCCTGCTTGGCGAGCGCGTGACAGATCGAAGACCCGATGCCACCGGCTGCGCCGGTCACAAGGGCAGTCATGCCGGTCAGGTCAAAAAGGCGGTTTTCCATGGGCTCACAGCTCCTTGAGGATGGCTTCGATGTCGGCCATGCCGATCACGCTGGTGACGGAGACGTCGGCGACCGAGCGGTTGATCATGGGGCCGAGGACCTTGCCGCCGAGTTCGATGAACTGTTCGACGCCCGCATCCTTCATTGCAATGGCGCTTTCACGCCAGCGGACGCGGCCCGTGACCTGTTCGACGAGGAGACGCTTCACTTCGGCAGGGTCTGTCACGACCGATGCGGTGACGTTGGCGAAGAGGGCCACGCGCAGCGCAGCGGGCGGCGTCTTTTCGAAGGCTTCGGCCATCGCATCGGCAGCGGGCTGCATCAGCGGGCAATGGAACGGGGCCGAGACGGGCAGCAGCACGCCGCGCTTGATGCCGTGGTCCTTGACCAGCGCGACCGCGCGCTCGATCGCGGCCTTGTGGCCCGACAGCACGACTTGCGTCGGGTCATTGTCATTGGCTACCGTGCAGACTTCGCCTTCGGCTGCGGCTTCGGCCAGAGCGGTGGCCTTCTCGATGTCGGCACCGAGCAGCGCACACATTGCGCCTTGCCCGACCGGCACGGCAGCCTGCATCGACTGGCCGCGCAGCTTGAGCAGACGAGCGGTGTCGGAAAGGCTGAAGGCGCCAGCGGCGCAGAGTGCGGTGTATTCGCCGAGGCTGTGGCCGGCGACGAAATCGGCCTTCTCGGCAAGGGTGATGCCGCCTTCCCGCTCGAGCACGCGCAGCACGGCGATGGCATTGGCCATGATCGCGGGCTGGGCATTTTCAGTAAGGGTGAGAACGTCTTCGGGGCCTTCCTTCATGATCTGGAAGAGCTTCTGGCCGAGAGCGTCATCCACTTCCTCGAACACCTCGCGCGCGGCGGCGCTCGCCTCGGCTAGTTCGAGGCCCATGCCGACTTTCTGGCTGCCCTGCCCCGGGAAAACGAATGCTCGCATCGAACTCTCCTGTTTCGCGCCCTGATACATTGGTCGCGCGCCCTATTGCCGCCGCCCGTTTCAGGCAAGCCCGAAGGGGACGATCCTGTTGTCTATGTCGTGACCGATGTCGGCTGAACCGAGGAACGGAATGCCTGTCCGGGCACACCAGTGACGGGCCATTTCCTCCACTTCGCAGCCGAAGGGCCGGTCGTTCTCGGGCACCTGGCTGACGCGACCGAGGCGCAGGCCTGCAATGCCGGTGGAAGCAAGGTTATTGGTCACGTGGAACAGCAGGCGGTCCACCGCATAGTGGTATTCGGCCACTTCCTCGACCATCACGACATGGCCGGAAAGGTCGGGCATGAACGGTGTCCCGCAGAGCATGGCCAGCGTCATCAGGTTGAAGGCAACGGCAGGTCTGCCATCAGCAAGTGACGGCTCGAGCCCGTCACGCGATCCGGACAGCCAGCCGAGCGTTCGGCGCACCGCTGCCTCTCCGCCCTCGCGGCGCAAATCCACCGGCATGGGGGCATGGACAGAACGACCGATGCGCGCGCGGTACAGCGCGGCAAGCAGCGTGCCGCCATCGGAATAGCCAAGATATTGCTTGTCGTAGGCCGCGGCTTCGAGCAGCGGGAGCGCGTCCATCGCGATGCGGTTAGCACCATATCCGCCGCGAACGAACCATACGGCATCGAAAGCCGGGTCGTTGGCGCATTCGACAAAGGCCGAGAGACGCCGGGCATCCGGTCCGGCGAAATGGCCCTCGCTGGCAAAGCACTGGTCGTCGAAGACAAGTTCGAGCGACGGAAACTCTTCTTGCGCAAGGGCAGAAACACGGGCCGCATCATCGCGGGTGAACGGCGTCGAAGGGGCGCAGATGGCGATGCGTCGGGTCACGCCCCATCCCTAGCCGGTTTCGTCCATGCGGTAAAAGCGGCAATCGGGTGGTTGTCACCGGCGGCGCGGGCGCATACCGGATAGTCATGACCGACGCCGTGCCCCCAGCCCCCTCTCTCACGCCGAGCGATCTTGCCGATCGCGACTGGTTTTTCTGTGGCATCGGTGGATCGGGGATGCTGCCGCTGGCGCTGATCCTGCGCGGCATGGGCGCCAGGGTTGCCGGGTCCGACCGCAGCCGCGATCAGGGGCGGACGCCGGAGAAGTTCGCCTGGCTCGAAAGCCTAGGGTTTGCACTGTCTCCGCAGGACGGATCGGGGATCACTTCAGCCGAACAGATTCTTGTCGCCTCGGCGGCAGTGGAAGACACCGTGCCCGAAGTGGTCCGCGCAAAGGCGCTGGGCTGCACACGGATGAGCCGCGCGCAGCTGCTCTCGGCCCTGTTCAACGCCGCGCCGCAGGGCATTGCGGTGGGGGGCACGAGCGGCAAGTCCACGGTCACGGGCATGATCGGCTGTATCCTCAGCGGCGCGGGCCGCGATCCGACGATCATGAACGGCGCGGTGATGAAGAACTTCGTCTCGCCCGATGCCCCGTTTGCTTCTGCCCGGGTCGGGCAAGGCGAGGCATTTGTTTCGGAAGTGGACGAAAGCGACGGCTCTATCGCGCTCTATGACCCCGAAGTCGCCGTGCTCAACAATGTAAGTCTCGATCACAAGAGTCTCGAAGAACTGCGCGCGTTGTTTGGGGATTTCGTCGCGCGGGCAAAGGTCGCGGTGATCAATGCCGACGATGCCGAGAGCATGGGCCTGATCGGGCGTGCGAGCCGTGTAGTGACATTCGGCTTTGGTACCGAAGCGCAGATCTCGGTCGAAGAAGGCAGCGTAAGCGAAGGCCCGACAAGCATTTCTGCGCGAGTAATCGACCGGCGCGACGGTTCGGTGCATGCGCTCGCACTACAGGTGCCGGGGCGGCATAACCTTGCCAATGCGCTGGCGGCGATAGCGGCAGCAACAGCCGCCGGTATCCCGATGAACGAGGCCGTGGCGCAGCTTGCCGGATTTGCAGGCCTTGCCCGCCGGTTCGACATTGTCGGCACGTCAGCTTCAGGCGTGACGGTGATCGACGATTTCGGGCATAATCCCGAGAAGGTCGCGGCGACCCTCGCCACGCTCAAAGCCCATCCGGGGCGCGTGATCGCATTCTTCCAGCCGCACGGTTACGGCCCCTTGCGGCAGATGGGGCACGAACTGGCCGAAGTTCTGGCCACGCGGCTTTCGCCCGATGACATCACGATCCTGTGCGATCCGGTCTATTTCGGCGGCACGGTCGACCGCTCGGTCGGTTCCGAGCGGATCGTGGCGATGATCCGCGAGCATGGCGGACTTGCCGAACATGTCCCGTCGCGCGCCGATTGTGCCGACAGGATCGTCGAACTCGCCCGCCCCGGCGACCGGATCGTGGTGATGGGCGCACGAGACGACACGCTCGCCAGATTCGCACGCGAGATACTGGACCGATTGTCCTGACCTGCACGGCGGACAAGGTTTGAGCCCCGTCCGCCGGTTGACGCGAACACGCCCCGATGGCGCTCAGTCGAAGCGCTTTTCCAGCAGGACCAGATGAGGATCGCCCTCGATGCCGTGGGGCACGAAGCCTCGCTCACGTTCCAGTTCGATTGCCGCGTGGTTGTCACGGTCCTCGATCGAGATCACACTTTTGAGGCCGCGCTTGCGCGCTTCCTCGCCGAGCATATCCAGTATCGCCCAGCCAATGCCCCGGCCGCGATAATCACCATCGATCGAAACGGCGATCTCGCCAGTCTCCATCCTCGCATCGCAAGCAAGCATGGCCGAAGCGACCAGTGCGCCGGTCTCATGTTCGAACACCAGGAAGCTTTCGGTACGCCAGTGATCGCAGTGGGTCAGCGGTGCGAGTTGATCATGCCCGACATGTCGCGCAGCCGAGAGAAAGCGGAACCGGCGATCATCGTCCCTGACCCGCTCGAAGAACGCTTCGAGTGCGGGTTCATCTTCGGCGAAGGCAGACCGCACATCGAGTTTGGTGCCGTCACGGGTCTCATAGATACGATGCGGCGCAAGGTCCGCGAGCGTGGCACAGGTCATTGGTCGGTCTCCTCCGAGATGCTTGAAGTCGACCGACCTGTTACCACCGGCCGCAACTCCGGACTTGATCCAGCGCAACCGCCTTCGGCTATGCGCTTGCAAAGAACGCCGCCCCGCTTGCGAGGGACGCGCGAAGCATGAAAAAGCACCTGCCCCTGAAAGTTGGCGAAATCCGGTCGTTCTTACGCATGTGGTTAACGCATCAGGAGGACTTGCCATGTGGCTCGAAAATCATGCGGACGAACACGATGCCAAGCGCCGCGCGCCGCGCGTCGGAATCGAGCTTCCCGTGCGCTGCAAGCGTGGTGCAACACGGTCAACGGTCATGCTTAAGGATCTCAATCCTTACGGCGCACGGATCGAGGGACTCGAGAAAATGCGGGTCGACGAGCCGATCTACCTGATGCTCCCGGGCCTGCAGCCCAAGCTCGCCTTCGTGGTGTGGAGCCGCGACCGGGTTTCGGGTCTCGAGTTCGAGCATCGCCTGCATGACGATGTATTCGAAACGCTCGTCAGCGAGTTCGCGATCCGGCACTATCGCGAGGGCAACGCGCCCAAGCTGGCGCCCGTCCGCCACGCCGCCTGATGCGGCAGGATCAGTGCTTGCCCCGCGCCTTGCCGATCATGTGGACGACAAATGCAACGATGCTGCCTAGCACCAGCCCGACGAGCGCTGACGACACGGCGTAAGTCAGCCAGCCGAGCACGCCGCCGAGCGCTCCTGTAGCATGTTCAACCGCGTGCTGGGCGGCATGGGCAACTCCGGCAGGGCCGGACACGCCGAGAACTTCCAGGCCGTGCAGTATGATGCCGCCTCCAACCCAGAGCATCGCTGCGGTGCCGACCGTTGCGAGCAGCGACAACAGCACCGGCATGGCGCGCAGGAGGAATGCACCCGTGCTGCGGGCGAGAGCGGATGGCTTCCTTGCCAGATGCAGGCCGATGTCATCCATCTTCACGATCAGGCCGACCGCGCCATAGACAGCCACGGTAATCGCGATACCGACGACCGCGAGGATCAGCGCCTGCTGGACAATGCCTTCGCTGGCCACTTCAGCCAGCGCGATCGCCATGATCTCGGCCGAGAGAATGAGGTCGGTCCGCACCGCACCGGAAACGCGCTCGTTCTCGAACGTCGTGGCATCGGTAGGGTGGTCTTCCAACGTCTGCCCATGCCTTTCGCCACCGAGCTTCTCGATCACCTTCTCGGCGCCTTCGAAGCACAGGAACAAACCGCCCGCCATGAGCAGCGGCGTGATCGCACTGGGCAGGAACGCGCTAAGCAGGAGCGCGGCCGGAAGCAGGATGACCAGCTTGTTGAACAGGCTGCCCCGGGCAATGCGGGCGATCACCGGAAGTTCGCGGTCCGGCGTGAACTCCGTGACGTAGGACGGGGTCACCGCCGCATCGTCGATGACCACGCCTGCAGCCTTGGTCCCCGCCTTGGCAGCGGCGGCGCTCACATCGTCAAGCGAAGCAGCGGCAGCACGGGCAATGACGGAAACGTCGTCGAGCAGGGCGACTAGGCCGGAGGGCATGAGCGGGAAACGTCCTTGAGAAATGCGATCGCGGCGCAGATGTGCGGTAACGACCGACGGAGCGCAAGGGTCCCGAAGCGGCTTTTTACGTCCTGTCGCGCGATCCCGGCACTGCAACCTGAATGAAACGGGGCTTGCCCTTGGGTTCGGCAGCCGCCGAAGCTGCAGCCAGCGTCGAGGGCGGGACGCGGTGCCGGGTGCAGAGGCCTCCTGCCCCATCGCTGGTCAGAGACTGCTCGAATTCGACGCCGATGACCGCCTCTTCCGATCGCACGACCATTGACACGACAAGTTGACCGCCGCCCAGATCGACCACCAGACTCGTGCCGACCGGAACCCCCAGCAGGCCATCGATACGCGCACCGGTCCGTGAAAGATCGCGCATGACTGCTTCGTAACGATGGTCTTCGTGGATAACGGTGACCCGGCGGAACACCGAGCGCCGCTCGGGGCGATGGCGTTTCGGTCCGCTGGGTTCCAGCTTGAGATCGCCGCTCGCAAGCTTCGTCTCGACCTCAGCCAGTGGCATGGCGCGGGCAAAGAGGTGCCCCTGCACGAGCTTCGCGCCGCGCTTCTTCACGACGTCCAGCTGGTCGAAGGCCTCGACGCCCTCGACCGTGGTCTCCATGCCGAGCGCATCGGCAAGCCCGAGAATGGCGGAGATGATCTTGGCGCTGTTGTTGTCTTTCGCCGCGCAGGTCTCGACGAAGCTGCGATCGATCTTGAGCTTGTCGAACGGGGCCGAGCGCAAGTAGCTGAGCGACGAATAGCCGGTACCGAAATCGTCCAGTGCCAGGCGAACCCCAAGGCCCTTGAGCGCCGCAAACGTCTCGTCCACCGCCTCGCTTTCGCGCATGAACACGGTTTCGGTCAGCTCCAGTTCCAGCCGTTCCGGATCGAGCCCACTGACGGCGAGTGCCGAGGCAACCGACCCGACAAAGCCTGGCACTGCGAACTGCACCGCCGAGACGTTGACCGCCAGCCGCACGTTGTCGGGCCACTTCGCCGCATCCTCGCACGCCTTGCGCAAGGCCCATTCGCCCAGCGGCACGATCAGGTTGCTTTCCTCGGCAATCGGAATGAACAGCGAGGGCGGAATTGGCCCCCGCTCGGGATGATTCCAGCGCAAAAGCGCCTCGAAGCCGACGACGTAGCTGTCGGCAATCCGGACCACGGGCTGGTAATGGAGTTCGAGTTCGTCGCGGGTCAACGCTTCGCGCAAGTCCTGATTGAGCACGGTGCGCTCCTGCGCCTCGTCCTTCAGGTCTGCCGAGAAGAAGCGGAACTGGCCACGCCCGCCGTTCTTTGCCGCGTAGAGCGCTAGGTCGGCCGAGGCGACGAGCGCTTCGCGATCTTCGCCATCGTGCGGGGATACCGCGATGCCGACGGACGTCCCGATCACCGCGCGCTTTCCGCCAATGGCATAAGGCTGCGACACCATCTGGATGATCTTGGCGGCAAGCTCTCCCAGCCGTCCGCGATCGTCGAGATCGGGAAGGATTACCTGGAATTCATCCCCGCCAAGGCGTCCGATGTCGCCCCGCTCGCCGATCACCTTGCGCAGGCGCTCGGCCACCTGCCGCAGGAGTTCGTCGCCGGCGGGGTGGCCCATCGTGTCATTGACGTGCTTGAACTTGTCGAGATCGAGCATGAGCAGGCCGCAGCAGCGCCCCGCCGGGCGGAACGCGGCAAGCACGGCGTCAAGCCTGCGGGTCATACGATGGCGGTTGTACAGGCCGGTCAGCGAATCGTATTCGGCGGCGCGCTCGTCATCGCGCTTGCGGGTGTATTCGCGGGTAACGTTGCGCGCGAACCCGGTGTAGCCGACGAAGCTGCCGTCCTCCGACAGGCGGGGTTGTCCGGAAAGGGACCACCACCTCCCATCCTCCTTGTCGACCGCAAGGCGGACGATGAGGTCGGCGATCCGGCTGCGCGCGGAAAGCTGGAAGCCAAGCGTTCGGGCCGACTGTTCCTGCGCCGCATCGCTGTCGGTTTCGACAAGCGTGGTGAAAGGACGGCCAATCAAAGCCGATGCGCCGGAAAGGGCCGCCGGAGAGATATAGCTCAATCGCCCTTCAGCGTCGGTCGCCCAAAGCCAGCCGAGGCCTGAGCGTTCGAACTCGCTCATGACGGAGAGGCGAAACGCAGGATCGAGATCGGCCGCTTCAGATCGGACGGACGCAGGTTCGGAAGCGTGGCTATTGTCCACGCTGCCCTGCCTAACCAGACTTCTGAAGATTCCTCTTACCGCCATTGTATTCCGGCATTTGCCTTGCAATTTGCACCATGTGCAGCGTGCCCGCATAAACGAAGCCGGTTACTTTCGGCCTAACGCCCGGGACCACCCCAGCCTCGTCTCTGTGAAAACACCATCTCGCGCGCGCGCCACAATGTCGCTAGAGCGCCGGCGATGACGCCGCCCGCCAAACGCCTGCACCACCTCGACGCGGCCCGCGCGCTGTTGCTGTTGCTGGGCCTGCCGTTCCACGTGGCGACCAAGGCGATCTTCGAAAGCGATCCTGCGGCGACCGACTTCCAGCAATCTCTGCTGATCGGTGGATGGGCCTCGATCACCCACGTCTTCCGCATGTTCGCCTTCTTCATGCTGGCCGGATACTTCGCGGGCATGATCCGCGAGCGCAAGGGTACCAAGGCCTGGATTGTCGAGCGGACGCGCCGTCTTGGCCTGCCGTTCCTTGCCAGCCTGCTCACGCTGGGCGCCTTGCAATACCAACTGCAGGACAGCCTGCTGGGCAAGACATCGCCGACCTTCCTAGGCCTGCCGCTCGCACTCGACCACCTCTGGTTCCTCGTCGTGCTGCTAGGGTTCTGCCTGACTTACGCCGCCGTGCCGATGCGCTGGCTGCAACCGGGCGAGCGGATGCAGCGGGCAATGCTGCTGTCAGGTCCAGGGGCTCTGGTCCTGCTCGGCCTGCTCGGCGCCTGGGGACTGGTGCGCTATGCCAGCGAGCAAGTCCCGCCAATTCCGAACGCGCCAAGCGAGACGCTGCTGTGGCAGCAATTCGTGTTCCATGCTGCGGGCTTCGCTCTTGGCATAGTGGCTTGGCATGGCCGCATTGGCGAAAGCCTGTTTGCACTGCGCAGCCGGTGGATCGTTCCGGGCATCGTCCTGCTGCTGGTGCCCTATATCCCGCTCGATCCGCTGATCCGTCCGGCGCTCGGCAAGGATATCTATCCCGATCTTGCAGGCACGCTGGTGCTGCGCGCACTCGAACTGCCGCTGGCCTACCTCATGTCGCTGGCGCTGTTCCGGCTTCTGGCGTGGAGCATACGCGGGCCGAGCCGCGTGGTGACGTTCTTCGTCGACGGCGCACTGGCGATCTACCTGTTCCATCTCGTCTGGGCGATGATGCTACTGCCGCACGCCCGCAGCCTGCCGCTTCCACCGGAAGGGCAATGGCTGCTCGGCGCCTCGGCCGTACTGCTCATGGCCGTGGCGAGCTATCTGGCCGTGCGTTCGACCAATCTCACGTCGATCCTGTTCTGCGGATCACCGCGCACTGTTGAAGAGCAGCGCTTCAGTCCCGCTGCGCCAACACGCCCCTGATTATCAGCGCGAAGGCGCCCACCATCGCAAAGGAAAGCGCGAACAGCAGGCCTCCGACAAGCCATTCCTGCCAGTCGGCCCCAGTGTGTCCTGCAGCGGTGAGCGGCATGGTCAGGCTGCCGACGCCCCAGATCGCGGCAAGAAGCGTCGCGAACCAGTTGGCCGTGGTGCCGAAGAGCAGCAGGCCCCAGACCCACCGCTCCGCGCTGGCACCCAGCTGGACATGCCGCCATGCCGCTCCGAGCGCGATCAACAGGATGCCGTTCATCAGGCCTTCGAGATGCGCGACCAGACCCATGCGTGGATTGGCCAGGGCTCCCGAAACGAAACCGGTCAGCATTCCCGCCATGAGCAACAGGGCTCCAAGAGCCACGAGCCTGCGTTCCATCGTCATTGCCCCTCTCCCTTGCTTTCCTTATCCTTGCGACCGCCCCCGCTCGATCACGGCCAGACGGCGCGCTTCGACGTCGGCGGCGTCGACCTTGCCGTTCATCGCCGTCGAAACCCGCGCTTCCAGCGCCAGCGCCTCGCCAAAGGGAAGCGCATAGCCATCGTCGATCAGCTGCTTGTAGGCGCTTGTCATGCGCGGCTCGATGCTTGCCATGTCCTGCGCCAGCGCAATCGCAGCAGGAAGCAGGTCGGCCGGTGCCACGACGCGATTGACCAGCCCCCACGCCAGCGCCTGCCCGGCGTCGATGAAGTTGCCGGTGAGCGAGAGCTCCTTCGCCCGCGAGATTCCGATCATCCGCGAGAGCTTCTGCGACAGCCCCCAGCCCGGCATGATCCCGACCCGCGCATGGGTATCGGCAAAGCGCGCGTTTTCGGAAGCGATCAGCACATCGCAGGCGAGTGCCAGCTCGAAGCCGCCGGTTATGGCCACGCCGTTGATCGCGCCGACCACTGGCTTGCGGCACTGCTCCACCGCCTTGACCGGATTGCGCGTTGCCTCAGCAGCGTTGGCATCGCCGAGATTGGAGGTGTCTGCGCCAAGCTCCTTGAGATCGAGTCCGGCGGTGAAGGCCCGCTCACCCGCGCCGGTCAGAACCACAGCGCGCACGCCCTCATCGGCATCAACCTCGCGCATGACCCGCGCCAGTTCAGCCCGCAGCGCAGACGACAGCGCGTTCATCGCTTCCGGACGATTGAGCGTGACCACGGCAACCGCGCCATCGCGTTCGATCTTCACAAGCATCGAAATCTCCCTTAAGGGGACGATTAAACGCACTACACGGAGGCTTGGCAAGAGCCCGGACGACAAGATCGCGCTTGCTTTCCGTGCCAGAATCGCTAAGCGCCGCCCCTTCACCGGCATCTGGCCAGTGAAATGCAAGAAAGCCGGAGGGGCCCCGCAATCCCGCGGATCAGCCAGCGATCGGTTAGAGAGATAAGGAAGCACAAAGCATGCCGCTTTACGAGCATGTCTTTTTGGCTCGCCAGGATCTGAGCCAGGCTCAGGTTGACGCGCTTGCCGCCGCCGCCACCGAAATCGTCGAGAGCAACAACGGCAAGGTCACCAAGACCGAGACCTGGGGCCTCCGTTCGCTGGCCTACAAGATCCAGAAGAACCGCAAGGCACACTTCGTCCTGCTGAACATCGAAGCTCCCGGCGCCACCATCGCCGAGCTCGAGCGCCAGACGCAGATCAACGAAGACGTGATCCGCTACATGACCGTCCGCGTTGACGAGCATGAAGGTGGTCCGTCGGTGATGATGCGCAAGAACGACCGCGAGCGCAGCCGCCGCCGCGAACGCGAAGGGGAATAAGACATGGCTCGTCCGTTTTTCCGTCGCCGCAAGAGCTGCCCGTTCTCGGGCAAGAACGCGCCGAAGATCGACTACAAGGATGTGCGCCTGCTTCAGGGCTTCATGTCCGAGCGTGGCAAGATCGTCCCGTCGCGCATCACCGCCGTTTCGGCGAAGAAGCAGCGTGAGCTGAGCCAGGCGATCAAGCGCGCCCGGCACATCGGCCTCCTGCCCTACATCGTCAAGTAAGGAGCGCTACCCATGCAGATCATCCTGCTCGAGCGCATCGAGAAGCTGGGTTCGATCGGTGACGAAGTCACCGTGAAGGACGGCTACGCACGCAACTTCCTTCTTCCCAACAAGAAGGCCCTGCGCGCCAACGAAGCCAACCGCAAGGTCTTCGAAGCCAACCGCGCCCGCATCGAAGCCGAAAACGCCGCCCGCCGTGAAGACGCCAAGGTCGAATCGGCCAACGTCGAAGGCAAGGAAGTCGTGCTCATCCGCGCCTCGTCGAACGCCGGCCAGCTCTACGGCTCGGTCTCGGTCCGCGACATCTCCGACGCACTGGCTGAACAGGGCGCCAAGGTGACCAAGTCGATGGTCGTGCTGGAGCGCCCGATCAAGACGCTGGGCGTGTACACCGTCAAGGTCGCACTGCACCCGGAAGTCTCTGTCAACGTCAAGGTCAACGTCGCCCGTTCGGCCGACGAAGCCGCTCTGCAGTCGCAGGGCGTCAACGTCATCGACGCGATGTTCGACACCGAAGTCGGCGGCTTCACCGAAGCCTACGACCCGAACGCGGAACCCGGTGAAATCCCGGCCGAGCTGCTGGAAGGCAGCGAGGAAGCAGAAGCCTGAGGCTTCGCTACCGCTGCGGCAAACTGAATTGGGGGCGTCCTTCGGGGCGCCCCTTTTTCGTTGGGGCGACTTGGTTGGTGCAGCGGCAAACGCCCTTTTTCGCCGCGCTTCTTTGCAGCGCAACAAAGCCGCGCTACATCCTGTCCGATGGCTACAACCGAAACGATCCTCGCCGAACTTTCCCGCCTTTACGACAGCGCCGTTGCCCAGCTTCGCGAAGACATCGCAGCCTATGCCAACACCGGCGCCACCCCTTCGATCAACAAGCGCCACGATGGCAGCTACTGCTATCCCGAGCTGCGCATCAGGCTGGAAAACGATCCGGACAACGAATCCACAGGGCGCGCCTTCGGGCGGCTGACGCAGCGTGGCGACTATGCCTGCACGGTCACCCGCCCCACCCTGTTTGCCGATTACCTGGCCGAACAGATCGAGCTGATCCGCTCATCCTACAACGTGCGCATCGAAGTCGGTCGGTCACGTCAGGAAATCCCCTTCCCCTACGTGCTCGACGGAGCCTATGGCGCACAGATCGGCAGGGTCAGCCCGCCGGAACTGGCCAAGCATTTCCCGGCCACCGACCTTGCCCATATCGGCGACGAGATTGCCGATGGAGAATACAACGTCGGTGACGGTCCGATGCCGCTCTCACTGTTCGATGGCTTGCGCACCGATTTCAGCCTCGCCCGCCTCGCGCACTATACCGGCACGCAGATCGAAGACTTCCAGCGCTACATCCTGTTCACCAACTATCATCGCTATGTCGACGAATTCGTCGACTGGGCGGGCCAGCAGATCGATGGCGAGAGCTACATCGCGCTCACCGGCGCAGGTGGCCTGAGCCTCGACGCACGGACGGACAATGCTCGCGGGCGCCTGTCCGACACCGCATGGCGGCGGCACCAGATGCCCGCCTACCACCTCGTCGCGCCGGACAAGTCAGGCATCACGCTGGTCAACATCGGCGTCGGCCCGTCCAATGCCAAGACGATCTGCGACCACCTCGCTGTGCTCCGCCCCGAGGCCTGGCTGATGATCGGCCACTGCGGCGGCCTGCGACCCACGCAGAAGATCGGCGACTACGTGCTCGCCCACGCCTATCTGCGCGACGATCACGTGCTCGATCCGGTGCTGCCACCGGAAATCCCCATTCCCGCCATCGCCGAAGTTCAGGTCGCGCTGCAGAGGGCGGCCGAACTCGTCTCGGGCGAAGGCGGCACAGATCTCAAGAAGCGCATGCGCACCGGCACCATCGTCACCACCGATGATCGCAACTGGGAACTGCGCTACAGCCACTCCGCCCGCCGCCTGTCGCTCAGCCGCGCGGTCGGCATCGATATGGAAAGCGCGACGATCGCCGCCCAGGGCTATCGCTTCCGCGTGCCCTACGGAACGCTGCTGTGCGTCTCGGACAAGCCCCTGCATGGCGAGATCAAGCTGCCGGGGCAGGCCAACCGCTTCTACGAGGAAGCCATCGCCGCACACCTCGCCATCGGCACCACCGCCTGCGACCTACTGCGCCGCGAAGGCCCCCGCCTCCACAGCCGCAAGCTGCGCGCGTTCAACGAACCGCCGTTCCGTTGAGGCAATGGGTGGTCTGTTTCTGAAACGTCATGGGCCCCGGCCTTCGCCGGGGTGACGGTGGTGAGATATGGTTAGTTTTCTCGTCACCCCGGCGAAGGCCGGGGCCCATAACCTCTGCCGTGGCACCCGAACCCAGCCGCGCAGAACGACTTAACCAGCCCAACACCTAAAAAGAAAAGGCAACCCGGAGCAGCTAGCCCTGCTCGCGGATTGCCCAGGTTGCGTCCCTGCGCCCGGGGTGGCCGGGGCGGGCTCCGTTACTTGAAAACTTCGGTGCCGAGCGTGTCCATGGCACTGCGGAACATGTCGACCGCATTGGAGAAGACCTCGAAGTCGATGCCCTTTCCGGTCACCACATCCCATGTCATCATCACGCCATCTTCCTTGCCCAGCGATACCGAGGCGAAGCGGGTGTTGCGGTTGAAGCGCACCGCATCTTCTGCGGTGAACTTCTTCTCCGGCGTGAAATTGGCAACGAACTGCAGCGACTGGCAGCTGTCGTGGGTCTTCTCGTTGCATTCGTAGAACAGCAGGGCCGCCTGCCAGCCGCCGATCTCGGTATTGATCAGGGGATCGCCGTTTGCGTCCTTGGCAAGTTCTGCGGTGTAACCGAGGTTCTTGAGCGCTTCGGCAACGCTGTCCGGCTTTACGGCGGACACGGTCGTCGCAGCATTGGCAGCTGCGGGAACCAGAACGCCTGCCAGCATCGCGGCAAGCAGCTTCCTTGAAATCATTGCATCCTCAATCCCGAGAGAGCTCTTGTCGGCCCGTTCGTTATGGAGGGAAGCTGCCACCAATGCCTGAGGTCGGCAAGGGGGTCTTGCAGCCTTTTTCAGTCGCGCAGGAAAGCGACCAGTTCGCGCCCCATTTCGGGCCGCGTCACGCAGCTCATGTGCGTGCCGGGGATGAAGGTCAGCACGGCATCGGCCAGCACTTGCGCCAGCCTTTCGGCAGAGCCGTTGTCGTTGTCCTGATCGCCGCACAGCACCTGCGTCGGCATGGTGATCGCGGCAAGCTCGGCCGGATCGGTATCGGCCATCGTCCCCAGAAGCAGGCGCGCCGCCACGCGATCGACGCCCATGGTCTTGAGGAACTGTTGCGAGAAATAGGCGGGGTCGTCGCGCTTGATCGTGCCGAACCGGTCGATCACGTCGAGGAAGAAATCCTGCCGCCGCGCCCATCCGGCAAGACCCTCGAGCCCCATGCCCGAAAGCACCAGCCTGCGCGGTCGCATCCCGGCAATTACAGCTCGCGCCGAGGTGCGCGAACCGAGCGAGAAGCCGACGAGGTCAAAGTCCGTGAGGCCAAGATGCGCAACCAACGCTTCCAGATCGCGCACGAGCACGTCCTGCGGATAAGCGTCGGGATCGTGTGGCGCGGCGCTCTGCCCATGCACCCGCAAGTCCGGCATCAAGCATTCGAACCCGGCCTCTGCCAGTTGCGCTGCCGTTCCGAACTTGATCCAGTTGACCTCAGCCGAGGAAAACAGCCCATGCAGCAGCACCACCGGCCTTCCCTGCCCCATCCGGTGCAGCGCCAGCGGCGCGCTGCCGTGGCCGGGGAAGGACTCGGTGGTGACTGCCGTCATGGAATGGCTCAGCCCTTCTTGAGGTGGCGGCGGCCGAGCAGTTCGGCGATCTGCACCGCGTTGAGGGCCGCACCCTTGCGCAGGTTGTCAGACACGCACCACAGCGAAAGGCCGCTGTCGACGGTCGGATCTTCACGCACGCGCGAGATGAACGTGGCATAGTCACCAACGCATTCGACCGGGGTCACGTATCCGCCGTTCTCGCGCTTGTCGATCAGCATGACGCCGGGAGCTTCGCGCAGGATGTTCTGGGCCTGCTCGGCGCTGATCTCGTCCTCGAACTCGATGTTCACCGCTTCGGAGTGGCCGACGAAAACCGGCACGCGCACGCAGGTCGCGGTCAGCTTGATCTTGGGATCAAGGATCTTCTTGGTCTCGGCAACCATCTTCCACTCTTCCTTGGTGGAACCGTCGTCGAGGAACACGTCAATGTGCGGGATCACGTTGAACGCGATCTGCTTGGTGAACTTCTTGGCTTCGAGCGGATCGCCCACGAAGATCGCGCGGCTCTGCTCGAACAGCTCGTCCATGCCTTCCTTGCCCGCGCCGGAAACCGACTGGTAGGTGGCAACGACGACGCGCTTGATCCTTGCGGCATCGTGGAGCGGCTTCAAGGCCACGACCAGCTGCGCGGTCGAGCAGTTGGGGTTCGCGATGATGTTCTTCTTGGTGTAGCCGTCGATGGCGTCCGGGTTCACCTCAGGCACGATCAGCGGCACGTCCGGGTCCATGCGGTAGAGCGACGAGTTGTCGATCACCACGCAGCCTGCAGCGGCAGCCTTGGGGGCATAGATCTGGGTCGGGCCCGAACCTGCGGCGAAGAGCGCAATGTCCCAGCCGGCGAAGTCGAAGTTCTCGATGTTGCGGACCTTGAGCTTCTTGCCGGTCTCACCAAAATCGATCTCGGTGCCCTGCGAGCGCGGCGAGGCGACTGCCGCGATCTCGTCGCAGGGAAACTCGCGCTCGGCCAGAATGTTGAGCATCTCGCGGCCCACATTCCCCGTCGCGCCGACCACTACAACCCGGTAACCCATTTCCATTCCCTTCCTGCGGCCCGCCCTTCGTTCAGCGGACGGGCCGTGCTCTAGCGGCTGGTTCCGACCAGCCAAGTGTTTTGGGCTTTAGGCCCATGAAGTGAGGCTACTTCCCGCTCCCCGCGCCATTACGGTCAAGGAAGCGGAAAATCGTCTCGTACAAGTGCTGGCTCACCTTCGGGCCGCTGATGCGGTGGGTGTAGCCGGGATAGAGCATCATCTCGAACGGCACCGCCTCGGCCTGCATCTTGGCGATAATCGCGCTGGCGTTCTCGAACACCACGTTGTCATCGGCCATGCCGTGGATGATCAGCAGCGGATCGCTGATCTTGCTCGTTTCGGCCAGCGCGTTCGACTTTTCATAGACCTTTGGCAGCTTGGTCGGGTCGCCAAGATAGCGCTCGGTATAGGTCGTGTCGTACATCTGCCACTTGGTCACCGGCGCCACGGCGATGCCCGCCGCATAGGCGCCCGGATTGGCCTCGAGCATCTTGATCGACATGTATCCGCCATAGGACCAGCCGAAAGTGCTGATCTTGTCAGCATCGACGAACGGCTGCTTCTTAAGCCACATCGCGCCTGCCAGCTGGTCCTCGACCTCGACCGAGCCCATCGCATGATGCAGCGCCGAGGCGAACTTCACGCCACGGTTCTCCGACCCGCGATTATCGATGGCGAAGTAGATGTAACCCTTGTCGACAATCGCCTGCGCCAGCGCACCCTGGAAGCCCTTGCCCACCACCTGCGCGGTCGGCCCGCCATAGTGGTAGGTGAAGACGGGGTACTTCTTGCCGGGCTCCAGCGGCGGCGTGATCATCATGTAGTACAGCGGGGTACCGTCAGCCGCCGGGATCGTACCGAACTGTGCAGGGCGATGGCTGGCAAGGTAGGGCGCATAGGGGTGCGCGCCTGCAACCTTGTTCTCCTCGATCCACGCAAGGCGCTTGCCGGTAGTGTCGGCAATGTACGACTGCGCCGGCTGCGCGTCTGACGAGCGCGAGATCATCAGCGTCTGCCCGCTCTTGTCCATGCTCGCGCCGTTGACCCAGCCGAGCTCGGTCAGTCGCGTCAGCTTGCCCGGAGCCTTGAGGTCCATCGCATAGACCTGTTGCGCCAGAACGTCGTCCTTGGTGCCGGTGAGGTAAAGCTTGCCGCCCTTCTCATCGACGCCGACGAGCCCGGTAACGACCCACTCGCCCTTGGTCAGCTGGCTCCACTTGCCCTTGTTGAAGCGATAGAGGTGCCCGAACCCGTCACGCTGAGACCACCAAACCAGACTGCCGTCCGAAAGGAAGCGGTAGCTGTCGGACAGGTCGATCCAGTGCTTGTCCGCTGCCTTCTCGCTGAACAGCACGCTCGACTTGCCGGTTGCAGGATCGACCTTGAGCATGTCGAGCACGGTTTGCTCACGGTTCATCCGCTGGACGTAGAGCGTCTTGCCATCGGGTGCCCAGTCGACGCGGGCGAGGTAGATGTCCTTGTTCGCGCCAAGGTCGACCTGCACCCGGTTCGAACCGTCCGGACCCATGACATAGAGCGAGACTTCGGCATTGGGCGTGCCCGCCGCCGGATAGCGCTGGTCGAAAGTCTTGGTGCCTTCCGCGCCGATCGCCGCGCGCGTGACCACGCCGACCATGCTCTCGTCGAAGCGCTCGACCGCAATGCGGCTTTCATCGGGCGACCACCAGAAGCCGTTGAAGCGGTTCATTTCCTCCTGCGCAACGAACTCGGCCTCGCCCCAATGGACGTCTACGTTCGTCTCCTCGGGCGTAATCGCCTGCGCTGCTGCACCGGTCACCGGCCCCGCCCACAAGCGCCGGTCGCGCACGAAGGCGATATGCTCGCCCTTCGGCCCGAGCTTCGGCGTCAACTCACCGCCCTTGGTACCCTCGACCTTGCGCACCGATCCGTCGAGACCGGCCAGCAGCAGATCGCCGTCCACCGGCACCAGCACCGACTTGCCGTCCGCAGCCCACTCGTAGGAAACGATGCCCTTGAGATCGCCGATGCGCTGCCGCTCGCGCTGCATCTTCTCGGCCTCGGTCAACTGGCGACCGGACGAGAGCTTGAGCGAATCCACCAGCATCTTCCACTCGCCGGTCTGGCGGTCGAAGCCCCACAGGTCGTAGCGCTCGCGGTCGTCGGCGCGGTTGCGCAGCAGCGTCAGGTAGCGGCCATCGGGCGAAAGCTTCACCGCGCGCGGTGCCGGACCATTCAGGCTCGGGCTGGCAAAAACGCGCTCGAACGTCAGGTTCTTGGCTTCAGCGGGCGCGGCAGTGGTCATCGGTGATCCCTGTTGGGCAAGCGCGGGCGCGGCGATGATGGTTGAAAGCGCGCAGGCGGCGAGCAGGCGAAAATGACGCATGGGTTTTCGGTATCCTCTGGCCCGGCTTGTCACCGGGGCATGTTTGCGATGCGCCTAGGTGGCCCGAAATGGTTGCGTATGAAAGCAGAAAAGGCGCCCTGGCTCTGAGCCAGGACGCCTTTCTAACACGTTAGCCGTGTCGCGGCGTTTAGTCCCTTGGGCTCAGGCCTTGGTGACCTTGCGCTCAGCAATACGCGCCGATTTGCCGGTGCGGCCACGAAGATAGTAGAGCTTCGCACGACGCACGACACCACGGCGCACCACGGTAATCGAATCGATGTTGGGCGAGTAGAGCGGGAACACGCGCTCCACGCCTTCGCCGAACGAGATCTTGCGAACGGTGAAGTTCGAGCCGAGGCCACGGTTCGAGCGCGCGATGCACACGCCTTCGTAGGCCTGGATACGGGTACGCTCGCCTTCGACGACGCGCACGCCGACGCGGACGGTGTCGCCTGCGCGGAAGTCCGGAATTTCCTTCTTCGCCTTGAATTCGGCGATGGCTTCAGCTTCAAGCTGCTGAATCAGGTTCATTTTCAATCGTCCTGCACTTCACGCTGCGCGCCAGAGGCAGACTGGACCCGAGCGCCGATGTGGCGCTCCCAAAGGTCCGGCCTGCGTAACCGTGTGTCGATCTCGGACTGTGACTTGCGCCAAGCCGCGATCTTCGCATGATCCCCCGATCGCAGCACTTCAGGGATCGTGCGCCCTTCCCACTCAGCAGGTCGGGTGTAGTGCGGGTATTCAAGGAGGCCGTTCTCGAACGACTCCTCATGCCCGCTAGAAGCCGCGCCCATTACGCCGGGAAGCAGCCGAATGCAAGCGTCGAGCAGCATCAGCGCGGCACATTCCCCGCCCGAAAGCACGATGTCGCCGACCGAGACTTCCTCGACCTCTCTCCCCTCGAAAATCCGCTCGTCAAACCCCTCGAACCGGCCACAGAGGACGATCACGCCAGGCCCCTCGGCAAGCTCCCGAACGCGCTCCTGCGTCAGCGGCTTGCCGCGGGGAGTCATGGCGATCACAGGGCAGCCGGGGTGGCTTTCCCGCGCATGGTCGATGGCTTTGGAAAGCACATCCACCCGTAACACCATCCCCGCCCCGCCCCCTGCCGGCGTGTCGTCGACGGTCCTGTGCCTGTCGATGGCAAAGTCCCGAATCTGCACCGCATCCATCGCCCACGTCCCCTCCCGCAACGCGCGCCCGGCAAGACTGACGCCAAGCGGGCCGGGGAACATCTCGGGGTAAAGGGTGAGGACTGTGGCGGCGAAGGTCATGGTTCCAGCCAATGGCCTGCTTCGATCACTTTCGCAATGTGCCCCAGCTCCAGCCGCTCGTAGGGGCTGGGGTCGAAAAGCCGCCCCCGGATCGGCCATGTGATCAAGCGCCAGACCAGCCAGAATGGAGCCAATGGGGATATGCCTTCATCGAGCAAAGCGAAACGCTGCCAAGGCCATTGCCACACTTGATCGCCAAACTCCTGCGCGAGTGCTTCGGCAAGGTCTTCGACGTCACCACCGGATATGCCGATATCCTGATCAATCGCAGACGCAAAAGTCAGTCGATCCCGCCGCACACCTGTCTGTTCAGCGACAATCTCCATGACCCGGTCCAAAGTCGAGGACATCAAACCGTCCAGTTCTCAACCACCAACCCCGGCACATCCCGGAAGTCCGCTTCGTTGTCCGTCACCACGATCAACCCGTGCGACAGTGCATGCGCCGCGATCAGCCGGTCATAGCTCGCGCGCTTGAACGGGAGTTCTGCATAAGCCTGCGTCGCCTTGAAATCGAAGTCCAGCACCGGCACTTCCTCCACGAACGCCCTAAGCTGCTCAGTCGCAGGTGGCTTTTCGTTCGCCGATCCAAAGGCGACCTCGGCGTAACAGATCGCCGACGTCACCATCTCGCCCGCCTCGCATTGCGAAGCACGCGCATAGACGCCCGCATCCTGATTCATGACCAGCGCGATGATGATGTTGCTGTCGAGCAGGTATTTCACTGCCCGTCCTTTGAAGGATCACGGCTGCGCAACGGGCGATCTTCGAAGACCCGATCCTCGCGCCGGATCGGCTTGAGGCTCGTCGCAGAGCCCGCAACCTTGGCAATGTTGAACATCCGCTTGGGCTGCTCGACAGGCTCGTAGGAAAGGAACTGCCCATCCTCGACCAAAAGGTCCATCTCCATTCCGGCGGAAAGCTTTGTGCCAGCCGGGATGCGGACGGCAAGAGAATTACCCGACCTGAACACCTTGGTGCGGTGACGCTGCTTCTCGATGGTTTTCAGCCAAGGGGCAGAACCAAACACCCGCATGTTGAATTTCTTGCGTTCTTCGCGAACCTTGCCGTCTTCCGCCATCACGGCCTCCGTATATACGCAATGTATATACTACTCCGCCCAGCCCGCCTCAATCACAATCCGCTCGTCGGTCCATTCCGGAACCGCTTGCGGCTTCATCGGCACCATGAAGGTCTTGCCGTCGGCCTTGCGGATCTCGATCACGTCGCCCGCGCCGAAGTTTTCGACGCCGACGCATTCGCCAAGCGTCTCGCCCTCGGTCGATACCGCAGGCAGGCCGAGCAGGTCGGCGTGGTAATATTCGCCCTCGGCCAGTGGCGGGAGCGAGGAGCGGGGCACCGTCAATGCCGTGCCGCGCAGCTTTTCCGCCGCCGTGCGATCAGTGACTTCGGCAAAGCGGGCAATTGCGCCGCCCTTGCCGTCATCGCGCATCGACGTGACGGTAAGCGCAGAATCGTTGAAGGCGCGGTAACGCTTCAACGCGCCCGCGCCTTCACCGAACAGCTTCAAGCGGACCTCGCCCGCCACTCCATGCGCGCCGATGATGGCGGCGAGAACAACCTGCCGCTCAGCCATGCGCAGCCCCTCCCGCAGGCGGGAGGGGTTTGGGGTGGGCGCGGGAGGGCACTGCGCTGTGCAGGCCCACCCCCAGCCCCTCCCGCTTGCGGGAGGGGAGAAGCAGCATCAGGCTTCCGTCTGCTCTTCAGCAGCGGCTTCAGCCGGAGCTTCTTCAGCCACGGGAGCGGCCGATGCGGCAGCAGCAGCTTCAGCGGCTTCACGAGCCTTCTCGGCCTTTTCCTCGGCGCGCTCCTTGGCCTTCTTGCCGGGTTCACCAGCCTGCGGGTTGTTGGTAGCCTTGCGCTCCTTGATGCCGGCCTTGTCGAGCATGCGGGCAACGCGGTCGGTCGGCTGGGCGCCAACGCCGAGCCAGTAGCGCACGCGGTCTTCGACCAGACGGACGCGGTTTTCATCGTCCTTGGCCAGCAGCGGGTTGTAGGTGCCAACCTGCTCCAGGTACTTGCCGTCGCGCGGGGCGCGGCTGTTGGAGACGACGACCTTGTAGTACGGGCGCTTCTTCGAGCCACCACGCGAAAGACGAAGAGAAACAGACATTTGATCAACCTTTCAGCGAAACTGTATTAATCGGGAAACTTCAGGAAATTCAGCGCTTCTTGAGCAGGTCACCAAGGTTGCCGGGAAGCCCCCCGGAACCGAGGCCGGGCAGTCCGCCCCCGCCCATGCCTCCCCCAAGACCACCGAGGCCTCCGGGACCCATTTGCTGGTCGAGCCCCGGCATGGCGGCACCAAGGCCACCCTTGCCGAACAGCGCGCCCAGCCCCTTGAGGCCGCCCATCTTCTTGATCTGCTTCATGGCCTTGGCCATTTCCTGATGCATCTTCAGAAGCTTGTTGACGTCCTGCACTTGCGTGCCGGAGCCCTTGGCCACGCGGATCTTGCGCTTGGCGTTCAAGAGTTCGGGCTTCTCGCGCTCCTTGGGCGTCATCGAACCGATGATCGCGTCCATGCGCAGCAGCACCTTGTCGTCCATGCCGGACTGCGCCATCGCCGCCTTGGCCTTCTTCATGCCGGGCATCATGCCCGCCAGAACGCCAAGACCGCCCATGTTCTGCATCTGCCGCAGCTGGGTGCGAAGGTCGTTCATGTCGAACTGCCCCTTCGACATGCGCTGCGCCAGCTTTTCGGCATCTTCGGCATCGATCGTCGCCGCCGCCTTCTCGACGATGGAGACAATGTCGCCCATGCCGAGGATGCGGCCCGCCACGCGTTCCGGGTGGAACGGTTCGATTGCGTCGAGCTTTTCGCCGGTGCCGGCAAACTTGATCGGCTTGCCGGTGACCGCGCGCATCGACAGCGCCGCACCACCGCGCGCGTCGCCGTCCATGCGGGTCAGCACGACACCGGTAAGATCAACCTCGCCCGAGAACGACTGCGCGACGTTGACCGCGTCCTGACCCGTCAGCGAGTCAACGACGAGCAGCGTTTCGCGCGGCACCGAGACGGCGGCGACCGCCTTCATCTCGTCCATCAGCGACTGGTCGACGTGGAGACGGCCTGCGGTGTCGAGCAGAAGCACGTCGACAGCCTGCAGCTTGGCGGCATTCACCGCGCGCGTGGCAATGTCGACCGGCATCTGGCCTGCGATGATCGGCAGCGTGGCAACGCCCGCCTGCTCACCCAGCACCTTGAGCTGCTCCTGCGCCGCCGGACGGTTTACGTCCAGCGAGGCCATCAGGACCTTCTTGCCCTGCTTTTCCTTCAGCAGCTTGGCGATCTTGGCGGTGCTGGTCGTCTTGCCCGAACCCTGCAGGCCGACCATCATGATCACGACCGGCGGCGCGGCATTAAGGTCAAGCTCAGCGGTGCCACCGCCGAGCATCTCGACCAGCGCATCGTTGACGATCTTGACGACCTGCTGGCCGGGAGTAACCGACTTCAGGACCGACTGGCCGACGGCCTGCTCGGAAACGGAATCGATGAAACGGCGAACAACGGGCAGCGCAACGTCGGCTTCGAGCAGCGCGATGCGCACTTCGCGCATGGCCGCAAGGACGTCTTCCTCACGCAGCGCGCCGCGGCCGCGCAGGCGGTCGAATACGCCTCCAAGCCGGTCTGACAGACTATCGAACACGCGTCGTTCCCATCACCATGCCCTTGATCGCATGCCATTTTCGCGTAACGCGAAAAACGCCGGTGGGCGAAACCTCGCCGACCAGCGTGTGGCATCCTGAACAGGGGCCGTTGTCGAATCCGCAAGACGCAAAGGCGCTTGCAGGGGCGGCCCTTAGCCTTGCTTGCGCCCGAAGGCAAGCGGATTGGCCCGGTCCCATGCCAGACCATGCTGCCGGACGCCCGGAACACCGCGAGGTTAAGGACGGCCTTAACCAAAACTTCAGGACGTTCCCCTACCTCTAACGCCGTAGGGCCAAAGGCACGTCCGACAGGGACCGGTCTGCGGCGCGGAGGAAGGCGAAAGCAGGGGTATGGCGACAGCGCCGCTAAACGCAGGACCAGCAGGTCCGGGACCACTCACGAGCGAGGGGACAGACCCGTCGGGCCATCGCAACCCCCACGATTTCGTGGGGCTCGGCATCATCGTTGCCGCGGTTCTGCTGTTCGTCGCCAACGGTTCCTCCGTGCTGCACGATTTTCTGCAGGCACTCGCCACCGGTACGCGTCCGCGCGAACCGATGCTTGGCACCGCGTTGGTCCTCAACATCGCGCTGCTGTTGTTTGGCTGGCGCCGCTACGTCGATCTGACACGCGAGGTCGATCAGCGTCGCGAGGCCGAAGAGACTGCCCACAAGCTCGCCCACACCGATCCGCTGACCGGCTGCCTCAACCGCCGCAGCATCGGCCCTGCCTTGCAGGACATGATCCAGACGGCCCGCACCACCGGTCACGAGGTCGTGGCGATGATGATGGACCTCGACAACTTCAAGCGCTCGAACGACGTCCACGGCCATCAGGCGGGCGACGCCGTGTTGCTCCACACCGCCGAACGCATCCGCGCGATCCTGCCCGAACGCTCGATCATGGCGCGTCTCGGCGGCGACGAGTTCGCCTTCGCCGCGATTTACGATCCCGACCATGCCGAAGCGATCGACCGGCTGATGATCCGGCTCAACGCCTCGATCGCTCGACCGGTCGATGTCGATGGCATGTCGCTGGAGGTTACCGCGTCGATCGGCCTTGCCAACACCACGCCCGCCGATCAGGCGATCCTTGCCGAAACGCTGCTGCACCGCGCCGACCTTGCTATGTACCAGGCAAAGAAGGCCGGACGGAACCGCTACTGCTGGTTCGAACACAACATGGAAAGCGAACTGCGCTTCCGCAGCGAACTGGAACGCGGCATCCGCGAGGGGATTCCGCGGGGCGAGTTCGTCCCCTATTACGAAAAGCAGATCGATCTCGATACCGGCGAACTGGCGGGCTTCGAAATGCTGGCCCGCTGGAAAAGCCCCAAGCACGGCCTTCTGAGCCCCGAACTGTTCATCCCGATTGCCGAGGAGATCGGCCTGATCTCGGAGCTTTCGGAAAACCTCATCCGTCAGGCACTGCGCGATGCGCGCGAGTGGGACCCGAAGCTCACGCTTTCGGTAAACATCTCGCCGCTTCAGTTGCGCGATCCGTGGTTTGCGCAGAAGCTGCTCAAGCTGCTGGTGGAAGCCAACTTCCCCCCGCACCGCCTCGACATCGAGATCACCGAGACCTGCCTGCACGAGAACATCGGCGTGGTCCGCACGCTGATCACCAGCCTAAAGAACCAGGGCATCCGCATCAGCCTCGACGATTTCGGCACGGGCTATTCAAGCCTCGCGCAATTGCGCACCCTGCCGTTCGACCAGATCAAGATCGACCGCTTCTTCGTGTCGAATCTCGGCAAGAACAAGGACAGCGCGACAATCATCGAGGCGATCTCCTCGCTCGGCAAGGGCATGGACCTGCCGATCACCGCCGAGGGAATCGAGACGCCGGAGGTTCTGGACGAGCTGCGCAAATATGGCTCGTTCAAGGGGCAGGGCTTCCTCTATGGCCAGCCCGCCGATGCCGACGCAGTCCGCGCCCTGCTCGCCGACAGCAAAATGCTGCCCTCGGCTCCGGAAGTCGAAGCCACGGAAGAGACACCTCGCTCGGCAACAGCCTGAATTCGGCTCTTTGCATTGCCATGAAGCGCACGAATCCCTAAGTCGCGCGCCATGCGCATTTCCTTCCGCAAGATGCACGGCCTCGGCAACGATTTCGTCGTGATCGACGCCCGCGAGGCGCCGGTTCCCATGACCACGCGGCGCGCTGCCGCACTGGCCGACCGCCGCACCGGCATCGGCTGTGATCAGCTGATCGTGCTCGAACCGTCTGATGTCGCGAATGTGCGGATGCGGATCTTCAACAATGATGGCAGCGAGGTCGAAGCCTGCGGCAATGCCAGCCGCGCTGTTGGACTTCTCCTTGGCGGCACCCAGAGCATCGAGACGCTCGGTGGCCTCATTCGCTCCGAAGCGGGTGTGGAAGGGGTGTCGGTCGATATGGGTTCGCCCCGCTTTGGCTGGCAAGAGATACCCCTGAGTTATGCCATGGATACCTTGGAGTTGCCGGTTGGCTGGGAAGAGTTGGAGAATCCCGTCGGCGTCAATGTCGGCAACCCTCACGCGGTATTTTTCGTGCCGGATGCCGATGCCGTCGACCTCGAAAGACTGGGTCCAAGTATTGAAAATGACCCGGTTTTTCCCGAACGCGTGAACGTCAATGTCGCCAGCGTGGTCGGCCCTGACCACCTCAAGCTGCGGGTGTGGGAGCGTGGTGCGGGCCTGACGCGGGCTTGCGGCACCGGGGCATGTGCCACGGCCGTCGCCGCCATGCGCCGCAAGCTGACCGGCCGCAAGGTCCGGGTGGACCTGCCCGGCGGACCGCTGACGATTGCCTGGCCCAAAGGCGGCACCATCGAGATGACCGGCCCTGCCGCGCTGAGCTTCGAAGGATCGTTCGAGGACACCGACTTCCCGGCATGAGCGGGCCGATCGTCTCTCTGGGCTGCCGCCTCAACATTGCGGAAAGCGAGGCGATACGCGGGTTTCTCGCCGATGGTCCGCCGACGGTCGTGGTCAATTCCTGCGCGGTGACGGCAGAAGCCGTGCGCCAGTCGCGCCGTGCGGTGCGGCGGCTGCGGCGCGAAAATCCCGATGCGCGTCTGGTGGTTACGGGCTGCGCGGCAACGATTGAACAGGACGCCTTTGCCGCCATGGCCGAGGTCGATGCAGTGGTGCCCAATGCCGACAAGCTGAAACCGGCAGCCTGGCATACAAGCGATGGCAGGAAGCCGGTCATTTGCACCGAGACGAGCAAGCATACCCGCGCTTTCATCCCGGTGCAGAACGGCTGCGATCATGCCTGCACGTTCTGTATCATCCCGCAAGGCCGCGGCAGCAGCGCTTCACTTGCCGTGGCTGACGTGATCGAGGCCATCGCCCGGCATGACGGCGTCGGCGAAGTCGTGCTGACGGGCGTGGACGTCACCTCGTGGGGGGCGGACCTGCCGGGCGAGCCGCGCCTTGGCGATCTGGTTTCGGCGATCCTGAACGCCTTCCCCGCCCTGCCCCGCCTGCGCCTGTCCTCGCTCGACGGGGTGGAAATCGACCCGCTGCTGTTCGACCTGATCACCACCGAACGACGCGTGATGCCGCACGTCCACCTCTCGCTGCAATCGGGCAGCGACATGATCCTCAAGCGGATGAAGCGGCGGCATTCTCGCGAGCAGGCGATCAGGCTGGTGCAGCAGATGAAGGCGCTCCGGCCCGAGATTGCCATTGGCGCAGACCTGATCGCGGGTTTTCCAACCGAAACTCCCGAAATGCATGCCGACAACGTCTCGATCGTGCGCGAGTGCGGCATCGTCCATGGCCACGTGTTCCCCTATTCCCCCCGCCCCGGCACGCCAGCGGCGCGAATGCCGCAAGTCGAGCCGGTGATCGTGCGCGAGCGGGCCGCCGAGGTGCGCGCTGCCGTTGCCGATCAACGTGCGCGCTGGCTCGCCTCATTGCTCAGCCATCCGGCACAGGTGCTTGCCGAGCGCGATGGAACCGGCCATGCGGGACACTTTGCAAGCTATCGCGTTCCGCAAGGCACTCCGGTGGGCAGCCTTGTCATGGTGACGCCGACAAAGATCGTTGAAGGAATACTGGAATGAGTGGCGAAAGCTGGTCCGATCGAATCCTCGGGGGCTTCCGCAAGACGTCCGAGCGGCTCGCCGAGAACCTCGGCGGCATTGTCGGTGCCTCGCGCCTGACCGAGGCGCAGCTTGACGATATCGAAGATGCGCTGATCCTTTCGGACCTCGGCCCGCGTGCAGCAGGGCGCATCCGCGAACGACTGAAGGGCGCACGGTTCGAGAACGGCGTGGACGAGCAGGGCTTGAAGGAAGCCGTCGCCGAGGAAATCGCTGCGATCCTGCGCCCCGTGGCCAAGCCGCTCGAGATCGTCGCCTTCCCGCGCCCGCAAGTGATCCTCGTGATCGGCGTGAACGGATCGGGAAAGACCACGACCATCGCCAAGCTGGCCCACCTGTTCCAGGAGCAGGACTACGGCGTCATGCTGGCAGCGGGCGACACCTTCCGCGCGGCTGCCATCGGCCAGCTCAAGGTGTGGGCCGAGCGGCTTGGCGTGCCGATCGTGACCGGGCCGGAAGGGGGCGACCCTGCGGCCATCGTGTTCGATGCGGTGAAGACCGCGACCGACACCGGCATCGATACGCTGATCGTCGATACCGCAGGACGCCTGCAGAACAAGCGCGAGCTGATGGACGAGCTGGCCAAGGTGCGCCGCGTGCTTGGCCGCCTGAACCCCGAAGCGCCGCATGACGTGGTGCTGGTGCTCGATGCCACCAACGGGCAGAATGCGCTGCAGCAGATCGAGATCTTCAAGGAGGTGGCGGGCGTGACCGGGCTTATCATGACCAAGCTGGACGGCACCGCGCGCGGCGGCGTTCTGGTTGCAGCAGCAGAGCAGTACGGGTTGCCGATCCACGCCATCGGTGTGGGCGAAAAGATCGACGACCTGCGGCCCTTCGACCCCGACCTCGTCGCCAAGGTCATCGCGGGAGTGTTCCGGTGAGCGAAGTCCAGAAGAAGTCCGAGACGAAGCCAAAGTCCTCCTGGGTCAACCTGCTGGTGGACTACGGCCCGCTGCTCGTGTTCTTCCTCGCCTATCGCCATTTCAAGCGCGATGGTGGCGATGCGGGGCTTGCCGAAGTGGTGGCGGTGACCAAGGGCACGGCGGCGTTCATGGTCGCGACCGTCGCGGCGCTGATCATCTCGAAGCTGCGCCTTGGCAAGATCTCGCCGATGCTCTGGCTGTCGACGGTGCTGATCCTCGGATTTGGCACGCTGACGGTCCTGCTGGGCGATCCGTTCTGGATCCAGGTCAAGCCGACCGCGATCTACCTGCTGTTTGCCGCTGTCCTATTTGCCGGGCTCGCCCGAGGCAAAGCGATGCTGCGCTATCTGCTGGAAGCCGCGTTCGACGGACTGGACGAGCAGGGCTGGCTCAAACTTTCGCGCAACTGGGCGTTCTTCTTCCTGTTCCTCGCCGCTCTCAACGAAGTGCTGCGCTACTTCTTCAACACGCAGAACGGCAATTTTGAAATCTGGCTTCAGGCCAAGCTCTGGGGCGTCACCACGCTGTCCTTCCTGTTCACTTTCGCGCAGATTCCGATGCTGATGAAGCACGGGCTTGCGGTCGAGGCCGAAACCGACGTCGAGCAGAACCCGCCGCACGATTGAACGTCCTGCCGACGCCAGCACTCTGCCTGCCCCTAATTTCGTGTGACATTTGCATCACAGCGCCTAATATGTGCGCCAACCGTGGGGGCATGGTCGTGCTCCCGCCATACGACGGTTGCACCATAAGGGGGAAATCTCATGGCCAAGTTCTTTGGCAATCTTCATCTCGTACTTGTCGTCGGCCTCGTCGCAGCCATTGCAGTGATGGTGGGCTACGGGGAGTTCGTTCCGCTCGATGCAAACTCGGTGCTGCGCTGGCTCCACACGTTCTTCGGCATCCTCTGGATCGGTCTGCTTTATTACCTGAACTTCGTCCAGGTGCCGACCATGCCCAAGATCCCCGCCGAGCAGAAGGGCGCGATCACCGGGCATATCGCACCGAAGGTCTTCTTCTTCTTCCGCTACGCCGCGCTGCTGACCGTGCTCACCGGCCTCGCGATCTCGATCGTCAACGGCTATGGCCATGCTGCCCTCACTTTCTCGGGTGAAGACAACGTGAACCTGATCGGCCTTGGCATGTGGCTGGCGATCATCATGGCGTTCAACGTGTGGTTCATCATCTGGCCCGCCCAGAAGAAGATTCTCGGCATCGTCGAAGCTTCGGCTGAAGAGAAGGCTGCTGCCGCTCCGCGCGCCCTTGCCGCCAGCCGCACGAACCTGCTGCTGTCGCTGCCGATGCTCTATTGCATGGTGAGCGCAAACCTCGGCTGATCCCTGCGATCAAGCGAGCCTGAAAAGGGCGCGGCGTCTGGTGACGCTGCGCCTTTTTCTTTGCCCCGGCGAGCCGCTGCACACGCAAAACCCGCAGCGGGATAACAATGCGCTTTCGTGCGTTACTCCTTCGACCCGCCTTGCGGGTGCTACACGATAAGGGGAGTTTTCCACCACATGCGCAAGTTCACACATTTCGCCGCTGCTGCGGCCACTGCGCTTACGCTTTCGGCCTGCTCTGAAAAGACGCAGGATTCGGCCGCCACGACTGCGGAATCCGCTGGTAACGACGTCGCGAACGCAGCCGACAAGGCTGCCGCTGCAACCGATGAACTCGGCAGCAAGGCAGCCGCAGCCGTAGATGACGCAGCTGCCAAGACCGACGAAATGGCCGACAATGCGGCAGCCAAGACCAAGCAGGAGGCGGCTGAAGCCGAAGCCAGCCTGCACAACGAATCCGTCGCGGAAGCCAAGAAGGACTGACGTGACGAACGCCGGGGCGGCCACGCCGCTCCGGCTTTTCCCTAGGTCGTAAACTCATAAAGCGCACCATCGAGGCGCCAGAATGGCGAACATATCGGGCCCAAAGGTCCGCCGCAGGGGCTGGTTGCCCCTGTAAGGGCGTTTCGGTTCGAGATGGAAGCCATTCTGGCGTCCCTTCGGGATTTGACCAAAACGGCCATCTGCTGCGTCAGTCGGGCTTGAAATATCGACATATTCCTGCGCCCTCCTTCCTTGCACCTGGCCGTTTTGCCTCAAACCTCGATGGTGCCCTTTATGAGTTTACGGCCTAGAACAAGGCCGAAAGCTTCTCGATCAGATTGGCCGAGATATAGGGCTTTCCCAGGATCGGACGATCCGCGAACGGCGGCTCTACAGAACCATATCCCGTGGCAATGACGAACGGGATGCCCCGCTCGGCAAGTGCTTCGGCCAGCGGCGTTCCCGGCTCGCCAGCGAGGTTCCAGTCCAGCACTGCGGCATCGACGCCGCCTTCAGCGATCATGACCAGACCCTCGGCGACACGTCCGACAGGTCCGAGCGGCACCGCGCCATTGTCTTCAAGTGTATCGCACAGCATGGCAGCGACGATGAATTCGTCCTCGACCACCAGAATGCGCTTGCCGTCGATCATTGTGCCATCCTGTCCTGCGGAACCGCGATCTGGCATCGCAGCCCCCTGGCGTCGTACTCGAGATTGACACGTCCGCCGAGCTGACGTGGCACCGCTTCTGTCAGCAGACGTGAACCAAAGCCTTTTCGCGAAGGCGGCGTTACCACGGGTCCACCGCTCTCCACCCAATCAAATTCGACCATGCCGTCGTCCCGCACGGACCATCGCACGGAAACGCGTCCGGCGAGGCCCGACAGCGCGCCGTACTTCATCGCGTTGGTCGCAAGCTCATGCAGCACCATGACAAGCGAGACCGTGGCGCTTGCCGGCATGACGACGTCGGGTCCCGCAATATCCACACGCAAGTCATCCGGGCCACAGATGAGCAGCCCCTGCCGCACGATATCGGAAAGGCATGCGCCTGCCCAATTCGTCCGGCTCAGCGCATCGTGGGCACCAGACAGGGCCGAGAGCCGATTGGTGAAGGTCGAGACCTTCCGATCTGGTGCGTCTGCGCTGCGGAACGTCTGATGCGCCATGGCCTGCACCACCATGAGCGTATTCTTTACCCGATGATTGAGTTCCCCGACCAGCAGTTCAAGCCGTTCTTCCAGCTGCTTGCGTTCAGTGATGTCGATCCCGGTGGACTGTGCGACCGACCATGCGCCTTCGTAATCAAATTCCAGCGCATGATTTCGCCACAGCATCCAGCGAGTGCCGCTGGCGGTCTCGAACCGGTTCTCGATAGTGAGTTCGGGCTGTTCGGGCGTGAGATGCCGGAGCATCTCGCGAACGTGTTCCTGATCCTCGCCACTGACGAAGTCCCACAGGTTTCGCCCGGTCAGGTCCTGGGGCTCATGCTCCAGCGTGCGGGCATAGGCGCGATTGACGAACAGGATCGTGCCATCCGCCCTGAACCGGCAGACCGTTTCCAGCTGTGCATCAAGGATTTCGCGCAGCAGCGCGCTATCGGACATTCCTGCGCCCCTGTTGGCCCGAGTTAACGATAGCTAACGGATTTACGCAGAAATCCAAGGGGCTGAAGGCAAAAGCACGACGAAGCGAGTAGCTGAACGCAGGCGTCAGATCTTCAACTGGCTGCCCAGTTCGACGACACGGTTGGTCGGCAAGCGGAAGAACTCCATCGCGCTGGCGGCATTGCGCAGCATCCAGGCAAACAGCTTCTCGCGCCACAGCGCCATGCCCGGCTTGTCGGACGGAATGAGCGTCTGGCGTGAGAGGAAGAAGCTGGTCTTCATCATGTTGAACGGCTCACCGCACATGCTTACGCCCTGAAGCGCGGCAGGAACGTCGGTCTCCTCAAGGAAACCGAAGCGCAGGGTCAATCGGTAGAAGCCGTTGCCGAAGTCCTTCACCGAATAGCGCTCCTCGGGATCGACGTAGGGAACGTCCTCGATCGAGACAGTCAGGATCACCACGCGTTCGTGCAGGACTTTGTTGTGCTTGATGTTGTGCAGCAGCGCCGAGGGCACGCCTGCGGCGGTCGAGGCCATGAAGATCGCCGTTCCGGAAACACGGGCGGCGCTGGAGTGGGCAGACTTGGTGAAGACCTCGAGCGGGATCGTGCCTTCGGCCATGTTCTCGCGCATCAGCGCACGTCCGCGCGACCAGGTGGTCAGCAGCGTGAAGATTGCCACGCCCATGACCAGCGGCACCCAGCCGCCATCGGGGATCTTGGTCATGTTCGCGCCGAGGTAGGCCCCGTCGATCGTGAAGAACAGCGCGAGCATGGCAATGGCCACCGGCGCCTTCCACTGCCACAGTTTGAACAGCACGACGGCGAGCAGGAAGTTGTCGATCAGCATGGCCCCTGTCACCGCGATGCCATAGGCGGCGGTGAGGTTGGACGAGCGCTGGAACACCAGAACCAGCAGGATCACCGCAATCATCAGCGCCCAGTTGATCACCGGGATGTAGATCTGGCCCGCCGCCGTGGAGGTGTGCTTGATCGTCATGCGCGGAATGAAGCCGAGCTGGATCGCCTGCTGCGTCACCGAGAACGCGCCGGAGATCACGGCCTGCGAGGCAATGACCGCCGCGCATGAGGCGATGAACAGCAGCGGCCACTGGAACCACTCAGGCGCCAGGTAATAGAACGGGCTCTCGAGCGCGGCCGGATTGCGGATCAAGAGCGAGGCCTGTCCGAGGTAGTTCAGCACCAGCGCCGGCAGCACGAAGACCAGCCACGAGATGCGGATGGGGCTGCGTCCGAAGTGGCCCATGTCCGCGTAGAGCGCCTCTGCACCCGTCACCGCCAGCACGGCCGCACCCATGGCCAGAAAGCCCCGGTAGGGGTCGGCGAAAAACATGGTCACGGCATGATGCGGGCTCAGCGCGCTTATCACTTGCGGATATTGCGCAATGCTCAGGGCGCCGAGCACGGCGATCGTGCCGAAATAGAGCAGCATGATCGGGCCGAAGAAGGTGGCGACCTTTTCGGTGCCGCGGCTCTGGATGAAGAACAGGCCGATAAGAATGCCGACGACGAGCGGCACGATCAGCGGATGCAGGTCGGGCCGGTAGACTGCGACACCTTCGATGGCGCCCATCACCGAAACCGCCGGGGTGATCATGGAATCACCGTAGAACAGAGCGGTTGCAAACACCCCGAGAAGGATGATGCCCTTGCCCCAGCGCTTGCCGTCGGTGTGCTGGTTGATCAGCGCGAGCAGCGCGAGGCTGCCGCCTTCACCCTTGTTGTCGGCACGCATGATGATCGAGACGTACTTGAACGTCACGATGATCATCATCGACCAGAACATCAGGCTGATGATGCCGTAGATGTGCAGCAGGTCGAGTGGAAGCTTGTGATGCCCGGCGAACGTATCGCGCAAGGCGTAGAGCGGGCTGGTGCCGATATCGCCGAAGACGACGCCGATGGCGCCGACCGCCAGCTTCATCAGCGAACCGTGAGAATGTCCCCCGTGGGCATGGCCTGCCGGATGGGTAACGGCATGCGCAGGCGCAGCCGCGCTGGTACGTTCCGCATCGCTAACGGCATCACTCATGGCAACGGTGCCCCCGGCCTCAAAGCCTCGAACGCTTGCGCCGGAACGGCGGAAACGGCGCGGCGCTTTAGCACTGCCCCAATGGCCCTGCAATGGGCTGGGATGCGCATCTGCCGGTACCTAACGAACGGCAGGGAACGACGTTCCTCGCGCCATATTTTGCAAGATTATTCAGCTGCTTGGCCAGATGACGCAGGTTCTTCCGGCGGGGTCGGAACGGGGGCACCGGCAGTGCCGGCTCCGGAGCTTTGGGCGATGATCGAATCGATCCGCTGGATTCGCTCCACCAGATCCGCGCGATAGGGCGCATCGTCAGGCGAACGGCGCAGGAGTTCAGCCCACATCGCGCGCGCATCGGCCAGGCGACCAGATTGTGCGAGTGCAAGCCCCATGAAGAACGGCGGACCGGGATGGTCGGGCGCGATCGTCGCCGCCTTCTGGAAAGCGAACTGCGCCGCAGGCGTGATCAGGCCATCGCTATGGCCGACCAGTGCGTTGCCAAGGGATACCCAGAGGTCTGGGTCCTTGGGAAACTGCTGGGTCGCCTTGCGCAGGACTTCTGCGGCGGCACCGTACTGTCCTTGCCGGGCAAGCCCATCGGCGAGGATCAGCCAGCTCTGGCCTTGGGCGAACTGGTCGCCCATCTGCTGGCGTTGCTTGACCAGTGCCTCGTCAGCGGCGCGCTTGTTTTCGACCGGGGCCTTGGGGGCGCCGGGTTGTGCGGGAGAGCCCTGCAAAGCGTAGCCTGCAATACCGACGAGCAGCGCAGCGCCCGAAAGCTCCCACGCTGCACGCGGCATCTTGAGCGCGAAGGCGAGCAGGCTGAAGACCGCTGCGGCGATCAGGAGGACGACAACCCAGGTCATTCGGGCTTCTCCGACTTGGCAGCTTTGCGGAAACGCCCGCGCAGCAAGATGGCTGCCAGCAGGAGGATCACCAGCGGCGCAGCAAACAGCGGCCACATGATCGGCTTGTTCTGGGGGGCGTAGCTCACGTAATCGCCATAGCGCTCGATCAGCCAGGCGCGGATCGCCTCGGGGTCCTCACCCGCCTTGATCCGGGTGCGGACCTGATGGCGCATGTCACCGGCCATCGGCGCGTCCGAATCGGAGATCGCCTGGCTCTGGCACTTGAGGCAGCGCAGCGTTTCCATCAGCGCTTGCGCCTTGGCTTCCTGAGCCGGGTCTTCCAGCTGCTTGTAGGCATAAGGTGCGGGCGGCAGCAGATCCTGCGCGGCAATTGGCGCTGCGAACATGACGGCGATGGCCAAGAGCAACCGCATCGTCATTCCCGCGAAGGCGGGAATCCAGCGACCAGCGCGCTGAAATGGATTCCCGCCTTCGCGGGAATGACGAATAATGTCGAGCAAGAGGCGCATCACTGCCCTGCCTCCTTCAGCTTCTCGAGGATCAGCGGCATGTCTTCTTCCCGGATCTCGCCGATGTGCTGGTAGCGGATCACGCCCTTGCCATCGATCACGAAGGTCTCGGGCACGCCCGAAGAGCCGATGGATAGCTGGACCTGCGAGAGGTCATCCTTGCCGATACGCGTGAAGGGATTGCCATTGGTGGCAAGGAATCGCGCGACATCTTCTCGGCGGTCACGAATGGCGACCCCATCAATCTCAACACCCTGCTTGGCGAGTGAGGCCAGTTGGGGGCTTTCGATCGCGCAAGGCACGCACCAGCTGGCGAAGACGTTGAGCAGCTTTGGCTTGCCCACTGCAAAATCGGTGGTGGCAAGGCCCGGGCGATCTTCGACGGCCGCTTCGAGAGCGAACTGCGGCAGCGGCTTGCCGATGAAGGCACTGGCGACTTCCCGGTCTGCCGGACGCACAAGGCCCCAGATCACCAGTGCGAAGAACCCGCCAAACAGGATCAGCGGAAGCCAGATCGCAAGGCCGGGGCGTTTGGGGGCAGGTTCGCTCACTTGAGCTGCTCCAGACGCGACTTGCGGTAGGCGAGCTTGTCAAACACGCGCAGACGCTTGATGTCCTTGGCAACACGGCCAAGCAGGGCGAGCAGCCCGCCGAACGCGACGAGCAGACCGCCAAGCCACAGCAGCGGCACGAACGGCTTCCACCAGAAGCGCATCTGCCAGCGGCCATCCTCACCCTCGTTGCCCAGCACAGCGTAGAGCTGGCCGTTCCAACGGGTGTGGAGGGCGGATTCGGTGCGCTCGCCCGGAGGCGAAGAGAACGTGCGGGCCTGAGGGTGGAGCGTGACCAGTTCTCCGCCCTTGTATGAGGCGGTGACAGTGGCTTCGAGGGCGGTCCAGTTGGGGCCTGCGACCGGTTCAATGCTGAGGAGTTTGAGTTCGATGGGCCCGACGCTCTGCGTGTCGCCCACGTTCATCGCGGCGAGACGCTCGGTCGAGAACGCGCTTTCGCTGGCCGCACCAAGCAGCGCGACGGCGATGCCGAAGTGGCTGATCACCATGCCCCAGATGTTGATCGGGGTGCGACGCAGGTTGCGGCCGCGCAGCGGGAACCAGCTGGCTACGGCAAGGCCCACGCCTACCGCAATGCCCAGCATCGGCAAGAGGCGGATGCCCGGCGCAAGCACGACGACCGCGAGCAGGACGAGCGCGGCGAGCAATGCCGGCACCGCGACCGTGGCGGTGATGCGCCCCGGATTGTCCTTGCGCCAGCGCAGCAGCGGGCCGACCGTCATCACCATCATCATCGGGATCGCAAAGATCGCCGACACAGGGTTGAAGTAGGGCGGGCCCACCGAAACTTTGGCACCGAAGGCTTCGGTCATCAGCGGATAGAGCGTGCCCAGCAGGACGATGCCGAGGATGCCGCAGAGCATCACGTTGTTGAACACAAGGCTCGCCTCGCGGCTGAACGGGCTGAACCGCTCGCCTTCGGTCACTGTTGAGGCGCGGATGCCGAACAGGGCCAGTGCGCCGCCAATGTAGATCGCCAGCAGCGCAAGAATGAACGAGCCGCGCTCCGGATCGACGGCGAAGGCGTGCACCGAAGTGAGGATGCCCGAGCGGACGAGGAACGTGCCGACCATCGACATCGAGAAGGCAATCACGCCCAGCATGACAGTCCATGCGCGCAGGGCGTTACGGCTTGCCAGCACCGATACGGAGTGCAGCAGGGCCGTTGCCGCAAGCCACGGCATCAGCGAGGCGTTTTCGACCGGGTCCCAGAACCACCAGCCGCCCCAGCCGAGCGTGTAGTACGCCCAGTAAGACCCTGCGGTAATGCCGACAGTGAGGAAAATCCACGCGCCTAGCACCCACGGCCGCATTGCACGGGCGAAAGCCGGACCAACGTCACGCGTAACCAGCGCGCCGATGGCGAAACTGAATGCAACCGAGAGACCGACGTAGCCGACGTAGAGCGTGGGCGGATGGAAGGCGAGGCCGATGTCCTGCAACAGCGGGTTGAGGCCCATGCCATCGGGCGCAGGCTCGGGCAGGCGCTCGAACGGGTTCGAGGACAGCAGCAGGAAGGCATAGAAACCAAGGCTGACGAAGGCCTGACCCGCGAGCGTTGCGATCAGCGTATCCTCGCGCAGGCGCTTTTCGACCAGCGCGACGATCCCCCCCGAGACGGCCATGATCGTCACCCACAGCAGCATCGAGCCTTCATGGTTGCCCCATGTGCCCGCGAGCTTGAAGATGAACGGCTTCATCGAATGGCTGTTGGCCGCGACCAGCTTGACCGACAGGTCCGTCTCCAGAAACAGGTCGATCAGTGCGAGGAACGACACCGCGACCAGCGCGCCCTGCATGACGGCAAGCGGACGGACCATGCCCGCCAGCGCCTTACCGCCCGGACGAAGCGCCGATATGCCGGCAAAGAGCTGGAGCAGGGCAAGTGCTGCGGCCATCCACAGGACGGCAAGGCCAATTTCAGCGATCATTTGGTTTCGGCCACCACTTCCTTGGCCTGCGCGGCGGTCATGTCGCCCATCTGGCGGGGAACGTACTTTTCGTCGTGCTTCGCGAGGAGATTGTCGGCCACGAACGTCTCACCCTCCATGCGCCCCTCAGCGACGACGCCAGAGCCTTCGACGAAAAGGTCTGGCGTGATGCCGGTGTAGCGGACGGGCACGCGAGCCTTGCCATCTCCGACGACGAAATCGATCGTTACCCCATCAGCGCGGGTCTTGAGCGAGCCCTTCTCGACCATACCGCCAAGGCGGATGGCGCGGCCTTGCTCAGGCCGGTCCTTCACAAGATCGGATGGTACGTAGAAGTAGCTGGCCTGATTGGACAGGGCATAGGCTGCGAGCAGCCCTGCCCCCACCAGCGCAGCCAGCGCGATGACCAGCAGCACAAGGCGCTGGTGCTTGGGCTTGATGCCGCCGGAAGTACTGCTGCTCACTTGCCTCTCACCTTATCCCGGCGACGCTCTGCCCGCACCATGGCGGCAAGCGTCCAGCCGACCAGCAGCAGCGTGCCGATCACGCCGATCGCCAGGGCTGCTGCCACGTAATCCCACTGTTCAAGACCTTCGCGCATGCCTGCCTTATGCCATTGCTTTGCGGCGCAGACGCGCCTCGGCTTGAATCTCGGCCAGAAGAGTGCGCATGCGCGCGAGAATCACACCGCCGAAGATGAGGCTGAAACCCAGCGCAGCGATCAGCAATGGCCACAGGAACGTGCCGTCGATCGACGACTTGCCCGCCGTGATCGATGGCGGCTGATGCAGGCTGTTCCACCACACCACGGAGCGATTGATGATCGGAATGTTGATCGCGCCGACCAGCCCGAAGATCGCGGTGATCCGGCTGCCGCCACCGCCGCCTGCCATGTCGCGTTGCGCAGCGCCAGAAAGAGCAATGTAGCCGAGATAGAGGAACAGGAGGATCAGGAAGCTGGTCAGCCGTCCGTCCCAGACCCACCAAGTGCCCCACGTCGGCCGGGCCCAGATCGAGCCAGTGGCAAGGCAGATGGCGGTGAAGGTGGCTCCGGGCACCGCCGCTGCGCGTCCGGCAATGGCCGCAAGCGGGTGGCGCCATACCAGTTCGACAAGGCTCGCGATGGCGATCGTCGACCAGCCGGCCATACCCAGCCAGGCGGCAGGCACGTGGATGAACAGGATGCGCACCGTCTCGCCCATCAACCGGTCAGGCGGAACAACGAGCACGCCGTAAAGCACGGCGCCCATCGAAAGCAGCAGGCCGGAGACCAGCAAAAGCGGCATCATCCAGCGGGCAAGGCGCAGGAAACGGGCGGGATTGGCAAAACCGTGCATGGGCGCGGGGCAATCTTATCCTTCTCCCGGCGACCCCCGCCGCCGGTCCGCCCATGCTCTGCCACTTGGCGCGCAAAGGGGCAAGCGCAATGGCTGCGACCGACACCAAAAGGCTAGAGCCCGGAAGGCAACCGGGGACAGCGAATTGTCTGAATTGTCAGGAGAGAATGGGGCGACCGAGGGGGTTCGAACCCCCGACCTCCGGTACCACAAACCGGCGCTCTAACCAGCTGAGCTACGGTCGCCACATTGCTGCGCAAGAACATCCTGCGCGGGCAGGCCCCTTTGCAGAAAGGCGCAGGAAAGGGAAGCGGAAATTTCGTCTAGGTGCGACTTGCCGGGAAATCATCGGTTGTAGCGGTCACCCCAGGTTCGGAAGGCGACCCGTGGCGGCTCGTTGCCCACATCGATCAGCGCCTGTTCGTCCAGCGTGATCGAATCGACGGTGACCGACTGAGTCAGCGCGAACCAACGGCTGCGCACCTGCAACTGGTTGAGCGGCAGGCCGGCTGCCCCTTCCCCGCCAATGCCGCGCAAGGCGTCGTCCGCGCTCGCCCAGCCCAGAGCGGGACGTGCTGCCAGCAGGCCCCGCGCGCGGTCCACCGGGATTGCGGTGGGCGCGATCATCGTCAGCAGAAGCGCCTGATCGGGGCGCAGAGTGTTGACGTTGATCGGCGAGAGGTCTGCCCCCGGCAGCGCGCAAAGCCAAGGGCGCAAGCGTTCATAGAACTGCGGCGTCATGCCCCGGACGGCGCGAATCTCGCTGACGTCGCCGATCAGGCGGCCGGCGGTGCGATAGGGCGTGGGCCGCCCCTGATAGCTGTCGTCCTCGGCACCATTGGGCGCAGGCGTGCTGTCGGTGTCGATCCAGTCGGCAATCGAATCGCTGATGATCGCGGCCTCGGCCTCTGGGATCGCAAGGCCCTTCATCAGGCTGCGCATCTGGTTCAGGCCGACGAGACGCAGGCGCAGTGTGCCTTGTGCATCGGCTTCGACCAGGGAATTGAGATTGAAGCAGTTGCCTGCGTCATCCACGCGGATCGTCACGACGCCGCGCGCCATGGGCAACGGGAAATCGCGGCCGAGCAGGCCGGTGCGATCCACCGTGCGCTCCTGCGAGGTCTCGACCAGAGCCTTGATTCGCGCCATAGCCAGCGTCTCGGCGCTGGTAGCGTAGAGCCGCGCTTGGGTCATCGCCTGCCCGTTCGCGGCAAGTCTTGCCGCAAGGTTCAGGCGATCGAGCATCAGCGCGGCGATCACCGCCATGACCGCCACCAGCAGGAGGACCGACAGCAGCGCCGCCCCCCGCTCCCTGGGATCGCCCGGCCTCATTGGTAGTTCACCCCCACGAGCGAGACGATGCGCAAGGGAGGGACGCCCTTTTGCGGCACCAGCAGTTCGATCGCGACGGGGAGTTCGGTGGTAAGTTGCGGCTCCCAGCGGTCGCGCCAGTTGCCGTCTTTCGTGCGAAAGCGGACCGTTGGCGGGGCGATCAATGGCATGACTTCGGCCCCTGCCTCAGGTACAGCCCCATCGGGAAACGGATAGCCTGCACGGACCAGTGCGTTGGCGGTGAGGCGATACTCTACCTTCTGCAAGGACGGGCGCGGTGCGCCGTCGACATTGTCCCAACCGCTCCGGGTGAAGCGGATCACGACTCCGTCGCGATTGGCCTCGAAGGCCGAATGCGCCGCGCCTGACCGGTCACGCGATGGCCGTGGCACTGCCTGAGCAAGGTCCGCCGTCCAGACCGACAGGAAGCGGCGCTGCGCGGCAATGCTCTCGGTCTTGTTGCGACTGGCAAGCTCAGCATCGACCGAGAACCGCAGCAGCCCCAGTGCGCCCACCGCAATGACCGCGAACAGGGCGAGCGCGATCAGCATCTCGACCAGCGTAAAGCCGTTGCGGGACTGCGGCTGCGTCATGCGCCGGGCAATCGGGTGAAATCGAGCGTGAACGCCTGGCTCGGCGCGCCCGGCGTCGTTTCGCGGACCGACAGGGTGATTCCGAGCACGCCGGCGTCAGTGCGCGTCGCCACGGTGCGGGTCCACTGGAAACGGCGACCGGCGTTCTCGATGGTGCCGCTCGCCGAACCCGCCGGTGGCGGCGCGGGGTCGGTCAGGATCTCTGCCGCCATGTTCTGTGCGACGATCTCGCGCAGCAGACGCTGGTCGAGATCGGCCGTGCGCGAAATGCTCGCCCCTTCCATCTGCAGCAGCGCCAGGGCTGCGATGGCGAAGACCGCCAGCGCCACGAGCAGTTCGAGCAGGGTGAAGCCGTTGGGGCGCCGCTCAACTGGCATCGAGCGCCACCTTGCCATCCCGGCGCAAGTGAACGACCAGCGCACGGTCATCGCGCTTCAGCCTGATAGTCGCATCGGTGCTGGCAAGGCCCAGCGAATCGAACACGATCCGCTGCCTCGCCGCATCCGCGCTGGTGCCCTGATCCCAGCCAGTGAGGTCAAAGCCTCGGCCCGGCATGGGCTGCCATTGCCCCTCGACACGCCGTTCGAAGTAGTAGCCACGCTCGCTGACGATCAACGCCACGGGTCGAGCGCCTATGATTGCCTCGTCGCGCGCCGCGACCGTGCGCGCGGCAAAGCGTTCCGCTTCGTTGCGCAGATGCCTGTCATCCCCCGGGAAAGACAGCACAGCGACCGACGCCAGCAGCCCCATGAGCATCAGCACGACCATCATCTCGACCAGCGAGAAGCCGTTGCGGGTGGCGCGGGTGTTTAAAGATGATGGCACGAAATCTCGCATGGTGCACGAACGTGACGGTTTTACGACCAAGACGCCAGCGCGTTCAAGTTGCAGGCAGTGCCGGGCTCGCGTTAGGACGACACCATGACTGCTGCCGCACCCGAATCTCCGGCCAAGCGCCTGCCCGGCGTCACCGGCATCCTCAAGGTGCCGTCGCCGCGCGTGGAAATGTTCATCCTGCGTGAGTTCCTGTCCGCGGAGGAATGCGCCGGACTGGTCGCCCGGATCGAGCGTGACCGACGCCCCTCCACGATCGCCGATGCCAACGGCGATCACTACTTCCGCACGAGCGAGACCTGCGACCTGCCGATGATGGAGCCGGATGTTGCTGCGCTCGACGCCAAGCTCTCGGCATTGTCCGGCATCGAACCGGTCTTCGGCGAACCGATTCAGGGGCAGCGCTACGAGGAAGGTCAGGAATTCAAGGCGCACACCGACTACTTCGATCCCCACGGAGCCGACTTCCATCGCTTCTGCAGCGTGGCGGGCCAGCGCACGTGGACCTTCATGATCTACCTCAACGATGTCGAGGCAGGCGGCGCCACGCGGTTCAAGGTGATCGACAAGCTGATACAGCCCGAGCGCGGCAAGCTGGTCTGCTGGAACAACCGGCGCCCCGATGGCAGCGTCAACCCGGCTACGCTCCACCACGCGATGAAAGTGCGCAAGGGCCTGAAATACGTCGTGACGAAGTGGTATCGCGAACTGCCCTGGCAGTGATCCCTCGCGTCAGAGTTCCGCTTCCGTGTCCCGAACGGCGCGGATCGTCGGCAGGCAACGGAACAGCGTTTCGACGTCCTGCGCCCCCAGAAGGTCGGTGAACCGCGCCTCGTGCGCATCAATGCGGTTCATCGCTTCGCCCGCCACCTTCTCACCTTCCGGCGTCAGCGTCAGGGCATGACTGCGCCCGTCAAGCCGCCGACGATCGACCAGTCCCCGCTCCATCAGGCGCGAGATTATCGGCACCATGTTCGCGCGCTTGATCGCCAGAGCCTGTCCGACTTCGGTCTGGGAACAATCGGGATTCTCGAAAATCACCAGCAATGTGGTGACTTCAGCCGGGCGCAGGTCCAGATCGGCCAGTTCGCGCGAGAGATCGGCCATCATCACCGCCGAAGCCCGGCGCAACTGGTAGCCAAGACGGCCTTCGAGAGCATTCGTCAGGGTCATGTCGAAGTGTTTAGCTATCGGGAATAGCAATTCCAAACAAAAATGGACCAAAAGAAAAGGGCGGCCAAAGCCGCCCTTCCCGTTGATAGTCTTGCTGCAGCGCTCAGCGCTTGAGCGAAAGACCACCGAAGCGCTTGTTGAACTGGGCAACGCGGCCGCCCTGATCGAGCTGGCGCGTACCGCCGGTCCATGCCGGGTGCGAAGTCGGGTCGATTTCGAGCGCGAGCGTGTCGCCTTCCTTACCCCAGGTGGAGCGGGTCTCGAAAACGGTGCCGTCAGTCATCTGCACCTTGATCATGTGGTAGTCGGGGTGAATGCCAGTCTTCATGTCGGGTACTCCGGTGCGCAGCCGGTTCCGACCGGCCACTAGAATCTGTAAGGGCGCGCGCCTAGCGGAAAGCCGGGAGGATGTCCAGCGTCAGCGGTCTCAACTGTCAGCGATCATCGCGGTGAAGCTGACCTCGCAGGTCACCTTGTCACCGATCATCGCCTTGCCGGCAAACTTGCAGACGCGCGAACGCTTCTGGGTAAACTCGACATGCAGGTCGAGCAGGACGCCGGGCTCCACGGGATTGCGGAACTTGGCTTCCTCGATCGCCATGAAATAGACGAGCTTGCCAGACCCTGCGAGGCCAAGCGATTCAACCGCGAGCACACCCGCCGCCTGCGCCAAGGCCTCGATCTGCAACACGCCGGGCATGATCGGACGGCCGGGAAAATGCCCCTGGAAGAACTGCTCGTTCATCGACACGGCCTTCACCGCGTGGATCCGCTCGTTCAACGTGATCGAAGCCACACGATCGACCAGCAACAGGGGATAGCGGTGCGGAAGCGCCGCCATCACCTTGCGCACGTCATAGTCGGTCATCACGCCCTGCGGCGCGCTCTGTTCCTCGGACATTCTACCCGGCCCCCGACGTAGAAGGCCTCAGCGGCCTTCGGGTGCCTTCTTGGCGGGCTGCGCACCGGCCGCAGGTGCTGCCTGCTGCTGGGCAGCCTGAGCCTGGGCCTGCTGCTCACGCTGCGCGCGCGGCATCCAGCCTGCGGGCGGAACCAGCTGGGCCGACGGGATCAGCACGTTCAGCTCGTTCAGGATATCCTGATTGAGGTTGTAGACCTGACCAGCCTTGATGATCGACTGTGAGTCGAGCACCAGCGTGATCTTCTTCTTGTCCATCGCGGCCTGGGTCGCGGCATCGAGCTTGTCGCCGATCTGCTCCAGAACGTACTGCTGCGAAAGGTTCAGCGGTTCGAGGATCTTCTGGATCTCGGCCTGGCCAGCCTGCTCGATCTGCTGGATCTGCTCGTACTGTGCCTGAAGCGCGGCACGGTTCGGGTTGGCTGCCTTCGAATCAGCCTGCAGCTTGTCGATCAGCGGCTTGAGCTGTGCTTCGATCTGGGCCTTGCGCGCATTGGCCTGATCGATCTGCGGCTTGTAGGTCACCGGGCGCTGCTGCTGCGAAACCTGATAGGCGTTCGACGCAGCCACGACGGCAGGCGGGTTTGCGATGGCTACACCGGCAGCGACAGCGGGGCCAGCCGCAGCGGCAGGAGCCTTGTCATCCTTGGCGGCGAATGCGGGAGCGGTAGCGGCAAGCGCGATGCCTGCGAGAAGCGCGGAAGCGAAACGGATTTTCATCAGAACTGGGTTCCCACGTTGAATGTGAAGGTCTTGGGGTCGTCGCCATTGGCCTTCTTGAGGACCTTGGCAAAGTCGAGGCGGAACGGGCCGAACGGCGAGTTCCAGTTGACGCCGATACCGACCGATACGCGCGGCGAAAGCGTGTCGCCGACATACTCTTCGATATAGCGGGTAGCGGTATTCGCCGTGCCGTCCGACGCGGTCGGGCTGTCGGTTATCCTGCCGGTGAGCTTGTCGGTATAATAGACGACATTGTTCGGGTTCTGCGTGAGTGGGTTCGCGATGCCCCATACAGCACCGGCATCGACGTAAATCGATGGACGCAGCCCCAGTTCGCGCGCTCCCGAGCCCAGCGGGATCTCGAGTTCGGCGCGGGTCAGGTAATAGTACTTGCCGCCCAGCGCGTCATCGACCCACTGGTTGCGGTCGGTCGAAGCCGTGTCGGGGATGTTGTCATTGTTGGTGTCGATGGTCAGGAACTTGCGCAGCACGCGCGGACCGACACCACGGATGTCGAAGCCACGAATCTGCGGCTCGCCAAGGAAGAAACGGTCGGTCAGGCGGACGTCATCGATCGTCGGATCGTTCGAACGGCTCGACAGTGCCTTGATCGCACCGCCTTCAGCGCGGACCGAGAAGATGAACCCGCCACCCACAGGCCAGAACTTGGCCGCATTGGCAGTGATGCGCGCATAGCGGACCGAACCGCCAAGACCTGCAAAGTCGGCACCAACCACGAACTGGGTGCCCCGGCTCGGACGCAGACGGTTGTCGAGCGTGTCATAGACCAGAGATGCACCGAGGATCGAACTGGTGCGCTTGCCGATGGCGTCGCAAAGGTAGCGCCCCGCCAACAGGATGCTGCACTGATTGTTGACGTAGAACGTGCTCTTGTCGAGCGTAACGTCGTCGAGGTTGAAGGTGTAGCGCCCGATCAGCGACATGTATTCGGACAGCGGCACGCCTACGCGCGCCGAGAAGCCGGTCGTCGCCTGCTTGTAGGTGGTGTTGCGGTTCGAGTTGAATTGGTTGAAGCTGTTGAGGTCGCGCCGGTAGATGTCGACGCCGAGCGACACGTTCTTGTCGAACAGATAGGGTTCGGTGAAGCTCACCTGCACCGAGCGGGTAAAGCGAGAATAGTCGACCGACAGGCCGATGGTCTGGCCACGCCCGCGGAAGTTGTTCTGGCGGATCGAGCCCTGGAAGATGAAGCTTTCAAGGCTCGAGAAGCCGGCCGAGAGCTGCAACTCGCCGGTGGGGCGCTCTTCCACGTTGGCTTCAAGCACGATGCGGTCGGGCGCGCTGCCCGGCTTCTGCTCGACCTCGAACTTCTCCTGGAAGTAGCCGAGCGACTTGATGCGGTTGGTCGAACGCTTGACCTGGAAGGTGTTGAATGCGTCACCCTCGGCAATACGGAACTCGCGACGGACGACCTTGTCCTGCGTCAGCGTATTGCCGTTGACGTCCACGCGCTCGACGTAGACGCGCGGCGCTTCGGCAATGCGGAAGGTGACCGACATCGTCAGGTCATCTTTGTTGCGCGCGAAGTCCGGGCGAACGTCCGCGAAAGCGTAACCGAAGGCACCGGCCGTCTCCGTCAAAGCATCGACCTGATCTTCGACCGCCTTGGCGTTGTACCAGTCACCGGCCTTGATCGGGAGACGCTTGGACATCGCGTCGCTGTCAAAGTCACGCAACTGGCTGTCGACCTTGACGTCGCCGAACTTGTAGCGGTCGCCTTCTTCCACCACGTAGGTGATGATGAAGTCACGCTTGTCCGGCGTAAGCTCGGCCACGGCCGAAACCACGCGGAAATCGGCATAGCCTTCGGTCAGGTAGAACTGGCGCAGCTTCTGCTGGTCGAACGCGAGGCGGTCAGGGTCATAGCTCGTGCCACTGGAAAACAGGCGGAAGAAGCGCGCCTGCTTGGTGACCATCTCGCCACGCAGCTTGCCATCGGAAAACTTCTCGTTGCCGATGATGTTGATCTGACGGACCTTTGACTTGGGTCCCTCGCTGATCTCGAACACGATGTCGACGCGGTTCTGGTCGAGCATGACCATCTTCGGCTCGACCGTCGCGGCGAAGCGGCCCTGACGCTTGTACAGCTCGATGATGCGGGCAACGTCGGCGCGGACTTTCGACCGCGTGAAGATCTGGCGTGCCGCGAGCTTGATCTCGGGCAGGATCTTGTCTTCCTTGAGGCGCTTGTTGCCTTCAAGGATGATGCGGTTGATGACCGGGTTTTCCTTGACCTGCACGATCACGTCGCCGCCGTTGTTGCGGATCGAGACGTCGGCAAAGAGTTCCGTCGCGTAGAGGTCCTTAAGCGCCTGGTCACCGGAGGCCTGCGTATAGGTCTGGCCGGGACGAAGGCGGATGTAGGACAGGATGGTATCGGGCTCGAGCCGCTGCGAACCCTGCACGGTTACCGTGCGGATCACGTCTCCTGCAGGTGCGGGCACGGCAGCCGGAAGTGCCGGGGCGGCGGGAGCGGCGACAGGAGCCACAGTCTGTGCAGAAACGGCCTGCGGGACCGTGACCAATGCACTGGTAGCCAGCAGGCCAGCGCACAGCGGGGAGGCCTTGGCGCTCCGATTTCCTGCCCGGCCCGCGTTACGTCCAATCATCACCAAGCGCCATCCCGTAATAAAGTGGCAGCTGGACGCCTGCGAGGAGGGTCCGGCCGCGGCAAGCAATGTAGCCCTCTGCCCGATGCCACAAGGCCAATCAAGCAAACATTGCCCCGCATTTCTGTGGAAAGACATTCTGTGGAAATCCGCCCGTCACCCCTGACCGCCGAATACCACGCGCCCCCGCACCGGACGCAATCAAACTCGCCTCACCCTCCGAACAGCTTGAGCGACGCCACATCGTTGATCGTGACGAACACCATCAGCGCCATGACGAACGCAAGACCGGTGCGGAAAGCCCACTCCTGCCCACGCTGGCCCACCGGCTTCCTGCGGATCGCCTCGGCCGCGTAGAAAGCGAGGTGGCCCCCGTCGAGGACCGGGATTGGCAGGAGGTTAATGAACCCCAAGTTAATCGAGATCAGCGCCACGAACGTGACGAAAGGCTGCCACCCGGAAACCAGCTGCTCGCCGGAATACTTGGCAATCTTGATCGGCCCGCCAAGCTCCTTGACCTCGCGCTTGCCCGAGATGATCTGGCCGATGCCGTTGACCATCATCGATATGATGCTGCCGGTCTGACGGACACCATCGACCGCAGCGTCTATCGGCCCGACCCTGACGATTTCGTAGCTTTTCGGCCCGATGCCGAGGAAACCGATCTTCTGCGTGTTGCCGAACCGGTCACTCTCGATCTTCACCGCAGCGCTCGTGGCGAGATTGAGCCTTTGATCGCCACGCAGGACGACGATGTCGAGCGGCTCGCCCGGATTCTGCCCGACTTCGAGGCGGACATCTAGGAACGAATCCATTTCGTGGCCACGGATCGCAACGATGCGGTCACCGATTTTTATCCCGGACCGCTCGGCAGCCGATCCAGCCTGAACCTCGCCGACGACCGGCGGCACCACGATCTTGCCATAGGCGAGCGTGAAACCGCCCAGAATCAACACTGCGAACAGGAGATTGGTGACAGGCCCGGCCAGCACGATCAGCGAACGTTGCCACAGGGGCTTGGCCTGAAACGTGCGGTTGCGCTCTTCGGCCGGAAGTAAAAGCCATTCGGGACTTGGCTGGCTTGCCGGGTTCATGTCGCCCGCGAACTGGACGTAGCCGCCAAGCGGCAGCGCCGAGAGCTTCCAGCGGGTGCCGCGCTTGTCCGTCCAGCCTGCCAGTTCCTTGCCGAAGCCGATGGAAAAGACGTCAGCCTTCACGCCGAACCAGCGGCCAACCAGATAATGTCCCAGCTCGTGGATGAACACCAAAGGCCCCAGCACCAGCACGAAGGCCAGCAGCGTTGTCAGAATTCCGGGGCTTTCGATCGGTGGCATCAGAGTGCGGTTTCCATCAGTTCTCGTGCCCTCACCCGGGCCTCCGCGTCGATAGCGACGACATCGTCGAGGCAGCCAGGCGCAGGCGGCAATCCGCGCGCGAGCACGGCCTCGACCGATTGCACGATCCGGGTGAACCCAATCTGACCACCAAGGAACGCTGCAACCGCGATCTCGTTGGCGGCGTTCATCGTTGCCGGTGCCGCGCCGCCTTCGATCACGACGTTGCGTGCCACGCGCGTGGCTGGAAAGCGCGTTTCGTCGGGCGCGCGGAACGTCAGTTGTCCGATGGCGGCAAGATCGAGCGGCGCGCAGGGCGTGTGCATCCGGGCCGGCCATGCCAGCGCCGAGGCAATCGGCACGCGCATGTCCGAGGGCCCAAGTTGTGCCAGCGTCGAACCATCGCGGTATTCGACCATAGAATGGACGACCGACTGCGGGTGCACGATGATCCGCAGGCGCTCCACGCCCACCGGGAACAGGTGGTAGGCCTCGATAAACTCGAGCCCCTTGTTCATCATAGTCGCCGAATCGACGCTGATCTTGGCGCCCATCGACCAGTTGGGATGCTTGACCGCCTCGGCAGGCGTCGCCCGCTCCAGCTGGTCCAGCGTCCAATCGCGGAACGGGCCGCCGCTTGCGGTCAGCGTGATCGCGTGGACATGAGCCATATCGTTGCCGGCAAGGCACTGGAAGATCGCGTTATGCTCGGAATCGACCGGCAACAGTGTCGCCCCATGCTTCGCCACGGCAGCGGTCATGACGTCGCCTGCCGAAACCAGCGCTTCCTTGTTGGCAAGGGCGATTACCCCGCCCTGCTCTATCGCAGCCATCGTAGGCGCCAGGCCCGCGCAGCCGACGATGGCTGCAACGGTGATGTCAGCCCCCCGCGCAGCCGCCTCAACAAGAGCAGGCGCTCCTGCTGCGGCATGGATGTTGGTCCCGGAAAGCGCCTCGCGCAGCGCAGGCAATGCAGCTTCATCAGCCACCACGGCAACTTCTGCACCGAACTCGCGCGCCAGCTTGGCAAGCCCTGCCGCATCGCCATTGGCGGTCAGCGCGACCACCTGCCACTCCTCACGGTTGCGGCGGATCAGGTCGAGCGTGGAGGCGCCGATGGAACCGGTAGCGCCAAGAACCGAGATCGAACGCGCCATCGCCTCAGCCCCCTGCCTGCGAAGCGGCCCAGGCCGTGCCGACGATGATTGCCACCGGAAGGAGTCCGTCAACGCGGTCGAACAGGCCGCCGTGCCCCGGGATCAACCGCGAGGAATCCTTCACCTCTGCCCGCCGCTTGAGCCACGATTCATAGAAGTCTCCGGCCTGCGCGAACACTGCCAGCACGGCCCCAGCCAACGCTGCCCCACCGAGGTTCGCCACCTCCAGCGCCGCCGCGACACTCGGCCCCGTCGGCCCGATTGCAGACACGAGATAACTTGCCGAAAGCACGACCAGCCCTGCCCAGATACCCGCAGCCGCCATGCCACCGGCGAGGCCCGACCATGTTTTCGATGGACTGATCCTGGGTGCAATCTTGGGCCCGCCCAAGGTGCTCCCGGTGAAGTAGGCACCGGTATCAGTGCAGATGACCAACCCCAGCACAGCCAGCATCAGCGGCTCGGGCATCACCGCCAAAGCCAGCCCGGCCCAGCCAACGTAAATCGCGCCGAAGATGACCATCGACGAAAGCCGCGCCGGGCTGTCAGCGATCTTAGCGGCCAGGCGAACGTACTCGACGAAAACCCCGAACGCGACCGCCGCCACGAACAGGTCGAGCCACAGCCCGCCCATCCACAACGCCCCGCCCGCAATCGCCAGCATGACCACGGCCGAAGCGAGGCGCACCGGCAGGTCGGACTTTTTCGGCGCCTCCGCTGGCGTCATCGGGCTGGCTTCAGCGTCCACCGAAGCGCCTCTCGCGCGATGCGAACTGCTCCAGCGCCTCGCGCAGGTGCGCTGCGGTGAAGTCCGGCCAGAGCACATCGGTGAACCACATCTCGGCGTAGGCCGCCTGCCACAGCAGGAAGTTCGAAAGACGGATCTCGCCCGAGGTCCGGATCAGAAGATCCAGCGGCGGGAGGCAGGCGGTATCGAGTTCGGCCTCGATGGCTTCGGGCGTGATCTCGCCCTTGGCTGCAGCCTTGGCGGCCGCCCGGGCGATCTCCTGCTGCGATCCGTAGTTCAGGGCGATGGCCAACGTGGTGCCGGTATTGCCCGCCGTACGCGCCATCGCATCCTCGATCAGTTCCACGATATCGGGCGCAAGCACCTGATAATCGCCGATGATCTTCAGACGCGTGTTGTTGCTGACGAGTTCGGCCAGATCGTTGCGAATGAAGGCACGAAGCAGGCCCATCAGGTCCGCGATCTCGTCAGCCGGACGCTTCCAGTTCTCTGACGAGAACGCATAGAGCGTCAGCGCCTCGAGCCCCATGTCGCGCGCGGCGCGGGCAATCTCGCGCACCGTGTCGACGCCCCGCTTGTGCCCGAAGGCGCGCGGCATCATGCGCTTCTTCGCCCACCGTCCGTTGCCATCCATGATGATGGCAACGTGCCTTGCGCCACAGGACGCCGGGCCACCCGTCGAGGCGGGGAGCGCCGTCACTTGCCGAGGATTTCCTTTTCCTTGGCAGCGGCGGCTTCATCGGCCTGCTTGATCAGATCGTCGGTCAGCTTCTGCAAGTCGGTCTCGGCGCGCTTGCGTTCGTCTTCCGAGATTTCTTTCTTGTTCTCGTCAGCCTTGAGCGCGTCCATGCCATCGCGGCGCACGTTGCGGATCGCAATGCGGGCGTTCTCGGCGTACTTGCTGGCCAGCTTGGCGAGTTCCTTGCGACGCTCTTCGGTCAGGTCCGGAATCGGCAGGCGCAGGGTCTGTCCGTCGCTGATCGGGTTGAGGCCGAGGCCCGCCGAACGGATCGCCTTTTCGACCGGCGTCACGTTCGACTTGTCCCACACCTGCACCGAAAGCATCCGCGGCTCGGGCGCCGAAACGCTGGCGACCTGCGACAGCGGCATATGGCTGCCATAGACTTCGACCGTGATGGGATCGAGCAGCGAGGTGTTGGCACGGCCGGTGCGCAGGCCGGAAAGATCGCCCTTGAGCGATTCGACCGCGCCCTTCATGCGGCGTTCCAGATCGGCCTTGTCGTACTTGGCCATGTCAGGCTTCCTTCTTCACAATGGTCTGCGTTCCCCCGCCCGCCAGAACGCGGGCAAGATTGCCCCGCTCGCGGATGGAGAAGACGACGATCGGTATGGAGTTGTCACGGCACAGCGCAACCGCGCTCGCGTCCATGACCTTCAGGTTGTCTGCAAGAACCGTGTCGTAATCGACGGTATCATAACGCTTTGCCGAGGCATCCTTCTTGGGATCGGCATCATAGACGCCATCGACGCTGGTGCCCTTGAACAACGCATCGCACTTCATCTCGGCAGCGCGCAACGCAGCGCCCGAATCCGTCGTGAAATAGGGGCTGCCGACACCGGCGGCGAAAATGACCACGCGGCCCTTCTCAAGGTGCCGCTCGGCACGACGGCGGATGACCGGCTCGCACACTTCGTCCATCTGTATGGCCGATTGCACGCGGGTCTCGACGCCGACCTGCTCGAGCGCGTTCTGCATCGCCAGCGCATTCATGATCGTGGCGAGCATGCCCATGTAGTCCGCCTGGGCGCGATCCATGCCCTTGGCAGCACCCGCCATGCCGCGGAAGATATTGCCGCCGCCGATCACCAGGCAAAGCTGCAACCCGCTGTCGCGCGCGTCCTTCACTTCCTGCGCCAGACGGGCGACGTAATCCGTGTCGATCCCGAACTGCTGTTCCCCCATCAGCACTTCGCCCGAAAGCTTCAGGAGGATGCGCTTGAGGGGAGGAAGGCTCATGGGTCTGTGGTACTCGTCACGGATTGGAATTGGCGGCCCTTATAGCCCGGTGAAGGGCGGTGCCAAGGGCGCGCACAAGAAACAGGCGTAACAATCCCCGCACCGACGGACCGCTCTTGCGAGGCAGCCCGCCCATGCGGGGATCGTTGAATGCCAGACTTACTTGATGCCGGCGGCAGCAGCCACTTCGGCAGCGAAGTCGGTCTCTTCCTTCTCGATGCCTTCGCCGAGCTGGAAGCGGACATAGTCCTTCAGCACGATCTTGGTGCCGGCTTCCTTGCCAGCTGCATCGACGACCTGCTGGATGGTCGACTTGTTGTCCATCACGAAGATCTGCGAAAGCAGAGCGTTTTCCTTGGCATACTTGGCGACGGCACCGTCCACCATCTTGGCCTGGACTTCAGCCGGCTTGCCGCTCTCGGCAGCCTTTTCCGCCGCGATCTTGCGCTCGCGGGCGATCAGTTCGGCGTCGAGGTCGTCGGCGGTCAGCGCCAGCGGGAAAGCCGCTGCGATGTGCATCGCGATCTGCTTGCCGAGCGCTTCGAGCTTGTCTGCCGCAGCATCCGATTCGAGCGCGACGAGCACGCCGATCTTGCCGAGGTTGGCGGCCGCAGCGTTGTGCATGTAGGGCACGACGACGCCATTGGCGACTTCGACGTGCTTGATGCGGCGCAGCTGCTGGTTTTCACCGATGGTCGCGACGTTGTTGGTCAGCTTGTCGGCAACCGTGCCGCCGTCCGGATAGGCAGCAGCCTTGAGCGTCTCGACGTCCGAAGCGCCGGTCGCCAGCGCAACTTCGGTCGCCTTGCGGACGAAGTCCTGGAACTGGTCGTTCTTGGCAACGAAGTCGGTTTCCGAGTTCACTTCGACGGCAACGCCCTTGGTGCCCGAAACGGTCACGCCGACAAGGCCTTCAGCGGCCGTGCGGCTCGACTTCTTGGCAGCAGCGGCGAGGCCCTTGGCGCGCAGCGCGTCAACGGCGGCTTCGAAGTCGCCACCGGCTTCGTCGAGAGCCTTCTTGCAATCCATCATGCCGGCGCCAGTGCGCTCGCGCAGGTTCTTCACGTCAGCGGCGGTGTAAGCCATTGCGTTGATCCTTTATCTTGAAACACAGGAAGGCCGCAGCACTGCCGCGGCCCGTAAATCGCATCCGGGACAATTCGGTGACGGCCCGCCCTGCATGAGGGGCCGTCACTCGAAAATCCGGATCAGGCTTCCGCGGCTTCTTCAGCCAGCGGTTCAGCCATGGCGCCAAGGTCTGCACCCGAAGCGATGGCAGCGTCACGACCGCCCTTGGTCGCGGCAGCAGCAACGGCTTCGCAGTAGAGGCGGATGGCGCGGCTTGCGTCGTCGTTCGCCGGAACCGGGAACGCGATGCCGTCGGGCGAGACGTTCGAGTCGAGGATCGCGACGACCGGGATGCCAAGGACGTTGGCTTCCTTGATCGCCAGCTCTTCCTTGTTGGCGTCGATCACGAACATCACGTCCGGGATGCCGCCCATGTCGCGGATGCCGCCGAGCGACAGCTCGAGCTTGTCGCGCTCGCGCGTCAGCTGAAGGACTTCCTTCTTGGTCAGGCCAGCCGTGTCACCGGCAAGCTGCTCTTCAAGAGCCTTGAAGCGCTTGATCGAGCCCGAGATGGTCTTCCAGTTGGTGAGCATGCCGCCCAGCCAGCGGTGGTTCACGTAGTGCTGGCCCGAAGCACGGGCTGCCTGTGCGATCGGTTCCTGCGCCTGGCGCTTGGTGCCGACGAACAGGACCTTGCCGCCTGCCTGGACGGTTGCCGAGATGAACTCGAGCGCGCGGGCAAAAAGCGGAACGGTCTGCGACAGGTCGAGGATGTGGATGCCGTTGCGGGCGCCGAAGATGTACGGCTTCATCCGCGGGTTCCAGCGGTGGGTCTGGTGGCCGAAGTGGGCCCCGGCTTCGATAAGCTGATGCATCGTGACGACAGGTGCCGCCATAGGTAATTCCTTTCCGGTTGAACCTCCGGGAAGCTGGAACCGCTGCGGAGATCCCGCTGTCGGCACCGGTGAATATGCTTCCCGTGTGGATTGTCGCGCTCTTCAGGCGGGCACCATGCCCGTCAAAGTCCTGCGACCGGGCCGCCCCTAGAGCACTCCGACGTGAAAATCCAGCACGGAATCGCGAGCGGAGGGAAGCGGTGCGAAGGCAGATTGATCCAGTTTCGCCAGATCTCGTGTAAAATTTTCGCCTTCAAATCATGGCTTTGCGCAGGGGCACACTGCTTTGACGGGAATATTGCACGTTCCGCCTTGACGGAACGGAACAAAAAGAGAACATTGTCTCCATATCCGAATCGGTCTTCGGACAGACAGGAACGATACAACAATCCACAAGTTTTCCACAGGCCTGTCCGATTTCGTCAGGAAACGGTCAGGGGAAGGAAAGCCAAGGGATAAACGCAAGGACACGCGCAATGCTCGCTCTCGTTTGCACTCTCGTCTTCGCTGCAGCCGCCACCTTCGCTGTGGCCGCGATCTTCGTGACGATGCAGGGGCGCAAAGCGCAGATCACGGCGCTCCTTGCCGAGTATCGCTCGCTTCAGCGCGATCGCGAGTTTCTGGTTGCGATCACCAGCCGCGAAGTCGAAGCAAACCGCGCATCCGTCTCGCCGCAGCTTCGCCGCACCACGCGCCGTCTGTTCAGGCAGGCGGAAGCGGCTCGTTCCGCACGGTCGCTGCGCGCTGTCGCTTGACCTTGGCATAACGGACCACGCCCACCGGTATCAGCAGCAAATAGACGATGCAGATACCGGAAAGAGTCAGCCAAGGCTCGGTCAGCAGCGCGGCAATCACGAGACCCACCAGCGCGATCAGCTCAAGCCGAACACTGCGTCGCGGCCGCATTGCCGACCAGCCTAGCGTTGCCAGGTTCGATATCATCAGAAATGCGATCAGCACCAGCCACGGGCCGACAAGCAAGGGTGAACGGAACAGCGGGTTGTCGGTTACGATCCACAGGTAGAGCGGCAGGAAGGCCAGCCCCGCCCCGACCGGCGCAGGAACCCCGGTCAGAAATCCGGCTGACTTGTGGGGCTGGTCCTCGACATCGATGCGGGCATTGAACCGCGCCAGGCGCAGCGCGCAGGCAATCGCCACTGCCAGCGCCGCAAACCAGCCGATGCGCGGCGCTTCCTGAAGCGACCACAGGAACAGGATCAGCGCAGGCGCCACGCCGAACGAGACGTTGTCGGCCAGACTGTCGAGTTCCGCACCGAAGCGAGACTGCGCCTTGAGCAGCCGTGCGATGCGGCCGTCTATGCCATCGAGCATCCCGGCAATGATCACCGCCGCCACGGCCTTGCGCCAGTCTTCGGCGACCTGCACCGGATCGGTGCCCGAGGCCGCCGTCACGGCAAAGCGGATGCCAGTCAGGCCCGAGCAGAGCGCGGCTGTGGTGATCGCGTTGGGCGTCATCGCCCGCAGCGTCAGCCCACCGGGCAAGCGCCCCCGACGAAGTCCGGCCGCCTTGCCCTCTTCCATCACCGGCTCCACTTCACTGGCCGATACCCTCGATCATCGGGGCCTCGCCGATCTCGGCAAGGATCGTTTCGCCGGCAACGCACTTCTGGCCCATTAGGACCTTGGGTTCGGTGCCCGCAGGAAGATAGACATCGACGCGGCTGCCAAAGCGGATCAGGCCGACACGCTGGCCGACGGCGACAATATCGCCACCCTTGACGAACGGCACGATGCGACGGGCCACGAGGCCCGCGATCTGGGTAAAGCCGATCTGCACGCCATCGCCACGCTCGACGAGGAAATGCTGGCGCTCGTTCTCTTCGCTTGCCTTGTCGAGATCGGCATTGAGGAACTTGCCGGGGATATAGACAACCCGGCGGATCGTGCCCGCAATCGGCGAACGGTTGATGTGCACGTCGAACACCGACATGAAGATCGACACGCGCGTCACCGGCGCATCGCTCATGCCGCGAACGCCGGAACCGTCGTCAGCACACAGCTCGCGGGGCGGCGGTACTTTCTGGATCAGCGTGATCAGGCCATCGGCGGGCGAGACCACGAACTTGTCGTCACGCGGGGTGACTCGCACCGGATCGCGGAAGAACGCGAGCACGCCAAGCGTGAGGAACGCGAGCGGCCAGGCGATGGTCTCCCACGCCATGAGCGCAGCACCAAGGCTCAGCGCTCCGGAAATCAGGCCGAACTTGCGGCCTTCGGGATGGATGGATGGCCAGGACCACCCGGCGGTACCGCGACCACGGTTATCGAGAATTTCACCGGACATTCGCCCCATCTAGGCGTTGGCCGTCGCGGGGACAAGCCGCGTTGCCGGATTCAGCCGATCTGCGCTGAGGCAGGCGGCATGACCCGCATCAGGAAATCGATGACCGCCTCGTTGAACTGGTCGTTCTTGTCGCCTGCAACCATGTGCCCGGCACCGCCGATATCGGCCACTTCGAGATGGGGTATGCGTCCGACCAGATCGGCCACGCCATCCTCCGTGACGATATCGGACTTCATCCCGCGAACCAGCAAAGTCGGAACACGGCCGGGCCATTCAGCACCTTCGAGCAATTCGTCGATCGCCGCGTGACGCTTCCCACCAACCAGAAACTTCGGATCCCAGTGCCAATAGAAGCGACCGTCCGCCCCTTCCCGCAGGTTCTTGCGCAATCCATCGAGACGCGCTGGCCGCGGGCGATCCGGGTAATAGGCTGAAATCGCGTCCGCGACTTCTTCCAGCGAGCCGAAGCCGTCTGGATTGGCCGACATGAAACCGACGATCCTTTCGACGCCGGTCGGCGAAATCTGCACCACGACATCGACCAGCACCAGCGCGTCCGGAACCGTGCCATGGCAAGCAGCCGCCATCGAAGACAGCCCGCCCAGCGAAGCGCCCACAAAGGCGAAAGGCCCCTGCGCCAGCGCCGCCACCGCCGCCAGATCGCTTGCGCGGCGGGCATAGGAATAATCGCCCTCCGGCTCCCAGTCGCTATCGCCATGGCCGAGGAGATCATAGTTGATCACGTGGAAACCGGCGTCCGCCAGTTCGTGCCCCGCCCTGTCCCAGCTGTGCCGGGTCTGCCCCCCACCATGTCCGAGAATCACCGTGGGCGCAGCACGGTCGCCGAGTTCATCAGCCACGATGGTCAACCCGCCCGCAACGGGGATGCGTATCGTTGTCATGCTCGAACCCTGACCCAGGCCCGCAGGACATGCAACGACAATCTTAATCGCCTGATTAAGTCAGGCACTCTAGCCCTCAGGGGAAGAAGCAGCGGTGGTGGACAGGGCTAGATTCGAACTAGCGTACGCTTGCGCGGGCAGATTTACAGTCTGCTGCCTTTAACCACTCGGCCACCTGTCCACACCAGTGCTGCCGGTGCCGGATTTCCCCGAAAGGAAAGCCGATTTTGATGGTCCCCGAAGAGACCGTCCGGCCGAGAGGCGGCCCCTTTGGCGAAGGGAGACTTGCCTGTCAATGGGCAGGCTGGCATGCGCGGCACGAAATTTATCAACACGCTTGCAGAAAAGGTGCCTCATGCCCCGTCACGACGATCAACCCAAAGGCCGCGCCCTGCGCGGTCGCGCCGGTCGCAACAAGGGCGGGCGCGGTTCGGGCCGCGGCAGCGCGGGCTCGATCCGCCTGTGGGGACGCCACGCGGTAGAAGCCGCGCTTACCAATCCCAATCGCGATGCGAAAAAGCTGTGGGGCACGCGCGAGGCGATTCAGGAAATGCTCGACGCGCACGACGCCGAACTGCCCGCCACCCTGCCCGTGGAATACGCGCAGGCCGCAGACCTTGGCCGACTCGTCGCCCGCGATGCACCGCACCAGGGCCTGGTGCTCGATTGCGCCCCGCTCGACGACGTGGTTCTCGACGACATTCTCGACGAAGCCGATGGCCGCACCATCGTGATTCTCGATTCGGTCACCGATCCGCACAACGTCGGCGCGATTCTGCGCTCCTGCGCGGCGTTCGGCGTTGCTGCTCTCGTTACCCAGGACCGCCACGCCCCGCCCGAATCGGGCGTGCTTGCCAAGTCCGCATCGGGAGCGCTCGAAATCGTGCCTTGGGTGCGCGTGGTGAACCTGTCTCGCGCGCTGGAGCGAATGAGCGAGGAAGGCTACTGGCGCATCGGCCTTGATGGCGATGGCAAGGCGGTGTTCCCCTCTGCCCTGCCGGCCGGACCCGTCGCCCTGGTTCTGGGCGCCGAGGGCGAAGGCCTGCGCCACAACGTCGCGCAGCACTGCGATTCGATCGCGCGGCTTCCGATTGCTTCGGCCATCGAAAGCCTTAACGTGTCCAACGCAGCGGCCATCGCGCTCTATGCAGTGGCAACGCGCGAGGGGTAATCATACGGGCACAGGAGGGGCAGATGCGGCGTTCCTTGGCACTGGCAGCAGTCGGACTGGCGACACTGCTCCTCGCAGGCTGCCTCCTCCTTCCCGGCAAGTTCACCTCAGCGATAGATTTGCGCAAGGACGGCACCTTCAGCTTCACCTACAAGGGCGACATCCATGTCCTCGCCCTGTCAAAGCTCGCCGCCGAGGAGCGTGACCGCAAGATCGACACGGCCACGTTCGAGCCATCCACCTGCTACAACGACGAGACCGGCGAGGAGCGCACCTGCACGGCCGATGAAATCGCCACCCTGCGCAAGGATTGGGAAGAGACGGTCGCTCAGCAGAAGAGCGCTGCAGAAGAAAAGAAGAAGTCCGACGAGCAGATGGCCAAGGCTATGCTTGGCGGCATCGATCCCTCCGACCCACGCGCCGCGCAGGAGTTTGCCGATCGCCTGCGCCGCCAGAAGGGCTGGAAGTCGGTCGTCGACAAGGGCGACGGGCGCTTCGAGGTGGAATACACCATCACCGGCAAGCTGACCCACGATTTCAGCTTCCCCACGGTCGAAAAGCTGCCGATGGTCATGCCTTTCGTGACCATGATCCGCCGCGCCGATGGCAGCGTGCGCATCGACGCGCCCGCTTTCGCTGCCGGGGCCGGCAACTCGCCCTTCATGGGCATGGCCGCGATGGCCGCCGATGAGAAGAGCCAGAAGGCCGGAGGCGATGGCGTGCCGGTTCTCGACGGAACGCTGGTGCTGACCACAGACGGCGATATCCTCGCCAACAACACCGACGAAGGCCCGACCGCCGGAACTTGGGGCAAGATGCTGCAGTGGAAGGTCAATGCGCGCACAAAGGACGCGCCCACTGCGCTCGTTCGGATCAATCCATAAGAAAAGCCGCGCCTGTCGCAGGGACGAGCGCGGCTTCTAGCTGTCAGGGCTTACGCCCCATCAGCGCATGATCAGTTGACTGCGTCCTTCAGGCCCTTGCCAGCCTTGAACTTGGGCTGGGCAGAAGCCTTGATCGACATGGGTTCACCGGTCCGCGGATTACGGCCCGTGGAAGCCTTGCGCTTGGCAACAGAGAAAGTGCCAAAACCGACCAGGCGCACTTCTTCGCCCTGGGCCAGCGCACCGGAGATCGATTCGAAGACGGCTTCAACAGCCTTGGTCGCATCGCCCTTCGACAGGCCGCTGACGTCGGCGACAGCGCCGATCAGATCGTTCTTGTTCATTGCGGAACCCCCTAAGCCTTTATTCTTTGGAAAGATTGGATTTGAATCGCCTTTCGGGTGACGCGAAAGAGAGCCGAGAATCAATCACCTGTCAAAGGTTAAAGCAGAGTAACACGGCTATTTGCGGCGAAAGAAAGGGCGCCTTTCAAAAACAACGGGGGCAAGCGCAACAATCGTGCGCCCGCCCCCGGCTTTGATGATGTCCTGTCAGTGTGCTGTTGGCGTCTGAGGCTGTCCCGGAGCACTCGTAGCAGGTTGCGAGGCCAGATCATCCGCCTCGGTCCATTCAATCGGTTGCGGAATACTGGTCAGAGCCCGCGCCAAGACTTCGTCGACGTGAGCAACCGGGAGAATCTCCAGCCCTTCCTTGATGTTGGCTGGGATCTCGGCAAGGTCCTTGCGGTTCTCTTCCGGGATCAGCACCATCTTTATGCCGCCGCGCAGTGCCGCCAGCAGCTTTTCCTTCAAGCCGCCAATCGCCAGCACACGCCCGCGCAGCGTCACCTCACCGGTCATCGCCACGTCCGCCCGCACCGGAATGCCGGTGAGCGTCGAGACCATGGCCGTGACCATGCCGATGCCCGCGCTCGGCCCGTCCTTGGGCACTGCGCCTTCGGGCAAGTGGATGTGCAGATCCTTGCGGTTGAAGATCGAAGGCCGGATGCCATAGGCCGGGCTGCGCGCCTTGACGAAGCTGAACGCCATCTGGACGCTCTCGCTCATCACCTCGCCCAGCTTGCCCGTCGTCTTGACTGCGCCCTTCCCGGGCACCGTCACACTCTCGATCGTCAGCAGTTCGCCGCCAACTTCGGTCCAGGCAAGGCCGGTCACCGCACCGACCTGGTTCTCCTCGTCCGAGACGCCATGGCGGAACTTCCTGACACCGGCAAAGTCGGCAAGGTTCTCGGGCGTGATCGTCACGCTCCTGGTCTTGCCTTCGAGGATCTGGCGCAGCGACTTGCGCGCCAGACGCGCCACTTCGCGCTCCAGCGTGCGTACGCCAGCCTCGCGGGTGTAGTAGCGGATCAGGTCGCGCAAGGCCTCGGTTTCAAGCGTGAACTCGCCCTTCTTGAGGCCGTGGGCTTCCACCTGCTTGGCGATCAGGTGACGCTCTGCAATCTCGACCTTCTCGTCCTCGGTGTAGCCCTCGAGCCGGATGATCTCCATGCGATCAAGCAGCGGCTGCGGCAGGTTCAGGCTGTTCGCGGTGCACACGAACATCACGTCCGACAGATCGAAGTCCAGCTCCAGATAGTGGTCCTGGAACTTGGCGTTCTGTTCGGGATCAAGCACTTCGAGCAGCGCCGATGCCGGATCGCCACGGAAGTCCTGACCGAGCTTGTCGATCTCGTCGAGCAGGAACAGCGGGTTGGCCGTGCCAGCCTTCTTGAGGTTGGTCACGATCTTGCCCGGCAGCGAGCCGATATAGGTGCGGCGGTGGCCGCGAATCTCTGCCTCGTCGCGGACGCCGCCCAACGACTGGCGCACGAACTGGCGTCCGGTCGCCTTGGCGATCGACTTGCCGAGCGAGGTCTTGCCCACGCCCGGAGGGCCGACGAGGCACAGGATCGGCCCCTTCAGCTTGTTCGTTCGCGCCTGCACCGCCAGATACTCGATGATCCGGTCCTTGACCTTGTCGAGCGCGTAGTGATCCGCATCCAGCACTGCCTGCGCCGCCGGAATATCGCGCTTGAGCTTGCTGCGCTTGCCCCAGGGCAGGCCCAGCAGCACGTCGAGGTAGTTGCGGATGACGGTCGCCTCGGCGCTCATCGGCTGCATGGTCTTGAGCTTCTTCAGCTCGGTCTGCGCCTTGGCCTTGGCTTCCTTGGAAAGCTTGAGCTTGTCGATCTTCTCCTGAAGCTCGGCAATCTCGTTGGCTTCCTCGCCATCGCCGCCGCCCAGTTCTGACTGGATCGCCTTGAGCTGTTCGTTGAGGTAGTATTCGCGCTGCGTCTTCTCCATCTGGCGCTTCACGCGGCCACGGATCTTGCGCTCCACCTGCAGCACGCCAAGCTCGCCCTCCATGAACGAGAGCACCATTTCGAGCCGCTTCATCGGATCGGATTCGGAAAGCACGGCCTGCTTGTCGGCCACCTTGGCCGCAAGGTTGGCCGCGACCGAATCCGCGAGCTTGCCCGCGTCCTCGATATCGCCGAGCTGGCCGCCCGCATCCTGGGGCAGCTTCTTGGAAAGCTTGGCATATTCGGCAAACTGGTCGACCACCGAGCGCATCATCGCCGAGATTTCGGTGCCCTCGACGATGGCGGGCTCCTGCGGCTCGACCTGCGCGACCAGCATCGCGCCATGCGAGGTCGTTTCCTCGCGCAGGTTCTTCAGCTCGGCCCGTTCGCGCCCTTCGACCAGCACGCGCACCGTGCCGTCGGGCAGCTTCAAAAGTTGAAGCACGCTTGCGATCACGCCGGTGTCGTAGAGATCGTCGCGATCCGGATCGTCACAGCCAGGGTCAAGCTGGGCGAGCAGGAAGATATCCTTGTTGCCAGCCATGGCCGCTTCAAGCGCCGCCACCGATTTCTCGCGCCCGACGAACAGCGGCACGACCATGCCGGGGAACACGACGATGTCGCGAAGGGGAAGCAGGGGATAGAGATTCATGGGCACTTCGTTTCCGTCCTGCCGGGCACGCCGCCCGACGCTTTCCCGGGATATGGGGACCGAGTGCCTTCGCCGCAATGGTTTCGCGCACAAGGGCTGTGGATCATGCTTCCCGAGGCACCAAGGTACACGAACCGATCTGCCATTCGTAAACCGGATATTAGGTATAGTTGCGCATTGGGGTTGCAGGACTGGAAGGATTGCACCGGGGATGCTGCGCACACGAACAACGCTGATCGTCGGCGCAGGTGCAAGCGCCGAGCTGCAGTTTCCGTCCAACGCGGAACTGCTGGCACGAATCATCCAGGGCTATGACTTCAAGCGCACCGCATCCGACACCTCGACACGCGACGGCCAGCTTCTCCTGCGCAACATCTACAAGCTGGCAGAGCGCCACAACAAGAAGGTCGAGGAAGTCGCCGCCGCCGCCGAGCGTCTGCGCAATGCCTGCCGCCTAGGCCGTTCGATCGATACCGTGCTCGAACAGTACGACCATGATCCACTCGTCATGGCCTGCGGCAAGCTCGCCATCTCCTTCTTCATGGGGCAGGCAGAAGCCCGCAGCAACCTCAAGGACGCGCCGCGCGTCCCCGGCGAACTCCCGCTACAGGGCAAGATCGCCGAGTACTGGATCTACCAGCTCGGCCAGCTGATCACCTCGGGCGTGCCGCGCAGCCGCATCGGCCAGACGCTCGAGCAGATCACCATCGTCAACTTCAACTACGACCGCTCGGTCGAGCACTTCCTGCCCTACGCGCTAGTCATGGCTTACGGGATCGACCTCAAGGAAGCCCAGCAGGTCATCGCCGACAAGCTCGACATCGTGCACCCGCACGGTGCCATTGGCCGCCTGCCATGGCAGAAGGGCGAAGCGCCGCTGGCCGAATGGGGCGTCGAGCAGCCGTGGAACATCCACGCCATCGCCGCCCAGCTGAAATCGCTCAACGAACGCGGCGCAGACCGCAACGCCCTGCGCGACATCCGGCTCGCCGTCGCCAGCGCCAAGCGCCTCGTCTTCCTCGGCTTCGGTTTCCAGCCCCAGAACGTCGACCTGCTGTTCGAGAACACCCTCTCGCACAACCCCGAAGTGCTCATCTCGACGTATGGCATGAGCACCGGCAACGCTTCCACCGTCGCCCAGATGATGCGCCGCCTCGCAGGGCTTGAAAGCGACGATCAGCTGATGATGTCCCCCGGCAAGGCCTGGGAAGTCCTGCGCGATTACTCGCTGCTGCTGGAAAGCTGACGGACTTTAGCGCCCCACCGGCAGCGGCTGCACTACCCGTTCCGATACGAACACCGGGGCAGGCGGTGTGGCCGGAACGGGCTCGCTGCTGGCAGGTGGCATCGCTGGCGGCGGTGTCGGCGTCAGTGCCGGCAGCGTAACCGTACCTTCCTTCTGGAAGTCGGCCTTCCCCTTCAGCGCATCGATCTCGGCCTGCCGCGACTTCAGGTAAAGCTCGCGATAGCTGGCGTAAGGGTTCGATTCCTCGCGGATTCGCTTGAACAGTTCATCGTTCATCACCCGCTCGTCAAGCGAGCGGATCACGAAGCTGCCATAGACATAGGCCGGATGGCGCAGCGGCCCGCCCACCGTGAACGGCAGCAGGAGCCGGTCGAGGCCCAGACCGATCACGTCGCGCAAAGTCGTCGGCCCCACCAGCGGCAGGAACATGTACGGCCCCGGCCCGATGCCATAATAGCCCATGGTATAGGCAAAGCCGTTGCGCCTGTAGGGCAGGTTGAACGGCTTGTTTTTCGCCACATCGATCAGGCCGCCCACGCCTACGGTGGAATTGATCGCGAAACGCCCGACCGTTTCGGCAGCCTTCCCCGGCTTCAACTGCAGCAGGAAGTTGAGCGCAACGATCGGTTCGGTCAGGTTGCGCAGGAAATTGCGCAAGCCCATCCGCACCGGACGCGGCACGCCCTTTTCATAGACCCGCGCGACCGGCGCGATCACGGCGTCGTCAACCGCTTGGACCGCATCGTAGCTGGCCTGGTTCACGGCCTGCATCGGGTCCTGCTTGGTCGAACGCTCGCCGGCGACGACAATCGTGCCCTGCTCCTGTTCGATCTGGTCAAGCGATGGCGCGGGAGCCTGCGGCAGGGCTACCGGAACGGCAGGCGCAGGAACTGACGGATCGGCAGGAGTCGGCGACGCAGGCGCACCGCCAGGAACAGGCGCAGCCTGTTGCGCCTCGGTCTGCGCGGGAACAGCCAGCGACACATCCCGCCCCGCCTCCGGAAGGGCAAGCAGGGCAGCACTGGCAAGCAAGGTAACGCTCAAGCAATAGTTCCTGCCGGGCTGATCACTGGATCAATCGCCCGATTAATGATCACATGGCAATCATACCAGCGAACCGCAAGCCCGCACGGCCATGACGAATGCCGGAACCAGTCCAACCGTTCAGAACGGAAGCTTGAAGCCCGGCGGGATGCCCGCAGCCATCTGGACTTTCTGCATTTCCTCGGCCGCAGCCGCATCGGCCTTGCCGCGCGCATCGTTGAACGCCGCTGCCACGAGGTCTTCCAGAATGCCCTTCTCCGACGGCGCGAGCAGGCTGTCATCAATGGCGACGCCGATCACCCGGCCCTTGGCCGAAGCGCGAATCTTCACAAGGCCACCGCCAGCCGCACCCTCGACTTCGATGTTGTCGAGCGTCGCTTGCGCGTCCTCCATCTGCTTCTGGATGGTCTGCGCCGCCTTCTGGGCGGCCTGGATCATCTCTTCCATCGACTTCATGCGCGTTTGCTCCAGGGTCTCTTCTCGTGCTCTCGCGAGCTGTCTTCATCCACGATCACCGCGCCCGGAAAGGCTTCCAGCGCGGCCTTGACCAGCGGGTCCTGCCGCATTGCCGCCTCGGCCTCGGCTGCCTTGGCAGCCTTGGCTTCCTCGAGGCTCGGCAGGGCATCGCCCTCCCCGCGCTCGACAATCCAGTTCTCGCCCGTCACGTGGTTGAGCGCGCGGCGAATATCCGCCGCCGGGTCTCCCGGCAAGCCCGGAGCCAGTTGATAACGCAGCAATCCCTTCCGCAGTTCAACCACCCGCACGCCAAGCCGCATCGTCGCTCCGACGAGCGGCGAGACATGCTCGACCTGCTCGACCAGCGCCACCCAATCAGCTCCCGCCGCAACCGGAGCAGCAGCCTGCGCGACTGTAGCCGCACCCGCGCCGCCATCAGCCGCAGGCGCCGCAATCGCAGGGCGTGAGGCGATCTCTTCCAGCTTCTTCACCAGACCGCCCGGATCGGGCATGTCCGCCGCGTGCATCACCCGCAGCAGCGCCATCTGCGCCGCCACCAGAGGATCGGGCGCGGTCTTCACTTCCTCGTAGCCCTTGAGCAGCAACTGCCATAGCCGGTGCAACTGCCCCGCCGAAAGCGCCTTGGCCCAGGCTTCCAGCGCCTCGCGCTCCTCGGTCGAGCGGATGTCCGGCCCGACCCCGCCGATCTGCGTCACCGTCACGCGATGAACCACGTCCATCTGCGCGCGCATCATCGCAATCGGCTCGATCCCCAGCGCGTACTGCTGTGCCACTTCCGAGAGCACCACATCGCCCTTGCCCGAAAGCACGGCCTCCAGCAGGCGACGCTGCATGGTCTTGTCGGCAAGGCCCAGCATCTGCCGCACCTGCTCGGCACTGACCCGCGTGCGCCCGTCCTCGCTGCCGACCAGATCGGCGTGGCTGATCGCCTGGTCGAGGATTGACAGACCATCGCGCACCGATCCTTCGGCCGCTGCTGCCACCATCGAAAGCGCCTCGGCTTCGGCCTCGACGCCTTCCTTCTCGCAGATCATCGCGAAGTGGCTGGCGAGCAGCGGTGCCGGAATGCGCTTGAGGTCAAACCGCTGGCAACGCGACAGCACCGTGACCGGCAGCTTGTCCACCTCGGTCGTCGCGAAGAGGAACTTCACATGCGCAGGCGGTTCCTCAAGCGTCTTGAGCAAGGCATTGAACGCATTGCGAGAAAGCATGTGAACTTCGTCGACGATGTAGATCTTGTAGCGCGCCGACACCGCGGCATAGCGCACCGCCTCGATGATCTCGCGCACGTCGTCGACGCCGGTGTTGGACGCGGCGTCCATCTCGATCACGTCGATATGCCGCCCTTCGGCAATCGCGCGGCAGGGCTCACACACCCCACAAGGATCGATCGTCGGCCCGCCCTGCCCGTCCGGACCGATGCAATTGAGCGCCTTGGCGATCAGGCGCGCGGTCGATGTCTTGCCCACCCCGCGCACGCCGGTCATCAAAAACGCATGGGCCAGACGGTCACGCTTGATGGCGTTGGCCAGCGTCTGGACCATCGCGTCCTGCCCGATCAGTTCGGCAAAGGTCTGCGAACGATACTTGCGCGCCAGCACGCGATAGGGCTGGACGGCAGGTGCAACAGGCGGCGCAGAAACGGGTGCGACAGGCGCTGGCGGCGCAGTCTCGCGCACCACTTCGGGCGCAGCGGAAGACACCGGCGCCGGTTCCGCCGCAGGCGCCGGATCACCAAACATCGAAGCCTGCCCCGCCGCTTCAAGCTCTGCGGCAGAGGGCTTGTTCTCCTCCTCTTGCGGAGGATCGCCAAACATGTCGGTGGAATCGGCCATCATCGCCTTAGGTAAGCGCTCGCAGCGCGATTGTCGAATGCCCGGGAGGGCCGAAACGGTGGATTGACTCATAAGTTGCAAACTGCAACTTTCAAACCATGGACACTGTCATCCCCGGCCGCTTCACTGCTGACTTCGACCGCTCGCTGGTGATCTTCGTCATCGGCATGCGCATCAACCATTTCCGCAAGGTGGGCAAATGGCTGCCGGTCGCCCGCGCCATGGGCCCGATGATCGAGGAACTCGCCCGCAATCCGCAAAGCGGCTTCCTCGGCACGGAATTCATGCTGCGCAACCTGCGCACCGTGGTGCTGATGCAGTACTGGCGCGATTTCGACAGCCTCGAAGCCTATGCGCGCGACCGCGACCACAAGCACTGGCCAGCGTGGGTTTCGTTCAACAAGGCCGTGGGCAGCGACGGCACCGTCGGCATTTTCCACGAAACCTACGCGGTCTCCGCCGGAGCCTATGAGACCATCTACGGCAACATGCCGCCCTTCGGCCTCGGCAAGGTCGCAGGGCTCATCCCCGCAACAGGCAAGCGCAACGAAGCGCGCTCGCGGATGAAGTCAGCGGTTGAGGGGTAAAAAGGAGCCGGCCGACCCGCCGCAACCCGTTGTGGCTGCTTCCTTCCGGACCTGACCAGGTTGGCGGACGCAAGCGTCCGACCGACTCCCGGCGCGGCATATGGAGAGGAAGCAGAGGCTTGTCCAGCCCCATCCTGCCAATATGCGGCATCGGTCCGCTTCCCCGGCCCGGCTACCTATCGAGGTATGCTTCGGGTGGCCGGGCCGGGGGAGCGGGCCGGTGCCGCAAGCCTTCCGCGGATGCGGAAGGCGCACCTATCAGCGAAAGTTATCCGCGTAGCTCTGCAGCTTCAGCTTGCGCGGCGGCGTCGGAATCACGCGCGCTTCGATGCCATAGCGCTCGGCATAGGCCTGCGCGTCTTCCTGCGAATTGAAGGCAAGCGTCACCTGGCTCTGCGTATCACCCGATCCGGCCCAGCCCATCAGCGGGTCCGGACGGCGCGCTTCGGCGGGTTCGAATTCCAGGAGCCAGTCGCTGGTCCGGGCCTTGCCGGACTGCATGGCGTTCTTCGGGCGCTGATAGATGCGTGCTGACATGGCGCGCGCTTTCGGTCGAATCGCGCTGCAAATCAAGTCCGCATTCGCGTCACGACCGACCCTTTTGCGCATTGAAGGCGTTCTTGGTCTTCAGGCTCGGGTCTTCGGCCCAGGGTTCGTCCGGCCAGCGATGCTTGGGGTAACGCCCTTTCATGTCCTTGACGACATCGCGCCACGATCCACGCCAGAACCCCGGCAAGTCGGCCGTGGTTTGGATCGGCTTGCCGCCGGGGCTGGTCAGGCTGAGCAGCAGCGGCTTGGGCGGCTGTCCCACGCAAGGGTGCTTCTCCAGCCCGAACAGCGCCTGCACCCGCAGTTCCACGCAAGGCCCGCCTTCGTGGCCATAGTCGATGGCATGGCCGGTCCCGGCGGGCGAGCGGAATTCTGCAGGGGCCAACAGGTCGAGCGTCTGCCGCTCGTTCCAGTCCAGCCGGTTCAGCAGCGCTTCGTGCAAGCGACCCGCGCCGATCTCCAGATCGCGCCTGCCGCCCAGCAGCGGCCCCATCCACTCCTCAAGCGATTCCAGCAATGCACTTTCCGACAAGGCCCCAAGCCCCGCATAGCCAGCCCGCACGATCAGCGCCCGCGCCGCCTCGCCCAACGGCAGCAATTCCAGACCACCCTCGCGGACAACCTCGATCAGCTTGGCCTTCACCGCATCCGGATCAGGCTTGGGATCAGGCACCCGCGCCAGCACGATTGCCCCCAGCCTGCGCTCCAGCCGCGCCTCCACGCGCCCCTCGCCCGCATTCCATGTCAACGAGTGGCGCTCTTCGATCCGGTGCGAGAGATGGCGCGTAACCTCCTCGTCTTCCAGCGCAATTGCCGCCGTGATCCGCGCGCCCTTGGCTTCTCCCTGCGCATCGCCGATCACCAGCCACTTCGCCGTGGCCAGGGGCGATGCCGGATCGAGCCGATACCCGCGCCCACCGCTCGAAAGCCACTCCTCCCCCGAAGCCCCCCGCGCCCGCGCAATCCGGTCAGGAAAGGCCTCGGCTAGAAGCACCCCCAGCGGAACTTCGCTCTTGCGTCCTTCGACAGGCTCAGGACGAGCGGCGTCTGTACTGGAACCCCGCTCATGCTGAGCTTGTCGAAGCACCTTGTTGGCCAACTCAGCCCACCGCGCCGCCAACTTGTGCGAGCCTTCTGCCCTGCCCCCGCGCTCGCCAGCCCACCGATCCAACCGCCGCGCCAGATCCTCAGTCCGCCCGCCGAGCTCACGCTCCTGCAACAGCAAAGCCAGCCGCGCCGCCTCATCCGCCTGCCCGCGCTCGGCCGCAAACAGCAGCATGTGCGCCAGTGCCGGCTCCATCGGCAACCGCGCCATCGCCTGCCCGTGCGCGGTGATCCGCCCTTCTGGATCAAGCGCGCCCAAGGCCTGCAAGCTCGCTCGCGCCGCCGCCATCGCCGCAACCGGCGGCGGATCAAGCCAGGCCATCGCCGCCGGATCGCCCGCGCCCCACTGCGCCAGCGTCAGCGCAAGCGGAGCAAGATCGCTCGTCACCACTTCGGGCGGATCGAATGCAGGCCGCCCCGCATGCGCCGCTTCCTCCCACAGCCGGTAGGCCACTCCCGGCCCCTGCCGCGCCGCACGCCCCGCCCGCTGCGCTGCCGAGGCCTGGCTCGCCCGCGTCGTCACCAGTCGCGTGACGCCTGCCGACTTGTCGAACTCCGCCCGCCGCGAAAGCCCGGCATCGACCACCACCGAAACCCCATCGAGCGTCAGCGAGGTCTCGGCAATGCTCGTCGCCAGCACGATCCGCCGCCGACCCTGCGGATCACGCCGGATCGCCGCGCGCTGCCCCGCCGGTTCAACCTGCCCATGCAACGGCAGCACCAGCGCCTGCGGCAATCGCTCGGCAAGCAAATCCGCCGTCCGCTCGATCTGCGCCACGCCCGGCAGGAAGGCGAGAATGTCCCCCGTCTCCTCACGCCACGCGGTCTGGATCGCCGAGGTCATCGCCGCCTCGACCTTCAAGTCAGGCCGCGAGCCCAGCCACTTCACCGTCAGGGGATGCGCCTTGCCTTCGCTCTCAACCACAGGCGCAGCACCCAGCAATGCCGCAAAACGCGATCCATCGATCGTGGCAGACATGACCACGATCCGCAGATCCTCACGCAGCACCCCTTGCGCCTCGACCGCCAGCGCCAGCCCAAGATCGCTGTCGAGATGCCGCTCATGTGCCTCGTCGAACAGCACCGCCGAAACGCCCTGTAATTCGGGATCGTTGAGGATCGTCGAAACGAAGATCGCCTCGGTCACCACCAGCACCCGCGTCCTGGCAGAGCGCCTGGCATCAAGCCGTGTGACATAGCCGATGGTCTGCCCCGCCTCCTCGCCCAGCAGTTCGGCCATACGCTCGGCCGCTGCCCGAGCCGCCACGCGCCGGGGCGAAAGCACGATGACTTGCCCGGAACACCACGGCTCGCCCAGCAAGGCAGGCGCGACCGCCGTCGTCTTGCCCGCCCCCGGCGGCGCGATCAGCACCGAACTCGGCCCCGCCCGCAACGCAGCAAGTAGGTCAGGCAGGACGGCATGGATCGGCAGGTCGCTCACGCGGGGCGCTTTACGGCTCCTTGCGGCCGGAAGGCAACGATTTGCCGCCGCCTCCGTTCAAGCTTGCATCAGGCTTGCGGTGCGATAGGGCCGGAAAAGATGAAGACTACGCTGGAATTCGTGGTGGCCTTGACCACCGGCATACTCTTCAGCGGAGCCATGATCGGCGCTATCGTCCTCGGCATCGGCGCGGTCTGCGGCGGCAGCTGTTGGCTGCTGTGGAAGCGCTTCAGCCGCCGCAAGTAACTCAGGCCGCGCGGGCGAACAGCCAGGCCGAAGCCAGCCAGCACGATCCGAAAGCAAGGGTCAGCGCGACCGTTTCGCCGCCCCCGCCGACGATCAATCCGACCAGAGCCTGCACGACCGCCATCGCCAGCATCGCCCGGACCATGGCCCTGGCCGAGAACTTTCCGAGCGCGGAGACAATCAATCCCACAAGCGGCACGGTCATGAACCAGACGTTCGCGGCATTGTCCTCCGAGCCCACGAGCCCGACGGCAAGGTTCGCCCAGATCATCACCAGAGCCACGCCGATGCCCAGGAACGCACCCGCTCCATAGGCAAGGCTACCGTTGATACGCACCGCCAGTTCCAGCGCCGCGCCCGTACTGCAGAGCAGCAGCGCAGCGACGAGGAAGTCACCCACCGTCCAGTTCACACCCCAGCGCAGGTGCTGTTCGAACTGCATCGCGATCAATGGGAACAGTAGCACAAGCGCTACCATGAACCACCCTACAGGTCGCACCAGCGACATCGCTCCGCGCCATGATTTCGCATTATCTGTCAACATCTTGGCGCACTCCATTGGCAGTGCTCAAAAATGCGCCGGATCGACCCGAAACGTCAATCCTCGATCACCCCATCGGATAGGGAATTTCGCGGCTCACGCGGTTGATCGCCTTCATCACGTCGTCTGGGAGCACGAGATCGGCCGCTGCAAGGATCGGATCGACATGCGCCTCGGCACTGACGCCGACAATCGTCGAAGCCACGAAATCATGCTGCTTCGACCATGCCACCGCCATCGTCACCGGATCGAGTCCCGCCTCGGCGGCAATGGCCATGAACCGCTCGGTCGAGGCGATGGAACGTTCGTTCACGAACCGCTTGCCCATCTGCGCCTGCCGCCCTTCCATGGCGAGGTAGCGCGAGAACCGCGCCCCCTCAGGCCGCGCGCCGCCGCTGTACTTGCCCGAAAGCACGCCGCCTGCGATCGGCGAATAGGGGATCAGGCTCACCCCTTCCATCCGGCAGACCTGTGCCAGCTCATCCTCGAAACGGCGGTTGTTCAGGCTGAAGTTGTTCTGGATCGTCTGGTAGCGCACCGTGCCGAGCTTCTCGGCGGCGGCGAGCGACTTCATCAGACCCCAGCTCGTCTCGTTCGAACAGCCGGTGATCCGCACCTTGCCCGCGCGGACCAGCTCGTCGAGCACTTCCATGGTCTCGTCATAAGGCGTGTCGTGGTCGGGCCAGTGGGTCTGGTAGAGGTCGATATAGTCGGTACCGAGCCTCTTCAGGCTGGCATCGATCGCCGTCTCGATATTGCGCCGGTCCAGCGCAGTCATCCCGTTGCGGCAGGGTGAGCGGAACCAGACGTGGCTCGGCCCCGAAACCTTGGTGGCAAGGATAACCGCATCGCGCGGCTTGGTCTTGAGCCACTTGCCGACGATCTCCTCGGTGCGCCCCACCCACTTGATGTCGGGTGGCACCGGATAGCCCTCGGCCGTATCGAAGAAGTTGATTCCGGCATCGAAGCTGCGGTCAAGGATGCGCAACGATTCCGCCTCGTCCACCTGGCTGCCGAAGGTCATCGTCCCCATGCAGATGTCCGAAACGACAATGGCCGAGCGGCCAAGACGGCGATGCTGCATCAGGTATTCTCCGGTTGGATCAGAAGCGGCGGGCCACCGCAAACAGCGCGGCTTCGGTCATCGCGACCTTGGCGGCACTCGCCGGGAACCCGGCAATCGCGTCAATCGCGCGCTGCGCATACATCCGCGCCCGCTCGCGCGTCGCGTTCACCGCATCGTGGCGGCGGATCAGCGCGATGGCATGGGCGAGATCATCGTCCGACGAGCGATCTCCGGCGATGGCATCCTGCCAGAACCGGCGTTCGTCCTCGTCGCCCCGGGCATAGGCCAGGATCACCGGCAGGGTCATCTTGCCCTCGCGGAAATCGTCGCCCTGGTCCTTGCCCATCTCGGCGGCGTCCGAATCGTAATCGATCGCATCGTCGGCCAACTGGAACGCGATGCCGAGATTGCGACCATAGGAATCGAGCGCCATTTCATCGGCTTCGGAACGCTCTGCCACCACCGCCGCGATCCGGCAGGCCGCGGAAAACAGCGCCGCCGTCTTGGCCGCAATGATGTCGAGGTACATTTCCTCGGTCGTCTCGATCTGCCTCTGCGCCACCAGCTGGTCGACCTCGCCTTCCGAGATCACCGCCGATGCGTTCGACAGGATGCGCAGCACCTTGAGCGAGCCGTCCTCGACCATCAGTTCGAAGCTGCGGCTGAACAGGAAGTCGCCCACCAGCACGGTTGCCGGGTTGCCGTAGACGATGTTCGCGGTCTTCTTGCCGCGCCGCATGTCGGAACCATCGACCACGTCGTCGTGCAACAGGGTCGCGGTGTGGATGAACTCCACCGCTGCTGCCAGCTTGTAGTGGCGGCTGCCGCCGTATCCCAGCAACGAGGCGCTCGCCAGCGTCAGCATCGGGCGCATCCGCTTGCCGCCGCCGGCAATCAGGTGCCCGGCCAGCGTCGGGATCAACGGGATGCGCGATTGCATCCTGTCGAGAATCACGGCGTTGACGCTGTTCATGCCTTCGGCAACGAGGGCCATCATCGGCGTCAGCGAAGGTTCGGCCTTGCGCGGCAGGGGGTGGACGGTCGCAGTCATCGGCTTGACCGCTTGGCGACAAGGCGGGCGCTTGGCAAGATGCAACTTGCACTGTAGCGGCTGCGGCAGACCTTTGGGCGTGATTTGGACGGGGTAGATTGATGAGCGAAGATCCGGTTCTGGCAGGCTACCGCCAGTCCATCGACAACATCGATGCGGCAATGATCCACATCCTCGCCGAACGCTTCCGCATCACCCAGGCAGTCGGCGCCTACAAGGCCACGAACAAGCTCCCCGCCTCCGATCCGGGCCGTGAGGAACGCCAGATCACCCGGCTGCGCAAGCTGGCCGAAGACGCCAAGCTTGACCCGGAATTCTCCGAAAAGTTCCTGCGCTTCATTATTCAGGAAGTGATCCGCCACCATGAACGCGCGGCGGGTTCGTCGGACTGACGTCCGATGCCCACCCCAGCCCCTCCCGCATGCGGGAGGGAGTACAAGCGCCTCTCTTAAGCCCTCCCGCAAGCGGGAGGGCCGCGAGACTTGCTGAACGCAGTGAAGTTAGTCGCAGCGGGGTGGGCACCGGCCCTGAGCCCTAACCCAAAACCTCAATCCTCCAGCGGCACCCCGGGCACCTGCTTGGCCGTGCGAATCGTCAGCGAAGTCTTCACGCTCGCCACGTTGGGTGCAGGCGTCAGCTTGCTAGTGAGGAATTCCTGAAAGCTCTGCAGATCGCGGCTGACGATCTTGAGTATGAAGTCGATCTCGCCGTTCAGCATGTGGCACTCGCGCACTTCGGCCAGCGTGCGCATATGGTCCTCGAACTGGCGGAGTGATTCCTCGGCCTGGCTCTTGAGGCTGACGAGCGCGAAGACGGTGATCGCAAAACCCAGCTTCGAAGCATCGAGTTCGGCATGGTAGCCCTTGATCACCCCGGCATCTTCCAATGCCCGGACCCGGCGCAGGCATGGCGGTGCAGTCAGCCCGACGCGCTGGGCCAGTTCGACATTGGTGACGCGCCCTTCCGCCTGCAATTCGGCAAGGAGCCGCCGGTCGATACCATCAAGGGTTGCCATGCTGTATGTTCGTCCGTTTCGCTGAACCCGGTCAGGGCCTTGCGGAAAGAAGCGAGAATCGCAACTTTCCGCACAAAATCCATTGTCCGGGATAATTTTATTGTTTCATATCGCAATCGTCCCACATTGCAACGCAGTGGATAGTTGCCTTTCGGAAAGGGGTACGATTTGTTAGCCTTCGACAGGCTAATGATCTGTCCCTGTCACACCGGTCGGAGCCACGCGCTGCGCTATCTCGAATTCCTCACGCGGAGCCCTGATGATCGTCGATGACCGCCTTGAAACCGTGCTGCGTACCCACGTGGCCGGCAAGACGGCAGCTGCCACGCAATTGCGCCAGCTGGTCGACCTGCTTGGCCCGGTTCCACTCGCAGCTTGGAAGGCCCAGCACGCGAGCGCGCTGCAGCGCATCGATTCGCTGTGCGAGATGCTGGACGACGAAGGCTGCGCCACGGTCCTGCGTTCGCTCGCGCATCGCTCTCCCGTGCTCGTCTATCACTTTGCGCAGCAGGGCCCGCGCACGGCAGCTGCAGCGGTAGCGGCAGCCCGGCTGACCGAGGACGACTGGCTCGCCCTGATCCCGCGCCTGCCAACGCAAGCGCGCGGCTTCGTCCGCCACCGCGGCGATCTGGGCGAACGCGTGCGCGCCATGCTGTCACAGCTTGGCGTCAATGATTTCCTCCTGCCAGAACCAGCATCCGCCCTTGTTGCACTGGAGGCCGCCGCACCGGAACCGGTTGTGGTGGAACCACCTGCACCTGCACCGGCACCCGCTCCGTTCAGCAGACCGGTTGCGCCAGAACCTGAACCAGTCGCTGAGACTGTGCCCGAACCCGTTGCACCTCAGTCCATCGCGTCGCTCTCACCGGACGACGGCATCGGCGCCATCGTCCGCCGGATCGAGGCGTTCCGCCGCAAGCGTGACAAGCGTCAAGCCGCAACGCCCGCCATTCCGCGCGCCGACGGAGTCGCCCCGCTCCTGCCCTTCGGCGAGGAGCAACTCCCGCCGCGCAAGCCCCCCCTGTCGATAGACTTGCGCACCGATGCCGATGGCACGGTTGTTCACGCTACGATCGACCCACCGGGCATGCTCGTCGGCACCCGCCTGTTCAGCGCCGATGCTGCTGCTGCAGTGCATTGCGATCAGGCGATGGCCCACGCCTTCCGCCAGCGCCAGCCGATTGATGCCGGCGTGCTCGCTATCGAAGGGGCCGAGTTCGTCGCAGGCATCTGGCAGGCCGATGGCACGCCGCTCTTCGCCCGCGATGGCGGTCGCTTCACCGGCTACCTCCTGCGCCTGCGCCGCGCTGCCAGCCACAACGTCGAAGTCCAGCCTGAACCGCAGCCGCTCCTCGCAGCCGCCGCCGAGGCAGATCGCCTGCGCCAGCTCCTCCACGAACTGCGCACCCCGATCAATGCGATCCAGGGCTTTGCCGAGATGATCCAGTCCCAGGTCTTTGGCGCAACCCCGCACCAGTACCGCGCCATGGCCGCCAGCATCGCCTCAGATGCCGCCCAGATGCTCGCCGGCTTTGAAGAGATCGAACGGCTCGTGAAGCTCGAAAGCCGCGCCCTGTCGATCGACACAGGCGAGGCCGACGCCGCTGCTATCGTCGCGAGGTTGGTCGAACAGGTCTCGCCGGTGCTTGCCGCCCGCAACGTGCGCCTTGCCGTTGCCATGCCGCCCCAGCCCGTCCCGGTCAGCTTTGCCGCAGACGAGATCGAGCGCACGGTCTGGCGCCTGCTCTCGGTCGTCGCCACCAGCGTCGCCCCGGGCGAGCGCATCACCATCGCGCTTGAAGCGGCCAGCACCACGGCCTTGCTCGCCATTACCCTTCCCGCCTCGCTCGCCCAACTTGACGACACCGCACTGTTCGCGCCCGATGCACCGATGGGCGGCGGTTCGCTTGCCGCATCGGCCATGCTTGGCAACGGCTTCGCCCTGCGCCTGGCCCGCGCTGAGTTCGAGGCAGGCGGCGGTGCCCTGCGCCGCGAGGGCGTGCGCTTCGTCGCCGAACTGCCGCTGGCCGATCAAGCCCCGCCCTTGCGACGAGTGGGCGAGGGATGAACGCCACCTCCGGCCCCCAGATCCTGCGCCAGCCCGGCCCTGCTGATTTCGTCCGGTTCGCGCCCGATTTCGGCACGCGCTTCGTCGTCACGGTCGATACCGAAGAGGAGTTCGACTGGTCCAAGCCGCTCGACCGCACCAGCCACGGCCTCGATCACCTCCCGCGTCTCGCCAAGTTCCAGCAGTTCTGCGAAGGCTTGGGCGTCGTCCCGATCTACCTCGTCGATTTCCCCGTCGCCAGCGATCCGCGCGCGGCCGAAGTGCTCAGGGATGCGGTCAGTGCAGGCCGCGCCGAGATCGGCGTCCAGCTTCACCCCTGGGTCAGTCCCCCACACGAGGAAGACGTAACCGTCCACAACAGCTTCGCGGGCAACCTCCCGCGCGATCTCGAACGCGCCAAGTTCCGCAAGCTGCGCGACACCATCGAGCAGGCCTTCGGCGTCGGCCCGATGATCTACCGCGCCGGTCGCTACGGCGTCGGCCCCAACACCGCCGAAATCCTCTCCGAATGCGCGATCGGTATCGACACCTCGGTCCGCTCCCGCTTCGACTACAGCTCGACCGGCGGCCCCAATTTCCGCGAACACCCCTTGCGCCCATGGTGGATCGACCGGCGCAATGGCCTCATGGAAATGCCGCTGACCACGGTCTTCGCAGGCCACCTGCGGCATCAGGGCCCGTCGCTTTACCCCGCCCTGTGGCGCGTCCCCCGGCTGCGCGGCGCGCTCGCCCACCTCGGCATGCTCGACCGCATCCCGCTCACCCCCGAAGGCGTCACGCTCGACGAAGCACTCACCGGCATCGACATGGCGCTCGAAGACCAGCTTCCGCTGCTCGTCTTCTCGTTCCACAGCCCCTCGTTGCGCCCCGGCCTCACGCCCTATGTCCGCACCGAGGAAGACCTCGACCTGTTCTATGACTGGTGGCGCGGCATCTTCGCCTACCTGTCGCACCATCGCGTGCGCCCCACCTGCGTGCGCGAGATCATCGCCGCCGCGCAGGTCTGATCCGCACTCGCCAACACGATCTTGCCAAGCGCGCACCGGCCCGCTAGCGGAGGCCGCGATGGGCCTGTAGCTCAGTTGGTTAGAGCTGGCCGCTCATAACGGCTAGGTCGCGGGTTCAAGTCCTGCCGGGCCCACCATCACCCCCACAGACCGCTATCCAGCCGATTGCGCGAGATGTTGCGCAAGCTCCTTGAGATCGCGCGACGATCCCTCGCCCACGAGACCCGGCACACTGCCCGCAATGCGCAAGGCCCCGCCGTGCGCCTCGAGCTGCGTCGCCTCGATCACGGCGAGCGAAGCGGCGCTCAACCGGCGGCACAGTCGCGCGGCAAGCCCCACCGCGCGCGCCTCGGCCAGCAGCTCGGGCGGCGCCAGCCGGGTCCATTGCCCATCGCCTTCACCCTTGCCCACACTCGCCCGCAGCGCCGCCGCCAGCATGGCACGGCCCGCATTGTCCACGCCGACCCAGCGCTTGCGCAGGCCCCAGTCGCGCGGCAGATCGCGCCGCAGGTTGGGCTCGACCCGTCCTGCAGCAAGGCACAGCGCCAATGCCGCGCGGCCCTCCGGCGTCCCGGCAAAAGGCACGACGTCCGCCATCCACCGCACCGCCGCCTCGACCAGCGCCTCGTCCACCGCCATCGGCGTAACGAACGCCATGACGCCTGCCAGCAGCGGGTCCTCGCGCTGCGCCTCGTGCGAGAGCGATCCGAACAGCACCCCCTCGCGGAGGCCCCACGACGAGAACACCACCCGCCCCGGCTCCAGCCGCTGCAGCAGCACCGCCAACAGCGCCGCAGCATCGGGAATGCTGGCAAGACGGCTCGTAGATACGCCGTCCACCGGCTTCAACGCCTGCCCCCGCCGCGCCAGCAACCGTGCCAGCTTCAAAGCTTCAGCCGCATCGAGCGCAAACCCGTGCGTATCCTCCAGCGGCCAGTCCAGCCGCACCATCATCGCCCGCGCCAGCGCGCGCATCGATCCGCCGACAAGGTAGAGCGTCACCCCCGGCTCAGCCACCCAGTCCGCCTTGGCCAGCATCCGCCCGATCTCGCGCACGAACACCCGGTCACCCTTGGCACGCAAGGCCGGGAGCCGCAGCGACCCCAGCGGCAGGCTTACCCCATGGCTGGTCCCGCCATCGGCCACGTCGACCAGTTCAAGGCTGCCACCGCCCAGATCGCCAACAATCCCGGATGCATCGGGAAAAGCGCCAAGCACCCCCGTTGCACTCGTCTCGGCCTCTTCCACGCCCGAAAGCAGGCGCGGTTCGAAACCGATCTGGCGGATTTGCTCAAGAAACTCGCGCCCGTTGCTGGCATCGCGTGCCGCCGCCGTTGCCACCACGTCCACACGCGGCACCCCGGCAAGATCGATCAGCGCCTTGTAGCGCCGCAGCGCCGCCAGCACCGACCCTACCGCCTTGTCCGAAAGCCTGCCCGTCTCGGCCACATGTTTGCCGAGCTTGGCCGTCACCTTCTCGTTCAGCAGCGTGACCGGCGCGCGCGGCGGGCCGCCATAGACGACCAGCCGCACCGTGTTGGAGCCGATGTCGATGATCGCGCGCGATTGCGCCCAGGAATAGATGGTCTGCGCCGTGTTCACTCAGCCACGGTTAGCCGCACCGCGCCGCAACGCAAGCTTGGGAACTTTTCGTCCCCGGGAAAGCGCTGCTCCGCGCCCGGAAAGCGACGGGTTGGTCATGAAGTAGCCGTGCAGATTGAACGAAGGGTCACCCTTCTCAAACCGCTTGTACTCGCCATCCGGGCCCAGCGCCCAGCTCTGTTCGGTATCGAGCAGATTGGCGAGCATGACCTGGTCGAGGATCTGGTCGTGCACCGTCGGGTTCTTCACCGGCACCAGCACTTCCACGCGCCGTCCCATGTTGCGACTCATCCCGTCGGCCGAGGAGATGAACACCCGCGCCCGCTTGTTCGGCAGCCTGCCGCCATTGCCGAACGCCCAGATGCGGCTGTGCTCCAGAAACCGCCCGATGATCGACTTGACCTCGATCGTCTCGGAAAGCCCCTCGACGCCGGGCTTGAGGCAGCAGATCCCGCGCACCACCAGCCGGATTTCCACACCCGCCCTGCTCGCCAGATAGAGCCGGTCGATCAGGTCCGGGTCGGTCAGCTGGTTGAGCTTGGCCCAGATCATCGCGGGCCGCCCTTTCTTCGCCAGCATCACTTCGCGGTCGATGCACTCGTAAAGCTTCTCGCGCAGGTTGATCGGGCTGATCGCCAGCAGCTCGGTATGCTTCGGCTCGACATAGCCCGTCACGAAATTGAACAGCTGCCCCGCATCGCGGCCCATGCGCGGATCGGCGGTGAAGAACGACAGGTCGGTATAGATGCGCGCGGTCACCGGATGGTAGTTGCCGGTGCCGAAGTGGCAGTAGGTGCGATAGCCGCTGCCGCCACCGGCCTGCGCCTCGCGCCGCACCACCATGCTCACCTTGGCGTGGGTCTTCCAGTCGACGAAGCCGTAGATCACCTGCACGCCCGCGCGTTCCAGCTGCGCGGCCCACATCAGGTTCTGCTCCTCGTCGAAGCGCGCCTTCAGCTCCACCACCGCCGTGACCGACTTGCCCGCCTCTGCCGCCGCGATCAGCGCCGCGATCACCGCAGACTGCTTGCCCGCGCGGTAGAGCGTCTGCTTGATCGCCACGACATCGGGATCGGCCGCCGCCTGCCGCAGGAAATCGATCACCACCTCGAAGCTCTCGTAAGGATGGTGGATCACCAGATCCTTCTCGCGAATCGCGGCAAAGCAATCGCCGTCATGCTCGAGAATGCGCTCGGGGTAACGCGGGTTGTAGGGGTCGAACTTCAGATCCTGCCGGTCTTCCTCGACCACCGCCGAAAGCCCGCTGATCGCCAGCAGCCCCCGGCTCTTGATCACCAGCGCATGGTCAAGCCGCAACTGCTCGCGCAACAGCTTCTCGGCATCGGCATCGAAGTTCTCCTGCAGGTGCAGCAGGATCACCTTGCCGCGCCGCCGCCGCTGGATCGCGGTGCGGAAATAACGCACGAGGTCCTCGGCGTCCTCTTCCACTTCGATGTCGCTGTCGCGCAGCACACGGAACGTGCCGTCACCCAGAATGCGGAATCCGGGGAACAGCAGCGTGGCATGACGCCGCACCAGCTCCTCAATGCCGATCCACGAAGCCTTGCGCCCCGGCAGTCGCACGAACCGGGGCAGCGCGGGCGGTATCAGGATCATCTCCGTCACCCCGGCGCCATCGGCGCTGCGCTGCAGCTGGAACAGGATGCCGGTGCCCTGGTTGGCGATGAACGGGAACGGATGCGCCGGGTCAATCGCCTGCGGCGTCAGCACCGGAACGACATGCTCCTCGAAGTAGTCGCGCAGCCACTCGGCCTCGCCCTTGTTCAGCACGTCGTTGTCGATCAGCCGGATGTCCGCTTCAACCAGCGCATCCTTCAGGCCGAACAAAACGTCCTGCTGCGCGTCGATCAGGTCCTTCACCGCCTCCAGCAGCGCGCCCAGCTGTTGCTGCGGGGTCTGCCCGTCGATCGAAAGCTCGTCGATCTGCCGCCGCACCTGCGCGGCAATCCCCGCCACGCGCACCATCATGAACTCGTCGAGATTGCTGCCGCTGATCGAAAGGAAGCGAAGGCGTTCCAGCAACGGGTAATCGGCATTGACCGCCTCGGCCAGCACGCGCCGATTGAACGCCAGCCAGCTCAGCTCCCGATTGAAGAACCGCTCCTGCACCGGTGGCAGGCCTTCGACCTGCGCCAACTGATCACCTGCCGACATACTCAGCGCCATTGCGCATCCCGCGTTACAGTCCTGTGACACTCGGGTTCCGGATGATTGCTGTCAACGGCTTGGCCAAGAAAATGAGGCCTGTAACGATAGCAAGCACAGCTTCGTCCGATGCACGGTCATCCCCTGCACCCTCGTCATTGCGAGGAGCGAAGCGACGAAGCAATCCAGAGCGCCGTGCAACACGCTCTGGATTGCTTCGCTCTGCTGGCAATGACGATGAAACGGAGGCGGGGGCCTCGGTGTTGCTACGGAACGCTCAGCACCTGCCAGCCCCTCCAACTGCGTCCCGAACGCGCTGCAACGCCGCCTCTACCGGCGAACCTTCCCCCAGCATCGCGAAAGTGCCGTTCATCGCGAAAACACAATGCCCATGCACTGTTGCAAGCAATGACCGGGTCAGAGCCTCCGCCTCCTCCTGCCGATCCTCCGGCAAGGCGATGCGCACTTCGGCAATCACGATCTCGAAGATTGCCCGAACCTGTTGCTGATAGCTCTCGGGCGAGGCCGTGTCCTCTGGCAGGCGGAAATCGTAGATCGCGGACCATGCGTGGCGATGTCCGGCGGCAAACTCGAAGTAAGCCGCAATCGCCCGCCGCAGCCGGTCTGCCCCGTCTGCGCTTTCTGCCAGCCGCCGTTCGAGATGATCGCGCCACAGCGCCAGCGTGCGGCCGTTGATCGCCAGGATCAGGCTGTCGTAGCTGCCGAACACATTATAGATCGTGCCAATGGAATAGCCGATCCGCTTGGCAACCTCGCGCGCGGAGAAGTGGGCAAAGCCCACTTCCTCCATGTGGCGATGGCCGGTGGCGATGATGATCTCGCGAAGTTCGGCGCGGCTGTGGTCGGAACGGCGAGCCATGGCTGTCAGTCCGCCTTGCGCACGAAGGGATACTTGAACTGGGCAAGGTAACCCTGCGGCACGCTCTCCGGCACGCCATATCCCGTGGGCCAGCGACCTTCGGGGAAGTGATAGGTGCCGAACAGCCGGTCGAGCAGCGGGAAGTGGATCGCGAAGTTCTTGTCGATGGCCTCCGGCTCGATCGCATGGTGCCAATGGTGGAAGCGCGGCGTGACGAGGAACTTGCCGAGCCGGTCAAAGTCGCCCCGCACGTTGGCATGGACCAGCGAGGCATAGATATAGACCATCCCGACATAGGCCTGCATGACCGATGGCGCAAAGCCCAGCGTCAGCAGCGGCAGCGAGGTGATGCCACGCAGCGCGACGATCTCGACGAAGTGCATCCGCGCTCCGGCCAGCCAGTCCATCGCCTTGGCGCTGTGATGCACCGCATGGAAGCCCCACAGGAACGGCACGGTGTGGAAGAGGCGGTGGAACCAGTACTGGGCGATATCGGTCAGCACCATCGCCAGCGCAAACTGCACCACCCACGGCAGCGAACCCACTGCGGCGCGCGCTGCGTCGAGCCACTCGAAACGCGCGTTGACATAGCTTGAAGGCGCCAGCGCGAGGAAGGTGATGACCTGCACCATCATCGAGCTGACAAGGAAGTAGAACAGGTCCTCGCGCCACTCGATGCGGAACAGCCGCTGGTCGGGGCGGCGCGGCCAGATCCGCTCGATCGGGGCGAACATCAGGCCGGTGGCGAGCATGTTCACCGCAAAGAAGTCCACGCCGAAGAAAATGCCCCAGTCATGCGTCTCGTGCGGCTGCACTGCTGCACCGCCGAGGATCGTGGCGGTTAGCGCCATCATCAGCGCCGTCGACCCAAGCACCTTGCGCGGGCGCAGCATCAGGCTGACCAGCGCGAGCGCATAAGAGCCTAGCAGCGTGACATGGACCAGCGGCCGGAACCCGCTCCAGTCGCGCACCGCCTCCAGTTCGGGCATCGAGAACATCGCAGGCCAGCGCAGCGCCGCGACAAAGCACAGGCCGATGGCCGCCAGCAGGATTGCAAAGAACCCCGAAAACCAGCCCGTCCCGAACCCGCGCGCCGCCACCGGCGCTTCCAGATCATGCTTCAGGCTCCCCCAGAACCCACGCTTCACCGCCATGAAGAATCCCCTTCGTCCAATCACGATGAAGCTTATCTAGTTCAGGAATTGAACGGTGTCTAATATTTTATTGAACACCGTCTTTTTTCTTCTGCAGCCGTGGAGCATGTTGCTGGAATTTGACGAAAACCAAATCCCGTGGCGCGACTCACCCTCTCCGACGCAATGCTGTCGGGCGCATTCCCGCACACCAATGGCAAACCATGAAACGCGGCCTCTTTCGCACGATTGACAGCTACCTGGGCGAATGTGCCCGCGTCCACGAGGACGCCGGCGACGCCTTCCCCTACCTTAGGCCCGACCTCTACAGGCTGCTCGGCTTCCAGCCCGCGTATGAGGACCTGCCGCTGGTCGCCCCGCAGCAGACAACGGACGCCCGCCGCCACTAAGCACAGCTGCAAAGCTTGATGGGTTTCAACTCCGCTTGCCTACATCGGGCGAGTATGACAGGGACTCGCGCGCCCGATTTTCCCTGAATTTCCGAAGCGGACGCGTCCTTTTTTCATGCTTACCATCAACGGCATCACCGTGCGCCTCGGCGGACGCGACATCATTTCCCGCGCCTCGGCCGCCATCCCGCCCCGCGCCCGCGTCGGTCTCGTCGGGCGCAACGGGGCGGGCAAGTCCACCCTGGTGAAAGCCATCATCGGCGAGATCGAGCCTGACGAAGGCGCGATCGAGATGCCCCGCCGCACCCGCCTCGGCTACCTCGCGCAGGAAGCCCCGGCAGGCAGCGCCACCCCGTTCGAGACCGTGCTCGCCGCCGATGTCGAGCGCACGCAATTGCTCGCAGAGGCCGAGACCTGCACCGACCCCGACCGGCTGGGCGACATCCACGACCGCCTCCTTGCCATCGATGCCTACAGCGCCGACGCCCGCGCCGCGCGCATCCTGATCGGCCTCGGCTTCGACGAGGAGATGCAGGCTGCCCCGCTCGACAGTTTCTCCGGCGGCTGGCGGATGCGCGTCGCGCTCGCCTCGCTCCTCTTCTCTGCGCCCGACATGCTGCTGCTCGACGAGCCGTCGAACCACCTCGACCTTGAAGCGACGCTGTGGCTCGAGAACTTCCTCAAGGCCTATCCCGGCACGCTGCTGCTGATCAGCCACGAGCGTGATCTGCTCAACAACGTGGCCGATCACATCGTCCACCTCCACGCCGGCAAGCTCACGCTCTACCCCGGCGGCTACGACAGCTTCGAGCGCCAGCGCAACGAACGCCTCGCCCAGCAGGCTGCCGCTCGCGCCGCGCAGGAAGCGCAAGCGGACCGGCTCAAGGACTACATCGCCCGCAACTCCGCACGCGCCTCCACCGCCAAGCAGGCGCAGTCGCGCGCCAAGATGCTGGCCAAGATGCAGCCGATCGCGGCGGTGGTCGAAGATCCCTCGCTCAGCTTCGATTTCCCCGACCCCGAGGAACTGCGCCCGCCGCTGATCACGCTCGATCTTGCCAGCGTTGGCTACACCCCCGGCAAGCCGGTGCTGCAGCGGCTCAACCTGCGCATCGATCCCGATGACCGCATCGCCCTGCTCGGCCGCAACGGCAACGGCAAGACAACGCTCGCCCGCCTGCTCGCCGCGCAGCTCGCGCCGATGGACGGGGCGATGACGGCGACGGGGAAGATGCAGGTCGGCTACTTCACCCAGTACCAGGTCGAGGAGATCGCCGATGGCGGCACCCCGCTCGAACTGATGACCCGCGCGATGGAAGGCAAGAGCCCCGCCGCCGTCCGCGCGCAGCTGGGCCGCTTCGGCTTCTCGGGCAACCGCGCGACGAGCCAAGTCGGCACGCTGTCGGGCGGTGAGCGGGCGCGGCTTGCCCTCGCCCTCGTCACCCGCGATGCGCCGCACATGCTGGTGCTCGACGAGCCGACCAACCACCTCGACATCGACGCCCGCGAGGCGCTGGTCCACGCGCTCAATGCCTACAAGGGCGCGGTGATCCTGATCAGCCACGACCGGCACATGGCCGAACTCGTGGCCGACCGTCTGGTCCTCGTCGACGGCGGCACCGCGAAGCCGTTCGACGGCAGCATCGAGGACTACATCGACTTCATCCTCGGCCGCAACCAGCCCAGGGCGGATGGCGGGTCCGACACGCCGACCAAGGGCGGCGGCGCGCAGGACCGCAAGGCTCGGGCTGCGGCGCGCGATACGTACAAGGCGCTGCAGAAGAAGCAGACCGAGGCGGAAAAGCGCGTGTCCAAGCTGCAGGCCGAACTCGCGCAGATCGACCGCGCGATGTTCGAACCCGCCAGCGCCGCGCCGGAATTCGCCAAGCTCACCATGAGCGACCTGTCGCAGCGGCGGGGCAAGCTTGCCAGGGAGCTGGAAGAGGCGGAACTGGCGTGGCTTGAGGCTGGCGAGGCGCTGGAGGACTGTGGTTCAGGGGCCAGTTGAGGCCTCCTGTTACCAGCGCTGATGGCGAGGTTCCGCACCGCAGTACGCTGAGGGGTTTACGGGGTTTACACGGTTCAGGGAGCCTTGCCCCCGCCGCCCCTTTCCCGTCATCCCGGCGCAGGCCGGGAGCCATTTCGGCAGTTGCACTGATGACGCTGACGGCGTGGGCCCCGGCCTGCGCCGGGGCGACGGTGTCTGGCTGGGACTGCGCTGCAGACTTCCCGTCATCCCGGCGCAGGCCGGGAGCCATTTCGTTCGTTGCGCCCAAGACGCCAGCGCCGTGGGCCCCGGCCTGCGCCGGGGCGACGGTTGGTGTGGGGGCTGCAGGCGTTGCGGTTGGTGTTAAAGTTGCGTGTGGTGTGCGGCTGGGATCAGCCTCACCGACCAATGCTGCGTCATCCCGGCGGAGGCCGGGAGCCATTTCGGTCGTTGCGCTGACGACGCCAGCGCCGTGGGCCCCGGCCTGCGCCGGGGTGACGGCGTGTGTGGGGGTGGCGGAGGGTGTGGGAGCGGCGCCTGCTTCTGCATCCTCGCACGGGAACAGAGCGGCGAGTTTGGCTTCGCGGCGGTTCTGGGCGGCGGCCCAGCTTTCGCGTGCGATCTGGCGGGCCTGCGCCATGTGGGTGTCGTGCGCTTCCTGCCAGTCGTCCCAGGCCTCGTCGGGCTGGTCGTCGAGCGGCAGGGGGCAGGCGCGCTGGAAGTCCTGTTCGGCCTGCTTTTCGCAAAGCTTGAGGAAGCGGTCCTGCGCCGGGTCGGCAAAGCCGGTGGCGGCGGCGACATCCGCGCCCTCGGCCAGGGCCAGGAGCATGCGGTCGAAGTCCTCGGCGAGGTGGTGGACGGCCTGAGGCGCTTGCGAGGCGCGGGCGTCGAGGCGGGCGAGGTGCGCGAGCAGGAGCCGCGCGTCGAAGCGCCGCCGCTCGCCCACCGCCTCGCCCCGGAACCAGATCGTCTCGGTGGTGCCGTGGAGCGCGCGCTCGGCAAGGACCTGCTCGGCCGCCTCGCGCGCATGGAGCAGCCCTGCGTCCCACGCGGCGGCAAAGGCCGGATCGCGGCGGCGGCGGACATAGGCCGTCTGCGAAGACACCCCCGCCACCCGCGCCGCCTGCCGCACCTGCCCGCTGCGGCTGAGGTGTTCGAGGAAACGCGCGATGCGGGTGGGCGTGAACTGGTTGGGGTGGAGGAGTGATTCCGTCGCCTCCCCTCCCGCAGGCAGGTGGGCGTCCCTTAGTCTCTCCCCTCCCGCAAGCGGGAGGGGCCGGGGGTGGGCCCTTCCTTCTTCTGCGTAAAACCCGAGTTCGCCTACCGGCGAATGCCCACCGCGCCCTTGTTCGCCTACCGGCGAATGCCCACCCCTAACCCCTCCCGCCTGCGGGAGGGGGACTGCAGCGCTTACGGGAAAAGCAGCGTTCAACCACGATTCGCCCGGAAGCCCGATGTCCCGGCTTGCTGGAATCCAGCCGCGGCCGAAGCCGGAGGGCGCGCGCGGTGCGGCGGCGTGGGGATCGGTGGCGTGCGACATGGACGACTCCCGTTTGGAACGAAACGGGAACTTCTAGGCGAGGATGGGGGGTGTAGGAAAATGGTTTCTGTTTCACGCAGCGACGCGGAGGAGAAGGGAGACGCGGAGTGTCTCCCCACCTTCCCGTCATCCCGGGCTCGACCCGGGATCCCGGTTCTTGCGGCAGGCGCGCAATGGGAGAAAAAGCGGGACCCCGGACCAGGTCCGGGGTGACGGTGGAGTGGGATTGGGAGTTTAGCAACCTCTCACCGTAATCCGCGAGCACGGCATATCGCCATTTTGAAGCCTCATGCATTTAGGATTCTCTTGCCAACCGGCAAACTTTGGATGATGCACCGGCCATGCTTGAAACGCTCCGAATTTCACGTTTTAAATCTGTCAAAGAACAACGGCTCGACCTCGGCCGTGTGAACCTCTTTATCGGTGGTAATGGGACCGGCAAATCCAACCTGCTTGAAGCAATCGGTCTCGCATCAGCATGCTTGGGCAGAGGCTTAGGTGACTCCGATATCGCGAGAAAAGGACTCCGTCTTACTCCGGCAGAACTGATGAAATCTTCATTTAAGAATGAAGAATTACCAAAAACGCTAGAGCTGGAATCTACCTTTTCTGGTGGAGTGAACTATCGCTGCTCCCTTATTAGCAGCGAAAGAGACCCGCTACTAAGAATATTCTCCGAATCTGCCTCTCTGGCCAACCATAAGCTATTCGGTCGCAGCAACCGCGGCGCGAAGGTCGGCGGCGAATCCATGGGGCACTCAGACCGGTTAGATCCTAGCCGTGGAATTTGGGACCAAATTAAAACTACATTCGATGGACCACCTGACGCAGCTAAGGTGTTCGAGCAGTTTTCCCGCTACGTAATTTACACACCGCAGGCTGATTTCTTACGAGGCAGGCAAAGCGGTCGCGTCGATACACCCCCTATTGGGCTGCATGGAGAAGGACTTCCTGAAGCTGTATCTAGCTTTCTGGATTTATGGCGAGAATTTCAGTTAAATTTGGAAAAAAGTGATAATGATCGTCGCATCGTCGACCTATGCATTGACTTAGTCTGGCTTCCAGGCTGGGCGGGAACATATGGAGTCAAGAAGGTTATTCCACCTTTTGGGGTACATCACGGAGTGCCGAGCTTAACATCTCGCGACATTGCAGACCGGTCGAGCGAAACGGTATACTTTGTAGACAGGTACATGCACTCGAGCCGAAACAGGCTGTCAGTCTATGACAGCAGCGAAGGAACTCTGTTTCTATTGTTCGCCGGAATAATTCTAGGGCATCCAAATGCACCAAAGGTCTTTGCGCTAGATAACGTCGACAGCGCGCTGAACCCTCGATTGACTCGACTTTTAGTCGAAAAAATCATCGAAGTCAGCAAGCTTCAATCCGATTCGGAAAGACAAATTGGAGCTGAGCAGGTTTTTTTAACGAGTCACAACCCAACCGCACTTGATGCATTTGACTTGTTCGACAATGATGTTCGGATCTACGTTGTAAAACGGAATGAAAAAGGTCATACAGTCGCTGATCGCCTTCAGCCTCCTAAAGGAGTTACGCGTGAAGATTGGTTGCTTAAGACCGGTGGCCGAAATCTGTCTCAGCTTTGGTTAGACAACCTTATACCAGGCGCTCTTGGATTATGAACATTGGAGTAGTGTGCGAGGGTCGGTCTGACTATCCTGCGATAACGCATTTTTTGAGTGCCGCCTTGGATAATATGGGCATTAAGGCCAGCTTCGAACCTCTTTATCCACGCTTTGACCGCACACGTCCGGAAGGAGGATGGGCCAATGTTCTGCTTTGGCTTGAGAAAAATCCTCCTGATTTCAGAATCCAAAACTACTTTTCCGGTGGCTTATTCTCAGATAACTTAGGACGCTCGCCCTTAGATGCAATAATCATGCAGCTTGATAGCGATGTACTGGAAGACTCCTCATTCAGGCAGTTCGTTGCAGCAAAATTTCAATATACCCCGCCAAAATCAGATGATTCCACAACCAGAGCTAACGCAGTAAGAGAAGTTTTGACATTGGCGGCGAAATTACATGAAATGACCGAAAAAGATGCGACCAGACACATTCCTACTCCGGCAGTGGAGTCGACCGAGAACTGGTGTATCGCGGCTTTCCATGGGCAACCTCGCATGTGGGAGTTACTGAGGGGCCAAGAGTTAATTGATGCCTTCATGGCTGTTCTCGAGACTTCAGAGGGACGAGTCCCACAGGAAAATTACAACAATATAGATAAGTCATATCAGCGACGCAATGCTTATTGCGAGCGCCATAAAGGTGGCTTTCAGCGTATTATTAGCTCGTGCCCCTGCTTTTCAGAAACAGTACGTCAATTAAGTGCGCTATAATTTCCAGCGACATTCGTGAGATTGCGGATGAATTGCGGTGACGCGTGTAAAGTCCCCGATTAGCCGTTCGGATTACGGTGACAGCTCACTCAAACCCCAATTCGCCGACCACTTTGGCAGCGCCGAGGACCACCGGTCGGGGATCAGCGGTGTTGTGTTGGCATCCTTCGACAGGCTCAGGATGAGCGGGGCTTGGGTGGTGGGGTGGCGCTCTTGCGAGGGTGCCCCTCCACCATCCTTCGGATGGTCCCCCTCCCCGTGACGGGGAGGAACCGGGGTGCCCCTCCACCACCTTCGGTGGTTCCCCTCCCCCGGTGGGGGATCAACTAGCGGTTCAGCAACGGGGCCATGTACTGGCCGGTGAAGCTGCGGGGGTTTTTGGCGACGTGTTCGGGGGTGCCTTCGGCGACGATCTCGCCGCCGCGGACGCCGCCTTCGGGGCCGAGGTCGATGATCCAGTCGGCGGTCTTGATCACGTCGAGGTTGTGTTCGATCACGACGACGGAGTTGCCCTGTTCGACGAGGCGGTGGAGGACTTCCAGCAGCTTGCGCACGTCTTCGAAGTGGAGGCCGGTGGTGGGCTCGTCGAGGATGTAGAGGGTTTGCCCGGTGCTGCGGCGGGCGAGTTCCTTGGCGAGTTTGACGCGTTGCGCTTCACCGCCCGATAGCGTCGTCGCCTGCTGGCCGACCTTGACGTAGCCCAGGCCCACTTCGTTGAGCATGTGCATCCGGTCACGGATCGGGGGGACGGCCTTGAAGAACTCTTCGGCGTCCTCGATCGTCATGTCGAGCACGTCGGCGATGGAGTGGCCCTTGAACTTCACCTCGAGCGTTTCGCGGTTGTAGCGCTTGCCGTCGCACTCCTCGCAGGTGACGTAGACGTCGGGGAGGAAGTGCATCTCGATCTTGATCAGGCCATCGCCCTGGCACTTTTCGCAGCGGCCGCCCTTGACGTTGAAGCTGAAGCGGCCGGCCTTGTAGCCGCGCGCGGCGCTTTCGGGGAGGCCGGCGAACCAGTCACGGATCAGGGTGAAGGCGCCGGTGTAGGTGGCGGGGTTGGAGCGCGGGGTGCGGCCGATGGGGGACTGGTCGATCTCGATCACCTTGTCGCAGTGTTCGAGGCCGGTGACGCGATCGTGCGCTCCCGCGATCACGCGCGCGCCGTTCAGCGTGCGGGCGGCGACGGCGTGGAGCGTGTCGATGGTGAAGCTCGACTTGCCCGAGCCGGAGACGCCGGTGACGCAGGTGAAGGTGCCGAGGGGGACTTTGGCGCTGACGTTCTGCAGGTTGTTGGCGCGCGCGCCCTCCACGCCGATGAACAGGCCGTTGCCCTTGCGGCGGTGCTTGGGGACTTCGATGCGGCGGGCGCCGGTGAGGTACTGGCCGGTGAGGCTGTTCGGGTTGTCGAGAATGTCCTGCAAACGCCCTTGCGCCACGATCTCGCCGCCGTGGACGCCTGCGCCGGGGCCGAGATCGACGACGTGATCGGCGGTGCGGATGGCGTCCTCGTCATGCTCGACCACGATCACGGTGTTGCCGAGATCGCGCAGGCGCTTGAGGGTTTCGAGCAAGCGGTCGTTGTCGCGCTGGTGGAGGCCGATGCTGGGTTCGTCGAGCACGTAGAGCACGCCCGAGAGGCCGGAGCCGATCTGGGAGGCGAGGCGGATGCGCTGGCTCTCGCCGCCCGAGAGGGTGCCGGAGGTGCGATCGAGGTTGAGGTAATCGAGGCCGACGTTGTTGAGGAAGCCGAGGCGCTCGTTGATTTCCTTGAGGATGGCCTTGGCGATCTGGCTCTGCTGGCTGGTGAGCTTTTCATCGAGCGCGCCGTACCATTCGACCGCGGCAGCGACGGAGAGGCGGGTGATGGAGGAGATATCGGCGCCTGCGACCTTGACGCTGAGCGCCTCGGGCTTGAGGCGCTTGCCTTCGCAGGTCTCGCACGGCTGGGCCGTCTGGAACTTGGACAGCTCCTCGCGCATCCAGGCAGATTCGGTCTGCAGCATGCGGCGGTTGAGGTTGCCGATCACGCCTTCGAAGGCCTTGTTGACGGTGTAGGACTTCTTGCCGTCAATGAAGGTGAGCGGCACGGCCTTGCCGGCGGTGCCGTAGAGAATGACGATCTTGACCTCGGGGGAGAGCTTGTCCCACGGCGTATCGAGGCTGAAGCCGAAATGCGCGGCGAGGCTGGCGAGGACCTGCATGTAATAGGGCGACGGCGGGTTGCTCTTGGCCCAGGGGACGACGGCGCCCTGCTTCAAGGACAGGTTCTCGTTAGGCACGACGAGCTGCGGATCGAACAGCAGCTTTTCGCCGAGGCCGTCGCAGGCGGGGCACGCGCCTTGCGGGGCGTTGAACGAAAACAGGCGCGGTTCGATGGACTCGATGGTGAAGCCGCTGACGGGGCAGGCGAACTTTTCGGAGAAGACGATGCGGTTGGGCGGGAGGCCGGTGCGCTTCATGCCGCCCTTGCCTTTCGCCTCTTCCTCACGGCCGGGAACGGGGCCATCGGCGAGATCGATGTAGGCGAGGCCGTCGGCCAGCTTGAGGGCCTGTTCGAAGCTGTCGGCGAGGCGGGTCTGGATGCCGTCGCGGACGGCGATGCGGTCGACCACCACCTCGATGTCGTGCTTGAGCTTCTTGTCGAGCGCGGGGGCGTCTTCGATGGGCATCATTTCGCCGTTGATGCGGACGCGGGTGTAGCCGGCCTTCTGCCATTCGGCGAGTTCGCGGCGGTATTCGCCCTTGCGGCCGCGCACGACGGGGGCGAGGAGATAGGCGCGGGTGCCTTCGGGCAGGGCCATGACGCGGTCGACCATCTGCGACACGGTCTGCGCCGAGATCGGCTCGCCGGTGGCGGGGCTGTAGGGGATGCCGACGCGCGCCCAGAGCAGGCGCATGTAGTCATAGACTTCGGTGACCGTCGCCACTGTGGAGCGCGGGTTGCGGCTTGTGGTCTTCTGCTCGATCGAGATGGCGGGCGAGAGGCCGTCGATATGCTCGACATCGGGCTTCTGCATCATCTCGAGGAACTGGCGCGCGTAGGCCGACAGCGATTCCACGTAGCGGCGCTGGCCTTCGGCATAGATCGTATCGAACGCGAGGCTGGATTTGCCGGAGCCCGACAGGCCGGTGATGACGATCAGGCTGTCGCGCGGGAGATCGATGTCGATCCCCTTGAGATTGTGTTCACGAGCGCCGCGGACGGAAATGGTAGTGAGAGACATGCGCGGCGGTGTTCCATATTTGTTCGATTGAGGCAAGGCCCCCTGCCCTGCGTCTCCGCATGTGGGGAGCGCGGGGGTGCGGTGCAATACGGGCTTTGGGGGAAACGACCCGGTGCGCAAAGGCTCCGGTGTGGTGCGGGTGATCACTTGGCAAGGAGGGAAATGTAAGGAATATAGGAACAAACACGTAGGCTGGCCTCTTGAAAATCGACGAGTTCATCGAACGCTGGCGCAACAATGAAGGCGGGGCGGAGCGTGCCAATTTCCCGCTGTTCCTGAGCGAACTGGCTCAATTGCTTGACCTGCCGCGCCCCAATCCTGCCGACGCGACCCATGCCAACAACGATTACGTCTTCGAACGCGCAGTAACCTTCAAGGACGAGGCCGGACGTGCCGGGCATGGGCGGATCGACCTCTACAAGCGCGGATGCTTCGTGCTGGAGGCCAAGCAGAGCCGGGAACGGGGCGGCGCGAAGGAAGTGACGTTGGCCGCAGAGCAGGCCGCACTGCCGGGGCTGGACGCCAATGGCCCGCGCGGGCGGCGCAGCGCGAACCGGGCGTGGGACGTGCTGATGCGCAACGCGCGCGAGCAGGCGGAACAATATGCCCGCGCCCTGCCGGTGGAGCATGGCTGGCCGCCGTTCATCCTGGTGTGCGACGTGGGCCACGCGATCGAGGTGTTTGCCGACTTTTCGGGGCAGGGAAAGAACTACCGCCAGTTTCCCGACCGTGGCGGCTTCCGCATCTATCTGGACGACTTGCGCGAGCCGGAGATTCAGGAGCGGCTGCGCGCGATCTGGACCGACCCGCACAGCCTTGACCCGGCCAAGCGCGCCGCAAAGGTGACGCGCGACATTGCCGGGCGGCTGGCGAGCGTGAGCAAGCTGCTGGAAGACCGCGGATACAAGCCCGAACCGGTAGCGCATTTCCTGATGCGGTGCCTGTTCACGATGTTTGCCGAAGACACCGGCCTTTTGGAGCGCGGCAGCTTTACCGAAGTTCTGGCCGATGCGCGGGGCAACCCGGAAAGCTTTGCGCCGATGCTGGAAGACCTGTGGCGTTCGATGGACGCAGGCGGTTTCAGCCCGGTCCTGCGCAAGACGGTGCGCAAATTCAACGGCGGGCTGTTCCATGAACGGAGCGCGATCCCGCTGCAGAAGGAAGAGATCGGCGAGCTTTACGAAGCGGCGAGGCACGACTGGACCGAAGTGGAACCCGCGATCTTCGGCACGCTGCTGGAACAGGCGCTGGACAAGGACGAGCGCAAGCGGCTGGGCGCGCATTACACCCCGCGCGCCTATGTGGAGCGGCTGGTGAACGCCACGGTGATCGACCCGCTGCAGGCCGAATGGGAAGGCGCGGTGCTGGGCACGGTGGAGCGCGAGCGCGAGACCGACCCTGCCGCCGCGATCAAGGCGGTGCACGATTTCCATGAGAAGCTGGCGCACACCCGCGTGCTGGACCCGGCCTGCGGCACCGGCAATTTCCTGTACGTGGCGCTGGAACTGATGAAGCGGCTGGAAGGCGACGTGCTGGAAGTGCTGGCCGATTTGGGCGGGCAGGAAGCGCTGGCGCTGGAAACCAGCACGGTGCATCCGCGCAACTTCCTGGGGATGGAACTGAACCCGCGTGCCGCCGCGATTGCCGAACTGGTGCTGTGGCTGGGATACCTGCAATGGCAGATGCGCAACGGCACCAGCATCAGCGACCCGGTGCTGGAAAAGCTGGCGAACATCACCGCGATGGATGCGGTGGTGAAGCACGATGGCGAATTCCCGCGCGCCGATGGCACCGGCACCGAACTGCGCAACCCGCGCCGCCCGGAATGGCCGGAGGCGGATTACATCGTGGGCAATCCGCCGTTTATTGGGGGCAAGGACATCCGCAGCCGGTTGGGCGATGCCTATGCCACGGCGCTGTGGAAGGCGAACCCCAAGATCAACAAGAGCGCGGACTTCGTGATGTACTGGTGGGACCGCGCCGCCGACCAGATGACGCGCAAAGGATCGCGGCTGAAGCGGTTCGGCTTTGTCACGACCAATTCGATCACGCAGGAATTCAGCCGCCGCACGATTGCCAAGTATCTGGACGGGCGGGTGCCGGTTTCACTGGTGCTGGCCATTCCGGATCATCCGTGGACCAAGGCGACCCGCGACACGGCGGCAGTGCGGATTGCGATGACGGTGGCGGAACCGGGCAAGTGAAGCGTCCCGGGTTTTCCGGAGGCAGTTTGAATTGGGACATGCCACCAAATCGAGGGTCTCGTTGGCTGCATAGTAGTTGGCCTCGGCCTCAGCAGGCGGGATGTGTCCGATGGGGCCGAGCAGGCGATGGTTGTTGAACCAATCGACCCAGCGCAGGGTTGCCATTTCCACGGCTGACACGCTGGGCCATGACCGCTGCCGCCAGATGACTTCGGCCTTATAGAGGCCGTTGATCGTCTCGGCCAAGGCATTGTCATAGCTGTCGCCGACGCTGCCGACCGACGGCACAAGGTTCGCCTCGGCGAGGCGCTGGGTGTAGTTCATGGCAAGGTATTGAACGCCCCGGTCGCTATGGTGGATCAGTCCGTCATCGGGGCCGGGGCGGCGGGCGTGGATCGCCTGTTCGAGGGCATCTAGGACGAAGCCGGCGGTCGCCGAGCTGCTAACCTTCCAGCCCACGATCCGTCGGGCATAGGCATCGATCACGAAGGCTACGTAAACGAACCCTGCCCAGGTGTGGACGTAGGTGAAGTCGACCACCCACAGGGCATTGGGGCGACTGACGCGGAACTCACGGTTGACCTTGTCCAGCGGGCATGGCGCCTTCGGATCGCCGACCGTGGTGATAGTCTTCTTGCCACGCCGCACACCTGCCAGCCCCATGGCTGCCATCAGGCGTTCCACTGTGCACTTGGCGATCACCACGCCTTCGCGCCGCAGCTGGTGCCAGACCTTGCGCGTCCCATAGAGACCGAAGCTGGCCTCATGGACGCGCTTGATCTGTGCCCGCATCTCATCGTCCCGTCGTGCCCGAGCCGGTCGCCTGCCGGGATCGGCAAGGCGGGCAGCATGCTCGTGATAGGAGGACGGGGCGATCGCCAGTTCACGGCAGATCGGCTCGATACCCAGGTCCTCGCGATGGGCGTCGATGAACGCCATCATCATCTGCCGTGGCGGTCGAGCTCCGCCATCGCAAAATACGCGGAAGCCTTGCGCAGGATCTCGTTGGCCCGCCGTAGCTCCTTGACCTCCCGCTCCAGCAACTTGAGGCGTTCCCGGTCAGTGGCGGCCTGCGCCACTGGCCCCGCTCGTCGGCTCGCCTCCTCGCGGCACCAGCGGCGCAGCGTCTCGGTCGTGCAGCCAACCTTCCCGGCGATCGAGGTCATCGCCGCCCACTCCGACGGATAATCCCCTCGATGCTCATCGACCATCCGCACGGCACGGTCGCGAAACTCAGGCGAAAACTTGTTCCTTGTAGCGCTCATCACAGCTCCTTCTCACAGATAGGAGCCTCCGGAAAACCCGGGACGCTTCAAAGGGCGAGCCGCTGGACATCGTGGAGCAGGACCAGCGCCAGCGCGGGCTGATCGATCTGATCTGCGAATTACATGACCGGATCGATGCGGAAGTGGCCGATGCCTATGGCTGGCCGCGCGATCTTTCGGACGAGGACATTGTGGCGAGGCTGGTGGCGCTGAACGCAGAGCGCCATGCAGAGGAGCAGCGCGGGATCGTGCGCTGGCTGCGGCCCGAATACCAGATCCCGAAGGCGGGCGTGGTGGAATTCAAGCGGCCCGAACCGGGTACGCAGATCGAGGCGCTGCTGCCCGACGTTGAGACGCGCAAGCCGCAATTCCCGCGCGACGCGATTGGGCAGACGGCAGCGGTGATCGACGCATTGCGCGCAGGCGCACCCGATGCCGAGGACATCGCCCGCCGCTTCTCGCAAGGGATGAAAGTGGCGCGGCGGGTGCAGGCGACGCTCGATGCGCTGGAGCGGCTGGGCCATGTCCATCGCGGGCCTGCGGGCTATTCCTTGCGCAAGGTGGCGTGAGGCTCCGCCTTCGCGGGGATGGTCCGGGGGCCATCCTTCGACAGGCTCAGGATGAGCGGGATTGGTGGTGGTCGGATTTGTTGCCCCTCCCGCAGGCGGGAGGGGTTGGGGTGGGCTTTTGCCGTCAGGCGAACCGGGTTTGGGCGCTGGCTTTGAAGTGACAGGCCCACCCCCGGCCCCTTCCGCTTGGCGGAGGGGGGAAACGTGGGATGCCCCTCCCGTTTGCGGGAGGGGGGATTCGAGGGTGGCTTTTGCCTTTCGACGGGGCGCTGTTGCGATGGTGCCCCTCCACCATCCTGCGGATGGTTCCCCTCCCCCGGTGGGGGAGGAATTGGGGTGCCCCTCCACCACCTTCGGTGGTCCCCCTCCCCGGGGCGGGGAGGAACTGGGTCAGTTCTTCTTGCCGAGGGTTACGCCCGAGAAGGTTGAGGCGGTGGCGCTTTGGCCGTTGGGGGAATCGAGGTTGAGGGTGAAGGCGCCGCCCCACTCGGCCGCGTTCACGCCGAAGAACAGGCCGTTGAGGAAGCTGGTGCTGCTGACGTTGGTGCCGATGCCGCGCAGGGTGAAGCTGTTGCCTACGCCGCAACCGGGGCACACACCGGCGAGCGAGCCGCTGTAGGTGAAGCTGCCGAGGTTGCTGGCGGCATCGCTGGTCACGTCGGTGGCGGTGAGCGCGAGGACGGCGCTGCCCGTGCCGGCACCGAAGTCTGCGGTGAAGGTGCTGGTGCCCGAAAGCGAAGCCTCGTTCTGGGTCGCGCCGTTGCGGCCATAGCCATAGACCACGCCCGAGTAGCTGGCAGAGCCGGTGCGCGGAATCTGGAAGCTGGGGGTGAGGCCGCCGAAGGGCACGTAGTAGCGCGTCGAGACCTCGCGACCATCGACGGTGTCGGTGCGCACGACTTCGGCAAAGCTGGCGTACGTCAGCGCGAGAGCGGGGTTGCCGCTGCCGGGCTTGAAAACGCGGGCGGTGTAGTCTGCGCCGCGATAGACGTCGAAAGTGCTGGTGCTTTCGGCGACCTTGTAATCCGCGGCGGCAAGCGTCTGCGCGAGCTGCTTGGCGGTGCCGAAGTTTGTCCCGGTGGTCTTCGAAGTGAGGATGTAGGACTTGTCGGTGGGATTGTAGGTGACCTCGATGTTGCTATCGAGCAGGCTCTGGTTCGAATTGAGGCTGGGGACGACATAGTACTGCGCAGAGCCGCCATTGAGCACGGTGGTGGTGGTGAGCGCAGCAAGGCCCGATTGCGAGGCGGTGCTGTCAGCCCCGCGAGCCCCGGCAAGGGTTGCGGCCATGATCGAGCCGCCGCTGCTGCTGGCCTGGACGACCGCGCCGACCTGCTCTGCCGCCGGGCCGAAGAGCTTGCCGGTGAGCGTGCCGCTGTAGTCGGTCGTGCCATCGAACGCGATCGTGCCGGTGAAGCTGTTGGCGCTGGAGGACAGGGTGCCGCTGCCGGTCCAGTTGCCGGTGTCGAGCTGCGTGCCGGGGTTGGCGGCGCCGATGCCGGGAACAGAGTTGCCCACGGTATAGTTGCCGAGCGTGGTGAGCGCACCGCTCTGGAAATTGAGGCTGAGGCTGCCCTGCCCGTTCACGCTGCGGAAGGGCGAGCCGTTGGCGGCAATGCCGCCATTGAGCGCGACGTTGAACGAGGCCGAGCCGGTGCGCGGGGTGGCGGCATCGGTGGTGGGGAAGCCATAGACGAAGGCATCGATCTGGCCGACGCTCGAACGGCGGTCTGTCAGCACGCCGGCGCGCAGGTAATCGGTGCTGGTGTAGAACTCGTAGGACAGCGGCGTGTCGATGCCGCGCCGGGGCTGCCACAGGATGCGGCCGTCGGTGCCGTAGAACACCAGCGGCGAGCCGTTCTCGCCCTGATGGACAGCGCTGACGGCGGTTCCGGCCGAGACCGAGGAGAGATTGCCCCCGGTGCCGAGCGTGCCCTTGGCCGAGGCGGCGAGCGGCTGGTAGAACTGGTCGGTGGCAGGCACGTCAAGATTGGTCGAGGTGTTGACGGGCGTGGTGCCGCGCACGCCATAGAGCACGCCGGTGGCAGCGACATCGGGGTTGGGGTTGTTGGAGAAGGTTGCGCCCACTTCCTCGGCTGCGGGGCCGAAGAAGGAGCCGCGCAACTGCCCGGTGCCGGTGCTGTCGAGCGTGAGTTCGCCAAGGAAGCTGTTGGCGCTGCGCGAGAGCAGCGCGAAGGCACGCCAGCCGAAGTTGCGCGCGACGGCGCCGGTTTCGACGTCGGTCTCGTCATAGAAGCCGCGCCCGGCCATGCCCCCGGAGAGGAAATCGACCGAGAGCGTACCTGTGCCGCCGAGCGCGTAGATCTTCGAGCTGAAATTGCGCGCGCCGAGCAGGCGGACGTCGTAGCTGGCAGAGCCGGTACGTGGCAGGGCGGAATCGGGCGTGTGCACGCCATAGGCGAACGAGGTCACGCGGCCGTCAACCGTACTGCTGCCCGTCGTTACCCGCTGCCACACGCCCGCGCCGACATAGCGCGTCTGCCCGGCACCGGTGCCGGTGGTGGTGAGCGAGAGGAACTCGGTCGTGCTGCCGGAGACGACCTTGTAGGTGGTGATCGCGCTGTTTGACTGGGTGGGGTCGATATTGGCGGGCAGGAAGGTGCGCGAGCGGGTAGCGTCGGACACGGTCCATGACTGGTTGGTGGCGTTGTAGGACACCGTAAGCGTCAGCGCCGCGGCGGTGGCGGTGCCGTTCGCCCCGCTAAGGGGAAAGCTTAGCGAGGCGACCGAAGCGTTGTTGCGGAAGGTCTCGCTGACCAGCGGGGCGACGAGGCTCGTGTTTGCGGTGGGGGTGGGGGTTGGCGTGGGTGTGGGTGTGGGTGTGGGTGTGGGTGTGGGTGTGGGTGTGGGTGTGGGTGTGGGTGTGGGTGTCGGAGTGGGCGTCGGCGTCGGAGTGGGCGTCGGCGTCGGAGTGGGTGTTGGAGTCGGCGTGGGCGTCGGAGTGGGCGTCGGAGTGGGCGTCGGAGTGGGCGTCGGAGTGGGCACAGGCGTGGGCGTGCTGCTGACGCCGCCGCCACCGCAGGCTGCAAGCATCAGCGCGATGGTCAAGGCCGAAGCGGTTGCGGCGCGACGATTATGGTTAGTCATTGAACGCTCTCCCCTCAGAATGCCGATGTCACGCCAAGTTCTGCGGCGCGGCGGCTGAAATCGAATATCCCGACGGTCGAGCGATTGCGCTCGGCCCGAAGGCGCAGGAAGGGCGCGATGCCCTTCCACTGGATGGCGCGGAATGTGGCGGCAAAGCCGATGGTCAGCCGCTCGTCGACGCGCTTTTTCGGATAGAGGAACAGGCGCTCGTCCGCTTCGAGGCGGGTGTAGCTGCCGTCGAGGACCAGCGTGGTGCGGCCCAGTTCGCGGAACAGATAGACCGAGCTGCCGCCGGTCCAGTCCGACCAACCCGGATCGCGCGCCGCGGTGCGGCTTGCGCGCAACTGCACGCCGCCGCCGAAGCGCGCGCTGAACGCGCGGTCGAGGCCGAGGGTGGCGGCGTAGATCGTCGAATCCTGCAGATCGTTGCGGCGGTTGTCGAGCCGCGAGAGCGCGGTTTCGGCGCGGAGCTGGGTGCGTTTGCCGAGGGGGTGCTGCCAGACTGCCGAGCCGCCCCAGCCCTTGCTGAAAGGCTGCTGCCCGAACCAGCGCCACGAGGGGCCTGCGGAGAAGGTAATGCGGTCCTGGCCGGACTGGAATTCCGGGCCGAGCTGGAGCGCGAGGGCGTAATCGTCGAACTGGCCGGTGCGGTAGAAATCGCCGCTGCCCGAAATGCGGGCGAGCAGGCGGGTCTTTGTGCCGAGGGGCAAGCGGGCATAGCCCTGTGCGCGAGCGGCGAGGCCGAGGCCGGACTTGGCGCGGGCATCGTCGCTGAGGGTGAAATCGCCGATCACGGTTCCGAGCGTATCGGACCGGGTCGCGCGGTTGATGTTGCTGTCCGGTGCAAGCGCGAGTTCGATGCTGCCGCCGACCGGCTTGGCGGCGGCGAGCGCGGAGGCATAGAAGCGCACCGCGCGCTCGACATCGGGCGGGAGTTGGCCACTGGCCTGCGCGGCGCGGAACTCGCGCTCGGCCGCCCCAAGGCGACCGAGCAGAGCGTTCATGCGGGCCAGTTCGAGGCGGACGCGGGCGACATCGGGCTTTTCGTCGAGAATGCGGCGAAGCTCGATCGCGGCATCGCGCGGACGGCCCATGCGGTCCGCCAGCATCAGTGCCAGCCGGAAGCGCGCCTCCGTGCGCAGTTCGACGTCCGGGTTGGTGGCCAGCGCCCGGTAGGCCGCTTCGGCAGTGGCGAAATCACCCGCATCGCGCGCGGAATCGGCGAACTGGAACAACTGGGCAGCGCTTAACTGGAGCTGCTGCGGCTTGGCGGGCGGCGGAGCAGATGGCGCCTGCGGGAGCTCCTGCGCACAGGATAGCTGAGGCGAAACGCCAAGCAGGATGACGCCTGCCGTTGCACGAACCGCCCATTGCCCGACCAAAGATTCTCTTTCCACAAACGTTCGATAAGCCGGGCGATTGCGATGGCAAGCGGGATTTGCCGTTCTTTGCCGATGGAAGTCGTAACTTTGTCGAAACCATACAATCCTCCATTACGGAAGTTTGCTAGGTTTCCATGACGAAAACGCAAGTATCTGGATTTTTGCGGAATGGTAATCGAAGTCCCTCGCGCCCCCGCCCAAGCCCCGGCTGACGTTTCATCCGCCATGGATGGATCAGTCGCCCGGCGCGCGCCGGCGCAGAGCCTGTTCTGCCGCAGCGGAGCAGCGTGCGACGATCGTCCGGCGATCTCGCAGCGGGTGCGCGAAAGTTTCGCTGCCTATTTCGCCGCCGATTTTGCTGCTGCCATGACCGAGCATCGCCATGAGAACGACGAGCGGAGTGCCGATACGGCGGCTTGAGGTTCGCATCCGACGACAGGCTCAGGGTGAGCGGACGTTGGTGCCCTTCCTGCCCGAAGAAGTAGGGCGTTTTGGCGGGTGCCCCTCCACCATCCCGGATCGGGTCCGGGATGGCCCCCTCCCCGTGCCGGGGAGGAATTACAAGGCCAGCGCTTGGTGGCCGGGTTGTCCTAGCCAGGTGGCTTTCAGGTTCCAGACTTTGGCGATGACGTCTTCGGACAGGGCCTCTTGCGGGGGGCCTTGGGCGATGAGGTGGCCCTTGTCGAGGACGAGGACGTGATCGGCATGGTTCATGGCCAACGCGAGATCGTGGACGACGAGGACGACGCCCCTGCCCTCGTGCGCCAGTTCCCGCAGTCGCCGGATCAGGGCTTGCTGGTGGGCAAGATCGAGCGCGGCAAGCGGTTCGTCGGCAAGTATCCACTGCGGCTGGGTAGCGAGGACGCGGGCTAGCAGGGCACGGGCGCGTTCTCCGCCGGACAGGGTGGACAGGGCGCGCTCGGCCAGGGGCTCAAGCTGCATCGTCGCGATGGCCTGTTCGACCGCAGCCGCGTTCTCGGAGGGGCCGGTGCGGTGCGGCAGACGGCCGAGGCCGACAAGGGTGCGGACGGCGAGGTTCCATGCGACCTCGCCCGACTGCGGCAGGTAACCGATGCGGCGGGCGCGCTCCTGCGGGGGCAGCTGCGTCAGGGGCTGGCTGGTGAGCGTGACCGTTCCGCGTTCTGGCGGGATCAGGCCTGCCAGTGCTGCGAGGAGCGAGGACTTGCCTGCGCCGTTGGGGCCGACAATGGCGGTGACGCGGCCCGAACGCAGTTGCGCGGTCACCTCGTGAAGCCGGTTGGAGACAGTCAGTCCGAGTGCTTCCAGCATTACGCCAGTTCCCGCCGCAGCTTGAGGAGGAGGCGCAGGAAGAATGGGGCTCCGGCAAGGCTGAGCGCGATGCCAAGGCGCAGTTCGCCGCCCTGCAGGGGGAGAATGCGGCACAGGCAATCGGCGACGAGGAGCAGGAGCGCTCCGGCGAGCGCCGAGGGGACCAGCGTGGCCGAAGGGCGCTGGTCGGTGAAAGGGCGGACGAAGTGCGGGACCATCAGGCCGACGAAACCGATCATGCCCGCAACCGCCACGCCGCTGCCTACGATCAGGCCGATGGCGACGACCATTGTGGCGAGAAGGCGAGCGGGCTCCACGCCGAGCGAGCGGGCGGCAGCCTCGCCCAGGGCCAGCGCATCGAGCGCGGGCGCTGCGCGCCAAAGGGCGATGAGGCCGAGCGCGGTGAGCGGGGCGGCGAGGTGGACTTCGTGCCAGCCGCGATCGGCAAGTGCGCCCATCAGCCAGGTGACGATCTCTGACAGCGCGAAGGGATTGGGCGAGAGGCTGATGGCGAGGCTGGTAAGCGCGCCTGCGAGGCTGGCGATCATCATGCCGGCCAGCGTGAACAGGGCGATGCCGCCGCTGCGTCCGGCGATCAGCGCGAGCAGGGCCATGGCTCCCGCGGCTCCGGTCAAGGCGAAGAGCGGCAGGGTGAGGCTTTGCGTTTCATAGCCGGTGTAGAAGGACAGGACTGCGCCGAGGGCGGCGGCAGGCGCGATGCCGAAAAGGCCGGGGTCGGCCAGCGGGTTGCGCAGGTAGCCTTGCATGGCCGCGCCTGCCGCGCCGAGGCCGGAGCCAAGGATCAAGGCGAGGAGCGCGCGGGGGAGGCGCAGTTCCATGAGGATCGCGGTGGCGTTGGGGAGCGGGGGGCCGAGCGGGTCGATCCAGACTTGCCCGGCGAGGAGCGAGAGCGGGAGGGCCAGCGCGAGGGCGATGAGGAGGATGGGGGTGAGGTTGCGGCTCACTGCGGGTGCCCCTCCACCATCTTCGATGGTCCCCCTCCCCGTACCGGGGAGGAACGGCGGACTTCGGCCAGACGCTCGGCGGCGGCGATCAGGGTGGGGCCGCCACAGTAGAGGAGTTTGGGGTTAAGGGTGGCGCGGCGGGTTGTGCGCAGGGCCTTGAGTGCGGGGTGGCTGAGGACACGGTCGTCGCCCTTCCCTGTCTCGGCAGTCTGGCCTGCGACGAGGATCAGTTCGGGCGGGTCTGCGAGCATCTTCTCGAGCGGGAGAAGATCGGCTTGCCCCAGCCCGCGCGCGGCGGCGAAATTGACATAGCCGGTGCGGCGCAGGAGATCGGCGATCAGGGTGCCGTCGCCGGGGACCAGCCCGCCCGATTGCCAGACGACGGTGGGGATAGGGCGTGTGCCGGGGCGCGGGGTGGCGGCGGCGAGTGCGGCATCGATGCGTTGGATCAGGGCTTCGCCTCGGTCGGGATGGCCCGAGAGGGTGGCGATCTGGCGGATCTGGTCGCGGCTGGCCTCCACCGTGCTGGCCATGCCGAGCGTTTCGAGGCGCAGGCCGAGGCGCTTGTAGGCGCTGGCCGTGGCGGGATCGATGAACGTGCTGCCGAGGACGAGATCGGGTTTGAGCGCGAGGACCTCTTCCACAGTGCCGCGCGTGGACGGCAGCGCGCTGGCGAGGCGTGCGTCCATCGAGGAGGAGCGCGGGTCCTTGCTGTAGTGCGAGATGGCGAGGATCTGCGCGGGGTCTGCCACTTCGGCGAGGATCGCGTCAGTGCAGGGATTGAGGCTGACGAGTGTCGGGTGCGTCTGTGCGCGGGGTTCGGGGGTGGCGTTGGTGTGGGGGATGCAACTGGCGGTGAGGAGAGCTGCAGACAACACCACCCCCTGACCCACTCCTTTGAAAAGGAGCGGGAGACGTGTGCGCAGACGTTCCGTAACACCGCCGAGGTCCCCGCCTTCGCGGGGACACAGAGGTTTGGAACGAGGCGCGGGTGCTGTCATCAGTAGCGCGCGCGGATGCCGAGGTAGGCGGCGCGGCCCCAGGTGCCGTAGTCGGCGACGGTCTGGTACCTGGCGTCGAAAAGGTTTTCGACGCGGCCGTAGAGTTCGACCTTCTCCGTGAGGGGGAAGCTCGCGCGCACGGTAGTCAGCGCGTAGCCATCGAGGCGGCGGGTGTTTGACGCGTTGTCAAAGCTGTCTCCCACAAGGCGCAGGTCGGCCCCGAGGGTGAGGCCTGCGAGCGGGGTTGCCCAGTCGCTCGAGAGGGTGAGCGCCTGGGCGGGACGGCGGGCGAGGTCCTTGCCACGGTTGGCATTGCCGGGAGTGCGGTTCTCGGTTTCGAGGTAGGTGTACGCCGCCTGCAGGTGCAGCGTATCGGTGGGACGGGCGCCGAGTTCGGCTTCGACGCCCTGCGCGCGGGCGAGGCCGACGTTGTCGTAGAGGCCGAAGGGCCGCGTGGCGCAGGCGTTGAGGCTGGCGCAGGAAACGAAGGTGATCAGGTTGCGGCTGTCGCGGCGGAACACGGTGACGGCAGCGTGGACCTTGCCATAAGCCGCGCCCCATTCGAGGCCTGCGTCATAGCTCTTGCTACGCTCGGGGTTGAGCGCGGCGTTGCCGTAGTCCGAGAGCAGCTGGTAGAGCGTGGGGGCCTTGAAGCCCTCGCCGTAGGAGGCACGCAGGCGCAGGTTTTCGACGAGTTCGAACGAGCCGTTGGCGCCGAAGGTCCATGCGGTGCCGAAGCGGCTGTGATCGTCGACGCGGACACCCGCGGCGATGCTGGCGCGGTCGGTGCTCCAGCCGAGCAGGGCATGGCCGCTGGTGAGGCGTGCCTTTGCTTCTGCATCGAAAGTGCTGGAGAAGCGGGTCCATTCACTGTCACCGCCGAAATCGAGGGTGAAATCGGCGGGGAGGTTGAGACGGCCGGTCAGGTCGACGCGTTCGGAGCGGCCCTTGTAGCCATAGGACGGGTCGGTGCCGAAGGTCGGGTCGAAGTAGTCGCGCTTGGTGTCGGAGATGGCAAAGCCGGTGTTGAGCGTGAGGGCGCTGCCGGTGTAGCGCAGGCCGACGCGGCCCGAGGCCTGGCGGGTGGTCTGGTATTCCGGGGTGTCGCCGAAGCTGTAGGTCGGCGGGGCGAAACCGTCGATGTCGGTACGGGTGTCGGCGTAGCGGGCGGTGGCGACGATCGCGAGGTCCTGCGAGAGGTTCACGCGGCCACGTCCGCCGACGCGCCATTGGCGGAAGCCGTCAGGCTCGGTGCCGGATGCGGCAGCGGAGACGCCGTTGCTTTCGGAATAGCCGCCGTTGAGGGTGAGTGCGCCGAAGTCACCGGAAAGACCGGCAGCGGCATCGGCGAGGTAGCTGTCGTTGGCGCCGAGTTCGGCGCTGGCTTCGACGCCGTTCAGGTCACGCGACTGGACTGCGATCACGCCGCCGATGGCCGCGCTGCCCCAGACGATGGAGTTGGAGCCGCGCAGGACGTCGATCCGCTCGACGCCGCCGGGAGTCAGCGTGCCGAAATCGAAGCCGCCCGAGGGGGCCGAGACGTCTTCGAGGCGGACGCCATCGACGAGGACGAGGACCTGCTCGGCGTCAGAGCCGCGCAGGCGCACGCCGGTGAAGCTGCCGGGTCCGCCGTTGCGGGTGATGGTGAGGCCGGGGACGCGTTCGAGGACGCGGGTGATGTCGGGGCCCTGGATCGACTGGATTTCGGCGGCGGTGATGACGGTGACGGGCTGGCCCACCTTCGTCAGGCTCGTCTGACTGCCGGTGGCGATGACGGTGATGGAATCGGCGCGGATCGAGTCACCGGTGACGATATCGTCGGCGCCTTGGGCAAACGCGGGGCTGGCAAACGCGAGGGCGGAAACGGAAAGCAGGTACTTGTTCACGAAACGTAACTCCGGCCACGAACGGTTGATGCCGTTCGTGGCGAGAGGTGCGCTGGGCCTTGGAATAGGCGCGCCTCGTCGCGTGCGCCCGGTACACCCCGCCCGGCCGCGGAACGACTACCATCGGCAGGTTTCCTGGCTCCCGGGTCATCACACGTTGCCTGCCTTCCCAGCGCCGGGATCGATCCGGCACCAGTGGCATCGTCTGGCAGCGCGCTCTCCGGTTACAGTTGCGGGGGCAGCGCCGGATTGGAACCGGCTTCCCTCTTAGCCCGGGTCAGCGGGCACCGTTGGCGTCGGGGGCGGAACTAGCGCCATCGATGTTGCAGTGCAAGAGCGGACATGCACTTCGGGGCAGGTCCGGGGAGCAGGTTAACCGGATGGCAGCGGTTTGTGCCGCATCGGGACAGCGGCGAAAGCGCGGGTGCAGGCCCAAGCGCAAAAGGTTAGCGCAATTGAGGATTTTCAGGATTCGCCGCAGACCCATGCCACTCGAGCTTGCCTACTCGCCGATCGAACTGCCTGCGCAAGCGGCGGTGATGGCGGCTGAGCTGCGGCCGCGCGATTTTGCCGCGCGCATCCGGCGGCGGGACATGCGCTCGATCCGCCGGACGTTGCGCGCGCCTTCGGTGATCAAGCAGCGGCTGGGCGGCGTGGCGATGTTCGGCATCTTCGCGCTGCTGCTCGGGCCGACCGGATGGGGCGAGCCGGGCGGCGTGCAGGCGGCGGTTGCCAGATCGCAGATGGCGGGTCTCCAGCCGTTCGAGCGCGGGGGTGACAGCTTTCCGGGTTCGGCGTTCTACTGGCTCGACACCAGCGACAGCGGGCTGATCGCCCCGACCGAAGCGCAGGCAAAATGGGACCAGAGCCATTCCGATGCCGAGATCGCCACGGCGCGTCCGGTCATGGCGGCGGGCAGCAGCGAGGACCGCTGGCGGGCGCTGCAGTGCCTGACGTCGGCGATCTATTACGAAGCGGCGAGCGAACCCGATGCGGGGCAGCGCGCGGTGGCGCAGGTGGTGCTCAACCGCGTGGCGCATCCGGCATGGCCGAACACGGTGTGCGGCGTGGTCTATCAGGGGTCGGAGCGGCCGGGGTGCCAGTTCTCTTTCGCCTGCGATGGCTCGCTGGCAAGGAAGCCGATGAAGGCGTTCTGGGACCGGGCGCGGCGCGTGGCCGCCGATGCCCTGGCGGGTTACGTCTATGCGCCGGTCGGCCTTGCCACGCATTACCATACGACGGCGGTGCATCCTTACTGGGCGCCGAGCCTGAACTTCATCGGCACGATCGGCGCGCACCGCTTTTACAGCTGGGCAGGCGCGGCGGGGCGGCCCGCGGCGTTTACGGCGCGCTATTTCGGCGGGGAACCGCTGGCCGCGCCGCATCCCCGGACGTGGACGCCCTCGCCCGTCGACATCGCCGATCCGCTGGCACTGGAGAAGGCGTTTGAGGCCGGGCGGATCGTGGCTCCGGCTGCGAGTGTGGTGCCGGTAACTGGCGTGCCGCAGGGTGTGTCCGGGCAGAGCCTTGTGCGGCCGCAAGTGTTGCCGGGGACGAAGGCGGGCGCTGCCGAGGCTCCGGTTTCGGGCAGCGGATCGGTGCTGCCGGGATATGAAAACGCGAACAAGTGGATTGCGCAGCCGGGAGCTTGATGGCCGCAAGGATGGTGCCTGAAGCCCCTCCACCATCCCGGATCACGTCCGGGATGGTCCGCCTCGCCCTTTGTGCTGCGCAAAAACGGGGAGGAACTGGCGATTGATCGCAAATCCGTTTCGCAACGGGTGGTTATCGCTTCCTTTACCGTGTCGTCACACACACTCTTAGCGCAGATGGGCCTAGAGCGGGGTCGTGGAGAACGGTTCCGAATGTCCCCGGGGCCGTAGAGAGATACGAGGTACCATGCTGCGTTTTGCGCCCCGTTACGGCATCATTTCCCCCTGCCTGTCGCGCTCGATCCAAGGGCGGCACTTGCGGGCGGTGAATGACAATGCCGAAAACTGGAGCGGTTCGTGGGCGCAGCAGGGCGAGGCGCTCGACACGGCGCTTCGGCTGTTTGCGGCACACGGCTTTTCGGCAGCAGCGCGGGCACGGGATGCTGCGGTCATTGCCGAGCGCAGTGGCGAGGACGGGCGGGTCGCGTTCTGGGTGGAAGTCTGCGCAACGCTCGACCGGCGCATGGCGCGCGACTTCATGAAGCGGCGGCGGAGCTGATTGTTACCTGACGAGTTTGCGGAGAGGAAAAGCGCAAATGGAAGCCCCGGTGGAAACGCCGGGGCTTTTTTGCTGTTCGGATAGTTCGTGCACAGAGGTTGCGTCTCCGCGAAGGCGGGGACCTCGGGAGGTTTCGGGAGATGTTGAGTTTCAACACCGAGGCCCCCGCCTTCGCGGGGGCGCAATGGTTCGGAAGCACGGCTTTTGCTATTGCGAACTGTTATCGCAAAAAGGCGGAAACTAGCCGTTTTTCGCGGTTGCATTCGTGTGCGTGCAGGCTTAGGGGCCGAGTCATTCTGCCAGAACTTTCCTGTCTCGCGGGGCACGGGGAGGACTTGGGCGCAAGCTCTGCTGGCATCTGTATGCTTGTCCCCGCGAACGGGAAAGGACCGTAGAGCATGGCACGCAAGAAGATCGCGCTGATCGGCGCGGGCAATATCGGGGGCACGCTCGCCCACCTCGCCGCCCAGAAGGAACTGGGTGACATCGTCCTGTTCGACGTGGTCGAAGGCGTGCCGCAGGGCAAGGCGCTCGACCTGTCGCAGTGCGGTCCGGTCGAAGGCTTCGACGCCAAGATCACCGGCACCAACGACTATGCCGACATTGCCGGTGCCGACGTGATCATCGTGACCGCAGGCGTTGCCCGCAAGCCGGGCATGAGCCGCGACGACCTGCTCGGCATCAACCTCAAGGTGATGAAGGCCGTGGGCGAAGGCATTGCTGCCAACGCACCCGACGCGTTCGTCATCTGCATCACCAACCCGCTTGACGCGATGGTCTGGGCGCTGCGCGAATTCTCCGGCCTGCCGCACAACAAGGTTGTCGGCATGGCGGGCGTGCTGGATTCGGCTCGCTTCAGCACCTTCCTCGCCTGGGAATTCGGCGTCTCGATCCGCGACGTGAACACTTTCGTGCTCGGCGGCCACGGCGACACCATGGTGCCCGTCACCCAGTACTCGACCGTCAACGGCATTCCGGTGCCGGATCTGGTCAAGATGGGCCTGTCCACCCAGGAAAAGATCGACGCGATCGTGCAGCGCACCCGTTCGGGCGGCGGCGAGATCGTCGGCCTGCTCAAGACCGGTTCGGCGTTCTACGCGCCTGCCGCCTCGGGCATCGCCATGGCTGAAGCCTACCTCAACGACCAGAAGCGCATCCTGCCTTGCGCGGCTTACGTTGACGGCGAGTACGGCGTTGACGGCCTCTACGTTGGCGTGCCGGTGATGATCGGCGCGAACGGCGTGGAAAAGGTGATCGAGATCGAACTCGACGACGAAGCCAAGGGCAACCTTCAGGTCTCGGTCGACGCGGTCAAGGAACTGCTGGAAGCTTGCAAGGGCATCGATCCCTCGCTCGCCTGATCAAATCTTCAAACACAGTTGCGCCCCATCCTCCCCTGGGGCCACCTGACTGCCGAGCCGCCCGTGCCGCAAGCAGCGGCGGCGGGCGGCAAAAACGGAAAGGAACGACATGAGCATTCTCGTCGACAAGAATACCAAGGTCATCACCCAGGGGATGACGGGCAAGACCGGCAGCTTCCACACGCAGGCCGCGCTTGATTACGGCACGCAGATGGTTGGCGGCGTTACGCCCGGCAAGGGCGGCACCAGCCACATCGGCCTGCCCCAGTTCGACACTGTGGCAGAAGCCAAGGCCGTGACCGGCGCGACCGCTTCGTGCGTCTATGTGCCGCCTTCGGGCTGCGCCGATGCCATCCTCGAGGCGATCGATGCCGAGATGGAACTGATCGTGGCGATCACCGAGGGCGTGCCCGTGCTCGACATGGTCAAGGTCAAGCGCGCGCTTTCGGGTTCGAAGAGCCGCCTGATCGGTCCGAACTGCCCCGGCGTGCTGACGCCGAATCAGTGCAAGATCGGCATCATGCCGGGTTCGATCTTCAAGGAAGGCTCTGTGGGCGTCGTCTCGCGCTCGGGCACGCTGACCTATGAAGCGGTGTTCCAGACCTCGGCCATCGGCCTTGGCCAGACCACGGCTGTCGGCATCGGCGGTGACCCGGTCAACGGCACCAACTTCATCGACGTGCTCGAACTGTTCCTGGCGGACGAAGCCACCAAGTCGATCATCATGATCGGCGAAATCGGTGGCGACGCCGAGGAGCAGGCCGCGCAGTTCCTGATCGACGAGGCCAAGCGTGGCCGCAAGAAGCCGATGGCCGGCTTCATCGCGGGCCGCACCGCGCCTCCGGGCCGCCGCATGGGCCACGCCGGGGCGATCGTCTCGGGCGGCAAGGGCGATGCCGAAAGCAAGATCGCAGCGATGGAAGCAGCCGGGATCAAGGTCTCGTCCTCGCCTTCGCTGCTCGGCGAAACGCTCGCCGAAGTGCTGAAGGAACGCGTCTGATCGCGTGAACAAGCTACCGCCCGGATAGGCAACCTTGCGTAGGGTGCCGCCGGGCGGATGCTTCAAGAATATCCGGTAGGCCAAGGCCCGTGCTGAAGCCCGCCGCAGTTACGAATTTTTGCGCGCCGGGTCGCGGTGTGCCGGAAGGGTCGGCTCTGCCCTGAAGCAGAGCGGGAAAATGTCCGAAGCCCCCAACCTCCCCGGGGGGACCAGGAGTTGAAAATGGGTTCTGAACTGCACGATTTCGACGTGGATCCCGCTCAGGAAGGTCCGCAGCCCGGTCCCTCGTGGCAGAGCAAGCGCTGGCCGATCACGGATGCCGCTGCTGGCGATGACCTGACCCAGGCAATGGACCCGATGGCGCTCAAGCTTGCCATCGGGAAGTCCGCCAAGAAGGGCGGCGCGCAGCTGGACGAAGCAGCGCTGCAGCAGGCGGCGATGGATTCGATCCGCGCGATGACGCTGATCCGCACCTATCGCGTGCGCGGGCATCTGGCCGCCGATCTCGATCCGCTGGGCCTTGCCCGCCAGAAGCTCCCGGCCGACATCTCGCCCGAATACCATGGCTTCACCGCTGCGGACGCCAAGCGCAAGATCTATCTCGGCGGCGTGCTCGGCCTCGAATGGGCCACGCTTGAGGAACTGGTCGCGATCCTGCGTGCCAACTACTGCGGGCACGTCGGCTTCGAATACATGCATATCGCCGACGTGGAGGAACGCAAGTTCATCCAGGACCGCATCGAAGGCGGCGACAAGTCGATCGACTTCACGCCTGCCGGCAAGAAGGCGATCCTCGCCGCCGTGGTACGTGGCGAACAGTACGAGAAGTTCCTCGGCAAGAAGTACGTCGGCACAAAGCGCTTCGGACTTGATGGCGGGGAATCGATGATCCCGGCGCTTGAGGCAATCATCAAGTACGGCGGCCAGCTCGGCGTGCGCGAGATCGTTTACGGCATGGCCCACCGCGGTCGCCTCAACGTGCTCGCCAACGTGATGGCCAAGCCCTATCGCGTGATCTTCCACGAATTCTCGGGCGGCAGCGCCAACCCGCAGGATGTGGGTGGTTCGGGCGACGTGAAGTACCACCTCGGCACTTCGACCGACCGCGAGTTCGACGGGACCAAGGTGCACATGAGCCTTGTGCCCAACCCCTCGCACCTCGAGACGGTCGACCCGATCGTGCTCGGCAAGGTCCGCGCGCAGCAGGTGTTCCGCGACGACATCGGCGATGACGTGGGGCCGAACGCGCGCCACAAGCAGGTGCTGCCGGTGCTGATCCACGGTGACGCAGCCTTTGCAGGCCAGGGCATCGTGTGGGAATGCTTCGGCCTTTCGGGCGTGCGCGGCTACAACACCGGCGGCTGCATCCACTTCATCATCAACAACCAGATCGGCTTCACCACCTCGCCCCAGTTCTCGCGCGGGTCTCCTTACCCGTCGGACGTGGCCAAGGGCGTGCAGGCACCGATCCTCCACGTTAACGGCGATGATCCGGAAGCAGTGACCTTCGCCTGCAAGCTGGCGATCGACTACCGCCAGAAGTTCGGCCGCGACATCGTGGTAGACATGTGGTGCTATCGCCGCTTCGGCCACAACGAGGGCGACGAGCCTTCGTTCACGCAGCCGCTGATGTACGCCAAGATCCGCCAGCATCCGGGCGTGAGCGACATCTATGCCAAGCGCCTTGTCGGCGAAGGCGTGATCGACGCCAACTACAAGGGCGAGATCGAGAGCCACTTCGTGGCGACGCTCGAGACCGAGTTCGAGGCGGCCAAGGGCTACAAGGCCAACGAGGCCGACTGGTTCGGCGGCCGCTGGTCGGGCCTGAACAAGCCGGCCGATCCGGTGACCGCGCGCCGCAACGTGGCGACCGGGATCGACCAGAAGCTGTTCGACAGCCTTGGCCGCACGCTGACCACGGTCCCTGAGGACCTCACCGTCCACAAGACCCTGGGCCGCGTGATCGACGCCAAGCGCGAGATGTTCAGCACAGGTCAGGGCTTCGACTGGGCGACCGGTGAGGCGCTGGCGTTCGGCAGCCTCGTGTCCGAAGGCTATGGCGTGCGCCTGTCCGGGCAGGACTGCGGGCGTGGCACATTCAGCCAGCGTCACGCGGTGTGGGTCGACCAGACCGACGAGCGCAAGTACGTTCCGCTCAAGACGCTGCCGCATGGCACGTTCGAAGTGCTGGATTCGACGCTGTCGGAATATGGCGTGCTCGGCTTCGAGTATGGCTATGCCAGCGCTGACCCGAAGAGCCTCGTGCTGTGGGAAGCGCAGTTCGGCGACTTCGCCAACGGCGCGCAGATCGTGATCGACCAGTACATTGCCGCATCCGAGGCCAAGTGGCTGCGCGCCAACGGCCTCGTCATGCTGCTGCCGCACGGATACGAAGGACAGGGGCCGGAACACTCGTCTGCCCGCATGGAGCGCTATCTGCAGCTGTGCGCAGAAGACAACATCCAGGTGTGCAACATCACCACGCCGGCCAACTACTTCCACGTGCTGCGCCGGCAGATGCACCGTCCGTTCCGCAAGCCGCTGATCATCATGACGCCCAAGAGCCTGCTGCGCCACCCGCTGGCAAAGTCGGTTGCTTCGGACTTCATCGGCGACGGGCACTTCATGCGCATCCTGTCGGACATCAATCCGGCAGCCGACAAGGACACCCGCAAGGTCGTGCTGTGCTCGGGCAAGGTTGCCTATGACTTGATCGAGGCGCGCGATGCCGCGGGCATCACCGATACGCAGATCATCCGCCTCGAACAGCTCTACCCCTTCCCCGGCGAGCCGCTGGCCCTGCGCCTTTCGCGCATGCCGAACCTCGAAGAAGTGGTGTGGTGCCAGGAAGAGCCGCGCAACAACGGTTCGTGGTTCTTTGTCGAGCCGCTGATCGAGGAATCGCTGAAGGCTGCCAAGAGCAAGGTTGCACGTCCGCGCTATGCTGGTCGTGCAGCGGCGGCATCGCCCGCCACGGGCCTCGCCAGCCGCCACACCAGCGAGCAGGGCGCATTGGTTGCCGATGCGCTGGGCCTTTCGGTGCGTGGCGAGATCCGTCGTCAAAAGAAGAACTGATTTTCCTTCTCCCCGAGGAATGAGACTATGTCGATTGAAGTGAAGGTCCCGACGCTGGGCGAAAGCGTCAGCGAAGCAACCGTCGGCCAGTGGCTGAAGAAGCCCGGCGAGGCCGTGGCGCTGGACGAACCCATCGTCAGCCTCGAGACCGACAAGGTCGCGGTTGAAGTGCCTGCGCCTGCTGCGGGCGTGCTGGGCGCGCTGGTGGCCAATGAAGGCGATACGGTGAACGTCGGCGCGCTGCTCGCGCTGATCGAGCAAGGTGGTTCGGCTGCTGCGGTGCCAGCTGCTGCTCCGGCTCCTGCCGCTGCACCTGCTGCGGCTCCGGCTGTAGAGGCCGCTGCTGCTCCGTCCGGTGACGCTGCCGCACTTTCGCCTGCCGTGCGCCGCGCGGTGCTGGAATACGGCATCGATCCTTCGACCGTGAAGGGCACTGGCAAGGACGGCCGCCTGACCAAGGAAGACGTGATGGCCGCCGCTGCTGCCAAGCAGGCCGCGCCTGCCGCTGCGGTCTCGGTTCCTGTCGCAGCGCCTGCCGCTGCGGTTTCGGGTGGTCGCAACGAAGAGCGCGTCAAGATGACGCGCCTGCGCCAGACCATCGCAAAGCGCCTCAAGAGCGCGCAGGAAACCGCCGCCCTGCTCACCACGTTCAACGACGTGGACATGAGCGCGGTGATGGAAGCGCGCAACAAGTACAAGGACGTGTTCGAGAAGAAGCACGGCGTGAAGCTTGGCCTGATGTCGTTCTTCGCCAAGGCATCGGTGCTGGCGCTGAAGGACATCCCTTCGGTCAACGCGCAGATCCAGAGTGATGAGATCGTCTACTTCGACTATGTCGACATCTCGGTCGCGGTCTCGGCGCCGAACGGCCTCGTCGTGCCGGTGGTGCGCGATGTCGACAAGCTGAGCTTTGCGGACATCGAGAAGGCTATCGCGAACTACGGCAAGGCCGCGCGCGACGGCACGCTGACCATGGCCGACATGGCGGGCGGCACGTTCACCATCTCCAACGGCGGTGTGTTCGGCGGCCTGATGTCGACCCCGATCATCAACCCGCCGCAGTCGGCCGTGCTCGGCCTGCACCGCATCGAGGACCGTCCGGTTGTCCGTAATGGCGAGATCGTGATCCGCCCGATGATGTACATCGCGCTGTCTTACGACCACCGTATCATCGACGGTCGCGAGGCGGTGACCGCGCTCAAGACGATCAAGGAAGCGATTGAAGATCCGACGCGGCTGCTGATCGATCTTTGATTTGTAACGATACCTTCGTCATTCCCGCACAGGCGGGAATCCAGTTCCAAGCGTTGTCGCTGGATTCCCGCCTTCGCGGGAATGACGAAAAGCTGGTAAAGGCGAGCTTCAGTTTGCTGAACGCCAGTCACGCAACGGAGCCGGAAAATGGCTGAATACGATTACGACGTCCTTGTCATCGGTGCCGGTCCCGGCGGTTATGTCGCGGCGATCCGCGCGGCGCAGCTGGGGCTGAAGACCGCTTGTGCCGAAGGGCGCGAGACGCTGGGGGGCACGTGCCTCAACGTCGGGTGCATTCCGTCGAAGGCGCTGCTGCACGGGTCGGAGAAGTTCGACGAAGCGGTGAACGGCACTTTTGACACCTACGGCATCAAGACCGGGCCGGTAACGCTCGACCTGACCGCAATGCAGGGGCAGAAGCTGGACTCGGTCAAGCAGCTGACCGGCGGGATCGAGTTCCTGTTCAAGAAGAACAAGGTGACCTGGCTCAAGGGTTACGCGCAGTTCGAGGACGCGCACTCGGTGAACGTGGCTGGCCAGAAGGTGACTGCGAAGAACATCGTGATCGCCACCGGTTCGAGCGTTACGCCGCTTCCGGGCGTGACCGTGGACAACGATGCGGGCGTGATCGTGGACAGCACCGGCGCGCTGGCGCTGGATCGCGTGCCGAACCACCTGGTGGTGATCGGTGGCGGCGTGATCGGGCTTGAGCTGGGTTCGGTCTGGCGCCGTCTGGGCGCGAAGGTGACGGTCGTGGAATTCCTCGACCAATTGCTGCCCGGCATGGACGGCGACGTGCGCAAGGAAGCTGCCAAGATCTTCAAGAAGCAGGGCATGGACCTGAAGCTCGGCACGAAGGTGACCGGCGTTTCGGTGAGCGGCAAGACCGCGACGCTGACGGTCGAGCCTTCGAAGGGCGGCGAGGCAGCGACGATCGAGGCCGATTGCGTGCTGGTCGCCATTGGTCGTCGTCCGAACGTGGATGGTCTGGGCCTCGACAAGATCGGTCTGGAGCTGAACGCGCGCGGGCAGATCGAGACCGACCATGACTTTGCCACCAAGGTTCCGGGCGTCTGGGCCATCGGCGACGTGATCCCCGGCCCGATGCTGGCGCACAAGGCCGAGGACGAAGGCATTGCCGTGGCCGAGAACATTGCAGGGCTTACCGGCATCGTGAACCATGACCTGATCCCGGGCGTGGTCTATACGATGCCCGAGTTCGCAGGCGTGGGGCTGACCGAGGAAGCCGCCCGCGAAAAGGGTGAGATCAAGGTCGGCAAGTTCCCGATGCTCGCCAACAGCCGCGCCAAGACCAACCATGAGCCGGACGGCTTCGTGAAGGTCATCTCGGACGCCAAGACCGACCGCGTGCTGGGCGTGTGGTGCATCGCAAGCGTAGCGGGCACGATGATCGCACAGGCAACGCAGGCGATGGAATTCGGCGCGACTTCGGAAGACATCGCCTATACCTGCCACGCGCACCCGACGCATTCGGAAGCGCTGAAGGAAGCGGCGATGGCGGTGACGGGCAAGCCGATCCACATGTGATTGCAGGCCAAGCCGCATGAACGGGGCCGTCCTTCGGGGCGGCCCTTTTCGTTTGTGCTGAAACCTGCCCACCCCGCTGCGACTAACTTCACTGCGTTCAGCAAGTCTCGCGGTCCTCCCGCCTGCGGGAGGGCTTGAAACGTCGGTTTGTGGCTCCCCTCCCGCAAGCGGGAGGGGTTGGGGGTGGGCAAGCGCGCGGACATGTCCTAACCGCAGGGTTTGAATCGAAGGAGTGCCGCAATGGCGATCAAGCTTACCCTGACCGAAGACGAGACCGAGATCCTGATCGATGCGCTGGAAGCCGACATGGAAGGCTATCTGGAATCGGCCAAGGAAGCGCGCGGGAACAACAACCGCGAGGATGTGAAGACCTTCACCGAAGCGGCTGAACGCATTCAGGCGCTGAAGGCCAGGCTGGAAGCGCTGCTCGGGCAGTAAGGCGCGGTGCGCCTCGCACGCACATTGGGCCTGCGCTATCCGCTGGTGCAGGCACCGATGGCAGGGACGTCCACCCCTGCCCTCGCTGCTGCGGTATGCGAGGCGGGTGGACTGGGGTCAGTCGCGGTTGGCGCGGTGGATGCTGCCGCGGCGCGGGCGATGATTGCGGATTTGCGTTCGAGGACCAAAAGGCCGTTCAACGTCAATGCCTTCGTGCACAGGAAGGCAGAGCGCAATGCTGCGCTGGAACAGGCGTGGATTGCGGCGATGGGGCCGCTGTTCGACAGGTTCGGGGTGCAACCGCCTCGGGAATTGCGCGAAATCTATCGCTCGCTTAACGACGATCCGGACATGCTGGCGGTGCTAGTGGAGGCCGCGCCTGCGGTGGTGAGCTTCCATTTCGGTCTGCCCCGGCCCGACGCGGTGGCGGCGTTGAAGGCGCGGGGGTGCCTGCTGTTTGCGAGCGCGACGTCTTTGGCCGAGGCCGAGGCGGGCGTGGCGGCAGGTATGGATGCCATCGTCGCGCAAGGGTTCGAGGCAGGTGGGCATCGCGGGGTGTTCGATCCTGCTGTGCCGGATGCGCAATTGGACACGCTGGATCTGGTGCGACAGCTTGCCGAGCCGATCGCGGTTCCGGTGATTGCCGCGGGCGGGATCATGGATGGGGCGGACATTCGTGCAGCGCTGGCTGCTGGAGCGGATGCAGTGCAGATGGGCACGGCGTTCGTCGGCTGCCCGGAAAGCGCGGCGGACGAAGGCTATCGTGTCTTGCTGACCGAGGCTGCGGGAACGACGTTGACGGCGGCGATTTCCGGGCGACCGGCACGGTGTCTGGACAATGCCTTCGTGGCTTGGGCGAAGGAGACTTCTGCGACGATTCCGGGCTACCCCATGACTTACGATGCGGGCAAGGCGCTGATCGGGGCGGCTAAGGCTGCGGGCGAACCCGGCTGGGGCGCGCATTGGGCGGGAACGGCCTTTGCGCGGGCGCGGCCGATGCCTGCGGGAGAACTCGTCGCACTGTTGGCGCAGGAGGCCGGATTCGATGCCTGATATGCCCAGTGCCGACCTTTCCGCGCTGATCGGGCTGCTCGATCTTGTCGGCATTGCGGTGTTCGCGCTGACCGGCGCGCTGCTCGCGGCGCAATTGCGGCAGACGTTCGTGACGATGGCGTTCTTTGCGCTGGTGACGGGCGTGGGCGGGGGTTCGGTGCGCGACCTGCTGATCGGAGCGCCGGTGTTCTGGGTGCGCGATCCGTGGGTGGCGCCGGTGTGCCTTGGCGTGGCGCTGGTCGCTTGGTTCACGCCGCATCGCTGGTGGGAAGCTCCCGTCAAAAATTGGCCTGTGCTGGAATGGGCCGACGCGGCGGGGCTCGGCGCTTACGCTGTGCTGGGGACGGCCAAGGCTCTGGCGTTTGGCGTGCCGCCAGTGCCTGCGGTGCTGATGGGGGTGATCACCGGGTGCGTGGGCGGGATCATCCGCGACGTGCTGGCAGGGCGGCCCTCGATCCTGATGCGGCCGGAGTTGTATGTGACGGCAGCGGCGCTCTCGTCCGTGCTTTGCGCAGGCGGCGCGGTGCTGGGGCTGGACCGGGGGCTGGTGTGGCCGGTGGCGGCGGTGGCCGGGTTCGGGCTGCGGGGTGCGGCGATCTGGTGGCGGCTGGGGTTGCCGGTCTATTCGGCGGAGCGTGAGGGCTAGACAGGCCCTCCCCTCCCGCATCCGGGAGGGGAGAAGCAGAGGTCAGCCGATCATTTCGACGACGACCTTGCCCATGGCCTGGCGGTTTTCGAGCAGGGCGATGGCTTCGCGGCCCTGGTCGAGCGTGTAGCGCTGCGAGACGCGGGGATTGATCTTGCCGGCCTTGAGCAGGTCGAACAGTTCGGCGACCTGCGCCTTGAACTTCTCGGGCTCGCGCGTGGTGAAGCCGCCCCAGAATACGCCGCAGACGTCGCAGGATTTCAGCAGGGTGAGGTTGAGCGGCATGCGCGCAATGCCGGCAGGGAAGCCGACGACGAGGAAGCGGCCTTCCCACGCGATGGCGCGCAGCGCGGGCTCGGAATAGTCGCCGCCGACGATGTCATAGACGATGTTCGCGCCGTTCGGGCCGCAGGCGGCCTTGAACTGGTCGGCAAGGGCCTTGGACTGGGCCTTGTCGAAGGGTGGACGGCCATAGATCACGACGTCGTCCGCGCCAGCCTCGCGCGCGACTTGCGCTTTTTCCTCGCTGGAGACGGCAGCGATCACGCGGGCGCCGAAGGCCTTGGCGAGTTCGATGGCGGAAAGGCCGACGCCGCCGGCTGCGCCAAGGACAAGCACGGTATCGCCCACCTTGATGTGGCCGCGATCCTTGAGACCGTGGATCGTGGTGCCGTAGGTCATCAGAAGCGACGCGCCGGTGGCGTAGTCGACACCCTCGGGCAGCGCGAAGAGGCGGGCGACGGGGGCGACGACCTTTTCGGCGAGGCCGCCATTGCCGATCATGGCGATCACGCGATCGCCCACGGCCCAGCCGGTGACGCCCTCGCCTAGCGCCTCGATCTCGCCCGCCAGTTCGCTGCCCGGTGCGTAGGGACGCTCCGGCCGGAACTGGTAGAGATCGCGGATCATCAGCGTGTCGGGGAAGTTGATCGAGCAGGCGCGGACGCGCACCAGCACTTCGCCCTTGCCCGGCACCGGATCGGGCAGGTCGTCGAGCACGAGGGTTTCGGGGCCGCCCGCCGCGTGGGTGCGTAGAGCTTTCATCGATCATTCTCCCTAAAGCCTGTGCGGAATCAATCCGCTTGGGCGATAGGGAAGCAAGTTTTGGCGGGCTTGGGAAGCCCCGTTAAACGCGCAATTAAGCTGCCGCTACGGCATCCGTGCCACGGGCAAGGAAGGGCAGGCTGTCGCGCATCTTCGCCTCATGGGTGGAGATGGCATCGCCGCGGGCCATGGTCAGGCCCACTTCGTCGAGGCCGTTCAGCAGACAATGCTTGCGGAAGGCGTCGATCTCGAAAGTGAAGCGGTCCTGAAACGGGGTTGTGACGGTCTGTGTTTCAAGGTCGATCGAGACGGGATCGGTCTGCGCGACTTCCATCAGGCGGTCGATCGCTTCCTGCGGCAGGACGACGGTGAGAATGCCGTTCTTGAAGGCGTTGCCGGAAAAGATGTCGGAAAACGACGGGGCGATTACGGCCTTGATGCCCAAGTCGCCCAGCGCCCAGGCGGCGTGTTCGCGGCTCGAGCCACAGCCGAAGTTGTCGCCCGCGATGAGGATGGGCGAGCCGGAGAATTCGGCGCTGTCGAAGATGTTGTCGGGATCGGCGCGCAGGGCTTCGAACGCGCCTTTGCCGAGGCCTTGACGCGTGATCGTCTTGAGCCACTTGGCGGGGATGATTACGTCGGTATCGACGTTCTTGCGGCCGAACGGGATGGCCCGTCCTTCGATCTGCTTCACCGGTTCCATGGCGTCGCTATAGCTTGCGGGTTTGGTGATGCAATGCCCGTTTTGTGGAGGCTTTTGGCGCAAGATAGTTGCGTGACGGCGAGGTTATGGATCCCGGCCTTCGCCGGGATGACGGGGGCAGGAGAGATGCTCTCTCATTTTCGTCGCCCCGGCGGAGGCCGGGGCCCATTAAGCCCGCGAACTCAGTCCGTCTCGGGTGTGTCGACCGGGGGGGCCTTGGGTTCGGTCTTTTCGGCGCGTTCCTTGCGGCGCGAGGCGTAGAGGAGGGCGGCGGCCAGTGCTGCCGAGCCGATTGCCGCGCCCGCCATGGCTGCCTTGCCGGTCCAGTCCGTCTTCTTGGTCACGCTTGAAACTCCTTGAATCTGGAGACGAAGATTGGCCGGTCGCGCGACGATTGCAAGGATCAGGCGAGGAATTTCCGCAAGTTCGTCCATTGCGCCAGCTTGGCCTCGAAGGTCAGCGCGGCGTGGGCGGGGCTGCTGGAGGGCAGGCGCAGCAGGGTGAACTCCCCTGCCCCGGCCAGTTGCGGCGCGCCGACGCTCGCCGATTTCGCGCCGTTGAAGGCTATGCAGCGCAGGGCGGGAAGCGAGGCTGCGAGCGTGGCGAGCGGGTTGGGCGCGATCTCGCGAATGGCGGTATCGAGACTGCCGCGCCGGGTGGCCGAGCCGATCGAATCCCACAGGCCGATGCCGTGGGCGAGCAGCGTTTCGAGGCGCTGGTCGTATGCCTTCGCTTCGAGGTCCTCGGCGATCACTGCGCTGACCAGACGCCAGAACTGGTTGCGCGGGTTGGCATAGTAACGCGCGGCGGCAAGGCTCGCTTCGCCGGGCAGACTGCCGAGGATGAGGACTTGCGTGCGCTCGTCGGTGACAGGGGCGAAGGAAGCCTTGCGGGTCGTCATGTCGGCAACGGAGCCGCCTCGTCCTTGGCAGGCGTGCCGCAGGTCATGCAGAAGCGGAAGAAGGCCATCTTGCGGGTGTTGCAGCTGTGGCAGTGGTCGAACAGGGTCATGCCGCAGTGGACGCAGAAGTTGGCTTCGGCCTCGCCCGTGGTCGAGATCGGTCGGTCGCAGCCGGGGCAGACCTTGGCGGCCATCTTCTTGAACGCCTCGTCATGGCTGACGCGGGCGCGGCGGTCCTGTTCGGCCTGGGCTTCGACCTCCTGCCGATGCGCGAGATAGGCACGCATGTTCTTGATCAGGAAGTGCCCGGCGGCAAAGGTAAGGACTATGCCGACGATGTAGCGGATGTAGCCGCCGTAGCTGGGGAGGTAGGGCACGAGTTCGACGAAGAACACGAACACGGCAGCCAGCACGAAGCCGCGCATCAGCGGCCAGTGATCGCTCTTGCGCTTCTTCACCACCATCCACGTGGCGGCCACGAGCATCGGCAGGGTGATGGCCAAGCGCAAGGCGAAGACTCGCAGTTCCTGCCAGAACATCGCCCGTTCCTGCGCGGGGATGGCGTCGGTGATCAGGCGGTTCTCTTCACCGCGCAAAGCGTTCTCGCGCTGGTCGAGCGGGGCGCGCTGGTTCTCGAGGGCGGCGATGGCCTGCTGGATCGCGCGTTCGTTGGCCTTGAGCTGTTCGAGTTCGCGCGTGCGGGCGAGGACTTCGGGGTCCTGCTGGGGGTTGGTGGTAGCGGTGCGCGCGGCAATCCAGGCCTTGAAGGTTTCATTAGCGGTGCCTGACTGGCGCTGCGCCTGTTCAAGCTGGAGCCGCTGGATTTCCAGCTTGTCGTCGATGGCGGTCCTGCTGTCGGCAATCTTGCGGATTTCCTCACGGACGGCGCGGATCGCGGGGGTGTCGTCGGCAGGGGCAGTATAGACTTGCTCCTCGACCATCGGCAGATCGCCAATCACGAGATTGCCGAGGCCGATGATGAAGCCGGCGAACACAATGGATACGAGCCAGAGCACGCCGCGATAGACGCGTTCGGGCACGCGCACGCCCTTGATCATGTCCATGGCTCACCCCTCCTTGGTTTGGGTGGGGAGGCTAAGCTTCGGGCGGGGCGTTGTAAATCGGGGGCAGGACGCTTCGTCCCCACGCTCTGCTCATCCTGAGCCTGTCGAAGGGTGCCGGAACCACGGTTGCGTGCCATGCTTCGACAAGCTCAGCATGAGCGGGGTTGGGGAAGTGGGCCAGTCTTACTTCTGAACCAGCGGGCTGACCGGGTCGCGGTTGGTTTCCCATTGTTCCCATTTGTCGCCGAGTCCGGGGTGGTCGAGCGCGCCTTCGCGCATGGCGGCGGCGGCCTGGGCGGCGGGGAGCGGGGGAAGCGGGCCGTTGTCGCCGAGCATGAGCTCGTCACCCAACAGGCGGAAGGCCTGGGGGCCGGGGCGGAAGGCTTGCACCACAGTCATCACGCTGCCCCCGTACTGGACGACGTCGATCACCAGCGCGTCGACATCGCCGGTGGGCGTGCCGACCTTGACCTGGCGGGCGATGGCGCAATCGGGCCATTGCGCCGCGCCGCCGGTGATGAAGGCACGGGCAGCGTCGTCCTGATCCTTCGGGGTTGCGCCCTCAAATGTCTGGAGCTGGCGGTTGCCGTCAGCGCGCATGCACAGCGATTGCGGCTGGTAGTGGCCGCCGGGCGGCAGGTCCGACGCGGTCCAGAACGCATGGGCCATGAGAAACCCGGCGAGCTGGAGCGCGGCTGTCGGAAGGCCTGCCACGGCTGCGTCAGCCGATCAGCTTGCGCACGTCAGTCAAGCGGCCGGTGACGGCGGCGGCGGCTGCCATGGCCGGGCTGACGAGGTGGGTGCGCGCGCCGGGGCCTTGCCGTCCGACGAAGTTGCGGTTCGAGGTGGAAGCGCAACGTTCGCCCGCGGGCACCTTGTCGGGGTTCATGCCGAGGCAGGCCGAACAGCCGGGCTCGCGCCATTCGAAGCCGGCTTCGGTGAAGATCTTGTCGAGCCCTTCGTCCTCTGCCTGCTTCTTGACGAGGCCTGAGCCGGGAACGACGATCGCCCACTTGACGTTGTCGGCCTTCTTGCGGCCCTTGAGCACGGCGGCGGCGGCGCGCATGTCTTCGATGCGGCTGTTGGTGCACGAGCCGATGAAGATGTTCTGGACCTCGACGTCTTCCATGCGCTGGCCGGGGGTCAGCCCCATGTAGGCGAGGCTGGCCTTGGCGGCTTCCTGCTTGGACGGATCGGCGAAGCTTTCGGGCGCGGGGACGAGGCCGCAGATCGGCAGGACGTCTTCGGGGCTGGTGCCCCAGGTGACCGAAGGTGCGATGTCCTTGGCATCGATCACCACGACCTTGTCGTAGGTTGCGCCCGGATCGGTGGCGAGGCTCTTCCACCAGGCCACGGCCTTGTCCCAGTCCTCGCCCTTGGGCGCGTAGGGGCGGCCCTTGAGGTAGGCGAAAGTCTTTTCATCGGGGGCGCACAGCCCGGCGCGGGCGCCGTGCTCGATGGCCATGTTGGAGATGGTCAGGCGGCCTTCGATGGACAGGTCGCGGATGACCTGCCCGGTGTATTCGATGACCGAGCCGGTGCCGCCCGCCGCGCCCAATACGCCGGTGATGTGCAGGACGACGTCCTTGGCGGTGACACCGGGCATCAGCGTGCCTTCGACGCGCACTTCCATCGACTTGGACTGCTTGAGCAGCAGGGTCTGCGTGGCGAGCACATGCTCGACCTCGCTGGTGCCTATGCCGAAAGCGAGGGCACCGAGGCCGCCGTGGCAGGCAGTGTGGCTGTCACCGCAGACGATGGTCGCGCCGGGCAGCGAGAAGCCCTGCTCCGGTCCGACGACGTGCACGATGCCCTGCTCTGCGTCGGCATCGCCGATGTAGCGGATGCCGAAGGCGGGGGCGTTGCGCTCCAGCGCTTCGAGCTGCTGCGCCGACTCCGGATCGGCAATGGGAACGCGCTTTCCGTCAGCCGTGCGGCGCGCGGTCGTGGGCAGGTTGTGGTCCGGCACGGCGAGCGTGAGATCGGGGCGGCGCACCTTGCGACCGGCTGCGCGCAAGGCTTCGAAGGCCTGCGGGCTGGTCACTTCGTGGACGAGGTGACGGTCGATATAGATGAGCGCGGTGCCATCGTCGCGCTGTTCGACGACGTGGGCGTCCCAGATCTTCTGGTAGAGTGTGCGGGGTGCTGCAGAGTTCGACATGGGCACAGCGGTTAGGCCCGCCCTTCCCGCAATTCAAGCAGGAAAGGGCGGGCCTTGGTTCCACAAAGCGCAATTTTGTTACGCCCTGCGCTTACTTTCAGCCACGACGTCCGTCGCGATCCCACTTCTCGGCGCGCAGGCGCTGGGTGATGTTGGCGACACGGCGTTCGAGCGTGCGATATTCGCCCGACGACAGGCCACGGTCGGCGTAGCGATTGTAGGTTGCCTTGAGGTCGCGCGCGTCGCGGCGCAGGCCCTGGGCTTCGCGCGGGGAGATGGCGCGGTTGCGCTGGGCGCGGTCGATGCGGTTGTCGAGCTGCCAGATGTCGCGGCGGACATCGGCGTTGCGGCCCGGCGTCATGTAGGCAGCTTCGGCGCGGTTGCCGCCGGGGTAGCGGTCATTGTCGTGAGCGAGCGCCGGGGTGGCTACGCCCGCGACGAGGGTTCCGAGAACGGCTGCGAGAATGGTCTTGCGCATGGGATAAGCTCCTCATTGGTCTGTGAGGACATAGTGGTCTTGCGCGGCTGAACGGCAGACAAACGAGGCGTCGCGACTTTCGGGCAAAGTGTAAGAATGTGTCGCGGGGAGGCTTTGCGCGTTGTATGGCACGGCCATGCAGACGCTTGTTGCCATCCTGATCATCGTTGCCACCGTGCTGGTCATGGAATTCGTTGCGTGGTCCAGCCACAAGTACGTGATGCACGGCTTCGGCTGGGGCTGGCACCGCGATCATCACGAGCCGCATGAGGGGTTCTTCGAGAAGAACGACCTTTATGCGGTGGTGGGCGCGGCGATCTCGATCAGCTTCTTCATGTTGGGCAGTCCGCTGGTCATGGGGGCCGAGGCGTGGTGGCCGGCAACATTCATCGGGCTTGGCGTGATGGCTTACGGGGCGATCTATACGCTGGTGCACGATGGGCTTGTCCATCAGCGCTGGTTCCGCTGGGTGCCGAAGCGCGGCTATGCCAAGCGGCTGGTGCAGGCGCACAAGCTGCACCATGCAACCATCGGCAAGGAGGGCGGGGTGAGCTTCGGCTTCATCATCGCGCGCGATCCGTTGGCGCTGAAGCGGGAGTTGCGGGCGCAACGCGAGCAGGGGATTGCGGTGCTGCGGGAAGCGGTGGATTGAGCGCTCAGCTCGCCCAGATGAAGCGTACGAGCGCCATCGAGAACGCGAACAGGTAAGCGTAACCGAAGCTGTCGAGCCGGACAAGCATCTGACCCCGCTTGTTTCGAGCCCTGCCAATCAGAGCCATGAATGCACCGATGGCGAGAGGCGTGACCGCAAGGTTGATTGCGCGCAACGCAGGGTTCCGGATGGCCGAAGCAGGAAACAGAAACAGGCTGATCCCACCCGCAATCAAGCCCCATAAAGTATATCCAACGATCGAGAACGCCGGAGTACGGGGCTTTCTGAGTGGATCAGCCAATGCGCGCAAGCCAAGCTCCGCAAGCAGCTCGAACAGCACCTGCAGCAATATCTCGCCGAAGATCTGGAAGATGAATTCGAAGATAAGCTCCATATACTGGCTGAATACGACAGCCCGAAGATCCGACAAGTCTTTCTTCTTACAATTCAGGCCAGCCTGATCTCGTTCAGTACGCCTTTGGCCAGATTGCGGAAGCGCAGGGCGTCGGAGACGGAGATGGGCTGGTTGTGGGCGGCGGCGTTACGTAGTGCGCGCATCTCGCCGATCATGCCGAGCGTCCGGGCCGGCAATATGCCGCGCCTGCCAAGCGCCCGGCTGGCTTCGGCGGCATCGGGACTTGCGATCTGGTGATCGTGGGCAAGCGCGGTGAGCGCATCTTCAACGCGCGACCAAGCGTCAAGCACGGCGGCGTTGGGCGATAGATCCAGCAACTGCAGGAAGCGACCGTGATCGCCAGAAAGCGCGAGTTCCGGACCCGTTTCGGGCTCCGGCGGCAGCGGCGGCGCTTCGGATTCGAGGCGATCGAGCCGCTGCGCGAAGCGGGCCGACTTGTCGCCCCAACTCAATTCGTCGAGCCGCGCCAGCAGGGTCAACAGAGGGCGGCGGAAGATCAGGGCTATCGTCAGCGCAGCCAGCGGCCATGCGAGCGCGCCGAGGACCGAAGCGGTCCAGCCTAGCCAGTCAGTGCCGGAGCCTGCCGGGCCCACGGTGAGCGAAATCATCGTGCGAATCCAATTTCTTCGAGTCCAGGTGGTTCATATCGGATTTGGAACAAAATAAGAACATGTCAATCCTGGTCGATAAGCATGCCGCAGGCGAATTTTCGCTTCGACTTGCGGAGCCATTCCTTTAGTTATCTCGGTAACATATCTTTCAGTATATGGGGTAACGCATTGGGAAACCGCGCGCGCAAGCGGCTGGCGCTGCTCTCGGCCTTGGTCGGCCTGATCATGCTGGCCGGGGTCGGCTTCACAGCAGGGACAGCAAGCTCGGCCTCTGAGCTTCGACCGAGGCAATGCTTCACCGCATTACCCGGTGCCAAAGGCAGGACCTTCTTCGTCGATCCCGTAGCGGGTCGCGATGATGGAGATGGCTCATTCCAGCGGCCCTGGCGCAGTCTATCGAAGGTGCTCGGCGACGGCCTTGTGGGCGACCACATCCGCGATGCGACGCTGGCGCAAAAGCTGGTCGCCAAGGCAAAAGGCAGCTGGCGCGACATCCCGTTGCGCCTGAACGGGCGCGCCGTGGTCCATGGTGGCGACACGATCATGCTGAGGACTGGAAACCACGGACGCATTGCGATCGCGAGCCTTGCCAACGATCAGCCTATCACCATTACAGCCGCGCCAGGCGCAAAAGCGCAAGTCGATGGCATTTCGGTGGCCGATGCCCGGAACTTCACATTCCGCAATCTGGTGGTGGCGCCTGCACGTTCCGAAGCACAGGGTTTTCTGGTTACGACGCGCCCCCGCCCCGACGTGAAGATATCGCGCGACATCCGCTTCGCCGGGATGACGCTGGATGGGCCGGGTAGCATCGCGAGTTCGTCTCCCGCCGACTGGGCGAGGCAAGGCGATAGCGGGGCGCTGCTGGCGGGCGACTGCATCAGCTTCGAGGACAGCAAAATCCGCGACGTGCGCTTCGGCTTCGTCATCTACCAGTCGGACCGGGTGACGGTGGCACGCAACGATATTCGCGGATTTTCGGTCGATGGCGTGGACTTTTCAGGCAATGATATCCTCATCGCCGACAACGTCATTGCAGATCATTGGCCGACGGGTGATTCCCTGCATCCCGATTGCATGCAGGGCCAGACGAGCGCTGCAAATCCCTCGTATTCGCGCGTCACGATTACCGGGAACATCTGCCTTTCCGATACGGTCAGCCGACATTCCAAAAACCTGCAAGGCATCAATATCTTCATCGGAAGGTGGAGGGATGTGACGGTCTCGTGCAACTTCGTCAGACCGTCGATCTATCATGGCATTGCCATGTATGGCCTCGACAATGCGAAGATCGACAGGAACGTGGTGCTGGGTTGGCGAAACGAATATCCCGCGTGGATCGGCGCATTCCGATCTTTGGAAGGCCGGCAACCGACGGGGAACGTGATCAGCAACAATGAAGCTTTCGCCTATATCAACGCCATTCATGGCAGTGACGTACCCCCCGACCGCGTGATCGACTCCTTCAGGATGGGGGCGAATGCTCGAGAATTCCGGTCAATCGTCGGCGAGCCGATCACCGGCGTGACGCTGACCGGCAATGCATGGATAAGGCCCGGCCCCGATCTCTCCCATGACCCGCGCTTTACCACGGCTGACGAAGCTGCGCCACCTGGGTTCCTGTCAGTCGAGCAAGCACGGGCCAGACTGCACGCGCTCTGCCCCCGTACCTAAGCCGCAAGCGTCAGATGGCTCTGGAGCCAGCAGGTGACTGGTCGCTCGAACAAGCGGTGCGCCAGGTGCGCGACCATGATTGAAATGGTGCAGACCAGAACGATGAAACCGATTTCGAGGCCGGGACCATAGGGCCAGCGAAAATGGCGCCAGAGCATCTGCACGGCGAGCATCAGCGGAATGTGGACGAGGTAGAGCGCGTAGGAAATGTCGCCGCCGCGGTTCCACAGGGCGGCGTGCCAGAGCTTTAGCGGGCCGAGGACGGTGGCGGCGAGCATGAGGGCTCCGGCGATGCCCCATGTCAGGGTACGCTCCCAGCCGGTCATGCGCGGGCCAGTGTCGATCTCGCCATAGGCCACCAGTGCAACGGCAATTGCGAGCATGGCAACGCGAGCGAGCGGCGGAAGCGTCATGCCGCGCAGGTAGAGTAGGCCCAGCACCATGCCGCCTGCGAATTCGAGCAGGATCGGCCGCGTCCAGTACCACAGCGGCATGGGCAGGACGACCGCGCTGCCGATGGCGACCAGAGCCGCAAGCGCGAGGCCCAGACGCAGGGTCGTGCCGCGCACCTTGGCGGCCATCGCGGCGGCAAAGCTCAGGTAGAACAGCATCTCGAAGTTGAGCGTCCAGCCGACCTCGAGCAGCGGGGCGATGCGGTGGGCGGCGGTATCGGAGACGTAGGGGACGAACAGCAGCGACGCGAGCAGTCCGCGCGAGTCCGGCACAGGGCCGTATTTTGTGAGCCACGCCAGCATGGCAAGAGTGCCCGCCCAGTACAGTGGCACGATCCGAAGCAGTCGGCGCAACAGGAAGGTCTGGCGCGCACCCGGCTTGCCGTGCAGCCCTTGCGAGGAATGGACCATGATGAAGCCGGAGATGACGAAGAACAGGTCGACCCCGAAGGCGCCCTTGGTCAGCCATTCTGGCCGGGAAAGCTGCACGCCGAGAAAGCGGCCGGTATGATAGCCCATGAGTTCGGCATGAAGCAGGAGCACCAGGCTGGCGGCGATCAGGCGCAGCATCTGCACGCTGACGATCCGTCCTTGTGCCACTGGTGCATTCATTCCGCGCGGGTCCATATCCAGGTGCCGGTGACGCCCATGACGGCGACCGGGATCAGCACCCACGGCCATCCTGCCGTTACCGCAGTGAGAATAACGCCTGCACCCATTGCGATCAGTGCGCCTTGCTTGGCCTTGCGCGAGATGGCGCGACGGGTCTGCCACTGGCGCAAGGGCGGGCCATAGCGGGGGTGATCAAGCAGGCGCTGCTCCCACGCGGGGTTGGAGCGGGCGAAGCAGAAGGTGGCGAGGAGCAGGAAGGGGACCGTGGGCAGGATCGGCAGGAATGCGCCGATCGCGCCCAAGGCAACGCAAGTGACGCCACCTGCGAGGTAGAGGTGGCGGCGCAAGTCCCCTGCCCCGCCGTCAGGCCGTGGCGGCGATGCGCGCGGCGTGCTCTCGCACCAGCGCGATCATGTTGGGGACGCCTTGGGTGCGGTTCGAGGACAGCTGCTTCTTCAGGTCGAACGGAGCAAGTTCCTCGGCGATGTCGGTTCCGGCCACTTGCGCGGCGGGCCTGTCCTGCACGGCGGCGAGGACCAGCGCCACGATGCCCTTGGTGATCGCGGCATTGCTGTCAGCGAGGAAGTGGAGCTTTCCGCCCTCGCCTTGCGTGGGATAGACCCAGACGCTGGCCGAGCATCCGCGCACCAGCGTGGCATCGGTCTTCAGGGCATCGGGCATGTCTTCAAGCTCGCGACCGAGTTCGATCAGGAGCCGGTAGCGTTCGTCGCCGTCGAGGAATTCGTACTCTTCGAGGATGTCTTCAAGGCTGCGCATGGAGCGGCATTAGCGAGCGGTTGGGGTGGCGTCCATGGCCTGTGTGGGCATAGCATCAAGGCGCTCCCTCCTTCGGCGTCATCCCGGCGGAAGAAGCGATCCATTGCGTTGATGTTTTGCCTGACCGTGAGGTCATGGGCCCCGGCCTGCGCCGTGAACCGCCCCGGCTTTCCCGGAGGCATTTTCAATTGAGTCATGCGACCATATCGAGGGTCTCGTTGGCCGCATAGTAGTTGGCTTCGGCTTCGGCGGGTGGGATGTGCCCGATGGGTCCGAACAGGCGGTGATTGTTGAACCAGTCCACCCAGCGCAGCGTTGCCATTTCCACGGCCGATGCGCTCGGCCATGAGCGCTGCCGCCAGATGACCTCGGCCTTATAGAGACCGTTGATGGTCTCGGCCAAGGCGTTGTCATAGCTGTCGCCGACGCTGCCCACAGACGGCACGAGGTTGGCTTCGGCCAGACGCTGCGTGTAGTTCATCGCCAGGTATTGAACGCCCCTGTCGCTGTGGTGGATCAAGCCATCATCTGGACTTGGCCTGCGGGCATGGATCGCCTGCTCCAGGGCATCCAGTACGAAGCCCGCCGTGGCGCTGGTGCTGACCTTCCAGCCCACAATCCGGCGGGCGAAGGCATCGATCACGAACGCGACATAGACGAACCCGGCCCAGGTATGGACGTAGGTGAAGTCGACCACCCACAGCGCATTGGGCCGGCTGACGCGGAACTCGCGGTTGACCTTGTCCAGCGGGCACGGTGCCTTGGGGTTGCTGATGGTCGTCACCGTCGTCTTGCCCCGGCGCACGCCTGCCAGGCCCATGGTGCGCATCAGCCGCTCGACGGTGCACTTGGCCACCTTGATCCCCTCGCGGCGCATCTGGTGCCAGACCTTGCGGGCACCATAGAGGCCAAAGCTGTTCTCGTGGACGCGCTTGATCGCCTCGCGCATCTCGTCATCGCGCCGGACACGGGCGGGGCGCCTGCCGGGATCGGCAAGGCGGGCGGCATATTCGTGGTAGGAGGAAGGGGCGATTGCCAGTTCCCGGCAGATCGGCTCGATACCCAATTCCTTCCGGTGAGCGTCGATGAACGACATCACCATTTGCCGTGGCGGTCGAGCTCCGCCTGCGCAAAATATGCCGAGGCTTTGCGAAGGATCTCGTTGGCCCGGCGCAGTTCCTTGACCTCGCGCTCCAGGGCCTTGACCCGATCACGATCACTGACAGCCTGCGCCGCTGGCCCTGCTCGTCGGCTCGCCTCCTCACGGCACCAGCGGCGCAGTGTCTCGGTCGTGCAGCCAACCTTCCCGGCGATCGACGTCATCGCCGCCCACTCCGACGGGTAATCTCCCCGGTGCTCCTCCACCATCCGCACCGCACGGTCGCGAAACTCAGGCGAGAACTTGTTCCTTGTAGCGCTCATCGTGGCTCCTTCTCACAGATAGGAGCCTCCGGGAAAGCCGGGGCGGTTCACAGGGGTGACGAGAGTTGTGCGTGGGAGGGAGGGTGTGTGTGGGAGAGTGCGATTGGTCAATCACACCACAAACTTCGCGTCATCCCGGCGAAGGCCGGGATCCATTACGCTGATGTCATGCCTGACCGCGAGGTTATGGGCCCCGGCCTTCGCCGGGGTGACGGTTGTGGTGGAATGGTTGGAAGCTAGCCCGAAAGGCCACCGGGGCGCGTCAGGGCGTACCAGATCACGTAGATCCATGAGAGGACGCCGTGGACGAGGGCCCAGATGATCGACTTGTGCAGGCTCCACGAAATGGAGACAGCGATGGCCGAGCCGAGACCGATGCCGGCCTTGGCGGCGCCTTCGGTGTGGCGGCTCACAGGTCCACCCCTGCAGCGATGGCTTCGAGCTTGCGCAGGCGTTCACGCATGTCGGCAAGTTCGATGAGGCTTCCTGCGTCACCCGTTTCCATGCGTTCGAGTTCCATGCGCTTGAGGGCGAGCCAGCCGTCCCAGCCGCGCAGGGCAGCGAGGGCGACCATGGCGAGGCCGGTGAGGCCGGAGAGAGCAAGGGCGATATCCGAGGTCATGTCGGCAACTCCTTGTTGCATTGCCTGTCGCGGTTCAACGGTCGCGAAGGGATTCAATCTCGCGCGAGAGGCGGCGGGTTTCGCCTTCGTCGGTGGCGATGCGGTCGAGCACTTCGAGCCGCTTGCGCAAGTCGGCGACTTCGCGTTCGAGGCTGGCGGTGTAGGCGGGGTCGACCGGTGGCTGATCACGGAACCCGCGTTGGGCGTTGTCGCGATTCATGCGTATCCGGGCAAAGGCGATGATCGCGACGATAGCGACCAAGGTGGCTCCAAAGCTCACTGCGGCAGTCCTCAGTTGACCTTGACGTCGCGCAGGTTCTCGATCTGAAGCGCGAGGTCGGAATTGTTCTCGGTGGCGATGCGTTCAAGCACGCGGACGCGCTGTTCGAGGCGTTCAGCCTGGGCGGCGTACTGGGCGGCCTTTTCAGCCGTCTGCTTCGAGAGCAGTTCCAGTTCGCGCTCCCGGAAGGCGAGACGGCGCTTGTAGATATCCGCACCGATCCCGAGCACGATCGGCAGGACGATGACCATGAACACCAGCGTCAGGACGACATCCTCGTTCATTGCGCCTTCTCCTGGGCCGGACGCAGCGCCTCGATCTGGCGGGACACGTCGAAGCCGCTGTCGGTGACGATGGCCTCGACATTGGCGAGCCGCTGGTGCGTCTTGTCCAGCTGGTCGCGCAGGAAGGCGTTTTCCTCGCGCAGCTTGGCGTAGGCGTCCTGGTCGGCCCGGTCGGTCTTGCCGCCCCACTCGTCTTCGAGGGCATAGCCGTGACGCGCGCGGATCCAGTTGTTGATCACCCAGCCGCCGGTGGAAATCGCGATGATGGCGAGGACGAATTCAGGACCACCCCAGTTCATTACTGCCTCCTGTCTTCGAGCGCGGCACTGTCACGACGGAGCGCCTCGATCTGGGCTGCGGTGTCGAAGCCCTTGTCGGTGACGATACGTTCGAGCACGCGGACGCGCTCTTCGAGTTCGCGGGTGTGCTGGGCGTATTGCGCGGCCTTTTCGGCGCTGAGTTCGGCGGTGGCCTTGATCTGCAGCTCGGCGATCTTGGTGCGATGCTTGGTCCAGATCGCGACGATCGGAATGCAAAGCGCAATGATTGGGATCATCACACCGAGTTCAGCTACGTTCATGGTATTCAGTCCCCTCAGGTCGGTAGTGCTCTCAGCGCAGCTTCTCGATTTCGGCCGAGAGGCGCGGGTTGGAATTGACGTAGAAGCTCTCGACATCGGCCAGGCGGCGGTCGATGTCGCGGAATTCGGCACGGATCTCGCGGGCAGTGCGGGTGGGCGACTGGCGTACGCCCTGCCAGAACTTCTGCTCCTGACGGTCCCCGTAGAGATGGCCGGGCTTCTTGTTGGCAAGGAAGCCGAGGATGAAGTAGCCCGGAATGGTGAGCCATCCCATGCCGGCGACCGTGGACAGGGCGACGCCGAGGCGGACCCAGAGCACGTCGACCCCGGTGTAATCGGCAACCCCGGCGCAGACGCCCATGAACTTGCCGTTGACCTTGTCGCGATAGAAGCGGGTGCGTGGGCTGTTCACTTCGAGGTCCTTCCCTGTTCGGCGAACATCCGGTCGAGTTCGCGCAGTTTCTGATTGTCGGTCTCGCGGTCATGCATGATCCGCGCGGGCTTGAATTCGGGATTGTCGGCAGCGACGAGGCGCTCGACGGTGTCCATGCGTTCATCGAGACGGCGAGCAAGCTGGTAGAGTTCTTCCAGCAGCGCCTCGTCGCCCGTTGTCAGCGTCGGTGCGGTCTTCCACCGGGTGATGTAGTGGAGGATCAACCAGGGCAGGCCAACGAAGATCGAAACGATCGCGATGGCCGGGATCATGTCGTCCATGGCTCAGGCTTCCTTTCCGAGCTGGCGCTTCATCGCTTCGAGTTCCTCGTCGATCTTGTCCTGCCCGGCGAGCGCGGCGATCTCGTCGGCGAGGCTGGGCTTGGTGTTGCCATCGGCGAGGCTGAGCGCGTCGGCGCGGCCTTCGGCGTAGTCTACGCGGCGTTCGAGCTGGTCGAAGCGGGCCATTGCCTCGTCTACGCGCTCGCTGGCGAGCAAGGACCGCAGGCGGACGCGGTTTTCGGCGCTTTCGAGGCGCGCGGCGATCGCGGTCTGGCGGCTGCGGGCTTCGCGCAGGCGGGTCTGCAGCTTCTCGATGTCCTGCTCGTAGGCGCGCATCGCATCGTCGAGCACGGTGATCTCGGTCTTGAGCTGGTCGGCCATGTCGGCGGCTTTCTTCTTCTCGACCAGAGCGGCACGGGCCAGATCCTCGCGGTCCTTTGACAGCGCGAGCTGAGCCTTTTCCGACCAATCGGCCTGAAGGCGTTCCAGCTTGGACACGTGGCGGCCCATTTCCTTCTGATCGGCAATGGTGCGGGCAGCCGAAGCGCGGACTTCCACGAGCGTCTCTTCCATCTCCATGATGATCATCCGGATCATCTTGGCAGGATCGTCCGCCTTATCAAGCAAGTCGTTGAAATTGGCGGCAATGATGTCGCGAGTCCGCGAGAAAATACCCATCAGGTTGACTCCGGGAGTGAAGAGGGGGCGGGATTGGCCATTGCCGCCACCATTGCTGAAATTGCGAAGGCGATCCAGTTCCGCATCGAGGCGGGTGGTGCGGCCACCCTCCTGAAGTTCGGAGCGGATCGGGGTGAGCTCGTCAGCCATCATGCCAGCTCACCGGTGATCGCAGCGCTCGAGGCCATGACGGTGGGGACGGCGTTCACCTGCTGGGTCAGGGCGAAGCAGCACATCACGACCATCGCACCGATGCTGGCAAGGCTGGCGCGGCCGAGCTGGGTGGAGAAGAAGCGAGCGGTGTACATTTTCGTGACCTTTCGGCGGGTTACTTGTCAGTTCGTCCCTGCTCGCTGCCGGATGTTCATGGTAGAGCAAGGCGCGTGCCAAACTGCGGATAGCGCGGAAATCCGCCAGTTTTGGGGCTTCACCCTCCTTTAATGTTGGGAATTCTTGCCGAGACTTGGGAAAATGCGCTAATCTTGTGGCATGGATCGGGAAGTTCAGTTCATCGGCCAATCAGGCGCGTTCCTCGATGCAGTCGAGCGCGCGAGCCGTGCCGCGCCGATGCGTCGCCCTGTGCTGGTGATCGGGGAGCGCGGGACCGGCAAGGAACTGATCGCCGAACGCCTCCACCGCCTGTCCTCGCGCTGGACCGAGCCGCTGGTGACGATGAACTGCGCGGCCCTGCCAGAGACGCTGATCGAGGCCGAACTGTTCGGGCACGAGGCAGGTGCCTTCACCGGCGCGACGCGGGCGCGGACCGGACGCTTCGAGGAGGCGGACAAGGGCACTTTGTTCCTCGACGAACTCGGCACACTGTCGATGGGTGCGCAGGAGCGCCTGCTGCGCGCGGTTGAATATGGCGAAGTCACCCGGATCGGATCGAGCAAGCCGGTGCGGGTGGACGTGCGCATCGTTGCAGCGACGAACGAGGACCTGCCGAAGATGGCCGAGCAAGGCCGGTTCCGCCCGGACTTGCTCGACCGGCTGAGCTTCGAGGTGATCACCCTGCCCCCGCTGCGGGTGCGCGAAGGCGACATTGCGGTGCTGGCGGACTACTTCGGGCGGCGCATGGCCGCGGAACTGCACTGGGATTCCTGGCCGGGCTTTTCGGCTTCGGTGCAGAAGGCGATGGAAGACTACCTATGGCCCGGCAATGTGCGCGAGTTGCGCAACGTGGTGGAGCGCGCCGTCTATCGCTGGGACGACTGGACCAAGCCGATCGGCCACGTGCAATTCGATCCGTTCGAGAGCCCGTGGAAGCCGGTCGCGCCGACACGTCCGGAGACGGTGGAAAGCGGAGCGAGCGCGCCGGTGCGTGCGGCAGCCCCCTCAGGCGATCTCGACAGCGTGGCAGACTTGCGCGCCGCGGTGGATGCGCACGAGCGCGCGATCATCGAACACCATCTGGGCCGTAACCGCTTCAACCAGCGGCAGACGGCAAAAGCCCTCGGGTTGACCTACGACCAGTTGCGCCATTGCATGAAGAAGCATGGGCTGAGTGATAAGGGTTGAGTGACGGGGGTAAGGTTTCACTTTGCCCTGAAACCGCCTAACGCCGACGGATCATGTCCCTCACCCGCCTCACCTTGCGCGATTTTCGCAACCATGCCGCGACGCGGCTGGTGGGAATGCGTGCGTTCAATGTGCTGGTGGGGGAGAACGGCGCGGGCAAGACCAATGTGCTCGAAGCCATCAGCCTGCTTGCGCCGGGGCGGGGCCTCAGGCGGGCACAGCCGGCGGAGATGGCCGGGCGCGATGGCGGCGGCGGGTTTGCCGTGGCGGCGGAGATGGAGGACGGGGGCGTGCAGATCGGCACATCGACCGATGCTTCGGCCCCGAACCGTCGCATGGTGCGGATAAACGGGGCGGAAGGCCCGGCGGCGCGTCTGGGCGAGTGGCTTTCGATCACCTGGCTGACGCCCGCAATGGATCGGCTCTTTGCCGAAAGCGCCGGATCGCGGCGGCGGTTTCTGGACCGGCTGGTGCTGGCGCGGGAGCCCGGACACGCGCGCAATGCCACGCGCTACGAGACGGCATTGCGCGAGCGGAACCGTCTGCTGGGCGAACCTGCCGAGCCAGATCCGCTGTGGCTTGACGGGATCGAAGCGCAGATGGCTGAGGCCGGCGCGGCGATGGCGGCGGCGCGGGCGGCGCTGGTGGCTGATCTCGGGCGGGAGCTGGAGACGGTGCCGGAACAGCCCTTTGCGCGGCCTTCGCTGCGCTATGCCAGCGAAGTGCCGCTGGAGAGCGATGCTTTGCGCGTTATGCTGCGCGAAGGGCGGCGGCGGGATCGCGCTGCGGGGCGCTCACTGACCGGGCCGCATCGTGATGATCTGGCGGTGACGCTTGCAGCCAAGAATGCCCCGGCGGCGGATTGCTCGACCGGGGAGCAGAAGGCGATGCTGATTGCCATCGTGCTCGCGCATGCTGGGTTGACTTCGGGTGAGCGCCCTCGCCTGCTGCTGCTCGACGAGATCGCCGCGCACCTCGATCCGGTGCGGCGGTCGGCGCTGTTCGAACGGCTGGCCCAGAGTGGGGCGCAGGTCTGGATGACGGGGACGGAGATGGCCCCCTTTGCCGAGATTGCAGATCAAAGCGCGGTGTGGTCGGTGCGCGATGGGGTGGTCCATCCGCAATAGTTTCCTGCTCTCCCGCGCAGGCGGGGGCCTCGGTGCTGTTACGGAAGATTTGCGTAAAACGCCTGAGGCCCCCGCCTGCGCGGGGGAGCAGTGAGCTTAGGGTTTTGTCGCCGCTTTCAGCGCTTGCGCCACCTGGTCCTTCGTCGCCGCCACGATCCTGTCCACACCCTGCGCATTGGGGTGCACGTTGTCCTCCAGCATCAGCGCCTTGTTGCCTAGAACCGGGGCGAGGAAGAACGGGACGAGGCCTGCCTTGTGCTTCTTCGCAAGCTCGGGCCAGATCGGATTGAACTGCTTCTGGTAGTCCGCGCCGAGATTGGGCGCGGCGAGCATTCCGGTGAGGACGACCGGTATCTGCCGCTTGTCGAACTCGGTCAGGATCGCGTCGAGATTGGCGCGGGTTTCGGCCGGGGGCAGCCCGCGCAGCATGTCGTTGCCGCCGAGCCCGACGAGCGCGAGGGTTGGCTTTACGGGCTGGTTGTCTAGCGTGAAGGTCAGGCGCTGGAGCGCGGCAGCGGTCGTGTCGCCCGATACGCCTGCATTGACCACGCGAGCAGGCACGCCCGAAGCGTTGAGCGCGACTTCGAGGCGCGGCGGATAGCCCTCGCCGGGGTTGAGCTGGTATCCGGCGTAGAGGCTGTCACCGAAGGCAAGGATCACCGGGGCGTTGACGGGGACTGGCGCTGCCGCCGTTGCAGAAGTCGATGGTTGCGGTGCGGGTGCCTGCTCTGGCGAACATGCTGCGATTAGAAGCGTGGCGAGAACAGCGTAGCGGCGCATTGAAACTCCTCGGGCGCGCCCCCAAGTGCCGGTTGCACGCTGCAACCAATCTATGCCACGTGAGGCCCGTGACAAGCACCCCAAAACCGGTAATCGCCGCCTCGGCCCTCACCCTCTCGCTTGGCAGTGGGGAGGCGCGGGTCGAAATCCTGCGTGGGATCGATCTTTCCGTTGGTACGGGCGAGACGGTGGGACTGCTGGGGCCATCCGGCTCAGGCAAGTCGTCGCTGCTGGCGATCCTTTCGGGGCTGGAGCGGGCGAGCGGTGGTTTGCTCAATGTGGCGGGCGCAGACTTCACCGCGCTCGACGAAGACGGCCTTGCAGCAGCGCGTCGCGGACGGATCGGGATCGTGTTGCAGGCCTTCCACCTGCTGCCGACGATGACGGCGCTGGAGAACGTGGCGACGCCACTTGAGTTGGCAGGCATGGCGAATGCCATGGCGCGTGCAGAGGCTGAGCTTGTTGCGGTCGGCCTCGGGCATCGGATGCATCACTATCCGGCGCAGCTTTCGGGCGGGGAGCAGCAGCGCGTGGCGATCGCGCGTGCGCTCGCGCCAAAGCCTGCGATCCTGTTCGCTGACGAGCCGACCGGCAATCTCGATCATGCAACCGGCGAAGCGGTGGCCGACCTTCTGTTTGCCCGTGCGGCAGAAGCCGGGGCCACCTTCATCATGGTCACGCACGACGAGGCGCTGGCGGCGCGGTGCGGGCGGATCGTGCGGCTGGCCGATGGCCACATCGTCTCGGACATCAGCGCGTGAACCTTTCGTGGGGCGCCGCATGGGCGTTGGCGCGGCGCGGGCTGGACTGGCGGTTCAAGGGCCTGCGACTGCTACTGGTGTGCCTTGTCCTCGGGACCGCCGCCCTGTCTGCCATCGGCACGCTGACCGGCGCGATCGAGCGCGAGCTGGCGACGCGTGGGCGCGAGATGCTGGGCGGGGATCTGGAATTCACGCTGGCGGCGCGGATGCCCTCGCCAGACGAACGCGCCACGATTGCAGCGCTGGGCGAGGTTTCGGAAGGGGCGCGATTGCAGGCGATGGCGCGTGTGCCTTCCGATGATACGCGCACGACGCCGGTCGAGTTGAAGGCGGTCGATGGCAAGTGGCCGCTTTATGGGCAGTTCACGCTTGAGGGCGGCAAGGCAGCGGGTGCGCCTGAGGGCATGGCCGCGTGGATTGCGCCGGGCGTGGCGGATCGGCTGGGCGTTGGCGTTGGAGACCGATTGCGGGTGGGTGAAGCGGATCTAACCGTCGGCGGGGTAATCGGGTCCGAACCCGATCGGCTGGCCGAGGGCTTCTCGCTCGGGCCGACGGTGATTGTCAGCAAGGCCGGGCTCGATGCCTCGAAGCTGGTGCAGCCCGGATCGATGGTGCGCACGAAGCTGCGGGTGAAGCTGCCCGCGAGTGCCGATGCGGTAGCGCTTGGCGAGCGGATCAAGGCGCAGTTCCCACTGGCGGGATACGAGGTGCGCACGCGCGAGAAGGCCTCGCCGGGGCTCGACCGGTTCGTTTCGCGCATGGGGCAGTTCCTCGTGCTGGTGGCGCTGGCGGCCTTGGCAATTGCCGGGATCGGCATCGGCAACGGGGTCAATTCCTACCTTGAAGCGCGGCGCGGGAGTATCGCCACGCTCAAGATTCTGGGCGCTTCGGGCGGAGACATTGCGCGGATCTACCTGCTGCAATTGGCTGCGGCATCGTCGCTGGCGATTCTTGGCGGACTGGTGATCGGGGTGAGCATCACGCCGCTGATCGGGAAAGCGCTGCAAGGACTGCTGCCGATAGAGGCAGGTTTCGTGCTGGACTGGGGCGCGCTGGCGATTGCGGCGGCCTATGGCGCGCTGATCGCGCTGACTTTTGCCGCGCCGCCGCTGGCGCGGGCCAAGGCGTTTCCGGCGATGGCGCTCATGCGAGCGCGGGTCAGCCCATTGGCGGGTGGTTGGCAGGGCGCGGTGCTGCCCGTCGCTTTGGGGCTTGGCGGGATCGTGGCGCTGGCGGTGCTGACCGCGCCGCAGAAGCTGCTGGCGGCCGGGTTCCTTGGCGGCGCAGCAGCGCTGTTCCTGCTCCTCTCCGCGCTCGGCTGGGGGTTGCAGCGGCTGGCGGCGAAGCTGCCGCGGCCCAAGGGCGCGATTGCGCGGATGGCGCTGGCCAACCTGCACCGGCCGGGCGCGCAGACGTCGGCGCTGGTGGTGGCGCTGGGCTTCGGGCTTGCCGCCTTCGTGCTGCTGGCGGGGGTCCAGACCAGCCTCGACGGCAACATCGCATTGCGCGTGCCCAACAAGGCGCCGGACTACTTCGTGCTCGACCTGCCGCAGGGAAAGACAGCCGAGTTCGACCGGATCGTGCAAGCGTCAGCGCCAAATGCGGCGATTCGCAAGGTGCCAGCCTTGCGTGGCTCGATCATCGCCTATGGCCCGCAAAACGCGATGACGCGCGTGGCGGACCTGAAGGAGATACCCGAGAACGCCTGGCCACTCCGCGGGGATCGCGGGCTGACCTATTCGGACGAACTGCCCGAAGGCAACGTGCTGACCGCCGGGGACTGGTGGCCCAAAGGCTACTCTGGCGAGCCGCTGGTATCGGTGGACGATGACTTGCGCGAGGCGCTGGGCCTGAAGCTGGGCGACAGGATTGCGGTGTCGATCCTTGGCGTGGAGCGCAGCGCGACAATCGCCTCGTTCCGCCGGATCGACTGGGAGAACATGGGCTTCAACTATGTGCTGGTGTTCAGCCCCAATGCGATTGCCGATGCGCCACACAACCTTGCGGCGACAATCAGCCTGCCGGAGGGCGCGAAGACGCCAGAAGTGCGTCGCGCGATCTTGGGCGGCCTTGTGAAGGCTCTGCCCTCAAGCTCGGTGATCGAGATCGGGCCGGTGCTGGGGCAGGCGCGCGAGATCCTGTCGCAGATGGGCACCGCGATCCTTGCGGCAGCAAGCGTGGCGATCCTTGCCGGGATGGCGGTGCTCGCGGGCGCGATTGCGGCGGCGCGAGAGCGCAAGACCTATGACAACGTGATCCTGCGCGTGCTGGGTGCAAGCAGGCGGCAGTTACTGGTGCTGCTGCTGGCGGAATACGGACTGCTCAGCGCGCTGCTGGCAGGCGTAGCGCTGGTGCTTGGCACGGGCGTCGCTTGGGGCGTGATCGTGCTGCTGTTCGAGTTTGACTGGCTGCCCGACTGGCCGCGCATCCTTGGCGTGCTGGGCGGCGGCGTGGCGCTGGTGATGGTGCTGGCGGTGGCAGGCTCGGTCGGGCTGCTGCGAACCCGACCGGCACAGGTGCTGCGCGAGCTTTAGGAGAAAAGGTCGACCTCGCGCCTGTCCTTGGGATCGGGACCGTAGCGATTGGGACCAGTGGTACCGTCGCGGCACATGTAGGCGATGTAGACGCCCTTGAAGAAAATGCCGACCACCGGCAGCGCCGACGCGATGGTATTGCCGAGATACCACCAGCCGCTGCGTTCGATATCGTGCAAGCGACGGATCGAAACTGCGAGCGACGGGACCAGCGAACCAACAAAAAAGGCCCCGAACACACCGATCACCACATCAACCAGAGGATTGATGAAGAGCTGGTCTACCCGAATCGGCTCCTTCTGGATCAGGAGGGCCGGAACGTCCACTCCAGCGAGCCAGACCAGCACAGTCGCTCCGACAAATGCGAACGCGAACAGCGCTGTAAACCACCAGTACTCGGCCCGCTGTGAACGGCCGGAGAACCGGGCGTAACGGCGATAGGGCAGCAGAGCCCAGTCCAGCGGACTGCGCCGGGTGGGCCAATCCATCATCCCTCCTGTCATCAGCCGAACACGTCCGACGGATCGTCAGGCTGCGTCGGATCGGCACCGTACTTGTTGGTGCCATCGGTGCCCTTGATGCACATCATCACCAGCAGGCCGAGCGACGACAGGATGTTGACGAAGGGCACGAAGCCAAGCACCGCGAACAGGACATAGAGCCAGCCCGACAGATTGAGATCGTGGAACCGCCGGATGGTGACCGCGATCATCGCCGGGAAGGTCACGATCGCCCAGAGATAAAGCGGGATGAACAGCAGCAGCATGATCGCGACGCCGCCACCGAGCAGGCCTGCCTGCAGGTTTTCCGGAGCGAAGGCGCTTGCACCGAAGACCATTGCGAAAAGGGTAATGTACGCTGCGACGATGATGAAGTTCAGCAAAGTGAACATCCAGAACTCGCGCCGTGACGAGCGTCCGGCAATGGCGCCATAAAGGCGCCTGTACGGCATCAGCATCCATTCCATGGTCATTCCCCCGTCTGACTTCGCCCTCGACCGGCAAAGGACAAGCAGACGACCACGGATTTGCGTCTGGCGCAAGTATCGGTGGTCACAATCGGTGTCAGTTGCCCACGACCATGAACGGAGCCCAAAGCGCCGGATTGCGTGCCTCCTCCGGCTTGCCTTGCTTCATCACCTTGAGGATAGCGCGGCGCAGGGCTTCGTCAGCTGTGGCTCCCTTGGCCGACGCATCGAGCAGTTCGACCGACAGGCGCGCGGCGACGTCGTCTCGCACTGGCCAGTGGCTGGCGACAACCCGACGGGCTCCGGCAAAAAGGAAGGCACGCGCAAGACCGGTGTAGCCTGCAGCGCTCGGCTGGTCGCCTGCAGCGGTGTCGCAGGCCGAGAGGATCACCCAGTCCGCATCCAGCCGCAGGCGTGCCGCTTCAGACGCCGTTAGCAGGCCGTCGTTGTCCTCGCTTTCTTCCGCTGGCGGGGTGAGCACCAGTGCAGGTTCGCTGCGCGCATCGAAGGCGCCTGAAACAAGGCCGTGCGTGGCGAAGAGCAGGACGCCAGCGTTCGAGTAATCCAGCGCGCGAACGGCAGGTTCGGTGGCGTTCTGTCCGGTCAGCAGGATCGACCGCGCAGGCTTGCGGACATGGGCGGCCACAGCCGCAATCTCGCGCTCGGCACCGGGAAGCGACACAAGCCGGCTGACACGTGCGGAGCGGGTTTCGCCGCCTGCAAAGATGTCGGCCCCGGCCGTGATCGCCTGTGTTCCGCCAAGCGCCGGTGCGCCGATTGCGATCACGTCGCGGCGCGCATCTGCCCGCTTCGGCGATTGTCCGAGCGTGGCGAGCGAAGGCAGGACCGAGATGGCATGGTCTTCGACCAGCCATCGCGTGTCGCTCAGCGACTTGCCCTGACGGCTGGCAAGAAGCGTCAGCGGCAGGGCGGACAGGATGTCGCCGGTCACCACGCGCAGGCGCTGCTTTTCCGGTACGAGGGCACGGACTTCCGGCGTGAAAATGACCTGGTAGATTTCATGCGCTGCGGCAGTGTCGAAGGGAACGAGTGCGCCGTTTTCGGTTCCCGCGCGGATGCGGCGGACGAGGCCGCGCAAGGCCTCGCGCCGGATCGGCGCGTGGCCAATGGCGATGCGGTCATGGGTAAGTGCCATGGTATAAAGGCCGAGATCGCTTTCCTCGACCACCAGCAGCGTTTCATCTCGGCCAAGGCGCGCCTGCGTTTCAGCAAGTGTGACCGGGCGGGGACGGAGCAGCGAGCGGAAGCCCGGAGACCGGGCGTCAAGCTCTGCATCAAGTGCGGCAAGCGCAGCGCGAGCGTGGGCAACGGCCTTTTCAAGAGGGGCGCGCTCGGCCCCCTGCTCCAGGCCAGCCGCGCGCAATAGGGCGGCATCAGCATCGGCGAGTTTTCCGGCAGCTTCCTGCCGTCGGCGCAGAAGCAGGCCGAGTTCCGTATTCCCCGCCTGTTCACGCGCAGTCACGGCAACCGCGGCGCGGCTGGCATCGGTCTCGACCAAAACCTGGAGCACTTCGAAGGCGAAGTCGTTGTCACCAGCCAGAATGGCAGTTTCGAGTGCATGACTGAAGGCCTCGATATTGTCGATCACGCCGACGACGCGGTTTTGCGAGACTTCGAGACTGTTGTTGACCGCGATTGAAGTGCGGAAGGCATCGCGGACTTCGGCCAGCCCCTCTGCCGCCCGTCCACGGCGCGCCTTGATCCAGCCGAGCGAAATGCGGCTGTTGAGCGCCTGGAAATGGGTTGGGGGACGAAGACGCTTGAGGGTCGACGCGGCGTCTTGCGCCATTGCTTCCGCTTCCTCCAGCCGCCCTGCGTGTGTATAGGATTGCGCCAACTTGAAGTTATTGAGAGCAACGGCGAGTTCATGCTGTCTTGGCATCTTTGCCAGCATGGCGATGCCGGTTTCGCGCATCTTCATCCCGAGCGCACGGTCTCCGGCGCGGTCCGCAGCGGTGCCTCCATTGATATAGGCTCCTGCTGTTGACGGTATCGCACCAGCCACCGCGAACTGCTCCGCAGACTTCTGAAAGAAGGGGAGCGCATCTGCAGGACGGTCAGACATCAACAGTGCGACGCCAAGCGCAGACAGAGCGTCGGCACGTTCGCCGATAATCGTGGACTTCAGCTTTTCCCCCACGTCGACCGACTGGCGCAGCCAGGGAATCGCCTCGTTGATCCGCCCCTGCATCAGCAATTCGGTGCCGAGCAGATTGGGCAGCTTTGCCCGATAGGGCTGACGGGGCTTGAGCGTCTCGATTTCCGAAACCAGCTTGCGAAGAAGAGGCTCCGACAGAGCCGCCTGGCGAGAGTAAACGAGCGCAATGGCATACTGAAACGCCGAATCTATGCGCTCATCGTCTCCCACTGGCCTCAGCTTGTTCATTACCTCCCAGCCATGCCGGGTGCGTTGTATCCCTTCGTCAAATTGGCTCTCGCTGACCAGAAGGCGACCGAGCATCGTGTCCGCCAAGGCGATTTCAGCGCTATCTTCGTTATGCACCTTGGACAGAAGCGCTCTCGCTTCCCGCACAAGTTCGATAGCCTGCCCGTATTCCTGCAACTGGGACTTGTTGTTTGCATCAGCGATCAGGATGTCTGCAGTAACCGACGGCTCGGACTTCGTATCGAGAGATCTCGCACGCACTACGGCATCGTTAGCCTCGGCCAACCGGTCGAGCTTGGCCAGTATCGTCGCCCTTTGGGCATAGAGGCGCGCGCGCGCTGCGCGCTCCTTTGTCGTTTCGATCAGCCGATCGCACTCGCGAAGAGCCGCCTCCGGCTCATTGGCCACGTCCATGGAGGGCACGGTTTGCGGCAAGGCCGGGACGGCTCCAATCGAGCAAACCAGCGCTGCCAGCAGCGCCGCCCAAATCATTCTTGCCATCCCCTGCCCCCGGCTCATCCAAATCGGAGGAAAGGTTAATCGAAGTTAAGCGCGTTACCAGTGCCTTTCGGCACAAAGCCACCCGTTCCGCATCACTTCAGCCAGCCGGCCTCGCGATACCACGCCGCCGTGGCGTGGAGGCCCATGCGGGTTTCTACCTGGGGGAGCCAGAGTTCGGGCGGGGGCTGGTTGCCTTCGCCTGCGCGCCAGTCCGGGTGGCACATGTAGCCGACACGGTCCATCGTCAGCTTGGCGCCCTTGCCACGGAAGCGCGCGTCGAGCCTTGCGCCGAGGCGCAGCATTCCGGCGGGCAGGTTGATCGCGGTGGCGCGCTTGCCCATGGCCATGCCAATGGCGCGGGCGAGATCGGTGTTGGTCCAGCCGCCGGGGGTGCCGTCATCAGGCTCGAAGGTCATGTGCGTCACCTCCTCGCTGCCGGGAATCAGGGCGAGCAGGAGGCGGGCGAGGTCGTTGACGTGGATGATCGAAAGGTGGCCCTGCGGCGGCAACGGCACCACGCCGCGCCGGGCCAGCTTGAACAGCTCGAACATCTCGGTATCGCGCGGGCCATAGACGGCGGGCGGGCGCACCACGGTCCAGTCCAGGCTGCTGGCCTTGACGATCTTCTCGCCGCGCAGCTTGGAACGACCGTAGATCGACAGGTCCGGCTCGCGCGCTGAGAGCGAGGAGACGTGGACGAAGCGCGGCACGCCAGCTTCGAGCGCAGCGTTTACGACGTTCAGCGTGCCCCAGACGTTGCCGTCCTCGAAACCCTTTGCGTCCGGCGCGCTGACCACGCCGGCAATGTGCAGGACAACGCTGGCGCGGCCGACGAGGCGCTGGAGCGCGCGCTTGTCGTTGAGGTCGCCCTGCACCCATTCGACCCCGGCACGGGCATCCTGCGGGCGGCGGGCAAGGGCGCGGACCTCTATTCCGGCGCGGGCGGCATAATCGAGCACGGCCTGACCGACGAACCCGGTCGCCCCGGTAATCGCCAGCAATTCTGCGGCCATTACAGAAGCACCATCTGGTCGCGATGGATCAGGGCCGAGCGGGGAGCGTAACCGAGAAGCTCTTCGTGCTCGCGACTGTGGCGGCCCTTGAGGCGGGCACATTCGGCGGCGTCGTATTCGGACAGGCCGCGCGCGAGAGTCTGGCCATCCGGACCGACAACCGCGATGGCATCGCCGCGCTGGAAATCGCCATCGACGCTGGTGATCCCGGCGGCGAGCAGGCTGGAGCCACGCGTCAGTGCGGCAGCGGCTCCGGCATCGACATGGACGGTCCCGCGCATCCGCATCCGCCCGCCCAGCCACGCCTTGCGCGCCTGCTTGCGCCCGCGCGGCAGGAACAGCGTGCCGCGATCCGTGCGCATTGCAGAACCGATTGGAGATACGGGCTGGCCATCGATGATGGCCAACGCCATGCCCGCCAGTTCGGCGATCTCTGCCGCCTGCAGCTTCGAGGTCATGCCGCCCGAGCCGAGACCGGAGGACGAGCCGCCGGTGGCCATGGCGTGGATTTCAGGCGTCACGCCCTTCACCACAGGAATGCGGGTTGCGCCGGGCTCGCGCGGGTCGCGGTCATAGAGGCCGTCGATATCGGACAGCAGCAGCACGCCGCTGGCGCCTGCCGCCTGTCCCACGCGAGCTGCGAGCCGGTCATTGTCGCCGAAGCGGATTTCCTGCGTGGCGACGGAATCGTTCTCGTTGATCACCGGCACCGCACCGGCGGCCAGCAGCGTGCCGAGCGTGGCGGTAACGTTGAGGTAACGGCGGCGGTCTTCGAGGTCTTCGAGCGTCAACAGGATCTGCGCTGCGGTGAGGTCATGGGCAGCAAGCAGTTCCGCCCAGAGGCCCGCTAGCGCGATTTGCCCGACCGACGCCGCGGCCTGGGCATCGGAAAGACTGCCCCGGCCGCCCTTGGCCAAGCCAAGCTTGCGCGCGCCGAGCGCGATCGCGCCAGAGGACACGACGATGACTTCCTGCCCGGCCGCGCGTGCCGCAGCGATCTCGGCCACCAGCGCGGTCAGCCATTCGCGGCGCGGCGCACCATCCTTGCCGACGAGCAGCGCCGAGCCGACCTTGACCACAAGGCGCGGGCAGGTCTTGGCGTCGGTCAGGTGGGCAAGCTGGCTGATCTTCATGAGGGCCGCTTAGGGTATTTGTGACGGGGCGTGAAGGGTTACCGGTCCTGCGCGCGGCGCGCTTGGACGATCAGATCGGCGACCAGGGCTTCTCGTCTGCCTGTTCCTCGACCTGCCCGGTCGGGCGTTCGGTTATCGTGGCAGCGGGCAGGTGCTCGAGCACGGCGTCGAGCAGGGCGTCCATGCCCTTCCCCGTTGCGCCCGAGATTGGATAGACCTTGGTCGCGCCGGCTGCGCGCAGTTCCTTGGTGAAGGCTTTGACCAGTTCGGCGTCGACAAGATCGATCTTGTTGAGTGCGATCAGGCGCGGCTTTTCATCAAGGCCTGAACCATAAGCCTCAAGCTCACCCTCGACGATCTGCATGGCTTCGGCAGGATCGGTCTCGCTGTGGATGTCGATCAGGTGGATCAGCACCCGGCAGCGTTCGATATGGCCAAGGAAGCGGTCACCGATGCCGACGCCTTCGGCCGCGCCTTCGATCAGGCCGGGAATGTCGGCCAGCACGAACTCGCGGTTGCGATGGCTGACCACGCCAAGCTGCGGGCGCAGCGTGGTGAAGGCATATTCGCCGACCTTGGCCTTGGTGTTGGTGATCTTGTTGATGAAGGTCGATTTGCCAGCATTGGGCAGGCCGACAAGGCCAGCGTCCGCCATCAGCTTGAGGCGCAGCCAGACGTACATTTCCTCGCCGGGCCAACCGGGGCCGTGCTGGCGCGGGGCGCGGTTCGTCGAGGACTTGTAGGACGCATTGCCACGCCCGCCATCGCCGCCGCGCAAAAGAACGACGCGCTTGCCCACTTCGGTGAGGTCGAGCAGTACGGTCTCGCGGTCATCATCGAGCACCTGCGTGCCGACGGGGACCTTGATCACGAGATCCTCGCCGCCGGCGCCGGTGCGGTTGGTGCCCGCACCGCCCTGCCCCCGCTGCGCCTTGAAGTGCTGGGTGTAGCGGAAGTCGATCAGGGTATTCAGACCGGCAACGGCCTCGAACACGATGTCGCCGCCCTTGCCGCCGTTGCCACCATTGGGACCGCCGTACTCTTCGTACTTCTCCCGCCGGAAGCTGACCGCACCGGGACCGCCCTGCCCGGAGCGGATGAAAATCTTGGCTTGGTCGAGAAAATGCATGTCGGTAAAATGTCCACTGACAGGCCCGAATGCAATAGCGCCGGGCCCCCTAAGCGAGCCTGTTGGTCCCGTTCATGGAGTTCCTGGAGCCTCGAACCGCAAGGCGCCTGCCGATCAGGCGGTTCGATGATACCTGGTGGAGCCGAGGGGGATCGAACCCCTGACCTCGTCATTGCGAACGACGCGCTCTCCCATCTGAGCTACGGCCCCGTTCCCGGTATCGCCCCGCGGGACAACCGCAGGGAGCGCCGCCATTAGCGCAGCGTCCCTTGCGTGAAAAGTGGCATTTTCGAGATTCTTTGGCAGTGGCTCTCGATCAGTTCCCTGCCCCGCTCCGGTTGGTAACGGTGGTGGACGAGACCACGACCGGCTGCTGCGGTGCATTCACCAGTGCGCCGTACTGAGCCTGCCAGATCGCCAGATCATTGCGGTAGACTTCGTAGCGGCGGTAGAAATCGTCGAACACGACTTCGATGCTCGGCAGGCTGCGAACCGCGAAGGCCTCAAGCTCTGCCGACTTGATCGCCGCGCCATCGCGCGTAACCGCCATCACCGCATCGCAGAAGTCCGAGAGCGTCGGCGGCAGCGCGTAGTGATTGTAGACCGAGGTGATGTAAGCCTCGCGCGGGGCGATGAACTTCTGCCCGTACTTGGCCTTGAACTCGGTATCGAGCTTCTTGTTTACGACGTTCAGCGCCTTGGCATGCGTGGTCAGGAAGGCCTTGTAGCGCGGCAGGATGTCGGCGTGCTTGGGCGCGCTGCAATTGAGCGCGGCCACGTTGTAGGCCGAGCGCAGGTTCCACACCATCTGCGCGGTGGTGATGTTGCGGTTGACCGACAGGCGCAAACCGTTCGCATCAGCGGGAGGCAAGAAGATATTGTCCGATGCGCCGTTGGGCGGCATCGGCTTGGGCGGAATTACCACGACCTTTGGCGGGGGAGGCGGCGGAGGCGGTGGTGGCGGTGGCGGCGGTGCGCATGAAGCAAGGCCGATGGCCAGAGCCATTGCCGCGATGGCAGGCGCATGAAGACGCCGAAAGCGAAACATTGGCATTCCCCCAAAGGTAGCCGATTGGCCGATGATCCCATTGACGCAACGTGCAAAATTGCGCCGGTCATCCTTTCTGCAAGATGAAGGCAACACTAGCGCCACTACTCACACATGAGAATCCCCTGAAAAAGAAAAACCCGGCGAACCGTTGCGGCCCGCCGGGTCAATCTCGTTCAGTCTGGTTGCTTCAGCGGATCAGCGGCGATCGCCCATGAACTGCAGCAGGAACTGGAACATGTTGATGAAGTCGAGGTAGAGGCTCAGCGCGCCGAGGACGACCGCCTTGCCAGCGAAATCGGTTCCGGCGACATAGGCATACTGCTCCTTGAGCTTCTGCGTATCGTAGGCGGTGAGGCCAGCGAAGATCAGGACGCCGAGGAAGCTGATCGCCCAGGCGAGGCCGGAGGACTTCAGGAAGATGTTCAGCAGCGATGCGATGATGATGCCGAACAGGCCCATGATCAGGAAGCTGCCCATGCCCGACAGGTCCTTCTTCGTGGTATAGCCATAGAGGCTCAGACCCGCGAAGGCACCAGCGGTAGCGAAGAACGTCGTGGCGATCGACGCGCCGGTGTAGACGAGGAAGATCGTCGACATCGACAGACCCATGGCGACCGCGAAGCCCCAGAACATGCCCTGAATCGCGGTGGTCGAGAACTTGTTCGCACCGAAGCTCATGAACATCACGAAGGCCAGCGGCGAGAGCATGACCAGCCAGATCAACGGGGTGCCGAGCAGAGCAAGGGTAAGGCCGGAATTGGCCGAAAGCAGCGCGACGATGCCCGAGAGCAGCACGCCCGAGGCCATGTAATTGTAGATCGACAGCATGTGGCGACGCAGGCCCGCATCGAACACCTCGCTGCGGCCCTGAAGGCCGGAGAGGCCCGGAGACGCGCCGAAACCCGTCCCAGTGGGCCGAGGGTCGTTCCAGTTTGCCATTTTCAAAGCTCCGTTCTGTGGCCCCTTTGGCCACGTCACTGGAATATCGGCGCTTTGGCCCCTGCTTTCAAGTGAAACCGAAGCAATGAACCGGCAATCAAATGTAACGAATTGTTTCGCGGGGTCAGGCCTTGGCGCGGGCCTGCTCGGTCATTTCTGCGCTGCGGTCGCGCGCGCCGCGCAAGGTGTCTTCCATCAGGGCGACAAGGCGGCGGTCCTTGTCCAGAATGTCGATGCCGACTTGCGTGACACCGCCCGGGCTCGCAACGCGGCGGGCGAGCTCGCCCGGGCCGTGTTCGGAGGCTGCGGCGAGCATGGCCGCCCCTTCGACCATGGACAGCGCGAGGCGGTCCGCCTGCTCGCGGGGAAGCCCGAGCGAGGCTGCGCCTTCGGCCAGTGCATCGATGAAGCGATAAACGAAAGCAGGGCCTGACCCTGCCAGCGCGGTCACGAGGTCCATCTGATCCTCGCCCGAGAGCCACTCTGCCTGCCCCAGCGGCGCCATCAGTACATCGGTCTGGGCGCGCGCAGTGGCGTCAGCCTCACCGACGAGCGCGATCGGCGACTTGCCGAGCGCTGCGGCGAGATTTGGCATGACGCGCACGATTGCGCGGGCTTCGGGGAAGTTCGAGCGGAGCGTGGCGAGATCGACACCGGCGAGGATCGACAGCAGCAGCGTGTTCGGACCTACGAAGGGACGCACGGCAGCAGCAGCATCAGGCAACTGCTGCGGCTTGAAGCCGAGCAGGACGACATCGAACGCCCCCTCGCCCTCGGGCGCGGCCTTGAGCAGGCGCGTGCCCTGCGGGGCAGCTTCGAGATAGGGATCGACGATGGTGAAGGTCTGGGGCGCGATACCGCCTGCGAGCCAGCCCTTGAGCATGGCACCGCCCATGTTGCCGCAGCCGAACTGGAGGAAGGTCATGGTCATGGGCAGATTCCTTGAGTCGCGTTTGCGGGCTCAATGCCGGGGCGCGGTGCTCATCGCAACGTGGAAACCTGAAAAAGGCACTGCTCCCCCGCGAAGGCGGGGGCCTCGGTCCTTTTACGCCAGTGTTCGGTGACAACACCGAGGTCCCCACATGCGCGGGGACGCCACCCTGTCAGCCTCAGGCTTCCCCGGCCGCGTCCACCATTGCGCTGGCGAGCGCGTCTGCCGGGCTCTTGTCGCCCCACAGGATAAACTGGAACGCGGGGTAGAACCGGTCGCATTCGTCCACAGCCGCCTCGATCGCTGCCTGCGCCTGGCTGATGCTGAGCAGGCCTTCGTCGCCCAGCATGAGACCATGGCGGTAGAGCAGCACCGAACCGTTCGACCAGATGTCGAAGTGGCCGATCCAGACCTGCTCATTGATCAGCGCCATCAGTTCGTAGACGGCAAGCTTCTTGTCATCGGGGATGCGAATGTCGGGCAGGCACAGGATCTGCAGGACGTGATCCTCGATCCGCCAGATGGCCCGAAGCTGGTAGTTCGCCCAGGACCCCTGGATTTCGCCGGTCACTTCGTCATCCGAAACGAATTCGCACGGCCAGCCGCGCGCCTCGAACAACGAGGCGATCATGTCGACAGGCGCTGCCTCTTCGCGCTCGTTGTCGTCATGGCCGGTCCGCATGGTACGTCCCCTGAACACGTGATCGGGCCTCCTCGGCTGGTCGGCCCGGCAGGGCGATCTGCCCTGACTGCTGCTCACCCCGTCAATGGCGGTTCACACCCCCACCCGACAATCGCGGGTTAACAGGCGGTTGGGCAAAACTCGACAACCTTGTGGGAAAGCTGTGGACAAGGAGTGAACAGCGCTGCTCGGCGCATGTTCCTGCCAAGTCAGCCTATTTGAGCGAAAGCGTGTCCACGGCCTGCCCCGCAGGACTGGTCCACTGATAGCTGGATACGCCGCTTTTCTTGAGCCTGGTGACGAATTCCTGCGCGTCGGCCTCGCTTTCGAAAGGCCCGGTGAGCAGGCGGAAATTGCTGCGCCAAGGCGAGATGTAGGGCTTGCGGCCACGCAGGACTTCTGGCGCTTCCTTGACCAGGCGGCGCCACTCGTTGTCCATCATGTCCTTGTTGCCGCCGGTCAGGACCTGAACCCAGATGCGGCTGGGATGGCTTGGCGCGGCCTTCTTTGCCTTGGCGTCCTTTGCCTCCTTGGCATCCTTTGCCGCGGCCTTGGGGTCCTTGATCGGCTTGCCGTCCTTGCCGAGCTTGACCGCCTCCTTGGCCGAGGGCTTCTCCGGTTCCTTGGCGGGAATGCGCGACACATCGGTCGGCCCATCGGGGCGCTCACCGCGTGCATCGGCCTTCGTCGCCTTCGCGGCGGGCTTGGGCGCAATCCGGGTGATGTCGACCGCTGCGACCTGCGCTTTGCGCTCTTCCTCGGGGGGAGCGAAGGACTTGAACAGCGAAGCTAGATCGCGCGGGGGGGGCGGAGAAGCCGTAGCGGTCTGAACAGGCGTCGTCACTGCGGCCGGGGTGGAAGCGGTTGTGACAGATGGCGTCGGCGTGCTTGCTGCAACTTGCGTAACCGGTTGCGACGGTGGAGCCGGGGTCGCCACAGGAGGCGGAGCCGGTGCCGGGGCATTCTGGGTGGTGGTGGTCGAGCCAACTTTCGCCAGATCGAAGCTGCCGGCAGTGCCCAGCGTCGGTTGCGGGGCGGCAGATGATGTCTGTGACGGCTGAGGCTGCGTCGATGGTTGAGCCGGAAGCGATGCGGGCTTGGGCGGGGCCGAGGTTGCTGCGGCAACCTGCACAGGCGCCCGCGCTTCCGGCGGCGGGGCCGTGAGGTCCTGCTGGAAGCCCGGCTTCGCAACGGCAGACGATGAGGACACGATCGTCGTGGTAGGTGTGGGTGTTGACGTCGGAGTGGCCGGAGGCCGACTGGCAGGCGGCTGTGCGAGACGGATCGGCGGCACGGCAGGACGCGCCGAACCCGGTGGCACGTCGAGCGCTGAAAGCACCGTCGGGCGGGGCACCACGGGCTGAGTTGTTGCCGGGGCCGGTGGTGCCGACACGCTTGCATATGTCTGCGAAGGGGTCGGCGTGGGTTGCGCGGTCGTCGTTGCAGGACGCGTGCTTGCCGGGGCTGCCACAGTCTCGATCCTGCCCGGACGACGACGCTTTTCTCTGCTTGGCTTTTCCGTCGATGCGGCCGACGGTCCAAGCGGAGCGCCGCTCGGGATCAGCCCCGCTTCGGCTTGACGAGGCGCGCGGGGATTGAGCGCTGCGTACTGGACAACGCGCGGATCGTCCCGGCCAATGTCTGCCGCCCGCGGAAAACGGCCGAAGTTGGCGGCAGCGGCCTGCTGCGCGGGCGTGAGGCGCGGCATGTAGCGCAGATAGGGCGCAATTCCGGCTGCAAGGTCCTGCGGCATCGATGCGTAGGCGATGGCCACCGCCTCGTCCGAGCCACCGGTGACAGCCATGGCGAAGGTGCGGGTGCGCCATGCCGCACGGTCCTGCTTCTCGATCAGCGGCGCGAGCAGCGCCTCTGCGCCACGACGGTCGCCCGCGATGGCAAGGCTCATGGCATAGCGGCGCGTGATCTCGGCGTCGGTACCGCGGCTGAGCGCCACCTGATACCAGCGCTGGGCCCGGCCATTGTCACCGACCAGATCGTAGGCCAGCGCGCGATCCGCCGCCATTGCGAAAGTATCGGCTCCGGCGCGCTCTGCCTCGTCGAACGAGCGGATCGCTTCAACAGGATTTTCGGCGACAAGCTGCGCCTTGCCCATCAAGGCCTTGGTTCGGCCGTTGCCGGGCTGGACTTCATCCGCCCTTGCAAGAAAGCCGATGGCAGCATCGCTGTCGCCAAGCTTCAGCGCAGCGTCGGCGGCATCGAACAGGGCAGATACGTTGCGCGGATCGGCAGCAAGGCGCGCAAGCGCAGCGTTGAGATCGCGCGTGGGGCTTTGCGCGGTCGACTGCACGACCGGGCGCGATACCGTGACGGGACCATCGGGATCATCGTCCCCCCTGCCCGAAGCCTGTGCGAGGGCCGGGGTCGCAGCTGTGGCCAGCAGAAACGCGACCGTCAGGCGCACGCCGTCGGTGCCGAGAAAACGCGCGATGGGGAAGCGGTTGATCATCCTGCCGCGCTCTATACCGATCCCAAGATGAAGCGGCGGCAACAGGTGCCGCCTCTCATCCGATTTTACTGGTTGTTTTGACGGCCGAGGAAGCGCGGAATGTTCAGCGCGCTGCCATCGTCGTCGCCATCATCGTCACCGCCGCGGTTGCCGCGCGAAAGATTGGCCATGCGTTCGAACAGGGTGCTGCCGCCTGCAGGCTTGGCAGGCTCGGCTTCGGGCGCGCGACCAAGACGCGGCATGGCCGGGCCCGGTTCAGGTGCGGGAGCAGCTTCGGGAGCAGGCTCAACAGGTGCTTCCATGCCACCCAGTGACAGTTCGCCCGGATCGTGTTCTTCCTGCGCTTCGGAAAGATCGAGCGTCAGATCGAACGGTTCGGGCTCCGGTTCTGCAGCAGGCGCAGCGGGCTGCACCTGCTCTGCCGCAGGCGACCATGCCGGTTGCGCAGGCTCGGCCGGGGGCGGCGTGTAGACAGGTGCGGCGGGCGCTGCCGTCGGGACGGCGGGGCCACGCGAGGTGTTGGGGATCGAAACCGGGCGCGAGGCAATTTCGGCCTGCTCCTGACTCTGTTCGATGCCAGTGGCGACAACCGAGACGCGGATCTTGCCATCGAGGTCAGGATTGAAGGCCGAGCCCCAGATGATGTTCGCATTGGGATCGACCAGTTCACGAATGTGGTTAGCGGCTTCGTCGACCTCGAGCAGCTTCATGTCGTCGCCGCCGATGATCGAGATGATCACGCCCTTGGCACCCTGCATCGAAACGCCATCGAGCAGCGGGTTGGCAATGGCGCGTTCGGCGGCTTCGAGCGCGCGGTTCGGACCTTCGCCCTCGCCCGTGCCCATCATCGCCTTGCCCATCTCGCCCATGACCGAGCGGACGTCGGCGAAGTCGAGGTTGATCAGGCCCGGCATGACCATCAGGTCGGTGATCGAGCGGACGCCCTGCTGGAGGACTTCGTCAGCCAGCTGGAACGCTTCCTTGAAGGTCGTCTCCGCCTTGGCCACCAGGAACAGGTTCTGGTTGGGAATGACGATCAGCGTATCGACGTGCTTCTGCAGCTCCTCGATACCGCTTTCGGCCGAGCGCATGCGGCGCGTACCTTCGAACAGGAATGGCTTGGTCACCACGCCCACGGTGAGCACGCCCTTGCGGCGCGCTGCTTCGGCGATGACCGGAGCCGCCCCGGTGCCGGTGCCGCCACCCATGCCAGCGGCGATGAACACCATGTGCACGCCTTCCAGCGCACGCTCGAGTTCCTCGATCGTCTCTTCGGCAGCGGCGCGGCCGACTTCGGGACGTGCGCCTGCGCCAAGCCCCTGCGTGATGTCGGGCCCGAGCTGGATGCGGTTTTCCGCGATCGAGTTGTTCAGCGCCTGCGCGTCGGTGTTGACGACGATGAACTCGACGCCCTCGATCTGCGCGTTGATCATGTTGGCGATGGCATTGCCGCCTGCGCCACCAACCCCGATCACCGTGATCCGGGGACGAAGCTCGTCGATGGCCGGCGGTCCGATGTTGATGCTCATAGTCGGTCTCCCAATCGGGTCATTGGCCTCGCTGATGGCAAACATGCGCGTTCAGCGAGATTGCAAAACTTCACATTAACCTGTTGCACAAGGCAGCTTTACGAATCAAAGGCGGTTTTGCCTTTTCCACAAGTTGCATAGGCGTGACAGGCCGCAATTCGTCGAGTTCGGAGCGGTAAGGCTCAAAACCCGCTTCAGAAGTAATCCTTAACTGCACGCCACAGGCGAATCAGCAGGTTCATGCCCTTGTATGAACCGGTCGGAACGAAGGCCGGACCGATCGCGCGAATGTCCACCGGATCGGCCGCAGCAAAGAGCACGAGGCCGACCAGCGTCGACGAACTTGGCGTGGCGTGGCCCGGCGGAAGACCCAGCATGGTTGGCGGCGAGCCGATGCGGACCGGGCGCCCGAGCGCCGATTGCGCATAGTCTGCAAGCCCCGGCAGTTGCGCACCGCCTCCGGTGAGAACGACCTGCTGGCCGGTCTGGCCGACAAAGCCCATCGCCTTTAGCGCCTTGCCGACTTCCTCGGTGAAGAAGCCGAGCTGCTGGGTGATCACCGAGATCAGTTCCGCACGCGGAATGCGGTTCTTGTCATCGGCATGGCGGGCGACGGGGCCACCCTCGGGATCGCCCGGCGCATTGACCGGGATCATCTCGCGGTGGTCGGCAGGGCTGGCGATGGCCGAGCCGGACATGCACTTGAGGCGTTCTGCCTGATAGCGGCGGATGCCGAAAGCCGAGGCGATGGCGTCCGTGATGTCGCCCGACCCGTACTGGATCACCTGCATGCCGAGCAGCATGCCGGCGGCATAGACCGAGACGGTAGTGACTTCAGCACCGAATTCCACCAGCGCCACGCCAAGCTCGCGCTCCTCCGGCGTCAGGCAGGCATGCCCCGCCGCGACGGGCGAGCCGACCACGGCCTCGACATCAAGGTGCGCGTTCTGCACAGCCTCGCGGATGTTGCGCACAGGTGCGCCATCGGCGAGCATCACGTGGATGTCGACTGCCAGCCGCTCGGCATGGAGCCCTTTGGGGTTGGGCACGCCATGGGCGCCATCGAGCGTGTAGTGCGCAGGCTGGGCATGGAGCACGGTTCGGCCATCGGGCTGGATTACCTCGCGTCCTGCCACCAGCAGGTGCTCGATATCGTCCTGCTCGATCCGCCGCCCGCCGACTTCGACCTCGACCCGCGCCGTGGTGCTGGCGAGCCCTGCACCGGAACAACCGATCCAGACCTTCTGGATATCGACATTGGCCATCTTCTCGGCGCGCTCGATCGCGTCGCGTACCGAATGCGTCGCGGCCTGCATGTCGGTCACGTAGCCGCGCTTGATCCCCTGCGCGGCGCGGTGGCCCGATCCCAGAACGACCATCTCGCCGGTTTCCGATAGCCCAGCGATCATCGCGGAAACCCGGAACGAGCCAATGTTGACGGCAGCAAAGACCTTGGTGATGCGGGGCGTAGCCATCGTGCCGGATCAGCCCTCGTCGCTCTTGGCGGCGGCAGCAAGACGCTTGGCTTCGGCCTTGGCCTGTTCTGCGGCACGCTTCTGCGCGGCGACTTCTTCGGCGTGGCCGGGCACGCGCATGTAGATGCGATCGGGTGCGCGCATGTCGAACGCTGCGACCTTGCCACCGAGCAGGCGGTTGACGCCGTCCATCCGGGCAAAGCTCAGCAAGGCCCCCGCCGATTTCTCGTCGCCTTCGGGCAGCGCAAGCACTTGTCCTGTCTTGAAGGTCAGATTCCAGCGGCGATTGCCCACCCATTCGGCCTCGGCAACCTGCGGCTTGAGCGCAGGCGCGGCATCGAGCAAGCGCGTCAGATCCTCGACCCGCTGGCCCACGCCAAGGCCGGAGAGCACCAGCATGCCCTTGGCCTTGTCGGGCTTCACGGTTTCGAGTTCGGTGCCGGTATCGTCGATCAGCACCATCCGGTCGGGCTTGCGCAGCACCGCGTGAGGGCTGCGCTCGACGATGTCGATCACCAAGGTATCGGGCAGCTTGCGCGAGACGCGGGCGTCCTTGACCCACGGCAGCTGGTTCAGCTCATCGCGCAATGCGGCGAGATCGAGCGTGGTCATCGCCCGGTCGTTCTGGCCTAGCACGCGCTCGTAGATGCGCTGTTCGTTCATGCGGTTGACGCCGCGCACTTCGAGGTGGCTGACCTTGAAGCCCGCGTCTGATGCGATCAGCGCGGCCTGTTCAGACGCTAGTGCCGGAATCCCCGCCATGACCGCGACAGTCCAGACGATCCCGACAGCGACCGCCAGGATCAAAGTCATCACGATCCGGTGCAGCGTCTCCTCGCTGAACGGCAGCCAGTGCATGACCGTGTCGAGCACCGACCCGGTCTGCTGGCGCGCAGACTGGACCTTGCGCTGCGTCGTGCGCGCAGCCGCAGCCCGCCGCACGCCCTTTCCGCCACGCTTGATCGTCTGCGCCATGGTTCAGACCTTCCTTCTGTCAGCTTTGGCGTCTTTCAGGGCCTCGGCAATGATCGCCTCGACCAGATCGGGATAGTCCATGCCCAGCGCCTTGGCCTGTTCGGGCACTAGGCTGAGCGGGGTCATACCCGGCTGGGTGTTCACTTCGAGCAGGAACAGGCCCTCGACGCCCTGTTCATCGTCCCAGCGGAAGTCCGAGCGGCTGGTGCCCTTGCAGCCGAGCAACTGGTGCGAACGCAGCGCGATCTGCTTGCAGGCTTCGGTGATCTCGTCGGGGATGTCTGCCGGACAGATATGGTCGGTCATGCCATCGGTGTACTTGGCATCGAAATCGTAGAAGCCGGACTTGGGCTTGAGTTCGGTGACGAGCAGCGAGCGATCCCCGATCACCGCCGTGGTCAACTCGCGGCCACGGATGAAGGGTTCGGCCAAAAGTTCATCAAACTCCTGCCACGGCCCGCGCGCATCGGCGCTGATCGGATTGCCGTAGTTGCCATCCGCCGTGACGATGGCGACGCCGACCGACGAGCCCTCGTTCACCGGCTTGAGCACGTAAGGGCGCGGCAAGGGATCGCCCTTGTATAGTTCCTGCGTGCGCACGATGCGCCCACCGGGCATCGGAATACCATGCGGCACCAGCGCCTGCTTGGTCAGTTCCTTGTCGATCGCGATGACCGAAGTGGCGAGGCCTGAGTGCGTGTAGGTCAGCCCCATGATGTCCATCAGGCCCTGAATCGAGCCGTCCTCTCCGGGTGTGCCGTGGAGCGCATTGAAAACGACATCGGGCTTGGCCTCGGCGAGGCGCAGCGCAACCTCGCGGTCCATGTCGATGCGCGTGACCTCGTGGCCCTTGGACTCAAGCGCCTTGGCCACGCCCTCGCCCGACATGAGCGACACCGGCCGTTCGCTCGACCACCCACCCATCAGCACCGCGACATGAAGTTTCGGAAGCGTCACGGTCTGCCAATCCTCTTGATTTCCCATTCGAGCTCGACGCCCGACATTTGCCTAACGCGCTTGCGCACTTCCTCGCCCAAGGCTTCAATGTCGGCGCTGGTCGCCTCACCGGTGTTTATCAGGAAGTTGGTGTGTTTCTCGCTCACCTGCGCGCCGCCAAGCGTCAGCCCACGGCAACCGGCCTTGTCGACCAGTTCCCAAGCCTTGCCGCCTTCGGGGTTCTTGAAGGTGGAGCCGCCGGTCTTGGAGCGGAGCGGCTGCGAGGCTTCGCGGGCGGCGCTGATGCGGTCCATTTCGGCCTGAATGGTCTCGTGTTCGCCCGGATGACCCCGGAACCGCGCAGCAACTACAATTGAGCCGTCGGTCAGGTCCGAATGGCGATAGGTGTAGCCCAGTTCCGACAGCGGCAGCGTAGCGATTTCGCCCGAGCGGATCACAACGTCGCAATCGACGAGCACATCCTTGACCTCGCGCCCATAGGCCCCGCCGTTCATCCGCACGAAGCCGCCGACCGTGCCGGGGATCGAGCGCAGGAATTCTAGGCCCGCAATGCCATTGTCGCGCGCGGTGGAGGACACGAGAATGCCGCTCGCCCCGCCGCCACAGTTCAGCGTGACTTCGTCGAGCTTCTCGACCTTGGCAAAGGCCTTGCCGAGGCGAACCACGACGCCTGGCACCCCGCCATCGCGCACGATCAGGTTGGAGCCGAGGCCAAGCGCCATGATCGGCACCTCCGGCGCAAGGCTCGCGAGGAAGTCCTGCAGATCGGACACGTCCTTTGGTTCAAACAGCCAGTCAGCCGTGCCGCCGGACTTGAACCAGACCATCGGCGCAAGCGGTGCATTGGGTGTCAGCTTGCCGCGAACCGATGGCAGCGTGAGCGTGGTCACCCCTGCCCCCTTTCGCGCGCAATCGCATCGGCAAGGCCCGCCGCCCACTTGGTGATATCGCCCGCGCCAAGGCAAACGACCATGTCTCCTGCCTGCACCGTGGCGGAAAGTTCCTTCGCGAGCGCATCCGGCCCGGCGGTCAAATGCGCCGAGCGATGCCCGCGTGCCTTGATGCCCTCGACCATGGCGGCGCTGTCCACGCCCTCGATCGGCTGTTCGCCGGCCGGATAGACCGGCGCGGCATAGACCACATCCGCATCGTTGAACGCGCCTTGGAAGTCTTCCATGTGATCGCGCAACCGGGTGAAGCGGTGCGGCTGGACCACGGCGATGACGCGGCCCTGCACACCCTCACGCGCTGCTGCAAGAACGGCGCGGATTTCGACCGGATGATGGCCGTAGTCATCGATCACGGTGACACCGTCCACCTCACCCACCTTGGTGAAGCGGCGCTTTACCCCGCCGAACTTGCCGAAGCCGGTGCGGATCAGGTCGTCCGAAACGCCCATCTCCACCGCCACAGCCACAGCTGCCAGCGCGTTCTGGACATTGTGACGGCCCGGCATCGGCAGCTCGATGCCCTCGATCCGGCGGAACGAACCATCGCGCTGGCGCAGCACCGCGGTAAAGCGGTTGCCGCCGGGAATGGGCGTCACGGCCTCGCCGCGCACGTCAGCTTGCGCGGAGAAACCATAGGTCACCACGCGGCGGTCGCGCACCTTGGGGATGATCGCCTGCACTTCGGGATGATCGATGCAGAGCATCGCCGCGCCATAGAACGGCACGTTCTCGATGAATTCAACGAAGGCCGACTTCACCTTGTCGAAGCTGCCGTAATGGTCGAGATGCTCGGGGTCGATGTTGGTGACGACTGCCAGCGTGCCATCAAGACGCAGGAACGATCCGTCGCTCTCGTCGGCCTCCACCACCATCCACTCGCTGTCACCCAGACGGGCGTTGGAGCCGTAGGAGTTGATGATGCCGCCGTTGATCACGGTCGGGTCCACGCCACCTGCATCGAGCAGGCAGGCGACCATCGACGTCGTCGTGGTCTTGCCGTGCGTGCCAGCCACGGCAACCGTGTTCTTGAGCCGCATCAGCTCTGCCAGCATTTCCGCGCGGCGAACCACGGGGATTCGGTTTTCGAGCGCGGCGACGACTTCGGGATTGTCGCGCTTCACGGCGGTCGAGGTGACCACAACGGCCACGCCATCGACGTTCTCGGTCTTCTGCCCGATCATCACCTTGATGCCGCGGGAGCGCAGGCCCTCGACGACATAGCTTTCGGCCATGTCGGAACCCTGCACCGAATAGCCCATGTTGTGCATGACCTCGGCGATGCCCGACATGCCGATGCCGCCGATGCCGACGAAGTGGATCGTCCCGATCTCGGTGCCGACGCCCTTCATGCCAGTTGCCCCTGTGCCGAACTCGCAGGGCTGCGCGTATCGACGCGGATCACGTCCATGATCGGCTCCCCGCCGAAGCTCTCGACCAGATCGGCAAGATCGCTCACGGCGTTAGGCAGGCCACAGTTCCACGCGGCGTGCGCGGCATTGGCAAGGGTGTGCGGGTGCTGGGCCATGGCCTGAATCTGTTTCGCCAGTTCCTTGGGGGTAAAGCCGGTCTGCCGGATAGCGCGCGCGCCACCTGCCGCGACCATCTCGCGCGTGTTGGCGGCCTGATGGTCGTCCGTCGCAATGGGCAGCGGCACGAGGATAGCGGGGCGTCCGACCGCAGTCAGCTCCGCAATGGTCGAAGCGCCTGCCCGCCCGATAAACAGGTGCGTTCCGGCAAGCCGCGCCTGCATGTCTTCAAAATAGGTGCCAAGTTCCGCTGGAATCTCATGCGCAGCATAGCGCGCGCGAACCGCTTCGAGGTCTTCCGGGCGGCACTGCTGCGTCACCTGCAAGCGATGGCGCAATGCGGGCGGCAGCATGGCCAGACCATCGGGCACCACCTCCGACAGGATCGAAGCGCCCTGACTCCCACCAGTCACCAACACACGAAACAGACTGTCCTCGGTGAATTCCGGGAACGGTTCACCGCGCAGCGCCAGCACTTCCGGCCGCACCGGATTGCCCACACGGTGGACCTTGCCCCACAGCTTCGGATCGAGCCGGTCAACCTCGCCATAGGCGGTCGCGATGGCATCGACGCGGCTCGCGAGGAAGCGGTTCACCCGCCCCAGCACCGCGTTCTGTTCGTGGATCACCGTCGGAATCTTGGCCAAATGCGCACCGAGCAGCGCAGGCAGCGCGGGGTAGCCGCCAAAGCCGATCACGCAGGACGGTTCAAAACTTTCGAACAGGCGCAACGCCATCGCGCGGCCCTGCCAGATCGCGCGCAGGCCCTTGAGCAGCGCGACCGGATTCTTGGCCAGACGCCCGGCAGGAAGCACGTGTGCAGGCATGAAGTCGGGCTTACCGGGAATTTTCGCGCCACGCTCGTCAGTCACCAGCGCGACGTGGTGGCCGCGCCGATCAAGCTCCACCGCCAGCGCGAAGGCCGGAATGAGGTGTCCGCCGGTGCCGCCTGCCGCGAGCACGTAATGCCTGGAAGCGCCGCTCATTTGCGCACCAGTTCCGTTACGTCGAACTTCTCGCGCGAAAGGTAGGGGTTGCGCCGCGTGATCGCGAGCAGCAGCCCGACGCCCATGAGCAGCGCGATGGTGGACGATCCGCCGTAGCTGATCAGCGGCAAGGTCATGCCTTTCGAAGGGAAAAGTTGCAGGTTCACAAGGATGTTGATGAACGCCTGCCCGACCAGCTGTGCGGTCAGCCCGGCTGCCGCAAGGATAGTGAACAGATCGTCCTCGTCGAGCAGGCGCATCAGCACGCGCAGCGCGATCGCGCAATAGATCGTGACGATCACCGCGCAGGCAATCAGCCCGAATTCCTCACCCACCACCGAAAAGATGTAGTCGGTATGGGCTTCGGGCAGCGCATTCTTGCGGCTGCCGAGCCAGAGGCCGGTGCCGCTCCAACCGCCGTTCATCAGAGTGCGCATGGCAAGATCGACCTGGTCGAACTCGCTGCCGCCCGAAATGAAGTTGTCGATACGATGTGTGGCGTTGGGATAGAAGAAGTAAGCTGCGATGACAGCAAGGATCAGGGCGCCCATCGCATAGAGGATCTTGTTGACCGACAGGCCTGAAAGCAGCGCGAGCACGAACCAGACGCCACCGAACAACATGGTAGAGCCGAAATCCGGCTGGGCCATCAGCAGCACGCCGACAAGGCCCATGATCGCAACCGTGATCGGGATGACCGGGATATTCGGATCGCGCACCCGCCACGACAGGATCCACGCCAGCGCAATGGCAAAGCCCGGCTTGAGGAATTCGGAAGGTTGCAGGCTGAAACCGATCCACAACCAGCGCTTGGCGCCCTTCACCTCGCTCCCGACCAGCGGCACCAGTACCAGCGCCACGACCATCGCCGCAGCCAGCACGATCGCTCCTCGCCGCGCAGCCTCCTTGGGCAGGACCGATGCGAAGAACATCGCGACCAGCCCCACCGCAACCCAGCGCAGGTGAATCCAGAAGAAGTATAGATCGCCCAGAGACTTGCTGCTGGTGGAAAGGCGATGCGCCGAAGCAGGCGACGCTGCAGCCACTGCAATGCAACCGATGGTCACCAGCGACAGGATCAGCGTCAGCAGCACGCGGTCGATCTCGCGCCACCAGATCAGCAGTTCGCTGCGACGGCTGCGGCGGAAGCGCGCGCCATGGCCGACCACGCGAACGCCGCCATCGGGCATCGTGGTGGTGACCAGACGAGTGGGGGTCGGCGTCGTGCTCATGCGCCGGCATCCGGGGGACACGGGGCATCGGCATCCGCAATCAGCGCCTCAACGATCTGGCGGAAGCTGTCGCCCCTCGCCTCGAAATCGCGGAACTGGTCGAAGCTGGCGCAGGCTGGCGAGAGCATCACCACATCACCGGGTTGCGCTGCCTCCATCGCCTGGCGCACCGCATCGCACATCATCTCGCTGCGGGTGACGGGCATGATCGGATCGAGAATGTCGGCAAACATCGGCCCGGCCTCGCCGATTGTATAGGCGGCGACCACGTGATCGAAATAGGGCGCACACTCGTCGAGATTGTCGCTCTTGGGCAGACCGCCGAGGATCCAGTGGATGCGAGGATACGCCCCCAGCGCAGGCGCGGTCGAGGCCGGATTGGTCGCCTTGCTGTCGTTGACGAACAGCACGCCGCCCGCCTCCGCCACGCGCTCCATCCGGTGCGGCAGGCCGACGAAGCTGGCCAGCGCGGGACGCCACACGTCTTCGCCGATGCCAAGCTGGCGCGCAATCTCGACGGCGATCGCCGCGTTCTGGAGGTTGTGCGGGCCCTGCAACGAAGGCCACGCCGCTTGTCCCTCAAGCGCATCAGGCTGGACCACATGCACGAAACCCGCGTCATGGGATGCGGACGTTTCGCGCGCGATCTTCAGAGTGTGTTCGTCCCCGCAACCGAATACTGCGCGGTTCCGGCCAGACTGCATCTGAAACAGTCGCGCCTTGGCTGCGGCATAGCCTTCGAAACCGTTGTAGCGATCCAGATGATCGGGGCTGAGATTGATAAGCGCAGCCACATCGCAATCGAGGCTCTGCGTCAGGTCGATCTGGTAGCTCGAAAGCTCGAGCACATAGACACCGCCCTCTGGCAGAGGCTCCTGTCCCAGCACCGGCAGCCCGATATTCCCGCCGAGCCGCGCTTCTAGCCCCGCCGCCTTGCAGATATGGTGGACCAGCATCGTCGTTGTCGACTTGCCGTTGGTACCAGTGATGCCAACGACACGATGCGGCGGAAGGTCTGCGCGCGCCTGTGCGAAGAGTTCGATGTCGCCGATCACCGGCACCCCGAAGGAGGCGGCGTGGGCGGCAATCGGATGGCGGTTCAACGGCACGCCGGGGCTGACGACGACGCCTGCAAACCCGGTCAGGTCTATCGCCAGCGGATCTGCGATGGTGCAACGACCTTCGTAAGCCGCGCGCGGTTCCTCGCGGCTGTCCCACACGGTAACCTCCGCCCCGCCCGCCAGCAGCGCCTCGACGCTCGCCTGCCCCGAACGGGCAAGGCCGAGCACCGCGAAGCGCTTACCGGTAAAGGCGGGCGAGACGATCATCGCACCTTCAGCGTGGCAAGGCCGATCAGCGCGAGCACGATCGACACGATCCAGAAGCGGATCACGACGGTCGATTCCTTCCAGCCAAGCTGCTCGAAGTGGTGGTGGATCGGGGCCATGCGGAACACGCGCTTGCCGGTGCGCTTGTAGACCGCGACCTGCACGATCACCGACACGGCCTCCATCACGAACAGCCCGCCGACAATGGCCAACACGATCTCGTGATGCGCTGCAACCGCGATCACGCCCAAAGCACCGCCTAGAGCGAGACTGCCGGTATCACCCATGAACACGGCCGCAGGCGGCGCGTTGAACCACAGGAACGCCAAGCCTGCTCCCATCATCGCCGCACAGAAGATCGCCAGTTCACCTGCGCCCTTCACGTGCGGAATGCCGAGGTAGCTGGAATAGTCCACACGACCCGCCAGATAGGCAATGATCGCAAAAGTCCCCGCAGCAATGATCACCGGCATGATCGCCAGGCCGTCGAGCCCGTCCGTCAGGTTCACCGCATTGCCCGCACCCACGATCACGAAGATCGCGAACAGGTAATAGAACGGCCCCAGCGGAATATAGAGGTTGCTGAAAACCGGAACGTAAAGGTGCGTTTCGCCAACAGCCAGCCACGCAGCTACGGCAGCTACCACGAACTCGCCGGCAAGGCGCACCTTGGCCGGCACGCCCTTGTGCGCATACTTGGTGACCTTGTCGTAGTCATCGAGGAAGCCGATCAGTCCGAAGCCCAGCGTGACCACCACGCAGGACCAGACGAGGCGGCTCGACACGTCCATCCACAGCAGCAACGACAGCGTCAATGCGGTGACGATCATCAGCCCGCCCATGGTGGGCGTGCCGCGCTTGGCGAGGTGCGATTGCGGGCCGTCCTCGCGGATCGGCTGGCCCTTGCCCTGACGCACGCGCAGCATGTTGATGAAGCGCGGGCCGATGATCAGACCGATCAGCAGCGCGGTCAGCAGCGTCGCCCCGGCGCGGAACGTCTGGTAGCGGATGAGGTTGCTGAATCCCTCGAAGTGCAGCCACTCGGCCAGCTGGTAGAGCATTCACCGTTCCCTGGTGGTGAGCGAACGCACGATCGCGCCAAGTCCCACCGAATTCGACCCCTTGACGAGGATGGCATCACCCCCGCGCACGCCATCGGCAGCCAGGCATTCCGCCGCTTCCGAAGCCGTCTGCACATGCGTCACATCGACCTGACCGGCAAGCGAGGACGCGCCGTTTTTCCCCAGCACGTCGGCCAGTGGCGCCATTTCGGCTCCAACCAGCACCAGCCTGTCGACCTTGCCCTCGGCAACGGGACCGGCCAGTTCGGCGTGATAGCGCGCCTCGCCCTCGCCCAGTTCCTTCATCGCGCCAAGGATGGCGACGCGGCGCGCGGCAGGGGTTGCGCCAAGCTGGCGCAGCGTCACCGCCATCGAGGCCGGGTTGGCGTTGTAGCTCTCATCGATCAGCAGCGCCTTGCCCGAACCGTCGCCGCCGGTGGCAGCGATTTCGTGGCGAGCACCCCGTCCGGCAAGGCCTTCCAGCTCGGCCAGCGCCAGCCCCGCCGCGCCCAGATCGCCGCCGATGGCTTCTACCGCCGCCATGATCGCCAGCGAGTTGGCCACCCAGTGCTCGCCCGGCTGCGAAATGGTGTAGCACACCTTGCGCCCGCCGAGGTCAGCCGTCACCAGCGTCCCCCCACCGGCCGCCGCCACCGCATCGAGCAGGCGCACGTTCGCTTCGGCATGGCGGCCAAAGCTGACCACCCGTTCCGCGTGCTGCACCGCCTTGGCGCGGAGGCGTTCGTAATGGCGATTGTCGTGCGGGATGATCGCGACGCCGCCGTGCTCGAGGCCTTCGAAGATCTCCGCCTTGGCGTCGGCAATCGCCTCCTCACCCGAGAAGTGGCCGATATGCGCTGGCGCGATGGTGGTCACGATCGCCACATGGGGGCGCACCAATTGCGTCAGCGCCGAAAGCTCGCCAGCGTGGTTCATGCCCATCTCGAACACGCCGAAGCTGGTGCGCGCGGGCATCCGCGCAAGGCTGAGCGGTACGCCGACATGGTTGTTGTAGCTCTTGACCGAACGATGGGCACGGCCCCTGCTGGCGCGGTCCAATGCAGCGTAGAGCGCTTCCTTGACCCCGGTCTTGCCAGCTGAGCCGGTGACTCCGATGATGCCCGCGTCTACCCGATTTCGCGCGGCCTTTCCCAGATCCTCAAGCGCATTTGACGTGTTCGGCACGAGGATGTGCGATCCAAAGCAGCCATGCTCCACCACAGTGCCCGCCGCTCCGCGCCCGAACGCGCCCTCGAGGTAGCGATGGCCGTCCGAAGCCTCACCCTTGAGCGCGAAGAACAGATCGCCCTCCACCACCTCGCGGCTGTCGATCTCGACGCCGGACACTGCAAACTGTCCGCTCGCCCTGCCGCCCGTAGCCCGCGCGATTTCCTCGCTTGTCCAAAGCGCAAGACCCGCCGCATCCGACGGGTCCTCGGGCCATGAAATCAGAGCGGGATGGGCGGTCATGTCGTGCACTCCCTTGCGACCTGTACGTCATCGAACGGCAAGACGCGCACGGCATCGCCCCTGCCCACGATCTGTCCCTGTTCGTGCCCCTTCCCCGCAACAAGGACGATATCGTCGCGCCCTGCCTCGGCAATCGCCGCAGCGATCGCGGCGCGGCGATCCCCGATCTCGCGCGCCTTGCCGTCGCAGCCTGCCATGACGGCCGCGCGGATCTCCGCAGGGTCTTCGCCACGAGGATTGTCATCCGTGACAATTACCAGGTCAGAGCCTGCACAAGCCGCGCGGCCCATTTCCGGGCGCTTGCCGCCATCGCGGTCACCGCCTGCGCCGAACACCGTGATCAACCGGCCCTCGGTGTGGGGCCGCAGTGCTGCAATCGCGGCTTCGATGGCATCAGGCGTATGCGCATAGTCGACATAGACCGGCGCCCCTGACCGATTGATCGCAGCGCGCTCCAGACGCCCGCGCACCGGCTGCAATCGGCCAAGAGCATCGAACACCTTGTCGGCATCGGTTCCCGAAGCAATAGCCAGCCCTGCCGAAACCAGCGCATTTGCCGCCTGATACGCCCCGATCAACGGCAGGTTTACCTTGCGCGCCTTGCCTTCGAATTCGATCTCCAGCGTCTGCCCCAATTGCGTGGGCGTACGGGCGAGCAGGCGGACTTCCGTCCCCTGCTCGCCCACACCGAGCAGCCGCAGACCCCGTCGGCGGACGTGCTCTACCGCCCGTTCAGACCATTCGTCGTCCATCCAGACGACGGCCGTGCCGCTCTCTTCCACGACATGGTCGAACAGGCGCATCTTGGCCGCGAAATAGTCCTCCATCGACGCATGGTAATCGAGATGGTCGCGGCTGAGGTTAGTGAAGGCTCCGGCAACGACGCGCAGGCCTTCGTTGCGGTACTGCGAGAGTCCGTGACTCGATGCCTCGTAGGCAACATGGCTCACGCCTTCGCGGGCAAGGCCGGTCATGTTCGAGAGGAATGTGACGATGTCGGGCGTGGTGAGGCCAGTCGAGACACTTTCGTCCGCTGTTGTGACGCCCAGCGTGCCGATCGAAGCCGCAGAGTATCCGGCCATCCGCCAGATCTGCCGCGTCATCTCCACGGTCGAGGTCTTGCCGTTGGTCCCGGTAACGGCAACGACCGTTTCGGGCACCGGCTGGAAGAAGTGCGCGGCGAGTGCGGCAAAAGCGCGGCGCGGCTCCTCGTCGGCGACATGGACTGAGCCTTCGACCTTTGCCTCCGGCCGGGCCACGACCGCGACGGCTCCGGCCTTCACCGCATCGGCAATGAAATCCTCGCCGTTGAAGCGCGTGCCGGGAAACGCGCCGAACACCGTGCCTGGCGCCACCTTGCGATGGTCGATGGCAAAGCCGGTGACGCTGGCATCGCCGTTCTCGACCGCGAAGCCCGCCGCATCAAGGATCGGCCCGAGCTTCATTCACCTTCTCCGTTGCCGACGAGCGGCGAAAGATCCGAAATGTCGATGTCGCGCGTGTCGTCAGGCACCACGCCAAGGAACGGTCCGATTCGCGGCACTACGCGACCTACGATTGGCGCTGCGTTCCAAGCGGCAGTGCGCTGAAACGATGTCGCAGCCGTACCCTTGGGCTCGTCGAGCATGGCGATCACGACATAGCGTGGCTTGTCCATAGGGAACGCGGCAGCGAAAGTCGCAACGAGCGACGTGCGGTTGTAGCCACCCTTGCCGCCCGGCTTTTCCGCCGAACCGGTCTTGCCGCCAACGCGGAAGCCTGCGGCATTGGCGCTCTTGCCGGTACCATCCACCACGATCATCCGCAGCAACTGGCGCATACGCGCGCTGGTCGAGGCCTTGTAGACCCGGCGCCCCTCGGGAACCTGTGTCGGTTCGCGCTTGAACAGGGTGGCGGGCCGCCAGATGCCGCCGTTGACCATTGCGGCATAGGCGGCGGCGAGGTGGAGCGGAGTAACCGCGATGCCGTGGCCATAGCTGACCGTCATCGTCGTGATCCGGGCCCATTCTCCCGTCTTCTCGTGCCCGCGCGGCCAGAGCGGGAAACCGCGCGCTGGCAGTTCGATATAGGGCCGCTCGTTCATGCCGAGCGCGGCCATCGTCTTCTTTAGCCCAGCCCCGCCGAGCTTGTCGGCCACTTGCGCGGTGACGATGTTCGACGAATGGATCAGCGCTTCGGGCACATTCAGAGATGCGCCGAAGCTATGGCTGTCACGGATGCGGAAACCGCCGATTTCGAGCGGGCGATCAGAGGGATAGCGCACCGAAAGATCGGTCACGACGCCAGCGTCGATCGCAGCGGCAATCGACAGCGGCTTGAACGTGGAGCCGAGCTCATAGACCTGGTTGGTGACCTTGTTGAACACCAGGTTGTTCAGCGCCTTGTCCGACCGGTTGGGATTGAACGAGGGCAGCGAGGCAAGCGCGATGACTTCGCCGGTATCTACATCGAGGATCACGCCGGCTGCGCCCTTGGCCTCCGTTTCCAGCATGCCACGGCCCAACTCGTCCTCGAGCGCGCCTTGCGCACGCATATCTATCGACAGGGCAACCGGCTTGCCACGCTTGGCCGGGTCGAGCAGGTCCTTTTCGAGCACCTGTTCCATGCCGACATGGCCATGGCCTTCGCTGTCGACATAGCCGAGCACATGCGCGCCCAGCGAGCCTTGCGGATAATAGCGCTGGTTCTCGCGCGGAAATTCGAGGGCGGGTTCACCCAGCGCGAAGATGCGATTGGCCTCTTCGGGCATGACCCGCTGGCGCAGGTAGCTTGGCTTGTCGGACTTCAGGCGGCGGAGCAGATCGTTGTAGTCAGCGTCAGGAAAGATCGCGAGCAGCGCCTTGGCCACTTCCTCGGGCGACTTGACCAGCGGCGATCCATTCTCGCCGAACGCCTTAGGATTGTACCACAGGGCGTAGGACGGGAAGGCGCGGGCCAGCGGCACGCCATTTCGATCAGTAATCTCCCCGCGCGGAGGCAGCAGCGCTTCGGCCAGCGAGCGCCGTTCGGGCGAGCCTTCGAAGAAGCCTAGCTGAGCAATGCGGGCAAGTGCGGCAAACCCGAAGAACAGGATGAAGCCTGCCACCACCAGTGCGCGCACCTTGGCCTCGACCAGCGAGCGCTGGCGAACGTTGGCCAGCTTGACGCGGCCCGAGGCGATGGCGGCGGAGGCGGTGAGTGCGTTCACCGGGCTGCCTTAGCCTCCTTGCCCTTGGCGGCGCGAGGGGTCGGAGCCGACTTGTCCTTCTTCGGGGCCGACTTATCCGCAGTTGCGACAGTCTTGACCTTGGGCTTGGCCTTGTCGGCCTTGGCAACCGCAGCCTTTTCCTTGGGCGCGTCCTTGGTCTTCTCCGCAACCTTGGCCTCAGCCTTCTTTGCGGGGCGCTCCTTCTCCGAAGCCGTTTCCTTGCGCACGGGGCCCCGCGGACGGGCGTCGATCACTTTGCCCAGCCGGTCCTTCAAGGTCTCGACCGCCTCGGCGTGCGCCACCTTGCGTGCAGGACGGTCAGAGGCGGTGTCATCCTCGTCCGATGGCGAAACCGCCTTGCGATCGTTGCTCGCCAGCACCTTGCCGGTCAGCGGCGAGACCATTGAGGGAAAAGCCGCCGAGGCGATCACGCTGTCGTCCACGCTGGCCACGCGGATCGGCTCTGGCGCGTCGGGCTGCGTCGGCACACTCAACTCGGCCAGCTGGCGCTCACCCTCGAGGTACTGGCTTGCGCTCGGCGCGGCATAGCCGAACTCGACGTCGTTCCAAGCCTTGAGCTGCTGCTGGTTGGAGCGGGTCTCGAACTCGGTCTCGAGATACATCTTCTCCTGCTTGAGCGCGACGATCCGCGCTTCGGCATGGTGAATCTGGCTGCGAAGCGCATTGACGCGGAAGGCCAGCACCATGACCAGCGCCAGGCACAGACCGAGCAGAACGAGCCATCCAACGGAGCGCAGGCGGCTTGCCGTGGTGATCATGCCGCAGCCCTCCCGGCACCATTGCGCGCAGGTGCCGTGGTACGTTCGGCCCAGCGCAGCGTGGCAGAGCGAGCGCGGGGGTTGCGCTCTTCTTCTGCGGGCGTCGGGCGGATCGCGGCCGAAGGCTTGGCGAAGACCGGCTCAACCTTGGAAGCCATCTGCGGCAAATGGCGCGAACCTGCAGGCACGGCCCCAGCCGCCTCGCGCAGGAACTGTTTGACGATGCGGTCCTCAAGGCTGTGGAAGCTCACCACTGCGATGCGGCCACCGGGAGCAAGCACCTTCTCGGCGGCTGCAAGGCCAGCGATCAGCTCGTCCAGTTCGCCATTCACGTGAATGCGTACAGCCTGGAAACTGCGGGTGGCCGGATCCTTCTGCGCCTTGGGACCCTTGATGTCGGGGCGATAGCCGAGCGCCTTGCGCACGACGTTGGCAAATTGTCCGGTGTTGGTCAGCGGGCGGGCGGCAACGATGGCGCGGGCGATCCGGCGCGACTGGCGTTCTTCGCCATAGCGGTAGAGAACGTCCGCTATATCCCCCTCGCCTGCTTCATTCAGGAAATCCGCCGCACTTGGACCGTCCTGTGACATTCGCATGTCTAACGGACCGTCGGATGAGAAGGCAAATCCGCGCCCCGGCTGGTCAAGCTGCATGGAGCTTACCCCGATATCGAAAACGACACCCTGAACGCCTGCGATTCCGGCCTCCGCAAGTCCTTCTGCGAGTTCGGAAAAGCGGCGGGCATGGAGAACCAGCCGTGGATCTTTTCCACAGGTTTCTCCCCAGAGCTTTCCCGCAGCGATCGCATCGGGATCGCGGTCAAACGCATGGACCGTCGCACCCGATTCCAGCAACCGCCGGGTATAGCCGCCAGCGCCGAACGTGGCATCGACAATGATGTCGCCGGGCTTGGGCTCAAGCGCCTCGATCACTTCCTCGAGCAGCACGGGAATGTGCGGGGCCTTTGCGGGAGCGTCGGTCACTTGCGCTTCCCCTTGGCAGCTTCGGCCATCTTGGCACGGCAGTTCGCCTTGGCGGTGTCCCATGCCTCGCCTTGCTCGAACAGCACGCGCGGACTCCAGATCGTGATCTGGCGACCGCCGCCCTGAAAATAGAGACCGTCCTCCACCTGCCCCAGTTCGGAGAGGTATTCAGGCAGGACGAAGCGACCGCTTTCATCGAAGCCGACTCGGGTAAAGCCATAGGCTTGCGCCTCGGCAACATCGCGATCGAAGTCGATCCCGAGGCGAAGCTTCTTCTCTTCCTCGCGGTCGATCTCTGCTGCCAGTTCGTCCAGGCGGGACAGGCCGAATCCGGTCAGGCAGGGCAGGCGGGGGTGCTTGTCGAGGCAGAGGATGCGCTGGTTTGCCGAGGCGGTGTAGATGTCTGAGCGGAAGTCGGCAGGCAGGACGAAGCGGCCTTTTTCGCCACGTGGCGAAAAGCCCTGCCCCACCAGATTTACCGGCCCTCCCGCCACGCCTGGACACCCCGCTCGCGGACGCGCGCTCCTTCGCTCGGCCCTGCGCCATCGCGCAAAGCCGACTCATCCCCCGCGGATGCGAATGGAAACTCGTCCCGATAGACGCATTACTAACGCGGGACTGGGCGGGCGAAAAGGGGAAAATGCGGGAAAATGCGGACTAGTTATGATTCCGTAGCATTTTTTCTGCTCGTTACCGCGGCGATAACCATGATGTGCCTCAATTTGTGGCAGCTGAATCGTCCGGAATCCGGCACATGTCCAGCGCAAGGATGGGCCCGGCCCGGCTCTGGCCCGTGTTTTCCCGCACCGGAACGGCGGTTCAGTCCGAAAATGCGTCGCCGAGTAGATAGGAAAGCGCGGTTTCGCGCGATTGCGGGCTATCGGATGTTTCGAGCACTGCGGCATCCGCGACCAGCACGGCCCGCCCTTTCCCGATCTTGCACCGGGCAATCAGACCATCCGGCGTGATCGCACAGCGGGAGTCTTTCCCGCCATCTTTCGACCGGAAGGCGCCGGCAAGGTTCACAGGAACGTGTTCGCCCCCAATTTCCCGCAAGCCTTCCCGCTGGCGGTCATCGAACTGCAACTCCAGCCCCCACCGCCCGAGGATCGGCGAAACCAGAGCGACATCCTGCGGCCTGCGACGGTCGCCAAGGGCAAAGGCGCTCTCCTGCGTCAGCATCGGATCGGCGAATATCAGCACCTTCCCGCCCTGCCGGACCCACGTGTCGAGGGCGACGTTCTCCTCAGGCATCAGCGGTCGGGGCTGCGCAATTACCAGCGCGTCGAGGCGGGATATCTGCAGCAGCGTATCGAGCGGGACCAGATGCCCATGCTGCTCCAGCATGCCTTTGGCCCAGTGCGCCTGCTGCGGTCCATCGACCAGCTCTTTGAGATCGCCCGCCTCGCTCCAGATGATCGGCAGGCTGGTGAACAGGCCAAGCGACCGCTCGTCCGGCTTGCTACGCCCCGCCAACACCCAGACAGCAGCAGCGGCCACGATGGCAATCGCCAGAAGGACAAGAAGGCGGCGACGCATCGCCGGTCAGTTCTTCGGCGCGTTTACCGCAGGGGAAGGCGAAGCTGATGGCTTTTCCTTGGCACTCACCGGTAGTTGCGGAGCCACGCCCATATCAGCCAGAGGGTCCTTGGCCGAAGTCTCGCTCGCCTGCACGGCGGGCGCAGCGGTGTTTACCGCGCTCGCGTCAATGTACTTCGCCCGGTCCATGATCACGTTGGCAAGGCTGACCAGCAGAAGCATCCCTGCCAGCCCGAACAGCCCGACCTGCAACCGGTGCACTGCCTGCGCGCGCAACTCCCGCGTCGTCGGCGGCACATGGGCCAGCGCGCTCGCCGCCGCCACTTCCGCCTCGGTCGGAGGGGGAGCCGGTCGTGCAGCGGGGAAGCCGAACATTGCCATGGCGTCAGTCTAGCCTATTGCTCCAGCCAAGGGAACACCGGCAGTCCCTTGGCCTTGAGCCACTCGGGATTGTAGAGCGAGGACAGGTAGCGGAAGCCCGTATCGCACAGGATCGTCGCCACGCGGCTGCCTTTGCCCAGCTGCTTTGCCAGCGCCACCGCGCCCGCCACGTTGATCCCGCTCGAAAGGCCAAGGCACAGGCCTTCGTCAGCCAGCAGTCGTTCGACCCAGTACAGTCCTTCCTCGTCCGAGATGCGGAACTGCGTGTCGATCGGCGCGCCTTCGAGGTTGGCGGTGATCCGCCCCTGCCCGATGCCTTCTGCAACCGAAGACCCTTCGGCCTTCAACTCGCCATTGGCGTAATAGCTATAGAGCGCCGCGCCGTGCGGGTCGGTGAGCGCGATAGTCACCTTCTCGTCAAACGCCTTCAGACCAAGGCCCACGCCCGCAATCGTCCCGCCCGTACCTGCAGCGCACGTGAAGCCGTCGATGCGGTGCTCCATCTGCTCCCAGATTTCGGGCGCGGTGCTGTCGATGTGGGCGCGGCGGTTGGCGATGTTGTCGAACTGGTTGGCCCAGATCGCACCTTCCGTCTCCTCGGCAATGCGGCGCGAGGTGTGGACGAAGTGCCCCGGGTTCGAGAACGGCGCAGCAGGCACCAGCACAAGCTCGGCCCGCAGCGCGCGAAGCGTGTCCATCTTCTCGCGCGATTGCGTCTCGGGCATCACGATGACCGACTTGTAGCCGCGTGCATTGGCCACCAGCGCAAGACCGATCCCGGTATTGCCCGCGGTGCCTTCCACGATGGTCCCGCCGGGCTTCAACACCCCGCGCTCCTCGGCATCGCGCACGATCCACAGCGCTGCCCGGTCTTTCACCGAAGCGCCGGGATTGGCGAACTCGCACTTGCCGTAGATCTCGGCCCCTGCCGCTTCGCTCGGCCCTTTCAGCAGGACGAGCGGCGTGTTGCCGATGAGCGAAATGGTATCGGGTGCAATCGCTGGAGACATCATGCGCCCCGAGTTAGGGGCACTTCGCGCAAATGCCAACGAATTTGCGCTTGGGGTCCGCCAAGCCCTACTCGCGGCCGGCGCGGATCGCCCCGCCCCCTGCAAACGGCGCAACGGCAATAGCCACCAAACTGCAAGCCCCCAGCAGCATCAGTCCGCCCTCGCCACCCGGCTGCAATGACCCTGCGCCAAAGATCAGGAGCGGCACCGCCAACGGAATCGCCAGCAATCCGCCCAGCGCAGCCCCCGCCCGCAAGCCCGCGGTCAGCGCCGCAATCGTCACGCCAATCGCCGCCAGCCCCGGCGTGCCGAGCAGCAACCCGACCTCGACCGTCCACAGTTGTTGCGCATCGAGCGAAAGCAACCCCGCCGAAATCGGCGCAGCCAGCATCAGCGGCACGCCAAAACTCAGCCAGTGGGCCACAATGCGCACCAGAATCAGCGCCTCTTCCGATATCCCGCGCAAGGCCCACTGGTCGAACATGCCGGCTTCCACGTCCGGCTCGACCAGACGGTCCAGCGGCAGGATCGCCGCCAGCAGCGCCGCCACCCAGATCACCCCCGCCCCGGTCCGCGCCAGCAACCGCGCATCCGGCCCCACTGCGAAGGGAAACAGCATCGCCACTGCAAGGAAGAACAACAGCGGCAGCACAGCCCCGCCCCGCCCTTGCGCGCCGCGCGTCAGCAGCACCAGATCGCGCACGAAGATCGGCCAGAGCTTGCGGATCACGGCTGATAGTCCAGCAGCTCGACCACTTTCACTGCATCGAGCGAGAGCGGCTGATGCGAAGCGATGATCACGGCACCGCCTGCGCCACAATGCGCCTTGATCGCGGCCTGCGCGATGCACGACCAATGCGTGTCCAGCCCGTTCAGCGGCTCGTCCAGCAACCACAGTGGCGCCCCGCTCGCGGCAACGCGAGCCAGCGCCGCACGCTTGCGCTGACCGGTGGAAAGATAGCGCACCGGCACGTCGAGCAGGTCAGCCAGCCCGAAGTCGGCTTCCACCTGCGCCGCACGGTCAATCCGCTGCCAGAACGCCAGAGCGCGCTCGAGTGGTTCGTGCCCATCAAGAGCCAGCCGCTCATCGGAAAGCGCCAGACCGCCCGTGCGCTCCACCGTCCCGGCAAAGGGCCGCAGCAGCCCTGCCAGGATACGGATCAGGCTCGATTTGCCGATGCCATTAGGCCCGGCCAGATGCACCACTTCGCCCTCGGAAAGGGCAAACGACAGCCCCCGGAACAAAATCCGGTCCCCGCGCCTGCAGGCAATATCCGTGGCGACGAGACCGCACTCTTGCATGGAAACACGCGATAGGGGAAACGGCGGCAACTGCCAAGGATGCCAGAAGGACCAATCATGACCGTAGCCCGCCTGACCGACGCCGAACGCGATTCGCTGCTGGCCGAACTCCCCGAATGGCAATTGCGCAGCGACGGCCTCGCCATCACCCGCACCTTCCGCTTTGGCGATTTCTCCGAGGCCTGGGCCTTCATGAACCGCGTCGCCCTCTACGCCGAAAAGGCCGACCACCACCCCGAATGGTTCAACGTCTACAACCGGGTGGAAGTAACGCTGACCACGCATGATGCCGATGGGCTGTCAGCAAGGGATGCAGCGATGGCGCGGGCGATGGAAACCTATCTCTGATGCGGCAATTTTCGCCTGAGCGACATCTGTGACCCAGCGTCGCCCCGGACCTGATCCGGGGCCCCGCTTTTCTCGGGCGGCACAAACAAAGCTCTCTACTTCCCCAAAGGCCGCTCCGCAGACCGCATCTGCTTGCGCAAGGCCCCCGGCATCCAGCGTGAGGCGAATGCCAGCCGCCGCGCGGTCTTGCCGACGAGCGTATGCACCTTGTCGCCCTGCACCGCCGCCCAGGCGGCCTCGGCCACCTCGCTTACCGGCGTGATCTCCAGCCCCGCGCCGCGCACCCGCGTACGGATGTCTTCATTGCTGGCGCGGTTGGGGGCGTGGTCGAGCAGCGGCGTCTCAATGAACCCAGGCATCAGGTCGCGCACCTTGATCCCGTCATCCGCCCATTCGCCATCCAGCGATTCGGTGATCGCACGCACCCCGAACTTGGTCGCGGAATAGACCGAAGCTCCGGGCGAGCCGTAGATTCCCGCCGCGCTCGCCGTGTTGAGCAGGCACGATCCCGGCCCACTTGCCTTCAACCATGGATGCGCCGCCTGCGCGCCGAAGATCACGCCCTTGAGATTGATGTCGAGCGTGCGCTCGATCTCCTCGGAAGTCAGGTCAACAATCGCGCCGCCAATCGGAATGCCGGCATTGTTGAACACCACATCGATCCCACCGCCCGCAGCCTTCGCGCAATCGGCCAGAGCCTGATCCCACGCCGCCCGGTCGCGCACGTCCAGCTTGTGCAGCGAGCTTTGCCCCGGCGGCAGCAGCGTCGCGGTCTCGGCCATGCCGTGCTCGTTGATGTCCGCTATCCCCACGAACCAGCCGCCTTGCGCAAAGCGCTGCGCCACCGCGCGCCCGATGCCTGATGCGCCCCCGGTTATGAAGATCGTCCTGCGCGCCATGCGGCACCCCTCCTGCTCACATTATTGTCAGCAGCAGATTACAGCGCCGGATTGTTATAGCAATGCCATGTAAAGATCGCCGCCGCCCCGCGATGGGGCCGCCAGTCCTCGGCCAGTGCGCGCGTTTCCTTCTCGCTCGGTCGTTCGGCAAGGCCCAGCAGCTTGCCCAGCCCCACCTGCACCGCCAGATCGCCCGCAGGCCAGATGTCCGGGCGTCCTTCGGCGAACAGCAGGTAGATCTCCGCCGACCAGCGTCCGATGCCCTTGATCCTGACCAGCTCGGCAATCGCCTCCTCGTCATCTTTGGGCAAGGCATCGAGATCGAGTTCGCCCGATACCACCAGCTCGCACAACGACCGCGCGTAACCCTGCTTCTGGCGCGACAGCCCGCAGGCCCGCAGCGAATCGAAATCGGCGGCCAGCAAGTTATGCGGCGGCATGTCCTCGCCCAGCAGCGCCTCCAGCTTGTTCCAGACCGAAGCGGCCGCCGAGACGCTCACCTGCTGGCCGACAATGGTGCGCAGCAGCGTGCGGTAACCGGTCTCACGGATACGCGGTTCGGGATAACCCACCCGCTCGATTGCACTGGCCAGCAGCGGGTTGCGCGCCGCGATGTGGTCCAGCCCTTCGCGAATGACCTCGCCCGTCAGTCCCACCCTAGTTCTCCGCAACAGAGTTTTGGCCGGATCGGCAGTTGCCAAACCCGATAGGGCGCGATAGCAGCGCCGTCCAAAGGCGAACAGGGGGCGCGGGGACTGCGTTTGGACCCGTCGCCGCATTTGGAGAACGAACGATGCCGAAGATCGTGGTTGTCAATCGTGCGGGTGAAGAGAAGACGGTCGAGGCCGATGCCGGCCTGTCGGTAATGGAAGCGATCCGCGACAACGGATTCGACGAGCTGCTCGCGCTGTGCGGCGGCTGCTGCTCGTGCGCGACCTGCCACATCTACGTCGACCCCGCGTTCGCAGACAAGGTCTCGCCGATGAGCGAAGACGAGAACGACCTGCTCGACAGCTCGGACCACCGCAACGAAACCTCGCGCCTGTCCTGCCAGGTTCAGCTGACCAGCGCGCTTGACGGCCTGCGCGTGACGATCGCGCCGGAAGACTGATCTTGCGCGCCTTTGCGCCGACTGAAAGGGCCCGCCTCCACCCGGAGTGCGGGCCTTTTTCTTGTCCAACGCTCGGCGCGGTGCCTTTCCGCCTGATGCACCGAACGACTCCCGACCACCTGTGTCCATCGCTGGAGGCGCGCGGAACGGAGAACCGCTACGCACCCTTCGCAGGAGATCATGTCGTCCGTGCATTTTTTCCAGGAACCATTTTGTGGCTCGTGCGTGAACCTCTCCCCATGCCCCTTCCACCTCTTCAACGACGGCTCTGGACGCGCAAGATTTGAAACCGTAACAAGTTTCCTGCGCAATTAAGTTTACTCCTAACGATAGGTATGTCTAAATATCTTCCAATTTGCGACGAACCGTTTCTGAGAATATTTTATATCTATCTTTCAGTATCTTGTTACATGAACACAACACTAACTAACGTTTAATGTGGGAACTCCGGTTTCCCGTTTGAACGCGGCGATCTGCCTCGCCACACAGGCGCCTCTCTCCCCCCAGCCGCTAGCCGACCGCACTCGCGGAGGCCACGCAGCGAGGTGGAAGGGCCTGCTTCCAGTCCATGGAAACAGACGTTCAGGACAAGAGGACTGCCACGTGAACATCAAGTATCTCTCCGCGCTCCGTACGGGCGCAACACCGCTGGCGATGGGCTTCGCGCTGATCTCCACCGCGGCTTTCGCGCAGGACGCGTTTACAACTGCCGCGCCGCAAAGCGTCGATTGCAGCACGACCCCCGACGATCCCAGCTGCGGCGATGCCCAGACCATCGTCGTCACCGGCTCGATCCTGCGCCGCACCGATACCGAGACCGTCTCGCCGGTCACCACGGTGACGCAGGAGAACCTCGATCAACGCGGCATCTCGACCGTGCAGGAAGGCCTGCAGACGCTGGCCGCCAACAACGGCCCGGCGCTGACCAACTCGTTCACCGCCAATGGCGCCTTCGCAGCCGGTGCCTCGGCCATCTCGCTGCGCGGCCTTTCGACCAACTCGACGCTGGTCCTGTTCGACGGCATGCGCGCCGCCTACTACCCGCTGGCCGATGACGGCTCGCGCAACTTCGTCGACCTCAACACCATCCCCGACGACATCGTCGACCGCGTGCAGGTGCTGCGTGACGGCGCTTCGGCAGCCTACGGCGCCGACGCGATCGCGGGCGTGGTCAACATCATCACCAAGCGCGAATTCAAAGGCGTGCGCGCACGGGGCGAAGCCGGCGTATCCGAGCGGGGCGATGCGCCGCAGTATCGCCTCTCGCTGACCGCCGGCAAGGGCGACATCGAGGAAGACGGCTACAACGCCTATATCTCGGGCTTCTACTATCGCAGCAAGAAGCTGATGAACCGCGACCGCGGCTATCCGTTCAACACCGACAACCAGACCGGCGTGTGCTCGCCCGATGGCGATTGCGGCAGCGATGATCGCCTCAACTCGCCGACGGCCACCAGCTACACCGGCTTCACCGGCCCGCTGATCGTTCGTCCCTATGACGCCACGAACACCACAGCGCTCGGCCGCTTCCAGCTCCTGAACAACGTTGGCTGCGACAGCGCCTACACGCTCACGCCGGCGCAGCTTGCTGCCAGCGCTGCCGCGCCGTTGCAGACCTGCACCGTCGATCTTACGCGCAAGTACGGCGTGATCCAGCCTGACATCGAACGCTGGGGCGTCTCGGCTCGTGTCACGGCCATGCTGAACGACAGCATCGAGGCCTACGCCGAGTTCAACTTCCTGCAGAGCAAGTCCTCGTACACCGGCCTGCCGGAACAGATCGCGCGCAATTCCAACGCTGGCATCCTGTTCCCCGGCTTCTCGACCTCGAACAACTCGGCCACCCGTGCGCCCGGATCGTTCGCACTGACCCTGCCGGTCTATGTCTGCGCAAACGGCGTTGGCGATGCCAGCGGGCTCAACACCGGTTGCAACGCCACCAATGGCACGCTGAACCCGAACAACCCGTTTGCCGCTGCCGGCCAGCTGGCCCGCATCCAGGGTCGCCTGTTCGACCGCCCGACCTTCAACGAAACCCGCAATCGCGCATATCGTGGTGCAATCGGCATCAAGGGCGACCTGACCGACACCATCAACTTCGACTTCGGCGCGACGGCGATGCATGACGACCTGCGTCGCCGTCAGGAAGGCTATGTCTACATCGCCAACCTGCTGACCGCAGTCGCGCGCGGCACCTACAACTTCGTCGATCCGACCCAGAACACGCAGGCCCAGAACGACTTCCTGCGCCCGACGCAGATCCTGAACGCCACTTCCGACCAGGTCCAGTTCCAAGGCACGCTCGGCGCGGACCTGATGGAACTGCCGGGCGGCAAGCTCCAGGTCGCAGTGGGCGCAGGTGCCCGCTACGAAGCGGTCGACGCACCTTCTGGCAACCCGGACACGTTCGGCCCTACGCAGCGCTACTTCACTCTGAATGCTTTCGGCACCAAGGGTAGCCGCTGGGTCTATTCTGGCTTTGCCGAAGTCAACGCGCCGATCCTCGAACAGGTCGAAGTCAACCTCGCCGGTCGTTACGACAAGTATTCGAGCGGCCAGAACGCCTTCAGCCCCAAAGCCGGGATCAAGTTCAAGCCGATCGACCAGCTCCTGATCCGCGGCACCTGGTCCAAGGGCTTCCGCATTCCGTCATTCGGCGAGGCCAACGCCCTGCCGACCACCGGGTTCGTGACCAACACCTCGGCAGCGTTCAACGATGCCTACCTCAGCCAGTATGGCTGCACGGTCGCCACGTTCAGCGATTGCCCGACCTACATCCGCTCCGGTTCCTACGGCCAGACCACGCTGGCCTCGCCGAACCTGAAGCCGGAACGGTCGCGCAGCTTCACCGCAGGCTTCCTGTTCGAGCCGGTCCGCAACTTCAGCATCTCGGTCGACTACTACAACATCAAGAAGACCGGGGTGATTGCCCAGCCTTCGAACTCGCCCGCGCTGCTGGCCTACTATGCCGGACAGCCGATCCCGGCAGGCTACACGGTGATCCCGGATGCGGTCAGCCCCGACTTCCCGAACGCGACGCCGCGCATCGCCTTCGTCCAGTCGCAGCTGATCAATGCCAACACTCAGCGCGTGTCGGGTCTGGACTTCCAGATCGATGGCAGGGTCAACCTGACCGACAACATCCGCTTCACCAGCCATCTCGAAGCCAGCTACATCATCAAGCTGGAGTCGGACCTGACGGCAAGCGGCGGCGGGGTGGAGCGCTATGACGGCACGCTCGGCAACTTCAACCTGACCGCAGGTTCGGGCACGCCGAAGTGGCACGGCTACTGGCTGAACGGCCTGCAGTTCGACGACAACCTCGAGATCAATACCACCCTCAACTACTTCGGTGGCTACAATCTCTCGGCCGTCGACCAGGGCACCGGCTACAAGGACTGTGGTCTGAACCCCGGCTACAGCCCCTCGGGCTGCGACGTGCCGCGCTACATCACCTTCGACCTGCAGACGCGCTTCAAGGTCAACGACCGCTTCACGCTGTCGCTCACCGCGCTGAACCTGTTCGACAAGATGCCGCCGGTGGATGTCGTGACTTACGGTGCATACCTCTACAACCCGATCCAGGGCGGACAGGGCATCCTGGGCCGTTACTTCAAGGTTGGCTTCCAGGCCGACTTTTAAGTCCACGTCGCGTAGTCTCTACGAAAACTAGTCTCTACGTCACGTTTCCAGAAACTGAAGGGGCGGCATCTCGCGATGTCGCCCCTCTTTTTTGGTGCATGCGGCCCAAGCGCACGCAAAAATGCCTGCGCCTCCGCGAAGGCGGTGGCCACGGTGTTGTTACTGAACATCAGAGTAAGCCGACTGAGGTCCCCGCCTTCGCTGGGACGCAAATGCTTTGATGTCAGTTAGAGCCGCAGGCCCGCCGTCTCGTCCAGACCGGACATCAGGTTCAGCGACTGCACCGCAGCGCCGCTCGCCCCCTTGCCCAGATTGTCGAGCACGGCAACCAGTCGCGCCTGCTCACCATCGGCGCTGCCCATCACGTGCAGCGTCAACCCGTCCCACGGCTCCATCGATGCGCGCATCAGCATCTCGCCATCGGCAGGAAGATCCTGCGCCACGGTCACGACCGGCGATCCGGCATAGAACTGCGTCAGCGCCGCGCGCAGCAGATCGGCGGGCACGTTGCCCGGCATCACCCCCAGCGCCAGCGGGATCTCCACCACCATGCCGCGATGGGCATTGACCACCGCAGGGCTGAACAGCGGCGCGATGGCAACGCCGGTATAGCGCTGCATTTCCGGCACATGCTTGTGCCCGAAGGTCAGGCCATAACCGCGCCAGGCGATGTCCGTATCGTCCTCGAACCGCCCGATCAGCGCCTTGCCGCCGCCCGAGTAGCCGGACACGGCATTGCAGCTATAGGGCCACGCGGCAGGCAGCAGGCCGTTGTGCACCAGCGGCGCAAGCAAGCCGATGAAGCCGGTGGGATAGCAGCCGGGGTTGGAAACCCGCTTGGCCGCTGCCACCGTCTCGCGCCCGACGATTTCGGGGAAACCATAAGTCCAGCCATCGGCCACGCGGTGCGCGGTCGACGCGTCGATCACTTTGGTGCGATCGTTGCGGATCATCGCCACGGCATCACGCGCGGCTTCGTCCGGCAGGCACAGGATCACCACGTCGGCATCGTTGATCGCCTCGGCCCGCGCCGCGTCATCCTTGCGGCGCGCGTCATCAAGCGCGATCAGCGCAAATTCGCTGCGTCCGGCAAGCCGCTCGGCAATCTCCAGCCCGGTCGTCCCAGCGGCACCGTCGATGAAAACCGATGTGGTCACTTCACCGCTTCCAGCTTGCTCATCTCGACATAGCCGACGAGCAGATCAGACTTGGCCTGTCCCCAGGCCCAGCCACCCGCGATGTCGAGCACGTCGAACACTTCGCCTGCAGCCAAGGCGCGCAGTTCCACCGCATCGGCCTTGCCAGCCCCGCGCAGGACCGCGTCACCCTTGACTGCGTGCGGCATCGGCACGGCGTAGTGCGGCACGAAGTACTTCCCCGCGAGCCCGATGTGCGCAAGATCGCCACGCACCGGCAGGTGCGGCTTGTCCGAGCGGTCCGACGGGCGCGTCAACTGGAGCGGGCCGGTCGGCAGGTCGGTGGAAAGAGGCATGGCTTCGACAGTCAATTCAGGGTGTCCCCGCAGCAGGAAAGCCGGGCGATTAGCGGCGTCGGCGCTGTCAGGCAAGCGGTGGCGCGTCACGAATAGCGGCTCTTGAGCAGACCCCAGGCTGAGCGCAGCCCCAAGGCATCGCCGCCCTTGGGACGGCCCGGCTTGCCCACAGGGCGCCATGCGAAGGTATCGAAGTGTGCCCAATCAATGCCTTCGCCGACAAAGCGGTCAAGAAAGAGCGCGGCCACGCTGGCCCCGGCAAAGCCGTTCGCGGGCGAATTCTGCAAATCGGCCACGTCAGACTTCAGGTATTCACGGTATCCCTCGTGCAACGGAAGCTGCCAGCACGGATCGTCCCGCTCGATCCCCGCGGACAGCAGCCCCTGCGCGGTTTCCGCCCGGCGCGCGAACATCGCAGGCAGATCGGGCCCCAGCGCGACGCGCGCCGCACCAGTCAATGTGGCGAAATCGATCACCAGGTCAGGCTTGAACTCGCAAGCCCGGGTCAGCGCATCGCCCAGCACCAGCCTGCCTTCAGCATCGGTGTTGGTGATCTCCACCGAAAGCCCTGCGCGTGACCGCAGGATGTCGCCCGGTCGGAAGGCGTTACCCGAGATGGCATTTTCCACCGCAGGAACAAGCACGTGCAGCCGGATCTTCAGGCCCATGGCCATGATCAGCCCCGCAAGTCCCAGCGCGTGCGCTGCCCCGCCCATGTCCTTCTTCATCAAGGCCATGCCCGAGGACGGCTTGATGTCCAGCCCGCCCGAATCGAAGCACACCCCCTTGCCGACGATGGCTACGCGCGGTAGTTTGGGATCGCCCCACTCGATCTCGATCAGGCGCGGCGCATGGCTGCGCGCAGCAGCACGGCCGACGGCGTGGACCATCGGATAGTCGTGCTCCAGCGCATCGCCCGACACGACATGGACCTCGGCATGATGCCGCTTGGCCAGAGCCCGTGCCTCGGCCTCGAGTTGCAGCGGCCCCATGTCCTCGGCGGGCGTGTTTACCAGATCGCGCACCATCAGCACCGCCGTCGCCTCGGCCAGCGCAGGCTCGATCAGCGCGACGTCCTTTGTCAGCAGGATGCGCGGTTCGGCATCCTTGGCGTCCTTGCGATAGCGGTCGAAGCGGTATTGCCCTGTCACCCAGCCATGCAGCGCCTTGCCCGGCTCGCCGCCAGCACGCCGGTAGGTGCCGCCCGGCAGCACATCGGCCAGCTTGGCTATGCACCACGAAGACAGGTCGTTGACGTTGGCCACGCCCGCCACGGCGAACCAGCCGTCGCCATCAGGCACGATCGCATGCTCATAGCCCCCGCCTTCGAACTTCTGCGCGGCAAGCGCGGCACGCTGCCCTCCGTTGAGGCTCTTTAGAAAGTCGGGCAGCGTCGCCTTGTCGACCAGATGGAGGGCAATGGCCTGCTGGCCGCGATCGGGCTGGATCAGCGCGTTTCTGTCAGTCATCTTGCACAAGGACATGCCGCATGGCGCGGCGCGTCGCAAGGCGCCGATTTCCCAGGTGAAGCCTGCCCGGATGAAACAGCCAGCGCGGACATCTCGCAATTTGCAGGCAATGTCGCTACATGGCGCGCATGACCGAATATCTGACCGTTGAAGACCACGACGTCCAATTGCGTGACGGCACGATCAAGCTCCATGGGCCCGCAGGTTTCGAAGGCATGCGCAAGGCCGGACGCCTCGCTGCCGAGATCCTCGATGCGCTGGCCCCGCTGGTGGTGCCCGGCGTGCGGACCGATTACCTCGATGATGTCGTCCGCCAGATGACGCTCGATGGCGGCGCGGTCCCGGCAACGCTTGGCTATCGCGGCTATACCCATTCGTGCTGCATCTCGATCAACCACGTGGTCTGCCACGGCATTCCTTCGGAAAAGACCCTGAAGGACGGCGACATCGTCAACATCGACGTCACCCCGCTGCTCGATGGCTGGCACGGCGATACCAGCCGCATGTATCTCGTCGGCGACGTCCCGCTGAAGGCCAGGCGTCTGGTCGACGTGACCTACGAATGCCTGATGATCGGCATCGAACAGGCCAAGCCCGGTGCGCGTCTGGGAGACATCGGCGCTGCGATTCAGGCCCATGCCGAAAAGCAGCGCTACGGCGTCGTGCGCGAATTCTGCGGCCACGGTCTCGGCCGCCTGTTCCACGACGCTCCTGAAGTGGTCCACGCCGCCCGCGCCGGAACCGGCCCGGAACTCAAGCCCGGCATGTTCTTCACGATCGAACCGATGATCAATCTCGGCAAGCCCGGCGTGAAGATCCTCGAGGACGGCTGGACCGCAGTGACGCGCGACCGTTCGCTCTCGGCGCAGTTCGAACATTCCATCGGCATCACCGAGGACGGCTGCGAAATCTTCACCGCGAGCCCGAAAGGCCTCGACAAGCCGCCCTACGCGACCTGACTTGCCTGCCTAAAAAACAGGCAACCCTTGCGCAAAAATTGAGCATGATTTGAACAAGCCCGCGCAATCTTGCGCATGTCGTCCTTGCGCATTCGATTCAAATCTTGCCGAGCCCCTGATTTTACGGCTTTCGCGTTGCAACGTGATCGCCTAGTGCTTTGCCTCAGCGCGTGGCACGATTCTTGTAAAGTCGTAGTCACGCACGGGAAATCATTGCCGGAACGCCGCTTTGGTAGTCCGGCCCGCGTTGCAGGGGTCTGAACGACGTGAAAAAGGTCGAAGCGATCATCAAGCCCTTCAAGCTCGATGAAGTAAAGGAAGCGCTGCACGAGATCGGCGTATCGGGCATCACGGTGACCGAAGCCAAGGGTTTCGGGCGTCAGAAGGGCCATACCGAACTCTATCGCGGCGCTGAATATGTCGTGGATTTCCTGCCCAAGGTGAAGCTTGAAGTCGTTGTCGGCGATGCCCTCGTCGACCGGGTCGCCGAAGCGATCGCATCGGCTGCTCAGACCGGCCGCATCGGCGATGGGAAGATCTTCGTGATCCCCGTCGAAAGCGCACTGCGCATCCGCACCGGAGAGCGCAACGATGATGCTATCTGATCACTCGATCTGATCGGCATAAAGATACCAGTTTGAGGCTTGGCCGGACCTTGGCGTCCGGCAGGCAGCATAACGGGGGTGGCCTGTGGACGGGCAGCCTCCAGACAACCACCCCAGATACCCCCCGGCAGTCTCCACCGGGGGCATTAAGAAGGACCAGCGATGGCAACTGCAAAGGACATCCTTGCCCGTATCAAGGACGAGGAAATCGAATGGGTCGACCTGCGCTTCACTGACCCGAAGGGCAAGTGGCAGCACCTGACCATGGTCTCGACCGTTCTCGGCGAAGACGAACTGGAAGACGGCCTGATGTTCGACGGTTCGTCGATCGAAGGCTGGAAGGCCATCAACGAGTCGGACATGATCCTCAAGCCCGACCTTGACGCCGTTTACATTGATCCGTTCTCGGCCTCGCCGATGCTGGTCATCTGCTGCGACATCGTCGAGCCCTCGACCGGCGAACTCTACTCGCGCGACCCGCGCTCGACCGCAAAGCGCGCCGAAGCATTCGTCAAGGCCGGTGGCTTCGGTGACACCGTCTATGTCGGCCCGGAAGCCGAGTTCTTCCTGTTCGACGACGTCAAGTTCTATGACGGCTACGACGGCAACGGCTTCAAGATCGACGACATCGAACTGCCGACCAACTCGGCCAAGGACTACGAAGGCGGCAACCTTGCGCACCGTCCGCGCGCCAAGGGCGGCTACTTCCCGGTCGCTCCGGTCGACAGCTGCGTCGACATCCGCGGCGAAATGGTCCGCACGATGATCGAAATGGGCCTGCCCTGCGACAAGCATCACCACGAAGTGGCCTCGGCCCAGCACGAACTCGGCCTGACCTTCGGCACGCTGGTCCAGACCGCTGACCGCATGCAGGTTTACAAGTACGTCGTGCAGCAGGTTGCTCAGGCCTATGGCAAGACCGCCACGTTCATGCCGAAGCCGATCAAGACCGACAACGGTTCGGGCATGCACACCCACATCTCGATCTGGGATGGTGGCAAGCCGCTCTTCGCCGGCAACGGCTACGCTGGCCTGTCGGAAATGTGCCTGTACTTCATCGGTGGCGTGATCAAGCACGCAAAGGCGCTGAACGCCTTCACCAACCCAACCACCAACAGCTACAAGCGTCTGGTGCCGGGCTACGAAGCTCCCGTGCTGCTCGCCTATTCGGCCCGCAACCGTTCGGCCTCGTGCCGTATCCCCTATGGCGCTGGTGCCAAGGCGAAGCGCGTCGAGTTCCGCTTCCCCGACGCGATGGCCAACCCCTACCTGTGCTATGCAGCGCTGCTCATGGCTGGTCTCGACGGGATCAAGAACAAGATCCACCCGGGCGAAGCCATGGACAAGAACCTCTACGATCTGCCGCCGGCAGAACTCGCTCAGGTTCCGACCGTGTGCGGCAGCCTTCGCGAAGCGCTCGACAGCCTCGAAGCCGATCACGAATTCCTGCTCCAGGGTGGCGTGTTCACCAAGGACCAGATCGAAGCCTACATCGAACTGAAGTGGCCGGAAGTGATGCGCTGGGAAACCACGCCGTCGGCCGTCGAGTTCGACATGTACTACTCGCTCTGATCCATCCGATCAGCGATGACACGAAAGGGCGTCCGGGAAACCGGGCGCCCTTTTGGTTTGCGCCACCGCCTGCAGCGGGAAACGCACCGATTTGTGATTTTATCCACAGCGCGTCAGAAAAATTCGACGAAGCGAGGTGAACTGTGATTGCCGCAGGATGAACGGAGGCGCGCAGGACTCCTCGAATCCCCCGAAATCCTTAGTGATGCTGCACATGCTAAAGAACGCGGTCGCAGCCTTCCTCGCCCTCTTCGCCTTTGCCGCCCTGCCCTCGGCAGCGCATGCCCGGCTGCAGTGCGTGACCTATGCCCGCCAGATTTCCGACGTCCAGATCAGCGGCAATGCGCGTGACTGGTGGAGCAATGCCGAAGGCAGCTACGACCGCGGCCAGCAGCCAAAGGCCGGTGCAGTGCTCGCTTTTGCCGGCACCCGCGCAATGCCCTATGGCCACGTCGCAGTCGTCCGCAAGGTTGTCGATGCCCGCCACATCCTGATCGACCATGCCAACTGGTCGGGTCCGGGCATGGTCGAAAAGGGCGTCATGGCGATCGACGTTTCGGCCGCCGGTGACTGGAGCGAAGTCCGCGTGTGGTACGCGCCGACCCGTTCGGTCGGCCTGCGCGCCAGCCCTGCCAAGGGCTTCATCTATCCGCGCACCATGACGGCAGACGCTTCCTCGACCAAGCCTGCCAAGGGCTGATCCACAACCAGTGCCAGCCCCGGCCTCAGGCCAGGCGACGCTGCTTGCGCTCTGGCGGAACGATCAAGGCCTTCGCCTCCTCGCCAGGCATTGCCTCCCAGAACAGATGGCCCTGGATCATCTGGCACCCTGCCGCCTGAACCAGCGCCCGCTGCATCGGCGTCTCCACACCTTCGGCCACGACCTTCATCCGCAAGGTATGGCCCAGCGAGACGATCGCCCGCAGGATCGAATGCGCATCGAGATCCGCTTCGATATTCTGCACGAATGAACGGTCGATCTTGATCCGGTCGAACTGGAACGAGCGCAGATAGCTCAGCGACGAATAGCCGATCCCGAAGTCGTCGAGCGCGATGCGGAAGCCGCGATACTTCAGGCCCTTCAAGACATCGACGACGTGGTCCGAACGGTCGAGCATGACGCCTTCGGTCACTTCCAGGATGAAGCGGCTCGGGTCTGCTCTGGTTTCGCGCACCAATGCGTCGATGGTCTGCAGGAAATCGCTTGCCATGATCTGTAGCGGCGAGAGGTTGACCGAAATCTCGCAGTCGGACCAGTCGTGGCACTCGGTAAACACGCGGCGCAGCACCCAGTTACCAAGCGCCAGCATGAGCCCCGCCTGCTCGGCCACCGGCACGAACAGCCCTGGCCGGATCGAACCCCGCTCGGGATGGTGCCAGCGCAGCAGCGCTTCAAAGCCGAGCACGGCGCCGTCCGCCGCGTTGACAACCGGCTGATAGGCCAGCGTCAGCTCGTCGCGAACGATGGCGCGGCGCAGTTCCATCTCCATCTCCAGCCGCAGCTTGACCGAGGCGTCCATGTCGCGCGTGAAACGGCGATAGCGAGCGCGCCCGCGCTGCTTGGCGCGGTACAGCGCGATGTCGGCGCGGCGCAGCAGTTCGCCGGGATCCTCGCTCTGCTCCGGTCCCCAACTGATACCGCAAGAGAAGCTGACTTCGAGATTGTTGCCCGAGATCACGAACGGCTCGCGCGCGATGGCCATGAGCTGGCGCCCTAGCATATCTGCCGCCGCCCGCCCGCCGGTCGAGCGGCGCAGCAACACGAACTCGTCGCCGCCGAAGCGCGAAAGGAAATCGCCGGGCGGCAGCGACCGACGCATGCGCAGCGCCACTTGCCGGACCAGTTCATCTCCCACATGGTGGCCCAGCGTATCGTTGACCACCTTGAAGCGGTCGATGTCGACATAGGCCACGAAAACATCGCCAAGGTCAGGCTGCTGAACGCAATTCGCCAGTTCCTGCCGCAGACGCTGCATGAAGTGGGCACGGTTGGGCAGGCCCGACATTGCGTCGTGCAACGCGTTGTGCTGCGCCTGCGCTTCGCTCGCCACCAGTTCGCTGGTCGTGCGCCGCATGCGCCGCACGATGATCGCCCCGCCTGCCACCACGCCAACGAAGAACAGGATGTAGATTGCCAGCAATGGTGCAGTCTGGCGCAGGATCGCAGGCCCGGGCGGCTTGGAAATCCACGAGAACCATCCGATCCGCTGCCCCTGCGCATCGGTCACCGCGAGGGCATTGCGCGCCGGATTGCTGTCGGGCTCGGTCGAGAACTTCACCCCGTCCAGCAGCAGCGAGGATTGCAGATCGTTGATCACCCGCTCATCCACATAGCGCACCAGCACGATATAATCAGGCTCGCCGTGCATGAGCGAAGGCGTGACGTCAGGCACGACCGAGGCCACCGCGACCATCGCCGGGTGACCATCGAACGAGGTCATCGCCGAAAGCCCTCGCGACATCGGCAGGCCTTTGCTGTCGAATGGCCAGAGAACGCCGCCTTGCGGCCGCCATTCGGCCACATCCCGACCATCGTTGTCGCGTACCGACCGGCGGATCAGTCCTTTCACCGTCGCCCCGAGCTGCCCGTATCGGCAGTCCTGCGTCGTGCGCGGCCCCTGCCAGCACCGCACTGCAGTACCATCGAAACGCACGTGGTAGATCCGGTCGATGCGATGGCTGCCCCAGAAGTATCCCGCGAGGAAATTGCGGGCCCATTGCTCGGCATCGAGAGCATTGAGCTTCACCACAGCGTCATCCCAGACGACCTGCAATCTGTCGGCTTCGAGGATCTGGCGCTCGGTACGCTCGATGAAGCGCTCGACCAGCCGCTGCTCCTCGGTCCGGGCAAAGCGGTCCGCAATGCTGGTCGAATTGCTGAACGCTGCCACCAGCGCCGCCGTCAGCGCCACAAGCGCTAGGAAAGTGCCCACGACGATCCACACAGCTCCCGCCGCGCCGGAATCGTGCCGGATTCCGGCGCGCATGAAGGTGGGTCCCGTCCCCATGCTCCAAGACCTAGCAAGCGGTTCCGAATAAATGGTTATCGCTGAATAGGTTCTACGCCACAGGAACCGCGTGGCCCTCCATGGATTGATGGGCCAACGGGCGCGGGCGGGAGGAACGCATCGGAGACCCTCAATGCTTCTGACCATCGCGCTGATCCTGTTCGTCCTGTGGGCGCTCGGCGTCTTTGCCTTCAAGGTGACTGCCGGCCTTATCCACATCGTTCTCATCATCGCGATCCTGATAGGGCTGGTGCATCTGTTCCGCGGCCGACGGATCTGATCCACAGCGTCAGGTTGCGCTCCCGGTGACATGATCGGACACGGCCGGCAGGTTGCAGAATGCAACGCGGCTGCTTACCTTCCGTAGGGCAGGAGCCGGGCAGCTAAGTGTCCGGCCCACTCATTTTCGGGAGACACGGCAATGCGCGAGAGGCTTCAGCACTACATCGATGGCAAGTGGGTCGACAGCGAGGGCGGCAAGCGCCACGAAGTGATCAACCCGGCTACGGAAGAGCCCATCTGCGCAATCACGCTCGGCACGCAAGCCGATGTCGACAAGGCCGTGGCAGCTGCCCAGCGCGCCTTCAAGACCTTCAGCAAGACCACGCGCGAGGAGCGCCTTGCGCTGATGGATCGCATCGTCGCCGAGTTCAAGAAGCGCGCCCCTGATCTCGCCGTTGCGATGGCAGAGGAAATGGGTGCCCCGGTCAGCTTCGGCGGAACCGCCCAGGTCGGCGCCGGCATCGGCGGCTTCCTCGGCACCATGGCCGCGCTCAAGAACTTCAACTTCATGGAAGACAACGGCGCCTACAAGGTGGCTTACGAGCCGATCGGCGTGGTCGGCATGATCACCCCGTGGAACTGGCCACTCAACCAGATCGCCCTCAAGGTCGCCCCGGCGCTCGCCGCAGGCAACACCATGATCCTGAAGCCCTCGGAAGAGTGCCCGACCAACGCGGTGATCTTCGCCGAAATCCTCGATGCCGCAGGCGTTCCACCGGGCGTGTTCAACCTTGTCCAGGGCGATGGTCCCGGCGTCGGCACTGCGATCAGCTCGCACCCTGGCATCGACATGGTCAGCTTCACCGGCTCGACCCGTGCAGGCATCCTCGTCGCCAAGGCCGCAGCCGACACGGTAAAGCGCGTCCATCAGGAACTGGGTGGCAAGTCGCCGAACCTTGTCCTGCCCGATGCCGATTTCGCCAAGTACCTGCCCTCGACCGCCTCGGGCCCGCTGATCAACACTGGCCAGTCGTGCATCTCGCCCACCCGCATCCTCGTGCCGCGCGAGCGTGATGCAGAGGCCGCCGCATTCGTCTCGGCGATGTACTCGGCCACACCGGTCGGCGATCCGCTGCAGGAAGGCAACCACCTCGGCCCGGTCGTCAACAAGGCGCAGTTCGACAAGATCCGCGGTCTGATCCAGTCCGCCATCGACGAAGGCGCCAAGCTCGAGACCGGCGGCCCCGACCTGCCCGCCAACGTCAACCGCGGCTACTACATCAAGCCCACGGTGTTCTCGGGCGTCACGCCGGACATGCGCATCGCACAAGAGGAAATCTTCGGACCCGTAGCCACGATCATGTCATACGACAGCCTCGACCAGGCCATCGAGATCGCCAACGACACGGCCTACGGCCTCTCGGCCTGCATCACCGGCGATCCGGCCAAGGCGGCAGAAGTCGCCCCGGCCCTGCGCGCGGGCATGGTCGCGATCAACAACTGGGGCCCCACTCCCGGCGCACCGTTCGGTGGCTACAAGCAATCAGGCAATGGCCGTGAAGGCGGGCTCTATGGTCTTAAGGACTTCATGGAAATGAAGGCCATCAGCGGTCTCCCCGCCTGATCGACCTGACAACCGGAGTAGCAAGGGGTCGCTCGAAAGAGCGGCCCCTTTTTTCTGGCCTGTATGCTGTCGCAGACACGGCCACATGGCTCGGAAGAGAGATACTACGCTTCTGCGCCCAGCCTGAACGTCCTTAATAGTCCTTGCTGACCTTGAGGTTGAGGCTTTCATCGCCAATCGTCGACATCGTGCCGAGCAGCGCCAGCCAGCGCGTGATCCGGAACTCCACCGATGTCGCATTATAGCCAGCGCCATCGGTCACCAGTTCGACAAAGAACCGCCGCCCGATGTACTTGCCCACCGCGATGCTCGTGCCCGAACCCACCGTAGGATCGGCGCCGACGATGCGCAGCCGGTCAAGCCCGATCGCCGCACGCAGCTTGTTGATCGGATCGAGCCCGCCACCGCCGCGCAAGGATGCCAGCGCGGCGGCAAGCTGCACAGCTTCCGGCGCGGAAATCTGGGTGATCGAACTGCCGAACAGGATGCGGCTGAGCAGCTCTTCTTCGGGCAGCGCGGGTGTCGACGAGAACGCAATGTTCGGTTTCGTGCCGGTGCCTGTGATCGTGATCTTGGCGCTGATGTTGTTGGCATCGCCCTCAGCCACGATGTCCAGCTGCGGATCGACCGGCACTTCGCCGGCAAAACGGATGCGCCCGCGCGTCAGTTCAAACCGTTTGCCCGCAAACTCATAGCCGCCGCGCACAAGGTCTGCCGTACCGAAGATCTGCGGCGCTGCCGTCGATCCGCGCAGGCGAATGTCCGCGCCCCATTCGCTGTCGAGCCCCAGCCCGCGCACGTCGATCCGGTTCGCGCCCGCCGCGTCGATCAGGAAACGCCAAGGCACCGCTGCAACCTTGGGCGGCGCGGCATCGGCAGGGGCGTTCACTTCGCGCGTGGCGATGACCGGCAGGTCCTGCACCGCATTGGCCCGGCCCAGTGCCCAGCGCGCCCGCTCGATCCGCACACGACCGGCGATGGTCCCGCCGACCCCTGTGCTGAGGATACGCAAAGGCCCGGTCACCGTCGCAGCCATGTCGTCGCGGTTCACCAGTTGCGCGTTCTGCGCCGAAAGCCGCAGGTCGATGGAGGGGCCGTGCTCGGAAAGCTCGGCCAGCCCGATCGTTCCGCTGCCGCTTACCCGCCCGCCATTTGCCGTCGTGCCGCTGAAGCGCGCAAGCTGCAGCGTCGAATCGGTAAAAGTGCCCGCCAGCTGCACCTGCCCGATGTCGGTACCGGTCAGCGTGCTCTGAACCCGCAACCCCTTCGACGCGACTGCGCCCTGCAGCACCGGTGCGGAAATCGTGCCCGAAATGTCAGCGCGCACGCCGACCGGCCCGGTCAGGTCGAACACCTCCACGCCGGTCAATCGCCACAGCGCATCGGCAGGCCCGGAGTAGCGCAACTGCCCGGCAAGCCGTCCTCCCTCCAGCCGGTCCATGAACCCGCCACCTCGCGGCAAGCCGCTGACGAGGGCCTGGAAGCGCCCGCGAATGTCGTTGCCCTCGCGGATCACCGTGCGCATCTGCAGCGCTTCGGGATCGAGCCGCGCCACCAGCGCGACGTCCACCGGGCGCGAAGTCAGCACGAGGCCGGAGCGCGACAGTCCCTTCACCATCAGTGCGGCGTTGCCGGAAGGCGCACCCTTGCCGTCGTTGTTGTACTCGACGATCCCCGAGGCAATGCCGCCAAGGCCTAGATCGGCCACGACAATATCGACCACCGAGAGCGGCATCCGCGACAGCAGCAGCCGCAGCTGCGTCGGCCCGCCCAGGACGTGGCCCTCGGCTATCAGGATGCCGCGACCAAAGCCGATCTGCGTCGGAGACAGCCGCCACCCCTCATTCTCACGCGTCAGGACCGCACGGCGAGGCATCGAGACCTGCCGCCCCGCATAATCGCCCGAAACATACGCCACGATCTGGTCTGGCGAAAACGCTGCCGTTCCCTGCAGCGCAAAGCGCGTGCCCCTGCGGCCCGAGACGGCCGCCGTGACCGAGCCGCTACCGTCCTGCAGATAGGCGGCCGCCGAGAGCTTGCCGATGAACACCTTGCCCATGCCGATGCCCTCGGCCAGCAGCGTGCCCTCGATGGTCGAATGCCCGTCCTTGATCAGGCCGGTGGCATCCACCTTGGCGTTGCCGATGGAGAGCGGTCGCGCGCCCCCGAAACGGGCGTTGCGCGCGGTCACCTTGGCGTCGAAGCCCTGCCCGCCCTCACGCGGTGCAAGGCTGACCGTTCCGTCGAGCCCTCCGCCTGCCAGCGCGATCTGCCCGGCCACGCCATCCTTGCCCAGCGTCACCCCGCCGGTCACGTCGGTCTGCCACACGCGGAACTGCTGGATATCGACCCGCGTCGCCGCGCCGGGCGGCATGAACAGACCCAGCGTGCCGTTGAACGGCCCCAGCGTGGAATCGCCCTTCGTCTCGATGCGGAAGCCCTCCGCGATCGGCGACAGCACCACGCGCACGTCCTTCAGCCCTGCCGCCGGAAGCGGACTGGCGAAGACCAGCACGGCATTCGGCCCCTCGGCCGTCATCGCAGCTTCCACCGTGAACGGACCGTAATCGGTGTGCCGCCCGCTGCCCGTCAGCGATGCCGCCCCACCGGGCAGGACCTTGCCGTCGAGCGCCATCTGCAGCTTGGCCGAATTGATCGTCGCCTTGCGGAAGGTCACCGGCACCCGCTCGCCCAGCGCCAGCCCTCCGGCAAAACGCACGCCGCCCCCAGTCAGGGTCTGCAGCGTTGCGTTGTCGATCCGTGTCATCCGCCCGGCAAGGTTCGCCTGCAGCGTCCACGGCACGCCCTTGCCGATCTTGAACAGGATCTTGGCCGTGCCATCCACCGCGCCAAGGTTCTGCACGGCAAAGCCGTGCGCCACCACCGGCCCCGCCAGCGCATAGCCGCCGCGCGCCATGTCGCCCCGTAGTGCCAGCCGCGCACCGAGGCCCTTCATTGCCAGCGAGAGATTGTCAGACGTCAGCCTGCTGCCCTCGAACACCAGATCGCCACCAATCCGCGCGCCCGGAAAGCGCGGGTCGATCATCGCATTGCCCGTCACCACCCGCTGCGCGGTCACCGCCAGCGGCAGGACAAAGCGTTTGCCGTCCCACGTCGCCGTGCCGGTGGAGTGCAGCCCCTGCGCATCCAGCGTGCCCAGCTTCAGCCGTTGCACGCGCACTTCGTGTTCAATCGAAAGGTCGGAGAACGCGCCATCCAGCGTCGCATCAATCGCCACGCCCGACAGCTCCGGTGCCGAAATCAGCGCCTGAGGCTTGAGCACCAGAGCCCGGACCTTCAGCTCTTCCGCCTCGTTCTGCGCCAGATCGAGCTTGCCCTTGGCCGAAACCTTGAACGCATCGCCCGCCGTGCGCAGTGCGCCGTCGAAAGCATTGCCCGCAAACGTGCCGTCATAAAGCACCGAAAGCGCCGACCCCACCGCCTGCGCCGCCGTGCCCTTCACCAGCCCGCCCGGCCAGGCCTGTCCGGCCAGCCGATAGTTGCCCGACTGGTTGCCCAACTGAAACGCCGCCAGCCGCTTGCCGCCCATCGTCGCATAGGCAAGGCCATCCCAGCGCGACCATCCGCCCTTGCCGAACACGTCGGCGCGAATGTCGCCCTCGGCGCCTGCCATCTTGGCGATCATGCCATCCTTCGGGGAATTATAGGCCAGGCGCAGGTCGAACTTGTCGCGGTCAGGCTCGCTGTCGAGCCGGAACAGTACCCGGTCCCCGGCGATCCTGCCTGCCACGTCGACAATCGCGTGGCCCCCGCGAATGTCAGCCTTGGCCAGCACGTCCACCCGCCGTTTCTGCCCGGCCATCGCCTCGGACACGGTCAGGTTGTCGATCACCAGCTTGTCGATGCGAATGTCGAAGTCGGGCAGGATAGGCGCGTTCTTGTCTTCGCTCGGCCGCAGGCGTGGCGCACGGCGCAGCACGCCGCGATGCAGCGCTAGCAGCCGTACGTCCAGCCCGGTCTTGAGCCACGCCAGCGGCCGCCAATCCAGCTCCGCCTCGGGCACGGTCAGGAACACACCTTCCGGATCGCTCACCCGGATGTCACGCAGCTTGGCCGCGCCATAGATCGACCCGTCGATCCGCCCGATCTCGATCCTGAGGCCAGATCCCGGCGTGATCGCCGCAATCCGGTCCGCCACGAGCCTGTGCCCAAGCGAGGAATCGAGCACCACCAGCGCCGCCAGCAAAAGCGCCAGCCCCGCCACCGTCAGGATTGCCAACCGCTGCGCAAACCCGCGCACGAACCGCGCGCGGCGCGAGCGCACAGGCCTTGTCGGCTCGGCAGCGGGGGCGACTTCGTCCGCCATCAGAACGCTTGCCCCAGCGCCACATAGACCCCGATCCGGCTGTCCCCCTTCGAGGGATTGAGCGGCGTGCCAAGGTCGATGCGGATCGGCCCGAAGTTCGTCTGATAGCGCAGGCCGATGCCCGCCCCGAACTTGATGTCGCGCAGGCGCGGCGTCGTCGTCGTATCGACGGCACCGGCATCAACGAACGGCACAAGGCTCACTGCCCCGCCCATCAGCCCGGTCTTGACGCGCGCCTCGAGCGAGAACTCGCTCAGCGCCCGGCCGCCACTCGGCTCGCCCGCCGTGTCGCGAGGGCCGATCAGCTGGAAGCCATAGCCGCGCACCGATCCGCCGCCACCGGCATAGAACCGGCGCGATGGCGCGATATTGGTGATGTCGGTGCCGACAATCGTGCCGAACCGCACGCGCCCGGCCACGACCAGCTTCTCGCCCATCGGCTGGTAGTAGCTGGCATCGAACTGCGCCTTGCCATAGCTCGACCGCACGCCGTTGAGCACCGACACCTCGGGCGAAACGCGCAGGCCCACGCGGAAGCCGCGCGTCGGATCGAGCAGGTTGTCGCTGCCGTCATAGGCCGCACGCATCGGCAGGGCGCCGATGAAGTAGGTCTTGCGCCGCTCGTTGGCGAGGATAGCGGCCGCATCGCGTTCGCCCGTCGCCAGCACCTCGACGCCGGCCGAGAAAACCCATGGCTTCTGGAACAGCAGCGTCGTCTGCCGCTCAAGCCCCGCCGTGAACGAGATCGTCCGCGCCTCGAACGCACTGCTCTTCTGGTTTCGCCCATAGAGATCGGCATTGAGCACGAGGTCACGCGTCAGGAAGTTGTTGCGGCGGAAGGTCACCCCCGCCAGCTGCTCTTGCGTACCGGCCACCGCGCGCACGCGCACCATGCCTTCGGGCGGGAAGAAATTGCGGTGCTCCCAACTTGCTTCCACGCGGAAACCTTCGCCGCTCGAATAACCGACCAGCCCCGCAATCGTGCGCAAGGGCGCAGGCGTCAGCTTCACGTCGACATCGACCGTCCCCGGCTGCCCCGCCGCCGGACTCGTGACCTCACGCGCCTCGACCGTGACCGAGGACACCAGCCCTGTCGCCAGGATCGCCTGACGCAGATCATCCACTTCCGACCGCTTGAACCGCTCACCCGGATCGAACCGCGCAATCCGCTGCAGGTGCCGCGAACTCAGGAACGTCTCGCGCGAGGAATTGATCTTGCCGAAGGCATAGACCCCGCCCGGCGTCACCGGCACGGTAAGGTCGCCTTCGCGCCGCTCATGGTCGATCAGCAGATCGGGATCGCCCAGCTTGGCAAAGGCATAGCCAGTCTCGCCCAGCGCCGTCTGCAGCGAAAGCCGCTCGGCCACGATCCGGTCCGAATTGATCGCATCGCCGGTGTTGAGCTTGAATGCGCCGCGCAAGACCTCGTAATCCGCGCCCGTCGCCGCAAGATCGCCCAGCGCAATCTTGCCGACATGATACTGCGGCCCCGGCTGCACGTCATAGCGCACGACGACCTTCTCGACGTCAACCGGACCCGCCGCCTCGCCCTCGGCGCGCTCACCCAGCCCGTCAAGCGTCTGGTAAACCTGTGCGTCATAGTAACCATAAACCCGCAGCACCTGCTGCAAGGTCTCGCGGTCGGTCCGCGCGCGGCGGACGATCTGGGCAAGGTTGTCCTCGTCGTCATCGAACGACTTGAGGCTGGAAAGTCCGGCAAAGCGGCTGACGATCTGGTCTTCCTCGGCAATCGCCTCCTTGCCGCTCGGAAACGCCACTTCGACCTGCTTGCCCACCCGCGAAACGTCGGCATCGGCGAGCCGGACGCTGGCAGGAGCATCGGTATCCTGCTGCCCGGGGAGAGCCTCAACCGCAGCGTCAGTGCTTTGCTCTGCCACGTCGATATCGGGATCGGGCGAGAGCGGCTCGATCGCGGGAAGCTCGCTGCCATCAGGCCAGGCTATCGTCATGCCGGGAATGTCAGGCATGGCTGTGTCGGCTTCGATCTCCTCGATCACCGTCGAAGGCGGCGCGCCGGTCCGCGCGGCATCAGTATCCTGCGCCCAGGTGTCGGGGTCTTGCACCGCCGCATCCGGGATCAGCACCTCCAGCTCCTGATCGGCCTGCATCGACTGTGCAAAGGCATGGCCGCCCGGCAACGCCAGGGCCATCAGCGCGGCCAGAACGCGAACCAGCGGCCGCTCAGCTGTGGGCGTAGCGCTCCTGCGCGCCGTGAACGCCATCCTTGAGCCCGCCTTCAATGGCAGGACGTCCGTCGTCTCCGCCATGGGCACGCCGCGCGGAAACAGCCCGCTCGATGGCGACAGCCTGTGCAGCAGGTTCGAACCGTTCCCAGCCATCGCGGCCCAGTTTCTCCATCGGCCGGAAGCGCACCTTGTACTGCATGCGCTCCGATCCTTCGACCCAGTAGCCGAGATAGACGTAAGGCAGCCCGACGCGGGCCGCATGCTGGATATGGTCGAGGATGATGAAAGTGCCAAGCCCGGACCGCGTCTCGTGTTGTGGATCGTAGAAACTGTAGATCATCGAGAGACCATCGCCCTGCTCGTCGGTCAGACAGGCCCCAACCAGTCTGCCCTGCGAGCCGTCGGTGGTCGGCTCCCTGTATTCGATCACGTAACTCTTGACCGGGGTGTGTTCCACCATGTCCGCGAAATCCATCTCGTCCATGGCTGCCATCCCCCCGCCCGGGTGACGCACGGCAAGATAACGCTGCAACAGCTCGAACTGTTCCGGCGTGGACCACGGTTTGCAGACACTTGCCACGAGATCGCTGTTGCGCTTCCAGATGCGCTTCTGCGTCGATGAAGGCTGGAACTCCTGCGTGACGACCCGAACCGATATGCACGCCGAGCAATCGATGCAGCTCGGCCGGTAGGCAACGGTCTGGCTGCGACGGAATCCGATCCGGCTCAGCGCATCGTTCAGTTCGTCGGCATTGGCACCCTTCAGCTCGGTGAAAACCTTCCTCTCGTTCCGACCCGGCAGGTACGGGCACGGCGCGGGGCTGGTGACGAAGAAGCGCGGAAAGCGGACGGGCGCGGTCACGGCGTTGATGATGCTCCTCAGGCCGGACTATCCGGTCTGTCAGCAACAAACATGCATCACTGCGGCGAATCCTAAAAGCCTGTTAACTACGTTCCGGTGCACAAATTGGCACCAGATCGTGCCCGAAACGGCGATTTGCCCGCGCCATTCGTCCGCGTCCGGTTCCGGGACACAGTCTGCTCCGAACCTTAACACCCGTTCGGATCGAATCGGATCAGCCCAGAGTTCAGCCGAGTTCGACCTGTTCGAGGTCGTATCCCTTGGCCCGCAGCCCTGCGACGAGACGGTCGATCTGCTCGCGGTCACGCGCCTCGCACTCGATCTCCGCCGTAAGCCCCTTGGCCGGGAGCGAGGTAAAGATGCGCTGGTGCCAGACCTCGAGGATATTGACCTGGTGGCGATTGAACTCCTCGACCACCTTGAACAGCGCGCCGGGCCGATCCTGCAGCGTGATGCGCAAGCGCCCAAGGCGTCCCGAGCGGGCAAGATCGCGCAGCAGCACATTGGCAAGCAGACGCGTGTCGATGTTGCCGCCGCACAGCACGATGCCGACCTTGCGTCCGGCAAAGCGCTTCTTGTGCGTCATCACCGCGGCAAGCCCTGCCGCGCCTGCACCTTCGACTACGGTCTTCTCGATCTGCAGAAGCAGCGCCACTGCGCTTTCGAGCGCCGCCTCACTGACCAGCACGATGTCGTCGACGATCTGCGCCAGAACTTTCGAGGTGAATTCGCCCGGCTCCTTAACCGCAATGCCTTCGGCCAGCGTATCGCCACCGCAGGGCAGTTCGAGATGCTTGAGCTTTGCATACATCGAAGGGAACAGCTGCGCCTGCACGCCGATCAATCCGATACCCGGCTTGATCCCGCGCGCCGCTGTGCCCATCCCCGAAAGCAGCCCGCCGCCGCCGATAGGCACGACGAGCGTCTCGATCTCAGGCGCATCTTCGAGCATTTCCAGCGCAACCGTGCCCTGCCCTGCCGCCACGCGCGGATCGTCGAACGGGTGGACGAAGGTCAGCCCCAGTTCGCCCTCAAGCTTGCGCGCATGGGCATAGGCTTCGTCAAAGGTCTCGCCTTCGAGCACCACCTTGCCGCCGACCGACTCGGTCTGCATCACCTTCACCGTCGGCGTGGTCTTCGGCATGACGATGGTTACCGGCATGCCTAGTCGCGTGCCGTGATAGCTCAGCCCTTGCGCATGGTTGCCGGCCGATGCCGCGATCACGCCCCGCGCACGCTGTTCATCGGTCAGTTGCAGCAAGGCATTGAGCGCGCCGCGCTCCTTGTAGGCGGCGGTAAACTGCAGGTTCTCGAACTTCAGCCAGATATCCGCGCCGGTAATCCGGCTCAGCGTCTTGCTGTAAAGCGTGGGCGTGCGCACCACCTGGCCCGAAATTCGCTCTGCCGCCGCACGAACATCGGCGAGGGTCAGCAGGGACGTTCCCTGGGTTTCGGGCTTGAGCGCTACGTTTTCCATGGCCGCGCCCTAACGGAAAGCGGCCCCCAAGAAAACCTCAAGCTTTTACGGAATCGGCCTCACCCGCCACCAGCCAGCGGAAACCGAGCACGGGGACCATGGCTGCCATGATCGCCGCGCTGTCAGCCACCCAGTCGCGCCAGTCCGAATCGCGATGGAGAAACGGGATCAGCTGCACCACCTCGATGCCCGCGCCGATCAGCGACAGACACAGTGCAGCGCGCAGCAGCGCAGCGCGTGGCCAGCCAATCCCGGCGAGCACGGTCAGCGTAAAGAACGCCAGCATATGCGCGAACTTGTCGCCCAGATCGTCGATCGGCAGTGTCGGCGGCTTGGGCAGCACGGCCATGACCAGCGCAAAGGCCAGCGCTGGCCAGAAGGCTGTGCGCGCAACTTTTGAAACCAGATCGGAAAAGCGTTCCATGGTCGGCGCTTATGGTATCGCACAAGCAGGCTGGCAAGCACCGGAAGGGTTACGCCACAATAGCGCCCACACAGGCGCGCAGGACCACTGGCACTGAAGCGAAAACGGGATATGAATGCCTGCATGAGCGAACAGACATCAGCAGCAGCCGAACCGGCAAACGTTTCCTTCCTGGGTCTTGGCGTGATGGGGGGCGCGATGGCGCGCCACCTCGGCAAGGCCGGACACCACCTCACGATCTACAACCGCACGACGGCGCGCGCCGAGGCTTGGGTAACCGCCAACCCCGGCCTTGCCACCCGCATCGCCACAAGCCCTGCCGAAGCGGCAGAGGGCGCGGACGTGGTGATCACCTGCGTCGGCAATGACGATGACCTTGCCGATGTCGTGCTCAGCCCCAATGGCGCCTTCTCCACGCTCAGGCGCGGCGCACTCTATATCGATCACACCACCGTCTCGGCGCGCATCGCCCGCCAGATCGCGGTCGAGGGACGCGACAAGGAACTGCTCTGCGTCGACGCCCCGGTCACCGGCGGCCAGTCCGGCGCGGAAGCGGGCACGCTGGCGATCATGTGCGGCGGCAGCGCCAAGGCAGTCGATGCCGCACGCCCCATCCTCGCCGCCTATGCCAAGCGCGTGGTCCACGTCGGCAAGTCCGGCGCAGGGCAGACCGTCAAGATGGCCAACCAGATGTGCATCGCAGGCGCCCTGGCAGGCCTGTCCGAAGCCATCCGCTTCGCGCAGATCGCCCATCTCGATATGGACAAGGTGTTCGAAGCCATCTCGGGCGGCGCCGCCCAGTCATGGCAGATGGACAACCGCTTCCATACCATGGCCAAGGACGAATTCGACTTCGGCTTCGCGGTGGACTGGATGCGCAAGGACTTGGGCCTTGCCATGGACGAAGCGCGCAATCTCGGCGCCAGCGTCCCCGTCACCGCTCTCGTCGACCAGTTCTACGTCGACGTGCAGGCCATGGGCTATGGCCGCGAAGACACCTCGGCCCTGATCCGCCGCCTGCCGCGCCGGACAAAGAAGGCATGAAGCGCGCCGCTTTTGCCGCGCTGCTCCTCGCCACCACCTCTGCTGCCCATGCCGATACCCTGATCGACAACGTCCGTGGGCAGACCATCGGCGTGAACGGTCAGGTCGAAGCCTTCACCGGCCTGCTGTTCGACAATGCTGGCACGATCAAGCGGGTGATCCACGCAGGGGACAAGAAGCCAAAGCCGCGCAAGGAATACCAGTACCACCTCGACGGGCAGGGCCGCGTCATGCTGCCGGGCATGATCGACGCCCACGTCCATGTCATGGACATCGGCTTTGCAGCCCTCAGCCTCGACCTGTCGGACACCACCTCGCTTGCCGATGCACTCAATCGCATCGCAAAGTTCAGCGCGGAACACCCGGATCGGCCATGGATCATCGGGCGGGGCTGGAATCAGGAACTGTGGAAGCTCGGCCGCTTCCCCACCGCCGCCGAACTCGATGCCGTCACCGGCGCGCGCCCCGTCTGGCTCCAGCGCGTCGACGGCCACGCCGGATGGGCCAACAGCGCCGCGCTCAAGGCCGCAGGCGTCACCGCTGCTAGCAAGGACCCCGCAGGCGGCAGCATAGACCGCGCGCCCGACGGCTCCCCGCAAGGCGTCCTCGTCGACGCCGCGATGGAACTGATCGACTCGAAAGTCCCCGCCCCCCGCGCAGAAGACCGCGACCTCGCCCTCGCCAATGCCCAGCAGATCCTGTTCAAGCGCGGCGTCACCGCCGTGGCGGACATGGGCACCGGCATCGAGGACTGGCAAGCCTACCGCCGCGCGGGCGACGCAAACAGGCTCTACGTCCGCATCATGGCCTATGCCCGCGGCATAGATCAGATGACCCTGATCGGCGGCCCCGGCCCCTCGCCCTGGCTCTATCAGGACCGCCTGCGCCTCAACGGCGTGAAGCTCTACCTCGACGGCGCGCTCGGCTCGCGCGGCGCATGGCTCAAGGCGCCCTATGCCGATGCGCCTGCCACGCGCGGCCTGCCCCAACTGAACCAGACCCAGCTCGGCAACCTGATGAGCCGCGCGGCGATGGACAACTTCCAGGTCGCCATCCACGCCATCGGCGATCAGGCGAACGCCACCGTCATCGGCGCGATCACCGACCTGTCGGAAACCTACAAGGGCGACCGCCGCTGGCGCATCGAACATGCCCAGATCGTCGATCCCAAGGACATCGCCCGCTTCGCCAAGAGCGGCGCCATCGCCTCGATGCAACCCGTCCACCAGACCTCCGACCGCCTGATGGCCGAAGCCCGCCTCGGGCCGGATCGCCTTGCGGGCGCCTATGCGTGGAAGTCGCTCAAGACCGCAGGCGTGCGCCTCGCCTTCGGCTCCGACGCCCCGGTCGAACTCGCCGACCCATGGGCAGGCCTGTCTGCAGCGGTCAGCCGCCAGGGGCCGGACGACCAGCCCCCCGGCGGCTGGCAAACGCAGGAACGCGTCAGTCCCGCCGAAGCGCTTGCCGCCTATACCGCCGATGCCGCCTACGCAGGCTTTGCCGAAGGCCGCTTCGGCCGCCTCGCGCCGGGCCTGCGTGCCGATTTCGTACTGGTCGATACCGATCCGCTCACCGCAAATCCTGCACAGATCCGCGCGACCAAAGTGCTGGAAACGTGGATTGGCGGGGGCAAGGTCTGGTCAGCCGAAAATGGAGCGGAAACCGGAACGACCTCAACGCGTTAGGGTGCCGACGCGGAAGGCTTAGGGGGGCGTTCTTTCCGATGCTGCCCGATGGCTGCGTCGCGGAACCCGCCCTCTCACCCAAGGTTTCGCCGGTCCTTCGGGGCTCTGTTAGCCAAGTACCGAAACGGGGGCTGCGGCCCCCGTTTCACCTTACGGCAGCAGCGGCGGTCGCTCGCCCTCTACCAGCATTTCCGCCTCTTCCTCCGCCCGGCGCTTGGCGTCGGCGCGTTCGGTAAAGCGCATCAGGATCAGCGTACCCTCGAACAGGAACAGCAGCGGAATCGCCAGCATCAGCTGCGAGACCACGTCAGGCGGCGTCGCCACAGTCGCCACGGCAAAGATCACCACGATGGCATAGCGCCGCGCCTTGACCAGCTGGTCGCGGCTGACGATCCCCGCACGGTTCAGCAGCATCAGCAGCACCGGCAGCAGGAAGCTGATCCCGAACGCCAGGATGAACTGCATGACGAGGCTGAGGTAATCCCCCGTCCCCGGCAGAGCCTCCAGCTGCAACCCGCCCTTGTTGCCCTCGAACCCGAGGAACCATTTGAACGCGGTCGGCATCACGATGAAGTAGGCAAGGCTCGCCCCTGCCGTGAACAGCACCGGAGTGGCGAACAGGAACGGCAGGAAAGCCTTCTTCTCGCGCGCATAGAGTCCCGGCGCGATGAAGGCCCAGAGCTGGTTGGCGATCACCGGAAAGCTCACGAAAAACGCCGCGAACATCGAAACCTTCAGCTCCACGAAGAACGCTTCATAGAGTTTGGTGTAGATCAGCTTGCCCTGCCCCGGCGGAAAGGCGTGAACCAGCGGCCGCGCGAGCAGCGCAAAGATGTCATCGGCAAAGTAGAAGCTGATCGCGAACGCAACCACCAGCGCATAGACGCAGCGCAGCAGCCGCGTGCGCAGTTCCAGCAGGTGGTCGAGCAGCGGAGCCTGCGTCTCGTCGATGTCCGAGATCATGGCAGCGGCGCTTCCGGTTTCATAACTTTCTCTTCCGGCGGCATCGGACCGATCATGACCGGATCAGCCGGCGCATCCGAAGGAAGCGGGTTGGGGAACGGATCGTTCTGGTCTTCCGCTGCAGCCACGGTCTGCCCCTGCGCAGCCGCCGCTTCCTGCGCTGCAGTCTCGCGCATGATCCGCTCGTTCTGCTCCTTCCACTTGCGCTCCATCTCCTCCATCTCCGCCTCGCGGATCATGGTCTCGATGCCAGCCTTGAAGTGGTTGGAAACGCGCCGCATTTTCGCCACCCACCGCCCTGCGGTGCGCAGCGCCATGGGCAAGTCCTTCGGGCCGATCACTACGATCGCCACGATGACCAGCACCAGAAGTTCGGACGCGCCGATATCGAACACGGCTATGCCGCCTTGCTGTCGGGGAGAGGCTTACTGGGCCTGATCGGTCGAAGTCGGCTGCGGTGCAGGCTGCGCAGGCGGCGGGACCTGCTGCTGCTGGATCTGCGCAGGCGGCACGATCGGCTTGTTGTCCTCGTCGGTCATGCCCTGCTTGAAGCTTTTGATGCCCTTGCCGAAATCGCCCATCATCTCGGAAATGCGACCACGGCCAAACAGGATCAGCACGACCAGCGCGAGCACGATCAGGTGCGGAAGGGAAAGACCACCCATTATACCAACTCCTTTGCGAGCCCTAAGATAGGGATCGCGCGCCCCACTTGCCAGTTCTTCTAAACGTCAGTCGTCGTTGTCTTCGCCTGACGGATCATTCGCCCCCGTGTCCCCATCATCGCCCCCCGTCAAGACGGCAAACGCCTCTTCGACCGGATCGAGCAGGCCCGCAGCGCGTAATTCCTCGATTCCGGGCAGATCACGGCGCGAAGCCAAGCCAAAATGCGTGAGAAACTCAGGCGTTGTTGCATAGATCGTCGGGCGTCCCGGCACCTCGCGCCGCCCGGCAATGCGAATCCAGCCCGCCTCCATCAGCACGTCGAGCGTGCCCTTGGCCGTCTGCACCCCGCGAATCGCCTCGATCTCGGCCCGGCTGACCGGCTCGTGATAGGCAATGATCGCCAGCGCCTCGGTCGCCGCCCGCGAAAGGCGGCGCGGCTCTTCCTTCTCGCGCCGCAGCAGGTGCGCAAGATCCGCAGCAGTCTGGAAATGCCAGCGCCCGCCACGCTCCACCAGATTGATCCCGCGCTCGGCGTACAACCCGGCCAGCCTCTCCAGCACCGGACCAACACTTGCGCCCTCGAGATGCGCCGATATCTCAAGCTCGGTCATCGGCTGCTCGGACGCAAACAGCGTCGCCTCCACCGCCCGTTCCAGGTCGTCAGGCCGCTCGCTCATACCCGCGCGGCCCTGAGCATCAGCGGCCCGAAAGCCACGTCCTGCGCGATTTCCGCCTTGCCCTGCTTGGCCAGTTCCAGCGCCGCCAGAAAGCTCGACGCCAGTGCCGACTTGCGCAGGAGCGGATCGCCATCAAGCGGCAGAAACGCGCGCAGATCGGTCCAGTCCATCGCCACGCCCAGCATCTTGGAAACCCGCGCCAGCGCCGCATCCAGCGTCATCACCGCGCGTTCGCGCACCATGTGCACCACCGGCCGGTTGCGGTGCTTGATCGCGCCATAGGCCTGGATCAGCGAGAAAACGTCGCACTTCCACAGCGCCTTGCGATCCACCCGCAGGCCCTCGGGATTCCCCCGCACAAACACATCGCGTCCCACCCGGTCGCGCCCCATCAGCCGCCCGCCCGCCTCGCGCATCGCGCCCAGCCGCTGCAGCCGCAACTGCAGCTTCAGCGCAAGCTCTTCGGGGCTTGGCTGCACTTCTGGATCGCGCGGCAACAGCAGCAGCGACTTGAGGTAGGCAAGCCAAGCCGCCATCACCAGATAGTCCGCCGCCAGCTCCAGCTTCAGCGCCTTGGCCCGCTCGATATAGTCAAGATACTGCCCGACCAGTTCGAGGATCGAGATGGTCCGCAGGTCCACCTTCTGCCGCCGCGCCAGTTCCAGCAGCAGGTCGAGCGGCCCTTCCCAGCCATCCAGCTCAAGGTAGAGCGCAGCATCGCCGGTCTGCGCCGTGGCAATGCCTTCCCAGGCCTCGTCGCCGTCAAACAGGACAGGTTCGACGGTATCGGCCATCAGGCAAGTTCCAGCAACTGGTCACGCGTGGCCATCAGCGCGGCCTGCGCGGAAAGATCGGCAGGCCCGTCAAACGCCGCCGTCCCCGCCAGCGCCCGCTCCAGCCGTTCGGCGGTCTTCGCGCTCATGGCGGTCAGCCCTTCGGCAATGCCCACCATGTCGTCCATCTTGGCCCAGCAATTGAGCGCAATGTCGCACCCCGCCGCCTGTGCCCGCACCGCGCGCTCGGGCACCGTCCCGCCCAAGGCCTGCATGTCGAGATCGTCGGTCAGCAGCAGCCCGTCAAAGCCGATGGCCTTGCGGATCACCTCGCCGATCACGAAGGCCGATAACGTCGCCGGATTTTCGGCGTCCCACGCAGTGAACCGCAGATGCCCGGTCATCGCGATGGGCGCGTCCTTCAATGCGCGGAACGGCGCAAGGTCCAACTCCAGCTCCTCGGCGCTGGCGGTGACGACCGGCGTCTCCTTGTGGCTGTCCACCATCGACCGCCCGTGCCCCGGCATGTGCTTGACCACGCCCGCAACGCCTGCCCGCGCCAGCCCGTCCAGCGTCGCCCGCCCTAACGCTGCCACACGCATCGGCTCGGAGCCCAGGGCGCGGTCCCCGATCACGTCATGCGCACCCGGTTGCCGTACGTCGAGCAACGGCAGGCAATCGACGCTGATCCCGGCCTCGGCCAGATCGAGCCCCAGCGCATGGCCATTGGCCCGCGCCGCCTCGATCGCGCTGGCGGGGGCAACATCATAAAGTCGGTCGAACCGCTCGCCCGGGGGATAGGCCGCCCAGACAGGGGGCTTCATCCGCGCAACGCGCCCGCCTTCCTGATCGATGCAGATGAACGTCCGGTCCCGCCCGTGCAGCGCGCGCAGCTCATCGGTCAGCGCCCGCACCTGCGCGCGGCTCTCCACGTTGCGCCCAAACAGGATATATCCCGCCGGGTCCGCATCACGGAAGAACGCGCGCTCGTCATCGGTCAGGGTCAGGCCCGAAAGCCCGAAAATCGCAGGCAACATGGGTGATGGGTTCGCCAAATGGCACGGGTTTGGCAAGGGCGCTGGCGGTGAAGATCGGGGAAAACGGGCCCCTCCGTCATTCGCTGGCGCGAATGCCACCTCCCCGTTTGTCCTTCGGAAAAACAGGGAGGATCTGAATGTCGATCGATCCTCCCCATTTTTACGAAGTGCAAAAGGGGAGGTGGCAGCCCGAAGGGCTGACGGAGGGGTTCAACCTCCAAGGTTCAAATCAGCGCTTCACCTGGCACTTCAGCCCACCAGCCTGCAACTTCTGGCAAAGCGCACTGGCCGAGGACAGGTCACCCGCCACCGCCTGCAGGCGATAGACCGTGCCGATGTCAGCCTTGCCCTCGACCACGCGGTGCGACAGGCCCTTGAGTGCCTCGTGGTTGGCAACCAGCTTCTGCCAGCCAGCCTCTGCCGCAGCGTTGGACGAGAAAGCGCCAACCTGCACACCAACCCCGCCCGCAGCAGGCGCTGGCTTGGGCGTTGCCGCAGCAGCCGAAGCGCTCGCACTGGGCTTGGCCGCAGGCGAAGGCGCAACCGCAGGCGTCGGCGAGGCCGAATCTGCAAGGTTCGCCACCGGCTTTTCGCCATCACTGACCTTGAAGCTCGAATCGCCGGTGCCGGCAAACGTCTTGCCGCCGGGGTCCTTGGGCGTGACCTTGTAAGGCTCCTTGCTCGCCTCGATCAGGCTGCCATCGGCGTTGGCGGGGCCAGAGGTGCGGTTGCTGGCGTACCAGATGCCGCCGATCAGCGCGGCGAGCACGATCAGGCCCATCACCGCAAAGCCGATCAGCCGCCCGTTGCCGCTGTCCTCTTCCTCACCATCGATGTCGTCGGCGCTTTCGAGCCATGGCAGACGCTCTTCATCGCCCAGCGCAAGGCGTTCACCAGTTGTCGGCTCGCCAAGTTCGGCAGAGACGTCAAACGGTTTGCCCGGCTGCTGGCCCCAGCGGTCTTCGTCATTGTCCCCGTTCATTGCCTGCCCCGCTCGCGTAACGTCAAAGTTCCTGCGCTGCCTCAACGCCTAGCAGCGCGAGACCGTTGCGAATTACCTGCCCGATTTGTTGGGCGAGGAAAAGGCGGGCTGCGGTCATTGCGGAGTCTTGTGCCACAATGAAGCGCTTCTCGGGCCGGTCGTTCCCCAGATTGTAGTAGGAGTGGAACGCCGAGGCGAGGTCATGCAGGAAGAACGCGATGCGGTGCGGCTCGCGCGCCACGGCAGCGGCTTCCACGGTGCGCGGGAACTGCGCCGCCAGCTTCACCAGCGCCAGCTCTTCCTCGCCCAGCAGCGACAGGTTTTCCCCTGACGGAGCAAAGCCTTCGTCGGCACCCTTGCGAATGTTCCTGCAGATGCGCGCGTGGGCGTACTGCACGTAGAACACCGGGTTGTCCTTGCTGGCTTCCACCACCTTGGCAAAGTCGAAGTCCATCTGCGCATCGGGCTTGCGGGTCAGCATGGTGAAACGCACCACGTCCTTGCCGACTTCGTCCACCATGTCGGAAAGCGTCACGAAGTTGCCGGAACGCTTGGACATTTTGACGGGTTCGCCATCGCGCAGCAGCTGCACCATCTGCACCAGCTTGACCTCGAACGGCTTGGGCGCGCCGCCATCCGCGCTGGTCAGCGCAGCCACCGCCGCCTTGATCCGCTTGACGGTGCCGGCATGGTCCGCACCCCAGATATCGACCAGCGCATCGGCAGACTGCGCCTTCTGGAAGTGGTAGGCGAGGTCAGCGCCGAAATAGGTCCACGCCCCGTTGGACTTCTTGATCGGACGGTCCTGATCGTCGCCGAACTTGGTGGAACGGAACAGCGGCAGCTCCACCGGCTCCCAATCCTCGAGCGTCTTGCCCTTGGGCGCTTCGAGCTGGCCGTCATAGACAAGATCATGATCGCGCAACCACTTTTCGGCGGCATCGACCTTGCCTGAAGCCTGAAGCTCCGCTTCGGACGAGAAAAGATCGTGATGAATGCCGAGCGTGGCAAGATCGGCGCGGATCATGTCCATCATCGCTGCCACCGCGCGGGTGCGGAACAGGATCAGCCAGTCGGCCTCAGGCGCGCCGACGTACTTGTCACCGAACTCCGCCGCCAGCGCCTTGCCCACCGGCACGAGGTAATCGCCCGGATACAAACCTTCAGGAATTTCAATGCTTTCGCCCAGCGCCTCGCGATAGCGCATGTGCACCGAGCGGGCGAGCACATCGACCTGCGCACCGGCATCGTTGACGTAGTATTCCTTGATGACCTTGTGCCCGGTGTAGGCGAGCAGGTCCGCCAGCGCATCGCCGACAACCGCGCCACGGCAATGGCCCATGTGCATCGGCCCGGTCGGATTTGCCGAGACATATTCGACGTTTACGACCTTGCCGCCGCCCATCGCCGAACGCCCATAGTCAGCCCCCGTCGAAGCGATCAGCGCCAGCTCCCCGCGCCAGGCATCCTCGGTCAGCCGCAGGTTGATGAACCCCGGCCCGGCGATTTCCGCCGAGATTACACGAGGTTCCTTCTCAAGCTCGGCCACCAGCAACGCCGCCAGCGCACGCGGATTGGTGCCCGCAGGCTTGGCAAGGACCATCGCAGCGTTGGTCGAAAGATCGCCATGCGAAACATCGCGCGGCGGCTCGCAGGTCACCGCCGATCGGTTCAGACCGGCAGGCAGCGAGCCTGCGGTTTCGAGCGCGGTGAGCGCGGTGTCGATTACCGATGCGAAGTCGGCGTGGAGGTTGATCCGGGCGTCTGTCATGGGCGGGCGGTTAGCCCAATCCCGGGCAAAGCGAAAGGGCATGCGTTTGCCTGCCCTTTACCCCCGCGAGTTGCCGCCGTGCCCCGGAGAGTTGGGGGGGAGTTGCCCCTCTGCCCCCAAGAGTTGGAGAATTACTTGCGGACGTTGAATTGCAGCTGGTCGTTGGTCAGCTGGAAGCCCACGAGGAGTTCGAAGTTCGCCTTGGCAAGTGCTGCCTTCACGTCGGGCTGCGACAGCGGATCGGTGGCCGCGTCCTCATCACCCGCACGACGCTTGCGCGAGATGCGCTTGACGATGTCCTGCGGCAGCGAAGCTTCGGCCTTGTCGACGAAAGCGGCGGCCTGACCCTTGGCGGTCGCGCGATCCTGCCCGTCGGCGAAATCGATCACGACCTTGCCGATGCGCTTGGCCACGACGGCGTTACCGCCGCGCACCACGGTGGAGAAGTAGGGCAGCTCAACCCGGCGCGCGCCCCGCTTGTCCGCCCGGCGAGCCAGAACGTCGAACGTGGCGACAGAGTGCAGCTTGTCGCCATCGGCGCACTGAGCGCGCAAATTGGTGATCACCGCCTCGACGTCGATCGCGGCCGAATCGGTGCGGTCGGGCGAGGAGAACAGGGTCACGTCGCCGGTGTAGTCAGGAATGCCGACCCGCGGACACGGATCACGCAGCGCGGTGACGCCCACTGCATCGTCGACGACCAGTTCGCCCTTCTTGCCGCCGCAACCGACCAGCGCGAGAGCCGCGACGAGCGGCAGGCCCATGATTGCGATACGGCGGGCGTTTACATTCATGGACACTCAATCCTCGATACTTGCAGCGTGACGCCAGCCATAGTCTGACATTTTGGCCACCTCTACCCACCGCAACCGCTTTCGGCAATGGCGGCGGGCCGCGCTTGCTGCTAAGTGGCGCAGGATGAACGCCAGCTTGCCAGATGTCGCTGCCCAAACGGCTCCCTTACGCCTGCTTATAGCCGCGCCGCGCGGGTTCTGCGCCGGAGTGGACCGCGCGATCGAGATCGTCGATCGCGCGCTGCAGCGCTTTGGCGCACCGGTCTATGTCCGGCACGAGATCGTGCACAACCGCTTCGTCGTCGATGGCCTCAAGGCCAAGGGCGCGATCTTCGTGGAAGAGCTGGACCAGGTGCCCGATGGCGCACCGGTTGTCTTCTCCGCCCACGGCGTGCCCAAGGTGGTGCCGCAGGATGCCACCGCGCGCGGGCTCGACTGGCTGGATGCCACCTGCCCGCTGGTCTCCAAGGTCCACCGGCAGGCCGAACGGCAGGTCGAGGCCGGGCGGCACATCCTGTTCGTCGGCCACAAGGGACACCCCGAAGTGATCGGCACGATGGGCCAGGTGCCCGAAGGCACGATCACGCTGGTCGAGACGGTCGAGGACGTGGCGAAGCTGCCATTCGGCACGGACAAGCCGCTGGCATTCCTGACGCAGACCACGCTTTCGGTGGACGACACGGCCGAGATCGTCGCGGCCCTGCGCGCCAAGTTCCCGCAGATCACCGGTCCCAAGGCCGAGGACATCTGCTACGCAACCTCCAACCGGCAGGAAGCAGTCAAGGCGATTGCCGCCGAGTGCGACCTGCTGCTGGTGATCGGCGCGCCGAACAGCTCCAACTCGCTGCGACTGGTTGAAGTCGCCGAGCGCATGGGCACGCGCTCGCGCCTGATCCAGCGCGCGAACGAGATCGACCCCGAATGGCTCGACGGCGTGAACACGCTGGGCCTCACAGCCGGGGCCTCCGCGCCCGAAGTGCTGGTACGCGAGGTCGTGGCAAAGATCGGCGAGTTGCGGCCCGTTACGGAAGAAACGGTGACCACCGCCGAGGAAAAGATGGTCTTCAAGCTGCCGCGCCAGCTGCTCGACTAAGGCGCAAACAACATGGCGGTCTATACCCAGATCGGCGCAGAAGAGATGGCCGCGCTTGTCAATGAATTCGACGTGGGCGAGCTGGTCTCGGCCAAGGGCATCGCCGAGGGTGTGTCCAATTCCAACTGGCTGCTGGAGACGACCGGCAGGGACGGCAGCGGCGCACGCTTCATCTTGACGATGTACGAATTCCGCATCAAGCTGGACGACCTGCCCTACTTCCTCTCGCTGCTCGATCACCTCGCCGCCAAAGGCTGCCCGGTGCCACGCACGATCCATGACCGCGATGGTGCGCTGTTCCGCCGCCGTGGCGAAAAGGCGCTGGCGCTGATCGAGTTCCTCCCGGGCGTTTCGGTGAGCGAGCCGACCGTTGGACAGGCGCGCGCGGTGGGCGCGGCGCTGGCGCAGATGCACGCTGCCTCGGCGGATTTTGCAGGCTCGCGCGCAAACGGCATGGGTCTCGCCGAATGGCAGCGGCTGTTCGACGAGTGCGGGCCTAAGGGCCTCGCCTCAATCGATCCGGAGCTGGCGGGGCTTGTGGCAGAACACATGCCCAGGATCGCCGCTGGATGGCCACAGGACCTGCCCCGCGCGGTGATCCACGCCGATCTGTTCCCCGACAACGTGCTGATGCTGGGTGACAAGGTCAACGGGCTGATCGACTTCTACTTCGCCTGCAACGACCTGATGGCCTACGACGTGGCGGTGACCCACGCGGCGTGGTGCTTCGATGCCACAGGACGCAATTTCAACGCGGACCTTTCTCAGGCGCTGCTTGAAGGCTACGAATCCGTGCGGCCCCTGCTGCCGCAAGAGCGCGCCGCCCTGCCCCTGCTGGCGCAGGGCGCGGCGATGCGCTTCACCTCAAGCCGCGCCTATGACTGGCTGAACACGCCCGCCGACGCGCTGGTGGTGCGCAAGGACCCGATGGCCTTCGCCCGTCGCCTGCAGTTCTACGCCGCCAATCCTCAGGTCTTCGCGTGAAGCACGTCGAAATCTTCACCGACGGCGCGTGCAAGGGCAATCCCGGCAAGGGCGGCTGGGGCGCGCTGCTGCGCATGGGCGAGCACGAGAAGGAAATGGCCGGCTCCGAAAAGGAGACGACCAACAACCGCATGGAACTGATGGCCGCGATCAAGGCGTTGGAGGCGCTCAAGCAGCCCTGCCGCGTGACGCTCCACACCGACAGCAAGTACGTGCTCGACGGCATCACCAAGTGGATCTTCGGCTGGCAGAAAAAGGGCTGGAAGACCGCCGACAACAAGCCGGTCAAGAACGAAGACCTGTGGCGCGCGCTGGTCGACGCTGTCCGCCCGCACAAGATCGAATGGGTCTGGGTCAAGGGCCACGACGGCCATCCCGAGAACGAGCGCGTGGACAAGCTGGCGAGCGACGCGGCGGTGGCGGCCTGAGGGGGTTGGTGGGCGGTTTTCGCCCGTTTGCACCGTCGTCCCGGACCTGATCCGGGACCCCGCTGCCTGTTTTCCCTTCAGATGTGGCGCGGAACCCCAAGAAAAGCGGGGCCCCGGATCAAGTCCGGGGCGACGGCGGGTTTTGGGGTTTGGCATTTGGTGCGCGAGTGGCTGGTTTGAGGTGGAGAGCGGTCGTAATGGTCAATCGTAATAACCCGGCGCAAAACGCATGACGGCTTGAACGACGCCATGTGATCCTGAGCCCGTCCAAATGGCTATGCCAAGCGCTTTTGATGTTGCAGCGCTGCCCTCATCGTCCAGGCTATTGTCGAAACGCTTGAGCAGCTGTTTTGCTTGCTGAATCGTCAACGAGGTCAGGTCTGTTCCTGCTATGGATGGGTTTGCCGGGGCAGCAAGTTCAAGACCTTCAAGTCCATCTGCATCGTCGAAGTATGCGAAGACGCCGAGGGTTGGCCAAAAATACCCCTCTTGATCTGCTTGTGTGCGACAAAAGGGTGTCGGTTCACCGCCAAAAAAGCGCTTCACCTGATCTCGATGGAGACCGAACGGTAAGTTTGCGAGCGCCAACTTGGGGTCGAGAGGAAGATTCATATAGGCAGATGATGTCGTGCAAAAGCGATGACAGCAATGGGGTCTTATCGGAACGGCACCTTCTGGGCATTTCCCCCGGTTATCGGCCCTGATCCCGCCCTGCGTTTGCCAGGGCCGAGCTTTTCCTTACGTCGGCATCATTCGAAAGGCCTGAAGGACAATAGCCCTCTCCCCTTGAGGGGAGAGGGTTGGGAGAGGGGAGCGCACTCCGCCCGGGCCCCTCTCAACAGCGGCTAGGCAGACAAGCTGCCAAGCCTTCGTATCTCTCCCCTCAAGGGGAGAGAGCACGCATCAATCAACCGTCGTATCCACCACGTCCGCATCCGGGCCATTCTTCTTGATCGATTCAATCGCGTTCTTCGCGCTGGCCTTGCTCGAGTAGCCTTCGGTCCAGAAGATGGTTTCGCTGTTGTGGCAGAAGTAGGCGACGAACTCGCCGGCCTTGTTCTTGCGGATCTCGAAACGGTGCGCCATGGCGACTCTCCCAGTCGTTAAACCGGGTTAACCAGTATCACGGGAAACGCGCAGGGGAATAGGCGCTTGGGTCGATTTCGGCGGTGAGGCCATCGCGGGGCAGGCCGAGCAGAAGTTGCGCGCCCAGCCTCGCGGCGGCGGGGGCGGTCTGGATGCCGAATCCGCCCTGCCCGGCGAACCAGAACAGCCCCTCTACCGCAGCATCGAAGCCATAGACCGGCAAGCGGTCTGGCGAGAAGGAGCGCAGGCCTGCCCAGCGGCGTTCGAGCGCGGCGATCTTCCAGTCCACCACGTGTTCGAAGCGGTCGATGGCGATGGCGACATCAATTTCCTCGGGCGCGGCGTCGCCTGCGACATCGGGAATTTCGTCATGCGGGGAGAGCCAGAGGCGGCCGCCCTGCGGCTTGAAGTAGAAGTCCTCGTTGATGCCCAGCGTCAACGGCAGGTCGTCAGCTGGCGCAGGATCGGTGCGCAGCTGGACGATGGTGCGGCGTAAAGGTGCGATGCCGAGCGGGCGGGCGCCAGCGAGGGTGGCGAGGCCATCGGCCCAGGCTCCGGCGGCGTTGGCGACGATGGGCGCGCGGGCTTCTCCGCCGGCCCATGACAGCCGCCACATGCCGCCTTCGCGCTCCAGGTGCTCGACGCGGGCGCGGACGCGCAGAACGGTGCCGGTGCGCCTGGAGGCGGCGAGGTAGTGCTGGTGCAGGCCCGCCACGTCGATATCGGCGCAACCCGGCTCCCACGCGCCGACCACCCATTCGGGCTTGAGGCCCTGCACCCGCGCTTCCAGTGCGGTGCGGTCCTGCATGTGGATCGTCGCGCCCAGTGCGGTGAACTTCTCGACGAAGGCCTCGACCTTGTCGCGGTCCTTCGCCTGCCCGAGATTGAGCGCACCGCGAGGGGACAGGTAGCCGCCCTCGCGCAAGTAACGCCCAGATGCCATGGTCAGCGGGAAGACGCCGGGGCCGCCGTAGGTCTCTTCCCAGAACGCGGCGGAGCGGCCGGTGGTGTGGTAGCCGGGGGTGTCCTCGGCCTCGACCAGCAGCACGCGCGCGTGGGGGGCGCACTCGGCGGCAAGGCTTGCGCCTGCCATCCCTGCGCCGATGATTGCAACGTCGAAGTCCTGGGTGCCCTGATTCACGCCCTCGCCTCTGCCGGTGGCGGAGCCAGCCGGTCAAGGAAATCATCGATGGTGGCAAGCACCTTGTCGCGCACCGGATCGGCCTCGCGCAGCAGCTCGTGACGCGCCTCGCGGCCCCAGCTGACGAGTTGTGCGCGCGGCAGGCGGCGGGCGGTGCGCTCGATCGCCTTCCACGAGACGAGGCCGTCATGGCGCGCGGCGAGCAGAAGCACAGGCACATCGACCGACTCGAGCAGTCCCGGCGCTTCGAGCGCGATCATCGAGGCATAGCCGCGCTCCACCCAGCGCCACGATCCGGGGCCCATGCCGAGGTAGGGGCGCTTGGCCTTCCACTGCGTCTCGTCGTCATAGCGGTCATGATCGTGAGTGAGCAGGGTGTTGCGTGCGGCGGCGGTTGCGCCGGGCTTCTCGCTGATCTTCCAGGCAGGGCGCGCAGGATCGCCGACTCGGCACATCGCTTGCGCCACCTTGAGCAGCAACCGATTCGGACCCGGTGTGAGAAACCCGAGCATCGGAGCGCTCAGCACCACGGCGACAGGGTTAATGCGCTTTTCCGCAACAGCACGTAACACGAGGTGTCCGCCCATTGAGTGCCCGACGATAACGTGGGGTGCAGGCGTGCTTGCGACCCACTCGGCCCAGAACGCGGATAGGTCATCGAGCCACAGGGAGAAGTCCTCGACATGGCCGATATCGGGCTGGGCAGAGAGCCTGCCGGACCCTGCCTGCCCACGCCAGTCGAGCGCGGTTACGCGCCAACCTTCGCAGTGCCAGTAATCCAGCGATTCCAGATACTTCTCGTAGAAATCGCCCCGTCCCGGAAGGAACAGGATGGAGCCGCGCGGAGGCTCTGTGCCAGCGGGATCGGCGAGCCCTGCCCAGTCGATCCGGCGGATGGGGTGAGCGTCACTTGCGGCCCATGTGCTTTCGACTGCATCGTCCGGAATCGCCCTGCGATCGATCCGCCTGATCGTTCCGAAATCCATGCCTGCGACGCCTCCACCGACGCATTTGCGCGCCAAGGTTTGGTTACCGTTTGGTAAGTGATTGTCCCGTATGCCCCGAAACATGCAGGGGAACATCATCGTTTACGGACTGGTCGGGGCATTGGCAATCGCGCTGCTGGTTGCTGCCTTCACCGATATCCGCCGCCGCCAGATCGACAACTGGCTGAACGCCGCGATTGCGCTGGGGGCTCCGGCCTACTGGTGGGCAGCGGGGCTTTCGCTCTGGCCCGACGTGGCGATGCAGGTGGGCGTTGCCCTCCTCGCCTTTGTCGCTCTGGCAGGACTTTTCGCGCTCAAGCTGATGGGCGGGGGCGACGTGAAGCTGCTCGCCGCGCTGGCGCTGTGGGTGCCGCCGCTGGGCTTCGTCAAGCTGCTGGTGATCATGTCGCTGCTGGGTGGACTGCTGACCATCGTGGTCGCAGCCTGGCACTACACCGTGACGCGCAGGCGCGATGCGAAGATCCCCTACGGCGTGGCGATTGCCAGCTCGGCGCTCATCACTCTGGCCCCGACACTCGAGGCCGGATGGCGCTCCGTTACGGGTGCATGAACGCAATATCACAAATTTTAACCAATTTGCCCGACAGATGCGGGCCTGACTTCAGAGGGCGGGACAAGTAGCCATGGACAAGAGGAAGCTGATGCTGCTGGTGGGGGCGCTGATCGTGGCGATCGGCACGGCCTTTGCTGCACGGAGCCTTTTCGCCGGTGCATCGACGCCGCAGGCGGAAGCCGCGGCCAAGATGCCGGTGGGTCCCAAGGTGCTTGTCGCCCAGCGCGCGCTGCCCGTCGGCACGATCATCACGGCCGATTCGATCAACTTCCAGGCCTGGCCCAAGGACATGGTCCAGGACGTCTACTTCGTCGAAGGCGAAGCCGACATGCAGAAGCTGCTCGGCACTGTCGTCCGCAACCCGATCACCGCAGGCGAGCCGGTCACCAAGGGCAACCTCGTGGCTCCTGGCGACCGCGGCTTCCTCGCGGCGGCTCTCGGGCCTGGCATGCGCGCCGTCACCATTCCGGTCTCGGCCCGCACGGGCGTTGCCGGCTTCGTTTTCCCGGGCGACCACATCGACCTGGTGCTGACCCAGACCGTCAAGGGCGGCGGTGACAGCGGCATGTCGCTCAAGGCTTCGGAAACGATCCTCAAGAACCTGCGCGTGCTCGCAACCGACCAGTCAACCGAGCAGGAAATGGTCGAAGGCAAGACCCGCGTCCGTACCTTCAGCACCGTCACGCTCGAAGTGACGCCCAAGATCGCCGAGAAGATCGCCGTGGCACAGACCATCGGCACGATCAGCCTCTCGCTGCGCTCGCTGGCCGACAACTCGGCCGAGCTGGAGCAGGCCATCGCGTCGGGCGACATCAAGATCCCGGCTGGCGTGAGCAAGAGCCAGGAGGAAGCCCTGCTCAAGCAGGCGATGAACCGTCCGATCGAAAGCACCAAGGCAAGCTTCGTGACCGGTGGCGACGTCTCGCGCTTCCAGCGCTCGACCGCTCCAGTCGCCGCGCCTGCCGGTGGTGCCCCTGCCATGGCCGGACCCGGCCCGCAGATGGCATCGAACGGCGCACCGATCCGCCGGGGCCCCGTGGTCCGCGTGACCCGCGGCAAGGACACCGAAGACGTCGCGCTGGGAGCGAAGTGATGACCCAGGCTCCCTACACCAAGATCATGCACAAGATCCGGAATTCGAAGGGCAGATCCATGAACCGCCGTCTTTCCTCAACGCTCATCTCGGCTGCGATGATCGCCCTGCCGCTGGCTCTGATGCCTGCGACCGGCGCTCTTCACGCCCAGAGCATGACCAGTCCTTCCCGCACTGTCACGATCTCGATCGGGCGCGGCGAACTGGTTACCGTGCCGGGCCGCATGGCCGACGTGTTCGTCGCCGACGACAAGGTCGCCGATGTCCAGGTCAAGTCGACCAACCAGCTCTATGTGTTCGGCAAGGCAGGCGGCGAGACCACGGTCTATGCCAGCAACGCCAAGGGTGACGTGGTGTGGTCTGCCAATGTCCGGGTCGGCAACAACATCGACTCGATCGACCAGATGCTGCACCTCGCCATGCCCGAGGCACGCGTCAACGTCTCGACCATGAACAACACCGTCCTGCTGACCGGCAGCGTGGGTGCGCCCGAAGATGCCGCGGAGGCGGAGCGCCTCGTCAAGGCCTTCGTCGGCGACAAGACCAACGTGATCAGCCGCCTCAAGATGGCAACGCCGCTGCAGGTCAGCCTGCACGTGAAGTTCGCCGAAGTGAGCCGCACGCTGGTGCGCGACCTTGGCTTCAACTTGACGACCATCGACGGTTCGGGCGGCTTCAAGTTCGGCATCGGACAGGGCCGTGCCATCGGCACCACTTTCACCAACGACCCGCGTCTGCCTTTTGCGGTTGGCGGCGGCAACGTGAGCGTGAGCGGATACATTCCTGATCCCACGGGTGCGACCACCAATTTCGTCAAGGGCGCAGGCACCGCAGTCTCGTCGGTTACCTCAGGTTCGACGATCTCGGGCATGGGCAAGCTCCTTGGCCTCGACCTGCTCGGCGCGCTTGATGCCGGCGAAACGCTTGGCCTTGTAACCACGCTGTCGGAACCGAACCTGACCGCGCTCTCGGGCGAGACGGCCGATTTCCTGGCGGGCGGCGAGTATCCCATCCCGGTCTCGCAAGGGCTCGGCACCACCTCGATCGAATACAAGCGTTATGGCGTCAGCCTTGCCTACACACCGACCGTCCTCGCCAATGGCCGCATCTCGCTGCGCGTCCGTCCTGAAGTGTCCGAGCTTTCGAGCACGGGCGCCCTCAAGCTCGAGAACGTGGAAATCCCGGCACTGACCGTGCGCCGCGCCGAAACGACGATCGAGCTCGGCTCGGGCCAGTCGTTCATGATCGCGGGCCTGCTCAGTAACAGCGCGCAGAACACCCTGACCAAGCTGCCCGGCGCAGGCGACGTGCCGATCCTCGGCTCGCTGTTCCGCTCTACCCGCTATCGCAAGGGCGAGACCGAACTGGTGATTGTAGTGACGCCGTATCTCGTCAACCCGGTCAACGCCAACGACATCAAGCTGCCGACAGACGGCTTCCAGAGCCCCAACGACATCCAGCGCCTGCTCGGCAACATGGAGAACGACGGGGTGACCGGGGGCGACCGGCCCAAGCCGACCCAGAAGGAAGGCACCGTTCAGGCCGGCCCCAAGGTCGGTGAACTCGATCAGCCCAAGAGCGCTCCGCAGTCGGCTGACCGCCGCAGCGACAAGAAGGTCGCCGCGGTCGAGCCCGGCTTCAGCATCCAGTGAGAAAGGGTATAGCCATGCGCCTCTTCCAATCCCGCCGTGCGCCGATGGTGCTGGTTCTCTCGCTGGCAAGCGTGCTTTCGGCCTGCTCGGTCAATGCGCCCGAGAACCGCATGCTCAATTCGGTCCACCAGCCCATCGTCCAGCGCGACCGCTATGTGTTCGACATCGAGACCCTGCCCGGCGGCGGCATCTCGATCCCCGAACAGCGCCGTCTTGCCGGATGGTTCGAAACCCTGGGTCTCAAGTATGGCGACAGGATCGCGATCGACGATCCGCTGCAGTCGAAGGCAACCATTGCTTCGGTAGATGCGGTCGCTGGTCGCTGGGGCATGTTCGTCGACGGCCCTGCCCCGGTCACGCCGGGCTATGTCGCCGCAGGCGGCGCACGCATCGTCGTGACGCGCGCCACGGCTTCGGTGCCGGGCTGCCCCGACTGGACCGCCAAGTCCGACTTCTCGATGAGCAATCGCACGACATCGAACTTCGGCTGCGCGATCAACAGCAACCTTGCCGCGATGGTCGCGAACAAGGAGCACCTCGTCCAGGGCGCTGACAGCACCGGCGAAACGGTGGTGATGAGCGGAACCAAGGCCATCGACAGCTTCCGCGCCGCGCGTCCGACCGGCGAGGAAGGCCTCAAGAACAATGCCACGTCCAATGCTGCCGGTGGCGGCGGGGGGAACTGACGACATGAGCTGGAAGAATGCAAACCGCGACGCCTTTGCCGCATTCATGTGCGACGAGACCGCGCTCGACGTGCTTCGCCCGGTCGTCGTCGACATGGGCTGGGCGCCGGAAAAGTGCCACCGTGGCGGCCTGAGAAACGCGATCCAGTCGCTGTCCATCACGGCAAGCCCCAACATCCTGATGGTCGACCTGTCGGAGAGCGGCGATCCGCTGAACGACATCAACGCGCTCGCCGAAGTCTGCGAACCGGGCACCGTGGTGATCGCGGTTGGCCAGGTCAACGACGTGCGCCTCTATCGCGACCTGATCGCCTCGGGCATCCAGGACTACCTGCTCAAGCCGCTCAATCCGGGGCAGATCCGCGATGCGCTGGTCCAGGCGCAGACGATCTTCACCGCGCCCAAGAGCCATGATCCGGCGGCGGTGAAGCGCCATGTCTCGACCGCTGTCGTCGGTACGCGCGGCGGGGTCGGAGCCTCGACGCTGGCGACTTCGCTCGCCTGGCTGTTCAGCACCGATCACAAGCTGCCGACCGCGCTGCTCGATCTCGACGTGCACTTCGGCACCGGCGCCCTGACCCTCGATCTCGAGCCCGGTCGCGGCCTGACCGACGCGATCGACAACCCGAGCCGCATCGACGGGCTGTTCATCGAACGCGCGATGATCCGGGCGAACGACAATCTCGCGATCCTGTCGGCCGAAGCGCCGATCAGCTCGCCGCTGATGACCGATGGCAGCGCCTTCGTTCAGCTGGAGGAAGAATTCCGCCAGGCTTTCGAAATGACCGTCATCGACATGCCGCGCAACATGCTGATCAATTTCCCGCATCTGCTCGGCGACGTGAACGTGGTCATCCTCGCCACCGAGCTCACGCTGTGCGGCGCGCGCGACGCGATCCGTCTGCTGTCCTGGCTCAAGACGAACGCGGCTCATGCCCGTCCGATCATCGTGGCCAACAAGGTTCAGGCAGGCGCCAACGAGATCAGCAAGGCCGATTTCGAAGCCTCGATCGAGCGCAAGATCAACTACATGATGCCCTATGACATCAAGGGCGCGTCGAACGCGGCCAAGCTTGGCCAGACTTTCGTTGCTGCCAACCGCGCATCGAAGGCCGGTGGCGTCATCCGTGACATCGCCCACGCCATCATCGGTTCGGGCGAAGATGACGGTGCAGCCGATGTCGTGCCGGGCGCACGCAAGACCTCGCTGCTTGGCAAGTTCGATCTCAAGAAGATGCTCAACAAGCCCAAGGTCGGCGCGCCCGCCTGAACGGCAGCGCAGCGATCTTGAGGTGACAGGAACGGACCGGCAATGACGAGCATTACCCAGCTGATACTGATGTCCATCGGCATGATGGTGGCGATGGTGCTGGGTTATGCCGCGCTTTCGGGTCCCTCTGCGTCGAAGGAAGGCGGGCGCCGCCTGCAGTCGGTCCGCTTCCGCCATTCGGACAGCGCGATCGACAAGGTCGAGGCGCAGTATCGCAAGACGCTGGCCGCTCGCAAGCCGCGCACGATGAAGATCGCCGGGTCCGGCTCGCGAATGGAGGCGCTCGAACTGCGCCTGCACCGCACCGGCAAGGGCTGGACGCTGTCGCAATATCTCTACTTCAGCGGCGGACTTGCACTGTTCGTCCTGATTGTCGTGTATCTCAAGACCGGCGCCCCATTGATGGCGCTCGGCGCCGGTGTGCTGGTCGGGGGCGGCATTCCGCACTTTCTCGTCTCGCGCGCGATCAGCAAGCGCGTCGACAACTTTACCACGCGCCTGCCCGATGCGCTCGACCTGCTGGTCCGCGGCCTGCGTTCGGGCCTGCCGGTAACCGAAACCCTGGGTGTGGTTGCAAGCGAGCTGCCCGGCGCCGTGGGCGAGGAATTCAAGCTCGTGACCGACCGCATCAAGGTCGGCCGCACCATGGAAGATGCGCTGCAGGATACCGCCGATCGCCTCAACATGCCCGAATTCAACTTCTTCTGCATCACGCTCGCCATCCAGCGTGAGACCGGTGGCAACCTCGCAGAGACGCTGTCGAACCTCTCTGACGTGCTGCGCAAGCGCGCACAGATGAAGCTCAAGATCAAGGCGATGAGTTCGGAATCGAAGGCATCGGCCTATATCGTCGGCTCGCTGCCCTTTATCGTCTTCGCGCTGATCTACTGGATCAACCCGACCTACCTGATGAAGTTCTTCATCGACGATCGCCTGATCATCGCCGGGCTTGGCGGTTTGACCTGGCTCGGCATCGGGTCGTTCATCATGGCCAAGATGGTCAACTTCGAAATCTGAGCGGGGAGGACAGGCCATGATTCAAAACCCGCCCGGACCGACGCTACTCGGCTTCGATGTCTACCTGATCGGTTCGATCCTGCTCGGGATCGCGGCTGCCGCGGTCATGCTGGCGATCTACGCTGCGGTTACCGTGCGCGATCCGATGGCCAAGCGCGTCAAGGCGCTGAACGAGCGGCGCGAACAGCTAAAGGCCGGCATCGTCACGGCGAGCGCACGGAAGCGCCAGAGCATCGTCCGCCGCAACCAGACCACCGACCAGATCCGCGGCTTCCTTGAATCGCTGAAGGTTCTGCAGGACAGCCAGCTCGCGGTTATCCAGCAGAAGCTGGCGCAGGCAGGTATCCGCAAGAAGGAATGGGCGGTCGCGGTCATCCTTGGCCGTCTGGTCGGACCGATCGTGCTCGGCCTGCTGGGCGCAGTGCTGTTCTACTGGACCAACATGTTCGGCGACTGGAGCCCGATGAAGCGCATGGGCGCGTTCATGATCATGCTGATCGCGGGTTACAAAGGGCCCGATGTCTTCATCCAGAACCTGGTCTCCAAGCGCACCAACGCCATCCGCAAGGGTCTGCCCGATGCGCTCGACCTGCTGGTGATCTGCGCCGAGGCCGGTCTCACCGTCGACGCCGCGTTCAGCCGCGTGGCACGCGAACTGGGCCGTGCCTATCCGGAACTTGGCGACGAGTTCGCGCTCACCGCGATCGAACTGTCGTTCCTGACCGAACGTCGCCAGGCTTTCGAGAATCTGGCCTATCGCGTCGATCTCGAATCGGTGAAGGGCGTGGTGACGACCATGGTGCAGACCGAACGCTACGGTACTCCGCTGGCATCGGCACTGCGCGTGCTATCGGCCGAATTCCGCAACGAGCGCATGATGCGCGCCGAGGAAAAGGCCGCGCGCCTGCCCGCGATCATGACGATCCCGCTGATCCTGTTCATCCTGCCGGTGCTTTTCATCGTGATCCTCGGCCCCGCAGCCTGCTCGATCAGCGATACCCTGATCCACAAGAAGAGCTGATCGGGTCGCCAGCAAACGAAGAGGGCCCCGCCGGACATTCCGGCGGGGCCCTCTTCGTTTGATGATCAGGCGTTCAGACGCGCGTTACGGTCTGGTCGATCGCGCCGAAGATGCTCTTGCCCTTGGCGTCACGCATCTCGATCCGCACGGTATCGCCCCACTTGAGGAAAGGCGTTGCCGGTGCGCCTGCGGCAATGGTCTCGACCATGCGCTGCTCGGCGATGCAGGCATAGCCGCGGCCACCCTGCGCAACCGGCCTTCCCGGCGAACCGTCGGGATCACGGTTGGAAACCGTGCCCGAGCCGATGAGCGACCCTGCGACCAGCTTTCGCGTCTTGGCCAGATGCGAGATCAGCACGCCGAAATCGAAAGTGCACTCTTCGCCTGCCTCGACCCGGCCAAACGGCTGGCCATTGACGTCAATCGAGAGAGTGCGGGCAAGCTTGCCGCGAACCCATGCCTCACCCAGCGTGGCAGGCGTGACGAAGACCGGGGAGAAGTGGCTCGCCGGCTTGGACTGCACGAACCCGAAACCCTTGGCGAGTTCGCCCGGGATCAGGTTTCGCAACGACACGTCGTTGACGAGGCCGACGAGGCGAATGCAGCCCAGGGCTTCCTCGGCGCTGACGCCTTGCGGCACATCACCGGTCACGACGACGATCTCGGCCTCGAGATCGCAGCCCCAGGCTTCGTCGGCGAGAAGCAGCGGATCGCGGCCACCGCGCAAGTCGTCGCTCCCGCCCTGGTACATCAGCGGATCGGTCCAGAAGCTTTCCGGAAGTTCCGCGCCGCGCGCCTTGCGGACGAGCTCGACGTGATTGACGTAGGCGCTGCCATCAGCCCACTGGTAGGCGCGCGGCAGCGGGGCGCAGGCCTCGCGCTCGTGGAAGCGCTTGCGCGGGATGGCTTCGTGGGCAAGCTCTATCGCCAAAGCCTCGATCATCGGGAAATAGCGGTCCCAATCGTCGAGCAGGGCCTGCATCGTCGGCACGATATGATCGGCATCGGCGTACCAGGCAAGGTCCTCGGACACGACGATCAGCCGACCGTCGCGCCCCTGCGGCAATGATGCGAGCTTCACTTTTCGTCGCCTTCGATAGCGCGCGAAGCCTTGAGCAGCTTGTCGAGGATCGCGCGCAGCTTCTCCTGTTCGCGCGGCGTGATCGCAGCGAAGATACGGTCGTACATCTCGACCGCTTGGGGCCAGATCTTGCCGTGCAGATCACGGCCCGACGGCGTCAGTTCGAGGTGATGCGAACGACCGTCCTGCTCGTTCGGGCTGCGCTGCAACAAGCTGCGCTCCTCGAGAACCTTGCAGGCGCGATTGACGGCCACCTTGTCCATCAGCGTGGCCCGGACGAGATCGCGCTGGGTCAGCGGCCCCGCGTCGCCGAGCACGGCCATGATCCGCCATTCGGGGATCTTGAGGCCGAATTCGCTACGGTATTCGCCCGCAATCAGGCCGCTCACCGCGTTCGAGGTGATCGCCATCCGGTAGGGCAGGAAATCGGAGAGACGGGACTGTGTCTGGGGCATGATTTCGTATCACATGAAACCAGCCTGATGTGCAAGAGCGAAATAATATGACACCAAGCCGCGTATTTCCCGCTAAATGATTACCGGGAACCGCGCCAGACGAAATTTTCTTTATGGGCCACGCGCGCAGCTATCGCCCGCGTGGGGCGGTACTATGCGTCAGCTATGTGCCCGCGTGATCAGTGTGCGAGTATGCCCGCCATGATGAAATCGACGGTGTGCTCGCGATAACTGTCGCGCAGTTCCTCGGTCAGCGTATCCTGATCGAAACAGTGCTTCAGAACCAGTCTTGCCGAGAAGAAGCGGTCTGCCGCGCCGGTGACGGTGAAGTAGAACAGCTGTGGATCGATCGGCCGGAAAACCCCCGCCTTCACGCCATCGCCGATGAAGCGGTTGTAGGCGCGGTGCAGCGGCAGCAGGTACTGGTCGGCAATGCGTTTGGCCTCGGCCTCGTCGCTGTCACGCACAAGGCGCATGAGCAGGCGATTGAGGTAAGGATAGTCGTAGTAGGTATCGATGCTCTTGGAGATATGGCGGCGAAGCTTGGCTTCCGGGCTCATGTCGTCCTTGGCGAGTAGCGCGTCGACCGACTTGACGATGTTTTCCATGTCGCGATCCAGCAGCGCCTTGAGCAGGCCCGCCTTGTTGCCGAAATAATACTTCACCAAAGCGGAGTTGAGGCCCGAACGCAGGCTCAGCTCCGAGAGCGAGATATCGACCACATCGCCCTCGCGCATGATGCTCGATGCGGTCTGCAGCAGCAGCTCGCGTGCACCCGGCGTTTCCAGGCTGTCCCCCTTTTGCGCTTGCGTACTCATTCCCAACCCGGCTCGTTCCAAAACGGATAAAAGGCAGGCATATCCGAAGAAACGCGTCCAGGGTAGCGGGGAGCGCGCTTTTCAAGGAAACTCGCGATGCCTTCGGCTGCATCTGCCCCCCGCGAAAGGGTGTAGATCGCCCTGCTATCAATGCGATGCGCCTCCATTGGGTGCGACAAAGAAGGATTGTGCCAAAGCATTGCACGGGTCATCGCGACGGACACCGCGCTGGTGTTGTCGGCAATCTCGCGCGCCAGGGCAATCGCTGCAGGCATCAGGTCTTCCGGCTCGTGGAGTGAGCGCACCAGACCACCGCGCAAGGCTTCCTCGGCATCGAACACCCGGCCGGTCATGCACCATTCCAGCGCCTGCGGCGTGCCCACGATGCGCGGCAGGAACCAGCTGGAAGCCGCCTCGGGCACGATCCCGCGACGGGCGAAGACAAGGCCGAAGCGCGCCTTCTTCGAGGCGAGGCGGATGTCCATCGGCAACTGCATCGTCACGCCAACGCCGACCGCTGCACCGTTGATCGCGCCGATCACCGGCTTCTTCGACTGGAAGATGCGAAGGGTGAGCATGCCGCCGCCATCGCGCACGCGCGGATCGGACAGATCGTCGACCGCATCGCCGCTGGAGAACACATGCTTGCCGTCGTCGGGTGTGAGGTCGGCCCCGGCACAGAAAGCGCGGTCCCCCGCCCCGGTCACGATCACCGCGCGGACGCTGTCGTCAGCGTCGGTGCGATCGAACGCGTCGATCATCTCGTGCATCATCGTGCCGGTATAGGCATTCATCTTTTCCGGGCGGTGCAACGTGATCGTTGCGATGCCGTCCGCGATGTCGAGCTTGATCTGCGTGTAATCGGCCAAGAAACCTCTCCCCAAAGTCCGGTGCGCTCTCGCGAAGGCGGGAGCCTCGGTCGGTTTGCGCCAGCGTTCCGTAACGCCACCGAGGCCCCCGCTTTCGCGGGGACGCAACTTGGTGGCTTAACGCGGCGCCATGCGGATCGCACCGTCGAGGCGGACGTCCTCGCCGTTGAAGTAGCCGGTCTCGATCATGCACATGGCGAGGTTGGCATATTCCTCGGGCATGCCAAGGCGCTTGGGGAACGGCACCGAAGCGGCCAGCGCATCCTTCACGTTCTGCGGCGCGCCCTGCAGCAGCGGAGTGTTGAAGATGCCCGGGAGGATGGTGTTGACGCGGATGCCCTCGCCCATCAGGTCACGCGCGATCGGCAGGGTCATGCCGACGACGCCGCCCTTCGAAGCCGAATAGGCGGCCTGCCCGATCTGGCCGTCCTCGGCCGCGACCGACGCGGTGTTGATGATCGCGCCGCGCTCGCCGAACTCGTCGCAAGGATCAAGCGTCATCATGCCTGCGGCCGACTTGGCGATGCAGCGGAACGTGCCGACGAGGTTGATCTGGATGATCCAGTTGAAGGCATCGAGCGGGAAGTGCTTGATCTCGCCTGTTTCCTTCGAGCGGCTGGCGGTCTTGATCGCATTGCCGGTGCCGGCGCAGTTGACGAGGATGCGCTCCTGGCCATGCGCCGCGCGCGCCTTGGCAAAACCTGCATCGACGCTCTCGTCGCTGGTCACGTTGACTTCGCAGAACACGCCGCCGATCTCGGCAGCCATGGCCTCGCCCTTCTCCTTCTGCAGGTCGAAGATGGCGACCTTCACGCCCTTGGCGGCAAGTGCGCGCGCCGTGGCGGCACCAAGGCCGGATGCGCCACCAGTAACGACGGCGGCAACGGTGTTGTCGAGCTTCATGGGGTCAATCCTCTCTCAGAGACTGGGAAATCAAAGGGCCTCGATGATGGTGACGTTGGCCACGCCGCCGCCTTCGCACATCGTCTGCAGGCCGTACTTGCCGCCGCGCGCGCGCAGGGCATGGACCAGCGTCGCCATGAGCTTCGTGCCCGAAGCACCCAGCGGATGGCCGAGCGCGATGGCGCCGCCATTGACGTTGAGCTTCTCCGGATCGGCACCGGTGTGCTTGAGCCAGGCCATCGGCACCGAGGCAAACGCCTCGTTCACTTCGTAAAGGTCGATGTCCGAAATCTTCATGCCTGCCCGCTGCAGCGCGCGATCGGTGGCGAAGAGCGGCTCTTCGAGCATGATCACCGGATCGCCTGCGGTCACGGTCAGGTTGTGGATGCGCGCCAGCGGGGTCAGGCCATGGGCCTTGAGCGCGGCTTCCGAAACAACCAGCACCGCGCTCGATCCGTCGCAGATCTGGCTGGAGCTGGCAGCGGTGAGCGAGCCTTCGGGATTGAGCAGCTTGACCCCGGCAATGCTTTCCAGCGTCGCATCGAAGCGGATGCCTTCGTCCACGGTGTGCATGGCAGGGCCTTCGGGCGTCTCGATCTCCACGCCCACGATCTCGCCCGCAAAGGCTTGCGCCTGCGTTGCGGCAATCGCCTTCTGGTGGCTCGACAGGGCGAAGCGGTCGAGTTCGTCCTTGGTGAAGCCGTGCTTCTTGACGATCATTTCCGCGCCCATGAACTGCGAGAACATGATCCCCGGATACTTCTCCTCGAGCCCCGGCGACTTGTAGTGCCCCAGGCCCTCCTTCATGTGGAAGGTGGCGTTCGAGCCCATCGGCACACGGCTCATGCTTTCGACGCCCGCTGCGATGACCACGTCCTGCACGCCCGACATCACAGCCTGCGCGGCAAACTGGATCGCCTGCTGGGAAGAACCGCACTGGCGGTCGATGGTGACGGCAGGGGTCGACTGCGGCAGAAGCTTCGAGGCGAGCACGGCATTGCGCCCGACCTGCATCGCCTGCTGCCCGGCCTGCGTCACGCAGCCCATGATCACGTCATCGATGGCGGTCGGGTCGATGCCGGAACGCGCCACGATCGCATCGAGGCTCCGCGCGGCAAGGTCCACCGGGTGGACGCCCGCAAGCCTGCCACCCCGGCGACCACCTGCGGTGCGCACCGCTTCCACGATATAGGCTGTGGCCATTTCACTCGACTCCTCGGAACGCCTCTTTAATCGAACGATTAAGGAGCGTTGCACTGATGGTCAAGCGGGCTTGTGGAGTTCCCTGCACCGCCCCATAGATCGCCGCGTGAGCAAGGAACTTGCCCTGATTGAAGCGCTGCGGGCGCTCGCCACGCATCCTGCCGCGCGCGGGCTGGAAGACGACTGCGCCGTGCTGCCGTTCGGCACCGAGACGTTGGTCCTGACGCACGACATGATGGTCGAGGGCGTCCATTGGCTGCCGGGTCAGGACATGGCCGATGTGGCATGGAAACTGGTGGCGACCAACCTTTCGGACCTTGCCGCCAAAGGTGCGGAGCCTGTCGGGGTCATGCTGGGCTTCACATTGGGCGAGGACGATGCCCGCTTCGTTGCAGGGCTTGACGAAGCGCTTTCAGCTTTTGCCGTGCCTCTGCTTGGTGGCGATACCGTGCGGGGTACCGGGCCGCGCAGCCTCGGCCTTACGGCGCTCGGCAGGGCGACCACCGCGCACGTGCCCGGTCGGAACGGAGCGAGGGTCGGTGACACGCTATGGCTTACAGGGCCGGTCGGCGCGGCGATGCTCGGGTACGAAGCCCTGCGCGATGGCACGGGCGCCGACAGCACGGCCTTCCGCCGCCCTGTCCCGCGCCTTGCCGAGGGCGCAGCCCTTGCGCCCTTGGTCACCGCAATGATGGACGTATCGGACGGCCTGCTGATCGATGCCGAACGGATGGCCAAGACCAGCGGCGTGACCTTCGCCCTTGATGCAAGCGCGGTTCCCTTACCCCCGGTCATGCCCGAATCCCGCCGCGACGAAGCCATGCGCTGGGGTGACGACTACGAACTGCTGTTCACGCTTCCCGCCGACACCGAACCACCGGTGGCAGCCACGCGTATCGGGATAACCGTCGCGGCTACGCTATCGCCTGTTACCATTGACGGTGCCCCGCCGCAGGGGCGGCTGGGTTATCTGCACGATTAAAATTCGCGCACAGCGGACGCATCGAGGCTTGCGGGTCAGAAATAAAGCTATAGCTTCCCGCCCGACCCGCAACGACGGGGGCGGACCTTTCGCAGGTCCGGGAGATAAAGGGGGATGCTAACGTGAACCTTGTCGTATTATCGATATTATTCGGGTTGCTGGCCATCGTTTATGGCTTCGTGACCAGCCGTCAGGTGCTTGGAAGCCCGGCGGGCAATGCCAAGATGCAGGAAATCGCCGCCGCCATCCAGGAAGGCGCGCAGGCCTATCTCAAGCGCCAGTACACCACCATCGCCATCGTCGGCGTGGTCGTGGCCGTGATCATCGCGGCAACGCTCGGCAAGATCTCGGCCACCGGATTCGTGATCGGCGCGGTGCTTTCGGGCGTGGCGGGTTTCATCGGGATGAACATCTCGGTGCGCTCGAACGTGCGCACGGCGGCCGCTGCTCAGAACGGTCTGCAGGCCGGCCTGACCCTCGCCTTCCGTGCGGGCGCGATCACCGGCATGCTCGTGGCGGGCCTCGCGCTCCTCGCGATCGCGGTGTTCTACCACTACCTGACCGACATCGCGGGCTACACCGTGGGCGGCGATGACCGTACCGTGGTCGACGGGCTGGTCGCACTGGCCTTCGGCGCATCGCTCATCTCGATCTTCGCGCGTCTCGGCGGCGGCATCTTCACCAAGGCCGCAGACGTCGGCGCCGACCTCGTCGGCAAGGTCGAAGCTGGCATCCCCGAAGACGATCCGCGCAACCCTGCCGTGATCGCCGACAACGTGGGCGACAACGTCGGCGACTGCGCCGGCATGGCTGCCGACCTGTTCGAGACCTACGTTGTGACCGTGGGCGCAACGATGGTTCTCACCGCGCTGCTGCTCAAGGGCCTCGGCGCTGCTCTCGCCCCGATGATGGCGCTCCCGCTGCTGATCGGCGGCGTCTGCATCGTCACCTCGATCATCGGCACCTACTTCGTGAAGCTGGGTTCGTCGAACAACATCATGGGCGCGATGTACAAGGGCTTCCTTGTCACCGCCGTGCTTTCTGTCGGTGCGATCTGGTGGGCCATTTCCTATGCGCTCGGCGACATGGAAACGACCATGTCGTACACCATCCTCGACAACACGGTGACCTTCTCGGGCCGCGTGCTGTTCTACTGCTCGCTGCTCGGTCTGGTCATCACCGGCCTGATCATCTGGATCACCGAGTACTACACCGGCACCAACTACCGTCCGGTGCGCTCGATCGCCAAGTCATCGGAAACCGGCCACGGCACCAACGTCATCCAGGGTCTGGCGATCAGCCTTGAATCGACCGCGATGCCGACGATCGTGATCTGCGCCGGCATCATCATTGCCTACCAGCTCGCAGGGCTGATCGGCATTGCCTATGCGGCAACCGCGATGCTGGCGCTGGCCGGCATGGTCGTCGCGCTCGACGCCTACGGTCCTGTCACCGACAACGCCGGTGGCATTGCCGAAATGGCTGGCCTCGACGATTCGGTCCGTGAAAAGACCGACGCGCTCGATGCCGTGGGCAACACCACCAAGGCCGTGACCAAGGGCTATGCAATCGGATCGGCCGGCCTTGCCGCGCTCGTCCTGTTCGCCGCCTACACCACCGACCTTCGCGAGTTCTTCCCGAACCTCGCGGTCAGCTTCAGCCTCGAAAACCCCTATGTCATCGTCGGGCTGCTGCTCGGCGCGCTCCTGCCGTACCTGTTCGGTGCGATGGGCATGACCGCTGTGGGCCGCGCGGCGGGCGACGTGGTGATCGATGTGCGTGACCAGTTCCGCGAAAATCCGGGCATCATGGCGGGCACGTCCAAGCCCGACTACGCCCGCACCGTGGACCTCGTGACCAAGGCTGCGATCAAGGAAATGATCATTCCGTCGCTGCTGCCGGTGCTCGCACCGATCGCGGTCTACTTCGTAATCGCCGCAGTTGCGGGTCAGGCCAACGGCTTTGCCGCGCTTGGCGCCCTGCTGCTCGGCGTGATCGTCGGCGGCCTGTTCGTTGCCATCTCGATGACCTCGGGCGGCGGCGCATGGGACAACGCCAAGAAGTACATCGAAGACGGCCACCACGGCGGCAAGGGCAGCGAAGCCCACAAGGCTGCGGTGACCGGCGATACCGTGGGCGATCCCTACAAGGACACTGCGGGTCCGGCCGTCAACCCGATGATCAAGATCACCAACATCGTGGCCCTGCTGCTGCTTGCAGCTCTGGCAAGCCACGCCGTCGGCTGATCGTTACCTGAACTGACGCAATTCTGGCCCGCCCGGCTCCAGCCGGGCGGGCCTTTCTTTTGCTGCTTTGTTAACCGGGTTTTCGCGCATTGCCTCTAAGACCCGGGTCGTGAACGCCGCACCCTTCATTGCCGTTGCCCGCCCCCTACCGCTTGCGCCCGCAAGCGAACCTGTCGCGCGGGTTTCACCATGGGGCGATTGGACCGGCGACAAGCAGCGCGCCGCCTGGCAGGCGCTGGCCGACGGTGCATCGACGCCCAACCCCTTCTTTGAACCGTGGTACCTGCTGCCCGCTCTGGAAGCATTCGATCCCAAGGGCACCGGACGGCTGCTCACTGTCGAGCTTGGCGGCGAACTGGTCGGCCTGATGCCGATCACCACGCCGCGCCGCTATGCCCGCTGGCCGATCCCGCACCTGTCGACCTGGCTGCACCCCAACGCTTTCCTCGGCGTACCACTCGTTCGCGCAGGCTGCGAACTGCCGTTCTGGAAGGCAATCACCAACTGGGCCGACGCCAACGCTGCTGCATCGCAGGCGATGTTCCTCCACCTTGCCGCCATGCCGCTGGAACAGCCGTTGACGCAGGCCCTGTTCGATCTTGCCAGCAGCGATGACCGCCGCGCCGCGCTGGTCATGCGCGAGGAACGCGCCCTCCTGCACTCCCCGCTGTCACCAGAGCTCTATCTCGAACGCGCCCTGCCCGGAAAAAAGCGCAAGGAGCTACGCCGCCAGCATGCCCGCCTTGCCGAACAGGGCGCGCTGACGTTCGAGCGCCTGACAGGCGACGAGGGCAATGTCGCCCAGTGGATCGAGGACTTCCTCGCGCTCGAACGCCGCGGCTGGAAGGGAACGAGCGGCAGCGCCATGGCCAGCGCGCCAGCAACCGCCAACCTGTTCCGCAAGGCCCTCGCCGGAGCCGCCGCGCTCGGAAAACTCGAACGCCTTGCCCTTTCGCTCGACGGACGGCGGATAGCCATGCTGGCGAACTTCCTCACCCCGCCCGGCAGCTTCTCGTTCAAGACCGCCTTTGACGAGGCCTTCGCGCGCTATTCGCCGGGCGTCCTGCTCCAGCGCGAGAACCTCGCCCTGCTCTCGCGCCCCGAAATCTCTTGGTGCGACAGCTGCGCCGCGCCGGATCATCCCATGATCGACAGCCTGTGGGCCGAGCGCCGCCCCATAGGCCGCATATCGGTCGCCATCGGCGGCAAAGCCCGCCGCTCGCTCTTCGAAATCCTCCTCGCGCTCGAACTCGGGCGCAATCCTGCCGGACTCGACCGATGAACCAGCCCGCCCCCGCATTTGCAGGCACCGCGCCGCTCGACACCTTCGACGAAACATCGCGCGCGACCTTCGCCGCATCCTATCCGGAAGTGCCACACAAGCTCGTCCACCGCCTCGGCATGCATCCGCTGATGCAACTCGATGCCCTGGCCTGCCTTGGCGAAGCGCTGCCGCAACGCTCGGTCGAGTATAATCGCGCCGCCCTGCCCATCGGCCTCAATGGCGAGAAGGCCCCCGCCAACGGCATCGGCATCGGCGAGACGATCCGCAACATCGCGTCCACCGGCAGCTGGGCCGCGCTCAAGAACATCGAACAGTGCCCCGCCTATGCCGGACTTCTGATGGACCTCCTCGCTGAATTGCGCCCGGTGATCGAGGCGCGCACCGGGGCCATGCTGAAACCGCAGGGCTTCGTCTTCGTGACCAGCCCGGGCGGCGTAACGCCCTACCATTTCGACCCGGAGCACAACATCCTGCTGCAGGTCATGGGCTCGAAGGTCATGACCATGTTCCCCGCAGGCGATGCCCGCTTTGCGCCGGACGAGACCCACGAGGGCTACCACACCGGCGGCGGTCGCGAGTTGTTCTGGCGCGATGAGCTGCTGCCCGCAGGCAAGCAATGGTCGCTGTCGCCGGGCGAGGCGCTCTACGTGCCGGTCATGTCGCCGCATTTCGTGAACAACGGCCCGGCCCCCTCGGTCTCGCTGTCGATCACCTGGCGCTCCGAATGGAGCTTTGCCGAAGCCGACGCGCGGGCCTTCAACGGCTTGCTGCGCCGGATCGGGATCACACCCCGCGCGCCTGGCCGGTGGCCTGCGTCCAACCGCGCCAAGGCCCTGGCATGGCGCGTCTATGCCAAGGCGCGCGGGCTGCGCTGATCTCATACCGTTGACGTAAACGGGCAGTCGGTTCATCGGCGAGGCATGACCGAGAACGACAATCCGACTCCGCAGGAACTGGTCGCGCGCCTGCTCGACCTGCTCAACGTAAAGGACCACGGCGGCGACCGCTTCGAAGGCGCCCGCAAGATCGGCGGCGTGGGTCGCGTGTTCGGCGGGCAGGTGATCGGTCAGGCCCTTGCCAGCGCCGAGCGCACCGTACCCGACGATCGCCCGGTCCATTCGCTCCATGCCTACTTCCTTCGCGGTGGCAGCGAGGACCACGAGATCGACTTCAAGGTCGAGCGCGACCTCGATGGCGGCAGCTTCTCCAACCGGCGCATCGTGGCCAGCCAGCTCGGCAAGCCGATCCTCAACATGGTCGCCTCGTTCCACAAGCGCGAGGATGGACGCTATCATGCCGAGCCCATGCCCACCGTCAGACCGCCTGAGGAACTGGAAAGCGAGGCTTCCCTTCGCGCCCGCTTTGCCGAAAGGATGACCGAACAGCAGCGCAAGTTCATGCTGCAGCCCCGCCCGATCGAACTGCGCCCGCTCGAACCGCGCCACTGGATGGGGCCCGGTCCGCAGGAGCCACGTTCGCACACCTGGTTTCGCTCCGTCGCTGCCCTGCCCGACGATCCGCGCATCCACCGTGCCGTGCTCGCCTATGCCAGCGACATGAACCTGCTGGGCACCAGCACCTTGCCGCACGACATCAGCTGGACGAAGGGCAACCTGATGGGCGCGAGTCTCGACCACGCCATCTGGTTCCATGACGATTTCCGAGCCGACGATTGGCTGCTCTACGCCTGCGACAGCCCATGGGCCGGACGCGCGCGCGGCTTCAACCGCGGTCGGATCTATACGCGTGACGGCAGGCTGGTCGCCAATGTCGCTCAGGAAGGGCTGATCCGCCCGATCACGCCCAAGCCCCAGGGCTGATCAGGGCGCGGGGCAGACCACGCCGCTGATGCGCGGGCGGTCGATCATGGCGAAAACCACCCGCCCCAGCGACGATACACCCGGTTGAGCCGCCAATTCCCTGGCAACGCGTTCGAAACGGCGGCAGTTGGCGGGATCGGTTGCCCCGCCGCCATAGCGGTTGCCAAGCTGGGTAGAGTAGCTTTCATAGGCCCGCTTCTGCGGCGCGAAGAAAGCGCGCAACCGGCGGTCAGCGGCCGAAAAGACCGGGCGATGAGTGCCGAGCATGGCTTCATAGACCGGCGCGATGTCCGTGCCGATTGCCTTGCAGCGCAAGGTCACGGCCATCATCATCGTCTCGAACTCGTGGATCCGCGCTGCGGTCAGCGTTTCGCGATCAAGGCAGGCTTCGGCATGGGCCGGGCTGGCCGCGAGCATGATCGCCGCCATCGCGAGTTCGACCGCACGCCTCATTTCGTCGCCGTCGCGATCTGGCAGGCCGTGATTGGCACGGCCATGATCTCATCGAACTGGCGGACGAGCGCAGCCTGCCGCGCGTAAGTCGTTGCGGCAACCTGCTGCTGATAGGCACTGGCCTCGGCCGCGAGCACGTTCATCGGCGTGGGATCGCGGGCGAGCTGAAAGCTGTCATAAGCCTGCTGGAGCGTCTGCATGTAGGCGATGGCGGCGGCATTGTTGGCGCGCGCGAGTTCCAGCTGCGGCTTGTAGCGCGTTTCGTAAAAGGCATTGCGCTGTTCGGCCGAACAGAACGTGCTCGGCAGCGGAAGATCGGCCACCTCGCTCAGCACCGGTCGCGGCGGAACGGAAAAGCCTTGCGCTGCAGAGACCCGGCTCGTCCCCGCACCCGCTTCCTGCGAGCGAGCGAGTTCGAGCAGCAGGTTCGCGTCGCTGGCCGCTTGCGACGCGTCGGCCGGAGCAGCCCCCGGGGCAGACACGGCAATCGCTTTCGGCTCGGGTCGAACGGGAGCAGGAGCTGCTGCCGGTGCAGCAGGGGGAGGTGCAACGGTTACGACGGCGGGAGCTAGTTGCGCGGGAGGTGCCGCTACCGGCGCCGGTGCCTGCGCAACAGCGGGGGCCGAAAGCGGCACCTTGCGCAGGTTCGCCAGCTTGGCGCGTGCCAGCCCAGCAAAGGTGCCGGCCGGATACTGCTGGAGATAGGCTTCGTAAACTGCCGGATCGTCACTGCCCGAGACCGATTGCCAGAATGCCAGCTCGAACGGAGAGCCGACACCGTTGGCCGATTGCGCGCAAAGCGGCGCAGGCAAGCCGAGCAGCGCTGCCGCCACTGTCGAAAGCGCTGCCACGCGCACCCATCCCGCAAACATTCGAAAAGCCCCCCGGCTGTTCCGTCACCATTGACCAAGGCCAGACACCAGACGGCATCAGCCTCAACCTGCTGCAAACAGACAAGGTTACCACTACGTCAATAGTAATTCTACGTATAGTCCGTATCAGGAAAGCAACAGTGCCGCGCGCTGTTCTGCTTCGCGCCAGTCGAGCCCCTGCGCTTCCAGCCAGCCATCGTCGTAATAGGTCTGGGCATAGCGCAACCCGGAATCGCACAGGATGGTGACGATGGCCCCGGACTCGCCCGCCGCGGCCATTTCCTCGGCCAGCTGCAGGCAGGCGTGGATGTTGGTGCCGGTAGATCCGCCGACGGGCCTGCCGATTCTCGCGGCAATCGCGCGCATCGCTCCGATAGAGGCAGCATCAGGCACAGCGATCATCCGGTCGATCACATCGGGCAGAAACGAAGGTTCCACGCGCGGGCGGCCTATGCCTTCGATCAGGCAGCACGCGCCCTGCGGCGGCGCGGTCACGCTGCGGTCGGCATGGTGGCGGTGGAACACCGAGCCTTCGGGATCGGCAACGCACAGGCGCGTCGGGTAACGGCCATAGCGGATGAAGCGCCCAAGCGTGGCCGACGTCCCCCCCGTCCCTGCTCCGCAAACGATCCACGTCGGCACCGGATGATCATCACGCGCCATCTGCTGGAAGATCGATTGCGCGATGTTGTTGTTGCCGCGCCAGTCGGTCGCGCGCTCGGCATAAGTGAACTGGTCAAGGAACAGCCCGCCCGCTTCTGCCGCCAGCCGCTCTGCTGCCGCATACATCTCGGCCGCACTGTCGACCATGTGCACGTCGCCGCCATGAAAGCGGATCGCCTCGATCTTCGCAGGCGATGTGCTGCGCGGAATCACCGCGACGAACTTCAACCCGATCAGCTTGGCAAAGTAGGCTTCGGAAACGGCAGTCGATCCACTCGTCGCGTCGACCAGCAGCGTATCCGGCCCGATACGGTTGTTGCACAGGCCGTAGAGGATCAGCGAGCGCGCCAGCCGGTGCTTGAGGCTGCCAGTGGGATGGACGCTCTCGTCCTTGAGATAGAGCGTGATGCCGGGGAACTTCGGCAGTTCCACCCGGATCAGATGGGTGTCGGCAGAACGGTTGAAGTCCGCCTCGATGCGGCGCACGCCCTCGTCGCTCCACTTGCGCCGGTCGTCGGTCATCGCGTTCTCCATCCTCTACCCATTGGGATGATAGAAGTCGTACACTGTTTGCGCCACTGCCGCGCTCACCCCCGGCGCACGCTGCAGGTCCTCGAGGCTCGCCGCACGCACCTTGCCGGCCGTGCCGAAATGCAGGAGCAGCGCCCGCTTGCGCGCCGGGCCGATGCCGGGGATCTCGTCCAGCGGACTCGCGGTGATCGCACGGCTGCGCTTGGCGCGGTGCGCGCCGATGGCAAAGCGGTGCACCTCGTCGCGCATGTTCTGGAGGTGGAACAGCAACGGCGAATTGACCGGGAGCATCTTCTCGCGCCCGTCGGGGAAGTGAAACACCTCCCGCCCCTCGCGCCCGTGGTGCGGCCCCTTGGCGATGGCGATCAGCGCCACGTCCTCGATGCCGAGTTCGCCCAGCGCATCCTTCACCGCCGACATCTGCCCCTTGCCGCCGTCGATCAGCACGAGATCGGGCCACATCCCGCTCTCGCGATCCGGGTCATCCTCCTGCACCTTGCCGAAGCGCCGGGTCATCACTTCGCGCATCATGCCGAAATCGTCGTTGGTCTGCGCGGTCTTGATGTTCCATTTGCGATACTGCGCCTTCACGAAGCCATCCGGCCCCGCCACGATCATCGCGCCAAGCGCATTGGTGCCCTGGATATGGCTGTTGTCGTAAACCTCGATGCGCTGCGGCACTTCAGGCAATTCAAGGAATTCGGCCAGTTCGCGCATGACCTTGGCCTTGGTCCCGCTCTCGGCCATCCGCCGGTCAAGCGCTTCCACCGCATTGCGCTGCGCCTGCTCCATCAGCCTGCGCCGGTCGCCCCGCTGGGGCACCGAAATCTCCACTTTGCCGCCCGCGCCTTCGCACAGCGCTTCGGCCAGCAATGCGGCTTCGGGCAGTTCGCGATCCACCAGAATGAGCCGCGCCGGGGGCACTTCCTCATAGAACTGGGCGAGGAAGCTGGTCATCACCTCGGCCTCGTCCAGACCTTCGGTGTGGCTGGGAAAGAAGGCGCGGTGGCCCCAGTTCTGGCCACCACGGATGAAGAAGGCCTGCACCGCCACCTGCCCGCCCTTGACCGCCATGGCAAAGACATCGGCATTGCCGACGCCCTCGGCATTGATCGCCTGACTGCCTTGTATGAAAGTCGCGGCGCGCAGCCGGTCGCGCAGCATGGCGGCGCGTTCGAAGTCGAGTGCTTCGGCGGCCTCCTGCATCTGCGCCTCGATCTCGCGCTGCACCGCGCCCGATTTGCCGCCGAGGAAATCCTTCGCCTGCCGCACCAGCTCGCCATAGTCCTCCGGCGTGATCCGGTCGACGCAAGGGGCTGAGCAACGCCGGATCTGATAGAGCAGGCAGGGCCGGTCGCGCCGCGACATGAAGCCGTCGTTGCAGCTGCGCAGCAGGAACAGCTTCTGCAGCGCATTGATCGTGGTGTTGACGCTGCCCGCGCTGGCGAAGGGGCCATAGTAATTGCCCTTCGCCTTCCTCGCCCCGCGATGCTTCTGGATGCGTGGGTAAGCATGATCGCCGCGCAACAGGATGAATGGGAACGATTTGTCGTCGCGCAGCAGCACGTTGTAGGGCGGGCGGAAGCGCTTGATCAGTTGCGCTTCCAGCAGCAACGCCTCGGCCTCGGAATTGGTCGTGACGATGGTCATCGACCGCGTCTGGCTGACCATGCGGCGCAGGCGATTGGGCAGGCGTTCAACCTGCGTGTAGTTCGCCACGCGGTTCTTCAACGCCCGCGCCTTGCCCACATAGAGCACGTCGCCCTTGGCATCCTGCATCCGATAGACGCCGGGCTTGGGCTTGAGCGTATTGACCGTATCGCGGATGACCGAGACGCCGAGTTCGATGTCGGGCTTGTCAGACCCGCGCACGGTCGTGGACGCGCGGTCCTCGTGGAAACGCTCGGTATCGCGATCAGGCGGAGGGGCGGGCTTTCGGGCCATGACTGCCTGAGCAAATAAGCGCTGCTGCGCGCCGCGCAATGGTTCCAAAGGGCTTTCCCCCAAGCAATCAGGCCCCCAAGCAATCAGGCCACCGCGCTATTAGGGATTTCCCGCATGGTCCGTTTCGGCGGTTTTAGGGTCGATGCGCGACACTTCGTGAATGATCGGGAAACCATTCGGCAGGTCGGGAACGGGCACAAGTCCGGTCACTCCGGGACGGCGCGGCGAAGCACGCGTGCGCCTGCACCTGCCCGCCCGCCTTATCCTGCTGACCGGGACGCAGCACTGCATCCTCGAGGATCTGTCGGTGACAGGCGCTGCATTCATTCCGGAGGAAAGCCTGCCACCACCGGGCGCCTCCGCCATCCTGCAATGCGAGCATATCGAAGCCTTCGGCCAGATCCGCTGGTCGCGCTATGGCCGTTGCGGCGTAATGTTCGAGGAGAAGCTCCCGCTCGCGCAAGTCGTCTCTCTTCGCCACTGTGCCGACAACTTCGAAGCGACCGAACGCGAACGCCTCAAGCAACGCGCACAGGCCTGGGTTCAGGGCAAGAGCCGGATCGTGTGAAGCTGCGTCAGAACTGCTTGCGGAACTCGATCTCGAACACCCGCCCGCGCGGATCGAGATAGCCGGGCTGATAGCGCAAGGGCACTGCACCGCTCTCGTCCGTCACCCGCTGCTGCGCGTTGAACAGGTTGTCGACCGACAGCGACAGGCGCGATCCCTTGAGGAACGGCACCTTCTCGACCAGCTTCGCCTTGCGCCCCAGATCGGCGAACAGGCGCAAATTGAATGTCGCGATGGGGTCGAACCGCAGCGTCGACGATCCCGGCAAGACGCTCGCATCGATCCGCGAGCCGCCGGTGTAGGTGCCATTCAGCCGCAGGCCGAAGCCGCGATAGAAGCCGCCGCCCTCCATCTCGAACCCATGCCGCGCGACCCCACTGCTGACCGCATCGCCATCGAGCAGGTTGAGGACAGCCCCACCCGGCGCAATCTGCACCGATTGCTGGAAGCGGATTGTGTGGAAGATCGACAGGTTCCAGCGCCCACGACCATCGGAATTGAACCCGCCCGGCCCGCCGCGACCGCCACCACCGCCCATGCGTGGACCACCGCCCGGCGGAGGACCGCCTGCGCCAACACGCGGACCACCCGGCCCACCGCCGCCACCGCGCATCCCGCCAAACGGCCCACGCTGCGCATTGGGATCGGGCTTGCCGAAGTTGCCCGAGAGGTTGAGCCCATAGCGCAGGCGCGAGCCCTTCTCCTCGGCAAAGGTCACCGCACTCTGGTCCACCGAAACGATCCGCCCCGATGCATCGCGCACCACGCGCCCCGGAAACGCCGCTTCCACCTCGGGCGTCAGCAGCGGAAAATCGTTGGTCGTATTGGTCGATCGGTTGCGGAAGTATTCGGCGACGAAGGTCGAATCCTTGAGGAACGGCAGCGTCCAGTTCAGCCCGAACTTCCAGTCGCGCTGGCGCTCTTTCACAAGGTTCGAATTGCCGCCCGAAATCACCCGCGCCAGCACCGTCTCACCGCGCGAAAAGTCATAGATCGATACGTTCTCGGTCACGATCGAAGGTCCCCCCAGCTCGGTCAGCGTAGGCGCCTTGTCCGCCGCCACATAGCTCGCCTGCAGCGTCAGCTTCCCGGTCGGGCTCCAGGTCAGCCCGCCGCCCCAATTGTACAATGTGCCGAAATCCGAAAGCCGGTGCACTTCGGCATTGGCGTTGAGCGAGATATCGCCGATCCCTGCGCCAAAGCCTTCCTTGCGGCTGGTGATCGGCACATCGAGGCTGAAGCCTGCCTGCGCATCGCCGCGCTTGAGGTTGATCTGCCCCGTTGTGGTGCGCGTGTCGCTGCTCTCGATGCCCGAATAATCAAACCCTGCCTTCACCGTCAGCGAAGCCTCGCCGCCCGGCAGCCGCAACGGACGCCCGCTCAGCGTGGCGAGGCTGGTCAGCGAATCGGTCTTCGAAAGCGCCCGGTCGGCAGCGACATAGCCGTTGTTGTCGATGTCGGATTTGGTCTCGACATGGCCGCCATCGGCCGTAAGCGCGAGGTACCAGTCGCCCAGCGGCTTGTTCAGCGCCGCGCCTGCCTGCAGCGTCGTGGTGCGCGTGCGCCGGGTCAGGGCCTGCAATGCACCCGTGTCATCCAGAACGACCGTGTTCAGACCATTGAGCGAGCGCGAATCATCGCGCTGCGCCAGCATGTTGACGCTCAGTCCCGCTCCGCCGCCAAGCGCCCGCGCCAGCGTGGCGTTGAGCTGTGCGGATTTCGAATCCGCGATCAGCGTGCGATAGTCTGCTGCAGCCGCTCTGCTGCCCGCCGGCTGCACGATCCCGCGCTCCGCCTCGGTCAGCGGGCTTGCATCCTCCAGCTTGCCGGTCACGTTGATACGGTTGCCGCCCGTAATCTTGGTGAGGTTAAGCTCCTGCTCCCACTCGGTGAACCCGCCACCGCTGGGCAGGCGCAACTCGCTGTCCGAGCCATAGGCGCTGAAATTGTCCTTGAGGATGAAGTTCACCACCCGCTGGTCGGGCCGGTAGCCATATTTGAGCGCAACTTCCTCGGGCAACACCTCGACACGGCGGATCGCCTCGGGCGGGAGCCCGCGCATCTCGCGAAACCCTGAAATACGCATCCCGTTGAGCAGCACCACCGGCATCCCGCCGCCCCGCCCGCGCCCCGACGATGTCTGCGGGGAGAGCGCCGCAAGAAGGTCCTGCAACGATCCCGCGCCATACGAGGCGATCGCCTCTTCATCGAGCACGGCAATCGGCGGCTGCGCCGTATCGACCTGCCCCTTGATCCGCGTCGCCACGACGAGGATCTGGTCAGGCTCGGCGGCGATCTCATTGCCTTCGATGTCCTGCAGGGCATCGTCGGTCCCGTCGGTCACGTCCTGCGCCAGCGCCGGGTTCACCGCCACAAGGCAAAAGGCCAATACCGCCAGCGGAGTCGCTGCTGCAGGTTTCACGATCACGTTCCTTCAGAATTGCTCTGCGCCGGGCACGGCCCCGGCTGGTTCAACGCCACTGGTGGCCAAATGGCTCCGCACGGACAACGCGCATTTCGTATCACTTTGTCGCACTGCAACATCGCGATGCCTACATGAACGAAAGGTGGCCCGAGGGTCAGGGCCTTGCCGCGTCCCCCTTTCCTTTTTGCGCGGGCAAGGCTATGGGCCGCCCAATTCCTGTGCGTGTGGATCACATCCGGTGCTCTGCGCGTTACCGAACCATACCCTATACAAAGGCATCCGAGCCCGCCGATGGCGAAAGAAGAACTCCTAGAAATGCGCGGCCAGGTGGTGGAACTCCTGCCCAACGCGATGTTCCGCGTCCGCCTCGAAAACGACCATGAAATCCTCGGCCACACCGCCGGCAAGATGCGCAAGAACCGCATCCGCGTACTGGTGGGCGACGAAGTGCTGGTCGAACTCACCCCTTATGACCTGACCAAGGGCCGCATCACCTACCGCTTCATGCCCGGTCGCGGCGGTCCCGGCGGCTTCTGATGGCGGGCGAGGTTTCGCCCGCTTCCCCTTCTCCCGAACTCATACTGGCGTCGGCAAGCCCGCGTCGGCTTGAACTGCTCGGACGCCTTGGTCTCAAGCCAGACCGCGTCGTCGCCACCGCCATCGACGAATCCCCGCTCAAGGGTGAGCGTCCCCGCGCCCACGCGGTACGCCTCGCCGCCGAAAAAGCGCGCGCGGCAGCGGCTCTGGCACCAGCTTGCGTCATCCTTGCCGGAGATACCGTCGTCGGCGCAGGCGCGCGCATCCTGCCCAAGGCAGAGGACGAGGCCACCGCCCGCAAGTGCCTCGCGCTCCTCTCCGGGCGCCGCCACCGCGTGTTCTCCGCCATCGCGGTCATCACCCCGGACGGAACCCTGCGCGAAGCGCTGTCCGAAACGATCGTGCGCTTCAAGCGTCTCTCGGGCGAGGAAATCGAATCCTACATCGCTGGCGGCGAATGGCACGGCAAGGCCGGCGGCTATGCCATCCAGGGCAGCGCCGAGGGCTTTTGCGACTGGCTTTCGGGCAGCCACTCCGGCGTCGTCGGCCTCCCCCTGTTCGAAACCCGCCGCCTGCTGCGCGCTGCGGGCCTGAAGGTCGGCTGAACCATGTCCGCACAATGGCTCTATGAAGACGGCATCGCCGAGGAACGCGCCATCCTCGTCTCGGGTGGCACGATCCTGTCCGCCCGCGTCGAATGGGGCGAGGCGCTGCGCCCCGGCCTTGTGGCGCAGGTCCGCCTTGCAAAGCGCCACCACGGCAGCCGCCGCGGCGTGGTCCGTTTCGACAACGGCACCGAAGCCCTGATCGACCAGCTCCCGCGCGAGGCCACCGAAGGGGTGACGCTCACCGTCCGCGTGATCCGCGCCGCGATTGCCGAGCGTGGCCGCACCAAACTCCCCGTCGCCCGCCCCGCGCCCGGCGAAGCGCCCCGACCCGCCCCCACCTTGCGTGAGGAAATCGAGGCCACCGGCGCCGCCTTGCGCGCGCTGCCGGTCACCAACGCCGAATTCGCCCGCCACGGCTGGGACGAACTGGTCGAACAGGCGCAGACCGGCGAGATCGCCTTTCCCGGCGGCTCGATCATCGTCAGCCCTACGCCTGCAATGACCCTGATAGACATCGACGGCGCCCTGCCCCCGCTCAAGCTCGCGCTCGCAGCCGTACCGGTCATCGCCGATGCGCTGCACCGCTTCGACATCGGCGGCTCGATCGGCATCGATTTTCCCACTCTTGCCGACAAGCAGGACCGCCAGCAGATCGACAAGGCGCTCGGCAATGCGCTGATCGACTGGACCGGCGAGCGTACCGCGATGAACGGCTTCGGCTTCGTCCACCTCGTCGCGCGGCTCGAACGCCCCTCGGTCGTCGCGCGCCACGCCCGCCATCCCGCCGCTGCCGCCGCGCGCGTGCTGCTGCGCCAGGCCGAGCGCGTGGCCGAACCCGGCGCCCTTCTGCTCACCGCCAACCCGCGTGTGCTCGATGCGCTCCAGCCAGACTGGGAAGCCGAACTTGCCCGTCGCACGGGGCGCGTCGTGCGCCGCAAGGCTGACCCTGCGCTTGCCCTTTCCGGCGGTTTTGCCCAAGGCGTGCCGCTATGAATACGCCGACCCCCAAGCGCTGCCCGATCTGCGGCAAACCCCGCAGCGAAGCGCACACCCCCTTCTGCTCCACCCGCTGCAAGGACCGCGATCTGGTCCAGTGGCTGCAGGGCGGCTACGCCCTCCCCGGCCGTCCGCTGGAAGAAGATCCGGAAGACTGAAATCCCATCACCGGCCAGATACCTGCTCCCCCGCGCAGGCGGGGGCCACGGGCCTGTTACGCAACCGAAGATACGCCAGAAACCCCGCCCTCCCGCAGGCGGGAGGGCGGCGAGACTTACCGAACGCAGTGAGGTTAGTCGCAGCGGGGTGGGCTTCCGACCAGTCGCGTCGGCAGCAGGCCCATGCCCCAAAATTTTCACGCGATGGGGCTTGCCAACCTCGCCCCGCTTCGCCATAGGCGCGCTTCCCATCGCCTGCTGGTCCATTCAGGAACGCGGCAAAGGACGATGCCCGGGTAGCTCAGTTGGTAGAGCAGCGGATTGAAAATCCGCGTGTCGGCGGTTCGAATCCGTCCCCGGGCACCACATTCAACCCAAATCTCCCACACCGCCATGACCGCTTGAACGCGCGTGCGTTCTGGTTGACACTCCGCCTTATGCCCTCTCAAACGAGCGGGCGGGGAGAGGGGCATGCGGGTCTGTGTCGTCGGTGCGACGGGTACCATCGGGCGTGCAGCCGTCGCGGCCCTCGCCTCGCGGGGGCACGAGGTAACATGCCTTGTCCGGCGTGCCGATGCCGATCTCCAGCACAGAGCGGCGATGATCGTCGCAAACCTGCAGGACCCGTCCAAACTTGAAGAAGTCTTTGCCGGGGGGCGCTTTGACGCGGTCGTCTCCTGCCTCGCCTCGCGCACCGGGGTGCCGACCGATGCCTGGGCCGTCGATCATCGCGCCAACCTGAACGTGCTCAAAACCGCGCAAGGCGCCGGTGTCCAGCACTTCGTCCTGCTCTCGGCCATCTGCGTGCAGAAGCCGCTGCTGGCCTTCCAGCATGCCAAGCTGGCCTTCGAAGCCGCGCTTGTCGGCTCGGGCCTGCGCTGGTCCATCGTCCGCCCCACCGCCTTCTTCAAATCTCTCTCGGGCCAGATCGACCGTGTAAAAGCCGGCCGCCCCTTCCTGATCTTCGGAAATGGCGAACTGACCGCGTGCAAGCCGATCAGCGACGGCGATCTGGCAGCCTACATCGCCGATTGCCTGACGCATGAGGACCGCTGGAACCGCATTCTCCCCATAGGCGGCCCCGGCGATGCCATCACCCCGCGCCAGCAGGGCGAGGCGCTGTTCGCCATGCTCGGCAAGCCACCGCGCTTCCGCTCGGTCCCGCTGGCCTTGCTCGACGGGATCGCAGGCGCGCTCGGCCTGTTCGGGCGAGTCATCCCTGGCCTTGCCATCAAGGCCGAACTCGCCCGCATCGGCCGCTATTACGCGAGCGAATCGATGCTCGTGCTCGATACCGAGACGGGCCGATACGATGCCGCCGCCACGCCCTCGACCGGCAGCGAAACCCTGTTCGACCACTACCGTGCCGTGCTCGAAGGCCGCACTGTGGTCGATCGCGGGGATCACGCGGTGTTCTGAGCTTTCTGCTGGAAACGATCAAGATTGATTGCTATTGATCGTTTTCAAGCATTCATCGGGAGAGCGCGCTTGTCTACAGGCGCTACCAACAAAGGCGCAACGATCGTCATCGATCTCGGCAAGACGCTGAGCAAAGTCAGCCTGTGGGACGCAGGCGGGGCCATGCTCGACCGTCAGGTGCGCCCCAACGTACCTCTCGAAATCGGTGGCATCCGCCGCCTCGATGCGCCCGCCACCGGCAGGTGGCTGCTGGAAACGCTGGCCTCCTATGCCCGCCAGCCCGTCGATACGATCGTGCCCGTCGGCCATGGTGCAGGCGTTGTGGCACTCGTGGATGGCACGCTCGCCTTCCCCCCGCTCGATTACGAACAGCCCATCCCGTCTGAAGTCATGGCCGCATACCGTGCACAGCGCGATGCCTTCGCGCTGACCGGCTCGCCCGCGCTTCCCGATGGCCTCAACTTCGGCAGCCAGCTATGGTGGATGGAGCAGTTCGCCCCCGAAGCCATTGCCCGCGCCACGCTGCTCCCCTGGGCGCAATACTGGGCGTGGTTCCTCACCGGCAACGCGGTCAGCGAAGTGACCAGCCTTGGCTGCCATTCCGATCTGTGGTGCCCGCAAGAGGCGGACTTCTCGCCCATGGCCAAAAGACTCGGCTGGGCACAGCGCTTCGCCCCGCTGGCGCGCGCGGGCGACACGGTGGGCACGCTCCTGCCCGGAATCGCTGCACAGACCGGCCTCTCTCCCGAAGTCCGCGTCCGAGCAGGCCTCCACGATTCCAACGCCGCCCTGCTCGCCGCACGCGGCTTTGCCGAGATCGCCGACAACGAGGCGACCGTGCTGTCCACCGGCACCTGGTTCATCGGCATGCGGCTTCCGGCCACCCCGGTGAACACCGCCGACCTCCCCGAAGCGCGCGACTGCCTCGTCAATGTCGATGTCCACGGCCGCCCCGTCCCCTCCGCCCGCTTCATGGGCGGGCGCGAGATCGAGACGCTGATCGAGATCGACACCCGCCGCGTCGACATCAAGCCCGACCAGCCTGCCCTGCTCGCCGCCGTGCCCGAAGTGCTGCGCAAACCCGCCATGATCCTGCCAACGCTGATGCGTGGCTTCGGCCCATACCCGCAGGGTCGCTTCGACTGGATCAACCGGCCAGAGGACTGGTACCAACGCCGCGCCGCCGCCTGCCTCTACGCCGCGCTCGTTGCCGATACCGCGCTGGACCTCATCGGCTCGTCCGAGCGCCTGCTCGTCGAAGGCCGCTTTGCCGAGGCCGAAGTCTTCGTCCGCGCCCTCGCCGCCCTGCGCCCCGACACCGCCGTCTATACCGCCAACGCCCACAACGACGTCTCGTTCGGAGCGCTGCGCCTCATCGACCCGACGCTCACGCCGCGCGGCGAACTCGTCCGGGTCCAGCCACTAAACGGCGATCTCGACACCTACCGCAACCGCTGGCACGCCGAGATCGACGCCTCGCACAAGAGAACCGCCGCATGATTGCCGCCTCGATCCCCGATTTCCGCGAACTCGCCCGCCGCCGCCTGCCGCACTTCCTGTTCGAATACATCGACGGCGGCTCCTACAGCGAGACGACGCTCCGGCGGAACGTCGAGGACTTGCGCGACATCGCCCTGCGCCAGCGCGTGCTGCGCGACGTTTCGGGCCTCGACCTGTCGACCGAACTGTTCGGCCAGAAGCTCCGCCTCCCCGTCGCGCTTGCCCCCATCGGCCTTGCCGGCATGAACGCCCGTCGCGGTGAATGTCAGGCCGTGCGCGCGGCAGAGACCGCAGGCGTGCCCTTCACCCTCTCCACCGTCTCGGCCTGCTCGCTCTCCGAAGTCGCCAAGGCCGCATCAAAGCCCTTCTGGTTCCAGCTCTACATGACCCGGGACCGAGGCTTCATGCGCGAACTGCTGCAGGAGGCGGTCGAACTGAACTGCTCCACCCTCGTCTTCACTGTTGACATGCCCATCCCCGGCAGCCGTTACCGCGATTACCACTCGGGCCTTGCCGGAGCCTCGGGCATGAAAGGCGCGCTCCGCCGCTCGTTGCAGGGCGCGATGAAGCCCGCGTGGGCGTGGGATGTCGGCGTGATGGGCCGCCCGCATGGCCTCGGCAACGTGATCCGCAAGCTTGAAGGCAAGACCGGCATCGAGGACTTCTTCGCGTGGATGCGCGAGAACTTCGACAGCTCGATCTCGTGGAAGGACCTCGATTTCATCCGCTCGGAATGGAACGGCCCACTGGTCATCAAGGGCCTGCTCGATGCCGAGGACGCAGTCGAAGCCGCCAACCTCGGCGCGGACGGGATCGTCGTTTCCAACCACGGCGGGCGCCAGCTTGACGGCGTCCCCTCCACCGCCCGCGCCCTGCCCGCCATTGCCGATGCCGTGGGAGACCGGCTGACCGTGCTCGCCGATGGCGGCGTGCGCTCGGGTCTCGACGTGGTGCGCCTGCTGGCACTGGGAGCCAAAGGCGTGCTGCTTGGCCGCGCATGGGTATTCGCCCTCGCCGCCAATGGACAGCAGGGCGTCGAACACATGCTCGGCCTGATCGAGGCCGAAATGCGCATCGCCATGACGCTGACGGGCGTGAAGAACATCAGCGAGATCGACCGCTCGATCCTCGTGAACCGATAAGAACAACAAGGGACAGGAACCGATGGGCGCGAACCCGCTGCTGGGCGTACTCTTTCACTGGATCGGAGGTTTCTCCTCGGCCAGCTTCTATGTGCCGTACAAGCGCATCAAGCTGTGGTCGTGGGAAGTGTTCTGGCTGGCGGGCGGCCTGTTCTCGTGGTTGATCGCGCCTTGGCTCTTCGCCTCGATCCAGACGAAAGACCTGCTCGGCGTCCTCTCCGCCACCCCGCGCGATACGCTGCTGTGGTGCTGGTTCTGGGGCGCAATGTGGGGCTTTGGCGGGCTGACCTTCGGCCTGACCATGCGCTACCTCGGCCTGTCGCTTGGCATGGCAGTGGCGCTCGGCCTCACCACCGTGATCGGCACGATGGGCCCGCCGATCTTCGATGGCACCCTCGGCCAGATCGCCGCCACGACTAGCGGCAAGCTCACCCTGCTCGGCATCCTAATCACGCTGGCGGGTATCGTGGTCGTCGCCCGCGCGGGCAATGCCAAGGAAGCGGACCTCGGCGGCGCGGCATCCGAAGGCGTTGCCGAGTTCAACTTGCGCAAAGGCCTACTGATCGCGACCTTCTCGGGCGTGATGTCGGGCTGCTTTGCCTGGGGCCTTGCCGCAGGCCAGCCGATCCGCGACCTCACGCTCGCCGCCGGCACCGACCCGCTGAGCCAAGGCCTGCCTGTCCTGTGCGTCGTCCTCGCAGGCGGCCTCACCACCAACGCGCTGTGGTGCGCCTACCTCATCGCGAAGAACAAGAGCTTCGGCCAGTTCTTCGGCGCTGCCTCCGTCGAAGCCCAACCCGGCGAGCGCCCCAACCTCCTCGCCAACTGGCTCCTCGCCGCTTTGGGCGGCACGCTATGGTACGGCCAGTTCTTCTTCTACACCATGGGCGAGAGCCAGATGGGCAAGTACGGCTTCTCCTCTTGGACGCTGCACATGGCCTCGATCATCCTGTTCTCCACGCTCTGGGGTTTCGCACTCAAGGAATGGAAGGGCGCATCCCCGCGCACCCGCACGCTGGTCTGGACCGGGATCGGCCTGCTCGTCGGCTCGACCATCGTGATCGGCCTTGGCAACATGCTGCAGGCGAGTGCATAAGCGCGGGCGGAAGGGACCCCAGCACCAATGCACGCGGAAGAACGGGAACGGCGGATATTCGAGGCGCTGCGGCCGACCGGCTTTGTCAGCTATCGCGAGCTGGAAGCCCTGCTCGATGCCTCGCCCGCCACGATCCGGCGCGATCTGACGCGGCTTGAGGAAAGCCGCCAGATCGTCCGCGTCCACGGCGGGGCCAAGCTGCCCGACGGCGAAGACGCCACCGGCCCCCGCCTGCTCGGCACCCCGTTCGAACAGAACATCACCCGCAACCTCGCCGCCAAGCAGGCCATCGGCAAGGCGGCGGCTGCGCTGTGCTCGCCCGGTGAAGGCGTGATGATCGATGGCGGCACCACCACGCTGCAGATGTGCGCGCACCTCGATGGCCTGGGCCTACAGGTCCTGACCAACTCGCTGCACATCGTCACCGCGCTTCTCCCGCAACCGACCACGCGCATCCTCGTGCCATCAGGCGCCGTGTTCCGCGAACAGAACATCATCCTTGCCGCCGCGGGCGAGGAATCGATGCCGCGCTTCCACGCCCCGCGCCTGTTCATGGGTGCCGCCGCCGTCGGCCCGCAAGGCGCGATGCAGGCAGACGTCGTCCTCGTCGCCGCCGAACGCCGCCTGATCGACCGCGCCGAAGAAGTGATCCTGCTAGTCGATAGCAGCAAGTTCGAAACACAGTCCGGCACCATCGTCTGCGGATTGGACGAGATCGACACGATCATCACCGACAGCGGCATTTCGCCGCAAGCCGCACAGATGATCAGCGACGCACAAGTCAGGCTGATCGTCGCCTGATATCCGGTTTACATGGCGCCTGTCGTCAAAGCGGTTAGGACGTACGGCGAATACATGGTAACGGGCAACTGTTCGCCAGCATCCTTGCCGACGGGCAACCGGGAATGGCTCTCGCCCTGCGGGTCCCGGCTTTCGGAAAGCCCGGGCCATGGAATTCCTTACGCCCATCCCTCCCCACGAGGCGAGCAGCCTCGGCATGGCGCTGGTCATGTCGTCGGCCACCCCTCTTGTCCTGCTCAGCGACAGTCTGGTCGTGCAGGCGGCCAGCGGCTCGTTCTGCCGCGCCTTCTCGATCAACTGCAGCAACGTCGTCGGCCGCGAACTCTTCGTGCTGGGCGATGGAGAGTGGAACATCCCGCAACTGCGCTCGCTCCTCAACGCCACGGCCGCCGGCCGCGCAGCGATCGAGGCCTATGAGATGGTTCTGCATCGCCCCGGCGCAGAACCGCGCACCCTGATCCTCAATGCCCACGTTCTCGCCCATCCCGACAGCGAGCCCCTCCGCCTGGTGCTGGCCATCACCAACATCACGGAGTCTCGCGCCGCCGAAAACCGCGTCCGCCATGCCGAGCTGGAGAAGGAAGCCCTGCTCCGCGAAAAGGAAGTCCTGTTGCAGGAACTCCACCACCGCGTGGCCAACAGCCTGCAGATCATCGCCAGCGTGCTGATGCAGCGCGTGCGCAGCGTCCAGTCCGAAGAAACGCGCGAGCATTTGCGCGATGCCCATCACCGCGTGATGTCCATCGCCACCCTGCAGCGCCAACTTGCCGCCACCGCCACCGGCGATGTCTATCTCAAGCCCTACCTCTCCGATCTGTGCGCCAGCATCGGCGCCTCGATGATCGCCGATCCGGCAGACCTCACGCTCGAAGTCTTGGTCGACGAAAGCTTCACCTCGGCAGACAGGTCGGTCAGCATTGGCCTGATCGTGACCGAACTCGTGATCAACGCGCTCAAGCACGCCTTTCCGGGCGGGCCGAAGAAGGGCAAGATCACGGTGGGCTTCGCGGCCAACCCGCAGGGCTGGCTGCTGTTCGTCGGCGATAATGGCGTAGGCTTGCCCGGCAACTTCGCCCAGGCCAAGCCGGGCCTCGGCACCGGCATCGTCAACGCGCTGGCCACCCAGCTGTCATCGACGGTAACAATCGCAAACGCCAATCCCGGCACGCTGGTCTCGGTCACCCACGTCGATGCCGTGCCTGTAGCAGACCTCACAGCGGTCTAGGGTCAGGGCGAAGGCAGCGTAATCCCGTTGGAGGCGAAGAATTGGAGAATGGACACCTTCTCCACCAAACCCCCGTCGCCCCGTGCTCGACACGGGGCTGGGCTTCCTCCGACCCAACGCTGAAGAAGAAAAGCCAAGTCCGGGACGACGGGTTTTGGGCGCTGGCTGCTGGGGGCTGAATGGCTGCTTTGGGTACGGAGCGGACATCTCCTCCTCCAACCCAACCGTCGCCCCGTGCTTGACACGGGGCTTGGCTTTTCTTGCGACCTCGCGTTTGGCATGACAGCGCGATGGAAAAGGGTGGTTGGGTCTACATCATGGCGAACCGCTATCGTGGCGGGATGTACGTTGGCGTCACTTCCGACCTCATCCGCCGCGTATGGCAGCATCGTGAAGGTGTCGGCTCAAGCCACGTCGACGACTTTGGCAAGACAAGGCTGGTTTATGCCGAGCGCCACGATGAGATCGAACCCGCCATCGCCCGCGAGAAGCTGGTCAAGAAGTGGCGCCGGGAATGGAAGTTTGCGCTGATCGAGGCGGAGAATCCCGATTGGCTGGACCTGTGGGACCAGTGGTATCCGGCGGCGGTTGCTTTGCAGGGCGACGTTCAAAGATAGCCAAGCCCCGTGTCAAGCACGGGGCGACGATGGTTATGAGTTATGTTGAAGGGACTATCCGCAATGGCGTCGTGTCCTGAAAGTTCGATCTCAGAACAAAAAAGCAAATAGCCCACGCCCCCGCCAAGACGAAATTCGTCCGCGCCCCCTAACGCAAGTACCGCTTAACCAGCGCCTGCGCCGCGGCATCGACATCGGCCCAGGCCTGCTCGAAATCCTCCTCGTCGCCATAATAGGGATCGATCACCGCCGTGCCCTTGCGGCCCGGCACGAGGTCCATCAGCAACCGCACTTCGGCGATGTGGCGCGAGGGTTCGATGCGGCGCAGGTCCTTGAGGTTCTGCTGGTCGAGCGCGAAGACGTGGCCGAACTTGTGGAAGTCTTCCGCAGTCACCTGCCGCGCGCGATAGCTCGAAATGTCGAGGCCATGGCGCATCGCGGTTTCCTGTGCGCGGGGATCGGGCGGGCGGCCGACGTGCCAGTCACCGGTTCCGGCGGAATCTATCGTCATCGCCACGCCAGCCTCCACCGCACGACGGCGCAACGCCGCCTCGGCGAGAGGCGAGCGACAGATATTTCCAAGGCAGACGAACAAAATCGACGGTTGGCTCACGGGATCACGATACTCCGCTGGCTGGGTCTCCCCAGGCCAATCAGAAACGGATCCTCTCCCTGCCGCGCAGTGAACATGTTACGTGACGCGATGTCCAGCCATTTCAGCTTGACCAGCACCTGCCCGATAGCCCCGCCCAGCGTCTCCCCCGGCCCGAGCAGCACCACGCGGTCGGGCGCAAACTCGCGGATGCCCACAGTCATCGCGGCGGTGAAGTCGTAAGGCTGCAGAATCTGGTGGCCGAAGGTGTAATCCCACAGCTCTTGGGCATTGCTCTCGAACCGCCGCCACACCTTCCCCTGCCCGTCGATCAACGGCACCTGCGGCTGCCCGAACCAGTCCACCGGAAACTGCGCGCGCGCCGCATCGCTGCTTGGCCACATCAGCGGCGTATGGAACGGCCCATGCCCTACCAGCCGCATCGGCGGGCGCGAAAGCGGCGGCAGGTCTTTCTCGAACGCATCGAGCGCAGCCACTGATCCTGCCACCACCAGCATCCCGCCCAGCCGGATCGAAGGCAGCACCCCATGCCGCGCCATCGCCGCCTCGACAGCCGCCAACAGCGCCGGGTCGACCGTCCAGTCCTCCCCCGCCAGCCCCAGCACTGCCTGCCCGCCCGGCTCATGGCGCTGCGAATTGACGCCCATCCCGTCGGCAATGGCAAAACCATGCTCACCCGAAACCGCCCCGGCGCAGGCCAGCGCCGTATACCAGCCCATCGAATTCCCGGTCACCGCCACCACCTCGAACCGCTCGCGGTCGAGGCTGAGGAAATCCAGATAAGCGCAGGCATGGATCAACGGCGCGGCGTTGTCCCCCTTGAGCAGCGCCGGACTGAACTTGGCCGCCCCATCTAGCGCCGAAAGCGTCGCCTTCCCCGCCTCCGCCCGCATTGCATCAAACCGCGCCAGCCACTCGGCCCCACCATGATGCCGCGCCAGATACCCCAGCTCTGGCGCATTATAAGTGCCGCGCCCCGGACAGACGACAAGGACGGTCTCCTTAGCCACGCACCATCTCCAGCACCTTGGCCACGATCCCGTCCCGGCTTGGCAGCGTATGCGTCGCCGCGCGCGCCAGCGGGATGAAGCTGTCCGTCGCGGCCATCCGTGCAATCGCCTTGTCGGGCGCCCGCTCGGCGAGCAGCGCCATCAACGCCTCGTTCTGCCCCCCGGTAATCCGACACTCGTCCACCACCAGCACCCGCGAGCACGGCGTGACCGCCGCAATCACCGCGTCGTCGTTCACCGGCCCCAGCCAGCGCAAATCGATCACCCGCACGTTGACGCCCTGCTCGGCCAGCAACTTCTGCGCCTGCAGCGAAAGGTAGAACCCGTTGCCGTAAGTCACCACGGCAAGGTCCGTCCCCTCACCCGCCACCCCGATCTCGCCAAAAGCAATCTCGCCCACCCCCGGTGGCTGATAGACGCTGGCCCACAGCCCATCGCCCGGCTCATGAAGATCGCGCGTCATGTAGAGCGCAATCGGCTCCACGAACACCACGACGCGCTGCTCCTCATGCGCCAGCCGCACGCATTCGCGCAGCATCGCCACCGCATCGCGCCCATTGGACGGCACCGCCAGCACCACGCCCGGAATGTCGCGGAAGACGGCCAGCGAGTTGTCGTTGTGGAAGTGCCCGCCGAAACCCTTCTGATAGGGCAGCCCGGCAATCCGCACGACCATCGGATTGGTGTATTGCCCGTTCGAGAAGAACGACAGCGTAGCCGCCTCGCCCCGAATCTGATCCTCGGCATTGTGGACATAGGCGAGGAACTGGATTTCCGGCAGCGGCAGCAACCCGTTGTGCGCCGCCCCGATCGCCAGCCCCAGAATCGCCTGCTCATCCAGCAAGGTGTTGATCACCCGCGCCGAGCCGAACCGTGCATGAAGCTTCTGCGTCGCCGCATAGACCCCGCCCTTCGGTCCCACGTCTTCGCCGCAGACGATCGCGTTCGGGTACTGCAACAGCAGATCGGCCATCGCCCAGCTGATCAGCTTGGCCATATGCTGCGGCTTGTCCATCGCCGCGGCATCATCGGCAAACAGCGCGGCCCGAGCCTCCCCCCAAGCCTCATCCCAAATCACGTCACCCCGGCGAAGGCCGGGGCCCATTACCTCTCCGTCTTGCCCTTCGCCCGCACTGGATCCCGGCCTTCGCCGGGATGAAGGGGATAGGGGGAGCAGGGCAGAAGCGTCGCGCCTCGGCGGCACGATGCTCGCCATCACCGCCGCCGCATCGGGCAGCTTGGGCCGCCGGATTGCCAGCTCCACCTGCCGCTCCAGCGCCGCCTCGATCTCGTCATAGACCGCGCGAACCTCGGCCGGCGACATCACCCCTTCCTCGATCAGCAGCGCCGCACTCGCCAGCAGCGGATCGCGCTCCTCTTCGGCGCGGATTTCATCTTTGGTGCGATAGGCCAGCTGCACGTCGTTCCCGGCATGGCCATAGAGCCGCACCGTCTTCATGTGCAGGAACACCGGCTTGCGCTGCCGCCGCGCAATGACCTCCGCCTCACGCGCCGCGCGCATCGTGTCGACAAGGTCGGACCCATCACAGGCGATGTAATGCAGCCCCGCCCGGCCTGAGAAATTGGCCTCGATCCACCCCGGCGGCGTGCGCGTGGAAATGCCGATACCATTGTCCTCGCACAGGAAAATGATCGGCATCGGCGTCCCCTGAAACGCCGCCCAGCACGCGGTATTGATCGCCCCCAGCGCGGTCGAGTGATTGGCGCTGGCATCGCCGAAGCTGCACAGCACCACGCCGTCCTTGGCAAGCACTGTCCCTTCAAACCCCATCTTGCGCGCAATACCGATGGAAAACGCCGCGCCCACCGCCTTGGGCAGATGGCTGGCGATGGTCGATGTCTGCGGGGGAATGAACAGCCGCTTCGATCCCAGCACCTTGTGCCGCCCGCCTGAAATCGGGTCCTCCATGCTCGCGGTAAAGCTCAGCAGCATGTCCCACGCCGGATTCTCGCCCGGCACGCGGTGCGCGCGGTGGATCTGGAACGCGGCGTCGCGGTAGTGGAGGAACGCCATGTCATCTACGCGCAGCACTTCGGCCAGCACCGCGTTGCCCTCGTGCCCTGAAGACCCGATGGTATAGAACCCCTCGCCCCGCGCCTGCAACTTGCGGCTCATCCGGTCGAGCTGGCGCGACAGCGCCTGCGAACGAAACAACGCCGCCGCCCGCTCCGGCGCCAGCCCCACATCCTTCAAACCGAGGTTCGAACGCCTGCGCGCGGTGCCGTTCTCCAGCGCATCAAGGAACTGCCGGTGGACCTGCTCGGCGGCATCAAGCGACATTGCGGATGGTTTCCCTCGTAACGAATGTCCGTCTTAGCCGCAGCTTGGGCAGGATGGGAACCCCGTGTTTGGATGGTTCACGCAGAGACGCAGAGAAGAAAGGGAGACGCAGAGATGAAGCGCCAGCGGCGAAGCCGCTCTCAAATCCGCCCGGGCGCAAAACGCAACGTCAAAAGGGCAAAGCGGCTTCACCGCAATCGCAAGGCCTCCGCGTCTCCCTTTCTTCTCTGCGTCTCTGCGAGAAACAGCCTAGCGCAAGTCCACGACCTCCACCGCAGGCAAGGCCACCGCCCCCGGCTGCTCAACCCAATGCCGCGCATTGAGCACCCCGCCATCCGCGCGCAGATCAGCCACCTTCGCCGTGTCCAACTCGGCAAAGACCCATTGCGCCGCCCCCTCGACGCCCACCGCCAGCACGCCGTCCTCGGGCATCCCCCGATCCGGCGGACCATAGACCCCCGCCGCCCCCCGATTGACATCCACCGCCGGAGACCACTCAGCCTCCCCCACCGTAGGCGAGTGCACCGCATAGCACTGCCCCTCCAATGCCCGCGCCTGCGCCCCGATCCGCACGCGCCAATAGCCATGCAGCGTGTCCGTGCACGAAGGCACCAGCAGCACCTCCGCCCCCGCCTCCACGCAGGCCCGCGCCAGCAGCGGAAACTCGCTGTCATAGCAGATCGAAACCGCAAGCCGCCCAAGCGCCGTATCGAACACCCGCAGCGAGGCCCCCGCAGCGATATGCCACTGCTCCCGCTCGAACCGCGTCATCACCAGCTTGTCCTGAACGCCCGACTTGCCATTCGGCGCAAACAGCCTCGCCGCGTTGCGAAACCTGCCGTCCGCATCCTTGCGCGGAGCCGAAGCCGCCAGAATATGCATCCCCGTCCGCACTGCCAGCGCGGAATGCAGCGCATCCACCTGCGGCAGCAGCGCCGAAACCGTCTCGATAGACCCAGCCAGATCGCCCATCGTGGCCGGATAAAGGCTCGCCAGTTCCATAGCCCCATACTCAGGGAACACAGCCAACGCTGCGCCCCCCGCTGCCGCCTCGTCCGCCCAGCGCGTCAGCTTGGCCTCATAGGCCTCCCAGCTCTCCAGCCGCTCGATCGGATACTGCGCAGCAGCGACAAGAAACCGAGTCATTCCCCCCTCCTGAAAGCGGGAGGGGCGCTTCCTCCTACCCCCCTCCCGCAGGCGGGAGGGGTTGGGGGTGGGCATGCGCTGACAAGCGCACAAAGCCACATCTCGCCTTCGCCAGAAACCAGACCAGACAATCTCACCACCGCCGCATCCAGTACTGCATCACGTTCACCCGCTCCGCCTCACACCCATGCTCTTTCCACGCCAGCTCGGTCGTCAGCCCCGGCACCACCGCATAGCCCCGCTTCGTCCAGAACGCATCGAGCGGCGTGTATCCCTCAGGCCGCGCCGGATGATCCGCGCTCCGCACCACCGCCGCAAAGCACGCCGCGTTCGCCCCGCACTTCACCGCCTGCGCCTCGCGATGACCGAAGAACGCATGCCCGATCCCCGCCCCGCGATACTCAGGCAGCAGCACGCTCTCGCCAAAGTAGAACAGCCGCTCCACGTCGATCTCCCGCGCCTCGAAAGGTGCGCGGAACTCCGCCTTCTGGTGCATCATCGGCGCTGCCGTCGCCGCGCCGACGATCCGCGCCCCGTCAAACGCCGCCACCAGCACCGCATCGGGCGCGGCGGCATATTCGCTCAGGTACTGCGCCTCGTACGCCGCATCGCCATCATAGAGGTAAGGAAAGGCCGCAAACACCGTGATCCTCAAGGTGGCCAGATCATCCAGCGCCGCCGCGATCTCGCCCCCGGTCAGTGGCCGGACCTCGATCCCCATCACCCGACGACCTGTTTCGTCCAGTCCGCCAGATTATAGTACATCGTCAGCCGCGTGATCTTGCCGCCTTCGATGGCAAGGAAGGCCCCCGCGGGCAGCACATAGGTCTGCCCGTTGGCCTCCGGCAGCCCCTCGTCGGTCGCCAGATACGCCCCATGCACCACGAACTCCGCCGCCGCCCGTGTGCCGTCCTCGCTCGCCATAAGCACGATGTCTTCCAGCCGCTCCTTGTAGCAGCGCTCCATGTGCTTCAGAAATTCCGCAAACGCCGCCTTGCCGACCACGCGCTCGCCCTGGTTGATATCGTGCGCCACATCTTCGCTCAGGCACTCGAGCATCCCCTCCCAGTGCCCCGCATTGAACGCGGCATAGTATCGGGCAAGCAAGGCAATCGCGTCAGTGCGCGCGGCAGGGCTGGTCATCGGCAAGGTCTCCTTTGCCCCCAGCCTAGCGCCCCCCGTCGCACCATTCCAGCGCCCTGCCCTGCAAGGCTCCATTGCAGCCGCGCGTGCAATTGCACTTTGGCCGATGTTCGCTTATGGGCCGGATGAACGCCCCGGCGCTTGCGATGGATTCGCCTCCAACGCGATGCCGGGGTTTTGTATTCTGACCGGGCGCATCGGCCCGGCACCGTGCAGGAAGACGAAACCCATGTCCCGTCGCCGCCAGATCTACGAAGGCAAGGCCAAGATCCTTTACGAAGGCCCCGAACCGGGCACGATCATCCAGTATTTCAAGGATGATGCCACCGCGTTCAACGCGCAGAAGCGCGGCACGATCAACGGCAAGGGCGTGATCAACAACCGCATCAGCGAGTACGTGTTCACGCGCCTCGCCCACATCGGCATCCCCACGCACTTCATCCGCCGCCTCAACATGCGCGAACAGCTCGTGCGGCAGGCAGAGATCATTCCGATCGAAGTGGTCGTGCGCAACATCGCCGCAGGGTCGATCTCCAAGCGCCTCGGCATCGAAGAGGGTGAGCCGCTGCCGCACACCCTGATCGAATACTACTACAAGGACGATGCGCTGGGCGATCCGATGATCGCCGAAGAGCACATCGCCTGCTTCGGCTGGGCATCGAACGAGGAAATGCAGGACATCTCCTCGATGGCCATCCGCGTGAACGATTTCCTCTGCGGCATGTTCGCGGCGATCAACATCAGCCTTGTTGATTTCAAGCTTGAATTCGGCCGCATCTGGGACGGCGACTACAGCCGCGTCATTCTGGCTGACGAAATCAGCCCCGACGGCTGCCGCCTGTGGGACATGACCACCGGCGAAAAGCTCGACAAGGACCGCTTCCGCCGCGACCTCGGCGGCGAAGAAGAAGCCTACCAGGAAGTCGCCCGCCGCTTGGGCCTGCTCGAAAACGACGGCGGCCCGAGCGAAGTGTTCGATCTGGGCGCGCATCGGAAATTGCGCGGCAAGAAGTAAGCCACAAATCCTCCCCGTTTTTGCGAAGCACAAATGGGGAGGTGGCAGACGCAACGCGGCTGACGGAGGGGAACCTCCCCGGCACCCCCTTCGGAAACGGAGGGGGTTTTTGTTTGCCCCAACTCCTCATTGCGCGTTCAGGCCCAACCGGGCACACCCCCATGTAATGATCCTGCGCCGCCTGCTTCCCCTCGCCGCTGCCCTCGCTCTCACCGCCTGCGCCGCGCAGCCTGCGCCAATCGCCAGCACCCCCAAACCCACCTGGGCTTTCCAGCAAAGCGACCTCCCCCCCGATCCCGCCTACCGCTACGGGCAGCTGCCCAACGGCATGCGCTTCATCATCCGCAGGAACGCGACGCCCGCAGGCACCGCGCAGGTGCGCATGGACGTCGCCACCGGCTCGCTTGACGAGCGCGAGGCCGAGCGCGGGTTTGCCCATTTCGTCGAGCACATGGCCTTCAACGGCTCGACCAACGTGCCCGAAGGCGAGATGATCAGGCTGCTAGAGCGCAACGGCCTCTCCTTCGGCGCGGACACCAACGCCCAGACCTCGTTCGAGCAGACGCTCTACATGCTCGACCTGCCCCGCAACGATGCCAAGCTGCTCGACACCGCACTGATGCTGATGCGCGAGACCGCGAGCGAGCTGAAGTTCGACCCGCAAGCCGTCGCCCGCGAACGCGGCGTCGTCCTGTCCGAACTGCGCGACGGGCAGGGCTGGAGCCGTACCAACCTCGAAGACCAGCTCGCCTTCTTCTACCCCGCCGCGACCTACCCCAAGCGCCTGCCCATCGGCACGGTCGAGGCCCTCAACGCTGCCACCGCCGATACGCTCAAGGCCTTCTGGGCGCGCGAATATGTGCCGTCCAAGACCACCGTGATCGTTGTCGGCGATTTCGAGCCCGACGCGGTCGAACAGGCCATCCGCACCCGCTTCGCCGACTGGCAGCCTAAGCCCGAAACCCTGCGCCCCGATCAGGGCAAGGTGCTCCCCAAACAGAAGTCCGCCGTCGACATCCACCTCGACCCGTCGCTGTCCGAGCGCGTCACCGCCTCGCGCCACGGCCCATGGATCGACGAGCCCGACACCATCGCCAACCGCCGCCGCAACCTGCTGCGCCAGATCGGCTATGGCGTGGTCAACCGCCGCTTCCAGCGCATGAGCCGCGCCATCGACCCGCCGTTCCGCGGCGCAGGGTTCGGCACCAGCGAGGTGTTCAGGATCGGTCGCACCACCAACCTCATCGTCGATACCACCGACGGCGGCTGGCAGCGCGGGTTCGCCGCCGCCGCCGGAGCCTATGCCCGCGCGCTCGCCACCGGCTTCACGCAAGCAGAGATCGAAGAGCAGCTCGCCAACATCCGCACCGGCCTCGAAAACGCCGCGGCCGGGGCAGACACCCGCCCGCATGGCGCGCTGGTCGGCGCTGCCCTTGCCCTGATCCGCGACGATCAGGTGCCGACCACGCCCGAATCCGGCCTCGCCCGCTTCAACCAGTTCGCCCCCACCATCACCCCCGCCACGGTCATGGCCGCGCTGAAGGCCGAGGCCGTCCCCCTCAAGGACCCGCTGATCCGCTTCCAGGGCCGCACCGCGCCCAAGGGCGGCGCCGAGGCGCTCCGCAAGACCTGGACCAAGGCCACCCGCGCCAAGGCCCCGGCAGGCGAAGTGCCCGCCCCCATCCCCTTCGCCTACACCGACTTCGGCCCGGCAGGCACCGTCGTTTCCGACGTCACCGAACCGCTCTACGGCATCCGCCAGATCCGCTTTGCCAACAACGTCCGCCTCAACCTCAAGCGCACCGACCTTGCGAAGGACCGCATCGACGTGCGCCTCAATCTCGATGGCGGCGAGATGCTTGACACCAAGGCCGATCCCCTCGCAACCGAGATGACCGGCGTCCTTGCCCGCGGCGGCCTTGGCAAGCATAGCGAGGACGACCTCCAGACCCTGCTCGCCGGCCGCTCGGTCGCTTTCGGCCTTGGCGCCGGCGGCGATACCTTCTCCACCGACGCCGTGACCACCCCGCGCGACCTCGCCCTCCAGCTCCAGCTCATCACCGCGCTGCTGACCGACCCCGGCTACCGCCCCGAAGGCGAAGTGCTCTACCGCCAGAACATCGCCAACTTCTTCGCCCGCCTGCGCTCAAGCCCCGGTGCCGCGCTGGCGAACAGCATCGGCGGCATCCTCTCCGACAACGACCCGCGCTTCACCCTCCAAAGCGAAAGCGCCTACACCGCCCTCACTTTCGCCAACCTGCGCGAGAAAATCGCCGACCGCCTGAACAACGGCGCCATCGAACTCTCCATCGTCGGCGACATGGACGAAGCCGCCGCCATCGCCGCAGTCGCCCGCACCCTCGGCGCGCTCCCACCGCGGGAGCCCGACTTCCGCCCCTACGCCGCCGAACGCCAGCGCGGCTTCACCTCGAAGCGCGGCCTCCAGATCATCCGCCACACCGGCGAGGCCAACCAGGCCGTGGTCCGCATGACCTGGCCCACCCGCGACGACCGCGATCCCGAAGAGGCCATGGCCCTGTCACTCCTCGCCGAAGTCGCGCAGATCGAGGTACTCGATACCGTGCGCGAGAAGCTCGGCAAGGCCTACAGCCCCGGCGCATCGAGCGCATTGAGCCGCGTCTGGACCGGCTACGGCACCTTCACCATGAACGCCTCGGTCGATCTGGCCGACGTCCCCGCCACCCGCACCGCGCTCACCGAGACCGCCCGCACCCTCACCGCCGCCCCGGTCGATGCCGACGTCCTCCAGCGCGCCCGCGCCCCCATGCTCGAACGCATCGACAACATGCTGAAAACGAACGGCGGCTGGAGCGCCCTTGCCGAACGCGCCCAGACCCAGCCCGACCGCCTCGCCCGCGCCAGATCAGCCCGCGCCCGCCTCGAAAAACTCACAGCCGCCGACCTGCAAGCCATGGCGCGCCGCTATCTCTCGCCCGACAAGGCCGTGCAGATCCTCGTCCTGCCAGACGGTGCGCCTGCGCCTTAAGCCACCGTATCCTGATACCGCCGCACTGCCACCGTCCCCAGCACCGCCAGCATCACCGCCAGCACGCCAAGCTGCCCCGCCGCATCGGCAAAGGTCCAGCCCTTCAGCATCACCCCGCGCACCAGCCGGATGTAGTGCGTCGTCGGCAGCAGTTCGGCCAGCCACTGCGCCCAGACCGGCATGCCCCGGAACGGAAAGGCAAAGCCCGACAGCAGGATCGAGGGCAGCATGTAGAAGAAGCTCATCTGCATCGCCTGCAACTGGCTCGTCGCCACGGTCGAAAGCATGAATCCCAGCGCCAGACTGGTCACCATGAACAGCAGCGTAGAGAACAGCGCCAGCCCCACAGAACCCTCGAACGGCACGTGAAACACCACCTGCGCGGCGGCAAGGATCACCGCCATCTGCACGATCCCGATCACAAGGTAAGGCACGATCTTGCCCACCATCACCTCGAACGGGCGCAGCGGCGTTGCCAGCAGGTTCTCCATCGTCCCCTGCTCCACCTCGCGCGTCACCGACAGGGCCGTCAGCATCACCATCGTCATCGACAGCACGATGGCCAGCAGCCCCGGCACGGTATTGTGGCTGGTGATCCCTTCCGGATTGTAGCTGCGATGGATCACCACATCGACCGGCGGCGGCCCCTGCGCCCGGTCGCTGAGCGGCCCGATCAGGTCATGCGTCAGCGCCCCGTCCACCGCCTGCTGGATCGCGGCCAGTGCGTTGCCGGTCGAGGCCGGATCGGTCGCATCTGCCGTCACCAGCAGCTGCGGCCGCGCGCCCCGCACCAGATCCCGCCCGAAATCCACCGGCACAGTCACCACGAACTGCACCGCCCCGTCCCGCAACAGCCGCTCGCCCTCGCCGGGTGCCGAAACAACATGCGTCACGCGAAAGTAGGTCGTGTTGCGCAGCGCGGCATCGATAGAGCGCGCGAATTGCGAAGTATCGTTGATCTCCAACGCCATCGGCAACTGGCGCGGATCGTTGTTGATCGCAAAGCCGAAGATCGTCAGCTGCACGATCGGCATCATCAGCATCATGCCCACGGTGCCGGAATCGCGCAGCATCTGCCGCACCTCCTTGAACACCATCGCGGCAATCCGCGCCAAGGCCCCGCTCCATCTCATGGGTGCGACCTTGTGCATGCCCACCCCGCTGCGACTAAACTCGCCTGCGGCTCGTCAAGTCTCGCGGCCCTCCCGCCTGCGGGAGGGCATGGCAGCCCCTTCTTCTTCCCTCCCTGCCAGCGGGAGGGAGCCTTCTTCCTTCCCCCCTCCCGCAAGCGGGAGGGGTCGGGGGTGGGCAGCGCCACACACAAGCGCCCGAAACTGATCACGCCACCACCACCGAGTTATCCTCGGCCCCTCGCATCAGGTGGATGAACACGTCCTCAAGGCTGGGCCGCGCCTCGCGCCACTCGACGTCCCCAAACTCGGCCACTGCCGCGCGAAGCGCCGCAAGATCCGGTCCGCAAACATGGATCGCAGTGCCAAACGGCGCCGCCATGGCAACGCCGGGCCGTCCCTCGATCCGCGCCGCCAGCCGGTCCGCCCCTGCGCCTTCGCCCTGCAAAGCCTTCAATCCCGAACCAGCCACCACATCGGCAATCGTGCCCCGCGCCAGCATCCGGCCGTAGGCGATATAGGCGATCTCGTGGCAGCGCTCGGCCTCATCCATGTAATGGGTGGAGACCAGCACGGTCATCCCGCCCTGAGCCAGATCGTGGATCTGGTCCCAGAACTCGCGCCGCGCCTGCGGATCGACGCCTGCAGTCGGCTCATCGAGCAGCAGAATCTCGGGTTCATGCAGCACGGCGGCGGCCAGCGCCAGCCGCTGCTTCCACCCGCCCGACAGCTTGCCCGCCAACTGGTCCGATCGCGACGCCAGTCCCAGCCCGTCCAGCGCTTCCGCCACCCTTTCACGGCGACGGTCCAGCCCATGCACCCGCGCGAAGAATTCAAGGTTCTCAGCAATCGTCAGATCGGAAAACAGCCCGAACTTCTGGGTCATGTACCCGACCCGCCCCTTGATCGCCCCGCGCCGCTTGCGCAGATCAAGCCCCAGCACTTCGCCTTCCCCCGCATCGGGGATCAGCAACCCGCAGATCATCCGCAGCGTCGTCGTCTTGCCCGACCCGTTCGGCCCTAGAAACCCGCAAATAGACCCCCGCGCCACCTGCAGGTTCACATCATCGACCACGGTCCGCCCACCAAACCGCTTGGTCAGCCCCCGCACATCGATGACCAGATCACTCATTCGCCATCTTTCCAATCCGCGTCACCCCGGCGCAGGCCGGGGCCCACGACGCCAATGGCAAGCATGACCGCGAGCACATGGACCCCGGCCTGCGCCGGGGCGACATGAAGAACGGAGGTGAAGTGTTTCCGCCCCTCACTCCGCCGCCACCGCCACCGGCAGCCCCAGCGGCAAGGGCTGCGCCACGGGCAAGGCCGCCTCGACCATGAACACCAGCTTGGCCCGCGCCCGCTCGGAATAGATCACCGGCGGCGTGAACTCGGCGCGCGGCGAAATGTAGCTGATCCTCGCAGTCCGTTCGCCCGTGCCACAACCGTCGCAGGTGAAACGCACGCTCGTGCCCACTTTCAGCCCGGCCACGCGCTCCTGCGGAACGAAGAAGCGCAACTTGCGCTGGTCGTCCGGCAGCACGGAAAGCACAGGCTGGTTGGCGGGCACCCATTCGCCCGGATCGTAGAAGGTCTGCTCGACCACGCCCTTGACCGTCGCAACAGGTGCAATCTCGGCACGACGGCGCTCCTGAACCCTCAGCGCCGCCTGCGCAGCGCCGATGCTCGCCTGCGCCGCCGCCTGCTGCTCGGGCCGTCCTGCCGAAAGTCCCCCGCTTGCCACGACCGCCTCGGCCTGACGCACCGCAGCGCTGGCAGAATCGCGAGCTGCCCGCGCGGCATCAAGCTGCGTCCGGCTGGCAAAGCCCTTGCCCGCCAGCGCGGCAATGCGCTCGAAGTCCGCCCCTGCCCGCACCGCCTGTGCCCTTGCCGACGCCAGCGCGGCCTGCGCCGCCGCCTGCTCCGGCGCGCGGTTGCGCCCCTGCGCAAGATCGGCCGCCTGCGCCTTGGCCGCTGCTACTTGCGCGGCCAGTTGCGCGCTCTCGGCATCGGCACTTTGCGGGTCAAGCGTGAACAGCGCGGTGCCCGGAATCACTTCCTGCCCGCGCGCCACTGGCCGTGTCGCCAAAGTCCCCGGCACAGGCGCGGCAATCAGCAACGGTTCGCCCTCAACATAGCCCAGCCACCGGTCAGGTTCGCTCCTGGGGCCGAACAGCGCATAAGCCCCACCAGCAAGGCCCAACGTTACAAGTGCAATCACGGGCCGCGGGAATGCCTTCATGCCGGTAGCTCCTTGCACAGACCGTAGAGGACCATCGCGGAATGGTTCTCGGCCAGCCAGTCGATATCGACCGGTTCAGCCCCCACCGGTTCGAACACGTTGCGCCACAGCGCGGCAAAGATGATCCCGCCTGCCACGCTGCGTGATGCAGTCTTCGGATCGGGGCAGGCAAATTCGCCGCGCGCAATGCCGTGAACGATCAGCCGCTCGATCGCGCCCAGCACGCAGATCATGGCGGTATCGTGATAGAAGCGGGCAAGCTCGGGAAAGTTGCGCCCCTCACCCACGATCAGCCGGGGCAGAAACGCCATGTCCGGGCTGGCCATGCGCTTCATCGCGTTCTTCACAAAGGCCCGCAGCAGCGCGGCTGCAGGCAGATTGCCATAGTCGCTCGGCAGCAGCGTCGGCATCACTTCGGTGATTACTTCCGAAACGAGCGCTCGGAACATCGCCTCCTTGCTGTCGAACGCCAGATAGAGCGCCGCACGGCTGATCCCGACCCGCTTGGCCACATCTTCCAGCCGCGCGGCGGCAAATCCGCGTTCGGCGAATTCCTCGCGTGCCGCATCAAGAATGCGCTCGCGACGGTCTGCTGGCGTAACCCTTGGCATGGGCCGATAATAACTGACGCGTCAGTCATGTAAACAGCGAACTGCGGGAGCCGAAAAGGGCGGTGGCAGGTGCCGATGTGCGCGTGGGGTGCGTTTGATATGGCCGGCAACCTGCCACCGCACGGACCTTAAGCCTGTCCTGTGGCCGTGCGATTCCTAGCGCTTTTCAAGGCCATGCGCTTCCCCGTTTTCCTACTTACGCAACTATCGCTAAGCTGCGAATCATGACCCGTTCACCGCCTCCGCTTCCGCCTCGCCGCGCTCCCGGCCTTGCGGTTTTGCAGGCGGAACGGGGCCTGACGAAGTTTCTCTGGACAGTGTAAACCCCGTAAACCCCCTCGGTCTTGCTCTTCGCGCCCTCAAGTTGCATAGGCCGCCCCAGATTCTCCAATTTCAGTGTCCGAAAGGCCCCGCCGATGAAGGTCCGCGTCATTGTCACCCTCAAGAACGGCGTGCTCGATCCGCAGGGCCGCGCCATCCACCACGCGCTCGAAGGCCTCGGCTTTGAAGGCGTGAACGATGTGCGCGCGGGCCGCGTCATTGAACTCGACGTGGCCGATGCCACCTCGGACGCCGCGCTTGACGAGATGTGCAAGAAGCTCCTCGCCAACATGGTGATCGAGAACTACCGCATCGAAAAGGCCGCCTGAGCAGGAACCGATCCCATGGCATTCACCTCCGCCGTCATCACCTTCCCCGGCTCGAACTGCGACCGCGACATGGCCGTGGCGATCGAGCAGGTCTGCGGCGGCACGGTCCATCGCGTGTGGCACGGCGATGCCGATCTGCCCGACAATCTCGATTTCATCGCACTGCCCGGCGGCTTTTCCTACGGCGACTACCTCCGCTCGGGTGCCATGGCCGCCCGCTCGCCGGTCATGCAGGCGGTGGTGCGCGCGGCAGAGCGTGGCGTGACCGTGCTCGGCGTGTGCAACGGCTTCCAGGTCCTGACCGAGGCCGGCCTCCTGCCCGGCGCGCTCATGCGCAACGCCGGCATCCGCTTCGTCTGCCGCGATGTCTCGCTGACGGTCGAGAACAACCAGTCGCTGTTCACCGCAGGCTATGACGCGGGCCAGCAGATCACGATCCCGGTCGCCCACCACGATGGCAACTACTTCGCCGACGACGCCACGCTCGACCGCCTCGAAGGCGAAGGCCGCGTCGCGTTCCGCTATGCAGACAACGTCAACGGCTCTGCGCGTAGCATTGCGGGCGTGCTCGGTGATCGTGGCAACGTGCTCGGCATGATGCCCCACCCAGAACGCATGATCGAAGCCGCACACGGCGGATCGGACGGGCGGGCACTGTTCGAAAGCGTGGTGCGCGGGCTCGTCGCCGCCTAACCGGCAACACGCTCGCGGAAGGCGGTCTGGCCGAACAGGGCCAGCGCATCGACATTGTTCATCGGGCGACCGAAGAAATAGCCTTGGATCTTCTTGCACCCCAGACGGCGGATGCAGGCCAGCTCGTCCTCGGTCTCCACGCCCTCGGCAGTGGTCGACATCTCCAGTGCATCGGCCATGGCGACGACCGCGCGGACGATGGCGAGGCTCTCGGGATTGTCCTTGGCCGCGCCCTGTACGAAGCTGCGGTCAACCTTGATCGTCGAGAACCGCATCTTGCGCAGGTAGCCCAGCGACGAATATCCGGTCCCGAAATCGTCAAGCGCAACGCCGCAGCCGATGCCCATCAGGTTCTCGAGCGTCATCTGTGCGGTGGTCCCGTCGCGCACGAAGATGCTTTCGGTCACTTCGATCTCGAGCCGGTGCGGCGAGAGGCCGCTTGAGGTCAGCGCGCCGACGACTGTCTCGGCGAAGTAGGGATCGAGCAGTTGCTCGCCCGAAACGTTGACCGCGATCTTGACGTGTTCGGGCCAGTTCATCGCCTCGCGGCAGGCCATGCGCAGGACCCATTCGCCGATCGGCACGATCAGGCGGGTGTCCTCGGCCAGCGGGATGAACTTGGCCGGGCTGACGAAACCATGCTCGACGCTGTTCCAGCGCAGCAGCGCCTCGAAGCTGAGCACCTCCTCGGTCGTCGCATCGACCACAGGCTGGAACATGAGCGAGAATTCGTTTCGCTCAAGCGCGTGGCGCAGCGAGAACTCGAGCTTGCGCCGCTCCTCGGCGTGGGCATGGAGCGAGGGCTCGTACATGCAGTGCCGCCCGCCGCCCTCGTCCTTGGCGCGGTAGAGGGCAAGGTCGGCGTTGCGCAGCAGCGTCTCGACCGTGGACCCATCGCGCGGGCCGATAGCGGAGCCGACGCTGGCGCCGACGTAGAGCGTGTGGTGGTCGATCTCGTAGGGGAGCGACAGCGTCGAGATGATCGCCTCGCTCAATTCGTTGATCCGCTCGCCGTCGGCAGCATCGCGGATCACCACGGCAAACTCGTCGCCGCCGAGCCTGCCGCAGACCTCGCCATCACGCATGATCAGCTTGAGCCGTTCGGACACGAGCGCCAGCAACTGGTCGCCGACGAGGTGGCCGAGGGTGTCGTTGATCGCCTTGAAACGGTCGAGGTCGATCATCAGGAACGCGCAGCGCGAGCGCCACTTCTCGGCATAGCCCATCGCATCGCCGAGCGCTTCGGTGAGCATCAGGCGGTTGGGCAGGCCGGTCAGGGTATCGTAGCGGGCAAGGTAGGCGATCTTCTCGGCGCTCTCGCGCTGCTCGGTCACGTCAGAACCGACGCCACGGAAGCCGACGAAAGTGCCGTTCTCGTCGAACTTGGGCGAGGCCGACAATTCCCACCAGCGATGATTGCCGTGGAGCGTGACGCGGACAAGCAGGTTGGAGAAGCTCTCGCGGCGCTTCAGGCGCTCGGCCAGGTCGTGCAGGCTCGAATGGAAGTGACCGGAGTCCCAAGCCGCCCCTGCGATCAGCTGGATCAGTGGCTTGCCGTCAATATCCTCAGGGTCCTCGCCCAAAGCAAAGGCGAAGCGCGGGCTGGCCGAACGGACACGGCGATTGGCATCGACCTGCCACAGCCAGTCGGCATCGCCTTCCTCGAATTCGCGCAGCAGGAGCGAGACGACCTCGGCCTTTTCCGCCATGCCGGCCTCGGCGACGCGCGCGCCAAGGAACGTGCGCGCAGCCTCGACCCCGCCGACGCTGACGATGGCAACGAAAGCCACCGCGACGGCGGCTGCGGTGTATTCACCCCAGAACAGGAAGACCGCGACCCCGGACAGGCCGACGATGCCCGAGAACATCACCGTGGCCATCGGCATCGCGGCAAAGGTCACGGCCATGCCCGCCATGAGCATGGCGAGAACCGTCCAGAGCGTCATCCGCTGCGCAGCATCGCCGAACGGGGCAAAGGCCAACATCGGTATGGCCCAGACAAGAGCAACGACCAGCGAACTGATCGTCTGCCGGTGCATTTCCTGACGACTGATGCGCCGCCGGTCAGCATCGATCAATGAGCGATCGAAGCGGGCGCCGGAGATAAGCACGCCAACCAGCAACGCCATCCAGCCGACGAGAAACACGACATGGACGCGGGTTGCATAAGTCTGCAGCACGAGCAGCGCCGAAAGGGCATGGGCGAGCAAGCGTGCGAAAGTAAGCCGGGCGAGACTGGAGTACTGCAACCCGCGAAGGCGTCCCCAATCGCCCTCCACCGGATCGCGCAAGCCGATAACGGCAAGGATCGGCAGTTTTGCCGTTGCAGAGTCGGGTGTGGGCGCAAACGATGTGGTCACGCCGCAGGGCTTAATCGCAATTGATTAGCCAAAGGTAAGCGTCGCAAACTCTGCTGCGAACGGTTCGACGCAAAAAAATGGCCCGCCGCGCATGGTGGAGCGCGACGGGCCGGACTTTCCTCCCCAGGAAAGGTCCTTGAAGGCAGCTCTCGCTTATCGGCCGAGAGCGCTGCCAAGCCGGTGGTAGAGGTTCGAGAACTTCACCGATTCCGGTTGGTCCTCGATTGCCTTGAGATAGTGCAGTACGGCTTCGCGGATCAGCTTGAAGTCCTCGGTCGAGAGGACCGCGCGGGCACGTGCAGGTTCAGCCATGGTGGGTCTCCATCCTGGATCTTCGGGGCTTGATTGCCGCGAGGATTTCTTCGTTTGAGAGGGGGGAAGCCCCTCCCCAACCCCTCCCCCGAAGGGGAGGAGCTTTCAGTAGTTCGCAGGTTACGCGGCGAACTGGTTCATCGTGTTGTGGATGCCGCCTGCCTTGAGAGCGGCTTCCCCGGCAAAGTATTCCTTGTGATCGTCACCGATGTCCGAGCCGGACATGTTCTGGTGCTTCACACAAGCGATGCCCTGACGGATTTCCTCGCGCTGGACCTGCTTGACGTAGCCGAGCATGCCTTCTTGGCCGAAGTAGCGCTTGGCAAGGTTGTCGGTGCTCAGCGCAGCCGTGTGGTAGGTCGGCAGCGTGATCAGGTGGTGGAAGATGCCAGCCTGTGCCGCCGCATCGCGCTGGAAGGTGCGGATACGTTCGTCTGCCTCGATGCCGAGTTCAGTGCCATCGTAGTCCACGCTCATCAGCTTCGAGCGATCATAAGCCGAGACGTCCTTGCCTGCTTCGACCATCGCGTCATAGACCTGCTGGCGGAAGTTCAGCGTCCAGTTGAACGACGGGCTGTTGTTGTAGACCAGCTTGGCGTTCGGGATCACTTCACGGATGCGGCTGACCATGCCACCGATCTGGCCGATGTGCGGCTTTTCGGTTTCGATCCACAGCAGGTCCGCGCCGTTCTGCAGCGAGGTGATGCAATCGAGCACGCAGCGGTCCTCGCCGGTTCCGGCGCGGAACTGGTAGAGGTTCGAAGGCAGGCGCTTGGGGCGCATCAGCTTGCCATCGCGGGCGATGAGCACGTCGCCGTGGCCGAGGTTGGCGGGATCGACTTCCTCGCAATCGAGGAAGCTGTTGTACTGGTCGCCCAGATCGCCTGCCTCGCGGGTGTAGGCGATCTGCTTGGTCAGGCCAGCGCCCAGCGAGTCAGTGCGGGCGACGATCACGCCATCATCGACGCCGAGTTCCATGAAGGCGTAGCGGACCGCGCGGATCTTCGCGAGGAAGTCCTCATGCGGCACGGTGACCTTGCCGTCCTGGTGGCCGCACTGCTTTTCGTCCGAGACCTGGTTCTCGATCTGGATGCAGCAGGCACCTGCTTCGATGAACTTCTTGGCGAGCAGGTAGGTTGCCTCGGCATTGCCGAAGCCCGCGTCGATGTCAGCGATGATCGGCACGACGTGGGTTTCGAACTCGTCGATCTTGTGGAGCAGGCGGTGGGTGTTGACCGCATCGCCAGCCTTCTTGGCTTCGTCGAGATCGCGGAACAGCATGCCCAGTTCGCGAGCGTCAGCCTGCTTGAGGAAGGTGTAGAGTTCCTCGATCAGGTCCGAAACGCTGGTCTTCTCGTGCATCGACTGGTCGGGCAGCGGACCGAATTCGCTGCGCAGCGCGGCAACCATCCAGCCCGAAAGATAAAGGTAGCGGCCCTTGGTCGTGCCGAAGTGCTTCTTGATGGAGATCATCTTCTGCTGACCGATGAACCCGTGCCAGCAGCCGAGCGACTGGGTGTAGTTCGCAGGGTCAGCGTCGTAGGCGGCCATGTCACGGCGCATGATCTTGGCGGTGTAGCGCGCGATGTCGAGTCCGGTGTGAAAGCGGTTCTGCAGGCGCATGCGGGCCACGTTCTCGGGCTCGATGCCATCCCAGGTCTGGGCGAAAGGCGCAATGGCCTTGCCGGCTTCGACGATCTTGCTGTGGTAGGTCATTTCCCGTGTTCCCTCACGTGGTGTGCGTCTCTGTGAGATCGGGGTAACGCGCGAATCACGGATGCGGAATGGCGCGCGAAGTGATGTTGTCAAACTTTACAGGATATGCTTGTAAAGTTGTGCAGTCGCTACAAGAGACCTGTAAGATGTCGACAAGACCGCTCTATCTGGGGCCACGCCTCAAGCGCATCCGCCGCGAACTGGGGCTGACGCAGCAGGCGATGGCCGACGAACTGGGCATTTCGCCGAGCTACATCGCGCTGATCGAGCGCAACCAGCGACCGCTGACGGCGGACCTGCTGTTGCGGCTGGCGCGGGCCTACAAGCTCGACATGGCCGACCTCGCCAGCGACGAGCGTGACGATTACGCGCGGCGGCTGACCGATGCGCTGCGCGATCCGATCTTTACCGACATCGACCTGCCGACGCTCGAAGTGTCCGACGTGGCGGCGAGCTTTCCGGGGGTGACCGAGGCACTGTTGCGGCTTTACGGCGCATGGCAGCGCGAGCAGCAGGCCCTGGCCGAACAGCGCAGCGCCTCGCCCGGCAGCGGTGCCAGCGATCCTGTGGGCGAGGCGCGGCGCTTTGTGGCAGCGCGGCGCAATTACTTTCCGGGAATCGATTCGAAGGCTGAGGAACTGGCTGACGAGATTGCCAAGGCCGGCGGTGCGGCGGAGTGGTTGAGGCTGCGCGGGGTGCGCGTGCGCTTCCTGCCGCCCGACGTGATGATGGATGCGGTGCGGCGTTATGACCGGCATAACGAGCAGTTGCTGATCGACGATACGCTTTCGCCTTCGGGGCGGGCGTGGCAGCTGATGCAGCACATTGCCTATACCGCGCTGCGCGGCGAGATTGCGGGCGTGATCCGGGGTGAGAGCTTTGCCAGCGAGACGGCGGCGCAACTGGTGCGGCGCGCGCTGGCAGGGTATGCCGCGGCGGCTCTGGTTATGCCCTACGACCGGTTCGCGCGGGCGGTGGATGCGCGGCGGTACGACATCGAGGCGCTATCGGGGCAATTCGGGGCGAGTTTCGAGCAGGTGGCGCACCGGCTGACGACGCTCAACCGTCCGGGTCAGGAGCGCGTGCCGTTCTTCTTCATCCGCGTGGACACGGCGGGGAACGTGTCGAAACGGCTGGACGGGGCTGGCTTTCCGTTCGCGGCGCATGGCGGGGGGTGTCCGCTGTGGTCGGTGCACGAATGCTTCCGCACACCGGGGGAGATCGTGACGCAGTGGCTGGAACTGCCGGACGGGCAGCGGTTCTTCTCGCTGGCGCGGACGGTTACCTCGGGCGGTGGCGGGTTCGGGCGGCCGCGGTGGACCCGGGCGATTGCGCTGGCCTGCGCCGCCGAACATGCGCCGCGGCTGGTCTATGCGGCGGGCGCGGACCCCAAGGCTGTGGCGGCGACGCCCATCGGCGTGACCTGCCGCCTGTGCCACCGCGCGCAGTGTACCGCGCGGGCCGAGCCTCCGATCGGACGCGAGATTCTGCCCGATGACTACCGGCGCGGGGCCGAGCCGTTCAGCTTTGCGGAGAGTTGAGCCAGTAGCGGATGACTGTGGCGACCGCGCCGAGGGTCAAGACGCTGCCAAGCCAGATCGCGGCCATCCAGCCGAGGCGCTGCCATAGGGGCCTGGCCTCGGCCCGGTCCGCGCCATCGAGGCGGGGGTCAATGATAGCCATGGGTGCCCACCTTCCCCCGGAAGACCCAGTAGGCCCAGCCGGTGTAGGCGAGGATCAAGGGCATGATCAGGCCTACGCCTATGAGCATGAACACCTGTGACCGCTCTGGCGCGGCGGCGTCCCAGATGGAGATGCTCTGGGGTACGACCCACGGCCACATCGAAACGCCAAGGCCGATCATGCCGAGCAGGAACAGGCCCAGGGTATAGAGGAATGGTCGCACCGCATAGCGCTGCTGGAGCGAACGCAGGAGCGCCATGGCGAGCGCCAGCGTGACAAGCGGGACGGGGGCGAGCCAGAACACCATCGGTTCGGTGAACCAGCGCTGGAAGTACTGTCCGGCAAGGAACGGCGTGGCGAGGCTGACGGCGGCCATCAGCGCCAGCGTCGCCCATGCGGCGATGCGGGCGAAGGCGAAGGCCTTGTCCTCGGCGCGGCCTTCCACCTTGATCGCCAGCCAGCAGGCGCCGAGCAGCGCGTATCCGGCGACGACGCCCGCGCCGGTCAGGAGGGAGTAGGGCGAGAGCCAGTCGAGCCAGCCTCCGACATAGGCGCGGCCCTCGACATGGATGCCCTGCAGCAGCGCGCCGAGGGTAATGCCCTGCGCCAGAGCGGCAACGAGAGAGCCTGCGAAGAACGCCATGTCCCAGAAGGCGCGGTGCCTCGGATCGCGCCAGCGGAACTCGAAGGCAACGCCGCGGAAGACAAGGCCGAGCATCATGGCGATGATCAGGGGATATGTGGCGGGTAGGATCACGGCGTAGGCGAGCGGGAACGCGGCGAGCAACCCGCCGCCGCCTAGCACCAGCCAGGTCTCATTGCCGTCCCAGACCGGGGCGATGGCGTTCATCGCCTGATCGCGCTCCTCACCCGGCTGGAATGCCGGGAAGAGGATGCCGATGCCGAGGTCGAAGCCGTCCATCACCACGTACATCAGCACGGCGAAGGCGATGATCAGCGCCCAGATTACGGTGAGGTCGATCATGACGCGGCTCCTTCCTGCTGCTGGGCGGGGGTGATGCCGGCGGAGCGGATCGGTGCGCGCTCGTCCTGCTCGGGGCCTGCTTCGTGCGGGTGCGGGGCGTCCTTCATCAGGTGGAGGATGTACCAGGTGCCGATGCCGAAGACTGCGAAGTAGACGACGACGAAGGCGGCGAGCGAGGTGGCGACGGCAGGGGCCGCGATGGGGCTGACCGAGTCTGCCGTGCTGAGCAGGCCGTAGACCGTCCAGGGCTGGCGGCCGACTTCGGTCGTCACCCAACCGGCGATGACCGCGACGAAGCCCGAGGGCCCCATGAGCACGGCAAGGCGGTGGAGCAGCGGCCAGTCGTAGAGGCGCTTTCGCATGCGGGCGATGAGGCTCCACAGGCCGATGCCGAGCATGAGGAACCCGAGGCCGACCATGATCCGGAACGACCAGAACACGATCCACACCGGCGGGCGCTTGTCGGGTGCGATGGTGTCGAGACCTGCGAGCGGGGCGTCGGGATCGTGCTTGAGGATGAGGCTGGAAGCCTTGGGGATGGCTATGGCGTAGTCCAGCTTCTGGTTCTTGTCGTCAGGGATGCCGAACAGGTAGAGCGGCGCGCCATCGCGGTGGGACTGGTAGTGGCCCTCCATCGCCATGACCTTGGCGGGCTGATGCTCCAGCGTGTTGAGTCCGTGCATGTCGCCCACGAATATCTGCACCGGGGCGACGAGCGCGGCCATCCACATCGCCATCGAGAACATCTTGCGCGCGTGGAGGTTGGCGCGGTCCTTGAGCAGGTGCCACGCGCCCACCGCGCCGACGACGAAGGCAGTCGTCAGATATGCGGCGATGACGGTGTGGACGAGGCGGTAGGGGAAGCTCGGGTTGAAGATGATTGCGGCCCAGCTCGGGCCGGGCAGGAAGCGGCCGTCCGGGCTCATCTCGAAGCCGGTGGGCGTCTGCATCCACGAGTTGACCGAGAGAATCCAGAAGGCCGAGATGAATGTGCCGATCGCGACCATCAGGGTGGCGGCAAAGTGCAGGCGGCGGCCGACGCGGTTCATGCCGAACAGCATGACGCCGAGGAATCCGGCCTCGAGGAAGAAGGCGGTCAGCACCTCGTAGGCCATCAGCGGGCCGATCACCCCGCCGACCTTGTCGGAAAAGACCGACCAGTTGGTGCCGAACTGGTAGGACATGACCAGACCCGAGACGACGCCCATGGCGAAGGCGACCGAGAAGATCTTAAGCCAGTAGCGGAACAGGTCGAGGTAGAGCGGCTTGCCGGTCTTCAGCCAGAGCGCTTCGAGCACCGCCAGATAGCTGGCAAGCCCGATGGAGAAGGCGGGGAAAATGAAGTGAAAGCTCACCGTGAAGGCGAACTGCATTCGCGCCAGAACCAGCGCGGTTCCTTGCGGATCAAGCCCTGCGAACATTCTAGCTCCCCTTTCGGGACCAGGCGTCTCTTGCGGCGCCTCGGGCGTCGCCCTACGCCTATATGAGCAACAGCTAAAGTGATTTTCCCGTTGGAATGATTGCAGTTTCTGCACCTTCAGAACCGCTTGGCGGGCCCGCTGTTCCACCAAACTTGCAGCATTGCCACAGCGAGGCTATCGGCGCGCTTCCTGCCCGGGGTGCCCGGAGTTTTGAAGGCCCTGCCGTTGTCCAAGATCATTCCCCTTGCCGATGTCGAACCTGCGCTGGTCGAGCAGTTGCTCGATGCCGCGTTCGAGCCGGAGCGGCACAATCGAACCGCATACAAGGTGCGCGAGGGCATGGAGGCGCTGGGCAACCTTTCCTTCGCAGCCCTCGACGATTCGGACATGCTGGCGGGCACGATCCAGTGCTGGCCGGTGGGGCTGACCGATGCGAGCGGGCGGATGCACCCGATGATCATGGTCGGGCCGGTGGCGGTCCTGCCGCACCTGCAGGGCGAAGGCTTCGGCAAGGCGCTGATGACGGCTGCGCTTACCGCGATCGACCCGCGCGCGCCGCTGCCGCAGGTGCTGATCGGCGATCCGGAATACTACGAGCGGTTCTTTGGCTTCAGCAATGCCCACACGGGCGGCTGGACCTTGCCGGGGCCATACGAGCAGCACCGCCTGCTGTGCCGCACGGCAAATCCCGCCGTCCTGCCGCAAGAGGGCATGTTGGGGCCTTGGCGGCGCTGATCCGATCTGGCATCGGCGGCTGATGCCCTATGTTCCGCCGCCCGAACTTGCATCGCTGAGCCTTGGCCAACTGGCCGAGCAGGTTGCCGCGCGCAAGATTCCGCCGCTGGACCAGTGGAGTCCGCAAGAAATAGGCGACAGCGAGATGCGCATTGCCGCTGACGGACGCTGGTTCCATCAGGGCGGCGAAATACGGCGTCCGGCGATGGTCCGGGCCTTCTCTTCGCTGCTGATGCGCGACGATGCCGGGCAGCACTGGCTGGTGACGCCATTCCAGAAGCTGTCCATCGAGGTTGAGGACGCGGCCTTCATCGCGACCGATATGCAGGTCAAGCTGGACGAGACAGACCGCCCTGCCCTCGCCTTCCGGCTCAACAGCGATGACCTGGTCGTCTGCGGGCCGGACCATCCCTTGCGCGTGGGCGGTACTGCCGAGGTGCCGGCGTTCTACCTTGCCGTGCGTCACGGAACCGAAGCGCGGCTGAACCGCAGCACTTATGGCCAGCTGATCGACCATGCCTTGGCAGCAGGCGGCGAGGAACTGGCGGTCGAAAGCATGGGCGAGCGGTTCGTGCTGGTGCCGGACGCATGAGCCTGCTCGAGCGGTTGACCGCGCTGTACGAAGAGGGCCATCGCCAGCCCTTGCAGGACCTCTACGAGGACTGGCGCCCCCTGCCCGAACATGGGCTTCGGCCCGCCGCCGTGCTGATCGCGGTGACGGACCGTGTCGGCCATCCTGACGGTCCCGGTGTGCTGGTGACGCATCGGCCATCGCACATGCGCGCCCATCCGGGTCAGGCCGCGTTTCCCGGCGGCAAGCTCGATCCCGGCGAAACGCCGGTCGAGGCGGCCCTGCGCGAGGCCTACGAGGAACTGGGCATCCGGCCCGAGGACGTGACGGTGATCGGCACGACCGACCGTTTCCGCACCGGCACCGGCTATGACATCACGCCGGTGCTGGCGATGGTTCCGCCAGACCTGCCGCTCCAGCCCAATCCGGCGGAAGTTGCCGGATGGTTCGAGCCGCCGCTGGGTTTCCTGCTCGATACCGCGCGGCATGTCTGGCAAGAGGCCGAGTTCAGGGGGCGCACGGGGCGCTACATCGAGATCCTGTGGAACGAGCATCGCATATGGGGCGTGACGGCGGCGATCATCTCCAATCTGGCCAAGCGGATGGCGTGGCATGACTGAGCGCCTGCCTGCCGCCGCGTGGACTGCGCGCGACGATCTTGCGGCGCTGGTTGCCGCGCTTGACCCGCAAGCGACAGGCAACTGCCGCTGGGTGGGCGGCGTGGTGCGCGACACGATGCTGGGCATATCGCCCAAGGACATCGACATGGCGACGACGCTCGTGCCCGAGGAGACAACCGCGCGCCTTGTCGCCGCCGGGATCAAGGCGGTGCCGACGGGGATCGCCCACGGCACGGTGACGGCGGTTCTTGCAGGCGGGACGGTGGAGATCACCACCTTGCGCCGCGATGTCTCGACCGATGGCCGCCATGCCACGGTCGCGTTCTCGACCGAATGGCGCGATGACGCCGCGCGGCGCGATTTCACGATCAATGCGCTCTATGCCGATCCGCGCACGCAGGAAGTGTTCGACTACCATGGTGGGCTTGCCGATCTGGCAGGGCGACACGTGCGCTTCATCGGCGATGCCCGCGAGCGCATCCGCGAGGACTACCTGCGCATCCTGCGCTACTTCCGCTTTCAGGCCCGTTTCGGTTCGACGCCTGCCGATGCCGAAGCCGAAGCGGCCGTTGCGGAACTGGCTGCGGGAATGAAGGGGCTTTCGCGCGAGCGTGTGGGCTGGGAACTGATGAACCTGCTTGGCCTGCCGGACCCTGCGCCGACAATGCGGCGCATGGCCGAACTTGGCGTGCTGGCGCAGGTTCTGCCCGAAGCGACAGAGCAAGGGTTGCAGGCGCTTGACGCGTTGATTGGGATTGAGGGTCGCGAGGGTGCAAACGGTCCAGCCCTGCGACGGCTGGCTGCTCTGCTTCCTGCCGATCCCCCGCTTGCCGAACAGGTGGCGGCGCGGCTGCGGCTGTCGGTGGCGCAGCGCAAGCGACTGGCTGTGGTAGCTGATCGTGGCAGAGCTTTGCCGGATGCCCGAGCGCTCGCCTATCGCATCGGCATCGAGGAGGCGCGCGACCGCTTGTTGCTGACCGGGCAGAGCATTGCAGCGCTGGACGGCTGGACCGTCCCCACTTTTCCGCTGAAGGGCGGCGAGATCGTGGCGCGCGGCGTGAACGCCGGGCCGGAGGTGGCCCGGACGCTGCGGCGGGTCGAGGATCAATGGGTCAGCGAGGGTTTCCCTGACGCAGCACGTGTTTCATCAATCCTTGATGAAGTGCTGGCGCATACCACCGCACCGCGCGGCTGATACTGGCAAGGCCGGTGCGCAGGCCGGGTAGCGGCTTGAACCGCACGAACCGCTTGCGCTGCTCCTTGGGCAAGGCCTTGACCAGCTTGCGCTCGATCACGAGCTTGCGGGCGTTGGCGAGGAAGTTCGTCGAGTCCGTCCAGAACGAGCGGCACGCCGTGATGTAGAGCATCGGTCGGGGCGCATCGCTGGTGTTGGCCTGTCCGCGGTGACGGATCATGAAATCCCAGATCATGCAGTCACCGGGCGAGAGCGGGCTGGTTGTCGGCTCGCCCGGATAGCTGCTGCGCGATTCGAAGCGATGGCTGCCGAGCAGGAACTCGGTACCGCCGTTGATTGCGTTGACCTCTACCAGCGGGATCGAGATCGTGAGGGCATAGGCGGGGAGCTTGCCTGCAAATTCGGTGCCTTCGAACAGGTGATCGTCGTCCGCGTGCAAGTGCTGCAGCGTTGCGCCCGGGAACGAACTGATGACACCAAACGATTCGTAGACCCAGTCCTCCCCGAGCGCTTCGTTGAACAAGGTCTGGAGCGCCGGGCTGACCAGCATGTCGATCACGCCGGACAGCGGCCCGGCAATGGGGACGAGGCCGTTGATGCGCTGTTCGCCGACGCTGAGGAAATCCTCGGGCAGGGTTGCCGACCTGTCATAGGCGCCCGGAACGATGCGTCGCAGTTCAATGGCGACGCTGACGACCAGAGCTGGATCGAAGATGCGGTCGAACACGACCACGCCATCGCGGGTCAGGGCTTGGGCTGCAACTTCTGCCTGATCCGGTGTAAACCGTCCGATCTGCCCCACGATCACCCCTTCCATTCCCGGCGATCTTCGGCCGCGCGCAGCACTTCGTAGGAAACCTGCAGCTTCTGGAACTGCTCGGCCGCGGCCTTGTCGCCGGGCCGCACGTCAGGATGGACTTCCTTGGCCTTGTTGCGCCATGCCTTTTTCACCGCATCGAAATCGGCATCGGGATCGAGGCCGAGCACTTCAAGCGCGCGCAGTTCGTCGCGGCTGCGGGTGCCATCGCCCGATCCGCCCCATTCGGCCCAAGCGGCCTGACGATAGCCTGAGGCTTCGCCGCGCTCCTCGGCCTCGCGCTGGGCGGCTTCTTCCTTGTCGAGTCCTTCGAAGTAGTTCCAGCCCTGATTGTATTCGGCGGCGTGTTGCTGGCAGAAATACCAGCGATCCGGGTTGTTGGGAGACTTGGGCGCGGGGCAATCGCCCTTCTGGTCGCACCCTGCACGGTCGCACAGGCGGACAGGCGCGGCATCGAACGAACTGCCGTAGCCGCGCCAGCGGGGGAATCCCCAGTCCTTCGATCGTGTGTTGCGTGCCATAGGTGCAGCCCAAGCCAACCTTGCGGGAAAGGTCAAGATGGGTGTGCGGCCGGAAATGCAAAAGGCCCGGGCCTTTGAAGGGTCCGGGCCTTGCTGTTGCGGCAGTTTGCCTCAGTTGACCGTGACGGTGACCGCGCGGCGGTTCTTCGCCCACGATTCCTCGTCGGAGCCCAGTGCAAGCGGGCGTTCCTTGCCGTAGCTGACGACGGTGATGCGCGATGGATCGACGCCGAGGCTGACCAGATAGTTCTTGGCGGCGTTGGCGCGACGTTCGCCCAGCGCGATGTTGTAGTCACGCGTGCCGCGCTCGTCGCAGTGGCCCTCGATCGTGATCGCCTTTGCCGGATAGCGGGCGAGCCACGAGGCCTGGCTCTGCAGGACGCCCTGGTCCGACGCATCGATGTTGTAGCGGTCGGTATCGAAGTTGACCGTGTCCGAGATGACCGAGGCGATGAAATCGGCCTGGCTGCCGGGCACCGGGCCGGTCGGCTGCTGCATCTGCGGCGGGGCCTGGGTGGTGGTCGTGGTGGTGCCGGGTTCGGGCGGGAGCTGCTTGGGCTTAGATGCGCAAGCGCCGAGCGTGAGCGTGGCGGCGGCCAGGCCGACAAGCAGGAAAGAACGGTTCATGGGCATTCTCCTGTGGGAGGGATGGGAGAGATGGCGACGTATCGTGCAGTTTCAGCGACAGAATGACAAGGGTGCCCGTTAACCTTTTTGGCTAGGGTGCCTGGCGCAATCAATCACGGCAGGACCGGGCCCCATGCAGGGTCGGAACCATCGACGGGGGTGTTGAGTTTCCGCTCGTTGCGGCCGGTCAGGTCAACTTGCCAGATGCCGGTCTTGCCGCTGCCGCGCTCGGTCCGGAAGAACTGGACGATGCGGCCGTTGGGCGACCAGGTGGGCGCCTCGTCCTGCCAGGAATCGGTGAGGAAGCGCATGCCCTTGCCGTAGGGATCGGTCACGGCGATGCGGAAGTTACCGCCGATGTGGGTGAACGCGATCTGGTCCCCGCGCGGCGACCATTCGGGCGTGGCGGCGCGGCCACCGAAGAAGCTGATGCGCTTCTGGTCCGACCCATCGGCGTTCATCACATAGATCTGCTGACCACCCGACCGGTCGCTTTCGAACACGATCTTGCTGCCATCGGGGGAGTAGGAGCCGCCGACGTCGATGCCGGGGCTGTCGGTGAGGCGGGTGGAGGCCCCGCCGGTGGCGGGCACGCGGTAGATGTCGGTATTGCCCGCGATCGCCATCGAATAGAGGATCGACTTGCCGTCGGGCGACCAGCGCGGGGCGAAAGTGGGGTTGGTGCTGGAGGTGACCAGCGTCTGCTGGCCGGTGCCGATGTTATAGACGTAGATGCGCGGGGCGCCGTTCAGGTAGCTGAGATAGACGATCTTGCTGTAATCGGGCGAGTAGCGCGGCGTCAGGGCCGTGGCCTGACCGTTGGTGATGAAGCGGTGGTTGGCGCCATCGGAGTCCATGATCGCCAGCTGCTTGCGGCGGCGGTCCTTCGGGCCGGTCTCGGCGATATAGGCGATCTTGCTGTCGAAGAACGGGCTTTCGCCGGAAAGGCGCGAATAGACCATGTCGGCGCACTTGTGCGCGGCGCGGCGCCATTCCTCGGGCTTTACGACATAGCCCTGCCGCGCAAGTTCGCTGCCCAGCGCGACGTCATAGAGGTAGCAGCCGACGGTCAGGCGGCCATCGTCGTTCGCCTTGACGAAGCCCTGCACCAGCATTTCAGCCGAGCGTCCGCGCCAGGTGTCGAACGTAGGGGCGGCGACTTGCGGGAAGGCGACTTCGGGGAGCTGGTCGGGGCCGACTGGCTTGAACAGGCCATTGTTGCGCAGATCGTTGAACACCACGCGGGCGACGTTGCGGCCGAGCGCTTCGGTGTTGCCGCCCTCTGCCGCCGTGGCGACCGAGGCGTTGGTGGGGAATGCCGGGATCGCGATGCCGAGGTCCTGCCACTCGCTCTCGTCGGTGACCGAGCCGGTCAGGCCTTCGTCCTCGGCAGGTGCCTGCGAAGCGGTCGAGGATGGGACGCTGGCCTGCTGCGCCACGACCATCGCCGGAACCGTCAGCAGCGTGCCGAACAGGAGAAGATCACGAAGTTTCATTGGGACAGCCTCTTGTCGAACCGGAACGCAGAAATGCGCTTCCAGTTGCTGTAATATTCGGACGGAAGATCGAACGGCGCGGCAAGCTGCACGGCGCGGATCGCGAGTTCGGCGTGACGTTTGGCCTGTGCCTCGTTGGCGGGCGTGATCCCGGTCTGGCTGACCACGCGCGGGCGACCGGCGAGGCTGCCATCGGGATTTAGATCCCACGCAAGAACGGTGACCAGCTTGTCGATATCGACACCCTGAGGACCGACCCAGTGCGCCTTGACCTGACGCGCGACCGCGCTGGCGAGCGAGGCCTTGACCTCAGGCCCCACAGCGGCGGCGGGAGGGGTCTTGGCGGTGCCGGGTTTGGACGAGCCGGGAATGCCGGATAGGAAGTCCGAACCGATGCGGCTGGCACCGGAGGGCGCGTCGGGACGACGCCGAGGGCTGGTGTCGGCGGGCTTTGCGGGCGCTGCCTTGGATGGCGCAGGCTTTTGAGGCGCGGGCTTGGCCGGAGCGGGCTTCGGTGGGGCAGGCTTTGGTGGGGCCGGCTTTGCCTGCGGCTGCGGCTTCGGAGCGGGCTTGGGAGGCAACGGTTTCGGCTGCGGCGGCGCGGGCACAGGCTTGGGCGGCTCGGGCAGCGGTTGCGGCTCCACAACGGGCGCGGGCTGCGGCTCGCCCAGTTCGGGCGCGACATCGGGTGCGGCCTCGGCCAGCGGATCGGGCGAGATCGACTGGTCGGCGATTTCGTCGGAAAACGTGACTTCCATCCGCTCGGGCGGCGGCTTGATCGTCTTGCCCGGCGGGGAGAGCATGAGGAAGGCAAGCAGGCCCGCGTGGGCCAGCGCGGCTATCGCCAGCCCTGCTCCTTCCTGCCTGGTCAGTCCTCCGGCAACGGGATCGTGCATTTCCACGGGCCTATTGCGGCGCGGATGAACTGTTGGTGACCAGCGAGATCGACTTGAAGCCCGCCGCGTTCAGCTCACCCATCACGGCAGCGACGCGGCCCCAATCAAGCACGCGATCGGCGCGCAGGGTGACGAGCGGGGGTTTTGGCCCCTTCTGAAGCCCGGCAAGCCGCTCGGTCAGTTCGCCAGGGGCAAGCTGCTGGTCATCGAGGAAGACGGTGCCTTGTGCGTCCATGCTGACGGTGATCTGGTCCTGCTGCTGGTCAAGCGGATCGGCCTTGCTGTCGGGCAGGTCGACCGGAACGCCTGCGGCCAGCATCGGCGCAGTGACCATGAAGATGATCAGCAGCACGAGCATGACGTCAACCAGCGGGGTGACGTTGATCTCGCTCATCGCAGCGCGACCGCCACGCCCCCGGCGACCACGACCGCCCCCGCCCGATCCCATGGACATTGCCATGCCTCAGACCTCCAGTTCGCGGCTGAGCGAGGCGTGGAAACGGTCGGCGAAGCGATAGAGCCGCGTCTCGAAACGGTTCACGCGGTGGGAGAAGCGGTTGTAGGCGATCACGGCGGGGATCGCGGCGAACAGGCCGATGGCGGTGGCAAACAGCGCCTCGGAAATGCCCGGAGCCACGACGGCGAGCGAGGAATTCTGCTGCGCGCCGATGTTGAAGAAGCTGTCCATGATACCCCAGACCGTGCCGAACAGGCCAACGAAGGGCGCGACCGAGCCAACCGTGGCGAGGAAGTTGAGGCGGTTTGAAAGCGCGTCAGTCTCGGTCACCACGGCACCATCGAGCGCGGTGGTCAGGCGCTGGCGGGTGCCTTCGCGGTCTATTGACTTGCCCGAGGTGGAGCGACGCCATTCGGCCAGCGCCGCATTAACGAGGCGTGCGGACGGCAGATCGCGGCCCTTGTTGTCCTTCTGGAACTGGTCGATGTCGCGCGCTTCCCAGAACTCGCGCTCATACTTGTCACAGCCGCGCTGGACACTGCCGATCTTGAGCGAGAAGCCGATGATGATCGTCCAGGTCCACACGCTGGCGAGCACGAGGCCGACCATCACGCCCTGCACGACGTAATCGGCATCGAGGAACAGTTGCACCGGGTTGAGCGAAGTCGGCGCGAAGGAGACGCCGTTGGCGAGCATCGGGAGAATCATGCGGTTTCCTGTCCTTCGGGGGCAGTTGTGATGGTCTGGAAGGCGGCCATCCAATCGCGCGGCTGGCGGCGGGGTCGGCCATTGGGAGCGACGAAGGCAACGCGCACCTTCGCTTCGCACAAAAGCGTCTCGTCCCTGAACGCACGCTGCACGATCCGGCAGGTAGCGGGCGAAAGTTCGGCTACGTGGCTGCGGACAAGCACGTCCTCGTCCAGTTTGGCGGGACGCAGGTAGCGCAAGTCCATCTCGGCCACGGCATAGGCCCCCTCGCCTGCTTCGTGCGCGCCGCGCTGGTCTATGCCGAGCAGGCGGAGCATGTCGGAACGGGCGCGTTCGAACCAGCGCAAGTAGTTGGCGTGATAGACTACGCCCGACAGGTCCGTGTCCTCGAAATAGACGCGGACCGGATAGAGGTGCTGCGGGCCGTCGAACAGGCCGGAGGGAGGCTGGGGCAGAAGCATTCGGGTGTGACCCTACCCTTGCGACGAGTCACAGGGCAAGGGGTGGTTAACGCCCTGCCCCCACCTTATCCCGTTTCAGCGCACCAGCATCGGCCCGAGCGGCTGCCCGGCAAAGAGGTGAACGTGCAGATGCGGCACTTCCTGGTGGCTGTTGGTGCCGGTGTTGGCGAGCAGGCGATAGCCCGGCGCGACGAGGCCAAGATCGCGCGCGACCTTGCCCACGGCACGGACGAAGCCTGCGATTTCGGCGTCGGAAGCCTTGGCCGAGAAGTCGTCCCAGCACACATAGGCGCCCTTGGGGATCACCAGCACATGCGTGGGCGCTTGCGGATTGATGTCGTGGAAGGCGAGCGCGAAATCGTCTTCATAGACGGTGCGGTTGGGGATTTCCCCGCGCAGAATCTTCGCGAAGATATTCTGGTCATCATAGGGGAGCGTTGCGTCAACGGCCATGTCAGTTGCTCCGGCTGGCTTTCTCGGCGATCCCTGAGGTGCCTTCGCGGCGCTCCAGTTCTGCCAGCACTTCGGACAGCGGCACGTCCTTGGCCGAGAGCAGCACCATCAGGTGGAAGAGCAGGTCCGCCGCTTCGCCGACGAGTTCCTTGCGGTCTCCGGCGAGGGCGGCGATGACGGTTTCGGTGCCCTCTTCGCCGACCTTCTGGGCGATCTTGGCAATGCCCTTGGCGTTGAGCTTCGCCACGTAACTGGCGGAAGGATCGCCCATGCGGCGCTGGGCTATCGTGGCTTCGAGCCGGGCGAGGATGTCACCGTGTTCCATGGGATGCGCAATGGCGCGGATGGAGGGGGGTGGTCAAGGGGCGGGTGCTTTGCTGATCCCTCACCCCGTCATCCTGAACTTGTTTCAGGATCCATCTTGCCGATCGGGCTGCTGCGTGTGTCGAGAAATAGACCCTGAAACAAGTTCAGGGTGACGAACAGCTTTGTGGTGAAGGACTGCCTTAGCCCCGCCGCTTGGCGATGTGGCGGCCTACGATCAGGCCGACAAGGCCCATGGCGAACAATGCACCGTCAGTCGGCTCGGGGATCGAGATGCCGGCCGACTGCGCCAGAGCCGGAGAGACCGACGCGACGAACGCTAGAAGGATGGTACCGATACGAAGCACAGGACAAGCGACCTTGGATTGTTAACGCCAAGCTAATGCCAGACCGCGCGATTCGGTAAAATCCCTTATATCAGTTGGTTAATGACCCATCTCGGGACTCAGCCCCGTGCGGGCAGTCCAGCGGCCCGAAGCGCGGCATGGGCTTCTGCAATCGAGTGCGTGCCGAAGTGGAAGATCGAGGCCGCAAGCACTGCGCTGGCATGGCCTTGGGTCACGCCCTCGACAAGGTGATCGAGCGATCCGACGCCGCCGCTGGCGATCACCGGCACCGGGACCGCATCGGCAATCGCGCGGGTCAGCTCGAGGTCGTAGCCCTTTTGCGTGCCGTCACCGTCCATCGAGGTGACGAGCAGTTCGCCCGCGCCTAGCGTGGCAAGGTTTACCGCATGGGCCAGGGCATCGATGCCGGTCGCCTTGCGTCCGCCGTGGGTGAATATCTCCCACTTGCCCGGCCCCGTGCGCCGCGCATCAACCGAGCCGACCACGCATTGCGCGCCGAACTTCTCGGCAATATCGCGGACCAGTTCGGGGCGGGCGACGGCGGCCGAATTGACCGCAACCTTGTCGGCCCCGGCGAGCAGGAGCGCGCGGGCATCCTCAACCGCCCTCACCCCGCCGCCGACGGTCAGCGGCATGAAGCAGACTTCGGCGGTGCGCGCGACGACATCGAGGAGGGTGCCGCGGCCTTCGTGGCTGGCGGAAATGTCGAGGAAGCAGAGTTCGTCGGCTCCGGCCTTGTCATAGGCGCGCGCCTGCTCGACCGGATCGCCTGCATCGCGCAGGTCGACGAAGTTGACGCCCTTGACCACGCGGCCATCGCGGACATCAAGGCAGGGGATGACGCGGACGCGGACGGTCATGGCTCAATCCTTCGTAAGCCCTCTCACCTTCAGGGGAGAGGGTTGGGAGAGGGGCTGGCGCAAGATACCCCTCTCAAACTCGGCTAGTCAGCAAGCTGACAAGCCTTCGTATCTCTCCCCTGTAGGGGAGAGAGCAAGACCTTAAGCCTCAGCCATCGCAATGGCAGCCGCAAGATCAAGCTTGCCTTCGAACAGCGCGCGGCCGGTGATGACGCCTTCGATGCCGTCTGCCTCGTGGATCTTGAGCATGCGGATATCGTCGATACCCTTGACGCCGCCGCTGGCGATCACGGGGATGTCGACGCGGCGGGCAAGTTCGACCGTGGCATCGAGGTTGACGCCCTTGAGCAGACCGTCGCGGCCGATGTCGGTGAAGAGCAGGCTGGCGACGCCTGCGTCCTCGAAGCGGCGGGCGAGATCGACGACCGAGACGTCGGACACGTCGGCCCAGCCTTCGGTGGCGACCATGCCGTCACGCGCGTCAACCGCAACAACGATGCCGCCGGGGAATTCCTTGGCCATGTCCTTGACGAACTGCGGGTCCTTGAGCGCAGCTGTGCCCATGACGACGCGGCTGACGCCGAGGTCGAACCAGCCCGAGACCGCATCGCGCGTGCGGATACCGCCGCCGAGTTGCACGTGGCCGTCGAAGGCCTTGAGGATGCCTTCCACCGCCTCGCGGTTCTCGGCCCGGCCCGCGAAGGAGCCATCGAGATCGACGACGTGAAGGTACTGCGATCCGGCTTGCGCGAACAGGCTCGCCTGATGGGCGGGGTTGTCGCCGTAGACCGTGGCGCGGTCCATGTCTCCTTCGGCGAGGCGAACGACCTGGCCAGCTTTCAGGTCAATGGCAGGAAAGACGATCATGGAGCGCGCGCCTAGCAGCGCTTTAGCCGGAACGGAAGGCTTCCTTCGGCACATGCGTGACGCGGCAGGCAAGATCGGCCTCGCCCGAGGCGACGATGTAGCGATCTTCGAGTTCGGCGATGCCGGTGGTGAACACCACGTCGCGCAAGTAGAGCAGGTCTTCGAGCGGGCGGGTCAGCTCGGCGTCGGGTTCGAGCAGGGGCGTGTGGCTGCCGCCGATGGTCTTCCACGGCTGATCCGCGTCGAGCAGGGACCAGTAGGTGCGGTAGATGCCGACCATCTCCTTGGGCTCGACGCCGTGCCACAGGGTGAGCCATACGCGCTGGCCGTCGATCTCGGTGAGGATCGGCGGGGTGCCGCCACCCATGCGGGCCGTGGCAGCGGTACCGGCGTGGGGCCGGATGCCGGGCTCAAGGTGCGGCTTCCAGTGGAGGGCGTCGGGGGAAGTCGCGAGGTTGATCGAGGGGCCGGAGCGCCAGTCGCTGCCGGGGGGATAGGCGAAGTACAGATCGCCCAAGGGCCGGGTCTGGGCCCAGTACTCACCGTGGACGAGGCCTTCGAAGATCAGCATATCCTTGTTCTGGTGATCGAGGACGAGGCCCTCGAACTTCCAGTCGAGCCCGTTGGCGGAGGTGTAGAGCGTGGTCGAATGGCGTTCGGGGCTGACCGAGCAGGTGGTCATCAGATAGGCGCCCTCGCCCATGCGGGAGATGCGGGCATCCTCGATGCCGTAGCACTGGTAGGTGCCTTGCGGGGCGATGGCCCTGTCGTAATGGACCGCGACAACTTCGAGGCCGTCGGGCGTCATTTCCACCGGGAGCAGCCATGACAGCGAGGTGAGCGCCATGATCTTCCACCCGCCGCCGTGGAGCAGGAACTTGCGCGGGTCCGAGGTATCGACCAGTTCCAGCGGCCAGCCATCGAGTACGTATCCGCCGTCATGCCAGCGGATTGCGTGGACCTTGCCGTCGCGGATGGGATGGCGCAGCGCCTCGGCAACGCGAACCATGAAGAGCAGGTTGCCGTTGGGCAGGACGGTCAGGCCGGGATTGAAGGTCCCCAGCACGAAGGTTTCGGCACCGAAGTGACCCCGGAGCGGCGAGCGCTCGAGATCGACCATGAAGGGTGTGAAGACGAGGCGGTCGAACGGAAACTGGGTCATGCAGGCGAGGCTCCTTCAAGTGAAGGTAAGGCCTCGCGAGAGCATAGCGTTCCCCAACCTATCGCGTCAGGGCTTCCATTCGAGGAAGCGGGAAAGGAGCGCGAGGCCGTAGGACTGGCTCTTTTCCGGGTGGAACTGGACGCCCAGAATATTGTCGCGCGCCACTGCTGCGACAATGCCGCCGCCATGATCGCTCATCGCTGCCACGTGCGCACCCTCTTCGGGGACGAAGTGGTAGGAGTGGAGGAAATAGGCCTCGCCCGGTTCGAGCAGTTCCGCCGCGCCCTTGTGCGGCATGGGTGCCACGTCGTTCCAGCCCATGTGCGGGACCTTGATCGAAGGGTCGGCCGGTTCGATCACGCGGACTTCGCCGCCGATCCAGCCAAGGCCATCGGTCGTGCCGAATTCGATGCCACGATCTGCAAGAAGCTGCATGCCGACGCAGATGCCGAGGAACGGGGCTCCGCCCACCAGCACACGCTCTTCCATGGCTTCGACCAGGCCGGGGACGGCAGAGAGCGCACCGATGCAGGCGCGGAAGGCGCCGACGCCGGGCAGGACGATACGGTCGGCCGCGCGTACGACGCTGGGATCGGCGGTGACGACCACGCCTTCGGCGCCGGCAGCTTTCAGCGCATTGGCGACAGAGCGGAGATTGCCCGCGCCGTAATCGACCAGCGCGAGGGTATCAGCCACCGAGGATGCCCTTGGTGGAGGGCACCGCATCAGCCTTGCGCGGGTCGATGGCGATCGCCTGCCGCATCGCGCGGGCAAAGCCCTTGTAGATGCCCTCGATGATGTGGTGGTTGTTCGAGCCGTAGAGGCTTTCGATGTGCAGCGTGATCCCGGCGGCTTGGCTGATCGAGGCGAACCAGTGTTCGAACAACTCGGTGTCCATCTCGCCAAGGCGCGGCTGGGTGAAGGCGGCCTTCCAGACCAGCACCGGGCGGCCCGAGATGTCGAGCGCCACGCGGCTCAGCGCTTCGTCCATCGGCGAGTAGGTGTGGCCGTAGCGGGTGATGCCCATCTTGTCGCCCAGTGCCTGCGCGATGGCTTGCCCCAGCGCGATGGCGCTGTCTTCGGTGGTGTGGTGCTGGTCGACGTGCAGGTCGCCCTTCACGCGGCATTCTATGTCAATCAGCGAGTGCCGGCTGAACTGCTCGATCATGTGATCGAGGAAGCCGATGCCCGTTTCCACCTTGTAGGTGCCGGTGCCATCGAGGTTCACCGACACGGCAATGTCGGTCTCCTCGGTCTTTCGCGTGATCGATCCGGTGCGCATGGCAAGCGCCTATACGCCGCTCCTGTTTAGAATCAATCACCGTCCCCACTTGACCCGAACGGCGCGTGCAGTCAGTTGTGACGCCATGAGCGATGCACCTGACAGCCTGATACCCTACGACGAAATCGTGCAGGAGGCCCTGCGCGCCGTGGTTGGCAGAGTGCTGGGCCAGGTAGCAGCCGGCGGCGGCATGCTGCCGGGTACGCACCACTTCTACATCACCTTCAAGACCGGCGCTCCGGGCGTGGACATCCCGCAGCGCCTGCGCGAGCGGTTTCCGGACGAGATGACGATCGTCCTCCAGAACAAGTTCTGGGACCTCAAGGTCGAGGAAGACCTTTTCAGCGTCGGTCTTTCGTTCAACCAGATCCCGTCAACGCTGGTGATTCCGTTCTCGGCAATCACCGCCTTCGTCGATCCAGCAGTCGATTTCGGGCTGCAGTTCCAGGCCGTGGTCGATGACGAGGCCGAGCCGGTAGAGCCTGCAGAGAACGATTCGCCGGAACAAGTCGACAAGCCGGCTGTTGAGCGGAACGAGGACGGCTCGAATGTCGTCACTGTCGATTTCGGCAAGAAGAAGTAAGGGGCTCCGCGCCCCGCTTACAAAAGGCAAGGGCATGGCAGGCAAGGGCAGAAAACTTGTGGTGGCAGCAAAGCGAGCTGCCGATAAGGTGCCCGCGCCAAGCCCCAATCCGATGACCAACCTGATTCTCGCCGACGTCGCGCTGCGCACTGGCGGCGCGCTGCTGCGCAGGGGTGTCGAGAAGGGGCTGATCGGGTCGAAGCTTGGCTCGAAAAAGGCCGGGCGGATCATCAAGGGTCGCTCGATGTTGCAGACTCTGGTCGGCACGGCCATCGCCCGGGTAGCGACGCGTTCGGTTCCCGGCGCCATCGTGGTCGGCGGCGGACTTCTCGCCAAGACGCTCTACGATCGTCGGCGCAGCCGCAAGGCCGAGGCCGCCGGCGAAGTGGCGGTCGACGAACAGGCCGAGCGCAGCAAGAAAGCCTGAGCGAAGCCTTCCCCACTTGACCGCGCGGGAACCGATGCGCCACTAGCGCACATGGTTCACGAGTCCCACGACGACGATACCCTGCACCGCCGGGGCCTGATGTTCATCCTTTCCTCGCCATCGGGCGCTGGAAAGACCACGATCGCGCGCAAGCTGCTGGCCGAGGATGACGAGATCGCGGCATCGGTTTCTGTCACGACCCGGCCGATGCGTCCGGGCGAAGTCGAAGGGAAGGACTACTACTTCGTCGACAAGGCCGAGTTCGACCGAATGGTCGAGGCCAACGAATTCTATGAATGGGCCGTGGTATTCGGGAATTGCTACGGCACGCCCAAGGCCCACATCCGCGACCGGCTGAAATCGGGCGGCGACGTCCTGTTCGACATCGACTGGCAGGGCACGCAGCAACTCTATCAGAAGGCGCAGGCCGACGTGGTGCGCGTGTTCATCCTGCCGCCCAGCCTCGAGGAACTGCACCGCCGCCTGACCGGGCGCGGGACCGACAGCCCTGAAGTGATCGACGCCCGGATGGCCCGCGCGCAGGCCGAGATCAGCCACTGGGATGGCTATGATTACGTGGTCATCAACGACGACGTGGCCAGCTGCTTCGAAAAGGTGCGCGAGATTCTTGCCGCCGAGCGCATGAAGCGGACGCGACAGACGGGGCTTATCGATTTCGTGCGCGGGTTGATGCGGGGCTGATCGGGCTTCAGGGGTGGACTTCAGGGTAGGCCCGCGTGGGGCATGTCCACTTCCGTTAACAGGATTGCTCCGCTGGGAAGTACACCCGCGCCGGGTTCGACAGTGTCCGCAACCAGCATGAACAGGTGGCGTCCCTCCGGCCCGCCAAGCATGCAGGCGTAGCAATTGCGGTTGCCTGTCTCGACCACTTCCAGCACTTCCCCGCCCTCAGCGATGCGCACGCATTCACCGGCAAAGGCATTCGCGAACCAGACCGCGCCTTCTGCATCGAGGGCAATGCCATCGGGTGAGCACAAGGGGGTTTCCGCCCATGTCCTGCGATTCGACAGGCGACCATCCAGCCCGATGTCGAAGGCGGTCAGCCTGCGGCCAAGGGATTCAGCAACGATCAGTGTCTGGCCATCGGGCGTGATCACGCTGCCGTTGGCGAAGGCCATGCCCCTCGCAGCGACGCTGACACTGCCATCCGGCCTAACGCGGGCGAGGTCAGCCAGCGGCGGATCTGCCGCAACGTCGGCAAATGATCGCTGCATGAGTTCGGCAAAGTCCACGCCGAAATTGCCGACCCATGCACCGCCATGGGCGTCGACGACCATGTCATTGCACGGGTGTCTGGCAACGCCCGATAGATCGGCGTGAATGGCGACAGTTCCGTCCGGCCAGAGACGGCGCACTTCGCGGCTGTTCATCGCAACGAACAGGAATGAGCCATCGGGCATCCAACCGAGACCCGATGGCTGATCGTCCAGCTCAAGCTCGATGGTAACGTCTCCACCCATCCCGACAGACCGGATGGACTGCGAGAAGAAATCCGAGAACCACAGCCGCCCGCCCCGGTCGTCCGCCCGCCAGCGCGGCCCTTCGCCAAACGTCAGACCTTCCACCAGCGTGCGAACGGTGCGGGGCATAGGTGTCAGTGCCCGCTTGGATCGATGGCGTTCTCCGGAACCCATGCGTTTACGATACCGCCATCGATGGGGAGCGGCGTTCCGACGACGTAGTCGCCCGCGCGGCTGGCGAGGAAGATTGCGCCGCCAGCCATGTCCTCGATCGTGCCCACGCGCTTCGAAGGGATGCCCCGCGACGACGCTTCGGGGTTCTTGGCCGCAGCCTTGTTCATTTCCGAGGGGAAAGCGCCGGGGCAGATGCAGCTGGCGACGATGTTGTCGCGCACGAGACGGGCCGCCATGCGCTTGGTCAGCTGGATGACGGCAGCCTTGGACGCCTGGTAGCTGTAGGTTTCCCAGGGGTTGAGGCGTAGGCCATCCACCGAGGCGATGTTGATCACCTTGGCGGGCTGTTCCTTGCTGGCAGCCGCCTTGAGCAGGCCGTGCAGCTTCTGGGTCAGGAAGAACGGGGTCTTGACGTTGAGGTCCATGACCTTGTCCCAGCCCACTTCGGGGAAGTCCTCGAAATCGGCGCCCCAGGCGGCGCCTGCATTGTTGACGAGGATGTCGATCTTTTCCTCGCGCGCGGCAAGGTCAGCTGCAAGCTGTTCGATCCCGGCGACGTTGGAAATGTCACCGGCAATGGCAATGCATCGTTCGCCAAGGCGTGCTGCGGTTTCCTCGACAACGGCGACCTTGCGCGCGGTGATGTAAACGCGCTTGCACCCGGCGGCAATGAAACCTTCGGCGATCATCTCGCCGATACCACGCGAACCGCCGGTGACGACCGCGACGCGGCCTTCGAGGCTGAAGAGCTTGCTGAAATCCATTGGTCCGTTCCCTTCCGGCCATCTATGCGACCGTTGTGTAATCGTCCTTCGACAGGCTCAGGACGAGCGGATCTGGTGCAAAACCAAAACCCGCTCATGCTGAGCTTGTCGAAGCATCACGCGCTTCGTCTGATCAATACCCGCTGAGTTGGGCGACACGCTCCGCGTGATAGTACTGGTCGCCCATGAACTCGGCCAGCGAACGGTCGCGCTTCATGTAGAGGCCGATGTCGTATTCATCGGTCATGCCGACGCCGCCATGCATCTGCACGCCTTCACGGACCGAGAGGTTGCACGCCTTGGCGGCCTTGGCCTTGGCGACAGAGATCATCAGATCGGCGCGTTCCGAATTGCCATCGAGAAGCTGCTGCGCCTTGATCACGGCGGCTTCGGCGATTTCGAGTTCGGAATAGAGATGCGCGGCGCGGTGCTGGAGCCCCTGGAACTCGCCGATCAACTGGCCGAACTGCTTGCGGGTCTTGAGGTAGGCGGTCGTGATATCGAAAGCGCCCTGCCCGACGCCGGTCAGCTCGGCGGCAGCGCCGATGCGGCCTGCGCGCAGGACCTTGTTGAGCAGTTCGCGCCCGCCATCGACCTCGCCGATCACGCAATCGCCGTCGAGTTCGACATTGTCGAAGGTGACGTTGCTGGCCATCGCGCTGTCGACCAGACGCAGGTTCTCGTGGGAAATGCCCGCCGCATCCTTGGGCACTGCGAAGAGCGTGATGCCGTCATTGTCGGTGTCGCTGCCCGAAGTGCGGGCCGCGACGATGATCGCGTCGGCAGACGCGCCCTGCACCACGAAAGCCTTGCGGCCCTGAAGGCGGAAGCCGTTGCCGGCCTTCTCCGCCTTGCAGGCAATGCGCTCGGGACGGTGCTTCGGGCCTTCGTCGATGGCGACAGCGAGCACGCTGTCCCCCGCGATCACCCCCGGCAGCCAGCGTCCGCGCAGGTCCTCGGAGCCACCGGCAAGCGCGGTGACGCCCATGACCGAGGTGGTGAGGAACGGTGACGGGGTGAGGTTGCGACCAATCTCTCGCAGAACGATGCCCGCCTCGACATGTCCCATGGCCAGCCCGCCATCGGCCTCGGCCGCGAGCATGCCGGTGAGGCCCATCTCGGCGAACTGCTTCCACAGGGCATGGCCGAAGCCATCCTGGCAGTTGATGTCGCGATAGTGGCGCAACTGCTTCTTGATGCCACCTTCGTCGGCCATGAAGCCGGTGACGCTCTCGGCCAGCATGGCCTGATCTTCGGTATGGTACAGGGGCATGGATCAGGCTCCCGGCAGTTCGAGAATGCGTTTGGCGACGACGTTGAGCATGACTTCGCTGGTGCCGCCTTCGATCGAGTTGGCCTTTGTGCGAAGCCACGAACGGGCGGGCGTTCCGCCGTTGGTGCGCTCGCTGTCCCACTCCAGCGCGGTCGCTCCGCCTGCCGACATCAGCAGTTCGTGGCGGCGCTTGTTCAGTTCGGTGCCTGCATACTTCATCATGTTGGGCTGGGCGGGATGGGCCTTGCCGACCTTGGCTTCGTCGAGGAACTTTTCGCCCATGCAGGCATAGGCCAGGGCATCGACATCGAACATGGCGAGGTCTGCGCGCAGGATCGGGTCTTCGAGGCCATTTCGCGCCACGACTGCACCGATGGCATTGAGGCGATCGCCACCGCCCGCGCCCGAGATCATCTCGCGCTCATGGCCGAGGAGGTACTTGGCGACGTCCCAGCCACGGTTGAGTTCGCCAACGATCTGGTTCTTCGGCACGACGACGTTGTCGAAGAAGGTTTCGCAGAACGGCGAGTTGCCGCTTATCAGCTTGATCGGCTTGGTCGTAACGCCCGGGGTGGTCATGTCGAACAGCAAGAAGCTGATGCCCTGGTACTTGTTGGCCTTGTCGGTGCGGACGAGGCAGAAGATCCAGTCGGCCTTGTCGGCATAGGAGGTCCAGATCTTCTGGCCGTTGACGACCCAGTGATCGCCCTTGTCTTCACCGAAGGTCTGCAGGGACACGAGGTCGGAACCCGAGCCGGGTTCCGAATAGCCCTGGCACCAGCGGATTTCGCCGCGGGCGATCTGATTGAGGTAGTGGACCTTCTGCTCTTCGGTGCCGAACTTCAGCAGTGCGGGACCGAGCATCCAGATGCCGAAGCTGGAAAGCGGTGGGCGGGCGCCGATGCGTGCGAGCTCCTCGCGCCAGATCTTGGCCTGAGCCGGAGACATGCCCGCGCCACCATAGGCCTCGGGCCAATCGGGCACGGTATAGCCCTTGGCGGCGCAGCGATCCATCCAGGTCTTCTGCGCTTCGTTCTTGAACTGGAAGTTGCGTCCGCCCCAGCAGACATCGCCCTCATCGCGGACGGGCTCACGCATTTCGGCAGGGCAATTCTCTTCGAGCCACGCGCGGATTTCGCTGCGGAAAGCATCAAGGTCTGACATGGTTGTGCTCCTCTCTTAATCGGAAGGTTAAGGCGAGTCGCGAGGCGATGGCAAGGGCGGATTTTCGGCCGCTTTCCTGCGCTTTGGGGCAAGTCCAGCATGCCGTAGCGTCAAGTGCAGCAGCATTGACGCGAGGTCTTTCGCGCCTAAGCTGACGTAAACGTAAAACAACGAAAAATGCGCTGGAGAGAGGCATGCGGTTCAACGGAAAGACGGTCGTCGTGACCGGGGCAGCATCGGGAATCGGGCGGGCCACGACCATCGCCTTCGCAGCCGAGGGCGCCACGGTCTATGCTGCCGACATCGACGAATCGGGCCTCGCCGAAACGGCAGCGGCATCGAACGGCAAGGTCGTGACGGCACATTGCGACGTCACCCGCTGCGAGGACATCAAGGCACTGATGGACCGGGCGGCGGCCGAGACCGGCGGGATCGACTGCGTGTTCAACAACGCTGGTGCAGGCGGCGATCGTACGCCCATCGACGAGATCGAGCCTGAAGGCTGGGACCGCACGATGGATCTGCTGCTCCGCTCGGTCGCCTTCGGCATCCGCTATGCCGTGCCGCACATGATCGGGCGCAAGGGTGCCTCGTTCGTCAACACCTCGAGCGTCGCCGCCGTGGGGCCGGGATATTCACCGACCGCCTATGCCGTGGCGAAGGCCGGCGTGCTGCACCTGACCAAAGTGGCGGCGGCGGACCTCGCCAAGCACCAGATCCGCGTGAACGCGGTGCAGCCGGGCTTCATCAATACGAACATCTTCACCGCGTCGTTGGACATGCCTGCAAAACTGGAAGCGCAGGCCAAGGATGCAATCGCCGCAATGTCGAGCCAAGCGCAACCCGTGGCGCGGGGCGGACAGGCAGACGACATCGCGCAGGCGGTGCTGTTCCTTGCCAGCGAGGCAGCAGGCTTCGTCAACGGCACTTCGCTGATCGTCGATGGTGGCATCACCATCGGACCGCGCCACAGCTGGGACCCGAACATGCCGGGCCTGTTCGATGCGCTTGAGCAGATGGCGCAGAGCGGCAAGGTTTCATGATCCCGATACAGGGCAAGGTTCCGACCCGCCTCGCCCTTGCCAATGGCCTGGGCAGCGTGGCCTATGGCGTGAAGGACAACGGCTTCGCGACGTTCCTGCTGCTGTTCTACAATCAGGTGCTGGGCATGGATGCCCGGCTGGTCAGCCTTGCGCTGCTCATCGCCTTGGTATTCGACGGGCTGATCGACCCCATCGTCGGCCATTTCAGCGACCGGACGCGGACGGCGTGGGGGCGACGACTGCCGTTTCTCTACATCGCGCCGATCCCGCTGGCGCTGGCATGGGTGTTTTTGTGGTCGCCGATTGGCGAGCCGAGCTTCTTGATGCTGCTGTTCTCGGCAATCATGGTCCGCGCTCTCGTGGCGATGTGCGAGGTGCCTTCGGCCGCGCTGGTGGCGGAAATCAGCCGCGATTACGACGAACGCACCCGCCTCACCCGCTTCCGATTTCTGTTTTCGTGGGGTGGCGGACTGCTGATGCTGCTGCTGGCCTATGGCGTGTTCCTGCCCAACGCAATGCTGGCGCGTGAAGGGTATCGCAACTTCGGGCTGTTCGGTGCGGGGCTGATGGTCACTTGTGTGCTGGTTTCGGCCATAGGCCAGCATCGCGCGGTCGCGGGGTGGCCACCGGAGCGGGCGTCGACGGGCAAGAGCGCCTTCGCCTCTCTGGGAGAGATTCGCGAGAGCTTCTCGCATACTGCCTGCCTGATCGTAATGGCCGGGATTGCGGCAGCGCTTACCGCACAGGGGCTGACTTTCGCGCTGTCGAACTACCTCTATCTCTACGTCTGGAAGTTTACGTCGACTGCACTGCAGGCCTTCCCGTTCCTGCTGTTCGCCAGCGTCGTCGGCGCATCGTTGCTGGTGGGCCGTGCGCAACTGCGCTGGGGCAAGGCAGGGACGGTGATGCGGATGGCACCGCTTGGCATGGTGTTCTGGGCGGGGCCGTTGCTGCTGCGCTGGCTGGGCCTGTGGGCACCGGATGGAAGCACCACATCGCTCGCCGGCATGTTTGCCTGCACGCTGCTGTCGAACACATTCACCGTCACTGGAACGATGACGCTGTGGTCGATGGTGGCCGACGTGGTCGAGGCATCGGAAGAGCAGACCGGTCGGCGATCGGAAGGGACGTTGTCGGCGGGCGCGTTTCTTGCCTCGAAATGTGCGGGCGGGCTTGGCGTGTTCTGCACGGGCCTGCTGCTGAGCTTTGCAGGACTCGAGCCCAACACCGCTCCCGATGCCGTCGCGCCCGAAGTGACCTATCGCCTGAGTCTCGCCTACGTCGCGAGCATTGCCGTGCTGGCAGGGCTTACGGCATTCGTCGTGCGGCGTTTCCCGATCGACAGGGCCACGCATCAGGCCCGTCTGGCGAGACTCGATCAGGTCGCCAAGGTCGATCCCGACGCCGCGGGATTGCATCCGTGATGCGCCGAAATGACCTCGATCAACGACATGACTTAACCGATCGCTTAATTTCCGCTTGAATTCACCGTCTGCCCGTTGAACAGTGCCGGGCAAGCAAGGAGAGGCCCATGGATTTCGAACCGACCGACCGCCAGAAGTACTGGCGTGACCGCGTCCGCCAGTTCATCGAAGACAACGTCCGCCCGCGCCACAAGGACTACAAGGCCGAACAGGCATCGGGTGATCGGTGGAAGGTTCTGCAGACGGTCGAGCAGGAAAAGGCCAAGGCCAAGGCTGCCGGAATCTGGAACCTGTTCATGCCGCCGCGCAATGGCGGGCATCATCACGTCGAGGACACGTTCGAGTTCGAAGGTCCGGGCCTGACCAACCTCGAATACGCGCTCTGCGCCGAGGAAATGGGCCGCATCGGCTGGGCGAGCGAAGTGTTCAACTGCTCAGCACCCGATACCGGCAACATGGAAGTGTTCCACCGTTACGGCACGCTGGAGCAGAAGGAGCGCTGGCTGCGCCCGCTGATGAATGGCGAGATCCGCTCGGCCTTCCTGATGACGGAACCAGCGGTTGCCTCCTCGGACGCAACCAACATCGAGACCTCGATCCGCCGTGAAGGCGACGAGTATGTGATCAACGGGCGCAAGTGGTGGTCATCGGGCGTGGGCGATCCGCGCTGCAAGATCGCCATCGTCATGGGCAAGACCGATTTCGAGGCGAAGCGCCACCAGCAGCAGTCAATGGTGCTGATGGAACTGGACGCGCCGGGCGTCGAGATTGTCCGTCACCTCCCGGTATTCGGCTATGACGATGCGCCGCACGGCCACATGGAAGTGGTGATGAACAATGTGCGCGTGCCCGCCTCCAACATCCTGCTGGGCGAAGGGCGCGGGTTCGAGATCGCGCAGGGTCGCCTCGGACCGGGCCGCATCCACCACTGCATGCGCACCATCGGCGTGGCCGAGGAAGCAATCGCAAAGATGGCCAAGCGCCTGCAATCGCGTATCGCGTTCGGCAAGCGCGTGGCCGACCAGTCGATCTGGGAATGGCGCATCGCGCAGGCGCGCATCGACATCGAAATGACCCGCCTGCTCTGCCTGAAGGCGGCGGACATGATGGACAAGGTCGGGAACAAGTCGGCCGCGCTGGAGATCGCGATGATCAAGGTGCAGGCTCCGAACATGGCGCTCCGGATCATCGACGATGCGATTCAGGCCCACGGCGGCGGCGGCGTTTCGGAAGACTTCGGCCTTGCCGAGGCCTATGCCCACCAGCGCACCTTGCGTCTGGCAGATGGTCCGGACGAAGTTCACGCCCGCGCGATTGCCCGCATCGAGTTCGCCCGTCATTCCGACCTGCCGTCGGGCGACAAGGGCTTCAGCTCGGGCGATCTGGGCGTGGCTCGGTGATTATCAAGCATCTTGGCTCCCCGCGAAGGCGGGGACCCAAGATGCTGTTACGGAACATCAGCATAAGCCGACTGAAGCACCCGCCTGCGCGGGTGCGCATTTTGGTTCAAAGATCTGGAGTGACCAATGAAAGCCGCAGTCCTCGTCGAACCCGGCAAGCCGCTCGAGCTTCATGACCTCACCGTCTCGAAGCCCGGCCCGCATGAAGTGCTGATCCGCACAGCGGCCTGCGGGCTATGTCATTCGGACCTCCACTTCATCGATGGTGCCTATCCGCATCCGCTTCCTGCGGTGCCCGGGCACGAAGCGGCGGGCATAGTCGAGGCGGTCGGTTCCGAAGTGCGCACGGTCAAGGTGGGGGACGCGGTGGTCACCTGTCTTTCCGCGTTCTGCGGACATTGCGAGTTCTGCGTGACCGGGCGGATGTCGCTTTGCCTTGGCGGAGACACGCGGCGCGGGGCCGGACAGCCCCCTCGCCTGACACGGACGGATGACGGCAGCACCGTCAACCAGATGCTCAACCTTTCAGCCTTTGCCGAGCAGATGCTGGTGCACGAGCATGCTTGCGTCGCGATTACGCCGGACATGCCGCTGGATCGTGCAGCCGTGATCGGTTGCGCGGTCACGACTGGCGCCGGAGCCGTATTCAACGCCGCCAAGCTTACGCCTGGCGAGACGATCTGCGTGGTGGGCTGCGGCGGGGTCGGGCTGGCGACGGTTAACGCCGCCAAGATTGCGGGGGCAGGACGGATCATCGCGGTCGATCCGATGCCCGAAAAGCGCGCGCTGGCTCTGAAGCTTGGCGCGACCGACGCGATCGACGCGGGGCCGGATGCCGCCAAGGAAATCGTCGAGATGACCAAGGGCGGCGTGCATCACGCCATCGAGGCCGTGGGCCGTCCCGCTTCGGGAGATCTTGCGGTCGCCTCGCTGCGGCGGGGCGGCACGGCCACGATCCTCGGGATGATGCCGCTGAACCACAAGGTCGGCCTCTCTGCCATGGACCTCCTGTCCGACAAGAAACTGCAGGGCGCGATCATGGGCGGCAACCACTTCCCGGTGGACCTGCCGCGTCTGGTCGACTTCTACATGCGCGGATTGCTCGATCTCGACACGATCATTGCCGAGCGAATCCCGCTTTCGGGCATCAATGAAGGCTTCGAGAAGATGAAGCAGGGCCATTCTGCCCGCTCAGTCATCGTGTTTGACCAATGAGCGAGGGGGCTATGGACGCGCAGACTGCCTTTACCGGGACAGTCGCTCCGGAGGGGGCCGACAGGCTTGACGAGGCGAGCCTGACTCGCTGGTTCGAAGAGAATGTCGAAGGCTTCGAAGGGCCGCTGAGTGTCTCTAAGTTCAAGGGTGGCCAGTCGAACCCAACCTACAAGATCGACAGTCCATCCGGCCCCTATGTCCTGCGGCGCAAACCCTTCGGAAAGTTGCTGCCTTCTGCCCATGCGGTCGACCGCGAATACAAGGTGCAGGCGGGTCTCTCGGGAACCGGGTTCCCGGTCGCGCGGCAATACGGTCTATGCACGGATGATGACGTCATCGGCTCATGGTTCTACGTGATGGGCTGCGTCGATGGGCGGACGATCTGGGATGGTGCAATGCCAGGTGCCACGCCCGCATTCCGGCGCGCAACCTATGACGAGATGGTGGATACGCTGGCGGCGTTGCATTCGGTGGATGTCGAAGCTGCAGGCCTTTCCGATTTCGGCAAGCCTGGCAACTACTTCGGCCGCCAGGTTGATCGCTGGACGAAACAGTACCGCCTTTCGGAAACCGAGACGATGCCCGAGATGGAGCGGCTGATCGAGTGGCTTCCCGCCACTCTGCCGGAGCAGACGCGTACCAGCGTGGTCCATGGCGACTATCGCATCGACAACATGATCTTCCATCCGACCGAAGCGAGAGTCGTCGCCGTGCTCGACTGGGAGCTTTCGACGCTCGGCGATCCGCTGGCGGATTTCACCTACTTCTGTACCGCCTGGGTGCAGGACAACGCCGGCCGCTCAGGGGTTCAGGACCTTGACCGCGAGGCGCTTGGCATTCCGGAGCTGGAAGACGTCGTCGCCCGCTATTGCGAAAAGACCGGACGGGACGGACTTCCAGACCTCGACTGGTACATCGCCTACAACTTCTTCCGCCTTGCCGGGATCATTCAGGGCATCAAGAAGCGCGTGATCGACGGGACTGCGTCGAGCGCGCATGCAATGGCGATGTCGGAACGGGTGCGTCCGCTGGCTGAACTTGCGCTGGACTTTGCGATGAAAGCGGGAGCCTGAAGCGCAAGTTTGTGCACTTTTGTTGCTAACTTACCAAAACAACTTGAATTTTTGGCACGTTCGACGTTGGGCATTTCCGTGCGCGCATAGTTCTGAACACGAATTTTCAGTATTTTCAGTTACTTAGATTTTATCCGTCAGCCTGTAAGCGGAAGCAGCGGCGTTAACCTTTGCAAAATATTGAAATTTCTCGATAAAAGCATTAACATCCTGACTGTACCGTGAAAGTCTGTTTGGACGTGGAAACATACTGCCGGTCGAATCTGAAGTTGCAAGGATAAGTATATCCGCATCTGATGGCAGTCCTGGGGGCGCAGCTACATTCGCGTTAGCACCGTTGAAAATGACAGAAGTGTTATTTTCCTCACAGCCGCTCGTTGCAGGAAGCAGAAACCGTGATGCTTATTGTTGCTTCAGAAAAACCGGATCCGCTCCACCTCTCTCGCTCTGGTGCGATTACTGAACCCATGGACGCCCATGACAGTCCGGACGTCAATCTTGTCGTTCGCCTGGCACTTGTGGGAGAAAGCAGTGCCTCTTCGCTTCTGCTTTGGTCAGAACTCCTGCATCGAGATATCGATATCTGCAGGGTATCAGAAAACTATCTCGCTGACATTTCACCAAATCGATTCCAATATGATGTGCTTGTCATTGCCGGAAATGATCCAAAGCGCGTAAAGCGACTGCTGCGGTATTATGCTGCGGCCATTACCGACAAGACGAAGATCGCACTTGTAAGATCGACAGGCCCAAAGGAGCGTGCGTCGCTACTGCGTGCCGGATTTGACGACGTGTTCGAACCGCGGATGCCCATTCCCGAGGCCCAGGCCCGCATGCGCGCGCATCACGCTCGACATCGCCTCGCACGAACCGGTCGCGCGAATGAACATGTGGTTGAAATGTCGACGAGCGAAAGTACCGACGCGCATTTTGCAACGCCGCCGACGGCCCGTGAGAAGGCGATGTTCGAGATGTTGCGTGCGGCGGACGGCAATGTCGTACCGATGGGGGTGCTGGCACGAGCGCTCGGATCGGACAGCGTGCTCCAGCCGTCATCGGTCAAGGTGTTCGTATCATCGCTGCGAAAGAAACTGCGCGATGGCCTCGATATCCGGAGCGACAGACAGCACGGCTATGCCTTGTACCGCGATCAGAAGCACTGAGGGGCATGCCCCCTTCTTGCGAAGGGGGCAGCAGGTCTTCAGGCTGCTTCGGCCTTGGCGCCAGCGCGCTCGGCGTTGAGCGCTTCGGCCAGAAGGAACGCCAGTTCGATCGACTGCGCTGCGTTGAGGCGCGGGTCGCAGTGGGTGTGATAGCGGTCGGCGAGGCCTTCCTGCGTGATCGCGACCGCACCGCCGGTGCATTCTGTCACGTCGCGACCGGTCATCTCGATGTGGATGCCACCAGCGTGGGTGCCCTCGGCGCGATGAACCGCGAAGAAGCCTTTCACTTCGGTCAGGATACGGTCGAACGGACGCGTCTTGTAGCCGTTGTCGGCCTTAATCACGTTGCCGTGCATCGGATCGCACGACCACACGACAGGATGGCCCTCGCGCTTCACCGCACGGACCAGCGGCGCAAGGCCCGCTTCAACCTTGTCATGCCCGAAACGGCTGATCAGAGTCATGCGCCCTGCCTCGCGGCCGGGGTTGAGCGTATCGAGCATCTTGAGCAGCGCATCAGGCGTCAGCGAGGGTCCGCACTTCATGCCGATCGGGTTCTGCACGCCACGCAGGTATTCAACGTGGCCCGAACCTTCGAAACGGGTGCGATCACCGATCCACAGCATGTGAGCGCTGGTATCGTACCACTCGCCGGTCAGGGAATCCTGGCGTGTCATGGCCTCTTCGTACTGCAACAGCAGCGCTTCGTGGCTGGTATAGAAGCTGGTGCCCTGCAGTTGCGGAACCGTACGCGGATCGACGCCACAAGCTTCCATGAAGTCGAGCGCTTCACCGATCTTGTCGGCCATTTCGGCAAACTTCGTGGCCCACGGGCTCTTGCCGATATGATCGAGCGTCCACTGGTGGACCTGGCGCAGGTTGGCATAGCCGCCCGTCGAGAACGCGCGCAGCAGATTGAGCGTTGCCGCAGCCTGGCTGTAGGCGCGCAGCATGCGCTCAGGATCGGGGATGCGCGATTCCGGGGTGAAGTCGATGCCGTTGATATTGTCGCCAAGGTAGCTCGGCAGCTCGACATCACCGATCTTCTCGACCGGCGAAGAACGCGGCTTGGCGAACTGGCCGGCCATACGCCCCACCTTCACCACCGGCTGCTTGCTGGCGAAGGTCAGCACGACGGCCATCTGCAGCAGCACGCGGAACGTGTCGCGAATGTTGTTGGGATGGAACTCGGCAAAGCTCTCGGCGCAGTCCCCGCCCTGAAGCAGGAAACCCTTGCCTGCCGCCACTTGGGCGAGATCGGCCTTCAGCGCACGGGCTTCGCCGGCAAAGACCAGCGGCGGAAAGCTCGTCAGGGTCGTCTCGACCTCATTCAGCTTTTCAGCGTCAGGATAGGTCGGCAGATGCCGTCCTTCATATCCGCGCCACGAATCCGCAGTCCAGTTCTGTGCCACTTGCTCTTCCTTTCAAGAGGCGGCCCCATACGCCCGGCGCGCAAGAAATGCAAAGGAAGGGTTGCGTTCACGGCAATCGAACTTCCCGATGAGGGAGAACGGGCAGGCTAAGGAGCTTTCCCTATCGGCTGCATGAGAATGTCTTGGTGGACGGGCGGTTAACCCTGCACTTCCACCATAGGCTCTCTCGGTCCCGATGCTTGCCCTTCGTCGTCTTCTGACCGCTCTTGCCCGAAGCCGGACGGGAAACATCCTTCCGCTTTCGGCGATGGCGATTTTCGCGGTGGCCGCATTGATTGGGGGGGCCATCGACATAAGCCGCGCCTGGCGTACGCAGACGAGACTGCAGGCGGCGTGTGACGCTGGCGTTCTGGCCGGACGTCGAGGAGTAACGACCAGCGGTTTCGACGCGGCAGCCAAGACCCAGGCCGAAAACTACTTCTTCGCGAACTTCGATGAGGCGCATCAGGATTCGCACGATACCACCTTCGTGCCGTCATCGGCGGACAAGGGCGGTACAATCGACGCAGTGGCGACAACATCTCTCCCCCCGTTGATGATGCAGTTGTTCGGGTTTCCCGGGTTTGACTTGAGCGTTCGCTGCACCGCCTCCATGGGCGTGGGCAACAGCGACATCATGATGGTGCTCGACACGACAGGATCGATGGGCTGGCAGCTCGCAGGCAGCACGCAGACGAGGATCGAGGCGTTGCGGGTCGCGATGAAGAATTTCTACAGCACGGTCGAAAACGCCTTGTCGGGCACAAATGCCCGTGTCCGCTACGGATTCGTGCCCTACAGCTCCACTGTGAACGTCGGCGCACTCCTGCGCAATCTGGACCCCGGCTACCTTGTCGACAGTTGGACGATCCAGTCACGGCAGGCAGTTTACCGGACCGTTCAGACCGTGAGCGGATACGGCGCTCCCACTCGCACGACAGGAAGTGGCACCAGCACGACGACTTTCGGCAACTATTCGAGCTTCGGAAACACACGATACAACAACCAGAACCAATGCAATGCTGCCAGACCGGCGAATACGGCATGGGCGAACAACGGCGCTGCATCCACATCAGCCCCGGTCACCACGATCAACGGTTCAGGCCAAAGGGTGACGACCACAACCACCACCCAGCCTCAACGCATGACCGAGTATGCTTGCACGTCTTCGGGCGGTTCAGGTTGGGGCATCATCTGGCGCTACGCCTTCCGTGACCAGTACGCCTACACATACGACACCGAAAACCCGGTCTACACCAGTTCGCAAGTATTCGACCGGTGGGACTATCGACCGGTCACCTACGACACCAGCCGCTTCAAGAACTTCGAAGCCGTCTCGACCCCGACGGGTGACAACGGCACTGCGGTTTCGTCAACGTGGAGAGGTTGCATCGAGGAACGCTCGACCGTTTCGGAGCCGAGCTTTACCTGGTCCTTGCTGGGCGGTTTTGCTCCAGCAGGGGCGCAAGACCTCGAGATCGACCTTGCCCCCGATAGCTCAACGCAAAGCAAGTGGGCACCGATGTGGCCAAATGTCGCTTATATCCGAACGGTGACCTACGGCGGCGTTGTCTACATGAACAGCGCGATGCCATCGCCAACCGGGCAGCAAGCTGCGTCGTCCTGCCCAACTGCGGCACGATTGCTCGCGACGATGAACAGTAGCGCTTTCAACGCCTTCGCAGACTCGCTGGTCCCCGCTGGGGCCACGTATCACGACATCGGGATGGTTTGGGGCGCACGCCTTTCATCGCCGGACGGCCTGTGGTCGAGCAATGTCCGCGAGCCTCCGGCGAACGGCGGTGAAGTTTCAAGGCACATGATCTTCATGACCGACGGCGAGATGGCGCCGAGCTATTCTGTCCAGTCGGCCTGGGGGATCGAGTATCATGACCGGCGGGTCACCGACGATGGCTACAGCGAGGATACCTCGCGTCACAACTCACGGTTTCTGGCACTTTGCGAGGCGGTAAAGGCCAAGGGCATCCGGGTGTGGGTCATTGCCTTTGCCCAAGCCATGACGCCTGAACTGCAGGCATGCTCATCTACCGACAGCGCCTTCACCGCCGCCAATGCAAGCCAGTTGGACGCTGCCTTCCAGGCCATCGCCAAGCAGGTTGGCGAACTGCGGGTAGTACAATGATCGTTCGCCAACTCATCGCCGACCGGGAAGGCGCGACGATCGTCGAGTTTGCCATCGTCGTGCCGCTGTTTCTGATGCTACTCATCGGCATCATGGACGTGGGCCAGATGGTCTATGGCAAGTCTGTGCTGACCGGGGCAGTCCACCGCGCAGCCCGCAACGCATCGCTGGAAACACGCAACACGAATGAAGCCGATGCTTCCGTTCTAGAGGCCATCCGACCAGTTCTGCCGGGTGTGACGATCAAGACCAGCCGCACAAGCTATTACGATTTTGCCGACGTGGGCCGTGCGGAAAAGTGGAACGACAAGAACGCGAACGCAGTGTGCGACGCGGGCGAGACCTTTACCGATGAGAACCGCAACGGCCAGTGGGATCAGGATATCGGGCAGAAGGACAGTTCCGGCTCTACCAACGACGTGGTCGTCTACGAGGTCACCGCTACTTTCAATCCGGTCTTTCAGGTGCCGCTGCTGCCGAAACTCTGGGGTGAGCGAACTCTTACGGCGACGGCCGTTACCAAGAACCAGCCTTTCGGCAACCAGACGAGTTACGGGGCTACTGCGGGGAGTTGTCCGTGAACCGGGCCGCCAACCTGCTGCGCGCGCTCGTCAATCAGCGCGATGCCGTGTCGACGACGGAATTCGCGCTGGTCGTCCCCCTGTTCATGATTCTGGGCATGTATGGCGCAGAGATTGCCTGGATGAACGCGGCGGCGATGGAAGCCAGCCAGGTCGCGTTGGCACTTGCCGACAATGCCTCGCGGCTTGGCCAGACCGACAACAGCGGCGTCACTCCGACCATAACCACAAGCGACGTAGAATCGGTATTGAAAGGCGCGCTTGCTGAAGGTGAGAACATCTCGCTGGCGGACAACGGGCGCGTCATTCTTTCAAGTCTGGAGGTCCACCCGGTGACTGGGCGTCAGTATGTTCACTGGCAGCAGTGCATGGGTGCGGGAAGGCAGAACTCGTCCCACGGCAAACCCGATCTGACCGGCAGTGCTTTGGCAAAGATTGCCCCCGGCATCACTCTGGGAGGCAGGACGATCACCTCGCCGAACAAGAGTGCGGTCATGGTGGCCGAAGTCTGGTACCAATACCACGGTCTGTTCGGAACGATGTTCGTCAAGCCTATCACCATCCACGAGCAGGCTGCGGTCATCGCACGCGATGACCGCAACGTCGGGCCGGGCCTGAGTGGTACGAACGCCCGAATTGGTTGCTAGGGTCAGCGTTTTTCGGGGACGACTTCCAGACGCCAGCTCTTGTCGGCCTTCAGGTACTTCTGCGCCAGCACCTGCATTCGCTCGGGCGTGGTCTGGCTGTAGTCGTTGAGGATCGTGCGGATCGCGGCGATCTTGCGGGGATCGTATGCAGCGCCTTCCAACTGGAACATGTAGAAGCCGTTGCCGGTGCTGGCGCGCGTGATCAGCTGCTTCAACGGCTCGGTCACGCGGGCGATCTCGTCTGCAGTCGGCGGCGTGGCGGCAAGATCGGTGGCGATCTTGTCGGCCGAGGCGAAGAACGTATCGAAATCGCCCGGACGCAGCTGGACCATGGCCGAGATGTAGCCACCGGACGGCAGGTCCAGCGGCCAGCTCGACCCCACTTGCGGCGCATAGCTTGCCCCCACCTTCTCGCGCATCGCATCGAACAGGCGGTTGTTGAAGATCTGGGCAAGAATCTCGAGCTGGCGACTTTCGCGCACGCCCGCCTGCCCCCCGCCCGTCGGCCATGCCACGACGGCTGCCGCCTGCGAAGGATCGCCGCGATGGGTCAGCACGAGCGGCTCGACATTATGAGCTGGAATGTTCGGTGCGAGCGTCTCCGCCGTTGCTGGAGCTCTGGCCGGAAGGGCGCCGAAAGTCTTCTCCAGCGCAGCAAGCGCCTGCTCGCGGGTAAAATCGCCGAACATGTCGATCTCGATCGGCCCCTGCGACAGCAACGGCTCCCAGGTCTTGCGGAAGCCTTCAGGCGTAACGCGTTCAAGCTCAGCCGGATTGGGCGTGGCATAACGCGGATCGCCATCGCGCAGCAGCCATGTGAGATCGCGGTTCAGCACTGCCGTGGGCGAGGAATTATAGCTCTCGTACTGCAGCTTGGCCGCGGCCTTGGCACGCAGCACCGGGTTTGCATCCCAACGCGGCATGCCAAGCTTCGCTGCCATCAGGTAGAGCTGGTCGGCCAAGTCGGCAGGACGGGTGTCTGCAGAAAGCACGAAAGCGGTATCGTCGATGTTGAAATCGAGGCTGAGCTTGCGCCCGGTGGCAAGCCGGTCAAGGTCGTCGCGCCCCAGCGTGCCGATGCCGCTGTCCATCAGTGCGACTTCGCCAAGCGGGCCATAGACAGCGTCCTGCGGCTGGATCGCGGAGTAACCACCGCCGAAGCGCGCCTTGACGATGATCCGTCCGGGTTCTGCATCGTTGGGCCAGAGCAGCACTCTTACGCCGTTCGATAGCACGATCTGTTCGATGCCGAGCAGGCCGATCGGACGAACCGTGGCAACAGTGCCCGGCGTACCGACGGGCGGCAGATCGGAGAACTTGAGCGCATTTGCCGCAACGCGGCTCTCGGACGCAGCCTTGACTGGCGCCGTGAGCGTCGCGCGCAATGAAGCCTCGTCAGCCTCACCCGCCTTGGGCGTGATCATCATCGGGCGGATCACCGTGCCCTGGAACAGGCTGCGGGTGTGGTCGAGCACGGCTTGCGGCTTGAACAGCGGGATCGAGCGCCGGAAGATGTCATAGACTGTATCGGGGTTTGCCACCGTCTCGCGGATGTCGACTGCGTTGACGATGTCGTCAGCGGCCTTCGATCCGGCGATGGTCGACTGCGTCTCAACCGAAACTTTGAACGCCACCTCGAACTCGGCGACTTCGCGGTCGATCTCCTCCTGCGACGGCGGGGTGGCCAACGCATCGGCAATGACCGAGCGAACGTCGGTGACGGCACTCTTCCAGTCTTCGCTCAGCGGGGTGACGGTCACGATCGTGGCGTCGGCAGAGCGCGACAGCTCCTGCTTCATTTCGTCGACCGAGGCGACGAGATAGCTGCCGCCGCCACGCGCACGTGCCTCGAGTCGTCGATTGATCAAGGCCAGGGCCAGCCGATCTACCATCAGCCCCTGATTGTAGACGATCGTGTCGTTAACCTTCTTCCAAGGCCGCAGGATCGCCCAGTTCACCAGACGCGGCAGGTCCGGTTCGACCAGCACCTTGGCTTCGCCGACGGGATTCTTCGGATCGATGCCAGCAGGCGCGATGGGCTTGCCGAAATCGGGCTGGAGCGGCTTCTTGCCCTTGGCCTTCCAGCCGCCGAACCACTGCTCGATCCGCGCGACAAGTGCAGCCGGGTCCGCGTCGCCAGCGACGACGATCACAGTGTTGTCAGGGCGATACCACTTGTCGTGGAAGGCCTTTACTGCCGCTGCATTGGCGGCTTCCAGCGTTTCGACCGTGCCAATAGGATTGCGCGAAGCCAGAAGCTGGCCCTTGAAGAACAGGTCCCGCGTCTGGTCCAGCACGCGCGATTGGGGGCTGGTCCGCTCGCGCATCTCGGCAAGCACGATCGGCACTTCGGTCTTCACGCCATGATCGGTGAAGATCGGCGCGGTGACCATGCCGGAGAGCAGCTTGAAGGTTTCGTCGAGCTTGTCCGAAGTGGCGTTGGGGATATCGAGCTTGTAGACCGTCTGTGTCGGGCTGGTCTCGGCATTGGTATCGCTGCCGAACGTCGCGCCAAGGCGCTGCCAGGTCGGAATCGTCTCGCCTTCCTTGAGGTACTTCGATTCCCGGAAGGTGAGGTGCTCGATCAGATGGGCATAGCCGCGCTGCGGCTCGGTCTCGTACATCGAGCCTGCATCGACCAGCACGCGGATCGAGACCTGATCGGGGGGCACGCCGTTATGGGAAACGGCATAGCGGATACCGTTTGGCAAAACGCCGAACGTCCACGCCTTGTCTTGCGGAACGTCAGAGCCCTTGTAGAGCCAGGGCACCGCCGACTTCGCCGCGGCAACAGGGGCCTTGGCAGGAGCCTCGGCGACAACCGGCGCCGCCGAGACCAGCAGGAGGGAAAGGAACAGGCCGAAGCGCCGGGCGCGCATGTTACGGGATTGCATCGCCCGACTATAGGAAGCCTTCGGATGAAGGACCAGTGAATAGACCCGTTACTGTTGCGGTGCTGACTGAGCAGGTTGGGCTGGCTGTGAAGCCGCTTGCGCCGCGCGCATCGCTTCGACTTCGGCGGCGGTCTTGAAGTCGACCAGTTCGACCTGGAACACCAGATCGGCATTGGGACCGATCGGACCTGAACCTTCCGCGCCGTAGCCCAGCGCGGCAGGAACGCACAGGCGCATCGTGCTGCCCTTGGCCGTCAGCTGCAGGCCTTCGGAAAAGCCGGGGATAACGCCATCCACCGGGAATGCGGCCTGCATGCCCTGATCAAATACCTCGCCGTTGGCAGCAAGATAGCCAACATAATTCACCAGCGCGTAGTCGCCCTTGGCAGGCTTGGCTCCGGCCGCTGCCTTGAGCACCATCGTGCCGAGGCCGCTGGCCGTCCTGGCCAAGCACAGGCGCTGCGCAGGCGCAACCACAGGGTTCAGGGGCATCGGAATGGCCACGGCCGACGGCGCAACCGGCTTTGGAGCGGGCTTTGCCGGAGGAGCGGCCAAGGCCAACGGTGCGCTTGCGGCGCAGAGGAACAGGGCGGGTGCGAGGCGGCTCAGCGCGCGTGCGGTCTTGATCATGTCACTGCCTTAGCGACCGACCGCAACTTGCGCCATGCACCCTTTGGCCGAAAATGCTCGCAATAAGCCCGCGCCCCCGTGAAACCCGACCTTTCCGACCCTTGACCAGCCCCGTGACGGCCCTACATGCGAATCATGTTCATCGAGACCGAAACCACGCCGAACCCGGCCACGCTCAAGTTCCTTCCTGGCGAGCAGGTCATGGCCACCGGCACGCGCGAGTTCACCTCGCCCGAAGCTGCCGAAGCCTCGCCGCTGGCGCAGGCTCTGTTTGATCTGGGCGACGTGACCGGCGTTCTTTTCGGCCGTGATTTCGTGGCGGTGACGGCGGCGCCCGGCGTCGAGTGGGCCAGCCTTAAGCCACAGGTGCTCTCGATCCTGCTTGACCACTTCGTATCGCAGGCTCCCCTGTTCACCGGCGGCACGGCAGCCGGGATCGCAGTCCCCGCCGAGGCCGACGAACGGTTTGACGACGATCCGGCCGATGCCGACGTGATCGAGCAGATCAAGGACCTGATCGAAACCCGCGTCCGGCCCGCAGTCGCCAACGATGGCGGTGACATCATCTACCGCGGCTTCCGCGAAGGTGTGGTCTATCTGCAGATGCAGGGTGCCTGCTCAGGCTGCCCGTCTTCCACCGCGACGCTGAAGAACGGGATCGAGAGCCTCTTGAAGCACTACGTCCCCGAAGTCAGCGAAGTACGCGCTGCCTGATCGCGCGCCCATGCGCAAACTCGTCATCGACTGCGCGACCGAGGCATGTTCCGTCGCGCTGATCGAGAATGGTTCGCTGTTGGCGGGCACATACACCGTTCTGGGCCGCGGTCACGCCGAACGCCTCGTCCCGATGATCGCGGAACTGCCGGACAAGGGGCACGCGGGGATCATCGCCGTCGACATTGGCCCCGGCAGCTTTACCGGCATTCGCGTTGGCCTTGCCGCCGCCCGCGCACTGACGCTTGCCTGGGGCGCGCGGCTCGAGGGCTTCGAAAGCCTTCGCCTCGTCGCAGCCATGGCATCGGCAGAGCATCCCGGCCATCCGGTGGATGTGTGTATGACAGGCGGCCATGGTGAATGGTTCTTCCAGCCCTTTGCCCAGGACGGCACGCCGCTCGCGCCGCTCGCGTCCTTGACGCCTCAAGCGGCCATCGAACGCTCGTCAGCCCCGGTCGTGGCCGGTAGCCAGGCGCTTGCACTGACCGCGCGTCGACCTGACGCCATCGCTCTGGACTTGCGTCCCGACGCGCGCTGCGCCTCGCTGCTTGCAACCAGTGCTTTCCATGATGACCCCCGGCCCAGCTACGGCCGCGCTCCGGATGCGCGGCTTCCGTCGGCGGCCTGAACCCCTATCCCACGAGAAGCCATGGCCCTTCCAGCCGACGATATCGACCGGATCATGGCGGTCATGGAGCAGGCCTTTCCGGCCGAGTTCGGCGAGGCCTGGAATCGCAGGCAGGTCAGCGATGCACTGTTACTAGGTAATTGTCGCTATGGCCTGATTTCACCAGATGGATCTGAGGACTGCGAAGATTGCTCTGAAACGGCTGGTTTCTTCATGAGCCGTGCCGTTTTGGATGAAGAGGAACTACTACTTTTCGCAATTGCTCCTCAATATCGTCGGAGAGGACTAGGTCACAAGCTGCTTGAGAAGTTCATTTCCACCGCGAGATCCAGCGGAATGAGTCGGGTTTTCCTTGAGATGCGCCGTGAAAATCCCGCGGGATTTCTGTATGCTGCACACGGCTTCAGGGAAATCGGGTTAAGACCCGCTTACTATCGTACGCCTGGTGGTGCCCGGATCGACGCGATCAGTCAGGAACTGACTTTCGACGATTGATCGGATACTTGCGGTAACGCTGCCGAAGCCTTGACGGATTAAAATTCTGTCATCGAAAAGGTTGTATCCGGCCGTGATTGGACTATAGATGGTGATCTGGATCACCAAGCAAGTTATCAGTCCCTTCGAGTCCGTACACGATCAAAACAGAAAGCTGTTCGCAATGAGTGAAATTCAGAATGATATGCGGGAGACCCTGATCACGCTGACGTCGGACATCGTCGCGGCGCACGTAAGCAACAACAGCGTTGCCGTCAGCGACCTCCCCACGCTCATCTCCAACGTCTATACCGCGCTGGCCGGCCTCGAAAAGCCGGTGGTTGCTGAAGAGCCTGCGCCAGAGCCTGCGGTTTCGATCCGCTCGTCTATCAAGAACGATCACATCGTCTGCCTTGAAGACGGCAAGAAGCTGAAGATGCTCAAGCGTCACCTCGCCACGCGCTACAATATGACCCCGGATCAGTACCGCGCCCGCTGGAACCTGCCAGCCGACTATCCGATGGTCGCACCGGCCTATGCCGAAAAGCGCCGCGAACTGGCCAAGAAGATCGGCCTCGGCCGCAAGCCTGCGCCCAAGCGCGGTCGCAAGCCCGCTGCCGCCTGACATCGTCGGCTGACGCCACGAGAGCTGTGCGCAATACGTTTGCGCGCGGTTGAAGATTTGGCCCGCCGGTCTATAGATCGGCGGGCCGATCCTTTCTTGAAGAGTTCACCTTGCACCAGGCGATCGACATCGAAGCTCTTTGCGCAGAACGTGGCCTGCGCATTACGGACCAGCGCCGCACGATCGCGCGCGTCCTGTCCGAAAGCGACGATCACCCGGACGTCGAGAAGCTGCACGAGCGCGCAAGCTCGATCGACCCGCGCATTTCGATCGCCACGGTCTACCGCACCGTGCGCCTGTTCGAGGAAGCCGGCATCCTCGATCGCCATGATTTCGGTGACGGGCGTGCCCGCTATGAGGCCACGCCCGAGGCACATCACGATCATCTGATCGATGTCGAAACCGGCAAGGTGATCGAATTCGTCGATCCCGAGCTAGAACAACTCCAGCGCCAAATTGCCGAGAAGCTGGGCTATCGCCTCGTCGATCACCGCATGGAACTTTACGGCGTCAAACTTGAACGCGACGGCTGAAGTGGTGACGCGTCCGGCGTTCTCGCTGGCCGGACGACTGCGCATTGCCATGCGCCTTGGCGCGATGCTCCTGCTTCTGCTTGCGTGCGTGCCGCTCTATTACGTCTGGCGGCTCCTTCGCCTGCACAATCCCTGGCCCCGCCTGTTTCTTGGCGGCATTGCCAGCATTGCCGGAGCGCGCGTTCGGCTTTCGGGCGCCAAGGTCAAAGGCGGTGCCTTCCTGCTCTCCAACCATGTCAGCTGGCTCGACATTCCGGTGATTGCCGGGGCGAGCGGCAGTGCCTTCGTCGCGCATTCGGGTCTGGCCGATATCGGCCTGCTGAAGTGGCTGTGCGAAATGAACGATACGGTCTTTGTCGCTCGCCATGATCGCCGGTCGGTTCATGCGCAGGTGGAGATGGTGCGCGCCGCGCTCACCGATACAGGAGCTCTGACCGTATTTCCCGAAGGCACTACCAGTGACGGCAATGGTCTGTTGCCGTTCAAGTCTTCGCTGCTCTCCGCCCTCGATCCGCCACCGCCCGGAATTGCGATCCAGCCGGTATGGGTCGACTACGGCCCGGATGTTGCGGCCATGGCATGGGTCGGTGAAGAGCACGGGCTGGACAACTTTCTCAAGATCCTCGCCCGGAAGCGCGGATTGCCCGTAACTGTGCACTTCCTGCCCCCCCTGACGCTTGAGGAAACGGCCAGTCGCAAGACCATGGCTCTTGCCGCGCGTGACCGTATCCTCGCTGCGATGAGCGCGCTGCGTTAGACAAAGCGCCGCAAATCCACTATCGGCGCGGCCCATGGCCACCACCCCTGCCCCCAAGACTTTCCGCGTCAAAAGCTTCGGCTGCCAGATGAACGTCTATGACGGCGAGCGCATGTCCGAACTGCTCGCCGCCGATGGCATGTCGGCAGCAGCAGAGGGTGAAGACGCCGATCTCGTCGTGCTCAACACCTGCCACATCCGCGAGAAGGCCACCGAGAAGGTCTATTCCGACATCGGCCGTCTGCGCCGTGAAGACGGTTCGGCACCGCTGATCGCGGTGGCGGGCTGCGTGGCGCAGGCCGAGGGCGAGGAAATCATGACCCGCGCGCCGAGCGTGAAGGTCGTAGTCGGCCCGCAATCGTACCATCGCCTCCCCGAAATGGTCGCCGAAGCCGCATCCGGCAAGCGCGCCACCGAAACCGACATGCCGGCCGAGGCGAAGTTTGCCGCGCTGCCCAAGCGCCGCAAGTCTGGGCCGACCGCTTTCCTCACCGTGCAGGAAGGCTGCGACAAGTTCTGCACCTATTGCGTGGTGCCCTATACTCGCGGTGCCGAGATCAGCCGACCGTTCGCCGATCTGGTCGAAGAAGCGAAGCTGCTTGTTGCAGGAGGCGCGCGCGAGATCACGCTGCTCGGGCAGAACGTCAATGCCTGGGTCGGCGAGGATGACAAAGGCCGCGCGGTTGGACTTGATGGTTTGGCGCGTGCACTGGCTGCCGATCCCGACCTTGCCCGCATCCGCTACACCACCAGCCATCCCAACGACATGACCGACGGCCTGATTGCCGCGCACGGCGAGTTGGACAAGCTCATGCCGTTCCTGCACTTGCCGGTGCAGGCAGGCAGCGACCGCGTGCTCAAGGCGATGAACCGCAGCCACAGCGCCGAAAGTTACCTCAAGGTGCTGGAACGCATCCGCGCCGCGCGGCCGGACATCGCACTGTCGGGCGATTTCATCGTCGGTTTCCCCGGGGAAACTGATGCCGAATTCGAGGAAACGCTGCGGCTTGTCGATGCTGTCGGCTACGCGCAAGCGTTCAGCTTCAAGTATTCCCCGCGCCCGGGCACGCCTGCCGCAACAATGCCCGACCATGTGCCCGCAGCGGTGATGGATGAGCGCCTGCAACGCCTTCAGGCAGCGCTCAATCGTGACCAGCTCGCCTTCAATCAGGCAAGCATCGGCAAGACCTGCGAGGTGCTGGTCGAACGCAAGGGCAAGCACCCCGGCCAGTGGCTCGGCAAGTCGCCCTGGCTGCAATCGGTGCATTTCATGGGCGAGGCGCAGATCGGTGAGATCGTCACCGTCAAGCTCGTCGAGGCAGGCCCGAACTCGCTGGCAGGTCAACTCGTCTAATTGGGCTGTGCAAAGTATGGGCGCACGTCTTGTGCGCGCAACATCCGTTCTTATGCTCCAAAACAGGCCCCAACCCTGAAAGGAGCTCATGGCCCGGAAACTCCACCGCGCTGACGAAGCGCACCATCGCCCGGAAACGCCACACCGTCGCGCCCGGGTCGAAGTCGAGTTCGACGAACAGACCGTGCTTGGCGCGCTGTTCGGCCAGTTCGACACCAATCTCGTGCAAATCGAGAACAGGCTTGGAGTTTACATTTCCGCGCGCGGCAATCGCGTGCTGATCGAAGGGCCGGACGATGCCGTCGCCCGCGCGCGCGATGTGCTTAAGGGAATGCATCAGCGACTGCTTTCCGGTCAGGAACTGGATGCAGGTGCGGTCGAATCGCTTATCGCGATGAGCGTGGAACCAACCCTTGAGGGCATCATCACCGGTGCCCCCGGCGGTGCTCCCCCGATCATGATCCGCACGCGCAAGAAAACGATCATCCCGCGCAGCCCGACGCAGATCGAATATATGAAGGCACTGATCAGCCATGATGTGATCTTTGCGCTTGGTCCGGCAGGGACGGGCAAGACATACGTCGCGGTCGCCCAGGCGGTCGCGCAGCTCATTTCCGGGTCGGTCCAGCGGCTGATCCTGTCGCGACCGGCAGTCGAAGCGGGTGAACGGCTGGGCTTCCTTCCCGGCGACATGAAGGAAAAGGTCGATCCCTACCTGCGCCCGCTCTACGACGCGCTTTACGATTGCATGCCGCCCGAGCAGGTCGAGCGCCGCATCGCCAGCGGTGAAATCGAGATTGCGCCAATCGCTTTCATGCGCGGGCGGACGCTGGCCGATGCTTTCGTCATTCTCGACGAAGCGCAGAATACCACTCCTGCCCAGATGAAGATGTTCCTCACCCGCTTTGGCCAGAACAGCCGGATGGTGGTGTGCGGAGACCCCAAGCAGGTCGATCTTCCGGGCGGCGTCGGGGCCAGCGGCCTCAACGATGCAGTGCAGCGCCTCGAAGGCGTCGAAGGCATCGCAACGGTGCGCTTCAATACCGCAGACGTGGTGCGCCATCCGATCGTTGGCCGCATTGTCGAAGCCTATGAAGGGAAGGACGCTTGAGCGCGCCAATCCTCGAAATCGACATCGATCCGGTCTGGGGAGACGACATCGATTGGGAAGACCTCGCCAATCGGGCCGCTGAGGCAACCGGACGGATTGCCCCCGAACTCGCGCACGAGAACCTCCTCGTCAGCCTGGTCATGGCCGATGACGAGGAGGTTCATGCCCTGAACAAGCAGTGGCGGGCGAAGGACAAGCCGACCAACGTCCTGTCCTTCCCCATGCTCAGCCGCGAGGAAGTGCTACACGCGGCTCGAGACACCGATGCACCCGGCATGCTCGGCGACCTGATCCTCGCCTATGGTGTCTGCAAGCGCGAAGCGGCAGAGAAAGGCGTGAGCGTCGAAGTTCACGCGACCCATCTGGTCGTGCATGGTTTGCTCCATCTGGCGGGCTACGATCACGAACTTGGCGAGGCCGAAGCCGAGGAAATGGAGAATCTGGAGCGGAAGGTGCTTGCGCTTATGGGTATCGACGACCCATATGCGGTCGAAGACTGACCAGAGCCTCACACAGGTTCTATAAGGGGGAATACGACAGTGCCCGAGGGCAACGACTCGTCCGGCGAAGGCCGCTCGGGAGACGGAGACAGTAGCAGTCCCGCATTTTGGCGCGCGCTATGGCGCGCAATCAGGGTCTTTTTCCGAGGCCCAGACCATGACCAGTCGCTGCGCGCGCAGATCGAGGAAGCGATCGACGAGCACGAGGGAGAGGTCCATCACCACGGCAAAGGCAACGGTGACCTCGTTCCGCTCGAACGCCAGATGCTGCGTAACCTACTCCATTTCAGCGAACACGACGCCGATGACGTAGCGATCCCCCGGGGCGAGATCATCGCCATTCCGGCTGCGGCATCGTTCGAGGAACTCGTCGCCGCCTTTGCCGAGAATGGCCACAGCCGCATGCCGGTCTATGGCGAATCGCTCGACGAGATCGTGGGCATGATCCACGTGAAGGACGTCTTCGCGATCGTTGCGGGGATGCTCCTTTCCGGCAAGCAGCCGCCGAAGGACTGGACCTCGCTGATGCGCCAGCCGCTGTTCGTGCCACAGGCACGGGGCGCGCTTGACGTATTGGCCGACATGCGCAGCCGCCGTACCCACCTTGCCGTGGTGATCGACGAGTATTCAGGCACCGATGGCATCATCACCATCGAGGATCTGGTCGAGGAGATCATCGGCGAGATCGAGGACGAACATGACGATGCGCCTCAGGAACTCCTGCGCCGTATCGATCCCGACACCTGGGATGCCGATGCGCGCGCGGAGCTTGATGACGTCGCGGAAACGGTCGATCCGAGGCTTGCGGAAGTGGAAGAAGACGTGGATACGCTCGGCGGTCTTGCCGTGGTACTGGCAGGTGAAGTGCCGCCCGTCGGGCGCGTGCTCGAACATGCCAGCGGATGGCGTCTGGAAGTGACGGGAGGTGACGAACGTCGCCTCACCCGCCTCAGGCTCCACGCGCCACAGGCCACGGCAACTGAAGCAGAATAGGACTACACGATGATCCGCCGCCTTCCCCCTTTGCGTTCGCTCGAGGCGTTCATACGCGTCGTGCGCGCAGGGTCGGCCAAGACGGCGGCGGCGGAGCTTGCGCTCAGCCCTTCGGCACTCTCTCGCCGCCTCGGCGCGCTTGAAGAGTTTGTTGGCAAGCCCATGTTCGAGCGCAAGCATCAGGCCCTGAAGCTGACCGAGGAAGGCCAGCAGCTTTACGATGCGGTCGCGCCACTGATCGATGAGATGGCTGACCGGGTCGATCGACTCATCGACACGGGCAAGGTCATGCGCCTGCGTCTCGGCGTCCTGCCGCTGTTCGGCAGCCAGCGCCTGTTCCCGCGCCTTGGCGAACTGCGCAAGCTGCACCCTCAGCTTCACATCGACATCGATTCGGGCCATTCGGCCGAAACCAAGCTGGGCGATACGATCGATGCTGCCATCGTCCTGTCAGAAGGTCCGGACGCCGCGCTCCATTCGGTCCGCCTCGACCACAACCGCGTCCACGCGATAACCTCGCGCGAACTGGCCGCAGAACTGGGCGACCGCCCCGATCTGGCCAAGCTCTCGAGACAGACGTTCCTCGTGCACAACGATCTTCCGGCAAGCTTCGAGGCTTGGAAGAAAGCGCTCCATCTCGAGAAGATGGAACCGGCTGCAATCGACCATTTCGATTCGGGTCAGCTGATCCTCGAGGCGGCGGCCCAAGGCCTCGGCATCGCGATCATGCACGATGACCACTATCATCGCAGCCACGATTCACGCCTTGCACGGCTTTACGACATCGACGTCGACAGCCCCTATTCCTACTGGTTCGTCTGCCGTCCACGCGCGCTGCAATCGCGACCGGTGCGGCTTTTCCACGACTGGATGCTGAAAGCAGGACTTTAATGCGCCGCCGCGCCATTGCGGTGAAGATCCACTGCCCGATCGCCGCTGAAACCCTCGCCGGCCTGATGACCGGAGACGAAGCCGCGTTGGAGCGCGATGCCACCGCCGCTGCGATCCTGGCGGTGATCCGCGCCGACAACCCGCTCGGCGATTTCGGCCTCTACAAGGGCGTTTGCGAGATCGCGCCCGGTTGGGAAAGCTTTCGCCCCGGTCCCGATGCCAGGCCCACGCTAGGCACATCGGGCGAACGCAGCCTGTCCCCCACCGCGATCCTGACCACTTACGCAGATGCCCAAGCGGACATCTCCGCAGCGCTTGCGGCGCTCATGGCTGCACACCCGTGGGAAGTCCCGGTAATCGAACTGTCGGAAGTCGACCTGCTGGTCCGTTAGCGCGCTAGCGCACCCTAGGCGCGATGACCGAAAGCACGCAGCCCGCGCTTGCGCAGGAAAGACGCAAAGTCTCCGCTAGCGATGACCGGCAATCCCGCATGCCAGGCCCGATTGTGGACATAGACCTGCGCCATGACCCACCCGCCCCTTGCGATCCGCACACGTAGCATGCGCCTGAAGTACTCGGATCGGGCAATGCAACGCGGATCGCAATTCTCGTAAGCATCGAGCATGCGCAATTTCTTTGCGCAAAAACCTCGACCAGCGCGGTAGAGCCGTCCAGTCACCCTGCCCGAACCGCCCCGCAGCACCGGATACCACCCCTCGGCAGTGCGCACGGCCCGCAGACGGCCGCGCACCGATGCGCGCTGGCCGCCGCACAGCAGCGGCATCACCTTTCGCGTAACCGGATTTTCGTGATCCTCGGTCAGCGTCCCGTAGAAAAAGAACCAACCGCCGTGCACAACGCCCTCAGTGCCCGCAGGCCAGCGCCTCAACCACGTCATCAAGCCGCGCCGGATCGCCCAGCGCGATCACGTGGCCATCGGAGCCGGCGTGCAACGGTTCGCCGTTCCAGTCCGCCATCGTGCCGCCTGCCCCTTCGACGATCGGCACGAGCGCGGCCCAGTCATGCAGCTTCAGCCCCGCCTCGCAGACCACGTCGAGTTGTCCGGTGGCGAGCATTGCATAGTTGTAGCAGTCACCGCCCATGACCATGCGCTTGTGATCGGTCTTGGCGGCAAGGCCCATGAAATGGCCGCCATCGTGGTCGTCGAAATAGTGTGGGCCCGTGGTCGCCAGGGTCGCGTCCGAAAGTTCGCGGCACAGGCGCGTGCGCACCGGCTTGCCGTTGAGCGTGGTGGGCTTGCCCATTGCGCCGACCCAGCGCTCTCCGGTGATGGGCTGGTCCAGCACGCCCAGAACCGGAAAGCCTTCAACAACCAGCGCGATCAGCGTGCCAAAGATAGGTCGACCGGCAAGGAAGCCTGCCGTCCCGTCGATCGGATCGAGCACCCAGCTTCGGCCGGATGTTCCCGCGGTCGAGCCGAACTCCTCTCCGATGATCGTATCGCGCGGCACTTCGGCGGTGAGGATGCGGCGCATCGCTTCCTCGGCCGCGCGGTCTGCCAGCGTTACCGGCGTGGCATCACCCTTGCGCTCGGCGGCGACGGTGCGGAAATGCGGGCGGATCGCTGCTGCGGCAGCGTCGGCGAGGCGCATGGCGAGTGCGATGTCGTTTTCCAGCTTCATGTCCCGGCTCTGCCCTCGCCGCCGGGATCAGGTCAAGGCACGGCAAGCGATTCGTCATTGGACAAACCGTGCTGGCCGAATTTAAGGGAGTCGTGACGGTCGACACGCGCGGACTGGTTGGGCGCCGCTAAAGCTCCGTGCATGAACAGACCCAGGGGGCATGGAATGAGTCGCAGCAACAGGCCGGGGGTCGACAGAGCGATCGTATCGCCGATCGCCACGCGCGACGGACAACCGATCTCCTACAGCCGCGCCCCGGCGGCCGACCTTGAACGCTGGGTCGGTCGGTTCTACGTCACGATTGTCGGCGCTCCGCCCGAACACCGCCTAGATTGCGGACTGCTCAGCGATTTTGCCTGCATCCGCATCCAATTGCGCGGAAAGTGGGAAGCAGTGACTGCCGATGGGCTGCAGTGCTCCGAACGCGCGGTGATGCTGTTCGGACCACACTCGAAACGCATGCCGATCAGCGTGACGGGCAGTTTCATCAGTGTCGGCGTGTTTCTCCGTCCCGGCGTTTGCCATGCACTCAATGGCCCAGACATCGCCAAGCTGACCGACCGGCTCGCAACCTTCGCGGATCTCGGCATGCCAGAGGATCGCTGGCTCAACCTGTTCGATCCGGCCGATTCGCCGGAAGACTGGGTCAAGGCCATGGAGCACGAGATGCGCAGCCTGATTGCGGACCGCGCTCTGCGTGAGCCTGATCCGATATCGGCACGGTTCGAGGCTGCAGCCTTCTCCGATCCCACTGTCAACATCGCCCGGCTTGCCAGTGATCTCGGCGTCGAACAGCGCCGCCTTGAACGCATAGTCCGCCGCGATTTCGGGATCACGCCCAAGTAGGTGCTCAAGCGCGCGCGCGCACTCGATATGGCCAGCCATTTGCGCGGCGTTGCTGACCATGACGAGGCCGAGGCAATTGCCTTGCGCTATTACGACCAGAGCCACCTGATCCGCGAGTTTACCGCCCTTTTCGGCATGAGCCCGCGCCAGTTCGTCAACCGCCCGCAGCCCTTGATGACGCTCGGCCTCGAGACCCGGCAGGCGCGCAGGCTGGAGGCCATTCGCAGGCTGGAACCGGGCGAAGTGAAGCCTTGGGAGTAAGCGCCATTGCGCAACCCTCGCACCGGGCCTAGGCCGGGTCATGGCCAGAGCTGACCGTCTCGAACGTCTCGACAAGCGCCGCTCCGAACTGGAAGCGGATTATCTCCTCGCGCTCACTGAAGCGCTTGAGGTGACCGCTGCGGGCAAGTGGGGCCTGTTTGACCACAACGCCGACAAGATCATGCGCGCAGCCACCGCACCGGTGATCGAGAGCCTGACCGAGCTTGCGGAAGAAATAGCCGAAGCGCGCGAGGCCCTGTTCATGGAACCGTTCACGCTCCACGACGAATTCATGGCCTCACGCGGCAAGCCTGCTTCCAATGCCGTAGGCGAACCGAAGCAGGCAAGGGCGTGGCTTGAGCGCCTAAAGAACGCCTGATCAGTCGAACAGGCTGGAAACGGAGCTTTCATCGGCAATGCGGCGCACCGCCTCGCCAATCAGCGGTGCGATCGTCAGCACGCGAATGCGATCGGACGATGCTGTCGCCTCGGTCGGCATGATCGTGTCGGAGATCACCAGTTCCTTGAGCGCCGAATTGCTCACGCGGGCAACCGCGCCACCCGAAAGGACGCCGTGCGTGATGTAGGCCGAAACGCCCGCTGCGCCTGCATCCATCAGCGCCTGCGCCGCGTTGCACAGGGTGCCGCCCGAATCGATGATGTCGTCGATCAGGATGCACATGCGGCCCTTCACGTCGCCGATGATGTTCATCACTTCGGACTGGCCGGGACGGTCACGGCGCTTGTCGACGATGGCGAGCGGCGCATTGTTCAGGCGCTTTGCCAGCGAGCGGGCGCGAACCACGCCGCCGACGTCCGGCGATACGACCATCAGTTCCTGCGTGCCGTAGCGGGTCTGGATGTCGGCAGCCATGACGGGCGCGGCAAACAGGTTGTCGGTCGGGATGTCGAAGAAGCCCTGAATCTGCCCGGCGTGGAGGTCCACCGCCAGAACGCGGTCGGCCCCGGCCTGAGTGATGAGGTTCGCCACGAGCTTGGCCGAGATCGGCGTGCGGGGCCCCGGCTTGCGGTCCTGGCGGGCATAGCCGAAGTAGGGAACGACCGCCGTGATGCGCTTTGCCGAGGCACGGCGCAGCGCGTCGATGCAGATCAGCAGTTCCATCAGGTTGTCGTTCGCGGGGTAGCTGGTCGACTGGACGACGAAGACGTCCTCGCCGCGCACGTTCTCGTGGATTTCGACGAAAACTTCCTCGTCCGCAAAGCGGCGCACGCTGGCGTCGGTCAGCGGCATTTCGAGATAGGCCGAAATGGCGCGAGCGAGCGGCAGGTTCGAGTTGCCGGCCATGATCTTCATGCGTTGCGATTCCCTCGGATTCGATCCCCAACGCGCCCTTAGCCCAAGATGACAGGTTTGCAACTCTTGCAGGCCATGGGTCTTGCCGCCTAGTGGTTACATCATGGCCGATACGCTTCGCATAACCCTCGCCCAGCTCAACCAGTCGGTTGGCGATCTCGCTGCAAACGTCGCAGCCATGCTCGCCGTGCGCGAGAGCAATCCGGACTCGGACCTGATCGTCTATCCCGAACTGATGCTGATCGGCTATCCGCCCGAAGACCTCATCATGAAGCCCGCGTTGATCGAACGCGCGGCGGCGGAACTGGAAAAGCTGGCCAAGGTCACGGCCGATGGCGGCCCTGCCATGCTGGTCGGTTCGGTCTTCGTCCGCGATGGCGATCTGCACAATGGCGTTGCCCTGCTCGAAGGCGGGCGCATTGCCGCCACCCGCTTCAAGTACGAACTGCCCAACTACGGCACTTTCGATGAGAAGCGCTATTTCATGTCCGGCCCGCTGCCCGAACCCGTGTTGTTCAAGGGCGCCATGCTCGGCCTGCCTATCTGCGAGGACATCTGGCACCCCGATGTCTGCCGCCATCTGGCCGAACTCGGCGCAGAAATCTTCATCTGCATCAACGGCTCGCCTTACGAGATCGACAAGGACGTGCTGCGCATAGACGGCGTGGCCAAGCGTCGCGCGATCGATACCGGCATTCCGCTCGCATACCTCAACCGCGTCGGCGGGCAGGACGAGATCGTGTTCGATGGCGCCAGCTTCGTCGTCGGCCCCGAAGGTGCGCTTTGGGTGCAGATGCCGGACTGGGAAGAATCGGTCGTCACCACCGTCTGGACCCAGACCGCGCGCGGCTCCGGCTCGCGCTGGCGCTGCGAGGCAGGCGAGGAGCACGAACTCGCCGAGCATCCCGAGGACATCTACTGCGCAATGGTCATGGCCCTGCGTGACTATGTGAACAAGAACCGCTTCCCCGGCGTGGTCCTCGGCCTATCGGGCGGCATCGATTCGGCGATCTGCGCGGCAATTGCGGTCGATGCGCTCGGTCCCGATCGCGTGTGGTGCGTGATGATGCCCAGCCGCTACACCAGCCAGGAGAGCCTCGAGGACGCCGAAGGCTGCGCCAACATGCTCGGCGTGCGGCTCGATACGGTGCCGATCTCGCCCGCCGTCGATGCCTTTGACAACATGCTCGCCCCGGTATTCACCGGCAAGCAGCCCGATCTGACCGAGGAAAACATCCAGTCCCGCATCCGCGGCGTGACGCTGATGGCGCTTTCGAACAAGTTCGGCCCGATGCTCGTCACCACCGGCAACAAGAGCGAGATGAGCGTCGGTTACGCCACGATCTATGGTGACATGAACGGCGGATACAACCCGCTCAAGGACGCCTACAAGACGACTGTCTTCGCCGTCTCCGAATGGCGTAACGCCCATCGCCCGAAGATCGGCCTTGGTCCCGACGGCCCGGTGATGCCGCAGCGGATCATCACCAAGCCGCCCAGCGCCGAACTGCGCCCCGATCAGAAGGACTCGGACTCGCTTCCGCCCTACGACGTGCTCGACGCGATTCTGGTGGGCCTTGTAGAGAACGAGAAGAGCGTCGACCAGATCGTTGCCGAAGGTCACGACCGCGCTACCGTCAGCCGCATCGAACGCCTGCTCAACATCGCCGAATACAAGCGCCGCCAGGCCCCTCCGGGCGTAAAGCTGGGCGCGCGCAACTATGGCCGTGACCGGCGCTACCCGATCACGCACGGCTTCCGCACCGGATGAATTATTGCGAATGATTCGCATTGACCTGAGATCGGGCGCGACCTAACTTGCGAATAGTTCGCAAGAAAGGATGTGCCGTGCCAGCAGGCGAATCTTCCACCCGCTTCTCCGCCCTGATCGAAAACATGGCGCGTCCGCAGGACGTGCGCGGTCTCTCATTGAAGGGCTTGCACGTGACCATGGCCATGCGGCTCTGCGCGCTGTTCGACGCCGCCGGTCGCGATCCTGTTCCCGACCTCGCCCGCCGTTATCGCAGCATCGAAGCGGCCTGCGCGGTTCACGGTCTGGTCATGACGATCAAGCAGGTCTGGCCAGAACCCTTCATGGTCAACCGCCCCTGCTGCCTTGCCATGACGCCTGACGAGACCACCCTCGCCGCCCTCGCCCGCGCTGCCATCAATGGCAGGCGTGAAGCCTTTTCCGAAGCGATCTCCGGCTTCGTCCGTGCTGACCGCCACGAAGCGCTTTACAACGCCACGGTCCACGCCGTGGCCCTGATCCCGTAAGGACTCTGCCTTCCCCTTGCACGCCGCCCGCGCTAGGGCAGCGCGCATGACCACCGTAACCCGCTTCGCCCCCTCGCCCACCGGCAAGCTCCACGTCGGCAACGTCCGCACCGCGCTCCACAACTGGCTGCTGGCGAAGAAGACCGGCGGCAAGTTCCTTCTGCGAATTGACGACACCGACGCCGAGCGCAGCCGCGAGGAACACGTCGATTCCATCCGCGCCGATCTTGCATGGCTGGGCCTCACCTACGATGGCGAGGAACGCCAGTCCCTGCGCACCGATCTCTACGAGCGCGAATTCCAGCGCCTTGTCGAACAGGGGCGCATCTACCGTGCCTACGAAACCGCACAGGAACTCGACCTCAAGCGCAAGATCCTGCTCGGCCGCGGCCTTCCCCCGATCTATGATCGCGCCGCGCTCAAGCTGACCGAAGCCGATCATGCGGCCAAGGCGGATGCAGGTGAAAGGCCGCACTGGCGCTTCCTGCTCGATCACGACCAGCCGATCACCTGGGACGATGGCATCCGCGGCCCCCAGAACTTCGACCCATGCCAGATGTCCGACCCGGTTATCCGCCGCGCTGACGGTTCGTGGCTCTACATGCTCCCCTCGGCGATCGACGACATCGCCATGGGCATTACCGACGTGCTGCGCGGCGAGGATCACGTCTCCAACACTGCCACGCAGATCCAGATGTTCACCGCATTGGGCGCCACGCCGCCGCGCTTTGCCCACGAAGCGCTGCTGACCGGCAGCGAAGGCAAGCTCTCCAAGCGCCTGGGCGCGCTCGGCATGGCCGATTTCCGCGAACAGGGGATCGAGCCAGAAGCCATCGTCGCCCTGCTCGCCCGCCTCGGCACGTCCGACCCGGTCGATCCTGCACTCGATGCCGACGCTCTTGCCGCCAGCTTCGACCTCTCGCGCTTCGGCCGCGCCCCCGCCCGCTTCGACGAGGCCGACCTGCACCGCGTAAACGCCCAGATCGTTCACCGCCTCCCCTATGCCCGGGTCGCACACCTCCTGCCCGAGGGCATGGGTGAAGCGGCATGGGAAGCCATCCGCCCCAACCTCGCCCACATCGACGAGGCCCGCGAGTGGTGGCAAGTCATCACAGGCCCGATCACCGCGCCTGCGTTCGACGACGAAACCCGCGCCTACTTGGCGCAGGCTTCGGAAGTCGCGGCAACGCTGGATTGGTCCGCAGACCCATGGCGCGCGCTGACCGGAGCGCTCAAGGACAGCACCGGCCGCAAAGGCAAGACGCTGTTCCTGCCCCTGCGACAGGCCCTCACCGGCCACGATCACGGCCCCGAAATGGCCGCGCTCCTGCCGCTTATCGCGCAGGAAGAGGCGGTGCGGCGGCTTTCAGCCTAAGAACACAAGATCCTCCCCGTTTTCACCGCAGGTGCAAATGGGGAGGGGGACCGCCAGCGAAGCTGGTGGTGGAGGGGAAAGAAACCCCTCCGTCATTCGCAGCCGCGAATGCCACCTCCCCGTTTGTGCTTACGCAAAAACGGGGAGGATTATGGATAGAAAAAGGGGCGGCAGCCTCGCGGCCCCGCCCCTCTTCAATCCGAACGTTCAACCCGTTCAGGCGGCGACGACGCTCGCCTTGCGGATCACGCCCGGGTTTGCCGGCGGCTCACCCTTGGGCAGCGCGTCGATCAGTTCCATGCCGCTCTCGACCTGGCCCCAGACGGTGTACTGCTTGTCGAGGAAGCGCGCATCGTCAAAGCAGATGAAGAACTGGCTGTTGGCCGAGTGCGGATAGCTGGTGCGGGCCATCGAGCACACGCCACGCACGTGCGGCTCGTTGTTGAACTCCGCCTTGAGGTCGGGCTTGCTGGAACCGCCCATGCCGGTGCCCTGAGGGCAGCCGCCCTGCGCCATGAAGCCGGGGATCACGCGGTGGAACTTCACGCCATCGTAGAAGCCTTCGCCGGCAAGTTCCTTGATCCGCTCGACATGGCCGGGGGCCAGATCGGGGCGCAGCTTGATCACGACATCGCCGGAGTCGAGCGTGAGGACCAGTTTTTCGTCAGCCATTTGTAGCAATTCCTATCCTGTCTGGGGGCGGATATAAGGGCTTGGAAAAGAAAGTCACGCCTGCCTCTCCAAGGCGGTTTGCTTTTCCCGTGCCAATGGCTAACCCGCGCCTATGGAGCGCGACGAGGACCTCATCGAATCCTACGCCCCCGACGCGGACGATGCGCCCGCGCCGGCCGAACCAGCGCGCAACTCCGAAAGCCTCGACGAGGAAGACAATACCCTTCGCCCCGGCTTCGTGCGCAAGGTCGCAGAAGCGCTTGAGGCAGGTGACGACGAGACCGTCTACAACCTCGTAGAGCCGCTCCACCCGGCCGACATCGCCGACCTGTTCGAGCTGATCGACCGGGATGACCGCGTAACCCTCGCCCGCGCCATCAACGACCTGATGGGCGGCGAAGTGCTCGCCGAACTCAACGATCACGTCCGCGAACTGCTGGTCGAGGAGCTTGAGCCCGAAGAAGTTGCCGACCTTGCCGAGCAGATGGAGACGGACGACGCCGTCGCCCTGATCGAGGACCTGGACGAGGAAGACCAGCAGGCCGTCCTCGCCGAGATGGAGCCGGAAGACCGCGCCGCCATCGAATCGGCGCTGTCCTACCCGGAGGAAACCGCCGGCCGCCTGATGAGCCGCGATCTGATCGCGGTGCCCGAGGCGATGACCGTGGGCGACCTGATCGACTACCTGCGCCGCGACGACGAACTGCCCACCGAGTTTTGGGAAGTGTTCATCGTCGATCACAAGCACCACCCGGTCGGCACCTGCAGCCTCTCTTGGATCCTGCGCGCGCCGCGCAGCATCCCGCTGGCCGACGTGATGAAGCGCGACCAGACGCTGATCCCGGTGACGATGGATCAGGAAGAAGTCGCGCTGCGCTTCCAGAAGTACGCGCTGATCTCTGCCGCCGTTGTTGACGAAAGCGGGCGTCTGGTCGGCCAGATCACCGTCGACGATATCGTCCACATCATTCAGGAAGAGGCGAGCGAGGACATCCTGCGCCTGTCCGGTGCAGGCGACGGCGATATCAACGAGCCGATCCTGCTGACAGTCCGCACGCGCCTCACGTGGCTGGTCGTGAACCTCGGCACCGCAATCATCGCGTCCTCGGTGGTCGGCCTGTTCCAGGGCGCCATCGCCAAGCTGGCCCTGCTTGCCGTGCTTATGCCCATTGTTTCAGGAATGGGCGGGAATGCCGGAACGCAGACGCTGGCCGTGGTCGTGCGCGCCATTGCCACCAATCAACTGACCAGCTCCAACACTGTCCGCATGATCCTGCGCGAACTGCGCATCGCTGCCACCAATGGTGCCGCCCTCGGCCTGTTGATAGGCGGCGGCACCGCGCTGCTGTTTGGCAATCCGCTGCTGGGCGCGGTGATCGGCTCGGCCATGGTGATCAACAACCTCGTTGCGGGATTGGCCGGAATCATGGTCCCGGTCACGCTTGACCGGCTCCGCGTGGACCCGGCTGTCTCTTCGGCCGTATTCGTGACGATGGCGACCGATGTCATGGGCTTCTTCTCATTCCTCGGCCTCGCCGTGCTGAGCGGTCTGGCCTGACATTTCCCCCCTCCCGCAAGCGGGAGGGGTCGGGGGTGGGCATGGTGAAGCCGCAAACAGTGAGTACCCAATAATGCCCCTTCACATGACCAAGGTCGCCTACGGAGCCCAGTCGCTCGCCGCGATCCACGAATGGTTCTCGGCCGAAGGTCGCCGGGGCGGAGCCAAGTACGCCTACCTCACCACCCGCAACCGCCCCAAGCGCGCCGAGGAAATGATCGGCGGCTCGCTTTACTGGATTCACAAGCACCAGCTCGTCGCCCGCTCGGAAATCGTCGGCTTCGAGGAAGCCGAAGGCGGCCGCACCAACATCGTGGTCAGCACCAAACTGATAGAAGTACACCCCAAACCCCGCCGCGCCCACCAAGGCTGGCGCTATCTCGAAGAAGCCGATGCACCCGCCGATCTGGGCGATGGGGAAGCGGGCGAAGTCCTGCCCGCACAGATCGCCTCGGAGCTGGCGAAGCTGGGATTGGTCTAGAGAACTTTCCGGCGGAAAATCTGAACTCGCTCAATTTACACCGAAACGAACTAAATACATCGAATTCGGTTGCAACTATAACTTTATCGCCTTTTATTCACCCCGCTTATGGCGTGGGGGGCAAGAGCGATGACTTCAAAGACCTTTGGTGCGTCAATTGCATTGCTAATTGCAATGACATCCGGTGTCGCAAACGCGAATGGCAATCCGAACGGAAACGAGAGCGGCGTGCCCGAAGTCTCCGAAACATTGCCTGTGATAGATACATCCCAAAGACTCGGGCACATCATTGTACGGGATCCCCTGATCGTTCAGGATAATCTGAACACAATTATCAATAAGTGCAGAATTTCCACCAAAAGCTGCACCACGGCATTTCCATCCTATTACCGGGAAAACAACGAGCACTCGTCCAGCGGTGGTTTTCTCGGCCTTTTCAAATCCCAGAGCTTCTGGGGAGCAGGCCAGGAGCTGCATTATACCCAGGTACCCGCGACCGCGACTGACATTCATGGAACAAAGCGCACTGTCGAGTACCAGGTGGGGTTTGGATACATCGTCGCCGCCCGCCAGGTGGATGCCGACATGAAGGGCAAGGGATTTCTCGATTCCACACCAGTCTCCATCAAGGGCAAAGGCGGCGGCACGCGGTTCTGGGCTATGTTGATCGGCCTCGCTCCGGACAAGCTCTCATCCACGAATTCATCGGTCACCGACGCGCTGGGCTGCGATGACGAAGATCTCGATGCGCAGAGCGCGCTGGTCTGCACACTAGACTTGCAGCCGACCGTGACCCAGCGTTACTACCGAGATACGAGCAGCCGCCTCGCCAACGCGATGGATGATTTCCGTCGCAGCTACAGCAAGCTTCAACCTGATCCGGGCGTAGACGCTAAATCGTTGATTTGTCCGCAAGTGATCGATTTCCGCTGGAAAGAGCCAGAAAAGGGAACCCGCAACTTTGGAAGGCAGGACGTCAACGACGAAACCTGGGCGAATCTCGTCGATGCAGCGGATTACATCAACCGCAAACTCACCGCCGCCTGCGTGAACAACAGGCCCAATGTAAAGGTCGCGTACCGGGACGGTGCGGCAACCCGGCAATGGGACAAGGATGCCCCCGCTCCGTCCGGCAGCGCATCAACTCGCTCCACATTGGTCACCCAATCTCTGGTTGGTGATACGGCAGAACCTGTCGGCTCCGGTTCAATCGGGATCGGCGATGGCAGCATCAGCTACGATCGGAACAGCATCACCCAGGAGTACCAGAGGAACAGGTATTACCTCTCTACTTCATCCAAGCGGTCACCGCGATTTGATCGAAAGCTTATCGACCATCGCTTCGACATCAGGATGGAGGGACTCACCAAGTCAGCGAAATTGCCGTCAATCCTCGCATCGATCGTCAATTACGAGCAGGAAGACATATCCCAGCATCTCAGTTTGAAGCTGATCTGCTCTGGTGGAACCTATCACGTAGCCGTCCCGGAAAACCCCGTTGCAAATCCGACAGCATACACTGAACTGGTCAGCAATGCGCGGAGAGTGGTGGACAGCCCTGTCCATGACTGCAATCAGGTCAGCAATACACCGAGCAGCCGGTAACTGAACTTCAGGGGGCTTGCCGATCGGGAATCAAGCCCTCCCCGCCGCCTCCCGCGCCAGCACCTTGCGGATCAGGTCCGCGTAAACGTCCGGCTCCTGCGCGCCCGGCACGATCAGCTTGCCGTTGATCACCACTGCCGGAACGCCGGTCACGTTCCAGTCCCATGCCTGGCGCTCTTCAGCGGTGACGATCGCGTCGAGCTGCGGGTCGATCATCGCCTGCAGCGCGTTGAGCCGGGGAAGACCGATGCCTTCGGCCACTTCGGCCAGCACTTCCGGATCAGCTACATTCCGCCGCGCCTTGAAGTGGGCATCGAACAGCGCCCGCTTGAATGCTACCTGTCGCTCCGGCCCGAAATCGCGCAAGGCCCAGGTCAGCAGACGATGCGCCATCCGCGTGTTCCACATCATCGCGGGCGGCGCTTCGCCCTCTCCGGTGTAGTCGAACGAATAGCCTGCACGCTCGGCGGCGCCTTTCAGCGTCTCGCGCACCCCTGCCGACTGTTCCGGCGTGCGGCCATACTTGCGCTGGATATGCGCCGCCTGCTCCTCGCCTTCGTCCGGCATGTCGGGGTTCAGCTCGAACGGGTGGAAGCGTACCGTTGCGTCCACTTCCCCTGCCATCCCGGCCAGCGCCTTGTCGAGCTGGTTCAGCCCGATCACGCACCACGGGCACATCACGTCCGACCAGATGTCGAGAGTGACCTTGGCTGGCGTGGAGGCACTCATTGCGCCAGCCACCATTTGAGCAGGTGATGCGCCACGGCGAAAGGTGGCGGGGCAATAAACGCGGCATCGTCGGCACCGCTCATCGCACAACGCACTTCCTCGCGGGTGAACCATCGCGCGTCGTCAAGTTCAGTCGCATCGATGGTGATCTCGCGCTGAGTGGTGAAGGCATGGCACGCGATCATAAGTGATGACGGAAACGGCCAGGGCTGGCTCGCCACGTAATCGACCACATCAACCTTGATCCCCGCCTCTTCCAGCACCTCGCGCCGGACCGCGTCTTCCAGACCCTCGCCCGGCTCCACGAAGCCAGCCAAGGCCGAATAGCGCCGGGGCGGAAAGCGCGGTTGACGGCCTAGCAGCAGGTCGCCCTCGCACTCCACGGTCATGATCGTCACCGGATCGACGCGCGGGAAGTGCTCCGCCTTGCACGCTTTATTGGAGCACGACCGCTGCCAGCCACCCTTGGCCAGCGTGGTCGCCGAACCGCAGCGCGCACAGAAGCGGTGCCGCGCGTGCCAATCGACCAGACTGCGCGCGCCGCCATAGATCGAAAGGTCCGCCGGGCTCATCATGCCCATCACGCCCCACAGCCGCGGATTGGGCGGCGCGACGCTGCCCATGATCGCAGGCGTCACTTGCGCAAAGCACCCGCGTCCGTCGTCGCTCAGCCCCAGGAACACCAGTTCGGCATCCGGATCGGCATCGGCCAGCGTGCCCCAGTCCAGCCCGCCATCGGGCGCAATCACCGGGTCGATCCCCTCCAGCCTGAGCAGCCGCGCGCGCCAGTTCATCAGGCTGCCGAGCTTGTCGGCATCGCCCCGGATATGGTCGGCGCGGTCCAGGCCGCCACCTGCAAATGCAATCTTCGTTTCCATCAGGCTGCAGCCCTCTTCCCCGTTACGTCGGCCAGCACGGCCTGCGCGAATTCCCTGTGCACCGGATAGGCGTCAGACGGCATGTACTGGGTGTAGACCCCTGCCCGCAGCCCCACCCGGTAATTGACGAAGCCCACCGTCCCGGCAGCACCCGCCCAGCCATACGTCCCGGCATCGACGCCCAGCCCCACCGAGCCGCCCGCGCCAAAGCCGTTGCCCTTGATGAAGGACTGCGAAAGGTCGGTACCCTCGGGCAGGAGATTGCTCGTCCCCAACCGCACCGCCGCCTCGCTCATCACTTGCGTACCGTCGATCCGGCCAAAGCCCAGCAGCATCCGCAGGAACCGGTCATAATCACGCGGCGAGGATACCAGCCCAGCCCCGCCGAACGGATAGGGCGGCTGGTCAAGATAGATCGAGGCCTTTGCCGGATCCACCGGAAACAGCATGCCGCCCACCGCGGCATAGTTGGTGGTCAACCGACCGACTTCGCTCTCTGGCACGCGGAACCAGGTGGAGGTCATCCCACACGGCCCGAACACCCGCTCGGCCAGAAAGGCATCGAAGGGCTTGCCCGAGGCAACCTCGATCACCCGTCCCAGCAGGTCGAGCCCGACCGAATAGCTCCACACCGTGCCCGGCTCATAGACCAGCGGCATCGTCGCCAAAACGTCAGCGAACTCGGTAAGGCTCTTCAGCGGCTTTGGCGCGTCCATTCCCGGAAACGGCATCCGGCTCGCCTGCCCCGGCACCAGTCCGGCCTTGATATAGGCATCCTTGATCGGCCCCTTCTGGATGATCGAATAGCCAAGGCCCGCCGTATGCGTCAGCAGATGGCGCACGGTGATCTGGCTCTTTGCCGGTCGCAGATCCGTCAGCGAACCATCAGGCGTTGCCTGTACCTGCATCTTGCCGAAGGCAGGCAGCAGGTCTGCCACCGGTTGGTCGAACCGCAGCTTGCCCTCGTCCACCAGCATCATCGCCGCCATCCCGGTAATCGGCTTGGTCATCGAATAGATGCGGAACAGGCTGTCCATGTCGACCGGCAGCGCCAGTCCCTTGGCGAGCGTACCACGCGCGATGTCGAGCGGTGACTCGCCTGCACCCCAGCCCAGCGCCGCGATCATTCCCGGCAGCTTGCCGGATCCGACATAGCCATCGAGCATCGCCGTCACCGCCGGAAACCGCGCCTCGGCCGCCGCGCTCGCCCAGGCCATTCGAGGCAGGAAAGCGCTCCCTGCCGCCAGCCCCAGCGATCCGATGAATCCCCGCCGCGAAACCGCCATTCGTTGCATGCGTCAGTCTGTCCTCTCGGCAATCGCCAGCCGCGCCGCCTTGGCGAACACGGTCGGCAATCCGGCGGCCTCGATCGTTTCGACGGGCCACCATTCTCCCTCGGGCAGACTAACCGCTTGCGCCTGAACCGAAAGCATCAATTGCAATTCGAGATCGAAATGCGTGAAACCATGCCGCACGATCCCGCCCGCACGCCATACACCCTCCAACACCTCTGCCCCATCGCCTCGCGCCGACCAGCCGTCGTCAGGCAGCGCGCGCATCCCGCCCAGCATCCCGCGTCCCGGCCGCTTGACCAGCAGCACGGCCCCGTCACGCTCGATCCAGTAGGCCCGTCCCTGCCGCACCGGCTTTGCCTTCTTCGCCGCCTTCACCGGCAAACGCTCGGGCGACCCTTGCGCATAGCCCCGGCACTGTTCGCGCAAGGGGCACAACATGCATCGAGGGCTCCGCGCCGTGCAGATCGTCGCGCCAAGGTCCATCATCCCTTGTGCGAAATCCCCCGCCCGCTCGTCTGGCGTCACTTGCCCCGCCGCCAGCCGGATCGCCGCCTTGCCCGCAGGCAATGGCTCATTGATCGCAAACAGCCGCGCCACCACGCGCTCGACATTGGCATCGACCACCACAGCGCGCCGCCCGAAGGCAATCGCCGCCACAGCAGCCGCTGTGTATTCGCCCAGCCCCGGCAGCGCTCTCAACCCCGCCTCGGTATCGGGAAACGCCCCGCCCAACGCTGCAACCGCGCGCGCGCAGGCCACCAGGTTGCGCGCCCGGGCATAGTACCCCAGCCCCGCCCAGGCCGCCATGACATCGGCATCGTCTGCCGCCGCCAGATCGCTCACTGTCGGCCAGCGTTCAGTGAACTTGGCGAAGTACGGCCCCACCGCCGCCACCGTCGTCTGTTGCAGCATGACCTCGGAAAGCCAGACCTTGTAAGGGTCCTGCCGTTCTTCCCCCGGCAATCTGCGCCACGGCAAGCGCCGCGCATTGGCATCATACCAAGCGAGCAGAGCCGGAGCAATTGCTTCGGGATCGAACGACTTTGCGGCTTCCTCTCTGGCTTGCATCGCGCACCTATGGCATGGCGCGAAGCGATATGGAAAGCACCCCTTCGGACGCGCCGAAACGCAAGAGCACCAAGTCGGCCAAGGCCGATACGGGCAAGCTCTATGAGCGCCCCCGTGGCGGCGAGGCACGCCAGATCGCCGATCTCATGCCCGCCATCGGCCGCACTGCCTTCCGCCGCTTCGGCTTCGTGCAATCCAGCGTCGTCACCCGCTGGCCCGAGATTGTGGGCGAACGCCACGCCCGCAACTGCATGCCCGAATCGATCCGCTTTCCGCCGGGCGAGAAGACCGACGGCATTCTCCAGCTGGTCGTCAGCCCGGCCCATGCACCGATGATCCAGCATGTCACACCCGAAATCATCGAACGGGTGAACCGCTTCTTCGGCTACCGCGCGGTGGCCAAGGTCAAGATCCGGCAAGGCGCGGTTCAGGCACCAAAGCCCAATGATCAGCCGCGCGCAGCGCCGCCCTCGCTCAAGCCCATACCAATGGAGCTGGGGGATTCGCTGCGCGACATCGGCGATCCGGAACTGCGCACCGTTCTGGAATCGCTGGCGCGCAGTCTTGATAGTGCAACCGGGGGGAAGAAAGTCGGATGATCCGCAAGCTCGTCACAGCCGCAATTACCGCCACAGCGCTCATGGCGTCGAGCGCATCCGGCCAGCCCGCGAAGAAGGCGCCACCGCGCCCTGCAGGCGGCCTCAACTGGGCCGTCACCAGCACCGCTACACCCGAAGGCAACCACCTCCTCGGCAACCCTGCGGCCAAGCTGCGCCTGATCGAATTCGTCAGCTACACCTGCCCGCATTGCTCGCACTTCGAGACCGAGTCCGAAGGCCAGCTCAAGATCGGCATGATCGCGCCGGGCAAGGGCGCGGTCGAAGTGCGCAATTTCGTGCGCGATCCGGTCGACATGACCGTGGCCCTGATCACCAATTGCGCCCCGCCCAGCCGCTTCTTCCAGCTGCACACCGCGTTCATGCGCCTGCAGCCGCAGTGGATCGGCCCGCTCGCCAACTCCACCGAAGCACAGCGCCAGCGCTGGACCACTGGCACCTTCGTCAGCCGCACCCGCGCCATCGCCAGCGACTTCAAGTTCTACGAGTTCATGGCCTCACGAGGCATGGACCGCCAGACCATGGACCGCTGCCTTGCCAACGAGGCACTGGCCAAGAAGCTCGCCGAACAGACCAACTACGCCGCCGACACCCTCGGCGTAACCGGCACCCCCAGCTTCATGATCGACGGCATCCTGCTGGCGGGCACGCATGACTGGGACACCCTGCGCCCCCAGATCCTCGCCCGAATGAACTAGTCGGCAACCGCTATGGGCCCCGACCTTCGCCGGGGCGACGGGGCAAGCCACACCAGTTTTACCGTCGCCCCGGCGAAGGCCGGGGCCCATGACTTCCAATTCAAGCTCAACAGCCAGCACAACAACCAAAGCCCCGCAAAAACCATCCACACCCCCACCATTGCGGCCACTTCAAACCCCTGCAACAATCCGCTAGCGTCCGCGCAAACCGCCAGAACACGGGAATCCACAGACGATGAAATTCGCCCGCGCCCTTCTCCTCGCCACTCTGCCGCTGACCCTCGGCCTTGCCGCTTGCGGAAAGAAGGACGCTGCTGCCAGTGGCGAAGTGGCAAGCTCCGAACCCATCGCAAAGGTTCCTGCGCCCGCTGGCCAGTCATGGACCGAAACCTTCTCGGCCACGCCCGAAGGCGGCTACCTGATGGGCAACCCCAATGCACCGATCAAGCTGGTCGAATTCGGCGCGCTGTCATGCTCGCACTGCGCCCAGTTCTCGAAGGAAGGCTTCCCCAAGCTGCGCGATGAATACGTCGCATCGGGCCGCGTCTCCTATGAATTGCGCCTGTTCCTGCTGAACGCGCTCGATATGCCGGCCGTGCTGCTTGCCACCTGCGGCAGCCCTGAAGCTGTCATCCCGCTGTCCGAACAGTTCTGGGAATGGCAGCCCAACATGTTCACCAACTTGCAGAAGGACGATGCCGCCTTCCAGCAGATCCAGAACCTGCCTGCCGACAAGCGTTTTGCCGGCATCGCCCAGCTTGGCGGGATGAGCGAATTCTTCGCCTCGCGCGGCATTGCCGCGGCGCAAGGCTCTGCCTGTCTGGCTGACAGTGCCAAGGCCACCAAGCTTGCCACCGCAAACGAACAGTGGAGCAAGGAATTCGACATCACTGGCACGCCCACCTTCTTCATCAATGGCAGCAAGACCGGCGTCGCCAGCTGGCAGGAACTTGAGCCCATGCTGCAGAAGGCCGGCGCGCGCTAAGGCCGCCGGGGGCAAAGTGGGTCGGGGGGCCTGATCGGTGCAATTCAAGCGCTTGAAACTGTCGGGTTTCAAGAGCTTCGTCGAGCCTGCCGAACTGCGCATCGAACCTGGCCTCACCGGGGTCGTCGGCCCCAACGGCTGCGGCAAATCCAACCTGCTCGAAGCCATCCGCTGGGTCATGGGCGAAAGCTCGGCCAAGTCGATGCGCGGCGGCGGCATGGAGGACGTGATCTTTGCAGGCACCGCCACGCGCCCTGCCCGCGCCTTTGCCGAAGTCCTGCTCACCGCCGAAACGGATCCTGACGGACCCTACGGCGCCGAACTCGAAGTCGTCCGCCGCATCGAACGTGGCGCAGGCAGCGCCTATCGCGTCAACGGCAAGGACGTGCGCGCCAAGGACGTCGCGCTGGTCTTCGCCGATGCCGCCACGGGCGCGCACAGCCCAGCCCTCGTCAGCCAGGGCCGTATCGCCGCAGTCATCGCCGCCAAGCCGACTGAGCGGCGCATGATGCTCGAAGAGGCCGCAGGGATCGCAGGCCTCCACGTCCGCCGCCGCGATGCTGAACAGAAGCTGCGTGCCACCGAAGCCAACCTCGGACGGCTGGAGGACATGCTCTCCGGCCTCGAAAGCCAGATCGCCACGCTAAGGCGGCAGGCCCGCGCGGCAGAGCGCTACAAGGCGGTCAGCGAGAAGATTCGCCTTGCCGAGGCCCGCCTCATCTTCGCCCGCTGGCGTGATGCCGCAGCCGCTGCCGAAGCCGCGCGCAAGCAGGCCGTCGCGGCGGACGAAGCCGTCAGGGTCGCAACCGACCTCGCCCAGCAGGCCCAGAAAGCCCAGCACAAGGCCGCCGCCGCCCTTGCCGAAGCGCGCGATGAACTGTTCGACCGCCGCCAGGATGCCTCCGCTCACGGCCAGCGCATGGCCTCGCTCACCGCCCAGCTCGAAGCCGCCGAGCAGCGGGTCAAGGACATCGACCGCCAGCTGACCCGGATCGAGGAAGATCGCGCCAGCGCCGACCGTCTGACCGAGGACGCCGCCGCCGCGATGGCCCGGCTAGATCACGACCTTGGCCTTGCCGAAACTGCGCTTGCCGCCGACAGCGAACGCCGCCCGATGCTCGCTGCTGCGGTTGACGATGCCGACCGTGCAGCCCGCGCCGCCGAAGTCGCGCTTGCCCAGCGCGTGGCCGAACAGGCCGGGATCGACGCCGAATGGCGCGTGGCCGAAGCTGCCGTCGCCGCCGCCCGCCAGCGCCTCGCCCGCCTCGATTCCGACGCCGCCCGCCTCACCCAGCAAGCCGATGCGCTGGCCCGCGAGGCTGATCCTGCCGAACACATCGCCGCCGCCGAAGCCAAGCGCGCCGAGGCCGCAGCCGCCATCGCCACAGCCGAAGCCAGTCGCACCGATCTCACCCGCCAGCGCGAGGACCTCTCAGCCCGCCGCGATGCCGCAAGCAATGCCCTCGCTCAGACCCGCGCCGATCTTGCCGGGATCGAGCGCGAGGCTGACGCCCTCGCCCGCGACAAGGCCGCCCGCGAAAAGGCCCGCGCGGCCAAAGGCTTGGGCCAATCCGCCATCACCGGAACCCGCGCCGCGCCGGGGTACGAACGCGCGCTCGCCGCCGTGCTCGGCCGCGATGCCACGGCCCCTGTGGGCGCAGCGCCAGCGGGCGCCGAAGGGCGGTTTTGGACCGGCGCTGAGGCACCTGCTGCACTGACAGACTCGCTCGCCCACCACGTCCCGCAGTGCCCGCCGGAACTGGCCGCGCGCCTTGCGCTGGTCCGCGTTGCCGAAGCCGATGAAGACCAGCCGCTTGCGCCTGGCGAATGGCTGGTGACAAGGGCCGGACACTTGCGTCGCTGGGACGGTTTCGTCGCGCGCGGCGAAGGCGCGGCCGAAGCAGCGGCGCTTGAGGCGGAGAACCGCCTTTCGGACCTGCAGGCGCTTCTGCCCGAACGTCGCGAAGCCGTGGCCGCTGCCGAAGCCGCGCAGGAGCAGGTTCGTGGGCAACTTGCCGAAGTCCAGACCGCACTCTCGCAAGTCGAACGCACCCTCTCCGCCGCCGCCGATGCCGAGCGCACTGCGCTGCGTGCTCTCGATGCTGCCGAGGCTGCCCGTTCCCGGCTCGAACAGCGCAAGGCCGAACTGGCGCGCGTGCAGGAAGAGCTTTCGGAACAACGTGTTGCGGCACAGGCCGAAGTCACCGCTGCCGAGGACAAGCGCAGCACCCTGCCCGATCCCGCTGCGGGTCGCGCCGCGCTCGAAGCTGCCCGCGCGCGCAACGATGCGGCACGGACCGCGCTGCAATCGGCCACTGCCGCCTCTGCGGCGCTCGAACAGCAGATCGCAGCGGGCAAGGAGCGATTGGCCGGACTGAAGGGCGATATCCGCGCGTGGCAGGCCCGCGCTGGCGATGCCGCAAAGCGCTTGGCGGAGATGACCGGGCGGCGCGAGGAGCTTGAAACCGAGCGCGCGATCTCTGCCGCCAAGCCTGCAGGCCTGATTTCCGAGATCGAACAGGGCGAGGCGATCCGCGCGCGGCTCACTCTCCAACTCTCCGAGGCAGAACGGCAACTCTCCGAGGCAGAAGGCCAACTCTCCAAGGCAGACGCCACACTCGCCGAGGCAAACGAGACCCTCGCAACCGCCCGCGAAGGTCGCGCCGGAGCATCAGCCCGCGCCGAGAACGAGGACGCCCGCCGACAGGAAATGGCGGCGATTTCCGGCGAGCGATTCCAATGCCCTCCCCCCCTCCTTCCGGAGCGCTTCGAATTCTCGTCTGCCGACGTCGCTGCCGCTGGCGAAGAGTCCGCCGCGATGGACCGTCTTTCGGCGGAGCGGGAGCGGATCGGGCCGGTGAATCTGGTGGCTGCCGATGAACTGGCCGATGCCGAGGAGCGGCTGGGCACCAGCGTTGCCGAGCAGGCGGAATTAACCGAGGCTGTTCATAGGCTTAGAGGTTCCATCGGCAACCTCAACCGCGAGGGGCGTGAGCGCCTGCGCGCCGCGTTCGAAGCCGTCGACGGCCATTTCCGCCGCCTGTTCGGCCGTCTGTTCGGCGGCGGCGAGGCGCATCTCGCCTTGGTGGATTCCGACGACCCGCTCGAAGCGGGCCTCGAAATCTTCGCACAACCGCCCGGCAAGCGCCTGCAATCGTTGACTCTCCTGTCGGGCGGCGAGCAGGCGCTGACCGCCGTCGCGCTGATCTTCGCCCTCTTCCTTACCAACCCCGCCCCGATCTGCGTCCTCGACGAAGTCGACGCGCCGCTCGATGACGCAAATATCGAACGATTCTGCGACCTTCTCGACGCCATGGTCGCCGAAACCCGCACCCGCTACCTCATCGTCACCCACAACGCCGTGACCATGAGCCGCATGCATCGCCTGTTCGGCGTGACGATGGTGGAGCGCGGCGTCTCCCGCCTCGTCAGCGTGGACCTTGGCGGGGCCGTCGAACTGCTTGAGAACGCGAGCTAATCCAGCACATACCTCGGCCCCGGCCCACCCGCCGCCGCGCGGTCGTCCTTGTTGTAGAGGGCGCAGCGTTCGAGGCTGAGGCAGCCGCAGCCGATGCATTCGTCGAGCTTGTTGCGGGTGCGGGTGAGGAGTTGGATGCGGCTGTCGATTTCCTTGCGCAGGGAACGGCTTATGCGCTGCCAGTCCATCACGTTGGGCGTGCGGCCCTGCGGCAGGGCGGCAAGTTCGCGTTCTATCTCTGCGAGTCCCAGACCGAGCTTCTGCGCGATCTGCACAAAACTCAGCCGCCGGATGTCCGAGCGCAGGAAACGGCGCTGGTTTCCGCCGGTGCGGATCGACGTGACGAGGCCGCGATCTTCGTAATAGCGGATGGCGCTGACGGCGAGGCCGGTGCGGCGGGCGAGCACGCCGATCGGGATCAGATCGTTGCGACTTAGGGCCAAGGTTCTGCGACTCCGCGATTTCCGCTTGACCTTAAGTTAACTTGAGGTTGCAGATTCGCAAGCATCGAATCAAATCAGTGCCATAGAAGGACAACTCCGATGCCCGCAGCCCGCCTCGAACACGTCAACATCCGCGTCAGCGATCCCGAGCGTTCTGCCGCGTTCTTCACCACGCTTTGTGGCTGGCGCGAACGCTGGCGCGGGCCTGCGATCGACGACGGATTCTCGATCCATCTCGGCACCGACGACCAGTACCTCGTATTCTATGCTCCGAAGACCGGACACACCGGTCGCTTCGAGAAGGGCGTCCCGCTGCAGCACATCGGCGTGGAAGTCGATGACCTGGACGAGGCCGAGCGCATCGTGGTTGCAGCAGGCCTCGAACCGTTCAATCATGCCGATTACGAGCCGGGCCGCCGGTTCTATTTCTATGATTGGGACGGGATTGAGTTCGAAGTGGTCAGCTATGCCGGTTGAAGCGCTTTCGCCCTCGCAGTTGGACGCCTATTTCGCGCGGATCGGGCTGAACGGTCCTGTCCGTCCCGACCTCGCCACGCTGGACGCCATCGTGCGGGCGCATGTGCAGGCAATCCCGTTCGAGAACCTCGACGTGCAGCTTGGCCGTGCTCTGACCACGGATCCCGCCGCTGCCTTTGCCAAGCTGGTCGAGGCACGGCGCGGGGGGTGGTGTTACGAGCACAACGGCGTGCTTGGCGCGGCGCTGTCTGCCATCGGCTTCGATGTGATGCGGATCAGCGCCGGTGTGATGCGGCAGGTGCGCGGGGACGAGTCGATGGGCTCGCACTTGTGCCTGCTGGTCGAGTGCGAGGGACCGCATCTGGTCGATGCCGGGTTCGGCTGTTGGCTCGGCGCGCCGGTGCCCTTGCGGCCGGGCGAATGGCTGCACGATCCGCTGCCGGTGGCGCTCGGGCCTGTCGAGGACGGATTGTGGCGGGTGTCCGTGTCGCTCGGGGCCTCGGCGATGTCTTATGACTTTACGCCAGAACCCGCCGACGAGGCGCAACTGTCCGCCCTGTGCCAGTGGCAGGCGAGCGATCCGGCATCGGTCTTCGTCCAGAACCTGACGGCGCAGCGGCGAGCCGAAGGTTCCTACCTGATGCTGCGCGGCAAGGTGCTCTCGGTGGTAACAGCGAACGGCGAGGAGCGGCGGGAACTAGGCTCGGCACAGGAACTGGTGGAGATTTTGCGCGAGGTGTTCCTGCTTGATGTGCCTGAAGCGGCTGACCTTTGGCCAGCGATCGAAGCGCGGCATGAAGCGCTGTTTGGGCCTCAAGCCGCGCCGACGACGTAGCAGGCCGTTGCCATCAGCAATCCGGCAAAGCGGTTGGAGCGGAACTTGACCAAGGGATCAGCCCCGTCCTCCTTGAGCGTGGCAACCTGCCACAGTAGATGGACCGCGACTGGCAGCAGGGCGAGCAGCGCAAGCGGATCGGACCGGGTGAGCCAGATCGCGCCCGCCCAACAGGTCAGCGCCAAGGCATAGAGCCCACCGACGCCCGCCTTTACGTGATGCCCGAACGACAGCGCTGAGGAGCCGATGCCGATGAGCGCATCGTCCTCGCGGTCCTGCAATGCATAGATCGTGTCATAGGCCATGCACCATGCCCAGCATCCAGCGTAAAGAGCGGCCAGCGGGACGAGGCGTTCGAAGCCCCATGCCTCGACCCAGCCGACCGGGGCACCCCAGGTGAAGACGAGGCCGAGCCACGCCTGCGGCCAGCCGGTCAGACGCTTCATGAAAGGATAGGCAGCGACGAGTGCGAGGCTGCCCAGCGCGACAAGTTGTGCTTCCCAGCGCAGTTGCAGGAGGACGATCAGGCCGACCGCGCAGAGGGTGAGCAGCCAGATCCAAGCGGTGCGTTTGCTCGTCGCTCCGCTGGCGATGGGGCGCGCGGCGGTGCGTGCGACCCGGGCATCGAGATCGGCATCGACGATGTCGTTATAGACGCAACCCGCCCCGCGCATGGCGATGGCGCCGAGCAGCATCCATGCAAGAATGCCCCAGCGCGAGGTGCCGCCGCCGAGAAACAGGCCCCATGCGCAAGGCCAGAACAGCAGCCACCAGCCGATCGGCCTGTCAAACCGGGCGAGCAGGGCAAGGTTGCGCCAAGGCTGCGGCAGGCTGGCGACAAGGCCCTTGTGCTCGCTGTCGGGAACGATTGTTTCTGAATTGGTGGTAGTCACATTACAAACTCTTAACGAAAGGTACGAGACGCGCTAGGCGGAGATGATGACAGCGACTCCAGCCTGGCCGCCCAAGTCCGCACCGCGGCTCTTCGTCGATACGACGTTGAGCGAGGCGTTGCGACTGCCAATCGACGGGCCTCAGGCGCATTATCTGGCCAAGGTCATGCGCGTCGGCGCGGGGGATGCGGTGGTGCTGTGCGACAACCGGACCGGTGAGTGGCTGGCGCAGGTGGTCGAGGCGGGCAAGCGCGAGGTTGTGGTAGAGTGCGAGCGGCGGATGCGCGAGCGCGAGGAAGTGCCGGACTTCTGGCTCTGCGCCGCACTGCTCAAGAAGCCCAACTTCGATCTGGTGCTGGAAAAGGCGACGGAACTGGGCGCGGCGCGGGTCGTGCCGGTGGTGACGCGGCGCTGCGTGGCCGACAAGCTGAATCCGGAGCGGGCGCAGACGATCATGACCGAGGCGGCAGAGCAATGTGCGCGGACGGCGCTTCCCGAACTTGGCGAGACGGTGAAGCTCGATCACCTGCTGCGCCACTGGCCCGAGGGGCGCACGCTGTTCTTTGCCGACGAGAATGGCGGGATGCCGGCGGCTGTGGCGTTTTCGCTGCACTCCGGGCCTGCCGCCTTGCTGATCGGACCGGAGGGTGGGTTCGACGAAGCGGAGCGGACGGCGGTGCGGGCGCATCCTGCGGCTGTGGCGCTGTCGCTGGGCCCCAGAATCCTGCGCGGCGAGACGGCGGCAATAGCCGGAACCGCGCTGTGGATGGGCATGCAGGGCGACTGGTTCGGCTGAAAGACCTGCGCGGTTACAAAGTCCTGCGCGGTAACAGGGCTTTCGTGCCGAATGCGCAACATTCCCTTGCAGGTGGCGGGCAACAATTTGACTGGCTAAAAGCTGTCCTGCCCATTAACGGAAGCGGGCATGAGCACGCGGCAAGTTTCAAATAGCAACGATCCCATAATCGAAAGCCGCGACATGCTCGTGGTGCCGATGCAGAAGGGCGAAAAGCCCAAGGAAAACTGGCGGATCGGCACCGAACACGAGAAGTTCGTCTATCGCACCAGTGACCGCGCCGCGCCTTCGTATGGCGAGCAGGGCGGCATCCGCGACCTGCTGAACGCGCTGACCGAGTACGGTTGGGAGCCGATCATCGAGGGCGGAAATGTCATCGCGATGTCCGGGCCGGACGGGGCGGTAAGCCTCGAGCCTGCCGGGCAGCTGGAGCTTTCTGGTGCGCCGCTGGTCAACCTGCACCAGACCTGCGCGGAGACCGGGCGGCATCTGGCGCAAGTCAAGACCATCGGCGACAAGCTGGGTCTTGCCTACCTTGGCCTTGGGCTGTGGCCGGACAAGACCCGCGAAGAACTGCCGATCATGCCCAAGGGCCGCTACGACATCATGCTGCGGCACATGCCGCGCGTGGGATCGATGGGCCTCGACATGATGCTGCGGACCTGCACCATCCAGACCAACCTCGATTATTCGAGCGAGGCGGACATGGTGCAGAAGTTCCGCGTTTCGCTGGCTTTGCAGCCGCTGGCGACGGCATTGTTCGCCAATTCGCCGTTCCTTGAAGGCAAGCCCAACGGCTTCCTGTCCTATCGCAGCCACATCTGGACCGATACGGACCCTGCGCGCACGGGGATGCTCTCGTTCGTGTTCGACGAGGGCTTCGGCTACGAGCGCTATGTCGAATACATGCTCGACGTGCCGATGTATTTCGTGTTCCGCGATGGCAAGTATATCGACGCGGCGGGCCTGTCGTTCCGCGATTTCCTGGACGGCCAGCTTTCGGTCCTGCCGGGCGAGAAGCCGACTCTTTCGGACTGGAACGACCATCTTTCGACCGCCTTCCCCGAAGTGCGGCTGAAGTCTTTCCTCGAAATGCGCGGGGCCGATGGCGGGCCGTGGAACCGGATCTGCGCGCTGCCGGCGCTGTGGGTGGGCCTGCTTTACGATCAGGGCGCGCTGGATGCGGCGTGGGATCTGGTCAAGGGCTGGGACATGGACGGGCGCGAGCGACTGCGGGCAGAAGTGCCCAAGCGCGGGCTGGACGCGACACTGCCGGGGGGTGGCTCCTTGCGGGACATCGCCGCCGAAGTGCTGGCGATCTCGCGCGGCGGGCTTTCGGCGCGGGCGCAACTGAACGAGGCGGGCGACAACGAAACCGGCTATCTCCAGCCGCTCGACGAGATCGTGGCGACAGGGAAGACGCCGGCCGAACGGTTGCTGGATCTCTACCACGGTCCGTGGAGCGGCGATCTGTCGCATATCTACGGGGAAAAGAGCTTCTGATCCTGCCACGCCGGACGGCACCGTCCGGCATTATGGGTTTGCGCCTCACCCATGCGGGTGCAATGAATCGCGCACGATATTGGGGATTTTCGAAGCATGATCATCGTGATGGGCACCGTTCGCGTTCCGGTGGAGAACATCGAGCCGATCCGGCCGATGATGGCCAGGGTCATCGCGGCGACACTGGCCGAGGACGGCTGCATCCAGTATGCCTATGGGCAGGACGTGCTAGATCCCGAACTGATCCACATCGCCGAGAAGTGGCGCGACATGGCAGCGCTCAAGGCGCATTTCCAGACCGAGCACATGAAGGTCTGGGCCGAAGAGCGCGCGACGCTGGGGCTGTTTGACCGCAATATCCGGGTGTTCGAGACCGACGAGGGCGTGGAAGTCTAGGGTCCAAACCCAATCAGGGCACGTTCGAGGCGTCCAAATGGCGAAGATATCGGGCGGAGCGGCCCGTCGCGAAGGCTGGTTGCCTTTGCAAGGGCCGGTTTGCCCGAGATCGAAGCCATTTGGACGCCCCGAAGGGGTTCGACCAGAATGGCCCATTGCCGCGTCGGCAGGACTGGAAATATCGACATATTACTGCGCCCTGCCTCCTTGCGCTGAGCCATTCTGCCTCGAACCTCGAACGTGCCCTGATTGAGTTTGGACCCTAGCTCCCGTCGGGCTGCGGGTCATGGCATAGACGGCACTACGCAAATGCGCTGCGGGCCTGATGAGAGCAATCGTCAGGCCCGGCTCCAGTCTCACGATCAGAAGAAGAATCTTGCCGACGTGGATACAGCGCGGCCGAACAAGGGTCTGGTCATGACCACGCCCGATGCCGGCAGGGCACCTTCCGAGATACCAGTGATGGCAAGTGTGTTGAACAGATTGGTCGCGTTGACGCTCAGTTCAAGCCGCTCCATCGGACGGACCTGCGCAAACAGTCCAACGGTGGTATAGCCCGGCAGACGCAATTGATTGATGTCTTGCGCGAAGCTTCCCGTGACGCCCGTGATGTTGGCTCCGACCGTAAAGGCATTGGTGTCGAACTGCGGGGTCAGACCGTACAACAGCTTGGGCTGACCACGCGGAACATTGCCGACGAGTACCGGATTCTCGGCACGTCGGATCTTGGCTTCAGTATAGGTGGCGTGCGCCATGACGCTGAACGGTCCGCGCCGGAAGACGCCTTCGAACTCGAGTCCGTACGCTTCATAAGCGCGCGTGACAGAGGAAAGCTCGAGCTGGCCGGTCGCAGGGTTCGTGAGGATCTGCGAATTCGTGTCGTCAGTCTTCGCGTGGAAGCCGGTGAGGTTCAGCACGAGCCCGTTGTTCCGGTACTTGAAGCCGACCTCCGCCTGTCGCACGCTATCATCGCCCGCGGCACTGTTCACCAACGCTCCGGTGGTCCGGCTGACAGCAGGGGTAAACAGGATCTTGTCGGCCGCTGCCCTAGCGCCAAGACTATAGCGCGCGAACACCGCGAACGGATCGGCGAGGCGGTAGTTCATGCTGACGGAGTATGACAAGTAATCGTGGTGGTAGTTCACCGGGAGCGTCACGCCTGTCGGCACGAACGACACCAGTGTTTCCGGCCTGGAGATGGCACCATCGCCATTCATGTCCAAGGTCCGCACGCCACTGTCGTTCATGATGTTGCCGTTGGCGCGGCTGTTGTCCCAACGCACCGACGCGCCCAAGGCAAGCTTCCCCTTGTGGAAGTTCACGGACGCAAATGGTGCCGTCGTCTGATAGGTTACGTTGTTGTCCCTGATGTTCCCGGCACCACCTGGACCGCCATAATTGCGATAGCCACCGTCGGTGACCGCAACGCCTCCTGCGGTCGTCAGGTTCAACGGCACCGATTGGCCGCCGCCGACAACATCCTGGAAGAACGTGGCAAAGCTGATTTCGGAGACGAACTTCTGGCTGGACCGATAGAGGCCGGTCGTTGTGGTCAGGTCCCCGCCGCCCACGCTCCAGACGCGACTGATGCGCAAGTCATTGGTCATGTTGCTGACATCGGGCGCATCATTGTCGGAGAAGAACGACAAGGCAACCAGACCGTTGCCGTTGGCGACATCGAACAACTGTCCGGCACGCGGACCCGCGGCATATCTGTATGTCGCCCCGGTTCCACCGAACCGCGTCGCGAACTGAGCGGCAGGTGCTGCGGCCGAACTCACCAGAGTCGTGTTGCGCGTTGATTGGTCGGCATAGCGGAAGCGGTTTGTCAGCGACCATTCACCGAGACTGAACTGCGCTTCGAAGCCCAGTGCCTTGGCTTTGACTTCCACCCCGTCAGTGAAGTTTCTGCGGCGCGGTGAGCCCGAAGAGCCGAGCGTCAACGCGACCGGCAGATAGGGTGAATGCAGTGAATCGGTACCGCTATCGACACCGCGCGGATTGGCGAAGGAAGGGTCGGCATTGGTGCCGGTGACCAAAAGCGGCATGCCGGCGAAAGTGGGGACGCGGTCATCCAGCAGCTTGGCATGGACGCGGATGTATCCGCCATCGAACTGCTTGGTGACATTGAGCTTGACCTGTCCGCCGCGTGAAGCGTTGAAACCGGTTTCGCGCACGCCCTCCCCTTCACGATAGAAGCCGCCGATGTGGAAACGCCAGCCGTCTCCCAGGCGGCCGCCATAATCGAAATCGGTGCGGTAGCTCTGGAAGTCCGCGCCGATGCTGGCCATGATCGATCCGCCCTCGACCTCCCCGGTCTTGGAAATCAGGTTTATGACGCCGCCGGGGGAGTTGGATGCGAAAGTCGATGCCGAACCGCCGCGAATGGATTCAACCTGCGCGACATTGAAGTCCGCACGCACAAAGAGATCCGGCGTCAGGCGCATCAAGTCACCAAACTCCATGACCGGCAGGCCGTCTTCCTGAATCTGGATGTATTTGCTGGCTCCGTTGACCATCGGCAGCCCGCGAACGGTGTAATTGTTCTGCGCTTCACCACCGCCTGCTTCAACGCGGATGCCGGGAATGTTGCGGAACAGTTCGGCGAGCGACCGTGGCGCAAGCCGAATGATGTCATTTTCCTTGATTGCGCTGGTGGAGGTTGCGCTGTTCAAGCGATCGCGCCCGCGGGCAACGCCGGTGGTGACCGTATCATCACCATCAACGGTGCGGCTAGCTTCCCAGGCGGTGCGTGGTTGGGCATCCTGTGCGGCGGCCGTGTTGGCCATGGCCAAGACTGCAAGAGCTGTCGCTGAACCGCAACGGCGCACATGACGACGTGAATGTTTCATGGAGTTCCCGTTTCTGCCGAATGACACGGAACTCCCTATGGTGCGGCGATGTAGGCTGCTTTAAATGCAAACCACTGGCAAAACCCGGTACCGCCGAACAAGAATGTTAACTTTCAGAACGTCCACACTGTGAACGATGCTTTGCGCCTTGGCGCCATCACTTCGGAAATCTTTGAAAAACAAGGCCACCATGCCCGTTGGCGCAATCAGACTGTCGACGTTGGTCCTTTTGCACCCTGAGCGACCGGTCTTTTTGGCGTCACCGCGCGGGTCAGCTTGCGCAGAGTGGCGGTGATCGGGCCGTGCTCGGCCATCCAGGTGTAGTACTCGCGGTACTTGGCGTCTTCGGCGAAGAGGTGCTTCTCCTCGGTGCGGGCGCGCCAGTAGTAGACCGCGCTGACGAAGGCGAGGATCACGGTGTTGCGGATGGCGTCGACCATCGAGCCGCTGGTGGTCAGGAACGGCAGCGAGGCGAGCCACCAGTAGGCGTTCTTGGACAGGTAGGCCGGGTGGCGGGTGTAGCGGTAGGGCCCGTTGGTCAGGACGCCGCGATAGGTGAGGTTGGAAAAGCGCAGGCCGAAGGCGACGGTGGCCCAGGCATACACTGCGGTGAGGAACACCAGCGCTGCGGCCCAGAGCCACAGGAGACCAGTGTGGCCTTGCAGCCAGAATGCCCATTCTGCGCCGTTGTGACGGTAATCGAGCACGTCGCCATCGCCCATCAGGATGAAGGGCGGGTAGCAGATCAGCGCCGCGACCCAGGCTGAAAGATGCGGATTGGCTGTACGGATCTGCGCGTCCAGCGGCTTCATCGTGACGAGATAGCCGACCATGGCAATCTGCACGTCGATCATGAACATCGTCTCGATCAGCAAGGTGCCGAGCGCGACGGGATCGTGGAGGACGGAAGCCCAATCGAAGTGCACGACGGCAGCAAAGCCTCCTGGCACGATCGAGATCATGAAGGCGCAGAAGAAGCCTTTCACCAGCCACGACAGTGCATGGCGTCTGACTTCTTCCGGCTCCCACGGTTCGCGGCCGATGAGCATGGCACCGAAGTGCCACGAGGCATCGCGCGGGTTTACCAGCACGCGGTCAAGCCACAGGACGTAAGGGATTGCGCCGAGGAACAGGATGGGAGCGGCGGTTTCCAGCACTTCCATGGCGAAGACGTATTGCCCGCGCCAGTACCAGCGGGCGATGCAATAGGCGAAGCCGATCACGGACCATGTGGCCCAGAGCCCGGCGATCTTTGTGATCGAGATGTCGACCACATCGCGCAAGGGGCGCGGGGCGGACCAGTCTATGCCGGTGGAGGGGCGCAGGTGGACTTTCTCGACCAGCAGCGACCATGCGACCATGGCGCTGCCGGAGAACAGCAGCGCGGCGAGCGCGGCTGAGGGGCCATCCATGACTTCGGCGGGGGCAGAGAGGCCCAGCGTCGTGACGATCTGCGGCCAGAAGCGGCAGGTCAGCACCCACAGGGCAAGGCCAGCGACTCCGGCAAGGCCAGTGCCTGCGGATACATCTGATGGTGGCGGGGCCGGACGGGCGCTCATGCACCCGTCCTTAGCGCGCAAAGCGTTAGGATATGGTTGTGATGAGGCGACCAATGTCTGTCCGCAGGCCCACCCCCAGCCCCTCCCGCTTGCGGGAGGGGGGAAGAATTAGCGGAACGCGGTGATCTTGCCCTTGTCGTCGAGGATGTAGAGCGTCTGGTTGGCGACGATGGGGGCAAGCGTGACGCTGGAGCCGACCTTGCTGAATTCGCTGACCGTGCCATCGGTGACCGAGGCCTGCATGATCTCGCCGCGCGAGTTCGCCATCCATAGGCGGTTGCCGGCAAGGACAGGGCCGGTCCAGAGGATCTGGTTCTTCTTCTTCTTTTCGTTGCGATAGCGCTGGAGCTGCGTCATCCAGCGGACCTTGCCGTTGGACTTGGCGATGCACAGCAGCTTCGCCTCGTCGGTCAGCGTGAAGATCCAGTCGCCCGCGATGGCGGGGGTGGAGATGCCGGCGAGGTTGAGTTCCCAGATGCGCTGGCCGGTGACCAGTTCATAGGCGGCCATGCGACCACCCTGCCCCAGTGCATAGACGCGGCCGCGTTCGATGATCGGATCGGCGTCGATGTCGGTCAGGGTGGAAACCGAAGTGGCGATGGAGGTGCGCGCGAGGGCATCGGCCCAAAGCTGGCGACCGTTCTCGTAGCGATAGGCGACGAGTTCGCCCGAGGAGTAACCCGCAACGATGGTGCCTTGGCCTGCGGCGGGCGAGGCGACGCCGAACACGTTTGTCTGGCCTACGGAAGCATTCTCGTTCCACAGCACTGCGCCATCGGCCTCGTTGAGGGCGAAGAGCTGGTTGTCCTGGCTCATCACCATGACCTGCCCGAAGGCAACCGTGGGCGAACCGCGCAGCGGGCCTGCGGGCTTCACGCGCCACTTGATCTCGCCGGAGCTGGCATCGATCGACGCGACCTCGCCGACGCCGTTGGTGACGTAGACCTTGCCGTCATCGTAGGAAGCGCCGCCGCCGAAGGTGGAGCCCGCATTCTGCTTCTCGGCGCGGACCGAGGTGTCCCATATGCGGGCGCCGGTGATGGCATCGAACGCGTGGACAGTGCCGTCGGTATCCATCGCGAAGAGCTTGCCACCGCCAACGACCGGTGAAGCAGCCAGGCGCTGGCGGGCGTTCGAACCCTTGATCGAGACGCTGAAGGCGCGCGAAGGCGACTCCGCGAGGGCAGCGTGCCCATAGGATTTCGACGCATTGCCACCGCCCTGCGCGAACTCGGTGTTCACTTCGGGAGCGGGCAGGACCACGCTCATCAGCGAGATCGAATCGTCAACCTTGGTACCGGCTTCGATCTTGGACAGGATCGGCTGGCGCATGCCGACGGTTGGCGTGGTCTTGACGCCCTTCTTGCCGAAGACGCCGCAGCCGCCCAGAGCAAGCGCGAGGACCAGCACGCTGGTAAGCGAGGCGCGGCGGAAAGTGGGCTTCGGCGTCATCGGATGCATCCTCAAATTCTTACTGCGCCGGCTGGACGATCGCGGCCGAGCCGGGTTCCTCGACCGCATCGACGCCAAGCAGGCCCGCCATCTGGCGAGTGCGGCGACGCAGCGTGTCGGGGACGGTCTTGTCCTTGGCAATCTGCGCGAAAAGCGCTCCTGCCAGATCGTTCTTGCCCTGCTTCATGTAGGCAAGGCCGACGAGTTCGCCTGCGCTGCCGAACCAGGCGTTGCCTGGGACGGCCAGCGGCTTGAGCCGTTCGACCACCTTGTCTGGGCCAAGCTGGTCGAAAGTCAGCGAGACTTCGCGGATCGTGGCGAGATCGCGATAGGCCTGCGGCGTATCGGCATCGGCGGCAATCGCGGCGAAAGCCTTGGCTGCTTCTGCATTCTTGCCCTGTTCGGACAGGACGCCTGCGGCGAGCATCCGGGCGGTGGCGCGGTAACCGTCAGTGCCATCGCTGGCGAGCGGGGCGACAGCGTCGGTCGCAGCCTTGAGGTTGCGCACTTCCAGATCATCAAGCGCCTTGGTCAGCGCTTCGCCCTGTTCGGCGGCCTTGGCGTTGCTGTGGTTTTCATACCAGAGGTATCCGGCAAGGCCGAGCAGGCCCGCAGCGATCAGCCCGCCGACGGGCTTTCCGTACTTCTGGATCGCGGTGAAGACCTGGTCTTCACGCAGGGCATCGTCAACTTCGCGCAGGAAGCCATCGGCCTGAGCGTCAGCGCGCTCGGCAAGCTGGTTGGAACGGGTTTGATTGCGATCAGGACGGAGAGCCAAGGCAGCGCTTTCGGGATGTGACGTTGAAGATTGCTAGCGTTTGTCTGGCGCGGTGTTTAGCGGATGGCCCCGCCTTTTCAACGGAATTGATTCTCGGCGAAGGGCCTGCCGTCCTGCGCGTGAACGGTGGCTGAAGCAGAAGCCTCAACCGAATGCCTCACGACCAAGAACCCGGGCGTACGCCTCGGCATAGCGCTTCGCCATGACCCGCTCGTCATATTCCGCTCCAGCGCGGGCGCGGTTGGCGGTGCCCAGGCGCTGGCGCAGGGCAGGATCGGCAGCAAGTGCGGCAACAGTCTGGGTCAGGGCAGCGTCATCACCGGCCGGGGTGATAAACGGTCGGTTCTCTTCCGACACCATTTCGGCGACGTCGCCCACAGCAGGGCTGGCCACGGCAAGGCCTGCAGCCATGGCCTCGATTACGGATAGCGGGGCCTGTTCGCTGTCGGACGAAAGCGCGAAGAGATCGAACAGACCGACAGCGGCGGAAGGATCGGCAACGTGGCCGGGCAAGTGCACGCGGTGGCCGATATCGAGCCGCATGGCCTCGGCCAGGATCGCCTCGCGCTCCGGCCCTTCGCCGAGAATGACGAGATGCCATTCGGGCGGCAGATCGACCAGCGTGCGGACCATGCGCGGCAGGTTCTTGACCGCGCGAAGCCCTGCGAGCGTCCCCAGCCACTTCTCGCCAGGGCGCTTGACCACGCGCGGCAGGACATCGGGCCGGGGTTTTCTGGCGTAGAGCGAGGTTTCAATGCCGTTGGGGATGCGCAGGACCCGCCCGCGCGGCTGGTGCCAGGCGGTGAGCGCGATGTCTTCGAGCTGGCGCGAGGGGACGATCAGCGTGCTGGCGCGGGCCAGTGCGACGCGGCGATACCAGTTGCGGCTGCGCTTGAGACCGCCGGATTCGTCGGCGTTGAAGCCGTCTTCGTGGTGGATCAGCGGAGCGAGGCCCATCGACGGCGCGAAGATGGCATGGGCGAGCGCTGCGTCCATCGCGCCCCAGTTGTAGGTCAGGATCAGGTCGAAGCCCTGCATGGCGCGGGCGAGCTGTTGCAGGCGGCCGATGCGCAGCTTGCCCGCAAGCGGCGGGAAGCCGAACGGAAAGAAGGCGCGCACCTGTTTGTCTATCAGCGACTTTGCGCCCATCGCGCCCGGCTGGGCCGAGACGATGTGGTGTTCGAGATTGCGGCCGGCGGCACCCTTGCCCCAGCGGTTCATCAGGGCAACAGCCCGACGCTCCTTGCCGCCCGCATCGAACGTGGAATGCAGGTGAAGCAGCTTGATCGGCGCAGGCGCAGTCCTGTTCTGGGTCATGCCTTGGCGAGCAGGCGCTCTATCGCGGCGATGCTGTCAGGCTCGTCCAGCGTGGGCGCGTGGCCGATGCGCGGGATGGTGACGAGTTCGACGCCGGGGCGCGAGGCCATCTTTCGGGCCGTTGCGGGTTCAAGAATGTCGGAGGTCTCACCGCGCAGGATCAGCAGCGGGCGCGTGGCGAGCGCGTCGTAGAGCGGCCACATGTCGACTTGCGGAGTGGCTCCGGCAGGAGCCTCGAAAGGTTCGGCGATCTTCATGTCATAGTCGAAGGCGATGCGGCCGCCGGTGCCCAGCACCATGATGCGCTTGGCGTAGCGGAGCCAGTCGGTGATGTCCCAATCGGGATAGACATCACCGCTGCTTTCCTGAAGCGCGCGGGCGGCGTGCATCCAGGTTTCGAAGTTGCGCCCCTGCCCGACATAGCCGCGGATGCGCTCCAGCCCCTTTTCCGACACTTCGGGGCCGACATCGTTGAGCACGGCGGCGGCGATGCGCTGCGGGTTCGACATGGCGAGCAGCATGGTGAGCAGTCCACCGAGCGAGGTGCCGATGGAGACGAAGCGGTCGATCCCTTCATGTGCGAGCAGGGCCTCGACGTCCTGCAGGTAGTGCATGGGCGTGTAGGTCATCGGGTCCTTGGCGTAATCGCTGTCCCCTCGCCCGCGCATTTCGGGGCAGAGCACGCGCCATGTACCGGCGAGCCGGGTGGCAAGGTCTTCGAAATCGCGGGCATTGCGGGTGAGGCCGGGCAGGCAGATGACTGGCGGCTTGGCAGCGTCACCATCGAAATATCGGAAATGCAGGCGCAATCCGTCGCTGCTGGTCCAGTAGCGATCTTCGTATTCGGCCATTTCTTCTGGTATTCCGCGTGAAATCGGGGGTGCCTGCTTGCGGGCAGGCTTGGTCATGCCCACTATTGCCGGATGCAGGCGCTCCCGCAAGACGCGATCTATCGTCCCTCGCCCAGGATCATGGCTCTGGCTGACTGGATCGGCGATCCGGTGCGCCCGGCGGACTTCCCCGAAACACGCCTGCGCTGGCGCAATGACAGGGCGGCGGCGGATGTCGGGCTGGCAGGGCTTTCGGACGAAGACTGGGTGCGGCACTTCGGGCGGTTCGACCCGCTGGAAGGCAATATGCCAGGACCTCTGGCGCTGCGCTATCACGGGCACCAGTTCCGCGTGTACAACCCGGATCTGGGCGACGGGCGCGGCTATACCTTCGCGCAGATGCTGGATGGCGACGACCGGCTGATGGACCTTGGCACCAAGGGGTCCGGACAGACGCCGTGGAGCCGCGCGGGCGATGGGCGGCTGACGCTGAAGGGCGCGGTGCGCGAGATTCTGGCGACCGAGATGCTCGAGGCGCTGGGAGTAAACACCAGCCGCACGCTTTCGGTGATCGAGACGGGCGAATCGCTCTACCGGGGGGACGAGCCTTCGCCGACGCGCTCGGCGGTGCTGGTGCGGCTGAGCCACGGGCATATTCGCATCGGCACGTTCCAAAGGCTGGCGGCGCTTGAGCTTGAGGACGAGATGGCGCAGTTGGTGGCCTATTGCCTCGCCAATTTTCCGGGGGGGCATGAAGATGCAGCCCATCCGGCAGTGCGGTTCTTCAACCAGGTGGTCGAGCGCATGGCCGACATGGCGGCGAGCTACATGGTGGCGGGCTTCGTCCATGGCGTGCTCAATTCCGACAACATGAACGTGACGGGCGAGAGCTTCGACTATGGGCCTTGGCGCTGGCTGCCGAAGTGGGAGCCGGGCTTTACCGCCGCCTATTTCGATCATCAGGGGCTTTATGCCTATGGCCGCCAGCCCGAGGCGATTCACTGGAATTGCGGGCAATTAGCCGTGGCTTTGAGGACTTTGGTTGACGCGCCGCCGCTGATCGAGGCGCTCAATCGCTATCCGGAGCTTTATCAACACGCGATGACGCGGCGGTGGCTCTGGCGGCTTGGCGTGGAGCAACGCGGACTGGAGGAAGACACCGCGCTGATCGGGGCGTGCGAGAAGGTGATGGTCACGCAAGGATTGGGGCCGGATGCGTTCTTCTTTGCGCATCGCGGCGGGCGCGGGGACTTCTGCGCGGGCGAGGAGGAGCAGGCGCTCAAGGCGGCGCTGGCGCCCTATGCCGCGGCTGACCTTAGCCATCCCTACTGGTCCGACGCCGCACCGCAGTCCATGCCGATCGATGAGGTGGAAGCCATCTGGCAGCCGATTGCCGAGAGCGACGACTGGAGCGCGCTGTTCGCCAAGGTCGAGGCGGTGCGGCGGATGGGCGAAGCCATGGGGGCACGACCGGAACCCGAGGGGCACAGGCCTTGATGATTTCCCGTCTACGGGGGTGGTAGCGCGGGTGAATATTGTTTAATCGGTAACGAATGTCGCGTTACGGTACGCCCCGGGACCGGGACCCCATCGTTCGCGCAAGAACCGAAAAGAAGAGCAGGCAAATCCGTGGCAGCTGCCGAAATCGTCTCGTTTGAACCCGCAACCGGCGCCGAGGTATGGCGCGGCAAGATCGGCGATGTCGATGAAGTCGTCGCGCGTGCAAGGCGGGCCTGGCCTGCCTGGGCCGCCCAGCCGCTGGCCACGCGCATCGAACTGGTGCGGCGCTTTGCCAACGAGGTCCGCAAGGACGCAGACAAGCTCGCCATGATGATCTCGCGCGAGACGGGCAAGCCGCTGTGGGAAGCACGCACCGAAGTCGAGAGCGTGGTAAACAAGGTCGAGATCTCGATCCGCGCCTACGCCGACCGCACCTCGCAGCGCAAACTCGATTCGGCGATGCAGGGGACTGCGGCGCTGCGGCACAAGCCGCATGGCGTGCTGGCGGTGCTGGGGCCGTACAACTTCCCCGCGCATCTGCCCAATGGCCATATCGTGCCCGCGCTGATCGCGGGCAACGCGGTGGTGTTCAAGCCTTCGGAAAAGACGCCTGCCACTGGTGAGATGCTGGCGCAGTGCTTCCATCGCGCAGGGATTTCGGCAGCAGTCGTTCAGGTGTTGATCGGCGGGCCTGCGGAAGGGCAGGCGCTGGTCGCGCATGACGGGATCGACGGCGTGCTGTTCACCGGTTCGGCCCATGCAGGCATCGCGATCAACCGCAAGCTGGCTTCGAATCCGGGCAAAATCGTCGCGCTGGAGATGGGCGGCAACAACCCGATCGTCGTGTGGGACACGCCCAAAATCGAGGATGCTGCAACGTTGATCGTGCAGTCCGCCTTCACCAGCGCAGGCCAGCGCTGCACGGCGGGGCGGCGGCTGATCATCAAGGCTTCGATGTACGATGCGGTGGTCGGCGAAGTGAAGCGACTGGCCGACCGGATCATCGTCGGCGCACCGTTCGACGAGCCTGCGCCGTTCATGGGGCCGGTGATCGACAACCGTACGGCCGACGGGCTGACCGAAAGCTTTGTCTATCTGCTCTCGTCGGGCGGGCGTCCGATCAAGCACATGGTGCGGCTGCAGGAAGGACTGCCGTTCCTCAGCCCTGCGATCATCGACGTAACCGGCATTGCCGAGCGGCCCGACGTGGAACTGTTCGGCCCGCTGCTGCAGGTGGTGAAGATCGACGATTTCGACGAGGCGATTGCCGAGGCGAACAACACCCGTTTCGGCCTTTCGGCCTCGCTGATCGGCGGGCGTCCCGAAGATTACAACCGCTTCTGGGCGAATATCCGCGCGGGCGTGGTCAACTGGAACCGGCCGACCAACGGGGCTTCCTCGGCAGCACCGTTTGGCGGCGTGGGGCTTTCGGGCAACCACCGGCCTAGCGCCTATTATGCGGCGGATTACTGCGCCTATCCGGTTGCCTCGACCGAGATGGACCAGCCGCGCGCGAGCATCGGCGTGGGATTGCGCAGCGAGTAGGACCTCAGCTTTTCGGATCGGGTAGCGGGAGCGCAGGGTCTATCGGGCCGCCGGGCACGATCGCCAGATTGCGCATGTTTTGCTGACTGAGATCGGGATCGACCATCAGCTGGCCCTCGAGCGCTTCGGTCATGACCGGATCGAGCGGAGTCTTGTCCTGCTCCACGGGCGCAGTGCCGCATGCGGCGAGTGCGAATGTCATGACCAGGCCGAGGCTGCGCATTGCTTGGGACTAGCGCAACAGGGTTAAGAAAAAGGGAGCGCCCCGCTTGTGCGGAGCGCTCCCCTGCCGACCTTTCAGCGCGACCCGAAGGACGGTCAGTAACTGTTAGCGGCCCAAATTACCGACAGCGCGAGCCGCCGCGGTCAACCTCGCGGCCGAGCAGGGCGCCACCGGCGGCACCAAGGATCGCGCCCAGGGTGCGGTCACCGTAGTTGCCGGCAACTTCGCGGCCGATCAGGGCACCGGCAGCACCGCCGATCAGAAGACCGGTCGTGCCGTTGGAGCGACGGCAGTAGTAGCGGCCGTCGTTGCCGCGCCAGACGCGGGTGTTGCGATAGACCGGATCACCGTAGTAGCCGCGGTCATTGCTGCGGTAGTAGTTGCGGTCATAGCCACGGTCATATCCGCGACCGTAGTCACGATCATAGCGGTCATGACGGCCGTGCCCGCGCCAGTCGCGGCGTTCGCGGCCATGCTCCCAGCGGTCATCATCGTCCCAGCCCTCGTTCCACTGCGTGGAGATCGCGGCACCGGCATGGGCCTGCGGGAGGACGGCTGCGGTCGCAGGGACTGCGCTTGCGACGGTCGAGGCGGCGACGAGCGCAAGTGCGGATTTCTTCAGGTTGAACATCTTCGTTCTCCTCATTTCAGGAGGACCTCACCTGCTTTGGCGACCAGTCCCGCTGCTTCGTTTGTTAAGGTTTACGCCGCCCAACCTGAACAGATCGCAACCAGAGCGTCAGAATCCGGCTTTGCGGTGAAACGAAGCGTGTTGCCGATGAAATGCCCGTCAGGCGGGGATTGGCGAATGTCCCCATTGCTGGCAGGGCGCAGAGATGAGCGAATCCACCACCTTCCGGCGCGGCCTTGCGGCAGCCCTGATCGCCTACGTGATCTGGGGCCTGCTTCCGCTTTATTTCAAGGCCTTGCACGCCGTACCGCCGCTCGAACTGGTGGGCTGGCGCGTGGTATTCACGGTGCCGGTCTGCTGTGTGATCGTCTGGGCGCGGCGGCAATGGCCCGACGTGCGGGCGGCCATCGGCGACCGGCGAGTAATGGGCCTGCTGGCCTTGAGCGCTCTGCTGATCGGATCGAACTGGCTGATCTTCGTCATCGCGATCAACAACGGGCACGTTCTGGCGACGAGCCTTGGATACTACATCAATCCGCTGCTCAACGTGGTGCTCGGCACCGCTTTTCTGGGGGAACGGCTGACGCGCGTACAATGGGCGGCGGTCGCTCTGGCAGGGGCTGGAATCGCGCTGCTGCTGAGCGGAGCGGTGGACACGCTGGCCGTCGCGCTGTCGCTGGCGTTCTCGTTCGCGTTCTATGGCTTCGTGCGCAAGCAGGCTCCGGTGGGCGCTTTGCCGGGGCTGACGATCGAGACGGCCATGCTGTTCATACCCGCGGTGGTGGCAGTGGCCCTGGCAGGCAATTCTGCGCAAGGAAGCAGCCTTCTGGCGGGCGGCTACACCACGCCGCTGGTCATTGCTTCAGGCGTTGCAACAGCGATCCCGCTTCTGCTCTTTGCCATCGCCGCGCGCAGCCTGCCGCTTTCCACGCTGGGCTTCGTGCAGTTTCTTTCGCCCACCCTGAGCTTCATCCTCGGGCTGACGGTGTTCGGCGAGTCGCTCGATGCGACCCGCCTCGCCTGCTTCGCGCTGATCTGGGCGGCGATTGCGCTCTATAGCTGGGACATGGCCAAGCGCGCCCGCGCGTGCCGTTAGGCCAGCCGCCAGTTCAGCGTTTCGCCTGCATGGAACGGCACGATCATCGTGCCGTTGCAGTCGACCACTTCGGGGACGGTGACCGGCGCCTTCTCCAGCGTGATCGTGCCTTCGTTGACCGGCATCCGGTAGAACGCGGGGCCGTTCAATGAGGCGAAGGCTTCAAACCGGTCGAGCGCGCCTTCCTCGTCGAACACGGTGACGTAGCTTTCGAGCGCGAAGGGGGCGTTGAAGATGCCAGCGCAGCCGCAGGCAGCTTCCTTGAGATGCTTGGCGTGGGGTGCGGTGTCGGTGCCGAGGAATACGCGCTCGCACGTGGACGTCGCCAGCTTTCGCAGGGCGAGACGGTGCTTTTCGCGCTTGGCTACGGGCAGGCAGAACGCATGCGGGCGGATGCCGCCGACGAGCATGGCGTTGCGGTTGATGTGGAGGTGCTGCGGGGTGATCGTTGCTGCGATGTTCGGACCTGCCCCTTCGACGAACTGCGCGGCTTCCTCGGTGGTGATGTGTTCGAACACAATGCGCAGCTCTGGCATATCGGCCACCAGCTTCGTCAGCGTGCGCTCAATGAACACGGCTTCGCGATCGAAGATGTCGACGTGGCTGTCGGTGACCTCGCCATGGATCAGCAGCGGCATGCCGATGCGCTGCATGACTTCGAGCACGGGGTAGATGTTACGGATGTCGGTCACACCGTGGGCCGATCCCGTGGTGGCGTGGGCGGGATAGAGCTTGGCGGCGACGAAGACGCCCTCGGCAAACCCGCGCTCGACTTCGGCGGTGTCGGTCGAATCGGTCAAGTACAGCGTCATCAGCGGGGTGAAGTCGGTGCCTTCGGGGAGCGCGGCAAGGATGCGGTCGCGATAGGCGGCAACGCCCGCAACGTCCGTCATCGGCGGGGACAGGTTGGGCATGACGATAGCGCGGGCGAACTGGCGGGCGGTGTAGGGGACGACGCCGACCAGCACGTCGCGGTCGCGCAAGTGGGTGTGCCAGTCATCGGGGCGGCGAATGGTGAGAGTCGTCGTGTCCATGGGCTTCCCCTTAGCGGCGGCGCTGCCTATCTACCAGCCATGACCAACACGCCTTCCCGTCTGTTCGACCGTGCCCTTGTCCGCCTTTCCCCGCTGGAACCGGGAGAGGACGTTGCGGGGTTTCTGCAGGGACTTGTTACCAATGACGTGAAGGGCGCGCTGCCGGTGTGGACTGCGCTGCTCAGCCCGCAAGGCAAGGTGCTGTTCGACTTCCTTGTCTGGCCGGACGGTGTCGACGCGCTCCTTATCGATTGCGAGGCGCAAGCGGCCGATGCGCTGGTCAAGCGGCTGACGTTGTACAGTCTGCGGCGCAAGATCGGAATCGAGCGCGTCGATGGGCTCGGCGTTTTCTGGGAAGCTCATCCGGGCGACGGCGGGGCGGGTGATCCGCGTCTGAGCGCGCTGGGCCAGCGCTGGATTGCACCGGTTTCAACGGATGACCAGCCCGCCGACGAGGCGTGGAAAGCGCATCGCCTGAAGCTTGGAGTGACCGAGGGTCAGGCAGAGCTTGGCAATGGGGACGTGCTCTGGCTGGAATGCAATGCGGTGGACCTGAACGGCGTCAGCTTCACCAAGGGCTGTTATGTCGGGCAGGAGAACACGGCGCGGATGAACTGGCGGCAGAAGGTCAACCGCCGCCTTGTGGTGGTACCGCTGGACCGGTCTGACCCGGCGCGGCAGCGCGTGGCCTATCCGGAGCTTGGACTGGCCGTCGACCATCGCCGGGTGGAGGAAATCTCCGATGACCTCGTGCCCGGATGGATGGAGCTTACGGCGCCTGAGTAGCCTGCGTTGCAGCTATTCCTTCGATCAGCATCTGCTCGGCACGATCGCGCGCAGCGGTCCGCGGCAGTTCGAGGCCTTTGGCCAGCGGCCCGCCCATCAGCGCATCACCCAGGGCCATGAGCGTGAGCGCCAGCGTGGTGCTGCGCTGGGCGTCCGAACTGTATTCCTCGAGATCTACGACGAGATCGTGGATCGTATCAACGATCGGATCGAGCGCGTCTTCGTTGCCCGAGAGCAGCATCCATGAGGCGAGCGCGCCCGCGCCTTCACGGTCGAAAGCGTCGAACGTGAGGTCAACAACATCGCGCGGTTTGCCGATGCCGGAGCGACTGGCAATCACAGCATCGCGAATCGTGGCGCAGATGGTTTCGGCAAGGTGCTTGGCCAGCGCCTTTTGCAAACCCGCTGCCGAGCCGAAGTGATGCAGCAGGTTGGCGTGGGTCCTGCCGATCCGCCCCGCCACGGCCTTGAGCGTGACGGCCTGCGGACCGGTTTCCACCAGCAGGGCACGTGCAGCCTCGAGCGCGGCCATGCGGCTTTCTTCGGGCGGAAGCCTCTTCCTTATTGACATTGGTGTAAGCACGCCTAGATTGTCGTTCATGACCGCCATGACCCCCACGATCGCACTAGAGCGCGCCGCCACTTCCGGCAAGGCCGTGCCCACCCCTTCGGACCTGACGATCACGATACGCGACCGTCGCTTTGGCCGCAATGAGCCTGCGGGCCGCTGGTGGCTGAACAACGATCCAGTGGCGACGGCGTGGCACAACGCTCTCTCAGCCACCTTCCCGCGTGGCGAAGCCTTTTTCATCGAGGCAGTGAAGGCGCATCGCGATGGCGTGCCGCCCAAGCTGGAAGCAGAAATCCGCGCGTTCGTGCGGCAGGAGATCAACCACACGCGTGAGCACGTGGCGTTCAACCGCGCGGCGGAGAATGCAGGGTATGACATCGCCCGCATCGACAAGCGCGTCGAGGAAATGCTGGCGCTGACCAAGGATCGCCCGGTGATCCTCAACCTTGCCGCGACTATGGCGCTGGAACACTACACCGCGATGATGGCGCACGAGTTCCTTGCCAACCCTGCCCACTTTGCCGGAGCCGAACAGGAAGCCGCGGACATGTGGCGCTGGCATGCGATCGAGGAGATCGAGCACAAGGGTGTCGCCTACGACACCTGGTTGCACGCCACCCGCGACTGGAGCCGCTGGAAGCGCTGGAAGGTGAAAAGCCTTATGATGGTGGTGGTGACGAAGAACTTCATCACGCACCGTATCGAGGACACGCTCGACCTGCTCGCGCAGGACGGACTGACCGGCGCGAAGTGGAAGTGGAAGCTCGCCGCTTACCTGCTGTGGAAGCCGGGCGTGATCCGCCGCATCTTCCCGGCTTGGATCAGCTACTTCCTGCCGGGTTTCCACCCATGGCAGCACGATGATCGGGCGCTGATCGCCAAGTCGGACAGCGAGTTTCCCGATGCGGTGATGAAAGGCTGAGACAGCCCTCCTACAGTTCCAGCCGTCATCCCGGCGAAGGCCGGGATCCATGTGCTATCCTTAAACGCAATGGGCCCCGGCCTGCGCCGGGGCGACGAGAATTGGATGACGTAGGCGGATCAAGCCGCGCGTCGCATGGGCTCGAACCCGCCATCTTGTGGTCCGTCGCAATCGACCGGGGCCAGGAGGTCTATCGCGTGGACCAGTGCACTAACCGGTCCGCTCCGCGCGGGGCTCGAGATCTGGCGCACTTCTCCGGTCGAGCGGAAACCCGCCTTGGCGAGGACGCGGGCCGAGGCCGCGTTGTCGGCGAACGGCGTTGCGACCACGCGACGGTGCCCAAGAGAGCGCGCGAACGCGAGCACCGCGCGGACCGCTTCGGTGGCATAGCCCTGCCCCCAATGACGCCGACCGATCCAGTAGCCCAACTCCGTCTCATCGCCATAGCGTGCAAGGCCGACGCAACCGACCAGACGCGAGCCGTGCCCGCCCGGAAGCGTGATGAGGAAGTGCGGGTGCCTGCCTGCCTGTGGCAACGAGGCGAAGGTCTTGGCGTCCTCCGGCCCGTAGGGCCAGGGCGCGCGCGCAAGATGGCGCACGACCGCCTCGTCATCGATCAGGGCGTGGAGTTCGGCCCAGTCCTCGGGGAAGCCGGGCCGCAGGAACAGGCGTTCGCTGCGAATGAACATTGGAAATCTCCTTCGTCGGCCCCTCTGCCAGCGATCCTCTAAGCGGTTGACGTGACAGAGGTATTGCGCCCTGCGCCGGATCGGACGGGCTTTGCGTCCGAATGCGAGAGAGCGGGGTTGCGTCCGAGGGAGACGTGAAAAGAGGGAGACGGGCGGGGCCCTCTCCCTCTATCGGCCAGCGACTGAGCGCTGGCGGGGCCACCCCATCGGGATGGCCCTTTGTATGACCATCCGGTTATTCTGCCGCTTCGGCCTGCACGTCGACCGATACGTACTTGCGTCCAAGCTTGCCGGCATGGAAGCGTACGCGGCCTTCGCCGAGCGCGAACAAGGTGTGATCCTTGCCCATGCCGACGTTGGCGCCCGGGTACACGCGGGTGCCACGCTGGCGGATGATGATGTTGCCGCCGACCACTTCCTGGCCGCCGAACTTCTTGACGCCGAGGCGACGACCGGCTGAGTCGCGACCGTTGCGCGAAGAGCCGCCTGCTTTCTTGTGTGCCATCTCAGATTACTCCGAATTCCGTTTGCGCTCAGGCGACCGAGACGATGCGCAGCAGGGTCATCTGCTGGCGGTGACCGTTGCGGCGGCGATAGTTGTGGCGACGGCGCTTCTTGAACACGATCACCTTCTCCGACTTCGCCTGAGCGATGATCTCTGCCGAGACAGTGATCTTCGCGGCGTCAGCCAGCGAATCGCCGTCACCGGCGAGGAGGACTTCACCCAGCGTGATCTTGTCGCCGGCTTCGCCTGCCAGCTTCTCGACCGCGATCTTGTCTCCGGCGGCGACCCGATACTGCTTGCCGCCCGTGCGCACGATTGCGAACATCGTTCTGTGTATCCGTTCCAAAAGCCTGCGGTTGCCCGAGGCGATTCCAAATGAGGCGCCCAACGCCTGCGAATCGCTGACTGAGGGCAACACACCGTTACCCCGCTGCGTGCAGGGTCCCGGAAAGAGTGGCGCGGATAGTCAAACGCGGGCCCCGTGTCAATGCGATCTTGGCGGACTCGCGGGCAAAATCAGGCACGCATGGACGGCCGAGCGCACTGGACGCTGGCGAGTGCTGCCAGCCATGCTATGGCGCAGCCATGGTCCGGCGCAATACAAACATCGTAACTGTCGCAACTCTCGGCTTCGCCCTGCTCGTCAGTGGCTGTGCCGACCGCGACCGGTTCCCCTCGCTCGCCCTCAGACCGGCAGAGACTGCCTACCGGGTGCCAACAGGCACCGCTCCTGCGCCGACGTCCCCTGCTGTCATGTCAGAAGGCATGGCCGCGCGTCTTGCAGGGCTGAGAGACAAGGCCGCCAAGGCCCACGCCACTTTCGAAGCTGCACGCGGATCGGCAACGCGGGCCGTGAGTGCTGCCCGCGGCGCTTCCAAAGGTAGCGAAAGCTGGTCGGTTGCCTCGGTTGAACTCGCGCGGCTCGAATCTGCGCGGGCGCAGGCAGGACTGCCGCTGGCCGAACTGGACCGGCTTGAGAACGAGGCGAGCAATCGCGCGGTCGATGGATCGGACGCAGACCTGAATGCCGTGCGCGAAGCGCGCCGCGAAGTGGAAGCGTTGGTCGAAAGCGAAACCAAGGTCATCGATTCGCTGCTGGGGCAGCTCGCCGGATAAGGAAAAGGGCGCCGCGCGGGGGATGCGCAGCGCCCTTCGGGGGGTAGGTTGTAACGGTCAGCGAACGGTGGCGACGATCACCGCAATTGCCATGCCCTAGACCGCGATCAGCACCGGCAGGATCAGCACCTGCGCTATGGCCGAATTTGCATCGAGCTTGCCCGAGAGGGTCTGGATGCCCTTGCGGCGGAAATCATACCAGCCCAGCGCATCGGGATGGCGGTCTGCGCCAAGCTTGGTCCAGACGGCGGGGATGCCAAAGGCGCAGGCGATGAACAGCACGAAGATTGTCATCGGAATGGCCAGTTCGCCATTGCCGAAAATCGAAGCCATCATCGCGATGAAGGCGAGATAGCCGCCAGCCGAGACGGCATAGAGCCCGCCGGGCAGGCCGAAGTTGCGGTCAACGACCGTCTGTTGCGGTTGGGCGACAATATCGGCGACCTGCTCGATCCGGTCGGAAGCGATGTGCATGCTCATGGACTGGGCTCCTTGTAACGGAGCCTTGATGCAGCACTGCCAAGGGGGATTCCTTGACGGGAATCAAACTGCGCGCGGATTCATGCCCGCCAGCGCGAAATATCTTCGTGATCCTCAGGCCGTGGTTCGACCCAGCGCCAGCCTGCCGCGGTCTTCTCGCGTTTCCAGAACCAGGATTCGCTCTTGAGGTGGTCCATCGCAAAATCGGCTGCGGCAAAGGCATCGCGACGATGGCGTGCGGCAGCACAGACCAGCACGATGGCATCGCCGGGATACATCATGCCGCTGCGATGCAGGATCAGCAGGCCCTCGAGAGGCCAGCGCATCTGCGTGACGCGAGCCAGCTCCTCCATCCCGGGCAAGGTCATCGGTTCATAGTGCTGGAGTTCCAACGCCTCGACCCCGCCCGAATCGCGGACCTGGCCAAGGAACATGACGATGCCGCCCGCGTAGCGGTGGCGCGCATTGAAAGAGGCGATCTCTGCCGCCGGATCGAACGCGTCGAGCGAAAGGCGGACGTCAGCCACCGCTGACCGGCGGAAGGAAGGCAAGTTCGTCACCCTCGGCAAGGACCACGCCGCCAACGTCGGTGAGCAGACGGCCATTGTGGGCCATGCGGACTTTTTCGCCCAGAAGCTGGACCGCGAGTGCGGGGTCGAGGGTGGCGAGCACCTGCTCGACCGGCCCCGGAGCAACGGACATCTCGGCCATCCCGGCCACGTCCTCGAGCCGTCCCATGAACACCAGCCTTGCCACGGTTCAGCCGCCCGTCGTCGACATGTGGCGCGAGACCGCAGGGGCCCCGCCGGGCTTGTCGATCACGAAGGAATGGCGCTCCTGCTTTTCGCCCATGGCGCGGGCAAAGCATTCTGACAGCGCGCCGTCGGAATCATCGGAACGTAGCGCAGCGCGCAAATCCACGCGGCCCTCGCCGCCGAGGCACATGTAGAGTTGGCCGGTGGCGGTGACGCGAACACGGTTGCAACCGGCACAGAAGTTGCCGGTGAGCGGAGTGATGAAGCCGAGGCGTCCGCCGGTTTCGGCGATGTCGACATAGCGCGCAGGACCGCCGGAACTTGCGCTGCTGTCTGTCAGAGTCCAGCTCTTTTCGAGATCACGGCGCACGGCATCAAGCGGGAGGTAATGATCGAACCGGTCACCCTCGACCTCGCCCAAAGGCATGACCTCGATCAGGGTCATGTCGTGCCCTGCCCCGTGCGCCCATTCGATCAGAGAGGGCAGTTCGGCCTCGTTGATGTCCTTCAGAGCGACGGCGTTGATCTTGACCTTGAGGCCCGCAGCCTTAGCAGCAGCAATGCCTTCGAGCACTTGCGGCAGCATGTCGCGGCGGGAAAGCTTGCAGAATGCCTCGCGATCAAGCGTATCGAGCGAGACGTTGATGCGCTTCACCCCTGCCGCCGCGAGATCGTCGGCAAATTCGGCGAGGCGCGTGCCGTTGGTGGTCATGGTCAGCTCATCAAGCCCGTCCCCGAGCTTGCGGCCAAGGGCGCGGACCAGATCGATCATGTCGCGGCGGACGAGCGGTTCGCCGCCGGTCAGGCGGATCTTGCGGACGCCCCGGGCGATGAAGTGGAGCGAGAGGCGGTGCAACTCTTCCAGAGTCAGGACTTCTGCCTTGGGCAGGAACTCCATGCGTTCAGGCATGCAGTAGGCGCAGCGCAGATCGCAGCGGTCAGTCACCGAAAGACGGAGATAGGTGATCCGGCGGGCGAACCGGTCAATCAAGGGCGAAGGCGCTGTCACTTCTCTAGGTATACGAAGTCGCGTGCATAAGATTCAAGGGCTGCGCCTGCATCGACGAACAAAGTCTGCCCGGTAACCGATTTTGCAGCCGCAAGGTAATGGACAGCATCGGCGATTTCGTCCGCGCCGGGCAAGCGTTTGAGCGGCATGATCTCCTCCAGCCTGCGCCATTGCTCGGCATCGTAATCCGCCGTTGGCAGGATAAGGCCGGGGGCCACGCCATTGACACGCACCCTCGGAGCCATGGCCCTTGCCATTGTGCGCACCGAGGCGTGCAGGGCCTGTTTGGACAACGTATAGCTGATCTGGTCGGGCACCGGGTTGAGCACACGCTGATCGAGGATGTTGACCACCGAACCGGTGCGTTCGCCCAAGGCCTCTGCGAATGCGCGCGTCAGCAGCAGGGGGGCAAACAGGTTGACGCGAAAATGCTGTTCGAGTTCCTCCGACGTGATCGTATCGGCACGGTCATCGTGGAACAGCGAGGCGCAGTTCACCAGCAGGTCGGGCGAGCGGCCGGCAAGGGTGGTCACCTCGGCAAGCAGGCGCGGCGGATAGGCCGGATCTTCGAGATCACCCGATACCGGATGGACCACAGCGCCGAGCCATTCGAGCTGCGCCTTGAACTCTTGATCGAAAGTGGAGGCGCGATGGGCGTGGAGGGCAAGGTCCCAGCCTTCGGTCGCCAGCTTTCGGGCAATCGCTCCGCCAATTCGCCGCCAGCCGCCGGTTACCAGCGCGAGCGGCCGGAACAGCGGATCTGCCATCAGGCCTTCCTCTCGCGTTTCAGCGTAATGCCGATTTCCTCGCCGTTCTCGCTGATCGCCAGCTTCACGATCTTCACTTCAATCCACATCACCCGATCATCCTGCAGCATCAGCGTTTCGATGATGTGATCTGCCACGGCCTCGATCAGCTTGAAATGCACCCCCTTGGGCAAACCTTCGGTGGCTGCGAACTTGAGGTCCATGTAATTCTTGCTGGCCGTGAGCGGGCAATCAGGGGTGTACCGGTCCTGTTGCTTGAGCCCGACACGCATCGTGATGCGCAGCGGCTGTGGGCGGCCGGTCTCTTCCGAATAGATCCCGGTGAGGACATCGGTTTCAAGATTGGCGACTTCGAGGATCAGGCTGTCGGACATGGGATGCGCTCTTTGGCACCGGCGCAGGCTCAAGTCCATTGCGCCTGGGGGATTTCAGTTTTTCCAGCGAGCGAAGATCGCCGTGGGCAGGTGACGTCCGCCCTCGCCCTGCTCGCGGATGCAAAGGTCGCCGTGTTCGATCGTTCCGGGCAAGTCCTTCAGCGCTTCGGCCAGCAGCCCGGCAATGGCCAGCGAGGACATTCGCACGGCATAGACGGTGAGGAACAGGAAGCGGCTGTCGGCATCAAGCAGATTTGCGCAATCGACAACGAGGCCGGGGAGGCTTTCCTCAAGCCGCCAGACTTCACCATCGGGCCCGCGGCCGAACTTGGGCGGATCGAGGATAATGCCGTCGTAGCGGCGTCCGCGGCGGACTTCGCGGGCGGTGAACTTGGCGGCATCGTCGACGATCCAGCGGACCGGGCGCTCGGCCATTCCCGAAAGCTGGGCGTTGGCGCGGGCCTGCGCGACGGACTTCTTCGATGCATCGACGTGCGTGACGGGGCCGTATTCGGACAAAGCCAGCGTGCCGACGCCGGTGTAGCCGAACAGGTTCAGGGTCTGCGCTTCCGCTTTTCCTTCAAGGCGTTCGCCCATCCAGTCCCACACCGGGGCCATATCCGGAAAGAAGCCAAGATGGCGGAAGGGAGTACAAGAGGCGGTGAAGCGGACGTCGTTCCAGCCAAGCTCCCAGCCATCGCGGGGTACGGGCCGGTCAAATTGCCAGCGCCCGCCGCCGTCCTCGTCGGAACCGGGAACGAACTCGGCATCGGCGCGCCAATCGGCCGTCCGCGGAGTCCACATCGCCTGCGGTTCGGGGCGGATGAAACGATGCGGGCCGTATTGCTCCAGCTTTCGGCCATGACCAGAGTCGAGCAGGACGAAGTCCGCCCAGCCCTCACCGACCATCAGCTTGGGCTGAAGATCGAGATCAGCCATGTTTGAGCGTCGCGCGCTCGGCAACGTAGGCGGCGACTGCGTCGTACTCGCCGGGGAGGCGGTCGTAGCGCTCCTCGCGTTCGAACAGGTCTCCCACTCGCGACGGCAGGCCGGGGCGCACGCCGGTGGCGCGCTCGACCGCATCGACGAACTTTGCCGGGTGTGCGGTCGCAAGCGTGACAATGGGGATGCCTGCCGGGATGCCCTCGGCAACACGCGCGGCGTGAAGGCCGATGGCGGTGTGCGGGTCCAGCACTTCGCCGCAGGCCTCGTAAGCCCAGCGCATGGCATTGGCCATCTGTCCGGCATCCGCGCGCTCGGAGGTGAACAGTTCTGCCGCCGATTCGCGCTGCTGGTTGGTCAGCTGCATCGCCTTGGTGGCTTCGAAGTGCTTCATCTGCCCGGCCATCGCCGAACCATCGCGACCGCAGCCGTCGAACAGCAGGCGTTCGAAGTTCGAGGAGACCTGAATGTCCATCGAGGGCGCAGCGGTGGGCGTGACCGTGCTGGCCGAATAGTCGCCGGTCGAGAGCGCACGGTGGAGAATGTCGTTGACGTTGGTAGCAACGATCAGGCGCTCGATCGGCAGGCCCATCTTCGCTGCCACGTATCCGGCAAACACATCGCCGAAGTTTCCGGTGGGCACCGAGAACGCAACCTTGCGCTGCGGCGCGCCGAGCTGGAGCGCGGCGTAGAAGTAATAGACCACCTGCGCCATGAGGCGGGCCCAGTTGATCGAGTTCACTGCCGCGATGCCGAAGCGGCTCGTCATCGCGCTGTCGTTGAACATGCGCTTCACCATTGCCTGGGCGTCGTCGAAGCTGCCGTCGATGGCGATGTTGTGGACGTTGGGCGCGATGACCGTGGTCATCTGGCGGCGCTGCACGTCGGACACGCGGCCATGCGGGTGGAGCATGAAGATGTCGACCTTGGCGCGACCGGCGACCGCGTCGATGGCGGCAGAGCCTGTGTCGCCCGAGGTGGCACCGACGATGGTGATGTGATCGTCACCACGCGCGAGGAATTCCTCGAACAGCAGGCCGAGCAACTGGAGCGCGACGTCCTTGAACGCGAGAGTGGGGCCGTGGAAGAGTTCGAGCACCCACTGGGTTTCATCGAGCTGCTTGAGCGGCACTACGGCGGCGTGGGCGAAGCGGCCATAGGCCTGCTCGCACAATTCGAGCAGGCGTTCCGGCGTCAGGCAATCGCCCACGAAGGGCTGCATGATCGTCTGCGCCAGCTTGGCGTAGGGCAGCCCGGCCATCGCGGCGATCTCGTCCGCGCTGAACTGCGGCCAGGTCTCGGGCACGTAAAGACCGCCATCGGAAGCGAGGCCTGCGAGCGTGACGCCCTGGAAATCGAGCGAGGGTGCCTGCCCCCGGGTGCTGACGTACTTCATGGGTTTGCGCGGTTAGCGGCCATGGGGGCAAAGGGCAAGGATTCAGGCGTCAACCGCGCTCGCGCCAACGCTTGCGCAGGGCGAGCACGTAGATGACGAGCGCAACGCCTGCGAAAAAGAACCATTGCACGGCATAGGCGAGATGGTTGTTGGGGATGTCGTTGGGGTCGGGCCTGGCACTGGCGGTGAAACCAGGAGCGGGCGGATCGGCGATCAGGCGGGCAGTGCCGCCGATATAGGGTGCGATCAGGCCGCTGACCTTGCCGCCCTTCCAGTCAGGATGCTGCGGCCCTTGGGTCCAGCCTGCCTGAACATAGGCCGTGCGATTGCCGTCAATGCCGCACAGCACGATGTGGACGTAGCCAGCCTCATCACTCGTGTTGCGACCGGAGATCGAGTTCCATTGCGAGGTGAAGCGGCAATCGACCGTGGCACGGCGAAACAGCACGGCTTCCACTTCCTCCGGGTTTGCCGAGGGGAACGAGGCCTCCACCGAATCGCTCATCGCGGTGGCATAATGCGCGAGCAGGTTCTGCTTCCTCTGGAGGCGCTCAAGCTGCCAGACGCCAAGCCCGATCATCGTCAGGACGGCAGCGATGACGATGACAGTGGAAACGATCGGCACGCGCCGCATTACAGCAGTCCTTCTCTGTCGAGTCGCGCGAACAGCGCCACTGTCTTGGCGAAGCGCAGCGCGCCGGTCACCACAATTGGCACCACGACGCCCCAAAGGGCTATCAATGCCCAGATCGGTAGCTGGATCAAATCATCAAGCTTCAATGCCGCCAGAACCAGCAAGATCGTGACCGGCAGTACGACGACGTACATGCCGCGTCCGCGTGGTTCATGACGCTCGAATTCAAGCGCGCAAGAGCCGCATTGCTCTGTCAGTGCGGCAGGCCCTGCCCACAGCCCCTTGGCGCCGCAGCGCGGGCACAAACCGAAAAGGGCAGCCTGGGTAATTCCCGGCTGCCCCTTCGTTTTCTGGCTTTCGCCGTCTGGCATCAGTGGATCTTGTAGCCCCAGCCGCCCCACACGTAGATGGCGACAAACAGGAACAGCCACACCACGTCGACGAAGTGCCAGTACCACGCGGCCGCTTCGAAACCGAAGTGCTGGCGCGGGGTGAAGTGGCCCTTGTATGCGCGGATCAGGCAGACGACCAGGAAGATCGTGCCGACAATCACGTGGAAGCCATGGAACCCGGTGGCCATGTAAAAGGCCGAGCCATAGGTGTTGGTACCGAAGGCAAACGGTGCGTGCGCATACTCGTAAGCCTGGATCATCGAGAACACGGCGCCGAGGATGATCGTGGCCCACAGGCCCTTCTTGAGGCCTTCACGGTCACCATGGATCAGCGCGTGGTGCGCCCAGGTGAGCGTCGTGCCCGAGCAGAGCAGGATCAGCGTATTGAGCAGCGGCAGGTCGAACGGGTCCATGACCGCCTCGATCGCCTTGGGCGGCCACTGGCCACCGACCACTTCGGCCAGCGTCGAAGGAAACAGCGAGAAGTCGAAGAAGGCCCAGAACCAGCCGACGAAGAACATCACTTCCGAAGCGATGAACAGGATCATGCCGTAGCGCTGGTGAAGCTGAACGACGGGGGTGTGGTCGCCTGCGTGGGCTTCCTTGATGATCTTGCCGAACCACGAGAAGAACGTGACGATCACGCCCAGCAGGCCTGCGAAGAACACGGCATGGCCACCGGCCATCTTGTGCATGTAGAGCACGCCGCCGCTGGTCATCGTCAGCGCCGAGATGGCACCGATGAAGGGCCACACGTCGGGCGGAAGGATATGATAATCGTGGTTCTTTGCGCCGGCCATGATCGCCTCAATTCCCCCAGTCAGTCTGGTCGTAATGGCTAGCCCGCAGCAGGACGCTTCGGGCGCAGTTCACTTGGGCCTTTATCGCCGCACTTGCGCGCGGTCCAGAGGCTTTTCTGCCAAGAGAGCGATAGGCTTGCCCTCAGCAGAATTGCGGGCTTGCGCCGCGCTTTCCGGGGTCTCGTTGAACGTATAGCTCAACGTGATCTCCTCGATGTTGTTCGCGCCCGGATCGTCGAGAATCGCCGGATCCACATAATAGATCACTGGCATGCGCACGTCCTGACCCGGCGTCAGCTTCTGCTGGGTGAAGCAGAAGCACTGAATCTTGTTGAAATACTTGCCTGCCTGTTCGGGCGAGACGTTGAAGATCGCCGTGCCGGTGATCGGGCGGCCGGAAAGGTTCCGGGCCTCGAATGTCGCGATCTTGCGTTCACCGATGCGCAGGTCTTGCGTGACCTGCTGCGGCTTGAACATCCACGGAAGGCCGGGCGCGGTATTTGCGTCAAAGCGGACGCGGATCATCTTGCCTGCAACTTTCACGCCCGCGAGCTTTTCCGCATCTGCGCGCTGGGTTGTGCCACCGTAGCCGGTGACCTGACAGAACAGGCGATAAAGCGGCACCGAGGCGTAGCCTAGGCCAAGCATGGCCAGCGCCCCACCGGCCGCGATCAGGGCGACCTTGCGATTCTTCCGCGCATCCGGCGCGAGCATCGTCGCCATGTCAGTGGTTCCCCGTCACCTGCGCGGCGATTTTCACGATGGAGATCGCGAAGAAAAGGATCGCGAGCGAGCCGAGCACGATGCCCATGACCTTGTTGCGGCTGCGCTGCCGGGCCCGATAGAGCTCGGATTCTTCCTTGGAGAGATGCACGTGATCGAGGGGGTCGTTCATCATTGCCAGCCTTGGACAGTGGCAAGCCGGTCCCCCGCCAGCATGCCGAAAAGGACGAAAAGGTACAGGATCGAGTATCCGAACAGCCGCTTCTCCGGCAGCATCTTGTCGTCCGGACCTGTCTTGCGAAGCCCGACCTTGATCGAGAGCAGCACGAAGACCAGACCCAGCACCAGCGCGGAAACGCCATAGACCCAGCCCGTGCCGCCGATCCACCAAGGTGCGAGCGTGACTGGCAGAAGGAACAGCGCGTAGATCAGGATCTGGCGGCGGGTTGACTTCTCACCCGCCACCACTGGCATCATCGGGATGCCGACCTTGGCGTAATCGATCTGCACGAACAGGGCTAGTGCCCAGAAGTGTGGTGGCGTCCACATGAAGATGATCAGGAACAGCAGCACCGGCATCAGCGTGATGTCGCCCGTGACTGCTACCCAGCCGATCAGAGGCGGAAACGCCCCTGCCCCGCCACCGATCACGATGTTCTGCGGTGTGCGCGGCTTTAGCCAGACCGTGTAGATCCAGGCGTAGTAGAAGATCGAGAAAGCGAGAATCGCAGCAGCGAGCCAGTTCACGCCCAGCCCCATGATCACGATCGAAGCGCCAGACAGCGCAAAGCCGAAGTCACGGGCCGATGTGGGGTCCATGCGACCCGACGGAAGCGGACGCTTGGAGGTACGCTTCATCCCCGCATCGAGATCGGCTTCCCACCACATGTTGAGCGCGGCCGCGCCACCGGCACCGATGGCGATGCACAGGATGGCGGTGAAGGCGAGGACGGGGTGTATCTCGCCCGGAGCGGCAAGAAGGCCGCACAGGCCGCTGAAGATGACGAGCGTCATCACGCGCGGCTTGGTCAGCGCGAAGAAATCGCGCCACTCCGCGGGCAGGGCTACGGTCGAGCCAAGGGGGGGTGCAGAATCCATGATTGGCCGCGCCTATACGCGCAGCGGACGTTCATGGAAAGCGAAAGGGGACGAGGCGAGCCGACACCTAAAAGGGCTGTCCCTGCAGCAATGCAGCGGCAACGAAAAAGGCCCCCGGATCGTGCTCCGGAGGCCCTTTCGTGTCTCAGCCCTTGGGCCAACGACTGGCTCAGTGTGCGTGAGCTACGTCGTCGATCACCGGCAGGGTTTCGAACTGGTGGAACGGCGGGGGCGAGGACAGGGTCCACTCCAGCGTCGTCGCACCTTCGCCCCAGTAGTTGGCTTCAGCCTTCTTGCCCGCAAGGAAGGCGTAGAGGATGTTGATGAAGAAGATCACGATCGAGACGGCCATGATGACGTAGCCGATCGAAGCGATCTTGTTCCAGTACGAGTAGGCCATTGCGTAGTCGGGATAGCGACGCGGCATGCCCTGGACCCCGAGGAAGTGCATCGGGAAGAAGATCAGATTCACGCCGACGAAGAAGATCCAGAACTGCAGGTGGCTCAGGAACTCGGAGTGCATGCGGCCGCTCATCTTCGGGAACCAGTAGAAGAACCCGGCGAAAAGCGAGGTCACCGCGCCCAGCGACAGCACGTAGTGGAAGTGCGCGACCACGTAGTAGGTGTCGTGCAGGTTATCGTCCACGCCGCCGTTCGCCAGCACAACGCCGGTGACGCCGCCCACGGTGAACAGGAAGATGAAGCCGATTGCCCATACCATCGGCGACTTGAACTCGAGGCTGCCGCCCCACATCGTCGCGATCCACGAGAAGATCTTGATGCCGGTCGGCACCGCGATGACCATGGTTGCGGCGGTGAAGTACATCTTTGTGTTCACGTCGAGGCCGGTGGTGTACATGTGGTGTGCCCACACGATGAACCCGACCACGCCGATCGCGACCATGGCGTAGGCCATGCCGAGGTAGCCGAACACCGGCTTCTTCGAGAAGGTCGAGATGATCTGGCTGATGATGCCGAAGCCCGGCAGAATCATGATGTACACTTCGGGGTGGCCGAAGAACCAGAACAGGTGCTGATAGAGAACCGGATCACCACCGCCGGCAGGATCGAAGAACGTCGTGCCGAAGTTACGGTCGGTCAGCAGCATGGTGATGGCGGCGGCCAGAACCGGCAGTGCCAGCAGCAGCAGGAACGCGGTGACCAGCACCGACCATACGAACAGTGGCATCTTGTGCAGGGTCATACCCGGCGCGCGCATGTTGAAGATGGTGGTGATGAAGTTGATCGCGCCCAGGATCGAGCCAGCGCCCGAAAGGTGGAGCGAGAAGATCGCGAAGTCGACAGCAGGACCGACCGAACCCGAAGTGGAGAGCGGTGCGTAGACCGTCCAGCCCGTACCAGCGCCAATACCGGTGCCACCCGGCATGAAAGCCGAGAGCATGAGGGAGCAGAAGCCCACGAACGTCAGCCAGAACGAGACGTTGTTCATGCGCGGGAAGGCCATGTCCGGCGCGCCGATCATGATCGGAACGAACCAGTTCCCGAAGCCGCCGATGATCGCGGGCATGACCATGAAGAACACCATGATCAGGCCGTGCGCGGTGATCAGCACGTTCCACATGTGGAGCGTCTGGTTGAAATCGGCAGCATTGCCGCCGACGAAGTTGGTCCACCAGCCGAGGTACTGGATACCCGGCTCGGCCAGTTCGGCGCGCATGATGCCCGACACGGCTCCGCCGATGATCCCCGCGAAGATCGCGAAAATCAGGTAGAGCGTACCGATGTCCTTGTGGTTGGTGGACATGAACCAGCGGGCAAAGAAGCCCGGCTTGTGGTCATGATCGTGGTCGTGCGCATCGTGATGCGCATCGAAACCTTCGTTTGCGGGAATGGTGGCCATCTCGGTCAAACCTTGTCCATGAACTTCGCGTCAGGCGGCAGGGGCGGCAGGAGCCGCACCCACGGTGCCGCCGGGCTGGGTCTTCACCCAGGCCTCGAACTTGTCGCGCGGCAGGGCTTCCACCGCGATCGGCATATAGCCATGACGGGCGCCGCACAGCTCGGAACACTGGCCGTAATAGAGGCCCGGCTCCTTGATGAAGAGCACCTTCTCGTTGATACGGCCCGGAACGGCGTCGAGCTTGAACCACAGCGACGGCACGGCAAAGGCGTGGATCACGTCCGAACCGATGGTCTGGATGCGGATCGGCTCGCCAACGGGAACGACCATGCGATTGTCGACCGCGAGGTGGCCCGGCTCACCGGCCTTGAGCGCATCTTCTTCCGACAGCATGTTCGAAATGACTTCGAAACCGCCGTTATCGGGATAAGTGTAGCCCCAGTACCACTGGTACCCGGTAACCTTGACCGTGACCGCACCCTTAGGAGCAGGCTCGTATTGATGAGCGAGCAGCCTGATCGACGGAACAGCGATGACCACAAGGATCAGCACCGGAACCAGCGTCCAGACGACTTCAATCAGCGTGTTGTGGCTGGTCTTGGAAGCGACCGGGTTCGCACGCTTGTTGAAGCGGGCAGCCACAATCACCAGAAGGATCAGCACGAAGATCGAGATCGCGACGATGATCGGCATGAGGATCACGTCGTGCATCCACAGCGCCTGTTCGCCAGTCGGCGAGTACTGGTCCTGGAAGGTCCAGCCCTTGTCCACCGGCTGACCCTTGCCGGGCGTCGGCTTCATCGGGGAGTAGTACCCCTTGTCAACCGGAGCGGCTTCGGCAGCGGGGGCAGGAGCCGCAGCAGCGGTAGCAGGCGCGGCGGCAGCAACGGCTGCCGAATCGCTGGCTACAGCCGCAGGCGCCTCAGCAGCAGCCGGCGTAGCCGGTGCAGCAGCCATCGCCTGAGCTCCGAAAGTCAGCGCAGCAGCGACGCCAAGGGTCCGGCCAAATGTCCGGAAAGCTTTGCCCATGGAACGGGCGGTATCGGCAAGACTCATCGTCAAAGTTTCCGCTTTTTCCCTGTTTGCGCGCTTGTTGCGCTGCATCAGGAAGGTGCTCTCGCCCCTTCCCTAAGTCCCTCGATTGGAGCGGCCTATACGCGTAGCTGTCACAAGCCTCAAGCCGCAGAACGCATATTTTTCATGGGGCTTCCATGGCCATTCGGGCAAGGCGGTAACACTCGGTTACACATGGGTTCGAAAAGGGTTGCCCCGGGCGCGGGCAAGGGCCATTTGCGGTGCATTGCAGCAGTATTTCAGGCAGAACGATGCTCGAAGACGAGATCCTTTCCGAATTCCGCGCCAGCCAAGCCCTGCTCGAGGGACACTTCCTCCTCTCATCGGGCCGGCACAGCGCACATTATCTTCAGTGCGCGCGCGTCCTGATGGACCCGATGCGCGCATCGCGCCTTGCTGCGGCAACCGCACAGAAGATTCCGCGCGAGCTTCGCCAGCAGATCCAGAAGGTCGTGGCGCCAGCGATGGGCGGCGTGATCATCGGCCATGAGATGGGTCGCGCGCTCGGAGTCGAGGCGATGTTCGTCGAGCGTCCCACTGGCACGTTCGAGCTGCGCCGCGGGTTTTCGCTCAACCCGGGCGAGAAGGTGCTGATGGTCGAAGACGTGGTCACCACCGGGCTTTCCAGCCGCGAGGCGATCAAGGCGATCGAGGAAGCTGGCGGCGTGGTGATTGCGGCTGCGTCTCTGGTCGACCGTTCGGCAGGCAGCGTCGATCTCGGCGTGCCCTTCTTCCCGCTCGTCGCGCTGAACTTCCCGACTTACGCACCAGACGAGTTGCCGCCCGAACTCGCGGCGACTGAAGCGGTAAAGCCAGGCAGCCGGGCCAAGCCCTGATGAACGTGCTTGTACCGGGCCGCCTCCGCCTCGGCGTCAATATTGATCACGTGGCGACGATCCGCAACGCGCGCGGCGGGGATCATCCCGATCCCGTGCGCGCGGCGGAGATCGTTGCCAGCGTCGGCGGAGACGGCATCACTGCACATTTGCGCGAAGATCGCCGACACATCCGCGACGAGGACCTTGCGCGGATTCAGGCGGCAACCAACCTGCCGTTGAACCTCGAAATGGCGGCGACGGAGGAGATGGTCGAGATAGCGCTGCGTCACAAGCCGCATGCCGCCTGCATCGTGCCCGAACGGCGCGAGGAACGCACCACCGAAGGCGGGCTGGACGCTGCAGGCCAGCATAACCGACTCGCACCGATCGTTTCGCGCCTCAGAGATGCAGGCATCCGCGTCAGCCTGTTCATCGCCCCCGAAGCGCGCCAGATCGAAGCTGCAATGAAGCTCGGCGCGCCAGTGGTTGAACTCCACACTGGTGAATACGCCCACGCGGATGGCGAGCAGCGCGCAGTGGAACTCAGGCGGATTGCAGATATGGCCGCACTCGCTGCTCGCAATGGGATCGAGCCGCATGCAGGCCATGGGCTGACTTATGAAAACGTTCAGCCGATTGCAGCGATACCGCAGCTCGCGGAGCTGAACATAGGGCATTACCTTATAGGCGAGGCGATCTTCGTCGGGCTGGAGAGCGCGGTCCGGAGGATGCGCGACCTGATGGATGAGGCTCGGTGAAGGCGATCGCATGATCATCGCCATCGGCTCTGACCTCTGCAACATTGAACGCATCCAGAACTCGCTGGATCGCTTCGGCGAGCGGTTCATCAACCGCGTATTCACCGATGTGGAAAAGGCGAAAGCCGCGCGCCGCCCCTATACCATGGCCGGAACGCTGGCGAAGCGGTTTGCAGCCAAGGAAGCTTTCTCCAAGGCGGTTGGAACCGGGTTCAAAGCCGGGGTGTTCATGAAAGACATCGGGGTGGTCAACGCCAAGTCCGGTGCGCCCACTCTCGCGCTGACCGGCGGTGCATCAGCCCGCCTTGCCGCCATCACGCCCGAGGGATACCAAGCCGTTGTCCACCTTACACTGACCGACGATCATCCCTGGGCACAGGCCTTCGTGGTGATCGAGGCCCGCCCCCTTGCTGAAAAGCTCGACGCTTGACCGAACAGCCGTCCGACCATTCGCCCGAACAGGTCTCCCCTCCCCCACCCCCGCCCGGCGGCGTGGATTGGTGGGCCGAGATTCGAGGGCTCTTCCTAATGCTGCTAGCAGTGGTCACCTTCCACAGCCTGATAGCGAAGCCCTTCTACATCCCGTCGATCTCGATGATGCCCAACCTGCTGGTGGGCGACCGGCTGATCGTCTCGAAGTATCCCTATGGATGGTCGTGGGTCTCGGCCTCGTTCCACGTCCTGCCGCGCGGGCAGGAGCGAATTCTGCCGCGGACGCCGGAGTACGGCGACATCGTCATCGCGGTTCCACCTGACCGTGATGAGGACTACATCAAGCGCGTTGTGGCTCTTCCCGGAGACCGAATCGCGGTGATCCACGGCCAGATCATCCTAAACGGCAAGCTCGTGCCGCAGCAGGCGGAGCCACCGGTACAGATTCCGGCGGACCCGCAACTGAGCTGCGATGGCGCGCCTTGCTACGACATGTTCGAACGCTACCAGACGCGGCTTGCCGATGGGCGCGAAGTCTATGAGTTGCCCGCCTTTCGCGAGACATTGCCCAACGGCGCGAGCTACGTGATCATCGATCACATGGACCAGATGCTGGACAACTATCCGGAAACGCGCGTGCCTGAAGGCCATGTCTTCCTGATGGGCGACAACCGTGACCATTCGGCAGACAGCCGTGCTCCGATCGAGGAACGGGGACTCGGCGGACCGGTGCCGCTTGCCAATGTCGGCGGGCGAGCGGAATTCGTCACGTTCTCGCTCGATGGCAGCGAAAACTGGAACCCGGCGACGTGGTGGCCTGCCTTGCGCGACGGCCGTGCGTGGACCAGACTGCGGCCTGAAATTCGGCGCCAGCCTCTACCCGATGGCAAAACAGGGGAGCCTTGAAACGCATGGACGAGACGAGCCCGGCAACGAGTACCGGCCCGACCGACATCACTGACGATCTGGTCCGCCGCGAGGCCAAGAAAGCCACGGTCTGGCTCGGAATCGCCGGGTTGTTTGCTCTGGCAGTGATGCTCGCTCAGCCGATCATGGTGATCATCGGCGGCGTGGTCTTTGCAGCAATGATTGATGGTGGGCAGCGCTTGATTGCGCGCGCCGCACCTTGGCTGCCGCGCGGTGTGCGGATCACCCTCGTCCTTCTTGGTGCTTTCGCCTTCCTTATCTGGCTTGTCATCTTTGCCGGCGGGCAGATCGCGGAGCAGGCCGCACAGTTGCCCCAAGTGATCCAGACCCAGATCAGCAATCTCACGCTTTGGGCGCAAGGCCACGGCATTTCCATGCAAAGCTTCGATCTGCAAGGCATTGCCAGTCAGGTGCTGGGCAGCGTCGGGCAGGTGACGCGGGCATTGGGGGGTATCTTTGGCGGCTTCACCACAGCTTTCCTGATCTTCATCCTCTCGATCTACTTCGTGCTGGAGCCGGACTTGTACCGGCGCGGCGTTGCCTGGCTGCTGCCGGAAGACAGCCGCGAGCAATGGGAAGGCACCGCACTGCGCATGGGCAAGTCGCTGCGCATGCTGCTGTTCGGACGACTCATTGGCATGGCTGTCGAAGGCGTGGCCACCTGGGCACTGCTTGCGTGGTGGGGCGTGCCGATGGCGGCACTGCTGGGCCTGCTGACCGGGCTGCTGGCGTTCCTGCCCAACATCGGCGCACCGATCTCGGGTGCGCTGATGATCATGGTCGGCTTCTCTGGCGGGACGGAGATGGGTCTGTTCTGCATCGCGGTCTACGTGATCGTGCAGACGGTCGATGGAAACATCATCGTGCCGATGGTGGCCAAGCGTACTGCCGATCTTGCACCTGCGCTGGTCTTGGGAGCACAGCTCATGTTCGGGTTGCTGTTCGGCATCCTCGGCCTGATGCTTGCCGACCCGATCGTTGCCATGCTCAAGATCGCACTTGAGCGGCAGGCAGAGCGCAACGACGCAAAGCGCAATCCAGCCTGAAAGTCCGCTACTGATGGCCCGCAAGTTCCTCTATCTTATCGCTTTGCTTGCCGTGATGGTCATTGCAGCGCTATTCGTGCTGCGCATCTGGCAGAACGAACTCAGCCGCTTCGCGTTCGTACCGCGCGTGGCTTACGCCCGACTCGATCCGCTGCCCGCAGATGCCTATGCCGGCAACCGGATGTGGCTTGCCCGCCCTGGTCTGGGTGCCAACGATCCTGCACAGTGGCTCCCCGAAGGAGTGAAGAAGAGCGTCGGTCCGGGCAAATCTGCCGCAGTGTTCTTCATTCATCCGACCAGCTATCTCGCGCGCGAACGCTGGAACGGCCCGCTCGACGATAACGATACGAATCGCCGCGCGACCTATTTCGTCCAAGGAATGGCCTCTGCCTTCAATGAGCAGGCGCAGGTATGGGCACCGCGCTATCGGCAGGCCGCCTTCGGTGCATTTCTCACCGACAAGGCCGAGGGCGAGCTGGCCTTGGATACAGCCTACCTCGATGTCCGGCAGGCCTTTGACGCCTTTCTGGCAGCAACGCCGTCTGATGTTCCGATCGTGCTGGCGGGGCACAGTCAGGGCGCACTTCACCTGATGCACCTTTTGAAGGATCGTGTTGCCGGAACACCTCTGGCCGCCCGGGTCGTGGCGGCCTACCCGATCGGGTGGCCGATCTCCGTAGAGCATGACCTGCCCGCCCTTGGCCTGCCAGCTTGCAGCAGGAGCGATGCCACTGGCTGCATCATGACTTGGTCGAGCTTTGCGGAACCAGCCGACCCGCAACTTGTGCTGGAGGCGTATCGCACGCGCCCCGCGCTTGACGGAAAGGCCAAGGATGCAAGGCCCGTGCTTTGCACCAACCCGCTTACTGGGAGCATTGGCGGACAGGCGCCCGCTTCGGCCAACCTCGGCACGCTCAAACCCAGCAAGGACCTGAAGAGTGGCGAGATGATCGCCAAGGCCGTCCCTGCCCGCTGCGATGTCGGCACCGGCTTGCTGATGATCGGAGACCCGCCGGATCTCGGGCCTTTCGTCCTGCCAGGCAATAATTACCACGTCTATGACATCCCGCTGTTCTGGGCGAACCTGCGCGCAGACGTCGGACGGCGGACCGCAGCTTGGGAAAAGGCACGCGGAGAGGCCGCAAGGTGATCACCCAGTCCGCCCTTTCAATGCGCGATCTACTTCCCGAGGGTGGCGTGCTGATGGGTCTCGACACGGGCACGAAGACCATCGGCATTGCCCTGTGCGATCGGGATTGGCGATTCGCCACGGCAGGCAAGACGATCAAACGAAGCAAGTTCATGGCGGACAAGGCCAGCCTCGCCGCATTGATCGCCGAGCGCGATGTGCGCGGTCTGGTTATCGGACTACCGCTCAACATGGATGGTTCGGAGAGCCCGCGCTCGCAAGGCGCGCGGGCCATTGCGCGCAATCTTGAGGATATCGGTCTGCCCATCCTGCTCTGGGACGAACGCTGGACCACGCAGGCCGCTCAACGCGCAATGATCGAGCAGGATTTCAGCCGAGCCAAGCGGGCCGAACGAATCGATTCCCATGCTGCTGCGCTGATCCTTCAGGGAGCCATCGACGCGCTTGCGGGGAGTGCATTTTAACCAAGCGCTTAATCCACTTGTATTCCTGCTTGGCGTGCGGCAGTGAAATCCCGATGGACAGCAAGCCTGACAGCACTGGTGGCCGCCCCGCGATACCGCCGGGCCTGAATTTCGATCCGTCAAAGTTCGGCAAGTTCATGACGCGCCATGGCCATACCGGCTTCATCGGCATGCAGTACCGCACGCATGGCGAGAACTGGGTCGAACTGGCCTTACCGTGGCGAGAAGACCTTGTCGGCGATCCCGAAACCGGCGTTCTTGCGTCCGGCCCAATCATCAGCCTGCTCGACAACGCAACTTCGATGTCGGTTTGGGCACTGCGTGGCGGGTTTCGTCCTCAGGTAACTCTTGACCTGCGAGTGGACTATGTCCGGGCCGCGACGCCCGGAAAGACGATCATCGCATGGGCCGAATGCTATCAGTTGAAGAAGTCTATGGCATTCGTCCGGGGCATTGCCCACGATGGCGACATTGCCGACCCGGTAGCGCATGCAGCCGGAATCTTCATTCAGGTCGAAGCTGACGGCTGGTCTCGCGATCCGGAGAAGACGACGTGACGGATCAGGCAAGAATGCTGTCAGACCGTCTCCCGCCCTATGCGCGTTCGATGGGCATGCGGGTAGCGGGATTGCTCGACGGGGCTCCGCTTCTGGCCATGGACTTCTCCGACCGCGCGATGGGCCGTCCCGGCTATCTTCATGGCGGGGCCATTGCGGGCATGCTCGAGATTGCCGCCATCATGGCTCTGCACGCCGGACTGGGCGAGGAAGACACGATGGTCAGCATCAAGCCGGTGAACATCTCGGTCGAGTACCTGAGGGGGGGCATCACGGTCGAAACTTTCGCGCGCGGGGAAGTGATCCGTGCAGGACGGCGCATCGCCAACGTCCGCGCCGAAGCATGGCAAGCGGACCGGGCCAAGCCGCTTGCCAGTTGCTGGATGAATTTCCTGCTCAAGCCGAAAGGCTAGGGTCCCTAGTCCTCGACCACCTTCAACAGCTTGCGTTCGAGCGGGGAGAGAACGCCTGCGAGGTCGTGGCCGCGCTTGAGCACTTGGCCCGCCTCGCCGAACAGCGCCCACATGCCTTGCTTGCCGCGCAGCGAAGGGCGCTTTTCGATGCGGGCAGTAGGGCGCTCGGCCGTGCGCTTGAAGGCCGCAAAAACGGCTGCATCCTTGCCAAAGTCCATCGCATAATCACGCCAGAAGCCTGCCGCGACCATCCTCCCATAGAGATCGAGGATTTTCAGCAGTTCAAGCCTTTCGAAGCCGATCTGCTGAACGGCACGCGCAGCGGGAAAGGGCACCACGCTGCCGGGAGTTCCGGCATCCGGCCCACCCAAGCTCAGCGGCGCGTCCTCCGGCCCACGGTGGTGGGGGTCGGAGCAGGAGTTTCACCGTCCTGCGCCGCGATCAACGCAGCAACCTGTGCTTTGAGCAGGGCCAATTCGGCTTCCAGTTCGTCAACCCGCGTGCCGCCATTGGGTTCGCACGGCTCCTTGCAGGGAGTGCCGTAGGGGATGAACTCCTTGAGCCACGTCTCGGCGGGCACAAGCGTGGAGCGAGCTTTCAGACCGACCATTGTCGCGCCTTCGGGCACGTCGTCGGTCACCACGGCATTCGCGCCAACGCGTGCACGAGGGCCGACCGTGATAGGACCGAGGATCTGGGCGCCCGAGCCGATGATCGCATTGTCACAAAGCGTAGGGTGACGCTTGCCGGGAACGCCGTTCGCAGGGTTCGTGCCACCCAGCGTGACGCACTGGTAGATCGTGACATTGTCGCCGATCTCCGCAGTCTCGCCGATCACTGTGAAGCCATGGTCGATGAACAGGTGCTTCCCGATCTTGGCGCCCGGGTGAATGTCGATGGCGGTGACGAAACGGGAGAAATGGTTGACCAGACGGGCGAGGAAATAGAGCTCAGCCTCGAACAGCCAATGGGCGAGGCGATGGAAACCGACCGCCCACAGCCCCGGATACAGCAGGATTTCCCAGCGCGAACGGGGCGCAGGGTCGCGCGAGCGGATCGAGTCCAGATAGGCGATCAGGCCGTCAAACATGCCCCAATTCTCTCTCTTTCAACCGCTTAAAGCAAGCGCGGCTGGAATTCCCCTGTCCGCTCGGCAAGTGCGTCGCGAGCCAAGGATATGGTGACTGGTGATTTACGCTCAAGAGACAGCCGGTCAAGAGTTTCAATCAGCAACTCGATTTCTGCATGCGATCGTTCGACTCTTGGCAGCAGATAGCCGACCGCTTGCTCACCCAGCACAAGCCCGCGCCGTGCCGAATGTTCCATGATGAGGCCAGCGACAAGCTCGTCGTCAGGAGGGCCGATCTCGATCAGCAAAGCCGATCCCAGACGGGAGGCGAGATCGGGAAGGGCGACTGTCCACTCTCCCGGAGTCCTGTCGGTTACAAGCAACAGGGGACGCCCGTCAGCCTGAGCGCGGTTCCAGCGGTGGAAGAGTTCTTCCTCCGGAAGCGAGTCGGCACCATCCAAAGCCTCGCCCACCCCGCTTTCGGCAAACCAGCGCGCAAGCAGGCTTTTGCCCGAACGCGGCGGCCCTGCGAGAATCGCCGTTTGAAAGGGCCAGCGATCGGCGGCGTTCAACGCATCTACCACGGGCGCGAGGCTGCGGCCCATGACCACGGTCTCGGCTCCGCGCGCTGTCACCAGCGGAAGGGCGATCTGCGACGACATTTCCCGCTTATACGCTCGAATTGCCGTTTTGGTTACTTGCGGATCGAAAGGGCGCCAGCCCCCACGGTTACTCGCCAGCCCTGCGCGCGCAGGGCGGCAGCTAGAGCATCGATATCGCCTGCGTAGGTCACCCGCATCACCGATGTGCCACCGATGGCAATCGAAGAGGAAACCGCGCTTTTCACGCCGGCGACGCCGCGTACAGCGGCCATCCCAGCATCGACAGCAGCGCCATCGGACGTCGCGAACTGGATCGTCACAGTCGTCGTCGCTGCCGTGCTTGCGCTGGTAGTGGGTGTCGCCACTGGTGCTGCGTCGGGACCGGCCGCCTGCGTCGAAGCGACGACCGGACCTGCCGTGGCGAGAGTCTGCTCGATCAGCCTGGGGTCGATCTCCGCAGCCATGTTCAGCGTCGGATCGGGCTTCAGCGTGCCTGCAATCAGCGCCTGCGTGTAAATCCCGTCGAGTCGGCCAATCGCCTGTTCGAGCATCGTGGGGACATCAGCCTCGCTCTTTGCGGTGAGAGTAAAGCTGCCGAGAAAACGATTGTCCGGGCCATAGCGCGCCGTGAACGTGCCGTTCACCGGGCCACCGGGGAACTGCCGCTCCAGCCGCGCGATCGGTATGATCACGTCGGACGCACCAAATTCGTCAAGAATCAGGCGCCACCAGTTGCGACTGCGCCGATCCAGCTGGCCCGCCGTCAGCAACAGCGAATCGGAGCCCGCGCCGGCCGGACGAACATAGTCGATTGCACTGCTGCCGGTACGATACTCGGCCCAGGCCTTCTGCCAGGGCGTGCGCGTCTCGAATACGGTGGCAACCCCGCCCTGATAGAGCACGGGAATGACCAGCAGCGGTGCCGAGCGCGCCTTCACGCCCGTCATACCGAGCCGCTCGCCGGTCCGCGCACGGTCGAAGATCACCCCAAGCGTGGCGATGTACCGACGCGGGCCGATCTGCTCGCGCTCCACCACGACGGCAGAAACCATCGATTCGATGGTCGAATCATCAAGCCCAGGTGCCGCGCCGCCGCTGCCATTGGTCTCCCACAACTTGGCCCAGGCCTTGCGCTGCGCCTCGCGCCAGCCCTTGTTGCGGGCATCCTCTGCGTTGTCGCCGCTGACGTTTACCGCGATTCCGCGAACCTCGTAATCGCCGTTGCTGGCAATCGGCGGAATGCCGCGATCACCTTCGATCTGCGCCAAAAGCGCAGCACCACCGGCACCCGCGAGGAGGGCAAGAGCGAGGCCCATGGCCCTGCGGTTCTTCGCTTTTTCGAAAGGCAGGCGCAGGGCGACCAAGGGAACTCCAATTGCAATGAGGCCGCACATTCGGGGACAAACCGGCCTTGCCCTCGGCTTTTGCCCAAAGGCAAGTGGAAATCCAAGCGAGAAAGCGCTAGGCGCGCGCTCCATGAGCGACGACCAGAACAAGCCCGAGAGCTACAGCTACGCCAAGGCCGGCGTGAACATTGCCGCTGGCAACGCGCTGGTGAAGGCCATCGGCCCGCTGGCCAAGGCCACCGCACGCCCCGGCGCCGATGCCGAACTGGGCGGTTTCGGCGGCTTCTTCGACCTCAAGGCCGCGGGCTACAAGGACCCGCTGCTGGTCGCGGGCAACGATGGCGTAGGCACCAAGGTCAAGCTCGCCATCGACCATGACCGCCACGACCAGATCGGCATCGACCTCGTTGCGATGTGCGTGAACGACCTGATCGTGCAGGGCGCCGAGCCGCTGTTCTTTCTCGACTACTTCGCCACCGGTCGCCTCGACAATGGCGTGGCCGAGCGCGTCGTGGCCGGCATCGCCGAAGGCTGCAAGATCGCCGGGTGCGCGCTGATCGGCGGCGAAACCGCAGAAATGCCGGGCATGTACACCGATGGCGACTACGACCTCGCAGGCTTCTGCGTCGGTGCGGTCGAACGCGGAGAGCAGTTGACCGGTGACCGCGTGGCAGCTGGCAACGTGTTGCTTGGGCTCGCGTCCTCGGGCGTTCATTCCAACGGTTACTCGCTGGTCCGCCGTCTCGCCGCAGACAAGGGCTGGAAGCTCGACCGCCCCGCCCTGTTCGACAACGAGCGCCTGCTGATCGACTATCTGATCGAGCCGACCCGCATCTACGTGAAGAGCCTACTGCCGTTCATCCGCTCAGGCAGAATCAACGCGCTGGCCCACATCACCGGTGGTGGCCTGCTCGAAAACGTGCCCCGCGTTCTGCCCAAAGGCCTGCACGCCCGCATCGATGCCGACAGCTGGGAGCAGAGCCGCCTGATGGCCTTCCTTCAGGCGCAGGGGAACATCGAGCCCGAGGAAATGGCGCGGACCTTCAACTGCGGGATCGGCATGATCCTCGCCGTAGGACCCGAGCAAGCCGAATCGCTCAGCGCAGACCTCACTGCGGCCGGAGAGACGGTCTATCGCGTCGGCGAGATCGTTGCGGGCGAGAAGGGCTGCACGGTCACCGGCAGCGTCGAGACCTGGTCGGCGCGCGAAGCGTGGGAAGCGACGCATCTTGGCTGATCGCGTTCCCGTCGCCGTCTTCATATCGGGCAGCGGCACCAACATGGCCGCGCTGCTCTATGCCAGTCGTGCGGCGGATTGCCCTTACGAAATCGTTCTGGTGCTTTCGAACAACCCGGAAGCCTCGGGCCTCAAGCTGGCCGAGGCCGAAGGTGTGGCGACGTTCTGCCTGCCTCACAAGGGCATCCCGCGGCCTGAACATGACGCACTCATGGAAGCCGAAGTGCTCAAGGCGGGAGCCCGCTACATCGCGCTGGCGGGTTACATGCGCATTCTCAGCCCCGAGTTCGTCGGGCGCTGGGAGGGACGGATGCTCAACATCCACCCATCGCTGCTGCCCAAGTACAAGGGCCTGCACACCCACGACCGCGCAATCGAGGCGGGTGACAGCCACGGCGGATGCACGGTCCATCTTGTTACGGCGGAACTCGACGATGGCCCGATCCTTGGCCAGACGCCGGTGGCGATTATTCCCGGAGATACCGGCGACAGTCTCGCCGCCCGTGTCCTGTTTGCCGAGCACCAGCTCTATTCGCGCACGCTCGCCGCTTACGTCGCGCGTGAGCGCAGCGCGGACTGGCTCCTGGAGAAGGTTCGCGCTCTGACCGCAGCACTTCCCGAGGTCGAGGAACGCGAAAGCCATGGCGCTCCCGGATGGCGTGTCGGTGGCAAGTATTTCGCCTACTTCAACGACCAGCATCATGGCACGCCGCATGTCGCCCTATTGGTCAAGACCAGCGGACAGGACGAACTGGCCGCGCTGATCGAACAGGACGAGGACACCTGGTTCCGCCCTGCCTACTATGGCGCGAGTGGTTGGGCAGGATTGATTCTCAACCGCCCGGACGTGGACTGGGATCACGCTGCCGATTGGCTGCGCCGAAGCTGGGCCGCAGTCGCTCCGCGTCGCCTTGCCGCAATGATGGAATTCTGAGGGCAAAATGGCGCTCACCACGATCCAGCGAATCTACGCACACGCAGGACTGCAATCGTTTGTAGAGGCAAGCGGTGGCCTGTTCGTGGTGGGCTTCCTGATAAAGCAAGGGCTCAGCCCCTCGCTGGCGCTAGCAAGCTTCGCGCTGGTCCTGCTCTCGCGCTTCGCCTTGCGAGCGGCGGTCCTGCCGGTGGCCTATGCCTATGGCTTGCGGACGGTGCTGCTGCTCGGCGTCGGGATTCGCGCAGTGTCTTTCCTGATGCTGCCGCTCGTCTCCGGGCTTGGCCCGATGCTTGTGGCGTATATCGTGGTCTCCGGCCTCGGCAGCGTACTCTACTGGACCGGTTACCACGCCTATGTGTCTGCCGCGGGCGACAACGAGGCGATGGGCAAGCAGGTGTCGATCCAGCAGGCGACGACTGCAGCCGTGGGGATCGTGGCTCCAGTAGCCGGAGGATACCTGCTCTCATGGGCGGGGCCGGTTGCGGGTTTCGCCGTGATTGCCGCGATCCAGCTTCTCGCCGGCCTTCCCCTTTTCGGGGCGGCCAATCCGGAAATTCCCCGTGAGAGCCGGGCCGATCCGACCATCGTCCGCAACGGTCGGCGCATCTACTTTGCCGAGGGCCTGCAGGCAGGTTGCTCGGTGGTGGTATGGAATCTCGCGCTTTTCGTGACGCTTGGCCAGAGCTTCGAGAGCTTCGGCGGAGCGATGGCGTTGGCGGGCATAGGAGCGGCGGCAGGAAGCCTGCTGATCGGGCGCCTGATCGACCGCGGACGCGGTACGCATTCGCTTGCGCTTGCCTATGGGTTCGGCGCGGCCGTGCTCCTGATCAAAGCAATGGCCTGGTCGTCTCCCCTTCCCGCGCTCATAGCCACCGCGCTCGGCGCGCTCGCAATGCCGATGTTGGCAACGGCAATGCTCTCGCCCCTCTATGCCATGGCCCAGCGCTCCCAATGCACACTGCGTTTCAACATGGCGACCGAAGGCGGCTGGGATCTGGGCTGTTCCACGGCCGCTATCGCGGCTGCCCTGATTCTCGCAGGCGGATTTGGCTACAGCCTGCCCATCCTGCTCGGCCTGCTTGGCATCGCCACGATCGCCTGGGGCCTGACCCGGTGGTATCGCGGCGAGAGTGGCATTACCGCCTAGATCTCGCTCGCCGACACCTGTGGGCGGCTTTCCCGGGTGCCACGATAGCGTACCGAGGGATCGTTGACGTCGCCGGCGATTACAACATGGTCGTTGTGCACCTCGAGCAACTCACCCGCGAATGGCATGTCCTCGAACATCGGGTTCCCGACAATGCGGTAGCTGACAGTTTCGCCGACCTTGAACGTCGCGGCGTCAAAATTGAACGCAAAGGGGCAATCGCCCCCACCCATTCCCTGCATGCGAATCTCCCTTGGCAAACCGCGTAACAAAAAGGGCCGCCGGAGTGAACCGACGGCCCGATGAGGTTACCCTTTCGGGGTGGATCAGAATTCGTAGCCCAAGGTGACGCCGTAGGTGCGCGGCGGCATCAGCGTGCCACCGATGGTGCGGCTCGTGGCCACCGCATAGCTGCCCGCCCAGACCAGTTCATTGGTCAGGTTGCGCACCCACAGGTTGACCGAAGTCCGGTCGTCCGAGTGGCGGTACTTCACGTTGGCATCGACCATCACATAAGCGTCAGCGGCCATGCGATCGTCGTTGAACTCAGTGTGGTACTGCTTCGAACGATACGAGACGTTCGTGCCGAACACCACGCTTGCACCGCTCGAAAGATCGGCAGTGTAGGTCGGGTTGAAGTTCAGCGTCCACTTCGGGCTCATGCGGGTGGCATTGCCTGAGAGATCCTCGTCAGGCAGCGCCGCGCCGCCGGGACCGAAGAGGGCCGCATTCAGCGGGTTCTTGGAGAAGAACTTGGTGAACTTCGAGTTGAGGTAGGCTGCAGACGCATCGATGGCGAGGCCATCGATCGGGCGCCAGCGCAGTTCGAACTCAGCACCATAGGCCCGCGATTCTGCCGCGTTCTCAAGCGCGCTGGCAAAGAACGGTGGGTTCGGGATCGGGAAGGTCCGCTGGAACTGGCCGTTCTTGAGCTTCTGGTAGAACACTGCAAGGTTGGTCTGCAGCGTGCCTGCGCTGTACTTGATGCCGCCTTCGAAGGCCTCGACCTTCTCGGGGTTCACAAACGGCGTAGTAGCCACTGCCGAACGGCGCGAACCGATCTCGGCCGTGCCCGACTTGAAGCCCCGCGACCAGTTGAAATAGGCCATCACGTCGGCGTTCGGGCGGAACTCGACACCGAGCGACGGCGAGAAGTCGTCCCAGGTCTTGGACGTGTTCCACTGCAGAGGATCGAGCACGAAGCCAGTTGCGGCCGTGCCGATGCCGCTGTTGTTCTGGATCTTGCGCTTTTCCCAAGAGTAGCGGCCTCCGGCCTTGAGCGAGAACTGTTCGGTCAGGTCGTAGGTGACGTTACCGAACACGGCCCAAGTCTCAACGTCGAGCTTGCCGTCAAACTGCACGCGATAGGGATCGGTGTTGGTCAGCACGTCGAAGCCGATGTGGTTTTCGACGCGGATGTGGTCCTTCAGGTAGAATCCGGCAAAGACCGCATGCAGCTTGTCGGTATCGATGTTGGCCTGAAGTTCCTGGCTGAACTGGTTTTCGAAGACCGGCTGCCAGTGGTTCGCGCTGGTGCGCACGGCGTTGGTTTGCGCCAGCGGATAGCCAGCGTAGGACGACATGTCGAAGTCGTGGAAGAAGATCGCGCGGAAATTGCGATAGCTCGTCAGCGACTTGAGCGAGACCGTATCAGACGCCGCATAATCGAGGATACCGGTGAAGGCGTACTGCTTGCGATCGTTGATCGGGTCATAGTTGGTGTTCAGATTGCGCACGTTCTTCGCGAAAGAAGCAGCGCTGCCGTCTGCATTGGTGCGCTGGCCCAGCGCCGTGAGGCTGGCCACCTGCGTGCCGGGGAACGAAACCTCGCGGAACTTCACGGCCAACGAACGGTCGTTCTCGGTGTGGAGTTCGCCGGTCAGCAGGATCGAGAGCTTGTCGCTCGGCAGGAACTGCAGGTGACCGCGCACCGACCACTGGTTGGCGTTGTCGATCTGATTGCCGGTGAACTCGTTGATGCCGAAGCCATCGCGCTTGATGCGTTGCACGGCGAGGCGAGCGCGAACGCCCTCGGTAATCGGTCCTCCGATGGCGGCATCGGTCTGAACCAGGAACGCATCGCCGCCGAGGGTCTGGCGGACGTATCCGTCGAGCTTGTCGGTTGGCTTGGCGGTGATGAGGTTGACTGCGCCGCCGGTGGCGTTGCGGCCATAGAGCGTGCCCTGCGGCCCGCGCAGCACTTCGACGCGCTCAAGATCGAACATTGAACCGAGCTGCGCCTGCGCAAGGCTCACGACGACGCCATCAACGTGCAGCGCGACCGAGGGATCGACGCCCGGCAGCGAGCTCGACAGGCCGATGCCGCGGATGAACAGCTTGGCGAAGTTGAAGTCATTGCCGAAGCTGATCGACGGAACCAGCGCCTGCAGGCCTTCGAGGTTGACAGTGTTGTTGGCAGCAAGCTGCTCGGTGCCGACGGCTGCAACTGATAGCGAGACGTCCGACAGCGACTGCGCACGCTTCTGCGCGGTCACGATGATTTCGCCGCCATTATCGTCAGAGACAGCTTCCTGCGCAGCATCCTGTGCAAGGACCGGCTGGGAAAGTGCAAAAGCTGCGGCAGCGAACATGCTCGTACGCGCCAGAAGGCGCGCGGAAGCGCGTTGGAAAAACATCAGGTATCCTCCCTGAATGAGCCCGAAGGCCCGCCTGTTCTCGTTTCGGAACAGGTACTTTCCTAACACTTGTAAGCAGAACATACAAAGTTTGTTATCGACGATAACAGAGCTTTTGCAATGATGCGTTGCATCCCTGCAACATTGTGCAAAGGTGCATCTACCCAAACGCAAAAGGGCCGGGACATCGCTGCCCCGGCCCTTTTCATGTGCAGTGACTTGCGCCGATCAGCCGACGATTTCTTCCGGCTTGAAGAAGTAGGCGATCTCAATCGCCGCGTTCTCGTCCGAATCCGAACCGTGAACGGTGTTGGCTTCGATCGATTCAGCCAGTTCCTTGCGGATCGTGCCGGGTTCGGCATTGGCAGGGTTGGTTGCGCCCATGATATCGCGGTTGCGCTGCATGGCGTTCTCGCCCTCGAGCACCTGCACGACGACCGGACCCGAGATCATGAACTCGACGAGGTCGTTGAAGAAGGGGCGCTCGCGGTGAACGGCGTAGAAGCCCTCGGCCTGCTCGCGGGTCATGTGGATGCGCTTGGAAGCAACGACGCGTAGACCGGCTTCTTCAAGCATCTTGGTGACCGCACCAGTCAGGTTGCGGCGCGTGGCGTCGGGCTTGATGATCGAAAAGGTGCGGGTAACCGCCATGGGATGTTCCTTGCGATGTATAGAATTTCGTTGGCCGCGCCCCTAGCGATGTTTGCGACGAGGCGCAAGGATAGTGGCCTCAGGGCCCTTCCTTCCATTTTCCGCCATCCTGCCGCCAGTAGCGCCGCTCGACGCCTTCGCGCGTACCGAGCATGCGCCAGCAACCGCGAGCGTCATTGATGCGGGCGGGCGGGAAGAGCAGGAACACCCGTTCGAACTCGCCCTCGCGCCAGACCCCATCCGCCAGCGCCATGAACTTCGCACCATTCACAGGCTCGGGAGCATCCGACAGAAGAATTGGCTGGCGTTCCTCATGGCCGCCCCCGGCACGCCCGTTAGCAAGGAACGTCTCGGGCAATCGTGTCCACAGCGCCTCGCCAACGCGGTGAAGCTGCGCCTCGTCTTCCGACACGACCAACAGTCGTTCACCGGCTGCAAGCGTGTTGCGCGCGATCAGCGGCAGGACCTGTTCGGCAGGATCATTGGTAAGCTGATAGAAATCGACGCGCATCAACCTGCCTTACCCTTTCCGCTGCGGCACCTGTCGGAACAGAACTTCACGTTGTCCCAATCCCGCTCCCACTTCTTGCGCCACGTGAACGGCAGGCCGCAACCGGCGCAAGTCTTGCTAGGCAGATCAGACTTGCGCCGCATTCTCGGCATGGAAAATCAGGCCTCCAGCACGTCGCGGACGTAGCGGTCGAGCAGACGCACGCCATAACCGGTCGCACCCTTATCCCAGGTCTGGCCGGGCTTGTCGGCCCAGACCATCCCGGCAATGTCGAGGTGCGCCCATGCGACGCCCTTGTCGATATAGCGGTGGAGGAACTGCGCGGCGGTGATCGATCCGCCATAGCGGGGACCGACGTTTTTCATGTCGGCAATCGGGCTGTCGATCAGCTTGTCGTAAGCCGCGCCGATAGGGAAGCGCCAGAGCTTGTCGCCGCTGTCCTTGCCCGCTGCATCGAGCTTGGCCGCCAATGCATCGTCGTTGCTGAACATGCCGCCATACTCGTGACCGAGCGAGATGATGATCGCGCCGGTCAGCGTGGCAAGGTCGATCACGGTCTTGGGGCTGTATTCCTTTTGCACCCATGTCAGCGCGTCACACAGCACCAGACGCCCTTCAGCATCGGTGTTGATCACTTCGACCGTCTGGCCGGACATAGAGGTGACCACGTCGCCGGGGCGCTGGGCATTGCCATCGGGCATGTTCTCGACCAGACCGCAGACGCCGATCACGTCCGCCTTGGCCTTGCGCCGGGCGAGCGCGAGCATCGTGCCCGCAACCGCAGCGGCACCGCCCATGTCCCACTTCATGTCTTCCATGCCCGCCGCAGGCTTGATCGAAATACCGCCGGTATCGAAAGTCACGCCCTTGCCGACAAACGCGGTGGGCTGCGCAGCTTCGGCACCCTTCCAGCGCATCGCGAGCAGCCTAGGCTCGCGCACCGAACCTTGGGCGACGCCCAGCAGAGCGCCCATGCCCAGCGCCTTCATCTCGGCAAGGCCGAGGACGACGATCTCGACACCGGTGCCTTCAAGGCGGGCCTTGGCGCGTTCGACGAAGCTTTCGGGGTAGATAATGTTGGCCGGTTCGGCGACGAGTTCACGGGTAAACTCGACACCTTCGGCCAGAGCGGCCTCGATTTCCCAAGACGCAGCCGTGCCTTCAGGTGCGCCAACTGCCACGATCTCTGCCAACGAAGGCTTCTGCTCTGCGGCAAGCTTGGTGCGATAGACATCGTGCCGCCAGCCGCGCAGGCGCGCGCCGAACAGCACCGAGGCAGCCTCCGCCCCGGTTAGGCCCGTGTTGGTAAAGTCGATGGCCAGCGCCGCTTCGCCCGACGTCAGATACTTGGCGGTAAGCGCAGCCCCTGCCTTCTCGAGGTTGGCGCTGCGCTCTGCCGCGTCAGCCTTGCCCAGCCCTGCAAGGGCAAGGCGCTTCACACCACCATCGCCAGCCAGGAAGGCTTCGAACACCTGCCCCGCTTTCCCGCTGAACCGCGCAGCCACAGCACCTTCGCGCACCACGGCATCGAGATCGGCAGGAAGCGCATCCTGCGTCACCAGCCGGGCGACGAGACGGGGGAGCGGGGCATCGCTGGTGCGGAACACGACCTTCATGGGAACTCCTGTCGGAAAGGCGTCACGCTTTGACGCGTATCGGCAAGCGTGAAAAATGTGGAATTGCAGTTAGGGTGCACTGGTGCGATAGGCAACCCATGCAACCCGCCCGGCGGCCGCAGCCGCAAGCCCTTTACCGACGCTTGCGCCTTGCGCGTCTTGCAACCACCCCTTCCGTGTTGGCACTGTTCTGCTGGCTTGTCCCGCATGCCTTGGCGCAGGAAGCGCCTCTGACATCGCCCAAGGGGGACGAATCGTCCGTCGACGATCAGGTGCGCTTCGAAGCAGACAAGGTCCGCTACGACAGCAACGCCGAGAAGGTCTATGCCGACGGCAACGTGGTCCTGCGTCACGAGACCCAGACCGTGCGGGCCGACAATGTCACGTGGGACCGGAATTCTGGCCAGATCCTCGCCACAGGCAATATCCGCTTCGTCGATGATGACGGCAATATCGTCTATACCGACAAGGTCGAATTGACCGACGAGTTCAAGGCCGGAGCGATCGAGGATCTTCTCGTGGTCCTGCGCACGGGTGGACGGCTCGCCGCAGAGCGCGGTACCCGCGACGAATTCGGCAACATGACGCTGGAAAACGCGGCCTACTCAGGCTGCGCAGTGGAAGACGGCAAGGGCTGCCCCAAGAAACCCAGTTGGGAAGTGACCGCCGCCCGCGTCTATTTCGACGCCAAGCAGAAACGCGTGAAGTACAAGGGCGCGACACTGCGCATGTTCGGCGTGCCGATCCTGCCGTTGCCGGGCCTTGGCCATACATCGGACTTCCGCGCGGAAACCGGGCTGCTGATTCCCGATTTTCGCCTTGGCGCGGCCAACGGCGCGGAAATCAGCGAGACGTGGTACTGGCGAATTGCCGACAACCGCGACCTTGCATTGACCGGCACGTTCTACACCGGCTCGCTGCCGATGCTTACAGCGAAGTACCGGCACCTCACTGATCTCGGCGCATTTCAGGTGACCGGCTACGCAACCCGCAGTTCGCGCATCCCGCTAGGCAGCAACGCCACTGGCGGGGCGAATGCCAGCCAGCAATCGTGGCGCGGCTATATCGAGGCGAACGGCAAGCTGCAGTTCTCGCCGCACTGGAGCCTGACCGGCAACGGCCGGCTCGCGTCTGACCGCACCTTCCTGCGCCGCTACGACATCAGCCGCGATGACCGGCTGCGCTCTTCGCTAAACCTCGAGCGGATCGACGACGACAGCTACCTTTCGATCGCCGGCTGGGTCACGCAGACTGTCCGAGTCAACGATCCGCAAGGCATGGTGCCACTGGCCCTGCCCGCGATCGACTATCGCCGCCGCATGTCTTTCGACGGGGTCCCTGGCAGGTTCGAGTTCGAGGCAAACAGCCTCGCCATCGTCCGCACGGCAGGGCAGGACAGCCAGCGTGCCTTCGCCAAGGCCCAATGGGACTTGCGCACGATCACTGGCCCTGGTCAGGAAGTGACGCTCACCGGGCTGGTGCGCGGAGATGCCTATCACAGCGCCGAGAACGAACTCACCACGACCGCAGTCTACCGCGGCCTGCCGGGCTGGCAAACGCGGGGAATCGCAACAGCCGCACTCGACGTGAAGTGGCCGTTCGTCGGCGGCATCTTTGGCGGCACGCAGGTGCTCACCCCGCGCTTTCAGATCGTGGCCACGCCGAGCGTGCGAAACTTCGAGATTCCGAACGAGGATTCGCGCTCGGTCGATCTTGAAGACACCAACCTGTTCTCGCTCAGCCGGTTTCCTGGCCATGACCGGATCGAGGATGGTGTACGCTTCACCTATGGCTTCGACTGGAGCTTCCAGCGTCCTGGCCTGCGCATCACGTCGACCATCGGCCAGAGCTATCGCTTGTCAAAGCAGGACACGCTGCTGCCTGACGGTACGGGTCTCACGAACCGTGCATCGGACTATGTCGGCCGCACCACGGTGCGCTTCGGCGACATCATCAAGTTCACGCACCGCTTCCGACTCGACAAGGACAGCTTTGCCCTGCGTCGCAACGAGTTCGACGCGACCATCGGCAATCATCGGCGCTATATCGAGGCGGGTTATCTCAAACTCAACCGCAACGTGGTTTCGACGTTCGAGGATCTGCAGGACCGCGAGGAATTGCGATTTGCAGCGCGCACGCCCATCACCAGCACATTCTCGGTGTTCGGTTCTGCCATCGTCAACCTGACCAACCGCAACGAGGACCCGACGCTTACCTCGGACGGCTTCCAGATGCTGCGCCACCGCCTTGGCGTGGCCTACACCGACGATTGCCTCGACCTGTCGTTCACCTGGCGGCGCGACTACGTGAACATCGGCGACGCGGTTCGCGGCAACTCCTTCCAGGTGTCGCTCTCGCTCAAGAATCTCGGAGTGAAGTAGCGCCAATGCCATTCGATGGCGGGTTGTGGTTGCAGACTATTGCCCTTTTGCGTCCGATGCGCCACTCAGCTTGGGTTAAGCCGTGCGCGGCCAGAGAACCGGAATAACAAGAAGGCCGCCATCCGAGCGCCAGTTCGACAGGACCACTTCCAAGACCATGACGTCCAAGCTGTACATCACCCGCAAGGCGATTTCGCGCACGCTGGGTTCCACCGCGATGGCGCTGGCCGCCTTTTCCTCCGCCGCTTCGCCGGTCCTCGCTCAGGGCGCCAACGCTCCGCTCAACATCCCGGCAAACCCGACGATGTTCGGGACCAACGATCCGAACGTGCGCCGCGCGACCGCGATCATCAACGGCGAAATCGTCACCGGCACCGATGTAGAACAGCGCCTTGCCCTGATCGTCTCGGCAAATGGCGGCAAGATCGATGCCGAGGAAAAGGAGCGCCTCCGCATGCAGGTGCTGCGCAACCTGATCGACGAAACGCTGCAGATCCAGGAAGCCAAGGCTGCCGACGTCCCGGCCGACGACGCTCAGGTCGAGGCGACCTACGAGCGCGTCGCCACGCAGAACTTCGGCCAGTCCCCCGAAGCGATGGAAAAGTATCTGGCGCGCATCGGCTCGTCGGCAGCATCGCTCAAGCGCCAGATCCGTGGCGAACTGGCATGGCAGAACCTGCTCCGCCGCAACGTCCAGCCTTTCGTGAACATCTCCGAGGGCGAAGTTCAGGAAGCGATCCAGCGTCTTCAGGCCTCGAAGGGCACCGAGGAGTACCGCATCGGCGAAATCTTCCTTTCGGCAAACGACGAAAACAAGGCGCAGGTTTTCGCCAACGCCGAGAAGATCGTCGAGCAGCTCAAGCAGGGCGGCAGCTTCGTCGCCTATGCGCGCCAGTATTCCGAAGCCTCGACAGCCTCGGTCGGCGGCGACCTTGGCTGGATCCGTCTCGCCCAGCTGCCGTCGGAACTGGGTGCGGCCGCGGCGACCATGGCTCCAGGCCAGTTGGCAGGGCCCGTCGAAATTCGCGGCGGCTTCTCGATCCTGTACCTGATCGACAAGCGCCAGGTCCTGACCGCAGACCCGCGCGATGCCCTGCTCAGCCTCAAGCAGATCTCGATCGAGTTCCCCAAGGGCACGACCAACGATGTGGCGACAAAGCGAGCAGCGGAGTTTGCCGCAACGGTGAAGGCGATCAAGGGCTGCGGCGATGCCGAAGCTCAGGCCAACAAGATCGGTGCGACCGTTGTGGCCAACGACCAGATCAAGGCCCGCGATCTCCCGGGTGCGCTTCAGGAAACCCTGCTCAACCTGCCCGTTGGCCAGACCACGCCGCCCTTCGGTTCGATTGAGGAAGGCGTGCGCGTGCTGATGCTCTGCGGTCGCGATGATCCGCAGGTCGCCAGCGGTCCGAACTTCGACGAAATGATGGCCCAGATGGAGGACGACCGCGTCAACAAGCGCGCCCAGACCTACCTGCGCGACCTTCGTCGCGACGCCGTCATCGAATACAACTGATCCAGATCATCCGGCAGCGGCAAGCAATTGCGCCGCTGCCGGACCATCCTCTAGATGGGCAATCAACCCTCGTTCGTGGCGCGAAAGCCAGCTTGTGGCTCTCGGCAGGCGCAAGGTCCTGCGCCATTCTTCCTGACCTTCGACCAGCGCAAGCACTGCAGGGTGGACATAGCTCTTGCGGGCTATCGCGGGCGTATTCCCAAGATGGTCCGATACGTCCTCCAGCAACGCCTTCATCGGCATGCGGTTCTTGGCATTTGCGAGGATAGCAAAGCCCAACACACTCGCGCGCCACGTGCGGAAGTGCTTCGCGGTGAAGGCCTCACCCATGACGTCGCGCAGCCAGGCATTCACCTCGGCCGAACCGACGGGACAGGCACAGCCGGTTTCATCGAGATACTGGAAAAGATGCTGCCCCGGCAGATCCTGCATCTTGCGCACGAAGCGCACGAGACCACGGTCAGTCACGCGCATCTCCCGCTCCTTGCCGGACTTCGCTCTGAAACGAAGGCACAGGACCTGCCCCGTCACCTCGGCATGCCGCATCCGCAAGGTGGTGGCACCAAAACTGTTGTTGGCCTGCGCATAGGCTTCGTTGCCGATGCGGATGCCGCCGGTGTCAAGCAGGCGCACGATGCTGGCAATGCATCGGTCCCTCGTCAGTGCACGGCAGGCCAGTTCCTCCTCAACCCGAGCGCGAACCAACGGCAGCAGGCGTCCGAACTGTGCGCAGCGGTCAAACTTTTCGCCCTCGCGCTCTGCCCGGAAGTCGGGGTGGTAGCGATACTGCTTGCGCCCCTTGGCATCGATCCCCATCGCCAGGATGTGGCCATTGGGGGCCGGACAATACCAGGTGTCGGTATAAGCAGGGGGCAACGCAATCGCATTGAGGCGCGCGATCTCAGCGGAATCGGTTACCCTTTCACCGCGCGCATCGAGATAGATCCAGCCCTTGCCGCGTCGTTTTCGTATGATGCCGGGAAGGTTGTCATCGACATGTACGAGGTTAGGCGCTTTTCTATCCATATGGCGGCGAACGGCTACGGGACCCTTGCGGTTCCACCCGCAAGGCCGCAATATAGTATGCAACACTAACGATTTTCGAAGGAGTCCCTGCATGTCCGAAGAATACGTTCCACCCAAGGTCTGGACTTGGGACAAGGCCAACGGCGGCGCCTTCGCCAGCGTCAACCGCCCGATCGCCGGGCCCACGAGCCAGCGTGAGCTTCCGGTCGGCAAGCATCCTTTCCAAGTCTATTCGCTGGGTACGCCCAATGGCCAGAAGGCCACGATCATGCTGGAAGAGTTGCTCCAGCTTGGCTTTTCCGAGGCTGAGTACGACGCTTGGCTGATCAAGATCTTCGAGGGTGACCAGTTCACCTCGGGCTTCGTCGACATCAACCCGAACTCCAAGATTCCGGCGATGGTCGACCGGTCGGGGCCAGAGCCCTTCCGCGTGTTCGAATCGGGCGCGATCCTGATGCACCTTGCCGAAAAGTTCGGCGTGCTTTTGCCAACCTCAGGCCCGGCCCGCGCCGAATGCCTCTCCTGGCTCTTCTGGCAGGTGGGCTCTGCCCCGTTCATCGGCGGCGGCTTCGGCCATTTCTATAACTACGCGCCGATCAAGATCGAATACGCGATCGACCGCTATGCCATGGAAACCAAGCGCCTGTTTGACGTCGCCAACCGGCAGCTGGCCAAGACCCGTTTCCTTGCCGGTGACGACTACACCATCGCTGACCTCGCCACTTACACCTGGTTCGGCAACATCTACCGCGGCGAGGCCTACGGCGAAGCGGCGACGTTCCTTTCGATGCACGAATACGAGAACGTAGGCCGCTGGGTTGCCGAGATCGATGCTCGTCCCGGCGTGCTGCGCGGTCGTCTGGTGAACTCGCAGAAGGGCATCGCCGAGCGGCACGATGCCAGCGATTTCGATGCGCTTCCCCCCGAAAAGCTGCAAGGCATCGTCAAAGGTTTCTGAGACTTGGCACATGCGGGACGGCAAGCCGGCAGGCACTGTCCCGCACGCCCCTTATCCCTCTTTTCAACCGCGCCGACCACGCTATAAGCGCGCCTCCTGTTGGGGCGTCGCCAAGTGGTAAGGCACCGGTTTTTGGTACCGGCATTCGCAGGTTCGAATCCTGCCGCCCCAGCCAGCAGCGCGCGACCTTGACTTGGCAGCATGTCTGCCCCTAGGGCGCGCAGCGACAACCGGGGTCCTCCCCGTTCATCCCGTCCGCAACGCCGAGTCCTGTCGAAGGGCGTTTCTGGATCCGCCCTGGCAGGGTGGAGGAGTGTATCCATGGCCAATGTAACCGTGATCGGCGCCCAGTGGGGTGACGAAGGCAAAGGCAAGATCGTCGACTGGCTGGCAAGCCGCGCTGACGCTGTCGTCCGCTTCCAGGGCGGCCACAATGCGGGTCACACGCTGGTCGTAGGGGATCAGGTCTACAAGCTCTCGCTGCTGCCTTCGGGCATCGTAACTGGCACGCTGTCGATTATCGGCAACGGCGTGGTGCTCGATCCCTGGGCACTCAAGGCAGAGATCGAGAAACTCACTGGCCAGGGCGTCGAGATCAATGCCGAGAACTTCGCCATTGCCGACAACTGCCCGCTGATCCTGCCGCTCCACCGCGACCTTGACGGCCTGCGCGAACAGGCTGCCGGGGCCGGGAAGATCGGCACGACCGGCCGTGGCATCGGTCCGGCCTATGAAGACAAGGTGGGCCGCCGCGCCATCCGCGTGTGCGACCTTGCCCATCTCGATGCGCTCGATTCGCAGCTTGATCGCCTCTGCGCGCACCACGACGCGCTGCGCGCAGGCTTCGGCCAGCCCCCGGTCGATCGCGAGGCCCTGATCAGCGAACTGCGCGAAATTGCACCCTATGTGCTGCAGTTTGCTCAGCCGGTCTGGAAGCGCCTCAATCAGGTCCGCAAGGCCGGCGCGCGCATCCTCTTCGAAGGCGCGCAAGGCGTGCTGCTTGACGTTGACCACGGCACCTATCCGTTCGTCACCTCGTCGAATACGGTTTCCGGCACGGCCGCTTCGGGCTCGGGCCTTGGTCCTTCGTCGACCGGGTTCGTGCTGGGCATCGTCAAGGCCTACACCACGCGCGTCGGTTCGGGTCCCTTCCCGACCGAGCTTGAAGACGAAGTCGGCCAGCGCCTTGGCGAGCGTGGCCATGAATTCGGTACCGTCACCGGGCGCAAGCGCCGTTGCGGCTGGTTCGATGCAGTGCTGGTGCGCCAGTCCTGTGCGATCTCGGGCGTGACCGGCATTGCACTCACCAAGCTTGACGTGCTCGACGGCTTCGAGAAGGTGAAGATCTGCACCGGCTATCGCCTGCGCGGTAAGGTCCTGGACTACTTCCCGGCTCACGCTGCGGATCAGGCCGAAGTCGAGCCGATCTACGAAGAGATGGACGGCTGGGTCGGCACAACCGCCGGTGCCCGTTCATGGGCCGACCTCCCCGCACAGGCGATAAAATATATCCAGCGCGTACAGGAATTGATCGAGACGCCAGTTGCGCTCGTTTCAACCAGCCCCGAGCGGGCGGACACGATCCTCGTCCGCGATCCCTTCGTCGACTGAACTTTTCGGTCAGCAAGGTCTTGGGAGCAGGACGGGTCTCGCGTAGTCTCGCGCGATGGCCCGCCCATTGCTGACGATCATTCTTCCGCTGGCCCTGCTGTTGCAGGGCTCGGCTGGATCATCTGCGGAAACTCGCGCGTTGAGCGCCGACGATATCGCTTCGGTGCGTGTCGAGAAGGCAGCGCGGCGTCTGTTGCTGCTAGACGCCAACGGTCGGCCACTGCGCGTCATCACAGGAATCCAGCTTGGTGACGATCCGATTGGGGCAAAGCGTCTTGAAGGTGACGAACGGACGCCCGAAGGCCGCTACGTGATTGACTACGCCAACCCCTCGAGCAGCTATCACCTCTCGCTCCACATCTCCTATCCGAACGCCATGGACAAAGCTTATGCCGAGTCGCTTGGGCGGTCGCCCGGCGGGCAGATTTTTATCCACGGACAGCCGAACTCACTCGAAAGCGGACGCATCGAGGGTGATTGGACGGACGGCTGCATTGCGCTTGCCAACGAAGAAATCGAGGAGTTGTGGCAACTTGTGCCTGATGGGACGCCCATCGAGATAGTGACTTGATCCAAAATCGAAGTAATCAGTCTTGACCTGATCCTCATTTGTTCCACTCATGTTCGCACTTAGGGCGTTTACTGAGGGACAACGGCAATGGCACTGGATCAGGCGGCAGCGCGGTTCGATTACACATGGAACGATGACACCGACCGGGCCGACCCTGGCCAGACAGGAGCCGACGTGGCGTGGCTCAGCCCCTGTTCGCCGCTTGCCGTTTCGATCTTTTCCGACCGGGCCTACTTGCGCATGGAAATGGCCGAGGATGCAGCCGCAGCAGGCCTGCGCGTTGCAAGCACGGCAGAGATTGCCACGCTGCTAGACTCTGCCCGAGAATACCCGCTTGGCGACCTCGTCCTCATAGATTGCCCGGTCCTCGAAGCGGCAGAAATGGCGGCACTTGCCCTGCTGGATGCGCGAGTTGCCAAGAGCGGCGCGCAAATGGTGGTTTCAACCAGCATGGGTTCGCTCGACGATGTCTTCGGCTGCCTTGATCAGTCCGCAGCGCAGATTCTTGTAAGCCCCGGCCGGGCCGATCGCGTGATTGCGCTTGGCCACATTCTTTCAATGCCCGAGATGGCTGCTCACGGCGGGCGTGTGCGTGAACTGTCCGACCATGACCGAATGTCGCTCCTTCGGCTGACCCAGCAGGTCGGCGAAATTGCGCAGCGTCTCGAGTCTCTCTCGGGGGCAAGCCCAGAGACCAGCAGGGTTGAAGCCTCAGCTTTTGCTTTCGATGCTACCGGCGACCGAGATCTTGCCACCCAGCGCCTGGTTCGGGGAAAACGCGCGTCGCTTCCCGATCCCAGGCTGGTCCGCAAGATCATCCGCCAGCGCCAGCTGCGTGCCAGGTTCTTCGAAGGCGAACTGTTTGCAGATCCCGCCTGGGACATGCTCCTCGATCTGACGGCAGCGCGGTCGGAGCACAAGCGGGTATCGGTAACCTCGCTGTGTATCGCGTCTGGCGTACCGCCGACTACGGCGCTGCGCTGGATCAGCCAGATGACCGATGCCGGCCTGCTCTGCCGTGCCGAGGATGCCACAGATCGTCGCCGGGCCTTTATTGCACTGTCCGACAAGGCGGCCGAGAGCATGGCGCATTACTTCGCGGAGATCGAAGCCACGGCGTTGCCTCTGTGAACAAAGCCTCGCTGAATTCTGGCAGCAGGCTCTGCCACCTGACCCTCGCCATTCGGCGCTTCGTGCCGACACGGGTCACTGATCGCGCAGCACCAAACAGCCTCTGGCTCTAAGGTCGCTAGGTCAGAAGCTTGCTGCAGGTTCGGATGACCACGCTCAATTCCACGGCTCACTCCTTCATCGATCTCCGTGCCTTCGCTGACGGTGTCCGGTTTGACCATGCCCCGGGTTCGGAAATGACTTCGGCATGGGCCTCCAACAGCTGTCACCTGCCCTTGCCGACCGGCGCGGTCGCGGTGCTTGCAGCCGGAGTTTCTCCTGAGGGCGAACACGCCGGACTGGAAGCGGACGAGTTTGTCTTCGTTCTCAAGGGTGAACTGACGTTGGTGCAGAGTGACGTTTCGGTTGCGCTGCCTTGCAATGCCAGTGGAGTCATTCCAGCAGGCCGCCGTTTCGGCTGGCAGGCTGCAGTCGACACGACCGTGATCATCATGCGCTGCAGCAGCGGTCCGGCCGGATCGGACGCAATCGTTCCCATCAATGAAAGTGCAGACCTTGTCCCGTCCGGACCGCCGCTTGCAGAACTGCTGGTCGGCCCGACGCCGTCGTGCCGGAACTTTACAGATTACCGGTCTGCCAATGGCGAGTTCGTTTGCGGCACTTGGGATTCAACGCCCTATCACCGCTTGCCGATGCCATACCGGCACCATGAACTGATGCACCTGCTGGAAGGTGAAGTCACCTTCATCGATGGTGTGGGGCGGGAGGCGACGTTCTCGAAAGGTGACCTCTTCCTAGTCGAGATGGGCGCACATTGCTCATGGGAAAGCCGAAGTCATGTAAAGAAGGTCTATGCCATCTATCGGCCGAATGCCTGAAGAAGGGTAAGGCTGAAGCGCCGCACGGTTACGGGTCAGGTAGCGGGATCGGAGGCAGGTCCGCTTGCCTCGCCCGCAGGGGCCTTCAGCACACCGCGCACTTTCTCTATCACCACAGCATTGTCATCTCCGGGCGCGATCGTGTCCCAGAAGTCGCCGTTCGCGTGATAGAGATAGGCGTTTGTCGTGTGCTCTATCCGGTAACTGCCATCGGGCTGTGTGCGAGTCTCGACGAACACGGCGGCATTGTCGGTCACCCGGTTGATCACGTCCGCACTTCCGGTCAGTGCGATGATGGGCCGGTCCAGAGACTTGACGAACGCCGCCAGTCGCTCGGGGGTATCGTGCTTCGGATCGACCGTGATGAACACGATCGGCAATTGCTGTGGCGCAAGTCCCATCTGCTTTCGCAGGTTTGCGAGGCGCACCAGCATGGCAGGGCATTGATCAGGGCAGGCGGCATAGCCGAAATACGTGATATAGGGACGGCCCTTGAGGCTTGATCGCGCGAACAGAGTACCGTCCGTTGCAACAAGCCGGTAGTTGCCCTTCGCATCGACGCTGGACACGGCGACTGGCTTTTCACTGCTTCTCCCGGACATGACAAAACCCGCCGCAATGGCCAGCACCAACAATGCCCCAAGGAGAAAAGCTCTTCGCATTCTATCCGACTGTCTGTTCTAAGCGCCCCGATGCTGCGCTGGTGCCACAGATAGCATCGGAAAGCGCCATCAAAACACAGCAGCAAGCAATTCAGTCCGATTTAACCATCCTGTAAACGAGTGACGTCGTCGCCCCCGGGCCAACTTCGGTCGCCCAGATGCTGCGTCCGTCCTTGCGCGAAAGCTTGCCACCAGAGACAGCCCGCACCGCATCTGCAGTCGCTATGCGTGCTTCGAACCTGACGGGAACCGACCGCGCATTGCGAACCGTCAACCGGACCGTCGCCGATCGCTCGTCAGCCTCCAGTTCCTCTGCCGAAGCAGTCACTTGCGTGGCCTCGGAGAGCATGATCTCGACGTCCTCGCCAACCGCTCGATCCGGCAGGCCACCCTCGCCCGAGAGCAGCACTGCATCCCCATGCGGCTCGAACACGGTGACCGGACCACCCGGTAAGGGCAGGCCAAGACCTTCCTCCTTGCGATTGCGCGTACGCAGCATCTGGCGAACCTCGCCCACGCTACCCTCCCAGACTTCTGCCCGGTAGAGCGCCTCCATCTTCACGCCAGACTTCTGTGCGAGTGCCACCTGCTTCTGCGCATTGGCGGCTACCGTGACCGGCACCGGCACACGATAAAGCTTGAGATCGCCCAAGCCCTCCTGCTGCACCGTGACCGGGGCGTTCATCACCGTCTCGTTCCGGCGCTCCGCGGTGACAACGATGTCCGCCATTTCCATGACCGGAGGAGCCGGTGCTGGCATTGCCAATACAGGAGGTTCTACAGGCACTACTGCCACCGGCGAAAGCGCACATTGCAGCACCAGTTCCCCGCCTGAAGGCTTGGCTCCTTCCTCGCTCTCCTCGCGATTGACTTCGCCTGCAATGACGGCAGTCTCGGCATCGGCAAAGCTGGTCGCGTCGCTGCTTGCCAGCGTGACCCAGGCCGAAAGATCGGCGGTGCGGCCGTCGGGGCTCATGTGGATCACGTAGTTCGATTGCCAATCGAACCCCCAGGCGAGGTACGACAGCGAAAGTGTGGCCTTCTGCGCCACAGGACTGTCCGTCTCGACGGAAAGCGTTGGTCGCGCCGAAAGGTCCGTTGGCGCATCGGGATAGAGCAGTTCATCATCGAGACCGCCGCAGCTTACAGCCTCGACGCCCTCGGATGTCTGCAGGATCGCCGCGCCGTCGGGCCCCGAGCGAATGATCGCCCGTTCCTCACGCGCTACACCAGTCGCAGGCGCTGTCCGACGCAGGATGATCGGCCGCCCGAACATGCGCGCATAGAGGCTGCGTGGCGACAGCAAGTCGGCATCGAGGTTCTTTTCGCGCACGCCCGATGGCAAGCCGGTGACAATGGCGCTTTCCGGAAACAGCCCCGCCGCCACGCCTTCAAAGCGGATTGTCGCCTTGCCCGCAGGAATATCGACGGTGCGCTTCTCGGTGACGAGTGCGTAGCCCTCAAGCCAATCGAGATCCATCGCCGTATCGCTATCGCGGTCGGGCGCACGATAAATGCTGACCGAAACGCTTTCGGGCGCGGACGAGGTCACGAGCCCCTGCCCCAGCGCTGGAGGTGAGCACGCAAGCAGAGCGAGAATGGCTGCGCGAAGGCGCACGGGCGCGCTCAGTACCGCGTGTCGAACTGGACGGTCAGCGTGGTCTCGCCATTGGCGGGCACCGGCACCTGCCAGATGCGCTCGTCGGCGGAGCGTTGCTCGCCCTTGATGCTCTCTGACGGCACGCGGGTATCGTGCCACCAGTTGTCGAGCCCGCCCTGCACCACTTCGACGACGACCGGAGTGGCTCTCGCGTTGGTGACCTTGTATGTCATGGTGGTGCGCCAGAAGACCTTTTCGGTCTCTACGGTCACTTCGCTCGGCGCCTTGCCGGGCGTGGTTACACGGTAGCGCAGGCTCCGCTCCCATTCGCCGCTGTCGATCCGGTCGCGCTTTTCCAGCACGGGCTGGACCTTCACATCGAAGGCTTCGCCCGTCTTCAGCGCCAGCGAGGAGCCCATCGGGGTATGCCCGATGCTGTTCTCGCCAATGAACTGCGGCTGCCCGCGCGCATCGCGCATATAGACGCGGACCGTGCCCGCTGGAAGCGCATCGCCCAGCCCAGCCTCGCGCGCAGTGGAGAAGCGCAGCACGGTGTCGGCGCTCTGCGGCTCGGTCTGGCTGGAGAGCCAGCCGTTGCGGAAGTGATAGGCCTTGGTAGCGGGTGCCCCTGCCACATCGAGGAAGCTGACCTGCTTCTGCTGGGCATTGGCGACGGTCGTCCGCCCGGCAATGGGATAGACGTAGAAATCGCCAAGGCTTTCGCGGCCCGCACTTTGCGTGCCCATGCGATTGCCGGGCATCACGGGGCGCCCCCCTCCATAGTTCTGGGCGGCATAGTTCTGCGCGCCATCACCGACCGATCCGGCCACCAGCAACACTTTGGCCTTCCCGAATGTCGTCCCGCTGTTGTTGTTGAGCGTGATCCAGCCCTGCACGTCGATCTTGCCCGCCGCCTCGTCAAACAGGGCGACATAGTCCGCCTTCCAGCCAAACCCGCGCGACAGGTAGCTGAGCGAGACAGGCCGCGCACCCAGTGTTGTGGTATCGAGCGTGACCGAAAGCGTCGGCCGTGCGCGCAATCCTGCCGGAAGGCTCGGGAAGATCACGCGCGCGCCATATTCGTTCAGCACTTCGATCCGGTCACCAATGCGCACAACCGTTCCGCCATTGTTTGCAAGGATCGTGGCGGCCTCGCGCGTTTCCACGCCGGTTGCGGGATTGGTGCGGACCACTGTCACCGTCTGGCCGACAGCCTTGTCCATGAGCTTGGCAGGCGTCAGCAGATCGTAGTCGAAGTTCTGTTCGACGATGCCGGTGCCGCCAGCGTTGAGCGTCACGGTCTCGGGTCTTATCGCGGACGAAACATCAGGAAACTCCTGCCGGGTACGGCCGAGTGGCAGCGACATCTGCCGCACGTCCTGCACGAGTGCCAGATCGTTGTTGTAGATGGTGAGCGATACATCGCCCTGAGAGGATGTTGGCGCCGATGTCTGCGCGGACTGCGCCATGGCCACTGCCGGAATCGTCGCGGCCGCCAGTACAAGACCCATGCGCATATCTGCCCCTCCGTCGTTTCCCTCGGGCTAGACTTTCCGTGACGACAGATCAACGCAAGCTGAACGGCTGTTGCGATGAATCAGGAGCGGCCTAAAGAAAGGAAATGGCAGAACATTCCTCCATGCTCCGCGACGGGTTCCTCCTGCTAGGCTTCGCGCTGGCGTTCGTGCTGGTCTTCCGGCGGCTGGGATTGGGCGCGACTCTGGGCTATCTGCTCGCCGGAGCCGTAGTCGGACCGCAAGTGTTGGGACTGGTTGGCGATGCCGAACAGAAGCTAGGCATTGCGGAACTGGGCATCACCTTGCTGCTGTTCCTCGTGGGTCTTGAACTGAACCCCGCGCGCCTGTGGAAGATGAAGCGCGACATTCTCGGTCTTGGCCTGCTGCAGGTGACAGCGTGTGGCCTTGCGATAGCGGGCATGATCCTTCTGAAGACCGAGTTCAGCTGGGAAGCCGCGCTTGCACTGGGCATGCCCTTGGCGCTTTCATCCACCGCGCAGGTCCTGCCGATGCTGCAGTCTTCCGGGCGTCTGCGCACCCCGTTCGGCGAGCGGGCCTTTGCCATCCTGTTGTTCCAGGACCTCTCGATCATCCCGATGATCACGATAATCACCGCGATGAGCCGCAATCCGGCCGACGCCGGCGGCCCTCCGGGCTGGCTGATGGTAATCTACACTCTGGCGGCTATCGCCGCCCTGATCGCGGCTGGGCGATACCTGATCCGCCCGCTGTTCCGGCTGATCGGCAATCTTGGCGAGCGCGAGATGTTCGTCGTCGCAGCGCTGTTCACGGTGATGGCCTCGGCTGCAGTGATGGAACTGCTGGGTCTGTCGACCGCGCTCGGCGCATTCGTTGCGGGCGTGATGCTGGCCGACAGCCCCTATCGCCACGAACTTGAAGCCGATGTCGAACCCTTCCGTTCGATCCTGCTCGGCCTGTTCTTCCTTGCCGTCGGCATGATGCTCAACCTGCACGCCATTGCCGAGCGCCCCCTTTTCGTGGCGGGGATGGCGGCAGGGCTGATCGCGATCAAAGCGACGATTATCTTCGGCATCGGGCGCGTTTTCGGAATGCCATGGCGCGGTGCGCTGGCTCTCGGACTGCTGCTCAGCCAAGGGGGCGAGTTCGGCTTCGTGCTGTTCGCCCAGGCCCAGAATGCGCTGCTGATCGCACCTGATGCTGCCAGCCTGTTTGGCGCTGTCGTCACGCTGTCGATGGCCACCACGCCGTTCCTGATGATGGCCACAGCCAATTTCCGACGCGAGGCGGAAGCGGCCAAGGGCGAACGTGAAGGCCCTCAACCCGATGGTTCGAATGCCGTCGTGGTCGGTTTCGGCCGCTTCGGTCAGAGCGTCACCCAGATGCTCCTCGCCAGCAACATTCCGGTGACCATGGTAGATACCGACATCGAGATGATCGATGTGGCCGCAACCTTCGGTGCCAAGGTCTATTTCGGTGACGGAACCCGACTGGACCTGCTGCGACAGGCTGGCGCGGACGAAGCAGAGATGATCTTCTTCTGCATGGATGGCGATCAGGTCTCGCCAGAACTGGTCGAAGCCGTTCACGATGCCTTCCCGCGGGCCGCGATCTACGTCCGCGCCTATGACCGCCGCGCGTTGATCCGCCTGCGCGGAACGCCGGTTGGCGCAGTGGTGCGCGAGGTCATGGAGTCCGCCGTGAAGATGGCACGCATCGCTCTGGCAGACGCCGGACTGTCTCAGGAAGCGATAACCCGCGCAGAAGACATTTTCCGCGCCAGCGATCGTGAGCGACTGAAGCTGCAGATCGAGGCGGGTGACATCCGCGTCGCGCGTGACAGGATCATCACGGAGCCGCAGGCGTCAACGCAACAGGGATAACGCCTCGGCCTGAATGCGCTTGGCAAGAGCATGATAATCACCCGCACTTGCGGACTTCGCACGCCATGCCGCAACGATCTCGCGGCTACATTGCCACTTGTCGACCTTCAGTCTCGCTACCAGCGCATCGCCGCCCACGTCCGACCTGAGGTACAATTCAGGCAGAATCGCCAAACCCACCCCGCTGCCGACCATCTGGTGGATGCTGTCGAGACTTGTGCCTTCATAATCGTAGAGGATTTCCGCTCCGAGTTCGGCACAGGCGCGCTGCACCTGCTGGTGATAGTGATGGCGCGGATCGAGCGTCAGGAAACGCTCCCCTGCAAAGTCGCTTCGATCGATTCTGCGCGCACTGGCAAGGAGGTGATTGCGCGGGGCAACGATCGTCATGGGCTCCTCGAAAAGGGGCAACACCTCGAGATCCTCGCCCACCACCGGACCGGGGCCGACCATCATGTCGAGCCGCCCGGCGACAAGATCGCGCGCCTGTTCGACCGGAATGCCATCGCGGATGTAAAGGCGCAGGCCCGGTTGCTCGACATGAAGCCCGCCGATGATCGCCGGCAGGAGATATGGCCCGAGCGTGGGCGTGACTCCGAATCGCACGATCCCGGTCAACTGCTTGCGCGAGCGGGCAGCAAGCGCCCGGATATCGCGAATCTCCAGCAGTACCCGCTTCGCCCGCTCGGCGATCTCGCGTCCGATTGGCGTCAGTTCGACGGATTGAGCCGCCCGATCGATAAGCGTCGTGCCTAGACGGTCTTCCAGGGCGCGTAACTGATGACTCAGTGTCGGTTGCGAAATGTTGCAGGATTGGGCCGCCTTGCCAAAATGACGCAACTCGGAAACGGCCAGGAAATACTCAAGCTGTCGAACAGTTGGCATCGAAACCCCGATAGATATTCTCTATCGATTTATGCTTGTTCTTTCGATTGGACGCAACTTGCGAATCCCGTCATTCCGGTAGGGCAAGAGACGCGAAGGACGCCCCAACTGGCCGAAACCGGCAGTTACCTGGCTCCCCCCCTCGCCTGTACCGGACGGCCTTGCCACCGTCTCTTGCCCGGGAGCGGCACAGTCCCAGTCCGCGCCGCTCCCGCCAAGTTTCGAACGCGTCGCGCCTTGCCGCTCGACCCCGAATTTTGCGGCACGCGACACGCCACGTGCGGATGAGGCCCGCCCCCGGAAGCGTTGGCCGCCGAACGTGGAGCACTGGCGGTGTGCGCTGACGACCCTGGCGGCGCGCATCGCCAGAACAATCCCGCCCCTCGGGGCACGTGAAAGGCCAAGAGCCATGCTGACCTTGTTTGCAACTGCCCTCGCAACGACCCTGATCCCGGCCAGCCACCCGATCGGTGCGACGGCAATGGCCGAAAGCGCGCACCACAGCTTCCGCCTGCCAGCTGACCTGTCGTACGACAGCCCGAAAAGCGGCCTCTCGACAACCAGCACGAAGGCCTGCCCGACTTCGCAGGTCGTCACAGTCTGTGCAAACCGCGCGGACCGCATCCTGAAGCTTCGCGTACCTTCAGAGGATGTCCGGACGGGCGATGCTGCGGGGCCTCATCTGCGCGCACTCAGGATTCAGCCCAGTCGCTGCGTCAACCCTGTGGAGGAAGGATTGCGATGCATCCGTCCGGTTCCCGCCGCCCGTATTTCTCTTGGGAACTGAACCTCACGCTCCCCGCTCCAGCGCGGCGATGATGTGCTGGGCCAGCAAGTGCGCAGTGTCAGACAGGCCCGGCGCCTCGATCAACGCAATCTCGGTATCGTAGAGCGGAGGAAGACCGGCATCCTCGCCCACGGCGGCAAGTCCGGGCGGGACCATTTCCAGTGGCAGCACGGTCATTCCAAGTCCTGCCCGCACGGCTGACAGGCTCCCGGCAAGGCTGGTCGAGGTATAGGCCACACGCCATGGACGCCCGACTGCATCAAGCGCCTCGGTCGCGCGCTTGCGATAGACGCAGGGTTCGGGCGAGACGACCAACGGCACACGCGCAAAGTCGGAGGCCGACTGCCGATCCCGAGCGACCCAGACCAGCGGTTCGCGCCAGACTCGCACCCCGTCCTGCTGCTCCTGCGTCGGCTGACGCTTGACCATTGCGAGGTCGAAATCACCCGCGTGGAAGCGCTCAAGCAGGTTCAGCGTAAGGTCGCACGTCACTTCCAGTTCCACCAGCGGGTGCGCTGCGGTGAAGGCTGAAAGGACGGTCGGTAGATGCGCCGTCGCGAAATCCTCAGGCACGCCTATGCGGACAGAGCCGGCAATGTCCGGTTCGAACATCTCGGCCACCGTGGCATCATGAAGCCGCAGGATCTGCCGCGCGGGGCCGATCAGACGCTCCCCGTCCGAGGTGATCGCCAGAGAGCGTGGGCTGCGCAGGAACAGGACACGGCCGACCTGCTCCTCCAGCCGTTTCAGCTGCAATGAAATTGCGGATTGTGTCCGCCCCAGCCGCTCGCCCGCACGGGTAAAGCTGCCGGTATCGGCAATCGTCACGAAGCAACGCAACAGATCGATGTCGAGGTTTCGTAAGGCCATGAGATCGCTATATCATTTATAATTGAAATCTTCAATATTTCAGAAATTCGTTTCACCAATCATGACCGATGCTGCACCTGCACAGGCAAGGAGGCATTGAAATGAATCAGATGACCATGACTGCCAGTCGGCAAGCAGCCATCCCTGTAGCCAATCGCTCTGCTGCAACAGTACTGCGAACAGCAGTTGCGAACCTGCCTGTGGCGGCCCTTGGCCTGCTGTTGGGCGCGGCTTTCCTGACCGGGCATGTGGCAGCGACGACCGCGGGTGTGGCGCTGGCAGGACTGAGCCTGCTCGTCACTGTCGTCGTTCTGGTCTTCGCAAAACGCCAGTTGCGCGCTGATCGTCGCAGCGCTTCCTTCGCGCGACTTGCTGTCGGTCTTGCCATTGCCACAGTGCTGATGGGGCTGACCTCCGATGCCCTGCTGCTTGCCGCCGCATGGATCGTGTCCGGTCGGCTGATGGCAGGCCTGATCGGTCACGTCGGTGAATGGAGCGAAGCGCGGGATGCCGCTCGCACGGCCAACATCGCTTTCTCCATCGGCGATCTCGCGCTGGTCGGTGCAATGCTCGTCCTCTCTCTTGGCTCAGGTTCAAGCGACATCGCCGCAATCACGGCAGCGGTTCCCGCCATGGCCGGTCCGCAGCTGACGCTCGCCGCCTTCCTACTGGTCATTGCCGCGCTTGCCCGCTGTGCCCTGCCACCGTTCTCGACATGGCTGATGCGCTCGCTTGCGGCCCCCACCCCGGTGTCGGCGCTTATGCATGCAGGCTTCGTCAATGCAGGCGGCTTCCTCCTGATCCGCTTCGCCCCCGCGCTTGAGGCTGTCATCACGGCACGCTACGCCCTCTTTGCGACCGGGGTCGTGGCCGCCCTCGTCGGCAGCGCGATCATGCTGGTCCGCAGCGATGTCAAGGGTGCTCTCGCTGCCTCCACGGTCGGACAGATGGGCTTCATGCTCCTCACCGTCGCACTGGGGGCCTATCCCGCTGCACTCTGGCACATGGTCGCCCACGGTCTGTTCAAGGCCTGGCTGTTCCTCGGCTCGGCCGGAACGATCTCGACCGCACCGACGCGCACCAAGGGCCTGACACAGCCTTGGCCCGCCATCATCGCCCTCGCGACGCTGGCCGGCTGCATTACCCTGATCGAGACCCAGCATGCCGACGCCCTTCTCCCGGTTGGTCTCGCGCTCACCGCACTGCTCTGTGCTCTTGTGCTGGCGATGCGCGCACTGCCACGCGGTCCACTGGGACTTGTCGTTGCAATCGCCCCGATCGTACTGATCGCACTCAACGCAGCGGCGCTTGCGATCATGACCATCCTTCAGCCTTCTGCCGCCCAGCCGCTCATCTCGCCCCATGGCCAGATCGCGCTGCTCTCGCTCTTCCTGGCGGGTTGGGTCTGGCAGCAGCGGGTGGTGACAGGCGAGCAAGCCCTGCCTCACGCGCTCTACGCCCGCCTGATCCATGCCGGCAGCACCATCACTGCCTGAAAACTCAAGACTTCGGCCAATCCAGATCAAGGACCCAAGCCATGAACATCGCCACCGGAGCTATGCAAGCGACAAGCGGCATTCCCGTCAGCCTCCAGGCCGAACGGCAGGAACTGCAGGCACTCGTCGATATCGCCGCACAGACCGTTGCGCCGCTCTGGCCGCTCGACAGCGCCATCGCCGTCAACCCGCTCTCCGGGTTTGAAGACCAAGCCTTCGAGCAGGCCCTGCCCGAGGCCGCCGGACTGTTCGGCGCTCGCCCCTCGCTGTCCCTCATCCAGTGGCGCAAGATCATGGAAGAAGGCCGCATCGACTACGTCGCCATGCGCAAGGCCGTCGTGAACGCACTCGGAGGACTGGACGAGGCTTTCGCGCCGCTGGGGCCCGACCTCAACGCCTACAACCTGCTGGTCGCCCGGCTGACCGAGCTGCCCACCGATGACGTTCAGGCCACCCGTCGCGAGCTGTCCCCCGCCTGCGCCATCCTCGCGCGCTGGCTCGCCGCTTTCTTCGACCGCAACGGCGCACTGCGCCTGCCCGGTCGTCACCTCGGCCTTTATGCCTGCCTGAGCACCGCGCTGCGGCATGATCCGGCCCTCGTCCGCACCGGTGATGCAACCGCTGCGCATTGGCTGGAACTGGTGCCCGCCGATCCCATCGAGATGCTGCTGTTTGCCGCACGGCGCGATGGCGTTGCGCGCGAGCGGAGGCTTGGCTGGCTGCGGTCGCTGGTCGCTGCCCTGCCTGGCTGGGCGGCACATCTGCGCTGGCGCAGCGAACACGGTGGCCCTGCCGCCAGCGAAGGTGCGCCTGCCACGATGGTCGAATTGATGGCGCTGGTCGCCCTGGTTGAAGGGACTGTCCGCAACGGGCCGCGTGCCCTGCCCGACGCCAGCGCCGAAGCATCTGGTGTCGAACAGGCCCTGCTTGCCCACTTCGGCCTGCCCGCCGATGCCGCCGAGACATGGACCGAAGCTGCTCGCAATCGCTTGCGGAGCATCGCTGACCTGTCGCTGGCGGAGCTGGGCCTGATCTTCCAGCAGGCGGCAGAGGCCTCGTTCCTCGCTGAATACGCCCCGCTGCTCGAAGGCGCATCGGCCCGGATGACCGCACCTGTGGCAAAGCCTGCTGCCGAGGCGCAGGCCGTGTTCTGCATTGACGTCCGCTCGGAGCCGATGCGGCGCGCACTGGAAGCGCAAGGGCGGTACGAGACGCTGGGCTACGCCGGCTTCTTCGGCCTGCCCATCGCGATCAACCCGGCCTGCGAGGCCCCGCAGCGCAACCAGTTGCCGGTCCTGCTGTCGCCAGCGCACGTGGTGGCAGAACGTCCCGCAACAGGCCGGGAGGCGGAAGCCGACGCCATGCTCGCCCGCCATGCTGCTCTTGCCGACGCGCGCGCCATGCTCGACACCACCAAGGGTGGTGCCACTGGCTTTGCCACTGCCGAAGCGGCAGGTCCGCTCGCGGCTGTCGCGCTGCTGGCCCGCACGCTCGCCCCGCGCCTCTCCGATGCGATGCGCAAGCGGCTAGTCGGTGAGCGGGGCCATGTGCTGACCCCGTCGGCCAGCAACGATCACGACCATACGCACAACCACAGCGCCAGCGCGATCCCGCTCGAGCAACGCATCGCCTACGCACGCGGCATGTTCGCGCTGACCGGCCTCTCTGCAGAAACTGCGCGACTGGTCGCATTGGTCGGCCATGGCGGTTGCACCACCAACAACGCCTTTGCCGCAAGCCTTGATTGCGGTGCCTGCGGCGGTCACCCCGGCGGCCCCAACGCCCGCCTCATGGCTGCGATCCTCAACGACACTCAAGTGCGTGAAGGTCTCGCCGCGCAAGGCCTCGAGTTGCCCGATGATACCTGGTTCATCGCAGCCCAGCACGACACCACGCGCGATGAAGTGGAAATCTTCGACCGCCAGCTCGTTCCCGCCACCCACGCTCAGGACCTCGCCCGGTTCGAGCAAGCCCTGCTGCAGGCGGGCGCCAAGTGCCGCCAGGAACGCGCCGCCCGTCTAGGCCGGACCGCGGAAGATCTGCTGACCGGTGCCGCCCACTGGGGCGAAGTCCGCCCCGAGTGGGGCCTGTCGGGCAATGCCGCTTTCATCGTTGGCCCCCGCGCGCTCACGGCGGACATCGATCTTGGCGGCAATGCGTTCCTCCACAGCTACGACTGGAAGAAGGACGAGGACGGCAGCGCGCTGACCGGGATCATGACCGCGCCGATGATCGTGGCGCAGTGGATCAACTGCCAGTACCTGTTCTCGACCATCGATAACGAGGTGTTCGGCGCGGGCGACAAGACCACGCAGAACGTGGTCGGCGGGTTCGGCGTGGTGCAGGGCAGCGGCGGCGACCTGTGCGTCGGGCTGCCGCGCCAGTCGCTGTTCCGCGACGATGGCACGCCCTACCACACCCCGCGCCGCCTTTCGGTGATCATTGAAGCGCCGCTGCAGCGCGTGCAGGACATCGTCCTTGCCCACGATGCGGTCGGCCGTCTCGTCGAGAACGGCTGGATCAACCTCGTCGTGATCGACCCCTGGAAGCACAAGGCGCACCACTGGGTCCGCGGCGAATGGGCGGCGCGGCCCTGCTGATCTAAAGACGCCGGGGATCAGCTCAACCTGTAGCCGATCCCCGGTTCGTTGCGGATCAACCGGGGGTGTGACGGGTCTTCCTCAAGCTTGAGCCGCAAGGCCCGGATCACCACGCGCAAATACTCGACATCATCGCGGTGCGCCTTGCCCCATACGCTCTCGAGCAGGGCGGCGTGGGTGAGGACGCGCCCGCCGGCATCGACCAGCGCGTGGAGCACGGCGAACTCTTTGGGCGTCAGTTGCACCGGCCTGCCGGAAACGCTTGCCTCATGCCGGGGCAGGTCCAGGCTCACAGGTCCATGCTCAAGCACTTCGGCCTTAGCGACGGTCTTGCCGGCGCCGCGCAGTGCCACGCGCAACCGCGCCAGCAGTTCGTCCCCGTCGAACGGCTTGGTAACGTAGTCGCTGGCCCCCAGATCGAGTGCGGTGACCTTCTCCTGCACTTCGCCTCGAGCCGAAACGACCACAACCGGCGCATCGCACCGTGCCCGGATCAGCCCCAGCAATTCCAGCCCGTCGCGATCGGGAAGCCCCAGATCGAGCAGCACCGCGTCAACCGGCTCGTGCGCCAGAGCGGCAAGGGCAGCTCTGGCATCACTCGCAGGCACCACATCATGCCCGTCCCTGCGCAACACGACTTCGAGCAACCGCAGGATCGCGGGCTCGTCATCAATGCACAGTATACGGCTCATGCTTCACCGATCTTCACGCACGGTGCCGAAACCTCGAACCGTGCGCCACCGCCTGCTGCCTGTCCGATGTTCACATTCATGCCCATCGCATCGGCAAAGTCCTTGACGATGGCAAGGCCCAGACCGCTGCCATCGGTGCGGTCGGACCCTTCAATGCGGCGGAAACGCTCGAAGATCAGCGCGCGTTCGGCCTCGGGCACGCCGGTGCCATCATCCTCGACGCTCAACACGACACGTTCGCCATCTGCCCTTGCCGCAACGGTCACCTGCGAGCGGGCATGGCGCACGGCGTTGTCGACGAGATTGGCCATGACGTGGTGCAACAACACCGGATCGCCGCGCACGAACGGCAAGTCCGCCGCCACATCGCGCCGGACCGTGACCGCTGCAGGCAGGACGAGGTGATCGCACACGCCGCCGATCACGTCGATGAGATCGAGACTTTCGCAAGCGACGCTAAGCGATCCGCCCTCGATCCGTGCGGCGGCGAGCAGGTTGGCCATCATCCCGTCTAGCCTGCGCGCTGCGACCAGCGCATCGCGGACATCGGGCCGCTCGCGCGCGATCTGCTCCAGCCGCCCAGCGATCACGGTCAATGGCGTGCGGAAATCGTGGGCAAGCGAGGCGAGGAACGTGCTGCGCAGCCTGTCGCGCGCTTCGGCCAGTTCGCGCTCGCGCCTTTCACGCAGCAGGCTCTCGCGGTCACGCGACTGGCCGAGCTGCAGGCACAGTTCGGCCATGCGTTCGATCTCGGCGGTTGTGCGGGTGTGCCCTGTGGCGGGCCTTGCGAGTGCCAGAACCGCATCGCCGGGCCGGTTGCGCCGGACGAGCGGGAAGAAGGTCCAGTCCGCCGCCGCCATCGTCAGCGTGCCATGCCCGGTGACATCGCCATTGTGCAAAGCCCACGCCGCAGCCGACTGGTCAAGCGAGGACATGCCGCCTTCCCCCGCCTCGTCCAGAAGCACGACCTGCCCGTAACGCGATGCAAGATATCCGAGCGCGCGGTCCAGGGCTTCGCTGGCAGGCTCGGCGGACAGGAGCCCTGCCAGTGTTGCCGCTTCTGCGCTGGCCGCCGCCCGCTCGTTCGCCTCAGCCTCGCGCGCCAGCAACCGGGTCGCCAGCCGTCCGGTGACCACGGCCACGACGCAGAGCACGAAGACGCTGACGAGGTTGTCGAGACGATGGACCCGGAAGGTGAAGCGCGGCTCCAGCAGGAAGTAGTTGTAGGCCGCAGCCCCGGTGAGCGCCGCGATCATCGCAGGACCGATCCCGCCGCGCGTTGCGGCAAGCAGCACCGGCAGGAGGAACAGCAGCGCTGCCGAGGCCAGCCCCATCGTCGGCAGCAGTGCCGAAGTCAGTGCTGCCACCACGGCAACGGCCAGCAGAGCCTCGAGGGCAGAGGAAAGATAGCGCGGCACGGGCCGACTATAGCTCTATCTGGCTGCCAAGTTCGACCACCCTGTTGGGCGGAATGGCAAAATAGGCGGTCGGGTCGGACGCGTTGCGGTGAAGGAACATGTAGATCACCGTCATCCAGCGCGGCAGGCTTGGACGCGAGGCGAAGCGGATGGCACTGCGCCCGACGAAGAACGAGGTTCCGCCCGGCCGCGCCAGCAGGCCTTCGCTGCGGGCAAGATCGCTCGGCACGTCTATGCGGTCCATGTAGCCATAGGTCAGCCGCGCCCGGACGAAGTTGTCGTCGATCCGCTCAAGCGTCAGCCGGTTCGCGGCATCGACCCATGGCCGGTTGGTCGTCTGCACCTTGAGCACGATCGAACAACGATGCAGCACCTTGTTGTGCTTGAGGTTGTGGAGCAGCGCGGCAGGGGCATTGTCGAGATCCTGCGTGAGAAACACCGCCGTACCCTCGATCCGCACCGGAGGGCGTGCGGCCAATGCGACGGCCATTTCGTCAAGCAGCACGCCCTGTTCCTGCTGACGCTCCAGCGCCGCCTTCCTGCCGCGCAGCCAGGTGAAGATCACCAGTCCGATGGCAGCGGCGGTTACCAGCGGCACCCAGCCGCCCTCGGTCACGCGCAGGATGTTGGCGCCGAAGAAGAACACGTCGAGCGCAAGGAACGGGGCGATGAGCAGCCCGGCCCAGACCGGCTCCCAGTGCCAGTAGCGCCAGGCGATGATGAACGCGAGGCAGGTGGTGACGACCATCGTGCCGGTGACCGCGATGCCATATGCCGCCGCCATCGCCGAACTGCTGCCGAAGCCGAGCACGAGGATCACCACGCCTGCGAGCAGGAGCCAGTTCACCGCCGGGATGTAGATCTGCCCGACCTGCCGTTCCGAGGTCTGGCGGATGGCAAGGCGCGGGAGCAGGCCGAGCGCGATGGCCTGATGGGTCAGCGAATAGGCGCCGGTGATCACGGCCTGGCTGGCGATGATCGTGGCCATGGTGGCAAGCACGACCAATGGCGCGCGCAGGGAATCGGGGGCCATCAGGAAGAACCAGTCGGCATTGGCCAGCACGTGGCCCGAGCCTTCGGCCACAGCCAGCGCCTTCAATGCCATAGCGCCTTGCCCCAGATAGTTGAGCGTGAGCGCGGGCCAGACAAGGCCCAGCCAGCCGATGCGGATCGGGCTCGCGCCGAAGTGGCCCATGTCGGCAATCAGCGCCTCGGCACCTGTCACGGTCAGGAACACCGCGCCGAGCACGAACAGGCCCGAGACGCCATTGCCCAGCATGAAGCGCACGGCGTGGAGCGGGTTGAAGGCTTCGAGGATCGCCGGGGCATCGGCGATATGCCACAGGCCGAGCGCGGCTAGCACGCCGAACCAGACGAGGCAGACCGGGCCGAAGAACGCGGCAATCCCCGCCGTCCCGCGCGCCTGCACGGCGAAGAGCCCGGCCAGAATGCCGAGCGTGACGCCGAGGATCGTCGGCTCACTCATCGATTCCATGCCCGGAATGGTGCGCAGGCCCTCGACCGCAGAGAGCACCGATAGCGCGGGCGTGATGATCGCATCGCCATAGAACAGCGCCGCGCCGGTTGCGCCCAGCAGCAGCACGATCGGCCACTTCCGGTTGGTCGCACGCTCGGCCAGCGCCATCAGCGAGAGCACACCGCCTTCGCCGTTGTTGTCCATGCGCATGAGGAAGGCGACGTACTTGAGCGTGACCACCACGATCAGCGCCCACAGCGCCAGCGAGAGTACGCCGAGGATCTCGGGGCGCGAGATGCCGTCAGCGCTGGTCTGCGCCAATGCCTCGCGGAAGGCGTAGAGCGGGCTCGTGCCGATATCGCCATAGACGACTCCAATGGCGCCCAATGTCAGGATGGCCAGAGAATGGCGCTGCGCCTGATGCGCGGGTGAAGGGTGCGGCTGGTCTGCCTCGGTCATGGTCGGTCCTTCGTGTGGAGCCTGCCCCATCGCGCAGAACCGCGTAAAGGCAATATGGGTATGCGAGGTGTGCGGCGTAAAGTTTCCATAAAAGTCAGCGCCGCGCCTGCCCGTCCCGATTGGCGGATGAAGATCATGTGAAGCGGGATGACACCGCATGTGACGCCGTCTAAGGGGCGCGGCCATGGGCGGGCTGCGCACATCGCTGAGGCTGAATTACCGGCTGGCATTGCTGCTGGTCGCGCTTGCTGTGGCGATGAAGGCGCTCGTCCCTGCCGGGTTCATGGTCGAGGCTTCGGCAAAATCGCTGACCGTGCTGGTCTGCGCTGACAGCACCGGCGCGCGCTCGGCCATCGAGATCACCGTGCCGCAATCGGGCAGCAAGGCACCCGCCATGGCCAAGGCGCATGAGAGCTGTGCGTTCACGGCGCTGGGCTTTGCCGCCCTTTCCGCCACCGACCCGCTGCAACTGGCGCTTGCGCTCGCCTTCATCCTTGCGCTGGGGTTCACCGCCCACGGCGTTATCGCGCCGCGCAAGGTCCATCGCATGCTGCCGCCACCTTGCGGCCCGCCCGCCGGAATGCCTGCCTGACAGCCCGCGCCAGAGCCACGCTCTGGCACAATCGATCCAGCATCGCCGCCCCCTTCAAGCGGTTGGCGGCGATTGTCAGAAAGACATTCCGATGAATTCCCAAGCTATTGTAACGGCTCCGCTTGCCGTTGCGCTTTCCCTGTCCGTCCCCGCCCATGCGGAAGACGCGAACCCCGTCATCATCGTCACCGGCAACGCGCAGGCGCAAGTGGCCGAAACGCAAGTTGCCGCCACGCCCGGAGGGGCCGATGTCGTGTCCTACGAGGACTATGCCGACCGCACCGTCGTATCGCTGCGCGATGCGCTCGCCTTCTCACCCGGCGTCTATACCCAGCCGCGTTTCGGGCAGGAGGTGCGCATTTCGATCCGTGGTTCCGGCCTGTCACGCAGCTTCCACATGCGCGGACTGACGCTGCTGCAGGATGGCGTGCCGATCAATCTGGCTGACGACAACGGCGATTTCCAGGAACTCGAACCGATCTTCCTCGATCACCTCGAAGTCTATCGCGGTGCCAATGCGCTGCGCTTTGGCTCGGGCACGCTGGGCGGCGCGATCAACGGGGTGACCCCGCGTGGCGATGAAGCGCACGGCATCTATGCGCGGCTCGATGGCGGTTCGTTCGATTTCCTGCGCGGCCTTGTCTCGGCAGGCTTCGGGGACGAGCGCGCCAACGCCTGGGCCGCGATCAGCGCCGACCGCCACGATGGCGACCGCATTCATGCGACGCGGCGCTCGCTGCGCTTCAATGGCAATGTCGGGCTGAGGCTGGGCGAAGGCATCTCCACGCGGTTCTATGCCAGCGCCAATACGATCCGCCAGAAGCTGCCCGGGGCGCTGAGCCTCACCGATGCGATCGACAACCCGCGCAAGGGCAACATCGTCGGCGATCAGGCGCGCAACATCGATTCGCTGCGCCTGCAGAACCGCACCACGCTCGATCTCGGCAGCGGCACGCTTGAGTTCGGCACATTCTTCAATACCAGGCAACTCGACCACCCGATCTTCATGGTGATCGACCAGAAGTCCGAGGATCGCGGCCTCTTCGCGCGGGGCGAGTGGGAAGCAGGCATCGTCTCGCTAACCATCGGCGGGGAATCGCGCTGGGGCATCACTCGCGCGCGCCAGTTCGTGAACAACAATGGCAAACGCGGCGCTCTCACCTTCCGCGCCGTGCAGAAGGCGCGCACGTCCAACCTCTATGGCGAGGTGCGCGTCTCGCCAGTCGAGAGCCTCACCCTGATCGCGGGTGGCATCTATGCCGATAGCTGGCGCGAGCAGGTCCGCGAAGTGCCCTCTGCCGTCACCGGCAGAGCCTCGTTCGATGCCTTCTCGCCCCGCTTCGGCGCGCTATGGCGGCCAGCGCATGACATGCAGGTCTATGCCAATTACAGCCGCTCTGCCGAATTCCCGACCTTCGTCGAACTCGCCCAGCAGGCCGCCTTCGTACCCGTCCGCCCTCAACGTGCATGGACGGCAGAAATCGGCACGCGTGGTCGGATTGGCGCGGTGCAGTGGGACATCTCGGCCTATCGCGCCGACCTGACCGGTGAGATGCTGCAATACACACCCAACGCCAACGTCGGCATTCCGGCAGCCACCTTCAACGCGGGCAAGACCCGCCATCAGGGCATCGAGGCGGGCCTTTCATGGGCGCCTCTGGACTGGCTGCGCCTGCGCCAGATCTGGCAATACTCCGACTTCCGCTTCCGTGGCGACGTGCAGTTTGCCAACAACCGCCTGCCCGTGATTCCTCGCCATGTCCTGCGCAGCGAAGTGCGGATCGGACGCGAAGCACTGCACATCGCGCCGAGCGTGGAATGGGTGCCCGAAGGCGCCTTTGCCGATTACCGCAATACGGTCCGCACGCAGGGATACGCGCTGCTCTCGCTCAGTGCGGGCGCAACGGTCGCATCAGGGGTCGAGCTGTTCGCTGACTTGCGCAACATCACCGGCAAGAAGGCCGTGGGCGACATTGCCGCCGTGATCTCCGCCAACACGGCAAGCGCGATCTACTACCCGGTCGAACGCCGCGCCGCCTATGCCGGAGTGCGCGCCCGCTTCTGATCGATGCGCGGGCGGGAGCAGCTTCCCGCCCGCCATTTCCCGATTTTGCAAACTGTCAGATCGGTTTAAGAACCCCACTACAGCAATCGGGGTAAAGTGTGACAGAGGGAAAGGCCGACGGGAGGCCAGACGGAAGGTCGGACAAGGCGCGCAGGCTCGAGCTTGGCCGCCAGCGCCGCGCAAAGACCCGCGCCAAGGTCATCGCCGCAGCCTTCGAACTGTTTGGCGAGGAGGATGGCCTCTATGCCCGCATCGAGGACGTCTCGCAGCGTGCCGGGATAACCCGCGCCACATTCTACGATCACTTCTCGGGCATGGCCGAACTGCGCGAGGCGGTGAGCTATGAAGTGACTCACGATTTCCTCAGCGCGGTGAGCCACACCATCTCGCTGCTGGAAGACGCGCGCGAACGCATCACCGTCGCCATCCGCTTCTATCTCCACCGCGTGCGCGAAGTGCCGGGCTGGGGCCGCTCGATGATCAACCTGAGTGCCAACGGCGTGATCTTCGGCGCGGAAACCTTCCGCGAGGCTGAGGGAACCGTCGCCCAGGCCATCGCCGCGGGGCAGCTTTCCATAGATGACAGCGCTCTGGGCCGGGACGCCATTCTGGGCACGACCATAGCTGCATTCGCGACGATGCTGCGGGAAGACAAAAGCGCCGACTATCCCGAACGGATTGCGCAGATGATCCTCGTCGGCCTTGGTGTTAGCGCAGAAATAGCCGCCGAGATTGCCAACCGCCCACTTCCGGCATTGGCCTCCATCCCAGAATCAACTTGACGATCTGCAAGATTGAAAATACCCAACTTCAATCGGACATATTGTCGGATTGAAGAGATCAACCGTGTCCGGCCGACAAGAGCCGGAACTTGGGAGAAACGGGAATGGCGGCTTTGACAGGTCCGCGCCTTTGGATCGGCACCAGCCTGATGTTGGGCGCAATCGGCACGACGGCGCTTGCCGCTGCCTCTCCCGCGGCCACCACCGCTCCAAGGCCACCCGAAGCGATCTATGCAAAGACCTGCGGATACTGCCACGGCCAGCACGTGGCGCCGATCATCCGCGGGCGCGGGTTGCCGCCCGAGATTATCGAGCAATACGTCCGCACCGGCCCGCGCGGCATGGTCGCCTTCCGCCCGACCGAGATCAGCGACGTGGAACTCAAAGCCCTCGCCAAGTGGCTCAATGCCTCGAAAGCCGACCCGAAGGAGAAGGGCGAATGACCGGTATCAGCCGCCGCGACGTGATCCGCACCGGGGCCGTAGGGGCCGCCATGCTGGGATCGAGCGCTTTCGCCTCGCCGCTAGACGGCCCGCGCCAATTGCCGGTCCATCTCGACAAGGGTGCCTTTGCCGCCGCCTGCAAGGAGCTGCGCGCCGTGGTGGGGGCCGAATGGGTCTTCGCCGATCCTGAAAGCACCCTGCCCTACGCCAAGAGCTTCACCCCCGATCCGCGCCACGAGCATGTGCCTTCGGGTGCGGTTGCTCCGGCCTCGGTCGAGGAAGTGCAGGCGATCCTCAAGATCGCCAACAAATACAAGCTCCCGCTGTGGACCGTCTCCACCGGCAAGAACATGGGCTATGGCTGCGCCACGCCTGCCAGCAGCGGCCAGATGATCCTCGATCTCAAGCGCATGAACCGGATCATCGAGATCGACGCTGAACTCGGCACCGCGCTGGTCGAACCCGGCGTCACCTACCAGGACCTGCGTGACTACCTCGACGAGCACAACCTGCCGTTCTGGCTCGACGTGCCGACAGTCGGCCCGATCGTCTCGCCGCTCGGCAATACGCTCGAGCGCGGGGTCGGTTACACGCCCTATGGCGACCACTTCTTCATGCAGTGCGGCATGGAAGTGGTTCTCGCTGATGGCACGGTGGTCCGAACCGGCATGGGCAGCGTCAAGAACTCCACCACCTGGCAGGCGTTCAAGTGGGGCTACGGTCCCTACATCGACGGCATCTTCACCCAGTCGAACTTCGGCATCGTCACCAAGCTCGGCTTCTGGCTGATGCCCAAGCCGCCCGCGTTCAAGCCGTTCATGGTCCGCCACAACGAGATGGGCGACGTCTCGAAGATCGTCGACGCCATGCGCCCGTTCCGCATGAACAACCTCATCCCCAACGTCGTGCTGATGATGGGCGCGGCCTACCAGATTGCGATGTTCCACCGCCGCGAGGAGCTGTGGGACAAGCCGGAGAGCATCCCCGACGATGTCGTGCGCGACTTTGCGAAAAGCCAAGGCCTTGGCATGTGGAACACCTACTTCGCGCTCTATGGCACCGACGAGATCATCGCTGCGGTCGAACCGATCGTGCGCCGTGCGTTCGAGGCCTCGGGCGGCGAAGTGCTGACTGAAAAGGAGATGGGCGGCAACCTGTGGTTTGAGCACCACAAGAACCTGATGTCGGGCCAGCTCACGCTTGAAGAAAAGGGCATCATGCGCTGGCGCGGCGGCGGCATGTGCTGCTTCGCGCCGGTCGCCCCGGCCAAGGGCGTAGAGACGCAGCAGCAAACCGAGCTCGCCAAGGAAGTCCTCGGCAAATACGGCTTCGACTACTCGGTCGCCTACGCCATCGGCGGGCGCGAACTGCACCACCTGATTTTCATCCAGTATGACAAGGAAGATCCAGTCGAGGAGAAGAAGGCCGACGACTGCATCCGTGAGATGATCACCCGCTTCGGCGAGCGCGGCTGGGCCAGCTACCGCACTGGCGTCAACACCATGGACCTCGTCGCCCAGCAATATGGCGATGCCAACCGCGCCCTCAACGCCCGCCTCAAGCAGGCGCTCGACCCCAACCACATCCTCTCGCCCGGCAAGCAGGGGATTGCCTGAGAAGCCAGCCCGGCATGCCTGAACCAGTTCATGCCGGGCAACCCTTGACCAACCCCGAAAAACCTAGCAATAGCCCGCTTCCGGCACGCCGGGGCGCTTAGCTCAGTTGGTAGAGCATCTCGTTTACACGGTGATGCGCGAAACCCTAAAAACACCCACAAAATCTAGCTTTTTCAAACATTCACGCTACCCGCTTCGGGACTATTTCGGGACTCGCTGTCGTCGAGTGCTTTCCGGGTGTCTTCGTCGAGCACGTGAGCGTAGCGTTGCGTGGTCGCGATGCTGCGGTGAGCAAGCGCAGCCTTCGCCGAGAGCAGTGAACCCGTGTTCCTGACAATCCGCGTGGCGCGCGTGTGTCGCAGGTCGTGTAAACGGAATTCCTCGATCTTAGCTTCATTCAAGGCTTTGCCAAAGGGGTTGCGAAGCGCGGTTGCGGTCAGATGATAGCGTTGCCCTGCCTTCCGGCTCTTGCTCGACCGTTGGCAGACGTATGTGAACACGAATTGCGATACCTGAGGCTGTCTTTCAATCAGCGACACCAAGGTATCAGTAAGCGGTCGCCTCACCACGTCACCTCCCTTGATCCGGGTGAACGCCACTCGAGCGGTGAAGTCGCAATCCTTCCACCGAAGGTTAAGCACTTCGTTTCTGCGCCAGCCCGACTTGAGCAGGAATGCAACGGCGTCGCACACATCTTCGCGCAAAACAGCGAACAGACGGCGTTCCTCATCGAGGCTTAGTTCCCGCTCGGGGCGCGCCGTCTCCTTCAACTTCAAACTGCGCCACTCGGGTCGCTCACCGATGTGAAACCGGGTTGCGTCTGCGTGGGCCCACACTGCTCTCAGGACATCGATCTCCCTGTTGATCGTAGATGGCGCGCGCCCCTTCTTGCGCTTGGCGATGTAGAGCTGAAGATCGCGTTGAGACACGTCAGCGAGAAGTCGGTTCGGGCCCAGGCCCGTAACAGCCGCCGCTAGGATATACCTTGTCGTGGGCCAAGAGGTCTGATCCTCGACCTTCTCGCGATAAAGGCCGCATGCCTCGTCGACGGTGATCGCAGGGCGCTGGCGAGACGGCAAAGCCGCTTCATCACGCACGCGCTTCTCGAACTCCTCGGCCTTTCGCTTGGTAGTGCAGCCCGTGGAGCCGCAATAACGCACGCCTTGGAACTGGAAGTCGTAGTGGAAGAATTTCCCCTTCTTGTAGACTGTCACTGCTTGGCAGGCCCCTGCGTGAATGGTCGGATTTTGGGGCGAGACGGAGCCCGCACACGACGCAAATTTTGTTCTTGTTTTGTTCCTTCGTTGGTGGCAGCAATTGATGCGACGGTGAGGAATCCTTCGAGATCGTCGGCGCGGTAACGAATAAGTCGGCCAATCCGCAAATGCGGCAGATCTCCGCGCTCGCGCGCATTGCGCACTGAGCGCTGGCTCATACGCAGGATTTTAGCCACTTCGGGCTCGGTCAGTAGGTTGATGTTGGCCATGTTTTCAAATCCAATCGTGACTACGGGGCAAGTGCTAAGCCTCACCAAGTCAGACCCGCGCTGCCTGGACGAGCTTGAGGACCTTCGCAGAGGATCCTCCGCGATGTGGAGTGCTAGACCTAGCATTGCCTCTCTCGAGCGCTTGACCGCACCTATTACTCGACCTGTGCCGGCAGTGATGGCATATTGGTGTTTCTCAGACATTATGTGTTCTTTTTTACACACATATGCGCAAATAGCAAGAGGGCAATCATGACGAGTAACGCGGAGAACAATTTCCCACACGCCGACACCAAGGCGGCAGCAATGCTCCGCTCGGGCCTCGCACGGTTGAAGGGCGAAAAGGGCGTCTCAGCTCGGACGGTCGCAACGCGGCTTGGATATAAGCAACCAGTGGTCCTCAGTCACATGGCAAGTGGGCGCGTTCCGATACCAATCGACCGCGTCGAGGCAATCGCCAAGGAAGTGTGTCTCGACCCCGCCGCCTTCCTACTCGCGGCGATAGATCAAAGGCTTGAGGGGCGGGCGAGGCAGTTGCTCGCGCAGAGCCAAGCTAGTGATGCGACCGGCTTTGTCACAGACCTCCAAGAGATTGCCGGCGAGGACCTGGCCACCTTCACCCCAGCCAAGAAGCAGGTCCTGAGGGAAGTTGTTGCAGATCCTGATCCGTCAAGGAGGTGGCTGTCCCTTTCCGAACTACCGGTGGTCCAGATGCTACGGCGCAAGTTCCCTCACATCCAGGAGCGCGGGCTGAGCGCCACTGAACGCCAAGAGCTGTTCGATCTTATTTAGAACACATGAGTGTTGACAAACACACATATAGCACTGTAGTCGCCCGTCGCAGGCGCTCAATGGAGGCGCCCCAAGACGGAGTGACAGATGGATTACCGAAGCATCTCGCCAGTCCGGTTGCGAGATCTGCCCGGTCCACGCCGCAGCAAGCCACCTGTGCGGCGGATCAGGCAAAAGCAGGCTCAGGCACTACGGCGCGAACGTGCGATCGTGCAGGATCTCCTCGCGCTTCGAGCGCTGCGGATCGATCTTTGCCGCCTCGTAGGCGAGCGGCCCGACCCCTTGCTAGTTATGGAAAATTATTACCAGACGGAGTCAGGTTACTGTCACCAAGGTAACGAATGCCTACCCTGGGAGCTCATGCTTCCTCAATGGGACGATCTCACGGAATACATGCAATTGCATTTGGGCTTCATGGCATGCCTCGGATGTGGTGGCTTCTCCTTCTCTGCTGACATTCATCCTCACGTCCTCGCACAGGTTGAACCGCCCCGGCTTTCCCGGAGGCATTTTCAATTGAGTCATGCGACCATATCGAGGGTCTCGTTGGCCGCATAGTAGTTGGCTTCGGCTTCGGCGGGTGGGATGTGCCCGATGGGTCCGAACAGGCGGTGATTGTTGAACCAGTCCACCCAGCGCAGCGTTGCCATTTCCACGGCCGATGCGCTCGGCCATGAGCGCTGCCGCCAGATGACCTCGGCCTTATAGAGACCGTTGATGGTCTCGGCCAAGGCGTTGTCATAGCTGTCGCCGACGCTGCCCACAGACGGCACGAGGTTGGCTTCGGCCAGACGCTGCGTGTAGTTCATCGCCAGGTATTGAACGCCCCTGTCGCTGTGGTGGATCAAGCCATCATCTGGACTTGGCCTGCGGGCATGGATCGCCTGCTCCAGGGCATCCAGTACGAAGCCCGCCGTGGCGCTGGTGCTGACCTTCCAGCCCACAATCCGGCGGGCGAAGGCATCGATCACGAACGCGACATAGACGAACCCGGCCCAGGTATGGACGTAGGTGAAGTCGACCACCCACAGCGCATTGGGCCGGCTGACGCGGAACTCGCGGTTGACCTTGTCCAGCGGGCACGGTGCCTTGGGGTTGCTGATGGTCGTCACCGTCGTCTTGCCCCGGCGCACGCCTGCCAGGCCCATGGTGCGCATCAGCCGCTCGACGGTGCACTTGGCCACCTTGATCCCCTCGCGGCGCATCTGGTGCCAGACCTTGCGGGCACCATAGAGGCCAAAGCTGTTCTCGTGGACGCGCTTGATCGCCTCGCGCATCTCGTCATCGCGCCGGACACGGGCGGGGCGCCTGCCGGGATCGGCAAGGCGGGCGGCATATTCGTGGTAGGAGGAAGGGGCGATTGCCAGTTCCCGGCAGATCGGCTCGATACCCAATTCCTTCCGGTGAGCGTCGATGAACGACATCACCATTTGCCGTGGCGGTCGAGCTCCGCCTGCGCAAAATATGCCGAGGCTTTGCGAAGGATCTCGTTGGCCCGGCGCAGTTCCTTGACCTCGCGCTCCAGGGCCTTGACCCGATCACGATCACTGACAGCCTGCGCCGCTGGCCCTGCTCGTCGGCTCGCCTCCTCACGGCACCAGCGGCGCAGTGTCTCGGTCGTGCAGCCAACCTTCCCGGCGATCGACGTCATCGCCGCCCACTCCGACGGGTAATCTCCCCGGTGCTCCTCCACCATCCGCACCGCACGGTCGCGAAACTCAGGCGAGAACTTGTTCCTTGTAGCGCTCATCGTGGCTCCTTCTCACAGATAGGAGCCTCCGGGAAAGCCGGGGCGGTTCACTCGCTTTAAACGCAAGCAAAGAGAGGCAAAGCGCCGTTCGCTCCTCATTCGTCAGCAGCTACCACAGCAGGCTGATTTACGAGCACTCATTCAGGAGAGGCAATCACGCGAAGCAAGCTTGTGTGCCCTGTGGGAGAGTGGCGGCGCGCCGCTATCGGTGAGCAAGATCCCTGCGGCCCACCTTGAAGCAACCGCGAGGTTTACCGCCGACGCATGGCTAGCGTCGGTGCTACTCCGATCCATGAATCGCAAAGTCAGCGCCGCATACGTCGCACGCTTCCTTCGCGACTACGGCCGGGATCAAGGAAAGTCGCCGGACGCGCTTAAAGCAAGGTTGCGGTCAGACCTGAGCAGGATCGACGAGATGCACCGGATAGGGACGTGGTCGAGGATGGATTGCATCTCGGAGATCGGAGCGCACCAGGATCAGCGGGACGACTTTGACGACCAGCACGCCGAGGAGGCCAGCGAAGCTGATCGCGCGACTTACCTTCGTTCGCTTTGGAGCCCACCCCCTCCTGAAGAGAATGGATTTACCCCCTCCTGACCACCCCCTCCCCGCATGGTCCTTTCTTTTCCGTTACTTATAGAATCAATGTATTCCAAAAGTATGCTTGGATTTAGAGATGATTCCCATACTGCGGTATCCGCCGTCTTACGACGTTGGATACAAGCTCGCCGAGCTCGGTAATGTTTATTTTTTGTTTTTGCAGCTTTGCGGCGTGTCTGAAACTGAACCTCAACGGAGTGCTAGACTGCGCTGCAACCAGAAAATCTTTTGGGCCGGAAATGGTGCGGCAGGAAATACCACGGTAGCAAGAAGACTGACTGCGGAGCTCTTGTTTTGCGCGGTTGCAGCGGGGCACCGATGCGGCTCGTGGCTATTCAGCCCTCAGGGCCTCATACAGCTGTCCTGGTCCCAATAGAATTTCCTTCAGCCCGGCGCGCACCTTGGCGCTGTTGAGGGCCTGGCTGCTCATAACCTCGTGTGCGGCCAGCGCATCCATGAGCGCATTGATGAACTCATCGTCGAGCGTCGGCGAGGCCGCGAACTGAGCCTTGGTGTTGTTCTTGGCCTGCATGCGGAGGGCCTCGGACTCCAGCAGCTTACCCTTGAGCACGTTGTTGACGTAGACCAACTGGTCGCCGTCGGTGAGGTCGCCTTCGAACAGGTCGTTGACCTTCGCGATGATCTCGGCGAGCAGCGCCTTCTCCGTAAGCGCCGCCGGAACCCGGCCTTGCGCAGGATTGGGATGGCGTAGATTTCGCGGGGCAAATGGAGGCCTTGCGAGTGGATATCGAGCAGTCAAACGAGCCTCGTATGGGCGCTCGTCGGGATGGAGGAGCGGTCGTACGTGTCGAGCGGCGGCGGCATTGGAGCGACGAGGAGAAGCTCGCGATCCTGAAGGAGACGACGCAGCCCGGCGTCATAGTTGCGGCGGTGGCGCGGCGGCATGGGATCGGAACAGGCCAGCTCTACACATGGCGCAAGCAATTGCTGCGCGGGGCGATGGCGGGTTTTGTTCCAGTTGAACTGGTGAAGCCCGAGCCGGCAGGCAAACCGCCTGAAGCTGGCCGGATCGACATCCGGCGAGGCGACGGCTTCACGGTCTCGGTGGACAGGCTGGTTGACCCACAGGCGCTGCGACTGGTTCTCGAGATTGTCGGGGAGCTTGAACGGTGAGCCTGACCTTGCCGCCGTCGGCCAAGATCTATCTGTCGCTGGCACCGTGCGACATGCGCAAAGGCTTCGACGGGCTGTCGGCCCAGGTTCGTAATATCCTGCAGCTTGATCCATTCTCTGGTGCAGTATTCCTGTTCCGCGGGAAAAGAGGTGACAGGCTGAAGGCGCTGGTCTGGGACGGGTCAGGGCTTTGCCTGTACGCGAAACGTCTCGAGCGTGGAAAGTTCGTGTGGCCCCGAACCCAGGAGGGGGCGGCAGCTCGGCTCTCGGGCGCACAGTTGGCGATGTTGATTGAAGGCCTCGATTGGAGGCAGGCGATCATTCACAACGAGGTGCTCGTACCGACACTCGCATGAGCGGAAAAGTCACGAAAAACTGCGGTTTTAGGTAGGATCGGGAAGGCATTTCCGCTATAGTTCCGGGCATGCGGTTCGACCTTGATCGCCTTCCCACAGACCCGGTTCTCCTGCAGAAAATGCTGCGGGAGATGGCCGAAGCCATGGAGGTAGAGCGGGCCGAGCTGAAGGCGGTAAAGCATACCGTCAAGACCCAAAGCCTGACGATCGAAAAGCTGGAGCATCGCCTTGCCCGGCTGCTGCGCGTCCAGTTCGGTCGCAGCTCCGAAAAGATGGATATCGCGCAACTGCGCCTGATGTTCGAAGAGGTCGAGACCCCGGAGCCGGCCAATGACGACGTAGCCACATCGTCAAAGCTGAAATCGGCACGCAAGGCTGGAGCCCGGACGCCGATCCCGGCGCACGTCCCGCGCCTGACGACGGAGCATCGCCCAGAGCCCTGTGGCTGCGGGGGCGTGGAAACCGTCATCTGCGAAGACGTCACCGAAGTGCTGGATTATGTGCCGGCCCGCTTCCGCGTCCTGCGCCATGTTCGCCCTCGTATCGCTTGCCGGTCTTGCGAGACAATCCGCCAGGCTCCGGCCATTGAGCTGCCGTTGCCCAAGGTCATGGCGAGCAGCGCGCTGCTTGCGCATCTGGTCGTCAGCCGCTTCGTGGATCATCAACCCTGGCACCGCCAGTCGGTGATCTTGCGTCGCCAGGGCGTGGACATCGATCGCGATGTAATGGGGCGTTGGTCCCGCAAGCTGGCTTGGTTGATGGCCCCGCTCGGCGAACGCTTGCTCGCCTACGTCCTCCAAGCTCCCAAGATCCATGGTGACGAGACGCCGGTCACATTGCTCATGGGTGAGGACGGCAGCCACACTGCCTACTTCTGGGTCTATCTGCGCGATGGTCGTTCGAGCGGCGACATGAGCCCGCCCGCTGTGGTGTTCCGCTTCACCACCGGCCGCGGCGGCGAGCATCCCGCAGCCCATCTCGCCGGATATCAGGGATACCTCCAGGCGGATGGCTATGCCGGCTACAACGCGCTGTATCGTGACCCCAAGACGAAGGCCCCGCGCGGCGTGACCGAGGTGGGTTGCTGGGCACATGCGCGGCGCAAGTTTACTGACATCCTGGAAAAGAACCCGTCGCCAGTCGCGGCTGAAGCCGTTGTGAGGATTGGTGAGCTGTTCGCGATCGAGCGCGACATCAAGGGCGCACCACCCGATGCACGACGACAGGTCCGCCAGCAGCAGGCCTCCCCTAAACTGGCTGCCTTACGGCCCTGGCTCGAAGCACAGATGCGCGGGCTGTCCTCAGACAGCGCACTGGCGAAGGCCTGCCGTTATCCGCTCAACCGGTGGGCGGCGATGATCCGCTATTGCGACGATGGCCTGCTCGAGATCAGCAACAACCTGGTCGAAAATGCCCTGCGCGGCGTTGCTCTTGGTCGGCGCAACTGGATGTTCGTCGGTTCGACCAAGGGCGGAGATGCTTCGGCCCTGTTTTACTCGCTTGTCGAGACATGCCGCCTGAACGGCGTGGAACCCGAGGCTTGGTTTACCGACGTCATCGCGCGTATCGGCAACCACCCGATCAACCGGATCGACGAATTGCTGCCATGGAACTGGCATGCGGCGAGAGAGGTCCAGAACCTGGAGTATGCTGCTTGAGCAACGCCTTCATCGTGCGGATGACAATCACCCTAGACGACGTGACGCCGGCCGTCAGCCGCGTAATCGAAGTGCCGCTGGGTATCCGGCTCGATCGTCTGCACAGCGTCTTCCAGGCGGCATTGGCGTGGACGGACAGTCATCTGTGGGAACTGACGTTCGGTCGCACGGGCTTCGGCATCCCAGATCCCGAATATGGCTTTGGCGGTCCGCTCGATGCCCGCAAGGCGACCCTGGGTCAGGCTCTAGAGGGAATGCGGGGCAAGTCCTTCCGATACCTATACGACTTCGGTGATGCCTGGGAGCACAGCGTCAAAATCCAGGGCATCGCTCCGGCCGAGCCCCAAGGCAGCTATCCTCGCCTGCTCGCAGCCACCGGCATGCGACCGCCAGAGGACTCAGGCGGACCTTGGGGCTATGCCGAGAAGCTGGAAGCCCTGGCCGATCCGACACATGAATACCATGAAGAGGCGTTGGAAGCCCTGGGGGACGACCATGATACCGATGCTCAGCCCGACATCGACATGATCCATAACCGCTTAGCAGCGCTGGCAAAGAAATGGGCGCCGCGCCCGCGGAAGGCCAAATAGACTTACGTCAACGCCGCCTTCCGTCGGCGCTTACCCTTCTCCTTCTCGTGTAACGCACCCGAACCCACGCCGGTTATCGGCGGTAGCTTCGGTCGGTCCTCTCCACCGATCGACAAGTTGCGTTGGCCTTGGTCCTTCAGGTTATGGTGCGTCAGCTTGACGCCTGACAGGTCGACGCCATCACGCTCACGGCCGAACTGCAGCAACGGGATCAGGCGCTTGTAGAACAGGAACCGCTTCTCGATGTCGGTGCTACCGTAGTCGATGATCTGCGACAGGAAGGTGTAGAGGCGGACGTATCCGCCCATGTCGTTCTTGAACAACGTGAGGGCGTTCATCTCGTCCCTCGCGTCCTGTTCGGCGGTCTTGTCCTTGGCCTCCAGAGCGGTCCTAAGGCGTTCCTGAGCGCCTTTGAACTGATGGAGCAACCTTTGAGCTACTGGCTCCAGCGCGGCCACCAGCTGCCCCTGCGTGGCCGTGGGGTCAAGCTCTACCGCGACCAGCCGCTCGACCTCGTAGGTGTCGTAATGACCTGATGCATCAAGCTTGGCACGGATGTCGAAGATCTGGTCGGGATTGGTCTCGGCCTCGATCTCGGCGGTCTCGTGGTATTGCCTGAAAGCGTGCAGCACCTCTTCGGAGCTGTTCACGAAGTCGAGGATGTAGGTCGTGTCCTTGCCGGGGTGCGCACGGTTGAGGCGCGACAGGGTCTGGACAGCCTGAATGCCGGCAAGGCGGCGGTCGACATACATGCCGCACAGCAGCGGCTGGTCGAAGCCGGTTTGGAACTTATTCGCCACCAGCAGGATCTTGCAGTCCTCGTCCGTGAAGGCATCGCGGATGTCGCGTCCCTTCAGCGTCGGGTTGAGCTTGGCACTGGTTTCGGTGAGGGGTTCGCCTGTCCCGTCTGGATCGTTCACGTCGCCGGAGAACGCCACCAGCGTGCTCATGCGGTATCCTTGTGACCGAATGTAGCTGTCGATCGCCAGTTGCCACCTGACGGCCTCCAAGCGGCTTCCAAGCACGACCATCGCCTTGGCCTTCCCTTGAAGCAACGGAGCGACGTTCTCACGGAAGTGCTCAACGACGATCTGGACCTTCTGCGAGATGTTCCAGGGGTGCAGCCGGACCCAGCGCATGATGCCCTTCATGGCCGCGCTCTTCTCGACTTCCTGCTCGTCCCACTCCTCGCCACCATTCGCCAACCGGAAGGCGAGGCGATACGGCGTGTAATTCTTCAGCACGTCGAGGATGAAGCCTTCCTCGATCGCCTGTCGCATCGAGTAGACGTGGAAAGGGGCTGGGAGGTTTGTTTGACCCGCGGGTGCGTCAGGATTGGGACGCCGGCCGAACAGTTCCATCGTCTTGGTCTTCGGCGTGGCGGTGAAGGCAACGTAGGTCACCCCGTCCTTCGCGGCGCGTGCGGTCATCTGCGCCGCGAGGATGTCCTCGGCCGCATACTCACCGCCATCACCAAGCTCAGCCAGCTCCTCCGGCGAGAGCACAGCCTTGAGCTTTGATGCTGTCTCACCCGCCTGCGAGCTGTGGGCTTCATCGGCGATCACCGCAAAGCGCTTGTGCTGGGTTGCAGCGCGCTCACGCACGGCTTCGAGCGCAAACGGGAAGGTCTGCATGGTGCAGACGATAATCTTCTTGCCCGCATCCAGAGCCTGGGCGAGCGCTGCGCTCTTGCTGCCGCCTTCGCTGGTGATAGTGGCGACGACCCCCTTGGTCCGCTCGAACTCGAACAGCGCCTCTTGGAGCTGCGCGTCGATTACGTTGCGGTCGGATACGACGATGACACTCGAGAAGATCTTGGCATCGGTTTCGTCGTGGAGATCGGCAAGGAAATGCGCCGACCAGGCGATCGAATTGGTCTTGCCCGACCCCGCGCTGTGCTGGATCAGGAAGCGCCCTCCGGCGCCCTCGGCCTTGACCTGCGCGCGCAGCTTCCGCGTGGCGTCGAGCTGGTGGTAGCGGGGAAAGATCAGCCCGCTGATCTGCTTCTTCTTGTCGCGCTTGGCGATCATGTAGCGGCCGATGATCTCCAGCCAGCTGTCGGGCTGCCACACCTCTCGCCACAGATAGGCAGTTGGATGGCCGGGACCGTCGGCGGGGTTTCCTGCACCGCCTTGATTACCACGGTTGAAGGGCAAGAAGCGGGTCGCGCCGCCTTCGAGGCGAGTGGTCATCATCACATCGCGGTTGCTCACGGCGAAGTGGACGAGCGCACCGGTGGCGAAGGTCAGCAGCGGTTCGCCGCGCACTGGGCGGTCGAACTTGTATTGGTCCATGGCGTCGGCGATGGTTTGAGTGAAGTTGGTCTTCAGCTCCACCGTGGCGACGGGAATGCCATTGATGAACAGGCCAAGGTCGATGCAGTTCTCATTCGCGCGCGAATAGCGCAGCTGGCGCACGACGCGCAGGCGATTGGCCTTGTAGCGGGCGACGATCGCGGCGTTCATGCCGGATGCCGGTGCGAACTGCGCCAGGCTGACCAGTCCACGCACACCGATCATCTCGATACCATAGCGCAAAACGTCGAGCGTGCCCCGGTCGTCGAGAGACTTGCGCACACGGTCGCACAGCACCTCTATCGCAGCGAGACCATGCGACTTCTGCAGTGCTTGCCAGACGTCTGGCTGAGACACCTCAAGCCAGGTCTGCAGGTCTTCTGGGTAGAGCGCGCGGGCACGGTCGTAGCACACCGCAGAGCCCTGCTCGTAGAGCCAGCCCGACGCCTCGAGATCGGCGCAGATCTCGTCCTCGAAACTGATCTCCTTGTGGATGCTCACAGGCCCAGCTCCCGAAGCGCCTCGGCAGCAATTGCTTCTGGGTTCACGCGCCTCGCCTCCCAAGCTTGATAGGACTCGCCGCTATCGCTGTGCTTCCAGTGCGCCGGACCATTCGTCGACGTGCCATTCGCCACCGATGCTGCCGCGCTTGGGCTTCCAAACGCATAGTCGCTCGCGAACCGCAGTTGGCCGTCCGCCTCGGTGGCGATCACACCGGCTCGGAGCAACTCGTCATAGAGTCTGCGATAGCTGCCAAGCTCTCTTGGTTCTCGGGCTTGAGAGCCTGCAAGGACCACGAACTCTCCGCGGTCATTCAGGACAGCATCCGCACGGAAGTTCTTACGCGGCAGGTGGAGGGTGAAGTGGACGCCTTCGCGCATTATTTCGCCTCCAGGAAAAGCAGCTACCCTTCTGGACCCGGCACTTGTTCCTGCGTCGACAACTTGAGATGGCACTTCACGCCGGGCCTTTTGAATAAACATGTCCACGCGCACGGCAGGAAGCACGATGAAGAGATTTTCTAGAAACGCTTCCATCTTCGCGACATCTGCTTCGCTCAGCGAGGGCGGGAGAGGCGAAGTGCTATTGTCCAAGGGCATGCGGCCGACAGCTCGTGCGGCTTCAATGAGCCGTGCTTCGAGAAACCTGACATGTGCCTTGTTGAGCTTGTTCGCAGCGGCGGTCACGAGCACGGCATCGGTCCACCAATCCTTTTTCAGGTCGTGGCTCCTGATGCGAGCTGAGATGTCCTCGCCCTCACCTATGTATGCGAGGGGCTCCCCATTGCGTTCGCCCAACAGAAGGTAGATCCCCGCGTAGCTTGCCTCCTCGCGAGCCAAGGCGGCGGGTATCTGAGTGCGGGGAGCCATGAGCACATGCCCCGTCCAATTGAACATCTCGGCGGTCAGCATCCCATCGGGACGCCCGTCGATGTAGTAGAGTTCAAGGCTGCGTCCGATTGTGCGGCTCATAACGGCAGTGCGCCTTGTCGGTCCGTGCGGGGAGCGGTGCCGTTGGGGACAAGACCATTGCGGCGCATCCAGGCGATCCAGTGTTCAAGGTCGTCCCGCTTGAACTTTCTTGCCTTCTCGTCGTGCCATTCGGTGAGCACACCCCTGAAGATCGCATCGTCATCATCTGGCAATCCGGCGGCTTGAAGGTCATTCCAGACCGCATAGATTGTTGCGACCGCTTCCACGCCGTCCCGGCCGATGCCGCCCAGGTCCGCAAGGAGCCGCGACAGGCGCTGTGAGCGATCTTCCCCGGCCAGGGCGCGAAGCTCTTCGGCCGGCGCACAAGCGGCCCTCGGGACGTTGTAAGTGACCCGTTCGCCTACCTCAGCCGGTCCATCCGTCGTTATGCCGCACAGCTCGAATGCGCCCTGCTCCATGGCCGCGATCAAACTGCTATCATAGGGCCCAGCAGCATAGCGTTCATAGCGCCCTCCGATTTCGTTCAAGCCGCAGTGGGCCTCGGCGAGGTAGCCGCCTTTCATGACCGCCATGCGCCCCATTTGACCGAGTTTAAGCACTACAACGCCACCCACGACAGCTCGCAACGACGGCAGCACGCGCTCTACCGGCGCAGCGACCAAAGGCGCCAGGGCGGCGTTGGCAGCTTGCCCCCGCACGTCGATCTTGCCGGTGACGGCGGCGGAGATCAGCGCCGCGCGGCGTTCTTGAAGGAGGGTGATGGCACTTTGCGATGCCTTCTCAAGCGCAGTGAATCGGTGAGCTAATGAGGCTCCCTCCTCCAGAATTTTGTCCACCTCGTCTTCAGGCGGCCATGGAACCTTCATATCCTTGAACTCATCCCAATAGAGCCTCAGGCGGAAATCAGTCACCCCGCGAGAACGGCGTCGCATTTCCTCGACGGCCGACGGCGTGCGCAGCAGAGCCTCGACATACTCCGATCGCAGCTTCTTGAGCGGCTCAGCCACAACATAGGCAGGGCTCACTTGTCCATGGGTCTGGACCGCCCCAAAGCCACCCTGCCACGCACGCATCATATTGTAGACAAGATCGTTTGGCTGGACGCGTTTGTATTTCGTGCGGTCTTCACTCCGAGCTACGTTGCGCTCCATATCTTCATCGGGGATTTCGAAGTCCGACACACCTCGATGAATCGATACGCTAAGGATCGGCAGATCTTCGGAACCAATCCGTGCAGCTTCGCGATAGAGGCTCGCGACCCGAATTACCTCCCAATGCGCCGGGATTTCCCCCAGCCATTCGATGCCGCTGTCCTTCATGGGGGCGTTGGGGTTGAGGCCCTTGGTGACGGCGTGGGAGATCACTGCCTGCCGCTTTTCCTTTAGCAGCGCGATCAACCGCTCCTGCTCTGCCACCAGCCCATCGATCTTCGCGGTCTCGCGGTCGAGGAATGTAGCGATGGCCTTCTGCTCGTCTAGGGGCGGAAGACAACCAAGGGTATTTGCAAGTGGTTCCAGATTAAGGGCGCGAAATGTCGCCCCGCCAATTGAGCTTTCCCACTGAGCTACACTTTCGCGCGAACGCAGTATCCAAAAGAGAAATCGCTGATCTATCTCCGACTTTGGTGCGATACGAGCAGTGCCCTGTGTTAAGTTCCCGCCATCGAGTTCATCAGGAACAACCATCACTTTCCCAAAGCTTGGACCAATCGAACATATCAAATCACCTGCGCGGATAACGCTGCGCTGGTAAGGAGCAGCAATTTCTGGCGTGGTCCGCAAAATTGAGTTCATATCTGCCACACCATTCTCCGCTGTCATGTCTGCGGGGCGAACGTATGGTATGCCATCAGGAGTATCTGGCCCTGCTTGCACAATACCGTAGGTGATTGGCCGATAATCATCGACCATCCATTTTATAGCTGCCACGCGCCAATGCTTCGGCACCACACCGAGCCACGGCACGCCACTGTCCTTGTAATCCGCATAGGCCGGCACACTCACGCGGCCAGCTCCGTCAGCATCGCCTGAATGCGCGCGGTCACCTCGACAAGCTCCGCATCGATCTCCGCCAGCGGGCGCGGCGGTTCGAACACATAAAAGTGCCGGTTGAACGGGATCTCGTAGCCGATCTTGGTCTTCTCGTGATCGATCCAGGCATCGGGCGCGTGAGGCTTCACCTCGCGGGCGAAGTAGGCTTCCACATCCTCGGTCAGAGGCACGTTCTCGGTGTCGCGAAGAGCGCTGTCGGCCTGTGGCTTGCCCTTGGCCTTGCCCTTCTGGCCCAGCACCGGCTTGCCGCTCTCGTCCAGCAAGGGCCGCTCGACGGTGATCGTGCGATAGCCGAAGCTCTTGTTGTCGAAGATGCGGGAGAGCGGGCTCAGCTTCACCTTGCCGCCTTCGGGTGCCTGCGGCGGCGCCTCACCTGCAGTCACGACCTCGCGCGCGACCTCCTTGCCATTGGCATCCAGCACCGTTGCCAGCTGCGCCTCGACAAAGGCACCGAACAGGCGCGTGACCTCGCGGATGTGGTCCTCACTCATCTGCTTGCGCTTGCTGCCCAGGGACTTGCGCATCTTCTGCCAGAAGCCGCTTGCATCGATCAGCTGGACCTTGCCAGTTCGCTCGGCCGGCTTCTTGTTGGACAGGACCCACACATAGGTTGCGATGCCGGTGTTGTAGAACATGTCCGTCGGAAGCGCGATGATCGCTTCGAGCAGGTCGCTCTCAAGCACGAAGCGCCGGATCTCGCTCTCGCCACTGCAAGCGCCGCCAGTGAACAGCGGTGAGCCATTGAGCACGATGCCGAACCGGCAGCCGCCCTCGGTCCACGGTCGCATCTTCGACAGCAGGTGCATCAGGAACAGCAGCGAGCCATCGGACACGCGCGGCAGGCCGGGACCGAAGCGCCCTGCAAAGCCAAGCCGGGTATGCTCGTCCTGCACCGCCTTCTGGACTTTTTTCCATTCCACCCCGAAGGGAGGGTTAGACAACATATAGTCAAACGTCTGGCCGGGATGCCCATCGTCCGACAGGGTGTTGCCCTGCACGATACGCGAGATGTCCTGCCCCTTGATCAGCATGTCGGCCTTGCAGATCGCGTAGGACTCCGGGTTCAGCTCCTGCCCCGACATGGTGAGCTGCGCCTGCGGGTTGTGCTCGAACAGATACTCCCCTGCAATCGACAGCATGCCGCCGGTGCCCGCCGTTGGGTCATAGATAGAACGGACAACACCAGGCTTCGACAAGACGTCGTCGTCCTCGACGAACAGGAGGTTGACCATCAGGCGGATCACCTCGCGCGGGGTGAAGTGCTCACCGGCAGTCTCGTTGCTGATTTCCGCGAACTTGCGGATAAGCTCCTCGAAGGCGAGACCCATCTGGTTGTTGTCGACGCGCGAAGGGTGCAGGTCGATCCCCGCGAACCGCTCGGTCACCTGATAGAGTAGGCCGTTCTTCGCGAGGCGGTCGATCTGTGCCGCGAACTCGAACTGGTCGAAGATGTCGCGCACCGCTGGCGAGAAGCCTTGGATGTAGCTGAGCAGGTTCGTGCCGATGTTGTCCTGATCACCGACGAGCTTGGCGAGGTCGATGTTGGTGCGGTTGAAGAAGCTCTGTCCTGCGGCGCGCAGCAGGAAGGGATCGGGCCGCCCCGCCTCGGCTTCCTTGAGCACTGCTTCGCGCGTCGGAGCGAGGACGCAGTCGAGACGGCGCAGCACCGTGAACGGCAGGATGACCCGCCCATACTCGGACTGCTTGTAATCGCCGCGCAGAAGATCGGCGACGGACCAGATGAAATTTGAAAGCGATTGATGATTCAAGACCATACCCCCGGTGCAGCGGCAATGTATGTGCCTCACAAGGGGACGTCGAGCAACGGTTGGCAGGAAAGAAAGCGACGGCCTCGGTAGCTGTCTTTACTGTGCAACCACTGGCCAGGAGTGGCAGCGGACACGCAACGGCATACGGCTTCGGCCCCGTCCAAGTATATATGCGGCGCCACTGACTGGGCAGCGACCGGGGCTTGCACCCCGGCCAAGGTGTTTACCTGACGCTCCCATCCCGCTTCCGCAGCGGCGGGTCGTAGTCGGCTGGGAAGATGCGCCAGAAGCCGTCCTCGCATTCGTGACCGATCCCGGTCTCGCCCTCGAACATTGCCTCACGCAGGGTTACCAGAGGCCCGGTGAGCGTCCAGGGGGACACTTCAGCCAAGCTCTCGTAGTCGGCCTCGCAGCCGCTCTGGTCGAGGCTGTAGAGGTGCAGGGTTGCGATCGCGCGTTCGCGGGTCTCGGCAAAGACGTAGACGGTCTGCGCCCCCTCGAAGCCCGATACCTGAAAGCAATGCACGTCGGGGACGGGAGGTGCCGCTACACCCAGCGGAGGGCCATCTGGTGCCCCTAGAGACCAACCCTCGCGGTGACCGCGCCACCATGCAACCCCGATCCCGCCCTGCGCTCCCTGAGCCAGCTGAGGGGTTGCTGCGAGCTGCTCATCGGTAAGCTCCTGGATCTGCGCTGGCGCATTCATCGCCGCTGGTGCATGGACCTCTAGCCACAGCAGGAACATGCGGTGCGCTTCAGCAGAATCGCGCGCGACCAACGTCACGGAATCTGCAAGCGCATCGCTGGTGATCGCGAAGACCTTTGTCATTCGTCTTGACCTCATTCGTTGTCGATAAGGTCACCATGACGCATTCGCGAAGGTAACGCGGGTGGGAAATGGTCCGCAAACTGAACAAAATCAGCCGCATGCGACGCCGACATAGGACAGGAAGTCCTAGGGGCGGGTGGATTGACGACCCCGGTGCTGCCTATTCGCCGAGGTTGGAAAACGCTCCAAAGCCTACGGGAATGCCGTCGCCTGAGAGGTGCATGCACGTCGCTAATGGGGTGTCACCATTTTGCAAAATGTCAGATTGGTTTATGAGCGCTCGGAGAACATTCAGAGGATTATAAGTGGCAGACGGCAGATCGGACAAGGAGCGCAGGCTTGAGGTGGGCAGGCAGAGGCGTCTCAGGACCCGTGCCAAGATCGTTGCCGCAGCCTTCGAACTGTTTGGAGAGGAAGACGGTCTCTATGCCCGCATCGAGGATGTCTCGCAGCGTGCCGGAATCACTCGCGCGACTTTTTACGATCACTTCTCAGGCATGGCTGAGCTACGCGAGGCCGTAACATACGAGGTGACGCACGACTTTCTGACATCGGTCACCTACACTGTTTCATTGCTCCCTGACCCGAGGGAACGCATCTCAGCGGCCATTCGCTTCTATCTGCATCGCGTGCGCGAGGTGCCTGGCTGGGGCCGGTCGATGATCAATCTTAGCGCCAATGGCATCATTTTCGGGGCTGAAACATTCCGTCAGGCCGAGCTGACCGTCGTCGACGCGATCGCCGCAAAGCAGCTGATGATCGAGGACAGTGCCATCGGTCGCGATTCGATCCTCGGCACGACAATCGCTGCAATCTCAACCATGCTCAGGGAGGAGCGCGGTGCGGATTACCCAGAGCGGATCGTGACGGTGATCCTCATCGGACTTGGCGTAACCGCTGAAGAGGCAACAGAAATCGCGCTGAGGCCCCTGCCAGAGTTGGTGGCTTCGCCGAGCTGATTGCAAACTTGACGATATGCAAGATTAGGATTATCCCAGCCTAAATCAGACAACATGTCTGATTTGGATTCGGTATCAGTCCTCGGCCAGAGAAGCCGAAGGTTGGGAGGAGCGGGAATGCCTGTCTTGGCGCGTAACCGGCGATTTGCCGGACCCTTTGTTGTGTCTTCCATGTTGGTGACTGCAGCTTGCGTCAATGCGAGCACGCCGCCGTCGGCTCCACGTGCGCCGGAGACCGTCTACGCCAAGAGTTGCGGCTACTGCCACGGACAACACGTAGCTCCGATCATTCGCGGACGCGGACTGCCACCCGAGATCATCAAGGATTATGTGCGCCGGGGCCCGCGCGGGATGGTCGCATTCCGCCCGACAGAGATCAGCGATGTCGAACTCGAAGCCCTCGCCAAGTGGCTCAACGCCTCGAAGGCCGATCCCAAGGAGAAGGGCGAATGACCGGTATCAGCCGCCGCGACGTGATCCGCACTGGTGCCGTCGGCGCTGCCATGCTGGGATCAAGTGCGTTCGCTTCGCCACTGGACGGCCCGCGCCAGTTGCCGATCCATCTCGACAAGGGAGCCTTTGCCGCAGCGTGCAAGGAACTGCGCGCGGTGGTTGGCGCAGAATGGGTCTTCGCCGACCCTGAAAGCACTCTGCCCTACGCCAAGAGCTTCACCCCCGATCCGCGCCACGAACACGTGCCTTCGGGCGCGGTCGCCCCGGCCTCGGTCGAGGAAGTGCAGGCGATCCTCAAGATCGCCAACAAATACAAACTTCCGCTGTGGACCGTCTCGACCGGCAAGAACATGGGCTATGGCTGTGCCACGCCCGCCAGCAGCGGCCAGATGATCCTCGATCTTAAGCGGATGAACCGGATCATCGAGATCGACGCCGAACTCGGCACCGCGCTGGTCGAGCCCGGCGTGACCTATCAGGACCTGCGCGACTATCTCGACGAGCACAACCTGCCGTTCTGGCTCGACGTGCCGACTGTCGGACCGATCGTCTCGCCGCTGGGCAACACGCTGGAGCGCGGCGTTGGTTATACGCCCTATGGCGACCACTTCTTCATGCAATGCGGCATGGAAGTGGTGCTCGCCGATGGCACTGTCGTGCGCACCGGTATGGGCAGCGTCAAGAACTCCACCACCTGGCAGGCGTTCAAGTGGGGCTACGGGCCCTATATCGACGGCATCTTCACCCAGTCGAACTTCGGCGTCGTCACCAAGCTCGGCTTCTGGCTCATGCCCAAGCCGCCTGCGTTCAAGCCGTTCATGGTGCGCCACAATGAGATGAGCGATGTGGCCAAGATCGTTGATGCCATGCGTCCGTTCCGCATGAACAACCTCATCCCCAACGTCGTGCTGATGATGGGCGCGGCCTATCAGATCGCAATGTTCCACCGCCGCGAGGAATTGTGGGACAAGCCGGAGAGCATTCCGGAGGAGGTCGTGCGAGACTTTGCGAAGAAGCATGGCCTCGGCATGTGGAACACCTACTTCGCGCTCTACGGCACCGACGAGATCATCGCTGCGGTCGAGCCGATCGTGCGCCGCGCCTTCGAGGCCTCCGGCGGGGAAGTGCTGACCGAGAAGGAGATGGGCGGCAACCTGTGGTTCAACCACCACAAGAACCTGATGTCCGGCCAGCTCACGCTGGAGGAGAAGGGCATCATGCGCTGGCGCGGCGGCGGCATGTGCTGCTTCGCGCCGGTCGCCCCGGCCAAGGGCGTTGAGACGCAACAGCAGACCGAACTCGCCAAGGAAATCCTGGGCAAATACGGCTTCGATTATTCGGTCGCCTACGCCATCGGCGGGCGGGAACTCCACCACCTGATCTTCATCCAGTATGACAAGGACGATCCTGCCGAGGAAAAGAAGGCCGACGACTGCATCCGCGAAATGATCACCCGCTTCGGCGAGCGTGGCTGGGCGAGCTACCGCACTGGCGTCAACACGATGGACCTCGTAGCCCAGCAATATGGCGAGGCGAACCGTGCCCTCAACGCCCGCCTCAAGCAGGCGCTCGACCCCAATCACATCCTCTCGCCGGGCAAGCAGGGGATCGCGTGACGTGAACCTCCCGACAACTGCCGAGGACATCTTCTCGGACGAGACCCTCGCCGATCCTCACCCGACGTATCGCGGGCTGCGCGATCTGGGCTCGGCGGTCTGGCTGGAAAAGACCGGGGCGTGCTTCATCGGGCGCTATGCCGACGTCCGGCGGGCGCTCAACGATTGGCAGATCTTCTCCTCGGCGCAAGGCATCGGCTTCAACCCTGTGATCAACGCCGCCTGGGAGGAAGCGCTGATCTGCCAGGACCCGCCGGTTCATACCGCGCGGCGCAAGCTGATGATGGAAGCGCTTGGTCCCGTCGCACTCAAGCCGGTTGCCGATACCATCTCGCAGCGTGCCGCGACACTGGCCGATCGCATTGTGACAATGGGCAATTTCGACGCAGTTGCCGACTTCGCGCTCGACCTGCCGGTCGGGGTGGTCATGGACCTGATCGGCTGGCCGCATGATGTCCGCCCGGCGCTGCTCGACCTCGCCTCAGGCTCTTGGAACGCTGCTGGTCCGGCAAATGCCCGCATGGAGCAGGGCCTCGGCGGTCTGCAGGAGACGATGGGCCTGCTGACCAAGCTCTACGACAAGGAGCGCGTCCTGCCGGGCGGGTTCGCTGCAAAGCTGATCGCCGCGTCACACCGAGGCGAAATCTCGCGCGAGACTGCAATCGGCATGCTTGCAGGCTATGTCGTTGCGGCCTTCGAAACCACGATCAGCGCCATGGCCGCTGGCATCCAGCTGTTTGCCGACAATCCTGCCGAATGGGACAAGCTTCGCGCCGATCCACGTCTGGCGATGGCTGCCGCCAACGAGATCGTGCGGATCGAAACGCCCCTCCAGAACTTTGCTCGCGTGACCACACAGGACGCCGAGATGTCTGATGGCAGCGTGATCCCGTCAGGAACCAGAGTCGTCGTATCCTACGCCAGTGCCAATCGCGACGAGCGTCAGTTCGCAGACCCTGACGCTTTCCGAATAGACCGACGCGAAAAACAGAACTTGGGTTTCGGGCATGGTCCGCACGGCTGTGCCGGACAGAATCTTGCCCGCATGGAACTCACGGCCGTGTTTGGCGCGCTCGCCGCTCGCGTCGTCCGGCTCGAACGCGCCGGTGAAGGCGTCCGCGCGCTCAACAACATTTCCCGCTCTTTCGCCCGCCTGCCTGCCGTGGCGATTGCTGCCTGAGGAGACACTGTATGTATCCGTTCAAGGAAGGCTCCTTTGCTCCCCGCAACGCCTGGTATGTCGCGGCGTTCAGCGAAGACATTGGCGAGAAGCTCTTGTCGCGCTGGATCCTCGGTGAGCCGGTCGTGCTTTATCGCAAGCAGGATGGCTCTGCTGTCGCCGTGGGTGGTCGTTGCCCTCATCGTTTTTATCCCCTCGGTGAGTCCGAGCGGATCGGCGATACGATCCAGTGCGGCTATCATGGCTTTACGTTCGGCCCGGACGGTCGGTGCACCAAGCTTCCCAGCCAGCAGACGGTTCCATCCGTCTTTCGCATTCCGTCCTATCCCTTGGTGGAGCGTGGACTCTGGGCCTTCATCTGGCCGGGCGATCCCGAGCAAGCCGACGAAAGCCTGCTGCCCACCGAGGAAGAGATGGGCTTCGGCGTGGCCGGCTATATCTACAAGCCGTTTCGCACGATGCATGTGCAGGGCCGCTTTCAGCTTCTCAACGATAACCTCCTCGACCTCACGCATCTCGGCTTCCTGCATTCGGGCAGCATAGGCACCGAGGAGAACGCCAGCACGCCCGAGGAACGCGAGGTCGGCGAAAGGACGATCCGTAGTCGTCGCCAAATGACAGGCGCCGCCTGCCCGCCCTTGATGGGCAAGGCTGCCGGTTACCAAGGACTGGTTGATCGGGTGTCGGCAATGACGTTTTTCGCCCCTGGCTTCCATGCGGGCCTCGACGACACGTTCATTGCATCCACGCATCCCGATCAGGCGGGGCGCTGCATCAACAGCGCAAAAGTATTCCATGCCGTGACGCCAGCAACGCGGCACGAAACGAACTACTTTTTCGCCTTGGGCGGCACGAGCGAAGCACAAGTCGAGGCGCTCAAGTCTTCTCTCTGGCCCGTTCTCGACGAGGACATTTTCGCGACCGAAGAGATCGAAAAGATCGTGCAGAGGTCCGAGAGCCTGCCGCTCGAACTCATGGTCAAGAGCGACGCAACGACGGTCGAGGGGCGCCGGATGGTGCAACGCATGATCGACCTTGAAGACACAGTGGGCTGAGCCCGCAATCAGCAAAAAAGCAATTAGTTGAAGGGGAGATGGACATGAACGGCAAACTTCGCATTTCAACCTGCACCGCGGCGTTGGCCGCGGCAGCATTCTGGGCAAAAGCCGCTTCAGCTCAGGAAGCCGAAACAGCGGCAAACGCCAACACCGGCATCGACGAGATTATCGTAACCGCGCAGAAGCGCGCCGAAAACGTGCAGGACGTGCCAATCGCGATCACTGCCGTCACCGCGCAAGCACTGCAGGACCAGAATATCAGTTCAGTTGCGGACCTGTCCAAGCTTGCACCAAACGTGCAGCTCGACAGCAGCGCGCCGATCTTCTCTTCCTCACAGATCCTCACCGGGTTCATTCGCGGCATCGGCCAGAACGATGTCTCGTCGAGCCTTGAACCCGGCGTTGGCATCTATCTCGACGGTGTCATCCTTGCCAGGTCGACAGGCGCGAACGTCGACCTGCTCGACGTCGAACGCATAGAAGTCCTCAAAGGACCGCAAGGCACGTTGTTCGGTCGCAACACCATCGGCGGTGCGATCTCTGTCGTGACCCGTGACCCGGCTGACAAACTCGGTGTCCGCATCCAAGGCACTTACGGCAGTCGTGAACGCATGGAACTGCGCGGCACGATCGATATTCCGCTGGCCCAGACCCTGTCCTCGCAAGTGAGCTTCTCGCGTAAATATCAGAAGGGCTACCAGCGGATCATCCCATTCCCTGGCGACACGGGAGTGACCGACGAATACAATCTCAACATCATCCCGCGAAACAAGTCGGATCGGCGCGGTGGCACCGATACTTATACCTTCCGCGGCAAGCTGAAGTGGGAGCCGTCAGACAATGTCACCGTCCGTCTGGCCGGCGATTATTCGCACGCAGATGAAGAGGCTGGTGCTGTCTCGCTTGTTGCAACTGACGTCAACCCGCTCGCCCCGGCTCCGACCTATGCTGCCGTTTACAACACCTGCATCAGCGCCCCCGGCTTCCTCTTCGCGCCCGGTGCCCCCTTGGGCTTCCTTGGTCCGATCTGCGGCCCACGTGGTGGCGGGGTGCCAGGCGGGGCCGCACTTCCCGGCCTTGCAGGCTACAACTTCGCCAACGCAACCCCGCGCCTCACGTTCGGGGATCAGTTCATCACGCCCAATCGCGACGAAACCTATGCAAACGGAGCAAACCGGTCGCTTGTGAAGACCTGGGGGCTCACCGGCCAGATCGACATTGAACTCAGCGATAACCTCTCGCTGAAGTCAACTACGGGTTACCGCGAAGTCGATGCCGACCTTGCCAATGACATCGATGGCGCGCCCATGCTGATTGCCACGACGTTGTCGCAGCTACGCCAGAAGCAGTTTTCGCAGGAACTCCAGTTCAACATCGATGCCATCGACGGTCGCCTGAAGTCGGTCGTTGGTCTTTATTACTTCCAGGAGAAGAACGACAACCTCGAGAACGCCTATCTCTCGGAAGGGCTGGGACAGTTCTATGGTCCTTACCACAACGACAACAAGTCCTACGCGGCTTACACACATAACAGCTTCGCTATCACTGACCAATTCAGCATCACGATCGGTGCCCGCTACACGCAGGACAAGAAAACGTTCTTCGCTGGCCAGTCGGACATCAATCTGTCGCTGTTGAAGCTGGGCCTATTCACAGCAGGTCAGCTTCCCGACCCGAACGATCCCACGCGGCTCTATCCGCTCGGCCTGCAGAAGGACACCTACAACAACTTCGCGATGCGCGTTGGCGCTGAATACAAGATCACGCCGGACGTGATGGTCTACGGCTCATTTGCTCAGGGCTTCAAGTCAGGCGGCTATACCACACGCCTCTCGATCCCCACGCCGGGCAACATCGCACCGCGCTTCGACCCCGAAAAGGCCGACACCTACGAGATTGGCGCAAAGACCGAATTCTTCGATCGGCGTCTGCAACTGAACCTGGCGGCGTTCCACACCGACTACAAGAACCTCCAGGTCATCGTCGTCCGCGGGATTTCGCCATTTATCGAGAACGCCGGCACGGCAAAGATCGATGGCGTTGAGGCGGAGCTTGTAGCCCGGCCGATCCCGGAGGTGCGCCTCAACGCCAGCCTTGGCTATATCGACGCGCGCTATACCAGTCTGGATCCGGCGGTGACTTTCACCAAGGACGATGCCTTCGTGAACACGCCGAAATGGTCGGCGTTCATTGCGGCAGACGTTGATCTGTTCAAGGCGCTGGACGGCACGTTCACAGCCCATGCGGACTACTCCTACAAGAGCCGCATTGCACGCGATGCAGTCAACACGCCGGCGCTAATTGCTGACCCGCAGAACATTGTTGGCGCAAGCCTACGGTGGGCGCGTGCCGATGACCTGCTTGAGGTCAAAGCCGGTGTGATGAACCTGACAGACGAGCGTTACATCGTGACCGGCACGCAGGTCGATGCAGTCGGCGCGACGACGGTCACCTGGTCGCGACCGCGTGAATACTACCTCACGCTCAGCCTCAAATACTGAACGCTTCGAAAGGGCCACCGATGTCCAATCTCGTCCGCAACTGCTGGTATGTCGCCGGTTGGAGCCACCAGATCACCCGAGAACCCCAGCAGCGCATGCTGCTGGGCGAACCGGTGGTGCTTTACCGGCGCGAGGACGGCTCACCGGTGGCTCTCGAAGACCGCTGTGTCCACCGACTCGCGCCACTATCGCTGGGGCGCGTTGAGGGTGATCGCATCCGCTGCCTCTACCACGGCTTCCAATTCGACGCCGATGGCACTTGCCGGGAAATTCCTGGGCAAGACATGATCCCCGACAGGGCCTGCGTCAAAGCATACCCTGTGGTCGAAAAGAACAGCTGGGTGTGGGTATGGATGGGCGACCCGGCGCGAGCCGACCCCACACGCATCGCCAACTCCAAGGCACTTGATGACCCGCAGTGGATCCTCAAGACGGGCCAGCTCGATTACGATGCAAATTACGAGCTGATCAACGACAACTTGCTCGATCTTACGCACCTGACCTATGTTCACGCGGGGAGCTTCGGCGCCGACGAAGCCTGGTCACGCAACCGGCCAATGATCGAGCGCATCCCCGAAGGCGTGCGCTCGTCCCGCTGGATCATCGGTTCGCCTCCGATCCCGCCGCTCGGGGAAGCTGCAAGTCACGAGACCGTCGACATCTGGACGAGTTACGATTTCGTGTTGCCTGGCGTGTTCCTCCTCTACACCGCGATGTATCCTGCAGGCACCGCAGCGGCGTGTGACGGGCGAGAACCAGGGCCGGAACACCGCGTCCTGTTCAACAACTTCACCAGCCAGGCTGTCGTGCCGACGTCCGAGAAAACTTCACGCTACTATTACTCCTGGGGGCCTGGCGCAGGCTTTGGGGATGAGGCCATAGCGCAACTCATGATCGATACGGCGACCATGGCATTCCGGGAGGACAAAGTCATGATCGAGGCACAGCAGCGCGTGATTGACTGCGACCCGGCAAAGCAGCCTATGCCTGCCACCGCCGACCGTGCGATCACGATCTTTCAGCGCCTAATGCAAAGCCAGGACCGACCTGAAGCCAACGCTGCGGCCGAAGCGGCGGCCTGAGAAGGACTTATGACATCCACCATCGAAGCAGCCGTTTTTCGCGCGGCAGGCGCTCCACCCGCCATTGAACGGGTCATTATTGACGCGCCTCGCGACGACGAGGTCCTCGTCAAGATCGTGGCAGTCGGGGTTTGCCACACTGACATGGTGCTCCGCGACGGCATGCTGCCAATGCCGTTCCCTGTGGTGCTAGGTCACGAGGGATCGGGCATTGTCGTAGAGGTCGGCCATGCCGTGACAGGGGTGAGCCAAGGCGACCATGTGGTGCTCAGCTTTGACAGCTGCGGAGATTGCCCGTCGTGTGGCGCGGATGCTCCCGCGTATTGTCACTCCTGGTTCCCGTTGAACTTCGGCGGCGGTAGGTCCGATGGCACTACCGCGCTGCGCGGAACACACGGAGAGTCGATCCACAGTCACATCTTCGGCCAATCTTCGTTCGCCACACACGCGCTCGTGCATGAGCGCAATCTCGTGAAGGTCGACAAGGATCTGCCCCTTGAGCTGCTGGGCCCCCTTGGCTGCGGCATCCAGACCGGAGCAGGGACGATCCTCAACGTCCTCAGACCAGGCTCGGGCAGCTCCGTTGCGGTCATTGGCACAGGCGCAGTTGGTTCCTCGGCTATACTGGCGGCAAGACTTTCTGGCGTCGCCAACATCGTTGCAGTCGATCTCAATCAGGAGAGACTCGCCTTCGCGCTTCGATTGGGCGCCACGCACGTATTTGACCCGCGCGCTGTGGACATGCCGGCAATGGCAGTAGCTGCCGGCTGCGCCGCCGGTTTCGACTACATCGTGGATACCACAGGCAACCCCGACGTGGTCAACAAAGCGATCCATGCCCTGGCACCACGCGGCGAACTGGCGTTGGTAGGCGCATATCCACCAGCGCAGGTCGAAGCTGACGCATCGTTCCTTATGAGTGGTGGCCGAGTGATCAGGGGTATCGTCGAAGGCGGCGCGGCCCCCAAACGCTTCATCCCGCAACTCCTGGAGCATTTCCGCAACGGTCGCTTTCCGTTTGACCAACTTATTCGCAAGTTCGATTGGAACGATTTGCAGGCGGCAATTGAAGCAGGGGAAAAAGGCGCGGTGCTCAAGCCTGTAGTCGTTATGCCGTGAGCCGGTTATCCCTCCTGTCTGCTAGTTAGCCAACAGGAGAGCACTTTGGCTTCCGAACCTATTACATTCGGCACGCTTGAAGACATCGAAGCGCGGCTTGCGTGGTCCCACGAGGCGCATGCGTTCACGCCTTGGCTGGCAGATAACCTCGAGCGACTCTCGCAGGCAATTGGCATCCCTCTCGAGCTCACGGGCCGCGAAGTGAGCGTGGGGCGCTACTCGGCCGACATACTGGCGACTAACCCCGTCGACGGAAGCGTGGTGCTTATCGAGAACCAGCTTGAGCCCTCGGACCACACGCACATGGGGCAAATCATGACCTACCTTGCGGGTCTTGAGGCGCAGGTGATTATCTGGGTCGCCCCGAACTTTCGCGAAGAGCACCTGTCGGCCCTGCGATGGCTCAACCAGCACACCGCTGAGAACTTCGCCTTCTTTGCGGTGCGGTTACGGGTCGTGCGCATCGGGGACAGCGCGCTAGCTCCGCTATTTGACGTGCTGGAGAAGCCCAACGCATGGGACAAGTCGTTACAGCGAACGGCACGCGCCGCAACGGCAGCTACCACATCACCAGAAGTAGCCGCGCGTCGGGACAGCCTGTGGGCGCGGTATGCCCAGCGTGACCCACAAGTCGAGCACGATCTTCGTGTTGGCCCAGGTGGTTCTGTTCGATGGCGGGTCGTGCCTGACACCGGCGTCGTGGTGTCTCGATACGTTTCCAAAAGCGGAGTGGGTCTGTTTCTGCGCGGCGGGAAGGGGCGTGGTGGCCAGGTTACCCTTCCGCGCTTCGAAGCCTCTGCAGAGGCTCTGGAGAAAGAGTTGGGCGCTCCCCTTGCGAATCCGAACTTCCCTTTCGCGGCCCACCGCGATGTCAATTGGGGCGACGCTGACTCGATCGAAGCCGCTACAGATTGGCTAGTATTGCAAACTGAACGATACACTAACGCAGCAGCGACACTGCTGTTACTAGGGGAAGTTGATTGAGGTCTTCTTCGCAGCTCTCCACACCGCGCATCAACCAGCGACTGAGACTCCTAGCATTGACTAGCGAATAGAGCACAACGCACGGCGCGCTCGTCACTTCTGCAACCAGACACTTTTTTGGACTCGAAATGCATTTGCTCGCCCGAGCCGTTAAAACTCGGCTTTCGAGGGCCTTCCTCGCTCGCATAAAGCCACAAGCACGGTCATGGGAAGTTGCATCGCATCGTTTGCATCCTCCAGCCATTCAAACTCGGAGAAATCTGCGGGTTTGAATGGCAAATCACTTCGGGACTATTTCGGGACTCTTGGCACAATCAGGGGTGTTTAGAGGTCATTCGATGCCTCTCCCTGCAGGACCATCAACGCTTGACCAACCCCGAAAAACCTAGCAATAGCGCGCTTCCGGCACGCCGGGGCGCTTAGCTCAGTTGGTAGAGCATCTCGTTTACACCGAGAGGGTCGGCGGTTCGAGCCCGTCAGCGCCCACCATTCCCGGACGCCGTTTCCCCATTCATCGCGATCACACGCCGGGTTGGAGCAGAGCTGCGCCGTAGTGGTGTTGACGCGTGTTGCGTGCGCGCGATTGTCGTGCGATTCTCAGGCCATGGCCAGAGCGTCTCGCGCCATCCTTGCTGCCTCGCTGACGGTCCTGCTCGCCGGGTGCATCGGATCGCCCGAACAGCCCGTGCGCAAGCCTTCGCGCAGTGGTACGGGCACCTCGCTCAGCCAATCGCCGCAGACCCGCGCGTGCCTTGCCAACCTGGGCACGACCCGCGCCAGTTTCACACCGCTGGCGGACCAGTATTACGGCGCAGGCTGTGCCACGCTGGGCACGGTCAAGCTGGGCTGGCTGCAGGGGGACGAGGGGCGGCTTGATGTCACCAACCTGGGGCCCGTATCGTGCCCCGCCGCCACGGCGCTGCAAGGCTGGGCGCGATTTGGGGTGGACCGGGCGGCACGGCAGATCCTTGGCAGCCCGCTGGTGCGGATCGAGACGATGGGGAGCTATTCGTGCCGCAACGTGGCGGGCACCACGCGCCTGTCTGCCCATGCACAAGCCAATGCGATCGACGTTGCGGGCTTTCGCCTTGCCGACGGGCGCCGCATTACCGTGGCCAACGACTGGAATTCACCCTCGCCCCAGACCCGCGCTTTCTTGCGGACGATCCGCGACAGCGCCTGCAAGCGCTTCGGCACCGTGCTTACCCCGGACTACAACGCCGACCACCGCGATCATCTCCATCTGGAGCCCGGCGGCCTCAAGCCGTTCTGCCGCTGACGATCAGGCCGCCACGTCGTCCAGTCCCGTAGCCTCGATCCGCAAACGCACCGCTTCGGCAGCATGGCGCGCGCCGAGCTTGCCCATCATCTTCATGCGGTGGATTTCGACGGTGCGCGGGCTGATGTCGAGTTCGCGGGCGATGGCCTTGTTGCTGCATCCCTCCGCCAACCGGTCGAGCACCTCACGTTCACGCAAGGACAGGCGCGAAATCCGCTGCCGCGCCTCGGCCGCGCGGGCGCGCTGGGCGCGGAAGGTGTCAGCCTCGCGCGTCGCCCGGGCCACCGCTTCATTCAGCGGGCCGATCTGCGTCGGTTGCGCAAGATAGTCGAGAGCGCCAGCCTTGATCGCCGAGACCACTGCCGCTGTCTGCGGCGCTTCGGCTATGGCGACGACCGGCAGCCAGTGCCCGGCGTGCATCATCGCCGCGATCAGCTTGCGTATCCCCTCGCCGACCGGTTCGTCCTGCGCCAGCACAAGGCCGCCAGACGGCGCGTGCGCAAGAAGCTCCCCGGCACTCGCGTAGATTTCCGCGTGGTGGCCAGCTGCGAAAGCCAGTCGTGCGAGCTGCGCACGGCGGGCGGAGTCGCTATCGAGAATGTGGAGTGTGATACGATCAACCATGCGGGCAAGTAATCACCCTGCTGCAACAATTGACCACCGTGGTTAGCTTCGTATTGAACCGAAACCGCGCTGCAAATTGTCGCTACTACAGGTTCACCCTAAGGAACTTCGCTTCGGGAACGGATCAAATACATCGGAATTTACCACGCCAATCGCCCGTCCAGCGCCTCGTGGCGGGGATTTTCCAAAGCGAAACACTGGCTTTCGGAAAGATGCGGTTAACCAAGGCCAGCCGGATCGGCCGAGTCGGAGCGACTGAAACGCAGAAACTGGCCGCCCCGGCTCAGTTGCCCCCGGCCTGCTCACCCAGACCATCGAAAGTATAGTCCGGCAGCGAATGGAACGCCTGCCGCAAGGCCTCGCTCCAGCTTGACGAGATCGACTTGAAATAGGGGTCGCTGGCAAGGATCCGCCGTTGGTGCAAGGGCTCGAACCGGTCGCGCTCCATCACCATCAGGTCGAACGGCAAGCCGACCGACAGGTTCGCCGCTACCGTGGAATCGAAAGATACCATCAGCAGCTTCACCGCGTCCTCGAAGCTCATCGTCCGGTCATAGCCGCGCAGCAGGATCGGGCGACCGTACTTGGTTTCGCCGATCTGGAAGAACGGCGTGTCGAAGCTCGCCTCGATGAAATTCCCTTCGGGGTAGATCATGAACAGGCGCGGCTCCATGTCCTTGATCTGGCCCGCCACGATGATCGAGGCGGTAAAGCGCGGCCCTTCGGATTGCATTCCGCCTTCCTGCCGCCCTTCGATCACATTGCGCAGCAGGTTGCCGACCAGCGTTGCCACCTGGAACATTGTCGGCGCTTCGAGGATCGACGGCCTGCGGTCGCTTGGCGCCTTGTTGCGCTCCTCAAGCTGCGAGATCACGGCCTGCGTCGTGGCGAGATTGCCCGCAGTCATGATCGTGATCTGCCGCTCGCCCGGCACCGACCAGTGGAACATCTTGCGGAACACCGAGATATTGTCGACGCCGGAATTGGTGCGCGTGTCACTCATCATGACAAGCCCTTTGTCGAGCACCATTCCCACGCAATAGGTCATTGTCCTGCCCCGATTTTTCCCCGTCGCAACGATGCAATCCGGCGCTCTGGCCGAAGCGTTGACCGAATCCCCCCGATCAGGCCGTTCGCGCGGTGCTATTGTTCCACACGCTGTTGCTGCACGGCAAGCTTCACGTGCATGGATTCGTCTCGCGCACCATACCTTATCCCCGTCACCGGCGCAGCATCGCGATAATCGCGCCCTGTCGCGACACGCACGTACCGGGCGTCGGGACTGATCCCGTTCGAGATATCGAAGCCGACCCAGCCCAGCCCTTCGACGAAGGCCTCGGCCCAGGCATGCCCTGCATCCTGATCGATGCGGTCATCCATCATCAGGTAGCCGCTGACATAGCGGGCAGGAATGCCGAGCGATCGCGCGGCACCGATGAACACGTGGGCATGGTCCTGGCACACCCCGCGCCCCGCCAGCAGCACGCCTTCGGCTGTCGTGGCAGAATCGGTATGCCCCGCCGCATACTCCACCCGCTCGCGGATGAGCGACGAGAGGCCGTGCAGCGTTGGCAGCGTGTTGGGCTCGTCCGGCAGCGCTGCAAGCAGACTCCGCGTCCGTGGTCCCGCGCGCGTCAGGTCGGTCTGCTCGACGAACTGCCACAGCGGCATGAAGCCCGAATGCCGTCCGATCACGCCGCTTTCGTCGCTGGTGTCGACCAGCCCTTCGCAACGGATGGTCACTTCGCTCACGCCCGGATCGAACGAGATCAGCGTGACGTGGTTGCAGTTGGCGTCGTCGTATTCGACCTGCAGCTGCGCGCCCTCGAAATGCATGTTCCATTCAAGCACGCGCTGGCCGGACGAGGTCTTCGGCATCAGGCGCAGGCGCTGCATCCCGCGGCTCACCGGCCCGGAAAAGACGTAATGCGTGGTATGATCTACGCTCAGGCGCATGGGGCTATGGTGTCCTCGGGGCCTAATCGATGAAGCGGTAATCGCGCTGTATCTGCAACGCGAGGGCAGTGTTGGAGCGGATGAAGCCGCCGATGAACTCGTGCAGGCCCTGCTCGAAGATCGCATCGATCGTTGCCTGATGGAACCGGCAATCGGCATCGCGCAGGATTTCGTGCGAATGCATCTCGCCGCCATACTCGCGAGCAAGGCTGGCAAGGTTCGAGCGCAACTTGGAATAGCAAAACGCCAGGCTGCGCGGGAAACGGCCGTCGAGGATCAGGAACTCGGCAATGCCGCGCGGGTCCATGCGCCCGGCGTTGAGCCAGCGATAGGCCCGCTCGCCCGCCACAGAGCGCAGCACGTTCTCCCACTGCACGTTGTCGAGGCTCGACCCCACGTAGGAAATCGAAGGCAGCAGCACGTAGTACTTCACGTCGAGGATGCGCGCGGTGTTGTCCGCCCGCTCGATAAAACTGCCCAGCCGCGCGAAGTTGTAGATCTCGTTGCGCAGCATGGTGCCTTCCATGGCACCGCGCACTTGCGTCGACTGGCGACGGACAAGGTCAAGCACGTCGCCCAGCCGCGTCTCCGTGACCGGACGCGCCAGCGCCTCCTTCAGCTTCATCCAGCCGTCATTGACCGATTCCCACACCTCGCGGGTGATCCCGCCGCGCACCATGCGCGCATTGGTCCGCGCCATCTCGGTCATCGCCATGACGCTGCCGGGATTGTCCTTGTCGCGCAGGATGTAGTTGAACACGTGCGGGCCGGTATATTCCGTCCCGTGCCGCGCTTCGAACCCCGGCCTCAGGCCCAGCGTCACGATCAGCGAGCGCCATTCGTCCGATGCGTCGGAGGCATCGCGGGTCAGCGCCATGCGGAACCCCGCCTCGATCAGGCGGGAAATGTTCTCCGCCCGTTCAAGGTAGCGGAACAGCCAGAAAATGCCGTTTGCAGACCGTCCCAACATATCAGTCGTCCAGTACCCAGCTGTCCTTGGTCCCGCCGCCCTGCGACGAGTTGACCACGAGCGACCCCTTCTTCAGCGCCACGCGGGTCAATCCGCCGGGCGTGATGTCGATCCCGTTGGGGCTGACCAGCACGAAAGGTCTGAGGTCCACGTGGCGCGGGGCAAGGCCCGCCTTGGTCAGGATCGGCACGGTCGAAAGCGAGAGCGTTGGCTGCGCAATGTAGTTCTCGGGCTTTGCCCGCAGCTTGGCCTCGAACGCTGCCAGTTCCTTGCGTGACGACGTCGGCCCGATCAGCATGCCGTACCCGCCCGATCCGTGCACCTCCTTGACTACCAGTTCGGCAAGGTTGTCGAGCACGTACTTGAGCGATTCCGGCTCGGCGCAACGCCAGGTTGGCACGTTCTGCAGGATCGGCTTTTCGCCGGTATAGAACTCGACGATCTCGGGCATGAACGAATAGATCGCCTTGTCGTCGCAGATGCCGGTGCCCGGTGCGTTGGCGATCGTGATCCCGCCCGCGCGATAGACGTCCATGATCCCCGACACGCCAAGAACGCTGTTGGGATTGAAGGTCAGCGGATCAAGGTATTCGTCGTCCACCCGGCGATAGAGCACGTCGATCGGCTGGTAGCCGCGCGTCGTCCGCATCGCGATGCGCCCGTTCTCGACGCGCAGGTCGCTGCCCTCGACCAGTTCGGCACCCATCTGGTCTGCGAGGAACGCGTGCTCGAAATAGGCCGAATTGTAGATCCCCGGCGTCAACACCGCGACGACCGGTTTCTTGCCATCGCAGGCCGGCGGCGCGCAGGCGGCAAGGCTGCGGGCAAGACGGCGCGGATAGTCCGAAACCTCGCGCACCCGGACCTTGGTGAACAGCTCCGGGAACATCGCCATCATCGTCTCGCGGTTCTCCAGCATGTAGGAGACACCGGACGGCGTGCGGGCATTGTCTTCCAGCACCATGAAATCGTCCTCGCCCGTGCGGACAAGGTCGATGCCGACGATGTGGGTATAGACCCCGCCCGGCGGCGTGAAGCCGACCATCTCGGGCAGGAACGCCACGTTGTTCTTCAAAAGGCGCGCCGGGAGACGACCCGACCGGACGATTTCCTGCCGGTGATAGAGATCGTGGAGGAAAGCGTTGAGCGCCCGCACGCGCTGCTCGATCCCGCGCGAGAGCTTGCGCCATTGCTGGGCAGTTATGATGCGCGGCACCATGTCGAAGGGAATGAGCCGCTCTTCAGCGTCTTCGTTGCCATAGACGTTGAAGGTGATGCCGGTGCGACGGAAAAAGGCTTCGGCTTCGCTGCCCTTGCGCCGCAGCAGGTCCGGTGGCTGCTGATCGTACCACTGGCAATATCCAGCATACGCAGGCCTCACCGAGCCATCGGCGTTGAGCATCTCGTCGTAGGACGAGGGCGATGTTGTTTTCATAGGCACATCCCGTCTGCACCCAAGCTTGCACAACGAATCAGCTTTGCCAAGCGCGCCAATGCTGCACTGCGAAATAAAGTTGCACCACTTTAACTGCCGCACTCTGTGCAAGATTCCGGCAAGCAATTTCCCTTGCCTGATCGCGTCTGGAATGAGACTTAATCGCTCAACTAAAAAGTTCTCGGAGAGCGGCGATGCCACAGGTCCACAAGCGCACCTGCCACATTTGCGAAGCAAACTGCGGCGTGCTGGTCGAGGTTGAAGGCAACAGCATCCTCTCGATCAAGGGCGATCCAGACAACCCTTTGTCGCGCGGGCATATTTGCCCCAAGGGCACCGCTTTGCAGGACCTGCAGGAAGACCCTGACCGGCTGCGCAAACCCTTGAAGCGCGTCGGATCAGACTGGCACGAAATCAGCTTCGAGCAAGCCTTTGCGGAGATCGGCGAGAAGGTCCGCGCCATCCTCGCGCGCGATCCTGACAGTTCGGCGGTCTATGTCGGAAATCCCAACGCACACTCATATGGCAATGCGCTGAACATCGGCATTCTCGAGAAGGCACTGCGCACGCGGAACAAGTTTTCCGCCAGCACCGTCGACCAGATGCCGCACCAGGTCGCGAATCTGCGGCTGTGGGGCCACGCCAGCATGTTCCCGATTCCCGACGCCGACCGCACGCAAACGCTCGTCATCCTCGGCGGCAATCCCATGGCGTCGAACGGCTCGCTGTGGACCGTCCCCGATTTTCGCAACCGCATGAAGGACTTGCGCGGTCGCGGCGGCGAACTCGTCGTGATCGACCCGCGCCGCACCGAAACCGCGAAGATCGCCGACCGCCACCTGTTCATCCGTCCGGCGAGCGACGTCTGGTTCCTGATCGCGATGCTCAAGGCGGTCATGGCGCGCAAGCCCCACCGCCCGGTGCAGGACTTCGTCACCGGGCTCGATGAAGTCGCCGCCCTGCTCGAACGCTTCGACAGCGAGGCCTGCGCCGCCGCCTGCGGCGTCCCACTTGCCGAGATCGAACGCCTGGCTGACCGCTTCGCCGCAGGCCCCGCCGCACTCTATGGACGCATGGGCGTGGCGACCCAATCCAATGGGACGCTCAACGCCTGGCTTATCTCCTTGATAAACATCGCATCCGGCCAGCTTGACCGCGAAGGGGGCTGGGTGTTCGGCCTGCCTGCCGTCGATACCGTCAGCGTCCTGCCCCCCGGCTCGATCGGCAAGCACACCTCGCGCGTGTCGGGCCACCGCTCGGTCCTCGGCGAATTTCCCGCCGCCGCCATGGCCGAGGAGATCGAGACGCCCGGCGAAGGCCAGATCAAGGCGCTGTTCGTCGTCGCCGGCAATCCAGTGCTCTCCACGCCCAACGGTGCGCGTCTGGCCAAGGCACTGGAATCGTTGGACCTGATGGTCTCCATCGACATCTACCGCAACGCCACCAGCGCCCACGCGCACTACATCCTGCCGCCCTCCGGCCCGCTGGAGCGCGACCACTACGGTCTGTTCCTCCTGCCCATGGCCGCACGCACCATCGCGGTCTATTCGCCACCCACGCTGCCGCAGGCTGAAGGCTCGCTCCACGACTGGGAAATCCTGCGCGGTCTGGCGAGCGCGATCAGCGGCGAACCGGTGCAGTCCCCCACCCCGCGCGAGGCGCTTGACGGACTTCTCCAAACGGGTCCTTACGGCCTCACTCTCCAACAAGTGGAAGCATCGCCTTCGGGCATCGATCTGGGTCCGCCGCCTGTCGGCCAGTTGCCAGCCCGCCTGCGCTCTGCCTCGAAGAGTGTGGCCTGTGCTATACCAGAGTTCATGCTCTGCCTCGGAGAGTTGGAGATTCCCGTCAACGAAGTTTCAGAGGGTCTGAAACTGATCGGAAGACGCCACTTGCGCACCAACAACTCCTGGCTCGCCAACAGCCGCCGCCTGATCAAGGGCCCGGACCGCTGCACAGTGATGATCCACCCGACCGACGCCGAACAGCGCGGCATCGCCGACGGTGCGACCGTGAAGGTCCGCTCAAGTGCTGGAGAAATAAGCCTTTCCGCCGAGATAACCGAAGACATGATGCCCGGCACCGTCTCCATCCCCCACGGCTGGGGCCACGCCCTCCCCGGCGTCGCCATGGCCAACGCGCTGGGCAAACCCGGCGTCAGCGTCAACGACATCACGCTGAACGAAGTCGATCCGCTATCGGGCAACGCAGCGCTGAACGGGATCGTGGTGGAGGTGGAGGTGACTTGATCTCGCAGAGAGCGTGATTCACACTGAGACCATGACACCTCGGCAGCGAGCGATCTTTTCTACAGCCTTTGAACGGCATCCAGATGGTTGGCTGTGGTATGCCAACGCGTGGTCTGGCGGCGTTCTAGTCTCAGCTGAAGAGCGTGAAATCTACATGCAATTCAGACCTGTAGCTTTCAGGCGAGCGCTAGCCGGGCGAAAGCCCAGTTCACCACGCAGACCATACTGGCCAATGTTAAAGCGCATTGCTGCGGCAATGCTCACCGGCGTAGATCCGGGATCAACGCCAGACCAGCTTCAATAAGACGCCACCAACCGCTTGAGCATCGCCGCCACATCGGGGTGCGCGGCAAAGCCCAAATGCGTGCAGCGCATGGGGATAGCGAGGTCTCGCTCACCCTTGCGGCCGCAGGCGGAACGGGGGGCGATGATGCCGTCGCGCGCGCTCCACAGCGCCACGGTCGGTACTGGGGGCTTGGCGGACATGTCCTGCCCGATCGGCGGTTCATCGACGGAATGGCCCGCGATCAGCTGGTAGGCGCGCCAGGCGTTGTTGGCGCGGCGGTCTCCGGAGAAGGGCGTGCCCATGGTGACGACCAGCCGCACGGCTTCGGGGTGGGCCTTGGCCACTTCGCGCGCGAAGATGCCGCCGAGGCTCCAGCCGACCAGCACCAGCGGCTCGCCCTCCTTACGCGCCATAGTGACGACACGCTCGCACAGGCGCTCGAAGCGTTCCTCGGTCGGCCCGAAGTTGAAGCCCAGGCCCCAGTCGCTGACGCGGTGGCCTGCCGCTTCGAGCGCCAACCGCAACGGCTTCATCCGTACGGGGTGCGTGCCGAAGCCGGGGAGAAGCATGACCGGGCGCGACTGGACGGCGGGTTCGTCTGAAACCTGTGCTTGGCGCGAGGCCTGCCAATGCTCGACCGGGGTGCGCAATTCGCCCAGCAGCGCCTGCCACTTCGGCCCGCGCACGTCTGCCGGACGCGGCTGGAATGCCAGCGCTCTGCGCCGCGCGATTGCCTGGCGCAGCAGCGCGAACCGGGCGGTTGCCTGCCCGAATGCGCCTTCAGACTGAGGTTGGTTGAGGATCATTGCCATTGCCTGCGCTCTATCGGCCTAACCCTGGATGAACGCCAGCATTTGGCAATTGTTTCAAATTCGCGTCAAGAAAGTGACTTGGAAGGCCCAATGTAACTTCGTCGCCCCGGACTTGATCTGGGGCCCCACTGCCTTCTTCTGCGCGGCGTCAGAAAAAGCGGAATCCCGGGTCGAGCCCGGGAGGACGAGGTGGGTGATGCGTGGGGGTATCTTTCACCCCTGCTCATCCCCCTTGCATTCACCCTTGTGCTGCGAGACCAGCCCCATCTGCATGACCATCGCCTTGCCGTTGGGGGCAGTGCCGACCATGTCCATGGTCATGTCGTAAGTATCCGCGCTGTAGGTGCCTGCGAGCGTCATCTTCGCCGAATTGCCCGCATCCTCGCCCGTGCCCTTGCAGGTCATGGTCGCATCGATCTTGCCATTGCCCATGGTGAAGGTGTCGTACTTGCAGTCCTCGCCCTGCTGGCCGAAGAATTTGCCGTCAGGCTTTTCCGCCTCCTCCTTGGTCAGGCATGAGGCGAACGTGCGGCTTTGGCCGAGCATCTTTGCCATCGCGGCCTTGGCCTCGGGCGGCATGCCTTCGACGTCGAACTTCTTGAAGTTCATGGTCAATTCCCACCTGCCGGGATTGAGCTTCATGCCAGCATCGGCCACCGACTTGGCGACCTCTGCCGTGCTGGCGTTCTTCTTCTCGACCGTGCTGCCATCGTTGCAGGCAGCCAGCAGGGCCAGCGGGATAAGGGCAATTGCAGCGCGCATGGGCGTCTTCCTCTCTCGTTCCGCGCAGGAGGCTAACACCTCGGCCCAAAAGCGCCAGTGCGCCCCATCACTCAGGTTGCGCGGACGCGGTTTGTTCCCCATATCCGCGCCATGGCCGAACTCGTTATCCGCAGGGGACTCGAAGAGCCCGACACCTCCGGCACTTTCGTGCCCCACCGCCCCGCGCGCCCGGACAAGATCGAGGGCGGCAGGCCGTTCAAGGTCGTCTCGGAATACCAGCCCGCGGGCGATCAGCCGACCGCGATTGCCGATCTGGTGGCCGCCGCGCGCGAGGGCGAACAGACGCAGGTGCTGCTGGGCGTGACCGGTTCGGGCAAGACCTTCACCATGGCCAAGGTGATCGAGGAACTGCAGCGACCCGCGCTGATCCTTGCCCCCAACAAGATCCTTGCGGCACAGCTCTATGGCGAGATGAAGAGCTTCTTCCCCGAGAACGCGGTGGAGTACTTCGTTTCGTACTACGACTACTACCAGCCCGAAGCCTACGTGCCCCGGTCTGACACTTATATCGAGAAGGAGTCCTCGACCAACGAGGCGATCGACCGGATGCGCCACTCGGCCACGCGTTCATTGCTGGAGCGCGATGACGTGATCATCGTCGCCTCGGTATCGTGCATCTACGGCATCGGCTCGGTCGAGACCTATTCGGCGATGATCTTCGACCTCAAGGTCGGGCAGAGCGTGGACAGCGGCGAGATCATCCGCAAGCTGGTGGCGCTGCAGTACAAGCGCAACGATGCGGGCTTCGGACGCGGCAACTTCCGCGTGCGGGGCGACAATCTCGAAATCTTCCCCTCGCACTATGACGATACCGCATGGCGGATCAGCTTCTTCGGTGACGAGGTCGAGGAGATCGTCGAGTTCGATCCACTGACCGGCAAGAGCGGGACCAAGCTTTCCAACGTGCGCGTCTATGCCAACTCGCACTACGTCACGCCGGGGCCGACGATGCAGCAGGCGGCGCAGGCGATCCGCTTCGAGCTGACCGAGCGGCTCAAGGAACTGGTCGAGGAAGGCAAGCTGCTGGAAGCGCAGCGGCTGGAGCAGCGCACCAACTTCGATCTTGAGATGATCGCCGCCACCGGATCGTGCGCAGGGATCGAGAACTACAGCCGCTTTCTTACGGGTCGCCTGCCGGGCGAGCCGCCGCCGACGCTGTTCGAGTACCTGCCCGACAACTGCCTGCTGTTCCTTGATGAAAGCCACCAGACCGTGCCGCAGATCGGCGCAATGGCGCGCGGGGACCATCGCCGCAAGATGACGCTGGCCGAATACGGCTTCCGCCTGCCCAGTTGCATCGACAACCGCCCGCTGCGCTTCAACGAATGGGACGCGATGCGCCCGCAGACCATCGCGGTTTCGGCAACGCCCGCCTCATGGGAAATGGAGCAGGCGGGCGGCGTGTTCGCCGAACAGGTCATCCGCCCGACCGGCCTGATCGACCCGCCGGTGTTCATCCGCCCGGTCGAGGATCAGGTGCAGGACTGCATCAACGAGTGCAAGCTGACCGCCGCCAACGGTTATCGCACGCTCGTCACCACGCTGACCAAGCGCATGGCCGAGGACCTGACCGAGTTCATGCACGAGGCGGGGCTGCGCGTGCGCTACATGCACTCCGACGTCGAGACGCTGGAGCGCATCGAACTGATCCGCGACTTGCGGCTGGGCGTCTATGACGTGCTGGTGGGGATCAACCTGCTGCGCGAAGGCCTCGACATTCCCGAATGCGGGCTGGTGTGCATTCTGGACGCGGACAAGGAAGGCTTCCTGCGCAGCGAGACCTCACTGATCCAGACTATCGGCCGCGCGGCGCGCAACGTGGACGGCCGCGTAATCCTCTATGCCGATCGCATGACCGGCAGCATGGAGCGCGCCATCGCCGAAACCGACCGCCGCCGCGCCAAGCAGGAGGAATACAACGCCCTCCACGGCATCACCCCGCAGACGATCAAGCGCAACATCCACGACATCGTGGCCGACACCGCCAGCCGCGACGGCGTGCTGGTCGACATCGACGCGGATGGTGCCAACAACCTCGTCGGCCACAACCTGCGCGCTTACATCGAAGACCTCGAAAAGAAGATGCGCGCGGCGGCGGCGGATCTGGAGTTCGAGGAAGCGGGCCGGTTGCGCGACGAGATCCGGAAGCTTGAGGCGACCGAATTGGGCTTGCCGGACGGGGATCGCAAGGCGCCGATTGTCGGGCGGAGCAATGAAGGCAAGCCGGGGACAAGGAAGACGCGGTACGGGAAGAGCCAGAAGACGAAGTGGGGGAGGTAATGCAACGCCACCTCAATGAACCCAAACTGGCAGCGCCTGCGCTGTATTGGCGCATCCTCAGGCCTATTGAACTCTCCTGATGGAGAGGCTTCGTGGTCGATATTGACTCTGACAAGAATGTCCCTTATAAAGGACAAGTTCAGATCGTTCAAACTGCCCGCTTCCGGGACTGGATTGACGGTTTGCGTGATCGGCGGGCGCGGTTGCGGATCGATGATCGCCTTCTGCGTCTGGCCGAAGGAAATGCTGGGGACACGAAATCGGTTGGGGATGGCGTTCAGGAACTTCGCCTGCACTTCGGCCCCGGCTATCGGATCTACTACATCTGGCAAGGCGACGTTCTCGTCATCTTGCTGAACGGGGGCGACAAGGACACGCAATCGCGTGACATTGCATTGGCCCGGACACTGGCCAAGGAAGCTGACAATGGCATTGAAGGTTTACCCGTTTGATCCGGCCAGACATCTTGAGACAGAGGAGGACATCCTCTTTTACCTTGAGGCGGCGATGGAAGGGAATGATCCCAAGCATATTGCAGGGGCGCTCGGCGATATCGCACGTTCCAAGGGCATGAGTGAGATTGCGCGGAAGACGGGTCTGGGACGTCAGGCCCTCTACAAGTCACTGTCTGAAGACGGTAACCCCACGCTTGAAACGCTGGTCGCGGTCCTGTCGGTCCTCGGCCTTGAATTGACCGTCCAGAAGCGGGCTGCCTGATCCTGTCGTGAAACATCCATTAGTAGCCCTTTTGGCCCTCACCCTCGCCGCGTGCTCCAACTCCCCGGCCATGCCCACGCGCGAAGGGGCGCCGGACAATGCCGTGCGGCTGGCCATGCCTGAGGGCGAGGCGCTACCGGGGGTGCAGGATGGCAAGTCCCAGGCCTCGTGGGCATCCGGGGCCGATGGGCTTTCGGCGCGATACGGCTATCCGGGCGAGGCACCGTTGGTCTCCGTTGCCTGCCGCGAAGGCGTGCTCACTATCACCCGCCATGCTGCCGCTCCGGTGGGTGCGCAGGCGCTGTTTGCGCTGGTAGGGAGCGAAGGGATCATGCGCCTGCCGGTGGATGCCACACAGGTGCCGGGGCAGCGCGGCTATATCTGGCAGGGGACGATGTCAGCCGATGACAGCCGCACGAAGGTGCTCGGCGGCTCCTACACCGGCACACTGCCGGGCGCAGGCATGATCAAGGTTTCGGGCGGCGGCGCGGTGCGCGATGTGGTGGCGCGGTGCCGCCGATCAGCGCCGACGGCTGCGCCCGAGCCCATGGCCCCGGCAGCAAGCCCCGATAACGCTCAGACTTTTCCGAACTTCGCTTCGTAGGCGGCGGTGTCGCCGGTGGCGAGGAGCTTGGCCTGCTCGACCCAGTTGTCGCGCTTGGCGCGGCCCGCAAAGGTGCCGAGCTGCGCGTCGATCTTCGCGATGTCCTCATCGGTCCACGCGGCGATCTGGGCGTAGCTGGTCACGCCCAGCGATGTGAGCAAGGCCTTCAGCTTCGGCCCCACGCCCTTGATCCGGCCAAGATCATCGCCCGCCGCGGCAGGCGCAGGTGCCGCCTCAAGCACTTCCTCGGCAGCGGCAGCGGCGACGACCTCACCGATGCCAGCCATCGTGCCCACGCCCGGTGGCGGCGTTACCAGCGCGGCCGCGCTTGGCGCGTCGATCAGTGCAGTGTTGCGCGCAGCCTTCTCCGCGCCTTCCGAGAGAACGTCGGTATATTCGCGCTTCTTGGGTGCAGGCTTGGTGCGGCCCCACACCCACCAGACCACGAACGCGACGAGAAGAACGATGCCAGCCAGCAGAATCTGATTGGCTTCGAACAGTTCCAGCATCTGCAAACCCCTTCTGGCAGATCAGGCCGGTTGCTGCTTTCGGAACAGCACACGGTCCTCGGGCCCGAACGCGCGGACCCACAACATGTAGCAATAGATACCCAGGATCGCCGGGATGCCAATGGCAAGCTCGGCCCATTCGGGCAGCCAGGTCATCGCCGTGCCGATGGCAATCGCCGGAATGATCGCCCAGGCAAGGCCCCAGCGCCAGTTACTGATCGAATGGCCGAGAATACGCGTCAGCACCCGCGACTTGACCGCCGACGAGAGGCCCAGCGAAATCGCCAGAGCCAGTGCGGCGGCCGCCGCAACGTACATCGGCCCCATCTCCAGCCGCTTAGCAACCAGGATCAGCGCGAAAGTCAGCACCGCCTGCAAGGCGATCGTCGCAAGGCTGATCCACAGGTTGCGCATGCGGGCGAGGTAGACCAGCGCGGCCTCGCTCACCACCGCCTTCGATGCCACGACTTCTGCCACCAGCAGGAACACCAGCGCCGCCGTGCCCGCCACGAATGCCGGGCCGCCAAGACCCATCAAGCCCTCGCCCGGAATGCCGAGCGCCAGTGCGATGCCGATCTGCGCAGCGCCGATCCAGAAGCCGACCTGGCAGACCTGCTTGGCAATCGCGGCGTAGTCCTTGTCCTTGACGCTGCGGGTGATCACCGGGCCGAGCACCGGCTCGAAGCTGGTCTTGAGCTTCTGCGGCAGCGAGGCAATCTGCTGCGCGAAGTAGTAGATGCCGACTGGCGCCTCGCCCACGAAGAAGCGCAGGATGAACACGTCGAGCTTGCGCGTGCCCCACTCGACGGCGTCGGCGCCTGCCAGCGGGATGTTGCGCCGGGCGATCTGCCACAGTGGGCCGGGGCGAGGCTTCCACGCGTGTGGCAGGCCATACGTGCGCAGCAGCACGAAGACCGCAACGCCCGTCGCCGCCCAGACTGAGGCGAGATAGGCAAGGCTGAGGCCCGAACTCGGCCAGATGAAGTAGAACGCACCTGCCGCAATCGAGATCGTCCAGGGCTCGACCACCGAGCGAGCGCGCACCGTCGTCGCCACATCGAAGCGATAGGCGAGCGCGGCAAGCGCCAGATCGCCCAGCGCGATGCCGGGAATTGCCAGCACCAGCAGCGTATCGGCCCAGGTGAAGTTGCCGCTGGGGTACATCGATTCCGGGAAGAGCCAGATCAGCGCGCCCATGCCGAGCGCCAGCGACATGGCGAGCAGCACGGCATCGCCCACGACATTTGCCGGCGGTGCATCGTTCTCGGCCAGTCGCTGCGCAAGCCCGCGCTTCTGCCCGAGCGTTGCCAGCATTCCGGCGAACTCGACCATGACCAAGGCCGAGGCAAAGCGGCCCATCGCAGGCGCGCCATAGAGGCGGCTGGCGATGAACAGGAAAGGGATGCGCGCCAGCAGCCGGAGCAGGAAGCCGAGGAAATTGGTCCGCCCGCCCTTGGCGAGGGCAGCAATGTCCTGCTGCGGAGGCTTGGCTTCAGACAATGACGGCTTCCGCCTTCAATGGCCGCGACAACAGCCCGGCCACGACATCGCGCGCTGGAGCGCCGCCTTCGAGCAGGGTCACCACCGCCTCGACAATCGGCATAGAGATACCCCGGTTTCGCGCGATCTCCGCCAGAACCGGCGCGGTGAATGCGCCTTCTGCCACGGAATTCTTCGCTCCCAACGCGTCAGACGCACTCATCCCTTCGCCGAGCGCCTTGCCCAGCGAGAAATTGCGGCTGGAGGTGGACGAACAGGTCAGCACGAGGTCTCCCAGGCCCGAAAGCCCGGACAAGGTTTCCGGCCGCGCGCCCAGCGCGAAGCCAAAGCGCTGCATTTCGGCAAAGCCCCGGCTGATCAGCGCGGCGCGGGCATTCTGGCCAAGGCCCAGCCCCTCGACCACACCGCAGGCGATGGCGAGCACGTTCTTTACCGCGCCGCCGATTTCCGCGCCGGTCACGTCGTCGGAATAGTAAGGCCGGAAGGTGGGCCGCGCGATGGCTTGCGACAGACGCTGCCACTGCGCCTCGCCGCCTGCACAGGCCAGTGTCACCGCCGTAGGAAGGCCTGCTGCCACTTCATGTGCGAAAGTGGGCCCCGACAGCACCGCGATGCTTGCCCCCGGAACTGCAGCGCTGGCCACGTCGGCCATCAGCCGCCCGGTGCCAGCCTCGATGCCCTTGGAGCACAGCACAACATCGCCGCCATCGCGCCCGATGCCGGAAAGCACGCTCGCCAGAAACTGCGCGGGCGTGACCATCAAAAGCGCCGGAATGCGCGCCATCTCGGCAAGGTCGGTCGTCGCCCGGATCGAAGGGGAAAGCTTGGCCGAGGGCAGGAACAGGCTGTTGGTGCGCGCGGTATTGATCTCGTCGACCAGCTCGGCCTCGCGCGCCCAGAGCACGATCTCGCGTCCGTCGCTTGCCAGCATCTGGGCGAGCGCCGTTCCCCATGCGCCTGCGCCAACGACACCTACCCCAGCGGTCATGCCTTCACCCCTGCACCGCGCACCGGCGCGGCATTGTCATCGAGCGGCCAGCGCGGGCGCGCGGCCACATCGAGCGGGTCGGTATATCCCAAAGTGAAGCGCTCCGCGCCAGCCCAGCCGATCATCGCCGCGTTGTCTGTGCACAGTTTCGGCGGCGGCGCGACCAGTGGCAGGCCGTGATCTGCCGCCAGCGCTTCCAGAGCGCCACGCAACGCGGCGTTGGCGGCAACCCCGCCCGCCACGACCAGCGCGGTTATCCCCGGCTCTGCCACACCGAGCGCAATCCGCGTCCGATCCACCACGCAATCAAGCGCAGCCTGCTGGAATGAGGCGGCGATATCGGCATCTGCATGGACGCCCGCATCCTTCGCGCGCATCACCGCGCTCTTCAGCCCTGCGAACGAGAAATGCGGCTCCCCGCTCCCTACTAGCGGGCGCGGCAGCGGCACGGCCTTGGGATCACCCTCGCGCGCAAGCCGCTCCACCGCAGGTCCGCCAGGATAACCGAGGCCGAGAATCTTGGCGGTCTTGTCGAAAGCCTCGCCCAACGCATCGTCTATCGTCGTGGCAAGGCGGCGGTACTGGCCGACGCCTGCAACCTCCAGGATCTGGCAGTGGCCGCCTGAAACGAGCAGCAGCAGGTAGGGATAGTGCAGCGAGGGATCGGCCAAGCGCGGCGAAAGCGCATGGCCTTCTAGATGGTTGACCGCCACCAGCGGTTTGTCTGCGGCCATGGCCAGCGCCTTGGCGGTGACGAGGCCGACCATCACGCCGCCAATCAGCCCCGGGCCCGCCGTCGCGGCAATGGCGTCCATGTCGGCAAGGGTCATCCCTGCATCGGCGAGGACTGCCTCGACCATCGGCCCCAGCACTTCGACATGCGCGCGCGCCGCGATTTCGGGCACCACGCCGCCGAACGGGCGGTGCATTTCGTCTTGCGAGGCAATGCGTTGCGCGACAATCCGTGCGCTGAGCGTGGTGCCATTGCCGTCGATCACCGCGGCGGCGGTTTCATCGCAGCTGGATTCTATGCCAAGGATCAGGGCCATCTGGCGCTTTCCTCTAGAGATAATCACAGGTACGGCAAGCAAAGCATGAACACTGCAACGCCCCAGAAGCCGCTAAGGCTCGGAACCCGCCGCTCACCGCTTGCCATGGCGCAGGCCGAAGAGACTCGCGATCGCCTTTGCGCGGCCCATGGCTGGACGCACGACATGGTCGAGATCGTCCCCGTCACCGCCAGCGGCGACAAGATCCTCGACCGCCCGCTGGCCGAGATCGGTGGCAAGGCGCTGTGGACCAAGGAACTCGACGCCTGGCTGTTCGAAGGTGAGATCGACTTCGCGGTGCACTCGATGAAGGACGTCGAGACGATCCGGCCTGAACAATTCACCATCGCTGCCGTCCTACCGCGTGCCGACGTGCGTGACGTGCTGGTAGGCGCGCCCTCTATCCATGCCATCCTGCCCGGCGCGCGCGTCGGCACCAGTGCGCCGCGCCGCGCCGCGCAGATGCTCCACGCCCGGCCCGATCTCACCATCGTCGGCTTTCGCGGCAATGTCGCCACGCGCCTTGCCAAGCTACAGGCGGGCGAGGCAGACGTGACGCTGCTTGCCGCCGCTGGCCTGCAACGCCTTGGCGAAACCGGCGTCGGCACGCCGCTGTCGCAGTTCGAATGGCTCCCTGCGCCGGCACAAGGCGCCATCGGCATCGAATGCCTTGCCGCGAACGAGGCCGTGCGCGGCTGGCTTGCCGCCATCGATGACCGCGAGACGCACGATGCGGTCATGGCCGAACGCGCGCTGCTGGCGGCGCTGGGCGGCAATTGCCACAGCCCGATTGCGGTACTGACTACCACGCACGAAAGCTCGCTCACCCTGCGCGCGGCGATCTACAGCCCCGACGGGGCCGAGCGCGTGGAGGCGAGCGAGACGTTCGCTCCGGCTGACAGCGAAGGCCCCCGCCGCCTCGCCCACCGGCTGCTGGCAGAGGCACCCGAATCCGTGACGGTGCACTTCTCCGGCGAATGAGCACCTCCGGAGCGCCACTGCCGCTCGTCGTCATCCGCCCGGAACCGGGCAACGCCGCCACTTGCGCAGCGGCACGCGCGCTGGGGCTTGCACCTGCAGGCTTCCCGCTGTTCGACGTTGCCCCGCTGCCGTGGGAGGTGCCGGAAGGCCGGTTTGACGCGATCCTTGCGGGCAGCGCCAACGTGTTCCGCCATGGCGGGGACCAGCTTGAGGCGGTGCGCGCAGTTCCGGTCATCGCGGTGGGGGCGACCACCGCGCAGGCTGCGAGGGACGCAGGCTTTGCGGTTTCGCGCATTGGCGAGGGGGGATTGCAGCCGGTCGTCGCCACGCTTTCGCCGGGAACCTATCTGCGAATCGCGGGCGAGGATCGGGTTGAACTGACCCCGCCAGAGGGTGTGCGAATCGCCACCACAGTGGCTTATGCGGCACTCAAGTCACCCGCCCCGAGTGACCTGGCGCACATTCTGCGAGAGGGCGCAGTCGTGCTGCTACACTCCGGCGAAGCGGCGCGGCATTTCGCCGGGGAGTGTCAAAGGCTTGAAATTCCGCGAGAGTCACTCCACCTCGCCTGTCTGGCCCCGCGCATAGCAACCATGGCCGGAGCAGGTTGGGCGTCCATTGCCACCGCGCCGGAAAGAACGGAAGCCATGTTGCTGGAAACTGCCCGGCGAATGTGCCAGACAGTGTGACTTCGGGGCGACAGGACAAGCGAAAAAGGATGCAGGATCTCGGATATAATCCGCGTAGGGCAGCGCAACGAGGCGGACTGGGCGCTCGCTCGGTTGCCGCTATTGTCGCCGGATGCCTGCTCGCAGGCGCAGCGGGCGCGGCATGGCTCGGCTGGCGCAACGGACTGATCGATGTGCAGATGGGCGATTCGGGGATCCCGCAACTCGTCACCTCGCCCACCACTCCGCCATCTCCCAGCGCCACTGCTGCCGAAGTTGCCGCCACGCAGGCCCAGATCGACGCGCAGATTGACAGTACCGCCGCCAAGATCGCCGTGCTCGAACAGCGCCTTGCCGAACTGAACCAGCAGGCCATCGCCGCATCGGGCAACGCCACCCACGCCGAATCGCTGCTGCTTGCCTTTGCCGCCCGCCGTGCGCTTGAGCGCGGCCAACCGCTCGGCTGGATTGAGGGGCAATTGCGGGCCCGTTTCGGCACCACGCAGGGCGCTGCGGTCGACAAGGTCATTGCCGCCGGGGCCTTGCCGGTCACGCTCGGCCAGCTTGGCGAACAGTTTGAACTTCTCGCGCCCACGCTTGCCGGGGGCCGCGCCGACGAAGGCACGTGGGACTGGCTGAGCCGCGAAGTCTCCGACCTTTTCGTGATCCGCCACGACGATTCGCCCTCCCCAGCGCCCGAACGCAGGCTCGAACGCGCCCGCGCCTTCCTTGCAGGCGGCAAGGTTGAGGCTGCCGTCGCCGAAGTCGAGAAGATGCCCGGCCACGACGCCGCGACAGACTGGCTCACCCGCGCCCGCGACTACATGACCGCCCAACGCGCGCTGGACCAGCTGGAAGCCGCGGCCCTGATGGGCGCGCAACCAGTCAGCGCGCCAGCGCAGACGGTGATGCCCGCGCCGACAGCCAGCGCATCACCTGCAGTGCCGCCACTGCCACCGGCGGGGTCTACGCCACAGATTTGAGGTGATTAGTGTCAGGGGTGGAAAGCACAGTCCGCTTTTCCGTTTTTCACACCAAGAGCTGCCGTTCAGGACACGACCCCGTTCTGGACGTTGCGGAATGAGCACTTTCACCGCAAAGTGGATCGCATGAAAAAGCTCGCGGTCTTCCTTCTTGCAGTTGTTCTTGCGATAGGCGCTATCTCGCTTTGGATCGCGTTCGAGCATGGATACTTGCCACGCAGTTCATTCAATTCGGAGGAATGGAAGCGAGCAGAGAATGCGGAGGGTTACCCACGCCTCGCAATGGTGGATTCACTGATCCAGAGTGGTCAACTTGACGACAAGGCTGAAGACGAAGTCCTCACGTTGCTCGGTCCACCGACTGACACGAAATACTTTTCCGACTGGGACGCTGTCTATTGGTTGGGACCGGAACGAGGTTTCTTGCGCCTCGATTCAGAATGGCTTGTCTTGCGATTTGACGCTGAGGGTAGGGTTTCCGAATACCGATTGGTTCGCGACTGATTAACGTCGGCAATCCACCCCATTCCTGCCATTGAGCCCTCAGCAGTGAGCTACCAAAACCCGTCGTCCCGGACTTGATCCGGGACTTGGCTTTTCTTCTTCAGCGCTCGGCCAAGAGAACAGCGGGATCCCGGGTCGAGCCCGGGATGACGAAAATCGGGTGGCGGTTGATCGGGTTGATCCCCCAATCACGCCGCGCGCAGCAACTTCGGCAGATCCCCGCTCATCCCGCGCGCTTCGTCCATAAACCAGCGCTTCAGCGGAGCCGCGCGTTGCACGCCCGCCATGCCGAGGCGGCGGACTGCCGAGGGGAGCTTGCCGGGGATGCCGAACAGGCGGGTCAGCACGTCGGTTGCCGTCGCGACCATGAAGGTATCGGCCGCGCGCCAGCGTTCGTAGCGGGCGAGGAGTTGCGCATCGCCCACGTCAAGCCCCAGCCGCACCCCGTCCGACAGCACCTCGACCAGCGCCGCCACATCGCGCAGGCCGACGTTCAGGCCTTGGCCCGCGATCGGGTGCATGCCGTGCGCCGCATCGCCGACCAGCGCCAGCCGGTCCTCGACGATCCGCGCGGTGTGGTGGAAGTTGAGCGGATAGGACGAGCGCGGGCTGGCGAGTTCGATCTTGCCGAAGATGCCATGCATGCGGCTAGCGACTTCGTTCAGGAACATCGCCTCGGGCATGGCCAGCACGGCGGCAGCGTCCTTTTCGGCCACGGTCCAGACCAGCGCCGAGCGGTGCTTGTCGCCTTCATCCAGCAGCGGCAGCAGCGCGAAGGGGCCTGCGGGATAGAACACTTCCCACGCCACGTTGCCGTGCGGCTTCTCGTGCGTGAGGCCGGCAATGATCGCGCGGTGGCCGTAGTCCCACTTGGCAGGCGTAAACCCGGCCTCGTCGCGCGTCGGGCTCTTGCGCCCTTCTGCCGCGACCATCAGCCGACCCTTGAGCACGCGACCATCCGCCAGCGTCACCGCCACCCCATGCTCGCCGCGTTCACGGGCAACGACGTGGCTGTTGGGGTGGAAGGTGATCGCCTCTTCCCGCGCGGCCACGCCATACATCGCGATGCGCAGATCGCGGTTGGCGTACATGCGGCCCAGCGAGCCATCCGCCTCGCCCGGCTGGAAATCGATCCGCCCCGGCTTCATCCCGTCGGTCACCGCGATCGAGGCGATCGGGCAGCCCTTGGGCGCAAGGTCCTCGGCCATGCCGAGGTTGGTGTAGAGGTTCCAGCTGGCGGTCGAGATCGCCGAAGCGCGGCCATCAAACCCTTCGGCGGTCTGCGCTGCAGGGTCGGAATTGTCGACGACGTGAGAGGTGATCCCCGCCTTGGCGAGGCCGATGGCAAGCGTCATGCCCACCAGGCCACCGCCAAGAATCACGACATCGGCATTCAGTTCGTTCACTTGACCGCTCCACACGTATTGCCGGTGCCACCATCCAGATCGAGGCAGCGCCCGTCAAATGCACCTTGGGGGATCTTGAGCCCGATCAATGCCGCAAGTGAAGGCGCGATGTCCACCGTTTCGACGCCGCTGGGCTGTTCGAATCCGGTCATGCCCTTGCGCCAGAACAGGATCGGCACGCGGCGGTCATAGTCCCACGGGCTGCCGTGCGTGGCGACGTAGCCCGCGCGCGGGGCCGGGATCGGCACCACGCCGCGCTTGAGGAACACCACGAAATCGCCCGAATGCAACGGGTTGTACGAAGCGCGCGCGCGTTCGGCCAGGGTCCAGCTCTCGGGCGAGGTGCTGGGCATCGGCGTGGCGGCAATCTCGGCGGCGCTCAGCACCACCTCCACCTGCGGGTCAGCTTCGAGCAGCGCCTTGGCATCGTCCACCAGCTTGCCCTTTGTGCCGGGGTCAAGATCGCGGCGCAGCCAGTAATCGCCCGAAGGCCCGTCCGACAGGATCAGGCCCTTGGCTTCAAGCCCATACTTCTTGCCCAGCGTTGCCGAAAGCGCCTCGGGCGAGACAGCCGTGCCAACGCGAGCGGACTTTTCCAGCGCCTGTTCGTGCAGTCGCTCGGGCAGGTCGAAACCGCCGTGGTCGGCGGTCAGCACCACGGCATAATCGATCCCGCGCTTGTCGAGGCTGGCGAAGAAATCGCCCAGTGCCATGTCGAGCTGAGTGAGCTGAATGCACATTTCCGCGCCCTCGGTGCCAGTGGCGTGGCCGACATAGTCGGTGGCCGAAAGGCTGACCGCGAGGAGATCGGGCACAGCGCCCTTGCCCAGCTTCTGCTCGTCCACCAGCTTCGTCGCAAGGTCGAGCGTGGCGCGATCAAGGCGCGGGGAAACGCGGAACTGTTCCGCCTCGCCCGCCTTGAGCGCAAAGCGTCCGGTCCCGACCGTTGCGGTGCCCGCCTGCACGGCGCGGTCCTGCCTTCCGCACCATGCCGGAAGCGGGAATGCAGGTGCGCCCTTGGCCAGCAGCTTGTCGATCTCGGCATTCTGCGCCACCGCCGTGGCCCCTAGCTCGCGGCCCGCCAGCGTGACGAACTGCTTGCCCTTCCACCAATAGACCTGATCGATATCGTGCCCGCCCATCATCAGCGCGCCGCGATCCTTGCCCGAAACGGCAATGTTGCGCGCGGCGGGGTTGGCCTTCTTCATCCACTCGCCCAGCGTCGGCACCAGCAGGTGGACGGGCGAGGCGACATAGTCCTTCGATCCCGCCGTGCGCTTGGACACGTCCTCGGCGCAATAGACGATCTTGGGTCCGGTGGTGACGCTCTGGTCGATCCACGAATTGGCGATGATCCCGGTGTGCGCGGGGCGGTTGCCGGTGAGGATCGTGGAGTGGCCGGGGCAGGTCTCGGTCGCCGCGTGGCTCTGGTAGCCTGCCGGGAACACCGCGCCTTGCGTCAGTCGCGCAAATCCGCCGGTGAAGCGCTGGCGATACTGCGCGAAGATGTCGGCCGAGAACTGGTCGATGGAAATCGCGACGATCAGCTTGGGCGCTGTGGCGGGCACTTGCTGGCTCACGGCAGGCGCGGCATCCTGCGCCGAGACGGAAACGACAGGGGCGGCACAAGCCAGCAGAACGGCGGCGTAACGGGAAAGGGTCTTCACGCGAAACATACTCCTGTGGGCACGTGCTATGGACTTGAGGGAAGGCCAGCCGTAGGACGCCCAAGAGCGCTACGCATGGCCCCGCCAGCGCTCCCGTTCAAGGGGCCATTTGGGACCGGTGACGCCCGAGATGCCGATACGCGAACTGGCCGGGATCAAGACCTTGCGCATCATAGCGATGTTTGTGACGGCACTGTGGCTAGCCCTCGCCCCTGCGCAAGCCGCGCCCAATCACATGCAGGCGAGCCTTGTTGCCGAAGGGCCCGCAGCGCCGGGCGGCACGGTCACGCTCGCGCTGCTGATGCAGCCCGAGAAGGGCTGGCATGGCTACTGGTCCAATCCGGGCGATGCCGGATACGGCCTGACGCTCGACTGGACCCTGCCCAAGAGTGCCAGCACCGGCCCCATGCAGTTTCCGGTGCCGCAGACGCTGGTCATCCAGGGCCTGATGAACCACGTATATGAGCACGAATACGCCGTGCTCGTGCCATTCAGGCTCCCCACCGACGCCACCCCTGGCACGCTCCTGCCCGTCAGTGTGAAGGCGCAATGGCTGGTCTGTACCAACGAGATCTGCGTGCCCGAGCGCGCCGAGCTGAAGGGCACGATCACCGTCGGCAGCGGCCCCGGTGATGCGCGCTTCGAAGGATGGCGCGCAGCCCTTCCCGCCCCGCTCGACCGCCCCGGCACCTTCGCGCTGGCGGGCAAGACTCTGCGCCTCGCCCTGCCCTTCCCCGCTTCGGCCCCGCTCGATGCGCCGCACCTGTTCCTGACGACCGAGCGCCTGATCGACTACGCCGCCCCGCAGCGCTTCTTCCGCAATGGCGATACGCTTGTCGTCGAAGTGCCACTGGCCAAGTCACCCGCTCAGTCTGACAAGGTCGAGGGCGTGCTCGCAATGGGCAAGGATGCGGGCGGCATCGCCTTTGCCTCGGCCCCCGGAGTGGTGCCCACAGGCGGCGATGAAGTGGGTGGTGCGGCTGCCTTCTCCGCCGCCACGCTCGGCCTTGCCCTGCTCGGCGCATTCCTTGGCGGGCTGATCCTAAACGTCATGCCTTGCGTCTTCCCGATCCTCAGCCTCAAGGCGCTGGCGCTCGCGAGCGGCAATTCGCACGACGCGAAGACCGAAGGCCTTGCCTACACCGCAGGCGTAGTCCTCGCCTGCCTGCTGCTCGGCGGCGTCATGCTCGCCTTGCGCGCGGGTGGAGAGCAGGTCGGCTGGGCGTTCCAGCTGCAGGAACCGGGCGTCGTTGCCGTCCTGCTGCTGCTGGCCGTGGCGATCACCGCCAACTTCGCCGGGCTCTACGAACTCCCCGGCCTTTCGGTGGAGCGCGGCGCGGGCAAGTCGGGCGCGTTCGGCACCGGCCTGCTCGCCGCCTTCGTCGCCACGCCCTGCACCGGCCCGTTCATGGCCGCCGCGATGGGTGCGGCGCTGGTCCTGCCGACATGGGCGGCGCTCGGCGTCTTCGCAGCGCTCGGCCTTGGCCTTGCCCTGCCGTTCCTGCTGCTCGGCTTCATCCCCGCCCTGCGCCGCCTGCTGCCCAAGCCCGGCAAGTGGATGGAGCGCTTCCGCCGCTGGATGGCCCTGCCGATGGCGCTGACCGCGCTGGCGCTCGGCTGGCTGGCTTGGCGCGTAGGCGGGGCGACTTTCGCCTCGGTTCTCGTAGCCATCGCCGTGGTGCTGCTTGGCGCGCTTGCCGCCATCGGCGTGACGCAGCGCAAGGGGCAATCGATCCGTACGCTCATGGCGGTGGCTGCGCTGATCGCCATTGGCGGCGTGATCGGCCTGCCCCCGCCCGCGCCGACTGCCGCAAGCGAAGGCGGTCTGCTCGCCGCAAAGCCCTTCTCCGAAGAGGCGCTGGCGCAGGCACGCAAGTCCGGCAAGCCGGTCTTCGCCTTCTTCACCGCCGACTGGTGCCTGTCGTGCAAGGTCAACGAAAGCGCCTCGATCGAGCGCGAGACCACCAGGGCCGCGTTCGAGAAGGCAGGCGTGGTCGTGCTGGTAGGCGACTGGACCCGCCGCGACCCGGCGATCACCAGATTCCTCACCGCACAGGGCGCGGCAGGAGTGCCGCTCTACCTGTGGTATCCCGCAGGCGGCGGCGAGCCGCGCCAGCTTCCGCAAGTGCTGACGCCCGATCTGCTGGCGAAGTTACCTTCCAGCTAACGTTCAGAGGCTCTGCCTTAAAGCGATTGGCCGTCATCTACCGAGATAAACGTCCCCGTCACCTGCCGCGATGCGTCCGAGGCGAAGAACAGCATCATGTCGTCGAGCGCCGAAATCTCGGTCAGGCGCTTGCGGGGCCACGAGGCGACCTGCGCCTTGCCGCCTTCACTGTCGAACCAGTCGCCGTCGATCTCGGTGCGGATATAGCCCGGCTGGATCACGTTGACGTTGATCCCCAACCTCGCCCACTCGCGCGCGAACTGCCGCCCGAGGTGCTGCACCGCCAGCTTGGTCGCGGCATAAGCCGGGTCGCCGGTCGCGGTCATCTGCGCGGTGATCGAACCGGTCAGGATGATCCGCCCCTTTTCCGACTGCTTCGATCCCGCCGCGATCATCCGCCGCGCCCCTTCGCGCGCGGTCAGGTACACCCCGTTGAAATTGGTATCGACCACGCGGCGCATTGCCTCGGCAGGAATATCAATCGACCGCCCCGGCTCGACGATCCCGGCATTGGCCACCACCACATCGGGCACGCCGAGACTGGCCTCAGCCGCATCGAACGCCGCGATGATCGAAGCCTCGTCGGTCACGTCGAGCGCCACGGCCAGCGCCTTGCCGCCGCCCGCCACGATCTCGTCCGCCAGAGCCGCCACCCGCTCCACCCGCCGCGCACCGACGACCACCGCCGCGCCTGCCGCCGCATAAATTCGAGCGAACCGCGCGCCCAACCCGGACGAAGCCCCGGTAATCAGCGCAACGCGGCCTTCAAGCGAATAGCGTGGGGTATCCATGAAGCTCTCCTTTGGAGAGGCAGCGTTTAACTGATTGGTTAATCGGTGCAAGAACCAACCCGCGATCCTCCCCTTTTTCACAAAGTGCAAAAGGGGAGGTGGCAATCGCGCCAGCGATTGACGGAGGGGTCATTACCCCTCCACCACCAGCTTCGCTGGCGGTTCCCCTCCCCGTTTGCACCTGCGGTGAAAACAGGGAGGATGGGTATCAAGCTCGGCGTAAATCCCAGTCCTCAGGGAGAAAGAAGGCTACAGCACATGAAGCAAAAAGTCAGTTTGGCGGGTTTCCGCACCAAAAGCCGCCTGTAAGGACACGACGTCATTGCGGTCGTTCCTCTGACTGCTAGAAATGCGAGATGCACCGTGCTCCCCTAGCCATACTTATGATGACGTTGGCGAGCTGCGTGTCGGCTTCTGCCCCGACTTCAATCACAAGCTATCAGATGCTCGAAGCGCGAGTGAATGAGAATGTCACCCTCTCCGGCTTCTGGTCAAAGCAGCACGAAGCAACGGGCATCTACTTCGGCACAAGGAAATATGCCGACGCACCCGAAAGCTGTGTCGCTGTCGATGCGGCTATCGACGCGCCTCATGCAAGCAGAGTGATGCTGACGGGGACTTTGGAGAAAACGACTTGTGGCATCGAGTTGATCTGCATCACGGTCTGCCAACCTTATGTCCTGAGGAACGGCCAGCAGATTAAGTGATCTTGAGTGACAGTTAACCACCCCATTCCAGCCGTCTAACCCAACCTCAACCCCACCCCAACTCCCGTCGCCCCGGGCTTGACCCGGGATCCCGCTTCTTCTTGCCCACGCAGCGCCGAAAGAGAGCGGGACCCCGGGTCAAGCCCGGGGCGACGATGGTTGATGGTTCAGTGCAGAGGACAATCCCCCCAACCTCAAAACTTGTTATCCCGCGGAAACCCGTTCGGCGGCAATCGCCCAGCAGCCCCACGCGCGACCTTCCACGGCAGCAGGTCCTTTTCCACCCGCGTGCGCCCGGAATCGCCGCCCATGGCCCAGGAGAGCCCGTCCTCCAGCCGCAGCGTGATCACGTCGGCCATCTCGCCGTCCTTGTAGCGCTGCAGCGTCACGCCCTGCCCCTTGGCGAGCAGCGGCACTTCGGAAAGCGCGAAGATCACCAGCTTGCGGTTCTCGCCGATTACCGCGACGTGATCGTGCTCCGCTGCAATCTCGCGCACCACGGCCAGCTTCACGCCGGGCTTGGTCGAAACCACGCCGCGGCCCTTGCGGGTCTCGGCCAGCAGTTCGTCCATCTCGGCGGCAAAGCCGCGCCCTGTATTGGCCGCCAGCAGCAGTTGCCCCTTGGGCTTGTGCACCACCAGGCTGATGATCTGCGCCTCGGGATCGATGTCGACCATCGTGCGGATCGGCTCGCCAAAGCCGCGCGCGCCCGGCAGCTTGTCGGCGCCCAGCGTGTAGAACCGCCCGTTGTCCACTGCCACAAGCAGCTTGTCGGTGGTCTGGCAGTGCAGCGCGAAGGCGGGGCCATCGCCTTCCTTGAACTTGAAATCGCCATCAAGCGCCACATGCCCCTTGGCCGCCCTGATCCAGCCCTTGGCTGAAAGGATCACCGTCACCGGCTCCTTCTCGATCATCGCGTCCATGTTGAACTCGCGCGTCGGCGCGGCTTCGGCAATCGTCGTGCGCCGCCGCCCGAGCACGGTGTCCTCGGCGTAATCCTTGCGCAGCGCGTTCAGATCGCGCTTCAATCGCGTGCGCTGGCGGGCCGGGCTGTCGAGCAGCTTCTGCAGTTCCTCCTGCTCGGCCAGCAGCGCATCGCGTTCCTTGCGCAGCTCCATTTCCTCAAGCTTGCGCAAGGACCGCAGCCGCATGTTGAGGATCGCTTCGGCCTGCCGGTCGGTCAGCTCGAACTCGGCCATCATCACCGGCTTGGGCTCGTCCTCGGTGCGGATGATCTCGATGATCCGGTCAAGGTTGAGGTAGGCGATGATATAGCCGCCCACCAGTTCCAGCCGGTTCAGGATCTTGTCGAGCCGGTGCTGCGAACGGCGCAGCAGGATGTCGATCTGGCTGATCACCCATTCCTGCAGCACCAGCTTCAGGCCAAGCACGCCGGGTGTTCGGCGCGAATCCAGCACGTTGAGGTTCAGGCCGAAGCGCGTTTCCAGATCGGTCAGCCGGTAGAGCGATTCCTTGAGCAGATCGGGATCGACATTGCGGCTCTTGGGGATCAGTACCAGCCGGATCTGCTCGTCGGACTCGTCGCGGATGTCCTCGAGGATCGGCAGCTTCTTGTCGGCGATGAGCTGCGCGATCTGTTCGATCAGCTTGCTCTTCTGCACCATGTAGGGGATTTCGGAGACGACCAGCTGCCACTGCCCGGCGCCCAGCTTCTCGATGCCGCTCTCTTCCCAGTTGCCCGCATCGTCGCGGCCCGTAGAGAAGCGCCCGCGCACCCGGATCGATCCGCGTCCGGTTTCATAGGCATTGGATATCACCGAGGGACTATCGACCACGATGCCGCCTGTTGGCAGGTCCGGGCCGTGGAACACTTCCATCAGCTGGCTGTGCTCGACGCCCGGATTGTCGATCAGCAGCATCGTGGCGTCGATGATCTCGGCCACGTTGTGGCTCGGGATATTGGTCGCCATGCCCACGGCAATGCCGCTGGAACCGTTGGCCAGAAGGTTGGGGAACAGGCCGGGGAATATCTCCGGCTCCTCGTCCTCGCCGTTGTAGGTGGGATGATAGGTGACCGAGCCTTCATCAAGCCCCGCCATAAGCTGCATCGCGGTGCGCGTCAGGCGCGCTTCGGTATAGCGGTAGGCGGCGGCATTATCCCCGTCGATATTGCCGAAGTTGCCCTGCCCCTCGACCAGCGGATAGCGCAGCGACCAGTCCTGCGCGAGGCGGACCATCGCATCATAGACGCTGGAATCGCCATGCGGGTGATACTTGCCGATCACGTCGCCCACCACGCGCGCCGATTTCTTGAACGCATCGGTGGGGTTGAGCTTCAGCTGCCGCATTGCCCAGAGCAGGCGGCGGTGTACCGGCTTCAGCCCGTCGCGCAAGTCTGGCAGCGACCGAGCGGTGATCGTGCTCAGCGCGTAGACGAGGTAGCGCTCCGACAGCGCGGAATCGAACGGGGCATCGACGATTGCGTCGAAAGGATCGGGTTCTGTCGTATCGGTGACCATGGCCGGAACGTCGTAGCAACGCGATCACCGGAGCGAAAGTCATGGAACCGCAGCAGTCCCCGGCAATTCTAGCAGGGACGGGCCAATGCCAACCCGATTCCCCAAAAGGAGAACCCCATGACCAAGCGCGTGCTGATCGTCGCGACCGACGGATTCGAGCAGTCCGAACTCGAAGGCCCCAAGAAGGCGCTGGAAGACGCAGGTTTCGAAACCGTTGTCGCCAGCCTCGAACCAGGATCAATCACTGGCTGGAAGGACAAGAACTGGGGTGATGCGGTTGCAGTCAACATCACGCTCGATGAAGTGGACGCCAAGGAATATGCAGCGCTGCTGCTGCCGGGCGGGCAGATGAACCCCGACATCCTGCGCATGGACGACCGCGCGATCGACATCGTCAACGACTTCGACGATCTCGACAAACCCATCGCCGCGATCTGCCACGCGCCCTGGCTGCTGGCCGAGGCCGACATCGTCGATGGCCGCACGGTCACCTCCTGGCCCTCGATCCGCACCGATCTCGCCAATGCCGGGGCTGATGTGGTCGACGAGGAAGTCGTCGTCGACGGCAACCTCATCACCAGCCGCATGCCCGATGACATTCCCGCCTTCTCCAAGGCGCTGATCGATATGCTCACCGACGACTGATACAGCCTGTCGGGGTTTCCGGGGGTTCACCCGGCCCTCGGGAACCGCTACGGTCGTATCAGATGAAACAGCTTGACCATACAGAACACAAACTGATCGAGGGGATTGACGGGGCCGCGATGCTGGCCTTGGTCGAGGCGTGGTGCCCGCTCAACACCGGCACCGGCAATCTTCCGGGCCTCGCCGCGCAGTGGGACATGCTGGCCGATGCCTTCGCCGCGCTTCCGGGCGAAGTGCGCAAGGTCGATCCCGCCCCCGTCACCGCCATCGCAGCGGATGGTCGCGAGGTAGCAACCGCCAACGGCGCGCACTTCGTGTTTTCGGTGAGGCCGCAGGCGGAACGGCGCTACCTGCTCACCGGCCACATGGACACGGTCTTCGCGCCCACCCACCCTTTTCAATCGCTACGCTGGCTAGATGCCGAAACGCTGAACGGCCCGGGCGTCGCCGATATGAAAGGCGGCATCGCGGTGATCCTCGCCGCGCTTCAAGCCTTCGAGCGCAGCCCAGCCGCCGCCTCGGTCGGATACGACATCCTGATCAATTCGGACGAGGAAACCGGCAGCCTCTCCTCCGCCCCGCTGATTGCCGAGATGGCGCGGGGCAAGGCGGCAGCGCTGACCTACGAACCCTCCGCCCTGCCCGATGGTACGCTCGCCGGAGAGCGGCCGGGGAGCGGGAACTACAGCGCGGTGATCAAGGGCCGCTCGGCCCACGCCGGTCGCAATCCGCAGGACGGGCGCAACGCGATCATCGCGGCGGCCGACATGGCGCTGAAGCTCAAGAATCTGGAGCGTCCGGGGCTGTCGATCAACCCGGCGAAGATCGAGGGTGGGAGCGCGAACAACGTGGTGCCCGACCATGCCATTCTGCGCTTCAATGTTAGGCCCCGGCTGCCGAGAGTTGCCATAGAGTTCATGGAGAGTCTGCGAGAGTTGGAAAAAAGTCTCGAAGAGTTGCATGAGGTTGCGATCCACCTCCACGGCGGCGTCTCGCGGCCTCCCAAGCCTCTTACGGAGGAAGCCGAAAGACTGTTCGTGCTGGTCCGCGAGTGCGGGGAATCTCTTGGCCAGACAATACGTTGGCAGGCCTCTGGCGGGGTCTGCGACGGCAACAACATCGCAGCCTGCGGCGTGCCCGTGGTCGATACCATGGGCGTGCGCGGCGGGGCGATCCATTCGGATCAGGAGTTCCTGATCGTACCTTCTCTGGCCGAGCGCGCCGCCTTGTCCGCGCTCGTCCTGCATAGACTTTCCGGGGGAAATCCATGACATTCCGCATCCGCGCCGCCCGCGCGAGCGACCTGCAACCGCTCTACGAAATGGCCAAGCTGACAGGCGGCGGCTTCACCAATCTGCCCGCCGATCGCAAGGCACTGACCGCAAAATTGTCACGCGCTTCAGAGGCTTATGGCAATTCCGAAGAGGGCGATCCGAAGAACCCCAAGGACGAACTGTTTGTTCTGGTGCTGGAAGATACGGCCACCGGAGACGTGCGCGGCACCGCGCAGATCTTCACCTCGGTCGGTCGCCAATGGCCCTTCTATTCCTACCGCATGGCAACACTCACCCAGCACTCCAAGGAACTGAACCGCACCTTCCGCGCCGAAATGCTCAACCTCGTTACCGACCTTGAGGGGTCGAGCGAGGTGGGCGGGCTGTTCCTGCATCCCTCGGAGCGCGCAGGCGGGCTTGGGATGCTGCTCGCGCGCAGCCGCTACCTGTTCATCGCGATGCACAGAAAACGCTTTGGCGACAAGATCTTGGCGGAACTTCGCGGGGTGATCGACGAGCGTGGAGGGTCGCCGTTCTGGGATGGCGTTGCGGGCCGTTTCTTCGGCATGAGCTTCCAGGAAGCGGACTATTTCAACGCGATCAACGGCAACCAGTTCATCGCCGATCTGATGCCCAAGCACCCGGTCTACATCGCCATGCTGCCCGAAACCGCGCGCTCCGCCATCGGCCTGCCCCATCCCTCGGGCCGCGCCGCGATGCGGATGCTGGAGGAGGAAGGCTTTGCCTACGAAGGCTATGTCGACATCTTCGACGGCGGCCCGACAATGACCGCGCGGACCGACCGGGTGCGGTCGATCTGCGAGGCGAAGGAGGTGCCGGTGGCGCATATCCGCGCGCCGGAAGGCGCTGGCAGCGTGACCAAGGCGCTGGTGGCGATGGGCAAACTTGCCGACTATCGCTGCACCTTTGCCGAGATTGCCGAGACGGATGAGGGACTTACTCTCGATCCGGTTGCCGCGGCAGCGCTTGGCGTGAACGTGGGCGACATGGTCTGGTTCGTGGGTCGGTAAGGATAGACAATGCCTCTCGTTGAAATCAACTTCGACGGCCTCGTCGGCCCGAGCCACAACTATGCCGGCCTCAGCCTCGGCAACCTTGCGTCGGCGAACAACGCGGGCGAGGTTTCCTACCCCCGCGCCGCCGCGCTGCAGGGGCTGGGCAAGATGCGGCACAACATCGCCCTTGGCCTGACGCAGGGCCTGTTCGCGCCCCTGCCCCGGCCCAATCCGGCGCTGCTGACGGCGTTGGGCCTTGAGAACATTGACGAAAGCGATGCGGCGCAGCGCCGGTTGCGCGCGGCGGCGTGGTCGGCCTCGTCGATGTGGACGGCCAATGCGGCCACTGTCAGCCCAACGCCAGACACGGCGGACGGGCGCTGTCATCTGACTGCGGCGAACCTCGTGACAATGCCGCACCGCTCGCAGGAATGGCCCGATACGGTGCGCCAGCTGCGCCTCGCCTTCGCCAACAGCACAGCGTTTGCCGTGCACGACGCCGTGCCCCCCTGCTTCGGTGACGAAGGCGCGGCGAACCACATGCGCATGTGTTCGAGCCACGACGCGCCGGGGCTGGAAATCTTCGTCTATGGCACGACCGGCGGAGCCTTCCCCGCACGCCAGCACGAACAGGCGAGCCGCGCCGTCGCCCGGCTCCATGGCCTGAACCCCGAACGCTGCCTCTTCATCGAGCAATCGCCCGATGCGATTGCCGCAGGCGCATTCCATAACGACGTGGTGGCGGTGGCCAACGAACGGGTGCTGTTCACCCACGAGCAGGCCTTTGCCGATCCCGAAGGCACATATGCCGCGATCCGCGAACGGCTTCCCGAGGCCGAGATCGTCGTGGTTCCGGCCAGCGTCGTCAGCCTTGGCGATGCGATCAGGAGCTACCTGTTCAATGCGCAGCTGCTGACGCTGCCATCGGGCGAAATGGGCCTCGTGATCCCGCTCGAGGCGTGGGAAACACCTTCAGTGCGGGGCTGGCTCGAGGGGCATATCGCATCGAACGGGCCGATCCGCCGAGTGCTGCCGGTGGACGTGCGCCAGTCGATGGCCAATGGCGGAGGGCCTGCCTGCCTGCGCCTGCGGGTTGTCGCCGATCCTGCCACCGTCGATCCGCGCTTTCTGCTGAATGAGGCCAGGCTGGTGCTGGTCGAGAAAGTCGTGGCCGCACATTGGCCCGAGCAGATCGATCCCGCTGATCTGGGCCGCGAATCTCTGGCCCGCAGCGTGATCGCGGCGCGGGCGGCGCTGCTTGAGGCACTGGCATTACCGGAACTTGCCTGAGCCTTCAGGCGTTTCCTCGCGGACGGGTCCTTCACAGGTTGTCGCTTCGCTTTACAGTGAAGATTGGATTAACCAGACTGTTGCCAGCATTTAATGATCTGGCACGATCGTTGCGATGTGATTCTGAAAACAAGAGGAATTGAATCCGGATGCTTCGCAAGGTCGGCCGCCTGTTCGTTATCAAGACCCGCTTCGAGGCGTTCGCGGTGATCTATGCGCTGGCGCTTGGCGCGGTCGAGCGCGGGCATGCCTATCTGGGTCAGTATCCCGGATTTGGCGGCAAGATGCTGTTTGCAGCCGCGACCGGTGCGGTGTTCATCGGAGGTGCAAAGATTCTGGACTCGCTGCGCTTGGAGCAGCAGTTGAAGGAACTTGAGGCTGCTCGCGAGGAATAGTGCCAGCGTCCTTCGACAAGCTCAGGACGAGCGAGGCGCTGGCTTGAGAGCGCATGGGCCCCGGCCTTCGCCGGGGTGACGAAGGATTCAGGATTTCCGACATCCGTCACCCCGGCGCAGGCCGGGGTCCAAGACGTATCGTTTTCACCCCGATGCCCGGCATAATCGCTCCCCTTGCGGCTCGGATGAGCGCCGACGGTGCGCGCGCGGCGACGTTATGGGCCCCGGCCTGCGCCGGGGTGACGGGCTGTTTGCGCAGAACGCTGGATGAAGAGAAATAGGGCGATTCTGTTGCTAGGCTCGCCCCCAGCCCCCGGTTTCCGATTCTGTTACCCGGTTCGGTCCGAACCGTGCTCTAACCTTATAACTTCAGGGCGTTAGCCCCTAGAATTATGCAGCGAGAGCAAGTGCTTCGTTGTCGTTGGCACTTGTGAGTTTTGAGCCTTGAACGGGTTACTCAGCCCGGGCAAAAACAGCGCTTTTCAACACACGTCGATCCTAGTTCGGCCCCATCAACACCCTTGCGACAACAAGGCCCGCCCCTTTGCAGGAAACGGTAGTGATGGTGGAGCCGCCGGGTACCGCCCCCGGGTCCGCTGTGCCTATTGCACGCCGCAGTTTATCACCATAGCCGGCCGAAACCGGCAGGGACCCATATAGGGGGCGCGGCGCAAATGAAAAGGGGCTGCGGGGATGATATGTCGTGGACTCGCGACAGCTAGTGGCCCCCGGCCTGCGCCGGGGCGACGATCAATTGGCGTAACAACGTTGCGTCACCCCGGCGCAGGCCGGGGTCCATTTCCTCGACGTTTGGCGTGCTGTCTTCAGCGATCAGGAAATCGTGATGGCATGGATTCCGGCCTTCGCCGGAATGACGGGAGTTTGTACCGTTCCTTGGCTGGCTTGCCTCAGCCTTTCGCCTTCAGGGCATCGCGGATTTCGGCGAGGAGTTCGACCTCGCTCGGCCCTGCGGGAACTGCAGGTGCTTCCTCGGGCTTGGCGGTCAGCTTGTTGGCCTGGCGCACGATCAGGAAGATCACAAAGGCGAGGATCAGGAAATTGATGATCGCGGTGATGAACGAGCCCCAGCCGAGCATCGAAACGCCAGCAGCCTTGAGCGCAGCATAGGTCATTTCGCCCTTGTAGTCCGCGGGGATGGTCCCCAGCACCACGAACTTCTGGCTGAAATCGATGCCCCCGGTAATCAGGCTGATAAGCGGCATCAGAACGTCGTCGGTCAGCGATGACACAATCTTGCCGAAAGCCGCGCCGATGATCACGCCGACCGCGAGATCGAGCACGTTGCCGCGTGCGATGAATGCCTTGAATTCTCCGAACATGCCGACCAGTTCCCCCTTCAGTTCCTGATTAACCATAATCCCTTGTCCGCTGGTTGCCATTGTCCCCGGAGCGCGACAAGCCTCAATCGGTTGCAATGCGGTCCTACTTGAACCGCAACACAAGCCCTCTATCTCTTGTGGCACCACATTAGGGGAACTCACGTCGATGGCCGCTACTCGCTTCACGCAGATCGCATTTGCCACCGTTGCCGCTGCCAGCCTTTCGGCCTGCGGGATCAATTCGGTCCCGGCTGCCGAGGAAGAAGCCAAGGCGCGCTGGGCCGATGTCGAAAGCTCGTACCAGCGCCGCGCCGACCTGATCCCGAACCTTGTCGCCACGGCCAAGGGCGCGGCAGCTTCGGAAACGCAGATCCTGACCAACGTGACCGACGCGCGGGCACGGGCAACCTCGATCAACATCACAACAGACGATCTTTCGAACCCGGAAGAGTTCGCCAAGTTCGAGAACGCGCAGAACCAGCTGACCCAGGCGATGGGCCAGCTGCGCACGGTGGTGGAGAACTATCCGCAGCTGCAGAGCCAGGCGCGTTTCTCGGACCTGATGGTGCAGCTGGAAGGCACGGAGAACCGCATCAACGTGGCGCGCACGCGCTATAACGAGGCGGTGCAGGCCTACAACACCACGATCCGCACCTTTCCCGATGCGATTGGCGCAAAGCTGATCCACGGGGCCAAGCCGATGATCCCGTTCAAGGCGGCAGCCGGTTCGGAAGTGGCGCCGACGGTGAACTTTGACATGAATGCTCCGGCGCCAGCGGCTTCGGGCAAGTAAGATGATCCGCCCCCCAGGGGCCATGGCGCGGGCTTTCTGGCAGACGGTTGCGCTGCTGCTCCTGCTGGTTGCAGGAGCGGCGCACGCGGCCATGCCTGCGCGGCCTGCAGGTCCGGTGCTCGATCAGGCGGGGATCATCCCCGATGCCGACGAGGCGGCACTGACGCAGAAGCTTGCTGCCTATAACGCGCAGACCGGGCGTGCGGTGATCGTGGCGACGGTGGCCTCGCTGGATGGGCAGGACGTCGAGAGCTACGCCAACACGCTGTACCGGACGTGGGGCGTGGGCGGTGCGAAGACCGATCAGGGCCTTTTGTTCCTGATCGCGCCCAATGACCGCAAGGTACGCATAGAGGTGGGCTACGGGCTCGAGGAGTTTCTGCCCGACGTGCTGGCGGGGCGGATCATTTCGCAAGAAGTGACGCCGCGCTTCAAGGCGGGCGACTATCCCGGCGGGATCAATGCCGGGGTCGACCAGATCCTGACCCAGCTAAACCGCAATCCCGCCGATGCCAAAGCTGTGGCGGAAGCGGCCAAGGCGGGCGCGCGTAAAGAAAGCTCTGGCGGGTCGACCATTGGCAGCGCGATCTTCTGGGTCGTGCTGATCGTGGTGCTGATTGCCGTGTTCGGGCGGCGCAAGCAGGGCTATGTCCAGCGGCGCAGCGGGATCGATCCGGGCATAGTGCTGTGGGGGTTGAGCGAGATCGCGCGGGCTGCTTCCGACAACCGCCATTCGGGCGGTGGCTGGGGTGGCGGCGGCGGCTCCGACTGGGGCGGCGGAGGCGGCTTCGGCGGATTTGGCGGCGGCGATTCCGGCGGCGGCGGGGCTTCGGGGGACTGGTGATGGCTGGGATCGCGACGATGACCGAGGCGGATCGCCTGCTGGTTTCCGAGGCCGTGGCGGCGGCGGAAATGCTGAGCGCGGGCGAGATCGTGACGATCGTGACGCCGCGTTCGGATTCCTATCGCGACGTGGCGCTGGTCTGGAGCGCCATCGTGGCCTTTGTGGCGCTATGTGCGCTGGAGATCTTTCCCGGACTCTACCTTGGGTTGGTCGAGCGCGTGCTGGGCCTGTGGGCGTTCGAGTGGAGCCCGCGCGCAGTGCTGGGCCTTGCGTTGACGGTGGCGACGCTGAAGTTTTCGGGCACCTATCTGATCCTGCGCTACACGCCGCTGGGCCTTTGGCTGACGCCGCGGCGGGTGCGCAATGCGCGGGTGCGTGAGCGGGCGCTGACGTGCTTTCGCGTGGGCGCGGAGAGCCGGACTTCGGGGCGGACGGGCGTGTTGATCTATCTCAGCCTTGCCGAGCATCGCGCCGAGATCATTGCCGATGCCGCGATTGCCTCGAAGGTCTCGCCCGAGACGTGGGGCCATGCGATGAAGGCCATGCTGGATCCCCTGCGGCAAGGGCAGATGGCGCAGGGGATGGCAGCGGCCGTGGGCGAAGTGGGCAAGGTCCTCAGCCAGCACTTCCCGCGCTCTGCCGACGACACCAACGAATTGCCGGACAGGTTGATCGAAGTATGAGTCTTGAAGAAGAGTTTCGCGACCATCCGGAGCAGGTCCATTGGCAGGGACGCTTCATCGTCGCCAAGACGCGGGGGCGCTGGGAGTATGTCAGCCGCAATCGCAACATCAAGGCGGCGGTGATCCTCGCCGTCGATGATGGCCATGTGCTGCTGGTCGAGCAGTTCCGCGTACCGCTGGGGCGTCCGTGCATCGAGCTTCCCGCCGGACTGATCGGTGACGAGGCCGGGGCCGAGAACGAGGACGCGGCCGATGCTGCCGCGCGCGAGTTGGAGGAGGAGACGGGCTACCGTCCCGGCCGGATCGAATCGCTGGGCGAGTTCCATTCCTCACCGGGCATGGTCACCGAAGCTTTCACGCTGTTTCGCGCGCATGATCTGGAAAAAGTTTCCGCAGGCGGCGGCGTGGAGGGCGAAGGCATTACCGTGCACCGGGTTGCCCTTACGGAAATCGAGAGCTTCCTCGCCGCCAAGCGGGCGGAAGGCTATGCCATCGACGTGCGGATGCTGCTGCTTCTCGCGCCTGGGATCATCGGCTGACCTTTCCGGGACTTGCGTGATTGCTCCCAACTTGCTTCGTTGACGCAAACGGAAAGCAGGAGAGCGTCACGATGGGAAGGGTTCAGGGCAAGAAGGCGCTGGTTACAGGCGCGGCGCAGGGCCTTGGCGCGGCACATGCCTGGATGCTGGCGCGCGAAGGTGCGCGGGTGCTGCTGACCGACATCAACGGCGAGGGCGCGGCCAAGCAGGCTGAGGCGATCGATGCCGAACTGGGTGCAGGCACCGCCTTTGCCATGCGCCATGACGTGACGAGCGCGGAAGACTGGGACAAGGCGATGGCGCTTGCCGCCGAGAAGCTCGGCGGGCTTTCGGTGCTGGTGAACAATGCGGGCGTGGGCGTGCGCGGGAACATCGAGACCTGTACGCTGGAGGAATGGCATCGTGGCTTTGCCATCAACGTCGATTCCGTGTTCCTCGGCTGCCAGAAGGCCCTGCCCTTGCTGCGCGACAGCCAGCCGGCCTCGATCGTCAACATCAGCTCGATCGCGGGGCTGATCGCATCGGATACGATGCCGGGCTACAATGCGAGCAAGGCGGCGGTGTGGATGCTGACCAAGTCGGTCGCGCTCTACTGTGCCAAGCGCGGCTGGGACATCCGCTGCAACTCGGTGCATCCGACGTTCGTGGATACGCCGATCCTTGATGGCATCGCGTCCAATGCGAACATCGAAAAGGACGTGGTGATGGGCAAGCTCGCGCGCCAGATTCCGCTGGGCCGCGTGGGCGAGCCAGACGATATCGCGGCTGGTGTGCTCTATCTCGCCAGCGACGAGAGCCGTTTCATGACCGGGGCGGAGCTGAAGCTGGACGGCGGTATTTCGGCAATGTGAGGTTAGGTGATGGCTGCGAGGTAATGGGCCCCGGCCTTCGCCGGGGTGACGGAGTTTGAAGCCCCTGTTCCGTCATCCCGGCGAAGGCCGGGATCCATTACCTCTCAAGCGCAGCAAACCTTCGCCTCAGAACACCACGACCGAGCGGATCGACTTTCCGGCGTGCATCAGGTCGAACGCAGTGTTGATCTCCTCGAGACCCATGACGTGGGTGATCATGGGGTCGATCTCGATCTTGCCGGTCATGTACATGTCGACGATCTTGGGCACTTCGGTGCGGCCCTTGGCGCCGCCGAAAGCCGTGCCGCGCCAGTTGCGGCCCGTCACCAGCTGGAACGGGCGGGTGCTGATTTCCTTGCCTGCCTCGGCCACGCCGATGATGATGCTGGTGCCCCAGCCGCGGTGGCAGGCTTCGAGAGCGGTGCGCATGACTTCGGTGTTGCCGGTGGCGTCGAAGGTGTAATCCGCGCCGCCGTCGGTCATATGGACGATCTTGGCCACTGTGTCTTCGCGGCTCATGCCCTTGGAGTTGAGGAAGTCGGTCATGCCGAACTTGCGGCCCCATTCCTCGCGATCGGGGTTGATGTCGACACCGATGATCTTGTTGGCACCGGCAAGGCGCGCGCCCTGGATCACGTTGAGGCCGATGCCGCCGAGGCCGAAGACGACGACATTGTCACCCACCTGGACCTTGGCGGTGTTGACGACCGCACCAACGCCCGTGGTCACGCCGCAGCCGATGTAGCAAGCCGACTGGAACGGCGCGTCCTCGCGGATCTTTGCGACCGCGATTTCGGGCAGGACGGTGAAGTTCGAGAAGGTGGAGCAGCCCATGTAGTGGAAGACGGTCTGGCCCTTGTAGGAAAAACGGCTGGTGCCATCGGGCATCAGGCCCTGACCTTGCGTGGCGCGGATCGCGGTGCACAGGTTGGTCTTGCCCGAAAGGCAGCTTTTGCACTGGCGGCATTCGGGCGTGTAGAGCGGGATCACGTGATCGCCGGGCTTTACCGAAGTGACGCCGGGGCCGACTTCGCGCACCACGCCTGCGCCTTCGTGACCCAGCACGCTGGGGAAGATACCTTCGCTGTCGAAGCCGTCGAGCGTGTAGGCATCGGTATGGCAGACGCCGGTGGCCATGATCTCGACAAGAACCTCGCCTGCCTTGGGGCCTTCGAGATCAAGCTCGACGATCTCGAGCGGCTGCTTGGGCGCGAACGCTACGGCGGCGCGGGTCTTCATGGCAATGCATCTCCCGTTTGGAATGGCAGGCCGTTAGCATAGTTGCTAAGCCGGTGTTAAATCGCCCGATATGATAAACACTGTTGCAAGACGAGAACAATGAGCAATCGCTGGGATGGCATAGACGAAGTGGTGGCGGTTGCCGATACGGGCACGTTCGTGGCGGCGGCAAAGCGGCTCGGGACATCGACCTCGCACGTGAGCCGAGCCGTCGCGCGGCTGGAGCAGAGCCTTGGCGCGCAGTTCTTTCACCGCACCACGCGCGCGGTGAGCCTCACCGATACCGGGCGTACGCTGGTCGACCAGTTCCGCCGCCTGATTGCCGAGCGGGACGAGGCGATTGCCATGCTCGACCTGCAGGGCGAGCCGCAGGGCCACTTGCGCATCACTTGCCCGACAGCGCTGGGAGAGCGGTTCGTGGCACCGATCGTGCGCGCCTATGTGCAGGAGTATCCCAAGCTTTCGGTGGACCTTGATCTGTCCAACCGCGTGGTCGAGCTGGTATCGGAAGGGTACGATCTGGCGATCCGGACCGGCACGCTGCCCGACAGCCGCCTGATCCGCACGCAGATTGCAGCGCGCGGGATCGTGACCTGCGCCTCGCCAGCCTACCTGGCGGCACATGGCACGCCCGAGACCGTGGACGACCTTGAAGCGCACGATTGCATTCCTGCAACGCTCGAGATGTGGCGCTATCTTGTTGACGGTGAGGTTCGGACGGTTCGGCCACGCGGACGCTGGCGGTGCAGCAATGGAACGGCCGTGTTCGATGCGGCGATGGCAGGCATGGGCCTGTGCCAGTTGCCCGCATTCTATGTGAGCAGGGCGATTGCCGAGGGCTCGCTGGTCGAGGTACTGCAACAGTTCCGGCCCGAAGACGATCCCATCTGGGCGGTCTATCCGCAGCGGCGACACCTTTTGCCCAAGGTGCAACGCCTTATCGAAAAGCTGCGCCGGGAGCTTGGCGCAGCGATGGCTGCGGGTTGATATAAGATGCAATCTGTGAGAACGTTCACAGGAATAGCTATGCGACCGACATGACAAGGCTGTCAGTGAAGGCTAAAGCAAACCAATCGCCAAATATGGCAGGGTGAGGAGAGATACGTGTCAGGCAGCAATGCACATTCGGGATCACAGAAGGCCGCGTTCATCGCGGTTACCGTGCTGTTCTTTGCCTGGGGTTTCATCACCTCGCTGATCGACCCGCTGGTGGCCGCAGTGAAGGGCGTGTTCACGCTGACGACGCTGGAAGCGCAGCTTTCGGCCTTTGCGTTCTTCATCGCTTACGGTGTGATGAGCTTTCCCGCAGCCGCGATCATCGGACGGCTGCGCGCCGTTCCTGCGATCCTGCTCGCGCTGGCAACAATGGCGCTGGCCTGTGTCGTCATGCTTGCGGCGGCAAATCTGGCATCCTACCCGCTGGTTCTGGCCGGTCTGTTCATGCTCGCCACCGGGATCACGGTGCTGCAGGTTGCGGCAAATCCACTGGCCGCAGCCTTGGGTAAGCCGGAAGGCAGCCACTTCCGCCTGACGCTATCGCAGACCTTCAACTCATTCGGCACGTTCCTCGGGCCGGCGCTGGGCGCATCGCTGTTCCTCAAGGGCGTGGAAGTTTCCGAAGGGACCGCGCTCACGCCCGAAGTGCGTGAAGCTGCCCTGGCCGGTATCGATCGCGCCTATTTCTGGATTTGCGGGCTGCTGATCGCGCTGCTTGCGTTCTTCTGGTTCAACCGCAAGCGCATCGCGGCAGCCGCTCCTGCCTCCCGCCCGACTGGCGGCATCGGCGCACTGCTGGCCGAAGCCTTTGCATCGCGCTGGGCAGTGTTCGGTGCGGCGGCGATTTTCGTCTATGTGGGCGCGGAAGTGGTGATCGGCACGCAGATGGCGTTCTATCTCAACAATCCGGCCATCTGGAACGTCAGTCTGGAACAGGCTGGCAAGGCCGTGGCGTTCTACTGGGGCGGCGCAATGGTCGGCCGGGCCATCGGCACGGTTCTGCTCGCCCGCTTCCCCGCAACCCGGCTCATGACCCTGTTTGCGGCCATTGCTGCGGCCATGTGCGCTTACCTGTTCCTGGTCGGAGGCGTCTCGGCCGGGTACGTCGCGCTCGCCATCGGTCTGTTCAACTCGATCATGTTCCCGGTGATCTTCACGCTGACGCTCGAGCGGTCTTCGGCTGGCGAAGAGGCCACTTCCGGCCTGCTTTGCACCGGCATCATCGGTGGCGCACTGGTGCCGCTGCTCGCGGGTGCGGTGACCGACGCGGCGGGCATTTTCGCCTCGTTCCTCGTGCCCTTGGCCTGCTATGTGCTGCTGGTGCTGTTCGCCACCTCTGCCGCGCGCGCGCCGATCCTGCGCCAGGCGGGCGGAGAAAGCCTGCACTGACGTTCTTCCTTTGATGCAGGCGCATATCTGTCGGCCCCGGTACATCGCCGGGGCCGATTTTTTTGGGCGCAATCCGGGTAGCTTGCCGTAGCGTCATAGGCGCGCGCCATCGAGAGCAGATGGTTTTGCAGCGCTGGGGGGACTTTCCCTTTACGTAAACTTCCACTAGCTCTGCTTCTGCAAGAGTCGTGACTCAAGCGACAGCGGGAGAGAGCCTTGGAACGCAATTGCCTGACGCCCACACAGGAAATCTTCGCATGACACAGGTCGTGCAGGACACCGTCGCCATCGGCCTGATCGCCGCCGAAATGAGCGGCACGGGGCCGGATTTCTCGGTGCGTGGCGTCGATGGCTGGCTTCAGGGCCGCACGATGTATGGCGGTGCTTCGTCGTTCCTTGCCTATGCCGCGGCGCGCAAGGCCCGGCCTGACCTTCCACCGCTGAGAGCCGGACAGATCGGTTTCATCGCGCCGGTCGGACCGGACGTGGACATCTCTGTTTCCACTCTGCGCGAAGGCAAGAACGTGGCCAATATCCAGACCGATCTGGTAAGCGGTGGTGCTCTGGCCCATCGCGCCGCATGGGTGTTTGGCAGCGCGAGACCGTCCAACGGAACGGTGGCAGCGCCGCGCGCCGAGAACTTCGTTCCCTACACCGAAATGGAAGAGCTGGGTTCGCCCGAAGGCCTGCATTTCGTCAACAACTTCGAACTGCGGCGGGGTGAGGCAAAGGACGATCGCCGCCCGGGCGTGGTGCGACGCTGGGTGCGGTTGAAGGATCGCGCCGGCCTTGACCCAACGGGCGAGCTGGTCCTGATCGGCGATACACTGCCGCCCGGATCCATGCGCGCGATGGAGCGGCGCGGGCCGATCAGTTCGATCAACTGGGCTTTCACGCTGCTGGGCGACGCCCCGGAAACCGATGACGGTTGGTGGCTGCTGGAAACCGCCTCGAATTACATGGCAGACGGCTTCAGCAGCGAGACCTTGCGCATGTGGAACGCGGACGGCGTGCAGGTGATGCATGGCCTGCAGAGCGTCGCGATTTTTGGCTGAGAGGACAATGATGGAACTGGCCGACGCACAATCGCTGGGGTTCGAACCTGATCGGCTTGACCGGATCGGCGCCTACCTTGATGAGCACTATATCGCCAGCGGTCGCCTGCCCGGGCTCGACGTGCTGGTCGCACGCGACGGCGAGGCGGTCTATCGCCACACCGTAGGCCGTGCGCGCGAAGACGGCACGCCGATGGCGGCTGACACGATCTGCCGCATTGCCTCGATGACCAAGCCGCTGACTTCGGTCGCGTTCATGATGCTGGTCGAAGAGGGCAAGGTGGCGCTCGACGATCCGGTGACCAAGGTGATCCCCGAGTTCGCGAATCTTGGCGTCTATGCAGGCGGTGGGGGCGAAGTGGACTTCTTTCCTGCGCGCCCTGCCCCGGTCATGCGCATGGTCGACCTGATCACGCACCAGTCCGGCCTGACCTATGGCATCCAGAACCGCACCAACGTCGACGCTGCCTATCGCAAGGCGCGTCTGGACGGCCATGCCAGCCTGCCGGGCAACGATCATTTCATCGAGGAACTGGCCAAGCTTCCGCTGGAGTTCGAGCCCGGACAGGCGTGGAACTATTCGGTGGGGATCGACGTGCTGGGCGTGGTCGTCGCGCGGATTTCGGGGATGAGCCTTGGCGAGTTCCTGCGCACGCGCATTTTCGAGCCGCTGGGCATGGTCGATACCGGCTTTCATTGCCCGGACGACAAGGCGCACCGGCTGGCCGATGCCTGGGCCTATCAGGCGGGGCAACCGCCTCAGCTGTTCGATCCAGCGGAGAAATCGGGCACGCGCCGGGTGCCTCGCTTTGAAAGCGGGGGCGGTGGGTTGCTGTCGACGACGGCGGACTATCACCGGTTCTGCCGGATGCTGGTGAACGGCGGCGCAGCAGATGGTGCGCGCATCCTCAGCCCCAAGACACTGCATCTGATGACCGCCAATCACCTGCCCGGCGGCGCAGACCTTACGCAGGTTTCGAAGGCGCTGTTCAGCGAGGCCTATAACGCAGGTGCAGGGTTTGGTCTCGGCTTCGGCATGACCATCGATCCGGCACGGGCGCTGGTGCCGGGCTCTGCCGGCGAGTTCTACTGGGGCGGGATCTTCTCGACCGCGTTTTTCGTGGACCCTGTTGAAAAGGTCCATGCGGTCTTCATGACCCAGCTCTACCCCTCTTTCATCTATCCCATCCGGCGTCAGTTGAAGACGCTCATCTACAGCGCGCTGGCGACGAGCCGCGCCTGACAAACCACTCGAGGAGATTGACGATGTCCGACCCCATTCCCGGTGCCAAGGAGCACATCGACGCTGCCCGCAAGCTGGCGGCGACCATCGACGACATCCCGGCTGACACGCAGCTGCTCCCCATCAACCGCGTTGGCGTGATCGGTGCAGGCACGATGGGTGGCGGGATCACGATGAACTTCCTCACCGCAGGCATTCCGGTGACCATCGTGGAAATGACGCAGGAAGCGCTCGACCGCGGCGTGGCCACGATGGGCAAGAACTACGAGAACACCGTCAAGCGCGGCAAGATGGACGCCGCCGATGCGCAAGCCGCGATGGCCCGCCTGACCCCGACGCTGGACTTCGGCGCGCTGGCCGAAGCAGACCTCGTGATCGAGGCGGTCTATGAGAGCATGGACGTGAAGAAGGACGTGTTCGGCAGGCTCGACAAGGTAGCCAAGCCGGGGGCAATCCTCGCCTCGAACACCAGCTATCTCGACATCGACGAGATCGCGTCCGTCACCTCGCGCCCGGAATCGGTGCTGGGGATGCACTTCTTCTCGCCCGCCAACGTGATGAAGCTGCTCGAAGTCGTTCGCGGCAAGGCAACCGGCAAAGCGCAACTGGCGACGGTCATGGCGCTGTCGGTGAAGATCGGGAAAGTGCCGGTGGTCTCGGGCGTGTGCCACGGCTTCATCGGCAACCGCATGCTCAGCCCCCGTCAGGCTCAGGCCCACGCGCTGATCATGGAAGGCGCGAACTACTGGGAGGTGGACGAGGCTCTGCTGGAGTTCGGCTTCCCGATGGGACCGTGGCAGATGGCCGACCTTGCAGGCCTCGATATCGGCTGGCACCGCGATCCTGCCCGGATCGAGTCCGTGCGCGATGCGCTTTGCGCCAAGGGTCGTTGGGGCCAGAAGACCAAGAAGGGCTTCTACGATTACGACGACAACCGCCAGCGCACGCCTTCAGATGAAGTGAAGGCGGTCATCGCCGAGTTCGCCGCCAAGGAAGGCAAGCCACAGCGTTCGATCGACAAGGACGAGATCCGCGAACGCCTGCTCTATCCGATGGTCAGCGAAGGCGCGTTGATCCTTGAAGAAGGCATTTCGCAGCGGGCTAGCGACATCGATACCGTGTGGCTGAACGGCTATGGCTGGCCGGCATGGACCGGCGGGCCGATGTTCTGGGCCGACCATATCGGGCTCGATACCGTCGTCGCGGGCCTGAAGAAGCATGGGCTTCCCGTCGCGCCGCTGCTGGAGCGCAAGGCTGCCGCAGGCGAGAAGTTCAACGCCTGACGGGAGACGGGCGATGCGGATCGAGGATATCGTCGAGAGCGAGTTCACGCCGCTGAGCGACATTCTGCGCGCCCATGCCGCAAGGCGGGGCGATGCGGTGGCGCTGGCTGACGAAAACCGCACCATCGGCTGGGCGGAAATGGACGCCCTGCTCGACCGCATCGCCACCGCCCTCCAGCGCGAGGGCGTGCAGAAGGACGAACCCGTCGCCATCGCGGCCATGAATGCGGTGACGACCGGACTCGCCTTCCTCGGCGCGATCCGGGCGGGCGCAGTCGCCGCGCCGCTGACTTCGACCGCGACGCCGGAAACGATCATTGCCATGCTCGAGGACAGCGGCAGTCGGGTGCTGCTGCTGGACAAGGATATCTCGGACAGGCTGGCCGGACTGGACCTGCCCGCCGGGGTCAAACGCATCGCGCTGGATGACAGCGACGCGGGCGAGCCGTTCAGCGCGTGGATGGCAGAAACAGGCGCAAAGCCGGAAGAGCGCACCCCTGCCCCCGGCGATCCGTTCAACATCATCTATTCCTCGGGCACCACCGGCGCGCCCAAGGGCATCGTCCAGAGCCACAAGATGCGCCACGAATATGCCCGGCGCACCATCCCCGGCGGCTATGGCGACGATACGGCGGTCATCTGTTCGACCCCGCTCTATTCCAACACCACGCTGGTCAGCTTCCTTCCTGCGCTCACCGCAGGCGGCAAGGTCGTGCTGATGCGCAAGTTCGATGCGCGCACCTTCCTCGAACTGTCCGAGCGCGAGCGGGTGACGCATGCCATGCTGGTTCCGGTGCAATACCGCCGCATCATGGAAGTGCCGGACTTCGACCGCTTCGACCTGTCGTCCTACAAGCTCAAGTCCTGCACCTCGGCACCCTTCCCCGCGTGGCTCAAGGCAGATGTGCTGAAGCGCTGGCCGGGTGGGCTGACGGATGGCTATGGCATGACCGAGGGCGGGGCAACGTCGATCCTGCTGGCGCATCTCCACCCGGACAAGCTGCACACGGTTGGACAACCCTCCCCCGGCCACGTGATCAAGATCATCGACGAAGACGGCAACGAGCTGCCGCAAGGCGAAGTGGGCGAGATCGTCGGCCATTCGCCGATCATGATGAACGGCTACCACAACAAGGCCGACAAGACCCGCGAGGTCGAGTGGTACGACGCTGAAGGCCGCCGCTACATCCGCCACGGCGATGTCGGCAAGTTCGACGAGGACGGCTTCCTGATCCTGATGGACCGGGCCAAGGACATGATCATCTCGGGCGGGTTCAACATCTATCCAAGCGATCTCGAGGCTGAACTGACCCGGCAAAGCGCGGTCAAGGAAGCCGCCGTGGTAGGCGTGCCTTCTGACGCGTGGGGCGAAACGCCTTTGGCTGTGGTGGTACTGGCCGATCCATCTGCCGATCCCAAGGCGATCCTCACCGAAGCCAACAGCCGCCTTGGCAAGACGCAGCGGATTTCCGCGATCGAAGTGGTGGACGAATTGCCCCGCAGTCCGATCGGCAAGGTCCTCAAGCGCGAGTTGCGCGACAAGTTCGGCGGCAACCCCATCCTCGCCGCCGCATCCCTCGAAAAAACATCCTCAGCAGGAGCATGAGCCATGCGTGACGCCGTAATCGTATCGACCGCCCGCACCCCCATCGGGCGCGCTTACAAGGGTGCTTTCAACGCGACGCCGGGCGCGACGCTCGGTGCGCTCTCGCTACAGGCCGCCGTTGCCCGCGCCGGTATTGACCCTGCCGAGGTCGACGATGTGCTGTGGGGTGCTGCGCTGCAGCAGGGCGCGCAGGCCGGGAACATCGCACGACAGGTCGCCCTGCGTGCAGGCCTGCCGATCACCACGTCCGGCATGAGCATGGACCGCCAGTGCTCGTCGGGCCTGATGACCATCGCGACCGCCGCCAAGCAGGTTATCATCGACCGCATGGACGTGGTTGCCGCCGGCGGTCAGGAATCGATCAGCCTCGTCCAGACCAAGGATATGCGCGTTGCCCCGGACAAGAGCCTCATGGCGATTCACAAGGCGATCTACATGCCGATGCTGCAGACCGCCGAGATCGTCGGCCAGCGCTATGGCATCAGCCGCGAGGCTTGCGACGAATACGCGCTGCAATCGCAGCAGCGTACCGCCGCAGCGCAAGCCGCCGGCAAGTTCGATGACGAGATCGTGCCGACTGACAGCTCGATGGGCGTCCAGAACAAGGAAACGGGTGAGATCACCTTCCAGGACGTCCACCTGACCAAGGACGAAGGCAACCGCCCCTCGACCACGCTGGAAAGCCTGGCGGGCCTGAAGCCGGTGATCGAAGGCGGCATCGTGACCGCAGGCAACGCCAGCCAGCTTTCGGACGGTTCGGCAGCCGTGATCGTGATGGAAGCCGCCCTTGCCGCGCAAAAGGGCCTCACCCCGCTAGGCCGTTATGTCGGCATGGCGGTGGCTGGCACCGAGCCCGATGAAATGGGCATCGGCCCGGTCTTCGCAATCCCCAAGCTGCTGCAGCGCTTCGGCCTTAAGATGGGCGACATCGGCCTGTGGGAACTGAACGAGGCTTTCGCCGTGCAGGTGCTCTATTGCCGTGACAAGCTGGGCATTCCCAACGATCTGCTCAACGTCAACGGTGGTTCGATCTCCATCGGCCACCCCTATGGCATGACCGGCGCACGCTGCACCGGCCACGCCCTGATCGAAGGCAAGCGTCGGGGAGCGAAGTATGTCGTCGTCACGATGTGCGTAGGCGGCGGCATGGGTGCTGCGGGGCTGTTCGAGGTTCTGTAACTGAGGGGGCGGAAGGCCCACCCCCGACCCCTCCCGCTTGCGGGAGGGGGGAAGAAAAGGGCGGCTTCCAATTCTCCCCTCCCGCAGGCGGGAGGGGTTGGGGGTGGGCACCCGCGCAGCGGGTCAGCTTCCAACGCTTGCCCACAAACACCACCCCGCCTACCCTCACCCCATGAACGACAACGAGATGGAACGCCCCTGGCCGCAAGCCGGGCGCGAGAGGCTGATCTACCCTTCGCCGGTGGGTTGGAAGGGCACCGACTTCGTCGACAACGAAGCCGAGCTGCTCAAGCTGCTGAACCCGAAAACGGTGTTCATGATGGGCGACAATCCCGCCCTGCCCCGCATGCCCGAGCGCCCGCGCCTGCTCGATTTCTTCCGCCATCGCTTCGGCGACATCACGGTGCGCCACCTGCTGGTCAGCGCCAAGCGCGCACTGGACGATGGCCTGCCCGAAAAGGTCGTGCTCGCCTGCCTGCTGCACGACATCTCCAACGGCTGCCTGATCCGCGCCGACCATGGCTACTGGAGCGCGCAACTGATCGCACCCTATGTCGATCCGGAAGTGGCCTTCGCGGTGAAGTACCATCAGGCTCTGCGCTATGTGGCGGACGAAAGAGTCGGCTATGCCTATCCCGACAGCTACCACAAGTTCTTCGGGCCGGACTATCAGGTGCCCGAATATCTGCTGCGCGACGCCGAATACGCGCGCGGCCACGAATGGTACATGACCGCGCGGCAGGTGACGCTCTACGACACCTACTTCTTCGACGACTTCCCGGTGGTGGAGCCCGAGGAACTGGAAGGCGTCATCGCGAGGAACTTCCGCGAGCCGGAGGAAGGGCTGGGGTTTGACGGGTCGCCAACGGCGCACATGTGGCGGACGATGATCTGGCCGAACAACTTTTTGTGATGGGCATACGGGTGGCAGGCGCAGTGAAATTGACCGCAGCCTTTTTGGCGTGCTTTACGGTGGGAACCTCCTGCCACGCGCAAACTGCAACTTCACGCCAAGCATGGTTCTATTCTGACCTCTCTGCCGATGCCGAAAGCGGTGCCCCGGAAACCTGGTGTGCTTTTCTAACGAAGGACGAGGCAAAGGCTGCCGCGAAAGGGGAGCGCTTCACATCCGTAGAGTCAGGCTGGCTGCAATATCGCGGAGACACAATCGCCAAACTGGTAGTCTTCTCGGAAAGCGAAGATGCCTACGTTGAGGACACTTACACCTTTGGCCCGAACTTTACCGTGATCGAGGTCTTGCGACGCGGGCATTACTACTCCGACCCCTTCATCTCTGCCCGCTTCAAGCCCGATGCCAAGGGTCATCTCAATATGACCCCAGAGAGCCAGAGAGCGATAAAATCGTGGAAACACACGACCTCCTTCTTCGAGTGGCCGCTATATCTGAGGTTTTCGGACTTACCATTTGCAGGCCTGATCAAACTGAGGCCGCGCATAACGGTTAGCAGAGATTGCCAGACTATCCGGCGCTGAATCGGCTGGGCCTCCATCCACGCCAGTTCGGCCTTTGACTCAGATCGGTAGCATACAGGGTCCTCCCTGTTTTTCCGAAGGACAAACGGGGAGCGGAACCGCCCGCAAAGCGGGTGGTGGAGGGGCCGCTACCCCTCCGTCAGCGCTTCGCGCTGCCACCTCCCCGTTTGCGCTTCGCGAAAACAGGGAGGATCAGGTAGTTGCATCCGCCTCAACCTTCCCAGCCCGCCCGGCAAAGCCCTGCAGCCCCAGCCACCATTGCAGCGCGATCACGCCGCCCTTGGCGGGTTGCAGCAGGCCAATCAGCAGCACCAGAGCCATCACCGCCACGATCAGCATCATCGTCCAGCCCGGCAGACCCGTGTGCAGGCCCAGTTCGATGATCACCGGGGCCATGATATGGCCGGTCAGCAGGATCGAGATGTAGGGCGGGAAATCGTCGGCCGCGTGGAGCGTCCAGTTCTGGCCGCACAGGCGGCAGCGCTCGACAGGCTTGAGGAAGCGCGCGAACAGGTGGGTGCCGCCGCAGCGCGGGCACTTGCCCCGAATGCCGCGCCACAGCGCCGCGCCAAGCACTTGGGGGAGCGTGGTGCGGTCGAGAGGCAGGGCTCCGGTGGGCATTGTCTTACCTTCGGGGGCTACTTCGCGAAGGGGTTCTTGGGGCTGCGCAGTGTCATGCGGATCGGCACGGCCTCGAAGCCGAGTTCGCGGCGGATGCTGTTGATCAGGTAGCGGCGGTAGCTTTCCGGCAACTGCTCAAGCCGGGTGCCGAACAGGATGAAGCCGGGCGGGCGCGTCTTGGCCTGCGTGATGTAGCGCAGCTTGATGCGGCGGCCGCCGGGTGCGGGCGGCGGATTGGCCGCCAGCGCATCGTCGAACCAGCGGTTGAGCGCGGCGGTGGCGACACGCTTCGACCAGGCGGCGCGGATTTCGAATGCGGCCTTGAGCAGATCGTCCAGCCCCTTGCCGGTGCGGCCAGAGATGGCGAGCAGCGGCACGCCGCGCACTTGCGCGAGGCCATCGTCCAGCGCCTTGCGCACGCCCTGGAACAGGCCGGAGGGGTCTTCGGCCACGTCCCACTTGTTGATCGCGATCATCAGCGCACGGCCCTCTTCGAGCACCATCGAGGCGATCTTGAGATCCTGATGTTCAAGCCCGCGCGTGGCATCGAGCATGAGCACGACGACTTCGGCGAAATCGATGGCATGGCGCGCATCAGCGACCGACATCTTTTCCAGCTTCTCGGTCACGTTGGACTTCTTGCGCATCCCCGCCGTGTCGATCAGGCGGACGGGGCGATAGCCCTCGCGCTCGGGATCGAACCACTGCCAGTCAACGGCGATGGAATCGCGGGTGATGCCAGCTTCCGGGCCGGTGAGCAGGCGGTTCTCGCCCAGCAGGCGGTTTACCAGCGTGGACTTGCCCGCGTTCGGGCGGCCGACGATGGCAAGCTTGAGGACGGATTCGGGATCGAACTCCTCCTCGTCGCCTTCGATCTCGGCGTCCTCGTCGACTTCGACCTGCTTGGGCTCAAGATGTGGGCGCAGCGCTTCGAACAGGTCGGCAAGGCCTTGCCCGTGTTCGGCGGAGAAGGCGACGGGTTCGCCAAAGCCCAGCGCGAAAGCATCATAGATGCCGGGATCGCCCTGACGGCCCTCGGCCTTGTTGGCCATGAGCACGATGGGGACGCGGCTTGAACGCAGGTAGCGGGCGATTTCCTCGTCGAGCGGGGTGACGCCTGCGCGCGCATCGATCACGAACAGCGCGACATCTGCGCCGACGAGCGAGGCTTCGGTCTGCTGGCGCATGCGGCCGGGGAGCGTTTCGGGATCGAGATCTTCCCAGCCTGCGGTGTCGACGATGGTGAAATCAAGCCCAAGCAGCGTCGCATCGCCGAAGCGACGGTCACGCGTCACACCGGGCTGATCATCGACCAGCGCCAGCTTCTTGCCGACAAGGCGGTTGAACAGCGTCGATTTGCCGACGTTCGGGCGTCCGATAATGATGACCTGGGGGCGCATGGGCCTCCCGTGGCTGTTTGTGCGCCGAAAGGCAAGGGCGGGCGTGGCGTATAGCCTTTGTTTATCCTGCCGTTAACCAAATGCACCCATATGAAGTTTACCTGAAATTTCTAATCGTAAGTGCGATGAGAGGGATCAGGATCATTGTGGCGCTGGTCGCCGCCCTGCCTTGCGGCACGGCCATGGCGGAAGCCGTGGACATGCCAGAAGCGCGCGGAGAGCGTGGTTTTTCGGCCAGTGCGCCGGATTTCGGCGGTACCGATGGCTCGCTCCCCTACCTCCAATGCGTGCCCTATGCACGCGAGGTCAGCGGCATCAACATTTATGGCGACGCGTTAACCTGGTGGGACCAGGCTGAAGGCCGCTATGCACGCGGCCACAGGCCGAAGGTTGGTGCGGTGATGAGCTTTGCACCGCACGGCCGGATGGAACTCGGCCATGTCGCCGCTGTCAGCCGGGTGATCGATTCGCGCACCGTCCTGCTGCGCCACGCCAACTGGTCCCCCATCGACGGACGTCGCGGCCAGATCGAGGACAACGTGCGTGCGGTCGATGTTTCGGAAGCGAACGACTGGTCCGAAGTTCGCGTCTGGTACGCACCGATCGGTAACCTCGGCACGACCGCGTGGCCGGTGAACGGCTTCATCTATCCGGAAAAGCCGGGCAGGAACGAGCGACTGGCTGTGCTGTCCTCCGCGACCAAGCCAAAGGCGGTGGAGGCTCCCAGGTCTTTGGTTGGCGCAGACTTCCTCAAGGGCATCCGTCCGGAAGTCGCGGTAAAGCCAGCACCCGTGCGCCGCGAACTGGCCGACAGGTACGAAGTGCCCAAGGCCAGTGCGGCCAAGCAGGTTGCGACCCGCCCGGCCAAGGCCACGTCCTCGCTGGCGGATGACCCGATTGGCCGGATCATCGCCGCGAAGACGCGCTGATTTTTACAGCGACTTGATGATTGCCGAGAAATCGAGGCCCGCATTGCCGGCCTCAGCAAAGGCCGAATAGAGCTCTTCGGCGCGCTGGCCCATCGGCACGTCGGCTCCGGCATCCTTTGCCGCCGCCATGGCGAGCTTGAGATCTTTCAGCATCAGCGCGGTGGCAAAGCCGCCCTGATAGCCGTTGTCGGCCGGGCTTTGCGGGCCGACGCCGGGGACCGGGCAATACGAGGTCATTGACCAGCACTGACCCGAGGCCTTGGACGAGATGTCGTAGAAGGTCTGCAGATCAAGCCCGAGCTTCTCGGCCATGGCGAAGGTTTCGCAGGTGGCGACCATCGAGGCCCCGAGGAGCATGTTGTTGCAGATCTTGGCCGCTTGCCCTGCCCCGCTCGCGCCTGCATGGATCACCGCCTTGCCCATCGCGGCAAGGATCGGCTCGGCGCGGGCGAAAGCCTCGTCCGAACCGCCGACCATGAATGTGAGCGTGCCGCCATTGGCCGCCGCGATCCCGCCCGAAACCGGTGCATCGACCATGGCATAACCCGCTGCGTCAGCCGCCGAAGCCACCTCACGCGCAGTGGCGACATCGATGGTCGAACAATCGAGCAGCAGGGCCGAAGTCGGCGCATGGCCGATGACATCGGCGGCATAGACCGACTTCACGATCGCGCCGTTGGGCAGCATCGAGACGACGGCATCCGCGCCCTGAACCGCTTCCTTGACCGAAGTGTAGGTGGTGCAGCCGTTTTCGCGGGCGCGTTCGAGCGCCGCTTCGGCAAGGTCGAAGGCGTGGACGTCGTGCCCCGCCTTGACGAGGTTCGCGGCCATGCCGCCGCCCATGTTGCCGAGGCCGATGAATGCGATTTTCATGATCTTAGCGTCCCTTCCACACGCCAGGGCGCTTTTCGATGAAGGCCTTCATGCCTTCGGCCTTGTCCTCGCTGGCAGTGAGGATCTGGAACACGCGGCGTTCGAACAGCAGGCCCTGGTCGAGCGTGGTCTCGAAGGCGGCGTTGACCATTTCCTTGTTCGCCACAGCAGCCATCGGCGGCATCGCGGCAATGGCCTCGGCGGTCTTGAGAGCATCGGCCAGCAGGTCTGCCAGCGGCACGACGCGGGTGACAAGGCCCGAACGCTCGGCTTCGGCAGCGTCCATCATGCGGCCGGTGAGGCACATGTCCATCGCCTTGGCCTTGCCCACGGCCCGGGTCAGGCGCTGCGATCCGCCCATGCCGGGGGCGACGCCGAGCTTGATCTCGGGCTGACCGAACTTGGCGTTGTCAGACGCGATGATGAAATCGGCCATCATGGCGAGTTCGCAACCACCGCCCAGCGCAAAGCCGTTCACCGCCGCGATCCACGGCTTGCGCGTGGTCTTGACGAGGTGGCTGGTCCACTTCGAGAAGAAGTCTTCGTTGTAGAAATCGGCGGCCGGCTTGTCCGACATTTCCTTGATGTCGGCCCCTGCGGCAAAGGCCTTCTCGCCCGAACCGGTGAGCACCGCGCAACGCTGCGAGGCATCCGCCTCATAGGCAGCAAAAGCTTCGATCAGCTCGGCCAGAACCTGCGAGTTGAGCGCGTTCAGTGCCTGCGGGCGGTTCAGCGTGATGAGGGTGACGGCACCCTTCTGTTCGACGAGGATGGTTTCGTAAGTCATAGCGGTTTCCATTCGTCAGCAGCGCCCAGCGGCGCAAAGATGGCATCGAGAAGATCGTCGGTGACGCCTTCCGGCGTGGCGGGATTCCACTTCGGCGCGTGGTCCTTGTCCACGATCACCGCGCGAACGCCCTCCGCAAAATCCGGCAGGACCAGAACCTTGGCGCCCACACGATATTCCATCGCCATGTTCGCGGCAAAGTCCGGCAGAGTCAGGCTGGTGGCGAGCTGACGCAGGGCGACCTTGCAGGTCTGCGGGCTCTTGGTGTGCAGGGTCATGAGCGTTTCGGTCGCGAAGTCCGAGCCTTCTGCCTCCAGCGCGGCGAGGATGTCCTCGTAGCGGTTGGAGGCAAACAGGCGTTCGATCTCTGCGGCATGGGCAGCGATCTTCGGCTCGGGTGGAACTGCCGAAAGCTCGCGCAGGATCGCCGGGATCGAAGCGGGATCGGCAGCGATGCGTGCCTTGGCCTCAGCCAGATTGGCAGCGGGCAGATAGTGCGTCGCAAGCCCCGCCCAGAGGCATTCCGCACCATCCAGCCGTGCTCCGGTCAAGGCAAGATACTGCCCGAGACGTCCCTTGAGACGCGACAGGAACCAGCCACCGCCAACGTCCGGAAACAGGCCGATGCCGGTTTCGGGCATGGCGAGCTTGGTGTTCTCTGTCGCCACCCGGTAGGAGGCAGGGCCTGCCAGACCCACGCCGCCGCCCATGGTAATGCCATCCATGAATGCCACGACCGGCTTGCCGTAGGTCATCAGAAGATGATTGAGCTGGTACTCGTCGTGGAAGAACTTGCGCCCCGAAGTGCCGCTATCGTTGAGTGCCGAATTGCGCAGGAAGGCAATGTCCCCCCCTGCACAGAACCCGCGCGAAAGCTTGGGATCGCCGTCGGCTGCGACCTGATGGTCGAGCATGACGACGTCCACGCCCTCGTCCCCGCGCCATTCGAGCAGCGAAGCGGTCAGGGCATGGACCATGTCCAGCGTCAGCGCGTGAATGGCCTTGGGGCGATTGAGCGACAGGATGCCTGCGGCACCATTCCGCGTTGCGAGGACTTCGTCGGTCACTTGAGCAGGTCCCTTCCCACGATCATGCGCATGACTTCGTTGGTGCCCTCGAGAATGCGGTGTACGCGAAGATCGCGCCAGAAGCGCTCGATCGGATAGTCACGCAGATAGCCATAGCCGCCGAACATCTGCAGGGCGCGGTCGACGATCGAGGAGCCGTTGTCGGTCGCCAGCTTCTTGGCCATGGCCGAGAAGCGCGTCTTGTCGGGCGCACCAGACGTGACCTTGGCGGCTGCCATGTAAAGCAATGCGCGGGCGGATTCGAGATCGGTCGCCATGTCGGCCAGCACGAACTGGGTGTTCTGGAACTCGGCAATCGCCTTGCCGAACTGCTTGCGATCCTTGACGTACTGAACCGCTTCATCAAGGCAGCGCTGCGCACCACCAAGCGAACAGGCGCCGATGTTGAGGCGCCCGCCATCCAGCCCGGCCATCGCGAACTTGAAGCCATCGCCCTCTGCGCCGACGCGGTTGGCGACCGGCACGCGGACGTTGTCGAAGATGACCTGCGCGGTGGGCGAGGCGTTCCAGCCCAGCTTGCGCTCGGGCGCGCCGAAGCTGACGCCCTCCATGTCCTTGTCGATCACGAGGCAGGAGATGCCGCGCGCGCCGTCGTCGCCGGTGCGGACCATGGTGACGTACACGTCGTTCACGCCGCCGCCCGAGATGAACTGCTTGGTGCCGTTGACGACGTAGTGGTCGCCATCGAGACGTGCAGTGGTCTTCAGCGCTGCCGCGTCCGAGCCCGAGCCGGGTTCCGTCAGGCAGTAGCTTGCGATCTTGTCCATGGTGACGAGATCGGGAAGATAGCGGCCCTTAATCTCGTCCCCGCCGAAGCAGTCGATCATCCAGGCGGCCATGTTGTGGATCGAAATGAACGCGCTCGTGGCCGGGCAGCCATAGGCCATGGCTTCCATGATCAGCGCGGCTTCCAGACGGCCAAGCCCGATGCCGCCCGCTTCTTCGCTCACGTAGATCGCGGCAAAGCCCAGTTCGGCGGCAGCCTTGATCGTTTCGCGCGGGAAGATGTGGTCTTCGTCCCATTGCGCAGCGAACGGCGTTATCGCATCAGCGGTGAAGCGTCGCGCCATGTCCTGGATGGCAATCTGGTCTTCGGTCAGTGAGAACTGGTCGGTCATCTTCTCTTCCCGTCACGCAGCGTTAACCGCGCCCTTAAATCCGTCATGGGCGGCGGATATGGTCCACCGCCCATGCTGTCCAGACCTATCCGCAGGAAATGCGGACGATCGTGTAGTCATCGTCATAAGCCACTGTCAGACGGTCGGCACGGTAGTCCATCGTCACGGCGCTGCGCGGCGGAACCCAGCGCAAGGTGCGGGCTCCGCTAAGGCGCAAAAGCTCGACACCGCTCGCGGCACTGGCCTTGTGGCCGACATGCGATTGGACTGCGTCGGCATTGCAGGAGCCTTCAGGCATGGCAGGCAGGTTCTCCGGTGGCGGGGTGCCTTGCGTGCAAGCGGAAGCACCGAGCAAAGCGACAATGGCAAGAGCTGGCAGTTTCATAACACGCTCCCTCACTTGCACCGGCTGTGGCGGCGCGGGCCTTCGGGTGCGTCGGCGCCATATTCGGTCAGCACCAGCGTCTTTCCGCCATCTTCGAGCTGGTAGCTCGCTTCGCGCTGCCACTTCATGCCCTCGCCTTCATAGTCGAAGACAGCGCGAACTTCGGTGGCCGTGGCGATCTTGGCCGTGCCCAGATCTGCGACCGATTCGTAGAACTTTACCGACTTCTCGCCAACGGTGATCGCACCCTTGTCGTCCCCGCGGGTCGGGTTGCAGTCAGCCGCGTTCATGCCCCACTTGCCGCGCATGGCAGGGGGGAACGCGGCACCTTCAACCAGCGCGGCTTCGCTTGCCTCCGAAGAGGCTGGCGGCGCCATGGCTTCGCTCGCACTCACCACCGGCGCAAGGCTCGGGGTCGCAGCTTCGCTCGGCTCGGGCGATGGCTTCGAGCAAGCGGCCAATGCCAGCGGCAGGGCAAGAAGGGGAAGGACGAGACGCTTCATCGGGAAAACTCCGGTGCTGTTGCAGATGGCATAACCAACGCGCACCGGAGCATTCCTTTCCTCAAGCGGACCTGATCTTAGCCCATCGTCGGGATGACGAAGGCGTTGCCGCCATCAGGCGAGCCATCCGGCCAGCGCTGCGTGACAGTCTTGACCTTGGTCCAGAACTTCACGCCTTCCATGCCGTGCTGGTTGGTGTCACCAAAGGCCGAGCGCTTCCAGCCGCCGAAGGTGTGGTAGGCCACCGGCACCGGGATCGGCACGTTGATGCCGACCATGCCGACGTTGACGCGGGCGGCAAACTCACGCGCGGCATGGCCGTTGCGTGTGAAGATCGCCACGCCATTACCGTACTGGTGCTTGCTCGGCAGTTCGAGCGCCTGCTCGAAGTTCTCGGCACGCACGATCTGCAGCACGGGACCGAAGATCTCGTTGTGGTAGCTGTCCATGTCGGGGGTGACATGGTCGATCAGCGTCGGGCCGACGAAGAAGCCGTTCTCGTGGCCCTGCAGGGTGAAGCCGCGACCGTCAACGACGAGTTCGCCGCCTTCCTCGATGCACTTCGAGATCCAGCCTTCGACCTTCTCCTTATGCGCCTGGGTCACGACCGGACCGTAGTGCGCTTCGGGATCGGTCGAGATGCCGACCTTGAGCGCATGGATCGCCGGGATCAGCTTGGCGCGCAGACGCTCTGCGGTGTCATGGCCGACCGGGACCACAACGGGCAGCGCCATGCAGCGTTCGCCAGCCGAGCCGAAGGCCGCGCCGCACAGATCGTTGACCACCTGATCGAGATCGGCGTCGGGCATGACCACGCCATGGTTCTTGGCTCCGCCCATCGCCTGCACGCGCTTACCGGCAGCAACGCCGCGGTTGTAGACGTAGTGCGCAATGTCCGACGAGCCGACGAAGCTGACCGCGCCGATGGCCGGGTGATCGAGGATCGCGTCGACCATTTCCTTGTCGCCATGGACGACCTGGCAGATGCCTTCGGGCAGGCCTGCTTCGATGAACAGTTCGGCCAGACGCACCGGCACCGAAGGATCGCGCTCGGAAGGCTTGATGATGAAGGCATTGCCGGTGGCGATGGCAACTGCGCTCATCCACAGCGGGATCATGCCGGGGAAGTTGAAGGGCGTGATGCCAGCGCCGATGCCGATGGGCTGGCGGGTCGAATAGACGTCGATGCCCGGGCCTGCGCCGTGAGTGTACTCGCCCTTCAGCACGTGCGGGATGCCGCAGGCGAACTCGACCACTTCAAGGCCGCGCTGGATGTCGCCCTTGGAGTCGGCAATCACCTTGCCGTGCTCGGACGAGAGCATGTGGGCGAGGCTGTCCATGTTGGCCTCGACCAGTTCCTTGAAGCGGAACATCACGCGGGCGCGGCGCTGCGGGTTGGTCGCAGCCCAGGCGGGCTGGGCCTTGAGCGCGGCCTGCACCGCACGCTCGAGCGTCTCTGCGGTGCCGAGAGCGACTTCGGCCTGCACGCCGCCGTTGTTCGGATCGAAGATCTGGCCCTTGCGGGCAGGCGCGCCGCCGGGGCCGCCGACGATGAAATGGTCTACGAGACGCATGGGGAATCCTCTTTCGCCAAAAACTTGGGTTGCGTGATGCGCCGATGACGGATTGCAGGCAACAAGTGAATATGCGACATGGGCCTGCATTTTTGCAGGTGATCTCATGCAATCGAGCGACTGGAACGACTTTCAGGCATTCCTCGCCGTGGCACGAGCCGGACAACTCGCCCGCGCCGCCGCCGCCATGGGCGTTGACGCGACGACGATTGGTCGCCGCCTGCGCCGTCTCGAGACTCGCGTTGGGGCGACCTTGTTCGAGCAGACGCGCGAGGGGCAGGTGCTGACCGAAGCTGGCGAGGAGATGCTGGCCGAGGTCGAGGCGATGGATCAGGCCGCCAGCCGCATCGCCGAGCATGCCCTGAGTGGGGGGGGAGTTGCGGGTAACTTGCGGGTGAGTCTGTCCGAAGGGTTCGGGAGTTGGATTGTTGCCCCCGCCCTGCGCGGCTTCGTCGATTCCAACCCGCGCCTGATGGTCGACCTCGTAGCATCGTCGGGATTTCTAAGCCCTTCCAAGCGCGAAGCCGACCTCGCGGTGACGCTTTCGCGCCCGCGTGCGGGTCCAGTGATTGCGGGCAAGCTCTCGGACTACTCGCTGCGCCTATACGCCACGCGCGGCTACCTTTCGCAGAAGGGCCTGCCCGAAAAGCCCGCCGAACTGGCACAAGGACACCGCCTCGTCGGCTACATCCCGGACCTGCTCTATGCCCCGGAACTGCGCTATCTCGCTGAAATCGAACCGGATCTGACCGCCAACTTGCGCTCGTCCTCAATCATCGCGCAGCACCGCATGATCGCGGCAGGGGCAGGAATCGGCGTCCTGCCCTGCTTTATCGGTGATTCGGACAAGTGGCTGGTCCCGGTACTCCCGGATCAGCGCATCACCCGCTCATTCTGGCTGGTGACGCACAAGGACACGCACAACCTCGCGCGCGTACGGGCTTTCAAGGAGTGGCTGACCGCGCTGGTAGCTAGGGAGCGCGGGCGATTGTTGCCGCGATAATTCCACAAACGAAACAATGCGCCCCCGCGAAGGCGGGGGTCTCCGTCGATTTACACCAAAGCTCCGTAAGACCACCGAGGTCCCCGCCTTCGCGGGGACGCAGCAAATCGTCGGGTCAGGCCTTCGCGACCGGCGCGTCTTCGCCGAGGTCTTCGTACCAGGCTTCGACCGGGCCGTTGAGCTTGATCGTCAGCGGGTTGCCCTTGCGGTCCATGCTCTTGCCGGCCTGCACGCGCACCCAGCCTTCGGAGATCGAGTATTCCTCGACGTTGTTGCGGACCACGCCCTTGAAGCGGATGCCGACGCCACGGCGCAGCTTTTCGGCATCGAAGTGCGGGCTGCGCGGGTTGATCGCAAGGCGATCGGGCGGCACGTCCGGACCCGAGGTGACAGGTGCGGTTTCGGGCGCGGCTTCCGGCGAGGTGGTTTCTTCGGTCATGGCCAGCGCAAATATCTTGATTGCCCCACTTGTCAATCGAAGCACGCCGTCGTAGAGGCGCGCCCCTGTCAAGCGGCCAGATCGTTGGCCTTCTCTGACGGGCGCGTAGCTCAGCGGTAGAGCACACCCTTCACACGGGTGGGGTCACAGGTTCAATCCCTGTCGCGCCCACCAGAAACAGCCCGCGAACACTCGCGGGCTTTTCTGTATCCGGTTCAGTCGAGCACCGCCGGGTCCAGCCTGATCTCGCGCCGCGCCATGGCTTCCCACAGGAACGGCATTCCCAGCGGGTCGGACATGCGGGCGATGCGCAGGCTGTCGTCGTTGATGATCGGCTGCCCCGAACCCAGCACCTCGACGTGCCAGGCAAGGCGGCAACGGTGTTCCAGCGTGATGGCCCGCAAGTGCGCCTGCCGCACATCCTTTGCGACGACAAACACGCCGTGATTCTTGAGCAGCGCCCATTTGCCATCGCCCAGAGCCTCCGCAGCAGCCTGCGCTTCTTCCGCACCGTCAACCGTGCCCGCGTATTCGTCATAGAGGCGCGGGTCCTCGTCGACATGACCCGAAGTCTGGTCATAGACCGGCGGAATCCGGCCCGAAGCGGACCATACCGAGCCCCAGCGCGAATGGTTGTGGATCACCACCCGCAAATCGTGGCGGCGCTGGTGCACGGCCAGATGGAGACCGATGGCAGGGGTGACGTTCCATGCGCCTTCGACCACTTTGCCTTGTCCGTCGACGCAGATGATGTCCGATGCAGTCAATTCGTCCCACGCCAGTTCCCACGGATTGACGAGGAACGTGCCGTCATCCTGCGCAAGGGTGATGTGCCCGGCGATATGGTCGTCATAACCTTCGCGGTGCAGCGTGCGACACAGCAGCGCCAACTCCTGCGGGGCGGATAGCGGCGGCAGCAGCGGATGCCGTCCCGGATTGGGAGCCAGTTCCGCCATGGTGGGAATGCGGTTCCTGTCGAGTTCCATCTGTCTGTTCCTGCCTTTGCCTGCTTCCGGGTGGGGGGATAAACCCGTCATTGCCCCCACACTGTCACTTGCGTTACATTTGATCGATGAAATCCAACGACCGCGATGAAGCCCTGCGCGTGATCGGAAGCGCCAGTTGGCTGCAGCGCTACCCTGCGGGTCTTGCCGAGCGTCTGGTAAGCGAAGGCAGACTGGTTCCGCTCGCCAGAGGCGAATGGGCGCAAGGCGAGGGCGACCAACGCGGCGGGCTTTTCGTGGTGATCAGCGGCCTGCTCCATTCCTACTGCGCCGCGCCCGGTGATCGCGAAGTGATGATCGGCCTTGTCACGCCGGGCTCGGTGCTGGGTCATGCCACGCGCTTCAGCGGCGGCCCGCGCCTCGTCACCGCCGTATGTGTCGAACCTGCCGTGCTGCTGGAGCTGACCGAGACCGCAATCGAGCGCGTGGCCGCCGTGCATCCCGAAGTCTGGCGGGCTATTGCCGATTTCACTTATGCCAACGTCAGCCGGGTCCTGCGCATGGCAGCCGAGGCGATCTGCCTTGGGCCCCGCCAGCGCATCGCAGCGCGGCTTGTTGCTGCAGCCGAAGCGCAGGGCTTTGCAGGTCCAGCCGACATGACGATCCGGCTAAGTCAGGAACTGCTGGGCGAGATGACCGGGCTGACGCGCAAGTCGGTGAACGGTCACCTTTCGGCGCTGGAGCACGAAGGGATCATCGACGTTCTCTATGGACGCATCCGCGTGATCGATCTTGAGCGGCTGAAGCAGGTGATCGAGAGCTGACATTTGCAAAGATCGATGATGGTTTGCGCGAAATCAAGGAAGTTCTAATATAAGGGGGTATGGTGGTCTTGTTCACCAGAAGGGACCAGACCCATGTTCAATACCAATGTCGGCGGAATAGACCGCGTGCTTCGCATCGTTGTCGGCCTCGTGCTGATTGCGCTCGTCTTCGTGGGACCGCAGACGCCGCTGGGATGGATCGGGATCGTGCCGCTGCTGACCGGCCTGTTGCGAACGTGCCCGCTTTATTCGCTGATCGGGCTCAATACCTGCCCCCGCAAGTAAGCCCGCTTGCCACTCGCGGGTCGAGGCGGCATAGCGCGGCCCATGCATGATATCCGCCTGATCCGCGAAAACCCCGCCGCTTTTGACGCTGCCCTTGCCCGCCGGGGCGTGGAGCCTGCGGCTGAATCGATCCTTGCGCTCGATGCGCGCCGCCGCGAGATCGCGACGCGGATGCAGGAGGTACAGGCTCGCCGCAACGAGGCGTCGAAGGCCATCGGTGCGGCCATGGGCAAGGGCGACACGGACACCGCCGAAGCCCTGAAAGCAGAAGTCGCAGCGCTGAAGGTGGAACTGCCTTCGCTTGAAGAGGAAGAGCGGCAGCTTACTGCGCAGCAGAATGCAGCGCTCAGCGCCTATCCCAATGCGCCTGCTGCAGACGTGCCCGACGGCGCGGACGAGAGCGAGAATGCCGAAGTGCTGCGCTGGGGCACCCCGCGCGAGTTTGCCTTCACGCCCAAGGAACACGCCGATCTTGGCCCAGTTCTCGGCCTCGATTTCGAGACGGGGGCGCTGATTGCAGGCGCGCGGTTCACCTTCCTCAAGGGCGGCATGGCGCGCCTGCACCGCGCGCTGGCTCAGTTCATGCTGGACCGGCAGACCGGCGAGAACGGCTACCTCGAATGCATCCCGCCGCTGCTGGTCAAGGACGAGGCGGTGTTCGGGACGGGGCAGTTGCCCAAGTTCTCGGAAGACCTGTTCAAGACCACTGACGGGCGCTGGATGATCCCCACCGCCGAAGTGAGCCTGACCAACGCCGTGCAGGGACAGATCTTGGGCGAAGCGCAACTGCCCTTGCGCATGACGGCCCTCACCCCATGCTTCCGTTCGGAGGCGGGCGCAGCCGGGCGCGATACGCGCGGGTTCATTCGCCAGCACCAGTTCGAGAAGGTAGAACTGGTCTCGATCACGCGGCCCGAAGACTCGGAAGCCGAGCATGAGCGGATGACCGCCTGTGCCGAGGGCGTGCTGCAGGCGCTGGGCCTGCCCTATCGCAAGGTGCTGCTGTGCACCGGCGACATGGGCTTTACCGCGCGCAAGACTTACGACCTTGAAGTCTGGCTGCCCGGACAGGGTGCTTATCGCGAGATCTCGTCTTGCTCCAACTGCGGCGATTTTCAGGCACGGCGGATGAACGCACGCTATCGCCCGGAAGGCGCAAAAGGCACCGAGTTCGTTCATACTCTTAATGGTTCGGGCCTTGCCGTGGGCCGCACGCTGGTGGCAGTCTTGGAAAACTACCAGCAGGAGGACGGATCGGTGGACGTGCCTGAAGTGCTGCACCCCTACATGGGCGGGCTGACACGCCTGATGCCGCCGGCTTGATGAAGCGGATCGCGGCCGCGCTGGCGCTGCTGGCCGCCGCGCCGCTTTGTGCGCAAGGCACGTCGCGCCCGCCGATCGTGGCGTGGAGCTACACCGTGCAGGCGGGCGATACGTTCTCTGACATCGCACGGCGCTGGGGCGTGGACATCGCGTCGTTGGGTGAAGCGAACGGAATTCCCAGCCCTTACGTGATCCGCATCGGCCAGGTGCTGAAAAGGCCCGAATTGTCCGGTACGCCATTGCCCGGCACGCCCAAGCCGCGAGCGAGCGCTACGCCGACAACGCCGGTCGAAACGCCAAAGGCCGTGCCCCGCCCTGCCCCGACCCTGCGCCCGGCCCCTCCGCCGCGCCCCGCGATTGCGCCGCGCGAATCCGATGCACCGCGGCTGCAATGGCCTACGGCGGGTGCCATCGTCAGCCACTTCCGCGACCGGGTATCGGGCATACCATCAAACGGGATCGACCTCATTGCCCACCCCGGCCAGAAGGTCCGCGCCGCTGCCACCGGCACCGTGCTCTATGCCGGAAAGGAACCGGAGCGCTTCGGCCAGCTGATCCTGATCGACCATGGCGGCGGCTTCGTCACCGCCTATGCCTATCTCGGCACGATGACGGTGAAGGAAGGCCAGAAGGTCATCGCCGGGGAGCGCATCGCACTGGTCGGCAAGAGCGGCGAGGCGAAGCGGCCGACGGTCCACTTCGAACTGCGCCGCAACAACGTTCCGCGCGATCCTGAATTGTACCTGCCACCGCGACTCTGAAGCGCCTTGTTCAGCCGAGCAGGAAGAAGGCGAGACCCATCGACAGGTAGGCGAAGAGCCAGAAGCCGCCATCGATCAGCGCCAGCCGCGTGCTGATGCGCTGCTGGCTGTAGCTGATCCACAGCGACGGAATCACGAAGGCGATGGCGAGGCCTCCAGACATCATGAAGTAGAGCCACCACTTCACATCCAGTGTCGCTTCGCCGACGCGGGCGAACATGTGGCCCATCATCGTTGCGGTGATCAGCAGGAGCGCTGCGGTGATCGCGGCCGTGCGTCCGGGCGAGCGGCGAATGCCCAATTTGCCGGGGCCGACTTCCTCCAGACGCGCACGACCGAACAGCGGCCCGTACCACAAGGTGGAGAAACCCAGCGCAACCAGAGTTGCAACAATGACGCCTATCCAGTTGACCGGGCCCATCTTTTCCTTCTTTTCCAAGCCCCCGCTGCAGATCTGTTGCTACGCCCCTGACCGACGCATTGCAACGCCACTCCCGCCACAGGTGACGCGGCGTGCATTTTAGCCTATGGGCCGCGCCATAATGGCAACCCAGACTCCCCCTCTCGAGATTCCCGAAGCCCCCAAGGTCGGCATGGTCAGCCTCGGCTGTCCCAAGGCGCTGGTGGATTCGGAACGCATCCTCACCCGCCTGCGCGCCGATGGCTATGCCATCAGCGCCGACTATGCAGGCGCCGACGTGGTGCTGGTCAACACTTGCGGCTTTCTCGATTCCGCCAAGGAGGAAAGCCTTGCCGCAATTGGCGAGGCGATTGCCGAGAATGGCCGCGTGATCGTGACCGGCTGCATGGGCAACGAAGCCGACGCGATCCGCGCCAAGTTCCCCCAGGTCCTCGCGGTGACAGGTGCGCATCAGTACGAAGCGGTGGTCGAGGCCGTGCACGAAGCCGCTCCGCCGAGCATGGGGCCGTACATCGACCTGATCCCGCAGGCCGAACCGGGCGACGTCAAACTGACCCCGCGCCACTATGGCTACCTCAAGATTTCAGAAGGCTGCAACCACGCCTGCGCCTTCTGCATCATCCCGAGCCTGCGCGGAAAGCTTGCCAGCCGCCGGATCGATGCCGTGCTGCGCGAGGCCGAGAAGCTGGTGGCGGGAGGCACCAAGGAACTGCTGGTGATCAGCCAGGACACCTCGGCCTATGGCGTGGACGTGCGGCATGAAGAGCGGATGTGGAAGGGCCAGCCGGTCCGCACACACATGACCGATCTTGCCCGCGAACTGGGCAAGCTGCGCACGCCGGAAGGCGAGACGCCGTGGGTGCGCCTGCACTACGTCTATCCCTACCCCCACGTCGATGCCGTGATCCCGCTCATGGCCGAAGGGCTGGTGACGCCCTATCTCGACATTCCGTTCCAGCACGCCAGCCCCAGCGTGCTGCGCGCGATGAAGCGCCCGGCCAACGAGGCCAAGGTGCTGGACCGGATCAAGGCATGGCGCGAAGTGTGCCCGGACATCACCATCCGTTCGAGCTTCGTGGTCGGCTTCCCCGGCGAGACCGAGGCCGATTTCGAATACCTGCTCGAATGGCTCGAGGAAGCGCAACTGGATCGCGTCGGCGGGTTCCGCTTCGAGCCGGTGGCGGGGGCCGCTGCCAATGATCTGCCCAACCCGGTGCCTGAAGCGGTCAAGGAAGAGCGCTACGCCCGCCTGATGGAGAAGACCGAGGCGATCAGCGCGGCCAAGCTTGCCGCCAAGGTCGGCCGGACGATCAAGGTGATCATCGACGAGGTAGGCGAGCCCGACGAGGACGGCGATATCGGCGCGACGGCCCGGTCACAGGCAGACGCGCCCGAGATCGACGGCGCGGTCTATCTGCGCAACGTTCCTGCATCGCTGAAAGCCGGCGACTTTGCGCAAGTGCTGGTCGAGGATGCGGATGCACACGACCTCTATGGCGTGATCGAAGGCTAACAGGCCTCCTTGCAGGCCGTGGCGAACAGGGTCTCGCGCAGCTTGCCGACATCCGGCAAGTCGAGGCCCGAGAGGTCGGCAATGCCCTCGATGGCGTCGTCGCCGTAGCAGTGCGCCAGAGCGACTGTCTCGCCCTTGAGCCGTTTGCCTAACGGGATCGACCAGAAGGTGCGCACGGTCGGAAGCGCGGCATCGGCAGGGTCTTCATCGACCACCATCGCCAGCCGGTCAGACCTCAGACGGACAAACGAGCCGATCGGATAGACGCCCACCGTCTCGACGAAGCGCTCCAGGATGTCCGGATCGAACTTTTCGGGCTGGCCGCGAAGTTCGCGGATGACTTCGGCCGGGTCGAGCCTGCCTTCTGCATCGCCGCATGCGATTCGGGAATCGTAGACGTCGCAGATCGCCGCCATGCGGCTCAGCGTGTCGATCTCCGCACCGCCGATCCCTTGCGGATAGCCGCTGCCGTCGAGCCGTTCATGATGATGCAGAATGACGCGCAGCACTTGCGGGGGAATGTCGCCCGCCGCCTTGAGGAAGGAATACCCCAGCACGACGTGCTGTTCCCGCAAATCGGGACGCAACAAGGTATAGTCGCCACCAACCGACGTCAGATCGACTGGCATCTGCCCTACCCCGACATCCATCAACAATCCTGCCATTCCGGCATCGCGGATGTCGATAGGGGACATCCTCATATGCTTGGCCAAGGCGATCATCAGTGCGCTCACGGCAAGCGAGTGGCGATAGACCGGTTCGTTGTCGGTCTGGCAGCGCAGCAGGCCATTGAAGGCATAGAGGTTGCGCTGGACCGAAGCATAGACCGCATCGATCACCGGCTCGACATCATGTGTGCGAATGGCCTTGCCCAAACGCACCTGGAAGAACGCTTTGCTGACGACCCGAAGTGCATCCCCGGCAGCACGTTTGGCACGGCCGAACTCTCGGGCAACAGGCATTGCGGCGGGTGGGCGGGCGAAACCTGCGCGTTGCGGGACCGGCGCCACTTCCGGCCGTCTGGCAAGAAATGGAACTGGCGCGGGCTCACCGGCATTGCGAGGCCCGGAGATGATCTGTGCGGCTCGATCGGGCAAATCGCCCGCAGACTTTCCCCGGCTGGTATCGATGACCACCCCGTCCACCGCACTGTCGCGCAGGATTTCGAGCATGGCCGGATCATCAAGCAGGAAGCGCCGCTTCCAGAAGGGATGCTTGAACCAGCTCCCTTCCAGCTTGTGGATGAACATCCCGAGTTCGATTTCACCGGTAGAAATACGCTTCAGCATGGCTTGCCCGTTCGAGTGACGGAATAGCCTAGGTTAGCAAGCGTATGTCTGGTCCGGACAAGGCCATCCGGAAAAACGCGTAGAGGACACGTTCCCCGCCCGAATCAGGTCGGACGGGGAACGCCGTGCCTTACTGATTGGGGTCCTGCACCTTGAACGGATCGGTCGCATCCGGCTTGGTCGGCAATGGCGAGCGCGGCAGTTCCTTGTCGCTCATCGCGGCCTGCAGCAGCATGCCTGCAAGGATCACCGAAGCCTGACGCATGTCGTCCGCGCGCATGTGGTCGAGCGTGTCGAGGCTCGAGTGGTGCACGCGACTATCGTAGTCGAGCGGGTCCTGGATGAACTGGTAACCGGGCAGGCCGATGGCCTGGAGATAGACGTGGTCGGTGCCCCCGGTCTTGCTCATCACCACCTTGTCGGCGCCCAGCGAATTGAACGGAGCAAGCCATTCGCGCAGCGTGGAAGCCGCACCGATGTTGCCCTCGGCATAGATGCCGCGGAACTTGCCCGAGCCATTGTCCATGTTGAAGTAGGCCTTGAGCTGCGAATACTCCGGCTTGGGCGTGATCGGGTAGGCATTGCGCCAGGCCGCATAGCTGTCGATCCCCTTCAGACTGGGGTCGACCGGGCGTGTGGCGAGGTGTTGCTCGATGTAGGCCTTGGAACCCAGCAGCCCCTGCTCTTCCCCGCTCCACAGCGCAAAGCGGATCGTGCGCTTCGGCTTCACGCCCAGCTTCGACAGAAGCCGTGCAGCCTCGATCACGGCAACGCTGCCCGCGCCGTTGTCCGAAGCGCCATCGCCCGCGATCCAGCTGTCGAAGTGCGCACCAGCCATGACATAGCCCGCCTTGGGATCGCTGCCGGGGATTTCGGCGATGACGTTGTCGGCCATCAGATCCTTGTCATCGAAGCTGGCATCGATCGAGAGCGAGAGTTGCGGCGCGACTCCGGTCTTCTCGAGGCGGACAAGGCGGCGATAGTCCTCCTGCGCCATGTCCATCGCCGGGATCGCGAGCGTCTGGCCGGGGATGAAATCATAGCCTTCGCCATGAACCAGCTTGCCGTCGCGATAGGTCATGCGGACCATCGCCAATGCGCCTTCGGCCTTGAGAAACTCGGAAAGCTTGCGCGCAAAGCCACGGCGAGCGGTCTGCATGGCGAGACCCTCGGGATCGTGGCGCGGCAGGGTGTACTTGTCGAGCTTGCCGATGTCCTCGCCCGAGAGGCGCTCGAACACCGGGTCTTTGGATTCGCTGGTTTCGCCGGGCAGGCTGACGAGCACGATCTTGCCCGCAAGTTTGCCCTTCCACGCATCGAAATTCTCGACCTTGCTCATCGGCGCGACGATGACCGGAGCGGTGATCGTGCCGCCCGTGGCAGGCGACCATGCCACCGGGAGGACGGTAAGCGGCAGGCTGCGCGGCGCAGTCATCGTGGCGGAGTAGCTCCTGAGGTTCCACCCCAGACCAAATTCGAACGGTTCGCGGTGGATGTTCTTCAGCCCGAAGGACGCGAACTTGGCGGTGGCCCATTCCTCGGCCTTGCGGTGGTTTTCCGAATTGGTCAGACGTGGGCCGATACGATCCATCAGTTCGGAAGCGGTCTCCATCACGTCGGAGCGATTGAGGCCTTCATCGAGCAACTGGGCAATAAGCTTGTCTTCGGCAGGACCTGCAAGAACGGGTGCTGCGGTGGCGCAAAGCGCAATGGCCGCAACGCCAATGGCGATGCGCGAACGGACGGTCATGTCTGGAAAGCTCCCCTGGGCAAGTTTCTATCGCAACCAGTCTTGCCGCTATGGCGCGGATTGCCAAGTGCTTTTTACGCCGGTTTGAGCAGCCAGTGACTGACTCCCCATTCCTTGCCGCCGCGATGGCCGAACAGGCCGGCGGTGGCGAGATAGAACAGACGCCATCTGCGGAGCCAAAGCGGGGTTTGCGCGCCATAGACATCGCGAAGCACCGGCTCGATCTCTGCGACTTTCGCATCGAACAGCGCCAGCCAGTCGAGCGCGGTCTTCTCGTAATGGGTGCCCTCCCACCACCAGTCCTTTTCCAGTGCGAACAGATCGGAAAACTGCCCGATCAGGCCGTGGCTGGGCATGATGCCGCCAGTGAAGAAGTACTGCGCGATCCAGCTCGACTTGTCGGCGGTGTCGAAACGGTACGGATACTGGCGGTGACTGAACACGTGGAGGAACAGACGACCGTCAGGCCTGAGCCAGCTTTTCACCCGTCCCAGCAGTTCACGCCAGTTGGCCATGTGCTCGAACATCTCGACCGAGACGACGCGATCGAACCGGCATTCAGGCGCAAAAGCGTTCATGTCGGCTGTCAGGACGGTGAGATTGGTGATCCCCCGCGCCGCTGCCTTCGCCCGGATGTGCTCGCCTTGCGGGCGTGAATTGGACACGGCGGTGATCCGCGCGTTCGGGAAGCGCGCGGCCATGTAGAGGCTGAGCGAGCCCCAGCCGCAGCCGAGTTCGAGAATGTCCTGACCATCCTCGAGAGCAGCATGCTCGACCGTGGCAGCCAGCGCCGCCCGTTCAGCCTGCTCCAGCGTTTCGGTGCCGTTGGGATAGAGACAGCAGGAATACTTGGCGTTTGGCCCGAGGCTCAGCTCGAAAAAGCGCGGCGGGAGTTCGTAGTGCTGCTCGTTTGCGGCATCTGTGTGCTCGGCAACGGGGCGCTGTGCCATCCATGCAGCAAACCTGCCGTCCGTCGGCCGTTCCGTCAGCAGCGCTCGCAGGCGCTTCTCGCACATGAAGGTAACGCCCGCGCGAGTAAGTGCGTCGGGCAGCGGGGCTCGCTCGACGAGCGATATCACGGGGGCAAGCAGGCTCACGCAGCGGAACTAGCCATCCGGGTGTGACTTGTGTCAACCTGTCACGACGGGAGCGCTCTATAACAGATGATGGACGGGTAAGGACGCTACGGTATCGTTGCCGTGCGCGATGGGGATCTTGGGTTGTGAAGAGCCGTGGTGGCATGCCGGGGGGCATGCTTGATATTGCCGTGGTCGGGAGCGGGATCTCCGGGCTTTCTGCCGCGTGGCTGCTGTCGCAGCGGCATCGCGTCACCCTGTTCGAGGCCGCGGACCGGCTCGGCGGGCATAGCAACACGGTCGAGGCTGATGGCGTGCCGGTGGATACCGGCTTCATCGTCTACAACGAGCGCACTTATCCCAACCTCACCGCGCTCTTTGCCCATCTCGGCGTGCAGACCCGCGAGACAGTGATGAGCTTTGGCGTCACGCTTGATCAGGGACGGCTTGAGTATTCCGGCGATCTGCGAGGTCTGTTCGCGCAGCGGCGCAATCTCGTCTCCCCACGCTTCTGGTCGATGCTGCGCGACCTGGCGCGGTTCTACAAGGCGGCCCCGCGCGACCTGCCGGACCTCGGCGATCTGGGCCTGGGTGCCTATCTCGATGGCCTCGGCTGCGGGCCTGCCTTTCGCGACGATCATCTCTACCCCATGGCCGCCGCGATCTGGTCGACTCCGGTGCGCGATATCCCGCACCACCCGGCCGCAGCCTTCATCCGCTTCTTCGAAAACCATGGATTGCTCCAGTTCCGCGAACGGCCGCGCTGGCGCACGGTCGATGGCGGCAGTCGGGAGTATGTGAAACGTATCAGCGCTGACTTTGCCGAGCGCGTGCGGCTTTCATCGCCCGTGCGACAGGTTCGCCGCTTGTCTGATGGCGTGGACATCGAGGCCGGACGCGGATGGGAGCGCTTCGACCACGTCGTTCTCGCCTCGCACGCCGACCAGTCGCTCGCCATGCTGTCCGATGCCGACGCCGAGGAGCAGCGTCTGCTCGGTGCCTTCCCCTATCGCCACAACGAAGCCGTCCTTCACGCCGACCCGCGCCTCATGCCACGCCGACGCAAGGTGTGGTCGGCATGGAACTACGCGGCTGAGCGCGGTGCAGACGCGCACCAGCTTTCCGTGACCTACTGGATGAACCGCCTGCAGCACTTGCCGACAGACAAGGACCTGTTCGTCACCCTGAACCCGCTGGTAGAACCCGACCCTGCACTGGTTTACCGGCGTGAGAGCTATGACCACCCCGTGTTCGACGTTGCGGCAGGTGCCGCGCAGAAACAGCTCTGGTCCCTTCAGGGCCGCCGCCGCACCTGGTTCTGCGGGGCATGGTTCGGCGCAGGCTTCCATGAGGACGGTCTGCAGTCGGGTCTGGCCGTGGCCGAGCAGCTTGGTGGTGTGCGTCGTCCGTGGAACGTCGAGGAAGAATCCGGGCGCATCCATGTGACGCATCAGGCGCGGGTACCGGAACTGGCGTGATGGAAGATGCGGCGCTCTATCACGGCCATGTCCTCCACCGCCGTCTGCGCCCTGCCGTCCACGTCCTGCGCTATCGCGTCCTGCACCTGTTGCTGGACATTGACCGGATCGACGAGGTAGCCGCACGCCTGCGCCTGTTCTCGCGCGGGCGGTTCAACCTGTTTTCCTTCCATAACCGCGACTGCGGCGACGGCAAGGACCTGCGCGCCCATGCAGAGCACCTGCTAAGGTCGGCGGGGATCGAACCGGACGGTGGCCGCATCACGCTTCTGACCATGCCGCGCATGCTGGGTTACGCGTTCAATCCGCTCAGCACCTGGTTCTGCCACGGTGTGGACGGCGAACTGCGCGCTGTGATCTACGAGGTTTCGAACACCTTTGGCGAACGGCACAACTACGTCATCCGTGCGCAGCCCGGCGCGCGGTCGCTGCACCAGCATGCTGCAAAGAGCTTCCACGTCTCACCCTTCCTGCCTATGAACATGGCCTACGCATTCCGCGTCTCTCCGCCGGGTGAGAAGTTGGCGATCGGCATCACTGTGTCCGACGCCAGCGGGCCAGTGCTCGCCGCAGTCCACACCGCACGGCGCGAGGCCTTGACCGACGCCGCCCTGCTGCGCGGCGCCCTTGCCTACCCGCTGATGACGCTCAAAGTCACCGCTGGCATTCACTGGGAAGCGCTCAAGCTATGGCTCAAGCGCGTGCCACTGTTCCGCAAGCCACCGCCTCCCCCCGAGACGGTCACCGTCGGGCGATAATCAGAACAGCCGCGTCAGCAGGTAGAAAAGCGCGCCGACGCCAGCGCTTGCCGGGATGGTAATGAACCACGCCGTGACGACGCGCTGCGCCACGCCCCACCGCACCGCGCTGGCACGACGGGCGGCGCCTGTGCCGATCACGCTTCCGGTGATCGCATGGGTGGTCGAAACCGGGATGCCCATCGCACTCGCCCCGAGCACCACGATAGAGCCTGCCGAAGAGGCACAGAAGCCGGTGTGGTGATTGAGCTTGGTGATCTTGGTGCCCATCGTCTTGATGATCTTCCACCCGCCCGACATCGTGCCCAGCGAAATGGCAGCATAGCACGACAGCACGACCCATTGGGGAATGTGGAATTCGCCCTTCAGGTAGCCGGTCGAGTAGAGCAGCACGGTGATGATGCCCATGGTCTTCTGCGCATCGTTGCCGCCATGGCTGATCGAGTAGGCCGCCGAGGACATCAGGTGCAGGCCCTTGAACACGTTCTCCGCGCGACGGGGCTGAAAGCCTCTGAACAACCAGCTGGTGAGCAGCACGAAGAACATTGCCAAGGCCATGCCGATCATCGGCGACAGGAAGATCGCGACGAACGTCTCGATGGTCTTCTTGGATTCGATCACATCGAAACCGCCGTGCATCACGCCCGCCCCCAGCAGCCCGCCGATCAGCGCATGGCTGGACGATGAGGGTATGCCCTTGATCCAGGTCACGACGTTCCAGAACATCGCACCAACCAGCGCACCAAACACCACCGCGGGCGTCACGATGTCCTTGTCGATAATGCCTTTGCCGATGGTGTCGGCCACATGCAGGCCGACCAGCCAATAGGCGGCAAAGTTCCCTGCAGCGGCAAAAACAACCGCGGCGACAGGCGAAAGCAGCCGCGTCGAGACAACCGTGGCGATGGAGTTGGCGGCGTCGTGCAGGCCGTTAAGAAAGTCGAAGGCCAGCGCCAGGGCGATCAGGCCGACCAGCAACGGAAAGGCGATCTCGTGCATCGGATCAGCTCCTGTGCCGCGCCGTCAGGCGTGGTCGATGACGAGGGCGTCGATCTCGTTCGCGACGTCCTCGAACGCGTCTGCGATCTTCTCGAGGTGTTTGAAAATCTCGCGCGCGACGATGAACGCGATCTGATCTCCATCGGCACGGTGCCTTTGAAAATTGGCCTTGAGCCCGGCCTGATGGATCAGGTCAACCTCGCCTTCGAGCTTGACGATCCGTTCGGTAAGCGCGTGGAGACGTCCACCGTTGCGCTCGATGTCGCGCAGCAGCGGCATCGCCTCGGCAATCAGGCCGACAGCTTCGACGATCTTGTCGGCCATGGCCTGCATTTCGGGTTCGAATGCAGCAATCTCGTAAAGCTCAATGGCCGAGGCAGCCGCCTGCATCTCGTCGATCGTGTCGTCCATCGCGCCGATCAGCGACGTGATCGCCCCGCGGTCGAACGGGGTGAGGAACGTGCGACGCACAGTGAACAGCACTTCGCGGATAACGTCGTCAGCCGCATGTTCGCGGTCGCGGATCTTGCCGACCCACTGCGCCGCATCGCCGTGCGATCGGGTCAGCTTTGCCAAGGCATCGGCCGCATCAACGCAAGCCGCCGCGTGGCGTTCGAACATGCCGAAGAAATCGCCCGTCTTGGGCAGGAGACGCTGGAACCAGCCGAACATCGCTATGCTTCCCGAATTGCCATCACGCATTAGGCGAAACGACTCATTCCCGCCCATGGCGGCACTAAGTCAGTCAGGTTTCAGTCTCAATCACACACTGCGAGATTGTCCACACAAGCGGCGTCGGTCAAAGCCAGCCGATACTGCGAAAACGAAGCCACAACCCGCCGCAGATCGTGATGATCGCGCCCCACACCACGAAATAGCCATAGTGCCATTTCAGCTCGGGGAGGTACTCGAAGTTCATCCCGTAGATTCCGGCAATGGCAGTCGGCACCGCAAGGATCGCGGCCCACGCCGCAAGCTGGCGGGTCATCTCGCCCTGACGATGCTGTTCGAGCAGGCTGGCGGTTTCGACAATCGCGGCCAGCGTTTCCTTGAGCCCGCGCATCCGCGCCATGGCCCGGCGCACATGGTCAAGGACGTCGCGGAACCAGATACGGGCGGCTGGGTCGATGCACGGCAGGTCGGCCACCACCAGGCGCTCGCACACTTCCTCCATCGGCCCGATCACCCGCTCGAACCGACGCAACTGGCGGCGCAGGCGGAAGATGCGGCGGATCACCGACTGTTCGGGGAAGACGTCGATGGCTGCCTCCTCCATCTCCTGCGCCACTTCCTCGAGCTTTTCGAGCAGGGGAAGGTAACCGTCGACGATGAAGTCGAGCACGGCATGGAGAACGTAGTCCGGACCTTCCGATAACCTGTCGCCCTGCGCCTCAAGCTCCTCGCGCAGAGTCAGGTGCGCGCGGGTGCTGCCGAAGCGGACGCTGATCAGGAAACCGGGCCCGACGAAGAACGCGGTCTGGCCATAGGCGATCTCCTCTCCCGCCTGCAGTTCCGCCGTGCGCGCCACCACGAACAGCGTCTTGCCATAGACCTCTACTTTCGGGAGCTGGCGCGGATTGAGCGCATCCTCGACTGCCAGCGGGTGCAGGCAGTATTGTCTACGCACAAGATCCATCTCCGCCGCGTCCGGTTCGCACAGTCCAATCCAGTCGAACGTGTGCGGCGGGAGGGCTGGCGCAGGCTCACCGGTCAGGTCGAGCACTTCCTCATGGGCGGTGCCATTGCTGTAGCGACGAGCGGCGATCACGGTCATGGCACCATCACTGGCAAAGCTTTGAGCCACTGGCAATCACGCTTGAGTGTGCTAACATCCCTGTAAATAGACAAGCATGGAGAGAGAGCGTGGGTGCAGAGCAGTCCACTTTTGCGGCAGGCAAGCCAGACGTCGACGTCCTGATCGTTGGTGCCGGCATTTCCGGGATCGGCATGGCCGCACACATGAAAATGCTCTGCCCAGACCGCAGCTTCGCGATCATCGAGCGTCGCGCTCAGATCGGCGGAACGTGGGATCTCTTCCGCTATCCCGGCGTACGCTCCGATTCGGACATGCACACGCTCGGCTTCATCTTCGAGCCATGGAAGCATGAGAAGTCCATCGCCGACGGTCCGGCCATTCTCGATTACCTGAACCGCATCGTCGACGAACGCGACATCCGCCGCAACATCCGTTTCGAGAGCAAGGTCGTCAGCGCCGATTTCGACTGCGAAGCAGCGCACTGGGTGGTCACCCTCGAAGGCAACGACGGCCAGCGGAGCCGGGTAACAGCGGGCTGGATGTACCTCGGCTCAGGCTACTACGATTACGACAAGCCTTACGAAGCGCAGTTCGAAGGCCGCGAGGACTTCAAGGGCGAGATCATTCACCCCCAGTTCTGGCCGGAGAATCTCGATTACACCGGCAAGCGCGTAGTGGTGATCGGTTCGGGCGCCACGGCCGTCACCATCGTCCCCTCTATGGCTGCCAAGGCTGCGCACGTGACCATGCTCCAGCGCACGCCGACCTGGTATGGCATTCGCCCCGCGCGCGATGCCATTGCCAACTTCCTGCGCAAGATCCTGCCCGAAGAACTCGCCTATCGCATCACACGCTGGAAGAACGTGCGGCTGCAGAACCTCGTGTTCAAACGCGCGAAGACCAAGCCCGAGCAGGTCAAGCAGTTCCTGACCAAGCGGATCAAGGAAGCTCTGGGCGACAAATACGACGAGAAGGCATTCACCCCGCCCTACGATCCCTGGGACCAACGCCTGTGCCTGGTGCCCGACGCCGACCTGTTCGAGGCAATCAAGGCCGGAAAGGCCAGCGTCGTCACCGATCATATCGACCGCTTCGACGCGACGGGTATCAAGCTAAAGTCCGGCAAGCACCTTGATGCCGACGTCATCGTGACTGCAACGGGCCTCAAGATGGTCATGGCAGGCAAAATCGCGATCAGCGTCGATGGCGTGCCGGTCGATTTCGCTGACCGCTACTACTACAAGGGCGTGATGTTCTCGAATGTGCCGAACCTTGCGACCGTGTTCGGCTATCTCAACGCCTCCTGGACACTGCGAGCCGACATCAACGCCCGCTACATTTGCAACGTGCTCAATGCGATGAAGGCGCGAGGGATGGAAGTGGCCGTCCCCAAGCTCGCTCCCAACCATAGGCTCGACGACGACGACATCTACGCCCTGTCCTCTGGCTATATCGAGCGGGCCCGCCACCTCCTGCCCAAGTCGACCAGCGACATGCGCTGGCGCCTGAACCAGGACTACTTGCGCGACGTGGCATGGATGCGCGCGGATCCGGTCGAGGACGGCGTGCTGCAATTCGGCCATCCCCGTCCGGCAACCGTGCACAAGGAGCACATGGAAGCGGCGGAATAGCGCTTTTGCGGCGACCGGCCATGCGGTATCCCTCCCGCCCATGACCGACGAATCCCGCATCTGGACCGCCGCGCTTGTCGTGGTCGGAGACGAAATCCTCTCCGGCCGCACGCAGGACAAGAACATCGCGCAAGTCGCGACCTGGCTCGGCGTGCAGGGCATCCGCCTGCGCGAGGTTCGGGTCGTGCCTGACGACATGGTGGCGATCATCGAAGCGGTGAACACGCTGCGCGCCCGCAACGACTATCTGTTCACCACCGGCGGCATCGGCCCCACGCATGACGATATCACCGTGGACGCGGTTGCCGAGGCCCTCGGCGTCGACGTCGTCATCCACCCCAAGGCCCGCGCCATTCTCGAAAGCTACTACGCCACACGCGGTGGCCTCAACGACGCTCGCCTACGCATGGCACGCGTTCCCGATGGCGCAGACCTGATCGAGAACCGCGTATCGGGTGCGCCCGGCATCCGCGTCGGCAACGTCTTCCTCATGGCAGGCGTCCCAGGCATCACCGCGCAGATGCTTGATGGCCTAACTGGCCAGCTCGAAGGCGGATTGCCCCTCCTGTCGACCACCGTCGGCTGCTGGGTCGCCGAAAGCGAAATTGCCGATCTTTTGCGCGAGACCGAACTGGCGTTCGATGGCGTGCAGATCGGCAGCTATCCGTTCTTCCGCGAGGGCAAGACCGGCGCGAACTTCGTGATCCGCTCGGTCAGCGAAAGCCAGTTGAAGGCATGTGCCCACAAACTGGAAGAAGGCTTGGCAGCGATCGGACGCTTCCCGGTCGCTGGCGGAATCTGAGCATGCTGACACGCCGCTTCGCCCTTCTGGCCCCGCTCGCCATCCTGTTCATTGCCGCGGCACCAGCAAAGAAGCGGGTGGCATCGCCTCGACCGCCTGCGCCAGCCTATCCTGCGCCCTCGACAGCCCCGTTGCCCGAAAAGGTTCGCGTCGCTCTGGATACCGAAGCAGGCCGCATCGTGGTCGAGCTGGACGTGAAGCGCGCTCCTGCCAGCGCCACGAACTTCGTCCGTTATGCCGAGACGAAGCGCTTCGACGGCACGGTCTTCTATCGCGCGATGCACCTGCCTTGGGGAGAGCAACCCAACGGCCTGATCCAGGCTGGCACGCGCGGCGATTCAAAGCGCAACATGCCACCCATCGCGCATGAGCCCACCGACGTGACCGGCATCCTGCACAAGGCCGGCACGCTTTCCATGGCGCGCTACGCGCCGGGTACGGCCACCGGCGATTTCTCGATCATGGTCTCCGACCAGCCCGGCCTCGATGCCCAGCCGGATTCCGCCGACCCCGAAGCCAAGGCCGGATACGCTGCCTTCGGACAGGTGGTCGAAGGCATGGACGTGGTGAAGGCGATCTTCGCCGCCCCGATCTCGGAGACCGAAGGCGAAGGCATCATGCGCGGACAGATCCTCGCCAAGCCGGTCAAGATCCTGACGGCCCGCCGCCTTCCAGAGACTGCGCCTGCCCCTGCGCCCTGAGCCTGCGCTTGCCGCAATGCTCGCCTTGCTGCTGGCCGGATGCGCCGGATCGGCTAACCGGGCAGGTCTGGAGCGAACGCTTGCCGCCAATGACAGTGCGACCGTAGCCCTTGGTCAATGGTGCGCAGCCAGACATATCGCCGATCCGCCAACCATCCGCGCCCTCGCGGACCGGTCGAAACGACTTCCGGCACCCCCGCAAGTCCGGACGGTCCTCGGCGTCGGCCCCGATGAACCGGTAGCCTATCGCCATGTCCGGCTGGCCTGTGGCGACACCGTCCTGTCGGTCGCCCACAACTGGTACGTGCAAGCCCGCCTGACCCCGGCGATGAACCAGATGCTCGAGAGCACCGACGTCCCGTTCGGCAAGGTCGTTGCGCCGCTGGGCTTTCGTCGCGAGCGCCTCGCGGCCATTCGCGGGCGCATGACGGAATGTCCCCCCGGCACGATCCTGTCGCATCGCGCCGTGCTCCGCATGGCCGATGGCCGTGCGATCAGCCTGGTCGTCGAATGCTACACCCGCGAAAACATCAATCCCGCGAAGGGTTGACCGTCCAGTCGCCCACCGCGCCTTCCATGGCGGCTTCGGCATAGGCCTCTAGTTCGCGCCAATGCCGGTCCCAGCCGGGGCCTCGCTTTTCCGGCGGAATCACCGCCTCCACTTGGTGGCGGGCGACGGTTACCGGGTTTTGCGAGGCTTCAGATGCGGACATGCCCCGCTCCTAGACGCCTTCCGCGAACAGAAAAAGGGCCGGAGAGGTTTCCCTCCCCGGCCTTCTTTTTCTTTGCCTAAGGCAGCTGAAATCAGCCGCCGTGGACCTGTGCCACGTCGACCTTGAGGCCGGGGCCCATCGACGAGGAAAGACCGATCTTGCGAACGTACTTGCCCTTGGCGCCGGCAGGCTTCGCCTTGACGATCGCATCGACGAAAGCGTCGAAGTTAGCGCGCAGCGCTTCGTCCGAGAACGAGAGCTTGCCGATGCCGCCGTGGATGATGCCGGCCTTCTCGACGCGGAATTCGATCTGGCCGCTCTTGGCTGCCTTGACCGCATCGGCGACGTTCGGGGTGACGGTGCCGAGCTTCGGGTTCGGCATCAGGCCCTTGGGACCCAGCACCTTGCCGAGGCGGCCGACGATGCCCATCATGTCGGGCGTCGCGATCACGCGGCCATAGTCGAGGTTGCCGTTCTGCATGTCCTCGAGCAGGTCTTCGGCACCAACCTTGTCGGCACCGGCTGCGAGAGCGGCTTCAGCCTTGTCGCCACGAGCGAACACGGCAACCTTGACATCCTTGCCGGTGCCCGAAGGCAGCACGACCATGCCACGGACCATCTGGTCGGCGTGGCGCGGATCTACGCCGAGGTTCAGCGAGACTTCAAGGCTCTCGTCGAACTTGGCGCTCTTGAGGTCCTTGAGCAGCGCGATGGCTTCATCGACGCCATAGAGCTTCTGGTTGTCGCCCAGCTTGGTGGCCAGGGCCTTCTGCTTCTTGGTCTGCTTGGCCATGGGATCAGCCCTCCACCACGGTGAGGCCCATCGCGCGCGCGGAGCCTTCGATGATCTTCGTTGCGGCGTCGATGTCGTTCGCGTTCAGGTCCTTCATCTTGGCCTGGGCGATTTCTGCCAGCTGCGAACGCTTGATCGTGCCGGCCGAAGCCTTGCCCGGGGTCTTCGAACCCGACTTGATGCCAGCGGCCTTCTTGATGAAGAAGGTGGCGGGCGGGGTCTTGGTCACGAAGGTGAACGAGCGGTCAGCATAGACGGTGATCACGGTCGGAAGCGGCGTGCCCTTCTCGACTTCCTGCGTGGCAGCGTTGAACTGCTTGCAGAATTCCATGATGTTGACGCCACGCTGGCCGAGCGCGGGACCGATCGGCGGAGCGGGCTTTGCTTCACCGGCTGCAACCTGCAGCTTGATATAGCCTTCAATCTTCTTGGCCACGATGGGCCTCCTTTCTTCCTGTTGGCCGCGCCTGTTCAGCCCGGACCTCAGAGTGAGCGGTCAGACGCCCCGGAACCGGGACTCCCGCACGGACCTTTTGGACGGATTCGCCCGCAAGAGTGCGCGCCCTTAGCGGCAATGGCCCGCAAAGCCAAGCCCCGGCGGTTTTCTGCTGCAAATCGCATGCGGCGCTGGCGGTGAAGCGTGATAGCTTTCCCGTCATGAAGATCGACCGCCGCACGCTGCTAGCAACCGCCCCTGCCCTTGCCGCAACCCGCGCCTTCCCCGCCACTGGCCCCACTGCCGCAGTGTCATCTGCAGCGGTCCGGCGGGATTTTGCCGTCTTCGCCGAGGCCTACGACCGGCTGCATCCGGGGCTGGATCGTTACCTCGGGCGCACGCGGTTCCAAACCCTTGTCTCGCAGGAAGTAGCCCGCCTCACCAATGGGCCCTGCACGGTGCAGGATCAGTTCCTGACGCTCGCAAGGATCACCGCAGCCGTCAGGTGCGGGCACAGTTATCCCAATCCGGCCAACCAGTCGAAAGCGGTCGTGACGGACGTCGTGGGCACCAGTGCGCCCGTTCCCTTCGCTTTCCGCTGGATCGACGGGCAGATGGTGGTGACCGGAACTTTGCGCGACGACGTTCCCCTCGCCCCGGGCACCGTCGTCACCGCCGTCGATGGCACGGCCGCGCCCACGCTTCTGCGCCGCCTGATGCCATTGGCGCGTGCCGATGGTGGCAACGATGCCAAGCGACTGGCACTGCTTGGCGTCGAGAACCAGTCGTGGCCCAATCCCTTTGACGTCTATCGCCCGCTGATCGCCCCGCGCGGACAGCCAGACCGTGTACAGCTTGCGCTTGCCGACGGGCGCACGCTCGATCTTCCGGCCTTCAAGCGCGCCAACGGCGGTGGAGGGTCGCGGCGTACCGATCCTGCCAGCAGCGGTTGGCGCTTTGACATCAGCAAAGGCGTCGGGAGCCTGCGCATGGACACTTGGGCACTCTACGACGCCAAGTGGGACTGGAAGGCATGGCTGGACGCCGCATTTGACCGCCTGATCGCAGAAAAGGCGCAAGGCCTCGTCATCGACTTGCGCGCCAACGAAGGCGGCATTGATTGCGGCGATGCTGTGCTTGCCCGACTGATTGACCGTCCCATGCCGGTTGCGGTGATGGAGCGGCATGTGCGCTACAGGCGCATTCCCGATGCCCTGCGCCCCGTGCTCGACACCTGGGATCGCAGCTTCGACGACTGGGGAGATGCCGCAAGGCCATCGCCGCGCAAGGGCAGGTTCCGACTGGTGCGCGGCGATTTCGATCTGCCCGGCGCAAAGATCGAACCTTCAGGGCAACGCTTTGGCGGCAAGGTCGCGGTGCTGGTCGGGCCTACCTGTTCGTCGGCGACCTTCCAGTTTGCCGAAACCATCAAGCGCAGCGGCATCGCCCGGCTCGTGGGTGAACCAACCGGCGGAAACCTGCGCGGCATCAATGGGGGCGCATTCTACTTCCTGCGCCTGCCCGAAACAGGGCTGGAAGTCGACTTGCCACTGATCGGCTATTTCCCCTCGACGCCGCAGCCGGATGCAGGCGTGCTGCCCGACATAGCGGTCCGCACCACGGCGCTGGACCTTGCCTCCGGTCGCGATCCCGCAATGGAAAAGGCGCGCCAGCTGGTGAGCTGACGCGCCTTTGCGAAGTGCTTGAAGCCGATCAGCCGCGAACGAGTTCGACTTCCTCGAAGCCCAGTTCCACCGGCGTTGCGCGCCCGAAGATTGAGACCGAGACCTTCACGCGGCTCTTGTCGAAGTCCAGTTCCTCGACGATGCCGTTGAACGAGGCAAACGGGCCGGCGTTGACCTTGACCGAATCGCCGATCTCGTAATCGACCACCACGCTCTTGCGCGGCTCGGCAGCAGCCTGCTCGCGCGCGCCGAAATAGCGGGCGGCTTCCTTGTCGGAAATCGGCTGCGGCTTGTTGTTGGTGCCAAGGAAGCCCGTCACCTTCGGAGTGTTCTTCACGAGGTGATAGATGTCGTCGTTCATCGAAAGCTTGGCGAGGACGTAGCCCGGCATGAACTTGCGCTCGACCTGGACCTTCTTGCCGCGCTTCACTTCGGTGACGGTCTCGGTCGGCACTTCGACCGCCTCGACCAGCTGCGAAAGACCGATGCGCTCGGCTTCGGAAATGATCGCTTCCTTCACCTTGTTCTCGAAACCGGAATAGGCGTGAATGATGTACCAGCGGGCCATATCTTTGTTCTCTTTGGTCCTGGAGGTTGGTCTGATCAGGCGAGCGAAAGCAGGAAGCGGACGATTGCGCTGAACAGCGAATCGATGCCGAGGAAGAACACCGCGAGGATCAGCATCATGATGCCAACGAAGATCGCCGTGGTCGTCGTCTCCTGACGGGTCGGCCACACGACCTTGCGCGCTTCTGCCTTCACCTGGTTGAAGAACTCGCCGGGGCTGGTCTTGGCCATTGCTCTCGTGCCTTGCTTGCTGCGGGGAAATACCGCGTGAAAACTCGTTTCTTCCAGCTAGGGGGCATCGCCGCCCCGGACAAGTCCGGGAGGGGCTGGCGATTTTCCGATGTCGGAAGTTCCGTTCATTTAGTCCGCATGGGCCGCGATGGCAAGGGCACGCGTGGAATGGGGCGCTCCGCGTTCCCGACAGACGGACGTCTCGCACAGGAACGCCAGTCACCGGAATGGGTCACGCCAGTGGCGGACTTGGCGGCATAAGCCGAAACTGAAGCGCTTCGCCGCCAGGTGGCGCGACAGGACAGGCCCTCGCGGTTCGTCCCTTTTTGTGCCGAGTTCGTCGGCAGATCATCGGATCGACTGGCATTGCCGGATCGCGGTGATAGTCTTTGCACACATCTCAGGCGAACCAGACGCATGAGACGAACTCGGGGCGAGCGCCAAGGCGTTCGCCTCTTTTTTTGCGTCCGGTTTCCACAGGCGGACGAGCTCGCGCCTCGAACACCTTCTTGAAGAGAGCATGGCAGCAGGCATCAACCGCCATGTCACGCTCGCAGAAACTGCATCTGATGGAAATACGAAGCGCGGCGGAAGAAATCCGATCCGGCGCTTATGACTCGCCCTTGCGGCGAGTGGCAGGAGTGGGGGGACTCGAACCCACGGCCCTCGGTTTTGGAGACCGATGCTCTACCAACTGAGCTACACTCCTGTACTCTGACCGGCCCCTTAAAGGCTTGACGCCGGGAGCGCAACCGACCGAAACACATTATTGTCATCATGGCCCGAAATGATCCCCACACCATCCCGCCCGAGCTTCTACTCAAGGCCTATCGCGCGGGCATCTTCCCGATGGCGGACAGCCGTGACGATCCCGAAGTCTTCTGGGTTGAGCCGCGCATGCGGGCGATCCTGCCGCTCGATGGCTTCCACCTGTCGAAATCGCTGGCGCGCACGCTACGACGCGGCAGATTCACGGTCACCTGCAACGCCGCCTTCGAAGCGGTGATCGATGCCTGCGCCGCCCCGCGACCGGGGGCCGACGAAAGCTGGATCAGCACCCGGATCCGCGAAAGCTACATTGGCTTGCATGAACACGGCCACGCGCATTCGATCGAATGCTGGAGCGAGGGACGCCTCGTCGGGGGCCTATACGGTGTAGGCTTTGCCCGGGTCTTCTGCGGCGAATCGATGTTCAGCCGCAAGACCGACGCCTCAAAGGTCGCGCTGGCCTGGCTGGTGGCGGCATTGCGGCGAATCGGGGCGGAACTGCTCGATTGCCAGTTCACCACCTCGCACCTCGCCTCGCTGGGCGCAGTGGAAATTCCTCAGAGCCAGTACCTGCAACTCCTGTCGCAGGCGCAGCGGCCTTATTCCTCGGGCGAAGTGTCGGCGGCGCGGGCGCTGGCCGACGCAGTGGGCGACGGGCTTGCGAGGGGCGCAGGCGAAGCGGCCTCGCTCGGGCTGCCCGCAGGATTCGCCGCGTTGCGCGCTGATGCCAGCGGCTCTTCCTCGCCAGGGAACCTCATCGCGCAGTCCTTGACCCAGACGTCATAGACCGGATGCTCGACGACGTTGAGCGACGGCGCATTCCTGAACAGCCAGCCCGAAAAGACCTTGTGCCAGGCCAGCGGCTGCTCGGTGGTCGCGCGTTCTTCCACGAACAACTGGACGAAGGCCCCGATCTCCGGCGGGTCCTCCCACGGCGCGGTCTTCTCGCAGGTGGCGAGCTTGACGATGGCATTGCCGATCCGCCGCGATTCGCCGCTCTTGAGGACGATGTCCTGCGTGATGTTGTTGCGCTTGTTGAGAAAGCCCAGCGTCGCCACGCGGTCCTTGATCGGCGTGCCGAACTCGCTTTCCACGGCCGCACCCGATGCGCTGGCGATGGCAGAGCCGGTCTCGGTCGCCTCGGGCGGTGGTGGGGGAGCCTTGTCGTCGCAACCGGCAAGCGCCAGCAGGCCCGCAAATGCGAGCGCCTTACTGGCCGCCGATGCGACCGATGGCATCAGGCTTCCGGAACCCAGGCTTCGTAGTCGCCCGTTGCCGCGGCGCGCTTTCCGCCACGCTCCAGAGCGCCTTGCGGGCGATAGGCGTTGACCGTGCCGGTGGCGTTGGGCGTGTAATCCACTTCCCAGATACGCGCAGGTGGCAGGTTGCTTTCAGGCACGCCCCCACCAAGTTCATCGGCAAACGAGCCGTGCAGCCAGCCGTGCCATTCCGAAGGAACGCGGCTCGCATCGTTCGCGCCGTTGTAGATCACCCAGCGGCGCTCGCGCCCGGCAAAGGGGTGGCCCTTGGGATAGGGCTTCTTCGCGCGGAAGTACTTGTTGCCTTGCGCGTCGGTGCCCACCTGCTCGCCGTTCAGCGCGCTGAACAGCATGGTGGTGACGGTGGCGCCATTCCACCATGTGAAGATCTTGCCGAGGATGCTCATGGTACCTGCCTTGGATATTGGGCGCGCTTAGCCGCTGATGGGGGTAGTCGGCAAGCGCGTTGATGCGCCCGCCTGTCGGTTACCATGCAACCTTGTCGCCCGCCTTGATACCGAGCTTGGCCGCAAGCCCGCCATTGATCTCCAGCACGGCCAGCGTCGGCCCCGCAGCCGGAAGCGGCGTCTCGTCATAGGGCACCGCATTGGCGGCGATGTTCAGGATACGATGGTCAGTGCCGATGAAGATGATGTCGAGCGGGATCACCGTGTTGCGCATCCAGAATGCTGCGATGTCGGGCGGATTGCGCAGGAAGATCATGCCTTCGTCATCGCCCAGTTCGGTTCGGAACATCAGACCCTTGGCCTGCTCGGCAGACGTGCGCGCGACTTCCGACTTGAAGACGTGGTTCGCCTTGCCGCTCGTCACCGTCACCGGCTGCACCTGCAGGCCCGATACAGGGTGGACCGCAGGCGTCGACGTCTGCGCTGGAGCCTTGGCTCCGGCGTCTGCCGCACCGGGCGAGCAGCCCGCGATCAGCGCGAGGGCGGCAAATGCAATGATTCTAGTCACCTGCTTCATCGGTCCACTCTTCCAGAGCCTCTTGGCTCAACGCATTCACCACCTCGCGCGCATGCGCAAGGGGGTGCCCTGCCCTTAGCATGGCAGCCACCTGCTTTTCACGGGTTGCCGGGTCAAGCCTCTCCGCGGTGCCGAACGGGCCGAACCGCCGCTTGCGCGCCATGACCAGAGCTGCGCGCCGCCGCTCCGCCTCGCTGCCACGCGCGTCTTCCCGCAATGTCTCGGCTATGCCTGCCGCATCCAGAGCCTGATCGATCCGCCGCGCGCCATAGCCCCGCCGCAGCAGCCCTTGCGCCTTGCCGCGCGCAAACGTGGCATCGTCGATGTATCCCAGTTCCACGAACCGCGCGACGATCCCGGCAACGTCGGCCTCGCCCTCGCCTTCCCAGCCCCGCTCGCGCAGCTTGCGCCGCAGATAGTCCGAAAGCTTGCCCGCACTCGTCGCAAATCGCGCGACATAATGCAGCGCCGTTTCGTCGAGCCGTCGTGCATCGAGCGGCTTCGGCGCCCTGCGCTCCCGACTCGGGCGCTCCCGGCGTTCTCCGCCACTATCTGGGGAATTGCGATCCATTCGCCACATTCGTGCCACAGTCGCGACTAAATGAGAACGTCCGTACCGTGGTGGCGTTGTTTTCGCGTCACGGACCAGTAATGGGCCGTCCGAAGCTAATGGACCGTTCATCGGCGGGCACGCAAAGGCCCGCAGGACGAATGAAGAGAACATCGGGGTATCGCATGACTGTTTCGAACGCTGTCGCTGAAAAGGCGGCTCTCGTTCCCACACCCAATCTCGACGTGCAGCCACGTCGGTATTCGGAGTTCGACACGTTCTGCGATGCGCTGGACTACGCCGCAAAGGGCGTGCTCGGCTTCAACTTCCACGATCCGCGCGGCACCCTTTCTCGCGTCTATCCCTATTCCGAACTGCGCGCCGATGCGCTTGTCGCCGCCCGCCGCCTCATCGCCATGGGCGTTGCTCCCGGCGATCGCGTGGCCCTCGTGGCAGAGACCGGGCCTGAGTTTGCCGCGATCTTCTGCGGTGCAATGTACGCTGGCGCATGGCCGGTCCCGCTCCCCCTGCCCACCAGCTTCGGCGGCAAGGAAAGCTATATCGACCAGCTCGCCGTTCAGCTCGGCAGCTCGGACCCGAAGATGCTCGTCTATCCGGGCGAGATCGCCGAGATGGCCGGTGCCGCCGCCGCCCGCCAGGGCTGCAAGGGCCTGTCATGGGCCGAATTTGACGCAGGCGAGCTGTCGGACGCGCCGCTGCCCACGCCCGACCCCGACGCGATCAGCTACCTGCAGTACTCGAGCGGCTCGACCCGCTTCCCGCACGGCGTCGCCGTCACCCACCGCGCCCTGCTCGCCAATCTGGCTGGCCACGCCCACGGCATGAACATTGCCGATCCGGACCGCGCGGTCTCATGGCTGCCGTGGTATCACGACATGGGCCTCGTCGGCTGCTTCCTCTCGCCGATCGCGAACGGCGTCTCGGTAGACTATCTCAAGACCGAGGATTTCGCCCGTCGCCCTCTGGCATGGCTCGATCTGGTCAGCCGCAACACCGGCACGACGCTCTCCTATTCGCCCACCTTCGGCTACGACATCTGCGCCCGCCGTATCTCGAGCCAGACACACGTCTCTGATCGCTTCGACCTTTCGCGCTGGCGCGTGGCGGGCAACGGGGCCGACATGATCCGCCCCGACGTGATGCAGAACTTCGTCAATGCCTTTGCCGAAGCCGGCTTCAAGGCCGAGGCCTTCCTGCCAAGCTACGGCCTTGCCGAAGCGACGCTGGGCGTCACCATCATGCCGCCGGGCGAAGGCATCCGCGTCGAACTGGTGGAAGAAGAGCGCCTATCGGGCACCCCGCGCGACCTGTCGCGCCCGGCCCGCTATCGCGCCATGGTCAATTGCGGCGTGCCAATCAGGGGCATGGAACTGGCCATTCGCGGCGAGAACGGCAACGAGCTGCCGCACCACCATATCGGCAAGGTGTGGTGCCGGGGCTCGTCGGTCATGCATTCCTACTTCCGTGATCCCGAAGCGACCACTGCCTGCATGGTCGATGGCTGGCTCGACACCGGCGACATGGGTTACGTCGATGAAAAGGGCTACCTGTTCATCGTCGGTCGCGCCAAGGACATGATCATCATCAACGGCAAGAACCACTGGCCGCAGGACATCGAGTGGGCCGTGGAACAGCTTCCCGGATTCCACCAGGGTGACATCGCCGCCTTCTCGGTCGAGACGGAAAACGGCGAGGAAGCCCCAGCCGTTCTGGTCCACTGCCGTGTCTCCGACCCTGCCGAGCGCGTGAAGCTGCGTGACCAGATCCGCGACAAGGTCCGCTCAATCACTGGCATGAATTGCGTGGTCGAACTCGTGCCGCCGCGCACCCTGCCGCGCACCAGTTCGGGCAAGCTCAGCCGCGCCAAGGCCAAGAAGCTCTACCTTTCCGGGGACATCGCGCCTTACCAGTTGGCCGCCTGATCGTTCCGAACCGGTACGGGTCTCTTTCTTAAAAGCTTGACGAAATTGTCATCTTCCGATTCCTTGGCGCTCGGGCAGAGGGAGAAGAGAGATGGCAACCGCAGGTTTGCCGAGCGATGACGCGCCACACGAGCTTTCAGGCGTGGTCATCGGCTGGAAGCATCGCGACTTCGCGCGCAACATCCATTTGACGGTGCAATCAACAAGCAAGTCGCGCCCGACGCCCGAAGCGGTCGACACGCACCACCTGTTGATGACCCGCAACCAGGCCATGCTCCTCGCCAACTACCTGATGCGCGCGACCGGACAGGAATTGCCAATGCGGCGGCGCAGCTGGTGGCAGAGGTTGTTTGGATAGGCCTGCCTTTTTGCCGCTTCCCTAATCGCGCGATTAAGGCCACTCTGGCTCGCGGAACTCCACGAAGATCGGAGCCGGGAGAGGACATGCGTTTCACCAAGTTTCGCCGCGCGCTTGTCGCCGGTGCCCCGCTTATGCTGCTAGCCGGTCCGGCCAGCGCAGACACGCCCACCGACGCAACCCGCAAGGCCAATGCCACAGCCCTTGCCGAACTGCCGATGGCCGACAAGCGCGACTTCGATTTCGCCTCTCGCGGTTTCGTCGCCACGCTCAAGGACCCGGTGATCCGCGATGCTGCGGGCAAGCCGGTGTGGGACACGGCGGCCTTCGCCTTTGCCAAGGGCGAGGCTCCGGCCACCGTCAACCCCAGCCTGTGGCGTCATGCGCAGGTCCTTGGCAAGGCAGGCCTGTTCAAGGTTACCGACCGCATCTGGCAGGTGCGCGGATTTGACGTTTCGAACATCACGTTTGTGCGCGGTGACAAGGGCTGGATCGTGATCGATCCGCTCACCGCCACCGAAACGGCTGCCGCAGCCTATGCGCTGATCTCGGAGAAAGTGGCGAAACTGCCGGTCACCGCGATGATCTACACGCACAGCCACGTCGACCATTTCGGCGGCGCGGGCGCGCTCACTTCGGCGATGGCCAAGGACGCACCGATCATCGCACCCGTCGGCTTCACCCGCGCGGCGGTCAGCGAGAACGTCATCGCAGGGCCTGCCATGGGACGCCGCGCAGGCTACCAGTTCGGCCTCACCCTGCCCAAAGGCCCCGAAGGCTCGATGGGCTCTGGCATAGGCATGGGCGTTGCAGCAGGCGGCCGCAGCCTCATCCCGCCCACGCGCGAGATCAGCGAGACCGGCACCGAACTCGTGCTCGATGGCGTGCGCGTGCGCTTCCAGATCACGCCGGGCACCGAAGCGCCTGCCGAGATGAACTTCGGCTTCCCGGACTGGAAAGTCGCCGATCTCGCCGAGAACGCCAACGTCAGCCAGCACAACATCCTCACCCCGCGCGGCGCGGTGATCCGCGATGCCAAGGCATGGGCGCAAGGTCTGACCGAGGCGATGGATTTCTTCGCCGGTGCCGAAGTGCTGATCACCAGCCACGGCTGGCCACGCTTCGGCGCTGCGCAGATCACCGACTATCTCGGCAAGCATCGCGATGCCTACGCCTACCTCCACGACCAGACCGTGCGCCTGATGAACAAGGGCCTGACCGGGCCGGAGATCGCCGCCAGGCTCACCCTGCCCCCGGCGCTTGCGCAGCAGTGGTATGACCGGCCCTACTACGGCTCGTACAGCTTCAATTCCCGCGCGGTCTATCAGTTCTATATGGGCTGGTACGATGGCAACCCGGCCCACCTCGCGCCATTGCCGCCCGAGGAAGGTGGCCGCCGCTATGTCGAGGCGATGGGTGGGGCGGCGCGTGTCAAGGCGCTGGCCGAAGCGGCCTTTGCCAAGGGCGATTATGCCTGGACCGCAGAACTGCTCAACCGCGTGATCTTCGCCGACGGGACGGACACGGCAGCCAAGGCACTGCTCGCGCGCACCTACCGCCAGCTCGCTTACCAGAGCGAGAATGCCCTGTGGCGCAACATGTACCTGACCGGCGCGGGCGAACTGGACAACGGCGTAGCCGCCACCGACCCAACGGGCGGCGCCGGGCTGATCAGCCAGCTGCCACCCTCGGACTTGTTCGAAGTGCTTGCTGTCCGGCTAGACCCTGCCAAGGCGGCCGACGGCTCGGCATCGCTGGGCTTCGTCTTCCCCGACAAGGGGCAGGACTGGACCGTGACCATCGCCAACGGCGTGCTGGTCCATCGCAAGGGACTGCGCGATGGCAGGCAGGCGACGCTGACGGTGCGCTATGCCGATCTGTTGGCATCCCTGTTCGCGGGCCAGCCCTTGGCCGCAAAGGTCGCTTCCGGGGAAGCGAAGATCGAAGGGGACCCGGCTGCCTTCGCCCGCCTCGTCGGCTGGCTCGACAAGCCGGATCCCGCCTTCAACATTGTAACGCCCTGAGAAGCTTATTCAGTTGGGCTTCTTCAGGTATGCGATCACGTTTGCACGGTCTGCCGGGTTCGGCAGACCGGGGAACGCCATCGAGGTGCCGGGAACGAGCGCGGAAGGCTTGGTCAGCCACTTGTCGATCGTGGCTTCGTTCCAGGTCAGCTTGGCCTTCTGCATCGCCGCCGAATACTTGAAGCCTGCAGCCGAGCCGGACTTGCGCCCGACGACACCTGCAAGGTTCGGCCCCATCTTGGCGCCAGCGCCAGGCTGGACAGCGTGGCAGGCCACGCAGCGCATGAAGATCTTCTTGCCCGCAACCGGGTCGCCCTTGGCCTGCGCGAAGGCGGTACCGCCCGTCAGCGCCGAAGCCGCAAGACCCGCAACGATCATCGCACCCGTAAACTTCTTCATCGATACACCCTGCCTTGTTTCAACGTACCAAAGGTTCGTCAGAGCCCCACGCCTGAACGCCCGGGGATCATTCTGCATTCGCGCTTTATCCCGCCTGAACGCGCATGCACCATAGCAATTGGGGTACACCTGCAAAAAAGGTGGCAATGCGCTAGGACAGGAACATGGACCAGATGATCGCGCACTGCCCTCGCCCGCTGCCCGCCGACTTTCTCGATCGGATGTCCGCCCGCTTCGGCCCGGCCTGCCAGACCGGCGAGGCGATCCGCAACCAGCACGGCGCGAGCGAATCGCAATATCCCACCGTCCTGCCGGACGCAGTGGTCTTCGCCGCATCGACGCAGGATGTCGTGGATTGCGTCAACCTGTGCCGCGAGGCCGGGATTGCCATCGTCCCCTATGGCGCAGGAACCTCGCTCGAAGGCCATACCCTGCCGCTGGAAGGCGGCATCAGTCTCGACTTGTCGCGCATGGATGCAGTCCTGAGCGTCAACCACGCCGACTTCGACTGCACCGTCCAGCCCGGCATCCGACGCGAGGCCTTGAACGCACACTTGCGCGACAGCGGCCTGTTCTTTCCGATCGATCCGGGCGCCAACGCCACCATCGGCGGCATGGCCTCGACCCGCGCATCGGGCACGAACGCCGTCCGCTACGGTACCATGCGTGAAGCCGTGCTCGGGCTGGAGGTTGTCACGCACCAAGGCAAGGTCATCCGTACCGGCAAGCGCGCCAAGAAGTCTGCTGCCGGGTATGACCTGACGCGACTTTACATCGGTTCGGAAGGGACGCTCGGCGTGATCACCGGCGTGACCCTGCGGCTCCATCCGGTGCCCGAGGCGATCATGTCGGCGGCCTGCCCGTTCGAAAGCCTCGCCGGTGCCATCGAAACGGTGGTGCAGGCCTTCCATAGCAGCGTGCCGATGGCGCGGATCGAACTGCTCGACGCGATGCAGGTGCGCGCCGTCAATCTGCGTTCAAAACTTGGCCTGCCCGAAGTGCCGACCCTGTTCTTCGAATTCCACGGCACGCCTGCCGGTGTTGCCGAACAGGTCGAGACGGTAAAGGCACTCGCCGCGGCCAATGGCGGCGGGGAGTTCCAGTGGGCAACGCTGGCCGAAGACCGCAACCGCCTCTGGCGCGCGCGGCACGAGGCCTATTACGCCGCGGTCAACCTGCGGGCGGGCGCCATCGGCCTGACGACCGACGTCTGCGTGCCGATGAGCCGACTTGCCGAATGCATCCTCGCCACGCGCGCCGAACTGGACGAATGCAGCGTGCCCGCCACCATCGTCGGCCATGTGGGTGACGGCAACTTCCACCTGATTTTCTCGATCGACCCGAACGCGCCGCACGAGATGGCAGAGGTCGAAGCGCTCAACCACCGCATGGTCGCCCGCGCCCTTGCGATGGACGGCACCTGCACCGGCGAACACGGCGTTGGGATAGGCAAGCAGCAATGCCTCATCGATGAACTGGGCGAGGATGCGGTGAACGTGATGCGCACTCTGAAACGCGCGCTTGACCCGGAAAACCTGTTCAATCCGGGCAAGATTTTCTCGCTCTGACCCGAAAACAGAATCCTCCCGTCAAAGCGGTAAATGCCGGGAGCCATCACGCCTCAGTCTTGCACGAGAGGTCGTAGGCCCCGGCCTGCGCCGGGGCGACGGTTGAAGGCGCCCATGGCAGCGTAGGCCCGAACGCGATAGCCCCAACCGCGTCATCCCGGCGAACGCCGGGATCCATTACGCCTCGGTCTTGCGCGAGAGGTTGTGGGCCCCGGCCTGCGCCGGGGCGACGCTAGGATCTTGATTTGGCGTCAGGCCGAAGCCTCACTCCATTTCGAGAATGATCGCATCCACTGCCAGGCTGTCACCCGCCTTGGCGTTGACCGACTTCACCTTGCCTGCCTTCTCGGCGCGCAGGATGTTCTCCATCTTCATCGCTTCGACCACGGCGAGCGGCTGGCCTGCTTCCACGGTATCGCCCTCGCCCACGTTGAGCGAGACGAGCAGACCCGGCATCGGGCAAATCAGGAACTTCGAAAGATCGGGCGGGATCTTTTCGATCATGTGCTGGGTGTAGGACGCGATGTGCGCGGGCAGGACCTGCACCTGATGGATCGCGCCGCGCGTGGTCAGCTTGAACCCGGCGCGCGTGGGCTCGACCTTCACCGACAGAGGCGCGTCGTCGATCTCGCAATGCACGATCCGGTCGCCCGGCGTGTATTCCAGCGCGAGGTCGATGGCCTTGCCGTCCACCGTCACTTCGTCCTCGTCGAGCGTCACGGCAAAGGTATCGCCGCCGATCTTCACCGCCCATGCGTAAGGCGGATCGAGTTCGTCACCCAGTTGCTGGTTCACGCGGCGAGCGCGGTCGGCCCGAGCCGTGGCGAGGAAGCCTGCCAAGGCCGCCAGCGTCTGCTTCAGCTCGTCAGACGTCGCCGCCCCGCTGAACCCTTCGGGATATTCCTCGGCGATGAAGCCGGTGGTCAGTTCGCCCGAGCGGAAGCGCGGGTGCTGCATGATGGCCGAGACGAAATCGATGTTGTGGCCAAGCCCCTCGATCTCGAATGCATCCAGCGCTGCGATCTGCTTGTCTGCCGCCTCGTCGCGCGTCGGCCCCCAGGTGATCAGCTTGGCGATCATCGGGTCATAGAACATTGAGACTTCGCCGCCTTCATAGACGCCATCGTCCACGCGCACGCCATCGACGCCGCGCCGACCGTTGGCCTGGCCGTCGTCTGTCCAGCCAGCCAGCGGTGGATTGTAGCGGATCAGGCGGCCGGTCGAGGGCAGGAAGCCGCGATAGGGGTCTTCAGCATAGACGCGGTTCTCGATCGCCCAGCCGTCGATCTTGATGTCGTCCTGCGTCATGGCGAGCTTCTCGCCATAGGCGACGCGGATCATCTGCTCGACGAGGTCGATCCCGGTAATCGCCTCGGTGACGGGGTGTTCCACCTGCAGGCGGGTGTTCATCTCGAGGAAGTAGAAGCTCTCGCCCGTCGGGTCAGCGCCCGAGACGATCAGTTCCACGGTGCCTGCCGAATAGTAGCCGACCGCCCGGGCCAGCGCGACGCACTGTTCGCCCATCGCCTTGCGCATCTTGGGCGTCACGAAGGGCGAAGGCGCTTCTTCGACCACCTTCTGGTGGCGGCGCTGGATCGAGCATTCGCGCTCGTTCAGGTAAAGAATGTTACCGTGCTTGTCGCCGAGGATCTGGATCTCGATGTGGCGCGGGTTGAGGATGAACTTCTCGATGAACACGCGGTCATCGCCGAACGAGTTCAGGCCTTCGCGCTTCACCGCCTCGAAGCCCTCGCGCACGTCCTTCTCGTTGTAGGCAAGGCGCATGCCCTTGCCGCCACCGCCGGCCGAGGCCTTCATCATCACCGGATAGCCGATCTCGTCCGAGATGCGCACCGCATGCTCGGTATCCTCGATCTCGCCGACGAAGCCGGGGACAACGTTGACGCCCGCCTGCTTGGCCAGCTTCTTGGACTCGATCTTGTCGCCCATCGCGGCAATCGCGCCGACCGGCGGCCCGATGAACGCGATGTTCTCTGCCGCCAGAGCCTCGGCAAAAGAGGTGCGCTCGGACAAGAAGCCATAGCCCGGATGCACGGCTTCCGCGCCCGTCTGCTTGCACGCCGCGATGATCTTGTCGGCGATCAGATAGGACTGCGCGGCAGGCGCAGGCCCGATATGCACCGCCTCGTCCGCCATCTGCACGAACGGCGCCCGCGCATCGGCATCGGAATAGACCGCCACCGTCTGAATACCCATCCGACGCGCCGTCTTGATCACACGGCAGGCAATTTCACCACGGTTGGCGATGAGGATTTTCTTGAACATTGGCGATTGCTTTCCGTTTCTCAAATCTGTTCGAGCGCCTGCGCGAGGTCGGCCACGATGTCGTCGATGTGCTCGATCCCAACCGACACGCGTACCGTGTCCGGCCCGGCGCCTGCGGCCACCAGTTCTTCCTCGCCCAGCTGGCTGTGCGTGGTCGAGGCGGGGTGGATGATCAGTGAGCGGGTGTCGCCGATGTTGGCGAGGTGGCTGAACAGCTTGACCGACTGGACCAGCTTCACGCCAGCCTCGTAGCCGCCCTTCACGCCGAAGGTAAACACCGCGCCGCCCTTGCCGCCGAGGTACTGGCGGGCAAGCTGGTGGTAGGGGTCTTCCGGCAGGCCTGCATAGCTGACCCAAGCCACCTTGGGATGGTTCTGCAACCACTGCGCCAGATGCAGCGCATTGCTGCAGTGCCGCTCCATGCGCAGCGCCAGCGTTTCCATGCCGGTCAGCGTCAGGAACGCATTCATCGGCGCCATCGACGGCCCGAGATCGCGCAGGCCCAGCACGCGGCAGCCGATGATGAAGGCGATGGGGCCGACCGGCTTCAACGCCTCGGTCAGCACCGTGCCGTGGTAGCTCGGGTTGGGCTGGGTGAGCGAGGGGAACTTGGTCGTAGCCGCCCAGTCGAACTTGCCCGAATCCACGATCAGGCCACCGATGGAATTGCCGTGGCCGTTGAGGAACTTGGTGCACGAATGGACGACGATGTCCGCGCCATGCTCGATCGGGCGACACAGCGCGGGGCTCGCCATCGTGTTGTCGACGATCAGCGGCACGCCGGCCGCGTGGGCGACTTCGGCAATCGCCGCGATGTCCTGCACCACGCCGCCGGGGTTGGCGAGGCTTTCGATGAACACGCCACGCGTCTTGTCGGTGATCGCGGCGGCAACGGCTGCGGGATCATCGGCATCGACGAACACCGCCTTCCAGCCGAACTTGGCAAAGCTGTGCGCGAACTGATTGAGCGTGCCGCCATAGAGCTTCTTGGCCGCCACGATCTCGCAGCCCGGCTCCATCAGGGTATGGAAGACGATGAACTGTGCGGCATGGCCCGATGCCACGCCAAGCGCGCCGACGCCCCCTTCCAGCGCCGCGATCTTGGCTTCGAGCGCGGCATTGGTGGGGTTCATGATGCGCGTGTAGATGTTGCCGAACTCGGCCAGCGCGAAGAGATTGGCCGCGTGCTCGGCAGAGTCGAACACATAGCTTGCCGTCTGGTAGATCGGCGTGATCCGCGCCTTGGTGGTCGGATCAGGCTCGCACCCGGCATGGATCGTGAGCGTCTCAAGCTTCTGCGTCATGGCATCTCTCCTCCACAAATGTGGCGTGCACTCTATCAGCCGGCTTCGATCTCGCTACCCAGTGGAGGCATGTTGTGCCCCAGCAGGCGCAGCATGTCGGCTGCACATTCCACCACGTTCGAGCCCGGACCGTAGATGCCCTGTACGCCTGCCTCACGCAGGAAGTCGTAGTCCTGCGGCGGGATCACGCCACCTGCCACGACCTTGATGTCAGAGCGGCCCGCTGCGCGCAGATGCCCGATCAGTTCGGGGATCAGCGTCTTGTGCCCGGCGGCGAGCGAGGATGCACCGACCGCGTCGACGTCCTTCTCGATGGCGAGCTGCGCAGCTTCCTCGGGCGTCTGGAACAGCGGGCCGCTGGTCACGTCAAAGCCCATGTCCGAGAAGGCCGAGGCGATCACGTTTGCCCCACGGTCATGCCCGTCCTGACCCATCTTGGCGACGAGCATGCGCGGCGTGCGGCCCAGGCGGCGGGTCACGGCCTCAACGCCATCGACAACCTGCTGATAGCGGTTGTCGCCAGCATAGGCGGCGCCATAGACGCCCTTGACCGGCGTCGGGAACGTGCCGTGGCGGCCGAACACGACTTCCATCGCATCCGAAATCTCGCCCAGCGTGGCGCGATGGCGCGCAGCCACGACCGCGAGTTCGAGCAGGTTGCCGCCCGTCTTCGCGCCCTCGGTCAGGGCATTGAGCGCTGCGCGGCACTTGGTCTCGTCACGCGTCTCGCGCACCCACTTCAGGCGGGCGATCTGGCCCTGGCGGACCTTGTCGTTATCGACTTCGAGCGTTTCGAGCAGGTCTTCGTTGGCAAGGCGATACTTGTTGACGCCGACGATCACGTCCTCGCCACGGTCGACGCGTGCCTGACGGCCAGCAGCGGCTTCCTCGATCATCGCCTTGGGCCATCCGGCCGCCACGGCCTTGGCCATGCCGCCTTCGCTCTCGACGCGCTCGATAATCTCCCACGCCTTGTCGACCAGTTCCTGCGTCAGGCTCTCGATGTAGTACGACCCGCCGAGCGGATCGACCACGTTGCACATGCCCGTCTCTTCCTGGATCACGATCTGCGTGTTGCGCGCGATGCGGGCGGAGAAATCGGTCGGCAGCGCGATGGCTTCGTCGAGCGCATTGGTGTGCAGCGACTGCGTGCCGCCCAGCATCGCGGCCATCGCCTCGATCGTGGTGCGGATGACGTTGTTGTAGGGGTCCTGCTCCTGCAACGACACGCCCGAGGTCTGGCAGTGGGTGCGTAGCATCTTCGACCGCTCGTCCTTCGCGCCGAGCTTGGTCATCACGCGATGCCACAGCACGCGCGCGGCACGCAGCTTGGCCACTTCCATGAAGAAGTTCATGCCGATGGCGAAGAAGAACGACAGGCGCCCGGCAAACTTGTCGATATCCAGACCACTCGCCACGCCGTACTTCACATATTCCATGCCGTCGGCGATGGTGAAGGCAAGCTCCTGCACCTGCGTCGCGCCCGCTTCCTGCATGTGATAGCCGGAAATCGAGATCGAGTTGAACTTGGGCATCTCGCGGCTGGTGTAGCCGAAGATGTCCGAGATGATCCGCATCGAAGGCTCGGGCGGGTAGATGTAGGTGTTGCGGACCATGAACTCCTTGAGGATGTCGTTCTGGATGGTCCCGTCGAGCAGCTTGCGGTCGACGCCCTGCTCTTCGCCCGCAACGATGAAGAACGCGAGGATCGGGATCACCGCGCCGTTCATGGTCATCGAAACCGACATCTGATCGAGCGGAATGCCGTCGAACAGGATCTTCATGTCCTCGACGGAGTCGATGGCCACACCCGCCTTGCCGACATCGCCGACGACGCGCGGATGGTCGGAGTCATAGCCACGGTGCGTCGCAAGGTCGAAGGCGACCGAAAGGCCCTTCTGCCCTGCGGCAAGATTACGGCGATAGAATGCGTTCGATTCCTCGGCGGTCGAGAAGCCCGCGTACTGGCGGATGGTCCACGGACGCCCGGCATACATCGAGGCGCGCACGCCGCGCGTGAACGGCGCAAAGCCCGGCAGGCCCGGATCAACGGTCACGTCCTCGGCCGTGTAGAGCGGCTTGACGGCAATGCCCTCTGGCGTCTGCCATGTCAGGTCCTTGCCCTTGACTTCCTTGGCGGCAGCGGCCTGCCAGTCTGCCAGTGTCTTCTCGCTCATCTCGCTATCCTTAAATCGTCACCCCGGGCTTGACCCGGGGTCCCGCTTTTCCTTGGCCGCACCGCCGTCCGAAGGCAGCGGGACCCCGGGTCAAGCCCGGGGTGACGGTTATCTCAAACCTCAGTGGTGCCCGCCCTTCGGCGTCTCCATGATCTCGGTCAGCTGCCCGCCCATGTCCTTGGGGTGGACGAAGAAGATCAGCGTCCCATGCGCCCCGATCCGAGGCTCGCCGAGAACGCGCTTGCCCTGCCCTTCAAACCACGCCTTCGCCTCATGAATGTCAGGCACTTCGTAACAAAGGTGGTGCTGACCCCCGAGCGGATTGGCCGCCAACCACTTGCCCACCGCGCTGTCCGGGCTGGTCGGCTGGATCAGCTCGATCTGCGTACCAGCGGTCCCGTTTTCACCCGGCGTGTTGACGAAGCACACCCGCACCTGCTGGCTTTCCAGCACGAACGGCTCGGTAATGTCGTCAGCCCCCATCACGTCGCGATAGAACGCGATGGAAGCGTCGATGTCCGGCGTTGCTACGCCGACGTGGTTCAGGCGGCCGAGTTTCATATCAGACCTTCTCGATAACCATGGCGATGCCCTGACCGCCGCCGATGCACATCGTGATCAGGCCATACTTGCCGCCCGTGCGGTGCAGTTCGTACATTGTCTTGATCGTCAGGATCGCACCGGTCGCGCCGATGGGGTGGCCCAGCGAAATGCCCGAGCCGTTGACGTTGGTCTTGGCCGGATCGAAGCCCAGCTCCTTGGCCACGCCGCATGCCTGGGCCGCAAACGCCTCGTTGCTCTCGATGATGTCGATCTGGTCGAGCGTCAGCCCTGCCCGCGCCAGCGCCACCGGCACGGCCTTGACCGGCCCCAGACCCATCACGTTCGGTTCCACGCCCGCATGGCCCCAGCCGAGGATCTTCGCCATCGGCTTCAGCCCGTGCTCTTCAACAGCCTTGCCGCTGGCGAGCACAATCGCCGCCGCACCATCGTTGATGCCCGAGGCGTTGCCTGCCGTAACCGTGCCGTCCTTCTTGAACACCGGCTTGAGGCCTGCGAGCGATTCCACCGTGGTCTCGCCACGCACGTGCTCGTCGGTGTCGAACACCGTCACGCCCTTGCGCGTCTTGATCTCGACCGGAACGATCTGTTCCTTGAAATAGCCTGCCGCGATGGCGGCAGCCGCGCGCTTCTGGCTCTCGGCCGCCAGCGCGTCCTGCGCTTCGCGGCTGATGTCCAGACGCTCGGCCACGTTTTCGGCTGTCACGCCCATGTGGATGCCCTCGAACGGATCGTGCAGCGCGCCAAGCATGGCGTCCATCAGCACCTGATCGCCCATCTTCTGGCCGTTGCGCGCGGTCAGCACCATGTGCGGCGCATTCGACATGCTTTCCGCACCGCCGCCGATGGCAATGTCCTGCTCGCCCAGTGCGATGCCCTGCGCCGCCGAGACGATCGCCTGCAGGCCCGACCCGCACAGTCGGTTCACGTTCATGGCCGGAGCCTCGATCGGAATGCCGGCGTTCACCGCCGCCACGCGGCTGACATAGGCGTCCTTGGGCTGCGTCGGCACGACGGTGCCGATCACCACGTTCTGCACCTTGTCCGGCGTGATCCCGGCGCGGGCAATGGCTTCCTTGATCACGATGGCGCCCGTCTCTGCCGGACGCAGCGAGGCAAGCCCGCCACCGAACGAGCCAATGGCGGTACGCGCGCCCGAGACGATGTAGATGTCGGTCATGTCAGTTCTTTCAGACTGAAGCGCTCGTCAGAGCGGAATGTTGTCGTGCTTCTTCCACGGATTCTCGAGGCTCTTGGTCTTGAGCTTGCGCAAGCCCAGAGCCACGCGACGGCGGGTCGAATGCGGGTGGATCACTTCATCGACGAAGCCCTTGCTCGCCGCCACGAACGGGTTGGCGAAGCGGTCCTCGTATTCCTTGGTCTTCACCGCCTGCTCTTCGGCCGAAAGCCCGCGGAAGATGATCTCGACAGCGCCCTTGGCCCCCATCACCGCGATTTCGGCGGTCGGCCAGGCGTAGTTCAAGTCGCCGCGCAAGTGCTTGGAGGCCATAACGTCGTAGGCGCCGCCATAGGCCTTGCGGGTGATCACGGTGATCTTGGGCACGGTGGCTTCGGCATAGGCGAACAGCAGCTTGGCGCCGTGCTTGATGATGCCGTTGTGCTCCTGCGCGGTGCCGGGGAGGAAGCCCGGAACGTCGACGAAGGTCACGATCGGAATGTTGAACGCATCGCAGAAGCGCACGAACCGCGCGGCCTTCTTCGACGAGTTGATGTCGAGCACGCCTGCCAGAACCATCGGCTGGTTGGCGACGATGCCCACGGTACGGCCTTCCACGCGGCCGAACCCGACGATGATGTTGCCCGCATGCTTGGGCTGGACTTCGAAGAACTCGCCCTCGTCCACCGTCTTGCGGATGACTTCGTGCATGTCATAGGGCTGGTTGGCCGATGCTGGCACGATGGTGTCGAGGCTGTGCTCGAGCCGGTCATAGGGGTCCGACGTCGGCCGCTCGGGCACGTCGTGGCGGTTGGACAGCGGCAGGTAATCGAAGAAATCGCGCGCCGCCAGCAGCGCCTCGATGTCGTTCTCCAGTGCAAGGTCGGCCACCGAAGTCTTGGTCGTATGCGTCACCGCGCCGCCCAGCTCTTCCTGCGTGACGACTTCGTTGGTCACCGTCTTCACCACATCGGGGCCGGTGACGAACATGTAGGAGCTGTCCTTCACCATGAAGATGAAGTCGGTCATCGCGGGGCTGTAGACCGCGCCGCCCGCGCAAGGCCCCATGATCAGCGAAAGCTGCGGCACCACGCCCGAAGCCAGCACGTTGCGCTGGAACACTTCGGCATAGCCGCCCAGCGATGCCACGCCCTCCTGGATGCGCGCACCGCCCGAATCGTTGAGCCCGATCACCGGCGCGCCGACCTTGAGCGCCATGTCCATGATCTTGCAGATCTTCTGCGCGTGGCGTTCCGAAAGCGAGCCGCCGAATACGGTGAAGTCCTGGCTGAACACATAGACCAGACGGCCGTTGATCGTGCCCGAGCCGGTCACCACGCCATCGCCGGGAATGACCGTATCGGGCATGCCGAAGTCAACGCAGTTGTGTTCGACGTACATGTCGACTTCTTCGAAGCTGCCTTCGTCGAGCAGCACCTTCAGGCGCTCGCGCGCGGTCAGCTTGCCCTTGGCGTGCTGCGCGTCGATGCGCTTCTGCCCGCCACCCATGCGTGCCGCCTGACGGCGCTTTTCCATCTCGGCAATATTGGCGGACATGCGTGGCTACCCTCTCTTCAACCGTGGAACCCGGATCTGCTGCGGGCTCCGGTACGCTTCTCCTCCCCGAGCCGCGTACCGGAGCCGCACCCACGACCTGACCATAGGCCAAGGATCGCGGATCGGTGCACCAACTGCGCCACGCCGGTTGCCAAGTCCAATGTTATTCTGCAAACTTGCGAAGGATCACTTTGCAAAACAGGACCGACAGAAATGGCCAGACGCCGCCTCTTTGCAGGCGAACAGCTCAAAGGCCTGCGCACCGCGCGCAAGCTGCGCCAGGGTGAGATGGCGACCCTGCTCGGCATCAGTGCCTCGTATCTCTCGCAGATCGAGAACGACGAACGCCCGCTCACCCCGGCGCTGACCGACCGTTTGCAGCAGAGCTTCCCGGTCGAATGGCAGGATTTCGCCGCCGACCGCGTGGAACCGGTGCTCTCCGCCCTGCGCGATGCCACCGCCGATCCGATGCTCGGCCAGATGCTGCCGGGCGATCAGGTCGAGCGTGTGGCCGAGCAGTACCCCGCCTTCGCGCAGGCATTCGCCCGGCTGTGGGACCAGCACCGCCGCTCGGTCCAGCGGCTCGAGGCGATTGACGAGGCGCTGGGATCGGACAGCATTTCCGGCGGCCGCCTGCCGTGGGAGGAAGTGCGCGACTGGTTCCACCACGCCAACAACTACGTCGACAGCATAGACCGCGCCGCCGAACGCCTTGCCGTGCGCCTTTCGGGCACCGGCATGTCGCCTACCATGGGCCAGATGGCGGTATGGCTGGAAAGCCGGGGCATCGCGGTGGAGCAAGTCAGCGGCGGCGCGATGCGCAGGTTCGATCCCGAAGCGCGCCGCCTCACCCTCGATCCCAACCAGCCCATCGAATCCGGCCGCTTCCAGATGGCCTACCAGCTCGCCGCCGAGGGCCTGCGCGAGGAAATCGCCGCCATCGTCAGCGAGGCGACGCTGCAGTCCGATGCCGCGCGCCAGTTGCTCACCGTCGGGCTCGGCAACTATGCGGCCGGCGCGCTGATCATGCCCTACGAATGGTTCCGGGCCCGCGCGCGCGAGTTGCGCCACGATATCGACCAGCTGCGCCAGCTGTTCGGCGCCAGTTTCGAGCAGGTCTGCCACCGTCTCTCGACGCTGCAACGCCCGCAAGCGCGCGGGATTCCGATGTTTTTCTGCCGCGTGGACATGGCGGGCAACATCACCAAACGCCACTCCGCCACCCGTCTGCAGTTCGCCCGCTTCGGCGGCGCCTGCCCGCTATGGGTGGTGCATGAGGCCGTGGCGATCCCTGATCGCATCCACGTGCAGGCCGCCGAAATGCCCGATGGCGTGCGCTATGTCTCGATTGCCAAGGGGCTGGTGAAGCCCTCGGGCAGCTACTACCGCCCGCCGCGCCGCTATGCCGTGGCGTTGGGTTGCGAGGCAGCACTGGCCGACGAGTTCATCTATGCCGACGGGATCAATCTGGCCCGGCCCGAAGCGGTCACCCGCATCGGCATTTCCTGCCGCATCTGCCCGCGCGACAAGTGCGACCAGCGCGCCTTCCCGCCAAGCGACCGCGCGATCGTGGTCGATCCCCACGCGCGCGATCTGGTGCCTTACGGGATTACCGATCTGTAGGTCTTGGCTCAGAGGCAATGGGTCCCGGCCTGCGCCGGGACGACAAAAAGTTACAGATCATCAATAACTTGGCCGTCACCCCGGCGAAGGCCGGGGTCCATGACCTCTCAACACTCAGGCGTTGGGATTGGGCGCGAAGGCGCAGATCTTGTTGCCATCAGGATCGCGCAGGTAAGCACCGTACTGCTGACCGGGCGCATTGACGCGCACGCCGGGCTCACCCTCGCAAGTGCCGCCATTGGCAAGGCCCGCCGCATGCCAGGCATCGACCACCGAGGAATCCGCAGCCTTGAAGCCCAGCGTGTAGCCGTTCGAGACGGTGTGCGGCTCGCCATTGCCGGGCCTGGCCACGATCAGCGAGCCATTGGCCGAGGGGAATGCGGTGCCGTGCGGCAGCGGAACGGCGGTGGTGTGGCCGAGCGTTTCCATCACCGCTGTGTAGAACTTGCGTGACTTTTCAATGTCGTTGGTGCCGAGGAAGGTATGGGTAAACAAGGCGGACTCTCCGTATGGATTGTTATTGGACCGAACCATCTAACCCGCGCCGTGCGAGGGCGTCGAGAGGGAATGCGCTGGCGGAATGAAACGTCAGAACGTCGTCGGGCTTTCCTGAACCGGATCAGCGCGATGGGCTGCCGCATAGACCTCTGCCGCCTTCATCACTCGCATCATGTTGCCGCTGGCGAGTCTGGCGAGATCGCCCTTCGACCAGCCGCGCCGGGCGAGTTCGGCGAAGAGCGCGGGGTAGGTCGAAACGTCTTCCATTCCCTGCACCGTCGCCTCGACGCCATCGAGGTCACCGCCAAGGCCGACGTGGTCCGCGCCGATCAATTTTGCAATGTGATCAATATGATCGGCAACGTCGCGGACGCTCCCGCGCGGCATCGGGTTGGCCTTGTCCCACCCCGCCATCGCCGCTTTCTCAGCCTCCGGATCGCCGCGATTGAGCGCCTTGGCCCGCGCGGCCTCTGCATCGCGGGCAGCGCTCCATTGTCTCGCCGCTTCAACGACATAGGGCGGATAGAAGTTGACCATGACGATCCCGCCCGCCGCGCCGATCTGGCGCAGGGTCTCGTCCGAGACGTTGCGGGCGTGGTGGTTGATTGCCCTTGCATTCGAATGGCTTACGATCGGCGGCGGACCACCCAGCGCGAGCACGTCGCGCATCGTCGCCACGCTCACATGGGCGAGGTCCACCAGCATGCCAAGCCTTTGCATTTCCTTGACAACTTGCACTCCGAACGGCGTCAGACCGTCGTGCGCCGGGGCGTCGGTGGCGCTGTCAGCCCAGGCGTTGTTCCTGAAATGCGTCAGCGTCATGTAGCGCGCACCGAGGCTGTACATCTGGCGCAGGACGCCCAGCGAGGCGCCGATGGAATGGCCGCCTTCCATGCCGATGAGCGAGGCTATCTTCTTTGATTTCCACGCTTTTTCGACGCATGCGGTATCGCCGCAGAACTGCATTTCCGCCGGGTGCCGCGCGATCAGGCGCTTCATCACGTCGATCTGTTCGAGCGTTGCCTGGACCGCCATCGGCTCGGGCAGATCGGCCGAGACATAGACCGACCAGAACTGCGCACCGACGCCTCCGACCTTCAGTCGCGGCAGGTCGGTCATCATGCCCGCAGCACGTGAGTCGTTGAAATCAAAGCCTTCCAGCACGTCCTTGCGCCGTTCGCGGAGCTGCTCGGGGACGTCATTGTGGCCGTCCCAGACCAGCGGAGAGGAAATCTCCAACTCTCGCGAACTCTGCGGGGACTCTGCGGCAACTCCCCCGCAACTCCCCCACAACAGGGCCATGCAGACGAGGGGCGAAACGAGGCTTCTGGTCACGCGCATTTCGTCCGCTCCGATCCGGTCAAAGATCCTGAAGTGATCCTATGCGGCAGGCTGTTCCGACATCACGTCGTCGCCATCGCGCTCGGGCAGCATCAGAAACAGCGCGAGGCTGACAACCGAGCCCATCGCCATGATGATCGACACCGTCAGCAACTGGTCGTCTCCCAACCAGCCAAACAGGGTGCCCGCCAGCAACGGACTTCCCGCAGCGCCCAGCCGCCCCACGCCCAGCGCGAAACCTGTGCCGGTGGCCCGCGCATAAGCCGGGAAGCCCCGCGCAAAGGCGGCATAATAGCCGCTGATCGCCGCATTGGTGAAGAAACCAGCGATCATCGTCGCCCATTGCCACGCATTCAGCGTATCCCGCCCGGTGCCGAACCATGCCACCATCATCGCGCCGATCAGCAACATCAGCGCGGTCGGGCACCTGACCCCCAACCGCGCCATCACGAAGCCGAAAAGCGCGCTGCCCAGGAACCCGCCGATGTTTGCGTATGTCAGCACCGTGGCCGCTTGCGCCGGAGGATAGCCCGGCGGATAATCGGACACGATCTGCACACCAAACTTCAGGATGTAATAGAACGTGATGCAGTGGAACGTGTAGCCGAACGATAACAGCAGGGTGACCGGGCGCAGTCTGGGGTTGGACAGGATATCGGTTACGCGCGGCTTGGCGGCGCTCGCCACGATCGCCGGCAGATCGCCGATGGCAGGCTTGCCGAAAGCGGCGAGCGTGCGGTTCACGCCCGCGAGATTGCGCTTCGTCGCCAGATAGGCCGCCGTTTCAGGCACCAGCACCAGAATGATGGGGATCAGAACTGCGGTCACCACCGCGCCGAACACGAACACGGCGTGCCAGCTGAACGTGGGTAGCAGCCATTCCGATGCCACGATTCCGCCGACGATCGCGCCCAGCGGATAGCCCGCCACATAAACCGCGATGGAGACCGAGCGCCAACGGCTGTTGGTGCTTTCGGCGACAACCGCGTTGGTGGTGGTGAGCATCCCGCCGATGCCGATGCCGGTGAGGAACCGGTAGGCAACCATCGGCTCAACCGCCGCCGCGATGCTTGCCAGATACATGCCGATCGCCATCAGCACGAGACAGAAAAGCATTGTAAACTTGCGGCCATATCGGTCTGCCGCGCCGCCCAGGAGCACCGAACCGAAGCCCATGCCGATCAGTTCGGCCGAAAGCACCACGCCCAGCGCCGGGCGAGCGATGCCCCAATCGGCGGTGATCCCCGGCGCGGCAAAGGCGCTCGACAGCACGTCAAACCCGTCAAGCGCGTTCAACAGCACCATCAGGACCACCACGATCCACTGGCGAACGCCCATTGGCGTCTGCTCGATCACCTCGCGCGGAGTTTGTGACATGCGGCCCGATTCCTCTCCAGTTACGCTTATTGCTATCTGATATAACTTATTCGTGGATTCTGGAAAGCAGTTCGATGAGCTGCCGCACTTCCTTGTCGGTGAAGCGGCTTTTCACCCAGGCTTCGTGCTCGCCAATGGCCGTCTTGGCACGGGCGAGCATTTCGACGCCCTGCGGTTCAAGGAACAGCGCCTGCTTGCGCCCGTCCTTGGGCGACCGGTCCCGGCGCAGGAAGTGCTTGGCCTGCAAGCGGTTGATGATCGCCATCGTCGTGGCCCGGTCCATGCGCAGGCGCTGCGCCAGATCGGTCTGCGCGATGCCGGGATGATCGTCGACCAGCCAGAGCACCGAGACCTGCTTCTGCGTGAGATCGAGATCGGTGAAGGTTTCGGTGAAGTGCCGAAGGCACGCACCGTGCGCGAGGCGGATGTGGAATCCGAGAATGTCGTTGATCGCGCCGACGTCATCCTCATCGGTGTGGCCGACGGGCGCGATGGCGTCGGCGAATTTGTCCTTGATCAATGCCCTGCCCCCAACGAATGCGCTTGTCTAATTGTTAGCAATACATACAATATCGCGAGGAGGATGCCATGGCTCAATTTCCGAACACCCCCAGCTTCACGGGATTCAACACGCCATCGCGGATTGAGGCGGACATTGCCGACCTCGCGCACGAGGGCACGATTCCGCAAGGATTAAACGGCGCATTCTATCGCGTCCAGCCCGACCCGCAGTTTCCTCCGCGCCTGGCCGATGACATCGCCTTCAATGGCGACGGCATGATCACCCGATTCCACATCCACGACGGCCAGGTGGACTTCCGCCAGCGCTGGGCGAAGACCGACAAGTGGAAGCTGGAAAACGCCGCCGGAAAGGCCCTTTTCGGCGCCTATCGCAATCCGCTGACCGACGATGACGCGGTGAAGGGCGAGATCCGATCCACCGCCAATACCAATGCCTTCATCTTCGGCGGCAAGCTCTGGGCGATGAAGGAAGATTCCCCTGCCCTCGTCATGGACCCGGCGACGATGGAGACTTTCGGGTTCGAGAAGTTCGGCGGCAAGATGACCGGCCAGACCTTCACCGCGCATCCCAAGGTCGACCCTGTGACCGGCAACATGGTCGCCATCGGCTATGCCGCGAGCGGACTGTGCACCGACGACGTGACCTACATGGAAGTGAGCCCGACAGGCGAGCTGATCCGCGAGGTGTGGTTCAAGGTGCCCTACTACTGCATGATGCACGATTTCGGCATTACCGAGGATTACCTCGTGCTGCACATCGTGCCTTCGATCGGCAGCTGGGAGCGGCTGGAAAAGGGCATGCCGCACTTCGGCTTCGACACGACCAAGCCGGTGCACCTTGGCATCATCCCGCGCCGCGACGGGGTGCGTCAGGAGGACATCCGCTGGTTCACCCGTGACAACTGCTTTGCCAGCCACGTACTCAACGCCTGGCAGGAGGGAACCAAGGTCCACTTCGTGACCTGCGAGGCGAAGAACAACATGTTCCCGTTCTTCCCCGACGTGCACGGTGCGCCGTTCAACGGCATGGAAGCGATGAGCTACCCGACCGACTGGGTGGTGGACATGGCCAGCAACGGCGAAGACTTTGCCGAGATCGTAAAGCTATCGGACACGATGGGCGAATTTCCGCGTATTGACGACCGCTTTACCGGACAGAAAACCCGCTACGGCTGGTTCCTCGAGATGGACGTAAAGCGCCCGGTGGAGCTGCGTGGCGGCAGCGCGGGCGGGCTGCTGATGAACTGCCTGTTCCATAAGGACTTCGAGACGGGCCGCGAGCAGCACTGGTGGTGCGGGCCGGTGTCGAGCCTTCAGGAGCCGTGCTTCGTGCCGCGCTCCAAGGATGCCCCCGAAGGCGATGGCTGGATCGTGCAGGTGTGCAACCGGCTGGAAGATCACCGCAGCGACCTGCTGATCTTCGACGCGCTCGACATCGAGAAAGGCCCGGTCGCGACAGTCAATATCCCCATCCGCCTGCGCTTCGGCCTGCACGGCAACTGGGCCAACGCGGATGAGATCGGGCTGCTGGAAAAGGACCTGGCGGCATGATCCAGCCTGGGCTCGAGTTCGTCTATGAGGCCACGGGCGAACTTGAGCCGCCGGTGGCGATTGGCGAGACTTTTGACGGGACGCGGCGGATCATTCCGATTGTCGGCGGCGGGCGTGTCGAGGGGCCGCTGATCCAAGGCAGGCTGATCGGCAATGCGGCGGACTGGCAGGTGACGCGGCCCGACGGGGTGACCGTGGCCGATGCGATCTATGCGCTGGAGACCGATGACGGGGTGGTGATCCAGATCCGCAACCGCGGGCTGCGGCACGGGCCTCCCGAGGTCATGCAGCGGCTGGCTTCGGGGCAGGAGGTCGATCCTGCGGAATACTACTTCCGCACGGTGCCGGAATTCATCGCGCCCAAGGGGAAGTATGACTGGATGAACCGGTCGATCTTCGTTTGCTCGGGCGCGCGCTATCCGCTGGGGATCAAGCTGTGGGTCTGGCGGGTGACTTGAGCGAACCTTGCACCCCCGCGAAAGCGGGGGTCTCCATCGGTTTGCGCTCACGTTCCGCAACAACAACGAGGCCCCCGCCTTTGCGGGGGCGCAGATATGCTAGGCAGCCCGCTCCAGCAATGCCGCCTCGTCCCGCTCGGCGCGCTTGGCGATGATCAGCATCAGCACCACGATCGGGATCGCCACGGTGTTGATCGAGAGCATCGCCGTGCGCAGGGAGCCGGTGGCGTCGGACAGGAGGCCCACCACGTAGGGGCCGATGCCCATGCCGAGGATGGTCATGACCAGCAGGTAGAGGCTGGAGGTGAGGCCTCGCATGCGCGGCAGGACCTGATCGTACATGATCGCATAGAGCGGGGGCAGCCAGCCGGTGAGGATGAAGCTGTAGATCAGGAAGCGGGCGTAGAAGCTGCCGGGATCGGCGGCGTAGTAGACCCAGAACGACATGATCGGCGAGATGCCCATGGCAAAGAGCGCCACCCATGCGCGCCCTGCTCCGGGGAAGCGCTGTTGCAGCCAGTCGGACAGCGGGCCCCAGACGAGCGGGCCGATGATGCCCATACCAGCCGAGAGCAAGCCGAACTGCAGCGCGGTCTCCTGCATCGTCAACCCGTAGCTGCGGATCAGGAAGCTGGGGTTGAAGGCCATCATGCCGTAGTTCAGCACCGACTGCAGCGTGCCGACCGCCATGCACATCATCACAGTGGGCGAGCGCGAGATGACGCGGAAGGCCTGGGCATCGCCCAGCTTCATGCCCTGCATCAGGTTGACGATGACGAAGACGCCGAGGCCGATCACGCTCCATTGCAGGGCGTGGGGATTGATCGACAGGCCGCCCAGAACCATCGCGGGCTTGGGGCTGATCGCGTTGCTGAGCTGTGTGAGCGCGTAAGCGGCAGTGGCGATCAGAGCGAGGGCCAGCAGATTACCGCGCACCATCGCGGGGCTGGCGCCCCTGCCCTTCATGCCGATCCAGTGGAAACCGGGGGTGACCGAGCCGAGCAGGGCAAGGCTTTTGCGGAAGGGGTTGGCTTCGGGCGCGGTTTCGATGCCGTCCATCTGGCCGCGGACCGGCTCCTTCAGCGTCCACAGGAACGCGGCGAGGACGAAGCCGGGGGTGGCGGCGACGAGGAAGGCGAACTGCCAGCCCTTGAGGCCACCTGCGGCATGGTGTGCGTCCCACCAGCCTGCCGCCACGCCGCCCAGCACCAGCGATCCGCCAAGGCCCAGCGCGATAGCCGAGGCCATGACCGACATGACGAAGCCGCGCCGATGCTTGGGCCAGAAGTCATAGAGCAGCGAGGTGCCTGCAGGCGACGTTGCCGCCTCGCCGATGCCGACGCCGAGGCGTGAGAGGGCGAGCATCGAGAAGCTCGAGGCAAACCCCGCCAGGCCGGTGGCGGCGGACCAGAACAGCAGGCTTATCGCCAGCAGACGGGTGCGTATCCAGCCGTCGGCCAGGCGGCCCACCGGCAGCGAGAACAGCGCGTAGAACAGGGCAAAGACGGTGCCGTAGAGCAGGCCCATCTCGGCATCGCCGATGGCCAGATCCTTCTTGATCGCAGGCGCGAGGATCGCGAGGATCTGGCGATCGAGCAGGCTCATCGCATTGGTCAGCGCGACGAGGACGAGCGCGTACCATGCGCCGGGGGCCAATTTCGCACTTGGGGGCGTGCGGCGCGGTTCTATGGTCATTGGCTCTCCCGTCGTTCTTTTTCGCTACCTCGGAATGCCCACCCCCAGCCCCTCCCGCCTGCGGGAGGGGGGATGAAAGTCCGTCATAAATTCCTGCTCCCCCGCGAAGGCGGGGGCCTCAGTCGGTCTAAGACGCGTTCCGTAACACCACCGAGGTCCCCGCTTTCGCGGGGACGCAGCGGTGATTCCTACAGCTTGAACCACTTCTCCGCGTTCGTCTGGAAGAACTTCTTCTTGGTTTCGGCACTCATGTCCATTGCATCCAAGTCGCGGACTTCCTGCGCGACGTACTGGTAGGGGTAGTCCATCGCGTACATCACGCGGTCCTCACCCATGACCTGCTGGCAGAACTTGATCGCCGGTTCCCACGCCACGCCCGAATTGGTGACCAGGACGTTGGTCTGGAGATATTCGGCGATGGTCTTCTTCAGCGGCTTCATGCGCTCGTAGCGCTGCGAGCGGACGCCGGCCTGGTGCATGTAATCAAGGCGGTAGAGCCAGTAGGGCAGCGCCTCGCCCATGTGGCCGACCATGATCTGCAAGCTGGGGTACTTGTCGAAGATGCCGATGGTGATGAGGCGCAGCAGGTGCATGCCCGTCTCGACGCCGAAGCCGAAGATCGCGCCATCGAGCCCGGCATCGAGCATCGGGCCGATCATCGAATCCGGCGAAGTGGCGGGGTGGATGTAGAGCGGCTGGTCAACCTCGACGAGGGCGCGGAAGATCGGGTCGAAGAATTCCTCGTCGAGATAGCGGCCTTGCGTGTGGCTGTTGATCTGGATGCCCTTGAAGCCCAGTTCCCTGGCGCCGCGATGGATTTCACGGGCCGACCATTCGGGATCCTGCGGGGCCACGGTGCCCATGCCGATGTAGCGATCCGGATGCTTTTCGCAGGCGGCGGCGAGTGTGTCGTTGGCGCGGGTGGCGAGGGTTTTCGCTTCCTCGACGTCGAGCAGTGGTTGGACCCCGGGCGAGGTCAGCGCGAGGATTGCCTTGTCGATGCCGGTCGCATCCATGTCGGCGATGCGGCGATCGCCGAGGTCAAGCAGGCGCTCGAGGATCTGGGTGGCGCGTTCAGAGGGCGATTGCGCGTAGAAGCCCCAGAGCGAAACCATGCCCTTGTCGGCAGTGCCATCGCGGATCATGCGCAAGTAGACGTCGATGATCTCGCGTGTGGCGAAGGCTTCCTCGGTGGCGATGCGCAGGTAGCCTTGGCTCCCGCCAGTTTTCAGTTCTTGCGTCATTTTCTCTCCGATCCTCGCCACATACCTAGCGCTTGCGGAAGGTGCCCCTCCCCCATGCTTCGCATGGTCCCCCTCCCCGTCCCGGGGAGGAATGAAATTCAGCCCTCGTGCACGGCCTTGGTGACCATGCAGGCGAGGACGCCTTCGGGGCCGTCTTCGGCGCCGTGGCCGGACCACTTGACGCCGCCGAACGGAGAGTCCGCGCCGCCGATCATTGTCGAGTTGAGGCCAAGCATGCCGGTCTCGATCTCGTGCGCTAGGCGTTTCTGGCGGGCAGCACTGTCGGTCCAGGCGTAGGCGGCAAGACCATAAGGCAGGCGGTTGGCCTCGGCGATCATCGCCTCTTCGCCGGTGAAGGGGTTGATCAGGGCGACGGGGCCGAAGGGCTCCTCGTTCATGATCGAGGCATCGAGCGGGACTTCGGACAGGACTGTGGGGGCGTAGAAGTACCCGGCGTTGCCGATGCGCTCACCGCCGGTGTGGAGGCGTGCGCCGCGCGTGACGGCATCGCCGATCAGGCGGTCCATCGCCTCGGGACGGCGGAGGTTGGCCATCGGGCCCATCTGCGAGCCGTCTTCCAGACCGTTGCCGACCTTGATCCGGCCCACGCGCTCGGCAAAGCCATCGCGGAAGCGTTCGAAGACGTTTTCCTCGACGATGAAGCGGGTGGGCGAGACGCAGACCTGGCCTGCATTGCGGTACTTCGACGCGGCCATCGTATCGAGGGCCTTGTCGATATCGGCATCGCCGAAGATCAATACCGGGCCGTGGCCGCCCAGTTCCATCGTGGTGCGCAGCATGTTGTCGGCGGCAAGGCGCATGAGGTGCTTGCCGACGACGGTCGAGCCGGTGAACGACAGCTTGCGGATGACGGGCAAGCCAAGCAGGTGGCGGCTAACTTCATCGGGCACGCCGAACACGGCTTGCGCGACTTCCTTTGGCAGCCCGGCATCGAGCAGGCACTGGAGCACGCCAAGCGCCGAGGCGGGCGTTTCCTCCGCTGCCTTGAGGATGACCGAGCATCCGGCGGCGATGGGCGCGCCAAGCTTGCGTCCCGGATTGCCGAGCGGGAAGTTCCATGGCGCAAAGGCGGCGACGGGGCCGACCGGTTCGTGCGTGATGGTGCTGCGTTGTCCGGCGGGGCGGACGAGCGTGCGGCCATAGATGCGGAAGACTTCGCCCGCGTAGAAGTTGAACAGGCCGACGTTCATCAGGACTTCGATGCGCGCCTCAGGCAGGGTCTTGCCCTCTTCCATCGTGGCGATGCGGGCGAGATCCTCCTGCCGCTCCATCATCAGGCGCGCTGCGCCTTGCAGCACGGCGGCGCGCTGCTGTGGCGTGCTGGTCCGCCAGATGCGGAAGCCCTTCGCCGCGACTTCGAGCGCGCGGTCGAGATCGGCGGCTTCGGCCAGCGGCAGTTCGCCAATGGTCTCGCCCGTGGCGGGATTGACGACGGCGTGGGTGCGCCGGCCTGCGCCGCTCACGCGCTCGCCGTCGATGATCATGTGAAGCGTGGGATAGGTGGTCATTTTCATTCCAGTGCTGCCGACGGGAGCCGGGAGGAAGTGGCTCCCGCCAGCATTCGTTTAGCCGCGCGCGTTCTCGCGGTCGATGTCGCCCTGCCAGCGCTGGGCGACCATTTCCTCGCCCGTCACCGGGTGCTTCATGTGGAAGGCGTTGAGCTTGTGCGTGGGCCACAGCCAGTGGTCCTTGATCAGCTCGTCCGGGCCGGTCGGATCTTCGGGATAGGTGACCTTGGGGAACGGCACGTATTCGTGCGGGGTGTGGGCCCAGCCGTGTTCGAAATCGGCATGCCAGATCGGCATGTAGTTGAGGATGTGCATCCGCCACACGCCGTCCACCTTCTTGTAGGTGTTCTCGTAGATGCCGCCTTCCCACCACTGGCGCGCCTTGAGGTGCGGGGCATCGCCTTCGTAGTCTTTGTGGCGCCCTGCCTGCATCATCGAGCGGGCGCGACCAAAGGCGATTTCGCCGCCGGGCTGGACGTTGATGATGTCCTGCAGCTGCGGGTGATCGAGCAGGAAGCCGTCGATCGGGCCGTTGTTGCCGTATGTGAAGCGCTTCTGGAAGCGTTCGACGTAGAGGCGGCGCACGCCTTCCTTGCCCTTCCAGACGCCGCCGAAGAAACGCACTTCGCCGTCGTCGGTGAACAGGTCCACCGTCTCGTTATACATGCACTTGTCGATCAGGTAGCCGTAGAGGTGCTGCAGCTTGCGGATATCAAGCTCGTCCTCGCGGACGGTGAGGCGCTTTTCGAGATCGGCAAGGCGGCTTTCGAGCGCGGCAATCTGGCTGCTATCGGACACGTTCAACTCCCATGTATTTTGCCAATTTATTTGTAAGTCTTACTAACAATCTGACCAAGTCGAACGACGCTGTCAACGCCCCTCCGCTTCAAGCCGTTCAACTTCCTCGCGATAGGGCTTGATCGCCCGGAACATGAGGAAGGTGGCGAGCGGCATGAGCACGCTGGCGGTGATCAGCATCGCTTTCCAAAGCTGCGTGGGATCACCGATCAGCACATCCTGCACCTTGCCGACGACGTAGCTGCCCATCGCGCCGAAGAAGGTGAACATGAACAGGTAGAAGGCGGTGACCTGCCCGCGCATGTCATTGGGAGCGACGCGCTGGACGGCGGCGTTCTGCGGCACGGCCCCTGCTATGCCGAACATGCCCGAGAAGCCGAACATGATCAGCGAACCCCACGCCGTGGGCATCAGGATGGCGGTGATCGTACAGACGGTGACACCGGCGGCGCAGCATGTTGCGGCGCGGACGTTGGCGTCCTTGTAGCGCTTGGCCAGCCATTCGACGAAGATACCGCCGAGCAAGAGGCCCGAAAGCGAGGCGACGAGGATCGTGCCGCCAAGCGCCGCGCCGATCTGCCCCTCGTTCCAGCCGAACGTGCGGACCATGAACGGCACGCGCCAGAACTGCAGGCCGAAGGTTTCGATGGCGCTGAGTGCGAGGGCTCCGAACAGCGGGTAATAGACGCGCGGCTTGGCGTTGATCGCGCGGAAGGCATCGAGGCCCATGAAGGTCAGCACCTTGCGGCCGAACGATGCGTCCTTGGGCACTTGCGGGCCATCAGCAGCAGGCGCGAGGCGCGGCGGCTCCTTCACGGTGAGGAACAGCAGGCCGACCAGCAGCGAGGGGATTCCCATGAACACGAGAATCCACTGCCAGCCGAGGATCGTCAGCGGCCCGAGGTGCGTCGGTCCCCAGGACGCAGTCATCATCACCAGCATGCCGCCGATCAGTGGTCCGAGCGTGGTGCCGCCGATGAAGCCGAACTGCAGCAGGGCGAAGGCGCGCGTCAGCTTCTTGGGCGGAAAAGCATCGGCGAGCAGCGAATAGGACGATGGCGCGTGGGCGGAGCCACCAGCCGCCAGAAACACGCGGCTGCCGACGAACTGGCCGAAGCTCTGCGCAAGGCCGCCCGCCGAGATGATCACGCCGACCAGCGCCGACCCTGCCCCCAGCACGTACTTGCGCGGATAGATGTCCGCTAGGCGCGCCAGGGGAATGCCGACGAAGAGGTAGCAGATGATGCTGGCCGGCCCTGCAAGGAAGCCCAGCTGCGAATCGGTGAGGCCGAAATCGTGCTTGATCCGCTCGGCCAGCATGCCGAAGGTCACGGCATCGAAGAAGGTCAGGAAGGTGGCGAGGATGATAACGGTCAGCGCCCAATAGGCGGCGCCCGCCGGGTGGGATTCACGCTCCTGCACGGCGATCCGATCGGGATTTGCGGCCAGTTCCGCTGGCGCGACGACACCTGCCATGACTTCTCCTCTCCTGCCGCGCCCTGCCCTTTGACGGACCTTTTCGAAGCGGCGATATTGTTAGTCTTGCATACAATTCTCTGCTGGTGAATACAAAAGGCGAAAAATGATTCCCGCTCCCGTTCAAGGGATGACGAACAGGCAAGAATGGAGAGGCAAATGCAGAACCTGCCGGGCAAGACGGCTTTCGTGACGGGCGGCGCCAGCGGCATCGGTCTTGGCATCGCCAAGGCGCTGCTGGGCGCAGGGATGAACGTGACCATCGCCGACATCCGGCAGGATCACCTCGATTCCGCGGTCGAGGAGCTGGCGGGCGGCGACCGCGTGCTGGCGGTCAAGCTCGACGTGACCAACCGCGAGCAGTTTGCAGCTGTGGCCGATGCGGTCGAGGCGAAGTTCGGCAAGATTCACATACTCGTGAACAACGCAGGCGTCGCCGTGGTCGGGCCAACCGAGCTTGCGACCTTTGCCGATTGGGACTGGGTCATGGGCGTGAACGTTGGCGGCACGATCAACGGCATCGTCACCATGCTGCCGCGCATCTTGGCGCACGGCGAAGGCGGGCACATCGTGTGCACCGCATCGATGAGCGCGCTGGTGCCGGTGGGAATGACCACGATCTATTCCTCGGGCAAGGCGGCGGTCACTTCTATGATGGAATGCATGCGCCCAGAACTCGAACCGCGCGGCGTGATCTGCAGCGCCTTTTGCCCCGGCGCAGTGCAATCGAACATTGCCGATGCTGCCAAGACCCGGCCTGCAGACCTTGCCGACACCGGCTATGCCGAGGCCGACAAGCGCCGCGCATCGGGCGGCAACTTCATGCACCTCTACCAGACCAAGGAGCAGGTCGGGCAGCGCGTGCTGGAAGGCATCCTCAACGACGAGCTCTATATCCTTACCCACTCCGAATTCCTGACCGGCGTGGAGGAGCGCGGGCTTGCCACAACAGCAGCGGTGCAGACGCATCTGCCCGAGAACCCGGAGTACAAGCAGACTTTCGCCATGCTGTTTCGCAACCCTGCGATCACCGAGGAGATCGCCCGGCAGAACAAGCTGAAAGAGGCGCGCGGCGCATGAAGGACTTCGCGGGACGCACCGCCTTCGTCACCGGGGGCGCGAATGGGGTGGGCATCGGACTGGTCCGCCAGTTGCTCAATGAAGGCTGCAAGGTCGCCATTGCCGATATCCGGCAGGATTCGATCGACAAGGCCTTGGCATCACTCGACAATCGGGAAGTGATGGGCGTGCAGCTCGACGTGGCCAGCCGCGATGGTTTCAAGGCGGCGGCGGACGAGGTGGAAGCCCAGTTTGGCCCGGTTTCGATCCTGTGCAACAATGCGGGCGTGAACCTGTTCCAGCCGATCGAGGAAAGCTCCTATGACGACTGGGACTGGCTGATGGGCGTCAACCTCCACGGTGTGATCAACGGGGTGATGACGTTCGTTCCGCGCATGGTCGAGCGCGTGAAGGCGGGCGAGCAGAAGGGCGGGCACGTGGTCAACACCGCCTCGATGGCGGCCTTCCTCGCTGCGGGCAGCCCCGGCATCTACAACACCACCAAGTTCGCGGTGCGCGGGCTTTCGGAATCGCTGCACTATTCGCTGCTGAAGTACGAGATCGGCGTCTCGGTGCTCTGCCCCGGCCTGGTGAAGAGCTACATCTATGCCAGCGACGACGTGCGGCCCGATGCCTTGAAGGGGGCGATGAAGCCGGTCGATCCAAGCGCGGTGGAGCGGCTGCAGGGGCTGCACGAATTCGGCATGGAGCCCGACGTGATCGGCGCCCGGGTGATCGAGGCGATGAAGGCCAACCGCCTGCACATCTTCTCGCACCCCGACCACAAGCAGGAAATGCGCGAGATCTTCGACGAGATCATCGCCGAGTATCAGGACTACCCGAAGGACCCCGGCTTCGACCGGCGCGTGGCCTTCGAGAAGTTCCGGGCGGACAGCTTTGCCGAGGCGCGACGGCAGTCAAGGGCGGCGGATTTTTGAGGGGCTGCGTTTGTGCCCACCCCTGCCCCCTCCCGCTTGCGGGAGGGGAATGAGAGCGCTGCCTTTGCCCTCCCGCAAGCGGGAGGGCCGCGAGACTTAGCGAGCCGAAGGCGAGCTTAGTCGCAGCGGGGTGGGCAGCCCGCGCCGCTCAAGCGACGTCGCGCAGAGCCTCGACGAACTTGTCGATGTTGCCGGTGGTCAGACCCGCAATGTTGATGCGGCCCGAGCCTGCCATGTAGACGCCATGCTTTTCGCGGATGGCGAGGATCTGCTCGCCGTTCAGCGGCAGCATCGAGAACAGGCCGTTCTGCACGCCCAGCGGGGCCATGTTGATCGGGCCGACCTGCTGCGCGGCGGCAAGACGATCGCGCACCCAGCGCATGCGGTCGCGCATCTCGTCAAGCTCGGCCAGCCACATTGCGGTCAGTTCAGCATCGCTGAGGATCAGGCGCACGGCAGCCGCGCCATGGTCAGGCGGCATCGACCACGAAGCGCGGGCGATGGTTGCGCCGTTGCCCATGGCATTGGCGAGCGCGGTTGCGTCAGACGTGACGGCGTAGAACGCACCGACACGGTCGCGATAGAGGCCGAAGTTCTTGTCGCACGAATAGGCCACCAGCGCTTCGGGCGCGAGGCTCAGCACCTTGCGCAAGCCATAGGCATCGGCTTCCATGCCAGCGCCAAGGCCTTGATAGGCAAGGTCGAGGATCGGCAGGACCTGGCGCTCGACCAGCAGCGGGGCGATCTCGTCCCACTGGGCTTCGGTGTAATCGACGCCGGTCGGGTTGTGGCAGCAGCCGTGGAGCAGGACGGCATCGCCGGCCTCGGCCCCTGCCAGCGCGGTCTTCAGCGCTTCGAGATCGGCAAAGCCATCGGCGGTCATGTGGCTGAAGGTCTTCAGCTCCATGCCGGCAGCCGCGATGATCTGCGCGTGGTTGGGCCACGAAGGCGTACCCATCCACACCCGCTTCACGCCCGACCGCTTGGCCACCTCGATGGCGAGACGCACCGCGCCGGTACCGCCAGGGGCCTGCATGCCCTCGACCTTCGAACGGTCGAAGTCCTTGCCGAAGACGTAGGGGATCAGCGCGTGGACGAAGCCCATGTCGCCTTCGGGGCCGAGGTAGGCCTTGGAATCCTGATCGGCCAGAAGCTTCGCCTCGGCGGCCTTGATCGCCTTGAACACCGGGGTATCGCCCTCGGAGGTGCGATAGACGCCAACGCCGAGGTCGATCTTGTCGGCACGCGGATCGGCGTTGTGGAGCTTGATCAGCGCCAGCAAGGCATCGGCGGGCTGCGCGGCAAGATTTTCGAGCATGGTTCTCAGGCCTTCCATCCGGGGAGCGAATTGCGGCGGCTCCATGCCGCCGGAAGGCCGCGGGGGCAACCCCCGCATTTCAATTACAAGGTATGCGGGGGGCAATTTGCACGGTTGTTGCGCAAAACCCTCAGAACGGGAACCAGTTCTGCTTGCGCGAGAACTTCATGTAGCCCCCGTTTATGCCGAGGCGCAGGCCCGCACCCGAACGGACGGGAATCAGTACCGTATCGCCCTTGCGCAAGTAGCTCACGTGGAAGCCGCCGATGAGGTAGGCCTGCCCCTCGCCCGCCGGGAATCGCTTGTAGAGCTCTTCGCTGTCGAAAAGGTTATACACGAGCACAAAGGTGCTGGCGGCATTGGCGCCTGCGTCGAAGCCGATTGACGGGCCGGTCCAGTAGACCGGGCGCTCACCCTCGACCTTGTGATGCAGCGTGCCCGAACCATAACGCAGGCCGACGACCAGCGCGCCGCCCGCCTCGCGCCCGACGATGTAGGCGTTGGGCTCGCCCTGCTTCTTGAGCAGGTCCTTGATCAGGTCGGCAAGGCCCGCCGCGCCCTTGCCGAACACGCCTTCGGCAGCGCAGATCAGGTCATCGTCCTTGTAAGTCGTTCCTGCAGCCGCTTTGGTGGCAGGCGGCGTTGCGGCGGTGGCTGGAGCCGTCGTGGCCGAAGGCGGCGGTGCGTCTGCGGGAAGCGCCGGGAGGCTGCCCGCCTCGGCTCCAGCCGGACTGGCAGCAGGGGATTGTGGGGACGTCTGCGCGGGCTGCGCCGGCATTGCACCGGGGGTAAGATCACCATCGATCACGGCGTTCGGGTCGACGGTCTGGACTTGCGCCGAAACGCCTGTCGCGGCCACGGACAGACAGGCCGCCATGCCGATAGCAAAGCGGCGACCGAGCACGCGTGCGTGATAAACCAGTGTCATCATATTTCTGTCCGTCCGATCCCTGCGCAATGCGCGCGCCCCTGCCATGCTACCAGAATCCAAGGCTGGCCTGCGAACAATGAACCGGCGATGAGTCGAGTCGGAAACGCGCCAAAGCGTAGTGAAGAGCAGATTTCCACCCATGCGGATTTTTGCCCGAGAAGCCCTTGCCGCCCCCCACAACCCTCGTTATAGCGCCCCCTCGCCGCTGCGATCCGGAGACGTGGGTGAGTGGCTGAAACCAACGGTTTGCTAAACCGTCGTACTGGTAAATCCGGTACCGAGGGTTCGAATCCCTCCGTCTCCGCCAACATTGCTTGATTTTATTGATATTTTTTCAAGATCGCACGCCTGTTCCCATAACCGCTCCCCGATAGGTCCGGCACTTGAGGCAAACGCCAGCGGCTGGATTCGCTCAATCGGCGCACACCTCAACATTTCTCAACAGGGGCGGGACAATCGTCTGTCATGTCATTCGGGCGGCCTTGCCGGTGCCCGCCATGGAAGCTGGAAACGACTACACACCGAACGCGACAAATCGCGGCTGGAAATGGCTGGTTTGTGCGGGTTTCGAGAGGTGGCAGCTTCTCAGTCAAAAATGACTTGCGACTTGGATTCGACCAAAAGCCCGGTTTTCTGCGGGTTTGCGGCAAGTCAGTTTCGGGTCACTCGTGAACCAGCCGAACCACAAGCCCATGGCACAGATGCCTATCCAGCCTTGCCCTTCTTGGCCGCCTTTTTCAGCTTCTTTTGCGCCGACTGAAAATCAATCGCGACCGGCTGTAGCTCCCCGGTCTCATTGATGTTCCACGGCGGGCGGAAGCATTGCCGAGGCTTCATGGCGAGCATGCATTCTTCGATCCTGGCCCACCACATGAGAATATGCGCCGATTGCATGGTGCCTTTCGCCTGCCCCCATTTCGGCGGCAGATGAATCACCTTTGCGCCAGTCCGGAAGACTGCATCGACCTGAGGGGGATTTTCCAAAAAGTCCCGGTCGGCTGAAAGAATCGCATCGCCGCCATCGGCCATAAACTCGGTGATCCAGTGAACGTCTGACTTCCCGGCCTGTCTGGCGCTCACGACGGAATCCAGTATCCAGCCGTCCCGCAATGCAATCTCGCGGACCGCTTTGATAATCGCCTCTGCGACGTGCTCGTCAGCCCTGATCCTCAACTTGCCAATTCAAGCTCAAAGCGCACGGCACCCTCAACCTGCCCGCGTGACACATTGAACCAGCGCGCCACTCTGTCAAAGTTGCCGTCTTCCGCTTTCCATTGCCGAAACAAGGCATCGGTCGGGATGCCTGCGCTGTCCACCAGCGGCTTTCCGAATGCCCGCGCCGGATCGAGAACAATATCGGGATGGTCGCCCGGGCGAGGCTTCCAGCGCGAGGCCAAATGCGTCGCCGGATCAAAGATCACTCCCTTGGCAATCGACGCTTCGATTGCATCCCAGATCAGATACTGACCCGTCACTAGTTCCCAAGTTGGCCGGTCGCCAACCTCCTCGGAAGCCTGAGCAATCACCCGGCGACGGTCGGTTAGATATTTCACATCGGACAAGGCAAAGGGATGCTGAACGCTCCATTCCTTGCGTGCCATTTCGGCAGCCTTGCGAAGCGTCTGCATCGAGACGCCTTGGCCACGAAAATACTCAATGAACCGCAGTTCCATCAGGTCCAGAAAGCTGACCGTGGGGGACTTCTTGAAGTCGCGATCCACAATCGGCCCGGATTTGCTGCTTGGCCAGCCGTTTATCCACCCGCGCAGCTTGGCCGCATGGGAAACGCCCAGCAATCGGGTTGCATCCCCGATGCTGTAGAAACCCGCAAGCAACGGGTCGCGGTCAATGGCTTCCATGACTCCCATGATCTTATCCTAGCGGCTGGGCTGTCCGATGACACCCCAAAATCGGCATGGCTTGCAATCGCACCATGCATCCCACCGGAACCAAGGGGCTGATTCAAAGATGCTCACCCAAGTATGCAATGGCTCTAATTATCGGGACGAAATGCCCGTCGAGCGCGGTTCGGCTTGGCTCGAATCCATCGCCCAATTGCGTTTCGATCCGACGTTCCAATTTCGCGCAGTTTGGGTTCGTCGGATTTTCCTTCCGGTCGCGCACTGCGAACACCTTTTGCATTTTTAGGTCCAGCCGGACCGAATAACGGGCGCAGTCTGGGCGATCATTCTCGTAGGAAACAGCATCCGGCGAGAACTGCGCGTCGAACCAGTCAATTTCCGGCGCATACACGTATTGCTCGCTCACCATAACCGACGCTTCGAGACAACGGCCTGTTTCCCGGTGACATTCAATTGTGACTGTGCCGGGAACCAGTGCGCCACCGCCATCTATGCGTTTCCAGCTCCCTTGAGCACGAACGTATCCGCCGTAGCTGAATAAGTGAGCGTTAGTGTTTGGCCGCGCCCCCTGTGCCGATTCTAGCACTGCAATTTCTCTAGTTAGTTCAAATGCAAGCAACGCGATGAAAAAGGCAATCTTCCACCAGTTGCGGCGACGTTTTGCACCAAGTTCTCGGGAATCGTTCGTCGCGTCGGTCATAGGCACCGCCTTCATTGCAAATAGCCGGTTTGGCGTTACGCTTGTTTCTTGTCCGGAATGATAGGCGTCAAGCGATGACAATCCAGTTCGTAATGGCTGTGCGCTTTGCCTTGGGATCGGCAGTCCTACTCTCTATGACAGCGTGCAACGGCAAACCGCTTCCCCTTCAGATCGAAAAATACTGCGTGAGCGACACCGGCTTGTCGAAATATTGGCTCACGCTGAATACCTCAGAGCGACGGGGCGCGATCAGGTATCAATACATGGGGCAAGATGCCCGGTATGTCGTCAAGGCCATGCAGATTGAAGGGCGCGAGGTAAGTGGCCGGGCAGATTTTCAGTCCAGTTCGACGGGCGAAACGCGCGGCAATCCGATAGTTTTCACGTATGACAGCGCCGCCGACACATTGAAGGACGGCGCTGCCTCGGCATCTTGCCAGAACCGTGAGACGAATGAGCAAGGCTAGCAGTCCACCACCCGCACCAGCTGGGCAATCTCCCTCAAGGATCGAGCCGCTGCCATCGCTCTGGCTGAGCGCCCGCCGTGTTTTCGGGCGTTGCTATTCCCCTCAGGCGCACCCGGATTCGTGCCCCCGTGCATACGGCACCGCTTCCGCCCCTTGACGGCTGGGGATTGACACTCCGCTCCCGAACGGGTCCGCGCCAAGCAGCGCGGGGCCGATGCCAGCCGTTCCGGTTGCATGGGATTGATCGTCAATTTTTCCATTTCCCTTCCCCCCGGTGTGGACGTTCTCGGCAATGACGGCCTGCCCGCCGCGATTATCGACATGGACATGGCGCACGACTTGTTCCCCGCCGCGACGCATCCGAGCTAGCGTTTCCATTTGCCCCTGAGAGGTGCGCAGCAGCTTTGTGGCGAGGTTGCCAAACATCTGCGCAGTCGGCACCCATTCCGCCGACCCGAGCTGGCTGAGCGCCCGGATTGCCGCGTCATGCGTGACATACATTTGCACCAGCAACAGCGCCTCCGCCTGATCGCGCGGGGCCATGCTTTCGATGAACGACAGCGCAGCGTTGTAGCGGTCGGCATTGTCCGCGCCGACTGAGCCAAGGTATTTCAGCAGTTCATTGGCGCGAGCGTTCACCGGGTCCATCGAAACCGCCGCGAACGTCTTTTGCAGCTTGAGCAAGCCGTGTGCCTCGCACTTCCCGGCAATGCCGATGGACATGCCACCTTCCGGCTTCCGCGTGAGCGTCACCCTGACCGGCTGGCGCTGCTTTCGCTGCGCAACGGCAATCTCCGCCAGTTCGGTTTGCTGTTCCTTGGTCATTTCATCCCAGCCGGGAATGCCCTTGGCCAGCGTCTCCTTAGCTTCCTCTGCCGTGCCCGATTCCGGCACCGCAATTTCAATCGTGTTGCCCTTGGCCGGGGCTTTCGATCCGGTCGCCTTTGCCCGCCGTGCCGGTTTGGTCCTGGTATCTTTCGCCGTCATTCCGCACCTTTAATTTAGGCCCTAAACCTCCACTCACCCGCACCCGCACCACCTGCACTCCCTATAAGGGAAGTGCGGAAGGTGCGGACGGGTTCAGCACGGGTCGCCAGCCGCACTTTCCGCACTTTCCGCACCGCACTTTTCAGAGTGCGGGTAACTCACCTGAGACGGGTCCACGGGATCACCGACCACGACGAACGGACGTTCATCGCCGTTCTTGTCGGGCAGGCTTTCCACCTTGAGCGCGCCGTTGCGCTTCCACGTCTTGAGGATCGCCTTGATACGGGCCTTGTCCTTGTCGGCGGACAGCCCGGCGACCTGAGCGACAGCATGGCCGACCCAATCCTTGGCCTGCGCACTGTCCCGCCATTGGCCAGCCGCGACGCGCAATTGCACTTGGTAGAGGTGCCACGTGCTCAGCCCGTGGAACACGTCCGGCTTCTCCCAGAGGCAGGCGACGCCGACATAATCGGCAGGCTCGCTGCCATCGCCGTTATCGAGGCACTGGCTTTCCAGCTTGATCCACGTTGCCGCGTCCGGGGGAGCGCGATTGGCCTTGCCAGTATCGACGCGCACCAGCGAGCGGCGAAGCGCGGGATCGGTAATTCCCAGTTCCTCGGCCTCGGCCTGGCTCATCGCATTGAGCGGCAGCACGACGCGGGCAGCATCGCGCAAGGCGACCGCGCCGCGCCCATCCTCTGCCGTCACCTCACGCCCGCCCAGCTTCTTGGTATGGTGCACCAGCACGACCGCGCAGCCCGTTTCCTGAGCCAGCCGCTTCCACCGCTTGGCGATGGCGTCGATTGCCTCATTGCTGCTTTCCCGCACGGTATGGCTGGACACGAACGGGTCCACGATCACGACCGAGATTGCCAGCTCCCGCACAGTCGCAGCGACCTGAGCAAACACGCCCTCGGCTATGGCGAAGCCGTCGCGATCCTCGGTTGCCGTGCAAAGCGGCTGGACCAGCCCACTATCGACGCAAAGCCGGTTTCGGCAGTCGTCCGGCACTATGCCGTGGAACAGGCAGGCAGCGGACACTTGACGGTCCAGCTCGTCTTGCGAATCCTCAAGGTTGTAGATCCATGCGGATTGCGGGCCGCGCGGGAGTGGCTTGCCAAGCAGCGGTTGCCCGGACGCGAGGGACAGCGCGAAAGCAACGCTAATCGTGCTCTTGCCGGTGCCGCCCGGTGCAATGATCGCCGTAACCTCGCCCCTCAGCAGCCAATGGCCAAGCAGCCATTGTCGCGTTGGCAGTGAGCTGGGATCGGGCCAGCGATAGGGCGTGGCACGAATGGCCGTGTCGGTGGGCGTGGCATCGGCAATGCGGCTGGCCACGTCATCCGGTTCCATATCGGCAAAATCCATGGGAGCGGTGGCGTTACGCATGGCCCACATTCCCCGCCTGAGCGATCCGGGCCGCGACCTCGGTAAGCGCAATGTCCGCAAAATCCGCTCCTGAGTCCGCTGAGCGCGTTTCCGGCGCTAGGGGCAGCGGAGTGGCCAAAAGCGCACCGATTGACTCAGCGGCCCTCTGAGCGGCTTCCAGCCCGATATTCTCCGATAGGTGACGGTCATCGTCCGCCGCGACGATCAGCGTTCGGCTGGGGAACAGCTTGCGCATGGCGCGGGCGACGGATTCGAGGTTGCGCGCTGACAAGGCCGCGACGACGCCGTGCCCGGTCGCGTGGTGGACCGCTGCCATAGTGGCGAAGCCTTCCCCGATCACCAGCGGCCCAGCCGATGGCCTGCCATCTTGCACTAACGCGCCGTGCGACCAGAACAGGCCATCGGTGCGCCCGCCGGACAGGAATAGCTTGCGCCCGCCCGGATAGACGCGCTGGACGTTCCACAGGCGAAAGCCGGGATCGACCATCGGGACAAGCAGCGCGTCACCATGCTGGCGGATGCCAAACGCGGGCAGGCGCTTGTGTGCCAAATAGCCGTGCGCGGGATCGGCTTTGCCAGCGCCGCGCCACAGGTTGCGGGCCGTGCCAGCCGCAGCTTCCTGCTTGGCCAGCGTTTCCGCCTTGCGCCGGGCTTCGCTTTCGCGGACCTGAGCCATGATCGCGCGCCGTTCGGCTGGTGACAGCGAACGGGGATCGCTCCCCGCGCGCCATACCGTTCGCACGCCCAGCCGGTAATGCCGGAACACGCCAGCGGGCACGCCATCGAGGTGCAGCCATGCCCAGCCATTGCGCCGTCCGGGCTTGTCGCCATCGGCGCGGAAGCGGACGGGATCACCGGAAGCGAGCTTGTCGGCAATCGGCTCTACGGGGCGTATGCCGGCAGCCCCCATGGCATCGAGAAAATCCGAAACGGGATCGGTCACAGTGCGGCCCTCCCTTTTTCGGTCAGTCGAAGCACCGCCGCGCCCTTGCCGGACGGATTGCAGCGACGCGCGCCAGTCGGCTCCACAAGCCCCATGGCCCGCAGTTCGGAGAAACGCGGTTGCAGGCTTTCGCGGGCGACCTCGGCAAAGGCGACAGCTTCCAGCACCGTTGCTTCGCCCAGCCGTTCCAGCGAGCGCATGGCGACGCGGCGAAGGTAGGAGACGCACGGCTTGATCGCCTCGGCAGCGTCCTGGCTGGTGCCGTCCGGGCCTTTCGAGCCGGGAATCTCGGGATAGCGATCAGACATGCTCGCCTCCCTTAGCCAGTGCGGGAAGGCCATGCCGGGAAAGCAGAATGCGCAGCCAGTTGGCCTGCTTGTCGCTGAGCGGGGCAGTGCGGAAGGCTAGGCCACCGCAGAATTGCCCTTCCTTTTCGGACAGGGAATCGACGGCCAGCAAGGCGCGTGCGGCATCGGGGAAGCGGGGGAAGGTATCAGCCATGACAGGCACCTCCCCCAAATGCGAGCGCGGCGACCATCGCAGCCAGTTCGGGCCGGACGTTGTGCGCTGCGATCAGGAATTGCGCCTGAATGGCGAGAGGGGTAGAGAGGGGGAGCGAAAGGCCTGCAAAGCTATCGCGCGAAGCCCCGGTGCCAGCCGGGGTTTTGCTTTTCTGGGGCATGGCTCAGGCCTCCCCCGCGATCAGGGCGTGCAATGCCTCTGCTGGAATGATCGTCCTGCCACCGACGCGAACGGCGCGAAGGCGACCAGCCGAAATGTGATTGTAGATCGTCGTCCGGCCAAGGCTGGACGCATGGCAGGCTTCCCGAATGCTGTAACCGATCTTCGGGGGATCGTGCTTGATGGACTGCATTGCTTCGGTCCCACATTGCGGAGGCGGGATGCCTTCGCTTGGTGGGGGACCAATTAGGCCGGATTTGGCTAGCCTTGGACCGGGGGAATGCGGCTTACCGGGGGGATTGTGAGAGTCCCCCCTCCCATAGATGCGCGATCATACGTTCAATGTGGCGCGTATCCCTCGGCTTCCCAGTCTTTGGATTGCGCGGCAAATCAGCCACGATTGATGCCGCTGCCGATCCTTTCGAGATACCCGGCTGAGCCGCCAGCATGGATATAGCCTGGCCGATAATTTCATCGTGATTTAGACTGCGATTGGCGGGCACAGTCCCCCCTGATCGTGTCGATTTGCCGTTTGTGGCTCGCCATGCATCGAACGCCAGCCGCGACAACAGAATCGCGCATCCCGCCCCATGATCGTCGGGCGTCATGCCGCGATAGACGTGGTGCAGGCTTTCCGGGTTTACACCGTTCCAATAAAAGCGAGGCACTAGCAGCGGACTGCCAATTGTCGGCGCCACATAGGCTGGCAAACTGCCGTCCCTTAGCGCGCCATGAAGCGCGCGACTGGCTTGGCGATACGTCTCCATGAACGGCGGGGGAGAGCCATCCACGCGCGGCTCGATAACCGCGCCACTAGGATCGCGGAAAATCAGATCACCAGCAGTATTCTGCCAAATTTCAATGTCGTGTGACGGCTTGCCATGCGCCAACCACGACAATGCTTCGTCCAGCGGCATGACGGTGCCGACCTCAGGCAATGCCGCTGGTAGCGGGACAAAAAACGCCCGCGCCGTGTCGTCCTGATCGGGAAACAGCTTCAACAGGTCGGCGCGGCTAACCTTGACCGAGCGGAATGCGTCCCTGCGATCCTGCAACACTCTTTCGATGGCGCTACCTTCCTTGCTCCAAGTCAGGCCCGTGCCGTATCGCAAGCCGTCATAGAGAATGTCGAATTGAGCAAAGTCCTCAAATCGCACCGGGTCAATCGGAGCAGTGAGCACCTTGCTTTCGTCAGTCGAATGGCTTTCCACATACTTGCCGCGCGCCGCGATTTGGCCACCGCTTGCCCGGATTGCCAGCCTAGCAATGGCATCGGAAAGCGCCGCCTGAGGATCGGTTGCATCGAAGGCGTTCCCGGAAATTGCACGGTCGAGGCTGTCACGGTCCAGCGCAAAGCCGAACGCGATCCACGTCAATGCCTCGGACAGCGTGACAAACGGCGCATCCGTGGGGAGCCGTTTCTTGACCGGCTCCGGCTTCGATTGGGCATCATATGGGCGCGGGAGCGCGGGCAAGTCAGCGGGATCATGCAAGGGCTGGCTTTCCATCCACTCCGTGAAAGCGTCGCGGTCCAGATACACCGAGTGACAGGACCAACGCTGCCATTCGTCGGGCAAGAATACATCTAAGGGCAAGCGCCCCTCAAACCAGACATGCTCGTTTCGTTCTGCCCCTGCCCATGCCCAGCCGGGAACGTCGCGGGATTCCAATCCGTCGCTGAAATGCGCCTGCACCGCGCCCGACAGCAAACCTCGCTGCAAGACAAGCATGGAACGCTCTTCCATCTTCTTGCGGCGGACGAATGCAACTTCATCGCCTTCGGAAAACATCTCGATAAGGACGGGCGAAACATCGAGCCATGGAGCGGGATCGGCATCAGGCACCGCAGCTTTGACGCGCTGGTGCAATTCCCGGATCGCATCCCGGCAGGAAATTGAATTGGGGCGGACGCTGCCGCCATGCGTTACCATATGTCCGCCTCCCTAGCGGTTCCCCAAAAGGTGGCGGGGAAGCACGTGGGAAGCGTGCTTTTCGGATGGCCGTCCTATCCCCGCCGAATTAAATAACGGTTGGATATTCATTTTTTCAGAGGGAAGCGTGAGCAATCCCCCAGCTGCTCAATACCCATCTTCATATTCGCCCGGATCGCTGATCGGACACCCCTTACAGCAGTCAGAATTTTAGACCTTTACGTTGGTCGGGGTTTTCCCGTTCACAACGGCCCACCCACTCGATGGAGCTAATTGACGGGTTTCTTGGATTCATCGTGTTAGTTGAGATCGATGATGATGTAATTGATCCATCTTCTCGGGATATACTGACGGTTTCGTAGTGATGAACAATGAAACCTGCATTATTTCGAGTATCCTCTTGACGTTCCCCCCAGTATGAACGTGGGCGCACAGACAAATCGTAGGTCGTTATCACAGCGCCTGAAAATGGGTCCCGGTAGACGATTTTTTTCCGCTTAAAGTCGATAACATAATGATCCTCATTGAGGTCGTTGGAAGGTGGCTCCCTGAAGTGGCCAATACACTTCAGACCGATGCGATTGTCCGGCGAAGACGCAGCAGTTAAAGCTACGATCAACAACGCGCCCGATGCGCACATTTTCGCTTTTAAGGTTTTACCGCTCCAAGCGTTCATTCCGACCGCTCCTGCCACGCGCCGGTATCTGGCTCATAGCATGTCGTTACTATGGGGCCGCCGCCGTCGGGTGTAATTTCGATCTTAGCGGGTTTTTCAGGGCTGTGCTTGGCGACTCCCGCAGCCATGGCGTCATGCTCGCTGTGATAGCGCTGCGCATCATTCCCGACGTGAAGTATTATTAGTGGCACAATTCCGTCCTTTTAAAAATCGCATCAGCGACGCCGCAATCTGGATGTCTTTATTCTCACAAACCCGCAAGACCATAAGAGTTCGTAGGCAGCTTATTGCAGAGGTCCAGCCTCGGCTTTCCGAATGGGCGTGACATTGGCACCAGCCGCAGGGCTCGTGGCGCAATAGGTCGCCCAATCGTCCATGAGCCTCCGCCGCTTGTCGAAGAGGTCGCCGCGCCGATAGGCCCGCTCCACCTTGTTCTCGATGGTATGCGCCAAGGCCATTTCCGCGACCTCATGGGCATAGCCGGTGCATTCAGCAGACCAGTCGCGGAAGCCCGAACGGAAGCCGTGCACGGTCACGTCAACTTTCATCCGGCGAAGCAGCATGGTCATGGCCATGCCCGACATTTTCCCGCCCTTGGTCGCCGGGAACAGCCATTCCTTGCGCAGCCCTTGCGTGGCTTTCAAAATCTCCACGGCGCGCGGCGACAAGGGCACGCGATGTTCCTTGCCCGCCTTCATGCGGCTGGCCGGGATCGTCCAGATTGCCTTGTCCAAATCGACCTCATCCCACTTCGCGCCGATCACCTCACCAGTGCGGGCAGCGGTTAGGATCGTAAATTCCAGCGCCAGCGCAGCCACGGCCTCCCGCTTGTGCAGCGCGCCGACGAATGCCGGGATCGCTTCATAGGCCATGGCCTTGTGATGGCCGCGCGTGAGCCGTGAACGGGCAGGCAGGATTTGGGCGATATGCCCGCGCCACCGAGCAGGGTTTTCGCCCTCTCGGTATCCGCGCGCCTTGGCGGCATCGAGGATCGTTTCAATGCGACCGCGCACGCGGCTGGCAGTCTCAGCCTTGGCTTTCCAGATCGGCTCAAGGATTTTCAGGACGTGGGCGGTCCCGACCTCTGCAACGGGCAATTCCCCGATCACCGGATAGACGTAAGTGGCCAGCGTGTTTTTCCATTGCTGCCGGTGCTTGTCATTGCGCCAGCTTCCCTCATTCGCGCCGATGTAGGTTTCCGCCACGGCCTTGAACGTCATCCCGGCGATTTGTGCCGCCTGAGCAGCAGCAAGGGCCTCAGCGGCCTCCCGCTGGCGTTCCTCAAGGGGGTCAATCCCCGCCTTCACCTTGAGGCGCAGCGCGTCGCGGGCGTCGCGGGCATCGGCAAGGGAAATGCCGTCCGGTCCAGCCGGGCCAAGCCCAATGTCACGCGACTTGCCGTTGAGCATGAAGCGATAGACCCATGACCGGGCACCGCTTTCCTTCACCAGCAAATGCAGCCCGCCACCATCGGCATGGCGACCGGGCTTTGCATTCTTCACCGCCAAGGGCGTGAGCACGTTGCTGAGCTTCTTGGGCATTATGGCTCCCTGTCCGGGAACCGAACCTGCCCTTAGATCGCCCCAATGGCGTCGCGGCATCGCGTTCCCAAAACTGCTCCCCGATAATAGCGCGGTTTTATGGGAACGCAACGGGACGCATTCGGATAAGCAGACGGGCAATCCCCACTAAATCCGCCTATTTTAGCAGTTATCGTGGAGGTGCTCGGACGCGGCTGGACGCTAGTTAGGCGGACTCCGTCTCCGCCACTCATTTCAGACAAACTTTTCTCTGAAAGGCCGCTCTCGGGCGGCAAGTGCGCGGATTCGTGCGACTTTTTTCTGCAGAACGGAACCACGAAACTGAACCAGCGGAGCATGCGGCCCCAAGTCGCGGCCATGGTCCGCAGCGGAGAACGGAAACTGGTTCCGTTCTGACTCCTCCCAGATGCATCAAAGCAGCCGGCCAGAGTGAACTCGCGACGGTTAACAGGCGATGGTTGACGCTCAGCAAAGTTGACGGCGTTAACTTCGCTCGCGCTGCCCAATTTACCGACGTTTCGGTCATCCCGCCCGCCTGAGCGTCAACTTTTGAACCACCGTGAGAAGCTGCGCTCACTCCAAGAAAAACGGCTGGGTTAACCGGCGTCAACCTGCAGCTCCCAAGGCATACAAAGATGTGGCCGCTTTAAGTTCACATTGCGATCCTAACCCGAAAGTAACTTTACCTCTCAGGTAAATTTACAACCTCGGGTTCGTTTGACAAATCAGGGCTCTTAAAATGAACCTGAAGTATATTTGTGGATAAGTGCACCTTCTTTACCTCTTATGTATAGACTTTGCCGACTTAATAGTATCGATGGGATTTTTAGAGTGTGCGTATTTTCTCCGGGTCAACGGAGGTACGCATGTCCCAATCAGAAGTCATCTTTCGCCATGACGAGTTCGGAGGCCTGGACTGGCTCGGTCTGCCCGGCCAGGATCCCGACCTTGTCATCCAGGTCATCACCGAGCTCCTGACCGAAATGAAGCCCAAGAACGTCATCGAGCGTTGCTGGGTGCGCGACATCGCGATCCTGACCGCCCGAATCGACTTCCTGCGCCGTGCCCACTGGATGATCATGGCCTGCATGATGGAAGACATCGCGTTTGCCGATGCAGAGATGGACAAGCGCGCGGGAAGGGCTTCCGCTGATAGCGAAGACCTGCTGATGCTGATCCGCCGGATGACGCAGGGCGAGAGCCTGCCCGAAGGTTCGCGAGACCCGCGTGTCATCCGCCTGCTGGGCCGGGCCATGCGACAGAACTTCGCCTTTACCAGTGATTTTACCAGACTGGAGATTGGCGTGTGCCGGGAGCGTGATCGCCTGCTTGGTCTCTATGACAGCCGCCGGGTTATGCAGAGGGCTGAAGCAGCTGAAGTGCTTGGCCTCACCGAAGCCCTTGCGATGGCGGGGACCTTGCCGCCAGGCAGCGAAGCGACTGCCGACGCCGCACCGCAAGCGGCAGTGGAGGCAGCCAATGGCTGAGCCGGTCCAGCGTAGCGAGGCCGCCCGTGCGGCCAGCCGTCGCAATGGTGCCCGCGGCTGTGGCCCTCGCACGGTTCAGGGGAAGCGCAAGTCTTCGCGCAACGCGCTCAAGCATGGCCTGCGCGCACGGCAAAGCATCGAGCCCAAGTTTCTGCCCGCCTGGGTGCAGATGATCGAAATGCGTATCCGTTCGTGCTTCGGCTTTATGGGCGCACGGCGGCGCGAAGCGATGGATCGTGCGATCACGGCCATGCTGCTGCTCGACCAGGTCGACCGCGCGCTGGCTGCCGAGATGGCAGACCTTCATGCGCAACTCCATTCGCCCGATCTTGCCGAACGCCTGCGCGATGGCCGCTTTGACCTTGCCCGGCTGCGCAAGTTGCTGGGCTACCGCTGCCGCTTTCGCGGCACCCGCGACAAGGCGTTCTACCGTTTTACGGTCGATGGGCTTATGGTTGATCCGCGACTGATGCCGCCGCCGAAGAAGAAGCGCCGCAAGAAGGTGGAGAAGAACGCAAAGGCGACGGCTGCGCCCTCCCCCGCATCTTCCTTCACCAGTTCCACCTCGGGGTCTTGAGGTTCGGCGATGCTCACCGATTATCCGCTGCTGTCGTTCGACCGCAATCGCTATACGGTGCCGCACCTGCGCGTCGAGGTAGTTGCGCTGACCGTAGACGACGGGCGCACCAAGGTGTTGATGCGTCAGTGGCGCGACGATCCCTTTGCTGGCCAGTTGATCCTGCCCGGCGGATTCGTCCGGACCATGGCATCTCTGGAGGACTGTGCCCGCGACATTCTCACAAGCATGGGGGGACCTGAAGAGGTCAAGCTGCACCAGTTTGGCGTGTTCAGCGCGCCTGATCGCGATCCGCGCGGCTGGGTCGTGAGTGTGGGCGTTTTCGCCCTCGTCCCCTTTGAGGCCATGACGGAGGCCATTGCCAACCTGCGTGACCTCAGTCTGGTCGAAGTCAGCTACGACGAGAGCGTCCGGCTTTCTACCCTCACAATCGAGCGCTACCGGGTTCCGGCGGGGTTCGATCACGAGGACATCATCGTTGCCGCGCTCCAGCATGCTCGGGGCACGCTGGAAGTGTCTACACACGCATTCGATCTTCTGCCGCAGGACTTCACACTGCTCGAACTGCAGCAGGTCCATGAGGCGCTGCTCGGCGAGAGCGTCAATCGGGCTGCATTCCGCAAGCGCATGCTGGCGCGGACCTTTCCTGATGGCTCTTACCTCGCGCCTACTGGCGAGCAGGCATGGTCAGACGGCAGGCCAGCCCGGCTGTACAGGCTGGCGGCGCACCACTTTTGAGCGGAGGAGAGGAGTTGTCACTACACTCTTGCGAGTAGTGCTGAAGTCGAGTGCGCAAAGGATCGCACAACGAACCAGTCACGAGGCGGCATTTGGATAAAGAGCTGGTCATCTGCAGATAAGACTTGAATGACACGCAAAGTCATGGCGACACACGAGACATCAAGCGCGAGGTGATTTGCATTGCCTTTGAGTAGCTTGGGTCACGTTGAACAGCAGATTGGTCAGCCATGCGTACCAGTATCACGCACCCGTTGCAGATTGCCGAAGTCACCGTGCCGGGCACCGGCGGCCGGATCGGGGTGACGTTCCTTCCCGGCAAGAAGCAGCCCCATGCCGCAACCGGGCCGTGGGCCCGCGACCTCGATCTCGACCTTGATGCCATCGCCGCGTGGAATGCGGCGGCGGTGGTGACGCTGGTCGAGGATCACGAGCTGGTGCGCTACGAGGTCGACGGCCTCGGCGCTGCCGTTGAAGCGCGGCACATGGCGTGGGTACACCTGCCGATCCCGGATATGGGCATTCCCGGTGCAGTGTTCGAAGATGCGTGGAACAAGGTTGGCGCCGGACTACGCTCAATTCTGCGCGATGGCGCGAGCATCGTGGTCCACTGCAAGGGCGGACTGGGCCGTGCTGGCACCGTTGCGGCGCGACTGCTGGTCGAACTGGGCACGGAGCCTGCCGCGGCAATCTCGCAAGTGCGCGCAGTGCGGCCCGGGGCGATCGAGAACGAGCGCCAGGAAGACTACGTCATGCGGCTCGCCCGAGTGGATGAGCCACTGCCTGATACCGGCCCCGATGCCACCCGGGATCGTGCGGTCGGCACGCTGCTTGGCCTTGCGGTTGGTGACGCGCTTGGCACCACGCTGGAATTCTCCCGCCGGGACAGCAAGCCGCGCGTGACTGACATTGTCGGTGGCGGTCCGTTCCGTCTGCGCGCGGGAGAGTGGACCGACGATACTGCCATGGCCGTGGCGCTCGCAGCAAGCCTGATCGAGAAGCGCAAGCTCGACGAGGCCGACCTGATCGAACGCTTCTGCGACTGGCAGGACAATGGCGAGTATTCCTGCACCGGCACCTGCTTCGATATCGGCGGCACGGTCAGCCAGGCGCTGGCGCGCTATCGCAGCACTGGTGATCCGATCGCAGGTTCCACCGCTGCGCACAGTGCGGGCAATGGCAGTCTGATGCGACTTGCGCCCGCTGCCATCCGTTACTGGCAGGACCGGCAGGCTCTGCGCGATGCCGCAGCCCGGCAGAGCCGCACCACCCATGGCGCGCCAGAAGCGGTCGACGGCTGCGTTGCCTTTGCCGAAGTGCTGGCCGATGCGATTGCAGGCCTGCCGCGTCATGAGGTGATGCGTTCGCGAACTGGCGACTATGTCGGAGCGATTGCGCCTATCATGGCGGGCTCGTGGCGCGGCAAGCACCGTAACGAGATCAGCAGTTCGGGCTATGTTGCGCACAGCCTTGAAGCCGCGCTGTGGTGCGTCAGCCGCACCGCAAGCTTTGCACAGGCCGTGATCCTTGCGACCAACCTTGGCGATGACAGCGACACCGTGGCGGCGATCACCGGGCAACTGGCGGGCGCGCTCTATGGCTATGAGGGTATTCCGAAAGACTGGCTGGACAAGCTTGCCTGGGCCAAGCCGCTGGAGACTATGGCGCTGGAACTGACCACGCCGTGGGGGTGGTACCCGAATTAGCGCTTCACCGCAGCGGCTGCCTCAGCCCAGCCCGCCACCGCCTTCAGCATCCGGCTTGCGCAGCAGCAGATCGGAATCGACCTTCAGCGCGTTCGAGAGGAGTTCGACCATCTCCAGCGTCGGGCAATACCGCAGCCGCTCAAGTGAACTGACGTAGGTCCGGTCAATCCCCGCAAGGTGCGCGAGCGCCTCCTGCGACAGGCCACGCTCGCGCCGCCAATGGCGCAGGTTCCGAGCGAAGATCTGTTGCAATGACATGGCCCGCACATGGCAGGAGCGCTGACTTTACATCTACGGAGTATACTCTACATTCTTTGTCATCCATGCAACTCGATGAGGGAAACCGTGCCTGAGTGCTATCTTTGTGGTGCCTATATCCAACCGGGCCGCGGCCACCGTCGCAACATCGAGACCGGGACTTCCGTGCGCTACTACATGAACCGCCATGGGGGCACGTCCTACGGTGTCCGTTACGGACTGCGCACCCTGTGCCACATTTGCGCGCAGATCCATGATCGCTCCCGCGAAGGCAGCGCCGCTCGTGCTGCACTTTACGCTATCGGATGGGGTCTATCGGCATTCCTCGGTTGGCAGATGCTGGGCCAGGCCGAAGGCCCGGGCGGAAAGCTTTTCGGCATCGGTTTTCTGCTTGGCTTGCCGGTGTTCATTCTCGGCTTCATCGCCGAACAGCAGCGCAGTCAGGAAATCGCCAGCGAGGTCTGTGCTTTTGCCGATGATGACGTGTCCGATGGACCGGCAGAGGCGTCCCTCACCCGCACAGCCCAGGAAGAGGCTGATGCTCTCGCAGCGCGGCAGACCAACGCGGAAATGACCAGTGCGCTGGGGCTGCCAGCCCTCGCGCTGTTCGCGATTATCGTGTGTTTGTTGATCTTCGTGATGTTCAATCAGTGACGGGATTTGATTGGCCGCGAACGACGGAAGATGGGACAATCTTGCCGGTCAGAGCGTCGATCGGGAAGGTCCGGATTTGCCGAAACTTGCCATCCGGTGGACCGCGAGAGCACTCCTGCCCATGTCCGGGTTTGCGGACGATCCGGAAGGGCAGCTTACGGACCGCGAAACCGGGTTAGCGGCCGTTTAAACGAGGCGGCGCCAACGGTGGCTGTCGACCAAAACTTGCCAGTCAGGCGCGGTGCCGACTATGTCGGCTTTGGTGCCAATCGGTCGATCGCTCCAACTAGGCTTAGCAGGTGGCGAGACGCTAAAAGAAGATAGCAATATTCTGCGCCGTCGCGCGCATTGCAGTGACAAAAATCGCTACTTCCTGGAGGCCCATTGAAGCATTAAGCACATTCAACTCCGTAGCTGCGCTCCTTCTTTCAGGTCATCGGCGATTTTCGACACTTTGACGCAGTATTTCGCTTCAGAACGGCCAGCCTTTTTGGGACGGGCCGACGCAAACGTCAGCCACAGTTTCTGAGGCACCTGTTCACTGTTGAATCCGCTGTCATCGATGGTCAGTTCGACGCCAACGCCGTTTCGGATTGCCAGATCAACGATGGCTTCCGCGAGTTGTGCAAGGAACACGTCGATTTCAGGACCGCCTGCAGGCAGCGATTTGTCTCGAGTTGGGTGCCCCGACGTTCTTCCGCTGCGCAAGTTGCTCGCATGGGGGTTGATCGAAAAGTCATGCGTTCTGGCGATCTCGTCGATCCGGCGCCTTGTTTCAGCCCTTACACCAGGCTTGCCGGCAAGCGATCTTGAGACGGTAGAAGGGGTGACACCAGCCAACCGCGCAATATCGGCGATAGTCCTGACGCCTTGCGGTTGGAGGTGGCAGCTTGCTTCACCCATGCGTGCTGTCACAGTGCGCGGAAGCGGATGGCCTGCCCGCCGCCCGACGCCAGAGCGAGAGTGAGAACAGTTCTGGAGGTAACGATCTTGCGCTGGATAACGATGCGCTCGGGCGCAGTCCGCCAGTCCGCTCCCGGCCCGTCGGCATAGATCTGCGCTTCGTAGCGCTTGCCTGGCTCAAGGAAGTCCAGTGGGATGGACAAGTTCCGGGCAGTGTCGTTGGTCAGGGCACCAAGGAACCAGTCCTTTCCGGATCGTGCTTGCCTCGCTGTGACCACATACTCGCCGATCTGCCCTGCCAGTGTCCGGCTTTGCTCCCAGTCCGTGGGCACCTCTCGGATGAACTGGAAAGCAGGGTTGCCCTCGTAGTTCTCGGGCAGATCCACGGCCATTTGCACAGGGGAGTAGATCACGACGAAGAGCGCAAGCTGCTGCGCGAGCGTCGAGGGGACGCGATTGCCCGGGCGCTTGTCCCGGTAATCGAAGTTGAAGACGCCGGGGGTGTAATCGAATGGCCCTGACAGCATTCGCGTGAACGGGACGATGGCAAGATGGTCCGGCGCATTTCCGGAGTCCGGGCTGCCGCCATTGTATTCCTGCCCGCGCGCGCCTTCGCGGCTCATCAGGTTGGGCCAGGTCCGGCGCAGGCCTGTGTCCTTGACCGGCTCGTGCGGGAAGAGCGCGATGTGGTGCCTCGCCGCAGCTTCGACGACCTTCTGGAAGTTCTCTACCGCATACTGTCCGTCGGGCCATTCGGTCATGTCATGACGCGTGCCGACATAGCCCAGCTTGATCGCCTTGATCCCGTAGCGGTCGTAGTAATCGAGCGCGGGTTCGAGTTGGCGCAGGTAGTCCTGCACCTGGGCCCCGGTCTCGTGATGGCCGACGATGTCCACCCCTCGGGCCTTGGCGTGAGCGGAGACCGCATGCATGTCGAAATCCGCAGCCGCTTCGTTCTGGATGAAGCGGGAGTGCCCGTTCAGCCACCATTGCGGCGCTTCCCAGCCCTTGTTCCAGCCTTCGAACAGCACGCCGGGGATGCCATGCGTGGCTGCCCAGTCAATGTATCGCAGCGCGCGAGCGGTGGTTGCGCCATGGTCCGAGCCCGGCTCCCAGGTGTACTTGCCGATGTGCATGCCCCAGAAGATGCCGATGTACTTCATCGGCTTGGCCCATGATGCATCGCCCAGACGGTTAGGCTCGTTGAGATTGAGAATCAGGGTTGAGTCGGCAAGCTTTGCGGCATTGTCAGCCACAAGAACGGTCCGCCACGGCGTTACGAGGCCGCCATGGGCGCGCACCAGATCACCGTTGGACCATGGCGACAGATCGGCCTTCAGGGTCTTTGTGTTGTCCGCAACCAGCCGCAAGTTCATCGAGGCATAATCGACCAGCGCGGCTTCATGAACCGCCATGGCGACGCCTTGGCCCTCAACCGTAAGGGGCGTCTGAACCGCCGGCAGGGCGGACAATGCCGAGCGCGAATACTCGTACTCGGAGTATTTCTCGCGATAGGCCGGAATCCACCACGCGCGGTAATTTTGCGCGAACGCGAACTGGGTGACCTCATCGCTGATGACAAAACGCTCCGACGTTTCGCCGGGGAGGACGTAGCGGAAGCCGAACCCGTCGTCGAAGACACGGAATTCGATGCGCAGCTTGCGTCCGTCAGATGCCGTGACGGTCGCGAGGAAGCCGTTGCTCTCGTCCTTGATGACCCGGCGTTCGCCCCAGGGCTGTTGCCATGACGCATTTGTCGACGTTCGCCTGGTGTCGGCGAGGACCAGGCCTGAAACCAGCGGCTCGCGGTCCTTGAAGCGGAAACCCAGCAAGGAGCGATCAATGATCGGCTTGCCCTTGAAGCTCGCGCGATAGACGGCCTCGCCCTTGTCGACGGCGAAGTCCACCTCCAGCCGCCCATCGGGTGAGCGGACCTCCAGCCACTCCTGCGCCCGCGCTGCAGGAGATAAAAAGAAAGCCGTGGCAGCAAGAGCTGCCACGGCAAGGTGGGAGGTGAATTGACGGATAGCGGTCAGGAGAACCATCGTCGTCAGAACTGGAAGGTTACGCCTGCGCGGACCCGGCGGCCGAAGATCGGACGGCCCTGAAACGCAGTCTCGTTCACGCCGGTGATCACACCTGCACGCGGGTTGCCTTCGGTAAGACCCACCGTATCGAACAGGTTCGTGACAATGACTTCGGCCGAAAGGTTGTCGGCAATGTTCCACCGTCCGCCAAGGCTGACTTCGGTGAATGCCGGCAGATCGATGCGGTTCGACACATCGGCAAAGCGCTTACCGGTGTGCATGACGTTGCTGTAGATATCGACCTTGCCGTCGAGCAGGTGGAGGACGGGGCGGATCGAGAAGGTCATGGCCGGCTGGCGCACGATGCGGTTGCCGCTGAAGTCGAACGGACCATTGCCATCGGTGCCGCTGAAACCAGTGTACTTGATCGACTGCAGGTTGCCCGAGAAGTTGACCTCGAACAACTCGACCGGACGGAGCGCGAGTTCCAGTTCGACACCGTAGGAGCGAGCGGCCGCCTGCGCGGTCTGCGGAGCACCTGCGACGATGTTGTTGAACGAGATGTTCGGGAAGTTGTTGTAGAACACGGTCACGAAGGCAGAGACCGGGCGCGAGGAGTACTTTAGACCTGCCTCGACCAGATCGATGCGGTCTTCCACCGGGTTGCAGCAATTGAACCACTGCGAGAATTCAGGCGTGACGCGGAAGCTGCGGCTGTAGCGGGCAAAGGCGGCAAGGTCGGGGTTGAACGTGTAGTTCAGACCTGCCGAGAACGCCCATTCTCCGGTCTTGAACTTGTAGGGCGTGATCGCGCCGCTCAGCACGGTGACCGCATCGTCGAGCACGGTGTTTGGATCACCAAGGTTGACGGTCTTGCTCTGGGCAATCGTGCCCTTCTTGCTGACGTGGTGGTAGCGTGCGCCGAAGTCCAGGCGCAGGGCCGGGCTGACTTCGAACGAGTCCGCAAGGTACAGCGCGTTGATCGTCACGTCGTCGCGGAAGTCCTGCAGGTTGCTGTGCAAGCCGACGATGCCGTTGCGGGTCAGGGCGATGGTCTTGTTGCCGGCAGCATCAAGACCGAAGACATCGATCGATCGGGGCTGGTTGGCAGCCTCGGTCAGCACGTTGTTCCAGTTCCACTGCTGCCGCTGCGTGAACTGGCTGTGATAGTAGCCGACGGTCAGCGTGTTGCTGCCGGTCTTGGCCGTGAAGCTGAGATCGCCCACCAGATTGTCGACATCGACATAGGTCGAGAAGATGTTCTGAACCAGCGTGAGGCCATTGGCGATGCTGGCCGTGGGAATCGCCGCACCGGTATTGGCGTTGAAGTAGCCGGCACGCACCGTTGCAGGATTTGCTGCCTGCAGACGTCCCAGCGAGTTGTCCAGGAACGCCTGCGCGCCAGCCACCTGGTCGCTGAACAGCGCGTTGAAGTCGACCACGCCGCCGGTGTAGCGGCCCTTGGCGCTGACGCTCAGCCAGTCGTTGAACTTGTTGTCGAAAGTAACGGTGAACGTATCGGTGTTGGTGTGGACACCGTTGCCGAGGTCGATCGAGGTGCTGCCGGTGCCGTAGAGATCCGGCACGGTGATGTTGCGGAATGCCGGGGATACGACCGTGCCATCGCCCGCATCGAGACCGGGCAGGCCCTTGCTCTTGCTGGCGAGCGGAATGCCCGTGTAGAAGATGTTGCGATCGTTGAGCTTGCGATAGCCGACGTAGATCTCGCCATCGTCGAGCAGATAGGTAAGGCCTGCACGGAACTGGCCGCCGCGGTTTCCGGTGAAGCCCGGATCGCGCATGCCGTTGTTCGAGCGATAGAACCCGCCGACGTTGAAGCGCAGCTTGTCGTTAATCGGACCGGTCAGGCTGAAGTCACCGCGATAGTGATCGTAGTCGCCCCATTCCAGCTTCACGAGGCCCTGCAGGTCGGCCGTGCCCTTCTTGGTGATGACGTTGAGAACGCCGCCAGGGGCATTCGAAGCTGTGATCGATGCCGAACCGCCGCGCACGATCTGGGCGCTCTGGATGGTCTGGTCGACGCGGTAGAAGATGTCGGCGTTGGTGAAGGCACCGGCGCCTTCCTCCCACACGGGAAGGCCATCTTCCAGAACGGGCACGTAGCGGAAGTTGTCGTTGGGAAGCCCGCGTGAATAGACGTTGTTGCCGATTTCGCCGCCAGAGGATTCAGCAAAGATGCCCGGCGCCGTGGCGTAGACTTCCGAAATGCTGACCGGCGCACGCTGCTGCAGATCGGCCGACGACAGCGTGGTAATCGCGTAAGACGTTTCCATCTTCTTGCGGCCCGAACTGGCGCCGGTGACGATGATCTCGGCAAGGCCGAGGTTGTCGTCAGCCGCAGTAGCATCTTCCGTGGCCGCAGGCTGTGCAGTCTGGGCGTGGGCTGGTGCGGCCATCGCAACGAGTGCGACAGTGGAGAGCGCGGCGATACGCGTCGAAACCTTCATGACATCCCCCTTGAAAAGGTGCTTGCAGACGACTCATTGGTGGCCGTCTGGCCGACGCTCTTTTCCCGCAAAACAACAATCGATTGCAATGAATTTGTGCAATAATATCCAGAGTTGCAGTCCATCCAACCGCTCCATGGATGATAATGAACTGATTTAGCTTGGTTTAACTGCAATCGCTCAGAGCCGTATGGTTGGAAGTTGCATAACTTTTTCGATTCCTGGCGCGAAGGATTGCAGTCACGCGCCACAGGATCCACGAATGATCAGCTCTGTTGGCAATCGCTCGGATACGGCGCGGTGGCCGTCCATCATGCGCAGCACTTTGGACACCAGCATGTTGCCAGCCTTGATCACGTCCTGCCGCACGGTGCTCAACTGCGGGCTGGAGAACGAGGCAACGTCGATATCATCATAGCCGATCAGGGCGACATCTTCGGGGACACGCAGGCCGTGCCGCTTGAGCGCCTGCAAAGCTCCGAGCGCAACAATGTCCGAGGCAGCAACGATCGAGTCGAAAGCTACCCCGCGCTCGACGAGATTGTCGACGGCATCAGCACCCTCATAACGGCTCGAGAACGGAGTCTGGACGATTGCAGGATCAAAAGGAATGCCCTCGGCGGTCAAGGCAGCCTTGTAGCCCTCGAGCCTCTGGGCGATCTGAGACAGTGCCGTCCGCGCCTCGGCGATCGGCGGCATGGATCCGAAGAACGCAATACGCTTCCGACCGGTCCGGATAAGGTGGCGCGTCGCGCGGAAGCCACCATCAAAGTTGTCGGTGCCCACCGAACAGTAGCGCTGCCCTTCGGTTTCCACGCCCCAAACCACGATCGGACGATTGGCCGCCCCGAAACGATTGAGCGCATCATGAAACTGCGACTGCCCGAAGAAGATGAACCCGCGATAAGGGGAGGTGTCGATGAACTCGCTCAAAGTCCGATCATCATGCGGAGTTTGCCAACTGATCGAGAAATCGCGACGCCTTTCTCTTAGCGCAGCGCCGATGCCGCCGAGCAGCGACAACTCGAACGGATTGCCGAGCTGTCCGCCATGCCCGGTGGCAACAGGCAGGACGACGCAGACCTGTTCTGGCAGGTTCCCCTTGCCGGACTTGCCCTTCGGCCCCCGCTTGGGTGCGGAGTAGCCCAGCCGTGCCGCCGTCTGGACCACCAGTTCGCGTGTCTCCTCACTGATTGCAGTGTTCCCTGCAATCGCCCGCGACACCGTGGCGGTCGAGAGGCCGAGCTCCTCGGCAATGTGTTTCAGCGTAAACTTGCGTCCGGCACCATCTTCCATGCAACTCTCCTTGGACCCAGCCATCGGAGATAGATTTGCGCAAAATATTGCACAGTTTGCAAACTAAATTGCAGATCGCCGTGCCCCGGTCGCCGCGATGACGGCGGCGAGACAGCAGAAAGCCCCGGCGATCAGCAACGTGCCTGACGGGTTGCCCGCTGGAAACATCCGGACCACCGCGCGCATGCCAAGGCCCATCACCAGCTGCGGCACTACAATGAACACGTTCATCAGGCCGATCGCGCCGCCTGCCTCTCCCTGCCGGGCGATACGGCTCGCCATGACGAAGGGCGCGCTGAGCATCGAGGCATAGGCTATGCCGATCAGGCCAGCGCAGACCAGCAGCAGCAGGGGGGTTCCCGCCAGCGCTACACCTGCAAAGCCGAAGGAACCTGCCAGAAGGTTAGTGGAATGGACGCGAGACACGCCGAACTTCTCGAAGAGGCGGGGCAAGATGAAGGCGAAGAGCCCCGCCACGCCATTGTATGTCGCGAACATGACACCGACCCAGTCCGCGCCGTCGCCATAACGCGGATCTTCTACCGATCTGGCAGCGAAAGCGCCCTGTGCTACGACCGGCGTTGCGTAGACCCACAGCAGATAGAGCGCAGCCCAGGCAAAAAACTGCATGGCCGCGATCCGGCGATAGGCAAGAAGATTGGCTAGCCAGTCTGCCGAAGTCCGTCCGGTCTCGCGCTCGTCCACCTGTTGATCCGTCAAACAGATGCCGAAGCGCGCGTAGTCTTCCTTCGAGTATTCGCGCACCTTGAGGACCGTGCCGGCGACCGAGATCGCCAGGCATGTCGCCGCCGCAAGGAACGCCAGCCGCACCGAGACCGGCGTGGCACCTTCGGCAACGACATTGGGCATTCCAGCGACGCTGAGGGCCTTTGGCACCAGAGCACCAAGGAACGCACCAACACCGATGAAGACGGTCTGCATGGCAAAGCCCCTGCCGTGCTGCTGCTCGGGCAAAGTGTCGCCAACCAGCGCTCGGTAGGGTGCATTAAGGGCGTTCATCGAGATTTCGAGCAGCCAGATCATTGCGATTGCCCAGACCAGGCTCGGCGCGAACGCGATCCCTGTGAGCGCAGCAGTCGCGATGATTCCCGAACCGAGCATCCATGGCCGACGGCGCCCGAACCGCGTCCAGCTCCTGTCACTCAGGCGGCCGATCACCGGTTGAACCAGCAGCCCTGATACTGGCCCTGCGAGCCACAGTAGTGCCAGATCTTCGACGCCGGCCCCAAAGCCCTGATAAATGCGGCTGAGGCTGGCGCTTTCTATCCCGAACGTGATCTGCAACCCAAGATAGCCCGCGCTCAGGCCAATGATACGGCTCTGCGTGACTGGCGGCAATGCACCCTTCATTGTTCAGATCCCTGCCATCCTCTGGACTATGGTCGCGCGAACGGCGGTGGGTCGACAAGAGTCAAGATAGCAAAAGTCACAACTTTCGAAACACGCTTCTCGGATAGGCGGTGGGTTACGGACAGAGCCATGAGGCGAATAACGGATGGTGGACTCCCCACCTTTGGCGAGGAGCCACGATCTTAAATCTCGGTGTTCTCAGCAAGCACAAGCGCGTCTTCCACATCAATGCCGAGATAACGAACGGTATTTTCGATCTTGCTATGGCCGAGAAGGATCTGGACAGCCCGCAGATTGCCCGTTGCCCGGTAGATGATCGATGCCTTCGTTCGCCGCAGCGAATGGGTTCCATACTCGCTGCGCATCAGCCCCACTCCAGTCACCCACTCATCGACAAGCCGCGCATACTGTCGGGTGCTGAGATGACCGTTGCGATCAACCCGGCTTGGAAAAACAAAATCCTCCACCGTGCCGCCGCGACGTTGAAGCCACGCCAACAAGCTGCTGCGAGCGTCTGGCAAGAGTTCGAACTGGACGGGGCGGCCGGTCTTCTTCTGGATTACCATCGCGCGTGTACGAATGGTCCCGCCGCTGACTACATCGCCGATCTTCAGTCGCACAAGGTCACAGCCGCGAAGTTTGCTATCAATGGCTAGGTCGAACGACGCGCGATCTCGCAAGCGTTTCCGTTGATTGAGGTAAAACCGAATCTCCCAGATTTACTTTGGCTTCAGCGCACGCTTCGCACCAACTGCTCGTCCTGCGTTCCAAACCTGCCGCTTTGTTGAGGTGGATCCTGTTTGGGGCATCTCCATGATCGTTCTCTGATGGCCAAAGTGGCCACGCTTAAAACGTGCGACGCACAGAAGCGGGAATGAGGCAAAAGCGATCATACATTCCCCAGCAATCAAAAAATTGAATGGCGGGTTTTGGCGACGGATCTGCCTATCGGCGGCTGAGCGAAAACGGCAGTTTTGTCCCAGACCAGATCAAGCCCTTCAGCCCGATCCACCATTCGATGAACGTATGGCAAGTTCTGACTGCTTCACCTTGAGCCTTGAACGTCCGAAATGAAGGCGATTGCCGCGAAGTGACTGCAATCGAAACGCACCGGCCGACCAGAATACCTTGTTCCGATACGGGTGCTCGACAGCCCGAAGATTGCGGAAACCCGATCTTCGCGTTTGGCTGACCACTCGAACAGCTATTGTTGCTCTTCAAATACGACCTTGGCCCGGCAGTCTGCCACGGCACGTGGTTTACATATGCTACTTCGGACAGAGCTTCTGCTCATTGGTGCTCGATCAGCTGAGGGTCGGGAGAATTGCGGCAGGAACCTGCCCGCATTATCGCCGTTTTAACGGGCCGGAGAAAGCCCCTTATGAACGTAACGACCCAAGACCTTAGCGATGCGGAAGAAGCCCTGTTCAAAACCATCTCTGCACCGGAGTTTCCTTGTGTCGGTGCCAAATCGGCAATGGCACGCGGCACGCTCAAGGTGCTGACCTGCCGCAGCCTTGCAAGTGGTTGGGACGATCTGATCATCCATCGCGAACTGATGGACTGGGCTGCGCAATACCGCTCGGAGCCAGAGGGCCTGCGCAGCCTTGCCGTGTCGTTTGACGGTCCGGGCGATCTCGATGAAGCGCAATTCGAGGCGCTGATGTGGGAGCGTATTCAATCCTTTGCCGACAAGGACGCATGGCTGGGGCAACCCTACGATCACCGCGTCAGCGCCGATCCATCCGACCCGCACTTCTCGCTCAGTTTCGGCGGCGAAGCATTCTTCGTGGTTGGCCTTCATCCCAACGCCTCGCGCCCGGCACGCAGGTTTGCTCGCCCTACGCTTGTGTTCAACCTTCATGACCAATTCGAACGCCTGCGCAGCGAAGGCCGTTATGAAAAGATGCGCGAACGCATTCTTGAGCGCGACGTCGCGCTTGCCGGGAGCATCAACCCGATGCTCGCCAGGCATGGATCTGCAAGCGAAGCAGCGCAGTACAGTGGGCGGCTGGTCGACCAGGAATGGCGGTGCCCTTTCCGCGACAAGCGCGATACGGCCGCGTGAGCGTTCAGGAAATAGCGCCACGGTCCGGGACCGCGTTCGTGCTGCGCAAAGGCGAAATACTGCGCGTTATCGACCCTCGCGGCGTTCAGGTGAGCGATATGCTTGCGTTTGCTCAAGCCGATGTGCGGGAAGTGATCTCGGCCGGGCGCACGTTCGATTATGAGGAAACGATCAGGCTCACAGCGGGGAACCGTATCTGGTCCAACCGGTCGAATCCCTTGCTTGAGATCATCGAGGATACTGTCGGACGGCACGATTTCCTGCTGACGCCGTGCAGCGAAGCGACCTTTCGCCATTTCTATCCCGACGAACCGGTACACCGGGGCTGCTTCGGCAACCTGGCCGAGGCGCTCGCCCCCTACGGGATTGAACCCGATGCCATCCCGGTGGCATTCAATATCTTCATGAACGTGCCGGTGGACGGTGAAACGGGACAGATCGCAGTGCTGCCACCGACGAGCCGCGCCGGCGACTATATCCGGCTTGCCGCATTGACCGACCTTATCGTTGGGCTGACCGCATGTTCTGCCGGGGCGTCCAACGGCGGCAGTTTCAAGCCGATCCATTACCGGATCGAAGATTGATGGCGATGAAGACCGACATCACCGAACTGGCACGCCGTATGGCGGCTGCGGCCGAGGCCCAGGACTTTGAAGAAGCGCGGCGACTCCGTGACCAGATCAACCTTATACGCGGCGGGGCCAGCCCGACGGAAGCCGCCCGCGCTGACACGGCGGGGCTGTCCCGTCAAAAGTCAGGGGCAATGGGCATTGGCACCAATACGCCAAAGCCGGTCAGACCCGCGGGTTGGCAGTCGCCCAAGAAGCCGGACCCTATGACGTCGGGTCGGCGGGCCAGGCAACGGTGATGCTCAAGACAAGCAAGCCGGCTCGTGGCTTCTGTGCCGGTCATCCTGACCATGACAGAACCAGACCTGTATAGGGGGGTACGTCATAGCACAGTTCGTCCGGGGTCGCGGTGAAGGCTGGAATGACCTCGCCCGAGAGCTTGCGCACAATGACCTCGGGCAACGCCGCGCGGCCCGTGCGTACCAAGGCGAACCTTGCGACGTGATTGTCTTCGCCGTCGATCTTGAGGCTTAGCGTGCGATCATCGATGCGGGTGACGGCGCGCAGGAAATAATCGCAGAAGATCACGAAAGGCGCGCCGGGAACGCGGTGGTAGGAGCGGGTCGCGAAGACCATGGCAGCCACGGCGCCATAGATCTCTTGCCCCACCTGGCCGGCAGGCTGCCCGTCGGGATAGAGATCCTCCACTGGGAAAGACAAGGCGCGGTCTATCTCGCCGTTGCGCTGTTGGGTAGCGATCGCCTCTTTTGGCAACGCATCAGGATAGTAAAACCAGGCGCGATGCAGAGCGTAGCGGCAGTACTCGGACACCAGCATCTTCGCAGAAGGAATCAGGTCCGGTCCCCCAAGGTCCAGATACCGTTCGAAAGCGGCATAGCTGTCGAAGCATTCGTTGAGGGCCATGTAGGGCGCATCCTGCAGGCAGGTGACAGCCATAAAGTTGGAGTAGTGCTGTGCCAGGCCGATTTCACTCTCCCAAATCTGTGCGTTGTGAAAGAAGCTGGCGAGGTAGACGTAGCTCAGAGCTAGGTAGGTCTTGCGGTTCGTGATGCGCCAAAGCCGGATGCAAGCAGCTGCCCCCCAAGCTGTTAGGTTGGCCTGATAGTTGAGATCGAAGCGCATGCCCCGCGCGGTCTCCAGGGCGTTGCGCGCTTCGTCGAGAAAGCGGACTTCGCCGGTCAGTTCGAAGGCCTGGAGCATGACCCAAGCATAAATGCCTCCGACATCGGTCTGGCCGAGGTTGTCAGCAGGTGCGACCCGGGTAATGACTGAGAAGTCAGTCACATCGTACTGGACTGGCCACTTGTACTTGAAATGCTGCGCCGCGCGGATGCCATAATCGATCGTGCGCAGGAAAAGGTCCTTGGCTTCCTCGTCCCCTGCCAAGGCTAGATTGCTGAGATTGAGGAGCGGATGGTAAAGGTACCAACTATCGACCGCATCCGCGTTCTTGTCAGGTCCAACATCGGAGAGATAGCGCCGCAAAGTCTTCAATTTCGGGTCGTAGAAATTCTCCATGCCGCGCCGAATTTCGGCACCAAGGGGGTGGACCTTCCCTTCCCAGATGCCCCAATCCCGAATAGCCAAGGCCAGTGTGAGCTGGACCATGGAATCCGGATATTCGGCCGACGTGTAGGGGTGGAAATAGACTTCGCCAAAATGCCGCCCGCGCGCCTTGGGGGAGCGGGCAAGATCCCGCAAAGTGCGCTTGGTGCGTTCGATCCACGGCCGCCGCATTGTCCGGGGCTTGTCGAGGTTGCGGTAAATTGCGCCCAGCATATCCAGGAACTGCCAAGCGCTCTCGGTCTCATCCTCTTCAGCCTTGCGGCGGAAAACGAGGTGCGTGTCGTACAACACCGTTTGCAGGCCAGCCGGAATGGCCGCCGAAGGGTTACCCGGCTGAGTGGGCGCAAGATAGCCGAGGACCGGCCACTCGCCGCCAACGACGCTTTCAGGCGTGGTGCCGGTTGCGAGGAAATAGGGATTCAGCGCGGTAAGGTTCTGGACATAAAGCAGTTTTCCGAGCTTGGGGCGTTCCAGTTCCAGATAGCATAGCCCTGTGTTCAGCTTGCGCTGCCTGGCCTCGAGTGTACCGCGCGTGCCCAGCGGATCCCCGTCTTTGTCAAAGGGGATAAGGTCATGCGGGAAGTAGGGTAGGTGGACCGTCTCGGCCGGGGTGAAGCGGACACGGTAGGCAAATTGCGCCAGGCCGGTTTTCTCACCAGTCAGCTCGCCTGTAAATCGGCCGATCTCGCTACGCGCTTCCCAGGCGATCAGGCAGTCCTTTGGCCGCTTCCGGGTAACCGAAGCTGACGCGGTGAACAGCGGCGCGCGCAGAGCTATCCCGCCACTGTCACCGCCTCGCATCACGATCCAGACGTCGGCGTTGTGGTGCACCAGCTCGATCTGGAAATTTTCGTGCGCGGCGGCCTTTCCGATCCTCTTGCCGCGCTTGACCGCCTCGCGGGCCTCGATCGCTTCCAAGGGCAGGCTTTCCATCAGGCCGCACCGTCCCAAGGGCCGCGGCATGCACCGTAAGGACCACCATTGCCGGTCACGTGTCGAGCAAAACGAGAGAAAACCAACTGCGCGGGGGCTCCAGCGCTGTGACGCTGCGTCTTCGTCAAATGCGTGGCCCGCACGATACCACCGACGTCTCCAGATTTTCGGATGATGCCTAGCGCATTCACGTGAGACTGCGGGTTACGGCCGCAACATGTGGATTTGACCCCGCAACGGGTAAGGTGGGCCTCAATGGCGGTGGCCGATACGCTAGGCTCCCGCGTTTGTGCGGGGCGCTGGCTGTCAAGAGGGGGCCAATCGGCATCGGCGCCTCGGAAACCGGGAGTGTTTTGGACCATCGTGCCCTCGTTCCTGCGCGCCCCGCTTTCAAAACCACAATTCTGACGTTTGTTCCCCCACCAGAGATGGAACAGATTGCAGTTGGATGGCCAATTTTCTTGCAGAAGGTGCCCACGCCCTAGAAGTCGGCAGCCGACGGCGAAACGGCGATGTTCGATGCCACATCCCAGACAGCAGTCGCCCGGATTGGACAGACGTCGGAATCAGGTCAAACAACCACCCCATTCGACTCATGTCCTGTTGGGCCCACTTGGAACACAGCTAAATCCCGGGACTGGTCAGGTCGGGTGGCTAAGGGAACAATGACAGGTCTATCCCGTCTCCCATTCTGGCGTAGCCGGCATCACTGGGATGAAGGTGGTCGCCGGAGTCGAACGCGGCCTTGAACGCGTCGGCATTCTCTCGATCCCGCACCATCACTTCAAAATCGATCACGGCGTCGGGCTCGCCTGAGTTTCTGATCCAGTGGTTCACGGACGCTCTCAGACTGACCTTGGCAGCGGTGTTCAACTCGCTCGCCGGGTTTGGGGTCAAGGTTGCGATGTAGACCTTTACGCCTCGCTCATGGGCCCGGGCAATGACCTGCCGATAGCCCCCGATCAGCTCATCGGCGGACAAGTCGGGGTTCGTACCGAACGGGCTCTGCCCCGAGAAGTTAATGTCGTTGATGCCTTCAAGGAGTATCAGGTGCGAGATGCCCTCGATGCGCAAGGCATCGCGGTCGAGCCTGGCAAGGCCTGCTGCGCCCCAGCCCGGCGCCAGCAACCGGTTGCCCGCGATCCCGGCGTTGACCACATTATAGCGTCCGTCGCGTGTTCGCCCCTTAAGCCGATGGGCCAGTCGCTCAGGCCAGCCATGCGGAGCGCGGGGATCTACGCGATTGCCGTCAGTGATCGAATCCCCGAAGGTGACAATGACATGCGGTGGCGAGCCGCTCAGAACACTCACTCCAGACACGAGCGAGCGCCCCTTCAGCGGGCTGCTCCGAGCGATTGCCAGATCACGGGTCTGGTCCCCGGGCGCGAGCAGAAATCCGCTGCCGCCGCGCCCTTCATTCATCATGGGCGAGGCAAGGGCCGCACTCACGACCAACTGGGTTCCGAACTCGACCGGCAGGTCGACGGGATCGCTGATCACAAGTGCAGCAGTCGGGATCGTCACGCCATGCGAACCGCCGCTGAAAGTAACGGAGTGGAGTGACCCCGGTTTCACGATGAATGGACCTTGCGCAAGGCCAACGGTGACGGCCGTCAGACGGAGCGGCGCATTCCCTTCCTGGTTCGACAGCCGGAGCCGGATGCGTGACCCGTCAGCCATCAAGGTTACCTGATAACGAATCGTTCCAGTGACAGGCTGGGGCGTCAGCTCAGCCAGCAGCGCTTCTGGCGGCAGGTGCCAATGCTGCCTGGCAAATTCCAGGAACACATCTGACGGCTTCTCGTACGTTGCAGGGCTGGATTGAAACGCTTCGCGCCAAGCTGGTTGCGCTATCGCTGTGGTGGCACCACAGATCAACATGGCCGCGCCCACCAAACCAGCCCATATTGTTTTTGCTGTCACCGCGTCTCTCAATGTTTGCCTGGGCCGCCGAACCCGATACCAGGTGCATGCAGCGGCCGCTTGTCGAGGCCCTCATCAAAGCGCAGATCGAGCCCGCAAGCAATTTATTAAAACCAGCATTCTTATTTAGAGCAACGACGCAATGGGAAGCGTTGTGCAGCCGATGTAGATCGGGTTGCGCAAGATTGCATAGACCTGTCCCCGCGACAGGAACGTGCCGCCATGGCTGCGCCCCGAGGCGGTCTTGCGCCTGGGGCTGATGATCCCTTCGCTGCGCAAGGCCTCGGTCACAAGGCGTACGTTGCCAAGGGTGCGGTAGCGCGTGAAGATCTCGCGCACGAGTTCGGCATGCTCCTCGACCACCACCAGCGTGCGGCCCGAGGGCCGGTAGCCCAGCGGCGGGATGCCGCCCATCCACATGCCCTTGGCCTTGGAGGCAGCGAGCTTGTCGCGGATGCGCTCGGCCGTCACCTCGCGCTCAAACTGGGCGAAGGACAGCAGCATGTTTAGCGTCAGCCGTCCCATCGAGTTGGTGGTGTTGAACGACTGGGTGATCGAGACAAAGCTCGTGCCGCAGCGGTCGAAGGTCTCGACCAGCTTGGCAAAGTCGAACAGCGAGCGTGTCAGGCGATCGACCTTGGATGACCTCGCGTTTGGGCTTGGGCTTGCAGTCAGCCGCTACTTCAGCGGGTGGCGACGCGTCGCAATTTGGCGCTTTCTGCTCGGCTGTCCCTTGCTTTAGTCTTCTTGCCATCTCGGGCTCCCTGTCTCGCAGGAGCCGCTTCTCGGCTCCCACCAGCCGGAGCCCGGACCATCGCCTATGGCCGGGTATGCGAAACTGCTGACGCAAGCGCAGATTCGCTGCAGCGGACATAGGCAAATGCAGCGCTGACAGTCGAGTGGAATCAGTGGTTTGGAAACAGAAACGTGACTGCAGGCCCCACCGGTTTCACACTATGGCTAGCCGCGAAACGAGGAAATGAGCCAGCCGGATTCCCTAGGCAGCGTTGGCCTCGATCTCCCTTGCCGCATTCCTAAGCGCATCGAGGATCACTGGATCCGCATGATCCTGATGGTCGGCGCCAACAGGCAGCGACACGGATATCGCTGCGACTACTCCACCCCGTGCCGTCCGGATGGGCACGGCGTAACAGAGCAAGCCATCCGCAATTTCTTCATTGTCGACAGCGTAGCCCTTGGCCACCACATTTGCGAGTTCGGTTCGGAGTTCCGCTGGGTCGGTTATCGTGCGTTGTGTCAAGGCAGGGAACGGTCCGGTCGCGAGATAGGCTTCACGAACTTCAGGCTGAAGGTGCGCCAGGAGCACCTTGCCGATGCCGGTACAATAGGCCTCGAGTTGAAGCCCCACCCGGGTAAAGAAATCGCCAGCCCCGCGCCCAGTCTTGATGCGGTATGTGACCATGTCGTTATCGAGAGTTCCAAGCTGCGCCACGCACCGTAGCTTGTGCGCCAGTCGGTGGAGCACGGGCGCTGCAGCCGCGATCAGAACCTGTTTCTGGTCTACCGCTTCGACCAGCGCCATCAGACGAGGCCCTGCAACGAGCCGCCGGTTTTGGAGGCGTCGGAGGTAGCATTCCTTCAGCAGCGTCGCCACCTGGCGATGGGCGGTGGCTTTGGGCAGGCCGACGTCGGCCGCAATCGCGGCAACGCTGCGGCCTTCCCGGTCGCCGAGGATGGCTTCGAGCAGGACGAGTGTTCGGCCGAGCGAAGCGATGGTTGGTGTGCCGCCTGCAGGTGGCAATTTTTGTCTCATATGGTGAGACTATAGACTGGGCCCGATCTGGTTCCAAGCCTGCACCGCCGTTAGATCCCGGTGCGAGCAGGAGGAACCGACCGATGCAACAACCCAGCCAAGAAGCTCTCGCCGAGCGCCTGCGCGATGCTTATTCCAGTGGTGCGGTGGCACCGCTTCGCGACGGGCTGGAGCCGACCGATGCCGCAGGTGCCTATGCCGTGCAAGAGATCAACACCCGCTTCTGGGAAGCGCAGGGACGCCGCATCGTTGGTCGCAAGGCGGGGCTCACGGCCAAGGCGGTGCAGGCGCAACTCGGCGTGGATCAGCCCGATCTCGGGGTGCTGTTCGCGGACATGCGCGTAGCCGATGGCGGCGCGCTCGATCCGGCGCGATGCCTTCAGCCCAAGGCCGAGGCGGAGATTGCCTTCGTGCTGGCGCAGGACCTGCCCTCGCCCGATACCACGCCCGATCAGGTCGCCGCTGCGGTGGCCAGCGTTCATGCCGCGATCGAGATCGTCGACAGCCGGATTGCCGACTGGAAGATCACCTTTGCCGATACCGTGGCCGACAACGGCTCGTCTGCCTTCTTCGTGCTGGCCGATCAGGGTCTGCCGGTGGACGGGCTGGATCTGGAAGGCGCAGGCATGGAGATGACCTTCGATGGCGAGGTCGTCTCGACCGGGGTCGGTGCCGCAGCGCTCGGCAATCCGCTCAACGCGGCTGCGTGGCTGGCCCAGACGCTGGCGGCGCGGGGAGAGCCGCTCAAGGCCGGGGACGTGCTGCTGGCAGGTGCGCTCGGCCCCATGGTCGCGCTTCGGCCGGGCGTCACGATTACCGCAAAGATCGCCGGCATTGGCGAATGCAGCTTCACTTATGGAGACGCCTGAGATGAGCAAGACCAAGGTTGCCATCATCGGTTCGGGCAACATCGGCACCGACCTGATGATCAAGGTCATGCGCCTGTCCGAAACGCTCGAAATGGGCGTGATGGTGGGCATCGACCCCGCCTCTGACGGGCTGGCGCGGGCGCAGCGGATAGGCGTGGCGACGACGCACGAGGGCATCGACGGGCTGCTGGCCATGCCCGAGTTTGCCGATATCGGCATTGTCTTCGACGCGACCAGCGCGGGTGCGCACAAGCGCAACAGCGCGCTGGTGCTGGCGGCGGGAAAGCGCATGATCGACCTCACGCCTGCGGCCATCGGACCCTACACGATCCCGCCGGTCAACGGCGATGCCAACCTCGATGCGCCCAACGTCAACATGGTCACCTGCGGCGGGCAGGCGACGATCCCCATCGTTGCCGCCGTGAACCGGGTGGCCAAGGTCCACTACGGCGAGATCGTCGCCTCGATCAGCTCCAAGAGCGCAGGCCCGGGCACCCGCGCCAATATCGACGAGTTCACCGAGACGACCAGCGAAGCGATCCGCCATGTGGGCGGCGCGACGCGCGGCAAGGCGATCATCATCCTCAACCCTGCCGAACCGCCGCTGATCATGCGCGATACGGTCTATTGCCTGTGCGAGGACGGCGACCGCGAGGCGATCCGCCAGTCGATCCACGACATGGTGGCGCAAGTGCAGAGCTATGTGCCGGGCTACCGGCTCAAGCAGGCGGTGCAGTTCGAGAGGATCGGCGGCAACCAGCCCCTGCGCATTCCCGAAATGGCCGAGACCGGGCAGAACTCGTTCACCGGGCTCAAGGTTTCGGTCTTCCTCGAAGTGGAAGGCGCGGCGCACTACCTGCCAGCCTACGCCGGCAATCTCGACATCATGACATCGGCGGCGATGAAGACTGCCGAGAAGATTGCGATGAGGATGGCGGCATGACTTTCGATCCGACCACGCAGAAGCTGTACATTCAGGACGTGACGCTGCGCGATGGCATGCACGCGATCCGCCATCAGTATGGCCTCGATCATGTCAAGAAGATCGCGAAGGCCCTCGATCTGGCCAAAGTCGATGCCATCGAAGTCGCCCATGGCGATGGGCTGCAGGGGTCGAGCTTCAACTACGGCTTTGGCGCCTATACTGACTGGGACTGGATCGGCGCGGTGGCCGAAGCGCTGGAGCATGCCGTCCTTACCACGCTGCTGCTGCCGGGCATCGGCACGGTACAAGATCTGAAGCATGCCGCCGAAATGGGCGTCAAATCGGTCCGCATCGCGACACATTGCACCGAGGCCGACGTTTCGAAGCAGCACATCGAGGCTGCGCGCAATCTCGGCATGGATGTCTCGGGCTTCCTGATGATGAGCCACATGACCAGCCCGGAAGCTCAGGCGAGCCAAGCCCTGCTGATGGAAAGCTATGGCGCGCATTGCGTCTATGTGACGGACAGCGGCGGCGCGATGAATATGGCCGACTATGCCGCGCGGCTTCGCGCCTATGATCGCGTGCTCAAGCCCGAGACCCAGCGCGGGGTGCATGCGCATCACAACCTGTCGCTCGGTGTGGCGAACTCGATCGTCGCGGTCGAGAACGGCGCGGTGCGGGTCGATGCGAGCCTTGCCGGGATGGGCGCGGGCGCGGGCAATGCGCCGCTCGAGGTTTTCATTGCGGCGGCAGACCGCATGGGCTGGAACCACGGCTGCGATCTCTACGCGCTGATGGATGCGGCCGAAGATCTTGTCCGGCCGCTGCAAGATCGCCCGGTGCGCGTGGACCGCGAGACGCTGACGCTGGGCTATGCCGGGGTCTATTCGAGCTTCCTGCGCCATGCCGAGAAGGCTGCTGCCGATCATGGCATCGATACCCGCTCGATCCTTGCCGAAGTGGGGCGACGCAAGATGGTCGGCGGGCAGGAAGACATGATCGTCGACATCGCGCTCGATCTGGCCAAGCAGAAAGAATTCGCGCAAGGCTGATCCCATGCGGATTGCAGTCATCGGAGCAGGAGCCATCGGCAGCGCGATTGCTGCCACCTTGGCGCAGACGGGGCGCGACGTCGTGCTGGTCGCGCGCGGGCGCAGGCTCGCAGCGCTTCAGGCGGGGCCGCTGCGGATCGAGAGCAACGGCAGCATGCGGGACGTCCCCGTGCCGAGCTGCGCCGCAAGCGAACTCGGTGACGGTGCGATCGGCATGGCGATCTGCTGCGTGAAGACGAACGGTCTGGACACGGCGCTGCACGATGTACGCGCTGCGTTGCAGCCCGGTGCCGTCGTGCTCACACTGCAGAACGGGGTGGAGGCGCACGAGGTTGCCGCGCGGTTGCTGCCCGATGCGGCCATCGTGGCGGGCCGGATGCATGGCTTCTTCGAGATGAGCGGCGATGTGGTGCGGCATGTCGGGGTTCCCCCCTCGATCATGCTCGGCTCGCCGCAGGGCAACGGGGAGGCCGAGCAGGCCGTGGTGGCTGTGCTGGCCGACAGCGGCATTGCGGTGGACGTGTCTGCGGACATCACCCTCGCGCTGTGGGAGAAGTTCCTGCTGGCAGCGAGCCTTGGCAGCGTGGGCGCGGCACTGGCCACGCCCGCAGGCCAGGTCCTCGCCACGGCGCAGGGCGAAGCGATGCTGCGCGAGGCCATGGCCGAAATCGTCGCACTCGCCCGCCATCGCGGCATCGCGCTCGATGACGGGCACATTGCCCGGGCGCTGGCCTTCGTGGCGAGCTTTCCGCCAGACGCGACAACCTCGCTGCAGCGCGACCTCGCCGCTGGGCGTGCTTCGGAATATGACGCGCTGACCGCCGCGGTCGGGCGGCTGGCCAGGGATCGCAGCGCGGCTGTCTCCGTTTTCCCGGGGCTTGAAGCACTTATCGCAGCGAGACTGGAAATTCGCGGCGACGATCTTAATCTGCGCCCTCAGGGGCAGTAGTCCTCCATGCCTTCCGGGGCAACGAAGGTGCGCGGGTCAACGCCGAAGCAGCTCTCGCCCCGGTCCAGCCCGCCCATCGCGGCCATGTCCCGGTTGGTCAGGACGAAATCATCGAGTGCGAGGTTTTGCGCCATGTGCGCGACGCTGCTTGCCTTGACGACGGGCAGGACGCCAAGCTGCGCCAGCCAGCGCAGGATCACCTGAGCGGGGGCACGGCCATGCGCATCGGCGATCCCGGTAACAACCGGGTCCGCCAGATCGCCGCCGTGTCCGAGCGGGCTCCATGCCTGCGTGGCTATGCCACTTCGGCGGTGAAAGTCGCGCAAGTCTGCCTGCTGGAACGAGGGATGCAGCTCGATCTGGTTGACGGCGGGGGCAACGCCGGTTTCCCCCATGATGCGTTCGAGATGCTCGGGCAGGAAGTTGGAGACGCCGATGGCGCGGATGCGGCCCTCGTCTCGCAGGCGCACCAAAGCCTTCCATGTTTCCACGAAGCGATCCCGCGCCGGGACCGGCCAGTGGATCAGGTAGAGGTCAAGCACATCGAGCTTCATGCGCTGCATCGTGCGCTCGAATGCTGCCAATGCTTCGTCATGACCGTGGCAGGAGTTCCACAGCTTGGTGGTGACGAAGAGCTCGCTACGGTCGATCGGCGCGGTCCGGATCGCTTCGCCGACTTCCACCTCGTTGCCGTAGATCGGCGCGGTATCGAACGAGCGATAGCCCAGCGCGATGGCCCGGTGAACCGCAGCGACGGTGTCTTCGGCAGGGATGGCCATGGTCCCGAGCGTCACCGCAGGGAACCCGGCCAGGCCGGTGACTCGCGCACTCATGCGAGCTTGCCCGGCAGTTCCAGCACCAAGGCCTTGTCAAACGGGTTCACGCAGACCAAGGCTTTCATGTCGCTTTGCTCCGTAGTAAAGTGATTTACCAATATCGAAGCATTGTGAGGCAGGCAAGTCCCGGTCGATTGGTCACCAATCGATCAGGGTGTAATCCTGTTTTTCCGAGCCGCATTCGGGACATATCCACTCTTCGGGCACATCCTCCCAACGCGTGCCGGGTGGCAGGCCGCTGGCCGGATCGCCCTCGGCCTCGTCATAGACATGCGAACAGTTCATGCAGCGATAGCGACGGTAGGGTTCAGCCATGGGCCGCCTCCTTGCGCTGCATGGTCACCATCATCTGCTCGTAGCCATTGGTGAAGCAAGACGGCAAGCGGAGGGGTTCGCCCGCAAGCGTGACTTCCATGTCCCGCGCGGCCATTTCCTCGATCAGGGTGACGAGCTGCAGCTCGGCAAGGCGAGCACCAAGGCAGCGATGGATGCCGTAGCCGAACGAGAGATGACGGCGCGAGTTCTCCCGGCGCGGGTCCCAGCGGTCGGCATCAGGGAAGATCGCTTCGTCGCGATTGCCTGAATTGTACCACAGCACGACCTTGTCGCCCTTGCGGATGGTCTTGCCGCCGAATTCCGCGTCGCGCGTGGCAGTGCGGCGCATGTGGGCGATAGGTGTCTGCAGGCGGATCGTCTCCGTGGCGGCGCCAGAGCCGAGTCCACGCACGTCTGCCTTGACCGCCGCCCAGGCATCCGGAAACGCGTTGATCTGCTCGATCAGCCCCGACATCGAATTGCGCGTCGTGTCGTTCCCACCGACGAGCAGCAGCGCGATCGCGCCGATGAAGCGCTGTTCGTCCATCTCGCCGTAGGACGACGAATGGGCCATCATTGAAAGGAGGTCCGGCTTGGGCGGCAACGCGCGCCTCTCGTCATAGAGTTCGCGGAAGCGGGCGGCCATGGCGAAGACGTGGCGTTCACGCTCGGCATTGAGCACCGGGTCGGGACCGATGTCGATCCGCGCCGCCCAATCGGACCATTCCGGCAACTTGTCGCGTTCTTCCCAAGGGAAGTCGAACAGCGTGGCGATCATGGCGGTGGTCAGCGGGATCGAGACGGAGTGGACCCAGTCGAACGGCTGCCCGACCGGCAGCGCATCAAGAATCGCGGCGGTCCGTTCGCGCAACGGTCCGGCGAGCTTGGCAATCTCGCTCGGTGCGACGGCCGGTGCGATTGCCTTGCGCTTTTCGGAGTGTTCGGGATCGTCCATCGCGATGAACATGCGCAGCTGCACCCCGGTATCCTGCATGTCGAAGATGACGATGCCGCCGTGTTCCCATGAAGAGGAAAAGGTTGCGGGATCGCTTTCGACCGCGACGATGTCGTCGTAGCGGGTGATCGACCAGTATGGTCCGAAAAAGCTGTTGGGGCAGAAGTTCACCGGATCTTCCGCACGCAGCCTTGCGAACAGCGGCCGCCACGCACTGCGCGCCCAGAGCCCGCCTTCGGATACGTCGATCCCGTCGCGCGATAGCGCCTGCGTCAGTGTCATTTCCCGTCTCCTCTCCTTCCGGAAATCTAGTTTACCACTTTACATTATTCCCGGAGTGCATTGTATGCGCGACTCAGGATAACAGATTTTTACGTTTTGCATATACGCAAAAAACAGGTGAGGAAGGCAAGGGATCATGCTGGAACGGGACGGAAGCCTGCTCTTTGGCGAGGAGCACCGCGCATTTCGGGATATGGTGCGCAAGTTTATCGCCCGCGAGTTCAGCCCACGCATCACCGCCTTCGAGGACGCCGGAGTCGTCAGCCGCGACTTCTGGCGCCTTGCGGGCGAGGCAGGCCTGCTCTGCCCGACGATGCCAGAAGCCTACGGCGGACCAGGCCTCGATTTCACCTTCAACGCGATCCTCAACGAGGAATTCACTTACGCGATGATGGCCGACAGCCTGACGCTGCAAAGCGACATCACGATGCCCTACCTGGTGCGCTATGCGAGCGACGAACTGAAGGAGCGCTGGCTGCCGAAGCTTCTGACCGGCGAGGTCATCGCCGCCATCGCCATGACCGAGCCCGGCGCCGGCTCGGACCTGCAGGGCGTGCGCACCAGCGCGCGGGCCGAGGGTGCCGACTTCGTGATCAACGGCTCCAAGACCTATATCACCAACGGCCAAAACGCCGACATCATCCTGACTGTCTGCAAGACCGAGCCCGAACTCGGTGCCAAGGGCACGTCGCTGATACTGGTCGAAGCCGACCGCGCCGGATTCGAGCGCGGTCGCAATCTCGACAAGGTCGGCCAGTGGATGGCCGATACGTCCGAACTGTTCTTCAACGATGTACGGGTTCCGGCAAGCAACGTGATCGGCGAGGTCAATCGCGGCTTCATCTACCTCGTCAGCGACCTGCCGCAGGAACGGCTGTCGATCTCGATCACCGCGCAGGCGGCGGCGCAGCGGGCTTTCGATGAAGCGGTTGCGTTCACCCGCGATCGCACGGCGTTCGGCAAGAAGGTCATCGACTTCCAGAACACCCGCTTCACCCTGGCCGACATCAAGGCCAAGCTGCAGGTCGGCTGGGCCCATCTCGACTGGGCAATCGCGCGCCACGTGCGGGGCGAGCTGACTGCTGACGAGGCGGCGGCATCGAAGTACTGGCATACCGAAATGCAATGGCTGGCGTGCGATGCCGCGCTGCAGCTTCATGGCGGGGCGGGATACATGAATGAGTATCCGATTGCCCGCATCTGGCGCGACGCCCGCGTAAGGCGGATCTATGGGGGTACGAGCGAGATCATGCGCGACCTTGTCGGCCGATCGCTGTGACGGCCTGAAGGCCAGACCCGGCGGCTGAGGCTATCAGCCGCCGAGGTAGTCCCACATCCTTTCGACCACGCCGCCGCTCCAGACCTGCCGGTCGCGAATCTCCTCTGGCGCAAGGACGCCCTGCATCGGATCGCCGCCAAGCTGGCGCACGTCCCGCTCGATCCGCGCAGCGTCCTCGAGGAACCAGGCCAGCGTCACCGCCTTGGGCAGGCTTTCGGCCGCGACGACCGCTCCGTTGCCGCACAGGACGATAGCAGGCGCATCTCCCATCGCCTCGGCTACTGCCCGGGCCGACGCATCGTCGCGCAGGAGCCGAGGATCATCCCATAGCGGCACGCGATCGAAGTAGGCTCCGATGCCATGCCTTGGCAGTGGGACGAGCGAGCGCGTCGACAGCGCCATCACCACCGGCGGCATGACCCGGCAGATGCCTGCGATCGTGGGACGGCGCGCATAGATCTGCTGGTGTACGCGCACTTCGCCCAGAACCCCTTCTGGCAAAGGCCCGTGAACGCGGCAGAGGGTGCCCGGCATCGTTGCTGCGACCCTGAGCGAATGGGGAGCGGACACCACGAAAGTCTCCTCATCGATCCGCGCGCTGCAATGACCGTAGGCATGCACCAGCCCCGCCCGGTCCAGCGCCGCTGCCGCGCGGCGGACTATGGTTTCGGCTTCGCTCTTATCCATGTCCCATCATCTCCTGCTCAAGCGATCTTGTAAACCTGTTGACACATCGAGGCACCAGTTTACATAGCAAGCGCACGGTTTGTAAATGACTGGCAACAAGGGGATCTGAAATGGCGGATTTTCCGCGGATCATCGAGGATGCAGGGGCGAATCGATTCCTCGTACCGCGCAGGGCCTTCACCGAACGGGACACGTTCGAACGGGAATATCGCGCGATCTTCGATCGTTGCTGGCTCTATCTCGGCCATGCGTCGGAGCTTGCCAAACCCGGCGCATTCCTGACCCGCAAGGTTGCGCGCCGTCCGATCCTGTTCACGCGCGACAAGGAGGGTGAATACCGCGCCCTGTTCAATGCCTGCCCGCACCGTGGGGCCCTCGTCTGCCGCGAACGCAAGGGCAAGTCGCGCGCGTTCATGTGCATGTACCACGGCTGGACCTTCGGCTCTGACGGCCATCTGATGAGCCTGCCCGGCGCATCAGGCTATCCCGAAGGGTTCAAGACCGATCCGCAGAAACAGATGGTCCACGTTCCGCGCATGGAGCGTTTCGGCGACTTTTTCTTCATCAGTTTTGCAGCCGATGGCGAGGATCTCGCGACCTATCTGGCTGAGGCGGGCGATTACCTCAAGCTCGTGTCAGAACACTCCGAAAGCGGGATGCAGATCGTCGGCGGCACGCAGGAATATGCCATCCGCGGCAACTGGAAGCTGCTGTCCGAGAACAGCTTCGATGGCTACCACGCCGCCTGCAACCATTCGACCTACCTCGACTATCTCAAGAACGCCAACGGCGCGCTGGGCGCCACCCCGCTCAAGGGCGATGCCCACGATCTTGGCAACGGCCATGCTGTTGTCGAATACAGCGCACCGTGGGGTCGTCCGATTGCCAACTGGGTGCCGCTGTGGGGCGAGGAAGGCAAAACCGAGATCGCCGCGATCCGCGCTTCGCTGGAACGTCGCATCGGGCCGGACCGGGCCGAGCGGATCGCCTCGCGCAACCGGAACATGGTGATATTCCCCAATCTCGTGGTGAACGACATCATGGCGATCACCGTGCGGACGTTCTACCCGACCGCGCCTGACTACATGGAAGTCAATGCCTGGGCCCTCGCCCCGCGCGAGGAGAGCGAGTGGCTGCGCAAGTACCGGCTCTATAACTTCACCGAGTTTCTCGGCCCCGGCGGCTTTGCCACGCCCGACGACGTCGAAGCCATCGAGAAGTGCCAGCAGGGCTATGCTGCGGCGGGCGAGACGCTGTTCAACGACATCTCCAAGGGGATGAACCGCCCGGACGGCCCGATGTTCGACGACGAGGAGCAGATGCGCTGCTTCTGGCGGGAGTGGGACCGTCGCCTCGCCAAGGTGGAGGATTGACCATGCACGACATCCGGACACTGGACGATGCCCTGCTGCTGCGGCTTCGCGTGGAAGACCTGCTCTATCTCGAGGCAGACCTGCTGGATCGCTGGAAGCTGGACGAATGGCTGGCGCTCTACACACCTGACGCGTGCTACTTCGTTCCGCCAAGCGACGTTGACGGCGACACCGCCGATCCCGAACAGTCGCTGTTCTATATCAACGACGACAGCGTGCGCATGCGCGAGCGGGTCATCCGGCTCCGCAAGGTCGGCGCGCACAGCGAGCATCCGCGTTCTAAGGTACGGCACCTTGTCTCGAACGTCCGCGCGTGGCGGGACGGAGATCTGATCCGCGCGCGCTCCTCGTTCGTTGTCTGGCGCAGCAAGGACATCACCAGCGACGCATTCGTCGGCCACTATCTCCATGACATCGTCGAGATCGAGGGAGCTTTGCGCATCCGTCGCAAGACCTGCGTACTCGATATGGAAGCACTGCGCCCACACGCGCGGATCAGCATCATCCTGTGAAGGACCACTCGGGCATGGAACATCCTGATCATCCGCCGATCCGCTTTGCGCGCCTGGGTTATTGCCGCCTGCAATGCTCGGACCTTGCAGCGACGACCCGGTTCTATCGCGATGTGATGGGGCTGGCCGTCAGCCGCGACACGGGCGGCGAAGTCTGGCTGCGCTGCAGCGACAAGCCCTATGACATCATGCTCACTCAGGGCGAGCCGGGCCTAGTCGGGGCCGGCTTCGAGATGGAAAGCGCAAGCGATCTCGATCGCGCCTTCGCGCGGCTTGAGCGCCTTGTCGGCGATGCACGCTGGCTTTCCCCGGACGAATGCCTGGCGCTCCAGGTTGAACGCGGCCTTGCCTTCACCGACCCGGTCGGCGGGCTGTGCTGTACGCTCTACGTCGGGCAGGCTTGCGCACCCTCATCGTACGTCCCGCAGGGGGTCAAGATCGCCCGGTTGGGACACCTCGTCCTGAATGTCCCCGACCTTGAGGCCGCGCACGAATTCTGGTGCGATGCGCTGGGCTTTGCCGTTTCCGACCGCGTCGAAGGCGTGGCGGAGTGGCTGCGCTGCTGGCCCAATCCGCTGCATCACAGCCTCGCCTTGCTGCAGCATACGGCAAGCACGTTGCACCATATCAACTTCATGGTCACCGATATCGACGACATCGGCGTGGCGATGAATCGCATCAAGGCGGCCGACATCCCGATCGTGTTCGGGCCGGGTCGGCACCTGCCCTCGACCAGCATATTCCTCTATTTCCTCGATCCTGACGGGAACACCAACGAGTTCAGCTTCGGCATGGAGCTGTTCGAGGAGCATGGCGCCCGCCTCCCGCGCGAGCTGGAGCACAAGGCCGAAGTCATGGACATCTGGGGCAGCCGGCCCGATCCGCGCTTCGGCAAAGGGCAGCCGGTTCTCCCCGTCCGCGCGCCGGAGGCAGCGCATGGCTGACCGACCGCCACCACTGGACGGACAGGTGGCCATCGTCACCGGCGCAGGTCGCGGGATCGGCCTTGCCATAGCCCGCAGGCTGATCCGCGACGGGGCCAGCGTGGTCGTCGCCGATCTTTCCGCCGAGGCTGCGGCGCAAGCCTGCGAAGCGCTGGGCAAGGAGCGGACCCTTCCGTTCTCTGGCGACCTCTCGGAGGAAGCAACCGCGCGAAAGCTGGTCGATGCGGCAATGGCTTGGCGCGGCAAGATCGACGTCCTGGTGAACAATGCAGGCGGCGGGGTGCTGCGCCCGTTCCTCGACCACACGCCCGAGACGCTGCGCGCCACAATCGACCGCAACCTGTGGACCGCGATCTGGTGTTCATGGCTGGTGCTCCCGCACATGAAGGCCGCTGGCTTTGGCCGCATCGTGATGATCGGTGCGGATTCGGTTCGCAACGGCCTGTTCGACCACGCCGCCTACAACGCGGCAAAAGGCGGCATGCACGGCATGACCACGGGCCTTGCCCGCGAGTTCGCGACCTGCGGCATCACGGTGAACACGGTCGCACCCTGCGCCGTGCAGACAAGCCAGCTTGAAGAAGTGCGGGCGACCAATCCCGACCTTGTCGACAAGGTCTGCGCCATCATCCCGATGGGGCGTCCTGCCGAAGAGGACGAAGTGGCCTCGATGGTCGCCTATCTCGCCTCACCCGAAGCCGCCTTCGTGACCGGACAAGTGATCAGCGTGAACGGCGGCACGACAATGCTCTAAACCAGCGCAACAGCTGGAAAACCGGAATGCTGGGAGAACAAGAGTGACAGACAATCCCGAGATCGGGCGCAACGTCAGTGTTGCAGGGGTGGCGACGAACTACATCGCCGCAGGGTCCGGCGAACCGCTGATCCTGATCCACGGTTCGGGACCGGGTGTCACCGCCTATGCCAACTGGCGCGGCGTCATTCCCGATCTTGCCAAGGACTTCGCCTGCTTTGCGCCCGATACGCTGGGCTTTGGCTACACCGATTTCCCATCGGACATTCGCGGCTTTTCCATGTCGCGATGGGTATCGCATCTGGTCGGCTTCATGGACGCGCTGGGCATCGCCAGAGCCCATTTCATCGGCAACTCCTATGGCGGCGCACTGACGCTCGCGCTCGCTGTCAGACACCCCGGGCGCGTCGGGAAGATCGTGCTCATGGGCGCGGCCGGACTGCCGTTCCCGATCACCGAAGGTCTGGAAAAGGTCTGGGGATACCAGCCTTCGCTCGAGGCCATGCGAGACCTCATGACCACGTTTGCGTTCGACCCTTCGCTGGTCAAGGACGAGATCGTCCGTTCGCGCTACGAGGCGAGCATCCGGCTCGGCGCGCAGGAGGCCTTTTCCAGCCTGTTCCCTGCCCCACGCCAGCGCTGGCTGGATGAACTGGCGACCGCCGAAGAGGACCTCAAGGCCCTGCCGCACCCGACCCTGATCGTGCATGGCCGCGAGGATGTCATCGTGCCCGTGGCGCAGTCCGTCCGGTTCAGCGAACTCATTCCCGACAGCGAACTGCACGTCTTCGGCAACTGCGGCCACTGGACCCAGATCGAGAAGCGCGATCGCTTCGTGGGCCTCGTGCGTGCGTTCCTGAAGCAAACCTGACAAGTAGGCGCTGGGTTCAAGGTCGCCTGGTTTGCGACTACGTGTGCGGCCAACCGGGAAACTGCGGCATTCCGGTGCAAGGGCTGGTAGACGAACCATGACTTGGCCATCAATACGTTTTCAGAGCAGGAGGACAGTCGGCGCGTGACAATGCCCGAGCAGCAGGATGACCAGCCCGGCCATCGCCGCGGGCCGGAAGGGTCTTCGGCAGGGTCCGCGAAGGCCCGGAGCCGACGTTCTCAGGCGGAGCGCACGGAAGCCATGCGCGCCCGGTTATCGGTCGAGGCCTACAGAATCGTGGCCGAAAGCGGGGTGCGGGGCCTGACGATCCGCTCGCTTGCGGCCGCTGCCGGCGTTTCGCAGGGCGCGGTCCTGCACCATTTCCCCGACAAGAATTCCATCGTCCTGCTGGCCATTGAGCAGACGCTGACTATGGCGCGCGAGGACAGCCACCGGTGGCTCGAAAGCACCGGCGACGCCGAAGGCGTTTTGCGGGCCATGCTTTCGGAATTCCATGCGTTCTTCTTCAGCGACCGGTTCTGGGTGGCGATGGGGATCACCATCGAGGCATCGAAGGATGCAGACCTCTTCAGGGCGGTGCGCGCCATGGTGGCAAGCCTGCGCCTGCCCGTGTATCAGGCTTGGGAACAGCGGCTCGTGGAACTGGGGTGGGATGCGGCGCGTGCGCAGCGCGATGTCCGGGCTGCGGCAGCGCTGGTCTCGGGCGCTGCTGTCCGACGGTTCTGGGCCGACCCTGACGACGTGTCGCGGGCCATCGAGGACGAATGGATCGCAGCGCAGCTGGCAGACCTGCGTTAGGCCTCGGCCTGCCGTCCCGAGCCGGGGGGAACGATCCTGACCTCGTCGCCGCGTGTGGCCTTGCCGATGTTGCGCAAGAAGGTTTTCAGGCGGATCAGGCCGAAAAATTCGAGCATAGCTGGCAATGCAAACTCGAGCATCGCCGCGGCCTCATCCTCCTCGATCCGTCCTTCGACCTGATCGAGAAAGATGCGCGCTTCCTTCCCCGCCACGTATTCGGCGGCCTCGATGTAATATCCGAGGATCTCGGGCGGAAAGCCGCGGTCCTCATCAAAGCCATGCTGCCGCATGCGCCCCCAGATGTTGACCAGGCCCGCATCGGTGACGCTGAGCGAAGGCCCGCGCGGACCCTTCTCGATCGAGATCACCCCGATCTTGTCGAGCGCGCGCGCATCATCGGCAGCATGCGGGTTCTGCTTCGCCAGCGTGCTGACAGGGACCAGGCTCTGCCGGACGCCTACGCGCGCCGCCAACAGTTCCTCAAGGTGGCCGAACGCCGTTGCGCCCACGGGTCTCGTTGCGACGCCGCCGCTCAGGACATGCTTGATCTGCGGCAGGGTCATCGCTGAATCGCGTTGCAGCTTGCGTACCGCGAGAATGGCCCGGACATGCTCTTCGCCATAATCCGCGACGTTGCGCGCAGGTCGGCTCGGCTCGGGCACAAGGCCTTCGCGCAGATAGACGCGAATGGTTTCGCGGTTAACCCCGGTTTTGGCTTCTAGCTCCCGCATCTTCATGGCCGCATGCTTAGCGTTTCATAGCGGCGCTGTCTGCCCCCAGCTAAAGCGGAAACGGAGAAACAATTTACCTGTTTACGAATCTCTTTTTTTGCGTATTATTAATACGCGAAATTGAACCGTCGGAGAAGGCGGGGGAGAGAAACATGGACTACGCGCGGTATTATCTGGGTGTCGCCCTGCAGCTGGCAGTGATCGCCAGCTTTGCGGTGGGTGGCCATTGGGTCTGGCTCGGCATTGCATCGCTGCCTGCCTTCGGGATCATCGACTCTTTGCTGCCAAACGATTTTGCCGTGCGCCGCATTCGTCATCGCGCGCTGGCCGATATCCCGGCGTGGCTGTGCTCGCTGCTTGGCCCGGTAATCTACATTGCCGCCGCTTTCTGGGTAGCCCGCACACCCGACGCCAGCGGCTGGGACTATGCCGGAGCCATCCTTTCCTGCGCCTGGCTTAGCGTGATCCCGCTGGTGCCCGCCACCCATGAGCTTTACCACCAACGCGGCAAGTGGCGCCGGTTCATCGGGCGCTATGCCCAGATCTGCTACCTCGACAGCACGCGCGAAATCGCCCACGTTGTCGGCCATCACATCCACGTGGCAACGACCAAGGATGGCGACACTGCGCCGCGCGGCGTGCCATTGTACGTTTTCACGCCCAAGGCCGTGGTGCATTCCACGCTTGAGGCCTGGCGCTCGGAAAGCGACAATCTCGAGAGCCTGGGCAAGGGCCGTTGGTCGATCGGGCATCGACTCTACAAGGCCATCCTCGCCCAGGTCCTGTTCCAGACCGTGGTCCATATGATCGGCGGGTGGACAGCCAATGCCGTGGTCCTGGCTGGCATGGTTGGTGCACGCTTCTGGGTGGAGAGTTTCAACTACTTCCAGCACTACGGGCTGATCCGGCTTGAAGGCTCACCGATCCATCGTCGCCACGTCTGGAACCACTTGAAGCCGCTCTCGCGCATCCTCGGGTTCGAGATCACCAACCACGCCGATCATCACACCAACAGCTATGCTGCCTTTCATGAACTGAAGCCCGATACCCAGTGGATCCCCATGCCATCGGTATTCGTGTGCTTCTTCTCTGCGCTGATCCCGCCGCTGTGGCACAATCTGGTGATCATGCCCGCCCTCAAGCGCTGGGACAACGAACTGGCGAGCCCCGAAGAACGCCAGCTGGCCCGTGAACAGAACCGTCGCGCTGGATGGCCCGACTGGTTCGACGAAACCTCGACCACCCCGGATCGCGCAGCAGCCGCCTGACCCTCGCCAGCGCTACACATGAAAGGGCCTGCCAGTAATGGCAGGCCCTTCGTCATTCGACCGGGCGACCAGCGCGGTCGCCCGGACTTCACCCCATCACGTAGATCGACTTGAGCTGTTGGTAGCTGCTCACCGCTTCGGGTCCGAACTCGCGCCCGAGGCCGCTGGCCTTGATTCCGCCGAACGGTGATCCGAGCGATGGCATGTAGCCGTTCACGCCAACCGTACCGCTTGCCACCTTGCGCGCCACGTCGAGCGCATGGGCGCTATCAGCCGACCACACCGAGCCGCCGAGGCCATAGTCGCTGTCGTTGGCGATACGGATGGCCTCGTCCTCGCCATCATAGGGGATGACGGCGAGCACCGGACCGAAGATCTCCTCGCGAGCGATGCGATCGGTGTTGTCGACATCGGCGAAGATCGTCGGCTCGACGAACCAGCCGCGATTGGTGGCCTTCGGGCGTCCGCCGCCTGCCACCAGCCGGGCCTCATCCTTGCCGATGGCGATGTACCCCTCGACCCGGTCACGATGCGCGGCCGAAGCCATCGGGCCGACGTGCGTTTCCGGATCGAGCGCATCGCCAACCGTCAGCGCCGAGGCAAAACCTGCCAGCGCATCGACGACCTCGCCGTAGCGGCTGCGCGGTGCGAGGACGCGGGTCCCGTTGAAGCAGGCCTGCCCGTTGTTGAGCATGCAGGCAAAGGGCACCCCCTGCAGGAAGCTGCCGATGTCGGCATCCTCCAGCAGGATAGCCGCCGACTTGCCGCCAAGTTCGAGCGTGACCGGACGAAGCAGTTCGCCACAGGTACGCGCGATGGAACGGCCTGCCGGGGTGGAGCCGGTGAACGCCACCTTGTCCACACCAGGATGCGAGACGAGATAGGCCCCGACGTCGCGGTCTGCCGCCACCCAGTTGAGAACGCCCGCCGGAACGCCCGCTTCGAGCGCGGCTTCTGCGATGATGTAGCTGTCGAGCACGGTGCCGGGTGATGGCTTGATCACTACGGTGCAGCCCGCTGCCATGGCTGGCGCAATCTTGTTGAGAGCTAGCGTCACCGGGAAGTTCCACGGCACGATTGCCGCCACCACGCCGATCGGCGAGCGCTCCACCAGCGTTTCCTTGCCCATCTGCGAGGCGCGGACATCGGGTTCGCCCAGCGAACGGGCCAACGCGGCGTAGTACTGAACGACGCCGATTGCGAACTGCCCTTCGAGCTGGCTGCTCACCGCCAGCGGCATTCCGTTCTGTGCACTGACCGCGCGGGCGATGTCGTCGCTGCGGGCGGCAAGCGCACCCAGGAAGCGATCCATGACATCGGCGCGCTCGGCTGGCGTGGCACGCGCCCAAGGGCCTGCGACCAAGGCCTGGCGCGCGGCGGCAACAGCCGCATCGACATCGGCTTCGACCGCTTCGGGCACCGTGCCGATAACCTCCTCGGTCGATGCATTGACCAGAGTGAACTTGCGGCTGCTCGCGGGTTTGACCCATGCATTGCCGATGAAGAATGTGTCTCGTGATTGTGTCATGGATCCTCTTCCAATCAGTATTTGCCGGGCATCAGGATTTTCCGGTGCCGGCATCGGTGAACTTGTCGTAGAAAATGGATGTTATGGGGACGCCCGCCGCGACGAGCGCGGCAACGCCCGCGTCGATCATGCCCGGCGGGCCGCAGAGATAGCCTTGCAGGTCGGCACTGCCTCCGAGGTCCATCAGGGCCGAGGGAATTTCTGCGGTGACCAGACCGTAGCGGCGTCCGGCAACCTGCTCGTCCGACAAGGCGGGACGAAACTCGAACCGGCCGCGCCAGCGCGACGCGATCTGCGCGATTTCATCGATGCAATAGAGGTCGCGCTCGGTCCGACCACCGAACAGCAGGATCGCATCACGCTCGACGCCACGGGCGGCTGCGTCCTCGAGCAGGCTCATCAGCGGGGAAAGGCCGCTACCTCCGCCGATCAGCACGATCGGTCCCCTGCCTTCGCGTAACCAGAACCCGCCGTGCGGCGCCTCGATGTCGAACTCGGCCTGATCGAGCTGCCCTGCAAAGAGCGCTTCGGTGAACGCGCCGCCCGGAACCAGCCGGATGAAGGCGGAAAGGCGGGTCTGGCCTCCCGGTTGGGGCGCGGCGCTGAACGAGTAGGATCGCGGGCCCGGCATGCCTGCGCAGGTGACGCTCATGTACTGTCCGGCCCGATACTCGACCGGTGACGCAACCTCCCAGGTCACAGCCCGGATGTCGTGCGTGAGATCGCGTTGCTCGACGATTCGCCCCTTTGTCGAGCGCGCTGCAGGCCCACCCATTGGAACGTCGACGACAAGGTCGCTCTCGGGGACCGCCTGACAGGCGAGGATGTATCCGGCCTGCAGTTCTTCGCGGCTCAGCGTGTAGCCGAACGGGGTGATGGCATCGACCTTGCCTGCGAGCAGGCGTGTGCGGCACGAGCCGCAAGTGCCCACGGTGCAATCGTGGGGATAGGCGATGCCCGCCTTGAGTGCCGCCTCCAGCACGGTTTCATTGCGCCCGACCTCGTAGCTGAGGCCCGAGTCGGCAATCGAGACCTTGGGCAGGGGTCTCTTTGCAAACCACTTACTGAACATCTCCCATTCCCCTTGAAGCGCTGCCCGATCAGGCAAATTCCCGCCTTGCGCCGCGACCCCTGTAACAAATGCTGGGCCATGTCGTAAAGCAGTTGACATTACCTCCATCTATCCTAAATTACGTAGAGAGGTCACGCAAAAACGACGGCAAGGCCGCGGATCGTGACAAGGGAAGAGAGGGAGGAAGCCATGAAGGCCATTGGGCACGTCAGCCTGTGCGCGATTGCGATTGCCATGACGACACCGGCGCATGCCGCCGATAATTCCAGCGAGACGCCGCAGCAGGCGCAGGCACCTGAAGGTCCGGGCCTTGCCGAAATCGTCGTGACGGCGACGAAGCGGTCCGAGAACTTGCAGAACGTGCCAGTCGCCGTCTCTGCCATTCCGGCCTCGGCGCTGCAGGCCAAGGGCGTGTTCGAAACGTCCGACCTCAGCAATTCGATGCCGAACCTGCAGGTGTCCTCGCCTTACGGCCAACAGCAGCCGAACTTCTCGTTGCGCGGCGTTGGCGTCGGCACCGAATTCAACGCGAATGCGGCATCGCCCGTCGGCGTCTATGTCGATGAAGTGTACCAGGCATTCCGCGCGAGCCATGGGCAGCAGCTTTACGATCTCCAGCAGATCGAAGTGGTGCGCGGCCCGCAGGGCACGCTCTACGGAAGAAACACGACCGGCGGCGCGATCAACTTTATTACCAAGGGTCCCTCGCTTTCGGGCACCGAAGGCTATGTGACGGCGGGATACGGCAACTATAACCGGGTCAATGCCGAAGCGGCGCTGGAATTCACGCCGGTCGAAGACAAGCTCGGCATCCGCATTGCCGGGACTTACGTCAACTCGGACTCCTATGTGCACAACCGGCTGGCAGCTGGCCTCAACACCTCGGCTGCCGGAGGCGCATCGGGCCTCAACCGCAATTCCGGCATCAACCCGGGTGGCGCTGAAACCTATGGTGGTCGCCTGATCATTCGGGCCAAGCCGACGGAAACGATCGACCTCAAGCTCAAGCTCTATGCCGCGCGTTCCGAAGGCGGCACGGAAACCCCGATCCCGACCGGACAGTCCAAGACCAACGACCTGATCGACTACACCAGTTCGAACTTCCTGCTCGGCGGACTGTTCGGCGCACTCTCGCCTGCGGGACTCGTGCCTGCCAGCTACAGCCAGGCGGGCCGCGGACTCGGCATCAACGAGATCGAGGCAGACACCGTCGGGATCGCCAAGACCCGCGCCCGGGGAGCCGTGTTCGATGCCCGCTTCGAACTGTCCGACAACCTGAAGCTCGTCTCCATCACCGGCTATGACGATGGACTCTACCAGCAGACTGCCACCGATTGCGACGCGACGCCGCTGCGTCTGTGCTCGATCGGCTACAAATCGAAGTTCCACGCCTTCAACCAGGACGTGCGGCTCGATTACAATGGCGGTCGCTTCAAGATGATCGTCGGCGCCTATTACGGCAAGGACACGGTGACAGCAGACAACACGCCGGACTTCTTCAACTTCACCAGCGATGTCCGCGCTGCGTTGGGCCTGCCGAACACCTATTTCAACCCCGGCGGCGCTTTCAACGGCACAGCTCTTTCCGCTGGGTCTCTACCCACCGGTATCCGCGCGAACCAGCACTTCAAGCAGATCCGCGACAGCTACGCGATCTATGGCGAAGGCAGCTACGAAGTCACGCCCACGATCAAGTTCACCGCAGGCCTGCGCTACACCTGGGACAAGAACAAGTTCCGCGACGGCGTCACGACCTATTTCGACGACGCCGGCAACGCCCGGCTGATCACGGTTTCGAACTTCCAGCAGGGCGGGGCATTTGCGCCATACTTCCTGCAGGCCGTGCGAAACGAGGCCGGCAACGTGGTGATACCTTCGTTCCAGGACCTGGGCATCCCTGTTCCGGGCGGACTGTCTCGCGACGGCTCATCGGGCAAGTTCTCAGGCCGCGCCATCATCGACTGGAAGCCGACGGATGGCGTAATGGTCTATGCCAGCTACAGCCGTGGCTATCGCGCCGGCACCTTCAACGGCCTTGCCTATGGCAGCGCCAACCAGGTGTACTTCGTGAAGCCCGAGCAGGTGAACGCCTACGAAATCGGCCTGAAGTCGCGTTTCTGGGACAACCGCGCACAGTTCAACATCTCCGCGTTCATCTAAGACTATCAGGGCCAGCAGGGCCAGGTCGTGGACGCCACGGCGACGGCGAACCTGATCTCGCTCGATGGCACGATGAAGGGCATCGAGGCAGAACTCACCGTCAAGCCGATCGAAAGCCTGACTCTGAACGCAAGCTTCGGCCTGCTGGACAGCAAGTACAAGGGCGGTGCCTGCCCCGCCAATCCCGCCACGATCCCGAACTTCCCCGCACAGCTCGGAAGCTGCGTGGTTTCCTCGGGCGGGCCGGTCAGCGTCGCGGGTAACCCCTTCCCGTTCGCGGCCAAGTCCTCGGCCACCCTCGGGTTCGATTTCAACGCGTTCGACAACGGCACGACCAAGCTGACCTTGCATGGCGATGCCAACTACACCGGCCGCTTCTACTTCGACTCCTTCAAGGACTACAGTCGTGGTCCGCTGACCGCCGTGGCATCGGGCAAGTTCGGACAGGGCGAAGGCGACTACTGGCTTCTCAACGGGCGGATCACCCTAACCCATGCGAACTACTCGCTGGCGGTCTGGGGCAAGAACCTGACGAACAAGACCTACTATCCCTACGGCATCGCCATCGAAAACCTCTTCGGCAACGGCTATCGCGTTCGCGCCCAGCCCCGCACCTTCGGCGTAGAGGCGACGATGCGCTTCTGATTTCTCCACACCTGCCGGGGCGGAAGGCCAACTTCCGCCCCGCTTTTTTCTTCGGAGATCATTGATGTCATTGTCTGACGAAAAGACCGTCGACACACGCTACTGGCGCTTCTGCGCCTGGATGGGGCCGCTGTTCGTGGCGGTATTCTATTATTGCTGGGGCGTTCTGGGCCACAATTTCCCGCCCTTCACGCCTGATACGCCAGCCTCTGAAGTGGCCGGATGGTTCCGGGAAAATGCCAATGGCGCAAGGCTCGGCATGGTCGTGGCAATGACCTTTGCACCTGCCTATGGCGTCTGGGGCTATTCGCTGGCCAAAGTTCTCGAACAGGTGGACGGCAAGGACACGATCCTCGTCCAGCTCGCTCGTGTGGGCGCTGCCTGGACGACGATCACCGTGCTGATCCCGTCATCGTTCTGGCTGACCGCAGCATTCAGGCCCGAGGCCCTGCCCGACTGGATGATCCAGATGCTCTATGACATGGCATGGCTGCTGATCGACCTTGCCTATGCCGTGACCTCGGTACAGCTCTTCGCGTTGGGGGTGGGCTTCCTCGGTGACAAGCGCACCAAGCCGCTTATCCCCAAATGGCTGGCCTGGTATGGCATCTGGGTCGGGTTCATGTTCATCATCGAATGCGTGATGCCCTATTTCCGCAACGGTGCATTTGCACGGTCGGGCATTCTCAACTTCTGGATCGAGTTCCTGATCTGGATGGCTTGGGTGCCTGTCCTTACGGGCTACGTCCTCAAGGCCATAGGCCGGATCGAGCGCGGCGAGTAGGCGCAGATGCAAGGCCGCAGTGTCACCGAGGACGAGGGCCGCCTGCCGGGGGACACGCCGGGAGATTCAGGCGTCTGGTTCTTCATCCTGGCCGACATGTGCGCCTTTGCGGTGTTCTTCCTCGTCTTTATGGCAGGGCGCGCCGCCGCTCCGGAGGCTTACGAGGCCGCCCGCACGCACCTCGACCTGCGCTTCGGCCTTGCCAACACGCTGATCTTGCTGACCAGCGGTGCGTTGATGGCCAAGGCAACACGCGAAGCGCAGGCTGGCCGCTGGCGCAAAGTGCAACAGTATCTGATGCTTGCGCTTGTCAGTGGCCTGCCTTTCGGCCTGTCCAAGGCTCTCGAATGGAAGGCCAAGCTGGCGCAAGGGCTGGGGCTGACCACCAGCGAGTTCTTCACCTACTACTTCGTCTTCACAGGCGTTCACTTCTTGCATTTCGTGATCGGCCTGATCGTGCTCGTCGCGCTGTTCGTGATGGCTGGCAAGGAGGATCTGGCAGGTACGGATCGTCTGCGCTGGATCGAGGCTGGCGGGGCGTACTGGCACATGGTCGACCTGCTGTGGATCGCTCTCTTCGCCATGCTTTACCTGCTGCGTGCCGCATGACCGAGGGGCAAGGCAGACCGCTTTCCGTTGCAGCGATATGGCTCATGCTGGCTGGCGCAAGCCTTGCCGGGTTTGCCCTTGCCGAAGGCCTTGCACCTGCGCGCATCGCAGCGACGGCCGCCGTGCTGCTGGCGGGGCTCAAGATGCGCCTCGTCGTCGGCCACTACATGGACGTCGGCTGGAACACCCGGTCGCTTCGCCTGCTGCTTGAACTGTGGCTGATCACAGTGATGACAATACTGCTGGCCGGATACTGGCTGGCATGAACACAAGACCGGGAGATTGCGATGTTTGACAATTCCGTGCTGGCCGAACCAGAAATGGCAATCGATCCAGTGCACGACGGGCGTCACGAACTGCCCGATATCCTGCAGGCGCGGGAGTCCATTCCCTACATCGTCGTCCTGCCCGAACATCGCATTGCCTTCTTCACGTATACCTGGGTGAACAGGAACAGCGAGGCAGGCGCGGCGCTTGCCGTGTTCGGCCCCGGCGTCGGCGGGGCGCCCATCCAGCAGCGGCTTGCCGATCGTCCCGTCCCGCGCGACATGGGTTTCGACGATTGGCGCATCGACAGCTTCCGCATGGCGCAGGACCTCAAGTTCGACCGCGCCTCGCTGTTCTGGGAGACGCCGGAGGCGACGGTCGATGTCACTTTCGAGGCCTTCCACCCGCCCTACTCCTATGGCGCAGACCCGCGTGGCTGCCCGAAGTATTGCGCGGTGGACCGCATCGAGCAGGCAGGGCGCGTGCGGGGCACATTGCGGATCGGCGATCGGGTGATCGAGGTCGATGCCACGGGGCACCGCGACCATTCCTGGGGCACACGCGACTGGGTGCCGTTCCAGCAATACGAATGGTTCGTCGGCCAGGTCGGCACGGACGTGTCACTCCACTTCTGGCGCTTCAACGCTCTCGGCAAGGAACACGTCAGGGGTTACGTGTTCAAGGACGGCCTGATGAGCGGCGTCGATACGGTCTGCGTCGATGTCGACTATGACGAACGGTATCTCCAGACTGGGTACCGCGCCAGCATCGTCGACCGCGCGGGCCGGGCAACCTCTGTCGAGGGCAGCGTCTTCGGGACCTACTGCCTTGTCCCCGATCCCTCAATCAGCCTCAACGAAAGCGGTGCACAGGTCCTGATCGATGGCAAGGCGGGCGTTGGCTGGATGGAGTGCGCTTGGCCCACCACCTACCTTGAGCACATCCGCGCCAATGGGCCCTACTGAGAAGGCAGGAACACCATGAACGACATGGAAACCGTCCACCGCCGCATACTGGATCGGCGCGCGGCCAATCGCAGCCTCCCCCCTTATCGCGCGGCCCTGATCCCCGAAGTGACAGCGCTGCTTGAGGGATACTTTGCCACCGTAAAACCCGGCACAAGCGTTTCGGGAGTCAGTCGCGTAGGTGGCGGCGCTTCGAAGGAGCAGTTCTTCTTCGCCCTCACCGACACCGATGGCTCAGCCGAGCAATACCTGCTGCGGATGGACCCACGCTCGGCCATTACCGAAACCGATCGCGAACGCGAGTTCGTCCTGCTCGAGGCGATGAAGGACTGCGTGCCCGTGCCCGAGGCGGCATGGATCGACGCTGCGGGAAGCCATTTCCCGCAACCTGCCGCGATCATGAAGGTCGTGCGGGGTGTAACCAAGCCGAGCGGCTCGGGCATAAAGGTCTCCGGCCTCGGTACTTGGCTGGGCGATAGCTTGCGCGCGAAGCTCAAGGACCAGTTCCTTGATCACCTCGTCTCGATCCACCGCTACGACTTCCGCGCCAACCCGTTGCCCGGCTTCGACGTTCCCGATCAGGACCCGAAGCAGGCTCCGCGCTGGGGGATGAACTACTGGCGCGAACTCTGGCGGATCGACCAGGGCGAGACGCGCCCTGTCCTCGCGCTGGCGGAGCAATGGCTGCTGGACAACATGCCGGATTGCCCGCCCGAAAACCTCGTGCTCACCCACGGCGATTACCGGACCGGCAATTACCTGTTCGACGAGAATAGTGGCGAAATCACCGCGCTGCTCGACTGGGAGCTGGCACGCATCGGCGATTTCCACGAGGACCTCGGCTGGGTCCTCATGCAGATCTTCGGCACTTGGGAGGATGGCAATTTCCGCGCCAGTGACCTGTTCGGCCGCGAGGAGTTCATCACGGAATACGAACGCCGGTCCGGACGCACGGTCAACCGCCGCACGCTCCACTATTACGACGTCCTGTCGAGCTACAAATGCTACGTGATCTGTGGCGCTAACGGCCCTGCCGCAGCCCGCTCGCAGCACAATCACCAGGACGTACTCCTGACCTTCCTTGCCTCGGCCACCGCAATGTTCGCCGGTGACCTTGTCCGCCTGCTCCAGCAGGGAGAACCAGCATGAGCCCCGATATCGACGAACGCCTCGCCAGCGTGGTGCGAGCGCTGTCTGAAGTGATCCTGCCCCACCTGCTGCCCGATACCTCGCTCGCGCAGGAGCAGGTCCACCTCTGCATCGGGCACCTGCAGATAATCCGGGCGCAGATCGACGAGGCCCCCGCCTTCGAGCGCGGCGAACTGGAAGATGCCCTGACCTTGGCAGAGGCCCTGTCGGCAGGCATCTCGGGCGGTGAGCAGACGACGATGGCTCTTTCCGCATTGACAGTTGCGAGGACCGAGGCAGCGACGCTGGGCGAAAGCCCCTCGGCCGTCAGGGTCGGTCGCCAGAACGTCCTTCAGGCAATCGACGCGCTCGTCAAGGCTGCGGCCTGCGATGCCGATGCGCAATCGCGGGCATTCCTTTCGGCAGAGATCCTGCGCCACGAGAGCGAGCGCTCGCTGAAGGACCGCCAGTGGTTCGCCCCCTTTGGCTTTGACACGCTGTGATCCGCCCGGAAGATTTCGACTTCCATTTCGGCGAGGACAGCACCTGGCAATGGGCTGAAACGCTTGCGCTGCCCTTCTGCGTTCCCGAAGCGAACATCAACGCGATCGTCTATCTCGTCATGCGGCCAAAGCTCGGGGTGGCCATGTGCGATATCACGATGATCGACCGCATCGCCCCGCTCTGGGAGGAGCAGCTTTACGTCGACAACATGCAGCACCTGCCGTGCCCCGAAACGCTGCTGCGGTTCTCCCTGCCAAACGGCCTGTCCTTCGAAGTGATCGAGCCGCTCAAGCTTTACCGGCTGCGCTACGAGGGCTTCGACGAAACCGGCTTCGACCTTGAATATCGCGCCCTGCACGAACCCTACGACATCAACGATCCGGCGATGGACCCTACTGCCGCTGCCCGCACCGGGCCAGCCTGGGACGCAAGCTGGTCGGGACATTATGAACAGACGTACCATATAACGGGAACGCTTATCGTGCGGGGGCGCGAACTGCGCGTAGACTGCGTAGAGACTGGAGATCGCAGCTGGGGGCCAAGGCCCGAGCGCAACAACGGTTCCGTGATCTGGTGGCATGCGAGCTTCGGAGAGGGCTTGACTGTTCACCTGTTTACTGGTCACGATATTGCAACCCGCACGACTCTTGGCCCGCATGTTTCGGGTTACGTTCTCGAAGGCGGGGAGGTGTTCGGCCTCGTGTCGAGCGAAGGTGAGCAGGACTACATGGGTGCCATGGCAATGGGAGGGAGGCTTTCGGTGACCGACGTTCGCGGCAAGCGCTTCGACCTCACCTATTCCACGGTGAACGGCTGCTACTGGGCGCCCTGTCCTTCCAACACCTACCTGCAAAGCTCGCTCCGCGTCTCGTGCCAGGCGCCCGATGGGCTGCACCTCGGCCATGGCGTGCAGCAGATCGGCCTGAGCCGCGGATATCTCACGCGCAACCGCGATGCGATCCGCACCCGCTATTGAAGGAACAGAACCACATGCAAGCAACCGCCGCCGTATTGAACCAGCCCAACGGCCCGTTTGCGGTCGAAACCGTCGACGTCGCGGCACCGCAGGCGGGCGAAGTGCGCGTGGCGATCAAGGCGGTGGGCATCTGCCATACCGATCTGGTCATTGCCTCTGGCGTCATGGGCCTGCAGTTCCCTGCAGTGCTGGGTCACGAAGGCGCAGGGATCGTGGAGTCCGTCGGCGAAGGCGTCACCAGCGTGAAGCCAGGCGACAAGGTGCTGCTGACGTTCAATTCCTGTGGCGGCTGCAAGCCCTGCGCGCACCACGAGCCGGCCTATTGCAACAGTTTCGTGCCTCTGAACATGGTGGCTGCCCGCGCCGACGGATCGACCCGCATCACGCGTGACGGGCAGCCGGTGGCCGACAACTTCTTCGGTCAATCCTCGTTCTCGTCTCTGGCGGTCGCCAACGAGCGCAATGTGCTGAAAGTCGATGACGATGCCGATCTTGCGGCACTCGCCCCGCTCGGCTGCGGCATCCAGACCGGCGCGGGCGGCGTGCTGCGCTCGCTCGGCGCACGCACGGGAGAGACGCTGGTGGTGCTGGGCGCGGGTGCAGTTGGCCTTTCAGCCCTGCTCGGCGGATGCATCGCCGGATGTGCGACGATCATCGTCGTCGAACCACAGGAAGCCCGGCGCGCGATGGCGCTCGAACTGGGCGCGACCCATGTTCTCGACGGACAGGGCGACGTTGCCGCCGCAGTGCGCGCCATCGTTCCCGAAGGCGCGGACATGGTGCTGGATACCAGCGGCTTCATGCCGGTGGTGCAGCAAGCGGTAAACATGCTTGCCAATCGTGGCAGGCTGGGCCTGCTGGGCGTTCCGGGATCGCTTGACGCTGCACTGTCGGTGCCGATGCTGCAACTCCTGACCCAGGGCGGGACCGTACGCGGCATCGTCGAGGGGGATTCCGATCCTCAGGTCTTCCTTCCCGAACTGCTTGCACACCACAAGGCCGGGCGGTTGCCGATCGAGAAGTTCTCGCGGACCTACGCCCTTTCGGAGATCAATCAGGCCATCGAGGACGCGCACCATGGCAAAGCCATCAAGGCCATCCTGCTGATCGACTGACATCGCGTGCTTTCAGGAGCGAATCCCACATGACCTACAGCGCCATGCGCCTCGAGCGCGAGGACGGCCTCGTCCGTCTCACCTTTTGCCAGCCGGCCCGCGGCAATCCGATCGACGGCACGTTCTGCGCCGAGTTCTGCGACGTCGCCAACGAACTGGCGTCGGACCCGACCGTGCGCGCCATTCTCGTCACGGCGGAAGGGCGCAATTTCAGCTTCGGGGGGGACATCGCGATGTTTCTGCAGAACCTCGATGCCCTGCCGATGCAGATCCGCAAGTGGACGGCCGACCTGCACATGGGCATCGCCCGGATGCAGCGCCTCGATGCCCCCATCGTTGCCGCCGTTCAGGGCATCTGCGCGGGCGGCATGGCAGGCATGATCGCGGGGGCCGACATCATCGTGGCCGAATCCTCGACCCGGTTCGTCGCCGCCTATGCCGGGATCGGCTATTGCTGCGATGCCGGAAGTTCGATCATGCTCAGCCGCCGTATGGGGCTGGCACGTGCGCGCAAGTACCTCCTGCTCAACGAAACGCTCGATGCCCAGACCGCACTGGCCGCAGGGCTGTGCGACGAAGTGGTCGAAAGCGAGGCGGTTCTGGCACGGGCCGAGGCGATAGCCCGCCAACTCGCATCGGGGCCGACCGCGGCCTATGGCGAGATCCGGCGCCTTCTCGTCTCGGCCGCGAGCGAGCCCTTGGACGCGCAGCTCGAGCGCGAAGCGCAAGGGCTTGCCCGCATTGCCGGGACCGCCGACGCCCGCGAAGGGCTCACCGCCTTTGGCCAGAAGCGCAAGGCCCGGTTTATCGGGCGCTGAGAACGGCTCCGGCAACATTCTATAATTTGCAAGCGAGCGCAGGATGGTTTAGGCCTCACTTAGTAAACTGGTTTCCTTTGGAGAGGATTCGGAGATGTGGGTCTATCCCGAAGTGCGCACGCTTGGGGAATTCATCGAATACCATGCGCGCCACAGCCCTGACCGGCGCGCACTGGTAAGCGGCGCAAGGACGATCGGTTTCGGCGCCTACGATGCGATCGCCAACCGCATCGCCAACGGCCTGCTGGCGCGCGGCATCGGCGGGCAGGACTGCGCAGGCGACCGTGTCGGCTTCCTCGGTCTGAACAGCCCGGACTTCTACTTCGCGCTCATCGCCTCCGCCAAGACAAGAGCCGCCTTCATCCCGTTCAACTGGCGGCTCTCTGCGCCGGAACTGGCGCAACTCCTGCGCGACAGCGCGGCGCGGCTGGTCTTCGTCGAGCGCGGACTGACAGACCTGTGGCACGCCGCCGCCGACCTTGCGGACGTGCCGGTCGAGGTCGTGTGGTTCGATGGCGAAGACACGCTCGAAGCGCAGTTTGCCGCGCAGCCCGCCAGCCGTCCTGCCTTGCACATCAGCGAGGAGGACACAGCGATCCAGCTCTACACCTCCGGCACGACCGGCGTCCCCAAGGGCGTGATGTTGAGCCACGGCGGGTTCAACCGCATGCGCCTGTGCGAGCATCTCGAACCTGCCTATGACTGGCACGACGGCGACATCTTCATCAATCCGCTGCCAAACTTCCACCTCCTGTCCATCGGCATTGCCTTCCAGTGCCTCTACAATGGCGTAGCCATCTCGATCGTGCGCCAGTTCGATCCGGCCGTCGTGTGCGAGACGATCCAGCAGGACCGCCCGACGCTGCTGACGCTGACCCCGACGATGATCCAGATGCTGCTCGATCATCCCCGGGCCGAGACGACCGATTTTTCTTCGATCCGCCTCACCCTCTATGCGGGATCGGCTATCTCGCTCGGCCTGATCAAGCGCGCCATCGTGCGGATGCCGGGCAAGTTCATGCAGTTTTACGGTGCAACCGAGGCAGGCGGGGCGTTCTCGATCCTGCGGCCCGAAGAGCATGACCTCGAAAACGAAGCCAGGCTCCAATCATGCGGACGCCCGCTGCCGCTGATCGAATTCCGCATCGTCGATGCCGACGGCAACGACGTGGCCGAGGGCGAACCGGGCGAGCTGGTCGCCCGCTCGCCCGCCATCACCACCGGTTACTGGAACCAGCCCGAAGCGACGGCCAAAGTGCTGGAGAACGGCTGGTATCGTACCGGCGACGTCGCGCGGCGCGATGCCGAGGGCCTGTACTACATCGTCGACCGGGTGAAGGACATGATCGTCTCTGGCGGCGAGAACATCTACTCCGCCGAAGTCGAGAACGCACTTTCGACGCATCCCGAAGTGGCGCAAGTGGCGGTGATCGGCGTGCCCGACGATCGCTGGGGCGAGGCGGTCATGGCCTGCGTCATCCGGCGCGAGGGCAGCACGCTCGATGGTCCGGCGCTGATTGCCCATGCCCGCACGATCCTTGCAGCCTACAAGGTGCCCAAGCGTGTCGAGTTCATGGACAGCTTCCCGCTGGTTCCGAGTGGCAAGGTCTCCAAGAAAGACCTGCGCGCGCCCTATTGGGCCGAAGCCGGGCGCAATGTCGCCTGAACCAGTCGGGACCTGAAGAGGTCGGGCGAGGCAGGCCTGTCAAAAGCCCCGGCCTCGCCCTCCCCCGCTTCCGCTTGCCCCGGAGCTTCAGCTCACGTGGGCAGGCGGATAATCGGTATAGCCTTTCTCTTCGCCGACATAGGCGTAGTCGAAGTTGGGCTGTGCCAGCGGCAAGCCGTTGCGCATGCGCGTGACCAGATCGGGATTGGCGATATAGGGCCTGCCGAACGACACGGCGTCGGCCTTGCCCGCCGCGATGCAGGCATTGGCTGCCTGACCGTCGAAGCTGCCGTTCTGCACCAGCACGCCGCCGAACAGGGCGCGGACGCGGTCGATCACCGGGTTCACCGGCTTTTCCATGAAGCCCGAAGCAATCGGTTCGATCAGGTGGAGATAGGCGATGCCGAAGTCCTGTGCGATCTGCGCGACCGCTTCGGCCAGCGCACCCGGATTCTCGTCGCCCATGCCCTTGCGGTCGCTCGTCGGGCTGATGCGGATGCCAACGCGGCCGGGGGGGGCCGAGCGCATCACCGCCTCGAGCACTTCGCGCAAGAAGCGTGTGCGATTGGCGAGGCTGCCGCCGTAGGCGTCGGTCCGATGGTTGGAATTCGACTGGAGGAACTGGTCGATGATGTAGCCATTGGCGGCATGGATCTCGACTCCGTCGAACCCTGCGCGCAGGGCATTCACCGCGCCCCTGCCATAAGCCTCGATCACCCGGGCGATGTCTTCCGCCGTCATTTCACGCGGGACGACATAGGATTTCATCGGCAGGAAGCCGCCGGCATAGTCGGGCGGTGGCGGGGCCATGGTCTCGCCCACGCCGGCAATGGCCGACGGCCCGATCGGCTGCGCGCCGCCGATATAGTCCGGCAGGACGAGCCGCCCCATGTGCCAAAGCTGCGCGAATATCCGCCCACCGGCGTCGTGGACAGCCGTGGTCACGCCTTGCCAGCCCCGGACCTGATCGTCATTCCAGATCCCCGGCACGCGGTACCAGCCCATACCGAACGGATCGACCGCCGTTGCTTCCGACACGATCAGTCCGCAATCCGCGCGCTGCGCATAGTACTGTCCCATCAGCGCACAAGGAACGTTGTCGACACTGGCGCGGGCTCGGGTGAGCGGCGCCATGATTACGCGGTTTGGCAGCGTCAGGCTGCCAAGGTCCAGCGGGCTGAACAGGGAATCGAGGCTCATCTCTTGCATTCCTTCAGGCCGCGAGGCCCATGGCGGCGCGTGCGGCAGCGTAGTCGCCGGCCAGCCAGTCGATCCATGCGCCCGCAGGCTCTGCGCGCTTGACCGCTCCGATGCCTTGCCCGGCGCTCCAGATTTCCTTCCACGCCTTGGCATTGTCGCCACCGCCATCGATGTTGATCCCGCCGCCGCTGCGCTTCTGCAGGTTGTCCGGGTCAAGGCCGTGCTCGATCAGCGAGGGACGCAGGAAATTGGCATTGACCCCGGTGAAGCAGTTGGTGGTGACGATGTCCTTCGAGGCACCGTCCACGATCATCTGCTTGAAGTGGTCCTGCGTATTGGCCTCCTCCGATGCGAGGAAGGCCGAGCCGACATAGGCAAGGTCTGCCCCCAGCACTTCGGCGGCGAGCACCGAACGGCCATTGGCGATGCAGCCCGAGAGGATCAGCAGTCCGTCCCACCATTCGCGGATTTCCTGCATCAGCGCGAAAGGCGAGGTATCGCCGGTGTGCCCCCCTGCCCCTGCGCCCACTGCGATGATCCCGTCGACGCCCATTTCGGCGCACTTGCGGGCATGGCGGTCCTTGACCACGTCCTGGAACACCAGACTGCCATTGGCCTGGAGCTGGCGCACCAGATCGGGATTGGCCGCCAGCGCCAGCACCACGATCGGCACCTTGTGGCGCAGCACCACTTCGAGATCGGCCTCAAGCCGCGAGTTGCTCTTGTGGGCGACGAGATTGATCGCATAGGGCATGTCGCCCACGCTCGCCCTGATGCGGGCAATGTCTGCGTCGAGGTCAGCGGTGGTCCGCGGATTGAGCGCGGGCATCGCACCGATGATGCCGGCCTTGCACTGCGCGATCACCAGATCGGCAGTCGAGGCGATGAACATCGGCCCCGCCATGACCGGCAACCGCAGCCGTGACTTGAGCGATCGGGCGAGTTCGCGTCCGTTCATTGATCTCTCCATGCAATCTCGCCACCGTCGAGCACCTTGCGCTCGCCGACATGGGCGGTGAAACGGGCACCGGCGTCACCATTGCGCCAGATGCTGAATGTGATGGCGTCTCCGGGCATGACCACGCCGGAAAAGCGGCAGGCGAGCATGGCCTGCGACGCAGGGTCACGACCGAGCGCACGGGAAACCGCAACGCCGGTAGTCCCGTAGCTGGCAAGGCCATGCAGGATCGGGCGCGAAAAGCCCGCACGCGAGGCAATGTCAGGGTCGAGATGCAGCGGGTTCCAGTCGCCCGAAAGACGATAGATCAGCGCCGCGCGCGGGGAGACCGCGAAAGTTGTGCGCGCATCGGGTTCGTCCGGCAGCGGCACGGCCTGCTCGCGCGGGGCGGGAGGTCCGCCAAAGCCGCCATCGCCGCGCAGCAGCAGCGTCTGGTGCAGACGGCAATAGACGGCCCCGCTATCGGCATCCGCAATCGTCCGCTCCAGCACCAGCACCGCGCCCTTGCCCTCGCCCCGGTCGGTCAGCGAGACCACCCGGGCCGATCCGCGCACGCGGGCCGAAGGCGGCAGCGGGGCAGGAAACTCCGCCCACTGTGCCGAATGGACCAGCTTGCCGAAATCGAGCCCGAGCGCGGGATCGCGTATCCACATTCCCGGCGTGCAACGGGTGACCGCAAACGTGGGCAGAACCGCCAGCGCCCGCTCGTCGAGAAAGCGCAGATCACCCGCATCCAGCGGATCTGAGCCCAGACCCAGGCCCAGCGCATAGAGGATCGCATCGCGCGGGGCGTAGCTCTCCTCCGGCTCGCCGAAGTCGTAGGCGAGAATGGCGGCAGGATCGATCACGTCAAACCGGGTCCCAGGTGAACCAGTCGCCCGAGCGGTGCAGCGGATAGAAGTCATTGGCGAACTGCGGGAACACGCGCTCGGCAATGGTCTCCGGCGTCCAGCCCTCGGCGGTGTGCGCGGTGCGCACCGGGCGCGGTTGCGAGAACAGGTAGATCTCGTTGTTGCGCACGCCAAAGATCTGCCCGGTGACCTTGGCCGCAGCATCGCTGCACAGCGCCACGCAGAACGGACCGATCTTGTTGGCATCGAGCTTCTTGAGCCCTTCGACCCGCGCCTGCTGCTCGGGCGTGTCGGTCGGGATGGAGTCGATCATGCGCGTCCAGGCCCAGGGCGCGACCGCGTTCGACCGCACGCCGAAACGCTGCATGTCGAGCGCGATGGACTTCGACAGGCCGACGATGCCCAGCTTTGCCGCCGCATAGTTCGCTTGCCCCATGTTGCCGACAAGGCCCGTCGATGACGTCATGTGCACATAGGCCCCGCTGCCCTGCTCCTTGAAGAACGGCGCGGCGGCGCGGCTGGTGTTGAAGCTGCCCATCAGATGGACTTCGATCACCGCACGGAAATCGTCGGGGCTCATCTTGTGGAAGAACACATCGCGCAAGTTGCCCGCGTTGTTCACCACGCCATCGATCCGGCCGAAATTGTCGACCGTGTTCTTGACCATACGGCCCGCGCCGATCCAGTCGGACACGCTGTCGTGATTGGCCACGGCGCGACCGCCCATGGCGCGGATTTCCTCAACGACCAGTTCGGCCGGAGAGGCACCTTCCTGCCCTTCCCCGGTCAGCGACACGCCAAGGTCGTTGACCACGACGGCTGCGCCCGCCTTCGCCATCGCCAGCGCAATGCCGCGCCCCACGCCGCGACCCGCGCCCGTCACGAGCACGGCCTTGCCTTCCATCAGACCCATGTCGAAATTCCTCAGTAGCTCTTGGGCAGATCGAGCACCTTCTCGGCAATGAAGCTGAGAATGAGCTGCTCGGTGATCGGGGCGAGACGGGTCAGCGCGGATTCGCGATAGAGCCGCTCGACGTGATACTCCTTGGCGTATCCGAAGCCGCCATGGGTCGCGACCGCCTGCCAGGCCGCATCGTGGCAGGCACGCGCCGCGAGGAACTTGGCGGCATTGGCCTCGGCGCCACATGGCTGGCCGCTGTCGTAAAGGCGCGCGGCCTTCTCGACCATCAGCCACGCACTTTCGAGATAGCACCAGCGCTCGGCCAGCGGGTGCTGGATGCCCTGGTTCATGCCGATGGGTCGATCGAACACCACGCGTTCGCGGGCATATTTGGTCGCACGACGCAGGGCATCGGTGCCGATGCCCATGGCTGCCGCCGCAATCAGGATGCGCTCGGGATTCAGGCTGTGCAGGATGTAGCCGAAGCCCTTGCCTTCCTCGCCGATGCGGTCCTCTTCGGGGATGAACAGGCCGTCGATGAAGATCGCGTTCGAATCGACTGCCTTGCGGCCCATCTTGGGGATCAGGTGAACATCGATCTTGGTGCGATCGAGATCGGTATAGAAAATGGTGATCCCGTCAGTCGGCTTGGCGCAGTCCTCGAACTTGGTGGTGCGCGTCAGCAGCATGATCTTGTTCGCGACCTGCGCGGTCGAGGTCCAGACCTTCTGCCCGTGGACCACATAGCCGCCCGGCACCTTCTCCGCGAAAGTCTTGATGCGGGTGGTGTTGAGACCCGCGTCGGGCTCGGTGAAGCCGAAGCACACCTGGTCCTCGCCGCTGACGAGGCGCGGCACCCAGCGCGCCTTCTGCTCTGGCGTGCCCTTGACCACGATGGGGTGCGGGCCGAACAGGTTGATGTGGACGGCAGACGAAGCGGCAAACCCGCCGCCGCACGCCGCCACTTCACGGATCATGGTCATCGCCTCGGTCACGCCGAGGCCCGATCCGCCGAATTCCTCGGGCATGGTGATCCCCAGCCAGCCGGCATCGGCCATGGCGCGATGGAACTCGCGCGGGAACTTGCCGTCGTCGTCGCGGGCCAGCCAGTATTCGTCGTCAAACGGTGCGCAGACAGCGCGCACGCCGTCGCGGATGGCGTTGAGATCTTCTTCGGTGGGAAGCGGGCGGTTGTTGGACATCAGGCAAACTCCGAATGTGCGCGACGGATGCGGCGGAACAGGTCAGGGCCGCGCCAGAGCAGCCAGGCGGCGTTGACCATGTTGCCGGTCGCGCAGGTGATGAGAAACAGCAGGATCGTCAGCCCGAGGCGGCGCTCGTAGGCGTAGATCAGCAAGGCGAAGAGCGCGAAGCCGCTGTAGGCATCGGCCCAGACGTAAAGGCCCCAGACGACCTGCCAGACGTGGAACTGGTCGGCCACGACCTCGCCCGTGGCAAAGGCGTAGATCAGGAAGGCGGTCAGGCCGGCCACGATGGCGAGGCAGACCATGCGTGCGAAGGAACTCATGCACTTTCTCCTGCCGATGCCAGCGTCTTGTGCGCGGCCTTGAGGTGGGGAATGTCGTACATCTTGCCATCGATGCCGAGCGTTCCGGCAGCGGGGTTGGCGGCAAAGGCATCGACAATGCGGCGCGCGTGAGCGATCTCTTCGGTCGAGGGCGTGAAGCAGCGGTTGATCGTCTCTACCTGATCGGGATGGATCGCGATGCGTCCGGTGAACCCATCGCGGCGCGCGCGACGGCAATCGCGTTCGAGCCCTTCGGCATCGCGGAAATCGGCGTAGAGCGTATCGATCGGCGCAACCCCGGCAGAGGCCGCCGCAAACAGGCACAGCGCCCGCGCAATCCGGTAGGGTTCGGTCCAGGAGCCATCGGGCTCCTTGTTGTCGGTGGCACCAATGGCAGCGGCTAGGTCTTCGGCACCCCACGTCAGCCCGACGAGCCGGGGATGCGGTGGGGTATAGCTGCCCAATGCAAACATCGCCTGCGGCGTCTCGGTCGAGACCACCGCGATGCGCACCGTGCCCACTGCCATGCCGCACGCCGCCTCCAGCGGATCGATCATGGCTGCAATGGTGGCGATGTCGTGCGCGCCATTGGCCTTGGGTACGAGTATGCCGGCAAGGCCCGGGCGCACGACCACGCGCAGGTCCGCCTCGGTCAGCCCGCTTTCCAGCGGATTGACCCTGACGAACAGGGCGGCCGGAACTTCACCCGCACGGTCGAGCCAGCCCGCCACCTTGGCGCGGGCCTCGTCCTTGAGCGCGGGTGCGACCGCATCCTCGAGATCGAGGATCAGCACGTCGGCCCCGGTGGTCGCGGCGCGGGCGAACTTCTTGTCGCTGTCGCCCGGCACGAAGAGCAGCGAGCGCAGCCTCATGACGGCTTCTTCAGCATCAGCGCATTGCGCACGGTGCGGCAGACGATCTCGTCGCGCTGGTTGAGGCCGATATGCTCGAAGGTGACGATGCCCTGCGTCGGGCGCGACTTGCTCTCGCGCAGTTCAAGAACGCGAGTCTCGGCGCGGATCGTATCGCCCGAGAACACCGGCTTGGGAAAGGTCGTATCGGTCATGCCCAGATTGGCGACCGTGGTGCCGAGCGTCGTCTCCTGTACCGACAGGCCGATCACCAGCCCCAGCGTGAAGATCGAGTTCATCAGCGGCTTGCCGAACTCGGTTTCCGCGCAATAGGCGTGATCGATGTGCAGCTGCGCCGGGTTGTAGGTCAGCGAGGAGAACAGGCTGTTCTCGTAATCGAGCACGGTCTTGCGCACTTCGTGCCGGAACACCTGCCCCACGGTGAATTCATCGAACCACAGACCTGCCATGGACTCTATCCTCTCAGTTCAGTCGGCCAAGGATCGCGACAGCGGCAACGCTGTTGAAGGGCGATCCGCCGAGGTTGTGGGTGAGGCCGAAGTCGGCCTTGGCGCGCTGGCGGTCGCCCGCGCGGCCCTGCAACTGGTTGTAGACCTCGTAAGCCATGCGCAGGCCCGATGCGCCTACCGGATGGCCGAAGCACTTGAGCCCGCCGTCTAGCTGGCACGGTATCGCACCGTCGCGGTCAAAGCGTCCGTCCAGGATATCGGCAGGCGCCCGGCCTTCGTCGGACAGGCCGAGGTCTTCCATGATCACAAGTTCGGTGATCGAGAAGCAGTCGTGCACTTCGGTAAGATCAAGCTCTGCGCGCGGGTCAGATATCCCGGCTTCGGCATAGGCGCGTGCGGCCGCGGCGCGGGTGTTGGGCACCGAAGCCCCGTCCCATGCGCCGAACTGCATTTCCCAGCCGTTGCTGGCCGAAAGCTGGATCGCCTTGATCGTGACCGGATCGGCCTTGCCCAGTGCACGGGCGATCTCGGGCGTGGTGACGATGGCAGCCGCCGCCCCGTCCGAAACGCCGCAGCAGTCAAACAGTCCGAGCGGATCGGCGATCAGCGGCGCGCCGAGGATCTTTTCCATGTCCACCGCGCCGCGCAGGTGCGCCTTGGGCGAAAGCGCGCCGTTCTGGTGGCTCTTCCACGAAACATGCGCCATCGCCCGCTTGAGGTCTGCCGCGTCGATCCCGTGGCGCGCGGCATAGGCACCAGCGAGCTGCGCGAACGTGCCCGGTGCCGAACCATAGGGCATCCACAGGTCGTTCTGCACGCCCTTGGTGCGCAACGGCAAGCCGCCGTAGCCGGTGTCCTTGAGCTTCTCGACACCGATCGCCAGCGCCACGTCGACCGCGCCCGAAGCCACGGCGTAGGCCGCGCCGCGCAGGGCTTCCGTGCCGGTCGCACACATGTTCTCGACGCGGGTGACAGGCACCTTGTCCAGCCGCAGCGCATGCGCAGCAGGGAGCGCGCTGTTGCCGACGTTGATGTCGTCAAGCGCATTGCCGACCCACACCGCCTCGATCCGGCTGCGCTCGATCCCGGCATCGGCCAGTGCCTCGGCATAGGCCTCGACCATCAGCCCGTCAGCACCGACGTCCCAGCGCTCGCCAAAGCGGGTGCAGCCCATGCCGACGATGGCCACCTTGTCGCGAATGCCGCTCGCCATCAGGCGTCTCCCAGTTGCGGGCGGGCCAGCGGCGCCGCCTTCCAGAAATAGGTACGAAAGCCAAGGCGCGCGTTGCGCGACTTGATGCGCAGGCGCATGCCCACGCGCTGGCCCACGGCAAAACCTGCCTCGGGCCGGTCAACCATCTCCATCAGCACGCGTGCGCCGTTTTCGAACTGGACAAGGCCGAAGTCGAACGGCGGGTCGGGCGTGAAATTGAGCCGGTCGGCCGTGACCGAGACGATCGTCGCCTCAAGGTCAGCGAGGCGCACATCCTCCAGCACCTCGGGCGCATCGAGCGCCGGGTTGACCGGAATGGGGCTCTTGGGAAACTGCACGTTGCCAAGGCTGTCACGCCCGCCGATGAAGCCGATCATGTCGCGCCCGACGCGTTCCAGCACCGTGGCCTGAGCCTTCTGCTCGAACTCGGAGCGCATACCCCAGTCGAGATCGACGCCGTCCGCCAGGCTGAGGAAGCGCGAATAGCTCGTCAGGCGCTGCCCTTGCCCAAGCGCTTCGGCCATTGCCGCGGCGCCCGGCACAGGCGCGTCGACTGCAAGAACCAGCGCATCGACGCCGCTGCCAAAGCCCAGGACGAGCACGAATTCGCCCGGCTGCGCTGCCGCAAGCGCAAGGCCTGCGCCATAGACCGCATGGGCTGCGCCGAGGTCCCCGGCGACATGCGCAAGCGCCTCGCAGTGGTTTGGTGCCGCACATCTCAGCGCGCGCGCCGCCACCTTCCATGCAGCACCAACCGGTTCTGCCACCGCGACATGGGCCAGATCCGAAGGCTCGATGCCCGCATCAGCGCAAGCGGCCTTCACTGCAGGCACAAGCAACTCGCCCACCGCAATGTCGCGCACGAAACGCTCTTCGTAGGCGTAGGACGCAGGGTGCTCCTGCGAGGAATAGCGATCGACCAGATCGTGCGTCACGCTCGCATGGCCGACCAGCCGTGCTGCAGCATCGGCCCCGGTCCGCACCGCTGCTGCCCCGTCTCCGAAGGCGAGCTGTGCTGCGCTGCCGGGCTGGGTAAAGCGCTTCTCGCCTGCCGCCACGATCTCGTCACGCCCGCCGAGCAGGGCATCGAGCAGCGCGCTGGTGCCAGCCCGGCGCGAATTGGCCGCGTCAGTGCAGCGCGTGGTGCGTGGCAGGGCAAGGGCATCGAGCGCGATTGCGCTTTGCGCCCGGTCGGTGAAGTAGGCCGAAGTCGAGGCGAATCGCAGTGCAGAGGGCGCAGCATCGCCGACCAGGCCGCGCGCCGATTCGACCGCCATGGTCAGCGCATCCTCGTCCCACCCGGCAACCGCGCGCGTGCCGGCTCGCGGCATGGGCAGGCCCGACCACGCCAGCTCCCGCGCGGCGGCCTTCCGGTCGAGGCGAAGCAGCGGGAGATATCCGCCAATCGCTGTAATGCCGTGTCCCAAGCAGCCCTCCGATAACTACATTACTATCATCTGCCTTACGGGTGTGACCGGCCAAAATCCGCCACTCCGCCTTGACAGCTTCGAATCATGTAGTAAACAGCTTCACATTATCTGGCAAGGGCCGAGACGGAGAGGACAATGCCAATCTTCACGAACGATGCACTGGCTGGCAAGTCCGTGCTCGTCACCGGTGGCGGTGGCGGACTTGGGCGCGAGATCGCCCATGCCATGTCCGCGCTCGGCGCGCACGTCCACATCTGCGGACGCCGTCAGGCCATGCTCGATGCGGCAGCGCAAGACATCTCGGCGGCCACCGGCCAGCCCGTCGGCGCTTACGTGTGCGACATTCGCGATGCCGATGCGGTCGATGCGATGATCGATGCGATCTGGCAGGTCGGCCCGCTCACCGGGCTGGTCAACAACGCCGCAGCCAACTTCATCGCCCCGACCAAGGAGCTCTCCGCTCGCGGCTTCCGCGCAGTCACCTCGACCGTGATGGACGGCTCGTTCCACGCCACGCTTTCGTGCGGCAAGCGCTGGATTCGCGACGGCCTGCCCGGCTCGGTCGTGTCGATGCTGACAACCTGGGTCTGGACCGGGTCGGCCTTCGTCGTGCCCTCGGCCATGGCCAAGAGCGCGATCCACGCGATGACCATGTCGCTCGCGGCCGAGTGGGGCCCCTACGGCATCCGCCTCAACGCCACCGCGCCCGGCCCCTTCCCCACCGAAGGCGCATGGGAAAAGCTCAATCCGATCCCGGACACGCAAAGCTCGGCCACGAACTGCGATACAGTGCCGATGCGCCGGTTCGGCCAGATGCCCGAACTGACCAACCTCGTCGCCTATCTCCTGTCCGACGCCAGCCCCTACCTAACCGGGCAGACCATCGCGATCGACGGCGGCCAGCATCTCGCAGGGCCGGGCACATTTGCCGATCTCACCAATCTGACAGGCGAACAGTGGCGCGCCGCCCGCGAGGCCATCGCCGCCTCGGTCGCCAAGGAAAAATCACAGCGCAGCGAAGGCTGATACTTCCATGATCGAAAGAAACATCTTCCAGCCAGAGCACGAGATGTGGCGCGAGACCGTTCGCCGCTTCATCGAAAAGGAAATCGTGCCCCATCATGAACAGTGGGAAAAGGACGGCATCGTCCCCCGCGAGCTGTGGCTCAAGGCCGGTGAAGCAGGCCTGCTGTGCTGTACGGTGCCCGAGGAATACGGCGGCCTCGGCCTCGATTACCTGTTCGACGTGGTCGTCTTCGAGGAACTGTGGCGCGTAGGCGCAAGCGGCCCCGGCTTCCTGATCCACACCGACCTTGTCGCAACCTACATCCTCACCTTCGGCAGCGAGGAGCAGAAGCGTCACTGGCTTCCCAAGATGGTGCGCGGCGAGGCCATTGGCTCGCTCGGCATGACCGAACCCCACGCCGGTAGCGACCTCAAGGCCCTGCGCACCAAGGCCGAGCGCGACGGCAACCACTTCCTCATCAACGGCCAGAAGGTGTTCATCTCGAACGGCCAGATGTGCGACGTGATCGTGCTGGCGACCAAGACGGACTCGACCGCTGGCGCCAAGGGCGTCACGCTTTTCCTCGTCGACGCCAGCCTGCCCGGCTTCAATCGCGGCAAGAATCTCGAGAAGCTCGGGATGAAGGCACAGGACACGTCGGAACTGTTCTTCGACAACCTGCGCGTGCCCGCCGATGCCATGCTCGGCGAGGAAGGTCAGGGCTTCTCGCTGATGATGACCAAGCTCGCGCAGGAGCGCCTCGCCCAGGCGATCCGCTCGGCAACGGTCGTCGAAACGGTAATCGACTATACGGTCGAATACACCAGCGAGCGCAAGGCTTTCGACCAGACCATCGCCGACTTCCAGAACACCCAGTTCGTGCTCGCCGATCTCAAGGCGCGCAGCGTGATGGCCCGGGTCTTCACCGACAAGTGCATCGAGCTGTTCATGCAGGGCAAGCTCGACCCGGTCGATGCCGCAATGGCCAAGATGGTCACGTCCGAGCTGCATTGCGAGACGGTCGACAAGTGCCTCCAGCTGTTCGGCGGCTGGGGCTACATGTGGGAGTATCCGATCGCGCGCGCCTATGCCGATGCGCGCATCGTGAAGATCGCGGGCGGCTCGATCGAGGTGATGAAGACGATCATCTCGCGCGACCTGTTCAAGGGCCGGCTGGGCCGCAAAAGGTGAACCGGCTTACCCAACCTCTTGCTAACGGCGCATCTGTCACTAGTCCGGGAACGTCACTTTCCGGAGTTCTCCAGATGATCCAGAAGAATCTCGATTCAAGCCTGCGTTTCGGCTTTCTCATCCACGACGTGTCGCGCCTGCGCCGCATCGTCGTGGACCGTGCGCTGAAGCCTCTCGGGCTGACCCGTTCGCAGTGGTGGGTACTGGCGTTTCTTTCGCGACGCGATGGCATGACGCAGACCGCGCTCGCCGCCGATCTCGACCTGACCAAGGTTGCCGTGGGCGGCCTGATCGACCGCATGGAAACGGGCGGTTTCGTCGAACGTCGCGCTGATGAACGCGATGCGCGCGCGCGCCGCGTCTATCTCACGCGCGCTGGCCAGAAGCTGGTCTCGACCATCCGCGAAAGCGTGGACGCGGTCGAAGCCGACATTCTGGCCTCGGTTACCGAAGACGAGCTCGATGCCGCTGCGGCCGTGCTGGTCAAGATCAAGGGCCGCCTGCTCGAACTCGTGGGTGGCGAAGCTGAAGGCGGACAGGACTTCGACACCTGACCGCAATCGATGGAGGAATACGTGAAGGGACTTGAAGGTAAGGTCGCAATCGTCACTGGCGGAGGCCAGGGCATCGGGCGCGCGCTCAGCCTGCGGCTGGCGGCAGAAGGTTGCAAGGTCGCGATCTTCGACCTCAGCACCGCTGCTGGCGAGGAAACCGCCAAGCTAGCAGGCGAAGGCGCCACCGTGCGCACCTGGCAGCTCGACGTGAGCGATCTTGCCGCCGTGCAGGCAGCGGTCGAGGCGGTCGAGGCAGAACTCGGCCCGATCTGGACGCTGGTGAACAACGCCGGCTGGGACCGTCCGGCGCCCTTCCTCAAGACTACGCCCGAATTCTGGGACAAGGTCATTGCCATCAACCTGACCGGCAACCTCAACACCCACTTCGCAGTGGCCGGTCGCATGGTCGCCAATGGCGGCGGGCGGATCATCAACATCGCGTCCGATGCCGCCAAGGTCGGCACCGCGATGGAAGCGGTCTATTCGGCCTGCAAGGGCGGCCTGATCAGCTTCACCAAGTCGATCGCGCGCGAACTGGCCCGCAAGAACGTGCTGTGCAACTGCGTCTGCCCGGGGCCGACCAACACGCCGATGATGGCCGAAGTTGCAGGGACCGGACCCGAAGCCGAAAAGTGGAAGGCATCGCTCGAACGCGGCATCCCGCTCGGCCGCATGGGCGAGCCAGAGGACTACGCCGGCATCGTCGCCCTGCTCGCTTCCGAAGACGGCGGATACATCACCGGTCAGGCCATTTCGGTCTCCGGCGGCATGAACATGGTCTGATCGCCCTAGGGGTGAGAGCGAGCCATGCTTACTGACGCGAGACCTGATCTTCCCGGCGACTGGACCTGCGACTTCAATACCGGGGTCGGGCAATGGTCGCTCGGCGGGCTGTGGCTCGACCGGCAGGGGGCGCGGCTCGCGGTCCGCGTGGCCGAGCGTCACTGCAATGCCTTCGGGGTCATGCACGGTGGCGCCATGGCAACCTTTGCAGATGCCCAGGCGCTCGCCGTTCGGAGTTACAGCGGAGAAGGAAGCGATCACACGCCGACCGTTTCCTTGTCCGTCGACTACCTCGGCGGTGCCCGCCTCGGAACCTGGCTCGCAGCCGACGTCACCCTGCTGCGCACCACCCGCGCACTGATCTTCACCCAGGCGCTCATCACCGCAGACGGCAAGCCCGTCGCCCGCAGCAGCGCCATTTACCGGAACTTCCAAGGAAAGGATGCACAATGAGCACGCCCCAGTTCGAAGACATCATCTACGAAGTGCGCGGACGCGCCGCGTGGGTCATCATCAACCGCCCCAAGCTCTACAACGCCTTCCGCGCGCAGACGATCGAGGAACTGATCGCCGCGTTTAAGCTGGCCGCTGACGACAAGGGCGTCTCGTCGGTCGTGCTCACCGGCGCTGGCGACAAGGCCTTCTGCACCGGCGGCGACCAGAGCGCCAAGGACGGCCAGTACGATGGGCGCGGCATCGTCGGCCTGCCGATCGACGAATTCCAGTCGGCCATTCGCGACATCCCCAAACCGGTGATCGCTCGTATCAACGGCTTCGCGATCGGCGGCGGCAACGTCTTCGCCACGCTTTGCGATCTGAGCATCGCCGCCGATACAGCCAAGCTGGGGCAGGTCGGGCCTAAGGTCGGCTCGGTCGACGCAGGCTGGGGCACCGCCTTCCTCGCCCGCCACGTCGGTGACAAGAAGGCGCGCGAGATCTGGTATCTCAACCTCCAGTACACCGCGCAGGAAGCGATGGAGATGGGCCTCGTCAACAAGGTCGTCCCCGCCGGCGAACTCGACGATGCGGTCAACGAATGGACCGAAATGCTCGGCCAGCGCTCGCCCACCGCACTCGCCTTGGCCAAGCGCAGCTTCAATGCCGACAGCGACAACATTCGCGGCATCTCGATGCTCTCGCTCAACGCGGTGAAGCTCTACTACGATTCCGAGGAATCGAAGGAAGGGATGCGCGCATTCCAGGAACGTCGCACGCCCGACTTCCACAAGTACGTCAAGTAAGGGCGAAGGGGCGCGGACCATGTCTGCAAAGCACCTGCGCCCCGGCGACCTGCCCGGCGCTCTCCCGCCTGGCGGGTTGACGCTCGTCTCGTCGAGCCCAGCGGAATCCGATCTGCTCGCAGCCGAAGTCTCCGCCGCCGGACCCGCACTGGGCGCGATGACCTTCTCCGGCATCTTCGTGCCCGGCCTCAACAAGGCGACATGGAACGCAGGGCCCGACAGCCGCGTGCTGACATTCTTCCAGACGCCCGAACTGCGCAAGGAAGGCCCGCGCAGCGATTTCCGGCCCTTGTGCTACCAGGACATCCTGCGCCTCTACCGTCGGCAGAAGCCCGCCGCCGCGCTGTTCATGTGCAGCCCGCCCGATGCCGAAGGCTTGTGCAGTTTCGGCGCTGAGACCGGCTTCATCGCCGCGCTCTGGCGCGATATCCCGGTGCGCATCGCCCACATCAATCCCGCCATGCAGCGCACGCCGGGCGATCCGGGCATTCCCCTCTCCGCGATCACCGCCTTCTATGAGAGCGAGCAGCCGCTGCGCACGATGGCAGGCGGCTCGGACGCGGTGAGCGAAGCCATCGCTGCGGCCATCGCACCGCTCGTACCCGAAGGCGCCACGCTCCAGACCGGCCTCGGCAAGATCCCCGATGCCGTGCTGCGCGCGCTGTCCGGGCACCGCAACCTGCGTCTGCACAGCGGCTTGATCGGCGATGGCGCGCTCGAGCTGGTCCGTTCGGGTGCGATGGCACCGGGGCCGTCTGCGCTTGCCGGCGTCGCCATCGGCAGCCCCGCGCTCTATGCCGGTCTCGACCACGAACACTTCCAGTTTCGCCCGGTGACGGTCACCCACGATCCGGCGATCCTTGCCGGGATCGATTGTCTGGTCACGATCAATTCGGCAATGGAAGTCGATCTCTATGGACAGGTCCATGCCGAGGCATCCTCGCGCGGGTTCATGTCCGGTCCGGGCGGCGCGGGCGACTATGCACGCGGCGCACGCGCAGGCGGGGGTCTCAGGATCATTGCCCTGCCTTCTGCCGCTGGTTCAGCAACCCGCATCGTCCCTGCCGGGCAAGGCCATGGTCCGGTCTCGCTCTCGCGCTTCGATGTCGATCTGGTCGTGACCGAACACGGCGTCGCGGACTTGCGCGACCTCGGTCACGAGGCCCGCGCACAGGCGCTCATCACCATTGCCGCCCCCGCGCACCGCGAAGAGCTCGCCAGGAGCTGGCGCGACGGGATGCACGCCCTTCAGGAGAGATAGCCATGGCGTCGAACAAGGTCATCATCAGCTGCGCAGTCACGGGTTCGATCCATACCCCGTCGATGTCGCCCTACCTGCCCGTCACGGCCGAGGAAATCGCCGAGAGCGCTCTCGGCGCGGCAGAGGCGGGCGCGGCCATCGTCCACCTCCACGCGCGCGATCCGCACGACGGCAGGCCAGTTCACACGCCCGAGGACTTCGCGCCGTTCCTCAAGGTGATCAAGCAGTCGAGCAACGTGGTGGTCAACATCACCACCGGTGCCTCGCCCTACATGCCCGTCGAATACCGGGTGAAGCCTGCCGAGACATGGAAGCCCGAAGTCGCCAGCCTCAACATGGGTTCGATGAACTTCGGCCTGTTCCCGATGCTGCGCAAAGAGCGCCAGTGGAAGCACGCGTGGGAGCCCGAGATGCTCGAGGCCAGCCACGACCTCGTCTTCCGCAACAGCTTCAAGGACATCCGCTACGCACTCGACACGCTGAACGCCACCGGCACCCGCTACGAATTCGAGTGCTACGACACCGCCCACCTCTACAACCTGCACTACTTCTGGACCGAAGGCCTCGTGCAGGGGCCGCTGTTCATCCAGACCTGCTTTGGCCTGCTCGGCGGCATCGGCGCGCATCCGGATGATGTCATGCACATGAAGCGCACCGCCGACCGGCTGTTCGGCGACAACTACCGCTGGTCGGTTCTGGCCGCAGGCGCAAACCAGATGAAGGTCGCGGCGATGGCCGCCAGCATGGGCGGACACGTCCGCGTCGGCCTCGAAGACTCGCTGTGGCTCGACAAGGGCAAGCTGGCGCCCAGCAACGCCGCGCAAGTGGAGCGGGTTCGCCAGATCATCGAGGGGCTCGGTCTGGAGGTCGCTACGCCCGACGAAGCGCGCGCAATTCTCGCCCTCAAGGGCGGCGACGCGGTGGGCTTCTGAAATGGAGCCGTTGTCGCTGGCAGCGACGCTTTCCCGTCATGACCCCGCCCGCGAGGCGGTGGTCCAAGGGCAGGAGCGGCTGACCTTCGGACAACTCGATGCCCGCGCGCGCCGCCTTGCCAGCTGGCTGGTGGAACGCGGCGTCGCGCGCGACGATCTCGTCGCCTTCGCCTTGCCCAATGGCCCGGACTTCATCGCGCTGGCCTTTGCCATCTACTTGGCCGGTGCCACCCCTGCTCCGCTCTCGGCAAGGATGGCCATTCCAGAGCGTGACGCAATCCTCGAAACGATGCGCCCGGCGCTCTTTGCCGATGCAGCTGACGTTGCCATGGTCCTTGCTGCGGATCGGCCTCTCCTGACCGGCGATCCGGTAATCGCCGCCTCGTGGAAGGCCTGCACCAGTGGTGGCAGCACCGGACGACCCAAAGTCATCGTCGATGGCCGACCTGCAGCCTTCGCGCCCGAAACCGGCTTCATCGCCATCCCGCGCGACGGGCGCGTGCTGGTCCCCGGTCCGCTCTATCACAACGCCCCGTTCAGCGCGGCGGTCTTTGCGCTGTGGAGCGGTTCGACCGTGGCCACCATGGACCGCTTCGAGGCCAGTGCCGCGCTTGAACTGATCGAGCGGGAATCGATCCAGTGGGCGATGATGGTGCCGACGATGATGCACCGCATCATGGCCCTGCCCTTGGCCGAGCGCGACGCCTTCGACCTGTCGCGCTGGCAGACCGTCGTCCACACCGCCGCACCAATGGCGCGCTGGCTCAAGCAGGCATGGATCGACTGGCGCGGGCCAGATCACATCTGGGAAGTCTATGGCGCGACCGAAGGCCTCGTGCGCTGCTGGATCGGTGGACGCGAATGGCTCGCCCGGCCCGGCTCGGTCGGTCGGCCGCTGGGCGATGCGCGCATCCGCATCCTGCGCGCCGATGGCAGCGAGGCGGTGACCGGTGAAACCGGAGAGATATTCGCCATGCCCGCGACCGGCCCCGGAACGACCTATCGCTATATCGGTGCTGATCGCCGGACCGGCCCCGATGGCTGGGAAAGCGTGGGCGACATGGGCCACGTCGATGAACAGGGCTATCTCTTCCTCGCCGACCGCAAGGACGACCTGATCATCAGCGGCGGCATCAACATCTGGCCGGCCGAAGTCGAAGCGGCCATCCTGCGCCATCCGGCCGTGCGCAGCTGCGCCGTCTTCGGCGTGCCGCACGAGGATCTGGGTGCCGCCGTCCACGCGGTGATCGAGACCGGCGAGAACCTCGCCCTGCCCGAGCTTGCCCGTTTCCTTTCATCCCACCTGACGCGGGCCAAGCACCCGCGTTCGATCGAATGCACCAGCGCGCCCGTGCGCGACGATGCGGGCAAGTTCCGCAAGCCGCGCACGCTGGCAAGGAGTTCCCATGACGCTTCCTGACCTGACCCAGTTCCGCCTCGAAATGCAGGACAACGGCCTCGTCCACCTCGTGTTCGATTGCCCCGGCAAGTCGATGAACGTGTTCTCGAACAAGGCGATACACGAGCTGGGTGCCTTCGCCGAATGGCTGCACAAGGCAGACGTGCGCGGCGTCGTGCTGCGTTCGGGCAAGCCGACCGGCTTCTGCGCGGGCGCGGACCTGACCGAACTCGGCGTGGCCTACGACATGATCGTCGCCGCCCCGCAGGCTGACCGCTTCGACATGGCCTTTAACCACTTCTTTCCACTCAGCCACGCCATCCGCCGCATGGAAACGGCAGGCAAGCCGATTGCGGCGGCCATAGCGGGCGTTGCGCTCGGCGGTGGCTGCGAACTCTCGCTCGGCGCGCACTACCGCGTTGCCACGGATTCGAAGCGCGCCATGCTCGGCCTGCCCGAATGCGCTGTCGGCCTGCTCCCCGGCGCGGGCGGCACGCAGCGCATGCCGCGCCTCGTCGGCGTGGACCTTGGCCTTGAAGTCCTGCTGCTCGGGCGCAACCTCCAGGGCACGGACGCACTGGACGCAGGCCTCGTCAACAAGATCGTCGCCGAGGGCGAAGAGGTGGCCGCAGCGGAGCGCTGGCTGCTATCGCCCGAAGCCCACGCGGTGCAGCCATGGGACCGCGAAGGCGTGGTTCCGCCAACCCATGCCGACTATGCCGAAGCGATCACGCGCCACCGCACGCGCGAACTTGCCCGCATGTTGGGCCACGAACCTGCCCCCATCGCCATTCTCGATTGCGTCGAACTCGGCCTCATGCAGCCGATCGATGGTGCGATCCGCGCCGAGATGTCGGTCTTTGCACATCTCATCCAGCGTCGCGAAGCACGCAACATGATCCGCACCATGTTCCTCGGCAAGCAGGCCTACGACAAGGCCGCGCGCGATGGAGGACCAGCTCAGCCGGTTAGCGCTGCCGCCGATGCCATAGCGCAGGCAAGCGCAGCGGCGCTGGCAATCTGCCCGGACCTCGCATCAGCCGGTTTCGGCAATGGTTCCGCAGATCCGGTGCAGTCACGCGTACCGGCACGCACCTGGCTCGAAGGCCAACCCGTCCTCGTCCAGGCGCTCAAGGGCCTTGCCGAGGCCTGCCGCACGCAAGCCGCCGCGCTCGACGAAGCCGGATGCCTCCAGCTCGATCATGCCGTGGTCCGCTCGGGTGCCGTCCCGGCCTATCTCGGCGGCGCCACCGGCTTGGCTGACCTGATCGGCTGACGCCCAGCCCGCCGAGGCGTTGCGCACCCCGACGGCCTACCGCGCCAGATAGACCAGCGCGATGCCCGCGCAGATCAGCGCTATGCCTGCGCCCTGCGCCAGCCCGATCGTGTCGCGATAGACGAGCACGCCGACCAGCGTCAGCACGGCAATGCCGGTGCCCGACCAGATCGCGTAGGCAACGCCGAGGGGAATTGTCCGCAACGCCCGCGCCAGTGCGCCAAACGCGATGACATAGCCGACGAGCGCCACAGCCGAGGGCAGCAGCCGACGCAGCCCCTGGCTCTCCTTCAGCGCCGACGTCGCCACGATCTCCATGGCGATGGCCAGCGCCAGAAACAGCCAGTTGGCGCTCATCGGGTCCCCTTGCGGCAGGGTCCGCCCGTCAGTCGCGGGCGAACGTCAGTTCCTTGAATGGCTGGAACTGCTGCACGTAAGGCTTGGCGAATTCAAGGTAATCCCTGTTCCAGCAGAATTCGCACCAGCCGGTGCCGCTTTCATCGCCGATCTGCACGGTGATGGCGGATTCGCGCAGCAGGATCTTCGGATCGGTCTCGTAGTCGAACTTGCCAAAAGTCTTGCAGGTAACCAGCGTGGTGCGGCCCATGTCGTCATCAAGCTGCGCGTTGAACGCCACGTGGTGCATGTCGTCGTCGAACAGGTATTCGTGCCGTGCGTCGGTAACCTGCGCCATCGCGCCATCGCGGAAGACGAAGCCGATCACGTGCTTGATGCCGAAGCTCTGCATCTCGAAGAAGTGCAGCGCGGCCGAGGGCGTGGTGGCGTGGAACCACTTGTAGTGCTGGTTGAGACCCCAGATGCGGTGCCCCCAGGCATGGTCGCGCTGGCTGAAGCAGCGGAATTCGAACCGGTCGCCATCGATCTCCATCGTGCCCGTGGCGTGGCCGTGCTGCTCGGTGCGGTCATCGGCGTAGTAGGGCGGGCAACCGTTCGGATGGGCGCTGAACGGGAAGACGGGGTGGAAGGCCTCGAAAGTGCAGTCGATCTTCACCCGCTCGCCCTGGAAGGAATAGAGCACGGTCTTGTGCGGCTCGATCACCTGCATCCGCAAGCCCTGCACCTGCCAGTCGCTGAAATCCATGTCGGCCGGCACCGCCACCGCCTCGAACCGCTCCTGGATCGGCGCGGCAAGGCCGGGACCGAACAGGCACACCGCGGCACCTGCCGTGCGGTCGGCATTGATCCAGGGATAGATGAACCCGGCAATCCCGCGTTCGGGAAGCTGCAGCATCAGCGCCACGGCCTCGCGCGCATGGGGTTCGTCGCGCAGCTGGTGGCGATTGTCGTGCTCGTCGGCAAAGGCGGGGATCGTCGAGGGGATGTGTTCGAAAGCCATCGGCCTGCATTCTCCGAAAGGTTTGGCCCTGCCGCTCAGGCAGTCGTTGCGCCGAGGCGCGACAGGCGCTTCGACAATGTGGTCACGCCGATCACGTCGGTCACGTTGCTGAAGCCAACGCGGCTGCCCATGGTCCAGCGGTAGAGGCTCTGGAACGAAATGAAGCTGGTATAGGCGGTGTGCCAGGGCGCGGCCGCAATCGCCGCGCCGTGCATTTCCCACTGGCGCCCCTTGGCATCGGTGATGCGCACTACGCGATGTATGCCGAGCATGCCGACGCTTTCCGCCTCGACTTCCGCTGCAACCACCGCGCAGCTCTCACCATCGACCACAGCATATCCGAAGCGGAACGTGGTATAGACCTGCTGCCCGCCGACCACGTCGAGCGTGACGACCAGATGGAAGGCAAGATCGTCGCCAAAGGTCATGTGCATCCACGAGACCGGCGCCGAATTCCACTCTGCCCTTGGCCCCCAGCTGCGGTCGAGGCCGTCGACGCAGGACACCTCGAAATTGCGCCCGTAAAGCTCCAGCTCGCCCTCGATCCGACCGACCAGATCATAGTGGCCCTTGGTCCATGCATCGCCCGCCCCGGTCGAGGCCTCGGCGTCGCCCTTGAACGCTTCGAGCATCGGGTTCTGCGCCGCATCAAGCGGATCGAACGGGTCCATCAGCCCACGGAACGACAGGTCGAACCGGCACAGCCCATCGCGCCCGTCATAGCGGAAGCGATAGTCGCGCGCGCCGTTAGTGCCTTTGACCGAAAGCCCGTTCTCCAGCGTGAAGTCAGCCATCGTCGGCGGGCATGGCACGTGCATCGGCGCGTCCGAATAGTCGACGGTCCAGGCATTGGCATGAATGCCCTGGTGCACATAGATCGACGACAGGCACACGCCGAGGTTGGGCCTGCACAGGACATAGGCGTTGCCGCTGATCCGCTCCTCGGGGACCGAGAAGATCAGGAATAGCGTTTCGGCATGGTCAAGCGACGGCGAGTTGCCGTTGTGCAGGTGCAGGTCCTGGTCGGTAATCACGGTTTCGGTCCACGGTTGGCAGGGCGGGCGCGCGGGCGCTTCACCATGCGGGCGGGGGAAGGTCCTCGGGCTTGAGCTCGAAGCCGAAGGGGCTGGTCCACTGTCGCGCCTGCGCCACCATGGCAGCGCCATGATCGAGCACCAGCGCATCGAGGTCCCGGCGCACGGCGGGGTCAGTGCAGCGGCTGCCAAGCGCGGTCACCTCGTCACGCAGGGCACGGCAGGCGTCCTCGATCCCGGCAGTATCGGCCTCGGCGCTCGCCATCACGGCCCGCGCGCCTTCGAGCGCTGCGGCCAGGGCATCGGCGCTGCCGGCGCGGGCGAGTGATTGCTCTGCCAGCGTCACATACGCGGCCAGCTCCATCCGCGCATAACGGCGGGCATCGGGCAGGCGGGTCTTGACGAAGCCGATCGTGGCGATGGCAAGGTGCAACTGCTCCACCACGTGCTTCTCGGCATTGCCGAGCGCAGGCGCCACGACTTCTTCCAGCGCCCGCAGCGCAACCTGCAGCTGTACGTCCAGTCCGAGGTTCATCGCACGACCTCCATGAAGCTCTCGCGCAAGTCCGAAAGCGCGCCATAGCCGACCGCGACGACATAGTTCACCAGCACGTCCTGATGTGTGCCCCTCATGCGCGAGGCGCGCGCCGAGGCGGCCAGCGTAAGCACCGCGATCAGATAGCGGTTGAAGATGTTGTAGTACTGCAGCCTCACCGGATCGACCGAGAGCCCCGAAGCCTCGCTATAGGCGGCATAGAGCGCATCGGCCGACATCATGCCCGAGCCCAGCTGCGTCGCGCCATCTTCGGCATAATGCGAGAACGAGGGCATCGCCGCGTAAGTCAGGTCCTGATGCCGGTCACCCAGCGTCGCGCCTTCCCAGTCAAGCCAGGCGGTGATCCGTCCCTCGGCCTCGTCGAACAGGAAGTTGCCGCTGCGATAGTCGCCGTGGACGATCGAGACGTGATCGAGCGCGGGCGCATTGGCCACGAGCCAGCGATAGACCACCTCGAGCACCGGCTCCTCCTCTACGCGGTCCTCTTCCCACACCCGGCGCATGGCGTTGACCTGCCGGATCACCGAATGGTTCGATCCCACCTGCGGCCGTTCGAAATGCGCAAGGCCGTCTGCGGCGGCAACGTCGATGCGATGCAGCCTGGCCAGCAGGCCGACGAAGTCGGGCGCAAGCTTCGCGCGCAGTTCCGGGCCGTAGTTCTGGCCGAGACCCGAGACCTTGCCGGAATCGTAGGAAGGCTTGGCCGCACCCGTGACGAAGCCATAGATCATCGCCGGATAGGGCAGGAATTCGCCCTCGCCGTCCACCCACCAGGGCTTGGGCGAAGGAATGATCCCCTCGACCGCCTGCAGGACCTCGAATTCGCGATGACGGCTGGACTCGGTGACCGAAGCCGCCGGTTCCATGCGCAGGACCATGCGCTCTTCCTGCCCGGCCTTCGCGGTGCCTTCGGGCCAGCGCAGATCGAACAGCACCTGCAGCTTCGAAGCGCCGCCCGAAAGCCAGCGCCCGTTGACGATCTCGACCGGCGTGCCCAGCCGTGCCGCGATCAGCGCCTTGGTTCCGTCGAGCAGACGCTCGAGCGTCACGCCTTCATAACCCGGACCGTTGCGGCGGTGCATCTTGCGCGTCAGCACCGTGTCGATCTCGCGCTCCACCGGATAGCGTGCGCGGATTGCGTCAATCGTCGCCTCGTCAGGATGGCGGCGCCGCGCCTCGTCGATAATCTCGTATTCGCCGGCCATGTCTTCTCTCCCAGCCCGGACCCGTCTTTTCGTTCGTCGCTTCTAGTACAACGCATCCGCCATGTTCAGCGACAGCGCATACTGGCCAACGAAATCGGCGATGTGTCCATAGCCTGCGCGGCTACCGGACTCCCAGCGCAACAGCACCTGGTACCCGCAGCTCGACGGATTGAAATTGTACCACGGCCCTGCCGCAATGCTCTTGCCGCGCGCGAAGTATTCCTCGCCCCGGTCGTCGACGAAGCGGACGTTGGCGCTGGTCACCAGCATGTCGGTGCGCTTGGCATCCATCTGCGCCGACATCAGCGGGCGCCGCTCGCCGTTGACCAGCACGTAGCCGTAGCGCAGCCCGCCATAGACCATGTCGCGGCCCTGGAAATCGATGTCGAGGATCAGGAATGCCCGGACGTCCTCGCCAAGATCGACATGGATCCAGGTCGCGCCCTTGTTGCCCCAGTCATTGCGCGGGCCCCAGCTCTTGTTAACGCCTTCGATGCAATCGACCTGATAGGTCTTGTCGCGCAGGCGCAGCGTTCCTGTCACGCGGCCCTTGCCTTCGAGATGGCCGTTGTTCCAGCCGCTGTAGCCCTGCACGTGGCTGCCTGCCGCCTGCGGCACCTGCGCCGGATCGCGCGCATCAGTCGGCTCGCAGATCGCCGAATAGTGCAGTTCGAGCGAGCAGATCCCGTCGCGCGATTCATAGCGCCAGTCATGCTCGCGCTCGCTGTGCGCCTTGAAGCTGAGCCCGTTGGCCAGCGTGAAGTCCGAATAGTCCTCCGGGCAGCGCAAGTGCATCTGCGCATCGTTGTGATGCAGCTGCCAGGGGTGGAAGCACATGCCCTGGTGTATCTCGATCGAGCTGTGGCAGACCCCAAGGTTCGGCCGCGCCACGCAGTAGAGATTCCCGCTGATCCCGAACTCGGGCACCGAGAATATCTGGAAGATCGTCTCGGTCCAGGTGTCGTCAGCCGGATCGCGGTCGTGGAACTTGTAGTCTTCGGCGGTGATCATCGACCAGGACTTCCAGAGGAACGGGAATGGGTCACAAAGGGGCGGCAGGCCGGCACAAGGGAACACCGGCCTGCCTGGTGCATCAGAAGCGGTACCGCGCTTCGAGCATGTAGGTGCGCGGTTCGCCCGGGATGACGAAGTTCAGCGCGAACAGGCTCGCGAAGCCGACGCCGCCGGTATAGAACGTCTTGTTGAAGGCGTTCTTGACCAGACCCGAGAACGACCAGCCACGGCCATCCTGCTCCTCGATCCCGAGCCGGAAGTTGGCGAGCGTGTACCCGTCGATCTTCGTGTTGGGGTTGAGCGAAAGGCCCGTCGAGCTGAAGTAGTTCGACGACTGGTGATAGGCATCGCCGTGCGCGGTCACGTTCCAGCCATCGGTCACCGGAAGGGTGATGTCGGCCGCAATCGTGCCCGACCAGCGCGGGGTATCGGGGTAAGTGTCGAAAGTGGCGAAGCTGGTGCCGCCGTTGGTGCCAAGCACCGCAACGCGATTGTCGGTGAAGCGGGCATCGGTGTGGTTCAGGCTGCCGCTCAGCGTGAGCCATTCGGCAGGCTGGATCATGCCGTCAAGCTCGAAGCCGGTGATCTTGGCCTTGGGCACGTTGACGGTGATCCCGGCGAGAGCACCATAGACCGCGACATAGTTGGCGCGCTGGATGTTCTCGACCCACATGTTGTAGACCGCGAGGTTGAGACGGACCGGCATGCCGCCCGCATCGCCCTTGAACTTGGCACCCAGTTCGACGTCGGTCGCCACTTCCGGACGGAACTCGCCGCCCGAGGTGTTGGCAAAGCCCGGCGTCGGCGGAGCGTGGAAGTTGAAGCCACCGCTGCGGAACGAACGGCGCGTCATCGCATAGAGCATCAGGTTGCTGTTGACCTGGTTCTGCAGGCCTGCGGTCCAGCTCACCTTCTTGAAGGTGTCTTCCTGATTGGTGATGAAGCGGCCATCGGCATAGAACGGCGCATAGACAGGGTTTCCGGTGACGGTCCACTGGTCGTCCGGATCGCGGACGAAGCTGATCTTCTCCGAAGTGTAGCGCAGGCCGCCGGTCAGCTTGAAGCCTGCAAACCCGGTGTCGAGCGTTGCCTGGGCATAGCCTGCGAACGTCTCGCTGGTGGTGGTGCCGGCGTTGATCTGCGGCGGCAGACCCAGCCCGTTCAGGATGAAGCTGGTGTTGCGCAGGTGATCCTTGATGTGGGCATAGTAGCCGCCGATCACGTACTCCAGCTTCTCGTTGAAGGCCTTGCCCTGCAGCTGCAGTTCTTCGGAAACCTGCTCGATCTTGCTGTCGCCGCCGAAAGCGCCCGTGGTCGAATTGCCGCGACCGTCGATGCCAAAGCGCGTGCCGTCGATGTCGCTCGCGCTGAACGATTTCGACCGGGAATAGCCGAAGACGTTGCGCAGCTTGACGTTGTCGCTCAGCTCGGCCGAAGTGATGTTCGAGACCACCCAGTTGCGGGCGCGGAACACGCTCAGCGAGTCCACGTCGACCACGAAGGGCCCGCGCTTCTGCTGTTCCTTGCCGAAGTTGACGAGGTCAGGGAAGAACACGTTGTTGGGCACGAACGGGTTGCCCGGCACGTTGTTTGCCACCGGCACGACATAGGACACGACCGGCTGGATGTTCGAGCCGTTCGAACGGAAGTAGTCCACCACCAGATCGTTGCTGATCGGGCCATCGGGCATAATCGAAAGGCTGAAGCGCAGGCCGAGGCGATCGATCTTGCCCTCGTCGGTGTCGTAGAACAGATTGTGCTGATAGCCGTCACGGTTGCGGTACGAACCCGCCACGCGGACAAGAACCTTGTCCTCGACCAGCGGCCCGCTGACCGCGCCTTCGACCTGAACGTCGTTGAACCGGCCATAGCGCACTGCGCCATAGCCGCTTAGCTCGCGCGTCGGCTTTGCAGTGGTGAACAGCACCGCGCCACCTGTGGCATTGCGGCCGAACAGGGTGCCCTGCGGCCCCTTGAGGACCTGGACCGACTGGAGGTCGTAGAACGCAGTGGAGCCGCCACCGGTCGCCACCTGCACTTCGTTGACATAGGGCAGGACCGAGGGCAGCGAGCTGGTGTAGGCGTCGACCGTCTGGCCACGCAGCGAATAGTTCAGCTGGTTATCGTTCTGGCTGCTGCGGACGATCAGGCCCGGTGCCACGAACTGAAGGTCACGCTCGGACGTGACGGCCTGCTTGGTCAGCGCTTCGGCACCGACAACCGCGACGGCCACTGGCGTGCGCCCGAGCGCTTCGCTGCGACGCTGCGCGGTGACCACGATTTCTTCCGATCCTGCAGCCGGGGCTTCGTCAGCCGCCTGTGCTGCTGCCTGCGCCATGGCAACGCCCGGCGCAAAACCGCACGCAAGGGCCGAGCCCACCAGCAATGCGCGTTGCAAGTCCTTCAACATCCTTCCCTCCTTCGACGCGGGAGCCGTCCCTGTTTTTGGCCGCTTTCACGGCCTCATCCGACTCATCACGCCTATAACGATAAAGCTGTTTATTTTTAGATCAACCGTTTTCTGCATCGGCCTGTTTCGTCCATTTATCCTGATTTATATGGGTTTGAAAGGAAACATTTTGATGATCATACGTTTTCCCGATAGCAGCGTTGACGGGATGATGGTTCCTGCCCATAACGAAGATGACCATTGCCGGAAGCCGAACGAGTGCCATCTGACCTGCATGAAGACCTCCTCAGACTGACGATCGCGCTGGGCGCCGAAAGCGGCCTGGAGCGCCTTTCGCTCCGGCAGATCGCCACGGCGGCAGGGGTCTCCACCACGGCAATCTTCCAGAACTTCGCCGGCAAGGCCGAACTCTTCGCCGCCGCCGTCTCGCAGGCAATCGCGCTGGACGAAGCGTTCCAGCAGCGCTTTACCGAAGACGCCTTCCCTCTCGTCTCAGGGCACGACGCGCTGGCGGATGTAATGGCAGCATGCGTCCAGTTGCGCGCATCGCGGTGCGAGGCACGCTTTCTGTCCGAGATGCTGATCAATCTGCGCGATTATCCCGAATCCGCAGAATCCATCGGACGCTGGCACGAGAGGCGTGTGGATCAGTGGCGGCAGCTGCTCGTTCGGCTCGGGATCGATGCCGCCTTTGCGCCGCTCCTGGTCGGCTACCTGCTGATGGAGGGCTTCTATGCCCACGCGCTCACCGATTCGGCCTCATACCGGATGCTGCTCGCGGAAACCTGCCGAGCCCTTTGCGATACCGTTACCCGCGAGCACGGCAACGAGCGGAAGAGCGGCGGCGTCAGCATGGCATTGGACGTGCAGCCCTTTGCCGTGCGCGCGCCTTCCCTGCCCGAATCCACGCTGCCAATGGCCGAACACCTGCTTGCCTGCGCGGTCGAGATTATCAATGAGGGCGGCATCCGCAAGCTCAACCAGCGGTCGCTGGCCTCCCGCGCAGGCGTCTCGGGCTCGCTGATCGCCTACCACTTCGGCGACATGAAGACCCTGACCATCCAGGCAATCTGGCGTGCACTTGTGCAAGGCATCCCGCCGCAACTCGATCCGGGTGGCGATCAGTCAACCTTCCCCAAATCGCTCGGCGAATGGTTCGACGCACTTGAAGCCATGCTTGACGTGTCAGACCATGGTTCGAATGGATTCTACATCAGCGTCTCGCTGCTGTCGGCAAGTGCCTGCCTGCTCGCTTGCAACAATCCCGAATTAATGCCGCTGGTTACCTACTTGCGTGGGCTTGAAGGCTGGGGAACCTACCGCGTGAGCCAGGCGCTCCCTTCCACGGGCGGCGCGATTCACCGCGACCATGCGGCAGCCTTCGGCATATGGATCAAATCGGAAGCCTTGCTACGCCACCTGCGCGTCCGTTTCCAACTTGCAGCGCCGGTCCTCGTTGCAGATGCTGCGGCAATGCTTTTTCCGGTTCGGCAGCCATAGCACCGAAGGGCACTGACAAACCTAACGCACCGTTTGGAGATGAACGCTCAGTTCGCTACCTTCACCCCATGCCAAGATTGCGCAAATCTGCGAGCCCCTTCCGCTATTTCAACGGCACCATCAAAAGGAATGCACCACTAGCGATGGATGAAGGTGGATTGCAGGATCCGCTTATGGGCCGCCCTCGCAAACCAGAAAATCCGTTCCGCTATTTCCATTCCTCGCCTGAGGTCATTCGCCTGATGGTGATGCTGTATGTTCGCTTTCCGCTAAGCCTGCGAAACGCGGAGGATTTGCTGTTCGAGCGCGGCATAGACATTTGTCACGAAGCGGTGCGGCTATGGTGGAACAGGTTCGGGCCGATGTTCGCGGCCGACATCCGGCGCCAGCGCGTGAGCCGCATGCGCAGTTTCCGGCATTGGAAGTGGCACCTCGACGAGGTCTATGAAGCGTCCCGGGTTTTCCGGAGGCAGTTTGAATTGGGACATGCCACCAAATCGAGGGTCTCGTTGGCTGCATAGTAGTTGGCCTCGGCCTCAGCAGGCGGGATGTGTCCGATGGGGCCGAGCAGGCGATGGTTGTTGAACCAATCGACCCAGCGCAGGGTTGCCATTTCCACGGCTGACACGCTGGGCCATGACCGCTGCCGCCAGATGACTTCGGCCTTATAGAGGCCGTTGATCGTCTCGGCCAAGGCATTGTCATAGCTGTCGCCGACGCTGCCGACCGACGGCACAAGGTTCGCCTCGGCGAGGCGCTGGGTGTAGTTCATGGCAAGGTATTGAACGCCCCGGTCGCTATGGTGGATCAGTCCGTCATCGGGGCCGGGGCGGCGGGCGTGGATCGCCTGTTCGAGGGCATCTAGGACGAAGCCGGCGGTCGCCGAGCTGCTAACCTTCCAGCCCACGATCCGTCGGGCATAGGCATCGATCACGAAGGCTACGTAAACGAACCCTGCCCAGGTGTGGACGTAGGTGAAGTCGACCACCCACAGGGCATTGGGGCGACTGACGCGGAACTCACGGTTGACCTTGTCCAGCGGGCATGGCGCCTTCGGATCGCCGACCGTGGTGATAGTCTTCTTGCCACGCCGCACACCTGCCAGCCCCATGGCTGCCATCAGGCGTTCCACTGTGCACTTGGCGATCACCACGCCTTCGCGCCGCAGCTGGTGCCAGACCTTGCGCGTCCCATAGAGACCGAAGCTGGCCTCATGGACGCGCTTGATCTGTGCCCGCATCTCATCGTCCCGTCGTGCCCGAGCCGGTCGCCTGCCGGGATCGGCAAGGCGGGCAGCATGCTCGTGATAGGAGGACGGGGCGATCGCCAGTTCACGGCAGATCGGCTCGATACCCAGGTCCTCGCGATGGGCGTCGATGAACGCCATCATCATCTGCCGTGGCGGTCGAGCTCCGCCATCGCAAAATACGCGGAAGCCTTGCGCAGGATCTCGTTGGCCCGCCGTAGCTCCTTGACCTCCCGCTCCAGCAACTTGAGGCGTTCCCGGTCAGTGGCGGCCTGCGCCACTGGCCCCGCTCGTCGGCTCGCCTCCTCGCGGCACCAGCGGCGCAGCGTCTCGGTCGTGCAGCCAACCTTCCCGGCGATCGAGGTCATCGCCGCCCACTCCGACGGATAATCCCCTCGATGCTCATCGACCATCCGCACGGCACGGTCGCGAAACTCAGGCGAAAACTTGTTCCTTGTAGCGCTCATCACAGCTCCTTCTCACAGATAGGAGCCTCCGGAAAACCCGGGACGCTTCACTACGTGAAGTTCAACGGCGAGATGCACTACCTTTGGCGGGCGGTGGACCAGGAGGGCGAAATCCTGGAATCCTACGTCACTAAAAGTCGCGACAAGGCGGCTGCCTTGCGCTTCATGCGCAAGGCATTGAAGCGGCACGGTCGGGCAGAAACGATCGTGACTGACGGCCTGAAACCCTACCCGGCGGCGATGAAGGACCTCGGCAACGAACAGCGCCGTGAGGTTGGCCGCCACGCAAACAACCGGGCCGAGAATTCGCATTTGCCATTCCGCCGACGAGAGCGAGCCATGCAGCGATTTCGGCAAATGAGGTCGCTGCAGAAATTTGCCTCAGTGCACGCCTCGATCCACAACCACTTCTCACAGGCACTTCTCACAGGCACTTCTCACAGGAACGCCACCTAGTCGACCGCCAGACCTACAAGCTTCGCCACTCGGCCGCGCTGGCCGAGTGGCAGGCGCTTGCAAGCTGAGATCTGGCCTACAACAGGGACGCTTTGTCCACAGAGAACGTTTCGCATCAGACTGACACCTCCAGACGGACCGTTGAACAGTCTGCGACTTGTCACGCCCCTATCAGCCCGCAGGTCGGTCCCTCTCAGAGACTATTTCGCCGCGCAATTCTGCCCAGAATTGCTGCGCTGGCTTTGGCGGTTCTCTGGAAGGTGGTTTTGTCGAACGAGTGAAGGCCGAACCGGTACTTGTAACCGAAGCCCCATTCGAAATTGTCGATCAGCGACCAGTGGATATAGCCGCGCACCGGCACACCATCGTCGATTGCACGCTTCAGTTCGGTAAGCGCTTCGGGAATCAACCACTGGCGCAACGCGTCGTCGTCGGAATTGACGCCGTGTTCGGTGACATAGACCGGCAGCTTCGTCACCTCGTGAGCGTAGCGCACCGCCCCCGCCAGAGACCCGGGCCAGACTTCAGTGCCGCCGGTATTGCGCGGCGCATCGGCAGAAGGCGGCAGTTCGCCCTTGTCGTTCCAGACTTTGCGCTCGTAGTTCTGCACACCGATGAAGTCGCAGGTCTCGCCCGCAAGGCGCAACCACTCGTTGTAGTAGCGCTCGCGGATCCGGTCGCGCATCGAGTTCTTGCCGACCGCCTGGTCGTCGATCATCGCGAGGCTCACGCCCACTGGTAGGTCCGGCCGCACCGCCTTGATCGCGGTCAGGCCTTGGCGATGCCCTTCCATCATATTGGCGCGATAGGTCTTCGGTTCCTTGATGTAGAGCGCTACTCCCGGCGTGTAGAGCGCGACGCCAAGCTGCCTCGCTGCCGCTTCTTGCGTCGCCTTGTCGCCTGCCATCAGTTGCGGCGGCAGGATCTCGCCGATCACGCCAGCCAGATTGGGCTCGTTCAATGTCGTGGCGAGTTCGATTCCTGCCGCAAGATGCCGTGCCGCCCGGTCGCAGAAGCGGGCGAACAGCGCGGGCGATTGAGGATTGTGCCAGCCGCCCTTGGCTGCAAACCAGCGCGGCGTGGTGAAGTGATTGAAGGTGACGACCGGCTTGAGTCCCCGCGCCCGGCAACCCTCGATCATCGCCTTGTAATGATCGAGCATGGCATTGGAGAAATGCCCTTCATCCGGCTCGATCCGCGCCCATTCCAGGCTGAAGCGATAGGAATTGAGGCCTATGCCCTTCACCAGATCGAGATCGACCGGCCACAGTTCGAAGCTGTTTGCCGCATCGCCCGAGCGCTCGGCAAAGATAGTGCCGGGGACGTTCTCGATCACCCACAGGTCGGCGTTGAGATTGTTGCCTTCGATCTGGTGGGCAGCCGTCGCCGCGCCCCACAGGAAGCCGTCGGGGAACTTCGGCTCCACTGGCCTGATCTTCGCAGCCCGTGCCAGCGCGGTGCTGCCCGCCAGAGCGGAAGCTCCCAGAGCCAGGGCCGAGCCCATCACGCTGCGACGATCGATCATCTCACTTCTTCTCCGTTGCCAGCAGGCCTTGCGTGCGCATCCACCGGTACATCAGGTCAAGCCAGCCTTCCTCGGGCGAGCCGACAGGTCCAGCCCCGAAGCCATGGCCGCCTGAGGAAAACAGGTGGAATTCTATCGACTTGCCCGCCGCACGATAGCTTTCCAGCAGCGGCAGTCCCTTCTCGCGCGCCAGCAGGAAGTCGTCGGCGGCAATCGCCACGAACATCGGCGGCGCGTCGGCAGGCACGGTCATGGCAGCCATGTTGGGATAGATCGGCGCGGCGAAGTCCGGGCGGTCAGCGCCGCCCTTCTCCACCATGCTGCGGGTGAGGAAGCCACCAGCGGAAAAGCCCATGAACCCGACCCGCTTCGGATCGATCCCGAACTGCGCGGCGTTCGCGCGTACATGGCGCAGCGCGGCTATGCCATCGGCCAGAGCCTCCGCAGGCGTGTCGGCAGGCGGCGCGAAAGCGGCCTTCTTCCCGGAAATCATCTTGTCGAGTTCGCCTACGAAGACCTTCTGGTCAGGCGGCGTCGGCAAGGTGCGGTATTTGAGAACGAAGGCCGTCACGCCATGGTTGGCGAACCAGCGCGCCACTTCCCAGCCTTCCTTGTCCATCTCCAGGCCGAGGAACGCACCACCGGGAGCGATGATGACCGATGCCGGCGATGGCTTGCCGACGGGCTGGAACACGGTGAGCGTGGGCCGGGTGACATTGCGCACGGCATAGCGGCCCATGTCGCTGGGATGCCAGACCTCGCGGTCGACCTTTTCGGCCGTGGGCAAGGTGATGGTGTTCGGTTGAGCGGGCGCGACAACTGTCTCGGTGGAAATGCCGGTCTGTGCCAGAACCGATGAGCTTGCGAGGAGGGCGAGGCCAAGGCCAAGCAGCGAACGCCGAAATGCAGGCAGTGTCATCAGTTCATCCGTCTCTGTGGCTGGCTGCTCCGATCTTGGCCGGACACAGCAGAAAATGGGGCCGCCACCCGAGGGCAGCGGCCCCTTTTACATCAGAAGTTGATGCCGGCACGCACGCCGATGGTGCGGACGGATTCAAAGCTGAAGCGCTGGTTCAACGTCAGCACAGGCGGTGCCACGCCAACAGGGTTGGCATCGCCACCGTCCGAACCGATCGAGATCGGGCGGATCTCGTTTGTGCAGTTCTTGCAGAACAGGCTGATGTTCCAGTTCTCGGCCTTGATTCCGGCGCGCAGGTCGATCGTGTCCCAGGTGGGGATGGTGAACGGCGCGCCGATGCCGGCCGACTGCGGCGAGCGGTGGTAGTACCCAACGCCGAATTGCGCCTCTAGCCCGTCCGTGATCGGCGCGGCATACTCAGCGCCAAGTGTCGCCGTGAACTTGGACGACAGCGGCAGCTGGTAGCCCTTGGCGTTGAATGTGCCGACAAAGCCCGGCAATGACGAATTGATATCCGCCTTGCAGCCACCGGTCGTCTGCGTCGGGTAGCACTGGGCGCCCGGGTAGTCGTCGAACGTGGCATCGGCATAGGACGCCGAACCCGACAAGGTCAGGCCTTCGAAAGGCCGGGCCTGGAACGAGAAGTCGATGCCCTTGGTTGTCGCCGTGGCGGCATTGCCGAGCACGAAAGTGCGCAGCGCCTGCACGAAGGCCTGGACCTGCAGGTCATAGAACTTCGTGTAGAAGCCCGAGACGCTGAACGTCAGCGCGCCGTCGAGCGCCTTGCCCTTGATGCCCAGCTCGCCACCGCGCGAGATTTCCGGACGAACCGACAGATCGGCACCGGGAGCGGGAGCCGTGTTCGAGAAGCCTGGGCCCTTGAAGCCTTCGCCGTAGAAGCCATAGACCATCAGGTCAGGCGTTGCCTGCCAATCGAAGCCCAGCTTGTAGCTGAGGTCGGTCGCATCGGTCGTCTGGTCGGTGACGTTCTTCTTCACGCCGAGCGTCACGAAGTAGTTGCCAAAGTTCTCGCGCAGGTTGATCTGGGCCTTCTCGTACGTCAGGCGCGCACCGGCGGTCAGTTTGAGAGTATCAGTCAGTTGATAGCCGAGCTGGCCGAACGCGGCGTAGCTGTCGTTCTTGAGACGATACTGGAAGTCCTGGCCCAGGAACGAGGTATTGCTGACGCCGCAGGCAGGCGGCGGACCGGCGCTGACGGTGGCGCCGATGCAGAACGGGAAGCCACGCAGGACGAAATCCGGAATTCCGGTGTTGCCGCCACGGAAGCCCACGTTGCTTCCGATCGAGCGGTAATAGTACAGGCCGAACTGACCGGTCAGCGCATTGCCGCTTGGCAGGGCAAGGCGCAGTTCCTGCGAGTACTGGTCATACTTCTGGGTGGCACCGTTGAAGCTGAAGAAGTTGAACGGCGTCTGGTCTGAGTCGAACTGAAAATCGGTCTTGGCCTGCTTCCATGCAGTGATGCTGGTCAGCTCCATGCCGTTGCCGAGCTTGAGGCTCACGTTCGCCTGTACGCCGCCCGTATCGCTGTCGCGATAGTTGGGCGCTTCGGCGGCAAAGTTCAGGTTCTCTGACCCGGCGACCAGGCCACGCGCCGGATAGGCGCTGCCGGGGCCGAATTCGCGGAAGGTGATGTCGTAGCGCCCGGTGATGCCGCGCTGGCGATTGTAGTCGCCGATCAGATAGACCGAGAGGCTGTCGCTGGGCTCATAGAGGAACTTGGCGCGAAGCCCGAGATTCGTCAGCCCGAGGTCGTTGCGGACAGCCGGGTTGACATTGGATACCGTAATCGGGTCCTGATCGCTGTAGATCGCGTTCAGGCGAAGCGCGGCCTTGTCGCCCACTGGCACGTTGATCGTGGAGCGGACCTGATAGCCGTCGCCATCCTTGCCGGGACGGGCGCGCTGGACCAGTTCGCCATCGGCGCTGAACGACATCTCGCCAAGCTTGGGCTTGTTGGTGGTGATGTTGACAAGGCCTGCCGAGGCGTTCTTGCCGAACAGCAGTCCTTGAGGCCCGTTGAGCACTTCGACGCGGGCAATGTCGTAGAAGGCGTTAGCTGCATATTCGCGGTTGCCGAGAACCACATCATCCACGACCTGCGAGACGCTGGCTTCGACGGTGTTGGCAAAGGTTGCCGTGCCGACGCCGCGCACCGAGAAGGTGTTGTCCTGCGCCACCTGAAGGCTCGGCGCGAGCTTGGTCACGGCGGTCAGGTCGTTGGCGCCACGCTGGATCAGCTCATCTGCGCTGACCACGGTGACGCTGACCGGAACCTTGAGCACGTTCTCGCTGCGGCGCTGTGCGGTGACGATGATTTCGCCGGGAGCCGCCTGTTCGTCCGCGGATTGGGCGAATGCGGGTACTGAAGATAGCAGCGCAATGGCTGCAACTGATGCCGACTGGACGAGCCGGGTCTTCCTGCTGATGTTCATGGATTATCCTCCCTCAGAACCTTCGTGCGGATGTGAGTTGTGCCCCGCCGGTCCGCACAACCGGCGCCCTGCCCTTGCTCAGGGCAGGATGATCGTTGCGTGACGTTCGTTGCGGACGATGGCGGGCTGAAATTCGGGTGGAAAATAGGGATGGCGATAACGGATCGCGCTGCCGACAAGGTGGACGCCGCGTGCCAGCCCGCCCTCCTTGGGGACCACAACCGTAAAGTGGTCGCCAACGTAGAGGCGGGTCTGCGTCGCCTCGTTCATCTCGTCACGGGTGTATTCCTTGTCGCCAAGCCGGAACAGGTTGTGCTCGGCCGGGTAAAGGACGCCGTCGACGGTGATATCGACGCCCTCGATCAGGCTCAGCCGCGAGGAGCGGTAGTTGGCCTGTCGGATGCGAAGCTCGAAGCCGGTGCGTGCGCCCTCTGGGCCGATATTGCGAAAGCCGGTGCTCTGGATGTGGCTGCGCTCAAGCATTGTCCGAGCCCCCGTTCGCTGCGTCATATTCTTCATCGAGCTTGCGGATCAGCGCGTGCTGGCGGCGCACCTGTTCGATCGCCACCCACGGATCGCGCTTGCCTTCGTATTCGCTCGAGAGGTAGCCGGCGTAGCCGAGCTTTTTGAGCATCGGCACGATCCGCTCCCACGGGATCTGATGATCGTGCAGGGTCTCGTCGATGTTGTGGAACTTGGCCTGGATGAACGGGACGTACTGGATCACGTCGGCCAGATGCTCGACCGGCGTGTGGATGCCATTAAGGAAGCTCAACGCCCCCTTCTTGATCTCGTCGGTAATGCCACCGCCCCAGTGATCGATCGGGCGATCCTGGAATATGCCGGTGTCGATCATCAGGCCGAAGTTCTTCGTGCCGGTACGCTCGATGAACTGCACATAGGCATCGGTCACCGGATGGCGGATCGGCGTCGGCGAATGAATCTCGGGCAGAATTACCAGGTCGAGTTTGTTCGCCAGATCGAGATTGCGTTCGACCGCGCCTTCCCAGATCGGATCGGGCGTCAGGTCATGGTCGATCACGCCGAACTTCGGGCGGATGAACTTGAACCCAAGCTTGTGCCCCAACCGCAAGTCCTGCGCGATCTGGGCTGCACCTTCCTCAACGCTCATGTTGCGGTTCAACTGGATGCGGGTGTCGACCCAGCAGGCAAAGTTGGTTGGCTCAAGCTTGTAGCGGTCGAGCTTCGCGAACCAGTCGTCGATCCACGCGACAGGCGGTTCGGGGTAGAGCGGCACGCTCGTTTCGCCGAGGATCTCGATGCCGGTCGAACCCGTATCTGCCACGTGATCGAACGCATCGTCCAGCGTCATCACCGTGCCGAAGTCGTCCGTGTAGCTGTACAGCGAAACGCCGTACCTGAAACTGCTCACTCTTGCCTCTCCCATCACGATGCGCCGGAATGGTCTATTAATCACCGATCATTTGAGCCTCTATTAATCGACGATCAATAAGAATGCAACAGGCGAACGCGCGCGCTTGCGCATCGCGTGCAAAGCAAGCAAAGCTGCAGGAATGACGGGGACGACAGCGACAAGAGAGCGGCGGGGCAAACCCTCGCACCGGGATGACTTGCGCAGCGAGTTGCTCGCGGCCGCCTATGAACTTGTGGTGCGCGAAGGCCACGAAGGCCTCTCGATTCGCAAGCTGGCAGAGGAAATCGGCGTTTCGCCCGGCGCGCCGTACCATCATTTCCCTGACAGGCGCTCGCTGCTCATTGCGGTCGCACTTGAAGGATATCGTCAGCTGCTTGCCGAAACAGAGAAGGCCATCGCAGCATCACCAGAGGGATTGCTGTTCGCCAATCTGCTGCACTTCATCCGCTTTGCCGCAGCCAACCCGAACATGTTCACCCTGATGTATGAAAGCGAACTGGTCCGCCCTCAGGTTGCGCCTGAACTGGCAGAGGCACAGGACATCGGGTTTCAGATGCTGCGCCGGGAAGTTACGCGCGCCACGCAGCATCTGTCCGAGCACGAGCGCAGCCTGCGCATTGCCACGATCTGGAGCGCGATCTTCGGCTTTGCCCTTCAGACCAACCGGGCCATGTTACGCGCACATCCGCTGGAACCCATGCCGGACGAACTCGCACCGGAGATTGTCCGGCAAGCCCTCAGGCTCATGGCCTGAGTTGGCGCTGTCATGTCTGGACGGGGCCCTGCGATCCAGGATGATGTTTGGTGATCCGACGGTCTGCGCTCGTATCGCGCCGCGATGACCGAGCTCGGTTGCGAGGACAAGCAGGAGATCGGGCGATGGGCGAACAACCGGGTGGAGAACAGCCACCTGCCCTTCCGGCGACGAGAGCGTGCCACGCTCCGCTTCAGGCAGATGAAGGCACTAAGGAAGCTCGCCTCGGTTCACGCCTCACTCCACAACCCCTTCTCCCAGGAGCGCCACCTCGTCGACCGACAGACTTTCAAATAGCGACGCTCGGCCACTCTTGCCGAGTGGCAGCCGCTCGCATCTTGACGTCAGCGCGCCTCTGGGACCACTTTGTCCGCAGGGAACGTTTCGCTTTAAACTGACAGCTCCCTGCGCTCGCCTGATCCCGTCCGGCGCCGCACCATGCAGCGCCGGAGCCGTCGCGCTTAGTCGCGCTTTTCGAATTCCAGTTCGGGGAAGCCCTCGTCCGCCGACTTGTCGAGCGCGTCGTAGTAGAAGTTCGCCCCGCCGAAGTAGATCAGCACTCGTGGTGGCTTATCCTCGCGGTTGGCCCCCATCATCCACGAATTGACCTTGTACCCTTCAGCCATGAGCGTCTGGCCGTGGATATCGGCTGTCTGCGCGGTCCATGCCTCCTCGGCCTCGCGGCGGGGATGGAATACGTCGATGCCTTCGCGCTCCATCTTGGCGATGCACTTGCTGATCCAGATCACGTTCTGCTCGATCGAGGTCGGCAGGTTGGCGAAGGGAGCCTGCGGGCCGGTCACCATGAACATGTTGGGGAAGCCTGCTGCGCAGACGCCCATGATGCATTCCGACAGCGACTTCCACTTCTCGGCCAGCGTCTGCCCGCCCTCGCCCCGGATCGGGAAGGCTTCCAGCGCGCCGGTATAGGCCTTGAACCCGGTCGCGAGTACGATGATGTCGAACTCGTACTCGTGCTTGCTCGTGCGCACGCCCGTCTCGGTGATCTCGACAATCGGCTGGTCATTCTTGATGTCGACGAGGTGGACGTGATCCTCATTGAACGCCTCGAGATAGCCGTGATCGAGCGGCGGGCGCTTGGCGAAGAGCGGATAGTCATCGAACGTCGGCGTCAGCAGGTCGGCAAGGCGCTTGTCCTTGACCCGCTCCTTCATTTTCGCGCCGATGAAGTCTGCTGCCATGCGATTGGCTTCGGGGCTGGCGAGCAGGTCGTCGAAAGTCTCGAACACCCAGCGGAAGCTGCCGGTCCAGTTCTCCTCGAAGATGCGCTGGCGCTCCTCGGGCGGCGTGTCGAGCGCATTGCGCCCCACCGGGCTGTCGAAAGCCATGCCGAACACGTGGGCGCGGCACTTGGCAATCACAGCCTCGTAGTTGTCCTTGATCTCCTTTTCCCACTCGGGCGTCATCTCGCGCTGCATGGCGGGGAGGATGTAGTTGGGCGTGCGCTGGAACACGGTGACGCTGGTCGCCGTCTTGGCGAGTTCGGGCACCATCTGCACCGTCGTCGCGCCCGCACCGATGATGCCCACGCGCTTGCCGGCATAATCAACCCCTTCACGCGGCCAGCGCGAGGAATGGAACAGCGGTCCCTTGAACCTGTCCATGCCCGGAATGCGCGGGATCACCGGTTCGGAGATCATGCCCATGCCGCTGATGAAGTATTTGCAGGTAAAGGTCTCGCCGCTGCCCGTCGTAACCTGCCAAATGCCCCGGTCCTCGAGATACTTCGCCTCGACGATCTCGGTGTTGAGCTGAATGTGCGGCCACATGTGGCAGCGGTCGGCCACGAACTGCAGGTATGCCTGCGTTTCTTGCCGCCCCGGATAGCGCTTGGTCCACGACCACTCTTGCAGGATCTCCTTCGAGAAGGCGAGGCAATAGTAATAGCTCTCGCTGTCGGTCGCCGCGCCCGGATAGCGGTTCCACGCCCAGGTCCCGCCGACATCGGCAGCGCGATCAAAGATGCGGATCGAAAGCCCCGCCTCGCGCAGGTAATGGATCAGCGCGAGACCGGCAAAGCCCGCCCCGATGCCGATGGCATCGAAATCGACCTTTTCGGATGTGACGGGCCGTTCGGCCACGCTGGTCTGGGTGGTGTTCATTGCTCGTCCTCTCCTCGCAACCTTCGTGCTTCGCGCGGTTGCTTGCTTGATGTGCGGTGCCCGGGCTGCGCTCAGTAGAGCGTGTCCATGCACTCCTTCGAATAGGGCTTGAGCTGGTCGACCGCGCCAGCGCGGACTTTCTCCAGCCAGTTGGGATCGGCCAGCAGGACGCGGCCCAGCGCGACCAGATCGAAATCGCCCCGGTCAAACCTGCGGGCGAGTTCGTCGAGCGACTTGAGCGTCGGCACCGACTGGCCCTCGACAAAGTCCTGCATCAGGTCACGGTCGAGCCCCACCGAACCGACGGTGATCGTCGGCCTGCCGGTGATCTGCTTGGTCCAGCCCGCGAGGTTGCGATCGTCCTCGTTCGGGAAGGCCGCTTCCCAGAACCGCCGTTCCGAGCAGTGGAAGATATCGACGCCTGCCTCGGCCAGCGGCCCGACCCATTGCTCCAGTTCGGCAGGCGAAGTCGCGATCTTCGCTTCGTAGAGGTAGGTCTTCCATTGCGAGATGCGGAAGATGATGGCGAAGTCCGGCCCTGCCGCCTCGCGGATCGCGGCAACCACGTCGGCGGCGAACCGCACGCGCGAGGCGATGTCTGGCCCGCCGTAACGGTCGTCGCGCTGGTTGGTCACGTCCCAGAAGAACTGGTCGAACAGATATCCATGCGCGCCATGAAGCTCGACCGCCGGGAAGCCGAGCCGCTGCGCATCGAGCGCGCCGCGCACGAACGAGGCGATCACTCCGTCGATATCCTGCGGGGTCATCACCCGCCCGCCCTCGATGCCCGGTCCGACAAGGCCGGACGGGCTTTCCAGCGGATCGTGAGGTGAATCGGGGAAGTTGAAATCGGTGCAACCACCCACGTGCCACAACTGCGGGATCATCACCCCGCCCGCCTCCTCGACCCCGGCGCGGGCGCGGTCAAAGGCTGCCAGCGCTTCCTCGCCATAGAAGTGCGGCACGGTGTCGGCGGCAACAGAGCCCGGACGATCTATCGCCACGGCCTCTGTGATCACTGCGCCGACGCCGCCTTCGATGCGGCGGCGGTAGTAGTCCGCCGATTCCTGCGTCAGCACGCCTCCGGGCGCGAAATAGCGGGACATCGGGGCCATCATGAAGCGGTTGGCAAGCTTGAGCGACTTGCATTCAAACGGCGTGAAGAAAGGATCGAGAGCGGTCATCGGTGTGCCCTATGTCCAGCCGTCATCACAGACGGCCCAGAAAACTGCGCAGCGCGGCAAGATAGGCCGGTGCATCCTCGATGAAGGGCGCGTGGCCGCAGCCCTCCATTTCCGCCACTTCGCCCTTGGGCGCGAGCGACGCTGCGATCCGGCCGATCTCGGGATCGAGGATCACGTCGGCAGTGCCAACGATCGACAGCAGCGGCACCGCAAGCTGCGCAAGGACTACACGCTGGTCGGTCTGTGCGAGGCTGCGCAGGGAATCGAGCGCATCCGGCCCGCTGTCGATAAAGGCGTTCCACATCCAGTCGATGGTCGGCGGGCTGACTTCCCTGGCGCAGACGCCTTCAGCAAGACCACGGAAGAACCCGGCACGGTCAGCGGCCATCGCCTCGGCTGTCGCATCGAGCGAGCCCGGCTCGCCGCCATAGGGGAAGTCGTCAGAACGTACGAAGCGCGGCGATGCGCCACAGGTCAGGACCACGCCTGCCGCCTTGTCGCCCAGCAACCGCGCCGCTTCCACCGCAACCGCGCCGCCGAGCGACCAGCCGTTCAGCACCACCGGCGCCGAGACTTCCTGCCGCACGATGCCTGCTACATCGCCTGCGATGGCACCAACCGACATATCCTCGAAATCGCGGTCGGACTGGCCGCAGCCGCGATGGTCGATCACCAGCACGGCGTGCCCATCGGCTTTCAGCGCCTCCACGGTGCCAGCCCAGATGCGGCCCGACATGGCCCAGCCGTGGATGAGCACGACTGGCGTGCGCGGCCCACGATAATGCTCGAAGTAAACCGTCCGCCCCTTGTCGGCGTCGTAACGGGCCATCTTCACTCTCCCTTTTCGCAGCCCGCTATTGCGGTGCTGCAAGCGTGATCCCGACAAGCGGGCTGAAATGCTGCATGGTCACGCGGCGGCGGGCGATCTTCCACACCCCGTCGCGCCGGGTGAAGCTGTCAAAGTAGCTGGCGGCCACCGTCTGGGCCTGCCCGTCGCTGGTGTTGCCGATGCAATAGACGTCGCACACGCCGCTCGCCGCATCAGGGCCTTCGGGCGCAATGCGCAAGTTGGTGGTATAATGCGTCGACATCGCCCACGCGGGCCACAGGATGTCGAGCACAGCATGGCGGATACCGGCATGGCCGTCGAAATTGCCGAAGGGCGCGCCGATTTCCCAGACCGCGTCCTCCCACCAGATGGCCATGAACCGGTCGAGATCGCGCTTGTCGAAGCCGTGGCAGTAGTCGCTGGTCAGATCGACCAGCGCCATTCGCGTCTCAAGCGCATCGAGGCGCTGTTCCATCGTGCTGCTCATTGCGAAGTCTCCGTGTCGAGATAGGCGGCGAACTTCTCCATCGCGGCGGCGCGTCGGTCGGGCACGAAGTAGCTCGGCCACTTGCCGGTGGCAGGAGCAACGTTGCGCAGGATGTCCCTGGCGACCGAGACCTTGTGCACTTCAGTCGGGCCGTCGACGATGCCCATTTCCGGAACGTACTGCCACATGTCCATCAACGGCATTTCATTCGACATGCCGAGCGAGCCATGAATGTGCAGCGCGCGATAGACCACGTCCTTGAGCACGCCCGGCATCGCCGCCTTGATCGCCGAAATCTCGCGGCGCACGCGGTGGGTATAGACCTTGTCCTGATCGAGCAGCCACGCGGCGTAGAGCACGTGCAGGCGGAACTGCATGATCTGGGTGTAGCTGTCGGCGATGCGCTCCTGCACCATCTGCTTGTCGGCCAGCCGCTCACCCTTGGTGACGCGGCTGACGGCGCGCTCGCACATCATGTCCATCGCCTTGTTGAGCATGCCGACGGTGCGCATGGCATGGTGGATTCGCCCGCCGCCAAGCCGCGACTGCGCCACCTTGAAGCCCTCGCCTTCCTCGCCCAGCGCGTTGGCGCGGGGCACGCGGCACTGGTTGAAGCGCAGGTAGCCGTGGACGCCGCTTCCGATCTCGTCCTTGGGGCCGACGGCTGTGTTGCGGATGATCTCCAGCCCCGGCGCATCGCGCGGCACGATGATCGTGGTGGACCCGGCATGGACCGCGACGTCCGGATTGGTGATGCACATGACGATCAGGAACTCGGCCATGTCGGCGTGGCTGGCGAACCACTTCTCGCCCTCGATCACCCATTCGTCGCCGTCGAGCCGGGCCTGGCAGGTGAACTCGCCGGGATCGGCCCCTGCCTGAGGTTCGGTCATCGAGAAGCACGAGACGATTTCGCCATCGAGCAGCGGCTCGAGATAGCGCGCCTTCTGTTCAGACGTGCCGAAGCGGGCGAGGATTTCGGCGTTGCCGGTATCGGGAGCCTGCGTGCCGAAGACGGTCGGCGCAAAGCGGCTGCGGCCGAGAATCTCGTTCATCAGCCCGAGGTGGAGCTGGCCATAGCCCTGCCCGCCAAGATCGGGACCGAGGTGGCAGGCCCACAGGCCCTTGGCCTTCACCACTTCCTTGAGCGGCGCCATCGCCTTGCGCGCGGGCGAGCGCGGGTCGAACGGGTCACCCGGTTTGCGGAACACCAGATCCATCGGCTCGATCTCGCGGGCGACGAACTCCCGCATCCATTCCAGCTTTTCTTCGAACTCGGGCTCGGTGGAAAAATTCCAGCTCATCAGTCAATTGCTCCGAAGCGTTCAGCAGCCGGCATACCAGCCGCCATCAATCCATAGTTCCGCCCCGGTGATGTAGCGGGCCTCGTCGGAGGCGAGGAACAGCGACCCATGGGCAATGTCCATCGGATCGCCGACCTCGCCCATCGGGATCGAAGCCTTGATCGCGGCGTCCTGCTCGGGCGTGATGTCACCCAGAATCGGGGTGCGTATCTGGCCGGGGAAGATCGTGTTGACGCGCACGCCCTGCTTGGCGAATTCCAGCGCCGCGCCCTTGCCCATCACCCGCACCGCCGCTTTCGAAGCGTGGTAGCTGATTGCATCGGGGCTGCCGATCAGGCCATAGAGCGATGAGATGTTGACGATCGCCGCGCCTTTGCCCGCCTTGAGCAGTTCGGGCGTTGCCGCCTTCATGCCGTAGAACACGCCCGTCTGGTTGATCGCCACCATGCGGCCCCACCCCTGCGGAGTCTCGGTGACGATGCCGCCGGGGTGGAAGATGCCGGCGTTGTTGACCAGCGTGGTCAGCTTGCCGAAAGTCGAGACTGCAAGAGTGACGGCAGCATGCCAGCTGTCGAGATCGGTCACGTCGAGCCGGGTGAAGGCCGCGTCTCCGCCCTCTGCCTGGATGCGGGCGACAACGTCGGCACCCTTCGCGTCCTGCAGGTCACCGATCATCACCGCCGCGCCTTCGCGGGCATAAAGGATGGCCTGCGCCTCACCGAGGCCGCTGGCCCCGCCCGAGATCAGGGCAACCTTGCCTGCCATTCGTTGGCCCACGGATTCTCTCCCATCCAGATGCTTCTCGTTGCGGTTTGTGGATCACATTTACTAGTTCGAGACAAGCAAAAAAGAGCGGGCAGGCTTCCAGATCGAGAGCCTGCATCCTCGTAAACTCCATATAACAGAGACTTTTTGGCGCATTCATGACCTAGCGGACAGGCCAAGCGTCAAGATTCAATATTACTTGCTCGGATATAGCAAGTTTGATACGCCTCATGACAGGTCAGGCGGTCAGCTCCTTCCCGCAGGTTCCGGCAATGGACCGAAAGGAAGGCTCCGACTCAGCATTGCCCGGTCAAAAACGGTCACGTCGACAGAGCGTGAGAGATGGGAGAGTTAAACATGAGCATGTCGGGAAAATCCGTACGCGTTCTTCTGGCAATGTCGATTTCGGCAACAGCCCTTGCCGCAACGCAAGTGCAGGCACAGGAAGCTGAAGCCGAACAGTCGTCGGGTCTCGAAGCGATCGTCGTCACCGCACGCAAGCGGGTCGAGAACCTGCAGGACGTGTCCTCCTCGATCAGCGCCCTCGGCGCGACCGACCTTGCCAAGCGCTTCGATTCTGACGTGCGCGACTTTGCCAATGCATCGCCCAACGTCCTGATCGACGATACCCAGCAGGGCCCCGGCGGCGTTGCCGCAGTCTACATCCGCGGCATCGGCGTTGCCGACGTCGAGAAGTCGGTCGACCCTGCCGTCGGCGTGGTGATCGACGACATCTACCTCGGCCAGAGCTCGGGCAGCCTGCTCAAGGCCATCGACGTGGATCGCGTCGAAGTGCTGCGCGGACCCCAGGGCACGCTGTTCGGCCGTAACGCCACCGGCGGCGTGATCAACCTTGCTCGCTCCAAGCCGACGCAGGATCTGACCGGCAAGGTGCGCGGCACCTACAGCAGCTTCCAGACCTATGACCTGCAGGGCGTTGTCAGCTTCGGGCTGGCCGAGAACGTCGCGCTCAAGGTCAGCGGCGCCTACAACACGTCCGACGGCTACATCTTCAACCGCACCCAGAACCAGCCTGGTCAGAAGTCCGACTTCCGCGCCATCGGCGCACAGCTGCTGTTCACGCCGACCGACAAGCTGGAAATCAGCGTCAGCTACGATCACCAGCTGACCCGACAGGACCCGCCGCAGCTTCAGGCGATCACCAAGCCGACCGACCTGTTCTGCGCCGGGTTCGGCTATTGCTCGCCCAAGCCCGGCGTGCCGATCTCGGGCGACCGCTATGTCTCGGTCGGTGATGCTCCGGTCGACAAGAGCGCCCGCTTCAAGCTCGACATGGGCATCGGCAAGATCAACTACGATCTCGGCGGCGATTACGAGCTGCAGTACATTCTCGGCTACCTGAAGACGACCGAGTCCATCAACCAGGACTTCGATTCCACCCCCGAGACGCTCTATCACACCGACCGTCCGGCTCGCTGGCGGCAGATCACCAACGAGGCCCGCCTGATCAAGGGCGGCGACGGCCCTATCACCTTCGTGCTCGGCGCCTATCTGTGGGACTCGCGCTACACGATCAACCTCAAGAACTACATCGGCTTTGCAGGGGCGCCGCTGCTGACCAGCGCGCAGACCGTGACGCAGACGACCAAGTCCTGGGCTGGCTACTTTGAAGGCGACTACAAGTTCACCGACAAGCTCAAGCTCACCCTTGGCGGCCGCTACACGCATGACCGCAAGACCAGCATCGTCAACGACGGCACGATCTTCATCTACGGCACGCTCGAAGAGCAGAACCCGATCCTCACGCTGCCGCCGAGTCTCGCCAACGGCAACATCGTCATGGCCAAGCCGGTCAAGGAATCCTGGTCCGAATTCACCCCCAAGGTCAGCCTCAGCTACAACTGGACCGACGATGTCATGACCTACGGCCTATGGTCGCGCGGCTATCGTGCAGGCGGCTTCAACGGACGCCCCTCCACGCTCAGCGCCGCAACCACGCCCTACAACCCCGAAACGCTCGACAACTTCGAGCTGGGCTTCAAGTCGCAGTTCCTCGACAATCGCGTCCGCCTCAACGGCGCTGTCTATCTGATGAAGTACAAGGACATGCAGCAGGACCTCGACGTACCTGCCCCCGGCACGTCCACCGGCCGCGAGAACCGCACGATCAACGCTGCGGAAGCCGAACTCAAGGGCGTGGAAATCGACCTGACCGCACAGGTCACCGATCACCTGACTCTGGCCGGCAACCTCGGTTACCTCGATGCCAAGTACAAGAACTTCGTCGGCGACATCTACAGCACCGGCACCCCGGTCGATGCCACCTTCCTGCGCATCCGTCGTGCGCCGAAGTGGACCTGGGACATTCGCGCCTCCTACGAACGCGAAGTTGGCCCCGGCACGCTGATGATCAACGGCGAACTGCACCACATCGGGGCGCACGAGATCACCTTCCTCAACAACCCCAACCTGCGCAATGGCTCGCAGAACATGCTCGACGCCTCGATCAGCTACAAGATCAACAACACCATGATCAGCGTCTTCGGCAAGAACCTGCTCGACGAGAACGGCTGGACCATCGGCTATGACGTCCAGAACGTCTGGAGCTACGCCGCTCCCCGCGCGCCGAAGGCCTGGGGCGTCGCCATCACGCAGACGTTCTGAGCCAGGGCCTGAACCGGATGGTCGATCAACCTGTCCGTACCGCACCGGTCCAGCGCCGCTGGCTGGTGACGGGGGCATCGCGGGGCATCGGCCTCGCGATTGCCCGCGTCGCCAGCGAGCGGGGCGACCGCGTCTGCCTCGTCGGTCGCAGCCCTGGCATTGCCCAGGTTGCGGCCGCGCTGGGCCCAGATGCCATCGGCATCAGCGCCGATGTGACCCGCCCCGATGACATAGCCCGCCTTGCGCGCGAGGTGGAGACGCGCTGGGGCGGCCTCGACGTGCTCGTCAACAACGCCGGGCTCCATCGCGGCGGCACGATCGATCGCGTCGCCGACGAGGACTGGGACGCGACCCTTGCCACCAACCTCACCGGGCCGATGCGCCTGATCCGCGCGCTCCTGCCGCAGATTCCGGGGGGCGGCGCGGTGGTCAACGTCGGCGCGGTCGTCGGCTTCCGCGGTTTCCCCGGCGACAGTTGCTATGGCGCATCGAAGGCCGGCCTTGCCGGATTGACCCAGGTCCTCGCCGCAGAATTCGCCCGGCGGCAGGTGCGCGTGAACATGGTCGTCCCCGGCTTCGTCATGACCGAGATGACCGCCACCGTATCGGAACGCGCGCGCAAGACCATCGTCAACCGCATCCCGCTGCAACGCATGGGCCAGCCCGAGGAAATCGCCGACGTCTGCTGGTGGGTGGCAGGCTCGACCTACATGACCGGCTCGGTGATCTTCACCGACGGAGGGCTGATGTGCAACCTGTGACGGCAGGAGACAGATTTGCCGAATGGTTGCACGCGGCGACGGGGTACGAAGAGATCACGCTCGGGCCGGTGCTCACCGGCGGAAACTCCAACGTCACCCGCGTGATTGAAACGCGGCAAGGTCGGCTCGTGCTGCGCCACCCGCCGGTCAACGTCGTGTCCGACAAGGCCGCCGCCGGGATAGAGCGCGAATACCGCGCCATCTCCGCGCTCCATGGCCGCGCCCCCGTCCCGCGCCCGGTAGCGTGGTGCGATGATACCTCGGTGATTGGCCAGCCCTTCGCGGTCACAGAATTCATCGAAGGCGTCGCCCTGACCGAAACCCTGCCGCCGTCGTGGCCAGACAGCGCGCAGACCATCGACGCGCTCGGCCACGAAATGGTGCGCGGCCTCGCCCAGGTTCACGCCATCGACTGGCGCGACGTGCTGCCCGAAAGCTTCGGACGGCCCGAAAGCTTCGTCCAGCGTCAGGTCGAACGCTGGCTGGCGGTGCGCGCGAAAGACAAGGTCCGCGAACTCCCGCTGCTCGACCGGATCGGCGCGTGGCTGCAGGAAAACCGCCCGGCTTCGACCCGCGCCAGCGTGATCCACTGCGATTTCCACCTCGACAACTGCCTGATCGCACCCGACGGCCCGCGCCTCCTTGCCATTCTCGATTGGGAAATGGCCACGCTCGGCGATCCGCTGATCGACCTGGGGCTATGCCTGTTCTTCTGGCGGCGCGATGCCTCTGCGGCGCGCCTCGGCTTCGGGTTCGTGCAGGGCCTGTCCAACCGCCCCGACGTCACCCCGCCCCGCGCGCTGGCCGATGCATGGTCGCAGGCGAGCGGCCTCGATCACGCGGGGATCGACTACTACGTCGTCTTTGCCGCATGGCGTCTGGCCGCCATCGTCGAAGGTGCATGGGTGCTGTGCCATCAGGGCAAAGTGGACACCCCTTACGCGCGCGGGATCGAGCATGATGTGCCCGCATTGCTGCGCGAGGCCGAGGCAATCATTGCGGGAGGCTGGGTGCAATGATGCGCAGCACCATGATGGACCATCCGCTGTCCACGCAGATGATCTTCGCGCGCGGCGAGCGCCTGTTTGCCGACAGCCGCGTGGTCAGCTTCGATGGCACCGATACGACCGTCGCCAGCTTTGCCGAAGTCGCCGACCGCGCTCGCCGCCTCGCCAGCGCCCTTGCCGCGCTGGGCATGGAACCGGGCGAAGTGTTCGGCACCTATTGCTGGAACACGCAGGCCCACCTCGAGGCCTATCTTGCCGCGCCGGCGATGGGCTGCGTCCTGCACACCCTCAACGTCCGCCTGCCCGAAGCACATCTCGAATACGTGATCGGCCATGCCGACGGCCGGGTGCTGCTGGTCGATGCCGTCCTGCTCGATGCGCTCGCGCCGGTCCTCCCCGCGCTTCCCGGCGTAAAGCATGTGATCGTCAATGGCACATGCCCCGAGAGCATCCCCGGTTTCGACGGCACGCTCCACGAATATGAAACCCTGATTACCACACACACCCCGATGCACGACTTCCCCGCGCTAATCGAAACCGATGCGGCGGCGGTGTGCTACACCTCGGGCACCACTGGCCTGCCCAAAGGCGTGGTCTACAGCCACCGCTCGGTCTATCTCCACAGCCTCGCCTCAATGGCGGCGGATGCCTTCGCGATCTCCAACCATGATCGCATCCTGATGGTCCCGCCGATGTTCCACGCCAACGCGTGGGGCATGCCGTTCTCGGGCTGGCTGGCCGGCAGCGACATGATCCTGCCCGGCCGCTTCCTTCAGCCCGCGCACATGGCCCGCCTGATCTCGGCAGAGCGCCCGACGCTGATGGCCGCCGTGCCGACCATTCTCAACGACCTGATGCAGGCCCACGCCGCAACTCCGCTCGACCTATCGAGCTTCCGCACCATCGTCTCGGGCGGCTCTGCGGTCTCGCCCGTGCTGATCGAGCGCGTAAAGGCGGCATGGGGCGTCGATGTCGTGCAAGGCTGGGGCATGACCGAGACCAGCCCCATGTGCGTCCTCTCGTTCCCGCCGCGCGGCACCGCGAAAGACGAAGAAGCCATGTGGCGCGCGAAATCTGGCCGCCCTGTCCCCGGCATGCACGTGCGTATCGTCGATGACAAGGACCACCCCCTACCCGAGGACGGCCAGACAACCGGGCACCTGCAACTCAAAGGCCCATGGGTCTCGGGCGGCTACTTCCGCGAAGACCCTGCCGCCTCGCCCCTCACCGCCGATGGTTGGCTGCGCACCGGCGATGTCGGCCGCATCGACCGGCTGGGCTACGTGCAGGTAACCGACCGCGCCAAGGACCTGATCAAGTCCGGCGGCGAATGGATTTCCTCGGTCGAACTGGAAAACGGCATCGCGGCGCTCGATGGCGTGGTCGAAGCCGCTGTCATCGCTATACCGGATCCGCGCTGGGAAGAGCGCCCGCTCGCCGTGGTGGTGGTCGACGAGGCAACCCGCCCCGATCCTGCCACTCTTCGTGCCGGATTGCGCGGCGGGTTTGCCAGATACATGATACCTGAGTATTGGGCCGTCGTGGAATCCTTGCCGCGAACAAGTGTTGGCAAGGTCGACAAGAAAAGAATCAAAGAACAGTTTGATGGAGGGGATCTGGCTGTTTTGGCGGAAACGCGCTTTGGCTCCGGAGACCGTAATTGAGTACAAATCCTTCCAGCGTAAGGACTTTGCCGGGCGAACGGGTTCGCCTGACGCAAGTTGAACGCACGGCCCTCTCGGATGCGCGGATGTTCGAGGCGGCGATGTACCTCATCGTCGAGCGTGGATCGCACAACACGACTCTCAAGGAAGTGGGCGAAAAGGCAGGCTACAGCCGCGGCCTTGCGAGCAACCGCTTCGGCTCCAAGGAAGTCCTGTTCAGCCATCTGGTGCGAGACTTCAACGAGAAGTGGGCCGCCGAACTGCGCCGCTTCGTTGGCGCGAACAGCGGTCTCGCAGCGCTGGAAGGCGCGCTCGATGCGCTTGAATTCTTCCTGCTCAACCGCACCGTGCAGATGCAGGCGATGTACATCCTGTGGTTTGAATCGATCAGCAGCTACCCGGTCGTGCGGCGTCGGCTGGCGGCAAACCACATCGCCTATCGTCGTGACACCGCGCGCTGGCTGACCCAGGGCATCGCCGAGGGCGAGGTCCGCGCCGGGATCGATCCGGAAAGCTACGCGGTGGAATTCAGCGCGTTCATTTTCGGGCTGGTCTACCAGTGGCTCGCCAATCCTTCCGCGATCAATCTCCACACCGTGCTCCAGCACTATCGCCAGAACACGCTCGAACGCCTGAGCGCTGCTTCCGTCTGACCGCTGGCGCCGCCCAGACAAAGGCCGCCCGATGACCCTGCCCCCGCCGCTGACCGGCCTCAGAATCATCGAGATGGCAGGCGTTGGCCCCGGCCCGTTCTGCGGCATGATGCTGGCCGATCACGGCGCCGAAGTCATCCGCATCGACCGCGTCGGCGGGCTGCAAGTGGGCGTCCCGATTGACGGAGCGCGCGATGTCATGCTGCGCTCGCGCCGCACCATCTCGCTCGATCTCAAGTCGCCCGCTGCAGTCGAGATCGTAAAGCGCCTCGCCGGGACCGCCCACGGCCTGATCGAAGGCTTCCGCCCCGGCGTGATGGAGCGGCTTGGCCTTGGCCCCGACGTGCTGATGGGGATCAACCCGGCGCTGGTCTATGGGCGGATGACCGGGTTCGGACAGGACGGCCCACTCTCCGCCATGCCAGGGCATGACATCAACTACATCGCGCTTTCGGGCGTGCTCGATGCGGTCGGGCCCAAGGGCGGTCGCCCAGTCCCGCCGCTCAATCTCGTGGCGGACTACGGCGGCGGCGGGCTGATGCTGGCGTTCGGCATGGTAAGCGCGCTCCTCGCCACGAGGGCGGGCGCGCCGGGCCGGGTGATCGACTGCGCGATGAGCGAAGGCGCCTCGCTGCTCATGGCCGGGACATGGACGCTGATCGCCAATGGCTGGCGCAGCGATGGGCGCGGCACCGGTCTGCTCGATGGCGGCGCACCGTTCTACGACACATACGCAACTGCCGATGGCCACCACGTCGCGCTCGGCGCAATCGAAGACAAGTTTGTAGATTTCCGCTGAGAAGTGACCCGGTAAGGGCATAAATTTCCATTGAGAATTGACCCATGTTTGAACCCGCCCCTGGCTGACCAGTCAGGGGTATCGGGAGTGATCGACATGGATTTATTGAGTGTAATTCGCCGGTGGCGCCTTCGTGATAAGATCCCGCTTCGTGAGATTGAGCGGCGCACCGGTTTGTCGCGCAACACGATCCGCAAGTATCTGCGCGCGGATACGGTGGTGCCGCAGTTCAAGGTACCTGACCGGTCGAGCAAGCTGGACCCGTTTGCTGAGAAGCTGACGGGTTGGTTACAAATCGAGGCTGGCAAATCGCGCAAGCAGAAGCGCACGGCGAAGCAGATGCATGCTGATCTGGCCGTATTGGGCTACGAAGGGTCCTATAATCGTGTCGCTGCCTATGTGCGGGATTGGAAGGCAGGCCGTCTCTTGGCACAGCAGGCCAGTGGCCGCGGAACATACGTGCCTTTGGTTTTCCAGCCAGGTGAGGCGTTCCAGTTCGACTGGAGCGAAGATTGGGCAATTCTTGGTGGCGAGCGTGTCAAGCTGCAGGCGGCCCATACCAAACTATCACACAGCAAGGCGTTCATCGTGCGGGCCTATCCGTTACAGACGCATGAGATGCTGTTTGATGCACTGACGCAGGCATTCCGCGTGCTGGGTGGTGTGCCGCAGCGCGGGATCTTCGATAACATGCGAACTGCGGTCGATAAGATCGGCAAGGGCAAAGCCCGACAGGTCAACGCGCGCTTCACCGCAATGGCCAGCCACTACTTGTTCGAGCCTGCATTCTGCAATCCGGCCTCGGGGTGGGAGAAGGGCCAAGTCGAGAAGAACGTGCAAGATGCACGGCGGCGGCTGTGGCAGAAGTTGCCGAGCTTCCCGGATATCCATGCGCTCAATGCCTGGCTCGAGGAACAATGCATCGCGCAATGGGGTGAGATCCAACATGGCAACTTGCCCGGCACCGTAGCCGATGTACACGCCGCTGAGGTTGGTAGTCTGATGCCGCTGGGGCGGACCTTCGATGGTTTTGTCGAACACACCAAGCGGGTGTCCCCGATCTGCCTCATCAGCTTTGAACGCAATCGGTACAGCGTCCCGGCATCCTTTGCCAACCGCCCGGTCAGCATCAGGATCTACCCCGAGCGGATCGTGGTGGCGGCCGAGGGGCAGATCCTTTGCGAACATGCCAGAATCATTGACCGATCCCACCACACTGGCGGGCGGACAATTTATGACTGGCGGCATTATCTGGCAGTAGTCCAGCGCAAGCCGGGAGCACTGCGCAATGGCGCGCCATTCTTGCAGCTCCCAGAGGCCTTCAAGCAGCTGCAAAGCCAGCTCCTACGTCGTCCCGGCGGAGACAAGGAGATGGCGGAGATATTGGCGTTGGTGCTGCAACATGACGAACAGGCAGTGCTTTGCGCTGTCGAACTGGCGCTGGATGCGGGCGTCGCCACCAAGACCCACGTCCTCAATATCCTGCACCGCCTGATCGATGGTAAGGCTCCACCGGCAGCGCCGATTGACGCACCGCAGGCTTTGCGCCTTGCGCAAGAGCCGTTGGCCAATGTCGGACGTTATGATGCCCTGCGTGAGGGAGGGCTGCGTCATGCGTCATGACCCCGCCAGTGCCGCCGTTGTCGTCATGCTCAAGGCGCTGAAGTTGTATGGCATGGCCCAAGCAGTGGGGGACCTTATCGAGCAAGGCGCCCCAGCCTTCAGTGCCGCAGTGCCGATGGTCTCCCAGTTGCTCAAAGCCGAGATGGCCGAACGTGAGGTCCGCTCGATTGCTTATCAGATCAAGGCCGCCCGGTTCCCAGCTTACAAAGACCTGGCCGGGTTCGACTTCGCATCCAGCGAGGCCAACGAGGCCCTGGTTCGGCAACTCCATGGTGGCGAGTTCATCGACGGCGCTGACAACGTAGTACTGATTGGCGGGCCCGGAACCGGCAAATCGCACATCGCCACTGCGCTGGGAGTTCAAGCCGTCGAACATCACCGCAGAAAAGTGCGCTTCTTTGCCACGGTCGATCTGGTCAATGCGCTCGAACAGGAAAAAGCAGCCAACAAGGCGGGGCAGATTGCCGAACGTCTGCTCAAGCTCGATCTCATCATCCTTGATGAACTGGGCTATCTGCCGTTCAGCCCATCAGGCGGAGCTTTGCTGTTCCACCTGCTCAGCAAATTGTACGAACGCACCAGCGTCGTGATCACCACTAACCTCAGCTTCAGCGAATGGGCCGAGGTATTCAGCGATGCCAAGATGACCACAGCCCTGCTGGATCGGCTAACCCATCATTGCCACATCATCGAAACTGGCAATGACAGCTTCCGGTTCAGGGCCAGCTCTGCCTCACCAAAACCACGAAAGGAAAAATCACCAGCTTGACCCAAAACCCGCTCTGCGGGACATACCATCACCCGGGTCAATTCTCGATGGAAATACCGGGTCACTTCTCAGCGGAAATCTACAACAAGTTCTTCCGCCGCCTGTGCGCCTTGCTCGGCGTCGCGGACGAGCCCGTTTTTGCTGACCAGTATGACGAGACCGGCTGGGACACGATGCGCGCCCGTCTTACGGAAATCTTCGCGGCCCAGCCCCTCGCCCATTGGCAAGGCCTGCTGGAGAACGAGGACGTCTGCTTCTCCGCCATTCTTGCGGTGGAGGACGCCCCTGCCCACCCGCACAATCAGGCACGGGCTGCGTTCATCGAATCCGGCGGCGTAACCCAGCCCGCCCCGGCCCCGCGCCTTGGCAACACGCAACCTGTCGAACCGGTGATGTGGCGCGAGGATGCCGACAAGGCCGCCCTGCTCGAAGAACTCGGCTTTTCGCCCGCAGAACAGGACGACCTTACCCGTGGCGGCGCGTTCGGCTCGGCCTAGCCGACGAAGGCGCGCTCGATCACGAAATCGCCGGGGCGGTTGTTGGACCCTTCGAACAGGCGGCCATTTTCGACCAGATCGCTGATGCGGCCCATGGTGTGGAACGGCACTGTCAAAGCAAACGCACCTGTTGGAGCGAGATGCTCCGTTCACTAGCCTCACCCCATGTCCAGACCGCGCAGACCTGCGAGTCCTTTCCGCGATTTCAGATCCTCGCTGGAGATCATGCGGTTGGCAGCCATGATGGATGTCCGCTTTCCGCCGTCACAGCACAACGTGGAAGACCGGCTGCTCGCGCAGGGACATCAGCAGATTACAGTTCCCTTTGATCCAGTCCCCTCGCCAGCAGCTCGAGGCCCCTCACGTTACAGCACAACTTGAACGTCGCTGAAGGCAAGCGACGGATGGCTTGTCGTGCCCAGCACCGCCACCTGCACTATCGCGCTTGCCGTGCCCGAGCCGTCAGCGTCATAGTAAAGCACGCCGGTGGTGGTGTTGTAGATTAACCGGTCGTCGGCATCGTGCGCAGAAGTCACCCCGGCGCCCGACCAGAACGCGGTTGACGGCAGCGCTCCCGTGGCAAGGCCTGCCAGCCCTGCGAATGCGGCCTTGCTGAAGGCGATCGCGTCGGTCCCGGACACGAAGTCGGTGATCGTATCGAGGTTCGACTTCGCATTGGGCGCGGTGTCGAAAACGAAGGTGTCGGATCCCGCACCGCCGGTCAGGATGTCGTTGCCGAGCCCGCCGCGCAGCCGGTCCGCGCCATCCCCGCCAGAGAGGGTGTCGTTTCCGGCATTGCCGATGAGCAGGTTGGCAAGCGCGTTGCCGGTCAGGATGTCATTGCCGCTCCCGCCGGAAAGTGCCTCGATCCCCGTCAGGGTGTCGGTCCCGGCACCGGTCGCGCTCCCTAGAAGGAGGTTGGCGGTAATCGCGCTGGTGCTTGCCGAATAGTCGGCGGTATCGAAGCCCAGGCCGCCGTTGAGCGCGTCGTTGCCCGCACCGCCGACCAGCACGTCGTCTCCGGCGCCGCCTGTCAGGGTATTGGCACCGGCGTTGCCGACCAGCGTCAGGCCATAGCCGAGCGCCGAAGCATCGACGTTGATCGCGGCCGTGCCGGTGGTCACTGCCGCAGCGGCGGTGCCAGTGCCGATGACCACCCGTTCAAGGCCGGTATCACCCGCGAAGAGCTGCAGCGTCGCGGCAGTCGTTCCGGCGTAGCGCAGCTCGTCGATCCCGGACAGGCCGGTGTCGGCGATTTCGGCTGCGGCATGGTCCGTGACCGCGCCAACCATGTAGATGTCCGAACCTTCGCTTCCGTTCATCGCATCAGTGCCGCCGCCGCCGGTGATGATGTCGGCGCCAGTGCCTCCGGTGACCACGTCGGCCAGCGCCGATCCGGTCAGGCTGGTCGCGCCACCGGTGTTGACGATCGTGTAGCCATTGTTGCCTGCCGTGGTGGCGGTCACAGCGGCGAGGTTCACGGCGAACCCATTGGTAGAGAGCGACGCGGTACCGCGATTGACCGTGGCCGCGTTCGCGGTCCAAGCGGCGGCGAGCGTCGCGACGGCACTCGCGCCAGCCGCGACGTTGAGGACGTCCGCGCCGCCAAGGCCGAGGTCTGTAATGGTATCCTTCCCGGCGCTGATGGTGAAGGTGTCGGTTCCGCCGCCTCCGGTCAGCGTGTCGTTGCCCGCACCGCCGGTCAGGGCGTTGGCCCCGGCATTGCCGATTATGGTGACGCCGTAGCCGAGCGCTGTCGCATTGACGTTGAGCGCGGTCGTGCCGGTTGTAACAGCGCTGGCCGAGGTGCCCGTGCCGATGACGATGCGCTCGATTCCGGTGTCGGCGGCGAACAGCTGCAAGGTCGCGCCTGCCGTGGTGGTGGAGAAGCGTACTTCATCGACCCCGGCGATCCCGCTGTCGGCGATCTCGGCAGCAGCATGGTCTGCGGGAGCGGCGATCATGTAGATGTCCGAGCCTTCGCCCCCATCCATCACATCCACGCCGCCCGCGCCGGTCAGCACGTCGTTTCCGGCAAGCCCGCTGATGATATCGATTCCGCTCGTGCCGGTCAGTGTGTCCGCACCGGCCGTGCCGGCGATCACGTTCCCGGCGACCACCGTGGTGAAATCGTAGGTCGCGGTACCGCCAAACCCGTTCCCGGCGACATCGGTGACGGTGCCCGCCGCCAGCACCACGAAGTAATGCGTGCCGTTGGCGAGATTGGCGGTGGGGTCTATCGTCAGCGTGCTGCCCGATATCGACAGGCGCGAACTGGTCGCCGCGTTGAAGCTTTCCACCAGCGTGCCCGTGGCAGATCCGGCGCGTAGCTCGATGGTGCCGGCGCCACGCGCGATGGCTTCCGAGAAGGCGATGGTGATGTTGCTGCCCACCGCGACGCCGATCGCGCCGTCGGCGGGGGTAAAGCTGCCGGATAGCGGCGCCTGCGTATCGACGATCAGCACGCCAGCAGGATTTACTGCGTCGAAGCCGGCCGCCTTGACGGCGTTGCCAGCACCGTCGCGGATCGTCCCGGTCAGCGCGCCCGATGCCGCAGTGGCAAGATCGGCGGTGTCCTGACCGGAAGCCACGGTATAGCCGAAGGTCAGGACCGTGCTGCCGCTGCCGCCGACATAGGTGGCCGTGCCGCCATTGGCGAGGGCGATGGTCGGAGTGCCGCTGACCGTGACCGCTTCGCTGAAGGTGACCGCCAGCGTGACCGTTTCACCGGCCTTGAGCGTTCCATCGTTGGCGCCATAGGCCATGGCCGATACCTCGGGCGCCTTGGTGTCGACCGCGACGCCCGCCGCGCTCGCCGCTTCGCTGAGATTGCCTGCCGCATCGCTGGCCGCGCCGGCGTTGATCGAAAGCCCGACCGTGCCCTCGAACCCTGCGTCGGGACTGACCACAACGGTGTAGTCGCTGCCCGACCCGCTGACCGAGTTGACCGAGCCATTGACGGCTACGAAGTCGTCCACGCCGATGCCGTCGACCGCCTCGCTGAAGGTCAGGGCGTACCGCACCTCGCCCGCGACGAGCACGCCGCTGAGCGTCGCGACGGCTGCCGTCGTATCTGCGCCTTCGTCGATCACCGCCAGGGTCGTGCCACCGTTGGTGCTGCCCATCCCGTCCGATACGATGAAGCTCACCTCGACCGGGCCGGTGTATCCGGCAATCGCCTGGACCGTCCAGGTGCCGTCATTGTTGTTGATGCAGGTGTGGCCAGCATCGGTCCAGAGCGCATCGATGGACAGCGCCGAGCCTTCGGGGTCGGAGAAGCCGGCGAGCAGCGTGGCCTCGTCGATGACTTGGTCCTGGCCGGACACCCAATGATCGGCGAATGCGGCAGGGGCGTAGCCAACCGGCGCCTGGTTGATATGGATGCTGACCGTCTCGAAGTGGCCGATATACGGCTTGAGGTGGTCCTGCTCTCCGCAGAAGTCGTTCCACACCAGCTTCATCTGGTCGAAGGTGGAAGCATCGGCCATGTCGGCATTGCGGCCCTGCACCAGCGACAGCGAAGCGCTGTTGACGCCGGCCAGCACGGTCTGGAGCGTTGCCGCATCGGACAGGTCGAGCACTTGGCCGTTCGCCGCCGCCTCGACCACCGCAAGAGCAAGGTTGAGGCCGCTCGGATCGGACACCGAGGCCGCCATGGCGAGTTCGCCACAGATCTTCAGATAGGCCTTGGCGACCGGATCGGTGGCATCTGCGGCGAGCGCTTCGAACGGGTTGTAGTGCTGGATCGCGATGGCGGGATCGATCCCGAGGCCCGCCTTGATCGCGGCAGCTGCCTCGTTGGGCGAATAGCCGAAGCCGATCGCCTGCAATACCAGCGTGGTCACCGGGTTCTCGACCGAGGCACCTGCCGGGGCTTCAAGCGTCATCAGCTTGATCGTCACGCTCGAAGTCTGCTTGGCGACGGTTGCCGATGCGCTGACGGGCGTCTCCAGTTGGCCCTTGGCATCTTCGTAGCTGACGCTGACGCGGATCGCCTCGCCGGCGTCTCCCGCGGTCAGCACATAGTCCTGCGAGGTCACCGCGGTATCGGTCCAGTTCGCGCCGCCGTCGGTCGATACCTGCCAGACGAAGCTGGGCGTACCGGCCAAACCATCGGCGTCGAGCACTGTCGCGTGGAGCGTGTTGCCGACGATTGCGATACCGCTGACAGCTACCACGCCCGGGCTGTTGCCGGCGCCGCCGGAACCTCCCGAATGCGCGACGAAGCCATCAGCGGTCAGGTCATAGAGGCCGTCGGCAAACCGCACCTGCTGGATGTTGACCAGCGTATCGGTGCCGTCAGCGCCAGTCAGCGTGATCTTGCCGAATGTGTCGTGTCCGAGGAGATAATCCTTGGCGTAGCCTGCATAGACCGCCTCGTTGGCGGTGCCATCGCCACCATCGAGGTAATCGTTGCCGTCATCCCCCTCGAGCACGTCGTTGCCCGAACCGCCATAGAGATGATCGTTGCCCGCGCCGCCGATCAGGATATCGTCGCCGCCGCCCGCATAGGCGGTGTCATCCCCGCCGAGCAGGTTGACGAGATCGTCAGCCCCCGTGCCCGATACGATGTCGTTGCCATCGGTGCAGGGTACGTCGGGGGTTATCAGCACACCCGAACCCGGGGTAGTGCCCGCGGTCATGTTGGCGATGAACAGGCCGCTGTCATAGATGTGGTCGCCCGTGTCGGCGATGCCGATCTTGATGCTGTTGATCTCGCCCGGACGGATCGGTGCGACGATCTTGAGGACGTGGCTCACCCCGTCGTATTCGATCGGCAGGATGTTTCCGGCGTTGTCTTGGAAATAGCCCGCCGCGAGGTTGGGGCTGATGACGCTCAGCGGGGCGTTGGGATCGTGGTTGAAGTAGGCATAGTTCACGCCATTGACGATCACCACGGCGCAGTCGACGAACTGGTCGACCCATTCGGGATATTCCTCGGTGCCGAACACGATGTCGAAGCTGATCGAGGTGGCGGCGGGATCACTGACCGTGAAGTCGAACGAAAGCGTGGTTGCGTCGTAGGACTGGGTCTGGAACACCGCGTTGACCACCGCGTCGATCGCGCCATCGCCGTTGTAGAGATTGATAGGCGTACCGTCGGCGGCATACTGGGTGTTGTCCTGGCCGAACCAGCCCACGGTATTCTGGGTGCCCGGCGTTGTGCCCGAGGTCAGTAGCAGGCCCGATCCAATACCGAGCGCGGCAAGGCTGCCGTCGTAGTAATTCAGCGCGGAAGGATCCGAAGCCGAGAGCACGATCGAGCCGGAGACGATCTGGATGCCGGAGTTCGCAGCCAGGAAGCTGTCGACGAGCGTGCTCGTGCTGCTCGTTCCGTCGTAGGCGGTGAATGTCTGTGCCAGCATGATGTCGCGTCCCCCCGATGTCGGCCTCGATTTCGGCCGCTGTCGTTATCGTACCCTGACTTTGATTTTCTCGGGTTGATATCGATCAATAGAAAGCAAAATGCTGCAAAAATCTAGAGCTTACCACTTAAATCATTAATATTGCAGATAAAATCACCATAAAATCATATCGATAGATCAAAATCAGTGAGAAAAACCATCGGGTCATTTCCCAAAGGGTGAAGCGGTCTGCCGCAGAGGACACTGTCAAACCAAACGCACCGGTTGGAGCGAGATGCTCTGTCAGCTAGCTTTGGCTGGTGCCGAGAGAACGTTCGCTTCAGTCTGACAGCTTGGTCTCTCGCTATGGACGCGCGCGTCAGACCATCTTCGTGAAGAAGGTCTTTTCAAGCGGAATGATCGCTGAACCGATCGCGCAGGCGTCAACGTGCGTTTGTGAGACAATGATCTTTGGCAAGGGTCTCGGCTCTTGCCTCCGCGCATCATCGAACAACTCAATGGACGGAATGACTTTTTGCGCGAGGGCATGCGGAATGCGCCCACCGAGCACGATCACTTCAGGATCCAGCAGGGCAGCGATTGCCGAAGCGATAAGCGACAGCGGGTCCCTGCTTTTCTCGATCCATTCATCAACACCAGGCCATTCAGGATCGAAATTAGAGACCAGATCGGAAATGCTGGCTAGATCGACACCAGCCGAGCGGACCGATTGCAGAAGGGTTTCAAGGGTTGGAAGCTGGTAGAGCCGCCACGGCAGAATCAAGCCAAGTTCGCCGCCATTGCCATGCGTACCGCGCATCAAGCGGTGATTGCTGACCACCCCGCCCCCAAGCCCTGCCGCCATGAAAACGTAGACGAAGTCGGAGTGACCCCGACCGGCTCCGAGAAAGCTTTCGCCGATTGCTGCCGCATTTGCGTCGTTCTCTATCCACGCCGGGAGGGAAAGCGCATCGCTGAAGAGTTCATCGATCGGGACCATGGCCCAATCGTCGAGTGAACGTGGCGGATTGTAGCGGGACTTGCCATCCAGACAATATCCAGAGATGCCGATCCCGACCCCGGTGAGCCTGTTCCGGGCCACGGGAGTACGCTCCAGAAAGCGCTCCATGACCCCGCCAAGGCGCTGGAAAACAGCTCTGCGCGTCATTGCGGGCATCGCGGCGTAATCGTAGTCAACCACGTTGCCAGCGAAGTCCATTAGCAGCACCGACATCGCATCGGTCATCAACGCAACGCCGAGCGAATAGGCATAGTCCGGGGCAATGGTGATCGTAGCGCTGGGTTGCCCCCGGCGACCGCTGGTCTTTCGCGCGCCAAGTGCCAAAGCGCCGCGATCAACCAGTTCGTTGACCAGACGCGAAACTGTCTGCTGCGAAAGCCCAGAGCTGCGGACGATTTCCGGCTGAGTCGTGCCCATGTTTCGCAGAACATGGCTGAGGATTGACGCTTCGCTCTCTGACGGCAGCTGGAAGGTTTGCATTTTGGAATCGTCGGCCATGGACACCCTTTTTGCACGGCATTTGGAAGCTGGCAACAATTCCACTCATTTTAATACCCATTGTGGGTTGTATGTTGCCTTCCGGTTTGATATGCCCTCCCTCAAGATCAGCCCGGAAAGGGCGTTCAGGCGAGGAGAGGTTTTATGAAGCGCATACCGTTTGCAGCTCTGGCCAGCGTTTCCGCTGCAGCTTTGATACCTGGTTTAGCTGTTGCACAGACAGCCGCAGTCACGACCGAAGCTGCTCAGGACGAAGCCTCCTCCGAACAAGCGAATGCTGAAATCATCGTGACGGGAACAAGTCGGTCACGCATCGCGCTCGACACGCCGCTGGCAATCAGCCAACTCAGTGGCGATGCGATCGCCCGGGCCGGCGTGACCAGTCAAGCGGACATTCTCAACACCATCCCCTCGATCAAGGCCGACGGCGGTGGCGGCGAAGTCGCCTCAAACGTGTTCATTCGCGGGCTTCCCTCCGGTGGTCAGTACCAGTTCACACCGCTGATGTACGATGGCATCACTGTCCTTTCGTCATTCGGGCTCAATTCGTCGGCCTATGACGTCTATGCCCGCAACGATCTGGGCATCAGCAAGCTGGAATTCGTACGCGGTGGCGTTTCCAACCTGTTCGGCCCAGGCTCGGTCGCCGGCTTGATCAACTACATCAGCAAGACCGGCGGCGACCGTCTGGAAGGTACGGTGCAACTCGAAGTGGCGCAGCGCGACCGTTATCGTGGCGACATCGCCCTCAGCGGCCCGCTCGGCAACAACCTCTACTTCGCATTGTCGGGCTTCTATCGTACCGACAAGGGACCGATCCGCACAGGCCTCGACACAAAGGGCGGGCAGCTCCGTGGAAATCTCGAGTACCGCTTTTCCGATGGCAGCGGCAACGTAAAGCTGGTTGGCCAGTTCATCGACGATCAGGTCCAGTTCTACCTGCCGATCCCCCTCGATGGCCCCACGCGCCAACGCATTGCGGGCAACGATGGGAAACTCGTCAACTCCGTGCAGAACGATTTCGCTTCTGGACTGGGCTTCAGCATTCCGGGTGGTGGCACGTTCAACTCGGATATTGGCGACGGCGTTTCAACCCGGGGCGGGATGGTCGGCCTGACGTTCGAGAAGGATCTGGGCGACAGCGGCTGGGGACTGAACGGCCGAATCAAGTACAGCGATTACAAGCACAAGTTCGGCCTGTGGTCGGACGGCGATGGCGTGATCAACGTCCCCGAAACGTTGCAAAGCTTCCTCACCAACCGCAATCTCGGCTCTCTCGCCAATGCCCAGTTCACGTTTGCCGGCGGTGGGGCGATACCGGCAAACTACCTGCTCTTCGCCAACCGTTTTACCGATCGCGACCGTCCGGTTCACGATTTCACGGCGGAGCTGAACCTGACCAAGAAGTTGCAGACCGGTTCGGTCGACCACGCCTTCACCCTGGGCGGTTTCTATGGGAAGGCCAGCGCGGGCGACCGGAACGTCACCACCACATATCTCGCCGAATTCAACAACCAGCCCCGTCTGGTCAACGTGGTAGTGACCAACCCGGATACCGGTGCTCAGACGATCGTCGCCCGCAACGGCCTTTTCAACGCAGGCGCCGGTTATGTGAACAACCGCCACGAAGCCGAGCGTTACGCCGGCTATATCGCTGACCAGATGAAGATCGGCGATCGGGTCAATTTCGACATCGGCTTCCGCGTCGAGCATATCGCCGGCTCGATCCGTCGCGAGCGCACGTCGACAGTGGTGACCGACGCATCGACCCCGAATCTGTCCTCTGCTCTGCGCGACGTGGTCTGGGGCAATGGCGGGTTCCTCACCGGCAATGTGGCTGCCACCGAATGGGCGCTTGCCGCAGGCGCGCTCTACAAGCTGACCGACGAGATGAGCATCTACGCAAACGCATCGCGGGGGTTTTTCTTCCCCGAACTGCGCTCGGCCGCGTTTAGGCCGCTGCCAGGCGGCACGGCAGCAAATGCCAGCGCAACGCCCGGTACGCAAAGCTACACCGCCGAGATCATCAAGCAGGCCGAGGCAGGCATCAAGTTGAGCCGTTCGGGCTTGTCGCTCACACTTTCCGGCTTCTACACCAAGCTCGACAACCGGCGGCAGGTGCTTTTCGTCAACGACGGATCGGGTGGGTTGATCGAGAGGGTCAATCTGGTCGGCACGGAATCGTACGGTGCGGAAGGTACGATCGACCTTCGCCTGATGAAGAACCTGCGTTTCAACGGCAACATCACCCTCCAGAAGAGCAAGTTTACCGCTTTCGACACCACGCCCACCAATATCGGGAAGCGTGTCGAACGGCAGCCGGAGGTGCTCTACAATGCAGGGCTTTACTTCGACGACGGCAGGTTCGACCTCTCCGTCTTCACCAACTACACTGGGCCGAACTATACCGCATCGAGCAACCTGATCCGGCTCGAAGGCTGGAACATTGCCAACCTCGACGCAGGTTACCGGCTTGCACTTGGCGCCAGTTCGGTGCGGGTCAGCGTAAACGTGTTCAACCTGTTCAACAGCGATGCCGTGACCGAAGGTTCGCCGCGTCAGGACTCCAATCAGGTTGCCAATGGAGCATTCTTCGTCGGCCGTCCGGTGCTGCCGCGCAGGATCACCGGCCGCCTGACCTATTCCTTCTGATGGCCGGTTGACCGCCGCGGCACTTGCTGCGGCGGTCAACCTTGCGCACCAATCCCGGACACCGCCACCGAAAGGCCTGTCATGCTGCTGCGCGATCAAATGCTTGAAATCTTCATGGCTGGCGTCACTGCGGCCAGTGCCCCTGCGGCACTGGCAGGTGTCCTTCCCACCCAGCCCCCTCGTGGCCGCACCATCGTCCTGGGATGCGGCAAGGCCGCTGCGGCAATGGCAGAAGTGGCGGCGCATCGCCTTCCCGGCGAAGTAATCGGATGCGTTGTAACGCGCTTCGGGCACGGCGCCCGCGGATACACCGGTGCGATCGAAGTGATCGAAGCCAGCCACCCGGTGCCTGATAGCGCAAGTCTGACGGCGGGACGGCGCATCCGCGAACTTGCCGAAACAGCACAGGCAGGCGATCGCGTGATATTCCTGATTTCCGGTGGTGGCTCTTCCCTGTTAGTGGACCCGCTGCCCGGCCTTCCTTTGGCCCGCAAGGCAATGATAAACGAACACCTTGTGAAGTCGGGCGTGCCCATTACCAGCATCAATCTCGTGCGCCGTCATCTCTCGCTAGTGAAGGGTGGGCGGCTGGCTGCTGCGGCCGCAGCAGCGGCAAACGACATGCACAGCTTCATCATCTCCGACGTGGTGGGCGACGATCCATCGGTCGTGGCTTCAGGCCCGTCGATCGGCAGCGATTTCGATCCTGAACGCGCTTTGGCCATCCTCGATGAATCCGGATGGCCTGTAGATGCAGAGCTTGCCGCCATTGTGCGAAAAGGCAGCGTCACCCAGGCGCCGGACCACTCTGTCCATGTCATTGCCACTGCAGCCACTGCTCTTGATGCAGCGGTGGAACATGCCAGGGAGATGGGCTGGCAAGTCATCCGGATGGGCAATGACCTTGACGGAGAAGCTGCCGAAGCAGGTCGCACGCACGCCGCAGTGGCGCTCGATCACCTTGCGCGCAAAGAGCGATGTCTGCTGGTGTCCGGCGGAGAACTGACCGTCACCGTCCGCAACCGACAAGGTCGCGGCGGACCCAATCTCGAATACCTGACAGGGCTGATGGCCGCCCTGCCTGAGGATGTCCCGATCGCCGCGCTTGCCTGCGACAGCGACGGCATCGATGGTAGCGAGGACAACGCCGGTGGCTGGTTCGGCAAGGGCGCGCGCGCATCCTCGGGAGATTGTCTGGCGGCGCTCGCTCAAAATCGCACTTACGACCTGTTTGCAGGCCTCGGCGGTCTGGTCATCACCGGGCCGACCCGCACCAACGTCAACGATATCCGCCTGATCGCCGTGGGAGAATGAACGTGACCCAGCTTCCCGACCTCGACACCCAGGCGCGGGCAATTCTCAGGCGCAATGATCGGGATGGATACACTGTCCCTACGCATGGCCTGTATCCGTTCCAGTGGAATTGGGATTCCGCGTTCGTGGCTCTCGGCTTCGCGGAGTTCGATCGCGAACGGGCATGGCAGGAGATCCTGACGCTGGTCAGCGCACAGTGGGACGATGGCATGATTCCGCACATCGTCTTCCATCAGCGCGACGAAGGCTACTTCCCTGGGCCGGACATCTGGGCAACTGGGCGGACACCGCCAACCTCGGGAATCACCCAGCCGCCTGTTCTGGCCACAATCGTGCGCACGTTGTGGGAGCAGGAAGGCGCCGACCCTGCCAATCCGCGCATGCGTGCACTCTACGCGGCTTGTTTGCGAAGCCACCGTTGGTTTCATCGCTTTCGCGATCCACTCGAAAACGGGCTGGTAATGGTGACGCACAACTGGGAGACCGGGCGTGACAATTCGAGCGAGTGGGACGATGCTCTGGCCCGCGTCGACACCTCAGGCGTCGGCACCTACCAGAGGCGTGATACCGGCCATGTCGATGCGGCGATGCGACCAAAGCAGAGCGAATACGATCGCTATGTTGCCATCCTCCAGTTCGGTCGCGCCTCGGGTTGGGACCATCAGGTCATAGCTGATCAGGGACCGTTCCGCGTGATCGACGTGGGAATGTCAATGGAACTGCTCCGAGCCAATCGCGATCTGCTGGTCATGGCAGAAGCCATTGGTGACGGCGCGGTCGCCGCCGAGCTGCGCCACCGGATCGCGCTGTCCGAAGACGGCATCGAGTGGCTTTGGAACGAGGAGGTCGGCGCCTACTGCTCTCGCGATGCCACGACACATGAAAGCTCCGGTCTCGTCACCAATGCCAGCTTCCTCGCGTTCTACGCTGACATTGGCAGCAAACGCCAGCGCGGGCGACTGCTCGATGCCCTTACCCGGCTGCGCCGAACCGCAGCATTCCTGCTGCCCAGTCTTGAGGCCGGGAGCCGCGAATACGATCATCGCCGCTATTGGCGCGGGCCAATCTGGCTGGTGGTGAGCTACATGGTCGCGCTCGGCCTTTCCGAACAGGGGCATGCCGAATGGGCCGAGCAGATTAAGGCTGACTCAGCGCGCCTGATCGAGACTTCAGGATTCTATGAAAGCTTCAGCCCCGAAACCGGTGAGGGATCGGGCGGCCCCGATTTTTCCTGGACCGCCGCAATGTGGCTCGCGTGGTGCGGCAAATGAGCACGGCACTTTTCGGTCAGGGCCGCAAACCAGCCCCGGCACTCTATCCATGGATCCTCGTCGGACTTCTGTGGATGGTATCGTTCCTCAATTCGGCCGACCGGGCGATCCTCAATGCGGTCAAACCGTTGCTTCGCGATGCTTTCGCGATCAGCGACGTGCAGCTTGGCTTTGTCGATACCGTGTTCTTCTGGACTTACGCCGTTTGCGCCTTCCTCTTCGGACGGATCGGCGACAGCGTGCGCCGTCGCAACATGATTCTTTTTGGCCTGCTCTTCTGGAGTACTGCCACCGGCTTCATGCCGGTCGCCAGCGGATTTGCGATGCTGCTCGGTATGCGCACGCTGGTGGCCGTGGGGGAGAGCACCTATTACCCCACCGCGACCGCCCTGATCGGATCATGGCACAAGCCCGCGATACGCAGCCGCGCGCTGGCAATCCACCAGACTGCCGTGTTTGCCGGTGGCGGCTTCGGCAGCTGGGCAGCAGGTCGGCTTGCGGACCACTACGGCTGGTCGATGCCCTTCATGGTCTTTGCAGCACTTGGCATCGTGGTGCTGGGCGTCCTGATCTTTACCTTGCGTGATGATGCGCCTGTGGCCCGAACGCGCGGAACACAACCGGGCGGCGAGCCACTGCGCCTGATTCTGTCCAACCCGGCGGCCCTGATACTGTGCGGCGTGTTCATGCTGGCAACGGCGGCGTCATCGGCAGTGCTCAACTGGTGCAATACCTATGCCCATGACGTGCTCGGCCTGAACCTTGCCGACAGCGCGCTGGTCGGGCCAGTGATGATTACCACGGCGGGGTTCTTCTCGGTCCTTGTGGGCGGATGGCTGTCTGATCGCTTTGCGGCAAGAAGCACGACAGGGCGCTTTACCGTCCTGACTCTCGGCCTTGCGCTGGCAGCGCTCTTCCTGCTGCCGTTCCCCTGGGCGACATCGGTGCTCACCGTCGGTGCGCTGCTCTTTGCCACCAGCTTCGGCAAGGGCCTGTTCGACGGCTGCATCTATGCTGCGCTGCACGATGTCATGCCCGATTCAGCCCGCGCCACAGCAGCCGGGCTGATGACCATGATGGGCTTTCTGGGGGCCGGCATTTCCACCGTCGCCCTGCCCGCCATCGCGGTCCGCACCGGTCTTGCGGCAGGCTTCACTATGATGGCGGCGCTCTATCTTGTGGCTGTGCTGGCGCTGCTCGCAGGTCGACCCACAGTGCGCCGCATGATAGCTGTTGGAAGCGGTGATGCTGCCCATGTCTGAGCCGGAACTACTTGGCGGGATCGAGCTTGGCGGGACGAAAACCGTGTTCGCCATCGGCGATAAGAGCGGCAAGCTACTAGAACGCCACACTGTCGCGACCAGAGAACCCGCCGCCGTCGTTGCCGACGCTTGCGCATTCTTCGGCAGTCAGCCTCAGCCGATTGCCGCGCTTGGCGTCGGCGCATTCGGCCCGGTGGTGGTTGATCCGCTTGCAAGCCACTACGGACATCTCCTGCAAACCAACAAGCCTGGCTGGAGCGGCTTCGATCTTGCCGGGGCTCTGGCGCGTGACATTGCGGCGCCAATCAGGCTGGTGACCGATGTCGGCGCAGCAGCCATCGGCGAGGCGCGTCTTGGTGCTGCAAGAGATGTGGCTTTGTCCGTCTACCTTACGGTCGGCACGGGCATCGGTGGTGCGATTGTCTGCAATGGAGAGCTTCTTCCCGCCCTGCTCCACCCCGAAATGGGTCATGCAATGCTCGAGCGCGCCCGAGATGACGTTGCAGCCTCGGTTTGCGCCTTTCACCACAGTTGCGCCGAAGGCCTCGCTTCCGGTCCTGCCATCATGGCGCGATTTGGCCGCTCGCTGGACAAGTTCGCTCCTGATTCAGCCGAATTCGGTCTGATCGCAGATTACATGGGGCAGCTTTGCTGCAATCTCGTGCTTACGCTTTCCCCTCAGCGGATCGTGCTCGGTGGTGGGGTGACCGGGGCCTCTGGGCTGGTTCAAGCCGTACAATCGGAAATGACCCGCCGCTTGGGCCGTTATGGCCCTCGCGGGGCTGCACAGCCTGGATACTTGTGCTTGCCCGAACTTGGGCAGGACGCCGGCGCTGTCGGCGCCGTGCTATGCGCCAGCACACTTGTACGCGATCACGCGAAGGCCTGACGCATGGACTTGCGCCTCTTGCTTCGCACAAATCGTGAAAAGCCGTGGGGTCGCAGTGATCTGCCCAGGGACGTTGCAGACGGAATGCGCCGTATCGGCGAAATCTGGTTCGATCTTGCGGATATCGACCTCTCGCTCCTGGTTAAGAGGATATACACTTCAGAGCGCCTTTCGATTCAGGTGCACCCTGACGACGCTCTTGCGCAGCGGCATGGCCTGACACGTGGAAAGGAGGAATGGTGGCTGGTCACGGCAGCAGAACCTGGGGCCACTCTCGGATTAGGCACGGTCCGGGCCATCAGCTCCAGTGAACTGGCCTCTGCAGCGGTTGATGGCAGTCTCGAGCATGAAATGTGCTGGTTCCCTGTGTCTGCAGGGGACTGGTTCCACGTCCCGCCTGGCACGATCCACGCCATAGGCGCAGGCGTCAGCATCGTCGAAATCCAACAGAACTCAGACGTGACCTACCGGCTGTTTGACTACGGTCGGCCACGGGAGGTGCATCTTGCCGCAGGCATAGACGCGTGCGAGGCGAAACCTTATGACCCTGCCTTGTCCGGACGGTTGGGCGACAACGTAGATCGTCCCCTGCATCTCCTTGTGGCCGGGGCGCATTTCCGAATCTGGTTCGGGACCGGGACCAAGGCTCTTGCCGGACTTCCTGATGGCGACCTGTGGATTGTTCCGCTGCAAGGCACGCTCGCTCTGGATTGCAGGCACTGCTCTGCAGCAGACGTACTTTACGGCAATCCCGTGACGACCGTTGCTACTGGTCGGGTCGCTGCTTCTGCGGACTTCAGCTTCATTGCGGCGCAGGCCAAAGCAGCCGAGTAGGGCGCTGCCGGCCCGCTTTCCGTTGTCGTTGTGCAACGTCGAGGACCAATGTTCGCAGGCGACAGCGGGTGAACCGCTTGCGCGACTTCAGGCAGGGCCCGCAGCGGAGAACCTGGTCTGGAGCCGATGCCGAAGCATGAAGACTTTGTGATCCAGCGCTGCGGTTTTGCGATGATTTAATCCCGCCCGTCGTGCAGATCTGGGTCTGCCTTCCGTAGCCAACGTGTGTCGCAAGTGCGGTTTCCAACGCTGGAAGAGGCACATCGCATCAGGTTGACACTTCGTTCCTGAGCCTTGGCCGACAGCTTTCACGACAGGGTTTGCATGCATCGTCAGCGCTTGCACGCGCCACGTTCTTAGGTTCAAATGTTCTACGGTCCTATAATTGACATTTAGAATTTTTCGTCGCAGGTAGGGAGAAACAACACCCCAACGGGGAGAGGAGAGAGCTATGAGGTCTGTGATAGGCGCGCTCAATGGAGCTGGCATGGTCGCTTTGGCGATCGGAATTGTTTCGGTTTCTCAGGCGCATGCTCAGGAGGCCGCAGGATCGTCAGCCACATCGGCGAACCAGTCTGTGCCTGAGAACAACGATTCGATGGACATCGTGGTCACCGCCAACAAGCGCGAGCAGAACCTCAACGACGTCGGTCTCTCGGTCGTGGCGATTGGCGGCGATACGCTGGCTGAACGCCGGATCACCTCGGTGCAGGACATCGCTGCGGCTGTCCCGGGCCTGAAGTTCGCCGAAAGCGGCGCGGGCACCCCGATCTACACCCTGCGCGGCATCGGTTTCAACGAAGAGAGTCTTGGCGTCTATCCTTCGGTCAGCGTTTATACTGATGAAGTCCCGCTGCCGTTTCCGGTGCTCACCCTGCGCTCGGCCTTCGATCTGGAGCGCGTCGAAGCGCTCAAGGGGCCGCAGGGTACGCTGTTCGGCCAGAACGCCACCGGTGGCGCGATCAACTACATCGCGGCCAAGCCGACCGACGCCTTCGCTTATGGCGCGGACATCAGCTATGGCCGGTTCAACGCGGTCCAGGGCAATGCCTTCATCAGCGCGCCGCTTGGCGAGAAGGCCGGCGTCAGGCTTGCAATCTCCGGCATGGACAGCGACGGCTGGCAGCGGAGCCTGACCCGCCCGAATGACCGCAATGGCGCGCAGAAGTATATCGCCGGCCGCCTCACCTTCACTGCCGAACCGGTAGAGACGCTTCGCCTTCGCGCCACGGTAACCGCTTGGCAGGACAAGAGCGAACCGCAGGCGGCGCAGCTCATTGCCGTGCGTGCGCAGAACCCGACAGCCGTGCAGCCGGGCGTCTTCGCCTCGCCCTTCGGCACCACCGATCCGCGCTCGGCCGACTGGACCACGGTTGCGAACTATGTGACCTTCACCAATGTGGCGACGGGTGACTTTTCGATCGCGCCGAAGCAGACTGGCGACCTTTCGCCGCGCAGCAATCGCAAGTTCATTCAGGGATCGCTGCGCGCAGACCTCGATATCGGCGACTTCGCCACGCTCACCTCGATCACTTCTTACCTCGATTTCGACCAGCACCTGTTCAGCGACAAGGACGGTACGGCACAGGCGGTCGCCAACATCGGCGATGGACTGGCAAACATCCATTCGTTCAACCAGGAACTGCGCCTTGCCAACCAGGGCAGCGGGCCGTTTCGCTGGGTCATCGGCGCGAACTACGAGAACAGCCGCACGTTCGAGGATCAGGGCCTGACTTTCGCCAACGGCTCGTCCTCTGCTCCCGGCACGCTATTCATCAACACCACCGGCAGCGAAGTGCTCCAGCGCATCCGCAACTATGCGTTCTTCGCCAACGGTGAGTATGACCTGACCGATACGCTCGCGCTGAAGATCGGTGGTCGCTACACCAATTCGCGCAACCGGGCCGAGCTCTGCTCGAAGGGTAACGGCGACGGACTGGTCTCCACCCTGTTCAACATCATCGGTGGCTTTTCGGGCAATCCCTTCACCCCGATCGGCGTGAACGGCTGCTACGTGCTCAATGCGCAAGGCGTTCCGGGAGAGCGCCTGAAGGACACTCTGGCGGAAGACAACTTCTCGTGGCGCGCGGGCCTCGACTACAAGCCCAATTCCGACACGCTGTTCTTTGCGAACGTGTCGCGCGGCTACAAGGCAGGCAGCTTCCCGACCCTGGCCAGCGCCGACTACAAGGCGTACTTCCCGGTCACGCAGGAATCGGTCACCTCGTACGAAGCAGGCTTCAAGCTTTCGATGGCCGACCGCAAGGTGCAGTTCAACGGCGCTGCGTTCTACTACGACTACACCGACAAGCAGATCCGCGGCAAAGTCGTCGACCCGATTTTCGACGTGCTCGATGTGCTGATCAACGTGCCCAAGTCGCGCGTTCTGGGTGCCGAAGCCGAACTGACCGTGCGCCCGATGCGCGGCCTGTCGATCGGCAGCTCGGTGACCTACCTTGAATCCAAGGTTCGCACCGATGGCGGCGCACTCTTTGTCGGCCCGACGGCTTACGGCAACAGCTGCACGGTGAACGGCGCACCTGGGCCTTGCGACTTCACCGGCAGCGAACTTCCGTTCACGCCGAAGTGGTCGTACAGCCTCAATCTCGACTATCGCCACGATGTGGGCGACGGCACGATCATCTTCGGCGCCGACCTGCGCGGCCAGTCGTCGTCCGTTTCGACGCTCAATGGCCGGAGCATCCAGTTCCGCAAGCTGGCCAACGACCGCAATGCGCCGAACATCGCCCAGCCGTTCGTGATCCCCGCCTATGCCACGATCGACGCCCGCCTCGGCTACGAGTTCGGCGGCGGCAACTACAAGATCATGGCCTGGGGCAAGAACGTCTTCAACAAGTACTACGTTACCAATGCCGCACACTACCTCGACACCACCGTCCGGTTCGTCGGCATGCCGGCCACCTACGGCGTGACCCTCAGCATCAAGAACTGAGCGGTACAGGGCAATGCACAGCGGGCGCCGGGGGAAGACTCCGGCGCCCGTTTCATTTGCGGCAACCTGCAAGTAATGCAGGTGCTGCGGATGGTCGCGGAGACAGACAAGCAATCGTGTAAGGTCTGACAATTGACCGAAGACTTGGGGAGCGATACAGGGGTGATCTATGGCAAAACCAAACGAAACGGACCGGCCCGCCGCAAAAGGCGGTGCGATGCTTGAAGGACTGGGCCGCATCAAGGTGCCCAAGTCGAGCGATGTGCTGGCCGAAAGGCTTAAGCAGGAGATCCTGAGCGACGCCTATCATCCGGGCTCCATGCTTCCGACCGAGCGCGATCTGGTCAACGCCACCGGCCTCAGCCGCGGTTCGGTGCGCGAAGCGCTGCGCATTCTCGAGGCGCAGGGACTCGTCCACACCCGCGCCGGGCGCTACGGCGGAACCACGGTTTCGACGCCGAGCGATGATCATCTTGTCGGTCACATCAACCTCTATGCCCGCGGCCGCAGCCTCCCGCTCGGCTCGCTTGCCGAAGTGCGTCTTGCGCTGGAACCGATGGTGGCCGCACTTGCCGCGCAGCGCCGCACCGAAGAGGACCTCGACACCTTGCGGGCGATAGCCGAAAGGATCGAATTGGCCGCCGAGAACGATCTCGACGCATTCCTCGAAGAGAACGTGAACTGGCACGATGCGCTTGCCGTGGCGAGCCACAACGACCTGCTGCGCGCGCTCGCCATTTCTGTCAGCGGACTGATGTTCGAAGCCTCGCAACTCAAGGAGTTCGCCGAGGCCGACGTGCGCCAGCGCGTTTGCGTTGCGCACCGCAAGATCCTTGAAGCCATAGAAGCGGGCGATGCCGATCTGGCCAAGCGCCGCGTCGAGCGTGACGTTCAGGCCTATGGCCGCATCCTCGAGGCTGCCATGGCAGCGGCTGACGCGGAAGTCGTCGAACCGAGCTGACGGCTCCACTCCATTGGCCATTCCAAAGCCGCGGCAGCCCTATACTGCCGCGGCTTTTTTTGCGCCAGATCGACTGCACGGCACCACCAGATGCCGATATTTCTTACGGTAGGACAATTGACATATTTGGACTAATTGATAGGTTGCGGGCAACAAGACTCAACGAGAGGAAGTCTGGAAACATGGCCGAGCAATCCCGTCCATCCGAAGTCGATGCCATTATCGTGGGAGCCGGCTTCTCCGGGCTCTACATGCTTCACCGCCTGCGCGGCGAGGGCTACACTACCCGCGTTTTCGACGCCGCAGGTGATGTCGGCGGCACGTGGTACTGGAACCGCTATCCCGGCGCGCGCTGCGATTCCGAAAGCCACTATTACTGCTATTCGTTCTCGGAAGAGATCCGCCGCGAATGGAAATGGAGCTGCCGTTATCCCGCCCAGCCAGAAATCCTTGAGTACCTGAACTTCGTTGCCGACCGGCTCGACCTGCGCAAGGACATCGAGTGCAACACCCGCGTGCTTTCGGGACACTACGACGAGAAGACCCACACCTGGCTGGTCGAAACGAGCAAGGGCGAGATTGTCCGAGCGCGTTACCTGATCACGGGGGTAGGCAACACATCGTCGCCTGCCCGTCCGGACCTGCCGGGGCTCGATAGCTTCAAGGGCAAAGTCTATCACACTGCGCTCTGGCCGCACGAGAAGGTGGATTTCACCGGCCAGCGTGTCGCGCTGATCGGCACCGGATCGAGCGGCATCCAGAGCACGCCGCTGATCGCCGAGGAAGCCGCGCACCTCACCGTGTTCCAGCGCACGGCGAACTACAGCGTGCCGGCCCGCAACCACCCGCTGACCGATGAGATGCGCCGCGAGCAGCTCGAAAACTTCCCAGAAGACCGCAAGATCACGCTTGCCTCGCCCATCGGCATGACCATCGTGCCGCCGACGATTTCCGCGCTCGAAGTCTCTCCCGAGGAAGCCCGCGCCAAGATGGACGAACTCTGGAACATCGGCGGCTTCCGCTTCATGTTCGCCAGCTTCAACGACATCGTCACCGACATCAACGCCAATGCGGTGGTCGCCGGATACATCACCGAGAAGATCCGCGAGACGGTGAAGAACCCGGCCGCCGCCGAGGTGCTGTGCGAATTCAACCATCCCGTCGGCACGAAGCGTCCGCCGATCGACACCAACTATTACGAAACCTTCAACCGCGACAACGTCAGCATCGTCAGCCTGCGCAAGAACCCGATCAAGGAAGCGACTGCCGACGGCCTGACGATGTCGAACGGCGATCACCACAAGTTCGACGCCATCGTCTTTGCCACCGGCTTCGACACTGTGACCGGCTCGCTGATCAAGATGAACCTGCACGGTCGCGGAGGCCAGTCGCTGGCCGACAAGTGGCAGGATGGCCCGAGCGCCTATCTCGGCCTGGCAACAGCCGACTTCCCCAACCTGTTCATGATCACCGGCCCGGGCAGCCCGGCGATCCTCACCAATTTCCCGGTCTGCATCGAACAGAACGTGGACTGGATCACCGACGTCATGAACCACATGCGCGATACCGGCGCGGTCGAGTTCGAAGCATCGCCCGAAGCCGAAGCCGAGTGGGTCAAGCAGATCACCGAGGAAGCCGACCAGACGCTCTTCCCGACCGTCGACTCCTGGTACATGAACTCGAACCTGCCGGGAAAACCGCGCGTGTTCACCGCCTATCTGTCAGGCATGCCCTCCTACGCAGCGATCTGCGAGGATGTGGCGCGCAACGGCTACAAGGGCTTCGAACTGCGCGGCGAGGAACAGGTCGCAGCCGCCTGACACCTCACAGCCGACACAAAAGAGAGGGGGGCCAAAGTTCGCTTTGGCCCCCCTTCCTGTTGGCAAAAACCCGCAATCCCGCGCGGCACCGCCGCAGCGTGACCAGCCTCAGCTGATCACGCCACTCGCAGTCATCCTTTCGAAGTCCGCCTGAGGAACGCCGAGCTTGCCCGTTATGACGCGCTGGTTGTCCTCACCAGTCAGCGGACCGCGCGTGCCGGTGGCAACGGCAAGGTCCGAGACGGTCCACGGAGCGCGGAACAGGACCTCATCGCCCAGCCCCGGAATCTCGACACGATCTGCAAGACCTCGCGCCGCGATCTGTGCGTCGGTCCAGACCCCTTCGATATCGTTGACGGGCGATGCCGGGACACCTGCTCCACGCAGTTCGGCGACCAGGTCATCGCGCTCCCGGCTCGCGGTCCAGTCGGCGATCATGGCGTCGAGCGTCTCGGCATGGGCAAGGCGATCCGCAGCTTGTGCGAAGGCGGGATCCTGTGCCCATGGCTGGTCCGGTGCCAGCCGGACGAGGGACTTCCAGTCGGCGTCATCGCGCACCGCGAGCGACAGCCAGCTGTCGTCCCCGCTCGCAGGATAGATGCCGTGAGGCGCCATCGCCGGATGGGCATTGCCCGCCGGCAGCGGCTGACGCCCCTCGACCTGCGCCTGCAGCACATAGGGTGTCAGCGTCGCGAGCAAGGCCTCGGTTTGCGACAGATCGATGTAGCAGCCCTGTCCGGTGGCTTCCCGGCGCGACAGTGCGGCAAACAGCGCCACGAGCGCATGCGCAGCGGCGTTGGGATCGCCAATGGCAAAGTTCAGCGCGCCGGTGGGCAACGAATCCGGATAGCCGACGAGCGATTCCAGCCCGACGAAGCTCGACATCGTCGGAGCATAAGTGCGCATGTCGGCAAGCGGTCCGAACTGTCCAGCGCCCGACATGGCGACCATGATCAGCTTTGGATTGAGCTTCGACAGCGTATCGAAGCCAATGCCCGAACGCTCGAGCGAGCCTGCCGACATGTTCTCGAGCACGATGTCGCTCGACGCAACAAGCTGCTTCAGGAGCGCAACGCCTTCAGGTTCCTTTAGGTTCAGCGTGATACCCGCCTTGCCCTTGTTGATCTGGTGGAACATCGGCGACATGTCGGTCGTGTCGCCTTCAAGCTTGACCCCGTCGCGGATGATGACGCCCGAGAGGCGCGAATTGTCGGGCCGCGCGCGATGCTCGACCTTGATCACCTCAGCCCCGAACTGAGCAAGGATGCTGCCAACCTGCGGGGCCGACCAGACCCAGCCCATGTCCAGCACCCTCAGGCCGCTCAGCGGACCGAATGAACCAAGCTGCTCCTTGCCACCGGTCTCGGCGAGCAAAGCATCGGCATGGCTGGCCTGTTGCGAAGTCCCCCGCTGGCTGGAGGTGCGGAATGGCAGACCAGGGCCGAGAAGCTTGCGGTTGTCGAGCGTCCATTCGCGCAGGAAGCCGCGCTCGGTGAGCTGCGACGTGGCGATCACGTCGGTCAGATCGCGCAAGGGGGCGATGGTCAGGCGGAAGCGGTCGGCGATCTCCTCGATCTCGGCCTTGGTCCGTTCGGCAAGCCAGGGCATGACCAGCGCATCGACTTCATCAGGATATTGCTGCCCCATCGCGCGCAGTTTCTGATAGCGCGGCTCCTGCGACCAGGCTGGCGTGCCCATGGCCTCGACGAAGCGCTGCCATTCGGCGCGCGTGCGGCCCGACAGGCAGACGGCGCCGTCCTTGCACGGGAGGATCACGAAAGGATAGGCCCCGCCCGAATCCGAGGCGCGCCGCCCTGCCCTTCGCCATGTCATGCCGTGATGGATGTAGAACCGGCAATTGACGCCGACATAGTGGGTCAGCACATCGTGCAGCGCGATGTCGACAATGCGCGCGCTCTTGCCATCAGGCCCGACAAGTCGCGCCATGAGTGAAGCGGCGGCGAGATGCGCGCCTGCCTGGCATTCGAGTACGCCCGGCGGAATGGCCAGTGGCGGTCGCCCCGGTTCGCCCAGCGCCCATGCCACGCTGGACTGTGCCTGTGCATTGAGCGGAACGGCGGCGATGTCGGCCAGGGGTCCGGTCAGTCCGAACACCGAGGTTACGCCGAATACGGTTTCGGGCTGAGCCGCTGCAAGATCGTCCAGCGACCGGCCGCACATTTCGGCAAGCCATGCCGCATCGTCGGTGATGACGATGTCCGCAGATGCGATTGCCGCAGCGGCATCGGACACGTGGATCTCCGTCTTGCGGCTCGCGTAGTAGGCGAGCGCCATGCAGATCGGATCGGAGCCCTCGGGCGCTGTGCCGATGCGCACCACCTCTGCCCCCATTTCGCGCAGCAGCCACCCGCAATAGGCCCCGCCGATGCCCCGGCTCGCCTCCACGACTTTGAGCGGCGCGTGCGTGGCAACGGTCATCATGCTGTCTCCTGAACGCCCGAGGCAGTGACTGCCGCACCGTCGTCAATCAAGGTATCGATCTTGGATTGGTCGAAGCCGCATTCACGCAGCACTTCGACCGTGTGTTCGCCTAAACGAGGCGCGCGTCGCACCCACGGCACAGGGCTGCCATCCGCCATCCACGGCAGGCGCACGTGGGGCACGCCATCGAGTTCGGCAAACGTCTGGCGCTCGGCAGCAGCAGTGGTGTTGACGGACTGCTCGAGGCCCGAGACCGGCGTCACCGGGACGCCTGCTGCATGCAGCCGTTCGACCCAGACCGCTGCATCGGCGCCCGCAAGCGCTGCAGTCATCTCTACCGTCAGCGCGGCATTGTTGCTGCTGCGATCGGCGACGGTGCGGAAGCGCGGATCGTCCACGAGGTGCGTCAGAGAAAGTACCTTGGCGACGCGTTCCCACAGGCGCTGGTTCGGCGCAGCAATCATCAGGTCGCCGTCGCGGGCGCGATAGACTTCGTAAGGCGAAGCGATCGGATTGCCCGATCCGGCCCGGCGCGGCCTCTGACCCGAGACTTTGGCAGCGGTGGCCTGATAGGCGACAAGGCTGAAGGCGGTATCAACCAGCGCGGTCTCCATCGCCTTCACCTGCTGGCCCTTCTGCCGCGCGAGCATCGCGGCAAGCACGCCCATCGCGATCCATTGGCCGGTACCGAGATCGATCACCGAAGGCGCGCAACGCACCGGTGGCGCGCCGTCATGGCCGTTCATCTGCATGATGCCGGTGAAGGCCTGCACCAGCGGATCATAACCCGGCAGTTCGCGCCCGGTCGGACCGTCGCCAAAGGCATTGAGCGCATAGTAGAGGATATCGGGATTTACCGCGCGGACCGCTTCCTCGCCGATGCCGATACGGTCCGCAACGCCGGGGCGCATGCTCTGCAGCAGGACGTCGCATCCCGCTGCAAGTGCCAGTGCCGCCTCGCGTCCTGCTCCGGTCGCGAGGTTGAGCACGATGCCGCGCTTGCCCGCGTTCATGTGGCGATGAACCACGCTCGCACCCTCGATCTCTGGCGCCCAGGCGCGGGCGTCGTCGCCCGATGGCGCTTCGACCTTGATCACGTCGGCGCCGAGCTGCGCGAGGATCATCGTGGCATAGGGGCCCGCCATGTTCGTCGAGAAATCCACGATCCGTACGCCCGCCAGCGGCGCAAACGGAGCGTGGTTGTGCCCTGTCCCGGACGTGTTTGGATTTACCATCAGACCCTCTAGCCATTTTGAATATTCTAAAGTAGGACCATAGAACGAAGTGGTCAAGCGCTGCAATGGTGAGAGGCGAAGATGCAAGCGAGTGAAGTGTCAGATCCGGCGCTCCGGCAAGGCGCAGTCCGCAATGCGGAATGGACGTTCGCAAGCGTCTGGGAAGCCGTGGCTGATGCGCTTCCTGACCGCATTGCCCTCTCGCATGCCGACAAGCGAATCACGTGGGCCGAACTGGACCGCCGCGCCGATAGCGTTGCCGCAGCCCTGCTGGCAGCGGGCCTGCAGCGGCAGGACAAGGTCGCGCTCTACCTGCACAATTCGCCCGCCTACATGGAAGGCGCTTTTGCGGCGCTGAAGGTCTCGCTGGTGCCGGTGAACACCAATTACCGCTATACCGGCGAGGAGCTCGTCCAGCTCTGGACCGATGCCGATGCGGCTGCGGTAATCTTCCAAGGCGCTTTCCTCGATCAGGCCGAGGCCCTGCGCAGTCGCTGTCCCACGGTGAAGGCGTGGCTCTTCGTCGACGACGGAACGGCACAGTGTCCCGACTGGGCGATCTCCTATAAAAACGCAGCCCATCGCGAGGCCGAGCGGCACATCGGCAGTGCCGACCGGTCGGGCGACGATCAGGTGATGATCTATACCGGCGGCACGACCGGCCTGCCGCGCGGGGTCATGTGGCGACAGCACGATTTCTACCTCGCCTCCAACACCACCCGCGACCCGGAGATTGCCGACTACGGCCACGTGCGCGCGCGACTGGAGGGTGCAAAGTCCACTGTCGGGCTGCCGGCCGCACCCCTCATGCACGGCACCGGCTTCGTCTTTGCGGCCACGATCCTCAATCGCGGCGGCACCGTGGTGACCCTGCCCGGCACCTCGTTTGACGTCGAAGCACTGCTGAACGCGATGACGGATCAAGGAGTCACCGATCTGTGTATCGTCGGCGATGCCTTCTGCCGCCCGATGGTCGACGCGCTCGACAATGCGCCCGAGCGCTGGAACCTCAAGGCGCTGCGCGTGGTCTCCTCATCGGGCATGGCGTGGAGCGCAGGGGTGAAGGAACGCCTTCTCGTCCACGCCCCCGACGCCTTGCTGATCGATTTCCTCAACGCAAGCGAGGCAAGCGGCATGGGCCGTGCGCTGACATCCAACCGCCGCAAGGACGGCCCGGCGCGCTTCGAGCTGGGGCGCAACGCCTGCGTGATCGGCGATGATGGCAAGCCGCTCGCACCCGGCGATCCGGTGCAGGGGCGGCTCGCCGTGCGCGGACACATTCCGCTCGGCTACTACAAGGACCCGGTCAAGACAGCGGCGACCTTCCCGGTGATCGACGGTATCCGATACTCGGTGCCGGGCGATCTTGCCAGGGTTGAGGCGGACGGAACGATCACGCTGCTCGGACGCGGTTCGACAAGCATCAATACCGGCGGAGAGAAGGTCTTTCCCGAGGAAGTCGAGGATGCCATCGTCTCGTTCCCCGGCATTGCCGATGCCCTGGTCGTCGGCGTGCCGAATGAAAGGTTCGGCCAGATGGTCACGGCAGCGGTTGAGACCAGCGACGGCACGCATGTCGACGAGGCGGCCCTGCTCGCGCACCTGCGCGGCAAGCTCGCCGGACACAAGATACCCCGGGCCATCATGCCAGTCGCCTCGATCGGCCGTGGTCCGAATGGCAAGGCCGACAGACCGGGCGTGACCGAGCGCATGATCGCGTGGCTCGAACAGCTTTCAACGGAGAAGCAAGCATGACCGAAACCGCACCGCATGTGCTCTACGAGAAGCGGGACGGCATTGCCCGCATCACGCTCAATCGGCCGGACAAGCGCAATGCGTTCTCGCCAGAGATGCTCGTGCGCTTGTGCGACATCTGGAAGGACGTGGCCGAAGACCGCGAGATCCGTGTCGCGCTCGTCACCGGCGCGGGAGACCAGGCCTTTTCGTCGGGCGGCGACCTTGGCAGCGTGATCCCGCTGATGATGCGCACGCGCCAGCCGGTCGGCGAATGGGAAGAGCGATTCTCGCAGGACCGCAAGCAGCTCTACAGGGCGATCCTGCGTGGCGCGAACTTCTTCAAGCCGGTGGTTGCGGCGATCAATGGCCATGCGCTGGCAGGCGGGGCCGAGTTCGTGCTGGCGACCGACATCCGCGTGATGTCGGAAACGGCAACGATCGGGGTAACCGAGGTGCGCCGTGGCTTGATCGCAGGCGGCGGCTCCCTGGTCCGGCTGGCCAGACAGGTGCCGTGGGCCATGGCGATGGAGCTTGCCCTTGTCGGCGAAGCGGTGACTGCGCAGCAGGCGATGGCGATGGGCCTCGTCAACCGCGTCGTCCCACCTGATCAGGTTCTGGCCGTGGCAGAGGACCTTGCCCGCCGCATCAGCCTCGGCGCGCCGATGGCGCTCGCCAAGACCAAGGAAGCCATGGTGCGCTCCAACGGCCTGCCCTTCGACGAAGCCTTCGCGATCGAGGCGCAGTGCACCAAGGACAACGCAGCCACGGCAGATGCCAAGGAGGGCCCCCGCGCCTTCATGGAAAAGCGCCCCCCGGTCTACACCGGGCGCTGACCGTAACTGGACACAGGCAAAAGAGAGAGGATACGAACGATGCGCGGCGTGGTCTTCACCGGCGACAGCACCCTTGAACTCATCGAATTCCCCGACCCGACCCCCGGCCCGCGCGATGTCGTGCTGGAAATCAAGGCCTCGGGCATGTGCGGCAGTGATCTCAAGCTCTATCGCCCGCCCGCAGGGGCCGCCTTCAAGGCATTGGGCCTCATGGACAGCGGCGAGCCGGTCATCGCCGGACACGAGCCTTGCGGCGTGATCGCGGCGGTCGGCAAGGACGTCGATCCGCGCATCGCCAAGGTCGGCGACCGGGTCACGCTGCACCATTACCAGGGCTGCATGACCTGCCCCGAATGCCGCAGCGGCTGGACCCAGATGTGCGACCGCACCGCCGTGATCTACGGTGTCACAGGCCATGGCGGCCACGCGCCCTACATGCGCGCTGCGGTGGAAACCGTGTTCGCGCTGCCAGAGGAAGTCTCGTTTTCGACCGGTGCTGCGGTCAGCTGCGGCACCGGCACGGCGTACGGTGCGCTGCTCCGGCTCGATCTCTCGGCGCGCGACACCATCGTGATCGTCGGGCAAGGACCGGTCGGCCTTTCCGCCACCCAGTTCGCCGCCGCCATGGGTGCGCGCGTCATCGCGGTCGACGTGAGTTCCGAGCGCGCTGCCACGGCCATGGCTTTCGGTGCACAGCATGCCATCGACGCCAGCGCCGAAGATCCGGTCGATGCGATCATGGCGCTCACCGGCGGCAAGGGCGCGAACAAGGTGCTCGACACCTCGGGCTCGCCTGCCGGTCGGCTTGTGGCGGTGCGTTGCGCCTCGCGCTGGGGCACGGTCTGCCTCGTCGGCGAAGGTGGCGAGATGACGCTAAACGTCAGCATCGACGTGATCCGCAAGCAGCTGACCATCGTCGGTTCGTGGACAGTGAACAGTGCCAAGCTGGCAGATTGCATCCGCTTCATCGCCGATCACGGCATCGAGGTGGACAAGCTCTTCACCGACCGCTGGGCACTCGACCAGGCAGAAGAAGCCTACAAGGCATTCGACAAGCAGGCCGCCGGCAAGGGCGTCTTCCTCAACTGACAAAAAGAGGCCCGGCGGTTCACCCCCTCCGGGCCATCAGTATGAAGAGAGGCTTTGCAGGGCCTCAGCCCAGATTCATCCAGACGGTCTTGTTATAGAGATATTCCTCCACGTGGCGGCGGCCGCCCTTCATGCCATAGCCGCTCATGCGATAGCCTTCGGACTGCACCGTCGGCTCGGTCGTGCCGTAGCAGTTTACCCACATCATCCCGGCGCGGACATCGCGCGCCACGCGGTGCGCCGTGCCGACGTCGCGCGTCCAGACCGCACCGCCAAGGCCATACTGCGTATCGTTGGCAAGGCGGACCACTTCTTCCTCGCTGTCGAAAGCGATGACCGAGGCAACCGGGCCAAAGATTTCTTCCTGCGCGGTGCGCATGTCGTTGCGCATGCCGGCCAGAACCGTGGGCGGCACGAAGAACCCGTCTGCCAGTTCGCCGCCGAGCCTCTCTCCGCCAGCGGCCACTAGCGCGCCCTCCGACCTTGCGAGGTCGAAATAGCCCGAGACGTTGGCCAGCTGCTTTCTCGAGACGAGGGGACCAAGCTGCGTCTGCGGATCGAGCGTGTCGCCCACGCGGATCGTCTTGCTGAAGGCGGCAAGCCGTTCGACGAATTCATCGTAGATCGGGCGCTGCACGAAGATGCGCGTGCCCGCGTAGCAGATCTGCCCGCTGTTGTTGAAACAGCCCATGCCCGCACCCGGCACCGCGCGGTCCAGATCAGCGTCGGCAAAGACGATATCGGGCGACTTGCCCCCGAGCTCGACCGCCACCCGCTTCATGTTCCCGGCCGAGGCTTCGATGATGCGGCGGCCGGTGACGGTCGAGCCGGTGAAGGCGATCTTGTCGACGTCCGGATGCGCGGCCAGCCGTGCCCCGGCGATCGATCCCATGCCGGTCACGACGTTGATCACGCCATCGGGCAGCCCCGCTTCCTGCATGATCTCGGCAAAGCGCAGCACGCCCAGGGACGCGTCCTCGGCCGGCTTGAGCACCAGCGTGCAGCCTGTGGCGAGCGTCGGGCAGATGCTCCAAAGTTGCGAGATCAGCGGCCCGTTCCACGGGATGATCCCGCCGACGACGCCGATCGGCGCGCGCAGGGTGAAGCTGAACATGTCACCGGGGAAGCTGTTGTGCGACGTCTCGCCCGCGAGTGCCACAGCCTGCCCGCCATAGAAGCGCAGAGCCTGGACGATCCAGCGCTTGTAGGTGCTTGTGCGCGCAATCGGCGCGCCCATGTCGAGCGTTTCGAGCACGCACAGTTCGTCGAAATGCTTCTCGACCGCATCGGCAATGGCCAGCATCAGCGCCTGCCGGTCAAACGGCTTGAACTTGCTCCACGGTCCCTCGAAGGCCGCACGCGCAGCCGCAACAGCGCGGTCGACGTCTTCTGCGCCGCCCTCCGCCAACTGGGCGATGACCTGTCCCGTGGCCGGATTGACGCTGTCGAAGGTGCGACCCGACAGGGCGTCGACCCACTGGCCGCCAATGAGCATGCGCTTGGGGCGACCATCGAGAAAGGGATGTTGCGTGCCGGTCATGCGAAAATCATCTCCGCTTTGACGATCTCGTTCGCCTTGGTGACTTCAGCCCCCACCTGCACGTGACAGGACGGGCAGGCAAAGCGGCGCAGGACGATGGGTTCATCACAGAAGTGCGCCGGATCGACGTTGGAGGGAATGACCGTCGCGGGGGTCTCCTCCATCAGCGCCGCCGCCTTGTAGTCGCCGCCATGGCCGCAATAACGGTGTCCGCAGCGGTCGCAGGCCAGCACGCGCTCGCCGTCCTGATCGACCGAGGCGATATAGGCGTGAACGCGGCGAGGTGGCTCTCCGGTCGCAGGTGTGAACGGCGAGGCATCGTTGATGCCCGACGCCTTCCATCCGGCACGGGCACCGCGCAGCTTGCCACGGAGCGCTTCGGTACCAGCCGCATCCACTTCGCCGTCAGCCGTGAGTGCCACGCCGTAGATGTCAGTTGCCGAACCCAGCGACGTGTAGCCGAGCGCAACATCGCGCGCGACCAGCGCCGGATCACGCTCGAGCGGATCGCCATAGCCGCCACCACCGCCGGTGCGGATCTCCATGACGTCGCCATTATCTAGCGGCGCACCATTCGACTTCGCCCGCAGCGGCACCACCTGATCGGCCTTGAGATCGTAGATGCTCGCAGGAACCGAACCCGCCTGCACGCGCTCGAGCAGATCGGTGCCGTAATACACCAGATAGTGCCCCGCAGGTGCGGGCAGACCGCCAAACAGGCCGCCGCAGTTCTGCGCCGAGATGCACTGGCCGCCCGAGTTGGTAACGACCGTCATCGACGCCGCGCGATAGGGCGTGATCGCTGAGCGCATGCCGTTGCCGCCGCGCCACTCGCCTGGCCCCCCGCCGTCCGCATCTTCCTTGCGGTAAAGGAACAGCAACGGGAACCACTGCTCGATCTGCTCGACATTGAGCACCATCGACAACGGGCTGAACGTCGGACCGCTCGAATCCACACCGTCGCCAAACGAGCGCGCGCCCGATCCGCAGCCGAACGAGTCGAGGATCGCCTGACCGAAGTACTTGCCGCGATCGTCATGGCCGATCAGCACAGGCAGCATGAAGTCGCCGCACGGCGCAACAAGATCAGAGCGCAAGTCGTCGCTGCAGGCCATCATGCGCGAGAGGATCGACTGGACCGCGTTCATCATCGGGATGGTCTGGAGAATGCCGCCGCTGACCGCCGTCGGGTAGTCGCAGCACATCAGCAGGCCTGGCGTCAGGTCATAGTCGATCTGCCGCTCGCACCCGCCATAGGCGAAGAGCTGCGAATAGAGCATCGACACCGAAATGATGCCGGTGATGCTGCCCGAGAACGAAGTGAAGGGAATGCCGTTGGTGCCCGGCGTCTGGGCATCGGTGCCGACATTGTTGATCGTGATGCGATCACCCTTCTTCGTCACCGTCAGTTGCGTGCGCTGGGTGGTGCGCTGGCCGGGCAGGGCTTCATCGAGATAGCGGATCTCGGTCCAGGTCCCGTCCGGCACCTTGAGCAGGGTCTGGCGGAAGCTCTCCTGTGCCTGATCAAGCATCCGGCGCATGGCCGCCTTGACGGTCTTTGCGCCATAACGCTTGCACAGGCCGATGATCTGGTCGCGCGCCAGCACGACGCCCGCAATCTGCGCGCGCAGGTCGAGCGCCACGAGATCGGGCATGCGCGACTGGCGCAGGTAGAGCGCTTCCATCTCGGGACGGATCTCGTCCTTCTCGACCATCTTGAACGGCGTCAGCACGACCGGGTCGGCATAGACGTCCTCGGCGTTCTGGGGCCAGCCGCCCGGCACGATGCCGCCGAGATCGTACTGGTGACCCGCGTTCGCCACCCAGCCGAAGAGCTGACCTTCGAAGAAGATCGGCGCGGTGAACATCACGTCCATCTGATGGCACGCGGCGATCCACGGATCGTTGCAGCACCAGATGTCGCCCTCGGCGATGCCCGGTTTGCCGCTATGCGTTTCGAGAATGTAGCGGATTCCGAGCGGCGCGCCTGCATTGAGGAACTGCACGTAGGGCGCGTTGACCACGACCTCGGCGTCCTCGGTCAGGATCGACATGTTGAAATCGAGCGAAGCGAGCAGGGGCGATCCCGAAATGCGGGTGATCGTGTCACCGTGGGCAAGGTTGATCGTCCACAGCTTCTGCCGGATCACCTCGAAGGTAACCGGATCGAGGTCCTCGTCATAATCGGTGTGCAACTGGAGGTTCGGCGAAATGCGCGTCATCCAGTCGGGCTTGGGCCGATAGCTGTGCGTGCGCCCGTTCCAGTCGATCTGAGCTTGTTCGGTCTGCATGAAAACTCTCCTCAGGCGCTGGCGTGGAGATCGATGACGACGCTGCCGGTCGGATCCACGCTGGCAGTGCAGCCATGCGGCACGACGACAGTCGTATCGGGGAATTCGATGATCGCAGGCCCCTGCGCCTTGAACCCGATACCGAGCCGCGCGCCGTCATAGACTGCGGATGACTCGGGCTTGCCGCCGCGTCCGTACCAGATCACGTCGCGAGGCTTCTTCGCAGCATCGCCCGTGGTATCCCCGCCCTGCTGGACGAGATCGCCGAGACGCAAGCCGGAAAGCTTGGCCGTCCCGTGAACCTGAAGGCTGGTCAGGCCGAAGCCGACGCCGGCAAAGCCGCTGCCCTTGCCGTAGAGGCGCTCGTATTCGGTCTCGAACGTGGCGACCAGCCGCTCGACAGTGGCCGCATCGTACGTGCCGCTTTCGGCAGGCACCGCCACCTGGTTGATCTGCAACTGGTAGCGCATTTCGGCGAAGCGATGGAACTCCACTGCCTCTGCGGGAACGCCCTGCTTGGCCAGCTTGGCAGCAACGCGCTCTTCCAGCGCGGGCCAGCGTGCGTTGATCTCTTCAGGATCGAATGGGCTCGAAAGGCTCATAGCGGTCTGTTCGGTCACCAGCGCTTCCGATGCGGAAATGCCGAAAGCAGACCAGCCTGCCGCAAGGTTGCTCATCGGGATGACGACGGAGCGGGCACCCAGTTCGCGCGCGATGGCCGCGCTGTGCAAGCCGCCGCCGCCGCCGAAGCCATAGAGCGAGAATTCGCGCGGATCATGGCCCTGCTGCGTCAGGGTAAGCCAGATCGCGTCTGCCATCTGACTGTCGATGATCTGGAGCGCGGCCGCTGCGGTCTGCTTGCCGTCGAGCCCAAGCGGAGCGCCGATGCGCGCCAGCGCCGCTTCTGCCGCCGCGACATCGAGCGTTATCTTGCCGCCGAAGAAGTAGGCCGGATCGTAGTAGCCAAGCACCACCGCCGCATCGGTGACGGTCGGTTCGGTACCGCCGCGCCCGAAGCAGACCGGCCCCGGCCGCGCGCCTGCGCTGTGCGGGCCGACCTTGAGAACCGATCCTTCCGTGCGGATGATACTGCCGCCACCTGCGCCCACCGAGCGGACATCGAGCGTCGGCACGAAGTACTCGTACTGGCCGTAGCTGGCAGTAGGACGCCGGACCGGCACGCCGTCATAGATTGTGCCGATATCGAGCGTGGTGCCGCCGACGTCTGCCGTGATCACGTTGCGCCCGCCTCCGACTTCGGCCGCCTTGGCAAGGCTCGCCGCGCCGATCAGGCCTGCGACCGGGCCCGACCCCACTGTCAGCACCGGCACTTCACGCGCGTGGTCGGCATCGATCAGGCCGCCCGTGCACGACATGATCTGCAGCGAGCCGGTATAGCCGTTCTTGTCGAGATCGACTTCGAGCGCTTCGAGATAGTTCCGCATCGGCGGGCCGATCAGCGAATTGACGATCGTGGCGATCGTGCGCTCGTACTCGCCCACGCGGGGGCTGACTTCCGATGAGATCGAGACAAACATGCCAGGCGCGATCTCGTGCACCAGTTCGCGCAGGCGCTTTTCGTGGGTGTCATTGACCGAGGACCACAGCAGCGAAATGGCGATGGCCTCTACGCCCTGATCGACGATGCGCCGGATGGATTCGCGGGCGGTGTCCTCGTTCAGCGCGGCAAAGACCTTGCCGTCGAACGTGATCCGCTCGTCGATCCCCTCGCACAGTGACTTCGGGACCAGCGGAGCAGGCTTGGTCTGCTTGGCAACGTGGGCGATTTCGATTGCGGGCTGGTATTTGAGCCGGTTGCCGGCCTTCATGATGAACACGGTATCGGTATGGCCCCGGCTTGCCAGCAGACCGACCTTCGCCGTCTTGTGCTCGACCAGCGCGTTCGTGCCGACGGTGCAGCCGTGATAGACCTGTGCGTTGGCCAGCATGTCTTCCAGCGACACGCCGTGCATGTCGGCAGCGGCGCGCAACGAGCCGATGAAGCCGGTCTGGAAGTCCGGCGGGGTCGACGACGACTTGCCGATCCTGACGACGGGCGGAGACCCGTCGTCGAGGGTCTTCAACGCGACGCAGTCGGTGAATGTGCCGCCAATATCGACACCCACAATGAATCGCACGCTACACTCTCCCGGCACATAAAGTTTATTGGTCTAATAATTAGACTTTGCGTTGTGAGGGCTGTCCTGTCAAGCCCGTTGCGTCAGGCGACAACCGCATTGAGGGCACCATCGACGACCATCACCGCACCGTTGACGAATGACCCGGCATCGCTCGCCAGCAGGATCACCGGCCCGACGAGTTCCTCGAGTTCGCCCAGACGTCTGGCAGGCATCCGGCGGATGTAGTCCTGCCCGGCGGGTGACTCGAAGTAGTCGGCATTGAGTTCGGTCCTGAACCAGCCGGGTGCCAGCGTGTTGACGCGGATCCCGTGCTTCATCAGGTCGACACTCATCGCCCGGGTAAGCTGGATCGTCGCGCCCTTGGACGCGCAGTAGGCGGTCTGCCCCGGTTGCACGGCAAGGCCAAGCACCGACGAGACATTGACAATGCTGCCGCCCTTCCCCGCCGCGATCAGCCGCCGCGCGCCTTCCTGCGCCACGTCCCAAACGCCCTTGAAATTGGTGTTCATCACGAAGTCGCGCGCCGCGTCATCCATCTTCATGAAGTTGGCAGGCGAACTGGTCCCTGCATTATTGACGATCACGTCGATCGTCCCGAAAGCCGCTTCGGCCTCATCGAAGGCGGCGATCACGCTGGCCTTGTCGGTCACGTCCATCGCCACGGCTGTGGCAGCGCCACCCGATGCCACGATCTCGGCGGCCAGCTCGGCAACCCTATCCTTGCGCCGCGCAGCACAGACCACCCGTGCCCCCGCCTCGGCAAGCCCCTTGGCGAGCGCATGGCCGATACCGCTCGAAGCGCCGGTGACGAGTGCGGTCCGTCCGGCCAGAGAAAACTTGTCCAGCACCATGTGCGGCACTCCCTTGATTGTCAGTGGGATGGGGGCTCCGGCGCAAGGCCGGGGAATGTCCTGAGCATCAGCGCCACCGCGCTTGCCGGAGCGAGGTCACCCGATTGCACGCGCGCGCAGATCGCCTCGACCTCCGGCCCTGCCAGATCGCGCACGAACTGACCCGCCAATGTGGAAGCCAGCACGCCTAGCATGCGCTGCGTGCGGAAGGTGCGGTTTGGCAGCGTGGCGTTTGCGGGTGTCCGGCTCTCGATTGCGGTGGCCAATTCCGCCACGCCTTCGCCGCTTGTCGAGGACGTTCGCATCACCGACCGCTCGCGAGGATCGGCAGAGCAGTGCAGCATGACTTCGAGCTGCCGTGCCGTCTCCTCGGCCCCCGGCAGGTCCGCCTTGTTGACCACAAGGATGTCCGCGATCTCGAGAATGCCCGCCTTGATCGCCTGCATCTCGTCACCCAGGCCCGGCGGGCAGATCACCAGCTTGAGGTGGGCAAGGTCGGCGATGCCGATCTCGGACTGACCGGTGCCGACCGTCTCGATGATCACCACATCCATCCCGGCCGCGTCGAGCACGTCGACCACGGTGCTGGTCATCCGCGTCAGGCCGCCGAGGTGCCCCTTGGTCGCAAGCGAGCGGATGAACACGTTAGGATTGCGACTGTGCGTGGCCATGCGCACGCGGTCACCCAGCAGCGCGCCGCCGCTGAAGGGACTGGTCGGATCCACCGCGACGACCGCGACCTTGCGGCCACGCCCCGTCAGCTCGGTAATCAGCGCGCTGATCAAGCTCGACTTGCCCGCGCCCGGCGGGCCGGTCACACCGACGACCTGCGCGCGGCCGAGGTGCGGCTGGATCAGCCGGACGATGTCTGCCGCTGCCGCAGACTCGTTCTCCACCGCCGAAATCGCCCGCGAAATGGCGATCGGCTTGCCTTCGAGCAGGTCGTCATGAAGCGGCATCGTGTGCGCCGTCCTCAGGCCTGACGGACGGACTGGTATTCGGCCGCAAGGCTGAAAAAGGTTTCGACCACGTCGGCCATCTTGGCGCCGCCCCGGAAGATCGACTTCACGCCCGCCTGTTCAAGCGGCTCGACATCGAACGGACGGATAGTGCCGCCGATAACCACGGGAATGTCGGCCACGCCCTGGTCGCGCATGATCTGCATGATCTTCTCGGTGGTCTGGACCTGCCCGCCCGACATGAAGCTGATGCCGATCACATCGACGTCTTCCTGAATGGCCGTGCTCACCACGTCCTCGGGCGTCTCGTAGTCGATCAGGATCACTTCCATCGCTGCGTCGCGCAGCGCCATGGCGATGGTGGCGATGGCGCGGTCGTGGCTGTCAATGAAGCTCTTGGTCAGCAGCACGCGCGGCGTGACCGTGGCGGAAGGGGCAGGGGGAGTCATGGCATTGTCCTTGTTCACTTGTTGCGACCGAAGACCGAGAACAGCACCTGCTGCATCTCGCCCAGCGTGGCATCGGCACTCGCCGCATCGACCAGCGCGGCCATGACCGATCCGATCTCGCGACCGTCCTTCACCGCAAGGCATGCCTCGCGCAGGCGATTGATCGCGGCGACGCACTTGGCATGGTCACGCTGCGCCTTGTGGCGCGCGAGGTCCTCCATAGCGAGGCGCGCGGCCTCCGGATCGGGCTGGAAGACCTTGGTCATGTCGGGCTCTTCGGTGACGTACTTGTTCACGCCGACCATGACCCGGATCCCGTCTTCCACCTCCTTGCGCCACTTGAACGCCGAGGCCGAGACCTGCTGCTTGATCCAGCCGGATTCGATGCAGGCGACCAGACCGCCCCGCGCATCGATGTCGGCGATGATCTCGTAGACCTTCTCCTCGATCTGGTTGGTCAGGCTCTCGACGTAGAACGAGCCACCCAACGGATCGGACACGTCGGTCACGCCGATCTCTTCGGCGATGATCTGGCTGGTGCGCAGGGAGAGCGTGACCGCTTCCTCGGTCGGCAGGCCAAGCGCCTCGTCATAGGCGTTGATGGTCATGCTGTTGACGCCTGAAAGCACCGCCGAAAGCGCGCCATAGGCATTGCGCACAAGGTTGTTCAGCGGCTGCTGCACGGTCAGCAGCGATCCTGCCGTCTGGGCGTGGATGCGCGCCTGCATCGAGGCGCTCTTGCAGCAACCGAAACGCTCCTTGTTGACCTTGGCATAGACGCGGCGCAGCGCGCGGGTCTTGGCAATGTCCTCGAAGAAGTTCTCGCCAAAGCGCATGTGGAAGCCGAAGCGCGGAACAACATCGTCCGGATCGATCCCCAGCCGCACGCATTCCTCGTTCACCGCGATGATCGCGGCGATCGAATAGGCCACGGCCTGCACGTTGTCGGCGCCGGCCTCGCAGATGTTGTGTTCGCTGATCGTCAGCGTGTTCCACAGCGGCACATGGACGCTGCAGTATTTGGCGATGTCGGCGATCAGGCGGTAGCTGCCCTTGGGCGAGAAGTTGACCCCGCCACTGTGGCCGAAAAAGTCCCAGATATAGTTGGTGATGTTCCCGCCCAGTTTGTCGAGCGCGAAGCCCATGCGCTGCGCGGCGGCAAGATAGAGCGCCAGCATCGGCGGCGAGCCCGCGTTGCAGACCATCGACAGCGTCGTGCGCTCGAGGTCCTTGCCCGCCATCAGCACTTCGTAGTCGCTGGCCTTGCAGATCGAGACGCCGCAATCCCCGATCGAGCCCTGCACCGCCTCGTAGTCCGGGTCGTAGCCCATCGAGGTCGGCATATCGAAGATGATGTTGTAGGCTTCTCGCCCGAAGTAGCCCTTGACCCCGCCTTCCTCCTTGAGAAGGTCCATTCGCGTGCGGGTCTGTGCAGGCGTGCCGAAGCCGATGATCTGCAGGTCCATCCACGGCTGGTACTGGTAATGGATCGGATAGATGCCGCGCGTGTAGGGATATTGCCCCGGCATCGGCGCATCGACGAGTTCGCCGCTGGACAGGTCGCCCGAGTGATAGACAGGACGCACTTGCGTGCCCGACCGGTTTTGCGAAACGAAGGTCTGCTCGCCATAGCGCTTCTGCAGCGTTTGCAGCCACGCTGCGTAGTGGGTGCCAGTGCTGCTGGCGTGGGTATCTGTCATCGGAAGCTGTCCTTCCTGAAAATGCCTGGGTGTTTTCCGGGTCGACAGGTTCGACCCCTGGAGTTGGATCAGGAGGGCAAGGCCTCGGCGTTCTCGCGGCGCAGTTCCATGTCGGGTTCAAGCCCCGAGGCCAGCCAGTCCTTGAGCACTTGCATGTACTCGAACGGGCCACCGCCATAGTTGCTGAGCCAGATCGAATCCCGCTCGTTGTGCCCCTCGTTGTTGTAGTAGCCGGGGGTGCATTCGCGCAGGAACGTGGTGTCCTCCACGGCCTTGCTCCGCAGCACGTCGAGCCAGCGCGCCTCGGCCTCGCTGGTCACCTCGAAGGTTGTCACATCCGCTTCCTTGCAACGCCGGACGATGGCGGCATAGTGCTCGGCCTGACGGCGGTTCATGAACGTGATGTTCCAGGTGATCCCCGCCTGTTTGAGACCGCTGATGACACCCATGTTCGGGAAGTTGCGGGTGAACATGCCGTGCAGCGTGTGCCGCCCGTCCTTCCAGTTCTCGCTCAGCGTCACGCCGCCTCGGCCGTGCATGTCAAAACCCGCAGTGCGATCAGGGGGCGAAGCGACCTCGAAACCCGAGGCGAAGATGATGCAATCGACCTCATATTCGACGCCGTCGAAGACGATCCCCTTCTCGGTGATGCGATCAAGGCTGCGACCGAGCGTGTCGATCAGCGTCACGTTGGGGCGGTTGAAGGTCTCGAAGTAGCCATCGACGAACAGCGGCCGCTTGCACATCCAGTTGTACCACGGCTTCAGTGCTTCGGCAGTCTTCGGGTCCTTGACGATGCTGTCGATGCGCGCGCGCATCTCGTTCATCTTCTCGAAGTCGGCAATCTGGCGGCGACGGGCCATTTCCTCGGGGCCCTCGCTCTGCGCCGAAAACATCGCGTCAGTCATGCGAGCCCAGTTGCGGGTCCAGCCATCGCCGATCAGGTCTTCGTTCTGCGGGATCGAATTGACGAAGCCCTCGAAGTTGAGCGCACGCCGCTCCCACCAGCCGGGCTGCTGGCTGTTCCACCAGTCGGGATCGGTCGGCGCGTTCTCGCGCGCGTCCACCGCCGCAGGCGTGCGCTGCACGACATAGAGGTGACCTGCCGAAGCGCCGAGGTGCGGGATCGCCTGCACCGCACTCGCGCCCGTGCCGATGATCGCCACGCGCTTGTCAGCCAGCCCGGTGAGTCCTCCGGCATTGCTGCCGCCGGTATAGCCGTAGTCCCATCGCGCAGTATGGAATACATGGCCCTTGAAACTCTCGATCCCGTGAATGCCGGGAAGCTTGGGCCTGCTGAGTATGCCGCTCGCCATGCAGATGAAGCGGCCACGGATTTCATCGCCCCGATCGGTGGTGACGATCCAGCGCTGGCGTTCCTCGTCCCAGTCCGCACCGGTCACCCCGGTCTGCAGATAGGCACGGTCATAGATGCCGGCGTTGCGCGCGATGCGCCGCGCATGCTCGAGAATTTCGGGGGCGGCAATGTACCGCTCGGACGGCATCTCGCCGTAGTCCTCTATCAGCGGAAGGTAGTTGTAAGCGTCGACGTCGCACCGGCAGCCGGGATAGCGGTTCCAGTACCAGGTCCCGCCGATGTCGCTGCCCTTCTCGATCACGCGATAATCGTCGATCCCTTCGCGGTGCATGCTCACCGCCATCAGCAGTCCGGAGAAGCCGCCGCCGACGATGACCATTTCCACGTCCTCGCTGATCGGATCGCGGGTGACCGGCGCTTCGGCGTAGGGATCGTAGATGTCCCCGAAGAACGGGTGATCGACTTCGCGATACTGCTCGACGCCCTTCTCGTGGATGCGCTTGTCGCGCTCTTCCAGATACTTCTGCCGCAGCGCTTCGAAATCGGCCACGGGATCGAGGGTCTTGGTCATGGCACTCTCCGGATTCTTGGTCTTATTGTTCGGCTTCAACGCGATCTGTTCACAGGGTCGAGCACGACCCCGTCGGCGATCAGGGATTTGATGTCCGCTTCGATCAGCCCCAGACTGGCAAGTACGGCGGGACCATGCTCACCCAGACGAGGCGGAAGCGAGCGCAACGGCAGGCGCGCGCCATCGGCACGGATCGCGGTCGCCACCGAGCGCATGCCGCCTTCAGCCTCGTGGACCATGCCTGAGGCGGCGGTCTGCGGGTGGGCACTAAGCTCGCCGAAGTTGTGCACGGGCGATGCAGGAATGCCGCTCGCTTCGCAAAGCGCCAGCCAATCGGCCCGGTTGCGCGTCAGCAACAGCTTGCCGACCATCCCGACAACCTCATGCCGATGCGCCACCCGGGCTGCGCCCGTGGCGAAGCGCTCGTCCTCGGCCCAGGCGGGATTGCCGGTCAGCGCGCAGAAGCTGCGCCACAAGGCGTCGTTGGCAATGCCCAGGATGATCGGCGCATCGGCCGTGTCGAAGGCTTCGTAAGGGCAAAGCGAATCGTGCGCCGATCCGCGCCGCTGCGGCTCCACTCCGGTTTGCCAGAAGCCCTGCAACATGTAGCCCAGCAAGCCGACCGCCGAATCGAACAGCGAAGCCTCCAGCTTCACGCCCTTGCCACTCGCCTGCACCTGAAGCAGCGCCGCGAGGATGCCGATGACGGCATTGAGGCCGGTGGTCTGGTCGACCGGCGAGAACGGGCTGCGCGCCATGCCGCCGTCGGGATGGCCGGTGATCGGCAGCATCCCGCAGAAGGCCTGCGCGATCAGGTCGTAACCCTTGCCCTCGCGCATCGGACCCTGCGTGCCGAAACCCGAAATACTGGCATAGACGATGCGCGGATTGATCGCGCGCATCGCCTCCCAGCCAACGCCCAGCCTGTCCGCCACGCCAGGCCCGAAGCTTTCGACCACAACGTCTGCCTGCGCACAAAGCCGGCGGACGAGATCGAGCCCGCGCGGCGCTTTGAGATCGACCGCGATGCTCTTCTTGTTGCGATTGACCGAAAGGAAGATCGTACCGGTGCCCTCGCGGAACGGAGGCCAATGGCGCGTATCGTCACCACCCATCGGCTCGACCTTGATCACGTCCGCACCCAGATCGGCCAGCACCTGCGTGCATAGCGGCCCGGCCAGGATCTTGGTGAGATCCAGCACGCGCCGACCGGCCAGAGGGAGAAATGCTCCATCATCGGACTGCTGCGGTTCGATCTGCCTCACCCTTTCATTGGTTGGGAAATTAAATGGTCCAACAATTGACTTGTTGCCTTATTGCCCATATCACCACGGAAGACAACACGGAAATGCACGTTGGGGAAGTGGATCGGGAAGGCAGATGCTGGACGCGCTCGGCAGGATCAAAGTTCTCAAATCCAGCGACCTGCTGGCCGAGCGCCTGAAGGAAGGCATCCTCAGCGACGAGTATCCGCTGGGCGCGGCCCTGCCGACCGAGCGCGAACTTGTCGAGACGACCGGGCTCAGCCGCGGCTCGGTGCGCGAAGCGCTGCGCATCCTTGAAGCGCAAGGCCTCGTCGAGACCCGCTCGGGCCGATACGGCGGCTCGACCGTTGCCCAGCCGAGCGATGCCCTGCTGGCCAGCCACATCGCGCTCTATGCCAAGGGCCGCAGCGTCTCTTTGCGCTCGTTGGTGGGCGTCAGGCTCGCACTTGAGCCGATGGTCGCCCAGCTCGCCGCGCAGAACCGGACCGACGAAGACCTTGCAGCCCTTCGCGCAATCTCCGCGCGCCTCGAAGCCGCAGCGGCAAACGACGTGCCCTCGTTCCTGCAGGAAAACGTGAAGTGGCACGATGCGCTGGCTCTGGCGAGCGACAACGAACTGCTCTGCACGCTCAGCCGCTCGGTTTCCGGCCTGATGTTCCAGGCCTCGGCCATCGAGAACTTCGCTTCGTCCGAAATCCGCCAGCGCGTGGTCCGCGCGCACGAGCGCATCCTTGAGGCAATCGAAGCGGGCGATGCCGAAGCGGCAAGGCGCAGGGTCGAGCGTGACGTGCAGGCCTATGCCACGTTCCTCGAAGCGGCTGTCGCGGCAGCGGGCATCAAGCCTGACGGACATTGACGTGAAGAAGTAGAAGAAGAGGATACCGGGAGTTGGAAACGAGACGGGAACTGCACTGGGGGCGGGTCACGGAATGCTACGCCGAGCGTCCGGCGAGCATCCCCGCGCATCTTGCGCAGGTGTTCTCCGCCCGTGCGGACGCGACCGCGCTGGTCGATGGCGATGCGCGCATTTCCTACGGTCAGCTTGACGCCGACGTCCGCTCACTCGCTGGCGAGCTCTCACGGCGCGGCATTTCGCATGGGGACCGGGTCGCCGTGATGGTCGGCAACGAAGCCGATGCCCTGCGCGCCGTTCTGGCCATCGCCTGGATCGGTGCCATCGTCGTCCCCGTCAGCACCCGCTCGCGGGAGCCGGAAATTGCCTACATCCTGCAGGATGCTGCTGCCGACCTCATTATCCATGCGGCCCAGTTTCGCGCGGAATTGCCCACACGCGGCCCGCAGCGGGTTGAGACGGGATCGGCAGACTGGGCTGCAGCTCTCAAGGGCACGCCTCTTGCCCGTCCGGCAAGTGGCATCGATGAGGAGGATATCTTCGCGATCCTCTACACGTCGGGCACCACGGGCCGTCCCAAAGGGGCGATGCTGACCCACTTCAACGTGATCCATTCCAACCTGCACTGGATCGAAGCCTTCGGCATCGGTCCAGATGACGTGACCATGCTTTGCGTGCCCTGGGCGCATGTCAGCGGCTTGTGCGGCGTGGCCATGCCGTTCCTGCACGCAGGTGCAACGGTGGTCCTGCTGCGTGATTTCAAGCGGCGTGAGGCGCTCGAACTGGCAGCACGCGAGCGGATCACACACGCCCTGATGGTCCCTGCCATGTATGGCCTGTGCCTGCTTGAGCCCGACCTTGCCGACTTCCCGCTGAGCGCATGGCGCATCGCGGCCTACGGCGGCGCTCCCATGCCCGAACCAACCGCCGCCCGCTTTGCCGAGGCCTTCCCCGGCCTTGCCATGTGCAATTGCTACGGCGCGACCGAGACTACCTCGCCCACCACGATCATGCCGCCGGGCGATTGCGCGGGTCGCCTCGACAGCATCGGCAAGGTGGTTCGCTGCGGCGAAGTCCGCGTGATGGACGATGTTGGGTGCGAAGTTGCTCCGGGCGAAACGGGGGAGCTTTGGATCGCAGGGCCAATGGTCGTCCCCGGTTACTGGCGCAATGAAGCTGCTACCCGGACCGCCTTCGTGGGCGGCTTCTGGAAGTCCGGCGACATCGGCAGCGTCGACAAGGACGGCTACGTCCGCATTGCCGACCGCAAGAAGGACATGATCATCCGCGGCGGCTTCAAGATCTACCCGGCAGAACTCGAAAGCGTCCTCACCGGCCTTTCCGGCGTGGTCGAGGCAGCCGTTGTCGGGCGACCCGATCCGATCCTCGGCGAGATAGTTGTCGCCTTCCTGTGCATCGAGGACAGCACGATGGATGAACATGAGGTCCGCGCATGGTGCGCCGAGCGGGTCTCCGATTACAAGGTGCCCGGCGTCGTCCACATCTTCACCGATCCCCTCCCCCGCAACGCCAACGGCAAGATCCAGAAAGCCGATCTGCGCGAACGGGCCGCGGCGCTTGGCCCCGGAGTTGCCGCATGACCCCGCTCGATCCCCGTACCCCCGTCCTTGTCGGCATCGGCGTTGTCCAGTGCCGCGAGGAAGACTGGACACAGGCACTCGAACCGCTCGACCTGATGATCGAGGCCGTCCGCTCCGCCGGTGAGGACTGTGGCGCGCCTGCCCTGCTCGCCGATGTGGAACTGGTCTCGGTTCCGCGTGGTCGGTGGACCTACGCCAATCCCGGCCGAGCGATCGCCGATGCGGTCGGAGCCAAAAGCGCCCAGAGCCTCCTGTCGACGGTCGGCGTCCTGCAACAGACGCTGGTGGCCAATGCCTGCTCGCGGATCGCGCATGGCGAGATTGCCAGCGCCATCATCACAGGCGCCGATGCCGGATACCGCATCCTGCGGGCAAAGATCTCCGGCGCGCGCGCGGGCGAGAGACAGCAGGATGACGCTCCGGACATCATGCTCGAACCCGCTGCCGAACTGCGCCACCCGGCCGAGCGTGCAGTCGGCTTCGCCATGCCCGTAGGCCTCTACGCGATCATCGACAGCGCGCTGCGGGCCAAGTCGGGCATCACGATTGACGATCACCGCGACGCGCTTGCGGCCCGCCTCAAGCGCTTCAGCGAGATTGCCTCGGCCAACCCCCACGCATGGGACCGCCGCGTTCGCGATCTTGCCGATATCCGCGACGAGGCCCCACGCAATCCGATGCAGGCCTTCCCCTATACCCGAGCCCACTGCTCCAGCTGGAACGTCGACCAGAGCGCCGCGCTGCTGCTGTGCTCGCTCGCCAGGGCCGACGAGCTCGGCATCCCGCAGGACCGCCGCATTTTCCCGCTCGCCAGTGCCGAAGCCAACCACATGGTCGCCGTATCCGAACGCGCGGATCTGACCGAAGTGACCGGCGCGCGCCTTGCCGCCGAGGCTGTCTACACCGCCTCAGGCCTCGGCCCCGCCGATGTCGATCTTGTCGAACTATACAGCTGCTTTCCGGTCGCCGTCGAAGCCTTCGCCCAGGCGGCAGGGCTGACCGGCAAGACCGATCTGACCATTACCGGTGGGATGCCCTACGCAGGGGGCCCCTATAACAACTACTTCCTGCAGGCGACGGCCCGCGCCGTCGAACTCTTGCGCGCAAGGCAAGGCCATACCGCGCTCCTCTCCTGCATCTCGGGCATCATGACCAAGCAGGCCTTCGCCATGTGGTCCTGCGATCCCGGCACGCGGCCTTATGCCAACGTGAATTGCACGGCCGAAGCGGCTGCAACGCAACGGACGGTCGAGGTGCTCGAGAGCTACAGCGGAACCGCAACGGTGGCGGGTGCAACCGTGCTCCATGGGCGGGGCGAACAGCCGCGCGCGGTCGCACTGGTCGATACGCCGCAGGGGGCTCGGGCCTTTGCCTGCAGCCATGATCCGGCACTGGTCGAGCGCTTCGAGACGGAGGAATGGGTGGGACAGGCCGTCACGGTCAAGGACGGGGAACTGGTGCCATGAGCCAGACCATGACAACTGGAGAACCCGACACCGCAAGCGAAGTGCAGGTCGCGCATGACCGCTGCGCCCTCTCGCTCGTCCGCAGGCTCGCCGCCCTGCTCGACCGTGATCCATTGACCATCGACGAGGGCCAGCCCCTGCCGCGCGGGTGGCATGTGATCATGTTCAACGTGCCCACCCGGCAGGCCGATCTGCGTCCCGACGGTGCCGGAGCGCTTGGCGTCGTCCTGCCCGATCTCGGCCTGCCGCGACTGATGATGGGAGGGCGCAATATCCGATTTCTCGGCGACATTCCGATCGGCGCCAATGTCCGTCGCGACACGCGCCTCGCCAAGGTCGCGCAGAAAAACGGGCGCTCCGGGCCCTTCGCTCTGATCGACATCGAGCACAGCCTGTTCGTCGAAGGCAGCGCAACGCCCGCACTGGTCGAAACCACCAGCTACGTGCTGCGTCCGGAAGCCGACGATACCGGAGCCGAAGGCGCGGAGCCGTCGCCGCTTCACGGACAGCCGACCGGCCTGCCCATGGCCATGGCAAAACGGCAATTGCTACCGACAGAGCCGCTGCTGTTCCGGTACTCGGCGATCACCGACAACCCGCACCGCATTCACTATGACCTGCCCTATGCGCAGGACGTTGAAAAGTATCCGGCCCTGCTGGTCAATGGCTCCTTGCCATCGATGTTCCTGCTCGAAATGCTGCGCACGGCCGTTGGACGTGAGCCGGACCACCTCACCTGCCGCAATCTCGCGCCGATGTTCTGCGGCACCGAACTGACGCTGTCGGTGGCCGAGCAGGACGGTGGCTGGGCAATGCTGGTCGAGGACGCCCTCGGTCGCCCCTGCCTTGAAGCGAGCGCATGGTAGTGCTCTCCTGCCAAATCCAGATCCAGGGACATTCCTGACATGACGGAACCATCCGCTTCCCCCGCCCCTATCCCTGCGTCGCAGACGCCAGCCCTCTGGGAAGGTGCGCTCGAAGAGGCGCGCAGCCTGATCGGTGTCGATCTGCGCCGGACCGGCCAGCAGTGGAACACCGAAGCTTCGCCCGATGCGGTGCGCCATTTCTGCTGGGGTATCGGCGACGAAAACCCGCTGTTCTGCGATCCGGCCTATGCCGCACGTACGCGCGCAGGCGGAGCGCTCGCCCCCGGGTGCTTCCTCTATACCATCGACACCACCGTGGTCGCACCCAAGCTGCGCGGCATCCAGTGGCTCTATGGCGGCACCGATTGGGAGTGGTATCGCCCGATCCGCCACCGCGACAGCTTCACCGTGCGCGCACGGCTGCTCGATGCGGTCGAGAAGGAAGGCGGCAACGCCCGCAAGTTCATCCTCCAGACCGGCGAGACGCTCTACACCAACCAGCACGGCGAACTCGTCTGCCGAGCCATGGGCAGCACCGCACGCACTGCCCGCGCCAAGGCCGAAGGCGGCCTCAAGTACGCCCCGCGCGAAACGCACCGGTATTCGCCCGAAGAGCTGGAACATATCGCCCACGCCATCGAGACCGAGGAATTGCGTGGGTCCACGCCCCGCTTCTGGGAAGACGTGACAGTGGGCGACATGGTCCAGCCGATGCTCAAAGGCCCGCTCAACATTACCGACATGATCTGCTGGTACTCCGGCGGCGGTCACAGCTACCAGGCCCACCGCCGCGCCACGATGCACCGCAAGCGCCACCCCGCCGATGCCTTCGTCAATCCCGAGACCGGCGCGCAGGACAGCGCCGCGCGCGGTCATGCCGAAAGCAAGATGGCGCGCGAAGTCGGCATGCCCGGCGGCTACGACGTTGGCCCGCAGCGCATTTCCTGGCTTGGCCAGCTCATGACCAACTGGATGGGCGACGACGGCTTCCTCCATCGCCTCAACGTCTCGGTCCGTCGCCCAAATATCTTCGGCGACGTTTCGTGGTGCCGCGGCCGCGTGGTCGACAAGCGCATCGAGGACGGAGCGCACTGCGTCGATCTTGAACTCTGGGTCGACAACCAACTCGGCGAAACGACGGCGAAGGGCGCTGCGACAGTACATCTACCCTCGCTGGCAAACTGGACCTGAGTGCACCGTCAAACCAAACCCATCGGTTGGAGCGAGATGCCCTGTCAGCTAGCTTTGGCTGCAGGCAGATGAAGGCGCTACAGAAGTCCGCCCCGGTACACCGCCAACGCGCCCAGGAACGACGCCTCGTCGACAGACAGACCTTCAGGCAACCACACTCGGCAGCCCTTGCCGAGTCGCAGTCACTCCAATGCTGACGTCTGGTCGCTCCTGGGGCCTCTAGGTGGGCAGAGAAGATCTCGTCTTTTTAGACTGACAGCTTCCTTCCCTCTCATGGTCCCGCCAGATACTGGCTCAAATCCTTCCAAACCGCTTAAGATGCGCCTGTAAAGAACTCGATGCTTATCCGGTTCAATGCATCAGCCTCCTCCCACTGCGGCCAGTGCGAGGCATAATGCAGTTCGCGCCACTCGACACCTGGAATCAACGCCTTGTATTCCATGGCATTCTTCAGAAAGATGTCCGGGTGGCCCACGCAGGCCACAACCATCGTCGGTCGGGAAACGCTGCGCAGATCGTCGTCGGTCAGCATGTTCTCTTCCCACACGCCAGGGGCAATTCCCCCAAAGACATTGCGCATGCGCAACGATATCGTGACGTGCCAGCTCAAGCCGTTTGACAGGCTTCGGTTCGATGCCCTGCGGAAGACATACGGCGCCGGAGTGGGAACGTTGCGAGAGGCACTCTCACACCTCGTGTCCGATGGCCTGGTGCGAACCGAAGCAGGGCGGGGCTTCTTCGTGGCGCCAGTCTCGGCCTCAGATCTCATCGACATTACCCAGTGGCGGATCGAATTTGAGGCAAGAGCGATTGTGGAGTCGATCCGCAATGGCGACGATAAGTGGGAGGCAGGCATCGTGTCGAGCTTCCACCTGCTTTCGCGCGCCGGTCGGATCTCCACCGCACCGACACCCGAGATCCTGGCGGATTTTGGCGAGAAGCATCGCCAGTTCCACGACGCTCTCGTCTCCGCTTGCGGCTCTCCATGGCTGCTCTACTTCCGCGGCGTCTTGTTTGACCAAGCCCTCCGCTATCAGGCACTTGCCGTGATGAGCCGAAGAAACGAGCATCAGCGCACGCAGGATGACCACCGAGTACTGATGGATGCAGTTCTGGACAGGGATGAGGTTGCGGCCACAGGTCTGATTGCAGAACACATCCAGAGCACAACCGAAATCGTCTTGCAGAGCTTACCTGCCGACACTCCCGAAGTCGCAAGCAGGTCTGGGCGAAAGGCGCGGGCTCGCGCCGTTTCCGTCGAAGCATGAAACTAGCCATCACAGCCTTCATGGAGACGTCGCGGAGCTTCTGATTTGCTCGGTCCGGTACGCCCCGCAGGCATTAGCGGGTTCTCCGTCCCTACCGACTTCATCGGTGCTGTCCTTCGATCAGTTCCGAGGGAACTGCCATGACAAGCAGATTACAAGACTGAGGAAACAGCTATGCCCAGAATGTCGGCGACCGACACGCTTTGGCTGGATATGGAAACGCCGCAGACGCCAATGACGCTCGGCGGGGTGTTTGTCATCGATCGTGCATCGGGAGGCGCCAACGCGCTGCCTCCTGCCCGGATCATGGATTACATCGCGCAGCGGCTTCATCGCGTGCCCCTCCTGCGCCGGAAGCTGGTGAAGTCACGTACAGGACTTGCCGAGCCTTCGCTCGTTGAAGATCAGGACTTCGATCTTGCGTTTCACGTCCGCAAGGTGGCCCTGTCGAAGCCGGGCAATCTGGCACAGTTGAAAGATCTGGTGTCGCGCCTGATCAGCACATCGGTTGACATGGCGCGCCCCCCTTGGGAACTCTACGTCATCGAGGGACTTGACGACGAGCCCGGAATTGCGCCCGGAGCCTACGCAATCCTCACCAAGTTCCACCATTCCGTGTTCGATGGCGGTTCGGTCGGTGCAATCCTGTGGGAGTTCATGCAGGACCATCCCGATCAGGAGGTCAATCAAGCTCCACGCGAGAGTCAGGTAACGACAAGTGACGGGGAGACAGACTGGCTGACCTTGCCGCTGCAGGCTGGGCTGGGCCAATGGATTGCAACCATCAAGGGCATGAACAGCGTAGGTCAGATCGTATCGAATACGTTGGGCCGCAGCATGACATCCCCGACGGAGCAAGAAGAGGAATCTGTTCCTGCCAATGCAATGCTGGCACCGGCAACTCGTCTGTCCGCGAAAGTTACGGCCAATCGGGTTTGTGACTTTGTCGCAATCCCGATGGACGAACTGCGCGACCTGCGCGAGGCCCTTGGCAAGCCCAAGGTGAACGACCTTTGGCTTGCGATCGTTGCCGGCGGATTGCGCCATTATCTTCTCGCTCACAACGATCTTCCTGAAAAGCCACTGATGTCGATGTGCCCGATCAGCGTCCGCGAGGGACACCCTCTGGATGGCGGCAACTTCATTTCAGGCATGCGCGTGACTCTGGCGACTGACATCGCGGATCCGATCGAACGCCTGGAGGTTATCGCTCAAAGCTCGGCCGCAGCCAAGGGCATGGCAAAGGACCTCGGGAACAGCTTCGTCGAGGACCTTCTGGGCCTGCAGCCTTACTTCGTTCGATCACAGATGGCGAAGATTGCCGCGACACTTCCCAACAAATTGAACATTGCGATGCCCTCACCCGCGAACGTGATCGTCTCCAATGCTCCGCCGCCGAAGGGTGGCCACTTCTTCGCTGGCGGGAAGGCGGTTACCACCTATGCATTCGGCCCGCTTCTGGAAGGATGCGGTGTGATACACTCGATCACGGGATTCGATTTCGAGTCCACTGTAGCGGTCACGTCCTGTCGCGAAATCCTACCCGACATAGAGTTCTATATGGACTGCATCCGCCGCAGCTTTGCTGATCTCAAAGCGGCAAGGGCTTCGAGGTCAGCTTGAACCGCATCCACTTTGGCTCACGAATGGCCATGCAGGGGTGCCGATGTTCATGTCGATGGTCTCCTGATGCCATCAGCCCCTCATGGCGTGCTCTACCCAAGGAGTTCGGTCGGTGGCAACGGCTTGTCACGCGAACAACGAAAACTCTCGTGCCGCCTGCTGCAGAACCGGCACGATATGGGTTCGCAGTTTGTCAACGCTCATCCGCGCGCTGGACGTGCCGACGTTGACTGCCGATGTCACGCCGCTCGGACCGACTATAGGCACCGACACTGATCGCAGACCAACTTCAAGCTCTTCATCAACGATCGCGAACCGCTGACGCTCGACCTGCGCAAGGACCGTGGCCAACTGGGCCTTGTCGACGACCGTGTTGGGTGTGAAGGCTGTTGGGACGATCCGATTGAGATAGGCTTGGCGATCCGCCAACGTGCACCCAGCCAGTAGCACCCGCCCCATGGATGTCGCATAGAGCGGCAAACGGCTGCCAATCCTCAGGTTGATCGACATGATACGCGAAGTTTCGGATCGGGCGACGTATCGTACGTGATCGCCGTCCATCACTCCGATCGAGCAGGACTCACCCAGTTCATCGCGCAAAGCATCCAGCAAGGGTTGCGCCCGCACTGCCAGCGAGTTGGGATTCATCAATCCCCGGCCCAGCGCCAGCACATCGTGGCAAACCTCGTAGCCGACAGCGCCCTGCCTCGCATAGCCGAGCCGGCATAGGGTGTAGAGGCAGCGCCGCGCCGCGGCACGGCTCAACCCGCTGCGGCGACTGACATCCGCAAGAGAGATCGGGTGCTCCAGGCCGGCAAGGAGGCGAAGCACGAGCAGGCCCCGGGCTAGCGACATCATGAAGTCGGGATCGCCGGAATAGTCGGCAAGCTGGCTCGCATCCACGGGCTGACCCTTTACGGAATTTCGTTCGATAATCGAACAATACATGCGATTATCGATTGACTCAAGTCCGCCCTGACGGAAACGCAGCACCCGGAAGAGTGGAGATGCCTGTGATCGACAAATCGGTTCGTTCCATCGACGAGGCGGTCGCTCCCATCGGGGACGGCGCGACGATAATGATCGGAGGGTTCGGCAACGCCGGCATGCCCGACGAACTGGTCGAAGGGCTGCTTCGTCGGGACGTGAAGGGCCTGACGATCATCAGCAACAACGCCGGAAATGGCGAAACCGGGGTTGCCGCGCTGATCAAGGCCGGGCGTGTCCGGAAGATGGTCTGCTCGTTTCCGCGTCAGCCGGATTCCCACCATTTCGATGCCGCCTGGCGTGCGGGCGCGATCGAACTCGAACTCGTACCTCAAGGCAACCTCGCCGCGCGCATTCACGCGGCCGGTTCGGGTCTTGGTGCCATCTTCACGCCCACCGGGTTCGGCACGCCACTGGCAGAAGGCAAGGAAGTCCGAAAGATCGATGGCAAGGACTACGTCCTCGAGATGCCGATCAGAGCCGATTTCGCCCTGATCAAGGCGAGCCAGGGTGATCGCTGGGGCAATCTTGTCTATCGCAAGACCGCGCGCAACTTCGGGCCGATAATGGCGATGGCTGCAAAGTGCACAATCGCGCAAGTCACCGAAGTCGTGCCCCTGGGTTCGCTTGACCCTGAGACCGTGGTCACTCCGGGCATCTTCGTGAACCGAATCGTCGCAACGCCGGATGCCGGCGTGAATGCCAACATGCATCGAGGTGCCCAATGACCCCTCTGGATCGGGCCGGTATCGCCCGCCGCGTGGCGCAGGACATCCCGGAAGGCGCGTACGTCAACCTCGGCATCGGTCTGCCGACCCGCGTCGCGGACTTCCTGCCTGCCGATCGCGAGATTTTCCTGCACAGCGAGAACGGAGTGCTCGGCATGGGGCCGTCTCCCGCTCCCGGCGAGGAAGATCCGGATCTCATCAACGCCGGTAAGCAGCCCGTCACGCTGCTCTCGGGTGGCTGCTACTTCCACCATGCCGACAGCTTCGCGATGATGCGTGGCGGCCACATAGACATCTGCGTGCTGGGTGCCTTCCAGGTTGCCTGCAATGGCGATCTTGCCAACTGGCATACCGGAGAAGCAGGAGCGATCCCGGCAGTCGGCGGGGCTATGGACCTCGCCGTGGGCGCACGACAGACGTTCGTGATGATGGAGCTGTTCACCAGGAGCGGAGACAGCAAGCTCGTCGAGCGCTGCACCTATCCGCTGACCGGCCTGGCCTGCGTTTCACGGGTCTATACCGATCACGGCATCTTCGAACTGCGCGATGGCCAGGCCCATGTGACGGAACTGATCGCCGACCTCACGATCGAGGAACTGCGCACGCGCGTCGGCATCGATCTTGTCGACGCCCGCTGAGCGCTGGCACCCCGAGGAGGACAAGACTAAGCCATGACAGACGCATTCATCTGCGACGCCATCCGCACCCCGATAGGCCGCTATGGCGGCGGCCTTGCCGGGGTCAGGGCAGACGATCTCGGCGCAATCCCCTTGCGGGCTCTGCTAGAACGCAACCCTTCGCTCGACCCTGCTCAAGTGGAGGAAGTGTTTCTGGGGTGCGCCAACCAGTCTGGCGAAGACAATCGCAACGTTGCGCGGATGAGCCTGCTGCTCGCGGGCCTGCCCCACACCGTACCAGGCGTCACCCTCAACCGGCTTTGCGCGTCAGGTCTGGAGGCGGTCGGTGCTGCCGCCCGGGCGATCCGGACGGGCGAGATCGGCCTCGCCCTTGCCGGCGGCGTCGAGAGCATGACGCGTGCGCCCTTCGTTCTGGGCAAGGCGGTGGCGCCGTTCGACCGGAACCAGAAGATCGAGGACACGACAATGGGATGGCGCTTCGTCAACCCCGCCCTCGATGCGGCTTACGGCACCGACCCGATGCCGCGCACGGCCGAAAACCTTGCTGCGCACCTGCAGATCAGCCGCGCCGACCAGGACAGCTTTGCATTGCGCAGCCAGCAACGCGCCCACGCTGCCCAGACCAGCGGCTTCTTCGCTGAAGAGATCGTCCCGGTCATGGTGCCCGGCAAGCGGCGTGGCGAAACTATCACCTTCGATACGGACGAACATCCGAGGTCGGACACGACAAGCGCAGACCTCGCCAGACTGAAGCCGCTGTTCGCCCCTGACGGGACCGTCACTGCAGGCAATGCATCCGGGATCAACGATGGTGCGGCCGCACTGGTGATCGCAGGCGAGCAGTCGATCAGGGAAAATGGCCTCGTACCGCGCGCGCGCATTCTCGGCATGGCCTCGGCGGGCGTCGAACCGCGCCTGATGGGATTTGGCCCCGCTCCTGCTACGCGCAAACTGTTGCAGCGTCTGGGCATGACAATCGCTGACTTCGACGCCATCGAACTGAACGAGGCCTTTGCCAGCCAGACGCTCTCCTTCCTGCGCACGTTCGGGCTCGAGGACGATGCGCCGCAGGTCAATCCCAATGGCGGGGCAATTGCCTTGGGTCACCCGTTGGGCATGTCAGGCTCGCGGCTCGCCATGACACTGGTCCACCAGCTTGAGGTTACCGGCGGCAAGCGGGGGCTTGTGACGCTCTGCGTTGGCGTCGGGATGGGACTGAGCCTTGCGGTCGAACGGCTGTAAGGAGCGGTATCCGAACGAGCGACGCGAAGCTTCAAGAGAGCCAGCGAATTCCTGCATAGGGTTCGAACAAATTACTATCGCTTCGCGGCCGCGCGGCGATTGCATTATGATGCACACGGTTCTTAGTGAAAATCACTGAAAAGCCAGGGCCTTCACGTGATGATCGCGAACTGGCTATCGGCAACAACCAGCCTGCCGGGGGAGAACCAATGAACGGTATCGCAATGCCTGCGTCCAGACTTGACCGTACGGCCAGAAATACTCTGGCGGCGCTCTTTCTGGTGCACTTCTTCGCCAGCATGGACCGATACGCGTTCACCGTCCTGCTCGAACCGATCAAGGCCGATCTTGGCGCAACCGACACGGAAATGGGACTGCTTTCGGGCCTCGCCTTCGTGGTCTGCTATGTGGCATTCGGCATCCCTTTCGCCAGGCTGATCGACACCGGAATCCGGCGGACGCTGGTGATTGCAACGCTGGCGGCGTGGTCTGCGGTCACAGGGCTCGCCTCGCTCGCCACTTCCGTGCTCGGCATGGGCCTCTTCCGGGCGGCGCTCGGCTCTGCCGAAGCGGGTGCTTTGCCCGCATCTCTTTCCATGATCGCCGACACTTTCCCCAAGGAACGCCGCCATCAGGCCGTCAGCATCTTCCAGCTGGGCGCAGGCGTCTCGCCGATCATCGGTGTGCCGCTGGTGGCCATCATCGCCGACAATTTCGGATGGCGATACGCGATGGTCGCGCTTGGTGCCGGAGGTCTCATTCTGGCCGCGCTCCTGATACCGGTGCTCAAGGAACCCCAGCGAGGGCGTTTCGACGACCCGACCCAGAACCGCGCAACACCCTCTCTGGGCGAAAGTCTCAAGACGCTTGCCCGGAACCGCGGGTTTGTCTTCCACGTCCTTTCGCATACGCTGATCACCTGCACGACGACGATTTTCGTGATCTGGCTGAATGCCTATTGCGTCCGGGTGCTGAAGTTCTCCGTCACCGAGGCTGGCCTGGTCACTGGGGCCAGCGGCGTTCTGACGGTTGCCGGCATTCTTGGCGGCGGCTGGATCTGCGCCGCCCTGATCAAGGCAAGGCAGGATGATCGCCTGATTGCAGCGTTCTCGGGCATCGTTGCCGTTCTGTGCGCGATCGGCCTTGTCGTGATGCTGTGGCGTCCGGACAGGAGCAACTTCTTTATCGGTTTCGGCATCACCAGCCTCATGGTGTTCGCGCGGGTTGCACCAGCCATGACCTTGTCGACGGACCTGGTGCCACCTCGCATGCGCGGTCTCAGCTCGTCTCTGACTGTCGGCCTCTCAAGCCTGGTCGGCGGCGGGCTCGCCCCCGTCGTGATGGGCAAGCTGTCGGATCACTTCGGCCAGACCATGGGTTATGCCGAGGGGCTCAGGCTGGCATTCCTTTACACCACGGTGCCATGCGCACTGGTCGGTGCGCTGCTCGCTGGTGTTTCGGCGATGCTGATAGCCAGGCCGCAAGCGCGCGCCGGGGCATTGCAAACCGCCTGAACGTCTCGCCAGCATGAACGCGCCCGGTTTCCATCAGCACTGGCAACCGGAGTGTTCTGCTGCGCCACTTCACAGCCCGGGTACGTGAGTTCCGGTTATAGCGTCCCGCTGTTTGAGCATTGGACCTGCCAAAGCAGGCACTCCAAAAACAGAGCGAGGGTGCACCAGTTGTCAGATCGGTCGCGATGAGCCGCGAGCGTCGAGCAACTTGCGTGACAAGGCAGGAAATGGTTCAGACAATGCTTGTTTTCGAGAATGCTTCAATATTCGACGGCACCGGCCAGGCTTGTTTCAATGGTTCGGTGATCGTGAACGGCAACCGCATCGTCGATGTCTGCCGGGGACGCCCCGAAAGCTTGCCAGAACACGCGGTGCGCGTCGATGCCAGCGGCACCACGCTTATGCCGGGCCTCATCGAATCCCACAGCCATCTCGGATTTGGCTCCACGGTCGAATGCGAACTCCCGCTGGGACCGCATTCTCAGGAGTTGCGCCTGCTCCGCACTGCCATGGCCGCGCGCGTCATGCTCGATTACGGATATACCAGCGCCTATTCCGGCGGTGCCATCAATGCCCGGGCCGAGGTTGCCCTGCGTGACGAGATTGCCGCCGGTCGTCAGGTCGGCCCCCGGATCCGCGCATGCTCGTTCGAGCGCGCAGCCGAAGCTGCAAGCGTGGTGGCAAAGCCCGGAAGCGTCAGGACCTATGCCGGTATCGCTGGTCGGGAGTCCGACCCGGCCGGGATGCGGGACTTCGTGAAGGAGATGGCCGACATCGGGGTCGATACGATCAAGATGCTGCTATCCGGCGAATCCGCCGTCGTCCTTGGCACGTCGATGATCATCCAGTTCTACGACGAGGAAGTCGAAGCCGCAGCGGATGAGGCCCGCAAGCACGGGCTGCGGCTCAATGCCCACAGCCACTCGCCCGACTCCGTCAAGATGGCGCTGCGCCACGGCTTCGACGTCCTGTATCATTGCACCGTCCTCGACGACGAAGCGCTTCAGGCGCTGGGCGCAAACAAGGACCGGATCTTCGTGGCCCCGGGCATCGGCGTGAACTGGTTCAGCGTGAACGCCTACTGGAAGTCTGGCACCCCGGAGAAGATCAAGCAGCAGACCGAGACGATGGAATCGGTGCGCGAACTCGCTCCGAAGATCCGCGATCTGGGCGTGCGCTATCTGCCCGGAGGCGACTACGGATTTCCGCATACCCCGATCGGACGAAACGCCAAGGATCTGGAACTCTTCGTCGATTTCCTGGGAATTCCGCCACTGGAGACGCTCCATGCCGCAACCGGGCTGGGCGGACAGATCATGAGCATGGGCAGCGAACTCGGCCTGATCAAACCGGGATACCTCGCCGATCTGCTCCTGGTCGAAGGCGACGTGACGCAGGACGTCACCATCCTACAGAACAAGGACAAGATCCGGGCCGTCATGAAGGACGGACGATTTCACAAGCATCCATGAAGTCTTGACCGGTTCCATGTCAGCGGCACCTTGCTGGACGGTGCCGCTGATTTGCCTGAAACATGATGGCAAAATCGTACGTGCGGTCTAGGATGGCTTCACCGTTCTAAATAACCGGATGAGCAAGGGGTACTGCTATCTCCGAGCTGAAAACAAACATTGATCCGCGCCACCTGCTTCACGTGCGGGCAATCGCAAGGGCCAAGTCCTTCGCGCAGGCATCGCGCGACATAGGTCTCTCGCAGCCGGCGCTGTCGCGCAGCGTGGCGGTGCTCGAGGACAGGCTGGGCGTAAAGGTTTTCGATCGGCACAGAACCGGGGCGGTTCTCAACGCGGCGGGCGAGATTTTGCTGCGGAACGCTGACGGTCTCGTCGACATGCTCAATCGCACCACGGAAGAGGTGCGATTGGCGGCGCGAGAGATGCAAGGGCCGCTGACCCTGGGCGTGACCACTGGGGTCATCCCGAAGTTTCTGCCTGACGTCCTCGAGCAGCTTCACCAGAATGCCACGGGCATGCAACTCCACGTCGAGACGGCCTCGGCACCTGAGCTTCTGGCGCGGCTGGAAGCGAGCCACTATGACCTGATCATCTGCCCGGTCGAAGGCAAGCTCTCGCTCCCCAAGGGCATCGAGCAGGAAGCGCTGTTCAACGATCCCTTCAGTATCGCCTATGGCCCGGGCGGCAGATTTGACCATGGCGACGAACTGGCGATCGAGGACGTTATCGACCGGCCCTGGGTTCTACCCGAGGCTGGCGGCAACTTCGTGCGTTCCTTCTTCGATGTCTCCAACCTGCCGCTGCCCAAGGACTGCATCACCACGAGCAGCCTTTCGCTGGTGATTTCGATCGTCCAGACAACCAACCGCGTCACTCTCGTTTCCCGCACGGCAGCGCTGGGCTTCGGTCCTGCCTTGACCACGGTACCGCTCAAAAGCAGCGGCAAGCGCATGATCGGCTTCATGCGGCGTTCGGCGATACGGCCATCGACGCTTGCAGAACGGCTGATCACCATCTGCCGCGAGGTAGCAAGCGCGCCCCCTTACCGGGTCGAGTGATCGTCCGGAGCCTGTGCTATGAAAAGGGCGGAACAGGCGTCCACATCTTGCGATTGGACTTCCCGACCTGAACCGTGACGATCATTCCGTCAAAATGCATCGGGGGGTATGATCTTGAGAGTTGAATTGGCCTGCGGTCCGGTCCGCGGTGAGCGGTCTCCGCTCGGCGGGTGGCGCTTTCTGGGCATACCCTTTGCCGCGCCGCCCGTAGGCACGCGGCGCTGGCGTGCGCCCGCACCGGTAGAGCCATGGAGCGGGGAACTTTCAGCCACGCGCTTTGCGCCGGCACCGGTTCAAACGCCGCCCGCCCGCGATCATCTGATGAGCCAGTTCTCGTTCGGCACACCGCCAGAGTCCGGCATGGACGAGGATTGTCTCTACCTCAACGTCTGGGCACCCGATGGCATTGCCGCCGGGGGCAGCGCGCCGCTGCCAGTGATCTTCTGGATCTATGGCGGAGGCCACCGCGTCGGCTCGGCGTCGCATCCCTCGACGTGGGGCGAGCGTCTTGCCGCTCGGGGCGCGATCGTGGTCGCAGCAAACTACCGCGTCGGCGCGCTCGGCTACCTGGCACATCCCGCACTCACCGCCGAGAGCGGCAGTTCGGGCAACTACGCCTCGCTCGACCTGCTCGCGGCGTTACGCTGGGTTCGCGACAACATCGCGGCCTTCGGTGGTGACCCGCATCGGGTCACGCTTTACGGTCAGTCCGCCGGCGCTGCGCATGCCAACGTGCTTCTGGCCTCTCCGCTGGCACAAGGTCTTTTCCACCGGGCCATCGTGGTCAGCGGGGGGCGGATGGCCGGAGGTCCCATGGGGCGCCTCAAGCCGCTCGGTGATGCCGAAGCTGAAGGCCTCGAACTGATGGCCAACCTTGGCGCGCCCACGTTGGAGGACATGCGAAGCCTGCCAGCTGCACAGATCATGCAGGCCCACGCCATGTGGAACATCGTCGAAGACGGGCTGGTCTCGACCGGCCAGCCGCAGCAGCAGTTCTCGTCCGGTGCGCATCACGTCGTGCCGGTGCTGGCAGGCTTCAACGCCAACGACTCCGCGCCCTACCCCTCTCCGCAATGGGCGACCATAGAAGGGCTGGCCGCCTTTGCCGCTACCTTCGGCGAGGGCAGCCAAGCATTCCGCGAGCTCTACCCCGCCACAAGTGATGCCGAAGCGTGGGAGCAAAGCTACCGGTTGCGCCGGGACATCGCCTTTGCCTATCAACCCTGGCGTATAGCCAGAGCGATGTCAGGCAATCGGGCCGGTCAGCCGCAACGGCGCGCGACCTCCTGGCTCTTCATGCTCGATCAGGCACCGCCGCTTCCGCAGGAAGAGCACTTCCACGAACCCGTGCCCCCGCAGGGTTACGGGACCTACCATGGAGCCGATATCTGGTACGCTTTCGGCAATTTCGAGGCTGCGCGCTTCGACTGGAGCGATGCCGACCGCCGGGTCCACGCGCTGCTCGCCGATGCCTTTGTTAGGTTTGCGACCGATGGGGAGCCCGGCGACGTCGATGGCATGCCATGGCCTGAACTGGACGGGCAGAATCAAGCGCTCCTGCTCTCGGCAAAGCCGAAGATCGCACCGCTGCCCAACCGGGCGGCCCTGCAGCTCTTCGAGGAGGCATTCACCAGGCGTAGGGCCTGATCGCGTTCGCCCGACGGGCTATGCGTCACGCTCCTGCCCCGGAACCGCGAAGGCCTCTCCGGGACAGGGCGTGCGCGCGACGTTCATCACCATCGCCAGCAGCGAGTAGTACCCGCACAGCGCGGCAAGCTCGACCACCCCCTGCTCGCCCAGAAGGTCTGCGACCAGCCCGAAGGCATCGTCGTCGAGCCGATGTTCGACGAGCAGTCGGGTGCAGCAGGCAAAGACCAGCCGCTCGTCGGCGGGCGCCTCGGCATGGCATTCCCCGTCGCGCAGGGCAGCCAGGGTCACGGAGGCGACGCCAGCGACATGTGCCAGGCGGGCATGGGCACTCCATTCGTATGGCTGGCTCCAGAAGCGTGCGACCACGCAGATCGCGAACTCGCGCAAGCGCTCGGGGATCGTGCAATCGTAGCGAAGGAAGGCGCCAAGCTTCTGCGCTCGGTCGAGGAGTTCGGGGCTGCGCAACAAGGGAACGAAAGGCCCGCGCACTTCCCCGCGCGGACTGCTGATCAGTTCAGCAGCCGCCTCGCGCATGCGCTCGGTCCAAAGCGAGGGATCAATCGGGGGAAAGCGGTCGCCACCTTCAACCACGTCCAGCGGCGGCAGCACACTCATGTCCGCTTCTCCTTTCTGCCCGCCCGCGCCAGAAAGCTGCTCAGTGCACGATTGAACTGCGCGGGCCTTTCCCATTGCGCGGCATGGCCTGCGCCCGCGATCACCACGAGATCGCACCGCCTGAAGAACGTCTGCAGACGCCGGGCCAGCGGCGGCGGGGAATACAGGTCGGCCTCGGCATAGATGAGCAGCACAGGCACGTTGATTGCTCCCAGATCCGCCGGGGTCAGCGCAGGGGCTCGCGCCATCGCCGATCCGAAGCGGGCTGCCGAAGTTCCACTCCTGCCGATACTGGCCGAAACCGATGACGCCTCGATCTCGAGCCACCGCTTGACCCCTTCGGGTTGGGTCGCACGGTAGGACGGAGACAGCTCTTTCAGAATGCTTGGCAGCGCAAGGAACTCGGGGCTGGAAAGGCTTGCCAGCATCCGGGCACAGACACTGTCGTCAACCGCCACGACGCTGCAGGATATCGTCAGCGAAGCCAGGCGTGAGCCATGCCTGCTGGCAAGACGAGCGACCAGCATCCCGCCTGACGCGGTGCCGACGAGATGGCACTTCGACAGGCCCAGCGTATCGAAGATTGCAAGAAGGTCGTTGATCTCGGTTTCGATTCCCGCCCCCGGCGCACTGGCCTCGGCGGTGCCCCGGCGCGAATAGGCAATCACCCGCCAGCCCTCTTTCCGCAGCGCGTCGAACTGGTACTGCCAGGCTGCCGCAGTGCCGCTGGTGGCGTGGACAAGAACCACAGGAATGCCGCTGCCGCCGCTGTCCCAGACGGGAAGCTCGCCCCCCTCGACCACAACCTGGCGCTTCAGGGCAGAGTCCAGGCCGGCAGGCACATCCAGCACAGCATCGATATCGCTCTCGTCCCCTGGCGCACAGGCGCGCAAGCTCCTTGCGCTGACTGGCGCAACCGCCGCCGAAAGCGCGCCTGCTCCCAGGATCGCGCTTTGCCAGGCTTCCCGTCTCGTCAGTTTTCCCGTCATCACTGCATCTCCGGCAAGTCTGGCCGATAGAGAAACCGTCCGGCCGCTTCGAACCAGGGCAGGCTTGCGAAGCGGGCCCGCCAGGGCGTTGTCCGCGCCAGCCGCCGCTCTTCCGAATCCAGCACCTCAAGCGACGATAGCAGATGAACGGCAATGCTCGTCCATCCTGCGGCTCCTTCCCCACGCCCGGTCACGGTAAACCGGCGCGCGCGCAACCAGCCCTCGGCCTTGAGCAACATGGGAATGTGCTCGCTGGCGTACCACTCCTCGAAAGCGGCGGCGGACTCCGGCGGAACGTCGAAAGTGATCAGCATCATCGCGGCGGGACGTCCGGGCTTTGCCCCGCTGTCTGTCACCATTTTGCAGCGAAACCATTCGGCTTGGTCACTTGCGCCATCGATCACCGCTGCCGCCTCCCGCCACGGGCAAAGCACAGCGCAACCTTGGGTTCCTTCAATTCCATCGAAGACTTCGGCTCCGGCGGGCAGACCAAAGCGGCGCCAATCGCGGCCGGGTGCCATCAGAAAGAGATGTTCGATGTCCATGAGTGCCCCTTGCGCACGATGCCAGTTCGGGATCGCGGTTCACTGCTGCGGTGAATAGTCCGTCGGCAACCAGAGTTCGGTCTCGATCGAGGTGATCGCATCACCTAGCCCCTCGTCGCCCAACAGCGGCGAAAGGGCCGGGGCTTCGTCGAGCGCGGTTCTTCGCGCCGTATCGTCCGGATAGCGACTGAGCACATGCACGGTATCGAGCGCGCCTGTCAGCGGGCGCAGGACGCCTGCCGGTTCCATGCCGATGCACCGTTCGGACCAGGACGTCAGCAGGCGGCGAAATGCGCGAGCCGGTCCACGTTCGCGCCGCAGTTCGAAGAGCCCTCCGCGTTCGCCAGGACCCGGCTCGAACAAGCGCCCCGGCCCTTCAGCCCAAGCTCCCGCGACGGGCTCTAGAATTGTGTTCTCCTGCTCGCGTATGAAGGGTGCCGCCTCCTTGATGAAGCTCAGCCACTCCTTGTCTTGACGCAAGCGGGCGCGGCATTCGTCGCGATGCGCAAAGTCGCGATAGGCAAAGAGCTGCAGCGTACGGTTCGCCTTGCCGCTGTGCGAGGTGAAGATGCCCAGCGTCGTCCCCAGACATCGCGTGGTGATCGCAAAGCCGGTTTCCCTGTACATGCGCAGGAACGTCGGGAAGCCTGCCGGAAAGTAGGTATAGGTGCGGAAATCAATGATCATGTTGGTTCCTGGAAAGCAGGGACAGGCACGCAATCAGCAGCTGAAATAGAGCCGCCCCGGATTCTCGACGAAGACCTGCCGGATCGCCTCCGGCTTCGACAGCGCGTCGAGCGCGAGGTCCAGCAGGTCGCGATCCTCGGGCTTCCATCTGACATTGGGATGGGGCCAGTCGAAGCCCCAGAGCGACCTGTCAGGCGCCGCTGCATGCAGTCGCGCAAGGATCGGCTTCATCTTGGGTAGCTCGGTGCGTGCCCGCACGGCACGGTCTGCTCCCGAAAGCTTGATCCAGACGTTGGGTGCCTTCAACAGGTCCTCGATGAAGGCGAGATCGGCTTCCAGACCCGGCGCATCGAGACTGATCCGCGCCATGTGATCGATCACGACGGGACAGTCGAGCGACGCGATGAGGTCGGCCTGCTCGCGCAAGGCGGTCATGTCGAGATGAATGCAGACGTGCCAGCCGATCGCACCAAGTCGCCGAGCAAGCGATCGCATCTCCGGCGGCAGGGGCGCCGGTCCCAGATGGGGCATGAAGTTGAACCGCGCGCCTCTGAGCCCTGCAAGATGCAACAAGTCGAGTTCGACCTCGGCAACGTCGCATTCGACCAGTCCCACCCCGGAACTGAGGCCGGAACTGCGCTGCAAGGCGTCAATCAAGGCGCCATGATCGCTGCCGTAAACCGCAGGCTGCACAAAGACGGAGCGCTCGAGGCCCAGGCTGCCGATATGCCCCCGATAGGCATCGTAGGGTGCGTCCACCGGGTCGTAGGTCCGGTCGGGACGGTAGGGGAATGCCGAAGCAGGTCCATAGACGTGGCTGTGTGAATCGCAGGCACCCGATGGCAGCAACGGCGTCCCGGCATGTCCGGACGGGCCCCGATGCACCGACATCAGCTGTCGCTTCCGACCGCCATCTCGGCCTTGATCTGCCGTTCGATCAGATAGCGCACCTTCAACGCCGGCGTATCGATCCGGGCAGAAATCTCGGGCTGGAGCTTGCGCGTGGATTGCAAGCCTTCCTCGATACGCTCGAGGATCAGCTTGTCCTCGGGCTGGATCTTCTTGTAGCTCGCCAGGCTCGCCGCATCGAAATCGGCATCGCCTTGCCGGATATCGCGAGGCACGAGGATGAAGTACAAGGTGTTGTATTCGTCCACAGGCGTCATGGCGTGCATGTAATGCACCGAGCCCATGTACTCCCCGGTCTCGGTATTGAACATCTCGCCGCCGGTACGGATCAGGCACGGTCCGAAAAACTCGGAATCGAAGTGACGGTCGATCGGCCCGGTAAAGCCGGGGAAAAACAACTGGTGCAGCGGATTGGTCGGCAAACCCCTGCCTCTGCGGACGGCGTTCACCCGCCCGTCCTTTTCGGTCATCTCCACCGGAATCTTCACAACCGCGGCACCGCCCGGAATCGAGACTGGGTGGATGAACGTCACATGCGACAGGTCCATCAGGTTCTCGATCAGCAGGGTGTAGCGCGACTTCAGTTCGAGGATCGGGCGCTGCTCGACGTGCCAGGCCGGATCGCCGATCCCGTAGCCAAGGAGATCGGGCACCGTGCTCTCGTCCGCCAGGGCCGGATCGCCGGTCCAGATCCACACGAAGTCCCCACGCTGGGCGAGCGGATACTTGCGCGTGCAGAACGATGCCGGGACCTTCTCCTGCGATGGAATGCCCACGCATTTGCCTGAGGGGGCAAAGCTGAAACCATGGTAGCCGCAGGTCAGGACGTCGTTCTCCAGCGTTCCCATTTCCATCGGAAAGGAGCGGTGCGGGCAAAGTCCCGCCAGGGCAACGGGCTCACCTGCCTGAGTCCGGTACATGACGACGCGTTCACCCAGGATCGTTCGCCCGAGGGGAGTCTGCGTCAGTTCATTCGCGTAGGCGGCGACCCACCACTGGTTGTACGGGTAAGGTTGGTCGACCTTCAGAGGATGCATGATGTTAACCGCCTTTGAAACAGGAAGTGATTGTTGTCCCGCTGCCTTCGCCAGATTCGGAAACTGCATGGATCCGAACGGACTTTCCGTCATGGTGACTGCGCGCCGACAAGCTCCCGAAACGATGGTTGAAGCGCGATTGGTTAGCAAGACGGCAGCAGGCGGGACTGCCCGCAAGCTGCCGTCGTCGTTTCTAGTGCGAGCGGATCACGTCGCGCCTCGGCATCAGAAGTTGTACCGCAGGCTCATGCCGTAGGTCCGCGGCGGACGGATGGCAGCAACCGACGGCGCATCACCACCCGGATTGGTAAAGTTCGATGTCGCCGACGCCTGTACGTAAATCGGCTCGTTGGTGATGTTGCGGACGTAGCCCTGCAAGGTCCACTTGCGATCGGGCGAAGTGTAGGACAGGCTCGCATCGAAAGTGACGTATCCGTCATCCCTGAAGTAGCGCGATGCGAAGTTGCTGCCCGCAAGGATCGTGCTGCTGGCGAACTTCATGTCCCCGGCAAACTCGATGCCGCCGCCATTGGCCAGCGGAAACTGCTGGGTATACCGCGCGTTGCCAGACCACTTGGGTGCCTGGGGCAGCGGCTGGCCACTGCAATCCACGATCCTGAGCGAACCGTTGGAGCCTCCGCTCAGACAGCCATCCGAACGCACCTGTCCGGCTGGCACTGCAGCGCCCGTGGTTTCGAACACGTAGGTGTCGAAATTGGTGTTGAGGTATTCGCCCGAGACGCTCAGGCGCCCGTTCTTACCGATCGGAAGGACGCCCTCGACGCTGAAGCCCCAGATCGTGCTCTGCCCGGCGTTCCGCGTGACGAACGTCGTGACCCCATCTTCGATCGTCACGAAGGAAATCTGCTGGTCCTTGTACTTCCAGTAGAACGCTTCGAGGTTCAGCAGAGCCGCGCCGAATGTGTTCTTCGAGCCGAAGGTATAGGCCGTCAGGTATTCCGGGAAGAACGGTGAATCGTTGGTTGCCGTGAACCCGCCGCTCTTGAAGCCGCGGCTCGCCGTCAGGTACAGCATGTTGTCCGGCGTGAGATCGTATTCGACACCGCCCTTCCAGGTGAAGGCATCGACGGCGAGCGACGTGTCGATGACCGTTGTCCGCGCGGGATTGATCGTCGGCACAAAGGCCGTGACGGTCCCATTGCGGATTTCGCCCTGCTTGTAGCGGGTTTCCTCGGTGTAGCGACCACCGACGATCAGACGCATCTCGGGCGTGACGTTGATCGTGGTTTCCCCGAACAGCGCCCATGCCTTGGTGTCGAAGTTCGGGAAAATCTGCTGCTGGTAGCGCGTACCGTTGCCGGTCCACTTGTTGATCGTCCGCAGTGTCAGGTCGATCGTCTGGTCTTCACGGAACAGGTAGCTGCCGACCACCCAGTTGCCGAAGCCCGATTCCCCGCCAAGGCGCGCTTCGAGCGAGTACTGGTCCGAGGTTTCGGACGAGATCGTGCCGGTGCCGTTGTCGGTCTCGGCATAGGATGACGAATAACGATAGGCGGGAATGACCGTCAGCGCAGCACCGCCGAAGTCATAGACCATCTCGGTCGATATGCCGTAGTTCTTGTTGTCGAGGAACGGATGATCGAACTGCAACGCCTGGTTGGGATATGCGGCTTGCGTCATGCGGGGATCGTACGGCGACTCCCACGGGTTGCCGAACTGCGCGGGATAGTTGACGCGCCCCGGACCGACGCCACCGACCTTCGAATAGTCAAGCGTGGTCTTCATCGTGAAGCGTGAACTCGGCTCCCACAGAACCTTCATGCGCACGGACTTCGAAACAAGATCGTTCGCGCCGCTGGTCGTGGTTCCGTCACTGTCGACCATCTGGCCGGAAAACCTGACCGCAAGCTTGTCGGTCAGCGTCAGGTTGGCCGCACCCTCGAGCTTCACGAACGAGTAGTTTCCGCCATCGGCAAGGACGTAGCCATCGGTCTCGCCTACGCGCGGGTCCTTGGAGATGACGTTGATCGCACCGCCTGCAGAGTTGCGGCCATAGAACGTGCCTTGCGGACCAAGGAGCACTTCGACGCGGGCAAGGTCGTAGAAGTTCGTTCGGAATGCCGGCGAACGCGCGATGTACACGCCGTCGACGTTCAACGAGACCGATGCCTGCGTGTAGGGATTGCTGGTGGTGTCGCCAACGCCGCGAACATAAGTCTGGACCTGGTTGCCGAGGAAGCCGATCTTCAGACCGGGCACCACGTCGTTGAGATTGATGGCGTCGGTCACGCCGCGCTGGGCCAGTTCTTCCCCGCCAACGGCCGCAATCGAGAGCGAAACGTCCTGCAACTGCTGCTCGCGACGCTGGGCGGTGACGACAATCCCGGTGGGATCGGCCTCGTCGACATTAGACGACTGCTCGGCCTGCTCCTGCGCATGAATGGCTGGCGAGAAGAGGATAGCCGTACTGGCGATGATCGAGCTGAGAAATGCCTTCTTATTCGACGACACGGATTTATGGCAGATCAGCATTTCTTCCTCCCTGATTATCTTTTTGCCTTCCTTCCGGAAAGCCGAAACCGATCAAGCGGCGCCTTGCGACACCGTTTACTTTGACGGACCAACATCATTCATCGGTCCGCTATCGATCAGTCAGCGGAGGTCTAACAAAGATGGACAAGCGCGAAAAATGCGCATTCGAGCTAGCGTATGAAACTTTGCGTATAGGTCGGCGCAGGCCGAATGGTTGATGCTCTTCCGGGCCCGATTGTCAGCCCGAGCGCGGGAGAGCGGGCGGTACTGTCAAAGCAAACGCACCGGTTGCAGGTCAGGACGCCAACGAAAGCTTCGCACAGGACTTGGAGTTGGCTGCAGCGGCACGTCTTGCACAGGCAAGCGTCGCCGCTGCAGCCCTTTGCGCTCCCTCAGAAAGAGAAGCTTGCCCTCATGCCATAGGTGCGTGGCGGCGCGTAGTTTGTGACGACGACGTTGCCTGTGGTGCCCGCGAACTGGGACAGCGTCGGGATCAGGCGGTTGCCGATGTTCTGCACGAAGCCGGTAACCGACCAGTTCCCGTCTTGTCGGCCGAAGCGAAGCGAGGCATCTGCCGAAAAGTCGCTGCCCGAGTTCTGGAAAGCCAGAAACTCGAACGAGGTCATGCGGTTCGAACGATACCGCCCGTCAACAGTGGCGACGAGTTCATAGTCGCCCAAGGCGAAAGTCTGTTCAATTCCGCCATTCAACGCCAACTTCGGCGAGTTGAAGCCATTCTGACCCGAACAGTCGACGACCCATACTGTGCTGGTCGCACCGGTGGTCGAACCCGGGATCGGCGCGGTGCCCGGCGAGGTGCGGCACCCGACGGGCGGCGGCAGCGCATTGTTCGTGGCGTTGCGCTGGGTGTTGTAGACGAAGCTCGTCAGCTTGTTGTCGAGGACCTGCACGGACCCGCGCAGAAGCGTCGTCGCAGTAGCCCGGAACTGCAGATCGAGATCGATGCCCTGGATACGCGACTTGCCGATGTTCTCGGTAAAGAAGCTGTTTCCACCAGTGGAATCGATGCCGAAATGGGCGACCTGCTGGTTGGTATAGTTCCAGCGGAAAAGTTCGAGGTTCAGCTGAAGGCGATTGTCGAAGAAGCGGTTCTTCATCCCCAGAGTCCAGGCGCGGATGTATTCCGGCTCGTAGCTCTCACGCCCGAGGCTGAAATTGAACCCGCCCGACCGGAAACCCGTCTCGTGACTCGCATAGAGGAGCGACTGCGGCCCGACATCGAACTCGACGGCACCACGCCAGGTCGTACGGCTGCGATCGAGCTTCTGATTGAGCGTAAGGGGTGCGAAGAACAGCCTGTTGCCTGACGTTCCGAAGGCGACACTGTTGGCCGGCCCAGGCAACGTAGGGAGCGTGATCTGCTTGCCGAGGTCCTCGAAGGTCAGCGCGACGGGAACCGATGGGCCGCCGATGCAGCCTGCAGGCCTGGTGCAGATCTGGATCAGGTTTCGACCGACACCCACGAACTGCTTCTTGTCCCGCGTGTAGCGGATCCCGCCGACCACCCGCAGGCGATCGGTGGCGTTGAGAGTCAGGCGGCCGAACACGGCCGACGATTTGTTGTCGGCATCGAAGGCCTGAAACGAGTTGACCGTATACTGGCTGAAGTTCTGACGCCCCTTGACGTTCTCGTCGAAATAGAACGCGCCCAGAAGCCAGTCGAACGGACCGATAGGTTCACCGGCGATCCGCGCTTCAAGGGAGAACTGCTCGGAATCCTCATGGACGAGTCCCCCCCTGAACGCAGGACCATTGAACAGACTGCGGACTTGCGCACTGTTGTATGCCGGGATGACCGTGATGGTGCCAATGCCGGTCTTCCAGGTGATCTCGGCGTTGGCACCGAAATAGTCGTTGTCGAGGAAAGGATAGGCCAGCGGCCCCGGATTGATACGCGGTCCGCCCAGCACACGCTGCGCGAAGAATGCTGCGTTCGACGGCGAATGAAGTCCCGAGCGCGGGTCGAAGCCGGTAGGAACCACGGTGTAGTTTGCAGGCGAGGTTGCAGTTGCCTGCGAGCCGGGGCTCAGGTTGATTGCGTGCGTATAAGTTCCACCGACACCGACGCCGCCCACGTGTGAGTAGTTTCCGCTGACCCGAAACGACAGGTCCGGTGTGAGGTTCGCAAGCAACTGTACGCGCAGGGCGTGGCCCTTTTCGTCTCCAGTGCCATCGGCGTTGTAGCCATCGCGGTCGACGAGCTTTCCACTCACGCGCAAGGCGCCGTCCTGGCCAACGGGAACGTTGACGAACCCTTCGGCGTCAAAGGCGTTGTAGTTGCCGTAGCCTATGGCAACGCGGCCGGCCCACTCACCGGGAACGGGCTTTGCCGGAATGACGTTTACTGCGCCCCCCGTCGCGTTCCGCCCGTACAGAGTGCCCTGCGGCCCCTTTAGCACTTCGATCCGCTCAAGGTCATAGAACGCACCGATGGTCGAGCCAGGACGCCCGAGATAGACACTGTCGACGTTGAATGCGACTGCGGGGTCCGTATAACCATTGTTGGTGAAATTGCCGACGCCGCGGATGAAGTAACTCGTATTCACGCCACCGCCGCGGGTGATGTAGAGCGCCGGAACGGCCGCATTGAGCGTGCTGCTGTTCACGATGCCCGCGTTCTCGAGCTCCGAGGTGGAGACAACGTCAAGGGCGACTGCGGCCCGCTGCGAGCTTTCCGTTCGATGCTGGGCGGTGACGACGATCTCTTCGAGGCCGATCACGGTCTCCGGCGCGGCCTGCTCGGCCTGCTCGGCCTGTGCCGCAGCGGGCCTAGCCAGAAGCGTCAGGCAGATTGCGCTCGTCGTGAACAGTAATGTGTGCCGCATTGGTCCCTCCCCTTGGCGGTTTTATTGACGTTGTCGGGGTGATCCGCCGATTGCCCGGCAACGTCCAATCGATAGTAAGGGCACAACTTATAAGCGCTATGAATGGGATGACGCGCGCTCCACCGCCTCAGCCCTTCATCCGATCGAGCAGTCCGTCCTTGAGGACCCACTGGTGCCAGACTGCCGCGACGAAATGCCCGAAGACGAGCGTCACCATGAGAGCAGCGAACACTTCATGGGCGCCATGTGCCTTAACCGCGAGCGGAAGACTGGGCTCTACCGGGAGGAAGGGGAGATCGAATGGACCGGCAGTGATCGGATGTCGCTTGGGAAAACTCGACGTCACCAGCCAGCCCGTGAGGGGCGCGGCGATCATCAGGACATAGAGCGCACCATGCATCGCGTGCGCCGCCCATCGCTGCGCCTGGCCGTTGAATGCGAGGGCTGGCGCCTTGTGGGTAAGCCGCCAGCCAAGCCGGTAAAGGCTGAGGACGAGGATGAGCAACCCCGAGACCTTGTGAATATCGAGGACGAGATCCTCGGAGACAAACTCGATGTTGGCGCAGAGGTACCCCATCGCCAGATTGCCGATGATCGCCGCCGCAATCGTCCAATGGAGGAGCGCGGCAGTTCGCGTGTAACGCTGGGACGGCTGAGCCGTCCCAGCCGATTCCACGGGACCGCTGGTCACGTCGGCCACTCGGTAATGAACGGACCGTAGTTCGGCTTGCCGCTCGTCTCTTCGGCCACGACGACATTGGTCTGGCGCCCCAGATAAGTAATCTCGCTTTCGAGGATATCGCCCGGTCTCATCCAGCGGCCACCGTGCATCGCACCATTGCCTGGGGGCGACCCGGTCAGCAGGAAGTCCCCCGGCATCAGGCGGATCCGCTCCGACGCATAGGAGAGAACCTGTTCGGGCTGGAAGATCATGTCGCTGATCGGCCAGTCCTGCATGACCTCTCCGTTGAGCTTCATGCGAATCTGGACCTTCGAACGATCAACGAACTGCTTGGGAACGATGAACGGACCTGCAGGCTTGAAGTTCGGTTGATGCTTGCTGACCCAATCATGACCCCAGCGAGCGTCGATGCGGCGAAACTCGTCGACCGTCCCGAGATCATTGACCATCACGTAGCCGGCGATCAGTTGATCGGCATCCTCCGGGCGCACGTAGCGTCCGGTGCGGGCAACCACTGCAGCGAACTCCAGCTCCCAGTCGTGGTGCTCGCCGACGAGCGGAAGCGGAATCGGGTCGTACGCGCCGCAAAGCGAACTGTGCAGACCTGTCCAGAAGAATGGCATCCCCTCGCGCGCGCGCCGGTCGACTTCCTCCAGGTTGCGCAGGAAGAACGCTTCGTCGCTCTCTCCCGGAAGGCGCTTGTCCTGATTGAACTTGTTGTAGGTCATCATCTCCGCGACGTGCTGCCGGTAGTTGGAACCGGTGCACAGCATGTTGGGTCGGGAGACGGGTGGGAGACATTCCACATCGGCAAAGGCCAGATCGGCCCCGGCGTCCTTTGCCGAAATGTCAGCAAGAAGGTCGAGTGCGCGGTCCCAATCCTCGAAAAGCGCAAGGGTATCGGCGTAGTGGCTCGACAGGTCGTAAACACTGCCTGCAGCCTGCACGAGCCCGGGGAAAGTCCTGCCCTTGGCACGGTAAGTGCCGATGCCGAAGCTTCCGTTGATCAATCCGGTGGCTTCGTTGATTCCTTCGGGCCGCAGCGCAGGTTTCGGCTTCAGGTCATGCAAAGTAGATTTCGACATTGCGGTCGCTCCATAGATCCATTTCCATATCCTGGATGGCGTGCAGCCCCGTGGTGGCCGAAGCATCCAGCAAGTCGGTGTCCGAGAAGGTTTCGTATCTGAAGCCGTTCGGGTCCTTCCAAATGTCGAAGACATGGCTGCCGAGCGGGTGGCGACCCACGCCCCAGATTTCAGTGCGCTGGCGCCGGGTCAGCCAACGGTGCGCCACAAACTGGTCTTCGGAATTGGGCACTTCGAGTGAAAGATGGTGAAGCCCCTGCTTGCCCGGCATTCCGAACATGCCCAGCACGTGATGGTCCACATGCTCCGAGCCACGATCGAGGCGATAGAAGCCGCCGATCTTGTGGGCTTCATCGCCCAGGTACATCAGATCGCTGGGGATGAGCCCGAGGACGCTGCGGTACCACGCGTCGGTCGCCTGCCAGTCCTGGACAAAGATGCCGACATGGCCGAGCCGTATGATCGGGGGCGGTCCGAGCGGCGACTTCTCCTGAAAGGTGCCGATCCGCGGCTTGTCGTAGCCCTGGTTCAAAAGCAGTGATGGCGGCAGAGGGTCCGGAGCCCGGTCCTGAATACCGTGCACCAGTGAAATATTGAATCCATTGGGGTCCACCAGATCGACTGCGACCCCACCACCGGGTCCGCCCAGCGCACGCAGAGCGCTCGCCCCGTGATCGTCTATCGCCCTGCCAAGGTCGGCTTCGTCATCGACTTCAAATGCGAGGCCAGAAAATTCTGACTCATCGGCTGCTTCGAGCACGACTAGGTAGGCGTGGCGGCCAAGGCCGCGCATGTACCTCTTGCGCCCCAGTGCCGCCGCTTCGACGAGTCCGAAGTCCTGCGCAAACGCGACCCCTCCTGCGAGGTCGCGCACAGCGAGATGAATATGATGCAGTCCCTTGATCGCCATCGAGCGTCCTCCTGTGAGAGGACGAAATGGCGGAAGCTCTGCTATCGGTCTAATTGAAAGAGAGACTGCTTCCTATCAGTCTTGCCTATAGGTTTCCGAACTTGTCCGAGCAGCGCGCGACAATGAGATTGCGCAACCATTGCATGCCGGAATCCTGCGCCCGGAGGCGATGCCAGTTGAGGATCTGTTCGATGGGAGCAATGGGAACCGGCACCCGGTGCAGCCGGATCGGGTAGAGAGGCAGGAAGTGCTCCGCCAGCTTGCGGTGCATCGTAGCAAGCCGCTGCGTTCCGACGACCGACTGCGCAAGCGCCGAAAAGCTTGGGACCAGCAATTCGATCCGGCGCTGGTCCCTGAGATGCTCCAGCGAGATTTCAGACAGCGCCGGGCGCCGGTCCCGGCCGAATGTTGCCGCAACATGGCCCGCAGCCAAAAACTCGCCTTCCGAAATCTCGTCCGCATATTCGGACCCTGTCCACGATACGAGGACGTGCTCGTCCGTGAACAGCGGCATGCTTGGATGGTTATCGAGGTGAAAGGGCCTGACGGTGATCATAAGATCCGCTTCGGCGCGCTCGAACCGCTCTTCGGTGTCGCTGCTGGGGCGCAGGATCTCGACGGACACTTTGGGGGCCTGCCGCGAAACCTCGGCTATGACCTCCGCCATCAGGACCGTCTGGATGTAGTCGGAGGAAACGATAACGAACCTGCGGGTGGACGTCGATGGATCGAAACTGCCGGGCTGGGTGATCTCGCTGCGGATGAGCTCGAGAACTTGCTTGACCGGTGCAGCCAGCTTCTCCGCCTTGTACGTCAGCCGCATCTGGCGACCCTCGAGCACGAGCAACTCGTCGCCGAAGTAATCCCGGAGGCGGTTCAGGGCGGAGGTGACCGCGGGCTGGCTGAGGAAAAGGCGCTTTGAAGCACCCGTCACGCTCTGCTCGCTGATCAAGGCGTCCAGAGCCACCAGCAGGTTCAGATCGAGCTTATCGAATCGCATATGGCCGCATAGCATCAACACGAGAAATGCGTCACCCGCGGGGTATCAACAGGTGAAAACCCTCAAGCCTCCTCCGCGCGCGGCGCGATGTGCAAGCCAAGCAGGTCTGCCGCATTGAGGCCCAGAATGCGGGCCCGGACATCAGGCTCGAGGTGGCTGTGGAACGCCACGGCATCGGGCTCGGCCATGTCGAACGGATAGTCGGTCCCAAGACACAGGCGCTCGGCGCCATGGGTCCGGATCAGGCTGTCGAGCTGTTCGCGATCAAAGACCAGCGTGTCCAGCCAGATGTTCCGCAGATACTCCGACGGCGCGCGCCTGGCGTGCACCCGGCACTCGGGTCGAACCCGCCAGGCGTGATCGAACCGTCCCCAATAGGCAGGCAGGAAGCCTCCACCATGCGCGACGCAGAGCTTGAGAGCGGGATAGGCGTCGAGCACCCCTTCGAAGATCAGGTGGCTCAACGCGATGGTGGATTCGAGCGGATTGCCGATGATGTTGTCGAGATAGTGCTCCGACATGCGTGCGCCGTGGGTAAAGCCCAGGGGATGGATGAACAGCAGGACGCCGAGTTCCTCGGCAGCAGCGAAGAAGGGCCGCACATCCGGCGATGCAAGCTCGCGACCGGCAATGTTCGAACCGATCTCGATACCGCGCAATCCCAGTTCATCGACGCAGCGTCGCATCTCGGCAATGGCCATCCCGGTGTTCTGCAGCGGCACTGTTCCCATGCCCACGAGCCTGTCGGGATGTTTCGCGACAGCCTCGGCGATGCCGTTGTTGACCAGTTGCGCGGCTTCCCGGCCCACTTCGGGCGGTGCGAAATAGTAATACTGGCCGGGAGACGGACTGATGGCCTGCACATCGACCCCTAGCCTGTCCATGTCCGCCAGGCGCTCCTCGACACCGTTCAGGCGCGATCCGATTGCTGCGAACAGTGCCGCATTTGTCGCTCTGGACGCAGGGGACACGAACCGCAGTGGATCGGGCGCGTCGGAAACTTCCCGGCGCACGTAAGCGTCAGCCGCTGCGACGTTGAGATGGCAGTGCAGGTCGACGACAAGGTCCTCGCCGCGCCGGACCACCGGGATGACGGGCTTGCCGTGGCCGCAGGTCGTCAGGTGGTCGCAGCTCATTGTTCTTCATCCAGCATATTCTGGATTAACCGGCGCACCTTCACCGCCGGCGCATCCGATCTGACCAGAAGTTCGCGTTGCTGCGCTGCAGCCTGTTCAACTCTCGTCTCGATGGCTTCGACCGCGTCAATGTCCTGTTGCCTGATCTTCTTGTCGGACTCGAGCTGGAACGCGTCGAGCGTCTCGTCGTCGAGGCGGAAGTTCCGGCAGGCGAAGCCGAAATAGTGGGTCGATGTCGCTGTCTCGGGCGTGATCGCATGAAGGATGTGCAAGTGACCGAGCGCGGGGGGCACGGTGTCGTGACCGGGCACTTTGGTAAACAGCGGCATGTTGGTCCGGATGAGTTCCGGCCCATAGAAGTCCGTGACGGATTCCCAGTCCGCCAAGCCCTCGTAGCGGTGCTCTGCCCCCCCACATCAGGTCGGCGAAATCCGTCCAGGGCAGCTTGCCGGTGCGCACCAGCCGATAGCTGCGCTCGCGCAATTCCTCGCGCATCGGCATGGCCTTCATCGCCTCCCCTCCGGACACGTGGTGATGCAGATAGGGCAGGTGCGTCAGGTCCATGAGGTTGTCGATGAGCAACTGCGCTCTCGCTTTGATGGTGAAGTGATTTGCAGAGCTGAAGCGCCAGCCCGGCAGGCCGAGGCCGAAGTCCTCGACAGGAGGGATCAGGGCGGGATCACAGCGATCCGGATCGCCCATCCAGATCCAGCATAGTTCGCCGGTCTCGCGCAGCGGGTAGCTTGGCTGGCAAAAGCCGGCGGCCGTTCCCTGGGAAGGAATGCTGACGCACTTGCCATCGGCTGCAAACGCGAAGGCATGATATCCGCACACGATGGAATCGCCGTCGACCCAGCCTTTTGCCAAGGGAAAATAGCGATGCGGACACAGGCCGTACAAGGCGATCGGCGCCCCCGCTTGAGTCCGGTACATGACCACGGGTTTGCCGAGAATTGTCCGTTCGATCGGCTGCCGGCTGATCTCGTCCGAGAAGCCGGCCAAGTACCACCGGTTCCTTACGAAGGTCTGGCCATTTTTGAACGGGTACATGAAACTCTTCCTGAAAGGTCAGGAAAGATAGCCGCTTCATGAAGCCAGATGTAATCGATTGAGGGGTCTGGATGCATCAGCGATGCTGATACATCGACGCGGTGGCCTGCAACACGGCATCCCCACCGGTCGAGGGAGGAACAGCTTTTCGGCAGAAAATGCCTCGCCTCAGGCTGAATGCGCTCTCCCGCCCTGCTACCGCGCCTGCAACGTGCGGAGGATGTTTCTCACCTTCTGCATGAACTTGCCGGGCGCTGGCTTGTAGGCGATCTTTGCCGGCAGGATCATGCGAACCGTGGTTCCGAAACCCTCGGCGCTCTCGATGCTCAGCTTCCCACCAATCGAAAACATGCGCTCGCGCATGCCGAGCAGACCGAAATGCCCCTTGGGGGAACCCTTGGCCAACGTCTCGTTGCTTATGCCGATCCCGTTGTCCCGAACATAGGCAGAGAACTCCCAGCGACCGTAGCGCACCCCGACATCGACGCGGTTCGCCCCCGAATGGCAGGCGGCGTTGTTGAGGGCCTCGCCGATGACGGAAAGGAGATCGTCGATCATGCTTTCCGCGATCGGTCTTGGCGTGCGCTGAACGACAAGCGGGGCAATCAGGTCGGCCGGGTAGATCTCGTTCTTCATCAGGCGATTGAGTTCGCGATGCAGATTGCGGGATCGCTCGTTGCGCAGGCCGGTGACCCTCTCGCGACCTTCCACCAGCATTTCCTCGGCGCGTTCGAGCGCGGGTAGCAGAACCGCCTGTGCATCGGGGTCACCGGCAAACTTGTCGGCCACGGCCTGGAAGCGCAGGATCAGGCCCTGCACGCCCTGGATCATGGTGTCGTGCAGTTCCCGGGCGATACGCTCGCGCTCGCTGTTGCGCGCAGCCATCCGGTTTCTGATGCGCGCCGAAACCTGCCGCAGGCGCATCTCATAGAAGCCGTAGAGCATCGCTCCTGCTGCAAGAACAACCGCGATCCGGAACCACCAGGTTTGGTGAAATGCACTGGCAATGGTGAACTCCGCCACCGCCGGTCGCTTGCTCCAGACCCCGTCTTCGTTGGCGGCAAGCAGCTCGAAGCGGTATCTGCCGGGGCCGAGACCGTCAAAGGCCGCCGTACGCTTGTCCGACGAAGTCCAGACAGCGCCGTCCCTGTCCAGGCGATAGCGAAACCGCAGCCGCTCAGGCACGGAAAGGCTCGTCGCCGTGTAGTCGATCTCGACCCGCATCGTGCCGGCAGGCAGCATTGCCCCCGCAGGGTAGTAAGTGCCGGGCCCAATCCTGAAACCACGCACGATCACATCCGGAGCGCGGTCGTTGATCCGGATCATCGCCGGGTCGATGCTGGAAACGTTGTTGCGAGTGGCGAACCAGATGCGGCCGTCGCCCCCGGCTACGATCTGCGCGCCCGATGACTTCTGCGCAAAGCTGGCCAGGCCATCACGGAAATCGAACTGCCGAAAGGCAACCTCTGCCCCCGGATGGGCAAACGCATGGCGGACCGCTGAGGCCTTGAGCCGGACAAGCCCCGTGTCACCTATGGCCCAGATGTCGCCGGACCTTGTCTGGACCATGCCGTTGAGCGAGCTCGCCCAGGGATAGCGTGTTGCGGACAGCAAGGGCGCACCCGGCCGGAACGGAGCGGAGAGTCCGAGATTGCCGCTGGTGAAAAAGTCGTCGCCCGAAGGCAGGAGACCATCGATGCCACCACTCGGCACGTCGCTGTCGGCCAGTGCGTCGAAAGGACCGCCTGCGAGCTGCGGAGCCATGCCCCTGAAGTGGATCGCCGCGCGGCCATCTTGCCGCACGGCGACGTTGCCGGGAATGGCTTTTGCCGCATCGATCCCGGGATAGGCCGTGGCGGTGCCCCGCTCGACAACCCAGAGTCCCTTCTGCAAGGCCGGAAGCCACAGACGGCCCTGACCGTCCTCGCCGCACGAATTGGCGGCAAAGCTTGCCGGCAAGGCAAGGCGCCTGATCACACGCCCTTCGCGCACGAGCACGGCCCCACCACGCTCGATTGCCCAGATACCGCCTGAGTTCGCGGTGCAGATCGCCTCGATCAACCGCATGGTCAGGCCGACCCGAACCGGATTTCCGTTCAGCGGTATCCGGTACAGCGCATGATCATCTGCGACATAGACCTCGCCCGAGCGATCCGCTGCCAGCATGTGGTTGGTCGCAGGGTCTGCCGGGATACCTGCGGCCTGCGCGATCGGCACCCGGCGCAGCATGTTGAGGCCCATCTCTCCGCCGATCCAGATGTTGCCCTCGCGATCCTCGAACAGCGCGCGCACGGGGTCGGACAGGAGCCCGTTGCTCGTGTCCAGCCGCAGCATCTGCGCCGTCTTGTCCGGCCGGAGATGATCGACCCGGAACGCACCGTCGCTCCAGGTAGCGCCCCAGAAGTCGCCATGGCGGTCAAACAGTGTCCGGATCGCGAAAGGCGTGGCGAAGCCCGGTTGCTCAGGGAGAACCTTCGCGCCCTTGGCGATGGGACGGGTCCGGCTCTTGTCGGTCAGCCATATCGCCCCGTCGGCTGCCTCGGCGAGCGTCGCGCGGGGAACGGTGGCGATACCGGTGCTCTCGAACCGTTCGGCACCCGGCGGTCTGCGGTACACGCCGGTCTCGGTCGTCAGCCAGAGCGTGCCGTCCTTGGAGAAAAGCGGGTTCCAGGCAGGCTCTTCAGGCAGGCCGGACGAGGTGTCGAACTCCGTCCAGCGCCCTTTGGCAAAACGCGCCAGCGACAGCGTGCCCCGCCCCCCGCGCGTAACCCAGATTGCGCCGTCGGGACCTTGCGCGATGTCGTTCACTTCGCGCGAAGGATTGGGCATCTGCGCATCTGCGAGCCGCCCATCGCGCCAGACCATCACGCCCTTGCGCCGCGCCAGCCCGATCCACACAGCACCGTCCCTTGCAGCCAGCAGCCTTGCAACCACGATGCGGTTGGGACTGGACGGAGGTGGTCCGATGCGTTCGAAGGTAATCCCGTCGAAGCGGACGAGGCCATCCACCCCGCCGATCCACAGAAAGCCGTCGCGCGACTGGGTGATGGCATTGATCCGGCTTGGCGCGCCTTCCTCAAGCGACCAGTGGCGCAGCTTGAAGCCATGCAATGCGCCGGTCCCGGCGGCTTCGCGCGGACTCGACGGCGCGGCAGGCAGGGGCGGACCAGACATGGCCACGAGCAGTGCCGCTGCCAGCAGCCGCACCATCGCCGTGCGCGGCCGGTCAGAGTTCAATGATGCCCCGCTTGGCAGCCGTCGTCACCGCGTGGGTGCGATCGTTGACCCTCAGCTTGGCGAATATGCTCTTGATGTTGGACTTGATCGTTTCCTCTGCCACGCCAAGCCGCCATGCCACCTGCTTGTTCGAATGGCCGCCCGCGATCATCTGGAGAATTTCCACTTCGCGAGGGCTCAGCGATTCCTCGATAGCGTGAAGCGCGATGTCCTGCGCCACCTCGGGGTGGAGATGGCGCTGGCCGCGGTGGACGGCGCGAATCGCATCGAGCAGTTCCCGGCGCAGGCTGGACTTGAGCAGGAACCCCGCCGCGCCCGCACGCATCGCCTCGAGGGCCTTGGCATCCCCCGAATAGGTGGTGAGCACGATGATGCGAGCCTCGGGGTGGGCGCTGCGTATCTTCTCGATCGCCTCGACGCCGTTCATCCCGGGCATGCGCAGGTCCATCAGGACGATATCGGGTCGCAAATCGTCATAGAGTTGCACGGCCTGCGCACCCGTTTCGGCCTCCCCGGCGACTTCCATGTCCTTTTGCAACGAGAGGATCGCCGCCACGCCTTCGCGCAGGATCGGGTGATCGTCCGCCACGAGGATGCGGATCGGGTCAGCGTTCCCCGCCGGCATGTGCAAAGTCTTCCCCTGTAGATGCTGCCCGCACCCCGCCAGCTCCGGCAAGTGCTTGTCACAGCGCGAAGATTATCACGATCCCGTGGTGGTTGGTAGCCACCCGAAAGCGGGCCAAAGGTTCCCCCGACCGGGTGTTTCCCCATGGTCCGAAGCGGATCAACCTTGTGGCACAACAAGGGGAACCGACATGGCTGACGAACCAGCGCATCCGCGCATCGCATTGGAACGGCGCGAATTTCTTGCGGCCGGATCACTTGCGGCAGCGCTCACCGCCATGCCGTCCCTCGCACTTTCCAAGGACACGCCCGCTTCAGGAGAACGCAGGATGGGTACGATCACCACCAAGGACGGCACGCAGATCTTCTACAAGGACTGGGGACCGAAGGATGCGCAAGCCATCATGTTCCACCACGGCTGGCCGCTAAGCGCGGACGACTGGGACAACCAGATGCTGTTCTTCCTCTCCAAGGGCTTCCGCGTCATCGCGCATGACCGGCGGGGCCATGGCCGCTCGACCCAGACCGACACCGGCAACGAGATGGACACTTACGCCGCCGACGTCGCCGCGCTGACCGATCATCTCGACTTGCGCGGCGCGGTACATGTCGGCCATTCCACTGGCGGCGGCGAAGTGGCGCACTATGCCGCCCGCGCACGTCCCGGCCGCGTGGCCAAGGCCGTGCTGATCGGTGCCGTACCGCCGATAATGCTCAAGACGCCAGCCAATCCCGGCGGCCTGCCGATGGACGTGTTCGACGGCTTCCGCGCGGCGCTCGTCGCCAACCGCGCACAGTTCTTCCGCGATGTGCCGACCGGCCCGTTCTACGGCTTCAACCGTCCGGGCGCGAAAGTCAGCCAGGGCCTGATCGACAACTGGTGGCGCCAGGGCATGATGGGCGGTGCCAAGGCGCACTATGATTGCATCAAGGCCTTCTCGGAGACCGACTTCACCGAGGACCTCAGGAAAATCGACGTGCCGGTGCTGATCATGCACGGCGAGGACGATCAGATCGTTCCCATCGCCGATTCTGCGCATCTCGCAATCAAGCTGGTCAGGAAGGGCACGCTCAAGACCTATCCGGGCCTGCCCCACGGCATGGCCTCGACCCACCCGGACGTGATCAACGCCGATCTGCTCGCGTTCATCAAGGCCTGATGCGATGACCTACACCAGCCGCATCGACCTGTCCGAACACGTGCGCAAGCACGCCTGCGCCCTGCTGCAGGCCCGCCTGTCCGACGCGCTCGATCTGGAAGCGCAGGCCAAGCAGGCGCACTGGAACGTCAAAGGGCCACACTTCCTCCAGCTGCACCAGCTGTTCGACAGCGTGCACGACGAGATCGAGCAGTTCGTCGACCTGCTCGCCGAACGCATCACCACGCTCGGGCACGTCGCGGACGGGCGCGTCAACACCACCGCTTCGGCCACCACACTCTATGGCTACCCGCTCGAAGCCACGGGCGGCGAGGCGCACCTCAAGGCGCTCTCCGCCAGCATTGGCGCGTTCGGCAAGGCCGTGCGCGCGGCGATCGATCAGGCTGGCGTGATCGGCGATGCCGATACTGCAGACCTGTTCACCCAGGTCTCGCGCGAGACCGACAAGCAGCTCTGGTTCCTCGAAGCCCACCTCCAGGCCCACTGACCTCTCACTCCCAAGGAGATTCCCATGTCCTTCCGATCCAAGACGCTGATCAACGCCGACGACACGCTGTTCATCTTCATCGACCACCAGCCGCAGATGGCGTTCGGCGTCACCAGCATCGACCGCCAGACGCTCAAGAACAACACCGTGGCGCTGGCCAAGTCGGCCAAACTCTTCAACGTGCCGATCATCCTGACCGCGGTCGAGACCGAGTCCTTCTCGGGCTACATCTGGCCCGAGTTGCTGGACGTGGTGCAGCAAAAGCCGATCGAGCGCACCTCGATGAACTCGTGGGACTCCGATGAGCTCGTCGCGCAGGTCAAGGCCAGTGGCAAGAAGAAGCTGGTGATCTGCGCGCTGTGGACCGAGGCTTGCCTGCTGTTCCCGACGCTCTGCGCCATCGAGGAAGGCTTCGAGATCTACATCGTCACCGATGCCTCGGGCGGCACGTCTCAGGAAGCGCATGATGCGGCAATCCGCCGCATGGTACAGGCCGGCGCGCATTCGCTGACCACCATCAACGCCCTGCTCGAACTCCAGCGCGACTGGGCGCATCGCGATACCTACAACGGCGTGATGGACATCGTGCGCGAGCACCTCGGTGCCTACGGCATGGGCGTCGATTACGCCTACACCATGGTCCACAAGGCCCCGCAGCGCGGCGCGTTCCCGCACGAAGCACCCCACCCCGAAGGCCATTGATCTCCCCAAGGCCCAAGGGAGCCTCCTGCCCATGAAACCCTATCTCGTAGCCCTCGGCATCGGACTTCTGGTCGGTGCGCTCTACAGCCTGCTCGGCACGCGATCGCCCGCCCCTCCTGCGGTCGCCTTGCTGGGCTTGCTCGGCATGTTGCTGGGCGAACAGGCCGTGCCGCTCGCGAAACGGGTGATCCATGGGCAGGAGGTTGCTTCGTTCTGGAAGACCACATGCGCCGAACGGGTGACCGGCCTCCCGCCTGCGCCGGACGAAAAGCCATGAGCGCCACGCGCCGCGATACGCTCGCCGGGGCTCTTGGCGCCTCGGCCCTTTCCCTGCTCCCCGGCCTCGCCCGCGCCACCGACAGAAAGCCCAGCACCATGCGCGACGACCTGATCATCGTGAACGCCCTCGTCACCACGCTCGACCGCGAGAACCCCCGCGCCGAGGCCGTGGCGATCCGCGATGGACGTTTTCTGGCGGTTGGCCCCGAGGCCGAAGTGCGCGCCGCTGCACCCGATGCGACCGTGATCGACGCGCGCGGACGCCGGATGATCCCCGGACTTATCGACAGCCATATGCACATCATTCGGGGCGGGCTGAACTTCAACATGGAGCTGCGCTGGGACGGCGTGCCGACGCTCGCCGATGCCATGGCGATGCTGAAAGCCCAGGTTGACCGCACGCCTGCACCGCAATGGGTGCGCGTCGTTGGCGGCTTCACCGAGCACCAGTTTGCCGAAAAGCGCCTGCCCACGCTTGCCGAGCTAAACGCTGTCGCCCCCGATACGCCGGTATTCATCCTCCACCTTTACGACCGCGCCCTGCTCAATGCCGCAGCGCTGCGCGTGGTCGGCTATGGCAAGGACACGCCCAATCCTCCGGGCGGAGAGATCGTGCGCGATGCCGCCGGCAATCCCACCGGGCTGCTGCTCGCCCAGCCCAACGCGACGATCCTCTATTCGACGCTGGCCAAGGGGCCGAAGCTGCCCGAGGACTACCAGATCAATTCCACCCGCCACTTCATGCGGGAGGTCAATTCGTTGGGCGTGACCAGTGTGATCGACGCGGGCGGCGGTTTCCAGAACTACCCGGACGATTACCGCGTGATCGAGAAGCTGCATGACGACGGGCAACTGACCGTGCGCATCAGCTACAACCTGTTCACCCAGAAACCGAAGGAAGAGCTTGCCGACTTTGCCGGTTGGGTAAAGCAGGTCAAGCCGGGGCAGGGCGACGATACCTACCGCCACAACGGCGCGGGCGAGATGCTGGTCTATTCCGCCGCCGACTTCGAGGACTTCCGCGTGGCGCGGCCCGACATGCCGCCCTCGATGGAAGGCGATCTCGAACCCGTCATCCGCCTGCTGGCCGAGAACCGCTGGCCGTGGCGCCTGCACGCCACCTACGACGAGACCATCGGTCGCGCGCTCGACATTTATGAGAAGGTCAACCGCGACGTGCCCCTCCAAGGCATCAACTGGTTCTTCGACCACGCCGAGACGATCAGTGAACGCAACATCGACCGCATCGCCGCGCTGGGTGGCGGTATCGCCGTGCAGCACCGCATGGCCTATCAGGGCGAATACTTCGTCGAGCGTTATGGCCGCCGCGCAGCCGAACGCACCCCGCCCATCGCCCGGATGATCGCTGCTGGCCTGCCAGTCGGTGCAGGCACCGATGCCACCCGCGTTGCCAGCTACAACCCGTGGGTCTCGCTCTCGTGGCTGGTCACCGGGCGCACCGTCGGCGGTCTTTCGCTCTATCCTGGCGCCAACCGCGTTGCCCGTGAAAAGGCGCTGGCGATGTGGACGCACGAAAACACCTGGTTCTCCAGCGAAACGGGCAAGAAGGGCCAGATCAAGGCCGGGCAGCTTGCCGATTGCGCCCTGCTTTCGGCGGACTACTTCACCGTGCCCGACGAGGACATCCCGCACATCCGCGCCGTGCTCACCCTGCTGGGCGGAAAGATCGTGCATGGCGAAGGCGATTTCGGACCACTAGCCCCGGCATTGCCTGCCCCCATGCCGGACTGGTCCCCGGTCCGCACCTTTGGAGGCTACTACCGAGAGCCGCAAACGGCGGCGAAGATGGCCAGCGCCTGCGGTTGCGCCACGGCCTGCGGCGTGCACGGCCACGACCACGCCGCAGCGCTCGCCTCCAGTGTCCCGTCTTCTGACGTGCAAAGCTTCTGGGGCGCGCTGGGCTGTGGCTGCTGGGCGGTCTGATCCCATGCGCGATGCCGAACCCCGCCTGATCCACGCCGTGCTCGACTGGCCGCCGACATGGTTCCTCGCCCGGCTGCTGCTGGTCGGGGCCTACCTTATCGGCGGGCTGGTCAAGCTGGCCGACTGGCCTGCAGCCGTCGCAGAGCAGGCGCATTTCGGCATGAATCCGCCAGCGCTCTGGGCGGGTCTGACCATCGCGGTCGAAATCGTCGGCCCCATGCTGATCCTGTGGGGCCGGATGGTCTGGCTTGGGGCCGGGATGCTCGGCACGTTCACCTTGCTCGCAGCCTTCGTCGCCAACGCCTTCTGGACCATGGCCGGCCAGGAGCGCTTCGCGGCGACCAACGCCTTCTTCGAGCATGTCGGCCTTGTCGGAGGGTTCATTCTCGCCGCGCTGGTTGCCGAGCAGGCCCGGAGACAACGAAGACCTTGACCGTTTCCCGGGTGCGCGAAGGAGATAACATGAATCAGAGCGTGCCACTCAAGACGCCGGCGCCACTGTTCCGCCTGCTTCTCGTTCTCTCGGCCACGACCGGCATGGTCGATGCGGCCAGCATCCTGGGCATGGACAAGGTCTTCACCGCCAACATGACGGGCAACGTCGTGTTCCTTGCCTTCGCTGCGGTCGGCACGCCCGGATTCCATCCCCTAAGCTATGTCGTGGCGCTTGCCACCTTCATGGCAGGCGCCGCCATCGCGGGCCGCTTGTGGCGCAGCGATGGCACGCCCCGGCTCAACCACTGGCTGGTCCTCGCCGCGTCGATCGAAAGTTGCCTGCTGTTCCTCGCCGGCCTGCTTGGCATCTATGCCGCGCGAGCAGATGCGCCCGTCGCCCTGTTGCTGCCCTGCATCATTGCCCTGACCGCAGGCGCGATGGGCTTCCGCAATGCCGTCGTGCGGCAGCTCAAGGTGCCTGACCTCACCACAACCGTTCTGACCCTGACGATCACCGGCATAGCGGCGGATTCCCGCTCGGCGTCCGGCACGACATCAAACCTTCCCGCGCGGCTTGGTGCCGTCCTCGCCATCGTTGCCGGTGCCGCAGCCGGTGCCCTGCTCTTTCACGCCCTCGGCCTCGGCCCAACCTTGCTGCTAACAGGCGGCGTCGTGCTCGTCGCCACGACGATTTTCGTGCGGCATCCGCAAATGGCCGAACTGCAGCGAAAATGATCGGTCGCCTGATCGTCCTGACTGGCCTCGCCCTCGCGACACCCGCGCTCGCCGATGTGCCGGATCGCACGAATCTTCGCTACGACGAGGATTGGTCGCTCCAGCCCGCCGGTCTGAAGAACCTCCCGCTCGATGAACAGGGCGCAGGGCGACTGACTCTCGGCTTGGAGGCCCGCGCGCGGCAGGAGAGTTATGCCAACAGCCTCTGGGGCGATGCGCCTGATGACGGGTATCTGTGGCTGCGGCTGATGCCCCTCGCCGATCTTCATGCTGGTCCGGTACGCGCCTTCGTCCAGCCGATCATCGGCTACGCCCGAGGCGTCAATGGCGGGAACGGGCCTGCCGATCAGACCGGTATCGACCTGCTGCAGGGCTTCGCCGACCTCAACCTGTCTCTCGGCGAAGGCACGAAGCTCACCCTGCGCGGCGGGCGGGAACTGGTCGCGCTCGGGTCGGAACGTCTGATCGGCAGGCGCTATGGTCCGAACATCCCGCAACCCTTCGATGGCGTCCGCGCGACTTCCGATTTGGGCCGGTTGCGCCTCGACCTGATGGACTTGCGCGCCGTCGAGATAAAGCCGGGCGATTTCGACGATCACGCCTCCGACCGGCGGCGACTGCGCGCGGTCTATGCCACACTCAAACCCACTCCTGACGCGGCAGTCGATCTCTACTGGATCGGATACCGCAACAAGACCACCCGTTACGGCACCGTGACTGGAGCGGAACGGCGCGACACTTTCGGCCTACGCCTGTTCGGCCACCATTCCATCGGCCGCCATGCCCGTCTGGCATGGAACTGGGAAACCATGATCCAGCGCGGCACTTTTGCCAACAAGAGCATCCGCGCATGGTCGCAAGCAACCGAAACCGCGATCAGCTTTCCCGACACGAAACTCCGGCCTCGCCTTCGTCTGCGCGCAAACTACGCCAGTGGCGACAGAAGCCCGGACGACCACGTGCTGGGAACCTTCAACGCCCTGTTCCCCAAGGGCCGTTACTTCGGAGAACTGACGCCAATCGGCCCGCGCAACATCTTCAACGTGAACCCCAGCATCGACATCGATGCCGGTGGAGGGGTTACGCTGGAGGTCTCAGCCGCAAGCTTCTGGCGCGCATCGGTTCGTGACGGCATCTACGACTTGCCCGGCAGCGAAATCCGCGCCGCAAGTCCGTCAACGGCAGGGCATATCGGCAACCAGATCGAGCTCGGCGTGCAATGGAATGCGAGCAGCGTCCTGACGCTGTCCGGCTCCATCGCCACGTTCACGGCCGGCTCCTATCTGCAGCAAAGCGGCCCGGCATCGCCGATCTACATGGCGGGGCTCGAAGCAACCTATAAACTGTAGCCTGCAAGAAGCTCGGGCTCCCGAAAAGGAAAACCCTCCCTTCCCGAAGGAAGAGAGGGTCCCATTTCCAGCAGGTGCTGTTCGGATCAGAACGCAGCAGTCAGCGAAACCACGACGGTCGAGCCGGCGATCGAGCCGATACCGTCCTGGCCGCGCGAGAAGCTCGGCTGGAGGTAAGCAGCTTCGGCATCGCTGATGTTGGTGTCGATGTAGGAAACGCCCAGCGTCAGCGGAGTGCCCTTGATCGCGTAGTCGGCACCCAGCGACCAGTCGACGTATTCGCCGGTCGGAGCAACCGAGGTTGCGAACGGCCCGAGGCCTTCGTTGCCCTTCGAGTAACCGATGTGCGCCTTCAGCGTCAGGCCGGTGTCCGGGATGCCGGCGGCAGCGTCGGTCCAGACATAGAGGTTGTCGTTCTTGTCGCCGGGAGCGGTGTAGACGCCGGCAGCAGCGGCAGCGCCGTCAGCATACCATGCGCCAAGCGCTTCCTGCTTCGGTGCATAGGCGATACCGGCGGTGAGCGATGCCGGGCCGAGCGAACCGGAAACCTTGAAGTAGGGCTCGATGAAGTCGGTGTTGTCGAAGCCGCGCGGATACATGTACCAGGTCGCGCCGACGTCGATCGTGGCGTCGCCGAGTGTCTTCTTGTAGCCGGCGATCAGGTCGAGCTCCATGTTGGCGCCGCCGAAGGTGCCCCAACCGGCGAGGTTCGAACCCCAGGTCCCGATGTAGAAGCCGCTTTCATGCGCGATCGTCAGGCCACCCTGAACCGCCATCGAGCGGTCGGACTGCGAAACGCCGCGGAAGCGATAGTCGGACACGAGGCCGACGCTGCCCGAAACGGTGATGGGCTTGGATTCTTCCGCTTCCTGAGCGAAGGCGGGGGTCGCAAAGAGTGCGAGGGCGACAGGTGCCACAGCTGCGGCAAGACGGAACTTCATACGGAACGCTCCCTGGATAGGTTATCACGTTCCACCTGCGTCTGCCGTGCGAGCGCTTCTCATGGAGCGACGTCACTGCAGATGAGTCGTTTCCTACATCCCGATTTGCTGCACTGCAAGATCGAATGTCGCACGCAAATCGGCTCCCTGCCTTATCGACAGGGAGCCGTGGTATTTTGGCATCAGGTCGCCCCCGCCTGAGGGGGCGGGGCGGCGGGGGCGATGATCAAGCGGCCGGCGTCAGGGGCCGCAGGATGGCATCGGGCCCGGTCACGCGCACTTCGTCCCCCCGCAAACGGCGGCGGGCCAGCCATTCGGTGAGCATTTCGGCTGTCGTATGGTCCATGGCATGAACCCGTTCGAGGTCGACGTGCACAGCCTTGCGCGGCGGAACCTGCTCAAGAGCGCTCGTCAGGCGGGTCAGGCCAAGGAACGTCGCCGCCCCCTCGAGCTCGAGCCGAACCGTCTCGCCGATCGTGGTCTCGCCGACCTTGAATCGTAGATTTCGCAGATGCGGCACGAGTTCAAGCGCTGAAAGCGCCAGGCCGACCAGCACGCCGGTGAGCAGGTCGGTCGTCACCACAAGCGCAAACGTCGCCGCCCAGATCAGGGCGGGCATGAAGCCGTGAACCTCGAACAGACGGCGCACCTGCTTCAGGCTGACCAGCTTCCAGCCCGTCACCACCAGCACCCCGCCCAGCGCCGCCATCGGCACTTCGCGCAGGATGAAGGGCAGCAGGGCCACGAAGCCGAGGATCCACACGCCGTGGACCATGGCCGAGAGCCGCGTCTTGGCACCTGCCTGGACATTGGCCGAACTGCGCACGATCACGCCGGTCATCGGCAGTGCGTTGAACACCCCGCACAGCAGATTGCCCACGCCTTGCGCGCGCAGTTCCTTGTTGTAGTCGGTGCGCGTGCCGTCGTGCATGCGGTCGACCGCAGCGGCCGAGAGCAGCGTTTCGGCGCTGGCGATGAAGGCGATGGCAATGGCCGAGACGATCAGCGATCCCTGGGTCAGCGGCGCAAGGAAGCCCCCGTCGGGCAGGGCGAAGGCGGCACCGATCGAATCGGGTACCACGATGCGGGCAACGTCTAGCCCTGCTCCCCACGCCACAAGCGTAGCAGCAAGAACGCCAAGCAGCGCGCCCGGCAGCAGGCCCAGGCTCGCGGGCTTGAGCTTCTCCCACGCGATCATCGTGCCGATGGTCAGCAGGCCGAGCATCAGCGCAAGTTCGGTCGAGCGCAGATCGAACGGCGTCAGGCCAAGGACGCGGGCAGGCATCATCGCCAGATTGTCGATCCCGTTGGACTGGGGCTTGGCATCAAACAGGATGTGGAACTGGCCGATCACGATCAGCGCGCCGATCCCGGCGAGCATGCCGTGCACGACCGCCGGCGAAATCGCCCGGAACACCCCACCGAGGCGCGCGACGCCCGCAATGAGCTGGAGCGCACCTGCCAGCACGAGCACCGGCCCCAGCGCCGAGAGGCCGTTGTCGCGCACGAATTCGAACACGATGACCGCAAGCCCGGCGGCCGGACCGCTGACCTGCAGCGGCGACCCTGCAAGCAGACCCACGACGATGCCGCCGATGATCCCGGTGACCAGTCCCTTCTCTGGCGGCACGCCCGAGGCGATGGCGATGCCCATGCACAGCGGCATGGCGACGAGAAAGACCACGATCGAGGCGGTCAGGTCGCGGGCAAGAAAGCGGAATGGACCGCTGCGCTCACCTGCATCGGCGGCAGGCGAAGTCATTCTGCTGCCTCTGCTGTCCAGTTGTCGATCACCGAACGGCGGCGGGCAGGAAGGGCCACCGGCAGCGGCTTGTCCTCGCGCAGCGGTGAGAACTCGCCGGTTTCGCCATCAAGGCCCAGCACCATCCCTGCGCTGATGTCGACGAACCAGCCATGCAGCGCCATCTCGCCGCGCGCGATTGCTGCGGCGACCGAGGGATGCGTGCGCAAGTGCGCCAGCTGTGCGATCACGTTCTGCAGGCTGACCGCACGCACACGCTCGTCGCCATGAAGGTTGGGCGAGCAACTGGAGACGACATGCTCGGCCGCCGCGCCATGGCGCAGCCAGGCAACGACGTTGGGCATCCCTTCGGGCAGTTCGGGCGCCGAAAGCGCCTTCATCGCGCCGCAGTCGGAGTGACCGCAGACGATGATGTCACGCACGCCCAGCGCCATCACCGCGTACTCGACCGTCGATGTCACCCCGCCATTCATCGTGGCAAAGGGCGGGACCATGTTGCCCGCATTGCGACAGACGAACAGTTCACCCGGCTCTGCCTGCATGATCTGTTCGGGCACGATGCGCGAATCCGCGCAGGAGATCATCAGCGCCTTTGGCGATTGCCCTTCGCTGACGAGCTTGCCGAACAATTCGCGGCTGTCGGGAAAGACAGTCTTCTCGAAGCTGAAGACACGACCGATGAGTTCGTTCACGCAAGGAACCTTTCGTTAAGGCGGGCAATCCTGCTGGATTGTCAAAACCATAACCAAAGTATGCCTCGTCTCTTTCTGTTTCGGCGCGCATGCGTTACGAAGTGTTGCAGGCACCTCAGCTGGTCGCGAGTGGAAAGCGCAAGGTCGCGATCAGCCCACCCGTAGGACGATTGCGCAAGTGCAACGTGCCATTGTCGAGCTGCACCGCGCGACGGACTATGGCCAGTCCAAGGCCCATGCCGGGCGTATCGCGAGAGCGGGCGGAGTCGAGTCGCACGAAGGGTTGCAGCACGTCGTCGAGCCGGTCGCCGGGAATGCCGGGCCCGTCATCCTCGATGACGATCTCGGCCAAGTCCCCGTCCCGCCGCACCGTGACCCTGACGTTTCCGGCATAGTGCAGCGCGTTCTCGATCAGGTTGGAAAGCGCCCGCCGCAACGACACCGGACGGGCAACGATCTCTAGGCTTTCAAGCCCGTGAAACGTCGCATCGCTGCCATTGTCCGCGGCAGTATCGACCAGCGTCTGCGTCATGACCGCAACGTCGACTCGCTCGGCAGGCAGGCGCGAGCCGCCGGTTTCGACGAAGGCCTGGAGGGATTCGAGCATGTGGCGCATCTCGCCAAGGTCAGCGCTCATCCCCTCGCGCGTTTCGTCGTCGAGATCGAGACCCTCGACGCGCAGTTGCATTCGGGCAAGCGGCGTGCGCAGGTCGTGCCCGATAGCCAGCATCGAGTGCGTGCGATTGGTCATCGATTCATAGACCCGCTGCTGCATCTCGTTGAACGCATGGATCAGGTCGCGCACTTCGGCAGTACCTTGCTCGGGCAAGGGCTGTGGCGGCCCTGCCCCGACGGTCTTTGAAGCACGAACCAGTGCGCGCAGCGGGGAAAGCGTTGCCCGAAACAGCACCCATGCCAACAGAACCAGCGCCAGCGTAGGCAACATCAGCGTGATGATCCGACCGGCGTTCAGACTCCAGGCATCGCTGGCGTAAGTCTGGAACAGAACGACGCTGCGGTCAGGCAGAAGCAGCGAGCCGGAGACATTTCCGGCAACACCGACAGGCCTCAGATGCAGCTGAAGGTCGGCATGGCCAAGCTCCGTCGCATCCTCAACCATCTGCTCGCGCAACCGGGAAAGCTGGACGGAACCGGTCGGCCGGGCACCGGACGGCTGCCAGTCGAGCGCGAAGCGGCTGGAGCTGAGCGCCCTGGCCACTTGTCGCCGCTCCGCCACCGGCGCGCGTCCGATCGCCCGGCTGGCGATGACGAGATTCTCGGCCACGCGGGCCGCATCATCCTCGCGCAGCGCAAAGCGGCTGGCACGTTCAAAAAGCAGGGTGTTCGCCGCGAAGTCGACGAGCGCGACAAGCAGCAGGATCGCAAGCAGCCGCTCGGGCAGGCCAAACCGGCGCGCAAGCATCAGGCGCGCTGCACCTCTGCCTTGAACATGTAACCGACCCCGCGAACCGTGACGATCGGCGCATTGCCTCCTGCCGCCGACAGCTTGCGGCGGAGACGGCTGACCAGCACGTCGACGCTGCGGTCGGAACTGTCACCCAGGCGAGTGCGTGACAGTTCGATCAGGCGCTCGCGCCCGAGGACGCGCTGGGGCTGGCTGATGAAGGTTGCCAGCAAGTCGAATTCCGCTCCGGTCAGGTCGACCATGGCCCCGCTCGGCGAATGGAGTTCGCGCCGCGCCATCGAGACGGTCCAGCCATCAAAGCGGATATCGCCGCTGCGGCTGCCGGTGTCGCCCGCAGTGTCGGTGACGGCGGTGGTACCTCGGCGCAGGACTGCGCCGATGCGGGCAACCAGTTCGCGTGTGCTGAAGGGCTTTGGCAGGTAATCGTCGGCACCCAGTTCGAGGCCGAGCACACGGTCTTCCTCGCTGCCGCGGGCAGAAACGAAAATTATCGGCACGTCGCTCTGCTTGCGCAGTCGGCGGAACAGTTCGATCCCGCTGGTCCCCGGAAGCATGATGTCCAGCACCACGAGATCGGCAGGCTCGCTTTCCAGCGCCACCCACATTTCCGCGCCCGTTGCAGCCGTGCGCACCGTGTAACCGTTTTCCCGCAAGGCGCGGGCGGTGAGTGTCCGCAGCGGACCGTCGTCTTCTACCAGTACGATCGATGGAGATTGCATAAGTTCCCAGCGCGATTGCGGCAGCACGGTTCACGATAGCAGCGGCGTACGTGGTGCCAAGGTTGAAGAGCAGTGTCGAACGCGGCAGATCGATTGGATCTGGTGGAATGCCGGCGATTGAAAGCCGTGAAAGGCCTTCAAAGTCCCGGCTTCTTCCAGATGATCCCCATACCGAACTGCACGAACTCTAGCTGGGACGGTGCTTTTGCGGGCAACGGGCGCATTCACGACAAAGTGTTGCTAAAATGCAGAATGTGATCATTTCACTCCGAATTGAGCGAGATTTAATGTTTCGCTATCGCCAAGCCACATCACATGGGCGGTGTGATCGGCAAGATCATCGCCACTGTTGCCATGGCAGAACACGGTGAACCGGCCTCGATTGTCCATCATCCACGGCAACGCTTCGCCAATGCGGTCTGCAGGGATTGTCATCTGGCATGATCCTCGCGGATGTGGCCCGACCGGGCGGGAATGCACGCGTCCCATCGCCACTCCCAGCGCTTCGCGCATCGCCAGACAAAGGCGCTCGGCTTCACCGGCTTCATGCGGATCGAAATAGATGTGGGCGTGATAATCGCGAAACTCTGCCATGTCGCGCTGATGGCTTGCACTGATCGCCAAGGCAAGAGGCGCACCCGCGTCAATGGTGGAGCGCATGGCAGCAAATTCGCAACATCCTGCTGCGTGACGGGTTTGGCAGACACTTGCCTTCCGGGCTTTCACAGGGTCTGGTTCTACGACTATTGTCTAAAAGCCCGACGGCCCGGCAAACGGTAGACCTGTCGGCAAGAGCAAGCATTCGTGAGGAGAGTCTGACATGGGCGAGGCAGTCTACCCGGTCCCGGCGCAATGGGCCGCCAACGCGCTGGTCGACGAGGCGCGCTATTTCGAGATGTACCGCCAGTCGGTTGAGGCCCCGGAAAGCTTCTGGGCCGAACACGGCAAGCGGCTCGACTGGATCAGGCCCTTCACCAAGGTCAAGAACACCTCATTCCACGAGGCCGACTTCGGCATTCGCTGGTTCGAGGACGGCACGCTCAACCTCTCGGCCAATTGCCTTGACCGCCATCTGGCGACCCGCGGCGATCAGGTCGCGATCCTGTGGGAGCCCGATGGCCTTGACGAGCCGCATCGCGCGATCACCTACCGCCAGTTGCACGAAGATGTCAGCCGCTTTGCCAATCTGCTCAAGTCGCGCGGGGTCAAGCGCGGCGAGCGCGTGACGATCTACTTGCCGATGGTGCCCGAAGCCGCCGTCGCCATGCTCGCCTGTGCGCGCATCGGCGCGATCCACTCCATCGTGTTTGCCGGCTTCAGCCCCGATGCCCTGGCGGGACGCATCATCGACTGCGACAGCCGCATCGTCCTGACGGCGGACGAAGGCCTGCGTGGCGGGCGCAAGGTGCCGCTCAAGGCCAATGTCGACGAAGCCCTGCAGCAGTGCCCCGCCGTCGATACGGTGATCATGCTTCGCCGCACCGGCGCCAACGTGAACCTGGTCGAGGGCCGCGATGTCGACTGGGCCTCCGGGATTGCCGGACAGAGCGGCGATTGCGCGCCTGAGGAAATGGGCGCGGAAGACCCGCTGTTCATCCTCTACACCTCGGGCTCCACGGGCAAGCCCAAGGGCGTCCTCCACACTACCGGCGGTTACTCGGTTTGGGCGTCGATGACGCACCAGTACGTGTTCGACTATAGGCCCGGCCAGATCTACTGGTGCGCTGCCGACATCGGCTGGGTCACCGGCCACTCCTACGTCGTCTATGGTCCCCTCATGAACGGCGCGACCACAGTGATGTTCGAGGGCGTCCCCAACTTCCCCGATCCCTCGCGCTTCTGGCAGGTTGTCGACAAATTCAAGGTCGAGATCTTCTACGGCGCCCCCACCGCCCTGCGCGCACTGATGCGCGAAGGCGACGAATGGGTGAAGAAGACGAGCCGTCAGTCGCTGCGCCTGCTGGGCAGCGTGGGCGAACCGATCAATCCCGAGGCATGGGAATGGTACCACAAGGTCGTGGGCGACAGCCGCTGCCCGATCGTCGATACCTGGTGGCAGACCGAAACCGGCGGCGCGATGATCACGCCGCTGCCCGGAGCGACCCCTCTGAAGCCGGGTTCGGCCTCGCGCCCGTTCTTCGGCGTCAAGCCCGCGCTGGTCGACAACGAAGGCAATTTCCTCGAGGGCGCGACAGACGGCTGCCTTGTCATCACCGACTCCTGGCCAGGCCAGATGCGCACCGTCTGGGGCGATCACGAGCGCTTCTTCCAGACCTATTTCAGCACATTCAAGGGCCTCTATTTCACCGGTGACGGCTGCCGCCGCGACGAGGAAGACTACTACTGGATCACTGGCCGCATCGACGACGTGATCAACGTCTCGGGCCACCGCATGGGCACCGCCGAGATCGAGAGCGCGCTCGTCGCCCATGCCAAGGTAGCCGAAGCGGCGGTCGTCGGCATGCCGCACGACATCAAGGGTCAGGGCATCTACGCTTTCGTCACCTGCAACGCCGAAGTCGAGCCCGACGAGGCCCTGCGCAAGGAACTGATCCAGTGGGTTCGCCACGAGATCGGTCCGATCGCCACGCCCGACGTGATCCAGTTCGCCCC